>NZ_BBUY01000006.1:298378-352099 GCF_001590865.1 Streptomyces sp. NBRC 110611
CGCACCCGCGACGTACAGCCCCGCGCAGCGGCAACAGCCCGCCGCAGGCGCCACGGCGGGAAACGCCAAAAACATGCGGGGCGCCGCGACGGGCGCAACGGCGAAACGGCAGGTACGGCGGGAAAGCCGACAACGTGGGAAGGCAGCCAAACGCAGTGGACCGGTGGGATGTGAAAAAGCTGCGCATCCTGCGCACCCTCCAAGAGCGCGGCACGGTCACCGCGACCGCCGAGGCGTTGCACATGACGCCCTCGGCGGTTTCGCAGCAGCTGACCGGGCTGGCCAAGTCGCTGGGGGTGACGCTCCTGGAGGCCCATGGCCGGCGGGTGCGGCTGACCGGCGCCGCGGAGCTGGTGCTGCGGCATGCCGAGGAGGTCTTCGCGCAGCTGGAGCGCGCGGACGCGGAGCTGCTCGGCTATCTCCAGGGCGAGGCGGGTCAGGTGCAGGTCGGCGCGTTCGCCACCGCCATCCCCGCGCTGGTGGTCCCCGCCGTACAGGAGCTGCGCCGTACGCATCCGGGGCTTACGGTCACCGTACGGGAGGCCGAGGCGGAGGCCGCCTACGAGCTGCTGGCCGAGGGCAGCGTCGATCTGGCGCTGTCGCTGGCCGCGCACGCGCCCACGCCGCGAGACCCCAAGTTCAGCCGGGTCGTGCTGCTCGCCGATCCGATGGACGTGGCGCTGCCGGCCGGCCATCCGCTGGCCGCTGAACCCGAGCTGCGGCTCGACGACCTGGCGAACGAGCCCTGGATCTTCGGCAGCAGCGGTCCCTGGGCGCAGATCACCACTGCTGCCTGCGAGGACGCCGGGTTCGTGCCGGAGCGGGCCCATGCCGCCGCCGACTGGAGTGCGATCTGGGCGATGGTCGCGGCGGGGATGGGGGTGGCGCTGGTGCCCCGGATGGCGATGCGCGGTGCGCGTAGCGGCTCCGGGGTCGCGCTGCGGGTCCTCTCCGGTGACCGGCCGCGCCGCCATGTGATCGCCGCCGCTCGGCGTGGTTCCGAAGGGGCGCCCGGGCTCGCCCGGGTCCTGGAAGCGCTCTGTCAGGCGGCCGTCGCGCAGAATCCCGATGATGTCCCGCTGCACTTCAGGCGACCGTAGCAACCGTTCAGTTCTGCTGAAGATATTCCTCAAGAACTTTCGATGGACCTGTGAGGTGGCCCACTGCGACTGTGGGGTTGTCCGCAACGGCCGACTCCACGAAGGACAACGATGACCACCCCTCCTGTCGCCGACCCGCATGCCAACGACGCAGCTCCGTACGCCGGCGGAGACCCGTACGCCGACTACCGGGGCGGGGACTTCCCCTTCAGCTCGCTCGTCGATCTCGCCGACCGCCGCCTCGGCGCCGGAGTGATTGCGGCGAACGACGAGTTCTTCGCCGAGCGCGAGAACCTGCTGACGCCGGGCCCGGCGGTCTTCGACCCCGAGCGCTTCGGCCACAAAGGGAAGATCATGGACGGCTGGGAGACCCGGCGTCGCCGTGGTGCCGACGCCGACCATCCCTTCCCGTCCGATGACGAGCACGACTGGGCGCTGATCCGCCTCGCCGCCCCGGGCGTGATCCGCGGCGTCATCGTCGACACCGCCCACTTCCGCGGCAACTATCCGCAACAGGTCACCGTCGAGGCGACCTCGCTGCCCGGCAGCCCCGGTCCCGAGGAGCTCCTCGCCGCCGACGTGCGGTGGGAGGAGCTGGTCCCGCGCACTCCCGTCCGCGGACACGCCGCCAATGGCTTCGAGGTCACCGTCGAGCGCCGCTTCACCCACCTCCGCCTCAAGCAGCACCCCGACGGGGGCATAGCCCGCCTCCGGGTCCACGGCGAGGTCGTACCGGACCCGGCGTGGCTCGAGGCGCTCGGCACCCTCGACCTGGCCTCCGTGCTGCACGGTGGCACCGTCGAGGACGCCTCGGACCGCTTCTACTCCTCGCCCGCCCAGCTCATCCGGCCCGACCTGTCCCGCAAGATGGACGATGGCTGGGAGAACCGCCGCCGCCGGGTCCGGGGCACCCACGACTGGGTGCGCTTCCGCCTCGCCGCACAGGGCGAGATACGCGCGGTGGAGATCGACACGGCCTACCTCAAGGGAAACTCCGCGGGCTGGGCGGCGCTTCACGGATGCGACGCGGAGGCCGCCGACCCGGCGGACGAGTCGGCCTGGTCCGAGATACTGCCGCGCACCAAGCTGCAGCCCGACACCCCGCACCGCTTCGTACTGCCGCGCCGGGTCACCGCCACGCATCTACGGCTGGACGTCTTCCCGGACGGCGGCCTCGCCCGTATACGGCTGCACGGCGACCTCACCGAGGCCGGCCGCGCCGCACTGGTCCGCCGCTTCACCGAACTCGGCGGCTGATCCCCACCGCGTACCGCCGCTGGGCCCCGCGGGAGGGGGCGGGGCCCAGCGACAGCAGCGGCTTACCGCGCCGCGTCCGCCGGTTACGCCGCCGCGTCCGCGGCCTGGGCGCGCAGTGCCCGCTCGATGCCGGCCCGCGACTCGGTCACCAGGCGCCGCAGCGCGGCGTTCGGCTCGGCCGAGGCGAGCCAGGCGTCAGTGGCGTCCAGGGTCTCCTGGAAGACCTGCAGCGACGGGTAGAGGCCCACCGCGATCTGCTGGGCCATCTCATGGCTGCGGGAGCCCCAGATGCTCTTCACCACGTCGAAGTACTGCGCGGTGTACGGCGCCAGCAGCTCGCGCTGGTCGGTCTGTACGAAGCCGGCGATGACGGCCTCCTGCACCGCGTTGGGGAGGGTGTCGGACTCCACGGCGGAGGCCCAGGCCGCCGCCTTCGCCTCCGCCGTCGGGCGCGCCGCCCGCGCGGTGGCCGCGTGCCGCTCACCCGCGGAGGTCTTGTCCCGCTCCAGCTCCGCCGCGATGGCCGTTTCGTCCGCCCGGCCGGTGGCGGCCAGCCGCTCCAGCAGCGACCAGCGCAGCTCGGTGTCCACGACCAGCCCGTCGATCTCTTGCGTACCGTCCAACAGGCCCTGAAGGAGGTCCAGTTGTCCATCCGTACGGGCCGATGCGGCGAACGCCCTGGCCCACGCCAGCTGGTGATCGCTGCCCGGCTCCGCCGCCCGCAGGTGCGTGAGCGCCGCCTCCGTCCAGGTGGCCAGACCCGTCTCGCGCCACTCCGGTGCCGCGTACAGATCCAGCGCCAGCTTCACCTGGCGGTGCAGCGACTGGACGACGCCGATGTCCGACTCCTTGCCGATACCGGACAGCACCAGCGACAGGTAGTCGCGGGTGGCCAGTTCGGCGTCCCGGGTCATGTCCCAGGCCGACGCCCAGCACAGGGCACGCGGCAGGGACTCGGTGAAGTCGCCCAGGTGCTCGGTGACGGTCTTCAGCGACTCCCCGTCGAGGCGCACCTTCGCATACGACAGGTCGTCGTCGTTGAGGAGGATGACGGCCGGCCGGGCCTTGCCCACCAGCTGCGGTACGGCGGTCAGCTCGCCGTCCACGTCCAGCTCGATCCGGTCGGTGCGCACCAGCTTGCCCGCGTCGTCGAGTGCGTACGCGCCGATCGCGATCCGGTGCGGCCGCAGCACGGGAGTGCCCTGGGCGCCGGCCGGCAGCGCCGGGGCCTCCTGCCGGACCGCGAACGAGGTGATCTCACCGTCCGCGCCCACCTCGATCTCCGGCCGCAGGATGTTGATACCGGCCGTCTCCAGCCACTTCTTCGACCAGGTCTTCAGGTCCCGGCCGGAGGTCTCCTCCAGTGCGCCGAGCAGGTCCGACAGCCGGGTGTTCCCGTAGGCGTGCGCCTTGAAATAGGCCTGGACGCCCTTGAAGAACTCCTCCATGCCGACGTAAGCGACCAGCTGCTTGAGGACGCTGGCGCCCTTGGCGTAGGTGATGCCGTCGAAGTTGACCAGCACATCGTCCAGGTCGCGGATCTCCGCCATGATCGGGTGGGTGGAGGGCAGCTGGTCCTGCCGGTACGCCCAGGTCTTCATGGAGTTGGCGAAGGTGGTCCACGAGTGCGGCCACTTGCTGTCCGGGGCGTACGCCTGGCAGGCGATGGACGTGTACGTGGCGAACGACTCGTTCAGCCACAGGTCGTTCCACCACTCCATCGTGACCAGGTCGCCGAACCACATGTGTGCCAGCTCGTGGAGGATCGTCTCCGCGCGCACCTCGTACGCCGCGTCCGTCACCTTCGACCGGAACACGTACTGGTCGCGGATGGTGACCGCGCCCGCGTTCTCCATCGCACCGGCGTTGAACTCCGGCACGAAGAGCTGGTCGTACTTCGCGAACGGGTAGTCGTAGTCGAACTTCTCCTGGAACCAGTCGAAGCCCTGCCGGGTGACCTCGAAGATCGCGTCCGCGTCCAGGTGCTCGGCCAGCGACGGCCGGCAGTAGATCCCCAGCGGCACCGACCGCCCGTCCTTCTCGTACGAGCTGTGCACGCTGTGGTACGGGCCCACGATCAGTGCGGTGATGTACGTCGAGATGCGCGGCGTCGGCTCGAAGACCCAGGTGTTGTCCCGGGGCTCCGGCGTCGGGGAGTTGGAGATCACCGTCCAGCCCTCCGGGGCCTTCACGGTGAACTGGAACGTCGCCTTCAGGTCCGGCTGCTCGAAGGACGCGAACACCCGCCGGGCGTCCGGCACCTCGAACTGCGTGTAGAGATACGCCTGTTGGTCCACGGGATCGACGAACCGGTGCAGGCCCTCACCGGTGTTCGTGTACGCGCAGTCCGCGACGACCCGCAGCTCGTTACGGCCGGCCCGCAGCCCCCGCAGCGCGATCCGCGAATCCTCGAACACCTCGCCCGGCTCCAGCGCCTCGCCGTTGAGCACGACCTCGTGCACCGCCGGCGCCACCAGGTCGATGAACGAGTCCGCCCCCGCCTCGGCGACGTCGAACCGCACCGTCGTCACCGACCGGTACGTCCCGCCCTCCTGCGCGCCGGAGAGGTCGAGATCGATCTCGTACGCGTCCACGGTCAGCAGCCGCGCCCGCTGCTGCGCCTCGTCGCGGGTCAGATTCGTGCCAGGCACCCGTTCATCTCCTTCGCGTTGGTCATCGCACCGGATGTCCGGGCCATCCTTCCATGGCGCGGGTTCACCCGATCGTGGGCGGTGCCGGCTGCCGGGATACGGAGGGCGCCGCCGTCCGACCACAGGGGACGGCGTCGTCTTTGCGCCGGCAATCCGTCGGCCCGACGACCACGCTGGACGCATGGTCACATACCTCCCTCGCCCCATCCCCGCCGCCACCGCCGAGGAACTCCGCACCGCCGACGACGCCGGCCGCCCCGCCGAGTGGATGCCAGGGCTGGTTTCCACGCGGCCTTCGACGAGGCGTTCGCCGACTCCGACGTGGCTCTGGTGCACGTACCTGCCCTGGAGTACGGCTGCTTCCACTTCGAGGTGCGCAGGGGCTGAGCGGCCCGGGGACGGCAGAGCGGGGCGGGCCGGTACGTACCCGGCCCGCCCCGCTCCGTGGGTCAGCGCTCCGTGCGGATCAGCCGCGCAGCTCCGCGGCGACCAGCTCCGCGATCTGGACGGCGTTCAGCGCCGCGCCCTTGCGGAGGTTGTCGTTGGAGACGAACAGCGCCAGCCCGTTCTCGACGGTCTCGTCCGCGCGGATGCGCCCCACGAAGGACGCGTCCTGCCCGGCGGCCTGGAGCGGAGTGGGGACGTCGGAGAGGGTGACGCCGGGGGCGGCGGCCAGCAGCTCCTGGGCCCGGGCGGCGCTGATCGGACGCGCGAAGCGGGCGTTGACCTGGAGGGAGTGGCCGGTGAAGACCGGGACGCGGACGCAGGTGCCGGACACCTTCAGCTCCGGGATCTCCAGGATCTTGCGGCTCTCGTTGCGGAGCTTCTGCTCCTCGTCGGTTTCGCCCAGACCGTCGTCCACGATCGAGCCGGCCATCGGCAGGACGTTGAAGGCGATCGGACGGACGTACTTGTCCGGGGCCGGGAGTTCCACCGCCGACCCGTCGTGCGTCAGCTTGGTGGCGTCCTGCTCGACGGCCTTGCGGACCTGGCCGTCCAGCTCCGCCACACCGCCCAGGCCGCTGCCGGAGACCGCCTGGTAGGTGGAGACGACCAGCGAGACCAGACCGGCCTCGTCGTGCAGCGGGCGCAGCACCGGCATCGCGGCCATGGTCGTGCAGTTCGGGTTGGCGATGATGCCCTTGGGGCGGTTCGCGATGGCGTGCGGGTTGACCTCGGAGACGACCAGCGGGACCTCGGGGTCACGGCGCCAGGCCGAGGAGTTGTCGATCACCACGGGGCCCGCTTCGGCGACCTTCTCCGCCAGTGCCCTGGACGTCGCGCCGCCGGCCGAGAAGAGGACGATGTCCAGCCCGGAGTAGTCGGCGGTGGCCGCGTCCTCGACGGTGATCTCGGTGTCCCCCCACGGCAGGGTGCGTCCGGCGGACCGGGCCGAAGCGAACAGTCGCAGCTGCTCGACCGGGAAGTTCCGCTCGGCGAGAATGCCCCGCATCACGCCGCCGACCTGTCCGGTGGCTCCGACGATTCCGACCCTCATGGGACTCCTTCTTTCTGGCCTGACAGAGATGCCTGCTCGGAACACCTGCTCAGTAGTGCCTCCATCATGTGTGTGACACCCGTCGCGTTGTCCAATCCATTCCAGTCTGTGGAGCATGGGCGACATAAGGGGCGACGGAGGGTGTTCGTCGCGTTGCGTCAGGTGAGGAAGGGTTGCGGGGGGGGGAGAGGCGTGTGATGCGTGGTGCGCGGCGCCTGCCTGAGGTCTCTCATATGCGGTGTCAGCGGGGCAGGGCCACCACGTAGGCCGTGGGCCGGCGGTCGGGGGCTGCCATGAGGGCCGTGCGGACCACGGCGGCCTGCTGCTCGGGGGCCTCGCGCAGAGTGCGGGGCAGGCAGCGGACGACGGCGATGCCGAGCCGCTCCAGGTGTTCGCGCTTGTGGTCGAAGGCCGAGTGCGGCGGGTCCTCCTCGGGGCGGGGGGCCCGGGTGTCGATCTCCAGGGCCACCCCGTGCTCCGGCCAGAAGGCGTCCACCCCGCCCAGGTGCGGCCCGCCCGGCAGCCGCAGCTCGACGTTCCACAGCGGGTCGGGCAGGTCGTGTGCGCGCACCATCGCGTACAGCCGCTGCTCGGCCAGCGCCCGGCCCTCGGCGAGCAGGGTGTCGACCGCGTCGACCACATGCGGCCGGCTCAGCAGTCGCGCCCGGCTCAGCTCGCGGACCACCGCGGGCGCCTCGCAGTGCCCGTCGCGGACCGACTCGGTCAGCAGCCGGCGCACCGCCGCCGCGTCACCGAGCCCGGCGACCGCGTCCGCCAGCGCGCGCGGCACCGGAGCCGTCGGCACCCCGGTGACCTCCCGCGCCACCGGCAGCTCCGCCGCCCGGACGACCCGGGCGAAGCCGGTCGAGCGCAGCCGCCGGGTGCGGGCGACCAGCACCTCGATCCGCTCCAGGGCGAGCAGCGGGGGAGACTCGGAGAAGCCGTGCAGGGTGAGCGCGGCCAGGCCGGTGATCATCGCCTGCGGGGTGTCGCCGGACGGGTCCGGCTGCCGGGGCACCCCCGGTCCCCGGTGGGCGGCGTACAGCAGCACCGCGTGCAGCCGCTCCTCGCTGGTGGGCGGCCCGGGGTGGAGCAGGTACACACCGGGGAGCAGCTGCTGCCAGCCGCCGCCGGGGCGGCAGCGCTCGGTGAGCTCCGCCGCCGGGACGCCGTGCTGCCGCAGCTGGCGCGCCGTCAATACCCGGCAGCGGAGGGCGGAGAGGAGGTGCAGGGGGAGGGGGGAGAGCGGGGTTTCGTGGTTCATGACCGGTCGATTCCCGTGCCCGTTCCGCCCCCTAACCGCTGTTACACGCCCGTACCGCAACCTGGACAATCCCGCGCTAAAGTACGGGCGTTCGACTGCCGAGAAGGGCTGGTCGGGGCGGGGGTTACGGCCGCGGACCGGCCGTCTCGTCACAAGCCTGTGCGCGCAGCGCCCGGGCCAGATCGTCCCGCTCCTCCAGCACCAGCCGGCGCAGCGCGGGGGCCGCCTGCGCGTGCTCGGCCAGCCAGGCGTCCGCGGCGTCCAGCGTCGACCGCTCCACCAGCCACGACGGGAACAGCCCGCGCACCACGGACATCGCGATCTCGATGGACCGCTCCTGCCAGATCCGCTCGATCGCCGCGAAGTAGCGCGGCGCGTACGGCGCCAGCAGCTCCCGCTGCCCGGGCTGCGCGAACCCGGCGATGGTCGCCTCCACCAGGGCGTTGGAGAGCGCGTCGGACTCCACCACGTCCGCCCACGCCCGCGCCTTGACCTCGGCCGACGGGCGGGCCGCCAGACAGCGCACCTGATAGCGCTTGCCGGACGCGGTGTCGTCCCTGGCCAGCTCCGCGGCGATCGCCGCCTCGTCCGCGAGCCCGTGCGCGGCCAGCGGCTCGAGGAACGTCCAGCGCAGCTCCTGGTCCACCTCCAGGCCGTCGATCTTCGCCGTACCGTCCAGCAGCCCCTTGAGCAGCTGGAGGGCGGCGGGCGTGGTGCCGATGGCCGCGAAGTGCCGGGCCCAGCTGAGCTGATGGCCGCTGCCGGGCTCGGCCAGCCGCAGCTCGTGCAGCGCGCCCTCGGCCTGCTCATGGGCGGCGGACTCCCGGCGGTCCGGCGCCGCGTAGTGCTCCAGCGCCGTCTGCACCTGGCCGTGCAGCGACTGCAGCACGCCGATGTCGGTCTCCTGGCCGCCGAACCGCCGTACCAGGTCGAGGTAGTCACGGGCCGGCATCAGCCCGTCGCGGGTCAGCCCCCACAGTGCCGCCCAGCACAGTGCCCGCGCCATCGGGTCGGTCAGCTCGCCGAGCCGGGCCCGCAGGGTGGCCAGCGACCCCTCGTCGAACCGGACCTTGCAGTACGTCAGATCCTCGTCGTTGACCAGGATCAGCTCGGGCCGCTCCAGGCCGGCCAGTTCCGGTACCGCGGTCCGCGGACCGGTCACGTCCACCTCGGCGCGGGCGTAGCGCACCAGCGCCGGGGCCCCGCCGCCGGAGAACGCGGTCCGGCTGCGGTAGAGGCCCACCGCGACCCGGTGCGGGCGCAGCTCCGGCTGCTCGGGAGCCGCCTCCTGGAGGATGCTCAGCTCGGTGATCCGCCCGTTGGCGTCATAAGTGGCCTGCGGGGTGAGCGAGTTGACCCCGGCGGTCTCCAGCCAGGCGTGCGACCAGGCCGCCAGGTCCCGCCCGGACGTCTCCTCCAGCACCGCCAGCAGGTCCGCGAGCCGGGTGTTGCCGTACGCGTGCCGCTTGAAGTAGCGCCGGGCGCCCTCCAGGAACGCGTCCTGCCCCACGTACGCCACCAGCTGCTTCAGCACCGACGCGCCCTTGGCGTACGTGATGCCGTCGAAGTTGAGCTTGGCGTCCTCCAGGTCACGGATGTCGGCGGTGACCGGGTGGGTGGAGGGCAGCTGGTCGGCGCGGTAGGCCCAGGCCTTGCGGCGGTTGGCGAAGGTGATCCAGCCGTCGCGGAAGCGGGTCGCCTCCACCAGCGCGAACGAGCCCATGAAGTCCGCGTAGGACTCCTTGAGCCACAGGTCGTCCCACCACTGCATGGTGACCAGGTCGCCGAACCACATGTGTGCCATCTCGTGCAGGATGACGTTGGCCCGGCGCTCGAAGGACGCCTCGGTCACCTTCCCGCGGAAGATGAACTCCTCGCGGAAGGTGACGCAGCCCGGGTTCTCCATCGCGCCGAGGTTGTACTCGGGCACGAAGGCGGTGTCGTACTTCCCGAACGGGTACGGGAAGTCGAAGTGGTCGTGGAAGAAGTCCAGGCCCTGCTTGGTGACGGTGAAGACGTCATCCGCGTCGAAGTGCTTGGCCAGGCCCTTGCGGCAGAGCGCGCCCAGCGGGATCTCCAGCTCCGTGCCGTCCTGGAACGCGCGGCGGTAGCTGTCGGAGACGTAGTGGTACGGGCCGGCGACCACGGCCGTGATGTACGTGGCGATCGGCTGCGTCGTCGCGAACCGGTGCCGGCCTCCTTCCGCGGAGCCCTCCTGGGCGCCGTTGCTCAGTACGACCCAGCCCTCGGGCGCGGTCACCTCGAAGGTGAACGGGGCCTTCAGATCGGGCTGTTCGAAGTTGGCGAAGACCCGGCGGGCGTCGGCCGGCTCGTACTGCGTGTAGAGGTAGACCTCGCCGTCCTCGGGGTCCACGAAGCGGTGCAGACCCTCGCCGGTGCGGCTGTAGGCGCACTGCGCGTCGACGGTGAGGGTGTTCTCGGCGGCCAGGCCGTCCAGCATGATCCGGGTTCCGTCGAAGACCGCCGAGGGGTCCAGTTCGCGCCCGTTGAGGGTGACCGCGGTCACCTGCGGCGCCAGGAGGTCGGCGAAGGTCGAGGCACCGGGCTCGGCGCAGCGGAAGCGGATGGTCGTACGGGACCGGAAGGTCGCCGCGTCCGGTCCCGGCGCGACCGCTGAGCGGACATCCAGCGCCACGTCGTACGCGTCGACGCTGAGCAGTCGGCCCCGCTCACGTGCTTCGTCCCGGGAAAGATTCTCACCTGGCACGACGTGACTCCCTCGTCCTCGTCTCGAATATCGAACAACGGGAATCATGGCACGCCCGGCGCCGGTTGAACCGTCCACGGACCACCGCAGTCCGAGAACCGACCCAGCACCGCTCTCTGGAGGAGACGAGACCCGTGTCCGAAGCGACGAAGACCCCGGCAGACTTCTGGTTCGACCCCCTGTGCCCCTGGGCCTGGCTGACCTCCCGCTGGATGCTGGAGGTGGAGAAGGTCCGGCCGGTGGAGGTGCGCTGGCATGTGATGAGCCTGGCCGTGCTGAACGAGAACAAACTCGACGAGCTGCCCGAGGAGTACCGCGACAACATGCGCCCCGGCGGCAAGGCCTGGGGCCCGGTCCGCGTGGTGACCGCCGCGCGGCAGCTGTACGGCGACGACGTGGTCGGCAGGCTCTACACCGCGCTCGGCACCCGCTTCCACAACGAGGGCCTGGGCGTGAACCGCGAGAGCATCGCCGCCGCCCTCGACGACGCCGGCCTGCCCGCCGACCTCATCGAGTACGCCGGCAAGGACACCTACGACGCGGAGCTGCGCGCCTCCCACAAGGAGGGCATCGACCTGGTCGGCCAGGAGGTCGGCACCCCGGTCATCGCCGTCCCCGGCTCCGACGGCGACCAGATCGCCTTCTTCGGCCCGGTCGTCACCCCCGCGCCCAGGGGCGAGCAGGCCGCCAGGCTCTGGGACGGCACCCTGATGGTTGCCTCCATCCCCGGCTTCTACGAGATCAAGCGGACGCGGACGGCCGCTCCGAGTTTCGACTGACCTTCCCGTGGAACCAACAGGCGAGCCCCCACGAGTCACGTCCTCGTGGGGGCTCGCCGTTCATCCGCCTGCCAGGTGAAGGGTGAGAAGACGATCACGAGGCAGGACGCCCGGGGCGCCGGGTGCTGCTGCTACGCCGTCACGGCGCCAGCAGCAGGTTGTTGGCGCGCTCCTTGGCGGCCGTGTACCGCTTGGCCACGTCCTGCCAGTTCACGACCTGCCACATGGCCTCGATGAAGTCGACCTTCTGGTTCTTGTACTGGAGGTAGAAGGCGTGCTCCCAGGCGTCGAAGACCAGGATCGGGACCGAGCCCTGGCCGACGTTGCCCTGGTGGTCGTAGACCTGCTCGACGATCAGCCGGCCCGTGACGGGCTCGTACGCCAGCACGCCCCAGCCGGAGCCCTGCGTGGTCGCCGCGGCCTTGGAGAGCTGCGCCTTGAACTTCGCGAACGACCCGAAGTGCTCGGCGATGGCGTCGGCCAGCTCGCCCACACCGTCCTGCTCCAGCGGCTCGCCGCCGCCGTCGCCGGTCATGTTGTGCCAGTAGATGCTGTGCAGGATGTGGCCGGAGAGGTGGAACGCGAGGTTCTTCTCCAGGCCGTTGATGTTGCCCCACTGGTCCTTGTCGCGGGCCTCGGCGAGCTGCTCCAGGGTGTCGTTCGCGCCCTTCACGTACGCCGCGTGGTGCTTGTCGTGGTGCAGCTCGATGATCTCGGGGCTGATGACCGGTGCCAGCGCCGCGTAGTCGTAGGGGAGTTCCGGAAGTGTGTAGAGAGCCATGCCGATCCCGCCTCCAAGCTGCGTAAATGCAGTAGTTGCGAACCTGTGTAGTTGCAATCGATGTGCAAGAGCACGCTACCAGCAGAGCTGATCATCAACCGGGGAAGGGGACCCGCCTGGTCCCAAAGACCGAGGCGGGGCGGGACCTCGGAAGGAGGTCCCGCCCCGCCTCGGGGGTGTTCCGTGCCGGCGTGGTGCTACCGCGAAGCCGCCTCCGCTTCCGCGTCCGCCTCCGCGCCCCCGCGCAGCGCCCGCTGCCGCAGCAGCCCGATCACCGCCAGCACCACCCCGAAGCCGCCGGTGAACAGCAGCTGGATGCGCTGGCTCTCGTCCCGCAGCATCAGCAGCAGGACGGCGACGATGCCCGCCAGCGCCACCCAGGTCAGCACCGGGAACGCCCACATCCTGACCACCAGCCGCTCCGGCGCCTCGCGCTCCAGCCGCCGCCGCATCCGCAGCTGGGCCACGGAGATGAAGCCCCACACCACCAGGGTGGCCGCGCCGACCATGTTGAGCAGCCACTGGAAGACCGTCGTCGGCCACCAGATGTTGAACAGCACCGCGAGGAAGCCGAACGAGGAGCACAGGAGCACCGCACGGCGCGGTACCCCGCCGCTCACCTTGGCGAGGAGCCGGGGACCCTGGCCCCGGGACGTCAGCGAGAACGCCATCCGGGACGAGCCGTAGATGTTGGCGTTCATCGCGGACAGCAGGGCCACCAGGATGACGACGTTCATGATCTGGCCGGCCGCCGGGATGTGCAGGTAGTCCAGCACCGCCACGTACGGGCCGCTCTTGGCGATCGAGGCGTCGTTCCACGGGATGACGGTCACGATGATCGCCAGCGAGCCGACGTAGAAGAGGGCGATCCGCCACATCGCGGTACGCACCGCGCGGGCCACGCCGCGGACCGGGTCCTTGGACTCGGCGGCCGCGATGGTCACCGTCTCCAGCCCGCCGTACGCGAACACCGACGCCAGCAGGCCGACCATCAGGCCGTCGACGCCCTTGGGCAGGAAGCCGCCGTCACCGGTGAGGTGCGCGGTGCCCGGTGCGGCGGTGCCGGGGAGCAGACCGAGGATCGCGAGGATGCCCAGGACCAGGAAGAGGGCGATCGCGGCGACCTTGAGGGTGGCGAACCAGAACTCGAACTCACCGAAGTTGCTGACCGACGCCAGGTTCGTACCGGTGAAGACCACCATGAACAGCAGGACCCACATCCAGGTCTCGGTGCCCGGGAACCACTGGGCCATGATGCCCGCGGCGCCCAGCGCCTCGGCGGCCACCGCCACACACAGCAGCGCGGTGTACATCCAGCCCGCGGTGAAACCGGCCCAGGAGCCTATCGAGCGCTCGGCGTGCACCGAGAACGAGCCGGAGGCCGGATTGGCCGCGGACATCTCACCGAGCATCCGCATGATCAGCATGACCAGGGCGCCGGAGACCGCGTAGGCCACCACGATCGAGGGGCCGGCCGCCGCGATGCCCTCGCGCGAGCCGACGAACAGGCCCGCGCCGATCACGCCGCCCAGGGCGATCATCGAGAGGTGCCGCTGCTTGAGGCCGTTGGACAGTGCGGAGCCACTATCGGGGCCGGCGCCCGGAGCGGCGCCGGCCTGCTCGCGCGCGGGTGTGGCGGACGAGGATGTCCGATTCATGTCGTACCTGTCCCAGTAGGTGAGAGCGGAGCAAGGTGGTACTGCGTTCTCCCGGGGCCCCGACCGGTGCGACCCCGCTGCCAGGCCCCGGACCTCTGCCGCGGCAGCGGGTTGCACAGGGGGCTGCCGACGGTGGATCTCCGGGGCTTCGGCAAAGCTGGCTCAGTTTGAGCGTCGATGTTCGGTCAGGGCAACAGGCGTGCAGCGGATGTTCGATATTCAGACGCGATCGTTACCGTACGTGCCTGAACCGTCGTCGATTTTGCGACACCGGGTCAGCGCCGCGTACGAAGACCCCCGCGGCGGTGCCGCAGCTCCCGTACGCCCGCGACGGCCAGCACCGCGCCGGTCGCCCCGGCCGACCACAGCAGCTGGGGCCGGGCCGCGTCATCGAGCAGCATCAGCACGATCACCGCGGCCATCGCCAGCAGCGCCACCCACGTCAGATACGGGAACGCCCACATCCGCAGGGCGAGCTTCCCGGACGCCTCCCGTTCGATCCGCGGACGCAGCCGCAGCTGGGAGACCGCGATCAGACCCCAGACGAACAGCAGCACCGCGCCGACCGCGTTGAGCATGTAGAGGAACACCGAGTCCGGCCACTTCAGGTTCAGCAGCACCGAGACGAACCCGAAGGCCACCGAGGCCAGCACCGCCCGGCGGGGCACCCCGCCGCCCGACACCGTCAGCAGCGCGCGCGGCGCCTCCCCCCGTTCCGCCAGCGAGAAGACCATCCGCGACGAGCCGTAGAGATTGGCGTTCAGCGCCGAGAGCAGCGCCACGAACACCACGATGTTCATGATCTGGCCGGCGCCCGGCACCCCGATGCTGTCCAGCACCGCCACGTACGGGCTCTGCCCCGGCCGCATCGACGACCACGGCAGAAGCGTCACGATGACCAGCATCGAGCCGACGTAGAAGAACAGGATCCGCCACACCGCGCTGCGCACCGCCCGGCCCACCGCCCGCGCCGGATCGTCCGACTCGGCCGCGGCGATGGTGACCACCTCCAGCCCGCCGAAGGCGAACACCACCGCCAGCACACCGGAGACCACCCCGGCCCAGCCGTGCGGCAGCAGCCCGCCCCGCCCGGTGAGGTTCGTCAGCCCGACCGGTTCGGTGTCCGGAAGCACCCCGAAGATCGCCAGCAGGCTCAGCGCGAGGAACAGCACGATCGCGGCGACCTTCAGCGCCGCGAACCAGAACTCGAACTCCCCGAAGTTCTTCACCGCCGCCAGGTTGGCCACCGTGAACACGACCATGAAGATCAGTACCCAGCCCCACTGCGGCACCGCCGGCACCCAGCCGGCCGCGATCCGCGCCGCACCGGTCGCCTCCACGGCGAGCACCACGACCAGCAGGAACCAGTACAGCCAGCCGACGCTGAAACCGGCCCAGCGCCCCAGCGCCCGCTCCGCGTGCACCGAGAACGCCCCGGAGGCCGGCATCGCCGCGGACATCTCACCGAGCATCCGCATGATCAGCATCGCCAGCGCGCCGGCGATCAGATACGACAGCACGATCCCCGGCCCGGCCACCGAGATCCCCGCGCCGGACCCCACGAACAGGCCCGCGCCGATCACGCCGCCCAGGCCCAGCATCGTCAGATGGCGCTGCTTGAGCCCCGCGGACAGCGGCTCCTTCTCACCGGCGCCCTCGCCGAGCGGGGTCGGCCCGACGGCGGTCGGTATGTCGTGCATCGCGCTTGTCACTCTCAGGGAGAAGGGCGGGAGCGGCGCCAGGGGTTTGGGGGAACTCCACAGGTCACCGCAGGGCTCACCCAGTGTCGCCGCACTCCGCGCGCTACCACAAAACCGGCACCATGGAGCGGCCGCCTCCGTGATGAGCATCACGTGACCTGCGCAGACGCCGGTGGTCCGCGCCGGTCCCGGCACGGGGCGGCGGTGCGGCCCCCTCCATCGGAACTCTCCAAACGGGCTGTTACGGCTTTGTCACCGCCACACCGTGATCGCCGTGGGCCCGCTGGACTAACGTCAACGCGTCCCGACCGTCCCGCACCACTCACACCCGCGGAGTCCCGATGAGCACTGCCGCTCTCACCAGCCCTGGCGCTGTCCTCGCCGACCTGCTGCCGGCCGCCACCACCGCCTCCCGCGCCCGCGTCCGCGACGCCGCGCTGGTCGTCGGCGGTGCCGCGCTCACCGGCCTCGCGGCCCAGATCGCCGTCCCGCTGCCCGGCTCCCCGGTCCCGGTGACCGGTCAGACCTTCGCCGCGCTCCTGGTCGGCACCTCGCTCGGCGCGAGCCGCGGGCTGCTCGCCCTCGCGCTGTACGCCCTGGCGGGCATCGCCGGTGTGCCGTGGTTCGCCGGCGGCAGCTCCGGCATCGGCGCCACCCTCGGCTACGTCTTCGGCATGCTGCTCGCCGCCGGCCTGGTCGGCGCGCTGGCCCGCCGCGGCGGCGACCGCGGAGTGCTGCGCACCGCCGCCACCATGGCCGCCGGCACCGCCGTCATCTACGGCGTCGGCGTCCCCTACCTCGCGCTGAGCACGGGGATGTCCCTCGGCCAGGCCGCCGCCGTCGGCCTCGTCCCGTTCCTGATCGGCGACGCCCTCAAGGCGGCCCTGGCCATGGGCGCCCTGCCGACGGCCTGGAAGCTCGCCGGCCGCAAGAGCTGACGGCACGAACGACAGAACGGAAGGGCCCGCACCACGACGGTGCGGGCCCTTCCATGTTGTTGTCCGTCCGTCACTGCCGGCGTATGCGGCGCCGCTCCAGCAGCAGCCCGACCGCCAGCACCACCACGGCCGCGACCACCGACAGCACCATCTGCTTGCGCCCGTTCGGGTCGTAGAACATATAGCCCACGACGAAGACGATCAGCCCGATGGTCGCGTACGTCAGCCACGGGTACAGCCACATCCGCACCGTCAGCCGCTCCGGCGTCTCCCGCTCCAGCGTGCGGCGCATCCGCAGCTGCGAGAAGCAGATGACCAGCCACACGAAGAGCGCCACCGCGCCCGAGGAGTTCAGCAGGAACTGGAAGACGGTGTCCTTCGAGGTGTAGCTGAAGATCGTCGCGATGAAGCCGAAGGCGACCGACGCCCAGATCGCGACCGCCGGCACCCCGCCCTTGTTGACGGTGGCGAACGACTTCGGCGCGTCGCCGCGCTCACCGAGCGAGAACGCCATCCGGGAGGCCGTGTAGAGCCCGGAGTTCAGACAGGACAGCACCGCGGTCAGCACCACGATGTCCATCACCGTGCCCGCGTACGGGATGTCCAGCGACTTCAGCACCGCCACGTACGGGCTCTTGAGCACCTCCTCGTCGTGCCACGGCAGCAGCGTCACGATCACCGCGATCGAGCCGATGTAGAACAGCGCGATCCGCCAGATGACGCTGTTCACGGCCTTGCGGACGGCCTGCACCGGGTTCGGCGACTCGCCCGCCGCCAGGGTCACGATCTCGCTGCCCATGAAGGAGAAGACCACCAGCAGCATTCCGGAGAGGATCGCGCCCGGCCCGTTCGGCAGGAAGCCGCCCTCCCCGGTCAGATTGCTCAGCCCCACCGCGTGGTCACCGGGCGGCAGCCCGAAGATCGCCAGCGCGCCGATCACGAGGAACACCACGATCGCGACGACCTTGACCCCGGCGAACCAGAACTCGAACTCACCGAACGAGCCGACCGAGACCAGATTGGTGCCGGTCAGCACCACCATCACCAGCAGCGCCCAGGCCCACTGCGGGACGGCCGGGACCCAGCCGGTCAGGATCGCGCCGGCCGCGGTCGCCTCGACCGCCAGCACCACCGACCAGAAGAACCAGTACAGCCAGCCGATGGTGAAGCCCGCCCAGCGGCCCAGCGCCCGGTCCGCGTACGCGGAGAACGAGCCCGAGGCGGGGGAGGCCGCGGCCATCTCGCCCAGCATCCGCATCACCAGGACGACCAGCAGCCCGGTCAGCATGTACGAGAGCAGAATGCCCGGCCCGGCTGCCGCGATACCGGCCCCGGAGCCCACGAACAGTCCGGCGCCGATGACACCGCCGATCGCGATCATCGACAGATGGCGGTTCTTCAGACCCGCCTGCAGCCCGTCCGGCGACTGCCCTCCCGCTGGTCCGTGGCCGGGATCGCCGGTCACGGGGGCCGCCGGGGTGGTGAGGGTACCCCTCGCTCCGTGGGAGCTCGGGGGATGGTGCGCACCCATGTGCACCGTCCTTTGTGGTTCGCGGATGGAACTCCCGCATTAGAACTGCGTCAACATGCGGATCGGAAGGGTCCGAATCCGGATCGTTGTGCGAATCACTGGGCGGGTGCCCTCCTGGCATACGTATGGAAGGCGGGGCGTGCGGATCCGTGCACAGAACGTGGGCAGAACGTGGGCAGGACGGGGGCAGGACGGGGGCCGACCCGGCGGCGCCGGTCCGGCGAGTGCCATGTCACACTCATGCCATGCGCGTGTATCTCGGCTCCGACCATGCCGGCTTCGACCTCAAGAACCACCTCGTCGAGTGGCTCAAGGCCCATGGCCACGAGCCCGTCGACTGCGGCCCCCACATCTATGACGCCCAGGACGACTACCCGCCGTTCTGCCTCCGCGCCGCGGAGCGGACCGCGGCCGACCCGGAGAGCCTGGGCATCGTGATCGGCGGCTCCGGCAACGGCGAGCAGATCGCCGCCAACAAGGTCAAGGGCGTACGGGCCGCGCTGGCCTGGAGCGAGGAGACCGCCCGGCTCGGCCGCGAGCACAACAACGCCAACGTCATCTCCGTCGGCGGCCGGATGCACACCCAGGAGGAGGCCACGAAGTTCATCGAGGTCTTCCTCGCCACCCCGTACTCCGGCGAGGAGCGGCACACCCGCCGTATCGAGATGCTCTCCGTGTACGAGACCACCGGCGAACTCCCGGCCATCCCGGCGCACCACCCGCAGGGCTGACCGCCCGCCCCCCCGCCGCAGTCGCCGCCCGCCTCCCCGGTCGCCGGGGAGGGGGCCCCTGCTCCTCGAAGAGCTTGGGTGAGGGCGTACCCACTGGAGAACACCGATGCCCGAGGGCCACACCATCCACCGCCTCGCCGCGGACTACGCCCAGCACTTCCAGGGGCGGACGGTGCGCGTCAGCAGCCCGCAGGGCAAGTTCTCCGACGGGGCCGCCCTCCTCGACCACCAGGTGCTGGCCCACACCGAGGCCCACGGCAAACACCTCTTCCTCGGCTTCGGCCCCGACCGGTGGGTCCACATCCACCTCGGTCTTTTCGGTAAGCTCGGTTTCGGCGGCGCCCCGGCCCCGCCCCCCACCGACACCGTGCGGCTGCGGATCACCGGCCCCACCGCACACGCCGACCTCCGCGGCCCCACCACCTGCGCACTGATCACCGACGCCGAGAAGCAGGCCATACACGACCGGCTCGGCCCCGACCCGCTGCGCCCCCAGGACGACGGCACCCGCGCCTGGCAGCGGATCTCCCGCAGCCGTACCACGATCGCGGCCCTGCTGCTCGACCAGAAGATCATCGCCGGGGTCGGCAACGTCTACCGCGCCGAGGTCCTCTTCCGGCACGGCATCGACCCCTACCTCCCCGGCCGCGACCTCACCCGCGCCGCCTGGGACGCCGTCTGGGCCGACCTGGTGTTCCTGATGGCCGAGGGCGTCCGCCACAACCGCATCGACACCGTACGGCCCGAGCACCTGCCCGAGGCCATGGGCCGCCCGCCCCGGGTCGACGACCACGGCGGCGAGGTCTACGTCTACCGCCGCGCCCAGCAGGACTGCCATATCTGCGGCAGCGAGATCCGCACCGCCGGCCTGGCCGCCCGCAACCTCTTCTGGTGCCCCGGCTGCCAGCCGGCCACCGGCGGACGCTGACCCCGGGCCCGGCCCCGGGCCCGGTCCCGGCGTATCCGTACGCAGATACCACCACTCGCGTACGCCGTTATCACCACTCGCGTACGCCGCTACCGCCACTCGCGTACGCCGTCCCCGCCGCCCGCGCTCCCTCGTGCCGAACGAGGATTCCCGGCAATTGGCCGCTGCGTCGTGCGGCGAATCGACGCACCGCCGAACGGGTGGATAAGGTCCCAGAGCGATGGCAAACGGCCCGGGAACGGAAACCCTGACGGCCCGGGTGCACAAAGGTCTGCACCGGGCCCGCGTCGGCGTGCGCAAGGCCGGGGTCGACTACTTCCGCGGCGAGGGCTCCGACCGGCTCGCGCTGGCCGCCCTGCTGATCGCGATCGCCGTGATCGCCGCGGGCACCCTCTGGCGCCCCGAATGGTTCGCCCCCGCCGCCCTCGTCCTCCCCGTGATCGCCGGCGGTCTGCTGCTGCGCCCGGCCAACCTCCTCGTCCTCTACGGCGCCTCGGCCACCGCCCTGGTCGTCGAATCCGCGCTCTTCGGCCCGTACGAGGACGGGCCCGAACGGATCACCCCGGGCACCGTCCTGGTCGTCGCCGCCGTCGGGTTCTTCGGCCTGCTCATCGCACAGTTCCGCAGCCGCGTCGGGGTGCCCTGGCGGCGCGGCGGCACCATGCTCTTCGACCTGCGGGAACGCATCCGCGTCCAGAGCAAGCTCCCCAGGCTGCCCAAGGGCTGGCACCACGAGATGGCGCTGCGCCCGGCCGGCGGGCAGTCCTTCTCCGGTGACTTCGTCGTCGCCTCCCGCACCCACGGGGGCGACATCCTCGAAGTCGTGCTCACCGATGTCTCCGGCAAGGGCATGGACGCCGCCTCACGGGCCCTGCTGCTGTCCGGCGCCTTCGGCGGCCTGCTCGGCTCCCTCCCGCCGCACGGCTTCCTCCCCGCCGCCAACGGCTACCTCCTGCGCCAGGACTGGGACGAGGGTTTCGCCACCTCCATCCACCTCGTCCTCGACCTGGAATCCGGCGACTACGAACTGTTCTCCGCGGGCCATCTGCCGGCCCTCCAGCTCAGCGCGGGCAGCGGCCGCTGGGAGGAGAAGCCGGGCGAGGGCCCGCTCCTCGGTGTCTACGACGGCGCCCAGTTCGACCCCGTCAAGGGCACCCTGCGCCCCGGCGACGTCCTGATGCTCTTCACCGACGGCCTGGTCGAGGCCGCCGACCGCGATATCGCCGAGGGCATCGACCGGCTCACCGGCGAGGCCGACCGCTATGTCGCCGGCGGCTTCGCCGGCGCCGCCTGGCATCTGATCGAGGCCGTCGCCAAGGACGTCAACGACGACCGGGCCCTCCTCCTCATCTGCCGCGACGCCTGAGCGCGACGCCCGGGAGGACCCCTCAGGCGGCGGTCCGGGCGCGGGCGCGGGCCGCGTCGGCCGGGTCCTCGCGGAAGGCCCAGGCCATCGTCGGCTCCATGGCGAAGCGCAGGGCACGGCGGACGGGCGGGGTGCACAGGCCCGTCACGATCAGCGCGGCGACGAGCGTGACCGTGACCTCACCGACGGGCGTATGCGGCCAGGCGTAGTCGTCGAACCAGCCCCAGAAGCGGGAGCCCTTCGCCAGGAAGCCGTGCAGGAGGTAGCCGTACAGCGTCCCGGCGCCCAGCACCGTGAACCACGTCCGCCGCGTCGGCACCCAGGCGAAGAAGCAGGCCGCGAGCACGAGGGAGCAGCCGAGGAGGGCCACGGTCATCACCGCGCCGATCCACCAGGTGGTGCCCAGTTCCTGCGCGCTGTCGCGGTGGTAGAACCACGCCGAGGCCATCCGCGGCGCCGCCCAGTAGGCCGTCACCAGCGCGGCCGCGAAGACCGGCAACGCGGCGATCCGCACCCACCGCCGCCGCACCAGCGCGAAGTGTTCCGGCCGCAGCGAGAGCCCCAGTACGAAGAACGGGAGGAACTGCAGGACGCGCTGGAGGTCGAGATCGTCGCCGATCTCCGGGCTGACGGACGCGAGCACGGCGATGGCCACGGCGAGCGGAACCGGCCGGCGGACGATCTTCCACAGCGGGGCGGTCAGCCGCCACACGAAGAGCGCCACCAGGAACCACGTCAGGTACCACGGATCGAGCAGGCTGATGGGGTGCCCGGGATCGTCGTCCGCCCAGCGCTTGAAGACGGCGTAGGCCGTCTCGAACAGGACATAGGGGACCGCGATCCCGGTGATCAGCCGCTGCAGCCGGTCCCTGCGCAGGTCGAAGCTGCGCGAGAAGTAGCCGGAGATGATGATGAACGCCGGCATGTGGAAGGCGTAGACGGTCATATAGAGCGCCTTGGCGGTCCGGCTGCCGTCGGTCAGCGGCTCCCATGCGTGTCCCATCGCCACCAGCACGATGGCCAGGTACTTCGCGTTGTCGAAGAAAGCGTGACGGTCGCCGGAACCGGCCGTCGGCGCCGAGGCGGCCGCGTGCGCATCACCGTACGCCCGCGGCGTGGGCTCCGCCGGGCCCGTACCAGGCGCCTCCCGGGGAGGGGGGAGATCACTTTGTGGCGTGGGGGGAGCGGGAAACATCTGAGGCACGATAGTGGCGCCCGGTGAGTGCGTAAAACCGCCTCCGGGCATTCCCTATTTCCTCACCCCCACCGTCCGCTTTAGCGCACTTCATGCACTCAAAAGGGGTTATGCCTCCCGCAGATGACGCGGGCAGAATGCACCTATTGGTGCCCCGCCGGGGCGCCGTGGCCGCCGCGGCCGGAAACGGGCGAAGCGTTGGCCGATGATTCGTCACCGGCCTGCGGTGGGCATGAAGTTGGTGGCACGATGGTGCCGGGGGGTGTGCGCGGCATGCTCCCGGGGCCGGTGAGGCGTTCCGACCGAGGGTGTGATCAGTTGTGGCTCTGTCGCTGTCAGTTGTACTGCTGTTGGGGATCATCCTGGTCGTGTTGATCAGGGGTAAGTCGATCAAGGCGGGCCCCGCGATCGTCGCCATACTGTTCGGCTTCTTCCTGGCCTCCACGGGCATGGCGCCGGCCATCAACAGATTCTTCAACTCGGTGGCGAACACCATCAATCACATCTCGTTCTAGGTGCCTCGCCTCCCGGGCGTCAACCGCCTTCCCGGTGCCGCCTGACGGGCCCGGGCGGGCCGCGCCGGGCGAATGCGTCAACTCCCCTTTCGCAAGGGAAAAGCCGGAGTGGACTTTCGGCGGCGCGATATCCGGTGAACCTTTTCAGTGATAGCCGCGGCGAGCGGAAATGGCGCGCGCGGAAAAGACTCCACGTGCGGAAAAGGCTCAAAGACTCAGGGCCGGACCGTGGAGTTCCACGATCCGGCCCTGAGTCTTTCCGGAGCGGGCGACGGGAATCGAACCCGCGTAGCTAGTTTGGAAGACTAGGGCTCTACCATTGAGCTACGCCCGCAGACGCCGCAGGTCGGGGACCTCGGCACGCAGTGCATCCTAGCGGGTCATCACGGTGTCCCGCACACCCCATCCCGCACGGCTCCCCTATGCCCCGTCTTGTACGCCGTTGCGTGCTCCGCCCACACCGGGCGTTCCGATATCCGGCAGCCGTACCGCCTGCGGCCATGTACCCTACGTGTCGCACCGACGGGGTGTGGCGCAGCTTGGTAGCGCGTCCGCTTTGGGAGCGGAAGGCCGTGGGTTCAAATCCCGCCACCCCGACCAGCAGGTTCAGCCCGGCAGCAGCCGGGCTTCCTCCCGCCCGGGCCCGTACCGCCCGAAAGACGCACCGCCCGAAAAGGCGCATGGCCCGGAAGGGCCGCCGGGGCGCCCGTCGCGGCCGCCGGGGCGTTCAAGGTCACGTTGTCGGTGCCATCCTCCGTGCGGTTACTATGCAAGCTGCGTGTCCGTGTGTCTGTGTGTCTGCGTACCGGACGCGATCGGCCGGGCCCGGTACAGCCGGGTGCTGGTGGATCTCAACACCACGACAGCAGCGACAAGCAGAACCCCAGAAGTCAGCCCCAAGGAGACCGAACCGTGAAGAGCGCCGTGGAGACCCTGAACCCGACTCGGGTTCGGCTCACTGTCGAGGTGCCCTTCGAGGAGCTCAAGCCCAGCCTCGACGCGGCGTACAAGAAGATCAACCAGCAGGTCACGGTGCCCGGCTTCCGCAAGGGCAAGATCCCGGCCCGGGTCATCGACCAGCGGTTCGGCCGCGGTGCGGTGCTGGAGGAGGCCGTCAACGACGCGCTCCCGAAGTTCTACACCGAAGCGGTCAACGAGGGTGAGCTGAACGTCCTCGGCCAGCCCGAGGTCGACATCACCGAGCTCAAGGACAACGAGCTGCTGGCCTTCACCGCCGAGGTGGACATCCGCCCGGCCCTGGAGATCCCGGACTACTCCGGTATCGAGGTCGAGGTCGACGCCGTCGAGGTGTCGGACGAGGACGTCGAGAAGTCCGTCGAGCAGCTGCGTGAGCGCTTCGCCTCCACCAGCCCGGTCGAGCGCGCCGCCCAGGACGGCGACGTCGTGACGATCGACCTGGAGGCCAAGGTCGAGGGCGAGGTCCTCGAGGACGGCGTCGCCCAGGACGTCAGCTACACCATCGGCTCCGGCGAGCTGCTCGACGGCATCGACGACGCGGTCAAGGGCCTGGAGAAGGACGGCAGCGCCACCTTCACCTCCGAGCTCAAGGGCGGCTCCGCCCAGGGCAAGGAGGCCGAGGTCACCGTCAAGGTCACCGAGGTCAAGGTCCGCGAACTGCCCGAGCTGGACGACGACTTCGCGCAGCTGGCCAGTGAGTTCGACACCCTCGAGGAGCTCAAGGCGGACAGCCGCAAGCGCCTCGAGCAGATGAAGAAGTACGACCAGGCCACCCAGGCGCAGGAGAAGGTCCTGGACGAGCTGCTCAAGCTCGTCGAGGTGCCGATGCCGGAGAAGCTGCTCGCGGACGAGATCCAGACCCGCAAGCACAACCTGGAGCACCACCAGCTCGGCCAGATGGGTCTCGACCTCGCGAAGTACCTGGAGATCCAGGGCAAGACCGAGGAGGAGTTCGACGCCGAGACCAAGGAGCAGGCCGAGAAGGGCATCAAGACCCAGTTCATCCTCGACGAGCTGGTCAACAAGGAGAAGCTGAACGTCAGCCAGGAGGAGCTCACCGAGCACCTCATGCGCCGCGCGCAGTCCTCCGGTATGTCCCCCGACCAGTTCGCCCAGGCCGTCGTCGAGGGCGGCCAGGTGCCGATGCTCGTCGGTGAGGTCGCCCGCGGCAAGGCCCTCGCGGTGGTCGTCGAGGCCGCCACGGTCAAGGACACCAGCGGCGAGGTCGTCGACATGTCCGACGAGGACGAGACCGAGGCCGCCAAGGCCGAGGGCGCGGACGAGAAGGCCGCCGAGGAGAAGACCGAGGCCTGATGGGCCCGGCTGTCCGGCGCCCCGCGCAGCACGACTGATCACGGGCCCGAACGCGCACCTTCGCGCGATCGGGCCCGTGTGTCGTACCGTGCCGGATCCGGGTTCGGCGGCGGTCCGCCCCGGATGCCGTATCCGACCGGTGAGCCTGCGCTCACAGCGAACAGTTATCGATGTGGGATGGCGTTGTCCTACCTGCGCGTTAGGGTCCGTAGATACGGGAGCAGGGGAGTCCCCGGAACCGCGCCCGGGCGGGATGCGGCGGCGGTCCCCACGCCCCAGAAGACGACGCTGAGACGGCCCTGGCCGTCCGATCAACGAGCAGGTGGACACGTGACGATCCCGAAGCCCTCCGCCGCCGCTGAGCCGACCTACGGCGGCCTCGGCGACCAGGTCTACAACCGGCTGCTCAACGACAGGATCATCTTCCTCGGTCAGCCGGTCGACGACGACATCGCCAACAAGATCACGGCGCAGCTGCTGCTCCTCGCCGCTGATTCCGAGAAGGACATCTACCTCTACATCAACTCCCCGGGCGGCTCGGTCACGGCCGGCATGGCGATCTACGACACCATGCAGTACATCAAGAACGACGTGGTCACCATCGCCATGGGCATGTCCGCCTCGATGGGCCAGTTCCTGCTGAGCGCCGGCACCCCGGGCAAGCGCTTCGCGCTGCCGAACGCCGAGATCCTCATCCACCAGCCCTCCGCGGGCCTGGCCGGCTCGGCCTCGGACATCAAGATCCACGCCGAGCAGCTGCTGCGCACGAAGAAGCGTCTGGGTGAGCTCTCCGCCCAGCACACCGGCCAGACGCTGGAGCAGTGGACCAAGGACGCCGACCGTGACCGCTGGTTCACCCCCGAGGAGGCCAAGGCGTACGGCCTCATCGACGACGTCATGCCCTCCGCCGCCGGTGTTCCGGGCGGGGGCGGCACGGCGGCCCGGGCCTAGAGCCCCGGCCAGCGCCCCGCAGTCGACCCCCAGCCCCACTTCGTCACCAGGACGGTGAACCACCAGATGATCAACTATCCCGGAAGCGGTCTCTACGAGCGCACGCAGGCCGAGTACTCCGGCCCGGTCTCGCAGTTCTCCGGCCCGCAGGCCGAGGCTCGCTACATCGTTCCGCGCTTCGTCGAGCGCACCTCGCAGGGCGTGCGCGAGTACGACCCGTACGCGAAGCTCTTCGAGGAGCGGGTGATCTTCCTCGGGGTGCAGATCGACGACGCCTCCGCCAACGACGTCATGGCGCAGCTTCTGTGCCTGGAGTCGATGGACCCGGACCGTGACATCTCGGTCTACATCAACAGCCCCGGTGGCTCCTTCACGGCGCTGACGGCCATCTACGACACGATGCAGTTCGTCAAGCCCGACATCCAGACGGTCTGCATGGGCCAGGCGGCGTCCGCCGCGGCCGTGCTGCTGGCCGCCGGCACGCCCGGCAAGCGCATGGCGCTGCCGAACGCCCGTGTGCTGATCCACCAGCCGTACAGCGAGACCGGCCGCGGCCAGGTCTCCGACCTGGAGATCGCCGCCAACGAGATCCAGCGGATGCGCACGCAGCTGGAGGAGATGCTGGCCAAGCACTCCACCACGCCGATCGAGAAGATCCGCGAGGACATCGAGCGCGACAAGATCCTGACCGCCGAGGAGTCCCTGGCGTACGGTCTGGTCGACCAGATCGTCACGACCCGGAAGACCTCCGTCTCGGTCTGACCGTGTTCTTCGCGAAGTGAGGCGGAGCGTTGCCCCCTTGGACCGGGACGGGATCGACTGAACCGAGTCGGTCCAAGGGGGGCCCGTACGGGGGGCCCGGCAAGGTACCGTCGATAGGCAAGCACTCGGGTCCGCGGAGCAATGCGGATCCCAGGCGAAGGGGAAGCACCTCGTGGCACGCATCGGTGATGGCGGCGACCTGCTCAAGTGCTCATTCTGCGGAAAGAGTCAGAAGCAGGTGAAGAAGCTCATCGCAGGACCTGGTGTGTATATCTGCGACGAGTGCATCGACCTCTGTAACGAGATCATCGAGGAGGAGCTCGCCGAGACCTCCGAGGTGCGCTGGGAGGAGCTCCCCAAGCCCCGGGAGATCTACGAGTTCCTCAACGGCTATGTGGTCGGCCAGGAGCCCGCCAAGAAGGCGCTGTCGGTCGCCGTCTACAACCACTACAAGCGGGTGCAGGCGGGGGAGAACGGCCCCGGGCGCGGCGACGAGGGCATCGAGCTCGCCAAGTCCAACATCCTGCTGCTCGGCCCCACCGGCTCCGGCAAGACCCTGCTCGCGCAGACCCTCGCCCGGATGCTGAACGTCCCCTTCGCGTTCGCCGACGCCACGGCGCTGACGGAGGCCGGCTATGTCGGCGAGGACGTCGAGAACATCCTCCTCAAGCTGATCCAGGCCGCGGACTTCGACATCAAGAAGGCCGAGACCGGCATCATCTACATCGACGAGATCGACAAGGTCGCCCGCAAGAGTGAGAACCCGTCGATCACCCGTGACGTGTCCGGTGAGGGCGTCCAGCAGGCGCTGCTGAAGATCCTGGAGGGCACCACCGCCTCGGTGCCGCCCCAGGGCGGCCGTAAACACCCCCACCAGGAATTCATCCAGATCGACACCACGAACGTCCTGTTCATCGTCGGCGGCGCGTTCGCCGGTCTGGAGAAGATCATCGAGGCCCGGTCCGGTGCGAAGGGCATCGGCTTCGGCGCCACGATCCGCTCCAAGCGCGAGATCGAGTCCAAGGACCAGCTCCAGGACGTGATGCCGGAGGACCTGGTCAAGTTCGGGATGATCCCCGAGTTCATCGGCCGGCTCCCCGTCCTGACCTCCGTCCACAACCTCGACCGCGAGGCCCTGCTCCAGATCCTGGTCGAGCCGCGCAACGCGCTGGTCAAGCAGTACAAGCGGCTCTTCGAACTCGACGGCGTGGAGCTGGACTTCGACCGCCCCGCCCTGGAGGCCATCGCCGATCAGGCCATCCTCCGCGGCACCGGCGCCCGCGGTCTGCGCGCCATCATGGAGGAGGTCCTCCAGGCGGTGATGTACGAGATCCCGTCCCGCAAGGACGTCGCCCGCGTCGTCATCACCGAGGACGTCGTTCACTCGAACGTGAATCCGACCCTGGTGCCCCGCACCCGGGGCGACGCGGGGGAGCCGCAGGAGAAGAGCGCGTAGCGCCCGTACCCAGGACACGCCGTCCCACGGAGACGCCGTCCACGGACACACAAGAGCCGCCCGGCAGACGAGTCTGCGCCGGGCGGCTTTCCGGTGTCACGGGTCCGGCCCGCGCCTACTTCTCCTTGCGGACCTCGTTGCGGACCTTGGCCGTCTTCTCGGAGAGCTGCTCCGCGGTGAGCGGCGAGGCGCTGGAGACACCCCCGGACGGCGACGGGGGAGTGGCCTGCGACTGGACGAAGCCGATCGCGCTGCTGTCGCCCCAGATGCAGAGCGAGACCTGCTGGGAGGCGCTGACCCCTTGCAGTGTGGCCGTGGCCTTCTGCGTCTGGCACTTCATCACGGCGCCGTCGAAGTCGCCCGGTGAGTACTCGCTCTTCGGCGTGACCGTCTCGACCTTGGCGCCGGTCTGCTCGGCCCTCTTGCGCTGGCTCTCCTCCAGCTTGGCGAAGAACTGGTCCACGGCCCGCTCCGGGTCGCCGACCTTCCCGTAGACGCCCCCCACGCTGAGCAGCAGCTTGCCGACGTTGCTGTACCCGCCGTTCACGGCCTTGCCGTCCGTGATCCCCATCGCACGCAGTTCCTTGTCGTCGGAGAAGTCCTTCGGCGTCTGGCCGCCCGACTTGCCCGGCAGCTTGCTGTACTCGTTGTTGAGCAGGCTGTTCGGCAGCGAGATGGTGTACGGCTTCACCTCCCCGCCCGGGCCGAAGGCGAAGTACGCGCCCACGCCGATGGCTGCGACGAGCGCCACCGCGCCGGCGATCAGGCCGATCTTCTTGCCGTTGCCGCCGCCGGTCTCCGGGGGGCCCTGCGGGATCAGGCCGTAAGGGGTCTGCTGGCCGCCGTAGGGGGAGCCGGGCTGCTGGCCGAAGGCGGGCTGGGGGGCGGGCTGCTGGGGGTAGCCGTAGCCCTGCTGCGGGGGCACCTGGCCGCCTTGCTGAGGGGGCACCGGAGCGCCCTGCTGCGGGTAGCCGTAGCCCTGTTGCGGAGGCACCTGGCCGCCCTGCTGCGGATAGCCGTAACCGGGCTGCGGAGCCGGCGGCTGCTGCGGCTGGCCGTACGGTCCGGGCTGCTGGGGCTGCTGCCCGTACGGGCCGGGAGGCGGCTGGTTGTAGCTCATTGAGCGGTTCCCCTCGTGACAACTGAGGACAGTCGAACTTCTGTGTGATGCTGCTGTGCGGCGGCGCCGCGTGGTGAAGTCTGGTGACGTCTTATGCGTTGCTCACATCCTGTACGACGGCACCGACAGCCGTTGCCCCGGGTGCCAAACCGATTCGAAGCTGGTACATCCGCGCCCGTACACTGTCCGTCGTGACCGAGAACACTCAGCAGAGCAACCACAGCGCCCCCGAACTGCCGACTCAGTACACGCCGGCCGATGTAGAGGGGCCGCTGTACGAGCGCTGGGTAGAGCGCGGTTACTTCGAGGCCGACGAGAAGAGCGACAAGCCGCCGTACACCGTCGTCATCCCGCCGCCGAACGTCACGGGCTCCCTGCACCTGGGGCACGCCTTCGAGCACACCCTCATCGACGCGCTCACGCGCCGTAAGCGGATGCAGGGCCACGAGACGCTCTGGCAGCCGGGTATGGACCACGCGGGCATCGCTACCCAGAACGTGGTCGAACGCGAACTCGCCAAGGAGGGCGTGTCGCGGCACGACCTGGGGCGCGAGGCGTTCGTCGAGCGCGTCTGGCAGTGGAAGGGCGAGTCGGGCGGCCAGATCTCCGGCCAGATGCGTCGGCTGGGCGACGGCGTCGCCTGGTCGCGTGAGCGCTTCACCATGGACGAGGGCCTGTCCAAGGCCGTCCAGACGATCTTCAAGCGGCTCTACGACGACGAGCTGATCTACCGCGCCGAGCGCATCATCAACTGGTGCCCGCGCTGCCTGACCGCCATCTCGGACATCGAGGTGGAGTACCAGGACGACGACGGTGAGCTGGTCTCGATCCGCTACGGCGAGGGTGACGCCTCCATCGTCGTCGCCACGACCCGTGCGGAGACGATGCTGGGCGACACCGCCGTGGCCGTCCACCCCGAGGACGGGCGGTACGCCCATCTCGTCGGCACCGAGATCGAGTTGCCGCTGACCGGCCGCCGGATCCCGGTCGTCGCGGACGAGCACGTCGACCCGGAGTTCGGTACCGGCGCGGTGAAGGTCACGCCGGCCCACGACCCGAACGACTTCGAGATCGGCCAGCGGCACGGCCTGCCGTCGCTCACCGTCATGGACGAGCACGCGGTCATCACCGTGCACGGCCCGTTCCAGGGCCTGGACCGGCTCGAGGCCCGGTCGGCGATCGTCGGCGCGCTGCGCGCCGAGGGCCGGATCGTCGCCGAGAAGCGCCCGTACACGCACTCCGTCGGGCACTGCTCGCGCTGCAAGACCACCATCGAGCCGCGGCTGTCGATGCAGTGGTGGGTCAAGGTCGGCCCGCTGGCGAAGGCGGCCGGTGACGCGGTCCGTGACGGAAAGGTCGCGATCCACCCCAAGGAGATGGAGTCCCGCTACTTCGGCTGGGTGGACAACCTCCACGACTGGTGCATTTCGCGGCAGTTGTGGTGGGGGCACCGGATCCCGGTCTGGTACGGGCCGAACGGTGAGGTCGTCTGCGTCGGGCCGGATGACGAGGCGCCCACCGGCGAGGGCTGGCATCAGGACACCGACGTCCTGGACACCTGGTTCTCGTCGGGTCTGTGGCCGTTCTCCACGCTGGGCTGGCCCGAGCGGACCCCGAGCGTCGAGAAGTTCTACCCGAACTCGGTGCTGGTCACCGGCTACGACATCCTGTTCTTCTGGGTCGCCCGGATGATGATGTTCGGGCTGTACGCGATGGACGGCACCCCGCCGTTCCACACCATCGCGCTGCACGGCATGGTCCGTGACCAGTTCGGCAAGAAGATGTCCAAGTCCTTCGGCAACGCGGTCAATCCGCTGGACTGGATGGACAAGTACGGTTCGGACGCCGTCCGCTTCACGCTCGCCCGTGGCGCCAACCCCGGCGTCGACGTGCCGATCGGCGAGGACTGGGTCCAGGGGTCCCGGAACTTCGCCAACAAGATCTGGAACGCCACCCGCTTCGCGCTGATGAACGGCGCGACGGTGGCGGGCGACCTGCCGCCCGCCGAGCAGCTGTCGGCGACCGATCGGTGGATCCTCTCCCGGCTGAACTCGGTCGTCGCCGAGGTCGACGCGTACTACGACGACTACCAGTTCGCCAAGCTGTCGGACACCCTCTTCCACTTCGCCTGGGACGAGGTCTTCGACTGGTACGTCGAGCTGTCGAAGACCACGTTCGCGGCGGGCGGCCCGGCCGCCGACGCCTCGCGCCGGGTGCTGGGCGAGGTCCTGGACGTCACGCTGCGGCTGCTGCACCCGGTCGTGCCGTTCGTCACGGAGACCCTGTGGACGGCGCTGACCGGCGGTGAGTCGATCGTCATCGCCGAGTGGCCGACCGCTGTGTCCGTTCGTGGGGCCGACGCCCCGGGGGGCTTCCGTGACGCGGCCGCCGAGAAGGAGATCGAGACCCTTCAGCAGGTGGTGACGGAGGTCCGCCGGTTCCGCTCCGACCAGGGGCTGCAGCCCGGCCAGAAGGTCCCGGCGCGGCTGGAGCTGTCCGGTACCGGCCTGGCGGCGCACGAGGCGGCGATGCGCTCGCTGCTGCGTCTCCAGCCCGAGGGCGAGGGCTTCACGGCCACCGCCTCGCTGCCGGTCGCGGGCGCCACGGTCGCCCTGGACCTGTCCGGCGCGATCGACGTGGCGGCGGAGCGCAAGCGGCTGGCCAAGGACCTGGCCGCGGCCCAGAAGGAGCTCGCGCAGACCACGGCCAAGCTCGGGAACGAGGCGTTCCTCGCCAAGGCGCCCGAGCCGGTCAAGGAGAAGATCCGTACCCGCCAGGCCGCCGCCGAGGCCGATATCGCGCGGCTCAGCGCCCAGCTGGAGGCCCTTCCCACGGCGTAGTCCCCGCTTTCCACGCGGCTTCCGCAGGCCCCACGTCCGAAGGGATGTGGGGCCTGCCCTTTCCGGCGCCGCGGCCCCGCTCCCGTACCGGCCAGAGGAGGACGTACCCCGTGGACACGGCCACGAAGGCCAGGCGGATCAGCCCGCGGGCGGAGTCGTCGGGGACGACGAAGACGCTGCCGTAGAGGATCAGCAGGGCCAGCCAGCTCCACCAGGGGACCAGCCGGCGCTGACCGATGACGTCCCAGAGCAGGGTGCCGAGCAGCACCGACGCGGTGTAGTACGTGTACACGCTGGGGTCGAGGACGATCCGGGCGTTGGCCCCCAGCAGGACCACCGCAGCCCACCGGCCCCGCCAGACGGCGATACCGCCCAGGGCGAGGCCGAGGGCGGCCTGGGCCGGGCGGTCCCAGCCGGGGGTCTCCGGATCGCCGACGCCCAGCCAGCGCAGCGCGGACGCCGGGTGGTTGGGTATGGCGAACTTGGCCGCGGCGAAGGACTGCGGATCGCCGACGAAGAACGGGAGCCAGGCCAGCGCCACCAGGCCCGCGCACCACAGGCCGGCCCGTAGCCACTTCTCCCGGGGGAGCGCCAGCAGCAGCGGCACGAAGGCCAGCGCGGTGGGCTTGGAGTCCATCGCCAGGGCCAGGAAGACACCGGTGTGGGCGGCGTGGCCCCGGGTGACGGCGCGTACCGCGAGGGCGGTGAAGAACAGCGCCAGGACGTCGTCGAGGTGCCCGAAGCGGACCGCGACCTCGATCCACATGGGGATGAAGGCCAGGCCGGCGATCAGGACCCGCTGCCGCAGCCGCTGGTGGTTGGTCCCGGTGCCCAGGAAGTACGTGGCGGCGCTGCGCCCGGCCAGTACGAGGATGACCAGGCCGAGTACCGACATGATGGCCAGCGCGAGGAACTGGCCGACGTGCTCGGGGAACGGGTTGAACAGGCCCGCGATCAGGAAGCTGACCGGGCCCATCTGGAGTTCGGGGTGGTGGGCGTAGAGGTTGAGGCCGCCGGTGCTGTCACCGCCGTAGATCAGCTCGCCGCCGGTGCGCAGGTAGTGCCAGGAGAAGCCGCCGTTGGGCACCACCACGGCGAACCACAGCGCGGTCCAGGCGGTGAGCAGCACCAGGTGCATCCGCTGACTGATTGCCGGCACTCGTCTTCGCTCCCGCTCTTCCGTCCGCTGTGTGCTGATGACCACGGGGCGTGCCGGTGCCGGTGGCCACCGGGTGCGTACCGGTGACCACCGGGTGCGCACAGCCCGCCATGGAAGAGCGGTGAACGCGGCAGAAAGTTGCCCTGGCCAGCTGTTTTCGATGTGATTCGGCTGATTCGAGCCGTTCTTACGGTGCTCTCATGGCGCCTCCGGGGCGCTCTCATGGCGCTCTCAGGAAGCCCGGGCACGGTGGGCCGGAACGCCGGAGTCCGGCGGACCGTACGTCCAGCAGCACGTCCAGCAGCGAGGAGCCGCGCCCGATGAACAAACCCCTGCGACGGGTCTCGGTCTTCTGCCTCGTCCTGGTCCTGGCACTGATGGGCTGGGTCACCTGGATACAGGGGGCCAGGGCCAGCGCGTACCGGGACGACCCGCACAATCCACGGGTCGCGATCGACAAGTACGGGGCGCCGCTGGGCAACATCCTCGTCGGCGGGGAGCCGGTCACCGGCTCCGCCGCCACCTCGTCCACCCTGAAGTACAAGCGGACCTATAAGGACGGCCCGCTGTACGCGCCGGTCACCGGTTTCAGCTCGCAGATCTTCGGCAGCAACCAGCTGGAGAGCCTCTACGGCGGCCTCCTGGACGGCTCCGACAGCCGGCTGCGGAACCCCGCCGACGCGCTGACCCGTACGCGCGCCAAGGGCGGCGATGTGGCCACCACCATCGACCCGAAGGTGCAGAAGGCCGGCTACCAGGCGCTGGCCGGCAAGAAGGGCGCGGCGGTCGCCATGGACCCGGCCACCGGGCGCATTCTGGGCCTGGTCAGCACCCCGTCGTACGACCCGGGGAAGTTCGCCGGGTCCTCCGCGGCCGACCAGAAGGCCTGGCAGAAGATGTCCGGTGATCCGGACGACCCGGAGGTCAACCGGGCGCTGCGGCAGCCGCTGCCGCCCGGCTCCACCTTCAAGCTGGTGGTCGCCGCGGCCGCGCTGGAGAACGGCCTGTACTCCTCGGTGGACGAGCCCACCGACAGCCCCGACCCGTACACCCTCCCGCACACCCGCACCACGCTGAAGAACGAGAACGCCGCCGCCCCCTGCAAGAACGCCACCCTCCGCACCGCGCTCCAGTACTCCTGCAACACCGTCTTCGCGAAGATGGCCGTCGACCTGGGCAAGGACAAGGTCAGGGCACAGGCCGAGAAGTTCGGCTTCAACAACGACAAGGTGGACACCCCGGTGCGGGCGGCCAAGAGCGTCTACCCGTCGGACATGGACCAGGCGCAGACCGCGCTGTCCGGTATCGGGCAGTTCGACGACCAGGCCACCCCGCTGCAGATGGCGATGGTCGCCTCGGCCATCGCGGGCGGCGGGGAGCTCAAGGCCCCGCAGCTGGTCGACAAGCTGACCGACGGGGGCGGCAACACCGTCCAGGAGAACAGCCCGCGGACGTACGGCAGGGCCATGTCGGCGCGGACCGCCGAGCAGCTGCGGTCGGCGATGCGTACCGTGGTCGAGCAGGGCACCGGGGCGAACGCGAAGATCGACGGCCTGACCGTCGGCGGCAAGACCGGTACCGCGCAGCACGGCGTGGACAACAGCGGTACGCCCTACGCGTGGTTCGTCTCGTACGCCGAGGACGGTGCGGGGCACCAGGTGGCGGTGGCCGTGATGGTCGAGGACAGCGACGCGGCCCGCGGCGAGGTCTCCGGCAACGGGCTGGCGGCGCCGGTCGCCCGGGCGATGATGAAGGCGGCGCTGGGGTAGCGGGGCTCCGGGACCCGGCTGCCACCGGCGGACCGCACCGCTGTCAGTGGGGCCTCGTAGACTTGTCCTCGTGAGCGAGCGCCCCCGAAACGACGATCCCGACCCGACCGACCCGACCGACGACGCCTTCGACGAGCTGGTCGAGGCCGAAACGGACCGGGACCCCGACCTCGCGGTGATCGAGGCCGGCAGCCGGACCCTGCGCGCCCAGGCCGGACCGCCGCAGGGGGACCAGGTCCCGGCCCGCCCGGCCGACCCCGAGGTCGACCGTGCGCTGCGCGCCGTCGAGGAGGAACTGGCGGGCCGCTGGGGCGAGACCAAGCTCGACCCGTCGGTCGAGCGGATCGCGGCGCTGCTGGACATCCTGGGCTCGCCGCAGCGGGCCTACCCGTCCCTCCACATCACCGGCACGAACGGCAAGACCAGTACGGCCCGCATGATCGAGGCGCTGCTGGGCGCCTTCGACCTGCGCACCGGCCGGTACACGAGCCCGCACGTCCAGTCGATCACCGAGCGGATCAGCCTGGACGGCAGCCCGATCTCCGCCGAGCGGTTCATCGAGACCTACCGGGACATCGCCCCGTACCTGGAGATGGTCGATGCCCAGCAGGAGTTCCGCCTGTCGTTCTTCGAGGTGCTGACGGCGATGGCGTACGCCAGCTTCGCGGACGCGCCGGTGGATGTCGCGGTCGTCGAGGTCGGTATGGGCGGCACCTGGGACGCGACGAACGTGATCGACGGGGACGTCGCCGTGATCACCCCGATCGCGCTGGACCACACCGACCGGCTGGGGGAGACGCCCGAGCAGATCGCCGTGGAGAAGGCCGGGATCATCAAGAAGGACGCGACGGTGGTGCTGGCCCAGCAGCCGGTGGAGGCGGCGTCGGTGATGCTCAAGCGCGCGGTCGAGGTGGATGCCACGGTCGCCCGTGAGGGCATGGAGTTCGGAGTGCTCTCCCGTGAGGTGGCGGTCGGCGGCCAGATGGTGACGCTGCGCGGGCTGGGCGGCGAGTACCCGGACGTCTTCCTTCCGCTGCACGGTGCGCACCAGGCGCACAACGCCGCGGTGGCGCTCGCCGCGGTCGAGGCGTTCTTCGGCGTCGGTTCGGAGCAGGCCCGGTCGCTCGACATCGACACCATCCGCTCCGCGTTCGCCGCGGTCTCCTCGCCGGGCCGGATGGAGGTCGTCCGCCGCAGCCCGACGGTGGTGCTGGACGCGGCGCACAATCCGGCGGGCGCGCACGCGGCAGCCGAGGCGGTCACCGAGGCGTTCGGTTTCAGCCGGCTGGTGGGCGTGGTCGGCACGAGTGACGACAAGGACGTCCGGGGCTTCCTGGAGGCGTTCGAGCCGATCTTCGCCGAGGTCGTGGTGACGCGTAATTCCAGCCATCGTGCGACGGATCCCGACGAGCTGGCGGCGGTCGCCGTGGAGGTCTTCGGGGCCGAGCGGGTGCAGGTCGAACCGCGCCTCGACGACGCCCTGGAGGCGGCGATCACGCTGGCCGAGGAGGAGGGCGAGTTCTCCGGGGCGGGCGTCCTGGTGACCGGTTCGGTGATCACGGTCGGCGAGGCCCGGATGCTGCTGAGGAGGAGCTGACCGTGCGCACGCTGTGTGCCAGCACCCTGATAGGCGAGTTCTTCGTGATCGGTTTCGCCGGTCTGGTCGCGATGCAGCTGACCGACCTGCCGAAGGCCACGATCTGGACGGTCAGCGGGATCGCGATGCTGCTGAGCCTCGTGCTGTGCGGGATGCTGGGCCGCCCCGGCGGGGTGCAGCTCGGCTGGGCGCTGCAGATCGCGCTCATCGCCAGCGGTTTCGTCGTACCGACGATGTTCTTCCTGGGCGCGGTGTTCGCCGCCCTGTGGTGGGCGTCGGTCCACTTCGGCCGCAAGGTGGACGAGGCGAAGGCGCGTTGGGCGGCGGAATCCCCCACGGGGAGCGCCTGACGGCGTGCCTGCGGCGGAAGCGGCCGACCGCCTTCGTGGCCACTCCGGCCCCCCTGTACCCTCAGGGCACCCGCTGACCGTTACGTATACAGGGAGCCCCTTCGTGAGCCAGCGCACGCTCGTCCTTCTCAAGCCCGACACCGTCAGGCGCGGCCTGATCGGCGAGATCATCGGCCGTATCGAGAAGAAGGCCGGATGGACGATCAGCGCGCTGGAGCTGCGGACCCTCGACCGGGCCATCCTGGAACAGCACTACGCGGAGCACGTCGGCCGGGACTTCTACGAGCCCCTGGTGGAGTTCATGTCCTCGGGCCCGGTCGTGTCCATGGTCGTCGAGGGCGAGCGGGTGATCGAAGGCGTCCGTGCGCTGGCCGGTCCGACTGACCCGATTGCCGCGCCAAGTGGGTCCATTCGTGGGGACTTCGGAACGATCACTCGGGAGAATCTGATCCACGCATCCGATTCCGAAGAGTCCGCCGAGCGCGAGATCAAGATTTTCTTCCCCGCGATTTCCTGACATCTCGTCAGTTGTAAACCCCTCGTGACCAGGGGCGACCGAGAAAATACTCGGTCGCCCTTTGGTGTATACGACACGATCGGGGGAACGCATCACCCCGACACGACGTCACCATTAAGGGGGACGGGTGCGTGTACGGCTGACAATGGCGGAACAGCCTCCCGGCGTGTTCGAGTGGATGCACTACGAACTACGATGGAGGCTTCCGCGCCATAGCGCGCATCACCTCCTGCCGACCTCCAGTAAGCATTCGCTCCAGTTGGGAAGGCCAGACGTATCCTCATGGGGAACAACATGTCGTTCATCGGCCGTGACATGGCTGTCGACCTCGGGACCGCCAACACGCTGGTGTACGTCAGGGGCCGCGGAATCGTTCTCAACGAACCGTCGGTCGTGGCCATCAACACCAACACCGGCGGCATCCTCGCGGTGGGTGCTGAGGCGAAGAAGATGATCGGACGCACGCCCGGCAACATCGTCGCCGTGCGGCCCTTGAAGGACGGCGTGATCGCCGACTTCGAAATCACCGAGCGGATGCTCCGCTACTTCATCCTCAAGATCCACAAGCGGCGCTATCTCGCCCGCCCCCGGGTCGTGGTGTGCGTTCCCTCCGGTATCACCGGAGTTGAGCGCCGCGCGGTCATCGAGGCCTCGACCCAGGCCGGTGCGCGGCAGGTGCACATCATCGAGGAGCCGATGGCCGCCGCGATCGGGTCCGGTCTGCCGGTCCACGAGGCCACCGGCAACATGGTGGTGGACATCGGCGGCGGTACGACCGAGGTCGCGGTCATCTCGCTCGGCGGAATCGTCACTGCCCAGTCCATCCGGGTGGCCGGCGACGAGCTGGACAACGCCATCATCCAGCACATCAAGAAGGAGTACAGCCTTCTGCTGGGCGAGCGCACCGCCGAGAGCATCAAGATCACCATCGGTTCGGCGTACGACCTCGAACAGGACGAGCACACCGAGATCCGCGGCCGTGACCTGGTCTCCGGGCTGCCGAAGACCGTGGTCATCTCGGCCGCCGAGGTCCGCAAGGCCATCGAGGAGCCGGTCAACTCCATTGTCGACGCGGTCAAGACGACCCTCGACAAGTGCCCGCCGGAGCTGTCCGGCGACGTCATGGACCGCGGCATCGTGCTCACCGGAGGCGGCGCCCTGCTCCGCGGCCTCGACGAGCGGCTGCGCCGCGAGACCGGTATGCCCATCCACATCGCCGAGGACCCGCTCGACTCTGTCGCGCTCGGTTCCGGCAAGTGCGTCGAGGAGTTCGAGGCGCTCCAGCAGGTCCTCGACTCCCAGCCCCGCCGATAACCGCCTTGCGGTTCCCGACCGCGCCGCGGCCGTCCTGCGGTCCGCGGCGGTCGGGCACCGTGGCGGGACGATCCGGTCCACCCCGTCCCGCCGATGTGCTCCGCACAGACGAAACCTTCGCGAAGACGGAACCCCTGATACGGATCACCGCCGCGAATCGTTGATATACAGGCACCACACCTCCACAGACACGGTGCGCCGGCGTTCACCGCCGCACCGTTACAGCAAGGCACAACGCTCAACTCCCGAACGAGACCGGCGGGGCCCGCAGCCGGCCGGTCCTACGAGGAAGGACACGGCCGCCGCACGTGAGGGACACACGAGAGAGCCGGCTGCTGCTGGTGCTGCTGGTCGCGATCGCGTTCGCGCTGATCACGGTCGACATCCGCGGCGGTGAACAGTCCCCGCTCGATGGTGCCCGGCAAGTCGCCGCCTCCGCCTTCGGCCCGGTCGAGAGCGGCGTCGCCCACGTCGTCGACCCGGTGGGCAACGCCATCGGCGCCGTCCGGGACTCCGGCCGCCGGCACAGCCGGATCGCCACGCTGGAGCACGAGAACGAGGCGCTCAAGGCCAAGCTCGGCTCCTCCGACCGCAACCGCAGCCGCGCCGCCGAGCTCGACAAGATCCTCAAGACCGCCGGCACCGGCCAGTACGCCATCAAGGGCGCCCAGGTCATCGCCATCGGCTCGGCCCAGGGCTTCTCCTGGACCGTCACCATCGACGCCGGCAGCCGCGACGGCATCGCCCGGGACATGACCGTGCTCAACGGCGACGGTCTGGTCGGCCGGGTCACCACCGTCGGCGCCGACACCTCCACCGTGCTGCTCGCCGCCGACCCGGACTTCACCGTCGGCACCCGCATGGAGAAGACCAACGAGATCGGCTTCGCCAACGGGCAGGGCGTCAACTCGCTGCGCGTCCAGCTGCTCAACGGCCGGGCCGCGGTCAAGCAGGGCGACCGGCTGGTCACCTTCGGCTCCAGCAAGGACAAGCCGTTCGTGCCGGGCGTGCCCGTGGGCCGGGTGGTCAAGGTCGAGCCCTCCAACGGCGATCTGACCCGCATCCTCCAGGTCCGCCCGTTCGTCTCCTTCTCCCAGCTCGACATCGTCGGCGTCGTCGTCCAGCCGCCCCGCGAGGACCCGCGCGACACCGTCCTGCCGCCCCGGCCCGCGAAGCCCAAGCCGGCGCCCACGGTCACCGTCACGGCCACCCCCTCCGCCAGCGCCTCCCCCAGGGACTGACCGATGCGCATCAACCGGATCCTGCTCTCCGCCCCGCTGGTGGTCGTCGCCCTCGTCATCCAGGTCGGCGTCCTCGCCCGCCTCCAACTGCCCGGTGCCGTACCGGACCTGCTGCTGCTCGTCGTCCTAGGCCTCGCGCTGGTCTACGGACACGTCGCCGGCTCGCTCATCGGCTTCTTCGGCGGGCTGCTGGCCGACCTCGCCCCGCCCTCCGACCACGCCATCGGCCGCTATGCGCTGGTGCTCTGCGTCATCGGCTACATCGCGGGCCTGACCAAGCCGGACACCGGCCAGCACCGCTCGGCGACGCTCCCGCTGATGGTCGTCATCGGCGCCGCCATCGGCTCCACCCTGATGTACGCCGGGGTCGGCTCGCTCGTCGGCGACACTGCCGCCCGGCACGTCGGCGTCCTCGGACTGCTGCTCAGTGCCACCTTCTACGACCTGCTGCTGGCGCCCTTCACCGTCCCGCTGGTGATGGCCCTGGCCCGCAGGACGGAACACGAATCGGTGATCGGCGACGGCACCGGCAGCCCCAGCGGCACGGCGACCAGGGACACCGCGTACGGCTGGCTGCACACCGGCACCGGCCTCAAGTCCAGCCGCGGCGCCATGAAGTCCCTGCGCACCGGGACCCGGATCGGCAGCCAGCGCGGCGGACTGCTCGGCAAGTCGTCCCGCGACAAGGCGGGCCGCATCAAGGGGGTCAAGCGGCTGTGACCAGTCTTCCGGGAACCCGGACGTCGCGGGTGACGGTCCGGCTCATCGCGCTCCAGATCCTCGTCTTCTCCCTGCTGCTCACCCTCGGCGGCCGGCTCTGGTACCTGCAGATCCGCAACGGCGAGGAGTACGCCAACGAGGCGCGGAGCAACCACGTCCAGCAGGTCATCGACCCCGCCACCCGCGGCGCCATCCTCGACGCGCGCGGCGTACCGCTGGCCGACAACCAGACCCGGCTGGTCGTCTCCGCCAGCCGTACCGAGCTGCTGAAGATGAAGGACGACGGCAAGGCCGTCCTCGGCCGGCTCGCCAAGGTGCTCGGCATGTCCGAGAAGGAGATCCGCAACAAGGTCCGGCTCTGCGACTCCAAGACACCGCAGCCCTGCTGGAACGGCTCCCCCTACCAGCCGATCCCGATCACCGACGAGGCCACCACCCAGCAGGCCCTCCAGATCCGCGAGCGCGCCGAGGAGTTCCCCGGCATCAGCGCCGAGCCCACCGCCGTCCGCCGCTACCCGTCCCCGGTCGACGCCAACACCGCCCAGGTCCTCGGCTACCTCTCCCCGGTCACCGACGAGGAGATCCAGAAGGCCAAGAACAGCAACTCGCCGTTCCTGCGCTCCGACCAGATCGGCCGGTCCGGGCTGGAGCGGCGGTACGACGAGTACCTGCGCGGCAAGGCCGCCGTCACCCGCTACGAGGTCGACAACCTCGGCCGGGTCATCGGCCAGGCCAAGAGCGACAAGGGCCAGGCCGGGTCCAGCCTGATCACCAGCATCGACGCCCGCGTACAGGCCATAGCGGAGAAGCAGCTCGACCAGGCCATGAAGGAAGCCCGTAAGCAGATGGACCGCAACACGGGCACCAACTACAAGGCCGACTCGGGCGCCGTCGTCGTCATGGAGGCGAAGACCGGCCGGGTGGTGGCGATGGCCTCCAACCCCAGCTACGACCCCAACGCCTGGGTCGGCGGGATCTCCGGCAAGGACTACGCCCGCCTCACCGGCAAGTCCTCCAACTACCCGCTGCTCAACCGCGCCATCCAGGGGCAGGCCGCGCCCGGCTCGATCTTCAAGGTCGTCTCGACCGCGGCCTCGGTCAACGCCGGCTACGACTTCAACGGCAGCTACCCCTGCACCAGCTCGTACAGCATCGGCGGCCAGACCTTCATGAACTTCGAGGGCCAGGGGCACGGCAGCATCAACCTGGGCCGCGCGCTGGAGGTCTCCTGCGACACCGTCTTCTACCGGCTCGGGCACGAGGAGTGGAAGAAGGACGGCGGGGACAAGCCCAAGAAGGACGCCCACGACTGGTTCTACAAGACCGCCCACCAGTTCGGGCTCGGCAAGGAGACCGGCATCGACCTCCCCAACGAGGTCTCCGGCCGGGTCCCCGACCGCCGGTGGAAGAACGCCTTCTGGGAGGCCAACAAGGACGCCTGGTGCGCGCAGGCCAAGGCCTGGCCCAAGAAGAAGGACTTCCACACCAAGCTCGCCCGGGAGGGCTGCCTCGAAGGCATGAAGCTGCACGCCTACGACTCGATCAACTACGCCATCGGCCAGGGCGACACTCTCGTCACCCCGATCCAGATGGCGACCATCTACGCCGCGCTCAGCAACGGCGGGACGCTCTACAACCCGTCCGTCGGCAAGGCGATCGTCAGCCCCGACGGCAAGGACATCAAGACGATCAAACCCACCTCGCACGGCCGGCTGCCCGTCACGCCCGCGACGCTCCGGCAGATGGACGCGGCACTGGCGGGCGTCGCCGAACGCGGTACCGCCGCCTGGCGCTTCCAGGGCTGGCCGCAGGACAAGATCCCGATGCACGCCAAGACCGGTACCGCCGAGGTCTACGGCAAGCAGACGACCTCGTGGTTCGCGACATACACCAAGGACTACACGATCGTCATGACGATCTCCCAGGGCGGCACCGGCTCCGGTGCCTCCGGCCCGGCCGTCCGCAACATCTACAACGCCCTCTACGGCGTCGACGAGGAGGGCAACATCCACCAGGACGCCGCCCTGCTCCCGAAGCCGCAGGCCGGCCTCCCCAAGATCGAGAGCGACGGCACGATCGCGGCCCAGCCCATCAAGCCGTACCGCCTGCCGACGCCGTCGCCGTCCCCCTCGGAGAGCCCACAGTGACCACCACCGGCCGCACCTCCCGGGCGTTCTCCATCCGGCGCTACACCCCCGAGCTCGGCACCTGGGGCAGGCTGACCGCGCGGGGCTCGGTGCTGCGCAGGCTGGACTGGGTGCTGCTGCTGTCCTGCCTGCTGCTGTCCCTCATCGGCTCGGTCCTGGTCTTCTCCGCCACCCGCAACCGCACCGAGCTCAACCACGGCGACGAGTACTACTTCTTCCTGCACCATCTGCTGAACGTCGGCATCGGACTGGCGCTCGCCGGCGGCACGATCTGGCTCGGCCACCGCACCCTGCGCGGCGCCATCCCGGTGCTGTACGTCCTGTCCCTCGTCCTGTCGGTGCTGGTGCTGACCCCGCTCGGCGCCACCATCAACGGGTCCCGTTCCTGGCTGGCGATCCCCGGCGGCTTCTCCCTCCAGCCCGCCGAGTTCGCGAAGATCACCATCGCGCTCGCCATGGCGATGGTCCTGGCGTCCCGGGTCGACGCGGGCGACCGCCCGCACCCCGACCACCGGACCGTCGTCCAGGCCCTGGCCCTCGCCGCGGTCCCCATCGTGATCATCATGCTGATGCCCGACCTCGGCTCGGTCATGGTGCTCGGCGCCGTCATCCTCGGCGTACTGCTCGCCTCCGGCGCCTCCAACCGCTGGATCCTCGGCCTGGTGGGCACCGGCGTCGTCGGCTGTGTCGCCATCTGGCAGCTCGGCCTGCTCGACGACTACCAGATCGCCCGCTTCGCGGCGTTCGCCAACCCGAGCCTCGACCCGGCCGGCGTCGGCTACAACACCAACCAGGCCCGGATCGCCATCGGCGGCGGCGGACTGACCGGTTCCGGCCTCTTCCACGGCAGCCAGACCACCGGCCAGTTCGTGCCCGAACAGCAGACCGACTTCATCTTCACCGTCGCCGGTGAGGAACTGGGCTTCCTGGGCGCGGGCCTGATCATCCTCCTGCTCGGCGTGGTGATGTGGCGCGCCTGCCGGATCGCCCGCGAGTCCACCGAGCTGTACGGCACGATCGTGGCCGCCGGCATCATCGCCTGGTTCGCCTTCCAGTCCTTCGAGAACATCGGCATGACCCTCGGCATCATGCCCGTCACCGGTCTGCCGCTGCCGTTCGTCTCGTACGGCGGCACCTCGATGTTCGCGGTCTGGATCGCCATAGGGCTGCTGCAGTCGATCCGCGTCGGACGCCCGCTGTCCGCCTCGCGCTGACGCCGGGTCAGCCCCCGGCGTACAGCTCGAACCAGAGCGCGGCGGACCGCGGCACGCCCGCGTACGGCGTGATGCCCCAGTCGTCCGCGAGCCGGCTGGTGAGCAGCAGCCCGTGATCCGCGTACGGCTGACCGGCCGCCGGGGCGTACGGCCAGCAGCCCCGCACCGGAAGGCGGACCGGCGCCTCGTCGTACACGCTGATCCGCAGCCCGTGCCCGGCCGTCAGCAGCCTCAGCAGGATCTCCGCCGAGCGCGGGGTCCGCAGATGGGAGCTGGTGACCGCCTCCGAGGTCAGCAGCACCGCGGTGTCCACGAGCGGGGCGAGGTGCGTCCCGCGCAGCACCGCCCGGATGAAGTCGCGGGCGGCCTTCGGGGCGGTGGGCCTGCTCGGCGCCGCCAGCAGGAACGGGCGGGCGCCCGTCGCGACACGGATGGCGGTCCGGGCGGCGGCTGCGGTGTGGGGGTGCACGGGTCTCCCTCCCCGAAGGGGCCTGCTCCTGGAGGCCGGCTGAGCGAGCGCCGGCGGTCACGTTTGCGTGAGGCGCCAGCCACCCCGTGTGGACGATCGGTGACACACCGTAAGGCACGTTCCCCGGCGCATGCCACCGCTTCTCCGCATCCCGCCCGCCCCGCCGCTCCCTTCCGTACCGGTCCGTCCCGGCCGTCTCCGCCGTCCTGGCCGGGCGAGGAGGGGCCGGCGGACGGGTGGTCCCCGGAAGGGCGGGTGACTAGATTCGATGCATGGCGGAGACCGTGCGCGAGATCGAGCGGAAGTACGAGGCCGACGACGGTATACGGCTGCCCGACCTGTCCGGTGTCGACCGGGTCGCGACCGTGGCGGAGCAGGGCGTCGAGTGCCTGGACGCCCTCTACTACGACACCGCCGACCAGCGCCTCGCCGCCGACGGCATCACCCTGCGCCGCCGCACCGGCGGTACCGACGCGGGCTGGCACCTGAAGCTGCCGGTCGCCCCCGGTGTCCGGGACGAGGTGCGGGCTCCGCTGTCCGACGCGCCGCCCCCGGAGCTGACCGCGCTCGTACGGTCCCGGGTGCTGGACCAGGACCTGGCCCCGGTCGTACGGCTGCGCACCCGCCGCACGCTCCGGGTGCTGCGGGACGCCGGGGGAGCGCCGCTCGCCGAGGTCGCGGAGGACGCGGTACGGGCCCGCCGGGTGGCCGAGGCGGCCGGGCCCGAAGGCCCCGAAGGCCCCGAAGAGGCCGAAGGGGCAGGGGAGGCCGCTGGTGAGGTGCGCTGGCGGGAGATCGAGGTGGAGCTGGTCGGTGAGGGCGCCGGAGCGGCTGTGGACGGCGGGGACGCCGGACTGCTCGACGAGGTCGGCCGGGTCCTGACCGCCGCCGGCGCGCGCCCCGCCTCCGCCGCGTCGAAGCTGGCGCGGGCGCTGGCCGAGACCGGGACGGGGAAGCCCCGCGGCAAGAAGGAGTCCGGCGGCAAGAAAGAATCCGGCGGCAAGCAGGAATCCGGCAGCAGGAAAGAATCCGGCGGCAAGAAGGAGTCCGGTAAGAAGGAGCGCGCCGGTAAGGGCGAGCCCGCCGCCGGGGATGTCGTCCTGCGCTACGTCCGTGAACAGGTCCGCGCGATCACCGAACTCGATCCCGCGGTCCGCCGCGACCTCCCCGACTCCGTGCACCAGATGCGGGTCGCCACCCGTCGGCTGCGCAGCGCCTTCCGCTCGTACGCGAAGATCCTCGACCGCACCGTCACCGACCCGATCGGCGCCGAACTCAAATGGCTGGCGGCCGAGTTGGGCGTGGACCGGGATCGCGAGGTGCTCACCGAACGGCTCCAGGGCGCACTGTCCGAGGTACCCCGGACGCTACGGCTCGGCCCGGTCTCGGCCCGGCTGCGCATCTGGTCGCAGCGGCGCCGGGCCGGCTCGCGGGGCCGGCTGCTCGCCGTCCTGGACGGTGACCGCCACCTCGCGCTCCTGAAGAGCCTGCGCGTCCTGCTGGAGGCGCCGCCGCTGCGCCCGGCCGCCGCCCGCCCGGCGCCCGGGGCGGTGGCCAGGGCCGTCCGGAAGGACTACCGGCGGCTGGCCGGCCGTATGGAGGCGGCCCTGGCCGCGCCCGCCGGGCGGGAGCGGGACGAGTTGCTGCACGGCGCCCGCAAGGCGGCCAAGCGGACGCGGTACGCGGCGGAGGCGGCCTGCCCGGTGCTGGGCCGCCCGGCGGAGAAGTTCGTCAAGCGCGTCAAGCGGGTGCAGCAGCTGCTGGGCGACCACCAGGACAGCGTGGTGGCCCGCGGCGCCCTGCGCGAGCTGGCCACCCAGGCCCGGCGGGCCGGTGAGAGCGGTTTCACCTTCGGGCTGCTGTACGGCCGCGAGGAGGCCCTGGCCGCCGACCGGGAGCGTGAGCTGCCGAAGGTGTGGAAGAAGGCCTCGCGGCCCGGCCTGCCGGCCCGGCTCGGGGCGTGACGACGGCGGCGGCCGTCGCCGTGCGAGGGGTGGCCGCGGGCACGTTACGCTTGAGGGTCACCCGCCCCCAGTCTTCGGCCGGGGGTGCCCCCTGTCAGCTCACGAAGGTTACGCCGCCATGTCTGCCGAGTCGGTCTTCCCGCAGCTCGAAGCTCTGCTCCCGCATGTGCAGAAGCCCATTCAGTACGTCGGCGGTGAGCTGAACTCCACCGTCAAGAACTGGGCGGACTGCGACGTCCGCTGGGCGCTCATGTACCCCGACGCCTACGAGGTCGGTCTGCCCAACCAGGGCGTCATGATCCTCTACGAGGTCCTCAACGAGCAGGAGGGCGTCCTCGCCGAGCGCACCTACAGCGTCTGGCCGGACCTCGAAGCGCTGATGCGCGAGCACGGCGTCCCGCAGTTCACGGTGGACAGCCACCGGCCGGTCGGTGCGTTCGACGTCCTCGGCCTGAGCTTCTCGACCGAGCTCGGCTACACCAACATGCTGACGGCCCTCGAACTCTCCGGCGTCCCCCTGGAGTCCAAGGACCGCACCGACGAGCACCCGCTGATCCTCGCCGGCGGCCACGCCGCCTTCAACCCCGAGCCGATCGCGGACTTCCTCGACTGCGCGGTGATCGGCGACGGCGAGCAGGCGGTGCTGGAGATCACCGAGATCATCCGCGCCTGGAAGAACGAGGGCCGCCCGGGCGGCCGCGACGAGCTGCTCTTCCGCCTCGCCCGGACGGGCAGCGTCTACGTCCCCAAGTTCTACGACGTCGAGTACCTGGCCGACGGCCGGATCTCCCGTGTCGTGCCCAACCGCTCCGGCGTCCCGTGGCGGGTCTCCAAGCACACCGTCATGGACCTCGACGAGTGGCCCTACCCCAAGCAGCCGCTCGTTCCCCTGGCCGAGACCGTCCATGAGCGGATGTCGGTCGAGATCTTCCGTGGCTGCACCCGCGGCTGCCGCTTCTGCCAGGCCGGCATGATCACGCGTCCCGTACGGGAGCGAAGCATCACCGGCATCGGCGAGATGGTCGACCGTGGTCTGAAGGCGACCGGCTTCGAAGAAGTCGGCCTGCTCTCCCTCTCCTCCGCGGACCACACCGAGATCGGCGATGTCGCCAAGGGGCTCGCCGACCGGTACGAGGAGGACAAGATCGGCCTGTCCCTGCCCTCCACCCGCGTCGACGCATTCAACATCGACCTCGCGAACGAGCTGACCCGTAACGGCCGCCGCTCGGGTCTGACATTCGCGCCCGAGGGCGGCTCGGAGCGGATCCGCAAGGTCATCAACAAGATGGTCTCCGAAGAGGACCTGATCCGGACCGTTGCCACGGCGTACGGCAACGGCTGGCGCCAGGTGAAGCTCTACTTCATGTGCGGTCTGCCCACCGAGACCGACGAGGACGTGCTCCAGATCGGCGACATGGCGGTCAACGTCATCGCCAAGGGCCGCGAGGTGTCCAAGTCCAACGACATCCGCTGCACGGTGTCGATCGGCGGTTTCGTCCCCAAGCCGCACACGCCGTTCCAGTGGGCCCCGCAGCTCTCCGCCGAGGAGACCGACGCCCGCCTGGAGAAGCTCCGCGACAAGATCCGCGGCGACAAGAAGTACGGCCGCTCGATCGGCTTCCGCTACCACGACGGCAAGCCCGGCATCGTCGAGGGCCTGCTCTCGCGCGGCGACCGCCGGATCGGCGCGGTCATCCGCGCGGTCTACGAGGACGGCGGCCGCTTCGACGGCTGGCGCGAGCACTTCTCCTACGACCGCTGGATGCGGGCCGCGGAGAAGGCGCTGCCGGAGTTCGGCGTGGACGTCGCCTGGTACACCACCCGTGAGCGGGAGTACGAGGAGGTCCTGCCCTGGGACCACCTGGACTCCGGTCTGGACAAGGACTGGCTCTGGGAGGACTGGCAGGACGCCCTCGACGAGACCGAGGTCGAGGACTGCCGCTGGACCCCGTGCTTCGACTGCGGCGTCTGCCCCCAGATGGACACCCAGATCCAGATCGGCCCGACGGGCAAGAAGCTCCTGCCGCTGTCGGTGAAGTGACGTAGAGTCGCGCTGCGATGACGCTCCCCGCCGGCGCGGGGTGATCCGTCGCCTCCGGTACCCGGCGGCGACGGTGCGCAGCCCCGCCGGGAACTTGAGGGGTGCGGGGCACGTACTCTAGGTAAGACGTCCGGACGCGACGTGTCCCCGCACCGGCGGGGATGATCCGGACTGGGCGACGCCGGGTGGGCGTCAACCGGAGCGGTCCCCGCGTATGCGGGGGTGGCGTCCGGTGGCGCGCCCGCACACCGACGCGCCCTCACACCAAGGAGAAGTAACACTGGGCAAGCGACAGCCCGAAGGCCCGCCGCCCGCATCGGCGGTGCAGCGCATCCGACTGCGTTACACCAAGCGCGGCCGCCTCCGGTTCACCAGCCACCGCGACTTCCAGCGCGCTTTCGAGCGGGCGCTGCGCCGCGCCGAGGTCCCCATGGCCTATTCGGCGGGCTTCACCCCGCACCCCAAGGTGTCGTACGCCAACGCCGCCCCGACCGGTACGGGGAGTGAGGCCGAGTATCTGGAGATCCAGCTCACCGAGCGGCGTGACCCCGACATACTGCGCAAACTGCTTGACGCCTCGCTGCCGGCCGGACTCGATGTGATCGACTCCGTCGAGGCACACACCAGCGGGCTGGCCGACCGGCTGCAGGCCTCGGTGTGGGAGATCCGGCTCGACGGGGTGCCGGCCGAAGCGGCCGAGTGCGCCGTCGAGGCGTTCCTCGCCGCCGAAGAAGTGCTGGTCGAGCGCCGTACGAAGAACGGTATGCGGACCTTCGACGCGCGGGCCGCAGTGGCGCGTCTGGAGGCCGCCGGTCGTGAGGGCGATAGGCCCGACGGCGATGCCTGTGCGATACTGCGGCTGGTTGTTCGGCATGTGACACCCGCCGTTCGACCCGACGACGTCCTGTCCGGCCTCCGAGCTACGGCCGACCTGGCGCCGCCGGTTCCCGCTGCGGTGACCAGGCTGGCGCAGGGGCTGCTCGATGAGGAGACCGGCGCGGTGACCGACCCGCTCACGCCCGACCGCGACGCTGCCACGGCCGCCACATCCACGGCCGCCGGGCCGAGTGCCGCGAAGGCGCCGAGTGGGCCCTCCCCGGCAGCCGGGGAAGGCACTGCGTAGGACCGCCGTCGTCGCGTCACCGGTAAACCAGGGCCCCGCCCCGGTCCGGCGGACGCACTGACCAGGAGACTTTCGCCGGTCCCCGCCCTACGGGGCCCGGCGAGCGAGACGACAGCTCCCGTGCGGCGCCCACGCCCCGGACAGCGGGCCCGCGCTCATCACGCGGACCGCCGGCCGGAATCAGGCGCGGCGCCCGGGAGCGTGACGGGAGAACCGCCCGCATGCTCGAGCCCATTGAGCCCATCGAATCCACGCCGTCCGCGGACCGTGGGGTCGAGGACAACCACTCACCCAGCGACACCCTGCCGCCGCGCCGTCGGCGCCGTGCGGCGTCCCGGCCGGCCGGTCCGCCGGTGGCCGGAGGCGCCGCCGAGACGTCCGTGATCAGCACGGACGCCGCCGCCGACCCGGCCCCGGCCGCCGACCCGGCTCCCGGGGAGCCCGCTTCCGCCACGGCGGACGAGGCAGCACCTGCCGCCGAGGCGGCGAAGCCCGCCCGTACCCGCCGCCGCGCCACCCGTAAGGCCACCGCACCGGCCGGATCCCCGCAGGGAGCCGGGACGGCCGCGGAGGAGCCCGCCGAGGCTCCGGCCGCCGTGGAGGCCCCCGCTGCCGCAACGCCCGCCGAGGCGCCGCAGGCCGAGGAGGCCGCGCCGCGTCGTACCCGCCGTCGTGCCACCCGTAAGGTGACCGCGCCCGCCGGTGCCCCGCAGGCCGAGGCCGAGGCCGTCGCGGAGCCGGCCGTCGCCGAGACGCCCGCGCCGGTGGCCGAGGAGGCCGCTGCCGAGGCGGCGAAGCCGGCCCGTGCCCGCCGTCGTGCGACCCGTAAGGTGACCGCGCCCGCCGGTGCCCCGCAGGTGAGCGCCGCCGAGGAGGCCGCGCCCGCGACGGTCGAGAGCGCCGTTCCGGCCGCCCCGGCCGCCGAGGAGGCGCCCGCCGAGGAGGCAGCACCCACCGCCGAGGCGGCGAAGCCCGCCCGTGCCCGCCGTCGTGCGACCCGTAAGGCCACCGCCCCCGCCGGCTCGCCTCAGGCGACCGAGGAGGCCGCCGCCCCCGCGGAGGCCGCAGAGGCCGAGGAGCCGGAAGCGGCCGCGGTGACCGAGGAGGCCGAGACCGCGCCGGCGCGTGGCCGCCGGACGCGCCGCCGTGCCGTGCGCCCCGCCGCGTCGGCGGCCGAGCCGGCCGCCGAGACGCCGCGCGCCGAGGCCACCCGCGCGGAGGAGGAGCCGGCCAAGGAGGCGCCGGTACGCGGCCGCCGCCGGGCGCAGCGTCCGCCGACCGCCGTCTTCCAGGCGCCGGTGTTCGCCGAGCCGATGTTCCAGACCCCGGAGACCGCGGCTGCCGCGGCCGCCGCGGCCCGCCAGGAAGAGGCCGCTGCCGAGGCCCCCGCGGCCGAGGAGCAGCCCGCCGCCGGTACCCGCCGTCGCCGCCGTCGTGGCGCGCCGGCCGAGGCCGAGCAGGCGCCCGCGCCCGCGGCCGTGGCCGAGGAGCCGGCGGCCGCGGAGGCGGCCGAGCCGGAGACCGAGCCGGCCGAGGCCGGTCACGGCGAGGACGAGTTCGCCGAGCGCCCCTCGCGCCGCCGGCGCCGTGGTGGCCGTCGCCGCCGCCGTGGTGAGGCCGCCGAGGAGCAGCTCGCCGAGGAGGCCCCCGCGACCGAGGAGGAGGCCGCCGGCGCGGAGGCCGGGCCCGAGGCGGGCGAGGAGCGCGCCGCCGAGGAGCCGGCCGAGGCCGAGGAGCCGCAGTCGGCCGCCGGTAGCAGCAGCAGCCGTCGCCGCCGCCGTCGCCGTCGCCGCGCGGGCGAGCCCGCCGAGGCGATGGGCGAGGCGGGCACCGACGAGCCGGAGCGCACGGTCGTCAAGATCCGCGAGCCCCGGAAGAAGGAAGAGCCGACGGACGAGGTGCAGTCGATCAAGGGGTCGACGCGCCTGGAGGCCAAGAAGCAGCGCCGCCGTGAGGGCCGTGAGCAGGGCCGCCGCCGGGTGCCGATCATCACCGAGGCGGAGTTCCTGGCCCGCCGTGAGGCCGTCGAGCGGGTGATGGTCGTCCGCCAGAGCGGCGAGCGCACCCAGATCGGCGTCCTCGAGGACAACGTGCTCGTGGAGCACTTCGTCAACAAGGAGCAGGCGACCTCGTACGTCGGCAATGTCTACCTCGGCAAGGTGCAGAACGTCCTGCCGTCGATGGAGGCCGCCTTCGTCGACATCGGCAAGGGCCGCAACGCCGTGCTGTACGCCGGCGAGGTCAACTTCGAGGCGCTGGGCATGGCCAACGGCCCGCGCCGGATCGAGACCGCGCTGAAGTCCGGCCAGTCGGTGCTGGTGCAGGTCACCAAGGACCCGATCGGCCACAAGGGCGCCCGGCTGACCAGCCAGGTCTCGCTGCCCGGGCGCTACCTGGTCTACGTGCCCGAGGGCTCGATGACCGGTATCAGCCGCAAGCTCCCGGACACCGAGCGGGCGCGCCTCAAGCAGATCCTCAAGAAGATCGTCCCCGAGGACGCGGGCGTCATCGTCCGTACGGCCGCGGAGGGCGCGAGCGAGGAGGAGCTGGCGCGCGACGTCCAGCGGCTGCAGGCGCAGTGGGAGGAGATCCAGAAGAAGGCGAAGGCCGCTTCCACGAGCTCCCCGTCGCTGCTCTACGGCGAGCCGGACATGACCGTCCGGGTCGTCCGTGACATCTTCAACGAGGACTTCTCCAAGGTCATCGTCAGCGGTGACGACGCCTGGCAGACCGTTCACGGCTATGTCTCGCACGTCGCCCCGGACCTCGCCGACCGGCTGCAGAAGTGGACGTCGGAGGTCGACGTCTTCGCGACGTACCGCATCGACGAGCAGCTGATGAAGGCGCTGGACCGCAAGGTCTGGCTGCCCAGCGGCGGCTCGCTGGTGATCGACCGGACCGAGGCGATGGTCGTGGTCGACGTCAACACCGGCAAGTTCACCGGTCAGGGCGGCAACCTCGAGGAGACGGTCACCAGGAACAACCTGGAGGCGGCCGAGGAGATCGTGCGCCAGCTGCGGCTGCGCGACCTCGGCGGCATCATCGTGATCGACTTCATCGACATGGTCCTGGAGTCCAACCGGGACCTGGTGCTGCGGCGGCTGCTGGAGTGCCTGGGCCGGGACCGTACGAAGCACCAGGTGGCCGAGGTCACCTCGCTCGGCCTGGTCCAGATGACCCGTAAGCGGGTCGGCCAGGGGCTGCTGGAGTCGTTCTCCGAGTCGTGTGTGCACTGCAACGGCCGGGGCGTCATCGTCCACATGGACCAGCCGACGGCGGCCGGCGGTGGCGGCAAGCGCAAGAAGAAGGGCAAGGCGACGCCGGCCGAGCCGCAGGTCCACGAGGTGGAGGCGGCGGCCGAGCCGCTGCCGGACGGTGCCGGACCCGAGCTGGAGCCCGCCCCGGTGACCGAGGCCGAGCTGCAGCCCGCGGTGGCCGAGGCCGACGAGTGGTTCAGCAGCCCGGCGGAGGCCGAAGCGGCCGCCGGACGGAGCCGGAGCCGCCGCCGGGTGAGCCGGAAGGTGTCCGCTCCGGCGGGCGCCCCGAAGGCCGCCGCGGAGCCGGCCGAGATCGTGGTGCCGGCCGAGCCGGCGCCGGCCCCCGAGGCGGAGGCCGTGGAGGCCGTGGAACCCGCGGAGGCCGTGGCGCCCGAGCAGGTCGCGGAGCCGCTCGCCGAGGCCCCGGCCGCGGAGCCCGCACCGGCCCGTACGCGGCGCCGGGTGACCCGCAGGGTGTCCGCTCCGGCGGGCTCGCCGGATGCCGCGGAGTCAGCGGCCACGGTGGTCATCGCGGCTGCGGCCGAGCCGGAGAAGCCGGCCGAGCCGGTCGCCGAGGTCGCCGAGCCCGCCACGGGCGCCGAGGCACCCGAGGCGGCTGAGGCCCCCGAGGCCGTCGAGCCGGAGGCCGAGCCCGCGGCCAAGAAGACCGCGAAGAAGGCGGCGGCGAAGAAGACCACGGCCAAGAAGGCGGCGGCGAAGAAGACCACCACCGCCAAGAAGACCGCGGCGAAGAAGACCACGGCCAAGAAGGCGGCGGCGAAGAAGACCACCACCGCC
>NZ_BBUY01000006.1:352418-355562 GCF_001590865.1 Streptomyces sp. NBRC 110611
AGAAGGCGGCGGCGAAGAAGACCACCACCGCCAAGAAGACCGCGGCGAAGAAGACCACGGCCAAGAAGGCGGCGGCGAAGAAGACCACCACCGCCAAGAAGGCCACGGCGAAGAAGACCACTGCGAAGAAGACGACGACGAAGAAGGCCGCGGCCAAGAAGACCGCTGCCGCCGAGCAGGCCTCGGCACCGTCGGTGTCCGCTTCCGCGGAGGACTGACCGGCCAGACCGTGCCCCGGGCCGTCAGCGGCCCGGGGCCGGTTTGACCCCCTGGTCAAGGCCCCGTAACCTTGACCGTCGGTGTCTGGGAACCATTGGTGTCGCAGACCCGAACCCCTGAGCAAACACCTCTCGGTTCGCCGAGGGAGGCCGCTCGTCCCCTCGGATTCCACGGGCTGTCCCGAGCCCGTGAGAGCGGCTGGCATCAGAGGATCCGTTACCTAGCGAAAGAGAGCTCCGCGTGTACGCGATCGTGCGCACCGGCGGCCGTCAGCAGAAGGTTGCTGTCGGCGACGTCATCGAAGTTGACCGTATGGCCACCAACAAGGTGGGCGACACCGTCGAGCTCTCGACGCTGCTGGTCGTCGACGGTGACGCGGTCACCAGCGACCCGTGGGTCCTGGCCGGCGTGAAGGTCCAGGCCGAGGTCGTGGACCACCACAAGGGCGACAAGATCCGGATCCAGAAGTACAAGAACAAGACCGGTTACAAGAAGCGGATCGGCCACCGCCAGCTCCACACGGCGCTGAAGATCACCGGCATCGACGCTCCGGCGAAGTAAGGGACTGAGGAGACATGGCACACAAGAAGGGCGCATCGTCCACTCGGAACGGTCGCGATTCCAATGCTCAGCGGCTCGGCGTGAAGCGCTTCGGCGGTCAGGCCGTCCTCGCCGGTGAGATCCTGGTCCGCCAGCGTGGCACCCACTTCCACCCGGGCACGGGCGTCGGCCGCGGCGGCGACGACACCCTGTTCGCCCTGCAGCCCGGCGCGGTGCAGTTCGGCACCCACCGTGGCCGCAAGGTCGTGAACATCGTTCCGGTCGCCGAGTAATTCCGGCCCGGACGCACCACAGCACCACCCAGGGGCGGACCGCCTTTTCTCGCGAGAGCGGGAAGGCCGGTCCGCCCTTGGCGTGTTACGACAGAGACAACGAGACAGACAACTCCGCACCACCTGGAGGCACCCACCATGACCACCTTCGTGGACCGCGTCGAACTGCACGTCGCCGCGGGTAACGGAGGCCACGGCTGTGCCTCCGTGCACCGGGAGAAGTTCAAGCCGCTCGGCGGCCCGGACGGCGGCAACGGCGGCCGGGGCGGCGATGTGATCCTGGTGGTCGACCAGGACGTCACCACCCTCATCGACTACCACCACCACCCGCACCGCAAGGCCACCAACGGGCAGCCCGGCGCCGGTGACAACCGGGAGGGCAAGAACGGCCAGGACCTGGTCCTGCCGGTGCCGGACGGCACGGTCGTGCTCGACAAGAACGGCGAGGTCGTCGCCGACCTGGTCGGCCAGGGCACCACCTTCGTCGCCGGTCAGGGCGGCCGCGGTGGGCTCGGCAACGCCGCGCTCGCCTCCGCCCGCCGCAAGGCCCCCGGCTTCGCGCTGCTCGGCGAGCCCGGTGAGACCCGCGACATCGTCCTGGAGCTCAAGACCGTCGCGGACGTCGCGCTCGTCGGCTACCCGAGCGCCGGGAAGTCCTCCCTGATCTCGGTCCTCTCCGCCGCCAAGCCCAAGATCGCCGACTACCCGTTCACGACGCTGGTGCCCCACCTCGGCGTGGTCACGGCCGGTGCGACGGTCTACACCATCGCGGACGTACCGGGGCTGATCCCCGGCGCCAGCCAGGGCAAGGGCCTGGGCCTGGAGTTCCTCCGGCACGTCGAGCGCTGCGCGGTCCTCGTCCACGTCCTGGACACCGCGACCCTGGAGTCGCAGCGCGACCCGGTCACCGACCTCGACGTCATCGAGGCGGAGCTGGCCCAGTACGGCGGCCTGGAGGACCGGCCGCGGGTGGTCGTCCTGAACAAGGTCGACATCCCCGACGGCAAGGACCTCGCCGAGATGATCCGGCCCGACCTGGAGGAGCGCGGCTACCGCGTCTTCGAGGTCTCCGCGGTCGACCGCCAGGGCCTGAAGGAGCTGTCGTACGCGCTCGCCGACATCGTCGCCCGGGCCCGCGCCGCCAAGCCCGTCCAGGAGGCCACCCGGATCGTGATCCGGCCCAAGGCCGTGGACGACGCCGGCTTCACGGTGACGCGCGAGGGCGACGGGTTCTTCCGGGTACGGGGCGAGAAGCCCGAACGCTGGGTCCGTCAGACGGACTTCAACAACGACGAGGCGGTGGGCTACCTCGCCGACCGGCTCAACCGCCTCGGCGTCGAGGACGAGCTCCTCAAGCTGGGCGCCCGGGCGATGGACGGGGTGGCGATCGGCCCCGAGGACAACGCCGTGGTCTTCGACTGGGAGCCGTCGATGACGGCCGGCGCGGAGATGCTCGGCCGCCGTGGCGAGGACCACCGCTTCGAGGCCCCGCGCCCGGCCGCCCAGCGCCGCCGGGACCGCGACGCGGAGCGCGACGAGGCCGCCCAGGAGTACGAGGGCTTCCGGCCGTTCTGATCCGACGGGCACCGCGACCGTTCCGACGGTCACCGCGGCCCGTTCCGACGGATACGACGAGTGGGCCCGGGCCCCTGTGGAAACGTCCACAGGGCCCGGGCCCACTGCGCTCAGAGCCGCCCTGCGCGGCCGTGCACGGCCCGCTGTGCCTCAGACGGCGGCCGCCGCATCCGAGGCGCCACTGGCCTTGCGTTCGGCCGCCTCGGCGGCGTCCATGGCCTTCTCCTCCTGGGTGCGCTGCCCGGGGATGCCGGTCAGCCGCTTCTCCATCCGGACGCGCCGCTCGTCGGCCTTGGCGCACAGGGCCCGCGCGGCCAGGTTGAAGCGGACCGACGACGGCGGTTCCGACGGACCCAGCAGGTGCTCCTTCAGCTCGGCCCGCTCCGCCGCCAGCGTGTCCTTCTCCGGGTCGCGGACCGCGGCGAGCAGACCGGCCACGCCGGTGGCGTCGGGGGTGAGGATGGTCGCCGCCCGGACGGTCGGGAAGTTCACCCGGAAGTCGTGCTCCGTCATCCCC
>NZ_BBUY01000007.1:0-10189 GCF_001590865.1 Streptomyces sp. NBRC 110611
CGCTGTTCGTCGGCTTCCACGGCACCTTCCTCGTCCAGCACTGGCTGGGTGCCGAGGGCATGCCGCGGCGTTACGCGGACTACCTCGCGTCCGACGGCTTCACGCTGCTGAACACCATCTCCACGATCGCGTCGTTCCTGCTGGGCCTGTCGATCCTGCCGTTCTTCTACAACGTCTGGAAGACCGCGAAGTACGGTGAGAAGGTCACCGTCGACGACCCGTGGGGCTACGGCCGTTCGCTGGAGTGGGCGACGAGCTGCCCGCCGCCGCGGCACAACTTCCTCACCCTGCCGCGTATTCGCTCCGAATCCCCGGCATTCGACCTGCACCACCCGGAGATCGCGGCACTCGACGCGCTGCACAACGGCCACGGCGCCGAGGCCGACAAGTCCCTCGCCGGCGGCAAGGAGGCGGGCAAGTGAAGATCCAGGGCAAGATGTTCGTCTGGCTGAGCGTCTTCATCCTCGCCATGGCGATCGTCTACGGCGTCTGGTCGAAGGAGCCGGCGGGCACCACCGCACTGTTCCTCTCCTTCGGTCTGTGCATCATGGTCGGCTACTACCTGGCCTTCACGGCCCGGCGGGTCGACGCCGGAGCGCAGGACAACGAGAACGCCGAGGTCTCGGACGACGCCGGTGAGCTGGGCTTCTTCAGCCCGCACAGCTGGCAGCCGCTGGCCCTGGCCGTCGGTGGCGCGCTCTCCTTCCTGGCGGTCTGCTTCGGCTTCTGGCTGCTGTACTTCTCCCTGCCGGTGATCCTCGTGGGCCTCTTCGGCTGGGTGTTCGAGTACTACCACGGTGAGAACCGCACGCAGTAAGCACACAAGGCGAGAACCGCACGGCTGACACGCCGTGCAGCGGGCCCGGACACCCCAACAGGTGTCCGGGCCCGCCCCGTTCGGCGGCCTGGGAGACACCCGTTTGCAGTCCTCCGACGCGCCGGGAAAGGTGATTCTTCGTACTTTTGGGGCATGAGCTACAGACCTCGAACCCGGACGGTGCTGAGCTGCGGCCTCCTGCTCGTGCCCCTCGCGGTGAGCACCGCCGCCTGCGGGGGCTCGAACTCGCTCTCCGCCAATCCCTACGACGCGGACGACCAGATCACCGCGAACACCCCGGACGGACAGCGGAAAGCCGACCCCGACACCCCGCTCGAGGTCTCCGTCACGGACGACGAGGCCCGGATCACGGACGTGACCGCCACCGACGCCACCGGGCGCACCCTGCGCGGCGAACTCAGCGCCGACGGCAGGCACTGGCGCACCACGGCCCCCCTGGCCGCCGGCACCCGCTACACCGTGCGGGTCAGCACCGAGGACGAGGACGGCGCCCCCGGCCGCAAGACGTTCCAGGTCCACACCAAGGGCGCGGACGGCCGGCTGACCGCCGTCTTCGGCCCGGAGAGCGGCCAGTACGGCGTCGGCCAGCCGGTCACCGCCGAGCTGTCCAAGCCGGTCAAGGACCCGAAGGCACGCGCCCTCGTCGAGAGCGCCCTGAAGGTCGACTCCATGCCGCGCGTCGAGGGCTCCTGGCACTGGGTGGACGACAAGAAGCTGCACTTCCGCCCCAAGGAGTTCTGGCCCGCCCACGCGACCGTCTCGGTGCACAGCAACCTCGCCGGCCTGAAGATCGCCAAGGGGCTCTACGGAGGCGTCTCCAAGCCCGTCAGACTCACCACCGGCGACCGCGTGGAGGCCGTCACCGACGCGGCGAGCCACCAGATGACGGTGAAGCGCAACGGCCAGGCGATCAAGACCCTCCCGGTCACCACCGGCAAACCCGGCTTCTCCACCCGCAACGGCGTCAAGGTCATCCTCGGCAAGGAGAGCTTCGTACGCATGCGCAGCACGACCGTCGGCATCGCCGCCGGCAGTTCGGAGGCCTACGACCTGCCGGTCTACTGGGCCACCCGGGTCACCTGGAGCGGCGAATACGTCCACGCCGCACCCTGGTCCGTCGGCTCGCAGGGCGCGGCGAACGTCAGCCATGGCTGCACCGGGATGTCCACCGGCAACGCCCGGTGGTTCTTCAACACCGTGCGGGTCGGCGACGTCGTCACCGTGATCAACAGCAGCGGCGACACCATGGCGCCGTTCGGCAACGGCTTCGGCGACTGGAACATGCCCTGGCAGGAGTGGCGCGCCGGCAGCGCCCTGAAGGGCGCGGCGGGCGGCACCACAGGAGCGGCCCACCGCGACCGGAACCCGGCCCCCGACGCCCGCCTGCGCCCGGAGATCTAGGGCCCCGGCAGAGGGCGCCGAGGGGGCGCTCAGCGCCCGTTCACACCCCCGCCAGGTGCTGACGGCGCAGCAGGCCGGCCAGGGCGTCGGCGAAGGCCACCGGGTCGATCGGATGGGGCACCGCGGCGTCCGCCCGGCTCCAGGTCGCCAGCCAGGCATCCTGCGGGCGGCCGATCAGCAGCAGGACCGGCGGGCACTGGAAGATCTCGTCCTTGATCTGCCGGCAGACGCCCATCCCGCCCGCCGGCGCGGTCTCGCCGTCCAGTACACAGACGTCGATGCCGCCCTGCTCCAGGGCCGCCAGGACCGCCGGCGCGGTGGCACACTCCAGGATCTCGATCTGCGGGACATCGGCGGCGGGGCGCCGTCCGGCCGCCAGCCGGACCTGCTCGCGGGTGCCCGCGTTGTCGCTGTAGACCAGCACCGTGGCAGTCGCCTGCATCGTTCCTCCACGCTCTCGTAGTGGCACAGCATCGGGTGGTACGGATGCGCCGGATGCTACTCCGGTAACCGCGGCCGGCAGCAGGGGCCGGACCGGCCCGGGATCTTCCCGACGGCCCGTCAGAACCGGCCCGCGCGGCCCCCGCGGACGCCCTCGGCGGCCCCGCTTCCCCCCTTCGAGCGATGACGGAAATGGGCCGTAAGAGCAGGGCATACGTCCTTGACACACCGAACGGCACCCCCCGGAGTGAGGGCGGGATAAGCGACCGACATAATGTCGGTCGTGGCGACAGCAACGACAGTAGAAACCGGGCACGCGCACCCGACGGTCAATCGGCCGAACCTCACCAGCGTCGGAACCATCATCTGGCTGAGTTCCGAGCTGATGTTCTTCGCGGCCCTCTTCGCGATGTACTTCACCCTCCGATCGGTGACCGGATCCGAGTACTGGAAGGAGTCGGCCGATGCGCTGAACCTTCCGTTCTCCGCGACCAACACCACGATCCTGGTGCTCAGCTCGCTGACCTGCCAGCTCGGCGTCTTCGCGGCCGAGCGCGGCGATGTCAAGAAGCTCCGCGCGTGGTTCGTGGTCACCTTCGTCATGGGTGCGATCTTCATCGGCGGTCAGGTCTACGAGTACACCGAGCTGGTCAAGCACGAGGGCCTGTCGCTCTCGTCCGGCCCCTACGGCTCGGTGTTCTACCTGACCACCGGATTCCACGGACTGCATGTGACGGGCGGTCTGATCGCCTTCCTGCTGGTCCTGGGCAGGACGTACGCGGCCAAGAGGTTCACCCACACGCAGGCCACCGCGGCCATCGTCGTGTCTTACTACTGGCACTTCGTCGATGTCGTCTGGATCGGCCTCTTCGCCACGATCTACCTGATCAAGTAGGTAGTCCGGTCCACCACCGGACCCGCATATCAGACAGACATAGCCAAAGCATCGACGCAGAAGATCCTGACACCGGGGTAATCCGTGAAAAAGCTCTCCGCACGACGGCGCCATCCGCTGGCGGCGCTCGTCGTCCTACTCTTCGCGCTGGCGGTCACCGGGGGGCTGTACGCCGCGTTCGCGCCGGCGGACAAGGCTCAGGCCGATGACACCGCCCAGTCCCTTGCCATCAAGGAGGGCAAGAAGCTCTACGCCGTCGGCTGTGCAAGCTGCCACGGCACCGGCGGTCAGGGCACCTCCGACGGCCCGAGCCTGGTCGGCGTCGGCGCCGCCGCCGTCGACTTCCAGGTCGGCACCGGCCGGATGCCGGCCCAGCAGCCCGGCGCCCAGGTGCCGCGGAAGAAGGCCATCTACAGCACCGCCGAGCGGGAACAGCTGGCGGCCTACGTCGCGTCGCTGGGCGCCGGCCCCTCCGTCCCGGAGAAGTCGCAGTACAGCCCCGACGGTGCCGACATCGGCAAGGGTGGCGAGCTGTTCCGCACCAACTGCGCGCAGTGCCACAACTTCACCGGCAAGGGCGGCGCCCTCACCAACGGCAAGTACGCGCCGACGCTCCAGGGCGTGGACCCGAAGCACATCTACGAGGCCATGGAAACCGGCCCGCAGAACATGCCCTCCTTCGGTGACGGCACCCTGAGCAAGCAGAACAAGAAGGACATCGTCGCGTACCTCGGCGCCGTCAACGGCGACGAATCCGCGAGCCCCGGCGGTATGGAGCTCGGCGGCCTCGGACCGGTGGTCGAGGGCCTCTTCGGTTACATCTTCGGCCTGGGCGCGCTGGTCGCGGTCGCCATCTGGGTCGCAGCCCGGACTACGAAGGCCAAGAAGTCATGAGCGAGACTGGACGACACGCAGACGTGCCAGAAGAAATTCTTCCCAGTGAGCGGGAGACGGCTCACGAAGCTGCGGTGACCAAGGCGGACCCGTTCGCCGACCCGGGGCTGCCGCCCCACGAGCACCGCGCCCAGGACATCGACGAGCGGGCCGCCAAGCGCTCCGAGCGCACCGTCGCCCTGCTCTTCCTGGTGTCCATGATCGCGACGGTCGGCTTCATCGCCGCGTACGTCGCGATCCCGATCGAGAAGATCGTCTACATCTTCCCGCTCGGCCACATCAGCGGACTGAACTTCGCGCTCGGCCTGACCCTCGGTGTCGCGCTCTTCTGCATCGGCGCCGGCGCGGTCCACTGGGCCCGCACGCTGATGTCGGACGTGGAGGTCGCCGACGACCGTCACCCGATCGAGGCCACCCCCGAGGTCAAGGCCAAGGTCATGGCGGACTTCCGGGAGGGCGCCGCCGAGTCGCAGTTCGGCCGCCGCAAGCTGATCCGCAACACGATGTTCGGCGCGCTGGCCCTGGTGCCGCTCTCCGGCGTCGTCCTGCTGCGGGACCTCGGGCCGCTGCCCGAGCGGAAGCTGCGCACCACGAGCTGGAAGAAGGGCGTCCGGCTGGTCAACCAGTCGACCAACCAGCCGCTGCGTCCCGAGGACATCGCGGTCGGCTCGCTGACCTTCGCCAAGCCCGAGGGCCTGGCGGACGACGACCACGACTTCAACAACAAGATCGCCAAGGACTCCCTGATGCTCGTGCGGATCGAACCGCGCAACATCAAGGACAAGCGCGAGCTCGAGTGGTCGCACGAGGGCATCGTCGCGTACTCGAAGATCTGCACCCACGTGGGTTGCCCGATCAGCCTGTACGAGCAGCAGACGCACCACGTGCTCTGCCCCTGCCACCAGTCGACCTTCGACCTCGCCGACGGCGGGCGAGTGATCTTCGGTCCGGCCGGACACGCCCTGCCGCAGCTGAACATCACGGTGAAGGACGGCTACCTCGAGGCCGTGAGCGACTTTGAGGAGCCCGTCGGCCCGAGCTTCTGGGAGCGCGGATGAGTAACGAGACAAGCGCGACCACCACGCGCCGTGGCCAGGCGCCACGGGGCGAGCGGATCGCCGACTGGGCGGACGGCCGACTGGGCATCTACAGCCTGGCCAAGGCCAACATGCGCAAGATCTTCCCGGACCACTGGTCCTTCATGCTGGGTGAGGTCGCGCTCTACAGCTTCATCATCATCATCCTGACCGGTGTCTACCTGACGCTGTTCTTCCACCCGAGCATGGCCGAGGTGACCTACCACGGTTCCTACGTGCCCATGCAGGGAATCCGGATGACCCAGGCCTTCGAGTCGACGCTGGACATCAGCTTCGACGTCCGCGGCGGCCTGCTCATCCGTCAGATCCACCACTGGGCCGCGCTGGTCTTCCTGGCCGCGATGATGGTCCACATGATGCGGGTGTTCTTCACCGGCGCCTTCCGCAAGCCGCGCGAGGTCAACTGGCTGTTCGGCTTCCTGCTGTTCGTGCTGGGCATGTTCACCGGCTTCACCGGCTACTCGCTCCCCGACGACCTGCTCTCCGGCACCGGCGTGCGGTTCATCGAGGGCGTCATCCTGGCGATGCCGCTGGTCGGTTCCTACCTGCAGATGTTCATCTTCGGCGGCGAGTTCCCCGGGCACGACATCATCCCGAGGTTCTTCACGATCCATGTGCTGCTGCTGCCCGGCATCATGCTCGGCCTTCTGGTGGCGCACCTGATCCTGGTCTTCTACCACAAGCACACCCAGTTCCCGGGTGCCGGCAAGACCAACAACAACGTCGTCGGCATGCCGCTGCTGCCGGTCTACATGGCCAAGGCCGGAGGCTTTTTCTTCCTGGTCTTCGGTGTGATCTCGGTGATCGCCGCGATCGCCAGCATCAACCCCGTATGGGCCATCGGACCGTACCGGCCCGACCAGGTCTCCACCGGTGCGCAGCCGGACTGGTACATGGGCTTCGCCGAGGGTCTGGTCCGCGTCATGCCGGGCTGGGAGTGGAACTTCTGGGGCCACACCGTCAACTTCGGTGTGCTGATCCCGATCCTGATCTTCCCCCTGGTCCTGGTCGCCATCGCGGTCTACCCGTTCGTCGAGTCCTGGGTCCGCGGCGACAAGCGCGAGCACCACATCCTGGACCGCCCGCGCAACGTGCCCACCCGTACCGCCTTCGGTGTGGCCTGGCTCGTCGCGTACTTCGTGATGCTGGTCGGCGGTGGCAACGACCTGTGGGCCACCCACTTCCACCTGTCGATCAACGCCATCACCTGGTTCGTCCGGATCGGGTTCTTCGTCGGACCGGTCCTCGCGTTCATCATCACCAAGCGGATCTGCCTCGGCCTCCAGCGCCGCGACAAGGACAAGGTGCTGCACGGCCGCGAGTCCGGCATCATCAAGCGCCTGCCGCACGGTGAGTTCATCGAGGTCCACGAGCCGCTCAGCCAGGAGCAGCTGCACACCCTCACCCAGCACGAGCAGCCCAAGCCGTTCGAGGTGGGCCCGGAGGTCGACGAGAACGGCGTCCGGCGCAAGATCAAGCGCTCGGAGAAGCTCCGCGCCAAGCTCTCGAAGGGCTACTACGGCGAGGACAACGTCATCGCCAAGCCCACGGCCGAGGAGTACCAGGAGATCACCAGCGGCCACGGCCACCACTGATCCCCCGGGCGCCTCGTAGCGCACCGTAGGAAACACGCCACCCAGAGGGCCCCGTCCTGATCATTGGACGGGGCCCTCCGGCATGTCGCCGGCTCGATAGGCTGACCGCAGGGAAAGCCGACACACCAGGAGCGTGGACCATGAACGTTGTGACCCCGGCAGGCGGCGACAGCGTGGCGGCCCACACCTGGCCGGGCATCCTGAACGCCCTCCTCGACGGCCGTGACCTCACCGCCGACGACACCGCCTGGGCCATGGACCGGATCATGCGGGGCGAGGCCGGTGACGCCCAGATCGCCGGTTTCGCGGTGGCCCTCCGCGCCAAGGGCGAGACCGTCGCCGAGATCTCCGGCCTGGTCCGCGCCATGTACGAGCACGCGCGGCTGATCGACGTCCCCGGCCCCAGCGTCGACATCGTCGGCACCGGCGGCGACGGCGCCAAGACCGTCAACATCTCCACGATGTCCGCGATCGTGGTGGCCGGCACCGGCGCCAGGGTCGTCAAACACGGCAACCGCGCGGCGTCCTCCGCCAGCGGAGCCTCCGACGTCCTGGAGAAACTCGGCGTCAACCTCGACCTCAGCCCCCAGCGGGTCACCGAGGTCGCCCGGGAGGCGGGCATCACCTTCTGCTTCGCGGTGAAGTTCCACCCCGCACTGCGGCACGTCGCCAACGCCCGGAGCCAGTTGGGCATCCGTACGACGTTCAACGTGCTGGGCCCGCTGACCAACCCGGCCCGGGTCCGCGCCCAGGCGACCGGGGTCGCCGACGCCCGCATGGCGCCGATCCTCGCCGGCGTCCTCGCCGAACGCGGCTCCTCCGCGCTCGTCTTCCGCGGCGACGACGGCCTCGACGAGCTGACCACCACCGCCACCTCACGGGTATGGATCGTCCGTGACGGCACGGTCCGCGAAGTGGCCTTCGACCCCCGCGACGTCGGCATCCCCCTCGTCCCGGTGGACGCGCTGCGCGGCGCCGACGCCTCGTACAACGCCGATGTGGCCCGCCGCCTGCTGGACGGCGAGACCGGCCCGGTACGCGACGCGGTGCTGCTGAACTCCGCCGCCGCCCTGGTCGCCCTGGAGATCGGCGACGCCCCCCTGCCCGAGCAGATCAGGGCCGGCATCGAGCGGGCCGCCGAGTCCATCGACTCCGGCGCGGCCCGGCGGGCCCTGGAGCGCTGGGTGGCCGCCAGCAACGCGTAGGGCCTGTCCGGCCCCGGCACGCCGCCGAACCGGGGTGCCGGTTCCTCCGGGCACCGGCACCCCGGGCATCCCGTCATCCGGACAACGGTTGCGCGACGGCGATCAACTGAACTACTTTCCTTCCCAGGTCACGAGTGACAGCGATGCAGGCCCCGGCCCGCTGTCCGGCAACCCTCCTTCCGTGGCGGGGTGCCCCGGGTGATGACCAGGTCGCAGGCAGCGAGGTCTGCGGCAAGCGCGGATCCCTCGCCAGGGATCCTGGTCCCCGAGGGAGAACTTCCGTGAACCAGCGAATGCGATAGGGCCCGACGGCCCCTCTCCGCGCCCTTCCCACGCTGCGACTTTCTCTTCACGTCTCTTCACGCTGCGGCCGTGCCGCGCGCCCCGCGCCCCTCGTTCCTCGCCGTGCCGCAGCGAATTCGCCTACTTCTCACGGGAGTTCGCCATGTCCGTATCCACCGTTGCCGCCGCTGCCGCTCCTGCCGTCACCACCGCCGACCGGTCCGTCCCCGCCCCGCTGCCCGTTCTCGGCCGGGACGTCCGGGTCCCGCTGGCCACCGGCGGTGACATCGAGTACGCCGCGCTGGACTACGCCGCCAGCGCTCCCGTGCTGCAGCGGGTCTGGGACGATGTGGCCGCCTACGCCCCGTACTACGGCAGTGTGCACCGCGGCGCCGGACACCTCTCGCAGCTGTCCACCGAACTCTTCGAGAACAGCCGCGCGGACGTCGCCGCCTTCCTCGACTGCCGCCCCGACGACCAGGTCGTCTTCACCCGCTCCACCACCGACTCGCTCAACCTGTTGGCCGCCGCCCTGCCGGCCGGCACCCGGGTCTTCGTCTTCGAGACCGAGCACCACGCCGCACTGCTGCCGTGGGCGCGCCGCGCCGACACCGCCGTGACCTACCTCGACGCGCCGCGGACGCACCAGCAGGCCGTGGACACCCTGGAGCAGGCCCTGGCCGCCCGCGAGCCCCATGGCCCGGCGCTGGTGTGTGTGACCGGTGCCTCCAACGTCACCGGTGAGCTGTGGCCGGTACGGGAACTGGCCGCCGCCGCGCACGCCCACGGCGCCCGTATCGTCCTGGACGCGGCGCAGCTCGTCCCGCACCGCCCGGTCTCGGTCCGCGACCTCGACGTCGACTGGGTCGCCTTCTCCGGGCACAAGCTCTACGCGCCGTTCGGCGCCGGGGTGCTGGCCGGGCGCCCGGACTGGCTGCGCGAGGCCGAACCGTACCTCGCGGGCGGCGGCGCCAGCCGCACCGTCACCCGGCACACCGGCGGCCTCGACGTCGAGTGGCACGAGACCGCCGCCCGCCACGAGGCCGGCTCGCCCAACGTCATCGGCGCCTACGCCATCGCCTCCGCCTGCAAGGCACTCACCGAAGCCGGATGCGACGCCCTGGCCGCCCGCGAGCAGCACCTGACCGACACCCTTCGCACCGGCCTCGCCCAGGTGCCCGGCCTCAGGATCCTCTCCCTCTTCGGCGACGACGCCCCCCGCGTCGGCGTCCTCTCCTTCGTCGTCGAGGGCCGGTCCAGCACACAGCTCGCCGCCGCACTCTCCGCCCAATACGGCATCGGCGTCCGCGACGGCCTCTTCTGCGCCCACCCGCTCGTCCGCACGCTGCTCGACAGCGACCCGCACACCCCCGGCGAGTGCGGCACCCCCGAGACCGCACCGGCCGAGGCCCCGCTGAGCGCCCTCCGCGTCAGCGTGGGCGTTGGCACGCCGGAGGAGCACATTCAGCGCCTAATCGCTGCGCTGGCTGCGCTGGCTTAACTTCCCACGTTGTCGGCTTTCCCGCCGCGGTGGTTTCTCG
>NZ_BBUY01000007.1:10748-36481 GCF_001590865.1 Streptomyces sp. NBRC 110611
CGCCACGGCGGGAAAGCCAAAAACGTGGGAGGCAAGCCGAGCGCAGCGGCTAGGCCTCGAGGCCAATCGCAAACGCTGCCTCAAGGTCGTGCTGGGAATACGTGCGGAACGCAATGTGCGTCTCCGTCGACGCGACGCCGGGGACCTTGCTGATGCGGCCGGGAATGACGTCGGCCAGATCGTCGTGGGCCGCGACGCGAACCATCGCGATCAGGTCGTGCGCGCCGGTGACCGAGTAGACCTCGCTGACGCCGTCCAGCGCGGCGATCTTCTCGGCGATCTCCGGGATCTGGTCCACGCTGGTCTTGATGAGCACGATCGACGTGATCACGGCTGGCTCTCTCCCTCGGTCGCCCGGTCATCCGGCCTGGTGGCCACCACACTATCCCGGCGGTAGCGGGCCCAGGCGTAGAGGAAGCCCAGGGCGAAGCCGACGACATGGGAGAGGTAGGCGACGCCGGGGCCGTGGGGGTCGTCCTGGGCGGCCTGCCATTGCAGGAAGAACCAGAACAGCAGGACGATCCAGGCGGGGAAGCGCAGCGGGAGGAAGAAGAGGAAGGGGAAGACGCTGGTGACCCGGGCCTTCGGGAAGAGGTAGAGGAAGGCGCCCAGGACCCCGGCGATCGACCCGGAGGCGCCCACCAGCGTCCGGCCCGAGGCGGCGTGCGCGGCCGCGTAGCCGAGCAGGGCCAGGTAGCCGATGATGAGGTAGAAGGCGGCGAACGGCAGCCGGCCCATCCGTGATTCGGCCATTCCGCCGAAGACGTACAGGAACAGCATGTTGCCGAGCAGATGCAGCCAGCTGCCGTGCACGAACAGGGCGGTGAGCGGGGTGAGCAGGGCCGGCGGGGAACCGTCCCACAGCTCCAGGGGGACCACGCCCCACCGCTCGAAGTAGGCGGCCTGGGCCGTCAGCAGGGCCTCGTCGGAGCCGTACAGCCGGTTCAGGCCGGAGGCGGGGCCGAGCGCGAAGATCACACAGCACAGGCCGATCAGGACATGCGTCAGCCGGGCGAACACCACGGAGAGCAGCGGCGCCAGGGACCGGGGCAGCCGGAGCGGACGGGGCAGGAGGCCGGAGGGGAGCAGGGCGCGGAGGCGGGGGGTGCGGGCGGAACGGGGGGAACGCGGGGAGGGGGGAACCGGCGCCGTCATGAAGTGATCATGGCGTAAGGCGGGCAATCGGGACAGAGCGCCTCGCCGCGTCCCGGCTCCCGGGCAGGCCCGCGCCCGCCCCCGTCAGGCCGTAGGGTTGCAGGCAGTACCTTGCATACTTCCGCAGTCCGGCGGCGCACCGCGTGAACGGCGCAGCAGTACGAGAACGACGAGAGAGAGGGCGACACGATGCCGGTTCCCCTGCCGACGGCCGAAACCCGGTGGCGCTGCACACTGTGCGGCAACCTCACCCGTTTCGACGTCACCCGCCAGGCCAAGGTCGTGGAGTTCGTCCACCTGGACCTGGCCGGTGAGCCGAAGGTGGAGGAGCGCGAGGTCCTCAGCGAACGCATCGAGTCCGTGCGCTGCCGCTGGTGCAACGCGGTCGACCAGATCGAACTGGTGGACCGGCCGGGCGCGAGTGCCTGAGATCGGAGCGAGAAAGCCGTGGTGGACCGTCCAGAAGGGGAGCCGGGGGCCGGGCGTGACGACGCATCTGTCGGTGCGGCGGACGAGGTGCTCGACCATCCGCTGCCCGAGGGCGTACGGCGCCGGGTCGTGGCGCTCACCGCGGAGGCCTTCGGCGCGCTGACGGTCGCCGAACTCCCGGCCCCGCTGCGGCAGTACGCCCGGTTCACCCCGACCCGCCGGGCCAAGTTCGCCGGCAACGCGATGGCCGCGGCACTGGAGAGCGACGCGGTCTTCCGGCAGCGGATCGCGGGCCGGCTGCGCGAGACCCAGCCGGAGCTCGCCGAGGCGCTGGAGCGGGGCACCCCGCCGGCCGCCGCCGATCCGCTCGAGGTGGCCGCGGCCGCCTATGTGCTGCGCCCGGAGGGCTGGGTCAAGCTCGTCGCGGCGGCCGGTGAGGAGGCGCAGCGGGCGCGTGCCGAGCGGGCCGGCGAGGAGACCGAACGGGAGCTGGCCCGGCTCCGGGAGGAGCTGGCGCGGGCGCGCGGCGAGGCGCGTGCGGAGGCCGAGCGGGTGCGCGGCGATCTGGAGGCCGCCCGTAAGGAGAACGAGACGCTGCGGCGCAAGCTGCGCAGCGCGCTGAGCGACGTCAAGCGCGGTGAGGCCGCGGTGCGCAAGGCCGAGGCGGCGCTGACGGAGGTGCGGGACCGGGCGGGCGCCGACAAGGCCGCCGCGGACAGTGAGGCGCGCCGCCTCAAGGCCCGGATCGCCGAGGCCGAGACGGCGCTGGAGACCAGCCGGCGGGTGGCCCGCGAGGGCCGCAGCGTCGAGGACATGCGGCTGCGGCTGCTCCTGGACACCGTGCTGGACGCGGCCCAGGGCCTGCGCCGCGAGCTGGCGCTGCCGCCCGCCAGTGTCCATCCGGCCGATACCGTCGAGGCGGTCACGCCGGGCCGGATGACGCCCAAGGACATCGCCACGCGCGCGCTGTCCGAGATGGACCCGGCGCTGCTCGACCAGCTGCTGGCCCTGCCCCGGGCGCATTTGGTGGTGGACGGCTACAACGTCACCAAGACCGGCTATCCGACCATGCCGCTCGACAAGCAGCGGCTGCGGCTGCTGGGCGGGCTGGCGGTGCTGGCCGCGCAGACCGGCGCGGAGATGACCTGTGTCTTCGACGGGGCGGAGCTGGCCGCACCGGTGCTGCTCGCGCCGCCGCGCGGAGTCCGGGTTCTTTTCAGCAAACCGGGTGTCACGGCCGATGAGTTGATTCGCCAGCTGGTACGGGCCGAACCGCCGGGCCGTCCGGTCGTGGTGGTCTCCACCGACCGCGAGGTGGCCGACGGGGTGGCGAAGGCCGGGGCGCGCCCGGTCTCATCGGCCCTGCTGCTCAAGCGACTTGCCCGCACCTGATACCCCGTGTGCCGGTTCCGGGTGATTCGCCGGTCCGCGGGGTGCCGCCCGGTTCGTATCCGAGCGTCGACGGGCGCTCACTGCCGGTGTGATGTTGGTAAAGGATGGGGCCGGGAACGTAGTTTTTTCCGATGAGGATTTGAAGCGATCACAACTCGGTTACTAAGGTCGGGCCCGAGCCTTCATACAGGTGATCATCCAACCGGGATGACAGTGAAGGTACCGCCGAGTCCGCAGCGTTGACGCGGAGCCGGGGTCTTGTCCCCCCACTTCCCGGTAGGCGGCTGGAGGAAGAAGGAGCTCGCCCCCGTGGCGTCCCACCGTCGACCCAAGCAGCCGAGCCGTACTCGCGTGACCGTGCTCACCGCCACCGCGGCGGCGGCCGTCGCCCTCTCGTCCCAGGCCGCCCAGGCCGATCCGCAGCCGTCGAAGAAGGACGTCAAGTCCGAGGTCGACAAGCTCTACGAGCAGGCGGAGCAGGCGACCGAGAAGTACAACGGCGTCAAGGCGCAGCAGGACAAGCTCCAGAAGGAGGTCGACGGCCTCCAGGGCCAGGTCGCCCGCGGCCAGGGCGAGCTGAACGAGCTCCGCAAGGGCATCGGCGCGGTCGCCTCCGGCCAGTACCGCAGCGGCTCCCTCGACCCCTCGGTCCAGCTGTTCCTCTCCGGCGACCCGGACACCTTCCTCGAAAGGGCCGCCACCCTCGACCAGTTGAGCGGCAAGCAGGCCGAGCAGCTCAGGACCATCGCGGACAAGCAGCGCCGGCTCGCCCAGCAGCGCGCCGAAGCCGCGGGCAAGATCCAGGACCTCGCCGACACCCGCAAGGCGCTCGGCGAGAAGAAGGACGAGATCAAGGGCAAGCTCGCCAAGGCGCAGGAGCTGCTCAACACCCTGACCGCCAAGGAACGGGCGGCCATGGAGGCCGAGGAGAACAGCCGCGCCAGCCGCGGCAACGAGCGGACCGACCTCGGCAACGACGTACCCGCCTCGCAGCGGGGCGCGGCCGCCCTGGCCGCCGCCCAGGCCAAGATAGGTTCGCCCTACGTCTGGGGCGCCACCGGCCCGTCGTCCTTCGACTGCTCGGGGCTGACCTCCTGGGCCTACGCGCAGGCCGGCCAGTCGCTGCCGCGCACCTCGCAGGAGCAGGCCAACGCCGGCTCCCGGATCTCCTCGCAGAGCGGCCTCAAGCCCGGCGACCTGGTGCTCTTCTACGGCGACCTGCACCATATCGGCCTCTACGCGGGCAACGGCACGGTGCTGCACGCCCCGAAGCCGGGCGCCAACGTGCGCTACGAGTCCATCAACAACATGCCGTTCATGTTCGGCGTACGGGTCTGACGCGGCCGGAGCCGGGCGTACGCCGCGTACCCCGGCCCGGCCCCCACCGGCCCGGAACACGGTCGGAAAAGCCTCACAACCCGCTCGACCCACCGCCCGAACGGGCGATTTGCGGCACCCGCCGCTGACCTGCCGCCCCGCCGGTGACCTGCACAGTCACCGTCGGGGCGGCGTTTTGTGTGCGGTACGGGGACTTTGGCCGGTGCGGACCGTCGCCGTTACTGTCGGCGCTCGCAGCATCCGGTTCACCGCGCGCCCTCCCGGGCGGCAGGGGTTCGCCCCTGCTCCCGACCTTCCCCACTCTCGACTGCGCTCGAGCGGGGGACCCCCTGCGCAGGGAACCCCCATCGGAAGGAGCGCGGCTCTCGTGCCGTCCCACCGCCGTACCTCGCAGCACGGCCAGGCCGCCCTCGCCGGGGTCACCGTCCTGTCGGCCCTGGCGACCGCGGCCGCCGCACTGACGGCCCCGCCTGCCGCCGCCGCCCCGGCGGACCCGCCGGCCGCCGGCCGGGAGGCGGCGGCCGCCCGGCTCGACGCGCTCTACGAGCAGGCGGAGCGGGCCACCGAGAGGTTCAACGGCGTCACCGCCCGGACCGAGGAGCTGCGCGCCACGGTGGCCGTCCTCCAGGACCGCACCGCCCGCGCCCAGGAGCGGCTCAACCGGATGCGCGGCCGGCTCGGCGCGCTGGCCGCCGCCCAGTACCGTTCCGGCGGTATCGACCCCCTCCTCAGGCTGATGCTCTCCGAGCGCCCCGACAGCTACCTGGAGAAGGCCACCGCGCTCGACCGGATCGGCACCGCCCAGGCCGGCGGGCTGCGCGAACTGCGCGCCGCGCAGCGCTTCCTCGAACAGCAGCGCCGGGAGACCGCGGCGGCGCTCACCGAGCTGGCCGAGAGCCGTCGGCTGGCCGCCCGCCACAAGAAGGACGTCCTGCGCAGGCTCGGCACCGCCCGGCGGCTGCTGAACGCGCTCCCCAGGGACGCCAGGGAGGCGTACGGCCGGGCCTCCCGCGGCGACGGGCGCGACCCGGTGATCCCCGACCTCTCCGGCGCCGTACCGGTCTCCGGCCGGGCCGCCACGGCCGTCTCCGCGGTGCGCTCCGCCGTCGGCGCCCCGTACGCCTGGGGAAGCAGCGGCCCCACCGCCTTCGACTGCTCCGGACTCACCCAATGGGCCTACGCCTGGGCCGGGATCTCCCTGCCCCGTACGTCACAGGCCCAGGCGGGCGCCGGCCGCCAGGTGCCGCTCAGCCAGGTGCAACCCGGTGACCTGGTCATCTACCGCTCCGATGCCAGCCACGTCGGGATGTACGTGGGGAACGGCCAGGTCGTGCACGCGCCCCATCCCGGAGCCCAGGTGCGCTACGACCCCGTCGGCATGATGCCGATCTCGGCCGTCACCCGGCCCTAGGGCCTGTCCGATGGGTCCTGGCCGGGTCCGGCGCACCGGACCGGCCCTGGACGGCCGCCCAGCGTTTTTGCCCCGGCCGGGCCGGACTTACGATCGGCCGCATGTCACACCAGCGGACGAGACCGCGGCCGAGCCGGGCCGGGGCGGCGGGGTGCGCCGTCCTGAGCGCCCTGGCGCTGCTCGTCGCGCTGGCCGGCTGCGCTCCCCGGACCTCCTCCTCGGCCCGCTTCCCCGACGTCCAGCGGATGCTCGACGCCCGGGCGCGGGCCGTACAGCAGCGGGACGAGGCGGGCTTCCTCGCCGCCGTCGACCCCCGGGCGGACGGCTACCTGGCCCGGCAGCGCGCGGTGTTCGCCCACCTCGCCGGCGTCCCGCTCACCGACTGGCACTACGACCTCGACGCGACCGGCGCCTTCCCGCTCCCCGACGGCACCGGTGAACGGCTGGCCGCCAAGGTCCGGCTCCGCTACCGCCTGGAGGGCTTCGACACCGCGCCGGTCAACGCCGTCCAGTACCTCACCCTGACCGAGCGCGACGGCCGCTGGCTGATCTCCTCGGACACCGACGGCGCCGCGGCCGGCCGGTACGGGAACCGCCAGCTGTGGGACCAGGGGCCGGTACGGCTGGTCCGCGGCCGGTACAGCCTGGTCCTCGGCGGTACCGGGAACCCGGCGCGGCTAGAGGACCTGGCGCGCCGGGCGGACCAGGCGGTACCGGCGGTCTCCGCGGTCTGGAAGGACACCTGGGCGCGGAAGGTCGTGGTGGAGGCGCCGGACACGGTCGAGCGGATGGCGCAACTGATGGGCAGCGACGACGCCTCCGGCTATACGGGCATCGCGGCGGTCACCACCGGGGAGGCGGGAGCCTCCACCGCCGCGCCCGCGGACCGCGTGATCATCAACCCGGACGCCTACGAGGAGCTCAACGACCTCGGCCGCAAGGTGGTCCTCACCCACGAGACCGCCCACGTCGCCACCCGCAGGGCCACCACCATGGCCACCCCCCTCTGGCTCTCCGAAGGCTTCGCCGACTGGGTCGCCTACCGCGGGACCCGCCGCGAACCGGCCACCGCCGCCCCCGAGCTCACCCGCGCGGCGCGCTCCGGCAAACTGCCCACCCGGCTGCCCACGGACGCCGACTTCGGCTTCCGCGCCGGCGCCGACCGGCTGGCCACCGCGTACGAGGGAGCCTGGCTGGCCTGCCGGCTGATCGCCGAGAAGTGGGGCGAGGCAAAGCTGATCGCGTTCTACCGGGCGGCGGGCCTGAGCCCGTCCCGGACGTCGGCGACGGGCGGCCCGGTCGCCCCGATGGAGGCCGCCACGGCGGTGCCGCCGGGCCGTGGCCGGGTGCCGCCGGCCGGCCGCTTCCCGTACCTGCGGCCGGCCGGCGCCGACCGGACGGACCGCGCGATGCGCGCCCAACTGGGCGTGGGAATGGCGGAGTTCACCCGCGCCTGGCTGGCCTACCTGCGGGAAGTTCTCGAGTCGCCTCGGTGAGGCGTGGGCCGGGGCGGGCCGGCCCGGTGCGGCGGGCCCGGACCACGTCCGCGCGGTCCGCCGGACGGGCGCGGGTCGAGGCCCACAGGCGGCGGCAGGCGATCAGGGACGCCGCGGCCAGCAGGCCGTTGCGCAGCGCCAGCGGGACGACGCCCCGCGGGTCACCGGCCACGACCTGGGCGAAGCCGACCGGGAACTCCAGCAGGGTCAGTCCGGCGGCGAGCAGGACCAGCAGCGCCGGCAGCCCCTGCCGGCTGCTGCGTACGGTCACGCACACCGCGGCCAGCCCCACCAGCCAGAGCAGGTACTGCGGGCTGATCACCCGGCTCGTCGTGGTGCACAGCAGGGTGGCGGCGAAGGCCGCGTCGCACAGCACCGCGTCGCCGGTCACCCGCGCCCGCACCCGCCACAGCACCAGCCAGCCCAGGGCGGCCCCGTTCAGGAGCAGCGCCAGGGCGCTGACCAGCGGCACCCCCGGGCCCAGGAACTCCACCGAGCCGTACCGCAGCAGCACCGTCCCGTCCCACCCGAAGGGGCGGGCGAGGTGGAAGACCAGACCGCCGAGCGACTCGATCTCGGTACCGCGGTCGCGCTGGAAGGCGAGGAAGGCCAGGGCGCCCGGTGCGGCGGCCACGCAGGCCAGGGTCAGTCCGGCCGCGGCGCCGCCCGCACCGCTCCACAGGGCGCGCGCCCGGCGGCCGCGCAGCGGCGCCCCGGTCAGCAGCAGCACCGGCCAGACCTTCAGCAGCGCGCCGAACCCGGCCAGCGCCCCCGCCAGCCGCGGCCGGCGGGCCGCCGCGAAGAGCGCGGCGACGGCCACCGCGACCACCATCAGGTCGTAGCGGGCGTACGCGGTCGGGCCCAGCAGCGGGACGCCCGCGATCCATACCCAGGCCCCGGCCGGCCGCCCGGAGCCCGCCCGCCCTGAGCCCGCCCGCAGGAGGAGCGCCAGCACCGCCGCGTCCGTGAAGAGCACCAGGGTGAAGAACGCCGGGGTGTAGCCGAGGAACGGCAGCAGGCCGGGGGAGAGGACGGCGAGCGCGGCGGCCGGCGGATACTGCCAGGTCACATCGTCGAGCGGGTAGGTGCCGCCCTTGAGCACCTCGGACCAGCCCTGGTAGATCACCGACACATCGGTGGTCACGTCCGGCCCCGGCAGCACCACCACGCGCAGTACGCACAGCATCACGACGGTACGCGTCACCGCCCACACCCCGGCCGCCAGGGCCTGTGTCGACCCTTGCCACCACCGTCCCCCGCGCGCCCCGCCGCCGCGGCCGCCGCTCCCCGCCACCTTGTCCGCCTCCCGCTCGCCGCCGGGTACTGTCGAGCCGAACGCCGAGAACCGACCGCCCGGCCCGACCGTCGAGAGACCATCGTGCACAAGACCCTGATCGTCACGAACGACTTCCCGCCCCGGCCCGGCGGCATCCAGGCCTTCCTGCACAGCATGGCGCTGCGCCTGGATCCCTCCCGGGTGGTCGTCTACGCGTCGACCTGGAAGCACACGAAGGAAGGCCTCGCGGCCACCGCCACCTTCGACGCCGACCAGCCGTTCCCGGTGATCAGGGACCGTTCGACGATGCTGCTGCCCACCCCGAGGGTGACCCGGCGCGCCGTCTCGCTGCTGCGGGAACACGGCTGCTCGTCGGTGTGGTTCGGCGCCGCCGCGCCGCTCGGGCTGATGGCGCCCGCGCTCCGCTCGGCCGGCGCCCGCCGCATCGTGGCGACCACCCACGGCCACGAGGCGGGCTGGGCGCAGCTGCCGGCCGCCCGCCGGCTGCTGCGCCGGATCGGCGAGAGCACCGACACCCTCACCTACCTCGGCGAGTACACCCGCTCCCGGATCGCCTCCGCGCTGACCCCGGCCGCCGCCGCCCGGATGGTCCAACTGCCGCCCGGTGTCGACGAGAAGACCTTCCACCCCGGCTCGGGCGGCGACGAGGTACGGGCCCGGCTCGGCCTCGCCGATCGCCCGGTCGTGGTGTGTGTCTCACGGCTCGTCCCGCGCAAGGGCCAGGACACCCTCATCGAGGCCATGCCGGCGGTCCTCGCCGCGGTGCCGGACGCGGTGCTGCTCGTCGTCGGCGGCGGCCCGTACGAGCGGGACCTGCGCGCGCTGGCAGCGGAGAAGGGCGTCACGGACGCCGTCCACTTCACCGGCGCCGTGCCGTGGGAGGAGCTGCCGGCCCACTTCGGCGCCGGCGACGTCTTCGCGATGCCCTGCCGCACCCGTCGCGGCGGGCTGGATGTCGAGGGCCTCGGCATCGTCTACCTGGAGGCGTCGGCCACCGGACTTCCCGTCGTGGCCGGTGACTCCGGCGGCGCCCCCGACGCCGTGCTGCACGGCGAGACCGGCTGGGTCGTCCCCGGCGGAGCCCCCACACCTGCCGCCGACCGCGTCATCGCCCTCCTTGAGGACCCGGCCCTGCGGCGGTCCATGGGCGAACGCGGCCGCGCCTGGGTGGAGGAGCGGTGGCGCTGGGACCTGCTGGCGGAGCAGCTGAGGGAACTGCTGTAGGCCGCCGGTCCGAAGGGTCTTCCGGCCGGGGTCCGACGCGTCTTACGCCGGGGCCGACGTGGCTTACAGGGCCTACGGGGCCCTACGCCCGGTAGATCGCCTCGATCTCCTCGGCGAAGTCCTTGGCCACCACGTTCCGTTTCAGCTTCAGCGACGGCGTGACATGGCCCGACTCCTCGGTGAACTGGGTCGGCAGAATACGGAACTTGCGCACCGACTCGGCCTTCGAGACGGCCGCGTTGCCGTCGTCCACGGCGCGCTGGACGGCGGCCAGCAGCTCCGGGTCCGTGGCGAGCTCGGCGGGTGTGACACCGGCCGGGTGGCCGTGCTCCTCGGCCCAGCGGGGCAGGAAGTCCTTGTCGAGGGTGACCAGTGCGCCGACGAACGGGCGGCCGTCACCGACGACCATGCACTCGGCGACCAGGGCGTGCGCGCGGATACGGTCCTCGATCACGGCCGGCGCCACGTTCTTGCCGCCCGCGGTGACCAGGATCTCCTTCTTCCGGCCGGTGATGGCGAGGTAGCCGTCCTCGTCGAGGGTGCCGAGGTCGCCGGTGTGGAACCAGCCGTCGGAGAGCGCCTCCGCGGTGGCCGCGGGGTTGTTCCAGTACTCGGTGAAGAGGTGTTCGCCGTGCAGCAGCACCTCGCCGTCGTCGGCGATCCGGACGACCGAGCCGGGCAGCGGCTGGCCGACCGTGCCGATCTTCTGGCGGTCCCAGGGGTTGAACGCGGTGGCCGCACAGGACTCCGTCAGGCCGTAGCCCTCCAGGGCGGTGAAGCCGATCCCGCGGTAGAAGTGGCCGAGCCGTGCGCCGAGCGGGGCGCCGCCGGAGATGGCGTGGGTGGCCCGGCCGCCGAGGACGGCGCGCAGCTTGCCGTACACCAGGCGGTCGAAGACCTTGTGCTTCAGCTTCAGGCCCAGGCGCGGGCCTTCGGGGGTGTCGAGCGCCCGGCTGTACGCGATCGCCGTGTCCGCGGCCTTGTCGAAGATCTTGCCCTTGCCGTCGGCCTGCGCCTTGGCCCGCGCGCCGTTGTAGACCTTCTCGAAGACCCGCGGGACGCCCAGGATCATCGTCGGCCGGAAGGACGCCAGGTCGTCGGTGAGGTTCTTGATGTCGGGGGCGTGGCCCAGCTTGATGGGGGCCATCACGGAGGCGACCTGCACCAGCCGGCCGAAGACATGGGCGATGGGCAGGAAGAGCAGCACGGAGGAGGAGCCGGTATGGAACAGCGGCTTCAGCCGTTCCACGACGTTGCCGCACTCGGCGAAGAAGCTGCGGTGGCTGAGCACACAGCCCTTGGGGCGGCCGGTGGTGCCGGAGGTGTAGACGATGGTGGCGGGGGAGTCCGCGTCGGCCAGCGCGCTGCGCGCGTCCACGTCGTCGTCGCTGATCCCGGCGCCCGCGGCCCGCAGCCGGGCGATCGCGTCCCGCTCGATCTGCCAGATGTTGGCCAGTTCGGGCAGCCGGTCGCGGACCGATTCGACGGCCGCCTCGTGCGCGGGCGTCTCCACCAGGCAGGCCACCGCGCCGGAGTCGCCGAGTATCCACTGGATCTGCTCGGCGGAGCTGGTCTCGTACACGGGGACGGTGATCGCGCCGGCGCTCCAGATGGCGAAGTCCAGCAGCGTCCACTCATAACGGGTGCGCGACATCAGGCCGATCCGGTCGCCGGGCCGGATCCCGGCGGCCATCAGGCCCTTGGCGGCGGCACGGACCTCGGCGAGGAAGGTGGTGGCGGTGACGTCCTGCCACACGCCGTTCACCTTGCGGCCCATCACGGCAACATCCGGGTGCTGCGCGGCATTTCGGCGGATGAGATCCGTCAGGTTGCCGTCCGCGGGGACCTCGTACAGGGCCGGAAGGCTGAACTCGCGCAAGACTGCTGCTCCTCAAAAGCGCCGGTGCCACGACGCTGTGTGCTGCACCGGCTGCGGTCCATGATCATGCAGTGGATTGGACGGCCCGGACGTTACCCATGGGTATTGCTTTTGGGATAGGGGGAAACGACCAGATGTTCCGTGCGTCACATGCCGAAGGGGCCGCAGGGGGACTCCTCCGCGCAGACTAGACCAGCCAGTCGGTGACCCAAAAGTAACTTTCGGTCGCCCGGGCACGGGCGGATTGCGCCAAAGTCGGCCGTTCCGCTGCGGGCGGGACGCCCCGCATCCTGGAGTGGGGAGCCCGGCCGCGTCCGCCGGCCGCCCCCCGCGCGGTAGCCTTCAGCAGCAGAGACACCACGTCGCGGACACCGCGAAACGGGGTCTCCCTGGCTCGCACAGAGTCAAGAGCCCGGGGAAGCGTCGGCGGACCGGCACGAATCGGTTATGGAGGAGTCACGGCGATGGCCGAACACACCAGCTCGAACATCACGATCGAGGCGGCGCCCGCCGAAGTGATGAGAGTGATCGCCGACTTTGACAGCTACCCGGCGTGGACCGGAGAGGTCAAGGAAGCAGAGGTACTCGCCAAGGACGACCAGGGCCGCGCGGCACAGGTGCGGCTGCTGCTGGACGCCGGCGCGATCAAGGACGACCACACCCTCGCCTACACCTGGACCGGAGCGGACGAGGTCAGCTGGTCCCTGGTCAAGTCCCAGATGCTGCGGGCGCTCGACGGTTCCTACCGTCTCGCGTCGCTGGACAACGGTGCGCGCACCGAAGTGACCTACCAGCTCACCGTCGACGTCAAGATCCCGATGCTCGGCATGATCAAGCGGAAGGCCGAGAAGGTCATCATCGACCGTGCGCTGGCCGGGCTGAAGGAGCGCGTGGAGAGCCTCCGCGCGGCCGGACCCGGCGACGAGGCCGAGAAGCTCTGAGCGTGCGCATCGTCCTCGTCACCGGCCCCGGCGGCGCCGGCCGCACCACGCTCGCCGCCGCGACCGCCCTGGCCGCTGCCCGCAGGGGCACCCGGGCACTGCTCCTCACCACCGAGAGCAGCGCACCGGACATGGTGCTGGGCACTCCCCTCGGATCCGGCGCGGCCACCCCGATAGCGCCCGGGCTGCACGCCCGGCGCATCGACCCCGCCGACCGCTTCCGGCAGGAGTTCCTCGCTTTCCAGGAGCGCGCAGGTGCTGCCCTCGACCTGCTGGGCGCCGCCCCCCTCGACGAGGACGAACTGACCGAGCTCCCCGGGGCCGAGGACTTCGCGCTGCTGCAGGCGCTGCGCGCCGAACACACCTCGGGCGACTGGGACCTGGTCGTCGTCGACATGCCCTCGGCCGCCGAAACGATCCGCCTGCTGGCCCTGCCGAACCAGGTCCGCCGCTACCTGCGCCGCCTGCTGCCGCCCGAGCGCCAGGCGGCCCGCGCGCTCCGTCCGGTGCTCGCCCAGCTCGCCGGCGTCCCCATGCCGGCCCAGAAGCTGTACGAGGCGGCCGAGCGCTGGGAGACCGAACTCGCCGCCGTCCAGCGGGCGATCGACGACCCCGGCACCACCGTGCGCCTGGTCACCGAGGCCGGACCGGTCGCCGCCGCCACCCTGCGCGGCGTCCGCGCCGGGCTCGCCCTGCACGGCCGGCCCACCGACGGCGTGGTCGTCAACCGGCTGCTGCCCACCGGCTCCGCCGACCCGTTCCTCGCCGCGCTCTCCGGCAGCCAGCAGACCGCCCTCAAGGCGCTGCGCGAGGAGTTCCCCGACGTCCCCGTCCATGAGGTGCCGCACCTCGGCCACGACCCCCAGGGCGTCGAGGAGCTCGACGAGTTGCTCGACGGACCGGCCGGCGAACTGGGCGATGCCGGGCCCCTGCGGGCGCACCGCCCCGACCCGTGGACCGTCGAGGACCGGCTGGCCGCCGACGGGATCCTGGTCTGGCGGGTGCCGCTGCCGGGCGCCGAGCGCCGCGGTCTCGGCCTGGTCCGCCGCGGCGACGAGATCGTGGTGACCGTCGGCCGCTTCCGGCGCATCCGCACGCTCCCCTCCGCACTGCGCCGCTGCACGGTCTCCGGCGCCGGACTGCGCGACGGCGTGCTGGAGATCCGCTTCACCCCGGACCCGGACCTGTGGCCCAGGAACGCCACGGGGAACCCCACAGGTAACTGACCCCACAGGGAACTCACAGGGAATCCCACGGGGAGCCCCACGGGGAACCAGGCGACTGAAGGCGTAAAGCCGCAGTCGTAAACCGCAGCCGTAAACCGAAGCCGTACAACCGCGGCCGTAAAACCGCAGCCGTAAGAACCGAACGGCATACCGGCGTTCAGGTACCGTCGAAGGGGGCCGGCCGGTGCCGCGTGCCCGGCTGCCCGCCCGTCCCGCACCTCCGCCGTACCGCCTCGCCGCAGAAGTCCACGGAGTCCACCATGAGCGATGCCACCGAGCGCCCCGCCGACCGCCGGGCCCAGCCCGATGCCGACGCCTGGGCGGCCGCCTGCGCCGAGGACCTCGAGGCCGAGAAGGCCCGCCGCCGTGCCACGTACGGCCCGCCGCCGGGCAGCGCCGCCGAGGAACTCCGCAGGCTCGCCGACGCGGTGACCGACAAGCTCGCCGGCATCCAGCTGCCCGGCGCGCTCGGCGGCATGGCCGCGCAGAGCGCCGTCAGCCAGCTGTTCAAGCAGGCCAAGGCCGTCGTCGAGCCGGTCATCGAGCGCAACCCCGACGTCTTCGACCACCTCGCCACGGCCGGCTCCGAGCTGCTCGCCGCCTACCGCTCCGCGGTCGAGGGCAGCGAGCGCCGCTGGACCCGCGACGACTTCGACGACCGGCCCGCCGGCCGCCGCGGCGACGGTCCGGGTGACGACGACGGACCCACCGGCACCGAGCGAATCGATCTCGACTGATCCAGGCCGTGGCCCGGCCTCCGGTACGGTGGGTCCCGGCGGGGTACGAGCGAAAAACTGAGGGACACATGGGACTCACCATCGGCGTCGACATCGGCGGCACGAAGATCGCGGCCGGTGTGGTCGACGAAGAGGGTTCGATTCTTGAGACGTGCAAGGTACCGACCCCGCAGGCCACCGATGCGCTGACGGAGGCGATCGCGGAAGCGATCCGTACCGTCGGCGCCGGCCACCGCATCGAGGCCGTCGGCATCGGCGCCGCCGGATACGTCGACGAGAAGCGGGCCACGGTCCTGTTCGCACCGAACATCGACTGGCGCCACGAACCGCTCAAGGACAAGGTCGAGCAGCGCGTCGGCCTCCCTGTCGTCGTCGAGAACGACGCCAACGCCGCGGCCTGGGGCGAGTACCGGTTCGGCGCCGGCCAGGGCCACAGCGACGTCATCTGCATCACCCTCGGCACCGGCCTGGGCGGCGGCATCATCATCGGCAACAAGCTGCGCCGCGGCCGCTTCGGTGTCGCCGCCGAGTTCGGCCACATCCGGGTGGTGCCCGACGGCCTGCTGTGCGGCTGCGGCAGCCAGGGCTGCTGGGAGCAGTACGCCTCCGGCCGGGCCCTGCTCCGGTACGCCCGGCAGCGCGCCTTCGCGACCCCCGAGAACGCCCGGATCCTGCTGTCGCTCGGCGACGGCACCTCGGAAGGCATCCAGGGCACGCACATCAGCCAGGCCGCCCGCCAGGGCGACCCGGTCGCCATCGACTCCTTCCGCGAGCTGGCCCGCTGGGCCGGCGCCGGACTGGCCGACCTCGCCTCGCTCTTCGACCCGTCGGCCTTCATCATCGGCGGCGGGGTCTCGGACGAGGGCGAGCTGGTACTCGAACCGATCCGCAAGTCCTTCCGCCGCTGGCTGGTCGGCAACCAGTGGCGGCCGCACGCCCAGGTGCTCGCCGCCCAGCTCGGCGGCAAGGCCGGCCTGGTCGGCGCCGCCGACCTGGCCCGCCAGGGCTGAGCGCCGCGGCGGCTGACTGGCTGGTGGGCAATGCCCGTCGCGTCCCATCGGATGCGGCGGGCATTGCCCTAGTGTGGGCCTGCGTCCGGGCCTGCGTGGCGAGCTCGGCCCCCGGCGAGAGGACCTGCCCTTGAGTACGCTCCCCGACTCCCGCACCGAAGAGGACGGTTCCGCGGTCGTCCGGGTGCTCAGCTACAACGTCCGCTCCCTGCGCGACGACCGGGCGGCGCTGGCGCGGGTCATCCGCGCCTGCGCCCCCGATCTCGTCCTCGTCCAGGAGGCGCCGCGGTTCTTCCGCTGGCGCAAGGCCGCCGAGCGGCTGGCCCGGGCCACGGGCCTGGTCTACGTCACCGGCGGCGCGACGGCCGCGGGCCCGATGATCCTCTCCACCCTCCGCGCCCATGTGGAGCGTACGGAGGACATCCTGCTGCCCCGCACCCCCGGACTGCACCGGCGCGGCTTCGCCACCGCCGTGGTCCGCATCGGCCGTGCCCGGCTCGGCGTCCTCAGCTGCCATCTCAGCCTCGCCGGCCGGGAGCGCTACGTACAGGCCGGGCTGCTGCTGGAGCGGGTGGCCGCGCTGGGAGTGCCGTACGCGGTCGCCGGGGGCGATCTCAACGACCGGCCGGACGGACGGAGCTTCCGCCGGCTGGCGGGGGCGCTGACCGATGCCCGGGCCGCGCAGCCGTGGGGCGGCGAGTTCACCTCCACGCCCGTGGACCCACACCAGCGCATCGACGCCGTCTTCACCACCGCCGGCATCGACGTCCTGGGCTGCGGCGTACCTCTCCCGCTGCCCGGCGTGCACGAGGCCGACCTGCGCGCGGCCTCCGACCACCTCCCGGTACTGGCGGCTCTACGGGTCCCGGCCGACGCCTGATCCTCTTGCCCGCCTTCCCCGCCGGGCCGGGGACGTCCCGCCCGGCCCGGCCGGAGGCGCCGTCGTTCAGACCACCGCTCCGCCGCCCGGCAGGTGGTCGTCGTCCTCGTCGTCGCCCTTCATACGGGCCACCAGGGTGGCGAAGCCGCCCAGGAAGCCGCCGATGCCCAGGACCGTGATCCACCACGTCACGGGCTGCTGGAAGAGCACCATGGCCACCAGCAGCAGCGGGCCGCCCAGGACCGCGATCCAGGCGAACTTGGCGGTGACATCGGCCTTGGGCAACGGGGGCGGCTCGGGTGGTGTGAAGTGATCGTCGTCGGTCTCGCCGCCCGCGCCGGAGCCGTCGCCGGACGGCCCGGAGGGCGACCAGTCGCGCGGCCCGACACCGACACCCGGGGCGAAGACGATGAAGCTGCCGGGACCCGGGGCGCCGCCACTGCCCGTGACCGCTCCCGTGCCGGTTCCCGCGCCCGCGTCCGTGCCGTTGCCCGTGCCTTCCCGGTCTCCTTCGTCCGCAGTGTCGTTCTTCCCGGACGGTGCGCCCTTCTCCGGCGGTGTGCCCTTCCCGGACGGTGCACCCTGTCCCGGCGGTGCGCCGGTCCTCGCGGACGCCGCTCCCGGACCATCCGGGGCGCCGTCCTCGTCCGGGAACGACGGCTGCTCGCCGTAGCCCGCGACGATCTCGGCCCAGGCGGCCTCTTCGTCCAGCGGGTCGCGGGGGTCGCGGGGGCTACGCTCCGCCACTGGCCGTCGCCCCCTCCTGGGCGCCGGCCCGGGCCTCCGGGGCGAGCCGGGAGATGAAGGCGAAGGTGTCCTCGAAGATCCGCTCCGCGTCGTGGTCCAGCGTGGCGACGTGGTAGCTGCGCTCCAGCAGGGTCTGCCGGACGTCCGTCGACGAGACCCGGCTCAGGATCCGCTCGGAGTCCACCGGCGGTACGACGTGGTCCTGCGGGCTGGTCATCACCAGCAACGGCTGGGTGACCCGGGGGAGTTCGGAGTCGACCTGCCGGAAGAACCGGCGCAGCGAATGGGCCGCGTGCAGCGGCACCCGGTCGTAGCCGACCTCCTCGCCGCCGGGCTTGGCGATGTCGCTCGCGATGCCCTTGGTCGTCCGTACGACGTGGCGCAGCACCGGCAGCAGGGGTGCGGCCGCCTCGTGCATCTTGTTGCCGGGGTTGACGACGACCACCCCGCTGATCGCGTCGCCGTGCTTGGCGGCCAGCCGCAGCGCCAGCGCGCCGCCCATCGACAGGCCGCAGACGAAGACCCGGCTGCACCGCTCGGTCAGGGCGCGCAGTTCGCGGTCGACCTCGGCGTACCAGTCCTGCCAGGTCGTGACCTGCATGTCCTGCCAGCGGGTGCCATGACCGGGCAGCAGTGGGAGGGTGACAGTGAGCCCCCGGTCGGCCAGGTGTTCGGCCCATGGCCGTACGGACTGGGGGGAGCCGGTGAAGCCGTGGCAGACGAGGACGCCGACCTCTCCGCCGTCGCGGCGGAACGGCTCGGCTCCGGGAAGGAGCGGCACCGGGGGGACTCCGTTCGATGAGGGGACCTGGCGAGTTACCTCAGGGTACGCAAAGTGATGGCGAGCGGGTAGATCCGGCGCCCGCGGGCCGCTTCCGGGTCGTCCGCGCGGGCGTGCACCGCCGCCGGGGTCCTGCCGGGGGCCGGTGGGGGCGAGTGTGCCGTCGGGGCAGGTTAAGGTCTTTGCGTCAGACACAGGAGGCAGTCGGTTGATCTACGGCGCAATGAAGTTTTCCATCGGCGGACCGCTGAAGCTTGCCTTCCGGCCCTGGGTGGAAGGCCTCGAGAACATTCCCGCCGAGGGCGCGGCGATCCTCGCGAGCAACCACCTGTCCTTCTCGGACTCCTTCTTCCTGCCCGCGGTGCTGGACCGCAAGGTCACCTTCATCGCGAAGGCCGAGTACTTCACGTCCCCGGGCGTGAAGGGCAAGCTGACCGCCGCGTTCTTCAAGGGCGTGGGCCAGCTCCCGGTCGACCGGTCGGGCGCGCGGGGCGCGGGCGAGGCGGCGATCAAGAGCGGCATCGAGGTGCTGGAGCGCGGTGAGCTGTTCGGCATCTACCCGGAGGGCACCCGCTCTCCCGACGGCCGGCTCTACCGCGGCAAGCCCGGCGGCCTGGCCCGGGTGGCGCTGGCCACCGGCGCCCCGGTCATCCCCGTGGCGATGATCGACACCGAGAAGGTGCAGCCGCCCGGCAAGGTCCTGCCGAAGATGATCCGGCCGGGCATCCGGATCGGCAAACCGCTGGACTTCTCCCGCTACCAGGGCATGGAGGGCGACCGCTTCATCCTGCGGTCGGTGACCGACGAGGTCATGTACGAGATCATGAAGCTGTCCGGCCAGGAGTACGTCGACATCTACGCGACCGCCGCCAAGCGGCAGATCGCGGAGGCGGCGAAGGCCGCGGAGGCGAAGAAGAAGGCCGAGGCGGAGCAGGCGAAGAAGGCCGCCGAGCAGGCCAAGAAGGCCGCCGGATAGGCCGGGCGGGTCGAGGGACACGGGCAGTGCCGAGACCGGGCGTGGACGCGCCCGGCGAGGAGTGGGGGCCGGCGGGATGACGGACGCGGACATACGGACGGTGAGCGGCGCCACCACGGCTGCCGGACGCCCCGGCAAGCGGCCCCCGAGGGCGGTACGGATGTCCGTCGAGCTCCCGCTGTGGAAGGCGCTCACCGGGTACCGGATCCTCACCCTCGTCTACACACTCTGCCTGTTCGCGCTCACGTACCGGCAGTACGCGCACCCGTGGGGCGCGGGCGCCTATATGGCCGCGCTCACCGTCTGGATGGGCTTCACCTGGCGTTGTACGACCTCCCCGGAGCGCTGCACCCGGCACTTCCTGATCGGCGACCTCACCTTCGCCGTCGGCGGCATAGCGCTGACGCCCCTGGTGGACACCCACGCCCGGATCATGGAGGGCGGGCCCACCCTGCCCTCCATGTGGACGGCGGGTGCGGTGCTGGGCTTTGCGATCAAACGCGGCTGGCGCTGGGCCGCGGTGGCCTCCGCCCTGGTGGCCACCGCCAATCTCGTCGAACGCCAGGCGCTCGCCCGCGACACCATCCACAACGTGGTGCTGCTGTGGGTGGCCAGCGTCGCGATCGGCTATGTGGTCGAGGTGGCGCGCGCCAGTGAGCGCACCCTCGCCCGCGCGCTGCAGATCGAGGCCGCGACCCGCGAACGGGAGCGGCTGGCCCGCGACATCCACGACAGCGTGCTCCAGGTGCTGGCCATGGTGCAGCGGCGGGGCGCCACGATCGGCGGCGAGGCGGCCGAGCTGGGGCGGATGGCGGGCGAACAGGAGGTCGCGCTGCGGACGCTGGTCTCGGGCGGGCCGACGCCGCGGCGGACACCGCCCACCGAGGAGGCGTCGTACGGAACAGAGGAGGCGTCGTACGGAACAGAGGGCGCGGCGTTCCCGGCGCCGCACGCCGAGCGCCCGGCGCCCACGTCGCCCCCGGCGCCGTACGCCGACGCGGAGCGCCGGGAGCCGTGCGACGTCCGGGCGCTGCTCGCCCCGTACGCGAGCGCCGGTGTCACCTACTCCGAGCCGGGCGCCCCGGTCGAGTTGCCGGCCGCCGCCGCGGCGGAGCTGGCGGCCGCTGTCAGTGCCGCGTTGGACAATGTCCGGGTGCATGCGGGGGCCGGTGCCCGCGCATGGATCCTGGTGGAGGACGAACCGCACGCGGTGATCGTGACGGTCCGCGACGACGGCCCCGGCATCCCCGAGGGCCGCCTCGCGGACGCCGAGCGGGAGGGCCGGCTGGGGGTGGCCCTGTCGATCCGCGGGCGGCTGCGGGATCTGGGCGGCAGCGCGGCGTGGATCTCGGTCCCCGGCCAGGGCACGGAAGTGGAGTTGACGGTCCCCAAGGGCGTACGGCCCGAGGGCGGAAGGCGGGGGAGGGCTGGGACGTGACGGAGCGGACGAGGCTGAAGGTCATGGTGGTCGACGACCACCCGATGTGGCGTGACGCGGTCGCGCGGGATCTGGCGGAGGCCGGGTTCGAGGTGGTGGCGACGGCCGGCGACGGTCTCCAGGCGGTGCGCAGGGCGCAGGCCGCGTCGCCCGATGTGCTGGTCCTGGACCTCAATCTGCCGGGGCTGCCCGGGGTACGGGTGTGCCAGGAGCTGGTCGGCGCCCGGCCCGCGCTGCGGGTGCTGGTGCTGTCCGCGAGCGGCGAGCACGCCGATGTGCTGGAGGCGGTCAAGTCCGGTGCGACCGGCTATCTGCTGAAGTCGGCGAGCACGGAGGAGCTGCTGGACGCGGTGCGCCGGACGGCCGCCGGGGACGCGGTGTTCACCCCGGGCCTGGCGGGTCTGGTGCTCGGCGAGTACCGCCGGCTGGCGACCGAGCCCGCCCCGGCGACGCCGGACGAGCCGGGCGCCCCGCGGCTGACGGAGCGGGAGACCGAGGTGCTGCGCCTGGTGGCCAAGGGCCTCTCGTACAAGCAGATCGCCGAGCGCCTGGTCATCTCGCACCGCACGGTGCAGAACCACGTCCAGAACACCCTCGGCAAGCTCCAGTTGCACAACCGCGTGGAGCTGGTGCGCTATGCGATAGAGCGCGGCCTCGACGAGGCGTGAGCCGGCGGAGGCCGTGGGCCCGAGCAGGCACAGGCTGTGGGCATGAGCCGGCGGAGGCGGTCGGCCTGGTCCGCTCGTACGGGTGAACGCCCCGCGCCAACTCCCCGCTGAATCACCGGAATCGCCGTTTACCCCATCCCGGAGTGACCCAGGTCACCATTAGCGTGGCCGGCGTCCGATCGACCACGGCCGAGCGCGGCCACTGACGGGATGTAGGTGATTGCAGCGATGCGGGTCGGAGTACTGACCGGCGGCGGCGACTGCCCGGGTCTGAACGCGGTGATCAGGGGTGTCGTCCGCAAGGGCACCCAGGAGTACGGCTACGACTTCGTCGGTTTCCGGGACGGCTGGCGCGGCCCGCTGGAGGGCGACACGGTGCCGCTGGACATCCCGGCGGTGCGCGGCATCCTTCCCCGGGGCGGGACGATCCTGGGCTCCTCGCGGACCAACCCCTTCCAGCAGCCCGACGGCGTCCGCCGGATCAAGGAGACGCTCGCCAAGCAGGAGGTCGAGGCGCTGATCGCGATCGGCGGCGAGGACACCCTCGGCGTCGCGGCGCGGCTCTCCGGCGAGTACGCGATCCCCTGCGTCGGCGTCCCCAAGACCATCGACAACGACCTGTCCGCGACGGACTACACCTTCGGCTTCGACACCGCCGTCGGCGTCGCCACCGAGGCCATCGACCGGCTGCACACCACCGCCGAATCCCATATGCGGGTCCTGGTCGTCGAGGTGATGGGCCGGCACGCCGGCTGGATCGCGCTGCACTCCGGTCTCGCCGGCGGCGCGAACGTCATCCTCATCCCCGAGCAGCGCTTCGACATCGACCAGGTCTGCCGGTGGATCGACTCCCGGTTCAAGGTGCGCTACGCCCCGATCGTGGTGGTCGCCGAGGGCGCCATGCCCAAGGACGGCCAGATGGTCCTCAAGGACGACTCCAAGGACTCCTTCGGGCACGTCCGGCTGTCCGGTGTGGGGGAGTGGCTCGCCAAGGAGATCGAGGCGCGCACCGGCAAGGAGGCGCGGACCACGGTGCTCGGGCACACCCAGCGCGGCGGTACGCCCAGCGCCTTCGACCGCTGGCTGGCCACCCGCTTCGGCCTGCACGCGATCGACGCGGTGCACGACGGCGACTTCGGGAAGATGGTCGCGCTGCGCGGCACGGACATCGTGCGGGTGCCGATCGCCGAGGCCACCGCGAAGCTGAAGACCGTCGACCCGTCGCTCTACACCGAGGTCGGGGTGTTCTTCGGCTAGTGACCCGGGTGCCCCGGTCCGGAGGGCGCTTCCGACGGATCTCCGGGGCCCTCCCTCCGGGCGGCGCCGCCGGGCGAGGGGCCGTATATTCGCCATACGCGACATATCCGGCCCATTGCCCCTGCGGGCGTACCGGCGGGAGGGAACGTGGAGATCGTCGCCTTCGGCGTACAGGCGGACGAGCGGCCGCTCCTGGAGCAGGCCTTCGCCGGCCGCCATCAGGTCCGTGCGCTGGACGTCTTCCTCAACCGCGACACCGCCCCCATCGCGCACGGCTACGAGATCGTCAGCAGCAGCGTCAACGCCGATCTGAGCGCCGACGTGCTGCAGACCCTCGCGGCCGGCGGGACGAAGATGATCGCCCAGCGTTCCACGGGCTTCAACAACATCGACCTGGAGGCCGCGGCCGACCTCGGCATGAGCATCGGCCGGGTCTCCCGCTACTCCCCGTACGCGGTCGCCGAATTCGCCTGGGCCCTCGCCCTGGCCGTCAACCGGCACCTCGTCCGGGCCACCAACCGCACCCGCAACTTCGACTTCCGGCTGGACGGCCTGATGGGCCGCGACCTGCGCGGCCGTACCGCGGGGGTGCTCGGCACCGGCAAGATCGGCGAGGCGTTCACCCGGATCGCCCATGGCTTCGGCATGAACCTGCTCGGCTGGGACCTCGCCGCGAACCCGCGCTGCGTCGAGCTGGGCATGGCGTACGTCACCAAGGAGCGGCTGTTCGCCGAGGCCGACCTGGTCTCCCTGCACCTCCCGCTGGTGGCGGCCACCCGCCACCTCGTCGACGCCGCCGCGCTGGCCGCGATGAAGGACGACGCCATCCTGATCAACTCCAGCCGCGGCGGCCTCGTCGACACCGCGGCGCTCGTCGGCACCCTCAAGGCCGGCCGGCTGACCGGCGTCGGCCTGGACGTCTACGAGGAGGAGGCCGGGCTGTTCTACTACGACAAGTCCCTCGGCGTCATCGACGATGACACCCTGGCCCGCCTGATGACCTTCGGGAACGTCCTCGTCACCTCCCACCAGGCGTACTTCACCAAGGAGGCGGTCGGCCAGATCATCGACGCCACCGTCACCAACGTCGAGGACTACCTGACCGGCCGCACCAACGACAACACCCTGGTCATACGAGGACAGCTGCCAGCAGCCGCGCGGTGACCGAGACGCCGTCCAGCGTCAGCACCGACTCGGGGTGGAACTGCACCCCCGCGAAGCCCGGGCCGCGCAGCGCGTGCACCTCACCGGTCGCCGCGTCCCGGCTCAACTCCACCCGGTGCATGGCCAGTTCCTGCTCCGTCCGGTCGTCGCAGCGGGCCGTGAAGGTGTTGTAGAACCCGACCGTCTCCGGGCGGCCGAAGAAATCGATCCGTTCCTGTGCGCCCTGGAAGGGCACCTCCTTCCGGACGATCTCCAACCCCAGCTCCGCGGCGAGCAGTTCATGGCCCAGGCAGACGCCCAACAAGGGGGGGTGGCCCGAAGGGCCTCGATGAGGGGTGGTGGCCGGGCGAGGGGCAGGCCCGTTGTGGTGGGCGGCGATCAGCTCGGCCGTCAGCGCCCGCAGGAAGCGCATCTTCGGGTCGCCGGCATCGGACGGATCGCCCGGCCCCGGCCCCAGCACGACCGGCCCCGGGTGCGTCAGGGCGGCCTCCCGCAGCCCCGGCTCGTCGAAGCGGCGCACCGTGACCTCCAGACCCGACGTGCGCAGCAGATGCGCCAGCATGGCGGTGAAGGTGTCCTCCGCGTCGACGACCAGGGCGTGCCCGGTCAGCCCGGCGGCCGGCGCGGCGGACCGCATCCGCAGCCAGAAGGGCGCCAGGCCGGCCCGGCGGGCGTCGAGCGCGGCCCGTACCCGCGGGTCGTCGGCGAGGCGGGGCCGGGCGGGCTCCCCGGCCCGCCGTACCGGGGCGGGGCGCACGCCGAGGGCGGTGAGCACCCCGGCGGCCTTGGCGTGGGTCTCGGCGACCTCGCCGTACGGGTCGGAGGCGCGTACCAGGGTCGCGCCGACCGGCAGCCGCAGCGCCCCGCGGGCGTCGATGTCGGCGGTACGGATCAGGATCGGCGAGTCCAGCGTCTGCGCACCATGGGCGTCCCTGCCGATCAGCGCCAGCGCCCCCGCGTAGTAGCCGCGTCCGGCACCGTCCGGCCCGGCGGACTCATGGCGTTCGATCACCCGGCAGGCGTTCTGGACCGGCGAGCCGGTGACCGTCGCCGCGAACATCGTCTCCCTGAGCACCTCGCGGACGTCCAGGGTGGAGCGCCCGCGCAGCTCGTACTCGGTGTGCGCGAGATGGGCCATCTCCTTCAGGCGCGGCCCGATCACCACCCCGCCCCGGTCGCCGACGGTGCACATCATCTTCAGCTCCTCGTCGACGACCATGGACAGCTCCTCGGTCTCCTTGCGGTCGGCCAGGAACTCCAGCAGGCCCGCCACGCCGGGGCCTTCGGCGGGGTAGCGGTACGTTCCGCTGATCGGATTCATCACCACCGTGCCGCCGGTCATCCGCACATGGACCTCGGGGCTCGCCCCGACCAGGGTGCGCACGCCGGGCCGGTGGACGACGAAGGTCCAGTACGCGCCGCGCTCACCGGTCAGCAGCCGCCGGAACAGGGCCAGCGCGTCGGCCGCGCCGAAACCGGGGATCTCGCCCTGGTACGTGCGGCGGATCACGAAGTTGGCGCCCTCGCCGGTGCCGATCTCCTCGCGCACCACCCGCCCGACGATCTCCGCGTACGCGTCGTCGTCCACGTCGAACGCGCCGTCGCGGACGGTCACATCATGGGCCGGGAGGGCGTCCAGCACCTCGGCCGACGGCAGCGCGTAGGCCTCCTGGGGCAGCAGGACGGCGAGCGGGGTGCCGTCGTCGCGGACGTCGAAACCGCGCTCGCGGATCTGCCGGAACGGGATCATGGCCAGCGCCCCGCGCTCGCCCTCGGGGATGTCGGCGAGCCGCTCCACCTCGTGGACCGGGCCGAGGAGCAGCTCCACGGTGTCGTGGTCGGCGCCGGGGGTGCGGCGGCGCAGCAGGGCGAAGGGGGTGGCGTCGCGGGTGAGCCGCGTCAGGAGCGCGGCGGTGTCGTGGTGCACGGGGGTTCCTTCCATAGGGGAGGGAACGGCCCGGGAAACACCGAAGGCCGCCCCTCGGGCGGCCTTCGCGAAGTCTGTCGGTGTGCGCGCGAATCAGTGGGCCGCCGGATGAGCGGTCCACCACCAGGTCATGCTGTTCGCCGGTCGCGTGCACATGCCGCGCACCCTACCCGACGGGGCGGCCCGCGTGGGCCTCGTCTCATCCTGCGGTCGCGGTACTGGACCCCTGTCAAGACCCCGTAATGTTGGCTGTGTGACCGTGAACGCTGAAACCCACGCCGGTGGCAACACCTGGCGAGACCTGCCCGCGGCGCAGCAGCCTGACTGGCCGGACCAAGAGGCTCTGCGCGATGTGATCGC
>NZ_BBUY01000007.1:36760-112946 GCF_001590865.1 Streptomyces sp. NBRC 110611
CCCTGTCAAGACCCCGTAATGTTGGCTGTGTGACCGTGAACGCTGAAACCCACGCCGGTGGCAACACCTGGCGAGACCTGCCCGCGGCGCAGCAGCCTGACTGGCCGGACCAAGAGGCTCTGCGCGATGTGATCGCGGAGCTGGAGTCCTATCCGCCGCTCGTCTTCGCGGGTGAGTGCGACCAGCTGCGCGAGCGTCTGGGAGCCGTCGCCCGTGGTGAGGCGTTCCTGCTTCAGGGCGGCGACTGCGCGGAGGCCTTCGACGCCGTGTCCGCCGAGCACATCCGGAACAAGCTCAAGACGCTGCTGCAGATGGGCGCCGTCCTGACCTACGCCGGGTCCGTCCCGGTGGTCAAGGTCGGACGGATCGCCGGCCAGTACAGCAAGCCGCGCTCCAAGCCCACCGAGACCCGTGACGGGGTGACCCTGCCGACCTACCGCGGCGACTCCGTCAACGGCTTCGAGTTCACCCCCGAGGCCCGGATCCCGGACCCGCAGCGGCTGAAGCGCATGTACCACGCCTCCGCGGCGACCCTCAACCTCGTGCGCGCCTTCACCACCGGCGGCTACGCCGACCTGCGCCAGGTGCACGCCTGGAACCAGGACTTCGTGAAGTCCTCGCCGTCCGGGCAGCGCTACGAGGCGCTGGCCCGCGAGATCGACCGTGCGATGAACTTCATGAACGCCTGCGGGGTGGACCCGGAGGAGTTCAAGACGGTCGAGTTCTTCTCCTCGCACGAGGCGCTGATCCTGGACTACGAGTCGTCGCTGACCCGCGTCGACTCGCGAACCGGCAACCTCTACGACGTCTCCGGCCACATGGTCTGGATCGGCGAGCGCACCCGTCAGCTGGACGGGGCCCACATCGAGTTCGCCTCGCGCATCCGCAACCCGATCGGCGTCAAGCTCGGCCCGACGACCACGCCCGAGGACGCGCTCACGCTGATCGACCGCCTCGACCCGGACCGTGAGCCGGGCCGGCTGACCTTCATCACCCGCATGGGTGCCGACAAGATCCGCGACAAGCTCCCCGAGCTGGTCGAGAAGGTCACCGCCTCCGGTGCGCAGGTCGCCTGGATCAGCGACCCGATGCACGGCAACACCTTCGAGGCGGCCTCCGGCCACAAGACCCGGCGCTTCGACGATGTGCTGGACGAGGTCAAGGGCTTCTTCGAGGTCCACAAGAGCCTCGGCACCCACCCGGGCGGCATCCACGTCGAGCTGACCGGCGACGATGTCACCGAGTGCGTGGGCGGCGGCGACGAGATCTTCGTCGACGACCTGCACCAGCGCTACGAGACCGCCTGCGACCCGCGGCTCAACCGCAGCCAGTCGCTGGACCTGGCGTTCCTGGTGGCGGAGATGTACCGCGACCAGTGACCGTCGGCTGAGCGGAGTGGCCGAGCGGGAGTGAGACGGGAGTGAGAGTGGGGCGTGGATCCTGTGATCCGCGCCCCACTGTGCTGTCCGGGGCGGCCGGGCGTTGAGACCCCGCTCCGGGCCAGGTAAGGTAAGGGTAACCTCACTCAAGATCAGCCGGCCTGATCGGTGAGTCTCTGATCGACAGATCGACAGGTCGACAGATCAACGAGTCCTGGAAGATCCCTCCCCGAGCCGCTCCGAAGAGGTGACACCGCGTGTACGTCTGCTCTTGCTTCGGGATCACCGAGCAGCAGGTCCGCGAGCACGCGGAATCCGGCGCCTGCACGCCTCGTCAGATCGCCTCCGCCTGTAAGGCCGGCACCGACTGCGGCAACTGTGTGCGCCGAATCCAGGCGCTGCTCGGCCGGGGCAGCTGCCCCCGCCGCGAACTCATCGACCAGGGCGCGTCCGACCCGCTGGCGCCGGAGGGTGCGGCACCGCTCGGGCCGCGGGGCGCGGAGGTGGGCGCAGAGGCGCCCGCGGCGCTCTCGGAGGCCGCGTAGCCCCCAGGGCCGTAGCCCTCGGAGTCGTAACCCTCAGGGCCGTAGCCGTCGGGGTCGTAGCCTTCCGGGCGGCCCGGGGAGTCGCCGGGGGTGTCCGGGGAGCCGCCGGGGGGAGCCGGGATGTTGTCCCCAGGGGTGTTCCCAGGGGTGTTCCCAGGGGTGTGCTGCCGGGTCCCGCCGTCGCGGCCATCGTGTGCGTCGTCGCTCAGCTCGGCTGCTCGATCACCTGGGCGATGTAGAGCGCTTCGCCGAGCTTGTCGACCAGCTCCAGCTGGGTGTCGAGGTAGTCGATGTGGTGCTCCTCGTCCGCGAGGATGCTCTCGAAGATGTTCGCCGAGGTGATGTCGCCCTTGTTGCGCATCAGCTCGATCCCGCGCTTGAGCCGGTCGATGGCCTCGACCTCGATCTGCCGGTCGGCCTGGAACATCTCGGTGACCGTCTGGCCGACCCGTACGTGGAACAGCCGCTGGTAGTTCGGCAGGCCGTCGAGGAAGAGAATCCGGTCGGTGAGCACCTCCGCGTGCTTCATCTCGTCGAAGGATTCGGCGCGGGTGTACTTCGCGAGCTTCGTCCAGCCGAAGTTCTCCTGCATCTTGGCGTGCAGGAAGTACTGGTTGATCGCGGTCAGCTCGGCGGTCAGCTGCTCATTGAGGAATTCGAGGACCTCGGGGTCGCCCTGCATGGCTGCGGGCTCCTTCCACGCGAGTAACTGGGCAGGTGCCGCGCATCCTCGCACCGGGCGGAGCGAGACGTCCAGTAAGTTCACGCTTAGTACGAGTTGTCTGATTCGCTCCATCCCTGGTCATCGGCACCCCTGCCGGTCTGACAACATGGGGGCATGGGTCAGCCGGAAAGCCGCGAAAAGGAGCATCCTCAGCTGCCTCCGGGGCAGCGGCTCCAGCGGGGCTGGCCGGTGACGCACTACGGTCCGGTGCCGAAGTTCCGCGCCGAACGCTGGGAGTTCCGGGTCTTCGGCGCTACCGCGGACGGCGAGAAGCGCTGCTGGTCGCACGAGGAATTCACGGCACTGCCGTATGCCACGGTCGTCGCCGATATGCACTGCGTGACGAAATTCAGCATGCTGGGGGCCGAATGGGGCGGGGTGCTCACCAAGACCATCCTGGATCTCGCGCCGCCCGCGCCGGATGCCACCCATGTCATGGTGTGGGCCGAATACGGCTTCAGCTCGAATCTGCGGCTCGCGGATTTCGCCGCGGAGAAGTGCATCTTCGCCACCCACCGCTCCGGCGAACTGCTCACCGCCGAGCACGGCTTCCCGGTCCGCCTGATCGTCCCGCACCTGTACGCCTGGAAGGGCCCCAAATGGGTCCGCGGCATCGAATACATGCGGGCCGACCGCCGCGGCTTCTGGGAGGAGCGCGGCTACCACAACCTCGGCGACCCGTGGAGTGAACAGCGCTACTCCTACCAGGAGGAGCCCGGCGAGGGCCCCGAGCTCTAGCGAGGGCCTCCAGCCGGACGCCGCCCCTCGCCGGGGTACGGAATACCTGCCGGGTTCGGAATGCCTGCCCGGGTTCGGAATGCCTGCCCGGGGTCGGAATACCTCCCGAGGTTCGGAGTACTTGCCAGGGTCGGAATGCCTCCCGGGGGTTCGGAGTACTTGCCGGGGGCGAAATACCTCCCGGAGATCGGAATACCTCCCGCCCCCGCCGCGTTGTGGACCCGCAGGGGGGCCTCGTGACCCCTACGGGATCTGTTCGAGCGTCCCCTACGGGTCGGGCCTCAGCGACCTCGCAGCTGCTTGAGGCGGGCCACGTCCGCCGCATGCCCTTCCTTGCCGCCCGGCGTCTCCACGATCAGCGGCACCCCGTCCGTCGCCGGGTGCGTGAAGAGCTCCGCGAACGCTTCGGCACCGATGTGACCCGCGCCGATGTTCTCGTGCCGGTCCTTGTGGGCGCCCACCACGTCCTTGGAGTCATTGGCATGGATCAGCCTCAGCCGTCCCGCGCCGGTGACCTCCACCAACTCGTCCAGCAGCGCCTTCGTCCCGCCCGGCGCCGCCATGTCGTGCCCGGCCGCGAACGCGTGACAGGTGTCGAGGCACACCCCGAGCTTCGGATGCCGGTCCAGCGCGTCGAAGTACGGCCCGAGGTCCTCGGCCCGCGCGCACAGTGACGCGCCCTGCCCCGCCGTGGGCTCCAGCAGCAGCCAGGGGTCATCGGGGTGTTCCAGCTCGTCGAGCAACGGCCGCATCCGCTCTCTGACCTGCGCCATCGCCACGTCCCGGGGCCGGCCGCCGGTCGCCGACCCGGTGTGCACCACCACCCCGAGTGCGCCGATCTCCCGGCCGCGCCGCAGTGAATGGCGCAGCGAGGCGACCGACTTGTCGACCGTCTCCCCGGTGTGCGAGCCGAAGTTGATCAGATAGGGAGCGTGGACGTACACCGGCATCCCCTGCTCCGCACAGGCCGCCCGGAACGCCTCGTCCTGCCCGGGGCTGCCCGGCAACGTCGCCCAGCCACGCGGGTTCGCGACGAAGACCTGCACGGCCTCGTCACCCATCTCGCGGGCGTACGGAATACCGGTCTTCGCCAGACCGCCGGCCACCGGCACATGGCCACCGACCGGATTACGGGCACGGGCGCGCTGCTCGGCGCCCTCGGGGAAGGGGGATCTGCTCACCCTCCCAGGGTGCCAGGCCCCTGACGGCGGCTGCCGGGGCACCCGGTGGTTCCTGGGGTCCCCCTAGGGGGCGGTCGAACAGATCCCCTAAGGGGAGCGAGGGCCCCCTGCGGGGCCACAACCGGATGGGGGTGGGAGGTATTCCCGGAGTCTCGCGATGCCGTGACGACACGGGGTGGGCTAGCCGTGACGACACACAGGGTGGGCTAGCCGTGACTACACAGGGTGGGCGTGGCGGCAGGGGGAGAGGTCTCCTTCGAGCCTGGGTGACGGCGGAGGGCCTGGGGGCGGCGGGGGGCTAGAGAGCGCCCTTGAGCTTGATGGTGATCGTGCCGCCCTTCGGTGCCTGCTGGCCGGCCTCGACCGACTGCGAGTCGACCTCGTCCTGGGGGAAGAGCCACGGCTTCCGCACCTCGACCCGGAAACCGAGCGCGGTCAGCTCCCGCTTCGCGTCCTCGGTGTGCTTGCCGGTGACGTCCGGGACGGTGACCATCTCCGGGCCCTTCGACAGCGTCAGCGTGACCGTCTCGCCCTTGCCGAGCCTGCCGTCCGCACCCGGGCTCTGCCGGGCCACGGTGCCCTTGTCCTGCGGCGCGAAGACCGGCTGGTCCGCGAACCGCACCTGGAAGCCGGCCGCGCGCAGCGTGGCCTCGGCGTCCGCGCGGCCGCTGCCGATCACACTCGGCACCTGGACCGCGGAACCCCGGCTGACGGTCAGTGCCACCGCCGTATCGGGCTGCCGCTTGCTGCCCGCCACCGGGTCCGTACGGATCACCGACCCCTTGGCGACCTCATCGCTGAACTCCCGGCTCACCGTGCCCGGCACCAGACCGTGGTCGCGCAGCCTGCGCTTGGCGTCCGCGAGCGGTGTGCCCGACAGGTCCGGGACGCCGACGATCTCCGGACCGCGGGAGATCACGATCGTCACCGTGCCCGTACCACGGATCCGCTGACCGGTCCCCGGCTCGGTACGCATCACATGACCGCGCGCCACGTTGGCGCTGAAGTCACGCTCGACCTTGGCCCCCAGCCCCGCGTCCCGCAGTGTCTTCTCGGCCGTGGCCTGCGGCATGTCCAGTACCGCCGGAACGCTGGTGAACTGCCCGGCGCTGATGTACCAGACCCCCGTGCCCACCCCGAGGACCAGCAGAACAGCCGCGATGACGGTGGCCAGCCGGTGCCGCTGCAGCAGCCCGCCGAGAGCCGCCGGGGAGGCAGGGGAGACAGGGGAGGCCGGGGAAGCGGGCGGCGGGCGCAGCCGGGTCGTCTGCTCCGCCGGCGGCACCTCCAGCACGCTGGTGCGGTTCAGCTCGGCCTCGTCCGTCCCGGGCAGCGGCAGCTGTCGCGGTATCACGTCCGTGGGCTCCGACCCGTCGCCCGCCCCCGCGGCACCGGGGCCGTCCGCGGGCACCTCCCTGGCCTGCGGCGGTACCACGTCCAGCTGCTCGTCGGTGAGCCCGGCACGGGCCTCCCGCGCCGAGGACAGCAGTGCCACCGCGTCCTGCGCGCGCTGCTGCGGATCGCGGGCGGTGGCCAGCGCTGCCAGGGCGTCCAGCTGGGGCGCGAGCCCGGGCACCAGCCCGGAGGGCGGCAGCACGTCCTCGTGCAGATGCTGGTAGAGCACCTGTGCCACCGAGCCGCCGGTATGCGGCTTGCCGCCGGTCAGCATCTCGTAGAGCACCACGCCACAGGCGTAGACGTCGACCCGGGCGTCCGCGGTGCCGTGCTCCAGCTGCTCGGGCGCCAGATACGAGACGGTCCCCAGGACGGAGCCGGTCGTCGCGGTGGTGTTGGTGTCCACCGCACGCACCAGGCCGAAGTCGGCGACCTTGACCCGGCCGTCGTCGCCGATCAGCACGTTCTCCGGCTTCATGTCCCGGTGCACCAGCCCCGCGCGGTGTGCGGCGCCCAGGGCGGCCAGTATCGGCTCCAGGATGTCCAGCGCGGCCCGCGGCTGCAGCGCGCCCCGCTCGCGCAGCACGTCGCGCAGCGTGCAGCCGGCGACGTACTCCATCGCCAGATAGACGTACGTCCCGTCCGTGCCCTGGTCGAAGACGCCCACCACATTCGGGTGCGCCAGCCGCGCGACCGACTTCGCCTCCCGGATGAAGCGCTCCACGAACGCCCCGTCCGTGGCCAGGCCGGGGTGCATCACCTTCAGCGCGAGCACACGGTCGAGACGGGTGTCCACGGCCCGGTAGACCGTGGCCATCCCGCCCGCGGCGATGCGCGCCTGGACGTGGTACCTGCCGTCGAGCAGTCGGCCCACGAGGGGGTCTTGGAGCGTCGTATCCACGGAAGGGGAGTCTATTCGTAGGTCGCCGTGGCGCCGTAGTGGCCGGAGGTGGCAGCGCTTACACGGGGCTAGAAGGCGGGCCGTTCGGGGTCGAGGTCGGCCACTCCTTCCGCCGGTGAGGACGCCACCGCGAAATGGCGACGGGGAATTCGCCCCGCCCGGTATGCCAGGCGGCCGGCCGCCACCGCCTGGCGCATCGCGCCGGCCATCAGTTCCGGTTCCTGGGCGCGGGTCACCGCGGACGCCAGCATCACCGCCGCGCAGCCCAGCTCCATGGCGAGGGCGGCGTCCGAGGCGGTGCCCGCGCCGGCGTCCAGGATGACCGGGACACCGGCCCGTTCGGTGATCAGCTGGAAGTTGTGCGGGTTGCGGATGCCCAGGCCGGAGCCGATCGGCGAGCCCAGCGGCATGATCGCGGCGCAGCCCACGTCCTCCAGCTTGCGGGCCAGCACGGGGTCGTCGTTCGTGTAGGGCAGCACCGTGAAACCGTCGTCCACCAGCGTCTCGGCGGCGTCCAGCAGCTCGACGGGATCCGGCAGCAGGGTGCGCTCGTCGGCGACGACCTCCAGCTTGACCCAGTCCGTGCCGAGCGCCTCCCGGGCGAGCCGGGCGGTCAGCACCGCCTCGCCCGCCGTGAAGCAGCCCGCCGTATTGGGCAGCACGCGGATGCTGTGCCGTTCCAGTACGGACAGCACCGAGCCGCGCACGGTCGGATCCAGGCGCCGCATGGCCACGGTCGTCAGCTCCGTGCCGGAGGCGAGCAGGGCGCGTTCGAGGACGTCGAGGCTGGGCGCGCCGCCGGTGCCCATGATCAGGCGGGAGGTGAAGGCGGTGCCGGCGAGGGTGAGGGGGTCGGGGGCCGCGGAGGGCGCGGGGACCGTCCCCGGGGAGATCGCCGCATCGGACATCGTTGTATCAGCCATATCGGGCAGAGTCTTATCGGGCATATCGGAGGGTCAGCCTCCCTGGACCGCGGTCAGTACCTCGACGCGGTCGCCGTCGCCGAGCGGGGTGGCGGACCACTGGGCGCGCGGTACGACGACATCGTTCACCGCCGCGGCCACCCCGGAGGGCGCCGTGGACAGCGTCGCGACCAGCCGGTCGAGGGTGAGCCCGCCGGGGATCTCGCGGGGCTCGCCGTTGACGGACACCGACAGGGCGGGGAGAGGGGGACTCACGCGGGAACTCATACGGACTGTTCCTCCAGGAAGCGGGGGCGCTCGGTCCCCGGAGCGGTGACGGGGGTGCCCCCGAGCCGTTCGGGCGTGGGGGAGAAGCGCGCGGGGGTGAAGGGACGGGCCTCCTCGGGCAGGCTCCCGGTGGCCAGCACCTCGGCCATCGCCTCACCGGTGACCGGCGTCAGCAGCACACCGTTGCGGAAGTGGCCGGTGGCCAGATGGAGGCCGGGCAGTTCGGCCGGCCCGAGGAGCGGGGCGTTGTCGGGGGAGCCGGGGCGCAGCCCGGCACAGCTCTCCACGAGCGGCAGCTCGGTGATGCCGGGGACCAGTTCATGGGCGTCCCGCAGCAGCTCGTAGACCCCGCCGGCGGTGACCGTGGTGTCCCAGCCCAGCTCCTCGCTGGTGGCCCCGACGACCAGTTCGCCGTTCTCCCTCGGCACCAGGTAGAGGGGGTTGCCGCGGACGACGGCCCGTACGGTGCGTGACAGGAAGGCGGGGGAACCGGGAGGCACGTCCGGCAGCCGCAGCCGCAGCACCTGGCCCTTGACCGGCCGCACCAACGACCGCAGCTCCTCGGGCACACCGGCCAGCCGGCCGCTGTGGCTCCCCGCGGCCAGTACGGTCTGCCCGGCCGGTACCCGTGTGCCGTCGGCGAGCCGGGCGCCCGACGCGCGGCCGCCGTCGACCATCAGCCGCTCGGCCCGGCTCCGGTGGAAGACCACCCCGGCCCGCTCACAGGCCGTCAGCAGGGCGCTCGCCAGCCGCCGGGGGTCGGCCTGGTGGTCGCCGTCGACCCGCAGGCCGCCGCGTACACCGGGGGCCAGTATCGGCTCCAGACGGCGGCACTCGCGGCCGGTGAGCCACTGCGAGTCTAGGCCTGAGCGGACCTGGAGGGCGTGCAGTTCGCGCAGGTGGGCGCGGTCGTCGGCGTCCAGCGCGACGGCCAGGGTGCCGCACCGCCGGTAGCCGATCCGCTGCCCGCTCGCCTCCTCCAGCTCCTCGGCGAACCGCGGGTAGCGGCGTGCCGAGACGAGGTTGAGGCCCAGCAGGGTCTGCTCGCCGTAGTGGAGCTCGGTGACCGCGGCCAGCATCCCGGCGGCGACATACGTGGCGCCGCCACCGGGCGCGGGGTCGGCCAGCGCGACGGTCAGTCCGCGGCCGGCCGCCCGCCAGGCGGTGACCAGGCCGATGACGCCGCCCCCGATGACGAGCACATCGGGGTGCCCGCTCACGGACGGCGGTGGTGCGGTGGTGGCTGGTGTGACAGTCACCGCAGGCGGCTGTGCCGCGGACGGTGTGACGGTCACCGCAGGCGGCTGTGCGTCGGACGGTGTGGCTGTCACCGCAGGCGGCTGCCCGGTGGACGGTGTGACCGTGACGGCAGGTGCGGTTGCAGGTGCGGTTGCAAGTGGATGCATGGGCGTTCAGCCCCTCCCTTCGCCGGCATGACCCGGATCAGGTTCGTACGGTCGGAGGCCGGTCAGCCTCCCTCTCAGCCCGGTGCGTCCGGGCTCCCGCGAGTGCGTGTGCCCGTCACCCTAGTACGGGGGCGCGAGGTGTCGTAAGGCGACGTCCGGGGGCGCGTGCGGGCGCCCCGGCGTGCGGGATACGGTTCCGCGCCCCGCGGCAGGGGCGTGACGGTGTGTCAGAGATCTCCTTGCGTGCCGCGTGAGCGGTCCGGCGCACCGGCCTAGAGTGATCGGGTGAGCGAGCAGAGCAGCGAGCAGCGCAGTGGTCCGAGCACTGGCCGGAGCACGCCCTCCCCGTCCCCGGACCAGCCGCCGCGGGTGGTGATCGTCGGCGCCGGAATCGCGGGGGTGCAGACCGCGGTCGCGCTGCGCGAACAGGGCTGGCGCGGCGAGATCACTCTGTTCGGCGACGAGCCCCACCAGCCCTACGACCGGCCCCCGCTGTCCAAGTCGGTGCTGCTGGGCAAGGCCGACGGCTCCGCCTTCGACGTGGACTTCGCCGGGCTCGGCATCGACCTCCGCCTCGGCTGCCGGGTGACGGCTCTGGTGCCGGACGACCACCGGGTGGAGACGGCCGAGGGCCCGGTCCGCTACGACCACGCGGTGATCGCCACCGGCGCCGTCCCGATCACGCTGCCCGGCAGCGAGGGTCTGCCCGGCGTCCACCTGCTCCGCACCCTCGACGACGCCGAGCGGCTGCGGCCGGTGCTCGCCGCCCGGCGCCGCATCGTGGTCGTCGGGGCCGGCTGGATCGGCGCCGAGTTCGCGACCGCGGCGCGCGAGGCCGGCTGCGCGGTCACCGTCGTCGAGGCCGCCGACCGGCCGCTGGCCGGTGCGCTGCCCGCCGAGGTCGCCGACCGGATGACCGCCTGGTACGCGGACACCGGTGCCGAGCTGCGGACCGGCGCCCGGGTCGCCTCCGTCACCGCCGGGGCGGTCACTCTCGCGGACGGCACCACGCTGCCCGCCGATGCCGTGGTCGTCGGGATCGGCGCCCGGCCCGCCACCGCCTGGCTGGCCGGCTCCGGCGTGGAGATCTCGCCCGAGGACGGCTCCGTGCTCGCCGACGAGCGGCTGCGCACCTCCGCTCCCGATGTGTACGCGGTCGGCGACTGCGCTTCCTTCCCGTCCGCCCGTTACGGCACCCGTCTGCTGGTCCACCACTGGGACAACGCACTGCAGGGCCCCCGGGCGGTCGCCGGGACCATCACCCGGGGCGAGGCCGGGGGAGCGGTCTACGACCCCGTGCCGTACTTCTGGTCCGAGCAGTTCGGCCGGTTCGTGCAGTACGCCGGCCATCACGGGGACGCCGACGAACTGGTCCGGCGCGGTGATCCGGACACCGCCGCCTGGTCGGTGCTCTGGCTGCGCGGCGAAGGGGGCCCGGGCGAAGCGGGCCCGGGCGAAGCGGAGCCGGATCGGGGCGGTGGCGGGCGACGGGCGGGCGGACGCCTGGTCGCGCTGCTGGCGGTGGGGCGGCCGCGGGACCTCGCCCAGGGCCGCAAGCTGATCGAGCGGGGCGCACTCCTCGACCGGGACCAGGCGGCGGACGCGGCCGTACCGCTGAAGGACGCCGTCCGGTAGCCGTGGTCACTCTCCGGGGTGCCCACCGCCCCTGATGGCGATGCCCGGCTACCGACTGTCAGTGCGAGGTGGCAGGCTTGTCCTGTGACCGAGATTGACGCAAAGATCGATGGACTCGTCCCCGCCTGGCTCACCCTCCCTGACATCGCCGAACAGCTCGGCGTCGAGGTGACCCGCGTGCGACAGCTGGTCAAGGAGGGCCAGCTGATCGCGGTGCGCCGCGGCGAGAACAGGGCGCTCCAGGTGCCCGCCGATTTCATCAAGGACGACAAGGTGGTCAAGGGCCTCGTCGGTACGCTCACGCTCCTCAAGGACGACGGCTTCACCGACGAGGAGATGCTGGAGTGGCTGTTCACCGCGGATGAGACCCTGCCCGGTACCCCGGCGCAGGCGCTGCGCGAGAACCGCGGCACGGAGGTGAAGCGCCGGGCCCAGGCGCTCGCCGTCTGACCCGCACGGTGCGGCGCACTCCGGAAACGCGACCGCACCGCCATTCGTGACCACATCCGAGGGGTGTACGGACCGGAAGGCCCGGTCCGTGCACCCCCGACCTGGGGGGTTCCGCCCGATGACCACCGCACGACAGGCCCCGACGACCACCGCACGACAGGCCCTGTCCGACGCCCGCCTCTACCTCTGCACGGACGCCCGAACGGCCCAGGGCGACCTCCCGCAGTTCCTCGACGCGGTGCTCTCCTCGGGCGTGGACATCGTCCAGCTGCGCGACAAGGGCATGGAGGCCGGCGAGGAGCTGAGGCACCTGGAGGTGTTCGCGGACGCCTGCCGCCGGCACGGCACCCTGCTCGCGGTGAACGACCGCGCGGATGTCGCCCATGCCATCGGCAGCGAGGTGCTGCACCTCGGGCAGGGGGATCTGCCGGTCCCGGCCGCCCGCGCCATCCTCGGCCCGGACGTCCTCATAGGCCGCTCCACCCATGCCGAGGCCGAGGTGGACGCCGCGATCGCCGCAGCCGGCGTGGACTACTTCTGCACCGGCCCGTGCTGGCCCACGCCCACCAAACCGGGCCGTCATGCTCCCGGCCTCGACCTGGTCCGTTACGCCGCGAAGCGCGCTCCCGAACGCCCCTGGTTCGCCATCGGCGGAATCGACGCCGGCAATCTGGACGAGGTGCTGGAGGCCGGTGCCCGCCGCGTCGTGGTGGTCCGGGCCATCACGGACGCCGACGACCCGGCCGCCGCGGCCGCCGCCCTGTCCCGGCGCATCCGCACCTGGCACACCTAGAGATCTGGCCTGGTGACGGCGCCATGGGCCGGGAGATGTCCAGCCAGTGGACAAGGAAGCGGATCAACCAGGCATTACGTCGAAGCCGGTTGGTGTGTGCCCGGCCGCTGGTTAACCTGCCGGTATGGCCCTAGGTACAGCTTCCACCAGGACTGATCGCGCGCACACGGTGCGCGAACTGCTCGCCTCAGGCAAGCAGTCCTACTCATTCGAGTTCGCCGCCCCGAAGACCGAGAAGGGCGAGCGGACCCTGTGGAACGCCATTCGCCGGATCGAGGCCGTCGCCCCGACCTTCGTCTCCGTGACGTACGGCGCCGGCGGCACCTCCCGTGACGGCACGGTACGCGCCACCGAGCGCATCGCCACCGACACCACCCTCACTCCGGTCGCCCACCTGACCGCGGTCAACCACTCCACGGCGGAACTGCGCAACATCATCGGCCAGTACGCCGACGCCGGGATCCGCAACATGCTCGCGCTGCGCGGCGACCCGCCCGGCGACCCCATGGGCGAATGGGTCAAACACCCCGACGGCCTCGGCTACGCCGCCGACCTGGTCGAGCTGATCAAGGAGTCCGGTGACTTCTGCGTCGGCGTCGCCGCCTTCCCCGAGATGCACCCGCGCTCGACGGACTGGGACACCGATGTGGCCCACTTCGTCAACAAGTGCCGGGCCGGCGCGGACTTCGCGATCACCCAGATGTTCTTCTACCCGGAGGACTACTTCCGGCTGCGGGACCGGGTCCGGGCCGCAGGTTGCCCGACACCGATCATTCCGGAGATCATGCCGGTCACCAACGTGCGCCAGATCGAGCGGTTCGCGCAGCTCAGCAACGCCGCCTTCCCGCCCGAGCTCGCCGAGCGGATCCTCGCCGTCAAGGACGATCCGGCGGCGGTACGCTCCATTGGCATCGAGTACGCCACGGACCTGTGCGCGCGTTTGATGGCCGAGGACGTTCCCGGGTTGCACTTCATTACCCTGAACCACTCCACGGCGACCCTGGAGATCTACAAGAATCTGGGACTGCACCAGCGGTCCTGATCACGGTTGGCCGGTCACGGTTGGCCGGCGAGCGGCGGAAGTAGGGGCGGATATGGGCTGGACGATCCTCTATATCGCGTTCGGCCTGGTCGCCCTGTGGCTGCTGGGTGAGGTGCTGCTCCAGTACAAGGCCCGGCTGCGCTGGCGGCTGCTCGCCTTCACCGGCTTCCTCGGTGTGGTCGTCGGCGTCATCATCCCCTCGGTGATCGTGATCGGGGTGGGCCTGATCGCCTTCGCCACCGGCCAGACCCTGGTGACGCTCTCCTTCAAGCGCGGCTTCACCACCGGCTGGGCCCTGGGGGGCAAGCCCGGCGAGAGCCGGCGCCGCCGGGCCCGGCCGTCCGCCCCGCCCGCCGCCGCCGAACCGATCCTCCAGGTTTCGGAGGTCGAGCCGGTACCGGCCGGCGACGCGCCCGTCGGCGCCTCGGGCCCGGGCCCCGGCGGGGGCGGCCAGGACGCCTTCGGGCCGGACGCCGCCGGTCCCTTCGGGCCGGAGGCCGCCGGTCAGGACACCTTCGAGAGCACCGGGGGCTTCCGGAACGACGGCGGTTTCGCGGGCAATGGCGGTTACGCGGGCGACGGTGGCTTCGGGGGCGATGGGGGTTTCCGGGGCGACGGCGGTTTCGCGGACCAGGGCACCTACGCCGGTGAGGGCACCTACGCCGGTCAGGGCGCCTACGGCCACCAGTCCGGCGACCAGCGGACGAGCGGCACCCACCGCGGTCAGGACCCGTACGAGGACCCGCAGGACCAGAGCGTCTTCGCCACCCAGGCCTTCCCCATGCCGCCCTACGACGCACCGTACGACGCGCTGTCCACCGCAAGCGGGGGCTCCCCGGCGCGGGCCGACGCCACCGCCGTCTACGCCCCGGAGCCGCTGCCCGAGGAGACCGGCCAGTACGGCATCTACAGCACCGACGCCCGCGGCCTGCGGACCGGCTATCCGGACCACGACGGCTACGGCAGCAGCACGGCCGCCGAAGGCGCCGGCGGCTCGGGGGGTGACGGCAACGGCTATGTATACGGGGGAAGTTACGGTCGGCCCGCGGCCGGTGAGGACGCCTACGCCGACCCCTACGCGGCGTACGGCGACGGCCGGGAGCAGCAGTCGGCGTACGCCGACCCGTACACCGACACCCCGCAGCACACCGCGCCGTACGACTCCTACGCGCAGCACGGCTCCTACGCACAGCCTGACCCGTACACCCAGGCGCCCTACGGAGCGGACCCCTACGGGGGCCAGGGCGGACCGCTCGACCAGAGCCCCGGCCAGGGCTACGGGGAGACGGCGCCCGGCGGCTCCTGGGTCCCCCAGCAGCGCGATGGTGACATCCCGCCCGAGCAGCCGCCCTACCCGCCGTACCAGCAGCAGGGCTACGACGGGCAGCAGTACCGCTACTGAGCTGCGCGGGCCGCCCGACGCAGGGCCGTTCTACTCACCGCAGGGCCGTTCTAGCCAACGCAGGGCCGTTCCACGTGTCTGCGTGGAGAGCCCTGCCAGTGGCGTCCAGTGGCCGCCCAGTGGTCGTTACGTGGAGCCGTGCCAGTCGTCGCCGTTCACGATCAGGCCTGCGACCAGGGCGCCGGACATCCCCGCATGCGCCGGCCCGCCGCCCGGATGCGACCGGCCGCCGACCGCGTAGAGCCCCGGTATGCGCGTGCGGTTGCCGGGCCGCAGGAAGCGGCCGTCCCGGCCCGCCAGTGCCGGCCCCGCCGCCGCACCGCTGTCCGCGGGCGGCAGAACCTCCCGCCACAGCATCCGCTCCCGCAGCCCCGGGACCGCCGCCTCGGCGACCTCGGTCAGCCGGTCCGCCGCCGCCTCGGCAGTGGCAGCCTCCCGCCAGTCCACCGGGCCCTGCGGGGCCACCGTCGCGGTCAGCGTCACGGCCTCATGGCCCTCGTCCGGCCGGGTGGTGGGGTCGTCCGGGCGCAGCACCGTCACCGTCGGCCGCGCGCACGGCGTCCGCGGACCGGGACCGTCCCCGAACACGCCCGCCAGCTCCGCGGCGCGGTCCGCCGCATGGACGACGGTCCGATGCGCCGCGCCCGGCTCCTGGGCCCCGCGCAGCGCCAGACAGACCGTGAGCCGTCCCGCCGCCCCCTGGCCGGGGCCGTCCTGCGGCCGCACATCGTCCTCCCCATACGGCTGCCGTCCCGCGAGGAGCGCCGGCAGCCGGGCCGGATCCACCCCCGCGACCACGAACTCCGCCTCATGAACCCGCCCGTCGGCCAGTTCGACGCCCGCCGCCCGGCCGGCCTTCTCGACGATCCCGGTCACCTCGGCACCGAAGCCGAACTCGACCTTCCGGGCCAGGCAGCGCTCGTACAGCGCGTCGGCCAGCGCCCGCACTCCGCCGCGGACGTACCAGCTCCCGAAGGTCTGCTCCATGTACGGCAGGACCGCCGCGCTCGCCGGGGCGCCGCGCGGGTCGAAGCCGTACGCCAGCGCGTGGCTCTCCAGCAGCGCCACCAGCCGGGGTTCGGCCAGCTCACGGCGGGCGACCTCGGCGAGCGTGGCGGTCGTGGGCCGCTTGCTCCGGCCGAACAGCGCGCGCCGCCGGTGCACAGCGGGGTACGGATCGCGCCCCAGCACCCGCCAGTCCTGCCACAGCGGCTCCTCCAGGAGCGGCCGGCGGGTGGCGTCCCAGGCCTCGCGGGCCCGGCCCACCAGCGCGCTCCAGCGCTCACCGGCACCGGCGCCCAGCGCCTCGTCCAGCGCCGTGAGGACACCGGCGCGCGAGGCGTTGGGCAGCGAGACCGCCGTCCCGTCGGCGAAGACATGACGGCTCGCCGGATCGACCTGCGCCATCTCTACGCAGCTCTCCAGGGGCTCCCGGCCGGTCTTGACGAACAGATCGCGGTACACCGCCGGCAGATGCAGCAGACCCGGGCCGGTGTCGAACGTGAAGCCGTCCCGCGCCAGCCGCCGCACCCCGCCGCCATGCGTCGCGCCGCGCTCGAACACCGCCACCCGGTGGCCCGCGACGGCCAGCCGGGCGGCGGCCGCCATGGCGCCCATCCCAGCGCCGATCACCGCAATCCGTGCCATGCCTGCGACTTTATCCGGCGCCACTGACAACGCCCGCCCGGAGGCCTGGTCCGGTACCGGCCCCCGGCCCGGCCTGGTCCGGTACCGCCCGGCCTGGTACCGCCCGGCCCTGCCCTGTCCGGCCTCGTCCGGTACCGCCCCGTGTGCGCGGCCTCAGCCCGTCGGTGGCACCGTGGCTCCGCCGACCGCGGCCGACCGCTTCTCCGCCCGCCGCGCCCGACGGCGCCGCAGGTACCGGCGGATCCGCGACCACAGCACGATCACCAGCGTGATGCCGGCGGCCAGTAGTACGCCCGCGATGACCGCGGCGGCCACGGGATGGAAGACCGCGAAGGCGATGATCCCGGCGACGCCCAGGTCCTCGAGGACGCTCACCACGATGTTGCTGGCAGGCTCCGGCGAGGTGTTCACCGCGATCCGCATACCCGCCTTGACCAGGTGGCTCAGCAGCGCCGTGGAGCCGCCCACGGCACCCGCCGCCAGCTCGGGCAGCGAGCCCTGGTGCCCGGCGAGCAGCGCCGCCACCACCCCGCCGGCGACCGGCCGGATCACCGTGTGCACGGCGTCCCAGACCGAATCCACATAGGGGACCTTGTCGGCGACCGCCTCGCACAGGAAGAGCACCCCGGCCACGATCAGCACATCGGGGCGCTGCAGCGCCGCCGGCACCTCGTCGCTGACACCGGTCACGCCGAGCACACCGAAGAGCAGGACCACGGCATAGGCGTTGATCCCGCTCGCCCAGCCACTGGTGAAGACCAAAGGAAGTACGGACACGACGGAGATCGTAGGCCGCGCCGCGGCCCTCTTGGTGCCCGGTGCTCAGGTTTGAGTATCCGTACTCAGACGCCCAGATGAGTAGGTACGCGGATGGGCCGGCAGCGGCCCGGACGGAAGAGTGGGAGCCACGGAAGGGAAGCGGCACCGCACCGCCGGCACGGGGCGGCGGAACGGCGCGGTTCCCGTCCGTGACGGGGGAGCACGGGGGAAGTACGGGGGCTCCACGGGGGAGTACGGGGGAGCACGGGGGAAGCGCTGTCCTGGTCGGATCGATGGGGGAACGATCCGCGCCAGGGCAGCGCGCTTTCTTCGCGGTTTTCCGGCGCGGGCCCATGAGAGCGCGCCCCCCGGTACCCGGCCGCTGCCCGGCCGTGAGGGCCCTACGAGGGGCGGCCGCTGACCCGCCCCTGCAAGAGCCTCGACAGCGCGGCGTGCACCTCGTCGATGGACCGGTCCGGCTGGTACGACTGCCAGTCCAGGGCGGCCACCAGCACCATCCCGAACAGCGCCGAGGCGGTCAGCGGGATGTCGATCTCCTCGCTCAGCTCCCCGTCGGCCACTGCCTCCCGCAGCACGTCCTCCACCACCGTGATGGCCCGTCCGCGCACCACCATCAGCGTCGACTGCCAGGCCCGGTTCGTGCGCCACAGCTCGGCGACGTACAGCTGGGTGAGCGCCGGGTAGCGGGAGATGAAGTCCAGGCCGGCCCGGATCATCGCGTCCAGCGCGTCGATCCGGCCGCCGCCGCGCGCGGCGACCTCCTCCGAGGCCGTCTGCAAGGAGGTCGCCAGCAGCTCGATGCCGTGCCGCAGCAACTCCTCGAAGAGGACGTTCTTGCTCGCGAAGTTGTAGTAGACGGTGCCCTTCGCGACGCCCGCCCGCTCGGCGATCTCGTCCACGGTGGTGGACGAGAAGCCCTGTTCGGCGATGAGCGTGACCGCGGCCTCGAAGAGCTTGCGCCGGGTGGCGTCGCGGCGTGTAGTGGAGCTGTCCATGTGGGTGATTGTGCCGGTCACCGCGGAGCGTGTGTGCACAGCTCCTCGTCGTCCGGCTGCCGTGGCCGCCGCCCGCCGCCGCCTCGCGCGCCGACGTGCAGGTCAGGACCGATTGTCAGTGGCGTGCCTCACGATGGGGGCAACGGTCCGGATCGGCATTCGATCCTGAATCGCCGTTCGGCCCCGAACCGGCATGCGACGACAGGAGGTTCGTCATGGCAGCTCGTCCCCACCGGGGCAGCTCCGCTGCGTACGGTCCCCCGAGCGATGTCCACCCCGTCCTGCGCAGAGCGACCGCACCACGCGCCGCCCTCGATCTGCTCGCCCAGGCCCAGCAGGGCCTCGACGAAGCGCGGCATCTCGAAACCCCCAACGAGCGGTTCGCCACGGCGCATCTGGCCGCGCTGCGCACCGCCGCCGCGGTCCTGGCCGTGCGCGGCCGGCCGGAGGCCACCGCGCGCGGCCGGCAGCGTATCCGCAGTGCATGGGAGGTCCTCCCCGAGGTCGCTCCCGAACTCGCCGAGTGGAGCGCCCTGTTCGCCGCCGGCGCCGGGCGTCGCGCCAGGGCCGAGGCCGGCATAGCCGGCGCGGCCGGCCGCCGCGATGCCGACGATCTCCTCCGTGACGCCGCGCTGTTCCTGCGCCTGGCGGAGCGCATGCTGCTCCTCCAGCCGTCCCTGCCGCCTCAGCGGGCGGGGTGAGCGGGATGAGCGGGTTGAGCGGCGTGACCGGAAGCACGGAGCGGGGGTCCCGCGGGGAGAAGGGGAAGGAAAGGGGAAGAGTGCCCGGCCATGCGCCTCCCGTTCCCTCGGACGGTTCCCCGGACCGCTCCGCGATCGGCGGATGGCGCGGGACGGAATAGGGTGGTGGGCAACTGGATGTTCATGCCCCCGCGAGGAGCCACCCGCCGTGTCTGACCTGCTGCGCCCGCGCGCATCCCTTCGTACCGCCGTGGTCTGGGAGGTCCTCAAGGACGCCCTGGAGCGCCGGGGCAAGGCGGCCGGGCGCGACGCCCTGGACGTCCTCGACACCGGCGGCGGCACCGGCAACTTCGCCGTGCCGGTCGCCCGCCTCGGACACCGCGTCACCGTTGTCGACCCCAGCCCCAACGCGCTCTTCGCCCTGGAGCGCCGCGCCGCCGAGGCCGGCGTCGCCGACCGGGTACGCGGCGTCCAGGGCGACGCCCGCGGCCTCTTCGACGTCGTCGAGCGCGGCGGCTACGACACCGTGCTCTGCCACGGCGTGCTGGAGTACGTCGACGACCCGGCCGAGGGGGTCCGTAACGCCGTCGACGCCCTGCGCCCGGCCGGCACCCTCAGCCTGCTCGCCGCGGGCCTGGGCGGCGCGGTGCTGGCCCGTGCCCTCGCCGGCCACTTCACCGAGGCCCGCCGGGCCCTCACCGACCCCGCCGGACGCTGGGGCGAGGGTGACCCGATGCCTCGCCGGTTCACCGCCGACCAGCTCACCGACCTGGTCTCCGCCACCGGCCTGCAGGTCGGCTCGGTGCACGGCGTACGGATCTTCGCCGACCTGGTTCCCGGCGTGCTGGTCGACACCGAGCCGGGTGCCGTGGACGCGCTGCTGAAGCTGGAGGCGGCCGCCGCCGAGCAGCCCGCGTTCCACTCCGTGGCCACTCAGCTGCACGTGCTCGCCGAGCGCGACTGACCACGCGGCACCCCGGTCCCCGCGCCGGTCCCCGCGTGCGGTCGGCCCCAGGCCACCCGATCAGCCGATTCTCCCCGTATGATCGGGGTACGACGTCCCGGCATGACGGACCGGCGGGTGGGGAATGCAGGCACCATCACCACCGGCCGGCGCGGCGGCCTGGACAGTGGATTGGCGTCGAGGGGCGGGTTTCACGGGGGCGATTCGCTGCTTATCCTGAAAGGGTCGCATCCCGGTCGTCCCCCGCGACCGACGAGTAGGAGGACTCCGTGCCGCTCTCGGAGCACGAGCAGCGCATGCTCGAGCAGATGGAGCGAGCGCTGTACGCCGAAGATCCCAAGTTCGCGACAGCGCTTGAGGGAAGCGGGCTGCGTACGTACACCCGGCGACGGGTCTACCAAGCGGTCGCGGGCTTCCTGGTGGGTATCGCCCTGCTCATGGCCGGAATGGTCGCGCAGCAGATCTGGATCAGCGTGGTGGGCTTCCTCGTCATGCTCGGCTGTGCCGTGCTGGCCGTCACCGGCTGGCGCAAGGCCCCCAAGCCCGGTGAGCAGCGAGCCGGTGAGCAGCGCGGTGGCGCGGGGCCAGGCGGTGGCGCAGGCGTGCAGGCACGTCAGCCCAAGCAACGCCGCTCGATGATGAACCGTATCGAGGACCGCTGGCAGCGCCGCCGGGACGAGCAGCAGGGCCACTGAGCCCGGACACACGTCCCCCTCTCGGTTCCTGGCCGTTTCCAGCCGCTTCCAGCCGTTCCTGGGCGTCCTCTCCGCCCTTGTCCGTCGTCCTCGCGCACCACTCTCGTTGTCCGTTGTCGTCGCCCTGCCTCGCTACCCGGCTGCTCGGCTGCCGGGCAGCTTGCGTCCCGGCGTCTTCGGAATTGCCTTGATTCCTGCGTGCTGCGGCCGCCCGATCCTGTCGGGCGGCCGCAGCACATCACAGGCGGGACCGGGGTGGCGGTACCGATACTCCACCGATACTCCTGTGGCCCGGTGTTCGCCGGTGCTATGCCCGGAGGGCCGAGGTGGCGCGGCGTATCGCGGTGGCGGGGCGGCTTGTGCGGCAGCGGAGCAGCAGGGATGTCCAGCGGGCGGAGCAGGACCGGCGGAGGCGGGCGGCGGAGCGCGGGGCGAGTGTGGCGCGCAGGCGCAGGGAACGGGGCGCGCCGGAGCGCAAGCCGACCCGCACCTGGCGGACGTCCTGGGCGAGGCCCGGCACCGGCCGGGGCCGGGGGGCGTACAGGACCTGCTCGACCGCCGCCGCAAGGCGGTGTGCCGCGGCGGCGGGACCGGGTTGCAGTTGGCCGATGCGAATGATCCGCTCGGCGGCCCCGCGCGGGGTCAGCGACTCGTCCGGCGCGATGCCGAAGTCCCACGCGGTGTCGAGCAGCTCCTGCCAGACGGCGAGAGTGCCCGTCGTGGTGTCGCCGCCCGGTCCGCCGCCCGCCAGCCGCCGGGAGCGCAGGCGCAGCCGCCACAGCGGCGGGACCGCGGGCAGCAGCAGGAGCAGCAGCGCGGCCGATGCGAGGGCGGCCACCACCCAGGGGGACAGGCCGCCGTCCGTGGGCGGAGCGGCGGACTCCGCGGGCAGTGCTGCGCACGTCGTCGACGTGCCGGAGCGCTGCTCACCGGGGCCGCAGGAGGGAGCCGCCGACGGGCTGTCCTCGGGGGGCTCGGCCCGGGAGGGGGCGGGCGCCGGGCGGCTGGGATCGGTCGTGCCCGAGGTGTCGGGGTAGGCGTAGTCCGGGACACTGCCCCGGCTCGGGGTGGGCTCGAAACGCGTCCAGCCGACGCCCTGGAAGTACAGCTCGGGCCACGCATGCGCGTCCCTGAGGCCGACCGACGTCGTGCCGTCGGGCTGCCTGGTGCCCGGGGTGAAGCCGACCGCGACCCGGGCGGGTATCCCCAGAGTCCGGGCCATCGCCGCCATCGAGAACGAGAAGTGGACGCAGAAACCCTCCCTGTCCCGGAGGAACCGGGTGATGGCCTCGGCACCGCTGCCGGCCTCGACCTCGGTGTCGTAGCGGAACCCGCCGTCGAGCGCGAACCAGTCCTGGAGCTTGACGGCCTTGGCGTACGCGGTCCGCGCGCCCCGGGTCACCTCGCGGGCGGTGGTCCGTACGACCGCGGGCAGCGAATCCGGGACCTTGGTGTATTCGCGCAGCAGGTCCTCGGGCGGTGCCGGGGCACCGGCCAGCTGCCGGGCGGTGGGCCGCACCTGCAGGCTCTCGACCTGGTATTGCAGTCCACGGGTGTTCTGCCCCCGGTCGCCGACGAGCGTGCGGCCCTGGGGTTCGTAGCGCCAGCGGCCGGAGATGTCCACCCGGGACGCCGGGTAGGGGAGCGGCAGCCAGTTCTGCGCGTACCACGGTGCGGTGGAGAGGGAGGTGGTGATCCGGTCGCGGTCGACCGCGGAGCTCAGACCGGCCGGCTCCGGGAGCTGCTCGGGGACGTCGGTGACCGTGCGCTCGGACGGTTTCCACGCCACGCCGTCGAACTGGTCGAGGGCGACTATCCGCAGGTACAGGTCGCGGGTGTCGGCGGCCGTGGTGCGGTAGTTGAGGACCTGCCGGTCCTCGGGCTGGTTGAGGCTGTCCTGCAGCGACACCAGCGGGTTGACCGCGGAGATCGTGCCGCCCCCGCCTCCCGGGCCGCGGCCGCCGCCGGGGCCCCCGATCAGCCCGCCGCCCAGGGAGGGCAGCAGGGCGGGCACCGCCACCGCGATGCCGAGTACCAGGGCGCCGATCCGGCGGCCCGTACGTACCGGGGCGAGCGCCGGCCCGGCGGCCCCGGCGGCGAAACCCGGCCCGCCTCCCGGCCGGTCGGCGCCGCCGAACACCCGGCCCCACTGGGAGAGCCGGTCCCGGCCCTCGGCCAGCAGGAGCAGCAGGTAGCCGGCCGCCGCGACCAGGAACCACAGCCAGCCCGCGCCGCCCCGGGAGAGCCCCGCCGCCACCGAGTACAGCGCGAGCAGTGGCAGCCCGGCGGGCGCGGCGCTGCGGTACGTGACCGCCAGCGCGTCCACGATCAGGCCGATGACCAGGACGCCCGCCACCAGCAGCAGCCGGATACCGGGGGTGAGCGGGGCGGGGATGGCATAGCGGCCGACGTCCCGGACGCCGTTCTGCAGCAGCCGGCCGAACTCCGCCATCGCGTCCGGGCCCGGGACCAGGCCGAGGATCGCCTCGGCCGGGGTGAAGAGCACGGTCACCAGCAGGAGGGCGACCAGGACCTGGGCGGCGATGGTGAGCGGCGCGGAGAGCGGGGCCCGGCGGGCCAGTGCGCCCACGCCGGTGACGACCGCCAGCAGCGCCGCCGCCTGGAAGATCCAGGTGATCGGGTTCACCAGCGGCAGCAGCGCACTGGCGGCACACAGAGTGGCCGCCATCGCACACAGCGCCAGCCGCGCCCGGCCACTCATAGTGCACCCTTGCTTGGCTTGGAGCCGTGCCCGTACGCAGCGTGCCCGTACGCCGCATCCCCGTACCCCGCGTGCCCGTACGCCGCGTCTCCGTACGTCCCGTGGACGCCCGTCGCGTCCACGTTTCCGCCCACGTTTCCGCCCACGTTTCCGCCTACGTTCCCATCCACGCTCCCGTTCCCGCTCCTCTTCATGGCCGCCTCCAGGCCATCCGCCGCGGGGCGGTTCCCGGGCCGCCGGTCGGGTCCGTCGCCTCCGCCGGGCCCGTCGCCCGGGCGGTCCGCCGCCGTCCGCCACAGGTCGGCGAGGGCATCGCCGGGCCGGACCGGCAGGGCCGTCCAGCCGGCCCTGCGCAGCAGCCGCAGCCGCTCCGCCACCGGGACCTGCCCGGCGGAGAACCTGATGCCGCCGGGGCCCCGGCTCCAGGCGTCGCCGTCCAGGACGAAGGCGATCGCCGCGCCACTGCCGCGGCGCATCCGGCCGGCGACCGCGGCCTGCTCCTCGTCCAGATCGCCGAAGAAGGCCACCAGCAGCCCTTCGCCGCCGCGCAGCACGTCGTGCGCGGCCGAGAGCCCGTCCTCCGCCGAGTGCTCCACGACAGCGAGGGTGTCCAGCACCAGGCCCACGGCATCGGCGGACGTCGTGCCGCTCGCGAAGCCACCGGTGACGTCCGGGCCCGGCACGGTGTCGCCGGTGTCGGTCAGCAGACGTACCGACACGCCGCGCTCCAGCAGGTGCACCACGGTCGAGGCGGCGGCCGACACCGCCCATTCGAAGGCCGCGTCGGGGCCGCTCCCGGGGTGGGCGGTGTCGCGGGTGTCGAGCAGGACCGTGCAGCGGGCCTGCTGCGGCTGCTCCTCGCGGCGGACCATCAGCTCTCCGTGGCGCGCCGTGGACCGCCAGTGGATCCGGCGCAGATCGTCGCCGTGCCGGTAGCCGCGCGGGATGACATCGTCGTCGCCGGCCAGTGCCGGCGAGTGCCGCCGCCCTTCGCCGTACGCCGTGGCCTCGCCCCCCGGCCGGACCGCCGGCAGTGGCTCGACCCGGGGCACCACCGTCAGGGTGTCGAAGGCGCTGAAGGAACGGGTCAGCCGGCACATGCCGAACGGGTCGGACAGCCGCAGCTGCAGCGGACCCAGCGGATAGCGGCCGCGCAGGTCGGAGCGGACGCGGTAGGAGACCTCGCGGTGGCCGCCGGCCTCGACGCGGTCCAGGACGAAGCGCGGCCGGGGCCCGAGGACGTACGGCACCCGGTCCTGGAGCATCAGCACGCCCGTGGGCAGCCGGGAGATGTTCTCCACCCGCAGCCGGACCCGGGACTCGGCGCCCACGGGCACCCGGGCGGGGGAGAGCGTACGGCTGCCCGCGACGCGGTAGCGGGTGCGGTGCAGGACCAGGACGCACACCAGCGGCAGCGCGGCGAGCAGCAGCCCGACCCGCAGCAGATCCGGCTGCCCGAGGAGGTACGAGCACGCCGCGGCGGCCGTCCCGGCCGCCAGGAACGACCTGCCCCGTGTCGTCAGCCCCCCGAGGGCCGTCCGCAGCCCGCCCCGCTCCGGTGTGCCCTCGTCCGCCCCGCTCCCCCCGCCGGTCATCACAGCTCCCGGACGCCGGGCGGCCGGCCGGCTGTCCGCCACGACTGCGCGGACGGGTCGGGGACCGGGACGCGCCGCAGGATCTCCAGCACGATCTGCTCGGCCGTACGGCGGTTCAACTGGGCCTGGGAGGTGGGCAGCAGACGGTGCGCCAGCACGGCCACCGCCAGCGCCTGCAGATCGTCCGGCAGGGCGTACTCCCGCCCCTGGAGCGCGGCGCACGCCTTGGCGGCGCGCAGCAGATGCAGGGTCGCCCGTGGTGAGGCGCCCAGCCGCAGCTCGGGGTGGCCGCGGGTGGCCGCCACCAGATCGACGGCGTAGCGGCGCACCGCTTCGGCGACATGGACCTCGCGCACCACGTCGATCAGCTTCACGATCTCGTGGGCGTGCGCCACCGGCCGGAGGCCGTCGAGGGGCGAGGCGCCGCCGTGCACGTCCAGCATCCGCAGCTCGGCCGACGGGCTGGGGTAGCCGATCGACACCCGCGCCATGAAGCGGTCCCGCTGCGCCTCGGGGAGCGGATAGGTGCCCTCCATCTCGACTGGGTTCTGGGTGGCGACGACCATGAAGGGGCTGGGCAGTTCGTAGGTCTGCCCGTCCATCGTGACCTGGCGCTCCTCCATGGACTCCAGGAGCGCCGACTGGGTCTTGGGCGAGGCGCGGTTGATCTCGTCGCCGATGACGATCTGGGAGAAGATCGCGCCGGGCTTGAACTCGAAGTCCCGCCGCTGCTGGTCGAAGACGCTGACGCCGGTGATGTCGGAGGGCAGCAGGTCGGGCGTGAACTGGATGCGCCGCACCGAGCAGTCGACGGAGCGGGCCAGCGCCTTGGCGAGCATGGTCTTGCCGACGCCGGGCACGTCCTCTATGAGCAGATGGCCCTCCGCCAGCAGGACGGTCAGCGCGAGCCGGACGACCTCCGGCTTGCCCTCGATCACGCTCTCCACCGACCGGTGCACTCGCTCCGCGGTGGTGATCAGATCGCCCCCCGCGCCGGCTCCGTCCCCCATGCCCGGCTCCTCCCCCATGCCCGGCTCGGCTCGGGCGGGGTTGCCCCCATGAGCCGGGGGACCCCCAAGGCTGGCTCGTTCGTCATACGTCGTCACTCGGCCCTCCTCGGCCCCGTGCTGGGGGCCGACGCCCCCCATGGCGGACCCGGCCCCTCCCCGAATGCGCGCCGCGTCCGGCCACGGCCGGGACGGCGTCACCTACGCATTCTTGCTGCCCGCGCGGCCTCGCGTCATAGCCTGTGGATAACTCGCCATGTTATGCGCCGATCTCCCCGGCGACCTCGGCGAACCCGGCGTTGCGGGCCGGCCCGTCACGCTCGCCGGGCCGGCCCCTGTGGGTCAGGGCCGCGGATCGATCTCCCGCAGCAGACCGCTGTGCACGTCGAACACAAAGCCGCGGACGTCGTCGGTGTGAGGGAGGAAGGGCGAGGTGCGCACCCGCTGCATGGACTGCCGGACGTCCTCGTCGAGGTCCTTGAACGCCTCGACGGCCCAGGTGGGGCGCTGGCCCACCTCGGCCGCGAGCTCGTGCCGGAAGTCCTCGGTGAGGTCGAGCAGACCGCAGCCGGTGTGGTGGATGAGGACGACCGAGCGGGTGCCGAGCGCCCGCTGGCTGATCGTCAGGGAACGGATGATGTCGTCGGTGACCACACCCCCGGCATTGCGGATGGTGTGGCAGTCGCCGAGCTCGAGACCGAGGGCGGCGTGCAGGTCGAGGCGGGCGTCCATGCAGGCCACGACGGCGACCTTGAGGACGGGACGGGCGTCCATTCCGGGGTCCTCGAAGGCGGCGGCGTAGTGCCGGTTCGCCTCGACGAGGTTGTCGGTGACGGCGGTGCCGGTACGGTCACCGGCACCGGCGGCGGCGCTGTCGGCGGACGGCGGGAGCGGCTGCGACGCTGGTATGGGCATGTGTTCACGGTAATCGTCCTGGCCGGTTTCAGCCGGGTACGACGCCGGACATCGGGGGCGGGACGGGGGCGCGAGGACGCTCGTTGTGAGGTAATCCACAGGGCCGTGCGGGTCCCGCCGTCCGGGCGCCGTCCGGGTGAGAAGCCCGTCGGAAGGCCCGTGGAAAAGCCGCCCGGGGACGCGCGCGACCGGTTGATTGACCGCGACAGCCGGTCGACTAAAGTGGCGCGAAGTGGGAGGCGTGACGCTCTCCTTGGATACCGAATTCCTCGCGTGCGCGAAGTGCACGTACGGCTCGGCCTCCTCCCGCTCCCTTGGGTCTCCGACGTCACTTCCCCGTCGCCGGAGGGCCACTTCCCCTTCAGAGCGGGCGGGGACCAAGCGGTACGTGCGGCGTCTCCCAGCCGGCGGCCGGGGACCCGCCTGCCGCCCACCATCGGAAGGCGCATGAGCAGCAACACTCGCCACGTACCCGTCATGCTCCAGCGGTGTCTGGACATGCTCGCCCCCGCGCTCTCCGAGCCCGGTGCGGTCGTCGTCGACTGCACGCTCGGCCTCGGGGGGCACAGCGAGGCGCTGCTCGCCGCGTTCCCGTCGGTCCGGCTGGTCGCACTCGACCGCGACCCGGCCGCCCTGAAGCTCGCGGGCGAGCGGCTCGCCCCCTACGGCGACCGCGCCACCTTGGTGCACGCCGTCTACGACGAGCTTCCCGACGTCCTCGCCCGGCTGGGGATCCCGCACGTCCAGGGTGTGCTGTTCGACCTCGGGGTCTCCTCCATGCAGCTGGACGAGGCCGACCGCGGCTTCGCGTACGCCCAGGACGCCCCGCTGGACATGCGGATGGACCAGACGACCGGTGTCAGCGCCGCCGAGGTACTCAACACCTACCCGCCCGGTGAGCTGGTGCGGATCCTGCGCTCCTACGGGGAGGAGAAGCAGGCCAAGCGGATCGTCGCGGCCATCGTCCGGGAGCGCGCCAAGGAGCCGTTCACGAACAGCGCGCGCCTCGTCGAGCTGATCCGGGACGCGCTTCCGCAGGCCGCCAAGCGCACCGGCGGCAACCCCGCCAAGCGCACGTTCCAGGCGCTGCGCATCGAGGTCAACGGGGAGCTGGCGTGCGTGGAGCGCGCCATTCCGGCCGCCGTCGACGCCCTGGCGGTGGGCGGCCGGATCGCCGTGCTCGCGTACCACTCGCTGGAGGACCGCCTGGTCAAGCAGGTCTTCGCGGCCGGTGCGAGCAGCACGGCGCCGCCCGGGCTGCCGGTCGTGCCCGAGCGCTACCAGCCCCGCCTGAGGCTGCTGACCCGCGGCGCCGAGCTTCCCACGGAGGAGGAGATCGCCGAGAACCGCCGGGCCGCCCCCGCCCGGCTGCGCGGCGCGGAGCGCATCCGCGAGAACGTCCAGGACACCGCGTGAGAGGCCAGGGGCGGCCGCGAGGCAGGCAGAAACGGCTCTCCGGGCTGTTCCCCTCCTCGGCTGCCCCCGGCACCGCGGCGCGCACCCCCTTCGTACTGCTCGTCGTGGTGCTGCTCGGCTCCGGCCTGATCACGCTGCTGCTGCTCAACTCCGCCCTCAACCAGGGCTCGTTCGAACTGAGCGAGCTGGAGCGGAGGACCGCCGAGCTGCGGGACGAACAGCAGGCGCTGCAACAGGAGGTGGACGCCTCCTCCGCCCCGGGTGCGCTGGAGCGGCGCGCCCGCGAGCTGGGGATGGTCCCCGGTGGCGCCCCGGTGTTCCTGCTCCCCGACGGGCGGGTGCTCGGCAAGCCGGGGGTGGCCACCTCCCAGGGGGCACGGCTGAGCACCCCCGCCAAGCGGGGCGCGCCCGCCCGCCCGGCGCCCGCCCCCTCCCCGACGACCTCCAGCAGGTGACCGCGGCATGACCGAGCCCAGGGATCCCCGCCGGGTACCGCGTCCCGCCCAGCGCGGCGCCCGCGCCCCGCAGCGCACCGGCCGCCCGGCCGCCGCCAAGCGGCCCGCGCCGAAGCGGGGCACCGCCCGGCCCGCCGCCCGCCGCCCCGCCCAGGGCCAGGGCCGCCCCCGCTCCGGTACCCCGCCGCTCCGGCTCGCCAGCCCACGCCCCCGGCTGCGGCTGGTCGCCCTCGGGCTGACGGTGGTGATGCTCGCCTTCGTCGTGCGGCTCTTCCAGGTGCAGGCCGTGGACGCCGGGGCGTACGCCGCCAAGGCCAACGAGAACCGCTACGTCCCGGTCAAGCTGGCCGCCGAGCGCGGTGCGATCACCGACCGCCACGGCGTGAACCTCGCCACCACCGTCGACGCGTACGACATCACCGCCGACCCGAGCCTGCTGGCGCCCGACAAGATCAAGACCGGTGACGCCCCGCGGCGGGCCGCCGAGCTGCTGGCGCCCATCCTCCACGTGGACCGGGTCACCCTCGCCAAGAAGCTCGACCGGCCCACGTCGCGCTACGTCCTGCTCGCCCGGCAGCAGAGCCCGCAGGTGTGGAAGCGGATCAAAGACCTCCGCAAGACCCTCGACGCCAAGGCGGCCGCCGCGCCCAGGAACGCGCCCCGCCCCAACGTCCTGGTCGGGATCTTCGCCGACAAACACAGCAAGCGCCTCTACCCCGGCAAGACCCTCGCCTCCGGCGTCCTCGGCTTCGTCAACGGCGAGGGCAAGGGGCTCGGCGGTCTGGAGGGGAAGCTCGACGCGCGGCTGGCCGGCGAGGACGGCAAGCTCGTCTACGCCCAGTCCGGCGGCCGGCGGGTCCCCACCGCCGACACCCAGGTGCACCCCGCGGTCCCCGGTACGGACGTCGAGCTGACCCTCGACCGCGACATCCAGTGGGCGGCCCAGAAGGCCATCAGCCGGCAGGTCGCCGCGTCAGGGGCCGACCGCGGTTATGTCGTCGTCCAGGACACCCGCAGCGGGGAGATCCTGGCGCTGGCCAACTCCCCGGCGTTCGACCCCAACGACATCTCCCGGGCCGACCCGGAGTCGCTGGGCAACCCCGCGCTGTCCGACGCGTTCGAGCCCGGGTCCACCAGCAAGCTGATGTCCATGGCCGCGGTCCTCGAGGAGGGCGTCGCCACCCCGCTCACCCGGGTCACCGTGCCCAACCGGCTGCACCGCGGCGACCGGCTCTTCGCCGACGACGTGGACCACCCCACCTGGCACCTCACCCTCAACGGCGTGCTCGCCAAGTCCAGCAACATCGGCACGATCCTCGCCACCGGCCAGCTCGGCCGCAGCCAGGCCGAGTCCAACCAGATCCTCTACTCCTACCTGCGCAAATTCGGCATCGGAAAGCCGACCGGGCTGGGCTTCCCGGGCGAGACCGCCGGCATCCTGGCCCAGCCGGGCAGGTGGAACACCTCGCAGCAGTACACCATCCCGTTCGGCCAGGGGCTGTCCCTGAACGCCGTGCAGGCCGCCTCCGTCTACTCCACGATCGCCAACGGCGGCGAGCGCATCGCCCCCACCCTGGTCCGCGGCTCCACCGGGCCCGACGGCCACTACACACCGGCGCCCCGCCCCGACCGGAACCGCGTGGTCAGCCAGGAGACCGCGCGCACGCTGGCCACCATGCTGGAGTCGGTGGTGGACGACGAGGAGGGCACCGGCACGAAGGCGAAGATCGACGGCTACCGGGTCGGCGGCAAGACCGGCACCTCCAACCGGGTGGACCCCAGGACCGGCCGCTACCACGGCTACACCGCCTCCTTCGCCGGGTTCGCACCCGCCGACAAGCCCCGGATCACGGTCTACTGTGCCGTCCAGAACCCCACCAGGGGCAGCTACTTCGGCGGCCAGGTCTGCGGCCCGATCTACCAGCAGGTCATGGCGTTCGCGCTGAAAACCCTCCAGGTACCGCCGACCGGCGCCAAGCCCCCGCGGCTGCCGGTCACCTTCACGCCAGGCCAATGAAATCGAGGCAATTCCGCCGTGACGACCATCACTCCCGACGGCCCCCCGGAACCGCTCGACCGCACCTCCAACCGGCCCTCACTTCGCCCCGGGACCGACCGGCCCGGTACGCTCACCGCCGTGTCACGCTCTGATCAGTCCCCGAAAACCCAGCCCGCTGAGCGAGGTGGCCCCGGCACATACCCCGGAGCGCCGCGCCCCGAGCAGGTCCGCCCCACCCCCCTGGCGGACCTCGCCGAGCAGCTGGGGATCCCGGCCCCCGCGGCACCCCGTGCGGAGGTCTCCGTCACCGGCATCACCCACGACTCCCGGGCGGTCCGCCCCGGTGACGTCTACGCCGCGCTGCCCGGAGCCCGTCTGCACGGCGCCGACTTCGTCGCCCAGGCCGCCGACCTCGGCGCCGCGGCGGTCCTGACCGACCCGGCGGGCGCCGAGCGCGCCGCCGCGACCGGACTGCCGGTCCTGGCCGTCGAGAACCCGCGGGCACGGATGGGCGCCCTGGCCGTCTCGATCTACGGCACCCCGGGTGAGGACCTGCTCCAGATCGGCATCACCGGCACATCCGGCAAGACCACCACCGCGTACCTCATCGAGGGAGGGCTGCGGGCCGCGGCGGCGCAGCGGCCCGAGGGGGGACTCACCGGCCTGATCGGCACCGTCGAGACGCGGATCGGCGACGAGCGCATCAAGTCCGAGCGGACCACCCCCGAGGCCACCGACCTGCAGGCGCTCTTCGCGGTGATGCGCGAGCGCGGCGTCCGTGCCCTGGCCATGGAGGTCTCCAGCCACGCCCTGGTGCTGGGCCGGGTCGACGGCTGCGTCTTCGACGTGGCGATCTTCAACAACCTCAGCCCGGAACACATGGAGTTCCACTCCGGCATGGAGGACTACTTCCAGGCCAAGGCCCAGCTGTTCACCAAGGCCCGCAGCCGGGCCGGAGTGGTGAACCTCGACGACGAGTACGGAAAGCGGCTGGCCGCGGGCGAGTCCGAGGTCCCGGTCACCACCTTCTCCGCCGAGGGCCACCCGGACGCCGACTGGCGCGCCGCCGACGTCGAGGTCGGCGCGCTCGGCTCGACCTTCACCGTGCACGGCCCGGAGGGGCGGACGCTGCGCGCCGCGTCCCCGATCGCCGGCCCGTTCAACGTCGCCAACGCGCTCGCCGCGATCGTCTCGCTGGTCGTCGCCGGCGTCGACCCGCAGACCGCCGCCGACGGTGTGGCCGCGGTGCCCGGCGTGCCCGGCCGGCTGGAGCGCGTCGACGCCGGCCAGCCCTACCTGGCGGTGGTCGACTACGCCCACAAGACCGACGCCGTCGAATCGGTCCTGCGCGCCCTGCGCAAGGTCACCGACGGCAAGCTGCACGCCGTGCTCGGCTGCGGCGGCGACCGCGACCCGCACAAGCGCGCCCCCATGGGCGCCGCGGTCGCGCGCCTCGCCGACACGGCCATCCTGACCTCCGACAACCCGCGCAACGAGGACCCGCTCGCGATCCTCGCCACGATGCTGGCGGGCGCCGCGGAGGTGCCGGTCCACGAACGCGGCACGGTGCTGGTCGAGGAGGAGCGGGCCGCCGCCATCGCCGCGGCCGTCGCCCGCGCCGAGCCCGGCGACACCGTGATCGTCGCGGGCAAGGGCCATGAGCAGGGCCAGGACATCGCCGGAGTGGTCCGCCCCTTCGACGACCGCCAGGTGCTGCGCGACGCCATCGAGGACTCGCTGCGGTCGCCGCGGCCGCAGTCGTCGCACGCGTCACCGCAGCCGAACCACCAGGGATGACACACCGCCATGCGCGCACAATCCTTCCGCCCGCCCATCGCCCACCGCCCTCCGGTGGAAGCCCTTCGGGCCCCTCGTCCCCTCCCCGGGGGTGAGCTGTGATCTCCCTTTCCCTCGCCGAGATCGCGAGCATCGTCGGCGGGCAGCAGCACGACATACCGGACCCCGGCCGCCAGGTCACCGGTCCGGTCGTCACGGACTCCCGGGCGGTACGCCCCGGCGGCCTGTTCGTGGCCTTCGCCGGGGAACGCGCCGACGGCCATGACTTCGCGCCGGGTGCCGTCGAGGCGGGCGCCGTGGCCGTACTGGCCGCCCGCCCCGTCGGCGTCCCCGCGATCGTGGTCGACGACGTCACCGCCGCGCTCGGCGCACTCGCCCGCGCCGTCGTCGGGCGGCTGGGCACCACCGTCGTCGGCCTGACCGGCTCGGCCGGGAAGACCAGCACCAAGGACCTGATCGCGCAGCTGCTGCAGCGGCACGGCCCGACCGTCTGGCCGGAGGGCAACCTCAACAACGAGATCGGGCTGCCGCTGACCGCGCTGCGGGCCGACGGGGCCACCCGGCACCTGGTGCTGGAGATGGGCGCCCGCGGTGTCGGCCACATCCGCTACCTCGCCGAGCTGACCCCACCGCGGATCGGCGTGGTGCTCAACGTCGGTTCCGCGCACGTCGGCGAGTTCGGCGGCCGTGAGCGGATTGCCGAGGCAAAGGGCGAACTCGTCGAGTCGCTGCCCCCGGCCGAGGACGGGGGAGTGGCCGTACTCAACGCCGACGACCCGTACGTCCGCGCCATGGCCGCGCGGACGAAGGCCCGCACGGTCCTGTTCGGCGAGGCCGCGGACGCCGCCGTACGCGCCGGGAATGTCCGGCTCACCGAGCGCGGACAGCCCGCCTTCACGCTTCACACACCCTCCGGGTGCGGTGATGTGACCATGCGGCTGTACGGTGAGCACCACGTGTCGAACGCGCTCGCCGCGGCCGCCGTCGCCCATGAGCTGGGCATGCCCGTGGACGAGATCGCCACCGCGCTCTCCGAAGCCGGCACGCTCTCCCGCTGGCGGATGGAGGTCACCGAGCGCGCGGACGGTGTGACGGTCGTCAACGACGCCTACAACGCGAACCCCGAGTCCATGCGAGCGGCGCTGCGCGCGCTGGTCGCCATGGGCGCCGCCGGCAAGGCGGGGGGCGGCCGTACGTGGGCGGTGCTCGGTGAGATGGCCGAGCTCGGCGAGGAGTCACTTGCCGAACACGACGCGGTCGGACGGCTGGTCGTCCGGCTCAACGTCAGCAAGCTCGTGGCGGTCGGCGGCAGGGAAGCGGCCTGGCTCGACATGGGCGCCAAGAACGAGGGTTCGTGGGGTGAGGAGTCGGTGCACGTGTCCGACACGCGGGCGGCGGTCGACCTGTTGCGCAGCGAGCTGCGGCCAGGAGACGTCGTGCTGGTGAAGGCGTCCAGGTCGGTGGGGCTGGAGCGGGTCGCCGCGGCATTGCTGGACGACGGGGGCCCGATGGGCGCTGAGGGCGGAGCCGCGTCCCGATGAACTCGATGAAGCAGATCCTCTTCTCCGGAATGATCGGGCTCTTCCTGACCCTGATCGGCACCCCGCTGCTGATCAAGCTGCTGGCCAAGAAGGGGTACGGGCAGTTCATCCGCGATGACGGCCCGCGGACCCACGGCAGCAAGAAGGGCACGCCCACCATGGGCGGTATCTCCTTCATCCTGGCCACGATCATCGCGTACGCCCTGACGAAGGTGATCACCTCCAGCGATCCGACCTTCTCCGGTGTGCTGGTGCTCTTCCTCTTCGCGGGGATGGGCCTGGTCGGTTTCCTCGACGACTACATCAAGATCGTCAAGCAGCGGTCGCTGGGCCTGCGGGCCAAGGCGAAGATGGCCGGTCAGCTGATCGTCGGTATCGCCTTCGCGGTGCTCTCGCTGCAGTTCGCCGACACCCGCGGACAGACCCCGGCCTCGGACCGGCTGTCCTTCACCCAGGACTTCGGCTGGCAGATCGGCCCGGTGATCTTCGTGATCTGGGCGCTGTTCATGATCCTGGCGATGTCCAACGGCGTGAACCTCACCGACGGCCTCGACGGCCTGGCCACCGGCGCCTCGGTGATGGTCTTCGGTGCGTACACGTTCATCGGCATCTGGCAGTACCAGGAGTCCTGCGCCAACGTGCCCACCGCGGGCCCGGGCTGTTACGAGGTCCGTGACCCGCTCGACCTCGCGGTGGTCGCCTCCGCCCTGATGGGCGCCTGCTTCGGCTTCCTGTGGTGGAACACCTCGCCCGCCAAGATCTTCATGGGCGACACCGGCTCGCTGGCCCTCGGCGGCGCGCTGGCGGGTCTGGCGATCTGCTCCCGTACGGAGCTGCTGCTGGCCGTCCTCGGCGGTCTCTTCGTCCTGATCACGATGTCCGTGGTCATCCAGGTCGGATCCTTCCGGCTCACCGGTAAGCGGGTCTTCCGGATGGCGCCGCTCCAGCACCACTTCGAACTCAAGGGGTGGTCGGAAGTCCTTGTGGTGGTCCGGTTCTGGATCATCCAGGGCATGTGCGTCATCGTGGGACTCGGCATCTTCTACGGCGGCTGGCAGGCGGCGAAGTGACCACGTACGACCCGATCCGGACCCCCGCGGAGTTCGCCGGCCGGCGGATCACCGTCGCCGGCCTGGGCGTGAGCGGTGTGCCCGCCGCCCGCGCCCTGGCCGGCCTCGGCGCCCGTGTCACCGTCGTCAACAGCGGCGACGGTGAGCGCGAGCGCGCCCAGGCCGCCGAGCTGGAGGCGCTCGGGGTGACCGTCCGCCTCGGCAACGGAACTGCATCTGACAGCGGCTCCGCCGCGGGGCTGCCCGAGGGCACGGAGCTGGTCGTCACCACCCCCGGGTGGAAGCCCACCAGCCCGCTGTTCCTCGCCGCCGAGCAGGCCGGCGTTCCGGTGTGGGGCGATGTGGAGCTGGCCTGGCGGCTGCGCGGACCCGGCGCGGCCCCCTGGCTGGCGGTCACCGGCACCAACGGCAAGACCACCACCGTCCGGATGCTGGCGTCGATCCTGGAAGCGGCCGGTCTGCGCACCGCCGCGGTCGGCAACATCGGCGTCCCGCTGGTCGACGTCGTGCTCTCCGACGAGCCGTACGACGTGCTCGCCGTCGAGCTCTCCAGCTACCAGCTGCACTGGGCGCCGTCGGTCCGCGCGCACTCCGCGGCGGTCCTCAACCTCGCCCCCGACCACCTCGACTGGCACGGCTCGATGGCGGCGTACGCCGCCGACAAGGGCCGGATCTACGAGGGCAACACCGTCGCCTGCGTCTACAACGTCGCCGACCCGGCGACCGAGGACCTGGTCCGGGAGGCCGACGTCGAGGAGGGCTGCCGGGCCATCGGCTTCACCCTCGGCACGCCGGGCCCCTCCCAGCTGGGCGTCGTGGACGGCATCCTCGTCGACCGCGCCTTCGTCGAGAACCGGCACCAGCAGGCGCAGGAGCTGGCCGAGGTCGCGGACCTCGCGCCCCCGTCGGGCACGGCGGCACCGCACAACATCGCCAACGCCCTCGCGGCGGCGGCGCTGGCCCGGGCCTTCGGGGTGCCGGCGAGCGCGGTACGCGACGGACTGCGCGCCTTCCGCCCGGACGCGCACCGCATCCAGCACATCGCGGAGGTCGGCGGCGTCACGTACATCGACGACTCCAAGGCCACCAACACGCACGCCGCCGAGGCGTCGCTGGCGGCGTACGAGCGCATCGTGTGGATCGCCGGCGGGCTCGCCAAGGGCGCGACCTTCGACGACCTGGTGCGCGGGGCGGCGGACCGGCTGCGCGGAGTGGTGCTGATCGGCGCCGATCGGGCGCTGATTCGCGAAGCCCTGGCGCGACACGCCCCCGATGTGCCGGTGGCCGACCTCGACCGGACCGACACTGGGGCGATGTCTCAGGCGGTACGGGAAGCGACCCGCCTGGCCGAGCCCGGGGACACCGTGCTGCTGGCTCCGGCCTGTGCCTCGATGGACATGTTCGTCAATTACAACAAGCGGGGCGACGCCTTCGCCGCCGCGGTCACTGCCCTGACCGCACAGGATCACTAGCCGGTTTCTCCCCGCTGCCGCCGTGACCCGACGGCGCGGATCCCTGGAGGGACGAGGATGACGGCCCGATCGGCGAAGACGGGGCGGGCGGGCGGGAACCAGTCAGCGCGGGCGGGCGGGGGGAAGACCTCCAGAGCCGGCCGGGCTCCGGCCCGTCCGCCGCGCCGGACCGCCGGCGCCCGCCCGCCGCGCGGCGGCCCCCGGAGGCTGCACACCCGGCTGCGGCGGGCCTGGGACCGTCCGCTGACCGCGTACTACCTCATCCTCGGCGGCAGTCTGCTGATCACGGTCCTGGGACTGGTGATGGTCTACTCGGCGTCCCAGATCAAGGCGCTGCAGTCCGGTCTCGCCCCGACGTACTTCTTCCGCAAGCAGCTGATCGCCGCCGTGCTCGGGGGCGTGCTGCTGCTGTTCGCCGCGCGGGGGTCGGTACGGGTGCACCGTACGCTGGCCTATCCGCTGCTGGCGGTCACGGTGTTCCTGATGGTCCTGGTGCAGATCCCGGACGTCGGGGTCACGGTCAACGGCAACCGGAACTGGCTCAGCATCGGCGGGCCTTTCCAGATGCAACCGAGCGAGTTCGGCAAGCTCGCGCTGGTCCTGTGGGCCGCCGACCTGCTGGCCCGCAAGCACGACAAGAAGCTGCTGGGGCAGTGGAAGCACCTGCTGGTGCCGCTGGTCCCGGTGGCCTTCCTGCTGCTCGGGCTGATCATGCTCGGCGGTGACATGGGCACCGCGATCATCCTCGCGGCGATCCTCTTCGGGCTGCTGTGGCTGGCCGGTGCGCCGACCCGGCTGTTCGTGGGGGTGCTGGGCTCGGCCGCGGTGATCGGCGCGCTGCTGATCGCGACCAGCGCCAACCGGATGTCCCGGCTGGCCTGTATCGGCGCGACCGATCCGGGGCCCGGTGACCAGTGCTGGCAGGCCGTGCACGGGATCTACGCCCTGGCCTCAGGCGGATTCTTCGGTTCCGGTCTCGGCGCGAGTATGGAAAAATGGGGTGAACTCCCTGAACCGCACACCGACTTCATCTTCGCCATCACCGGGGAGGAACTGGGGCTGGCGGGGACGCTGTCGGTGCTCGCCCTCTTCGCGGCTCTAGGCTATGCGGGTATCCGCGTGGCCGGACGCACGGAGGACCTCTTCGTACGGTACGCCGCGGGCGGCGTGACCACCTGGATCACGGCCCAGGCCGTGATCAATATCGGTGCGGTGCTCGGCCTGTTGCCGATCGCCGGTGTCCCGCTCCCGCTGTTCTCCTACGGAGGCTCCGCCCTGCTGCCGACGATGTTCGCCGTCGGGCTGCTGATCGCCTTCGCGCGTGACGAGCCCGCCGCACGGGCGGCGTTGGCCATGCGGCAGCCGGTCTTCGGCAGAAAACCGGCTGGGGTGAGATGGAAGACGATGAGACGGCGCGTCAAGAAGCGGCCGTCCGGAGAGCGGTGAATTTCGGTGCATGTCGTACTCGCCGGTGGGGGGACCGCCGGCCACATCGAGCCCGCGCTCGCCCTCGCGGACGCCCTGCGGAGGCAGGACCCCACCGTGGGGATCACGGCACTCGGCACGGAGCGGGGCCTGGAGACCCGGCTCGTCCCGGAGCGCGGCTATGAGCTCGGTCTCATCCCGGCCGTACCGCTGCCGCGCAAGCCCACGCCCGAACTGATCACCGTCCCCGGGCGGCTGCGCGGCACCATCAAGGCCGCCGAGCAGATCCTGGAGCGCACCAAGGCGGACTGCGTGGTCGGCTTCGGCGGCTACGTGGCGCTGCCCGGATACCTGGCCGCCAAGCGGCTCGGCGTGCCGATCGTCGTCCACGAGGCCAACGCCCGCCCCGGCCTGGCCAACAAGATCGGCTCGCGGTACGCCAAGTTCGTCGCCGTCAGCACGCCGGACAGCAAGCTGCGCGGCGCCCGGTACGTCGGCATCCCGCTGCGCCGCACCATCGCCACCCTCGACCGGGCCGCGGTCCGCCCCGAGGCGCGCGCCGCGTTCGGCCTCGACCCCAACCTGCCGACGCTCCTGGTGTCCGGCGGTTCCCAGGGCGCCCGCCGGCTGAACGAGGTCATCCAGGCCACCGTTCCGGCGCTGCAGCGGGCCGGGATCCAGGTGCTGCACGCGGTCGGCCCGAAGAACGAACTGCCGCATGTGGACAACATGCCCGGCATGCCCCCCTATGTCCCGGTACCGTACGTGGACCGGATGGATCTCGCCTACGCCGCGGCCGACATGATGCTCTGCCGCGCGGGCGCGATGACCGTCGCCGAGCTGTCCGCCGTCGGGCTGCCCGCCGCCTTCGTCCCGCTGCCCATCGGCAACGGCGAACAGCGGCTGAACGCCCAGCCGCTGGTCAACGCCGGCGGAGGCCTGCTGGTCGACGACGCCCAGCTGACCCCGGACTGGGTGCAGAGCAGCGTGCTCCCCGTCCTGTCGGATCCGCACCGGCTGTACGAGATGTCCCGCGCGGCCTCGGAGTTCGGCCGCCGGGACGCCGACGAGCTGCTGGTCGGCATGGTGTACGAGGCGATCGAGCAGCACCGCAAGTAGCGCGCGAGAGAGGGCAGGGAGCGTGGCCGGACCGACGACCGCCCGGCGCGGCGAGAAGAAGTCACGGCCCGGCCCGCCCTCCGCCGGGGCGCCCACCGGACGAAGACTCCGGTGGGCGCGCGTCCGGTTCCGCGCGCCGGGCCGTCGTGGTCTGATCATCATCACGGTCCTCGCGGTGCTGCTGGGCGGGTTCGGGGCCTGGGCCCTGTACGCCTCGGACTGGTTCCGGGTGGCGCGCGTCGAGGCCACCGGCACCGATGTGCTGACCCCGCGTGAGGTCGTGGCCGCCGCGGACGCCCCGATGGACACACCGCTCATTTCGGTGAATACGGATGCGATGGCGCGCCGGGTGACGTCCCGGCTGCCACGGGTCAAGAGCGTTGACGTCGAACGGTCCTGGCCGGACACGATCGGTCTGAAGGTGACCGAGAGAACGCCGGAACTCGTGATGCGCGAGGACGGAAAGTTCGTCGAAGTGGACATCGAGGGCGTCCGGTTCGCCACCGTGGCCACCGCGCCCCAGGGCGTTCCGCTGCTGGAACTGGCCGTTTCGGACTTCCCCGGTCCGCGCCGGTTCGGAAACGACCGTTTGCGGCGCGCCGGGGCCGAGGCCGCCCGGGATCTGTCCGCGGCCGTGCACCGGGACGTCCGCACGGTCCGGGTACGGTCGTACGACTCGATCACCCTTGAGCTGACCGGCGGGCGCAGGGTCGCCTGGGGCAGCAGCGAACAGGGCGCCGAGAAGGCGAAGGTGCTCACCGCGCTGCTGAAAGCGGCACGTGACGCGCGCCACTTCGATGTCTCCGTCCCCAGCGCCCCGGCGGCGTCGCGGAGTTGACGTACCGAGTCGCAGGCCAGCACCCTGGATGGCTACGACTATGGGTGATCACATAGGGTGAAAAGAAAAACGGGAGGTTCGGCGTGTTCGTTGAACGCGCGCGCCTTGTCGACTTAGTGTCTCGTTCCAAAGGGACTATGGACCCCAGGACCACAGACACAGGTAACCCTAAACTTCAACGTTAGGGTTCGGGTCGGCGACACGGACCGTCCCATCGGCATCAGTCGGCGTCCACACGCAAGTGCGGCGACGACACGTAACTCGAGGCGAGAGGCCTTCGACGTGGCAGCACCGCAGAACTACCTCGCAGTCATCAAGGTCGTCGGCATCGGCGGCGGTGGCGTGAACGCCATCAACCGGATGATCGAGGTCGGGCTCAAGGGCGTCGAGTTCATCGCGATCAACACCGATGCGCAGGCGCTGCTGATGAGCGACGCCGACGTCAAGCTCGATGTCGGCCGCGAAATGACCCGCGGCCTCGGCGCCGGCGCCAACCCGGATGTGGGGCGCAAGGCGGCCGAGGACCACCGAGAGGAGATCGAGGAGGTCCTCAAGGGGGCCGACATGGTCTTCGTGACCGCGGGCGAGGGCGGCGGCACCGGCACCGGCGGCGCACCCGTCGTCGCCAACATCGCGCGCTCGCTGGGCGCCCTGACGATCGGTGTGGTCACCCGGCCGTTCACCTTCGAGGGCCGCCGTCGCGCCAATCAGGCCGAGGACGGCATCGCCCAGCTGCGCGAAGAGGTCGACACCCTCATCGTGATCCCCAACGACCGACTGCTGTCCATCTCGGACCGCCAGGTGAGCGTGCTCGACGCGTTCAAGTCCGCGGACCAGGTACTGCTGTCGGGTGTCCAGGGCATCACCGACCTGATCACCACCCCCGGCCTGATCAACCTCGACTTCGCGGACGTCAAGTCCGTGATGTCGGAGGCCGGCTCGGCCCTCATGGGCATCGGCTCGGCGCGCGGCGACGACCGCGCGGTGGCGGCCGCAGAGATGGCGATCTCCTCGCCGCTCCTGGAGGCGTCCATCGACGGCGCCCGCGGCGTGCTGCTCTCCATCTCCGGCGGCTCCGACCTCGGTCTCTTCGAGATCAACGAGGCCGCGCAGCTGGTCAGCGAGGCGGCGCACCCGGAAGCCAACATCATCTTCGGCGCGGTCATCGACGACGCGCTGGGCGACGAGGTCCGGGTCACGGTCATCGCCGCGGGCTTCGACGGTGGCCAGCCGCCGGCCCGCCGCGACGCGCAGGCCTCGCTCCCGAAGCGTGAGGAGCCCGCACCGGCCCCGGCCCGTCCGGCCGCCCCGCCGGAGCCGCGGACGTCCTCGTCCTTCGGCGGCCTGGGTTCGGTCCCGGTCCGGGACGCGGGGACCGCCCCCGCCGAGCGGGCGGGGGAGTCGGCCCCGGCCGAGTCCTCCTCGCTGGGCGAGGTACCGGCGCCCCCCGCGGCCGCCCCCCAGGTCCCCCAGGCCCGCCCGTACACCGACTCCGCCGAGGAACTGGACGTTCCCGACTTCCTGAAGTGACAAAAGCACCGAAGTGATAGGGCAACAGCACCACGAGAGCGGCGCGCACTTCGCCTTCACCGACAGGTGGGGCGGGGTGAGCGCCGCTCCGTATGAGCAGCTCAACCTGGGCGGCGCGGTCGGCGACGACCCGCGCGCCGTACGCACCAACCGGGCCCGCGCGGCCGGCGCCCTCGGCCTCGACCCGGCCGCGGTGGTCTGGATGAACCAGGTCCACGGCCGGGATGTGGCGGTGGTCGACGGACCGTGGCGGGAGGCGGACATCCCCTGTGTGGACGCGGTGGTGACGGCCCGCCGGGGCCTGGCACTGGCCGTGCTGACCGCCGACTGCACCCCGGTCCTGCTGGCCGACCCGGTCGCCGGGGTCGCGGGGGCGGCGCATGCCGGCCGGCCCGGCCTGGTCGCCGGGGTGGTGCCGGCGGTCGTCGAGGCGATGCGGAAGCTGGGCGCCGAGCCGTCCCGGATCCTGGCGTACACCGGACCCGCGATCTGCGGGCGCTGTTACGAGGTGCCGGAGGCGATGCGCGCCGACGTCAGCGCGGTGGTGCCCGAGGCGTACGCGACGACGAGCTGGGGCACCCCGGCGGTGGACGTCACCGCGGGGGTACGGGCCCAACTCGCCGCGGCGGGGATGGTGGTGCGTGAGGATTCCCACATCTGTACCCGGGAATCCGCCGACCACTTCTCCTACCGGCGCGACCGTACGACCGGACGGCTCGCGAGCTATGTGTGGCTGGGAGAGACGGAACGGTGACGGACGACGACCGCAGAACGCAGCTGGCGGACAATCTGGCGCGGGTGGAGGATCGTATCTCCGCGGCCTGCGCCAAGGCCGGGCGGCCGCGTGACGACGTGGAACTGATCGTGGTCACCAAGACCTACCCCGCGAGCGATGTCCGGCTGCTCGCGGAACTGGGGGTGCGCCAGGTCGCGGAGAACCGCGATCAGGAAGCGGCACCCAAGGCCGCCGATTGCGCTGATCTGCCCCTTACTTGGCACTTCGTTGGACAACTGCAGACCAACAAGGTGCGGTCCGTGGCCGGTTATGCCGGGATTGTTCAATCGGTCGACCGGGCCAGACTCGTCACCGCGCTCTCCAGGGAGGCGGTGCGCGCCGGGCGCGAGCTGGGGTGCCTGATCCAGGTGGCACTTGACGCGGAGTCGGGCCGGCAGGGGGCGCGCGGCGGGGTGGCTCCCGACGGTGTCGAGGCGCTCGCCGAGGCGGTCGCGGCGGCCCAAGGGCTGCGTCTGGACGGTGTGATGACGGTCGCGCCGCTGGCCGGGCCGTATGCCGGACGCCAACTCGCCGCTTTCGAACGACTCATGGAAATCTCAACCGACCTGCGCGCCACCCATCCTGCTGCCACCATGGTGTCCGCAGGGATGAGCGCGGACCTCGAGGACGCGGTGGCGGCCGGTGCGACACATGTGCGCGTCGGCACTGCGGTACTCGGAGTCCGACCACGGCTCGGGTAACGTCGCCAAGCAGGTCGGACCACAGCACAAAATATGGTCATTTCCGCAGAAAGCGGGGATGCCACGTGGATCCAAGGCCCCTGGTGACGGAGCCGATCCACCACAGAGCGGAGGACGCAGAGAATGGCCGGCGCGATGCGCAAGATGGCGGTCTACCTCGGCCTCGTGGAGGACGATGGGTACGACGGCCGGGGGTTCGACCCCGACGACGAGTTCGAGCCCGAGCTTGACCCGGAGCCCGATCGGGGACGGCGGCAGCAGCACCAAGTGCAGGCCGAAACACTCCCGGAACGGGACGAACCCGTCCGGGCGGTGACGCCCCCGGCGCCGCGCGAACCAGCCCCGCTCGCGTCAGAAAGCGGACGACCCGCCCGAATTGCCCCCGTGGCATCCATCACACCTGAACGCCCGAATCTGGAGAAGAACGCACCGGTGATCATGCCCAAGGTTGTGTCCGAGCGGGAGCCCTACCGCATCACCACGCTGCACCCGCGGACCTACAACGAAGCCCGTACCATCGGGGAACACTTCCGTGAGGGCACTCCGGTGATCATGAATCTCACGGAGATGGATGACACGGACGCGAAGCGACTTGTCGACTTTGCGGCCGGTTTGGTGTTTGGTCTTCACGGCAGCATTGAGCGGGTGACGCAGAAGGTGTTCCTGTTGTCGCCTGCTAACGTCGATGTCACGGCGGAGGACAAGGCCCGTATCGCAGAGGGCGGGTTCTTCAACCAGAGCTGAGACGCAACACCGGGCAACACCACGGCCGACAGGCCAACACAGCAGCAGGACAAAGGGGAGAGGGAAGCGCGAGATGAGTGTCGCTGGTCAGGTGATCTATATCGCGCTGTACTGCTTCCTGATCGTGTTGATCTTCCGGCTGGTGATGGACTACGTGTTCCAGTTCGCCCGTTCATGGCAACCCGGCAAGGCGATGGTGGTCATTCTTGAGGCCGCCTACACTGTCACTGATCCGCCACTCAAGCTTCTGCGGCGGGTAATTCCGCCGCTGCGTCTCGGGGGCGTGGCGCTCGACCTGTCCTTCTTCGTATTGATGATCATCGTATACATCCTGATCACCGTCGTGAGGTCGGTGTTGTTGGTGTGAACGATACGGTCTTGCCGATTGCCGACGACTACGTTGAGGTGAAGTAGAGATGCCGTTGACCCCCGAGGACGTGCGGAACAAGCAGTTCACAACCGTCCGCCTCCGAGAAGGCTATGACGAGGACGAGGTCGATGCCTTCCTAGATGAGGTCGAAGCCGAACTGACCCGGCTCCTGCGGGAGAACGAGGATCTGCGCGCCAAGCTGGCCGCCGCCACCCGTGCCGCGGCGCAGAACCAGCAGCAGGGCCTGCGCAAGGGACCGGACCAGCAGCAGGAGCAGCAGCAGCGTCCCGGGGCTCCGGTACCCGCCGCCATATCCGGTCCGCAGCCGGTCCCGCCGCAGCAGCAGGGGATGGGTGGCCCGCCCCAACTGCCCGGTGGTGCACCGCAGCTGCCTCCAGGTCCCGGTGGCCACGGCCCCGGTCCGCAGGGCCCGCACGGCCCCGGTCCGATGGGCCCCGGCGGTCCGATGGGCGGCCCGATGGGCCCCGGCGGACCGCAGCTCGGCGGCGGCCAGCAGGGCGGCCCCGGCGGTGACAGCGCGGCCCGCGTGCTGTCGCTGGCACAGCAGACCGCCGACCAGGCGATCGCGGAGGCCCGTTCCGAGGCCAACAAGATCGTCGGCGAGGCGCGCAGCCGTGCCGAGGGCCTGGAGCGGGACGCCCGCGCCAAGGCCGACGCGCTGGAGCGGGACGCGCAGGAGAAGCACCGCGTGGCGATGGGCTCGCTGGAGTCGGCCCGCGCGACGCTGGAGCGCAAGGTCGAGGACCTGCGCGGCTTCGAGCGCGAGTACCGTACGCGGCTGAAGTCCTACCTGGAGAGCCAGCTGCGCCAGCTGGAGAACCAGTCGGACGACTCGCTGGCTCCGCCGCGGACCCCGGCGACCGCCTCGCTGCCGCCGTCCCCGTCGATGGCGTCGGCCGGTGCCGGCACCATGGGCGGCAACCACACCATGGGCGGCGGCCAGTCGATGGGCGGCAACCACTCCATGGCCGGGCAGTCCAGCGGTGGTCCGTCCTACGGCGGTCAGCAGCAGATGTCGCCGGCGATGACCCAGCCGATGGCTCCGGTGCGGCCGCAGAGCCCGTCGCCGATGCAGACGCCGTCGCCGATGCGGGGATTCCTCATCGACGAGGACGACAACTGAGGTCCGCCTAGCGCGTACCGTCGGCAATCAGGGCCGGGCCCCGAGGAATTTCCTCGGGGCCCGGCCCTTTTGTGTCGTTGCGCGGGAAGCCCAGGAAGCCCAGGAAGCCCGGGAAGCCTCCGCCTTGTGCGGTGCATTCCGTGTGTGCGGTGAATTCCTTGTGTGTGGTGTGTGCCGTTTTTGACGCGGTGGCTGCGCTCGTTCGTACCGTACGGGCGCAGCACTGTGCCCCGGCGCGAGTGACGCCGGGGCAGGTGTGCGAACCGCGGGATTACGCCTTACGGAGGTGGAATGTCAGTGCCAGTGCCTCGTCGGTGAAGGCGGGGCCGTAGTCTCCGTCCGGCTCGCCGGAGGCGAAGGCCGTGGCGAGGACCTCGTCGGCGATCAGGCCGGCGTGGTCGGTGAGGGCCGTGCGGACCTCGTCGTCCGTGGACTGCCAGCGCAGCTCGATGCGGTCGGCGACGTCCAGCCCGCTGTTCTTGCGGGCCTCCTGGATCAGCCGGATCGCATCACGGGCCAGGCCCGCGCGGCGCAGTTCCGGGGTGATCTCCAGGTCGAGGGCGACTGTGGCGCCCGCGTCGGAGGCCACCGACCAGCCCTCGCGGGGGGTTTCGGTGATGATGACCTCGTCGGGCGTGAGGGTGATCGTCTCGCCGTCGACCTCGACCGTGGCCTCGCCGTCGCGCAGCGCGAGCGAGAGGGCCGCGGCGTCCGCGGCGGCGACGGCCTTGGCGACCGCCTGGACGCCCTTGCCGAACCGCTTGCCGAGGGCGCGGAAGTTGGCCTTGGCGGTGGTGTCGACGAGCGAGCCGCCGCCCGCTGGACCAGCGGAGGATTCAGTGAGGGAGGCCAGGGAGCTGACGTTGAGCTCCTCGGCGATCTGCGCCCGCAGGTCCTCGGACAGGTCCGCGAAGCCATGGGCCGCGACCAGCGCGCGGGACAGCGGCTGACGGGTCTTGACGCCGGACTCGGCGCGGGTGGCACGGCCCAGCTCGACCAGTCGGCGGACCAGCAGCATCTGCCCGGACAGGGCCGGGTCGACGGCCGCCGGGTCGGCCACTGGCCAGGACGACAGGTGGACCGAGTCCGGCGCGTCCGGAGTGACCGGGACGACCAGGTCCTGCCAGACCCGCTCGGTGATGAAGGGGGTGAGCGGCGCCATCAGGCGGGTGACCGTCTCGATGACCTCGTGGAGGGTGCGCAGCGCGGCCGCGTCGCCCTGCCAGAAGCGGCGGCGGGACCGGCGGACGTACCAGTTGGACAGGTCGTCGACGAAGGCCGACAGCAGCTTGCCCGCGCGCTGGGTGTCGAACGACTCCAGGGCGTCGGTGACCTGCTCGACCAGGGTGTTCAGCTCGCCGAGCAGCCAGCGGTCCAGCAGCGGGCGGTCGGCGGGGGTCGGGTCGGCGGCGGACGGCGCCCAGCCGGAGGTACGGGCGTACAGCGCCTGGAAGGCGACCGTGTTCCAGTAGGTCAGCAGGGTCTTGCGGACGACCTCCTGGATGGTGTTGTGGCCGACCCGGCGGGCGGCCCACGGGGAGCCGCCGGCGGCCATGAACCAGCGGACCGCGTCGGCGCCGTGCTGGTCCATCAGCGGGATCGGCTGGAGGATGTTGCCCAGGTGCTTGGACATCTTCCGGCCGTCCTCGGCGAGGATATGGCCCAGGCAGACCACGTTCTCGTACGCCGACTTGTCGAAGACCAGGGTGCCGACGGCCATCAGGGTGTAGAACCAGCCGCGGGTCTGGTCGATCGCCTCGGAGATGAACTGCGCCGGGTACCGCTTCTCGAACAGTTCCTTGTTGCGGTACGGGTAGCCCCACTGCGCGAACGGCATCGAGCCCGAGTCGTACCAGGCGTCGATGACCTCCGGGACGCGGGTGGCGTCCAGCGAGCAGCCCTCGGCGGTGCAGGTGAAGGTGATCTCGTCGATGAACGGGCGGTGCGGGTCCAGGCCGGACTGGTCGGTGCCGGTCAGCTCGGTCAGCTCGGCGAGCGAGCCGACGCAGGTGAGGTGGTTCTCCTCGCAGCGCCAGATGGGCAGCGGGGTGCCCCAGTAGCGGTTGCGGGACAGCGCCCAGTCGATGTTGTTGGTGAGCCAGTCGCCGAAGCGGCCGTGCTTGACCGACTCGGGGAACCAGTTGGTGTTCTCGTTCTCGCGGAGCAGGGCGTCCTTGACCGCGGTGGTGCGGATGTACCAGGACGGCTGGGCGTAGTAGAGCAGCGCGGTGTGGCAGCGCCAGCAGTGCGGGTAGCTGTGCTCGTAGGCGATGTGCTGGAAGAGCAGGCCCCGGGCCTGGAGGTCGGCGACCAGGGATTCGTCGGCCTTCTTGAAGAACTGGCCGCCGACGAGGCCCAGCTGCTCCTCGAAGGTGCCGTCCGGGCGGACCGGGTTGACCACCGGGAGGCCGTACGCCTTGCAGGTCCTGAGGTCGTCCTCACCGAAGGCGGGGGCCTGGTGGACGAGACCGGTGCCGTCGTCGGTGGTGACGTACTCCGCGTTGACGACGTAGTTGGCGCCCTCCAGCTCGACGAGGGAGAACGGGCGCTCGTAGGACCAGCGCTCCATTTCGCGGCCGGTGAAGGACCGGCCGGTGGCGGTCCAGCCCTCGCCGAGGGCCTTCTCCAGGAGCGGCTCCGCGACGACCAGCTGCTCCTCGCCGTCGGTGGCGACGACGTAGGTGACGTCCGGATGCGCGGCGGCGGCCGTGTTGGAGACCAGTGTCCAGGGGGTCGTCGTCCAGATGAGGAGGGACGCCTCGCCGGCGAGCGGGCCGGAGGTCAGCGGCAGGCGGACGTAGACCGAGGGGTCGACGACGGTCTCGTAGCCCTGCGCCAGCTCGTGGTCCGACAGGCCGGTGCCGCAGCGCGGGCACCAGGGGGCGACGCGGTGGTCCTGGACGAGCAGGCCCTTGGTGAAGATCTCCTTCAGCGACCACCAGACCGACTCGATGTAGTCGGGGTCCATCGTGCGGTACGGGGCGTCGAGGTCGGTCCAGTACCCCATGCGGGTCGTGAGCTCGGCGAAGGCGTCGGTGTGGCGGGTCACCGACTCGCGGCACTTGGCGTTGAACTCGGCGATGCCGTACGCCTCGATGTCCTTCTTGCCGTTGAAGCCCAGCTCCTTCTCCACGGCCAGCTCGACCGGGAGGCCGTGGCAGTCCCAGCCGGCCTTGCGGTCGACGTGGTAGCCCTGCATCGTGCGGAACCGGGGGAAGACGTCCTTGAAGACGCGGGCCTCGATGTGGTGGGCACCGGGCATGCCGTTGGCGGTCGGGGGGCCCTCGTAGAAGACCCACTCGGGCCGTCCCCCGGACTGCTCGAGGGTACGGGCGAAGACCTTCTGCTCCTGCCAGAACTCGAGCACCGCGTGCTCCAGAGCGGGGAGGTCTACCTGGGCGGGTACCTGGCGGTACAGGGGCTGCTCACTCATCGGGGGCTTCCTCCGGCGGACACCTGCTGCTTCTCCGTCCGGAGGGACGAGAGCGCTGGCTCCCGCGGTACCACCCTCCTTGGCGGTGCGCGCCGCACCGCCCCCTCATTGGGGTCGCGCTGCCGGTTCTACTCGCCCTGGATGGCCCGAGCCCGTGGGCGGAGCCCACTGTCCACAACTTTCTTCCGGCGGCTCCGGGTGATCTTCACGTCGTGCACGCCCCCGGGCTTCCACCATCCCCGGGTCGCTGCCGGCTGCGTACGACGCTACTCGTCCCATCAATGCCTGTCGCTGTCCCCACAGTGTACGGGGCCCCGCCGACAGCGGCCGACCGAATTCCGGTGTGACCCGAATGGCCAGGAGCCGTCCCCGCCGCCCGCCCGGCGGATTACCGGCCGGGCAGCGGGGCACAACCGAGGCATACCGCACGTCCGGGCCGGGTGGCAGGGCCTTTCGGGGCGGTGCGTCCCGTTGCCGCCCGCCGTGCGGAGATTTATCGTTCCCGTCACGATTCGCGAACAACGTCACATACGTAAAGGGGCGCGGTCATGGTGGCGAAAAAGACCGCCGCGGAGAAGAGCACGACGCCTGCCGACGAGGCCGTCGCGAAGCAGCCTGCCCCGAAGAACGACGCTCCGAAGAAGGCCGCAGCGAAGAAGGCAGCGGAGAAGAAGCCGGCGGAGAAGAAGCCGGCGGAGAAGAAGAAAGCCGCTCCGAAGAAGACGGCGGCGAAGAAGACGGCCGCGAAGACAGCCGCGAAGAAGACCGCGAAGAAGGCTCCGGCCAAGAAGGCCGCGGTGCCCGCGAGGAAGACGGGAGCCAAGACGGTGGTGGCGAAGAAGACGGCGGCCGCGACGGCCGAAGCGCACGGCGGTGGTCCCGCGCTCGCCACGGCCCCGATGGCCGCGGCGCCGGACGAGCTCGCCGTACGGCCCGGCGAGGACCCCTGGACCCCGGCCGAGGTCGCCGCGGCGCGCACCGAGCTGATGGACGAGGCGGCGCGGCTGCGCCTGGAGATCGTCTCGGCCGAGGACGCCATCGCCGGGATGATGCGCGACTCCGGCGACGGCGCCGGCGACGACGACGCCGACACCGGCAGCAAGAACATCACCCGGGAACACGAGCTGGCGCTCGCCTCCAACGCCCGCGAGATGCTCCACCAGACCGAGCGGGCCCTCGGCCGTCTCGACGCCGGCACCTACGGGCTCTGCGAGAACTGCGGCAACCCCATCGGCAAGGCCCGGATGCAGGCCTTCCCCCGGGCGACGCTGTGTGTGGAGTGCAAACAGCAGCAGGAGCGCCGCTGAGCCGGCCGGCCACCGGACCCGGCCGGTCGCGGGGCGGTACCCGTAGCGCCCGGCGCCGTACGTGTGTGCCGTACTCTCGTGGTTCAGCCAGGCACGGCCTGGTCGCGGACACAACGGGCTGAGGGACTCACACGTGGCAGAGGCGGAGCGCATCACCGGTACGCCGGAACCCGGGCAGGGATCCGGAGCGGAGCCGACACCGGCTTCCGACGGGGGAGGGGCGGCCGGGCAGGAGCGGGAGCGCGGCGCCGGCCGCGGCAAGCGGCGGATCGCCGCGCTGCTGCTGGTCGCCTGCTTCGTGTACCTGCTGGACCTGGTCAGCAAGGTGCTCGTCGTGGCCAAGCTGGAGCACCACGACCCCATCGAGATCGTCGGGACGCTGCTGCAGCTCCGGGTGATCCGTAACCGCGGGGCCGCCTTCGGCATCGGCGAGGCGCTGACGATCTTCCTGACGATCATCGCCGCCGCGGTGATCGTGGTGATCGCCCGGATCGCCCGCAAGCTCTACAGCCTGCCCTGGGCCATCGCGCTGGGGCTGCTGCTCGGCGGTGCCTTCGGCAACCTCACCGACCGGGTCTTCCGCTCGCCGGGCATCTTCGAGGGCGCGGTGGTCGACTTCATCGCCCCCGCGCACTTCGCGGTCTTCAACCTCGCCGACTCCGCGATCGTCTGCGGCGGCATCCTGATCGTGATCCTGTCCTTCCGCGGCCTCGACCCCGACGGGACGCTCCACAAGGACTGACGGCGCCGCCCCCCATAAGCCGCAGCCCCCCCCCACGGCTCCCGCCCCGCCCCGATGCGGGGCGCCAGGGCTGCCATACTCCATAAGGTGAGCACGATTCCCGAGATCCGCACCCTGCCCGTACCGGACGGCCTGGAGGGCGAGCGTGTCGACGCCGCGCTGGCCCGGATGTTCGGCTTCTCCCGCACGAAGGCCGCCGAGCTGGCCGCCGCCGGAAAGGTCCGGGTCGACGGGGCCGAGGTGATGAAGTCCGAGCGGGTGCGCGGTGGCGCGTGGCTGGAGGTCGAGATGCCGCAGGCCGCGCCGCCGGTGGAGATCGTCGCCGAGCCCGTCGAGGGCATGGAGATCGTGCATGACGACGACGACATCGTCGTGATCGTCAAGCCGGTCGGCGTCGCCGCCCACCCGAGCCCCGGCTGGACCGGCACCACCGTCATCGGCGGGCTGGCCGCGGCCGGCTACCGCATCTCCACCTCCGGCGCCGCCGAGCGCCAGGGCATCGTGCACCGCCTCGACGTCGGCACCTCCGGCCTGATGGTGGTCGCCAAGTCCGAGCGGGCGTACACGTCCCTGAAGCGGCAGTTCAAGGAGCGCGTCCCCGAGAAGCGCTACCACTCCCTGGTCCAGGGCCACCCGGACCCGATGAGCGGCACCATCGACGCGCCCATCGGCCGGCATCCGCAGCACGACTACAAGTGGGCGGTCACCGCCGACGGCAAGCCGAGCGTCACCCACTACGACCTCATCGAGGCGTTCCGCGCGGCCAGCCTGCTCGACATCAAGCTGGAGACCGGGCGCACCCACCAGATCCGGGTGCACATGGCCGCGCACCGCCACCCCTGCGTCGGCGACCTGACCTACGGTGCGGACCCCACCCTCGCCAAGCGGCTGGGCGTCGCCCGGCAGTGGCTGCACGCGGTCCGGCTGGGCTTCGAGCACCCCTCCGACGGCCGCTGGGTCGAGTTCGAGAGCGCCTATCCGGACGATCTGCAGCGCGCCCTCGACACCGTGCGCGACGAGAGCAGCTGACCCCGGCCGGGTTTTCCGGCCATACGTGGCACTCTTGGGCGGAAAGTGATCGAATCCGACCATCCGGAGCGTAGCCACCGTGGACCAGCTGGCTCTGCTGTTCGTTCTTCTCCTCGGAGCCGTGGTCGTGGTTCCGGCCGGCGACCGGCTGGGGCTGCCGGCGCCGGTGCTGATGACCCTGGTCGGCGCTGTCCTGGCGCTGCTGCCGTTCGTCCCCAACGTCGAGGTGCCGCCGGAGTTCATTCTGCCGGTGGTGCTGCCGCCGCTGCTCTACGCGGCGGTGCAGCGCACCTCCTGGCGGCAGTTCACCGCCAACCTCCGGCCGATCTTCCTGCTCGCCGTGGCGCTGGTCTTCGCCACCACCGCCGCGGTCGCCGCGGTCGCCCAGGCCGTGGTGCCCGGGCTGCCGCTGGCCGCCGCGGTGGTGCTCGGCGCGCTGGTCGCGCCGCCCGACCCGGTCGCCGCGACCGCCGTCGCCGGCAAGCTCGGGCTGCCCCGCCGGATGGTCTCCATCCTGGAGGGCGAGGGCCTGTTCAACGACGTCACCGCGATCGTGCTCTACCACGTGGCGCTCGCCGCGGCGGTCAGCGGCACCTTCTCGGTGCCCGGGGCGCTCGGCTCGCTGGTGCTGTCCGCGGTGGTCGCCATAGCGGTCGGCGTGGTCATCGGCTGGGCGGCCAACAAGCTGATGGGGCTGCTCGGTGATCCGACGCTGCAGACCGGGCTGACGCTGCTGGTGCCGTTCGTCGCGTACGTCCTGGCCGAGGAGTTCCGGGGTTCCGGGGTGCTGGCGGTGCTGACCTGCGCGCTCTTCCTGGCGAAGTACGCGGCGGACCCGGACGACGTGATGGGCCGGCTCACCGGATTCAGCTTCTGGGAGATCGTCGACACCCTCGTCACCGGCGTCGCCTTCGGGCTGATCGGCCTGGAGCTGCACCGGGTCTTCGGTATCGCCGCACACCGCTGGGGCGAGCTGCTCGGCGCCGCCGCCGCGGTCATCGCGGTGGTCGTCGGCGTCCGCCTGGTGTGGCTGCTGCCCGCCGCCTGGCTCGCCAAGCGGATGCACAAGCGCCGCGACTACGACGAGGACATCCCGATGAGCTGGCGGGAGACGATCGTCATGTGGTGGTCGGGGATGCGCGGAGTGGCCTCGGTGGCGCTGGCCCTGGCCATCCCGTACACCGTCGACGGCGGCGGCGACTTCCCCGCCCGCGACGAGATCCTCTTCGTCGCCTTCGCGGTGGTGCTCTCCACCCTCCTCGTCCAGGGCCTCACCCTGCCCTGGCTGGTGCGCAGGCTCCGGGTGCGGGCCGACACCGATGCCCTGGACGCCCAGGAACGGGAGCTGGCGCTCCGGGTGGTCAAGGCGTCCAAGCGCCGGCTGAAGGAGATCCTCGCGGTCGAGGAGGTGTCCGAGGACGTCGGCGACCAGCTGTCGCGCCGGGCCTATGACCTCGGCGCCCGGATCGCGCCGGACATCGTCGACGACGAGCGGCGCGAGCTCTTCGAAAAGCGTCTCACCCGGATGAAGAAGGTCCAGCGCATCCACGGCGAGATGCTCTCGGCCGCCCGGCACGAGGTGCTGGCGGCGCGCAACGAGCCGGGCGCGGACCCGGAGGTCGTGGACCGGGTGCTGCGGCAGCTGGACATGCGCAGCCTGCGGGGCGGCGCCGGCTGACCGCCGGAGTGCCGTACCTGGCACGATGGGGCCAGAACGATCCGAACCAGGGAAGTGATGCAGTGCCGGCCTCCACCGAGCCCGCGACCGGCGGGCCCTTGACGATTGCCCTGTTCCACTCCGTGTACGGGCTGCGTCCCGCGGTGCACGCCGCGGCGGACCGGCTGCGCGCCGCGGGACACGAGGTGGTCGTCCCCGACCTGTTCGACGGGCGGACCGCCGCATCGGCGCCGGACGGCATGCTGATCAAGGACGAGATCGGCAAGGAGGAGCTGCTCAAGCGCGCCATCACGGCCGTCGCACCGTACTCCGACCGCCGTCTGGTCTACGCCGGTCTCTCCTTCGGCGGCGCGGTCGCGCAGAACCTCGCGCTGGGCGACGAGAAGGCCCGCGGGCTGCTCCTCCTGCACGGCACGTCCGACATCGCGGAGGACGCGGCCGTCGACGACCTGCCGGTTCAGCTGCATGTCGCCGACCCCGACCCGTACGAGCCGCACGACTGGCTGAACGCCTGGTACCTGCGGATGCGCCGGGCCGGCGCGGACGTGGAGGTGTACCGCTACGCCGGCGCCGGCCACCTCTTCACGGACCCGGATCTGCCGGACTACGACGCCGAGGCGGCGGAGCGCACCTGGCGGACGGCGCTGGGCTTCCTGGCCGGGCTCTGACCCACCGGACCGGCCCTGGACGACCGCCGCTGGACGACCGCCATTGGACGACCGCCCCGGTCGACCGGCTCTAGACGACCGGCCCGTCCGCCCGCTCGACCCGCTGGCTGCCGCTGCGGGTGCGGTACGAGCGCAGGTGGGTGCTGGTCGCGTGGGGGTCGGTCTTGTCGGAGATGCCGTAGTAGTCCATCTGCGTACGCTCGGCGCCGACGTCCAGTACCCCGTAGCCGTGCGAGTCCATGTCCAGCCACTTCACATGCCGGTTGGTGGCCCGGATGGCGGCGACGCCGGCCAGGGAGACGGTGTGCGGGGCGACGTGCAGGTAGTCGTCCACGTTGTCGGAGGTGACGGAGGTGACCACGAACTCCGTCGCCACCGGACGCGTGGCCGGGTAGGTCGCCGCCCGCAGCGGTACGTCATTGGCCCAGGCCATATGGATGTCGCCGGTCAGGAACACGGTGTTGCCGATGGCGCGGTCGCTGAGGTGGCCGAGCAGTTCGCGGCGGTCGTCGGTGTAGCCGTCCCACTGGTCGGTGTTGGCCGCCAGGCCCTCCTTGGGTATCCCGAGGACCTCGGCGAGCGGGCCGAGCAGGTGCGCGGGCAGGGCGCCGAAGGCCACCGGCGAGATCATCACCGAGGTGCCGACCAGCCGCCAGGCGGTGTCCGAGCGCTCGAGTCCGGCCTTGAGCCAGTCCAGTTGGGCCCGTCCGGTGAGCGTCCGGCCGGGGTCGTCGACCGCGCCGCTGCCCGGCCTGACCTGCTCGTCGCGGAACGACCGCAGGTCCAGCAGGTGCAGATCGGCGAGGCTGCCGAAGCGCAGCCGGCGGTAGGTGGTGCCGGCGGTCGAGGGGCGCACCGGCATCCACTCGAAGTACGCCTGTTTCGCGGCGGCCATCCGTGCGGACCACGAACCCTCGGTGTCCGGTGAGTGGTTCCCCGCGCCGTCCTTCCAGGCGTTGTCGGCGAACTCGTGGTCGTCCCAGATGGCGATGACCGGGTGGGCGGCGTGCAGGGCCTGCGCGTCCGGGTCGGTCTTGTGCACGCCGTGCCGGACGCGGTAGTCGGCGAGCGTGAGCAGTTCGTGGGCGGGGGAGTGCGGGCGGACGGTGTGCCGGAAGGACGGGAACCTGCCGGACTCGTACTCGTAGAGGTAGTCGCCGAGGTGCAGCACCGCGTCCAGGTCGGTGCGGTCGGCCAGATGCCGGTACGCCGAGAAGTAGCCGGACTCCCAGTTGGCGCAGGAGACCACGCCGAAGCGGACGTGGTCGGCCGTGGAGTCGTGTGCGGGGGCGGTGCGGGTGCGGCCGACGGGGGAGTGCTGCCCGTCGACGGTGAAGCGGTAGTAGTAGTCGGTGGCCGGACGCAGGCCGCGGACATCGGCCTTGACGGTGTGGTCGGTCGCCGCCGAGGTGGTCAGGCCGCCCCGGGCGACGACGGTGGCGAAGTCCTTGTCGCGCGCCACCTGCCAGCCGACCTCGGTGGCCGGTCCGCGGCCGGAACCCGGGGTGGCCGCGGGGGCCGGGGTGACCCGGGTCCACAGCAGGACGCCGTCCGGGAGCGGGTCACCGGAGGCGACCCCGTGCAGGAAGAACCGGCCCTGGTCCGGGTCCGGTTGGGCGTACGCGGCGGGGGCGCCGGCGAGCGGCAGGAGGGCGGCGGTGGCGGCTACGGCCGTAACGGCTGTGCGGCGCGAGATCTTTTCATGATCATTCACGGCCGCCCACCCTACTGGGCGGTAGGGGAATGCGGGAGGGCTTCGTCCGGGGAAATCCCGGAATTCCCCTGGAACTCCCGAGAGTTCGCCCTCCCTTCCCCCTGCCTCAAGGTACGGGAGCGTGCCCGCCCGCCACGCCGCTCAGTGGGCGCCCGACGGGTCCTTCTCGCCCTCGCGGATGCCCTTCTCCCCGCCCGTGCCGGAGCCCTTCCCCGGCTCCCGCTCCGCGTCCTTCCCGGCGCCGGTGCCCTTCGCCGGGCCGAACTCCTTGTCGAGCATCTTCCGGAAGTTCCGCACGGCGAGCTCGCGGTACTCCGCCCGCGTCATCCGGCGCCGCGGGATCTCGTCCATCACCAGCTTCTTGTCGCCGTGCAGGAAGGTCGGGGTGCCCTCGACGCCCTTGCGGCCGAACAGCGCCGTCATGTCCATCGTCCAGCGGTCGTACGTGCCGTTCCTGACCGCCTTCTCGAACGCCGCGTTGTTCTTCAGCTCCGGCACCTCGGCGGCGGCCTTGAGCAGCTCGGAGTCCTTGGCGTAGAGGTCCTCGCGCTCGTCGGGGTGGTACTTCTCGGAGTACAGCGCCGACTTGTACTTCAGGAACGCCTCCGGACTGACGTTCAGCGCCGCGCCGAGCGCGCTGAGCGCGTTCTTCGAGCCCTCACCGCCCGCCATCCCGTCGATGAACGTGTACATCGTGAAACGGACCCTGAACCGGCCGTCCTTGACGTTCTTCAGCAGTTCGTCGCCGGTGGTCCGCTCGAACGACGCGCACGACGGACAGCGGACGTCCTCGAAGACCTCCAGGGTCTCCTTGGCCTTCGGGTCGCCGATGAGGATCTCGGTGCCGTTCTTGCCCTGGGTGTGGGCCGGTTTGACCAACGGAGCCTGGGCGGCGGCCTCCCAGCCGGTCGGCTCGGTCAGTTTCACGATGCCGAAGCCGACGGCTCCGGCGACCGCCAGGCCGCCGGCCACGGAGGCGCCGACGACGAGCTGGCGGCGCGTCCTGTCCCGCTTCTTCTGCCGCTCGCGCTCGGCACGGATCCGCTCGCGGGCCGAGGACTTGGCGGCCTGACTGTTGCGATTGCTCATGGGGGGTCCCGTTCCTCACGGAGTCGCCTTGGTGGCCCGGAGTCTGCCATGGGCATGGCATGCGGCCGGGTCAAGATTTGGCATCGGCCGGCCCGCGGGGTGCGGACCGGCCGATGCCTCAGGGGTACCTCGGGGAGGGCGGGTTACTTCTTGAGGGCCTTGTCGACCATCGAGGTGTAGGCCTCCGGGGTGGACGGCGCGGCCTTGCCCCGCGGCGTGTCCGTGCCGATCACGGTGTCGTTGACCTTCACGGTCGGGGTGCTGGTGACGTCCTTGAACCCGTTGAACGCGTCGGACATCTCCAGGGCCCACCGGTCGTAGGTGCCGGTCGAGACGGCCTTCTGGAAGGCGGCGTTGCCCTTCAGCTCCGGGACGGTGTCGGCGACCTTCAGCAGGTAGGCGTCGTCGGCGAACTTGTCCGGACCCATCTCGTCCGGGTGGAACTCCTTGGCGAACAGCGCGGACTTGTACTTCAGGAAGCTGTCCGTGCTGACGTTGAGGGCGGCGCCCAGTGCGCTCAGCGCGTTCTTGGAACCGGTGCCCTTGAGGTTGGCGTCGAGGAACGTGCCCAGGTGGTACGAGACCTTGTACTTGCCGTCCTTGAGGTCCTTCTCGACGGTGCCGCCGATGTTCTGCTCAAGGCTCGCGCAGCCGGGGCAGCGCAGGTCCTCGAAGAAGCTGACGGTGTTCTTGGCGTCCGCCTTGCCGACGACGATGGTGGTGCCCTTGTCCCCGGTGGTGTGGGCCGGCTTGACCAGCTCGGCCTTGGCGGCCTTCGTCCAGGCGGCGTCACCGCCCGCGGCGTTCGCCGCCCCCGACGCGTCACCGCCCGAGGTGGCGACCGCCACCCCGATACCGCCGGCGATCGCCAGGACGCCGACGATCGCCCCGCCGACGGTCAGCTGCCGGCGGATCCGGTCCTTCTTCGCCTGCCGCTCGCGCTCGGCGCGCAGCCGCTCGCGGGCTGCCTGCTTGTTGGCCTGGCTGTTGCGGTTGCTCATGTCTGTTCCTGCTCCGTGGAAATCCGTGGTCCGTGGACGTGGTGCGGGTGCGGGCTGCGCGCTCAGGCAGCGAGGGCGCGGGGCGGCCCGCGGCGCACGACACAGTGCACGAGCAGGGGGACGGGACGGGCCGGCCGGCCGGTCCGGAGCGGGGCGGGCGCCGGGCGGCGCCGGGCCGGCGCGGCGCCGATGACCGCGACCGCGATCAGCAGCGGGCGGAAGGCGAAGCCGGCCACCGCGCCGAGCAGCTGGGTCAGCGCCGCCTCGCCGCGGCGCAGCCAGCCGGCCGCCAGCAGCCCGACGGCGATATGCGCCGCGAGCAGCAGATAGGAGGCGGCGGGCGCGGGGGCGTCCGCGGAGAGCCGGGCCAGCGGACCGCCGACCTCGCCGCCGCCGCAGAGCAGGTTCACGCCCAGCGAGCGCAGCGAGCCGGCCACCGGGCCGCCGGCCGCGCCGTAACAGGTGTCCTGGCCGAGGCTGAAGACCAGGTCGGCGCCGAGCTCCAGGGGGACCAGCAGCGCCGCGATCCGCCAGTAGCCGCGCTCCCGGCCGGCCAGCGCGTAGGCGAGCGCGAAGACGGCCACGGAGAGCGCGGCGACGCTGGTCAGCGGCAGCGGCATCCGGGACAGCAGCACATGGGACGCCGCGGACAGCGTGACGCACAGCGCTGTGAAGAGCGCTGCGCGTAGTGTCCGCAGGTGTGCCGCCGAGATGTCCATCGCTGCCGAGTGTGCCATGGGCGGGGATAAGCGGCACCTAAAGGGCCCCGGGCCCGGCGATGACCCCTGGGACCGGGCTCGCGGACCGCCTACAGACCGGGGATCCGGCCGTTGCGGAAGAGGTCCACGAAGAGCTGGTGGTCGGCGTGGGCCCGGGCGCCGTAGGAGTGCGCGAAGTCCACCAGCAGCGGTGCGAAGCCGTCCTCGTCGGCCGCGATGGCCGCGTCGATGGCCCGCTCGGTGGAGAACGGCACGAGCGACTCGCCGGAGGTGTCGTCCGCCGACGCGTGCATCGTGGCCGTGGCCCGGCCGAGGTCCGCGACGACCTGCGCGATCTCCTCCGGGTCGTCGATGTCGGACCAGTCCAGGTCGAGGGCGTACGGGGAGTCCTCGGCCACCAGCTGGCCGTGGCCGTCCAGCTCGGTCCAGCCCAGCAGCGGGTCGGCGTGCGCCTGCAGCGCGCGCTGCGAGAGGACCGTGCGGTGGCCCTCGTGCCGGAAGTACCCGCGCACCTCCGGGTCGGTGAGGTGGCGGGAGACCGCGGGGATCTCCGCCCGCTTCATGTAGAGCACCACGTCGTGCTCCAGGGCGTCGCTGCCGCCCTCCAGGAGGAGGTCGTAGCCGGGCCGCCCGGCCGAGCCGATGCCCATGCCGCGGCGCCCGACCACGTCCTTGACGCGGTACGAGTCGGGGCGGACCAGGCTGGTGTCGGGCAGCGTCTCCAGATAGCCGTCGAACGCGGCCAGGACCTTGTAGCGGCCGGCGGCGTCGAGCTCGACGGTGGTCCGCCCCGGCTTGAAGCGGCGTTCGAAGTCGCGGATCTCGGTGGTCGCCGCCAGCAGCCCGGAGCGGGTGCGCGCACGGGCGCCGCGCAGCGCGCCCAGCAGCGGCCCCGTGGCGGTGTCGAGGGTGAACGGCGGCACCTCGTCGCCCTTGGCCCCGGTGGCCAGGGCGTGCACGCGCTCGCGGTAGGCGCCGGCGTAGGTCCGTACGAGGCCGCTGATCTGGTCGTCGCTGAGGGCCTTGGCGCGGCCGATCAGCGCGACCGAGGCCGCGAAGCGCAGCAGGTCCCAGGTGAAGGGGCCCACGTACGCCTCGTCGAAGTCGTTGACGTTGAAGACCAGCCGGCCCGTGGCGTCCAGGTAGGTGCCGAAGTTCTCGGCGTGCAGATCGCCGTGGATCCACACCCGGCTCGTCCGGTCGTCCTCGTACGGCCCGGTCCGCTTCCCGGCCGCCAGGTCGTGGTAGAAGAGGCAGGCCGTGCCGCGGTAGAAGGCGAAGGCCGAGGCCGCCATCTTGCGGAATTTCACGCGGAAGGCCGCGCGGTCGGCGGCGAGCAGCTCCCCGAACGCGGTGTCGAAGACCGCGAGGATCTCCTCGCCACGCTGTGCGGCGTCCTGCGCCGGGGCGTACTGGGACGGCATCGCTGGGTGCCTCCTGACGTGCGGATATGCGGAGCGGGAGCCGGGCGGACGGGCATCACCGGGCGGCGTCGCGCACCGGTGCCGCGGGTCCGCCGCGACAACCGCCGAGGCTACTCGCGATCGCCCTCGGACGGGTGGCTCGCGCGCCTGCGGCTGTCAGTGGGGAGTCGTAGACTTCGACACCGTTCCACCCCCACCCCAGCCGCCTCCGGAGGTTCAGCGCCGTGGCCGACAAGCCGCCGTTCACCCACCTGCACGTGCACACCCAGTACTCCCTGCTGGACGGTGCGGCGCGGCTGTCGGACATGTTCAAGGCGGCGTCCGAGATGGGCATGTCGCATGTCGCCATGACCGACCACGGCAACCTGCACGGCGCGTACGACTTCTTCCACTCGGCGCAGAAGGCGGGCGTGACGCCGATCATCGGCATCGAGGCGTACGTCGCCCCCGAGTCGCGGCGCAACAAGCGCAAGATCCAGTGGGGCCAGCCGCACCAGAAGCGCGACGACGTCTCCGGTTCGGGCGGGTATACGCATAAAACCATCTGGGCGGCCAACAAGACCGGTCTGCACAACCTCTTCCGGCTCTCCTCGGACGCGTACGCCGAGGGCTGGCTCCAGAAGTGGCCGCGGATGGACAAGGAGACCATCGCCCAGTGGTCCGAGGGGCTGATCGCCTCCACCGGCTGCCCGTCCGGTGAGCTGCAGACCCGGCTGCGCCTGGGCCAGTACGAGGAGGCGCGCCAGGCCGCCTCGGACTACCAGGACATCTTCGGCAAGGACCGGTATTTCCTGGAGCTGATGGACCACGGCATCGAGATCGAGCGCCGGGTCCGGGAGGACCTGCTGAAGATCGGCAAGGAGCTCGGCATCCCGCCGCTGGTCACCAACGACTCGCACTACACCTACGCGCACGAGTCCACCGCGCACGACGCCCTGCTCTGCATCCAGACCGGCAAGAACCTCTCCGACCCGGACCGCTTCCGCTTCGACGGCACCGGCTACTACCTCAAGTCCACCGAGGAGATGTACGCCATCGACTCCTCGGACGCCTGGCAGCAGGGCTGCGACAACACCCGCCTGGTCGCCGACCAGATCGACCCCACCAGGATGTTCGAGAAGCGCGACCTGATGCCGAGGTTCGACATCCCCGAGGGCTTCACCGAGATCACCTGGTTCCAGGAAGAGGTCCGGGTCGGCATGAAGCGCCGCTTCCCGGGCGGCGTTCCCGAGGACCGGCAGAAGCAGGCCGAGTACGAGATGGACGTCATCATCCAGATGGGGTTCCCGGGCTACTTCCTCGTGGTCGCCGACTTCATCATGTGGGCCAAGAACAACGGCATCGCGGTCGGTCCCGGCCGTGGCTCCGCGGCCGGTTCGATCGTCGCGTACGCCATGGGCATCACCGACCTCGACCCGATCGAGCACGGGCTGATCTTCGAGCGGTTCCTCAACCCCGAGCGCGTCTCCATGCCCGATGTCGACATCGACTTCGACGAGCGCAGGCGCGTCGAGGTGATCCGGTACGTCACGGAGAAGTACGGCGCCGACAAGGTCGCCATGATCGGCACGTACGGCAAGATCAAGGCGAAGAACGCCATCAAGGACTCCGCCCGCGTCCTCGGCTACCCGTACGCGATGGGCGACCGCCTCACCAAGGCCATGCCCGCCGACGTCCTCGGCAAGGGCATCGACCTCGACGGCATCACCAACCCCAAGCACCCGCGGTACAGCGAGGCGGGCGAGATCCGGTCGATGTACGAGAACGAGCCGGACGTGAAGAAGGTCATCGACACCGCCAAGGGCGTCGAGGGCCTGGTCCGGCAGATGGGTGTGCACGCGGCCGGCGTGATCATGTCCAGCGAGCCGATCGTCGACCACGCCCCGGTCTGGGTCCGGCACACCGACGGCGTCACCATCACCCAGTGGGACTACCCCCAGTGCGAGTCGCTGGGCCTGCTGAAGATGGACTTCCTGGGCCTGCGCAACCTCACCATCATGGACGACGCCGTCAAGATGGTGAAGAAGAACAAGGGCGTCGAGCTGGAGCTGCTGTCCGTCCCGCTCGACGACCCCAAGACCTTCGAGCTGCTGTGCCGCGGTGACACCCTCGGCGTCTTCCAGTTCGACGGCGGCCCGATGCGTTCGCTGCTGCGCCAGATGCAGCCCGACAACTTCGAGGACATTTCCGCCGTCTCGGCCCTGTACCGGCCCGGCCCGATGGGCATGAACTCCCACATCAACTACGCCGAGCGGAAGAACGGCCGGCAGGAGATCACGCCGATCCACCCGGAGCTGGAGGAGCCGCTCAAGGAGACCCTCGGCCTCACCTACGGCCTGATCGTCTATCAGGAGCAGGTGCAGAAGGCCGCCCAGATCATCGCCGGGTACTCCCTCGGCGAGGCCGACATCCTCCGCCGCGTCATGGGCAAGAAGAAGCCCGAGGAGCTGGCGAAGAACTTCGACATCTTCCAGGCCGGTGCCCGTAAGCAGGGCTATTCGGACGGGGCGATCCAGGCGCTGTGGGACGTCCTGGTCCCGTTCGCCGGCTACGCCTTCAACAAGGCGCACTCCTCCGCGTACGGCCTGGTCACGTACTGGACCGCCTACCTCAAGGCCAACTACCCGGCCGAGTACATGTCCGCGCTTCTGACCTCCGTGCGCGACGACAAGGACAAGTCCGCGGTCTATCTGAACGAGTGCCGGCGGATGGGCATCAAGGTGCTGCCGCCGAATGTCAACGAGTCCGAGGCGAACTTCGCCGCCCAGGGCGACGATGTGATCCTCTTCGGCCTCACCGCGGTCCGTAACGTCGGCCAGAACGTCGTCGACTCGATCATCCGCTGCCGCAAGTCCAAGGGGAAGTACGCCTCGTTCCCCGACTACCTGGACAAGGTCGAGGCGGTGGTCTGCAACAAGCGCACCACCGAATCGCTGATCAAGGCCGGCGCGTTCGACGAGATGGGCCACACCCGCAAGGGCCTGATGGCGCACTACGAGCCGATGATCGACAACGTGGTGCAGGTCAAGCGCAAGGAGGCGGAGGGGCAGTTCGACCTCTTCGGCGGTATGGGGGACGCCGACGACGGCTCCTCCGACGGCCCCGGCTTCGGGCTGGACATCGAGTTCTCCGACGTCGAGTGGGACAAGACCTATCTCCTCGCCCAGGAGCGGGAGATGCTCGGCCTCTACGTCTCCGACCACCCGCTCTTCGGCCTGGAGCATGTGCTCTCCGACAAGGCGGACGCCGCCATCGCCCAGCTCACCGGCGGCGACTACTCGGACGGTTCCATCGTCACCATCGGCGGCATCATCTCCGGCCTCCAGCGCAAGATGACCAAGCAGGGCAACGCCTGGGCCATCGCCACCGTCGAGGATCTGGCCGGCTCCCTCGACTGCATGTTCTTCCCGGCGACCTACCAGCTGGTGTCGACCCAACTCGTCGAGGATGCCGTGGTGTTCGTCAAGGGGCGGCTCGACAAGCGCGAGGACGTCCCGCGTCTGGTCGCCATGGAGCTGATGGTCCCGGATCTCTCCGAGGCCGGCGCCAACGCCCCCGTGACGATCACCATTCCGACGCTGAAGGTCACCCCGCCGATGGTCGAGAAGCTCGGCGAGGTGCTCAACAGCCACCGCGGCTCCACGGAGGTGCGGATCAAGCTGCTGGGGACGCGCAAGACCACCGTGCTGCGGCTGGACCGGCACCGCGTCACGCCCGACCCGTCGCTCTTCGGCGACCTCAAGGTCCTGCTCGGCCCGTCCTGCCTGGCCGGCTGAGTCCACCGGCCTTGACCGCCCAGGGGCGCGCCCGTCGCGGGCGCGCCCCTCACGGTATGGGGAGGGTCAGTTGTGGCCGAAGCGCTTCTCGCGGTGCTTGCGCGCGACATCCCCAGGGCTGACTCCGGTGGACTTGGCCTGGGCTTCCATGGCGGTGTGCTGGGCTTCCCGCTGTCCGCGCTCCGCCTGTGTGGCGGCGGACTTCTGTTTCCGGTCCTGTCTCTTGTTCTTGGCCATGACCGTTGCCTCCTGAGGGGGAATCTGGGATCGGAGCCGGGACCAGACTTACATGGCGGACGGAACCCTGCATTTCGGGCAATTACCCTCTGTAGTGCGGGTGATCGCACGCCGTGCCCGAGATCCCCGCCGAATCCGCCACGCCGATGATCGAGTTCGGGCAGATAACACCCGTACGGTCGGGCAGACTCGAAGGAAAGCCGAAGAGAACTCGTGCCACAGGCCGAGCCGGGGGACGACCGGACTTTCAGGCACCTCAGGGAAGAGGGTGGAACGTGGACCGCTGTGTCGTCCTGGTGGACGCCGGGTATTTGCTCGGTGCCGCCGCGAGCCTGCTCGCCGGAGAACCCGCCCGTGCCCGTATCACCGTCGATCACGCCGCCCTCATCCAGGGCCTGCGGCAGCGCGCCGAGGCGGACACCGAACGCCCGCTGCTGCGGATCTACTGGTTCGACGGTGCCCCCGACCGGGTCCCGCAGCCCGAGCACCGAAGGCTGCGGGTGATGCCCCGGGTCACCGTCCGGCTGGGCGCCCTGACCCGCAGCGACGGGCGCTGGGCGCAGAAGGGCGTGGACGCCGCCATGCACGCCGAGCTGACCGAGCTGGCCCGTAACCGCGCCTGCTCCGACATCGTCCTGGTCACCGGCGACGGCGATCTGCTCCCCGGCCTGATGTCGGCCAAGGAGCACGGCGTCGCCGTCCACCTGTGGGCCGTCCAGGCCGCCGACGGCGACTACAACCAGTCCGAGGACCTGGTCGCCGAGGCCGACGAACGGCGGGTGCTCGACCGGGCCTGGATCACCGGGGCGGTCCGTGCCAAGGAGATCGGCGGCCCCTGCGCCACACCGCCCGTGCCCCGCCCCGAGATCGCCGCCATCCTCTCCGCGCCGCTGCCCGAATCCGCGGTCGCCGCCGCGGCCGCCGCCTCCGGATCCGGCCCGGAGACGGACGGCCGTACGCCCGAGCACAACGGGGTGGGCGCGGCGGCGCGGCCCGAGGCCGCCGGTGACCGGGCGGCCGGCGCCGAGCCGGGTACCGCCGGCTCCCGGGGCGTGCCCACCCCCAAGGACCTCGCCGGGCTCGGGCGGGACCGCGCGGCCGGCCAGCAGAACACCGGCAACGGCGTCCAGTCCGTGGCCGGAGCCACCCTGCGCTGGTCGTCCGACAAGGGCTGGGTCGAGCGCGGCGGCCCGGTCGGCGAGGCCGACGGGATCGCCGGCCTGCCCACCCTCGCCCAGCTCACCAGCGCCGAACAGCGCTGGGCCGACCGCGAGGAGGACATCACCGCCGTCAGCGGCGACCCGTTCGAGGTCGGCCAGGTCTTCGCCCGCCGCTGGACCGACCGGCTCTCCGACCCGGCGCATCTGCAGCAGCTGTCGACGGAGTACCCGCGCATCCCGCACCGCATCGACGGCGAACTGCTCCGCTACGCCGCCCGCTTCGGGCTGCTCGCCCACAAGGACGACCAGATCGACGAGCACGACCGCTACGCCATCCGGGCCGGATTCTGGCGCGAGGTCGACGTACGGACCGCCGCCGAACACGCCCCGGCCGCGGACTGACACCATCCGGTACGCCCCGGTTCCGCCCCGCCCCCGGAGCCCCGCGGGCCGGGCACGGCCCGGGGACGCGTACCCTCATAGCTCGTGAGGACGGGCGCAACACAGGCGGAGCGCGGGCGGCCGGTGGTGTGCGCCGTGCGCGATCTGGTCAAGACGTACCCCGCGATGCGCGGGCGCCGCGGTGCGGCACAGGCGCCCGCCGTACGGGCCAGCGACGGCATCACCCTGGACGTCCGCCGCGGAGAGATCTTCGGGCTGCTCGGCCCCAACGGCGCCGGCAAGTCCACCCTGGTGCGCCAGCTGACCGGGCTGCTGCGCCCGGACTCCGGCAGCATCGCCGTCCTCGGCCACGACCTGGTGCGGCACCCGGAGCGGGCGGCCCGGCTGCTCGGCTATCTGGGGCAGGAGTCCACCGCACTGGACGAGCTGACGGTCGCCCTCGCCGTGGAGACCACCGGCCGGCTGCGCGGTCTCGGCACCCGGGAGGCGCGCGCCGAGCGGGACGCGGTGCTCGGTGAGCTGGGCCTGGCGGACCTCGCGGGCCGGGTACTGAAGAAGCTCTCCGGCGGCCAGCGGCGGCTGGCCTGCTTCGCCACCGCGCTGATCGGCGCGCGTCCGCTGCTGGTGCTGGACGAGCCGACCACCGGTATGGACCCGGTCGCCCGGCGCGCCGTCTGGGCCGCGGTGGACCGGCGTCGGGCCGAACACGGTGCCACGGTGGTGCTGGTGACCCACAACGTCCTGGAGGCCGAGACCGTGCTCGACCGGGTCGCGGTGCTCGACCAGGGCCGGGTCATCGCCTGCGACACGCCCGGCGGACTGAAGGACATGGTGAGCGACGAGGTCCGGCTGGAGCTGGTCTGGCGCGACCGCCCGCCGCTGGACGTCCCCGAGGTCGCCGCCCTCGAGCCCGGCGCCCGCACCTCCGGCCGCCGCTGGACCCTCCGCCTCCCCGCCGACCAGGCCCGCTCCGCCGTCGCCGCGGTCACCGCGGGCCCCGCCTTCGCGGCCCTCGACGACTTCAGCCTCACGACACCGAGCCTGGAGGACGTGTACCTGGCACTGGGCGGCCGGGCGGAGGGGCTGGTGAAGGCGTGAGCGGGTGCGGCGGTCGGCCGGGGGTCCGGGGGTTGCCCCTGGAGGATTGCAGTCTGGCACTGGGCGGCCGGGCGGAGGGGCTGGTGAAGGCGTGAGCGGGGTCAGGAAAAACGGCGGACGTAGCGACTACCGCGGACACCGCGAGGAAGGCCGGGTGGCAGTGTGAGTGTGGTTCCCGCGCAGGCGGTGGCCGGGGCGGCCCCCGGCACCGGGGGGTGGCCCGAGGACGGGAGCGCCCCGCTCGCGCCGCGCGCCCGCTTCGTGCCCGCGCTCGGCGCCGTCTACCGCGCCCAGCTCTCCCGGGCCCGGGTGGCACGGATCCCGCTCCTCTTCGTCGCCACCTTCCAGTCCGTCGGGATCATGGTCCTGCTGCGCGGAGTGGTCGACGGCGGCGAGCCGGCGCGGTCCGTGGTCTCCGGCTCCAGCGTCCTGGTCGTCGCCTTCGTGGCACTCAACCTCCTCGCCCAGTACTTCGGCCAGCTCCGGGCCGGCGGCGGCCTCGACCACTACGCGACGCTGCCGGTCCCGCCGGCCGCCGTGGTGCTCGGCGCGGCCACCGCCTACGCCTCCTTCACCGTGCCCGGGACGCTCGTCACCGCGGTCACCGGCTGTCTGCTCTTCCAGCTGCCGATGGCCCACCTCTGGGTACTGGCCGCCGTGCTCCCGCTCGCCGGAGCCGCGCTGGCCGGGCTCGGCGCGGCCCTCGGACTGCTCGCCCCCCGCCCCGAACTCGCCACGCTCTGCGGCCAGCTGGGCATGTCGGCGGCGCTGCTGCTGGGCGTGCTGCCGGCCGGGCGGATGCCCGAGGTGATCGGCTGGGCCCGGGATCTGCTGCCGTCGACCTACGGTGTGGAGGCGCTGGCCCGCAGCTTCGACCCGCACCCGGACTGGGCCGCGGTCGCCGCCGACCTCGGCGTCTGCGCCGCCGTCGGCGTGCTCTCGCTGGCCGTCGCGACCTGGGCGTACCGCAGGGCGGCGGCCCGGTGACCGGCGCCCCCGCCCCGAACGGCCGTCCTGCCGCCGGTCCCACCGGCCCCACCTGGCACGATGACGGGGTGACCGCACCGCTGACGCCCCCCGACAAGCAACCGCCCGAAGAGCCTCAGCACTCCGGGGCCGCACCCGACGGCCACGATGCCACCGCTGTGCCCGACGCCCGCGAGCTGCGCGAGGCCGCGCTGATCGCGATCGTGGTCGCGGTGAGCGGCGTCCTCCTCGGCGTGCTCTGGAACTGGCTCGCCCCGCACATCCCGCTGATCGCGGACAGCCGCAACGTCTACCTGAAGTACGCCGAGAGCGAGGAGGCGATCGGCGCCGACGTCACCTTCATCCTGCTGTCCCTCGGCTTCGGTGTGGTCAGCGCGGCCGTCGTCTTCCTCTTCCGCCGCCGCGCCGGGATCCCGGTGGTCGTGGCGCTCGCCCTGGGCGGACTGCTGGGCGCGGTGGTGGCCTGGCAGACCGGTATGTGGGTGGGCCCCACCTCCGACCTGGTCGCGCACGCCAAGGAGGCCGGACCGGGCGTCACCTTCGACGGCCCGCTCCGCCTCCAGGCCAAGGGCGCGCTGCTGTTCTGGCCGATCGCCGCGATGCTCACCCAGCTGCTGCTGACCGGGCTCTTCGGCCCGCGCGACCCCGAGCCGGAACCACCGCACTGGCCGTGGCTCGGAGACCAGGACCACCCGGCGGCTCCTCCTGCCGGTCCGCCCGTTCCCCCCGCCGGCCCGCCCGCCGACCACTGACCCGGCCCTCGGGGGCAGCCTCCGCAGGCCGCCCCCGAGCCGTCCCGGCTCGTGCGACCGGCCCCGGCCCCGTGCGACGACGGACCTCGGCCCCGTGCGACGACCGGCCTCAGCCCCGTGCGATCGGCGCGAACCGCGCCCCCGTCAGCGCTGCCAGATCGGCCGGCGACAGCTCGACCTCCAGCCCGCGCCGCCCCGCCGAGACACACACCGTCGGCCGGCCCTCGGCCGAGGCGTCCACGACCGTACGCAGCCGCTTGCGCTGCCCCAGCGGCGAGATCCCGCCGACCACATAGCCCGTGGTGCGTTCGGCCACCGCCGGATCGGCCATCGCCGCCCGCTTGCCGCCCACCGCCGCCGCCAGCGCCTTGAGGTCCAGCGACCCCGACACCGGCACCACGGCCACCGTCAGGGTGCCGTCGACATCCGCCAGCAGCGTCTTGAACACCTGTTCCGGCGACACCCCGAGCGCCTCGGCGGCCTCCTCGCCGTACGAGGCCGCGGCCGGATCGTGCGCGTACGAGTGCGTGGTGAAGGAGACCCCCGCCTCGGTCAGCGCGACCGTCGCCGGAGTGCCGACGGACTTGACGGACTTCCTGGACTTCTTCGTCACCCTCGACTTCTCCCGCTCGTCCCGCGCCCTCGTGCTTCCCGCGCCCGCGCCCCTTTTCGCGCCCTCGCGCCGCGCGTCAGTTGGGGCTGGTCGGCTGCCGGGTCAGCTCCACGGCCGGCAGCGACGGGAGCTTACCGAGCAGCGCCGACTCGTGGCGAAGGAGTTTCAGCTCCTGCCGCAGGCGGTCCGCGGTGTCGGGCGCCTCCAGCAGCCGCTGCTTGGCCGGGACGTCCAGCACCGCCGCCGCGGCGACCAGGTACGACAGCACCGACGGGTCGGCCGGCAGGTCCTGCCCGCTCGCCAGGGTCCGCTCGTTCGCCCAGGCCAGCCGCTTCTGATAGGTACGGAAGGCCCGCACCACGCCTGACGAGAGCGCGCCCGCGCCCTCGCCCCGGTCCTCCGCCAGCTCGTCCACCTCGGCCGTCAGATACGGGCCGGAGGCGTCCACCGACCGCAGCCGGAAGCGGGTGGTACCGGTGGCCAGGACCTCATAGCCGGCGTCCGACGGCTTCTCCCGGATGGTGGCCGCGTCCGCGATACAGCCCACGGCATGGAACGCCTGCGCCGGGTCGTCACCGAATCCCGCCGCGGGCCCCTGGACGGCCGGCGCGGTGGCGTCCGGCATGCCCTGGGCGGTGGGCGCGACCTCCCGGCCGTCCCGGATCGCCACCACGGCGAAGCGGCGCTGCTCCTCGGGCGCCGTGCTCAGATCGCGCATCATCGCCCGGTACCGCGCCTCGAAGACGTTCAGCGGGAGCAGCAGTCCCGGGAACAGCACGGTGTTGAGGGGGAAGAGCGGCAGAGAGGTCACGACGCAAGAGCCTAACCGCTGTCCCCGGCCCGCCTCCCACGGCGGGAGGGGCCGGTGGACCCGGGTATCACTGCCGCCGCAGCAGGCGGGACGCGCCGGCCGCCACCGACGTCGCCAGCACCCACCCGGCGAGGATGAACACCGCCGCCACCCACTGGGCGACGCCCGCCGGCTCCCACGCGGCGCCCTGATGGAGATCGATCACCGGGAGCAGTAAGTCGAGGGCGTAGAGGTACGGGTTCCAGGGCGGGGCCTCGTCCGGCTTGAGGGGCCCCGGCGGGGACGACGCGAAGTAGACCGTGCCGATCGCCCACAGGACGGCCATCCAGACCGCGGCCCGCCCGGGGCGGTAGCCGTAGGCCACGGTCCAGTCCTGGAGGAAGCCCCAGGCCTTCGCGGCCAGCGGCAGCGTCTCCCGGCGGCGCCGCTGTTTGGCCAGCAGCACCTCGCGGGCGTCCGAGTCCTCCCCGCTGCGGCGCAGCGAGACGGCGAGCATCTCGTACGGCTCGGGCGCGTACTCGGCCGTCGCCGCGGCCACCCACTCCAGCCGCTGGGAGAGCGGGAAGGGCCCGCGGGGAATCAGCGTCTCGTACGCGAAGCCGGCCATCCGGAGCCTGCCGAGCCCCGGCCAGCTCGCCGCCCGGTCGACGAGGTTGACGACCCGGGCGCCGGCCAGGATGACGCCTCCGCGCTGCGGTCGTTCGCCGAGGAACCGCAGCTCGGGCGTCTGGATCCGGCGCAGGGAGAGCTCCTGGTCGGCTTCCATGGTGAAGCGGGCGTGCTCGAAGTCGACGGCGTCACCGAACCGGCCGTCGTCCAGCCGTATCCCGCCCTCGCACTCGAAGCGCTGCATACGGCTGCTGCCCTGCGGGGTGTACGGGATGCCGCCCGGGGGCGCGGGCGGGATGCCGTACGGGGGAGTGGTGCCGCTGGAGAAGGGGGAGTTGGCGAGTCCGGCGGCGGTCAGGTAAAGGGTGCGTTCCACGGTCAGCTGGGGGGCGTTGAGCGCACGGCGGCCGAAGGGGTTGCTCAGCCGGCTGCCGCGCAGGCTCAGCGACACCCCGACGGTGGCGCCGCGCAGCGACAGCTCGCCGTAGGACTGCAGCATCTCCGCCTGGAGGTCCTGGCCGACGGTCAGCCCGTCGGCGCTGATCGAACGGCCCTGGCGGTCCTTGTGCACCACGGTCTGGTTGAGCATCAGGTCCGTGCCGATGTGCGCGTCGGTGAGCCGGATACCGGAGAGCACCACACAGCGCGGCAGATGGAGATCGCCCTCGGTCTGCAGCCGGGCCGCCTCCAGCCGGGGTATCGCGCAGTTCACCATCCGCAGCGTGGTGAACCGGCTCTCGGGCAGCACCACCTCGGCCTCGAAGCGGCAGTCCCGCAGCTCGACGAATGGCTTGATCGTGCCGCCCGCGACGTCGAGAGTGTCCGTGATGTACGCCCCGGTGAGCTTGAGCGCGGCGACCCGGCCCGGCTGCGCCGGCGGCCCGCCGAGCAGCAGCAGCGCCACGACCCGGGCCCGCACCCGGCGCTCGGGTCCCCACAGATGCTGCCCGTGCGGATCGTCCTGCTCCGGGTCGCCGTTCTGCAGATCGCAGGTGCTGCCGTTGCGGAAGGCCTGCCACATGCTCCACTCCGCCGACGTCAGACGCAGGTCGGCGGGCGCGTCGCCGTCCCTGAGCTCGGTCACTGTTTCCCCCTTACTGCCCCAGGTCTGCCGTACTGTCCGCCGCCGCGCGTGCCGCGACCCGTTCGGACGCCTGCCGCGCGTGGTCGCCGCGCGAGCCGCATACGCCCCACAGGTCTCCCCGTATGCCGCTACCAGGCCCTTGCCCGCCCCGTGACCGCTTGAACACGCATGGTCAGGGTCAACTCCGGTCAACTTCGCCGGGCGGCGGTACGGCGCTCCTGGCCCGTGCGCCGCTGTGTATCACCCACCGATACGGGCGTCCGGGAGCGGGAGCGGGTCTGAGACACTGGGGACGTGATCTCCCGAATCGATCTGCGCGGTGACGCCCTCCCCGAGGGCGGCGCCCTGCGTGACCTGCTGCCCCGTGCCGAGTTCGACGTGGAAGCCGCCCTGGAGAAGGTGCGGCCCATCTGCGAGGACGTACGCCATCGCGGCACCGCGGCGCTGATCGAGTACGCGCGGCGGTTCGACGGCGTCGAGATCGAGCAGGTCCGGGTCCCCGCGGAGGCCCTCAAGACCGCCCTGGAGGAGCTGGACCCGGCCGTCCGCGCCGCCCTGGAGGAGTCCGTCCGGCGCGCCCGGATCGTCCACCGCGAGCAGCGCCGCACCGATGTCACCACCCGCGTCGTGCCCGGCGGCACGGTCACCGAGCGCTGGGTGCCCGTCGAGCGGGTGGGGCTGTACGTCCCCGGTGGCCGCTCGGTCTACCCCTCGTCCGTCGTGATGAACGTCGTTCCCGCGCAGGAGGCGGGCGTCGAGTCGCTGGCCGTCACGTCCCCGCCGCAAGCGGCCCCTCTTAACAGTGAATGGGGCGGCGGCCTGCCGCACCCCACCATCCTGGCGACCTGCGCGCTGCTCGGCGTGGACGAGGTCTACGCCGCCGGCGGCGCCCAGGCCATCGCGATGTTCGCGTACGGCACGGACGAGTGCCGGCCCGCCAACCTCGTCACCGGCCCCGGCAACATCTACGTCGCCGCCGCCAAGCGCCTGCTCAAGGGCCGGATCGGTATCGACTCCGAGGCCGGTCCGACCGAGATCGCGATCCTCGCCGACGCCACCGCCGACCCGGTGCACCTCGCCGCCGACCTGATCAGCCAGGCCGAGCACGACCCGATGGCCGCCGCGGTCCTGGTCACCGACTCGGCGGAGCTCGCCGAGCGGACCGAGCAGGAACTCAAGCCGCAGGTCGCGGCGACCAAGCACATCGAGGACCGGATCGTCCCGGCGCTCTCCGGCCGCCAGTCGGCCATCGTCCTGGTCGACGGCATCGACGAGGGCCTGCGCGTGGTCGACGCGTACGGCGCCGAGCACCTGGAGATCCAGACCGCCGACGCCGCCGCCGTCGCCGCCCGGGTCCGCAACGCCGGCGCGGTCTTCGTCGGCCCGTACGCCCCGGTCTCCCTCGGCGACTACTGCGCCGGCTCCAACCACGTCCTGCCCACCGGCGGCTGCGCCTGCCACTCCTCGGGGCTGTCCGTGCAGTCGTTCCTGCGCGGCATCCATGTCGTGGACTACACCCGCGACGCGCTGGCCGAGGTCGCCCACCATGTGGTGACCCTCGCCGAGGCCGAGGACCTCCCGGCGCACGGCGCGGCGATCAAGGCAAGGTTCGACTGGAAGGTTCCCGGTAGCAGCAAGTGACCGGTATCGACGATCTCCCCATCAGGGACGAGCTGCGCGGCAAGTCCCCGTACGGCGCCCCGCAGCTGGACGTGCCCGTACGCCTGAACACCAACGAGAACCCCTACCCGCTGCCCGAGCCGCTGGTCCGGCGGATCGGCGAGCGGGTGACCGAGGCCGCCCGGCACCTCAACCGCTACCCGGACCGGGACGCGGTGGAGCTCCGCACCGAGCTGGCCCGCTACCTCTCCCGCACCGGCGGTCACGAGGTCACCAAGGACCAGATCTGGGCGGCCAACGGCTCCAACGAGATCCTCCAGCAGCTGCTGCAGACCTTCGGCGGCCCGGGCCGTACCGCCCTCGGCTTCGAGCCGTCGTACTCGATGCACGGGCTGATCTCGCGCGGTACCGGCACCGGCTGGCTCTCCGGCCCGCGCAACGACGACTTCACCATCGACGTCGAGGCGGCCCGGTCGGCCATCGCCGAGCACCGGCCCGACGTGGTCTTCATCTGCTCGCCCAACAACCCGACGGGCACCGCGGTCGAGGCCGGGACCGTGCTCGCGCTGTACGAGGCCGCGCAGGCGGCGCGGGCCGGCACCGGCGGGGCGCTGGTGGTGGTCGACGAGGCCTATGGCGAGTTCAGCCACCGCCCCTCGCTGCTGCCGCTGATCGAGGGCCGGCCGAACCTGGTGGTCTCCCGGACGATGTCCAAGGCGTTCGGCGCCGCCGGGCTGCGGCTGGGCTACCTGGCCGCCGACCCGGCCGTGGTCGACGCCGTCCAGCTGGTCCGGCTGCCGTACCACCTGTCGTCCGTCACCCAGGCCACCGCGCTGGCCGCCCTGGAGCACACCGACACCCTGCTGAAGTACGTCGAGCAGCTCAAGGCGGAGCGGGACCGGCTGGTCACCGAGCTGCGGGCGATCGGCTGCGAGGTCACCGCCTCCGACGCCAACTTCGTGCAGTTCGGACGCTTCGCCGACGCGCACGCCGCCTGGCAGGCGATCCTCGACCAGGGTGTCCTGGTCCGTGACAACGGCGTACCGGGCTGGCTGCGGGTCACCGCCGGCACCCCGGCCGAGAACGACGCGTTCCTGGACGCGGTTCGCACGCTGTGCAAAGAACGCAGCCCGAAGGAGAACGAGCGATGACCCGCGTAGGACGCGTGGAGCGCACGACGAAGGAAACGTCCGTGCTCGTCGAGATCGACCTCGACGGCCGGGGCGAGGTCGAGGTGTCGACCGGTGTCGGCTTCTACGACCACATGCTCGACCAGCTCGGCCGGCACGGCCTGTTCGACCTCAAGGTCAAGACCGACGGCGATCTGCACATCGACACCCACCACACCATCGAGGACACCGCCCTCGCGCTGGGTGCCGCCTTCAAGCAGGCCCTGGGCGACAAGTCCGGCATCTACCGCTTCGGCAACTGCACCGTCCCGCTGGACGAGTCCCTCGCCCAGGTGACCGTCGACCTCTCCGGCCGCCCCTACCTGGTGCACACCGAGCCGGAGAACATGGCGCCGATGATCGGTACCTACGACACGACCATGACCCGGCACATCTTCGAGTCGTTCGTCGCCCAGGCCCAGATAGCGCTGCACATCCACGTCCCGTACGGCCGCAACGCCCACCACATCGTGGAGTGCCAGTTCAAGGCGCTGGCCCGGGCGCTGCGCTACGCCAGCGAGCGCGACCCGCGTGCGGCGGGCATCATCCCGTCCACCAAGGGAGCGCTGTAACTCCATGACCGGTATGTCCACCCTCTTCCTCGTGATCGGGCTCTTCCTCCTCGGCGGTGTCTACTCCTTCAAGAAGCAGGAGATGCCCAAGAGCCTGATCGTGCTGCTGTCCATCGGCTCGGCGATGTGCCTGCTCGCCGGCGTGCTGCGGCTGGAGGTATGGAATTGAGCCCCTCGGCACCCCGCAGGAAGGTCGTGGTCTTCGACTACGGCTTCGGCAACGTCCGTTCCGCCGAGCGCGCCCTGGCCCGTGTCGGCGCCGAGGTGGAGATCACCGGGGACTACGACCGGGCGATGAACGCCGACGGCCTGCTGGTTCCCGGCGTCGGCGCGTTCGCCGCCTGTATGCAGGGGCTGAAGCGGGCGCGCGGCGACTGGATCGTCGGCCGGCGGCTCTCCGGCGGCCGCCCGGTCATGGGCATCTGCGTCGGCATGCAGATCCTCTTCGGCCGCGGCATCGAGCACGGCGTGGAGACCGAGGGTCTGGACGAGTGGCCCGGCACGGTCGGCCCGCTCAAGGCCGACGTCGTCCCGCATATGGGCTGGAACACCGTCGAGGCCGCCCAGGGCTCGTCCCTCTTCGCCGGCCTGCCCGCCGACGCCCGCTACTACTTCGTGCACTCCTACGCGGTGCACGACTGGGAGCTGGAGACCGGCAACCCGCACATCGCCGGGCCGAAGGTCAGCTGGGCCACCCACGGCGAACGGTTCGTGGCCGCGGTCGAGAACGGCCCGCTGTGGGCCACCCAGTTCCACCCCGAGAAGTCCGGCGACGCCGGCGCGCAGCTCCTGTCCAACTGGATCGACACCCTGTGAGCACCCTGATGCCGAAGCTCGAACTCCTCCCCGCCGTCGACGTCCGCGACGGCCAGGCCGTCCGCCTCGTCCACGGCGAGTCCGGCTCCGAGACCTCCTACGGCGACCCGCTGCAGGCGGCCCTCGCCTGGCAGCGGTCCGGCGCCGAGTGGCTGCATCTGGTCGACCTCGACGCGGCCTTCGGCACCGGCGACAACCGGGCGCAGATCGCCGAGGTCGCCCGCTCGATGGACATCAAGGTCGAGCTGTCCGGCGGGATCCGCGACGACGACTCGCTGGCCGCCGCCCTGGCCACCGGCTGCACCCGGGTCAACATCGGCACCGCGGCGCTGGAGGACCCCGAGTGGGTCGCGCAAGATCATCGCCGAGTACGGCGACCGGATCGCGGTCGGCCTGGACGTCCGCGGCACCGACACTGCGCGGCCGCGGCTGGACCCGCGACGGCGGCGACCTCTACGAGACCCTGGCCCGCCTGGAC
>NZ_BBUY01000007.1:112971-290828 GCF_001590865.1 Streptomyces sp. NBRC 110611
AAGCACGTGATCGTGCGCGGCAAGGACGTCTACTACCGGATCCAGCTGGGTCGAACTCCTCCCCGCCGTCGACGTCCGCGACGGCCAGGCCGTCCGCCTCGTCCACGGCGAGTCCGGCTCCGAGACCTCCTACGGCGACCCGCTGCAGGCGGCCCTCGCCTGGCAGCGGTCCGGCGCCGAGTGGCTGCATCTGGTCGACCTCGACGCGGCCTTCGGCACCGGCGACAACCGGGCGCAGATCGCCGAGGTCGCCCGCTCGATGGACATCAAGGTCGAGCTGTCCGGCGGGATCCGCGACGACGACTCGCTGGCCGCCGCCCTGGCCACCGGCTGCACCCGGGTCAACATCGGCACCGCGGCGCTGGAGGACCCCGAGTGGGTCGCGAAGATCATCGCCGAGTACGGCGACCGGATCGCGGTCGGCCTGGACGTCCGCGGCACCACACTGCGCGGCCGCGGCTGGACCCGCGACGGCGGCGACCTCTACGAGACCCTGGCCCGCCTGGACTCCGAGGGCTGCGCCCGGTACGTCGTCACCGACATCAACAAGGACGGCACCCTCCAGGGCCCCAACCTCGACCTGCTGCGGAACGTATGCGCCGCCACCGACCGCCCGGTGGTCGCCTCCGGCGGGGTCTCCTCGCTGGCCGACCTGCGCGCCATCGCCGAGCTGGTCCCGCTGGGCGTCGAGGGCTCCATCGTCGGCAAGGCGCTCTACGCGAAGGCGTTCACTCTCGAAGAGGCGCTGGAGGCAGTCGCCTCATGACCGGTGGCGTACGGCGCGTCACGTCCGGCGGCCCCCGGGCGACGGACCCCTGGGCGGAGGCCTTCGGCCGGGCCCGGGCGGTCGAGCTGCCCAACGGCCTGGTGCTGGTCTCCGGCTGTACCTCGGTCGTCGACGGCCAGGTCGTCGCCGCCGACCCGTACGAGCAGGCGATCACCGCCTTCCGTACCGCGCTGTCGGTACTGGAGGAGACCGGCCTCGGCCGTGACGACGTCGTCCGCACCCGTATGTACCTCACCCACGCCCGCGATGTGGACGAGGTCGGGCGGGCTCACAAGGAGCTGTTCGACGCCGTCCGTCCCGTCGCGTCCATGATCATCGTCTCCGGCTTCGTGGACCCTCGCCTGGTCGTCGAGGTGGAAGTGGAGGCGTACAGAGAGGCCCCCGCACCATGACACTGGCCGTACGAGTCATCCCCTGCCTGGACGTCGACAACGGCCGGGTCGTCAAGGGCGTCAACTTCCAGAACCTCCGCGACGCCGGCGACCCCGTCGAGATGGCCAGGATCTACGGCGAGGAGGGCGCCGACGAACTCACCTTCCTCGACATCACCGCCTCCTCCGGCAACCGCGAGACGACCTACGACGTCGTCCGCCGCACCGCCGAGCAGGTCTTCATCCCGCTCACCGTCGGCGGCGGCGTCCGCACCGCCGAGGACGTCGACAAGCTGCTGCGGGCCGGCGCCGACAAGGTGGGCGTCAACACCGCCGCCATCGCCCGCCCCGACATGATCCGCGAGATCGCCGAGCGCTTCGGCAGCCAGGTCCTGGTCCTCTCGGTCGACGCCCGCCGCACCGGCGCCGGCACCCCGTCCGGGTACGAGGTCACCACCCACGGCGGCCGCCGCGGCACCGGTATGGACGCCGTCGAATGGGCCCATCGCGCCGCCGAACTGGGCGCCGGAGAGATCCTGCTGAACTCCATGGACGCGGACGGCACCAGGGACGGCTACGACATCGCGATGATCGAGGCGGTCCGCAAGCACGTCACCATCCCGGTGATCGCCTCCGGCGGCGCCGGCGATCTGGCCGACTTCCCCCCGGCCGTCGCCGCCGGCGCCGACGCCGTCCTGGCCGCCTCCGTCTTCCACTTCGGCGACCTGCGGATCTCCCAGGTCAAGTCCGCCCTGCGGGAGGCCGGACACCCGGTGCGCTGAGGCGGTCCGCGGCGGGCCGGTCCGTGCCGTCAGCGGCGCTTCCGCGCCGCCCGCAGGAACTCCCGGTTCATCGCGGTGATACTGAACAGCGGGATGCCCTTGGGGCACGCGGTGGCGCACTCGCCGGCGAGGGTGCAGCCGCCGAAGCCCTCCTCGTCCATCTGCGCCACCATGTCCAGGACGCGGCTCTCGCGCTCGGGCGCGCCCTGCGGCAGCACGTTCAGGTGGTTGACCTTGGCGGAGGTGAAGAGCATCGCCGCGCCGTTCGGGCAGGCCGCCACGCACGCACCGCAGCCTATGCACTCGGCGTGTTCGAAGGCGAAGTCGGCGTCCGGCTTCGGAACGGGCGTGGCATGGGCCTCGGGCGCGGACCCGGTCGGGGCGGTGACGTAGCCGCCGGCCTGGATGATCCGGTCGAAGGCCGACCGGTCCACCACCAGGTCCTTGATCACCGGGAAGGCCGAGGCCCGCCACGGCTCGATGTCGATGGTGTCGCCGTCGGAGAACGACCGCATGTGGAGCTGGCAGGTGGTGGTCCGCTCCGGGCCGTGGGCGTCGCCGTTGATGACGAGCGAGCAGGCGCCGCAGATGCCCTCGCGGCAGTCGTGGTCGAAGGCAACCGGGTCGTCGCCCCGGACGATGAGTTCCTCGTTGAGGGTGTCGAGCATCTCCAGGAACGACATGTCCGGGGAGATCCCGTCCACCTCGTACGTGGACATGGCGCCTTCGGCGTCGGCGTTCTGCTGCCGCCAGACGCGCAGGGTGAGCTTCATCAGGCGTAGCTCCGTTGCGTGGGGTGGACGTACTCGAAGACCAGGTCTTCCTTGTGCAGCGTGGGGGCCTCGCCCGTCCCGCTGAACTCCCAGGCGGCCGCGTAGGAGAACTCCTCGTCCCGGCGGGCGGCCTCGCCGTCGGGCGTCTGCGACTCCTCCCGGAAGTGGCCGCCGCAGGACTCGGCGCGGTGCAGCGCGTCGAGGCACATCAGCTCGGCGAGCTCCAGGTAGTCGACGACGCGGTTCGCCTTCTCCAGGGACTGGTTGAACTCCTCGCCGGTCCCCGGCACCTTGATCCGCCGCCAGAACTCCTCGCGGATCTGCGGGATCCGGTCCAGGGCCTTGCGCAGGCCCGCGTCCGTACGCGCCATACCGCAGAACTCCCACATCAGCTCGCCGAGTTCACGGTGGAAGGAGTCCGGCGTGCGGTCGCCGTCGACCGAGAGGAGCCGGCTCAGGCGCTCCTCGGTCTCGGCGACCGCCTCCCGCACCGCGGGGTGTCCGGCGGTCACCTCGTCCTGGTGCGGATGGCGGGCGAGGTAGTCGTTGATCGTGGCGGGGAGTACGAAGTAGCCGTCGGCCAGCCCCTGCATGAGCGCGGAGGCGCCGAGCCGGTTGGCACCGTGGTCGGAGAAGTTGGCCTCGCCGACGGCGAAGAGGCCGGGGACGGTGGTCTGGAGGTCGTAGTCGACCCACAGGCCGCCCATCGTGTAGTGCACGGCGGGGTAGATCCGCATCGGGACCTCGTACGGGTCCTCGGCGGTGATCCGCGCGTACATGTCGAAGAGGTTGCCGTACTTCGCCTCGACCGCCTCGCGGCCCATGCGCTTGATGGCATCGGCGAAGTCGAGGTAGACGCCCTGCCCGCCGGGCCCGACGCCCCGCCCCTCGTCGCAGACGTTCTTCGCGGCGCGGGAGGCGATGTCACGCGGGACCAGGTTGCCGAAGGAGGGGTAGACGCGCTCCAGGTAGTAGTCGCGCTCGTCCTCGGGGATCTCGTTCGCCGGGCGGGTGTCGCCCTTCGCCTTCGGCACCCAGATCCGGCCGTCGTTGCGCAGCGACTCGCTCATCAGCGTCAGCTTGGACTGGTGGTCGCCGGTGCGCGGGATGCAGGTCGGATGGATCTGGGTGAAGCAGGGGTTGGCGAAGTAGGCGCCGCGCCGGTGCGCCCGCCACACGGCGGTGGCGTTGGAGTTCATGGCGTTCGTCGACAGGTAGAAGACGTTGCCGTAGCCGCCGCTGGCGAGCACCACGGCGTCCGCGAAGTACGTGTCGGTCTTCCCGGTGACCAGGTTGCGGGCGACGATGCCGCGTGCCCGCCCGTCGACGACGATCAGGTCGAGCATCTCCGTACGCGGGTGCATCTCGACGTTCCCGGCCGCGATCTGGCGGGACAGCGCCTGGTAGGCGCCGAGCAGCAGCTGCTGGCCGGTCTGGCCGCGGGCGTAGAACGTACGGGAGACCTGGACGCCGCCGAAGGAGCGGGTGTCGAGCAGCCCGCCGTACTCGCGGGCGAACGGGACACCCTGGGCGACGCACTGGTCGATGATCTCGACGGAGATCTGGGCGAGCCGGTGGACGTTGGACTCGCGGGCCCGGAAGTCGCCGCCCTTGACGGTGTCGTAGAAGAGCCGGTGGACGGAGTCGCCGTCGTTGCGGTAGTTCTTCGCGGCGTTGATACCGCCCTGGGCCGCGATCGAGTGAGCCCGGCGCGGCGAGTCCTGGTAGCAGAACTGGACCACGTGGTAGCCCTGTTCGGCCAGGGTGGCGCCGGCCGAACCGCCCGCGAGACCGGTGCCCACGACGATGACCGTGTGCTTGCGGCGGTTGGCGGGGTTCACCAGCTTCGCCTGGAAGCGGCGGGTGTCCCAGCGCTCGTGGACGGGACCGGACGGGGCCTTGGCGTCGGCGAGCGGCTCACCGGTCGGGTAGTTCACGTATGCAGCGGTCATATCAGCTCACCACTCCGGTCATGACGCCCACGGGCACCGCGATGAAACCCGCCGTGAGCAGCAGCGCGAGGGCGTTGGCGACGGTCTTGAGGACGCGGTCGCGGGTGCGGCCGCCCACGCCGAGGGTCTGCGCGGCGCTCCAGAAGCCGTGCCGGATGTGCAGGCCGACGGCGAGCATCGCGACGATATAGATGACGTTGCCGTACCAGGTGGAGAAGGTGTCCACGACGTTCTGGTACGGGTGGCCCTCCTGGAAGCCGCCGGAGTGCACGGTGCCGGTCGTCAGGTCCAGGACGTGCCAGACGATGAACAGGCCGAGGATGATCCCGCCCCAGCGCATGGTGCGGGTGGCGTAGGAGGCCCGCGGCTTCTTGTGCACGTACTTGTTCGGGCGCGCCCTGATGTCGCGGCGGCTGAGCTGGTACGCCGAGACCGCGTGCGCGACGACCGCGACGACCAGCACGACCCGGATCAGCCAGAGCGTCCACTCGTAGTGCATGAACGGCTCGCCGACCGTGCGCAGCCAGTGCCCGTACCGGTTGAACTCGTCCGCCCCGAAGTAGATCTTCAGGTTGCCGATCATGTGGGCGACCAGGTACAGCAGCATGATCACGCCGCTGACGGCCATCACTGTCTTCTTGCCGACGGAGCTGTCCCACAGTGTCCGGGGCATGGACGGCCGTCGGTCCGTCCGCGTTGCCAGAGCCATGGGTCCCGACGCTAGGGCCGGACGACCCCATCAGTCCAAGACATGGTGTGGCTCATCTCGATAGGCCGACGCTATCGATCTGCCGTACATTCCCCTTATGCAGCTCCAGCAGCTCCGCTACTTCACCGCCGTCGCCGACACCCGCCACTTCACCCGCGCCGCCGCGCGCGAGCACGTCGCCCAGCCCTCGCTCTCCCAGCAGATCCGTTCCCTGGAGCGGGAGTTGGGCGCCGAGCTCTTCCACCGCGCCCGCGGCCACATCACCCTCACCGACGCCGGCGAGACCCTGCTGCCGATCGCCCGGCGGATCCTGGCCGACGCCGAGACCGCCCGCCGCGAGGTCCAGGAGGTCGCCCAGCTGCGCCGCGGCCGGCTCCGCCTCGGCGCCCCGCCCAGCCTCTGCGCCAGCCTCGTCCCCGACGTCCTGCGGGCGTTCCACGCGGCCTACCCCGGCGTCGACCTGCTGATCACCGAGGACGGCTCGCAGGACCTGGTCCGCGCGCTCGCCGACGGGGCCCTGGACCTGGCCCTGATCATCACCCCGCTCCCGGTGCAGGCCCCCGCGCTGGCCACCGCCGAGCTGCTGCGCGAGGAGCTGGTCGTGGTCTCCGCACCGGACCGGCCCGCCCCGGTGGCCGGACGCCGCACCCGGATCCGCGTCGAGGACCTCCGCGGCCGCCCGCTCGCCATGTTCCGCCGCGGCTACGACCTGCGGGAGTTCACCACCGCGGCGTGCCGCGCGGCCGGCTTCGAGCCCACCTTCACCGTCGAGGGCGGCGAGATGGACGCGGTCCTCGGCTTCGTACGGGCCGGTCTGGGCATTGCCGTCGTCCCCAGCATGGTCGCCGAACGCTCCGGCCTGCGGGTCACCCGCTTCGCGACATCCGGTATGCACCGTGTGGTCTCCGTGGCCCACCGCGGCGACGTCTCCCCGCCGCGCGCCGCCCGCGAGCTGCAGCGGATCCTGATGGAGCGCCGGGACCCGGGATGTCCCGAAGGCTGCCCGGTGGGGCCGGCGACCGGGCCGGGCCGCCCGGTGGGGGAGGCCGTGGCGTCGGGGGAGGCGGTGTCCGGGGAGGCGGTGGCGTCCGGGCGTCCCGAGGGGGGAGGGCGTGGCGTCCGGGTGTCCCGTGGCGGGTGATCCCGGCCGGTCGTAGGGTGGGCCGTATGACGGCCCATGCGAAGCGTGAACGGCTCCTGCTCGCCGACCTGTTGGAGAGCGCCGGACCCGATGCCCCGACCCTGTGCGAGAACTGGACCGCGCGGGACCTGGCCGCACACGTGGTGGTGCGTGAGCGGCGGCCCGACGCGGCCGGCGGGCTCCTCGTCAAACCGCTGGCGGGACGGCTGGAACGGGTCCAGACAGAGTTCGCGGCCAAACCGTACGAGGAGCTGATCCAGCTCATCAGGACCGGCCCACCGCCGTTGTCGCCGTTCGCCCTGAAGCAGATCGACGAGGCCTCCAACACCGTCGAGTTCTACGTCCACGCCGAGGACGTGCGGCGGGCCCAGCCGGACTGGACCCCGCGCGAGCCGGACGCGGTCTTCGCGGACGCCCTGTGGACGAGGCTCGAACGGATGGCCCGCGTGCTGGGCCGGAGGTCGCCGGTGGGGCTGGTGCTGCGGCGGCCGGACGGGCAGACGGCGGTGGCGCACCGCGGGACGCCGGTGGTCACGGCCACCGGGGAGCCGGGCGAGCTGACCCTGTTCGCCTTCGGACGCCAGGAGGTGGCCCGGGTGGAGCTGGACGGCGACAAGGAAGCGGTCGCGCGGCTGATCGACGCGAAGCTGGGGCTTTGAGACACGGCCTAGCTCCGCAGCACCAGCACGGCGGCCATCGCGCCCACCGCCAGGGCCGCCACGAACACCGCCACCAGCACCCGCAGCGCCACCCGCGCCGCCCGGTCCGGGTCCGGCGGCGGTGGCGAGGGGGGCACCTCCCATGCCTTGTGGGCCATGGGGGAGGGCGGCTGCTGATCGTGCATGTCTGCAGCATGCCGCACGGCACAATGGACCCATGACCAGCAGCCGTACCACTCCCGCCGACTCCCTGTTGGATCCCGCCATCGCCGCCCGCCTCAAGCGCGGTGCCGACGGCCTGATCCCCGCCATCGCCCAGCAGTACGACACCGGCGAGGTGCTGATGATGGGATGGATGGACGACGAGGCACTGCACCGCACCCTGACCACCGGACGGTGCACGTACTGGAGCCGCAGCCGCCAGGAGTACTGGGTCAAGGGCGACACTTCCGGCCACATCCAGTACGTGAAGTCGGTCGCGCTGGACTGCGACGCGGACACCGTGCTGGTCAAGGTCGACCAGGTCGGCGCCGCCTGCCACACCGGCGACCGCACCTGCTTCGACGCGGACGTACTGCCCACCGGACAGGGCCGCGCCCAGTAGGCTCCGCTGCCATGACCACGGGAACCACCGGCACCGCGCATCCGGACCTCGACACCTTCCGCACCCTCGCCAAGGACCGGCGGGTCATCCCCGTCACCCGGCGGCTGCTCGCGGACGGCGACACGCCGGTCGGCCTCTACCGCAAGCTCGCCGCTGAGCGCCCGGGCACCTTCCTGCTGGAGTCCGCCGAGAACGGCCGGTCGTGGTCGCGGTACTCGTTCATCGGCGTCCGCAGCGCCGGCACCCTCACCACCCGCGACGGCCAGGCGCACTGGCTCGGCACCCCGCCGGTCGGCGTCCCCACCGGCGGCGACCCGCTCGCCGCGCTCCGCGCCACCGTCGAGGCGCTGCACACCCCGCGGGACCTCGTCGAGGGCGCCGGACTGCCGCCCTTCACCGGCGGCATGGTTGGCTACCTCGGCTACGACATCGTGCGCCGCCTGGAGAAGATCGGCGAGCGGACCGCCGACGACCTCCGGCTGCCCGAACTGACCATGCTGCTCAGCTCCGACCTCGCCGTCCTCGACCACTGGAGCGGCACGGTCCTGCTGATCGCCAACGCGATCAACCACAACGACCTCGACACCGGCGTCGACGAGGCGTACGCGGACGCGGTCGCCCGCCTCGACACCATGGCCGACGACCTCGCCCGGCCCGCGCCCGCCAGTGCCGCCGCGCTCCCGCCGTCCGAGATCCCCCCGTACACCGCCGAGTGGGGCGGCAAGTCCTACCAGGACGCCGTCGAGGACATCAAGGAGCGCATCCGGGCCGGCGAGGCCTTCCAGGTGGTGCCCTCGCAGCGCTTCGAAACCCCGTGCACGGCAAGCGCGTTGGACGTCTACCGGGTGCTGCGGGCCACCAACCCCAGCCCGTACATGTACCTCTTCCGCTTCGAGGGCGACGGGGGCGCCGACTCCCCGCCGTTCGACGTGGTCGGCTCCAGCCCCGAGGCGCTGGTGAAGGTCGAGGACGGCCGGGCCATGGTGCACCCCATCGCCGGCACCCGCCCGCGCGGCGCCACGGTCCAGCAGGACCAGGCCCTGGCGGACGAGCTGATGGCCGACCCCAAGGAGCGCGCCGAGCACCTGATGCTGGTCGACCTGGGCCGCAACGACCTGGGCCGGGTCTGCGAGCCGGGCAGCGTCGAGGTCGTCGACTTCATGTCTGTCGAGCGCTACAGCCATGTCATGCACATCGTCTCGACGGTCACCGGCAAGGTCGCCGAGGGCCGTACCGCCTTCGACGTGCTCACCGCCTGCTTCCCGGCCGGCACCCTCTCCGGCGCGCCCAAGCCGCGCGCCATGCAGATCATCGAGGAGCTGGAACCGACCCGGCGCGGGCTGTACGGCGGCTGTGTGGGCTACCTCGACTTCGCCGGGGACTCCGACACCGCCATCGCGATCCGTACGGCTCTGCTGCGCGACGGCACCGCCTACGTCCAGGCGGGCGCCGGCGTGGTCGCCGACTCCGACCCGGTCGCCGAGGACACCGAGTGCCGGGACAAGGCGGCGGCCGTGCTCCGCGCCGTGCACACCGCCAACCACCTGGGTGGTTAGCCGCCCGCGCACCGGTCCCCGCGCACCGGTGCCCGCGCACCGGTCCCCCCGGACCAGTTCCCCCGGGCCGGTGCGCGATAGTGGTACGCGTGACTGCCGCACCCCGGACCCGTACCGACACCGCGACCGCGACCGCGGACACCACCGCCACCGCGGCCGCGGCCGCGACCGCTGAGCCCGCCGAGCCCGGCGCGCCCGCCCGTGGCGCCGGCCGCGGCGCGCGAAGGAGCCTCGCCGCCGCGCTGCTGGCCGGTGCGGCCGGGGCCGGCCTGGCGCTGCTGGCGTCCGGCCGCACCTGGGCCCGGGGCTCCGCGCTGCTGCCCCAGGGCGAGCTGCCGCGCAGCGTGACCGGTGCCGATGTCACCGGCGTCCCCGGCGCGCTGGCCGTCGTGGGCCTGGCCGCACTGGTCGCCGTCTTCGCGGTGCGCCGGACCGGCCGGGTCCTGGTCGCCGCCCTGCTCACGCTCAGCGGTGCGGGCGTTGTCGCCGCCGCGGTGCTGGGCTACGGCGACGCCTCGGCGCTGCGCGAGAAGGCCGCCACCGCCGTCGGACTGGCCGGCGCCGATGTGCAGAACATCACGCACACCGGCTGGCCGTGGGTGGCCGCGGTCGGCGGGGTGCTGCTGCTGGCCGCCGGGCTGCTGGCGCTGTTCCGCGGACGCCACTGGCCCGCCATGTCCGGCCGCTACGAGCGCACACCCGGCCGGGCCCGCGGCGCGCGGCGCGCCCCGGCCGCCACGGACCTGGACCGTCCGGAGGAGATCTGGAAGTCCCTGGACCGCGGCGAGGACCCCACTCGCTAGGCCGGGGATCCCACCCGGTGGGCCGGGGACCCCACCCGGCAGGGCCGGGGACTCCCGCCCGGCAGGCCGGGGACTCCCGGCCGGTAAGGACCCGGTAAGGGGGTGCCGCCCGGCATCGGTGACAATGGACGGCGAGGATCACCGCGGCCGGACCCCGGCGCGAGAGAGCAACGAGGAGCAGTCAATGTCGAGCAGTGGCCACGGACACACCCCCGCCGCCTGGACCGGCGTCATCATCTCGTTCATCGGCTTCTGCGTCGCCGGAGCCTTCATCGTGGCGGGGAGCGCCCCCGGCTTCTGGGCCGGCATGGTGCTGATCGGCCTCGGTGCCGTGGTGGGCGGCCTGATGCGCGCCGCGGGCCTGGGCCAGGAGCCCCGGCGCTCGGCGAACCCGGCCGCTCAGGCGAAGGCCCAGCCGCAGGAGGGCTGACGCCGCCCGGGGCGCCCAGCCCCGCCCGGATGGCGCCGCCGCCCGGCGCCATGACCGCCGCCTCCTCCGAAGGCGCCGCCGCCCCGTCCGCAGGCCCTGTCGTCAGACCCCCGGCACCCGCACGACGGCGGTGAGCGGCGCCTTCGCGCATGCTGCCGCGGACGGTAAATGTCCAGGTTGGGGGCGTCTCCCGCCCGAGCCGAGCGACGCCGGTTCGAGGGTGGGGGAGGGATCGCGGTCAACCGGATGCGAAACCTCCTCCCCATGGCGGATACCATCGGAGAGCCGGCTGGGACGCTCGTCCCGGGGGCACCGATCCGCCTTGAACCGCTCAAGAAGGAGGCCGCTCGCGTGAGTGTGCTCGACGAGATCATCGACGGGGTCCGCGCCGACCTCGCGGAGCGGCAGGCGCGCGTCACCCTCGACGAGCTCAAGGAGCGGGCCCGCAAGGCACGCCCCGCGACGGACGGTGTCGCGGCACTCAAGGGCGAGAGCGTCAGAGTGATCTGCGAGGTGAAGCGCTCCAGCCCGTCCAAGGGCGCGCTCGCCGCGATCGCCGACCCGGCCGCCCTGGCCGCCGACTACGAGGCGGGCGGCGCCGCGGTCATCTCCGTCCTCACCGAGGAGCGCAGGTTCGGCGGCTCGCTGGCCGACCTGGAGGCGGTCCGCGCCCGGGTCGACATCCCGGTGCTGCGCAAGGACTTCATCGTCACCGCCTACCAGCTGTGGGAGGCCCGGGCCTACGGCGCCGACCTCGCGCTGCTGATCGTCTCCGCGCTGGAGCAGGAGGCCCTGGTCTCCCTGATCGAGCGGGCCGAGTCGATCGGGCTGACGCCGCTGGTCGAGGTGCACGACGAGGAAGAGGTGGCCCGCGCGGTGGACGCCGGCGCCCGGATCATCGGCGTCAACGCCCGCGACCTCAAGACCCTGGAGGTCGACCGGGGCAACTTCGCCCGGGTCGCGCCCGAGATCCCGGACCACATCGTCAAGATCGCCGAGTCCGGAGTCCGCGGGCCGCACGACCTGATCGCCTACGCCAACGACGGCGCCGACGCGGTGCTGGTCGGCGAGTCGCTGGTCACCGGCAAGGACCCCAGGACCGCGGTCGCCGACCTGGTCGCCGCGGGCTCCCACCCGGCGATCCGGCACGGACGCGCCTGAGGCCCGGGACGAGGACGGACGAGAGTCACGACATGACCGCCGTACCGCGCCGCCCCGAGGCCAAGCAGTCGGCACTGCCCTCGTGGCACCGCGGCTGCCGGGCCCCCGCGCGGCGGGTGCGGGGACGGCGGGTCAGGTACCACATCGGCTCGGAACCGGGCCAGATCAACGGCATGCGATGGCGAGGCGCCCGGTAAGGGGCGCGGGACTGTTCCGGCATGCGACTCGGCCGCGTGGGCACCACCAGCCACACCGGCCCGCAGCCAAGCGGTAACCCTCTCGCCCCCACGGCGGTCAGTCACCACCCACTCACCGTGAGGTATCCGCATGCCCAGCACGTTCTTCATCCCTGACCCCGAGGGTCAGGTCCCGTCCGCCGCAGGCTACTTCGGCGCTTTCGGCGGCAAGTTCATCCCGGAGGCCCTGGTCGCCGCGGTCGAGGAGGTCGCCGCCGAGTACGAGAAGGCCAAGGCGGACCCCGCCTTCGCGGCCGAGCTCAACGACCTGATGGTCCACTACAGCGGGCGCCCCAGCGCGCTCACCGAGGTGCCGCGGTTCGCCGAACAGGCGGGCGGGGCCCGGGTGTTCCTCAAGCGCGAGGACCTCAACCACACCGGCTCGCACAAGATCAACAATGTGCTGGGCCAGGCCCTGCTCACCAAGCGGATGGGCAAGACCCGGGTCATCGCGGAGACCGGCGCCGGCCAGCACGGCGTCGCCACCGCCACCGCCTGCGCCCTCTTCGGCCTCGACTGCACCATCTACATGGGCGAGGTCGACACCAAGCGCCAGGCCCTCAACGTCGCCCGGATGCGGATGCTCGGCGCCGAGGTCATCGCCGTGAAGTCCGGCAGCCGCACCCTCAAGGACGCCATCAACGAGGCCTTCCGCGACTGGGTGGCCAACGTCGACCGCACCCACTACCTCTTCGGCACGGTCGCCGGACCGCACCCCTTCCCCGCCCTGGTCCGCGACTTCCACCGGGTCATCGGCGTCGAGGCCCGCCGGCAGCTCCTCGAGCGCACCGGACGCCTGCCGGACGCCGCCCTCGCCTGCGTCGGCGGCGGCTCCAACGCCATCGGCCTGTTCCACGCGTTCCTCGGCGACGAGTCCGTCCGCCTGATCGGCTGCGAGCCCGGCGGCCACGGCATCGCGACCGGCGAACACGCCGCCACCCTCACCGAGGGCACCCCCGGCATCCTGCACGGCTCGCGTTCGTACGTCCTCCAGGACGAGGACGGCCAGATCACCGAGCCGTACTCGATCTCGGCCGGCCTGGACTACCCCGGCATCGGCCCCGAGCACGCCTACCTCAAGGACACCGGCCGCGCCGAGTACCGCGCCGTCACCGACGACGAGGCCATGCAGGCCCTGCGCCTGCTCTCCCGCACCGAGGGCATCATCCCGGCCATCGAGAGCGCCCACGCGCTGGCCGGCGCCCTGGAGGTCGGCCGCGAGCTGGGCCCCGACGGCCTGCTGCTGGTCAACCTCTCCGGACGCGGCGACAAGGACATGGACACCGCCGCCCGCTACTTCGGGCTGTACGACGAGACGGGCGGCGCCGAAGTGAACGGCACCGTCCAGCCCACGGGCGAAGGGGAGAAGTGATGGCGGGCAACATCGAGCTGCTGAACGCCGTGCTGGCGCAGGCCCGCGCGGAGAACCGTGCCGCCCTGGTCGGCTACCTCCCGGCCGGCTTCCCGACCGTGGACGGCGGCGTACGGGCGATGACCGAGATGCTGGACGGCGGCTGCGACATCGTCGAGGTCGGACTGCCGCACAGCGACCCGGTCCTGGACGGCCCGGTCATCCAGACCGCCGATGACATCGCGCTGCGCGGCGGGGTGAAGATCGTCGATGTGATCCGTACGGTCCGCGAGGTGCACGCCGCCACCGGTGCGCCGGTGCTCTGCATGACGTACTGGAACCCGGTCGACCGCTACGGCGTCGAGCGGTTCGCCGCCGGCCTCGCCGAGGCGGGCGGCGCCGGCTGCATCCTGCCGGACCTCCCCGTCGAGGAGTCCGAGGTATGGCGCAAGGCCGCCGAACAGCACGGCCTGGCCACCGTCTTCGTGGTCGCGCCGAGCAGCCGTGACGAGCGCCTCGCCAAGATCACCGCGGCTGGCAGCGGCTTCGTCTACGCCGCCTCGCTGATGGGCGTCACCGGCACCCGCGCGTCCGTCGGCCGGGAGGCCCAGGACCTGGTGACGCGCACCCGCGCCACCACGGACCTGCCGGTCTGCGTCGGCCTGGGCGTCTCCAACGCCGAACAGGCCGCGGAGGTCGCCGCGTTCGCCGACGGGGTGATCGTCGGCTCGGCGTTCGTCAAGCGGCTGCTGGCGGCGGACGGCGATCCGGAGGCCGGGCTCGCCGGACTCCGGACCCTGGCGGGCGAGCTCGCCGAGGGCGTACGCAACCGCTCCTAGGGCTGTGCCGGGAGTCCCGTCGGCCGCCCGGGGCGCGGCGCGCGGGCGGCCGTCCACCGCGACGCGGTACGCCGTCCCCCGATAGGGCGAACATCGGTGCGGAGGGGTGCGCGGGCACCCCTCCGCTTCGTTGTCCAGGGGCGTGAGCCCGAAGAATCACGACAGGAGAAGCGCCCGCGAGCGGCTGCAGGCCCAGCGGGCGAAAGAACACGCGCGCTCCCGGCGCCGCCGTCAGGCGGTCGTCGCCGGGTCCGTGCTGGCGGTGCTGGGAGCGGCCGGCGGCCTCGCCGTCTGGGCCGCCACGGCCGGCAGCGGCGGGAGCAGCTCCGACAACGAAACCGCGCGCCCGAGACAGGCCACCGGCGGCGACCGGCCCGCCGTCCCGGTGGGCGCCCCCGACGCCCCCTCCACCCTCACGGTGTGGGAGGACTTCCGCTGCCCCGCCTGCCAGCAGTTCGAGGTCGGCTTCCGCCCGGTGATCCACGAGCTGGAGGACGCAGGCCACCTCAAGGCCGAGTACCACCTCGTCACCATCATCGACGGCAACACCGGAGGCCAGGGGTCCCTCAACGCCGCCAACGCCGCCCTCTGCGCCCAGGACGCCGGACGGTTCCGCGAGTACCACGACGTCCTCTACTCGAACCAGCCCAAGGACGAGCTGGACGACAAGTTCGCCGACAAGCAGCACCTCATCAAACTGGCCGGCAAGGTCAAGGGCCTGGTGACCCCCGCCTTCACCCAGTGCGTCAACGACGGCAGGTACAACGGCTTCGTCCGGAAGTCCTCCGAGGCCTTCTCCCGCTCCGGATACGGCGGCACCCCCACCGTCCTGCTCAACGGCAAGAACCTCGCCAAGGAGAAGAACGGCCACTTCACCCCCAAGGACCTGCGGAAGGCGGTCCTGGCCGCCAGTAAGGGCAAGCAGCCGGGGAAGGTCCCGACGACCGGCACGAGCACCGCCCCGAGCACCACCCCGGGCACCGCCCCGAGCACCGGAGCCTCCCACCGGACGGGCGGCTCACCCGAGGACTCCTGACCGTGGGGTCGTTACGCAGCCGTAGCCGGGCGGGTTGTCGCCGGACCCGCCCGGCGCGGTAGCGTCGACCCTGCCATGGACCTCGCATTCATTCCCAGCCCGTCGGTCGGCGTCGTACATCTCGGCCCGATCCCGCTGCGTGGCTACGCGTTCTGCATCATCATCGGCGTCTTCTTCGCCGTCTGGCTCGGCAACCGGCGCTGGATCCAGCGCGGCGGCCGCTCCGGCACGGTCGCGGACATCGCCGTGTGGGCCGTGCCCTTCGGGCTGGTCGGCGGTCGCCTCTACCACGTCATCACCACTCCCGAGCCGTACTTCGGCGCGAACGGCCACCCGCTCGACGCCTTCAAGGTGTGGGAAGGCGGCCTCGGCATCTGGGGCGCGGTCGCGCTCGGCGCGCTGGGCGCCTGGATCGCCTGCCGCCGCCGGGGCATCCCGATGCCCGCGTACGCGGACGCGGTGGCGCCCGGACTCGCGTTCGCCCAGGCGATCGGCCGCTGGGGCAACTGGTTCAACCAGGAGCTGTACGGCAAGCCGACCGATCTCCCCTGGGCGCTGGAGATCAGCGCCGACCCGGCCATCGGGCGCGTGGGCGGCACCTTCCACCCGACGTTCCTCTACGAGTCCCTGTGGTGCGTCGGCGTCGCGCTGCTGGTGATCTGGGCCGACAAGCGGTTCAAGCTCGGCCACGGACGGGCCTTCGCGCTGTACGTCGCCGCCTACTGCGCGGGCCGCGCCTGGATCGAGTACATGCGGATCGACACCGCGCACCACATCCTCGGCCTGCGGCTGAACGTCTGGACCGCGCTGATCGGTCTCGTCCTGGCCGTCGTCTACATGGTCGTCTCCGCCCGGCGGGCACCGGGCCGGGAAGAGATCGTGGAGCCCGGAGCGCTGGAGGAGCGCGCGGCCCAGGAGGCCGCCGCCGAGCAGGGCACGGGTACGGGCACGGAGGGCGCCGACGGCGGCAGGGCCACCGCACGGAAGCCGGCGGACCGGACACCGAGGACGCCGCGGAAGCCGGGGGAGAAGGCGCCGGGGGAGGCGTCGGAGAAGCCGGCCGGCAGCGGCAGCGACAAGAAGTCCTGAAGCGGGGGCGAAGCCCCGACCGCGGCGGGACACCGCCGCCGGACCACAGAGCGCCGGGCGGGTGCGGGGGAGACCTCGGCACCCGCCCGGCGCTCCGCTGTGTACGGCGCTGTCCGGCGGTGGCCCTCAGCCGGGCCGCCGCGCGGCCAGCGACAGCACCCGCCGCGCTCCCGCCACCACCGCCGCGTCCACGAACCGCCCGTCCGGCAGCGCCCGCGCCCCGCCGCCCTCCGCCGCCGCACGTACCACCTGCTCCGCCGCCGCCACCTCCTCCGGTGAGGGCAGATGGGCGGCCTCGATGACCGGGAGCTGACGGGGGTGGATCGCCACCCGCCCCAGGAACCCCAGCGCCCGGCCCTGCGCACAGGAGCGGGCCAGTCCGTCCAGGTCGCGTACGTCCGGGTAGACCGACTGCGGCGGCGGTGCCAGCCCGGCGGCGCGGGCCGCGACCACGGTCCGGCTGCGCGGCCAGGCCAGCCCCGCGTCGTCCCGTACGCCCAGCTCCGCGCAGAGGTCGGTCTCGCCGAGCGCGATCCCGTGCAGCGCCGGGTGCGCGACGGCGATGGCGAAGGCGTGCTCGACACCCAGCGCGGATTCCAGCAGCGCGTACAGCGCAGGCGAGACCCGGCCCACGCCCCGGTCCGCAGTCGTCCCGCCCACGCCCCGGTCCGCAGTCGTCCCGCCCACGCCCCGGTCCGCCATCGCCCGGTCCGGGACCCGGTCCGTCGTCGCCCAGGCCACCGCCCGGTGGACATCGGCCGGCCCGCGCACCTTCGGGAGCCGCAGCCCGGCCAGGCCCGGCAGCGCGGCGAGCGTGCGGATCTCGGTCTCGGCGAGCGGCCCGTCCAGGGCGTTGACCCGGACGTGCACCGGCGCGGGACCCGGGGCCGGGTCGCCGAGCAGTTCGGCGGTGGCCCGCAGGGCCCGCGCCTTGCGGTCCGGGGCGACCGCGTCCTCCAGGTCGATCACCACCACATCGGCCCCGCAGCCGAGCGCCCTGGCGACCACCTCCGGGCGGTCACCGGGCACATAGAGCCAGGTCAGCGGAGTCCGGGCGGGGGCTTCCCGAAACGTGCCGGTCTCCCGGGGCGGGCGCACGGTCACAGCGCGCCCGCCCGGCGGAGTCCGTCGATCGCGGCGCGGTCCAGGCCGATCCCGGTCAGCACCTCATCGGTGTCCGCGCCGTGCGGGCGGCCCGCCCAGCGGATGGCGCCCGGCGTCTCCGAGAGCCGGAAGAGCACGTTCTGCATCCGCAGTGTGCCCAGTTCGTCGTCCGGGACCTCGGTGACGGTCCCCAGCGCCCGGTACTGCGGATCCGCCAGGACACCGCGGATGTCGTAGACGGGTGCGACGGCCGCCTCGGCCTTCTCGAACGCGGCCAGCACCTCGGCCCGGCCGTGCCGGGCGATCCACCCGCCGACGGCCTCGTCCAGCTCGTCGGCGTGCGCGGCCCGCCCGGTGCCGGTCGGGAACCAGGGTTCGTCGATCAGCTCCGGCCGCCCGACCAGCCGCATCACCCGCTCGGCGACGGACTCGGCCGAGGTGGAGACCGCCACCCAGGAGCCGTCCGCGGTGCGGTAGGTGTTCCGCGGCGCGACGTTCCCGGAGCGGTTGCCGGTCCGGGTCTGGACGTGCCCGAGCCGGTCGTACCAGAGCGGCTGCGGGCCGAGCACGGTCAGCAGCGGCTCGATCAGCGCCAGGTCCACGACCTGGCCGCGGCCGGAGGCCTCCCGCCCGCGCAGCGCGGTCAGCACGGCGTACGACGTGGTCAGCGCGGCGATCCCGTCGGCGAGGCCGAACGGCGGCAGGGTCGGCGGCCCGTCCGGCTCCCCGGTGATCGCGGCGAATCCGCTCATCGCCTCGGCGAGCGTGCCGAACCCGGGGCGCCGGGCGTACGGGCCGAACTGGCCGAAGCCGGTGACCCGGGCCAGCACCAGCCGCGGGTTGACGGCGGACAGCTCGTCCCAGCCCAGGCCCCACTTCTCCAGGGTTCCGGGCCGGAAGTTCTCGATGACGACATCGGCCCCGGTGGCCAGCCGCAGCAGGACGTCCCTGCCGTCCGGGTGGGACAGGTCCAGCGTGATGGTCTTCTTGTTGCGGCCGAGCAGCTTCCACCACAGCCCGATGCCGTCCTCGGCCGGACCGTGGCCGCGCGCGGGGTCGGGCCGCCGCGGATGCTCGACCTTGATCACCTCGGCGCCGAAGTCCCCGAGCAGGGTGGCGGCCAGCGGCCCGGCGAAGAGCGTGGCGAGGTCGAGCACCCGCAGCCCGGCCAGGGCCTGCGCCGGGAGCCCTGCCTGTCCCAGGCCGTCCCGCTCCGGCGGGCCGGAGCGGGACGGGTCCGCCGGGGTGTGGTGGCCGGTCATGGTGCGGATACCTCCGGTGGGTCGGGTCGGTCCGGTCCGTCGGGTTGCTCCGGTCGGTCGGGCCGGTCGGGGGTGCGGACGGCGAGCGCGGCGGTCCGGCGCGCCAGGGTGTCGAAGCCGATGCCGTCCAGCCCTCCGACGCCGGTGGCGAGCCGGTTGCCGAGCGGCGCCGTCCAGCGGCCGGGCAGCGCGGCCGGCGACCCGGCGAGCAGTCCGGCCAGCGAACCGGCCGTCGCACCGTTGGAGTCGGTGTCCCAACCGCCGGACACCGCACGGCACACGGAGCCGGTGAAGTCCCCGTCGGCATGGGTGAGCGCGGCCGCCAGCAGCGCCGTGTTCGGCACCGCGTGCACCCAGTGGTAGTGCCGGTACTCCGCGTGCAGCCGGTCGACGACGGCCGCGAAACCCTCCGCCGTGCCGGCCGGTTCGTCGTGCGCCGCCGTGATGCCCAGGCGGACGGCCCGGGCGAGCCGGGACCGCGGGGGGACCACGGCGAGCCCGGCCCGCAGCGCACCGTGCACATCTGCGTCACCGCCTGCTGCCGCGGCGAGCGCGGCGGCCGTGAACATCGCCGCGTACACCCCGTTCGCGGTGTGGCTGAGGACCGCGTCCCGCCAGGCCTGGGCCGCGGCGGCGGCCGGATCGCCGGGCCGGGTCCAGCCGTGGACGTCCGCCCGGATCCGCGCACCGGTCCACTCCCGGAACGGGTTGCGGTACCGGGCGGTGTCCGGCGGCTCGATCCCGTCCAGGAGGTTGCGGTACGCGACGCGCTCGGCGGTGAAGGTACGGCCGGCCGGCAGCTCGTCCAGCCACAGCCGTGCCACGTCGGACGTGCCGAAGCCATGCCCGTGGCGTTCGAGCAGCAGCAGCCCCAGCAACGGGTGGTCGAGGTCGTCGTCCTCGGGCATCCCGGCGATGTTCTCGGCGAGCGAGGTGTCCCGGCTGCGGCGGTTCCACGGGTGGCGGGCGGCGACCGCCGGGTCGAGTCCGGTCCCGGTGAAGTACGCGCGCAGCGGCCAGTTCCCGGTCGAGCGGGCGATCGCCCGGATCCCGTCGAGCGGCAGCTTCTCGACCGGTTTGCCGAGCAGACACCCGGCCGCCCGCCCGAGCCAGGCGGCTTCCAGCCGCGCGGTCAGCGCCTCCGTGTCGTCCGCCTGAACCGTCAACGTCCCCCGGGGCCAGGAGAGCTGAATACCCGTCAGTTCGGTGGGCTCCTCGTCCGCCAACGGGCTGGGCAGCAGGGCGAGTTCATCGAGCAGAGCCTTCGCCAGGGTGCGCAGTGCCGGTTCTGCGGGGGCGGGGGAGGTGCCCGCCCGGTCCGGTGCGGGCCGGCCGCCCGCGGCCCGCCACCGGCGCGCGATCCCGGCCGCGTCCCGGCCGTCCTCCGCCGCCTGCCGCAGCTCGTGCCCGAGCAGGTCCTCGGGCTGCACCCAGGTCACCCGTAGCGGCGCCCCGTACACCGGTGGCGCGGACGGAACGGCGGCCGCCGGAGCCGTCACCGTACGCCCGCCTCCGTCATCGCGGGGATCGCCGAGATCGCGGTGAAGGCCTGCTCATGGGTACGGGCGCGGGCCCGGTCACGGGTGAAGACCTCGCGCGCGACGGTGGCCAGTGACGCTCCGGGCGCCTGCAGATCCAGCCGGCTGGCGCGGGCGACCTCCCCGCTCCACTCCTCCGGTACCGCCGTGGCGCCGCGCAGCGCGCCGGCCAGCGCGCCGCTCATCGTGGCGATCGAGTCGCAGTCGCGGCCGTAGTTGACCGAGCCGAGGACGGTGGCCCGGTAGTCGCCGCGCCCGACCAGCAACATGCCCAGGGCGATGGGGAGTTCCTCGACGGAGTGCAGCCGGGAGGGGCGGCGGGCACCCAGCGAGGGGTTGCGGTAGTCGGGGCCGACGGTGTCGAACGGGGCGACCGCCGCCCGCAGCGGCGCCAGCGCGGACTCGAAGCCGTCGAGCGGCGCGGCGGCCTCGCAGACCGCCTCGATCGCGGCGCGGGTGCCGTCCTTGGCGAGCCGCAGCGCCTGGACGACGACCGAGGACGGGGTGGCGTCGGGCGCGAACGCGGCGGCCACCGCGGCGGCGAACACCCCCGCCGCCTCCCGCCCGTACGAGGACTGGTGGGCGCCGGCGATGTCCAGCGCCTCGGCGTAGGCCCGGTCGGGGTTGCCGGCGTTGACGACGCCGACCGGCGCCATGTACATCGCCGCACCGCAGTTGACGATGTTGCCGACGCCCGCCTCGCGCGGATCGGCGTGCCCGTAGTGCAGCCGCGCCACGATCCACTTCTCGGCGAGGAAGATCCGCTGGAGCGGCAGCGCCTCGGTCTCCAGTTCCGGGATCCAGCGCGGGGTGCCGATCAGGTCCGGTACGAGGTGGTCGGCGACGTCGTAGGCGTCGAGGTGGTCGCGCACCGACTCGTAGACCCGGACCAGGGCATGGGTCATCAGGGTGTCGTCGGTGACATGGCCGTTTCCCTTGTGGTACGGGGCGAGCGGGCGGGCGGTGCGCCAGTCGTCGTGGAACGGGCCGACGATGCCGGTGACCCGGCCGCCATGCCGTTTGACGATCTCCTCGGGGGTCCGGCCCTCGACCGGCCCGCCGAGCGCGTCGCCGACGGCGGCGCCGACCAGCGCGCCGATCGCCCGGTCCTCCAGGGACGGCGGGGCCGGGGGCGCCGCGGGTGCCGCGGGCGCTGCGGGTGCGTCGGCTGCCGCGGGCGTGACCGGCCGGATCCGGGTGGCCGGGGGTTCGGACCGGCCCGGCGCGGTCGGCGGGGTCTCGCTGGTGTACGTCATGGGTGGAGGAGTCCTTCCGCGGTGGGGGAGCAGGCCGGGGCCGGTGCGGCCTCGGGGCGGGCTTCGGGCGGGGCATCGGGAGCGGTGTGAGGGGTGGTCGGCCCGGTACCGGCGAGCCGCCCGGCCAGCTCGACCAGGTCGGTGCCGGCCAGCCGGGGCAGTGCGCAGCCGGAGAGCACCCGGCAGGCGTCACGCCAGGTGCGGGGCAGCGCGGCGGCGCCGGTCAGCGCGCCGGTCAGCGCCCCGGCGAGGGCGGGGGCGGAGTCGGCGACCCGGGACAGGCAGGCGGCGGCCGGGACCGCCTCGGCGGCCAGCCCGTCCGTCGCCAGCGCGAGCGCGAGGGCGATGGGGACGGTCTCGGCGGCGGCGATGCCGTAGCTGTAGACGTGGTCGACGATCTCGTGCTCCAGCACGGGCACCAGGGCGAAGGCGCTCCCGGACCGGCCGGCGCGGCCGGCGCTCCCGGAGCGGTCGGAGTGGCCGGCGTGGTCGGAACGGCCGGGAGCGTCGGCGGCGAAGGTCTCGGCCAGCCGGAGCGCGTGCAGCGTGTTGCGGCGGATCTCGGTGCCCTCGGGGAGCTGGCCGAGCGCGGTGCCGACGCAGTCCGCGGCGGGCCGCCCGGCGAGCGCGGCCGCGACCGCGGCGGCCATCGCCCGGGCGCCGTGCACCCCGTCGCCGTCCTGGGTGTAGCGCGCGTCGTACTCGGCCAGATCGGCCGCCGCGGCCGGTTCGCCCGGGTGCACCACGGCCAGCACGGTGGCCCGTACGCAGGCCGCGTCGTCGAAGAAGTGCGGATTGTCGTGGCCGGTGGCGGGCGGCCGCAGCCCGGCGGCGAGGTTGCCCAGCCCGGCCCGTACGGAGATCCGGGCGCGCAGCGGCAGCACCGCGGACTCCACCTCGGGGGCCCGGTCCGCGGCCGCGGCGACCTCGCCCGCCAGCGCGTTCCAGGCCAGGTCGAGGGCGGCGCGGATCCGGCGGTCGCGGCCGGGGCCGGCGAGCCGGGTACCGGCGGCGGTGAGCACGGCCTCGGCGGTGAAGGCCGCCCATTCGGCGTCGTCGGACGGGCCGAGCAGCAGTGGCTCCGGCGGCTGGTTGAGGGCGATCGGCACGGGGAGTGTGGTGGTGGCGTTCTGCTCGGCGAAGGTGTCCAGCTCGCGGGTGAGCCGCCGGGTCCACTCGGGCATCCGCGCCGCCCGGTGCCGCGCGGCGGGCCACCCGGCGGCATCGCCCGCGGCCAGCCCGAGCAGCAGCCCCTCGACACGGTCGCGGGCGGTGGGGTCCGCGGCGCCCTGGGGGGCGCGCCGGCCGCTCATCCGGCCCTCACCCCGGTCACCGCGTCTGCCGAGCCCGCCGCAGCCGCCGTGCCCGCCGTGCCCGCCGTGCGCGCCGCATCCGTCGGGCTCGCGGTGCCCGCCGCGTCAGCTGCGCCCGCTGTGGCCGCCGTGCCCGCCACGCCCGCCGCCTCGCCGCCCGGTGTCAACAGCTCCGCGATGTCCAGGACGTGATGGCCGGCCATCGACGGCAGACAGCTGCCGCGGGCCGGGCCGATGGCGCGGCCCCAGGCCTCGGGGATCGCGCCCGCCCCGTGGAGCGCACCGGCCAGCGCGCCGGCCACCGCCGCCGTGGTGTCGGCGTCGCGGCCCATGTTCACCGCGGTCAGCACCGACCCGGAAAAGTCGCCACCGGCCGCGGCGAACGCGCCGAACGCCAGCCCGACGGCCTCCGGCGCCAGATCCGTCCAGGGGTAGCCGCCGACCACCACGGCGGAGCGCACCGCGCGCTCGGTACCGAGCCGGGTGATGCCCGGATCGTGCCGGCAGCGCTGTGCGGCGCCCACCGCGCGGCGCAGCGAGCGGGCGGTCCAGGAGTCCTCCGGTACGACGGAGAGCGCGGCGGCGACGACCGCGTCGGTGGCGGACCGGAGGCCTGCCGACGGCCCCCGGGGGAGGGCGACCATGGCGGCGGCGACCCCGGCGGCCACCGCCCGCCCGCCGTGGATCCCCTCGCCGTCGTGGCTGACCGTGCCGTCGATGGCGACCAGCCGGGCGGCCTCGGCGGGCCGTCCGGCGGCGAACACCCCGAACGGCGCGGCGCGCATCGCCAGGCCGTCGCTCCAGGCGTGCCGGTGCTGTGCCGAGATGGGGGCGGCCAGGCCGCGCCGCAGGTTCTCCAGGGTGCCGCGCTCGCTGAAACCGGCGCCGCGGAACGGCCCTTCGTCGCGGTCGGCGATCCACTCGTGCCAGGCCGCCTCGACGTCGGCGACGGTCAGCGCCGAGCCGTGGGCCGCCAGCAGCAGCCCGGAGAAGAGGGCGTACTCGGTGTCGTCGGTGCCGGCCGGGTCGTCCTCGACGTAGCCCTCGATGCGGCCCCAGCGGCACCGGATCTGAGAGGGCTTCAGGTTCTCCGCGGGCGCGCCCAGCGCGTCCCCGACGGCCAGCCCGAGCAGCGCACCGCGGGCCCGGTCGCGTAACGGGGCGGGACGCTCCGGCGGCGGGGACGGGGGGTGCGCGGCAGTCATGGTGGTATCCGTGCCACGTGGCGGCCCGGCTCTCCTGCCCGCGGCGGCAGGGTCACCCGGTCGACTCCCCGGACGGACCACAGGGGGACGACAGGGGCCGCAGGGGGACCACGGGCCGTCAACAGGCGGACCGGAGAGGGACCGCGGAAGGGCCGGGGAAGGACCGCGGAAGAGCCGGGGAAGGACCGCGGACGGCGCCCGGCATCGGCTGTGACCGGTGTCTCAACTCCCGCCTCCGAGGAAAACCGCAGGTCAGCGCGGTAAGTTCGGCCTTCCTTGCTAGCGGAGGAGGGTAATTCGCGCATAGCTTCGAGGTGTTGGAGGGGGAAGCGCCGCTGTCGGCCCACACCCCGGTGAAGGAAGCAGGTCCCAGCTATGTCCGTCATGGAGATCATGGATGCCGCGGCGCCGACCCACGTGGCCCACCGTGACAACCACACCCACCGCGATGTGAACGGCGGCTGGCTCCGCCCCGCCGTCTTCGGTGCGATGGACGGCCTGGTCTCGAACCTCGCCCTGATGACGGGCGTCGCCGGCGGTGCGCTGTCCCAGCAGACGATTATCATCACCGGCCTGGCGGGGATGGCCGCCGGTGCCTTCTCGATGGCCGCGGGGGAGTACACCTCGGTCGCCTCGCAGCGTGAGCTGGTACAGGCCGAGCTGGACATCGAGCGGGCCCAGCTGCGCAAGCACCCGAAGGACGAGCAGGCGGAGCTGGCCGCCCTGTACACCTCGCGCGGAGTGGAGCCGGCGCTCGCCCGCGAGGTGGCCGCGCAGCTGTCGAAGGACCCCGAGCAGGCCCTGGAGATCCATGCCCGCGAGGAGTTGGGTGTCGACCCGTCCGACCTTCCTTCTCCTGTCGTAGCCGCGGTCTCATCCTTTGGATCGTTTGCGTTGGGCGCGCTTTTGCCTGTCCTTCCTTACCTGTTGGGGGCTTCCGCGATCTGGCCGGCGGTGCTGTTGGCGCTCCTCGGGCTCTTCGCCTGCGGTGCGGTCGTGGCGCGGGTGACGGCACGCTCCTGGTGGTTCAGCGGGCTGCGGCAACTGGCTCTCGGCGGCGCCGCCGCGGGTGTGACCTACGCCCTGGGGGCACTCTTCGGAACCGTCGTAGGGTGACTGCGCCATCCGGGTGACGGCATCATGACCGCGTTACCCAGCGGTTTCGTTTCCTTGACGACCGGGCATAAGGCCCTGGCGTCGCGGGCAATGTCGCCCGCCGGACGCCGCCCTGCGGGCAGGCCCGGATCCGCCCGCGTTCTGCCGTCACCTGACCCACCGCAACCGCGGTGTCCGCATGTTGGAAGCCCCTTTTCGCTTTTCGGGAAGGGAGCCATCCTGTAACCTGCACGAAATTTCGCGGAGGGCCAACGTCGTCCCTCGGCACTGCCTATGCCACGACGACGTTGGGAGAGCCGATGCGCCACGCGTCCACGCACTCCGCGACCACCAGCAGCACTGACGCCGCCTGGTCGCCCATGGACGGCCGCCCCGCCCGGCAGGGGATGTACGACCCGCGCAACGAGCGCGACGCCTGCGGCGTCGGCTTCGTGGCGACCCTTACCGGCGAGGCCAGCCACGCGCTGGTCGAGCAGGCGCTCACCGTTCTGACGAACCTGGAGCACCGCGGTGCCACCGGCTCCGAGCCCGACTCGGGGGACGGCGCCGGCATCCTGCTCCAGGTGCCGGACGCGTTCCTCCGCGACGAGGTCACCTTCGCGCTCCCCGCGGCCGGCGCCTACGCCGTCGGTATCGCCTTCCTGCCCTCCGACGCCCACGAGGCGGCCGAAGCCGTCTCACGCATCGAGACGATCGCGGTGGAAGAGGGCCTCGACGTCATCGGCTGGCGCGTCGTCCCGGTCGCCCCGCAGCTGCTCGGCAACGGCGCCCGCGCCACCATGCCGGCCTTCTCCCAGCTCTTCGTTTCGGACCAGCACAGCGTCACCGACGGGAAGAGCACCGGCCTGGCCCTGGACCGCAAGGCCTTCGTCCTGCGCAAGCGCGCCGAGCGCGAAGCGGGCGTCTACTTCCCGTCGCTCTCCGCCCGGACGATCGTGTACAAGGGCATGCTGACCACCGGCCAGCTGGAGCCCTTCTTCCCCGACCTGTCCGACCGCCGCTTCGCCACCGCCATCGCGCTGGTCCACTCGCGGTTCTCCACCAACACCTTCCCGAGCTGGCCGCTGGCCCACCCGTACCGCTTCGTCGCGCACAACGGCGAGATCAACACCGTCCAGGGCAACCGCAACTGGATGCGCGCCCGCGAGTCCCAGCTCGCCTCGGACCTGTTCGGCAAGGGCGACCACCTCGAGCGGCTCTTCCCCGTCTGCACCCCGGACGCCTCCGACTCCGCCTCCTTCGACGAAGTCCTGGAGCTGCTCCACCTCGGCGGCCGCCCGCTGCCGCACGCGGTGCTGATGATGGTCCCCGAGGCCTGGGAGAACTCCCCCTCCATGGACCCGGCCCGGCGCGCCTTCTACCAGTACCACTCCACGATGATGGAGCCCTGGGACGGCCCGGCCTGCGTCACCTTCACCGACGGCACCCAGGTCGGCGCCGTGCTCGACCGCAACGGACTGCGCCCCGGCCGCTACTGGGTCACCGACGACGGCCTGGTCGTGCTCTCCTCCGAGGTCGGCGTCCTGGACATCGACCCGGCGAAGGTGGTCCGCAAGGGCCGCCTCCAGCCCGGCCGGATGTTCCTCGTCGACACCGCCGAGCACCGCATCATCGAGGACGACGAGATCAAGGCGTCCCTCGCCGCCGAACACCCCTACCAGGAGTGGCTGGACTCCGGCCTGATCGAGCTGGCCGACCTGCCCGAGCGCGAGCACATCGTGCACACCCACGCCTCGGTCACCCGCCGCCAGCAGACCTTCGGCTACACCGAGGAAGAGCTCCGCGTCATCCTCGCCCCGATGGCCAAGGCCGGCGCCGAGCCGATCGGCTCCATGGGCACCGACTCGCCGATCGCCGCGCTCTCCGAGCGCCCCCGGCTGCTCTTCGACTACTTCACCCAGCTCTTCGCGCAGGTCACCAACCCGCCGCTGGACGCCATCCGCGAGGAACTGGTCACCTCGCTGATCTCCTCGCTCGGCCCCCAGGGCAACCTCTTGGAGCCCACCGCGGCCTCCTGCCGCAGCGTCACCCTGCCGTTCCCCGTCATCGACAACGACGAGCTGGCCAAGCTCATCCACATCAACGCCGACGGCGACATGCCCGGCATGAAGGCCGTGACCCTCTCCGGCCTCTACCGGGTCTCCGGCGGCGGCGAGTCGCTGGCCGTCCGGATCCGGGAGATCTGCGCCGAGGCCGACACCGCCATCGCCGACGGCGCGCGGCTGATCGTCCTCTCCGACCGGCACTCCGACGCCGAGCACGCCCCGATCCCGTCGCTGCTGCTGACCGCCGCCGTCCACCACCACCTGATCGCCACCAGGACCCGCACCAAGGTCGGCCTGCTCGTCGAGGCCGGCGACGTCCGCGAGGTCCACCACGTCGCGCTGCTCATCGGCTACGGCGCGGCCGCCGTCAACCCGTACCTGGCCATGGAGTCCGTCGAGGACCTGGTCCGGGCCGGCACCTTCCTGCCCGGCGTCGAGCCCGAGGCGGCCATCAGGAACCTGATCAAGGCGCTCGGCAAGGGCGTACTGAAGGTCATGTCCAAGATGGGCATCTCCACCGTCGCCTCCTACCGGGGCGCGCAGGTCTTCGAGGCCGTCGGCCTGGACGAAGACTTCGTCGCCACGTACTTCCACGGCACCGCCACCAAGATCGGCGGCGCCGGCCTGGACGTCATCGCCCGGGAGGTCGCGGAGCGGCACGCCAAGGCCTACCCGGCCTCCGGCATCGCCCCGGCGCACCGCGCCCTGGAGATCGGCGGCGAGTACCAGTGGCGCCGCGAGGGCGAACCGCACCTCTTCGACCCGGACACCGTCTTCCGGCTCCAGCACTCCACCCGCGCCCGCCGCTACGACATCTTCAAGAAGTACACCGAGCGGGTGAACGAGCAGTCGGAGCGGCTGATGACGCTCCGCGGCCTCTTCGCCTTCAAGAGCGACCGCCCGGCCATCCCGCTCGACGAGGTCGAGCCGGTCTCCGAGATCGTCAAGCGCTTCTCCACCGGCGCCATGTCGTACGGCTCCATCTCCCAGGAGGCGCACGAAACCCTCGCCCTCGCCATGAACCGGCTGGGCGGCAAGTCCAACACCGGTGAGGGCGGCGAGGACCCCGAGCGCCTCTACGACCCGGCCCGCCGCTCCGCCATCAAGCAGGTCGCCTCCGGCCGCTTCGGCGTCACCTCCGAGTACCTGGTCAACGCCGACGACATCCAGATCAAGATGGCCCAGGGCGCCAAGCCCGGCGAGGGCGGCCAGCTGCCCGGCCACAAGGTCTATCCCTGGGTCGCCAAGACGCGTCACTCGACACCGGGTGTGGGCCTCATCTCCCCGCCGCCGCACCACGACATCTACTCCATCGAGGACCTCGCCCAGCTGATCCACGACCTCAAGAACGCCAACCCGGCCGCCCGCATCCATGTGAAGCTGGTGTCCGAGGTCGGCGTCGGCACGGTCGCCGCGGGCGTCTCCAAGGCGCACGCGGACGTCGTCCTGATCTCCGGCCACGACGGCGGTACCGGCGCCTCCCCGCTGACGTCGCTGAAGCACGCCGGCGGCCCCTGGGAGCTCGGCCTCGCCGAGACCCAGCAGACCCTCCTCCTCAACGGCCTGCGCGACCGCATCGTCGTGCAGACCGACGGCCAGCTCAAGACCGGACGCGACGTCGTCATCGCCGCCCTCCTCGGCGCCGAGGAGTTCGGCTTCGCCACCGCCCCGCTGGTCGTCTCCGGCTGCGTCATGATGCGCGTCTGCCACCTCGACACCTGTCCGGTCGGCATCGCCACCCAGAACCCGGTCCTCCGCGACCGGTTCTCCGGCAAGGCCGAGTACGTCGTCAACTTCTTCGAGTTCATCGCCGAAGAGGTCCGCGAGCTCCTCGCCGAGCTGGGCTTCCGCACCCTCGAAGAGGCCGTCGGCCACGCCGAACTGCTCGACACCACCCGGGCCGTCGGCCACTGGAAGGCGCAGGGCCTGGACCTGGCCCCGCTGCTGCACGTCCCCGCACTCCCCGACGGCGCGGTCCGCCACCAGGCCACCGTCCAGGACCACGCCCTGGCGAAGGCCCTCGACAACGACCTGATCGAGCTGGCCGCCGACGCCCTGGCCGCGGACACCGCCGAGACCGCCCAGCCCGTACGGGCCCAGGTCGCGATCCGCAACATCAACCGGACCGTCGGCACCATGCTCGGCCACCAGGTCACCAGGAAGTTCGGCGGCGCGGGCCTGCCCGACGACACCATCGACATCACCTTCACCGGCTCCGCCGGCCAGTCCTTCGGCGCGTTCCTGCCGCGCGGCGTCACGCTGCGCCTGGAGGGCGACGCCAACGACTACGTCGGCAAGGGCCTCTCCGGCGGCCGGATCATCGTCCGCCCGGACCGCGGCGCCGACCACCTCGCCGAGTACTCCACCATCGCGGGCAACACCCTCGCCTACGGCGCCACCGGCGGCGAACTGTTCCTGCGCGGCCGGGTCGGCGAGCGGTTCTGCGTCCGCAACTCCGGTGCCACGGTGGTCTCCGAGGGCGTCGGTGACCACGGCTGCGAGTACATGACCGGCGGCCGCGCCGTCGTCCTGGGCGAGACCGGCCGCAACTTCGCGGCGGGCATGTCCGGCGGCATCGGCTACGTCATCGACCTCGACCCGCACATGGTCAACCGCGAACTGGCCGGCGCCGTCACCACGCTGGACGACACCGACAAGCAGTGGCTGCACGATGTGGTGCGCCGCCACCAGGAGGAGACCGGCTCCACCGTCGCCGCCGGACTCCTCGCCGACTGGGACGCCGCCACCGCCCGCTTCAGCAAGGTCGTCCCGGCCACCTACCAGGCAGTGCTCGCCGCGAAGGACGCCGCCGAGCGCGCCGGACTCTCCGAGTCCGAGACCCACGAGAAGATGATGGAGGCGGCAACTCATGGCTGACCCCAAGGGCTTCCTGACCCACGGCCGCGAGGTCGCCGAGACCCGCCCGGTCGAGGAGCGCGTCAAGGACTGGAACGAGGTCTACCGGCCCGGCTCCCTGCTGCCGATCATCAGCACGCAGGCGTCGCGCTGCATGGACTGCGGCATCCCCTTCTGCCACAACGGCTGCCCGCTCGGAAACCTCATCCCCGAGTGGAACGACTACGCCTACCGCGACGACTGGACCGGCGCCAGCGAGCGGCTGCACGCGACCAACAACTTCCCCGAGTTCACCGGCCGCCTCTGCCCCGCGCCGTGCGAGTCCGCCTGCGTCCTCGGCATCAACCAGCCCCCCGTCACCATCAAGAACGTCGAAGTCTCCATCATCGACAAGGCGTGGGACAGCGGCGACGTCACCCCGCAGCCGCCCGAGCGCCTCTCCGGCAAGACCGTCGCCGTCATCGGCTCCGGTCCGGCCGGTCTGGCCGCCGCCCAGCAGCTGACCCGGGCCGGCCACACGGTGGCGGTGTACGAGCGCGCGGACCGCATCGGCGGTCTCCTCCGCTACGGCATCCCCGAGTTCAAGATGGAGAAGCGCCATATCAACCGCCGTATCGAGCAGATGCGCGCGGAGGGCACCAAGTTCCGTACGGAGGTGGAGATCGGCCGCGACATCGACGCGGCCAGGCTGCGCAAGCGTTACGACGCCGTCGTCATCGCGGCCGGCGCCACCACCTCCCGCGACCTCCCGGTCCCCGGCCGGGACCTCAAGGGCATCCACTTCGCGATGGAGTACCTGCCGCTCGCCAACAAGGTGCAGGAGGGCGACCTGACGGTCTCCCCGATCTCCGCCGAGGGCAAGCACGTCGTGGTCATCGGCGGCGGCGACACCGGCGCGGACTGCGTCGGCACCGCCCACCGCCAGGGCGCGGCCTCCGTCACTCAGCTGGAGATCATGTCCCGGCCGGGCGACGAGCGTGATCCGCACACCCAGCCCTGGCCGACCTTCCCGATGCTCTACAAGGTCACCTCCGCCCACGAGGAGGGCGGCGAGCGCGTCTACTCCGTCTCGACGACCCACTTCGAGGGCGACGAGGACGGCAACGTCCAGTGGCTGCACCTGGCCGAGGTCGAGTTCAAGGACGGCAGGCCGGAACAGAAGCCGGGGACGGAGCGCCGCATCCCCGCCCAGCTGGTCACCCTCGCGATGGGCTTCACCGGCACCGACCAGAAGAACGGCCTGGTCGAGCAGTTCGGCCTGGAGCTGGACCAGCGCGGCAACGTCGCCCGCGACGCCGACTTCGCCACCAACGTCCCCGGCGTCTTCGTCGCGGGCGACGCCGGCCGCGGCCAGTCGCTGATCGTCTGGGCCATCGCCGAGGGCCGCTCCGCCGCCCGGGGCGTGGACCGCTACCTGACCGGCGCCAGCGACCTGCCGGCCCCCATCAGGCCGACGGACCGCGCCCTCACCGTCTGACCAACGGCCGACCAGCCGACCATCCCTGCCCGACACTGCCCGTCCCTGACGGTCCTTGCCCGCCCTTGCCCGTCCCTGACGGTCCTGCCCTGCCCGTCCCTGACGGTCCCTGAATGTCCCGTACAACGTCGTACGGAGGCACGGGAACCGGCCCGATCCGGCTCCCGACCGCGGCGCCTGTCCCCTCCCCCGACCGGAGGACAGGCGCCGCGAGTCCTCGCCCCGCCCAACTAAGGGCCGCTCCCCGGGAACCGCTCCCCCCGTCAACCGTTCCGCTCAGGAACCGCTGCGCTGCGGATAACGGCGGGACCGCTGCTCGGCCAGATCCCGGGCGGGCGCCGGTACGGGCTGCGGCGGGGGAGCGGGCGACGGACGGAAGTCGTGTACCGGCGGCTCCCATGCCCCCAGGTCGATCCGACGGTTGCTCAGCGGCAGTACCCATCGCGGGTCGGCGTGCACCCGCAGCACCTGTGCCTCGATCTGGGTCCACGCCCCGTCGACGACCGTACGCGCACCGACCCGGCGGGCCTCCAACTGCACCGGACAGTGCGCCAGTCGGGGCGGCCGGACCAGCTCCGACGGTTCCGTCCACGGTGTATCCGTCCACGGCGCGTCCGCTGAAGGGGCCAGAGTGCCCAGCCCTTCCTGGGGGCCGGTGGAGCCGGCAGAGCCCGTGGAACCCGTAGGGCCCGTCGCGTCCGGCGGCAGGTTGAACACCACGTCCGGGCGTACCGCGAGATTTTTGGCGGTGCGCCCGCGGGTCGGCAGCCAGAGGCTCACGACCGGCCCGAGCTCCCACCGGATCCGCAGCTCGACCAGAACGAATGTTCCGTCGTCGTTCTCCGTGGACAGCAGCGCCGGGGTGACCGAACTGCTCTTCTCCAGAGCGCTTTTCATGTTGTTGAGGATAGAAGTTGGATGATTCGGTTCTCACCGAAATGTTATCAGAGGTTACTCTGTGTACATGAACCGATGGGACGCCGATCAGGAAAGCCTCGCGGAGACGCCCGACCTCGCCGCCCTCGCGGCGCTGCTCGCGGACCGCACCCGCGCGGCCATCTGTATGGCCCTGCTCGACGGCGGCACCTGGACCGCCGGTGAACTCGCCGAATACGCCGCGGTGGCGCCCTCCACGACCACCGAACACCTCAACCTCCTGGTCTCCGGCGGCCTGCTCGCCGAGGAGCGCCAGGGCCGCCGCCGCTATGTGCGGCTGGCGGGCCCGGACACCGCGGAGACGCTGGAGAACCTCGCGGGCCTGGCCCCCTACCGCCCGGTCCCGATCCGCTCCCTGGCCGAGGCCAACCAGCGCAGGGCCCTGCATCATGCCCGTACGTGCTACGACCACATCGCCGGCGCTCTCGGCGTCGCCATCGTCGAGGCGATGACCGACCGCGGACTCCTGGCCCCGGACTACGGCCTCGTGCTGACCGCCGACGGTGCCCGGTGGCTCGCCGCCCTCGGCATCCCCGACACCGGCCCCTCGGCCGCCCATCGGGCCCATGTGCGCACCTGCTTCGACTGGACGGTGCGCCGTCAGCACCTCTCCGGCGCGGTCGGCGCGGCGCTGTACCGCCATGCTGTGGACCGGGCGTGGGTCGTCAAGTCGCCGACCACCCGCATCCTCGGCGTCACCGAAGCCGGGCGAACGGCCTTCCGTGACCAGCTCGGCCTGCCCGACGAGGCGCTCTCGCCGTCCCTCACGTTCCCGTCCGCCCGCGCCTGACCTCGTACGGCGTCTCGTGCGGCGGTGAAGCGGGTGGTGGCGTGGGGCCTGGTGGTGATGCCGGCCGGCTGCTCCGGTTGCGCCGTTTACGCTGCTTGCGCCGCCTGCGCCGGTTACTCCGCGCCGACCTGTCCGATCCGGTCGTCGCCGAGCCTGCGCTGGGTGTCCTGCAGCAGGCTCTTCAGCAGGCCGGCGAGCTGTTCCTGCTGTTCGGGGGTGAGGCCGTCGATCAACTCCGCCTCGCGGCGGAGCACTTGGTCGACGGTCGTCTCGATGAGCGCATGACCGGCCGGGGTCAGCGCGACCAGGACCGTGCGCGGACGGCCCTCGCCCGGCCGCCGGGTCACCAGCCCCTCGCGCTCGGCCCGGGCCACCCGCTGGGAGATCGCGCCCGCCGTGACCAGGGAGCGGCGGCTGAGCTCGCGGGTGGTCAGGGTGTACGGGGCCCCGCCGCGGCGCAGCACGCTGAGCAGGTCGAGGGTGGCCGGGTCCACTCCGGCGTGGGCCAACACCCGGCGCCGTTCATCGCCCAGTAGCTTGGCCAGCTGCCAGATCGGCGTCACGATCCCGATCGAGGAGACCGGAGTGCCGGGGCGTTCGCGCTCCCAGGCGGCGGCGATCTCCTCGACGGGGTACGAGGAGGCGCGGGCCGCCGGGTTCCCGTAGCCGTCCTCCGCCTTGGATTCCCTTGCCACGGACCCTCCTGGTGGTGTTATGTTCAGGTCTAAATTTAGCGCTGAATTCAGCATTGATTTAGAGCTGAACGTGATGGACGGAGCCAGCATATGTCACGCACCATCCTCGTCACCGGCGGCGGAACCGGCATCGGACGCGCCGTCGCCCACCACTTCGCGGACCTGGGCGACGAGGTCATCGTCACGGGTCGTCGCACCGGCCCTCTCGAGGAGACCGCCGCCGGCCGCCCCGGCGTCCGGCCCCTGGTCTGCGACCACACCGACCCGCATGCGCTCGGCGCACTGCGCGCCGAACTCCCCGCCCGGATAGACGTCCTGGTCAACAACGCCGGCGGGAACACCGACCTCGAGGCCGGCGCCCACGCCGAGGTCCACGCCGAGGTCCACGCCGGCGGAGACACCGACGGGGGCGCCAACGGGGGTGCCGACGGCGGCATCGGCCTCGTCGCCTACGCCCGGGCGTTCCGCGCCAACCTCGAAGCGAACCTGCTCAGCGCGGTACTGACCACCGAGGCGGTGGCGGACCGGCTCGCGGCCGGCGGCGCGGTCGTCCACATCGGATCGATCGCCGCCGACCAGGGAGCCGGCTCCTACGGCGCGGCCAAGGCCGGACTCGCCTCCTGGAACGTCGACCTGTCCCGGACGCTCGGCCCCCGCGACATCACCACCAACGTCGTCGCGCCCGGCTACATCGCGGATACCGACTTCTTCCGCGACCAGCTCACCGACGAGCGCCGCGAGCGCCTGGTGGCCGCCTCGGCGGTCGGCCGTGCGGGAGCGCCGTCCGACATCGCGGGGACCGTCGCGTTCCTGGCATCACCGGCGGCCCGGCACATCACCGGCCAGGTCCTGAACGTCAACGGAGGGACGCGGACCACCCGTTGACAGGTCGCTCGACGTGTCGGCCGTCATGTCGGTCAACGTGTCGGTCGGCGTGTCGATCAACATGTCGGTCGACGTGTCAGTTGATGCGTCGGTCGACACCCCGGCTGATGTGTCGGTCGACGCCCCGGCGCGGACATCCGGCCGCGCCGGGGACCCCGTGGTCACCCCTTGAGCAGCTGCTTTCCGGTGGCCGCGTCCACCACCGTGCGGCCGGCCAGCGGGCCCCGGAGCTTGACCGTCACCTTGTCGGTGGCCAGCATCTCGGTGCACATGCCCTTGGCGCTCTTCCTCTTGCCCCAGCCGGTCACCACCACGAGCCCCTTCGCCTCATGGCCGCGCGCGCCGAAGCGGGCATCGCACGCGCTGTGCCCGACGGTCACGGTGATCTCCCGTACGGAGGTGTCCTTGGGCCGGTCCGCGCCGACCAGCGGCAGCAGCGCCTCCTGCCGCCCGGAGACCGGCGACACCTTCGGCCAGCTACGGACTATCTGGTCCGCCCGCCGCTCGAACGCGTCCTGCTTCTGCGGCGGCTTGGCGGTGCCCACGGACTGCTGTGGCCGGCCGCAGCCGGACAGTGCGACGGCGCCGGACGCCGCGAGTATGCGCACGGCGGTGAGCGTACGGGTGCGGGAGTGGGGTCCTCGCATGACATGCCTCCTCGGGTCGCGGATGTGACGTGCCGGAGGCGCGAGGGGTTCCGGCGGATTCCGCCTGTGGCACAACGCCCCGCTTCGGTGCGCCCCGGTCCTGCTCGGCGCAACTCGGCCCAGGTCGGCCCGACTCGGACCGACCTGAACCCACTCGGCCCGGCTCGGCCTGATTCAGCCCGACTCGCGTGCCTCGACGCGGAAGGTGCCCAGTCGGTGGGTCCTCGGCGGGCTTTCCGGAGCGCGGATCAGGCCGGCGACCAGGGCCGCCAGCCGCTCCGGCGCGGTGAGCTCGGCGCGGACGCTGGTCAGGCGGGGGCGCAGCAGCCGGGCCAGCAGCAGGTCGTCCGCGCCCACCACGGCGACTTCGCCGGGGGAGCGGACACCGACGGTGTGGCCGGCGTCCTGGAGGGCACGCATCAGCAGCATCGCGTACTCGTCGTTGTACGCGAACACCGCGTCCAGGTTCAGTCGTGCCCAGGAGGCGGCGAGGCGGGCCGCCGACTCCTCGGTGAGGGCGAGGTGGAGCGGGCGCACCTCGGCGCCGGGCCGGGTGGCGGCCGCGGCTCGTACGCCCGCCAGGCGCGGCTCGGCGAAGGCCGTCAGGCCGGGCTCGGCGGGCCGGACCACCCCGATCCGCCGGTGCCCCGCGGCCAGTAGGTGCTCCCCGGCCCGCAGCCCGGCCTCCCGCTGGTCGAGGAGGAGGGTGTGCGCGCCGGACGGGGCCGGCGGGCCGTGGGTGAGGACCGCGGCGGTGCCCGAACGGTGCAGCAGCTCCACGGCGGCCGCGTCCAGCGGCGGGCCGTGCAGCGCCAGTACCGCCGCCGGCCGCAGCTCGGCCCAGGCGCGGGCGGCGGCCCTGGGGGAGGAGGCGGGCGCGCAGTGCAGGACGCCGGTGTAGCCGAGGCCGTGCAGGGCGGTCTGGAAACCGGCCAGGAAGCGGGTGGCGAGGGGGCCGAACGCCGAGACCGTATCGGCGGGCGCGGACAGCAGGACGATGCTGCCGCGGCCCGCCCGCAGACTCCGGGCCGCGGCGTGCGGAACGTACCCCAGCTCCTCCGCGGCGGCCCGTACTCTCGCCTCGGTGTGCGCGCCGACCCGGCCGGCGGCCCGCCCGTTCAGGACGTAGGAGACGGTGGCGCGGGAAACCCCGGCGAGCCGGGCAACGGCCGCGCTGGTAGGGGGTGTTGGGATGGCCCGGGGGCGGTCTGGGTCAGTCATGCTGCTGGGCATCCTCGCACAGGGATTTCGCCCGGCGGGTCGGGACGCGGCACGTCTCCGCAGGGTGGTGACACGTGTAACCTCAGGCGGCGTACGGTTCCGGAGCGGCGTCGCAGGCCGTGCGACGGTGTGCAGCGCGTGCAGCAGTGTGAAGCATGCGGAGTGCGTGGAAGCGCGCGAGGCGCGTGGAAGTGCGTGAAGTTCGCGACGCTCGTGAAGTTCGTGAAGCGGCGTGAGGAAGTTCCGGAGAGGAGACGGATGCAGCTGTACACCCGTGAATGGGGCACCGGCCCACGTACCGCGGTGCTGGTCCACGGCATAATGTCCGACCACCGCACCTGGCACCGGGTCGGCCCGGCGCTCGCCGAGCGCGGCTACCGTGTGCTCGCGGTCGACCTGCGCGGCCACGGCCGCAGCCCGCGCGGCCCGTACGGTGCCGAACTGTTCGCCGACGACCTCGTGGAGACCCTGCCGGCGTTCCCCGAGGTCGTCATCGGGCACTCCCTGGGCGGCCTGGCGCTCTCCCTCGCGGTGGAGCGGCTGCAGCCCCGGCGCGCCGTCTACAGCGATCCGGCGTGGTCACTCGGACGGGGCGGCCAGCCCCTCGACCCGGCCGTGTTCGTCACGTTCAAGACCGCGAACCGGGCGATGGTACGGAGCTTCAACCCCCGCTGGGACGACGCCGATGTCGACACCGAACTGGCCACGCTCGCGGACTGGGACACCGCCACCGCCCATGCCATGTCCGCCGAGCGCTTCCAGGACCGTACGCCGGAGAAGCCGGTGGTCCCCTCGCTCGTGCAGATCGCGGGGGAGGGGTTCCTCTTCTCCGCCGAGGGCGCAGCGGAACTGGCCGGGCGCGGCTTCGAGGTCCGTACGGTGGCCGGTGCGGGCCACACCATCCACCGCGACGACTTCGACGGGTTCATGGCGGGGCTGGAGGGGTGGGTTTGAGGGAAGTCTGGGGGGGGGTGGGGGTGGGGGGCGAAGATCGGGGGGATGTCCGGGGGTACCCGTAGGGGGCGTTCGAACGGATCCCGTAGGGGGCGCGAGGGCCCCCTCGGGGCCACAACCGGCTGGGGCCGGACGGTATTCCCCCTTCCCCCTCCCCCCCCGTAATTCCCCAATTCCCCCGTGCAGTCGGCCCGACCACGCATACGCCGCCCGTCATGTGTCGCATTCGAGCACGGTCTTGCACAGCCCGCAGCGGGCCCGCAGCCGGCCGCGGACCGGGACCCGGATCCGCTGCCGGCAGACCGGGCAGGGGAACGACACCCGCAAGGGGGACGGGCCTTCGAACGCATAGCCGTCGCCCGCGCCGGACGGGCGACGGCCGGCCCCTCGCGGATCCCGCGCCGCCCGGCGGTCCTTGGCGTAACGGAGCCGGGCGGCCCAGCCCGCGGCGGCGAGCGGCGGCCGGTGCGCGTCACGGCGGGCCCGCGCCGCGCCTGCCCGGTACGCGTCGTACGCCTGCGGGCTGGTGAACCACGGCGCCGGGTCCTCGGCGAAGAACTCGGCCCGTTTGGCCAGGACATAGCCGAACTCCTCCGGCGTCAGATAGCCGAGCTTCTGCGAGAACGGGCCGTGTTCGCGGTAGGCGTCGAGCAGCAGCCAGCCCGCACCGAGGTAGGCCGTCGCCGTATCGGTGAGGATCTCGTTGTCGCGGGTGCCGGGGAACGACAGGTCCAGGCGGTGCAGGCAGACGTGCATCACCTCATGGGCCAGTGCGGCACCGATGTCCTTGCGGTGCTTCCTGAAGCGGTCGTTGAGCTCGATGAAGTACTCGGGTTCTGCGGTGAGTTCGACGTTCGCCGCGTGCTCCATCTCGCGGAAGGTCACCACCACCCGCGCATCCGGCAGATGCAGCTGCCGGACCAGGGCATGGGCCACCCGCTGGGCGCCCAGATGCAGGTCCTCGGAGTCGTCGAACGCCACATCGACCGGTGGAACACTGCCGGCGAAGGTGCTCACCGTGTCGTACGACAGGCGCTTGAACAGGGCATGGATGGCCGCGTTCACCGTGTCGAGGTGAGGGAAACCGTGTTCGATAGCGCTGTCGCCCGTAGTCACCCGGCCACTGTACGACTGTCCGGGAAAGCCCGGTATGCGCCGTATGGTCCGTGCCGGCGTGCGCCTTGTGGGCCGTGGGGAGAACCGTACGGGCCGTGGGGAGAGCCGCACGGGCCGCGAGAAGAGCGGGAGTTGGCCGGACGCACCCTTGTCACTCTGATCGCCCAGTCCACATAATCCAAGGGCGCACCACGGGCTCATCCCCCACTGGGTCCGGACGTCCAGCGGCGTGCTGTCGTCCTCCACGCACCTTCTTCGACGGCCACGTCCGGCTCCGGTGTTGGCATGGGCTCGTCACAACGTGCAACCCCCCACGAAAGGAAGCCCGTTGCGCGACTACCGGAATCTCCTCAGAAGAACCACCGCCGTCGGCGCGGTCGCCCTGGCAGCCTTCAGCCTCCAGGTCGGCTCGGCCTCCGCCGCTCCCGCTCCGGACCCCTCCGGCTCCGTTCACACCAAAGTCGTCGGTGGAGTCCCCGCCGACCAGGGTGAATTCCCGTTCATGGTGCGGCTGTCGATGGGCTGTGGCGGCGCGCTCTACACCAAGAACATCGTGCTCACCGCGGCGCACTGCGTCGACGGAAGCGGACCCAACACCTCCATCACGGCCACCGCGGGCGTGGTGGACCTCGAGGACTCGGGTGCCGTCAAGGTCAAGTCCACCGAGGTCCTGCAGGCCCCCGGTTACGACGGCAAGGGCAAGGACTGGGCGCTGATCAAGCTGGCCCAGCCGATAGAGCAGCCCACGCTGAAGATCGCCGAGGATGACAAGTTCAACAACGGCGACTTCACCATCGCCGGCTGGGGCGCCGACAAGGAGGGCGGCGACCAGCAGCGCTACCTCCTCAAGGCGAATGTGCCGTTCGTCGACGACGCCGCCTGCAAGCAGGCCTACGGCGACCAGCTGGTCCCCGGCGAAGAGATCTGCGCCGGCAAGCTGGACACCGGCGGCGTCGACACCTGCCAGGGCGACTCCGGCGGCCCGATGTTCCGCAAGGACGAGGCCGACCAGTGGATCCAGGTGGGCATCGTCTCCTGGGGCGAGGGCTGCGCACGGCCCGGCAAGCCCGGTGTCTACAGCGAGGTGAGCGCCTTCGCCGCGGACATCAAGAAGGCGGCGGACCAGCTGGGCGGCTGACCGCACGGTGCATGGCTGACCGCACGGTGCATGGCTGACCGCACGGTGCGTGGCTGACCGCACGGTGCGTGGCTGACCGCACGGTGCGTGGCTGACCGCACGGTGCACGGCTGACCGGCAGGTGTACGACCAGTAGGGATGACCGAAGGGCCCGGGGTGCGTTCCCCGGGCCCTTCGCAGCGCCGTCGGCCGGTCAGCCGATCCGCTCCTCGGATCTGCTCCTCGGGTCCACTCCTCGGGTCCGGTCCTCCGTCGCGGGACTTTCGTCCCCCGGCGGCCCGGACGTTCGTCCGCCCGGCCGGGGACCAAGCTCACCCTCCGGGCCGGACCTTGTGCGGCGAGCGATGGCCGTACGGCCTATGGGCCGCCCCTTGACAGCTCCCTAGCGTGAACCGTATGTGCCCCAAGCCACACACCCGGCCCCCGGCGCGTGACCGCGACCACCACGCCACGGTCCTCGCCGCCGTGCTGCTCGCCGCTTCCGCCGCGGCCCTCGCGTACGTCCTGCTCGGCGGCCACCACGGCGCCGTCGAGGAGGCGGACACGGACACGGACGCCGCGCCCCTGTCCGGGGTCCTGGCCTGACCGGCCCGGCGGGCCCCGGCCCCGGCCCCGAGCCCCAGCATCACCGACGGAACGACACCACGAGCGGAACGACACCACCGACGGACGAGAGGAGGCGGATGTGCCGATCAGTGTGGTCATCGCGGACGACCAGGAGATGGTCCGGACCGGGTTCCGGATGATCCTGGAGAGCCAGGACGACATCGAGGTCCTCGACGACGTCGTCGACGGCGAGGCCGCTCTCGAAGCCGTCGACCGGCTGCACCCCGACGTGCTGCTGCTGGACATCCGCATGCCCGGAGTCGACGGGCTGGAGGTCACCCGCCGGCTCACCGAGCGTGCCACCGCCCGCCCCGGAAGCGGGCACCGGACCCGCGTCGTCATCGTCACCACCTTCGACCTCGACGAGTACGTCCACGCCGGGCTGCGCGGCGGCGCCTCCGGCTTCCTCCTCAAGGACGCCAGCCCGGCCATGCTCGTCGAGGCCGTCCGGGCCGCCGCCGTCGGCGACTCCCTCGTCTCCCCCGCGATCACGGTCCGCTTGCTGCGCGAGATGACGCCCGCGGCCGGCTGCGGCGGACCGGCCCGCATGCCCTCCGAGCCGCTCACCGAACGCGAACAGGACGTCGTACGGGCGCTGGCACGCGGCCGTACCAACGCCGAGATCGCCGGTGAGCTGTATGTCTCGCTGTCCACGGTCAAGTCCCACCTGGCCAATGTGCAGAGCAAGCTGGCGGCCCGTAACCGCGTCGAGATCGCCGCCTGGGCCTGGGAGAGCGGCCTGGCCTCCGGAAGAACGTGAGCGGGCGGAGCGAACTGCGAGCATGAGCCTGACAACCGGGTGGGCGCAGAGCCACCCGCGCGGAGCCGTTGCCGCCAAGGCATCCCTGGCGGCGGTTCTGCTGTTCCTGGTCGGCGTGGAGACCGTGGTGCTGGCCCGCCAGCCCAGCCACCCGCACGCGATCGTGGTGGCCACCGCGGTCGTCGTCTGCCTGTGCGCGGTGCCGTACGCCCGGATCCCGCTGACCGTACGGAGCCAGGCCGCGGCCGTCGTCTCGCTCACCGCCTCCACGGTGCTGATCGCCGGGCAGCATGCCCTGAAGGTGTGGGGTCTGGGGGAGGGCATCGCCCTGCTGGTGCTGCTCACCGCAGTGGTCCACCGGGCGCCCGGCCGTACCGCCGCCGTTCTCGGCCCGATGCTCGGACTGTCCTGTGTCCTCGCCCCGATGCGGGACGCCCGGCCGGGCCTGTTCGCCGTCGTCTACGGCGTGCTCACCGTGGTCGTCGCCGCCTACTCGATGATTCTGCGCTGGCAGGACGCCCAGCGGCTGCGCGACCTCGCCGCCGTACGAGCCGCCGAGCGGCTGGAACTCGCACGTGAGCTGCACGACCTGGTCGCCCACCACGTCACCGGCATCGTCGTCCAGGCCCGCGCGGCCCGCTTCACCACGCTCGACGGGGCCCGGGCGGGCGCCACCTTCGAACGGATCGAGGCCTCCGGCGGCGAGGCGCTCGGCGCGATGCGCCGGCTGGTGCGGGTGCTGCGCGAGAACGGCGCCCGGACCCAGCCGCTCGCCGGGCTCGCGGAGGTCCGCGCGCTGACCGACGCCTTCGCCCGCACCGGGCCGCCGGTCGTGCTCTCCGTCGACCACGCCATGGCCGACGCCCTGCCCGCCGATCTGGCCGCCGCCGTCTACCGCATCGTGCGGGAGGCGCTCACCAATATCCGCAAGCACGCCGCGGACGCCACCGCGGTACGCGTCGGCCTGCGGGCCGTCCCCGGCGGCGTGGAGCTGCGCGTCGCCAACGACGGAGGCGCCCCGGCCCGCCTCTCCGAACAGGCCGCGGCCGGCGGAGGCTTCGGCCTGGCCGGTCTCACGGAACGGGCCGCGGCGATGGGCGGCCGGCTCCGCGCGGGCCCCGCCGCCGAGGGGGGCTGGGAACTGACCGCCGTCCTGCCTCTCGACGGCGCGGCATGACGAGCGGCCCCCGCCCCCACCGCACGCTGTTCGCCGCGCTGCGGCGCACCCCTGGAATCCCTGGGCGGCACCAGGGCCTGAACCGGGATTCGTTCGGCATCCGCCGTCGGAAATGTGCCATGCCAAGGCCGATGGCCCGCTCGGCAACCCAAACAGTTGGGCATCGCTATTTGTTGCTGTTACCGGCGGAATCGGCCAAACCGGGACAGTTTTGCTATTGACTATGCGCCGGACTGTATTGTGATCGGGGTCACGGTGCGGCTATGGAAAATTCGATTAAGGTGATGCCTGCTCGAGCCGAGAATTTGGCCGGGCTTCTTTTACGGGGGTTAAGAAAATGACAACAGGGTTAGACCGGCCTGCCCGTGTGCTCGCCGATGCGTTCTACGAGCGCCTGGACAAGGCGACGTACGCCAGCAGCCCGTCAACGGCGGGGCCATGGGGCCCGGACATGCAGCACGCGGGACCTCCCTCGGCACTGCTGGCGATGCAGATGCTGAACGACTTCCCCCGCGAGGGCTTCCACCCGGCGCGGATGACGTTCGAATTGCTCGGCAAAATCCCGGTCGCCGAGCTGACACTGCAGACTTCCGTCGTGCACTCGACCAACCGGACCGATCTGCTGTCCGGCACCCTGCTGCACGACGACAAGGCCGTGGCGCTGGCCCGCATGTGGCGCTACCGGTCCACACCGCAGACCCTGGCCCGGGCCCGCAGGGCCGGGACCGGAAGCCCGGCGCTGGCCTTCGACGATGCCGTGCCGCCGGTCGAACCGCTGGTGTTCGCCTACGACAATTCCGTCACCCCGCCCGCTCCGCTGGCCGTGACCGGCCACACGGACGGCTATGTGTCCGCCGTCGAATGGCGCTTCGCCGAAGAGCGGCCGTTCGCCACGTACGGTCCCGGAAAGGCCTGGGTCCGGTCGCGTATCCCGCTCGTCCTGGGCGAGCCCGACACCCCCTTCGGCCGCCTCATGGTCATGGCCGACAGCTGCTGGTCCGTCGGGCGCCGGGTGGAGATGCCCAAGCACCTCGCGATCAACACGGAGATCACGGTGCACTGCCATCGCCTGCCCGAGGGCGAATGGCTGCTCCTGGACTCGACCACGGTCACCTCGCCCGGTGGCGCCGCGGTGAGCCACGCAACGATGGGCGACCGCGCCGACGAATGCGCCTACGTGCTCCAGTCGATGCTCGTCGCCTGACATCGCCTCAAGATTTCCTTCCCGACCTCAACACTTCCTTCCCGAAGAAAACGACAAAACCCACTCCGGGGCGGGGGCCCGGCGGAGAGGCGGAACACGATATGGCAACGAATAAACCGTTACGCACGTTATCTTTCTCGGTGATCCTGATCAGTGTCGTGGCCATTATGGGCCATACGGCACTGCCCACCCCGATCTATGCGATCTACAGCAGAGAATTCGGGCTCACCACGCTTCAGGTGACCGAGGTATACGCAATCTATGCCCTCGGGGTGATTGCCGCACTGGTGCTGTTCAATTCCCTGTCCAACACCATCGGCAGACGCCCGCTGCTGATGATCGGGCTGGTCTGCAGCATCGCCTCGAACATCGTCTTCCTCAACGCCACATCGATCGCCGGACTCTTCGCCGCCCGGTCACTGACCGGGCTCGCCGCGGGCCTGTTCATGGGAACCGCCACCGTGGCCGCCGTGGAAGTGGCTCCCGCAAGCATCGCCAAGAACTCCGCCGTATGGGCCACCGCGGCCAATATCCTCGGCCTGGGCGTCGGTCCGGTGGCCGGCGGACTCGGCGCCCAGTTCTTCGACGCACCGCAGAAAACCCTCTTCGTTCTGCACCTCGTCCTGATCTGCGTCATCTCCGTTCTCATGCTGGTCATCCGGGAACCGCTGGCCAAGGCCGACCGCGTACCGTTCGTCTGGTCGACGCCCAAGCCGCCTTCCGCGCACCGGCGCACGTACACCGGACTCACCCTCATCGGCGTGTCCGGCATGGCGACGCTGGGCATGCTGGCGGGCTTGACACCGCACTTCCTCACCACGTTCTATCCCCAGGCGAGCGGACTCACCGCCGGGCTCGTCGTCGGCGGCGCCTTCGGCGGATCCGCGCTCGCACAGCTGGCCTTCCGGCGGCTGACCATCGCCCGCGGCCTGGGGTCCGGGGTCTGCGTGATGAGCCTCGGCCTGCTGGTCCTGATCGGCGCAGTCGCGTTCGGCAGCGGAGTCCTCTACACCTCCGCCGCCCTGCTCGCCGGCCTCGGGCAGGGCCTGACCATCGCCAGGTCCGTCCAGGAGATCTCCCTCCGCACCGCGCTCTCGGAGCGCGTGAGCGCGGTGAACCTGTACTACGTGGCGCTGTACACCGGCGCCGCGATCCCCGTCATCGCCCTGGCCTTCATCGAGAGGTCCTTCGGTCTCACCGCGGCAGGCGTCGCGTTCTGCCTGTTCGCGCTGGTCTTCGCCGCGACCGGGACCCTTCAGCTGAGCCGGTCCGGAATGTGGCGCAAGGAGCCGGCGGTGGACAGCCGCCCGGAAACCGTCCGCGCCTGACCTCCACCGGGCCGGGGCCTCGGCCCACCACGCCCTTCCACCCATGCGGTGGAGAGAACACGTAAGGAAATAAAGAGATGGCGCAATCCGCGCACACCGGCCACCTCCTGGGTGGCCCCGGCATCCTGGTGCAGGACGACCGCCGGATGGTGTCGGAGGTCTCCGACTGGTTCCGGCACGTCGGACGGGACACCCTGCTGCGGCAGGAGATCGACCGCGAGTACCCCACCGAGTACGTGTACTTCCTGAAGTCCTCCGGACTGCTCGAGCGGTCCCTGGTGCCGTCCTGGCTCGGCGACCACCAGGACGGCTGGACGCCGTACCGCGTCGCGGGCCTCAGCGAACACCTGGCGTTCCACAGCTTCACGCACTGGCTGATGTGGCACGTGAGTTCGCTGTCCGCCGTCCCGGTGTGGGGCTCGCAGAACACCACCGTCCAGAACACCTACCGCGAGCAGTTCCGGGCGGGCATGCTCGGCGCCTTCGGCATGTCCGAACGCGGGGCCGGCGCGGACTGGCGCAACACCGCGACATCGGTGAAGCGCCTCGCCGACGCGTACGTCGCCAACGGAGGCAAGGACTACACCGGCAACGGCAACGTCTCCAGCCTCATCACCACCTTCGCCCGCAACGCCGACGGCGGAGACCGGGACTACGTCCTCTTCCGGGCGGACTCGCACCGAGCCGGCTTCCGGCTCGTGCGCAACGCGACCCCCGAGCAGATGTACACCAGCGAGTTCCGGCTGACGGACTACCCGTTCGGTGACGACGACATCATCTCCACCGGCGGCCAGGCGTTCGCCGACGCGGTCAACACCATCAACATCGGCAAGTTCAACCTCGCGACGGCGGCGACCGGCCTCGCCTCCCGCGCCCTGGTGGAGACCTTCCACCACACCTCGCACCGTTCCATCTTCGGGAGCACCACCGCCGCGTTCGGCCAGAACCGCGACGCCCTGTGCCGCGCGACGCTGCGACTGATCGGCATGAAGGCGTTCACCTCCCGCTGCGTCGACCACATGCACGCGGCCGGCGAGGACGACAACCGCTACGTCGTCCTGAACTCCATCGCCAAGGCCAAGGTCACACACGACGTCACCGACGTCATCCACTCGCTGTGCGACGTCATCTCCGCGAAGGCCTTCGAAACGGACTCGGCCTTCCGGCCGGTCATGAAGTACGCCGAGTACCTGCCCCGTCTGGAGGGCACGAAGTACGTCAACCTCATGCAGGCCGTGCGCGCGGCCCCGGCGTTCTTCGACTTCGCACGCAACACCGAGCCGGTGCCGGACGCCGCCGACGACGCCCTGGAGGCGCCGCGCTACCTGCTCTCCCAGCGGAAGCTGGGCGGCCTCGAGAAGCTCGCCTTCAGCGACCACATCCCGTCGAAGGAGGCCCTGGGCCACCTCCCCGCCGTCGCGCTGTTCTTCGACGTCGTCGAGCGCCTGGGCGCCACGCTCTTCACCGGCCCGCTGGACCAGCGCGACCAGCGGAAGGTCCAGGCGTTCGGGGAGATCTTCGCGACCGCCGTGTACGGCACCGTGATCGCCGAATACGCGCGGACACACCCGGATGACGAGGTCTGGGCCTCGGTGTTCAGCCTGATCCTCCAGGACCTGGCGCTGACCCTCGTGACCTCGCGGCAGGACTTCGCCGAGCACCGGGAGCTCGCCGAGTCCGTCCTGACGGCCATCCAGTCCGTCCACACCGAATGGCCGGCCGGCCGGATCCTCGACCACCTCGAGGCGGCCGCCACCCGCGCGAGCGGGCTGCTGTAACGAGACGAGCGGGGGACCGGTCATGCTGAACATCGCCATCATCGGCGCGGGGATCGGCGGCCTCACCGCTGCCATCGCCCTGCGCGAAAAAGGACACCGTGTCAACGTCTACGAGCAGACCTCCGAGCTGAGGGCGATCGGGGCGGGCTTCGGCGTCCTGCCCAACGCCATGCACCTGCTGGCCACCGTCGGCCTGGACGAGGGCGTGCAGAGGATCGGCTACTCCGCCGGCACCTCGATCGTCCGCGACTGGGCCGGCAACCGGCTGCCGGTCGAGAACTGGCCGCAGAAGCCCAGCCCGCTCGGCAGCACCTACGCCGTCCACCGGGGAGAATTCCAGCAGCTGCTGGTCTCCAAACTCCCGGCCGAGGCGCTGCACCTCGGCAAGAAGGCCGTCAAGGTCCACCAGCTGGACGACTCCGCGCGCGTCGACTTCGGCGACGGCACATCGATCACGGCCGACCTGGTCATCGGCGCGGACGGCATCCGCACCGCGGTCCAGGAGGCGGTGGGCGTCGAGGTGCGCCCGACCGGCGAGGGCATCATGGCCTACCGGGCCCTCGTCCCGATCGAGAAGCTGAGCTGGGCGCTGGAGGACCAGAGGCTCGCCATCTGGTTCGGCCCCCAGCGCACCTTCCTGTGCTACCTCGTCTCCTCCGGCAAGGTCATGAACGTCGTCGGCTATGTGCCGAGCGACCGCGACGCGGCCGAGTCGTGGTCCGCGCCCGGCGCCCTCGACGAGCTGCGCAACCAGTTCGAAGGCTGGGAGCCGCGGGTGCTCGAGACCATCGACGCCGCCGAGTCCACCTTCAAGTGGGGCATCTTCGACCGCCCCTCGCTGCCGCGCTGGTCGACCCGGTCGATCACCCTGCTGGGAGACGCCGCGCACGCGATGGTCCCGCACCTGGGCCAGGGGGCGAACCAGGCCATGGAGGACGCCTTCGCCCTCGCCACGATCCTCGACGGCGCGGACCCGGGCTCGCTGCCCGAACTGCTGAAGGTCTACGAAGGCGTACGGATCGACCGCACCTCGCTGGTACAGAGGGTGTCGCGGGAGGCCGGCCGCCTCTACCGGGACTTCGGCAACGACGATATGACCAAGAAGGCGGAGGCGATCTCGGACCTCATCACGAGGAACCACATCGCCGGCTACGACGCCATAGCGGAGGCCGCGGCGGCGCTGGCGCGACGCTAGCACCGACGATCCGGTCGTACCGACGATCCCGGGAGCACCGACAATCCCGGGAGCACCGACAATCCCGGGCAGTCGGCCCCGTCGCCCGAGCGACGGGGCCGGCTGCCGGCCTTGCCCGGCGCGGCAAACCCCCCTGCACACCCCACCGGCCGTACGGCAGCATGACCCCATGCCCGAACTGCAGCGCGACGAGGCGCAGACCCGAGCCCGGCTCATCGACGTCCACCGCTACGAGGTCCACCTCGACCTCACACACGGCCTGGAGGTCCCCCCGGCGGAGCCGGAGGGAGAGCACTTCGGCTCCCGTACCGCCGTCCACTTCACCGCCCGCACCGGCGGCGACACCTTCGTCGAGCTCAAGCCCGCCACACTGCACTCCGCCACCCTCGACGGCCACCCCCTCGACCCGGGGACCCTGGACGGCAACCGGCTGCCCCTGACGGACCTCACCGCGGGCGAGCACGTCCTCCACGTCCACGCCACCATGCGCTACTCCCGCACCGGCGAAGGCATGCACCGCTTCACCGACCCCGCCGACGGCGAGAACTACGCCTACACCCAGCTGTTCATGCACGACGCCCAGCGCGTCTTCGCCGCCTTCGACCAGCCCGACCTCAAAGCCGTCTTCGACCTCCACGTCACCGCCCCCGAAGGCTGGCAGGTCCTCGCCAACGGCATCACCGAACACCTGGGGGAGGGCCGCTGGAAAGCCGCCCCCACCCCCCGTATCTCCACCTACCTCGTCGCCGTCGCCGCCGGCCCCTGGCACTCCGTACGCACCGAACACGCCGGACTGCCCTTCGGCCTCCACTGCCGCCGCTCCCTCGCCCCCCACCTCGACGCCGACACCGACGAACTCCTCGACCTCACCCGCCGCTGCTTCGACCGCTACCACGAACTCTTCGACGAGCCCTACCCCTTCGACTCCTACGACCAGGCCTTCGTCCCCGAATTCAACGCCGGCGCCATGGAGAACCCGGGACTCGTCACCTTCCGCGACGCATACGTCTACCGCTCCGCCGTCACCGACACCGAACGCCAGGCCCGCGGTGTGACCATCGCCCACGAAATGGCCCACATGTGGTTCGGCGACCTCGTCACCCTCCAGTGGTGGGACGACATCTGGCTCAACGAATCCTTCGCCGAATACATGGGCTACCAGGTCCTGTCGGAAGCCACCCGCTTCACCGACACCTGGACCGCCTTCGCCGTCGCCCGCAAGGGCTGGGGCTACGACGCCGACCAGCGCCCCTCCACCCACCCCGTCGCCCCCGCCCCCGAAGACGTCCCCGACACCGCCGCCGCCCTCCTCAACTTCGACGGCATCTCCTACGCCAAGGGCGCCTCCGCCCTCCGCCAGCTCGTCGCCTGGCTCGGCACCGAGGACTTCCTCGCCGGCATCAACGACCACTTCGCCCGGCACCGCTTCGGCAACGCCACCCTCGCCGACTTCATCGACTCCCTCGCCCGCCACACCGACCGCGACGTCCACACCTGGGCCGAACGCTGGCTGCGCACCACCGGAGCCGACACCCTCACCCCCGTCGTCCACGACACCGGCGACGGCCACTGGACCCTCACCGTCGACCACACCGGAAGCCACGACGGCACCCGCCCCCACCGCCTCACCGTCGGCCGCTACGACCACGACCCGCACACCCCCGGCCACCTCGTCCCCCGTACCCCCCGCACCCCCCTCACCCTCGACCTCCCGTCCTCCGAGCTCCCGACCCCGCTCGAGCAGGGTGGGGGTGCCCCCAGCGGTAGCTGGGGGAGTACCCCCAGCAAGCCGCACACCGCCACCGGCCGCCGCCCCGCCCTGCTCCTCCTCAACGACCAGGACCTCACCTACGCCAAGATCCGCCTCGACGCCGCCTCCTGGCACACCGCCCTCACCACCCTCTCCGGCCTCCCCGACCCCCTCACCCGCGCCGTTGTCTGGAACGCCGCCCGCGACATGGTCCGCGACGGCGAACTCGCCCCCACCGCCTACCTGGACGCCGCCCGCACCCACCTCCCGCACGAAACCGACCTCGCCATCCTCCAGGGCGTCCTCACCTTCGCCCGCACCCAGATCGCCGACCGCTACCTCTTCGCACCCGGCCCCTCGCCCCTGGGCGAGCCGGGAGGCACCCCCGGCCGACGCCACACCGCCCTCACCACCCTCACCGCCCTCAGCCGCGACATACTCCGCCGCACCGAAGGCCCCGACAACGGCGCCCCCACCGGCCGCCGCCTCATCGCCGTGCGCGCCTTCATCGACAGCGCCACCACCCCCGACGCCCTCCAGGCCTGGCTCGACGACGGCAGCGTCCCCGGCGGCCCCCACCTCGACCCCGAACTCCGCTGGCGCATCCTCGGCCGCCTCGCCACCCTCGGCGCCACCCCCCTCGACACCCTCCGCGCCGCCATCGACGCCGAACTCACCCGCGACCCCAGCGCCACCGGCCGCGAAGGCGCCGCCCGCTGCCGCGCCGCCCTCCCCGACCCGGCGGCCAAACAAGCCGCCTGGGACGCCCTGTTCACCACCGACGACGCCGACGGCAAAGCCGCCCTCTCCACCTACCTCTTCATCGCCACCGCGGGCGGCTTCTGGGCACCCGAACACCACGACCTGCTCCGCCCCTACGTCGCCCGCTACTTCACCGACGCCCCTGCCCTCGCCGCCGCCCGCGGCCCCGTCCTCGGCGCCGCGGCCGGCACCCACGCCTTCCCCGTCACCGCCATCGACCAGGACACCCTCCGCCTCGGCGAAACCTGCCTCGCCGACCCCGGCCTCACCCCCGCCCTCCGCCGCAAACTCATCGACCAACTCGACGACCTGCGGCGGGCGTTGAAGGTACACGCCGCAGCCGGGGCGGGGACCGGGGCAGCGACCGGGGAGACGGCCGGGAAGGCGGCCGGAAAGGCGTAACCCACCACCGCACGGACGGTGCCGCCGCCCGCCGGCCGGCGGCACCCGAACACCTGCGGTGCGCCCGTACCACTTACGGGTGGTATGACCGCAACCAGTGGGCACACCACGTACCGGGACAGTAACTTAGGGCCGCCTCACGCCTCGTCCGCACGGGAACCGCCCGGCGACGCGGACCAGGCTGCCGGAAAACTCCCCGTACGCCCACACAGAAGAGCACACCCATGCCTGTGCCCCCTGCCGGCACCGCCCTCGCAGGCGGCACCAACGGCCCCCGCGCGCTCCGCCCCCTCCTCGACACCGTCCTCGACGCCCTCACCGCCGGCGCCGAGGACCGCGCCGGCCCCCTCCCGGCCGGCGGCCCCGACACCGTCGCCCGCGCCGTACACGACGCCTGCCACCCCGTCCTCCCCGACGACGGCACCGGACCCCACACCGCCCTGCGCACCCTCGTCCACACCCTCGCCGCCGGCGCCGCCGACCCCGCCGACCCCCACTGCGCCGCCCACCTGCACTGCCCGCCCCTCGCCCTGGCCACCGCCGCCGACCTCGCCGCCGCCGCCCTCAACCCCTCCATGGACTCCTGGGACCAGGCCCCCGCCGCCTCCGCCCTGGAATCCCTCACCAGCCGCGCCCTCGCCGCCCTCGTCTACCCCCACGCCACCGCCCCCGACGCCCTGATCACCACCGGCGGCACCGAATCCAACCAGCTCGGCCTCCTCCTCGCCCGCGAAGCCGCCACCACCCCCGGCACCGCCGGCCCCCTCCAGATCATCTGCGGCGCCAACGCCCACCACTCCATCCACCGCTCCGCCTGGCTCCTCGGCCTCCCCACCCCCATCACCCTCCCCACCCCCAACGGCACCCTCACCCCCGACACCCTCCACACCTGCCTCACCAACCTCCCCCCGCACACCGGCCCCCTCCTCATCACCGCCACCGCAGGCACCACCGACTCCGGCGCCATCGACCCCCTCCCCGCCCTCGCCGACCTCGCCCACCACCACCGCGCCCGCCTCCACATCGACGCCGCCTACGGCGGCCCCCTCCTCTTCAGCGACACCCACACCAAAGCCCTCCAAGGCCTCGACCGCGCCCACACCGTCGCCCTCGACCTCCACAAACTCGGCTGGCAGCCGGTCGCCGCCGGCCTCCTCGCCGTCCCCGACCCCACCACCCTCACCCCCCTCACCCACCAAGCCGACTACCTCAACGCCGACGACGACACCGAAGCCGGCCTCCCCGACCTCCTGCACCGCTCACTCCGCACCACCCGCCGCCCCGACATCCTCAAAATCGCGGTCACCCTCAAAGCCCTCGGCCGCCACGGCATCGGCACCCTCGTCGACCGCACCCTCGCCGACCTCATCGAGGCCCACCCCCGCTACGAACTCCACTCCCGCCCCACCCTCAGCACCGTCCTCTTCCGCCCCACCGGCGCCGACCACGCCACCCTCGCCACCATCCGCCGCACCCTCCTCACCGAAGGCCGCGCCGTCCTCGGCCGCGCCACCACCCCCACCGGCCTCTGGCTCAAAGTCACCCTCCTCAACCCCCACACCCAGCCCGGAGACCTCACCACCCTCCTCACACTCGTGGAAGGCCACACCCCCCGATGACCACCACCCCCGAAACCCCCATCGCCCGCCCTGATGAACCCCTCGACCTCGTCGGCATCGGCATCGGCCCCTTCAACCTCTCCCTCGCCGCCCTCGCCCACCCCCTCACCCACCTCCGCGCCGCCTTCTACGACCAGCGCCCCGCCTTCCACTGGCACCCCGGCCTCCTCATCGACGGCGCCACCCTCCAAGTCCCCTTCCTCGCCGACCTCGTCACCCTCGCCGACCCCGCCAGCCCCTGGACCTTCCTCAACTACCTCAAGACCCGCGAACGCCTCTTCCCCTTCTACTTCGCCGAGCGCTTCCACATCCACCGCACCGAATACGACTCCTACTGCCGCTGGGTCAGCGAAAACCTCCCCGCCCTCCACTTCGGCCACCACATCGACGCCATCCGCTGGAACCCCGAACGCACCGCCTTCGAAGTCGACTTCACCCAACTCGACGCCGACGGCGAAGCCCAGGCCCTCGGCCGCACCCACGCCCGCCACCTCGTCCTCGGCATCGGCACCGCCCCCCACATCCCCGTCCCCCTCCGCCCCCTCGCCGACGCCCCCACCGTCCCCGTCATCCACTCCGCCGACTACCTCGACCACCGCGACAGCCTGCTCGCCGCCGACCACCTCACCGTCATCGGCGCCGGCCAGTCAGGCGCCGAAATCTTCCTCGACCAGCTCCGCGCCCGCCCCACCGGCCGCGAAGGCATCCACTGGCTCGCCCGCACTCCCGCCTTCGCCCCCATGGAATACAGCAAACTCGGCCTCGAACACTTCACCCCCGACTACACCCGCTACTTCCACGCCCTCCCCGAACGCGTCCGCGACGACCTCCTCCCCGGCCAGTGGCAACTCCACAAAGGCATCGACCACGCCACCCTCGCCGCCATCCACGACGAGCTCTACCGCCGCACCCTCAACGGCGGCTGGCCCGACACCACCCTCACCCCCGGCGTCTCCGTACGCACCGCCGGCCGCGTCGGCACCACCAAAGTCGAACTCCACCTCGACCACACCCAGCAAGGCACCCGCTCCCGCCTCGTCACCGACGCCGTCGTCCTCGCCACCGGCTACCGCGAACGCCGCCTGGACACCCTCCTCGCCGCCCTCGACCCCTACGTACGCCGCGACGCACGCGAACGCCCCCGCATCGACGACCAGCACCGCGTCGTCCTCGACCCCACCATCACCGGCTCCCTCTACGTCCAGAACGCCGAAACCCACACCCACGGCGTAGGCACCCCCGACCTCGGCCTCGCCGCCTGGCGCAGCGCCACCATCCTCAACTCCCTCACCGGCACCACCCCCTACCCCCTCCCCGAACGCACCGCCTTCACCACCTTCGGCCTCCAGCAGCCCACCACCGGCGGCAGCACCCACACCATCCCCCGCCAGGGCGCCGGCCTCATCCCCCGCCACTGACCACCGGGAGGGCTGGCCGCGACGGGGGACGGCCGGTCGGCGGCGCCACCACAGCACTGCCACCGCAGCACTGCCGCCCCCACGCCGCCCTGCTTCTCCCCACCGACGCCGCCCCGATGTGCGACCCTTCGGCCACCCACACCGAAGGAGCCCACCCATGACCGACCCCCTGCCCTACGGCACCCCCGACACCCCCCGCCTCGCCGTACGCGGCGAAGCCCACCTCGAAGTCGCCCCCGAAATCGCCCGCATCACCGTCACCCTCAGCGCCCGCGGCACCAACCGCAACACCACCCTCGCCGACCTCACCCGCCGCAACGAACACGCCCTCACCCTCATCAAGAGCTACGGAGACGCCGTCGAAAAACTCGAAACCGGCGCCTTCACCCTCACCCCCCAACTCACCGACAAAGGCCGCCACGAACGCGTCCGCGCCTACCACGGACGCGTCGCCCACACCGCCACCCTCAACGACTTCACCGCCCTCGGCGAACTCACCACCCGCCTCGCCGACCTCGACCTCACCCGCGTCGACGGACCCTGGTGGGCCCTCCGCCCCGACTCACCCGCCCACCGCACCGCCCGCACCCAGGCCGTCCACGACGCCGTCCAACGCGCCCGCGAATACGCCGAAGCCCTCGGCGCCCGCCTCGACGCCCTCCTCGAAATCGCCGACCTCGGCGCCGAGAACCAGGCTTTCACCCCGCCCCCCGGCATGCGAGGCTTCGCCGGCCGCGCCGCCACCCAGGAATCCGCCCCCGCCCTCGACCTCGAACCCCAGCAGCAAACCGTCCACGCCGCCGTCAACGCACGCTTGACGATGACCCGCCCCGCCCTCTGACACACCACCGCGCGAGGGCGGAAATCCGCTCATCGGAGCGCCTTCGCGCCCATTCCAATACTTGTCAACAGCCTTTCATTCAAAGCTCGTTGAGCAGTCACCCCGCCACAGTTCCCTACCCTCCGGTAAGCCATAGAGTCGACCCATGCGCCGAGCAAAGATCGTCTGCACACTGGGACCCGCCACCGACTCGTACGAGCAGATCAAAGCCCTCGTCGACGCCGGAATGAACATCGCCCGCTTCAACCTCAGCCACGGCACCTACCCCGACCACGAAGCCCGCTTCGACCGGGTCCGCAAAGCATCCGAGGAGACCCGCCGCAGCGTCGGCATCCTCGCCGACCTTCAAGGCCCGAAGATCCGCCTCGGCCGATTCCGCGAAGGTCCCGTACTTCTCGAACGCGACGACGAGTTCACCCTCACCGTCGAACCATCCGTCGAAGGCGACCGCCACCTCTGCGGCACCACCTACCAGGGCCTCGCCGCCGACGTCACCACCGGCGAACGCATCCTCGTCGACGACGGCAAGGTCACCCTGGAGGTCACCGAGGTCTCCGGCCCCCGGGTCCGCACCAAGGTCATCGAAGGCGGCATGGTCTCCGACCACAAAGGCCTCAACCTCCCCGGCGTCGCCGTCTCCGTCCCCGCCCTCTCCGAAAAAGACCAGGACGACCTCCGCTGGGCGCTGCGCTACGGCGCCGACCTCATCGCCCTCTCCTTCGTGCGCACCGGCCACGACATCGAAGACGTCCACCGCATCATGCGCGAGGAAGGACGCTTCCTCCCCGTCATCGCAAAGATCGAAAAACCTCAGGCCGTCGACAACATCCACGACATCGTCGCCGCCTTCGACGGCATCATGGTCGCCCGCGGCGACCTCGGCGTCGAAATGCCCCTCGAAACCGTCCCCATCGTCCAGAAGCGCGCCATCAAACTCGCCAAGCGCAACGCCAAACCGGTCATCGTCGCCACCCAGATGCTCGACTCGATGATCGACAACTCCCGCCCCACCCGCGCCGAAGCCTCCGACGTCGCCAACGCCGTCATCGACGGCACCGACGCCGTGATGCTCTCCGGCGAGACCAGCGTCGGCAAATACCCCACCGAGACCGTCCGCACCATGAGCCGCATCGTCGAAGCGGCCGAAGAAGACATCCTCGCCAAGGGCCTCCCACCCCTCACCGAAACCAGCAAACCCCGCACCCAGGGCGGCGCCGTCGCCCGCGCCGCCGCGGAAATGGGCGACTTCCTCGGCGCCAAGTTCCTCGTCGCCTTCACCCAGTCCGGCGACACCGTCCGCCGCCTCTCCCGCTACCGCTCACCCATCCCCCTCCTCGCCTTCACCCCCGACCCCGCCACCCGCTCCCAACTGAACGTCAGCTGGGGCGTGGAGACCTTCCTCGGCCCCACCGTCAACTCCACCGACGAGATGGTCGCCCAGGTCGACGAGCAACTCCTCAAGATCGGCCGCTGCCGCAAGGGCGACCTCGTCATCATCACCGCCGGCTCCCCACCCGGAGTCCCCGGCTCCACCAACCTCGTCCGCGTCCACCACATCGGCGAGGACGAAATCCTGAAGTAGCCGCACCCGCACCACGCACCACGCTCCCCTGGGCCGAGGAACTGACTGCCGTCCCCGTCAGTACTTCGGCCCGATGTGTTGATCCATAAGCGCCACAGAGGCTTTGCGGGCCACGGAGATGTTGAACGGGTCGCTACCACGGGCGAGGGTCGTCCACTCGACGCCGACCTTGGTCAGCGTGTCCGGGAAGAGCCGCCGAATGTCGTCGGACTTGTTGGTGAAGAAGTACCGCGGATACTCATAGCGCTTGCGCTCCCCGCCGACCATCTTCGTGGTCCAGTTGGTGATCCGACAGCCGTCAGAGTGGATCAGCCCGCGTACGAACTCCCAGGGGTGCTCGTCCACGATTTGCTGCTGCCACGGTTCGAGGGCGATCGGCCGCTCGTGCTTCTTACCCTTGCCGTGCTGAGGAAACATGCACCATAGGTGCTTGGAGTAGACCTTCACGTTGTGGCAGCCGGTCCGGCTGACTCGGCACACGGAGTTGTCTGGAAAGACCGCGCGCATCGCGGCTTCGCAGGCATCCATGAGACCAGGCCGGTCGTTTCCGCACGTGATCATGAGGTTGGGTACGCGGTGCTCCGAGTACTGGATGATGTGGCCGTCGCCGAGGTAGAGGGCCAGGAGGTAGGCGTACGCCGGCTGGTCCAGCTCTCGCCCGTCGCATCGCGGGCACTTCGGGTTGTGCGCACCAGGACACTCTCCGCGTTTGGCGCGCTCCATGTGCAGCCAGTAGCCAACAGTGCCAAGTGGTACGCCCAGGGCACGGGCCACGTGTGAGTTCCTCGCCCCGGCGCGGAGTTGAGTGATCGCCTTCTGTCGCACGTCTGTGCCGTGAAAGTTCATGTAGTCACTCTGCGTGATGCCACGTAAGCGACGCAACGAAAATGCGTGCGATTCACGAGAACGTGAAGCTCCGCTTGTTTCAGAGGTGCCGGGTGCGGGATTCGAACCCGCACGCCCTTTCGGACAGATGCTTTTGAGGCATCAGCGTCTGCCATTCCGCCAACCCGGCTAGGTGCCCAAGACACCCTACCCTGTGCGGAATGCTGGTCGCCTCTAGGTAGGCTGCAATGGCACCACCTGCCCGGAACGAGGAGTCACGTGAGCGCCGCCGAGCCCCAGCCCGTCGCCGATGACGACCAGTCGCACGTCCCGCCGCTGACCACGCGAGTCGTGATCGCCGAGGACGAGGCCCTCATCCGCCTCGATCTCAAAGAGATGCTCGAGGAAGAGGGCTACACCGTCGTCGGTGAGGCCGGGGACGGCCAGACCGCCGTGGAGCTGGCCCGGGAGCACCGCCCCGACCTGGTGATCCTGGACGTGAAGATGCCCGTCCTGGACGGCATCTCCGCCGCCGAGAAGATCGCCGAGGAGAGCATCGCCCCGGTCCTGATGCTGACCGCGTTCTCGCAGCGCGAGCTGGTGGAGCGGGCGCGGGACGCCGGCGCCATGGCGTACCTGGTGAAGCCGTTCTCCAAGAGCGACGTCGTGCCGGCGATCGAGATGGCGGTGAGCCGGTTCACCGAGCTGAAGACGCTGGAGAAGGAGGTCGCCGACCTCACCCAGCGGCTGGAGACGCGGAAGCTGGTGGACCGCGCGAAGAGCATTCTGCAAACGCAGTACGGGCTGACCGAGCCGGCCGCGTTCCGGTGGATCCAGAAGACGTCGATGGACCGCCGGCTGTCGATGCAGCAGGTCGCCGAGGCGGTCATCGAGGACGCCGAGGAGAAGAAGCAGCAGAAGAAGGACCAGAAGGACCAGTAGCTGCGCGTGGTGTGCGTGTGCGCGGACGGCCCCGTACCGAGGTGATCGGTGCGGGGCCGCTCGTGTGTGGGGCCGTTCCGGTCAGCCGCGGTCGGTGCCGGCGTCGCGCAGCATGCAGGTCAGGCGGGTGGTGCAGACCCGCTTGTCGTGTTCGTCGGTGATGACGATCTCGTACGTGGCGGTGGAGCGGCCCCGGTGGACGGGCGTGGCGACGCCGGTGACCAGGCCGGAGCGGACGCCGCGGTGGTGGGTGCAGTTGAGGTCGACGCCGACGGCGATCCTGGTGGGGCCGGCGTGCAGCATGGAGCCGACGGAGCCGAGGGTTTCGGCCAGGACGGCGGAGGCGCCGCCGTGCAGCAGCCCGTAGGGCTGGGTGTTGCCCTCGACGGGCATGGTGCCGACGACGCGGTCCGGGGCGGCCTCGGTGACCTGGACGCTCATCCGTTCGCCGAGGTTTCCGGCGGAGAAAAGGGCGGGCAGGTCGAGGCCGCGTCCGGCCCACTGGTCGAGGATCTCCTGCGGAAACTTCGTGGTGCTGCGCTCACCCATGCTGCGGCTCCGTTCGCTTGCGCCTGATCGTCTGCGCGTGGTCGTCGCGCCGGTCGTCGTCTTCGTCGCCGGTCGTGCCGTACGCCGTTCGTGGCGTTCCGTACGCCGATCGGCGCTGTTCGTCGGTCCGTGCTGTTCTTATCAGGCCGCGGCGTGTGTGCGTAGTGCGGGGTTCCGTACGGGGCGGTCAGCCCTGAGCGGCGCTTTCCAGGCGGATCACGACGGACTTGGCGGCGGGGGTGTTGCTGGTGTCGGCGGTGTGGTCGAGCGGGATGAGGACGTTGGTCTCGGGGTAGTAGGCGGCGGCGCAGCCGCGGGCGGTGGGGTAGTGCACGACGCGGAAGCCGGTCGCGCGCCGTTCGCTGCCGTCGGTCCATTCGCTGACGAGGTCGGTGTACGCGCCGTCGGCGAGGCCGCGTTCGCGGGCGTCGTCGGGGTGGACGAGGACGACGCGGCGGCCGTTCTTGATGCCGCGGTAGCGGTCGTCGAGGCCGTAGATGGTGGTGTTGTACTGGTCGTGGGAGCGCAGTGTCTGGAGCAGCAGCCGGCCTTCGGGGACGGCGGGGTATGTGACGGGTGCGGCGGTGAAGTTGGCTTTCCCGGTGGCGGTGGGGAAGTGGCGGCTGTCCCTGGGGGCGTGCGGGAGGGCGAATCCGCCGGGGTGGGCGACCTTGGTGTTGAAGTTCTCGAAGCCCGGGATGACGTGGGCGATGCGGTCGCGGATGGCCGCGTAGTCCTGCTCGAACTGTTCCCAGGGGGTGTGGCTGCCGGGGCCGAGGACGCGGCGGGCGAGGCGGGTGACGATGGCGGTCTCGGAGAGCAGGTGGGGGCCGGCGGGTTCCAGGCGGCCGCGGGAGGCGTGCACCATGCCCATGGAGTCCTCGACGGTCACGAACTGCTCGCCGCTCGCCTGGAGGTCGCGTTCGGTGCGGCCCAGGGTCGGCAGGATGAGGGCGTGGGTGCCGGTGACGGCGTGTGAGCGGTTGAGTTTCGTGGAGATGTGGACGGTGAGCCGGGCGCGGCGCATGGCGGCTTCGGTGACGTCGGTGTCGGGTGTCGCGGCGACGAAGTTGCCGCCCATGGCGAGGAACACCTTGGCGCGGCCGTCGCGCAGGGCGTGGATGGCGCGGACGACGTCGAGGCCGTGTTCGCGGGGTGGTGCGAAGCCGAACTCCTTCTCCAGGGCGTCGAGGAAGGCGGGGGCGGGGCGTTCGAAGATGCCCATGGTGCGGTCGCCCTGGACGTTGCTGTGTCCGCGTACGGGGCAGACGCCGGCTCCGGGGCGGCCGATGTTGCCGCGCAGGAGGAGGAAGTTGACGACTTCCTGGATGGTGGGGACGGCGTGTTTGTGCTGGGTGAGGCCCATGGCCCAGCAGACGATGGTGCGCCGGGAGGCGAGGATCATCTCCAGTGCGCGGTCGATCTCTTCGTGGGTGAGTCCGGTGGCGGCGAGCGTCTCGTCGTCGATGCCGCTGCTGTCGCTGCCGCTCTCGCTGCCGCCGTTGTCGGCGTTGTCGCCGCCGCCCCGTGCCAGCCGTGCGAACTCCTCGAAGCCGTGGGTGTGTTCGCGGATGAAGTCTTCGTCGACGGCGCCCGGGGTGTCGAGGATGCGGCGGTTGAAGGCGCGGAAGAGTGCCTGGTCGCCGCCGAGGCGTACTTGGAGGAAGAGGTCGGTGAGGGCGGTGCCGCCGCCGGCCAGGCCGCGTGGGGTCTGGGGGTTCTTGAAGCGTTCCAGGCCGGCTTCGGGGAGCGGGTTGATCGAGATGATCTTTGCTCCGCCGGCTTTGGCCTTCTCCAGGGCGGTGAGCATGCGGGGGTGGTTGGTGCCCGGGTTCTGGCCGGCGACGATGATCAGGTCGGCCTGGTAGAGGTCCTCCAGGAGGACGCTGCCCTTGCCGACGCCGAGGGTTTCGGTGAGGGCGGAGCCCGACGACTCGTGGCACATGTTCGAGCAGTCGGGGAGGTTGTTGGTGCCGAATTCGCGGGCGAAGAGCTGGTAGAGGAAGGCGGCCTCGTTGCTGGTGCGCCCGGAGGTGTAGAAGACGGCTTCGTCGGGGGAGTCGAGGGCGGTCAGTTCCTCGCCGATGATGTCGAAGGCCTGCTCCCAGGGGACGGGGACGTAGTGGTCGGCGCCCTCGGGCAGGTACATGGGGTGGGTGAGGCGGCCCTGCTGGCCGAGCCAGTAGCCGCTGCGGGTGGCGAGGTCGGCGACGGAGTGGGCGGCGAAGAAGTCGGGGGTGACGCGGCGGAGGGTGGCTTCTTCGGCGACGGCCTTGGCGCCGTTCTCGCAGAACTCCGCGGTGTGCGGTTTGTCCGGCTCGGGCCAGGCGCAGCCGGGGCAGTCGAAGCCGTTCTGCTGGTTGACGCGGAGGAGGGTCAGGGCGGTGCGGCGGACGCCCATCTGCTTCTGCGAGATCCGCAGGGCGTGGGTGATGGCCGGGAGCCCGACGGCGGCGTGCTGGGGTTCGCCGACCTGGGGCGCGTCCTGGATGGGGTCGGACGAGGGCGGCTTGCCTGCCATGGCGCTCTCCCTTGAGCCGTGGGCTGGTGCTCGCTCCACCGGGTGCGGCGGATCGTTGCGGTACGTGTCCGATCCTGTCACGGTCCGGGTGCGGTGGCGTAGTGGTGGCGCAGGGGCGGAGGCGGACACGGAGGTGGGGGCGGGCTGGGCGCGGGCCGGGCCGCGTGTGGGGAGGCGGCGGGATCGTGTGCGGCCCGCGCCGGACCGTGTACGCCCCCGCCGGGCGGCGGTCGCGGCGGGGATTGTCAGTGGGCCGTGGCAGGATCGGGGGCGTGGCAGCAAAGGCAGCGAAGAAGAACGAAGCGACCGGCACCGAGGCGGCGGCGGGTGGCCGTCCCCACCTGCTCCTGATGGACGGGCATTCCATGGCATACCGGGCGTTCTTCGCCCTGCCCGTGGAGAATTTCACCACCGTCACCGGTCAACCGACCAATGCGATCTACGGCTTCGCGTCGATGCTCGCGAACACTCTGCGCGACGAAGCGCCTACGCACTTCGCGGTGGCCTTCGACGTGTCCCGCAAGACCTGGCGGTCCGAGGAGTTCGCGGACTACAAGGCGAACCGCTCCAAGACCCCCGACGAGTTCAAGGGCCAGGTCGAGCTGATCGGTGAGCTCCTCGACACGATGCGGGTCAAGCGCTTCGCCGTCGAGGGGTACGAGGCCGACGACGTCATCGCCACCCTCACCGAGCAGGCCACCGCCCAGGGCTTCCAGGTCTCGATCGTCACCGGCGACCGCGACTCCTTCCAGCTGGTCTCCGACGACGTCACGGTCCTCTACCCCACCAAGGGCGTCTCCGAGCTGACCCGCTTCACCCCGGAGAAGGTCTTCGAGAAGTACGGCCTCACCCCCGCCCAGTACCCGGATTTCGCCGCGCTGCGCGGCGACCCGTCCGACAACCTCCCCGGTATCCCCGGCGTCGGCGAGAAGACCGCCACGAAGTGGATCAACCAGTTCGGTTCGTTCGCGGAGCTGGTCGAGCGCGCCGACGAGGTCAAGGGCAAGGCCGGTGCCAACCTCCGCGAGCACCTGGAAGCGGTGAAGCTCAACCGCCGCCTCACGGAGATGGTGCGGGACGTCGAGCTGTCCTGCGGGCCCGGGGAGCTGACCCGCGAGGCCTACGACCGCGAGGCCCTCAAGGTGTTCCTCAACGCCCTGGAGATCCGCAACCCGGGCCTGCGCGACCGGCTCCTCGCCGTCGACCCGGGCGCCGCCGGGACGACCGAGGAGGCCGCGCCCGCCGCCGGTGTCGAGGTGGACGGCGCGGTCCTCGGCACGGGCGAACTCGCTCCGTGGCTGGCCGAACACGGTAGCGGCACCCTGGGCATGGCCACCGTCGACGTCTGGAGCCTGGGCAGCGGAAACGTCGCCGAGGTCGCGCTCGCCACCGCCGGCGGCCCGGCCGTCTGGTTCGACCCGTCCCAGCTGGACGAGGCCGACGAGCAGGCGTTCGCCTCCTGGAGCGCCGACCCCGCCCGCCCCAAGGTGCTGCACAACGCCAAGGGCCTCATGCGGGTCTTCGGCGAGCACGGCTGGCACATCGACGGCGTCTCCATGGACACCGCCCTGGCCGCGTACCTGGTCAAGCCCGGCCGCCGCTCCTTCGCGCTGGACGCCCTGTCCATCGAGTACCTCGGCCGCGATCTCGCCCCGGCCGCGCCCGGCGACGGCCAGCTGGCGTTCGGCGCCGACGAGCAGGCCGAGGCCGACGCCCTGATGGTGCAGGCGCGTACCGTCCTCGACCTGGGGGCGGCCTTCGAGGCGAAACTGGCCGAGGTCGGCGCGGCCGAGCTGCTGCACGAGGTGGAGCTCCCGACCAGCCGACTGCTCGCCCGGATGGAACGGGCCGGCATCGCCGCCGAGCGGGCCTGGCTGGAGCGGATGGAGCAGCAGTTCGCCGGCGCCGTACAGCAGGCCGTCCAGGAGGCGCATGCCGCCGCCGGCCATGAATTCAACCTCGGCTCGCCCAAGCAGCTGCAGGAAGTCCTCTTCGGCGAGCTGGGCCTGCCCAAGACCAAGAAGACCAAGACCGGCTACACCACCGACGCCGACGCCCTCGCCTGGCTGGCCGCGCAGACCGACAACGAACTGCCGGTGATCATGCTGCGCCACCGCGAGCAGGCCAAGCTCCGCACCACCGTCGAGGGTCTGATCAAGACCATCGCCGCGGACGGCCGGATCCACACCACCTTCAACCAGACCGTCGCCGCCACCGGCCGGCTCTCCTCCACGGACCCCAACCTGCAGAACATCCCGGTCCGCACGGACGAGGGCCGGGCGATCCGCCGCGGCTTCGTCGTCGGTGACGGCTTCGAGTCGCTGCTGACGGCCGACTACAGCCAGATCGAACTGCGCGTGATGGCCCACCTCTCCGAGGACGAGGGCCTGATCGAAGCCTTCACCTCCGGCGAGGACCTGCACACCACCGTCGCCTCCCAGGTCTTCGACGTCGCCAAGACCGAGGTGGACGCCGAGATGCGCCGCAAGATCAAGGCGATGTCCTACGGCCTCGCCTACGGCCTGTCGGCCTTCGGCCTCTCCCAGCAGCTGGGTATCCAGCCCGATGAGGCCCGCAAGCTGATGGACACCTATTTCGAGCGGTTCGGCGGGGTCCGCGACTACCTCCGCCGGGTCGTCGACGAAGCCCGCGCCACCGGTTACACCGAGACCATGCTCGGCCGCCGCCGGTACCTCCCGGACCTCAACAGCGACAACCGCCAGCGCCGGGAGATGGCCGAGCGGATGGCGCTCAACGCCCCCATCCAGGGCACCGCCGCCGACATCGTCAAGATCGCGATGCTGCGGGTCGACGAGGCACTGCGTGCGGCCGGACTGGAATCCCGGCTGCTGCTGCAGGTCCACGACGAAATCGTGGTCGAGGTGGCCCCCGGCGAGCGCTCCGCGGTCGAAGACCTGGTCCGCCGCGAGATGGCCGACGCGGTCGCACTGCGCGCCCCTCTCGACGTCTCGGTCGGCTCCGGCAAGGACTGGGAGTCGGCGGCACACTGACCGGACGCCGACGGCTCGACGAGCGGACGGGACGGTCTGACGAGTGGACGGGGCGGCCTGACGAGTGGACGGGGCGGTCTGGCGCCCGGACGAAGCGGTCTGACGAGTGGACGCGGCGGCGCGGCTCAGTCGGCGGTGGGCGACACCTCCGACGCGCCCGCCGCCGTACCGGGGGCCACGTCGCCCCGCGCATCGGCTCCCGCGCCGGCGGCTCCCGCCGCGGTGGCCTCCACACCTGTGCCCCTCCTGCCGGTGGCTCCCGCGGCATCCGCCTCCGCGCGGGCCTGCGCACCCCGCACCGTCCCCGGCGCAGGGCGGCTCCGGCCCGCCCGCCACACCAGCAGCCGCACCCCCGTCCCGTAGAGCACCAGCCCCGCGCAGAGGCCCGCACCCGCACCGAACAGCACGGTCGGAACGTAGTCGAACCAGCCCGCCGCGCCCCCGTACTCCGCGTACGCCCGCACCGTTCGGTGCGCCGCGCCCAGCAGCACACCCAGCACCAGCGGCACACTCAGCAGCAACCGCACCCCCACCGCCAACGACGGACCGGCGCCAGTGCCCCCCGCCGCGCCCACCACGCCATCACCTTCACCTTCACCCTCACCGGCATCCGCCCTGCCGTGCTCTCCGCGCTCTCTGCCGTTCGCACCGTCGACACCACCGAGACCGCCGCCCCGCAGCGCCGACCACACGAACCACCCCATCGCCGCCATCGCCACCGCCGACGTCCCGTACTGCACATACGTCGCCGCCGGCACCCCGCCCACCACCCCGTCCAGCCCCGGCACCAGCCGAGCGCCCCAGCGGCCCACATGCGTGAACGAGTCCCACACCACATGGGTTGCCGACCCGAGCACCGCGGACACCGCGAACCGGGCGGCCAGTGCGGCGAGTTCACGCACCCCACGCGGCCGCCATGGCCGCCCGCGGACCCATGCGGACACCCGCCCCCGCCGCGCCGCGGGCAGCAGGGCCAGTACCGGCTCACGCACCAGCAGCCAGCCCGCGACGAGCGCAACGGTGACCAGAACGTCCACCGTCAGCACACCGGACAGTGAGTGGGTGAAGGTCCCGAACTCCATCCCGCCCGGCACCACCGAGTCCGCGTAGTACGTCATGTCCGGCGCGAGCGCCCCCGCGACAAGCGCCGAGGCGACCAGCGGACCACGCGCCGCCCCGGTGCAGCCGGATCGCCGCCGCATGAGCGGCAGTACCGCCGCGGCATGGCTGAGCGTGAACGGCATACACTCCTCCTTGATCGATTCGGATCATTATGTGACCGATCAGGTGGTAGATGCCGAGCCCGGGTTGTCGTAGTGTGCCGGAGTTCGGCAGCGCCGGGGAGCGCAACACCACGTCATGCAACGCGGCGTCAACGCGCAGCGGTCAACGCGGAGGGGAACCACACATGGCAGCCATATCCCGTAGGCGGCTCCGTAGGGGAGCGGCCTCGACGGCCGTGGCGGCCCTGGTGCTCGCCGCCCTGACCGCCTCTCAGTCGCCGGCCGTCACCAGCGCCGCGGCCAAGGGACAGCAGCCCGCCCCGCCCCCCGCCGACACCCCCATCGACGGCGGCTCCCCGTACTACACCGACCTTCCGCCCCTCGACAGCCCCGTGCCGGCGGACGGTTCCCAGCGCCCCGCTCCCGGCGCCGGCGCCCGCGACGGCGACCTCATCGCCACCGGCCCCGCCGAGGCCGGCATCCCCGCCACCGTCCTCGCCGCCTACAAGAACGCCGCCTTCCGGATCAGCGCCTCCGACCCGGGCTGCCGGCTCCCCTGGCAACTGCTCGCCGGCATCGGCAAGGTCGAATCCGGCCAGGCCCGTGGCGGAGCCGTCGACGCCGAAGGCACCACCCTCCAGCCGATCCTCGGCCCTCAGCTCAACGGCCAGGGCTTCGCCCAGATTCTCGACACCGACGGCGGCCGCTACGACGGCGACCTCACCCACGACCGCGCCGTCGGCCCCATGCAGTTCATCCCCTCCACCTGGTCCCAGGACGGCCCCGACGGCACCGGCTGGGGCGCCGACGGCAACGGTGACGGCAAGAAGGACCCCCACAACATCTTCGACGCCGCACTCGCCGCCGGTCACTACCTCTGCTCCGGCGGCCGCGACCTCTCCTCCCAACAGGACCTGGACCGGGCGATACTCGGCTACAACAACTCCCGGGACTACCTGCGCACCGTGCTGTCCTGGTACACCTTCTACCGCCAGGGCACCCACGAAGTACCCGACGGCAAGGGCGTACTCCCCGTGCACCGCACCGGACGCGGACACCTCAACACCACCAACGGAGCCGGCACCTCCACCGTCCACGGCCCCGACACCCGTCGGCCCGACGACCGCAAGGACCACCACCGGGACGCCACGGCCCCGGACGCGCGCTCCCGCCACGACGGCCCGAAGCCGAACAAGCCGGCCACTGCCAACCCTCCACGCAACACCCCCCACCGCCCGGACACCCCCACCCCCAAGCCCACCCCCACCCCCAAGCCCACTCCCGAGCCGCCCGCCGAGCCCGCCCCGCTCACCGCCCTCCGGCGGATCGGTGACGACAAGCTGACCGCCACCTCCGGCACCGACTTCGCCGCCGCCATCCGGGTACGAGCCGAGGACTCCACCGGCAAGCCGGTCGCCGGCGCCCCCGTCCGCTTCACCCTCCCCGCGTCCACCGACGCCCGCTTCCCCGACGGCGCGACCGCCGTCACCGTCACCACCGGCAAGGACGGCCTGGCCACCGCGCCCACACTGCACGCGGGGGACAGGGCCGGCATGTTCACCGTCCAGGCGACGGCCATCGGCCGCACCGTGCCTCCCGTCCGCTTCGAGGTCACCGTCCAGCTCAAGCCGACACCCAAGGCCGACCAGCTCGTCCGTACCTCGGACAAGGACCTGACGGCCACCGCCGGCCAGGCCTTCGCGGACGACGCCATTGAGGTCAAGGCGACATGCCAGGGCAAGATCGCCGCAGGCGTGCCCCTCACCGCCACCATGGTCACCGCCGACCCAGACAACCCCACCGAAAACCACCACGGCCCCTACTTCAAACCCCCCACAGCCCCCGAGCGCCCCAAGAGTCCCAAGGCCGCCAACCCCAGGGCCGCCAATCCCAACGGCACAAGCGCCCTGACGGACGACAGCCAAGAGCCGACCCGCACCCTCACCGGTCTCACCACGGACGCCAGCGGCCTGCTCAAGCTCCCCAAGATCTACACCGACACGCACACCGGAACATTCCTGCTGCAACTGACCACCGCAGACGGCAGCACCACCCTCACCATCCCCCTCAAGGTCACCACCCCCACCTCCTCCTGACCCACCCCCCCCGGGCAGCCCGCCCCCTCCCTCCCCCTCCTCCTCACCGCCGTCCTGCCCCTCCGCCCAAGGCAGGACGGCGGCCCCACGCCAGGGACCGGCAGCCGCTACGCACCCCGGGCACCCCGTGCACCCCGGGCACCCCGCGCACCCCGCGCACCCCGGGCACCCCGCGCACCCCGGGCACGCAGACACTCCAGCGCTCGACGCCCCCGCTGCTATAACTCCCCGCCTCCCCGCCTCCCCGCCTCTCCGTGGCCCTCCGCCGCTCCGTGCGCCCAGCGCAACGTGTTCTCATCTCGCCCACCCGTTGCTACGGTGCCCCCGCCTGACGCCGTATCAGTTCACTGGGAGGCCGGCCATGCGCGCCCTGACAGCAGCCGCGGCCGGACTGGCTGCGGCCCTCGCACTCGTCTTCGCCATCACGGCGATCGGTGCGCCCAGCGGCACCACCTCGCCCAAGCCGCTGCTCACCACCGTCCCCAAGCACCCCTGAGGGAGGGACGCCCCCGCCATGCGCCGTACGGCCAGCCTGGTCCTGCTCGCCTTCGCCGTCTTCTTCACCGCGCTGTCCCCGCTCATGCGCTGGTACGCCTTCCCCCGGCTGGCCAAGGTCCCGCCCGGCCAGTACCAGAACATGGTCCTGGAGGCCAAGCCCGCCACCCTCATCAACTACCGCACGATGAAGGCCGAGCAGGTCCCCAAGGTCACCATCGTTCAGACCCTCAAGGGCAACGTCGCCGCCTCCGACCGCATCGAGAAGACCGCCGGCCGCGATGTCGTCGTCTGGGACGCACTGTCCTACGTCGCCGGCCCCGACGGCGCGATGGTCTCCGAAGTCCCCGAGCGCTACATCTTCGACGCGCACTCCCAGGAACCCGTGCACGCCACCGGCGAGATGGTCGACGGCGACCCCGTACGTCGCGAAGGCATCGAGTACAAGTGGCCGTTCCTCACCGAGAAGCGCGACTACACGTACTTCGACGCCCAGACCCGCACCTCCGCGCCCATCCACTACAAGGGCACCCGCACCTTCCGAGGTCTGGAGGTCTACTACTTCGAGCAGACCATCCCCTGGACCAGGGTTCCGCTCCCCAGCAAGCTGCCGGTCGAGGGCGTCATGCCGGAGTCCGTTGAGAAGGCGGGAACCACGCGGTGGTACACCACCAAGCGGATGTTCTGGGTGGATCCGGTCACCGGTGCTCCGGTCAACGGTCAGGAGATCCACCGGGAGGAGCTGCGCGGCGGCTACCTGCTGCCCGGCGGTGGCAAGGTCACCGCATTCGCCGGCCATGTGAAGATGCGCGACGACTACGTTGACTCGACCGTCGCCCTTGTCGCATCCCAGCGTCGGCTGGTCCTGCTGCTCACCGGATACCTGCCGTGGGGGTTCCTCGTCCTGGGAGCCGCGCTGCTGTCACTCTCGCTGTACCTGGAGGGCCGTAGTCGGCGTCCCGGCGCCGGCGGCGGCGTCGCCGGCCGGGTCCCGGCGACGCCTCCTCGGCCGAGGCCCGCTGTCTGACGTCTGACGTCTCACGTCTGACATCTGAACCGGTGTGCCTCCTTGCGTGTTGTTACTGCGCGTGTTGTTACTGCGTTCTGGTTCGTGTTGCTGCGTTCTGCGTTACTCGGTGCTGGGTGACCTGTCTTGCCTCGTTGCCTGCCGTGTGGTGCCTCCTTCATATTGCGGCAACGAATACGGACGGTGAGTTTGTTCCGGCTGTGCGTGACGGTCTGTGATTTCGGGGATAGGGGGTGTGATGCGGGGTGTGGGTAGGGGATTTCCCTTAGGGGCTGGGAACTTAGTTGCGTTTGAGGCGGGCTGAGGTGTGCCGGGTCGGTTCGGCGGTGGAAGGGTCCTCCGGCCAGGGGTGCTTGGGGTAGCGGCCGCGCAACTCCGCTCGCACGGAACGGTATCCGTCGCGCCAGAAGGAGGCGAGATCGGCTGTGACGGCGGCGGGCCGGCCGGCGGGGGAGAGCAGATGCACCAGTACGGGTACGCGGCCGCCGGCCAGTCGCGGCGACTCCTGCAGGCCGAAGAGCTCCTGCAGCTTCACGGCCAGCACAGGCTGCTCGCCTTCGTAGTCGATCCGTATGCGGGAGCCGCTCGGCACCTCGAGCCGCTCCGGGGCGAGTGCGTCGAAGCGGGCCGCGTCTCCGGTCGCCCAGGGCAGCAGCCGGGCCAGCGCCTGGCCCGCGTCCACCCGTTCCAGATCGGACCGCCGGCGCGCCCTGCCCAGTTCCACGCCCAGCCAGTCCTCGACCCGCTCCAGCAGCGCGGCGTCCGACACATCGGGCCAGGGCGCGCCCAACTCGCGGTGGACGAACGCCATCCGCTGCCGCAGCGCCACCGCGGCGGGTGGCCACCTCAGCAGACCGAGGCCCTCCCGTCGCAGGCCCGATACGACGGCATGGCGCAGGAGTGCCGGGTCGGGGGTGCCCAGCGGACGTGACGTCAATTCGATCGCGCCCAGCCGGGTCACGGCCCGGGCCACCACATCGCGGTCCGACCAGCGCACCTCTTCCCCCGAGGAGTGCAACGCGCCGGCCGCCAGGCACGCCGTCTCCTCATCGATCACCGCCGCCAGCCGCACCCGTGCCGATGCCGCCGCCACCGGCCGGTCCGCCACCGCGACCGCCAGCCACCCGGCCTCCCGCAGTCGCGAACCGTCCCCGGCCCGGGTCCCCGGTCCCGCCCCGGCCCCCGCCAGCTCGGCACCGGTGCCGGATGCCATGAGGTAGCTCCCCACGCCACGGGCCCGTGCCACCCGCTCCGGGAACGCCAGCGCGGCGATGAGGCCGGCGCCGGCGTCATCGGAGGCACCCCCGGCAGTGCCGTCACGGGACGTCCCCCTGCCGGGGGAGGCGCCCCCGTCGCGGGAGGCACCCGTGCCTGCGGCGGCCGCCGAGCATGCACCGCTGCCCGTACCGGCCCGCATGCCGTTCTGCGTACCGGCCTCCGTACCGGCTTCTGCGTCACCGCTGATGGGCGCGCCTTTGTCAGCCCTCCCGGGAGCCTGCCGGCCCGCTGCGGCGAGCCGCCGCGCCTCCTGCCGCCATCTGGCGGCGTACGCGTCGCCGCCGCGCCGCACCGTGCGCCAGGCAGCGGCCAGATCGTCTCCGTACGACCGTGGCGGCTCCTCGCTCAGCAGGGCGACCACCTCCGCGGCCCGCCGCATGCCGACCTCGCCCGCACCGTCCAGCAGGGCGCGCGCCAGCCGGGGGTGCACGCCGAGCCGGGCCATACGTATGCCCCGGTCCGTGGCCCGGCCCTCCGTGTCGAGGGCGCCGATGGCCGTGAGCACCTCCCGGGCCGCGGCCAGCGCACCCGCCGGCGGCGCGTCGAGCAGCGCCAGACCGCTGGCGGCCGGGTCGCCCCAGCAGGCGGCCTGCAGGGCGAACGCCGTCAGATCGGCGACCTTGATCTCCGGCTCGGGGAACGCCGGCAGCCGCCCGTCCTCGCCCTCCGGCCAGCAGCGGTAGACCACACCCGGTGCCTCGCGCCCGGCCCGTCCCGCGCGCTGACGGGCCGCCGCCCGGGAGGCCCGTACGGTCGTCAGCGCGCTCAGCCCCCGTGCGTGATCCATCCGAGGCACCCGCGCCAGCCCGCTGTCCACCACCACCCGCACACCCGGCACGGTCAGGCTCGACTCCGCCACCGAGGTCGCCAGCACCACCCGCCGGACGCCGTCCCCGCCCGCCAGCACCGCGTCCTGCACCTCGGCCGGTGCCCGCCCGTGCACCTGCAGCACCTCGGCGTCCACCCCGGTCAGTTCCCCGGCGACCCGTCCGATCTCCCCGACGCCGGGCAGGAAGCACAGCACGTCGCCCGCCTGCTCGCGCAGCGCCCGCCGCACCACCGCGGCCACATGTGTCAGTAGCGCCGGATCCACCTGCATGCCGTGCGGCGGCCGCACCGGCCGCTCCGGTGGCGCCCACACCGTCTCCACCGGATGTGACACACCTGCCGCCTCGACCACCGGGGCAGGCCCCGCCGGGCCACCGAGCAGCCCGGCCCATCCCTCGGCGTCCGTCGTCGCCGACGCGGCCACCAGTCGCAGGTCGGGGCGGAGTGTCTCCCGTACGTCCAGGAGGAACGCCGCGGAGGTGTCGGCGTCGAGATGCCGTTCATGGCACTCGTCCAGTACGACGACATCGACCCCGGCCAGCTCCGGGTCGCGCTGCAGTCGCTGCAGCAGTACGCCGGTGGTCACGACCTCCACGACGGTGTGCGGCCCCACTCGTCGCTCACCGCGCACCGTGAAGCCGACCCGCCCGCCCGCTCCCCGGTCACCACCCGTGTCGGGGACGCTCTTGCCACCCCCGCCGGGGACGACCTCGCCGAGCAGCCAGGCCATCCGCCGCGCGGCCGCCCGGGCCGCGATCCGCCGTGGCTCGGCGACGAGTACCCGCCGCAGCGGCCCGTCGCCGGTCAGGCCCGCGAGGTCCAACGGCACCAGGGTCGTCTTGCCGGTGCCGGGCGGTGCGCACAGCACCGCGCTGCCGGCCTCGGCGAGGGCGGTGCGCAGCGCGGGCAGGGCGGTCCGTACGGGCAGCTGGGCGAGGGCGTCACGGTCGGTCACGTCCCCCAGTGTGCCGTCCGCCACTGACAGCGCCGTTGCCCTGCGCAGGGGGCCGGGGCCGGGGGCCACCGCGCGTGCACGCCACGTGCCGCCTCGCGCAGGCAGCCGGGAAGCTACGCGTCCGCCTCGCACACGAAGATCGCCGTACCCGGGATCAGATGCCCGCGCAGCGGGGACCAGCCACCCCATTCCTGGGTGTTCCAGGCCGGCCACTCCGGCTCGACGAGATCCAGCAGCCGGAATCCGGCCGTCACCACGTCCCGTACGCGGTCACCCAGCGTCCGGTGGTGCTCGACGTACACCGCCCGGCCGGTCCCGTCCTGCTCGACGTACGGCGTGCGGTCGAAGTACGAGGCCGCGACCGACAGTCCCTCGGGGCCCGGCTCGTCGGGGAAGGCCCACCGGATGGGGTGGGTCACCGAGAAGACGAAGCGGCCGCCCGGCCTCAGTACCCGGCGGACCTCGCGGAGCACCCGTACCGGGTCCGCGACGAACGGCAGCGCGCCGTACGCGGAACAGGCCAGGTCGAAGCTGCCGTCCCGGAACGGCAGGGCCCCGGCGTCCGCCTCCACCAGCTCCGTCGCCTCGTCCGCCGTGGCGTCGGTGATCCTCAGTGCGTGCTGGAGCTGCCGGTGCGAGAGGTCGAGTGCCACCGGGAGCGCGCCCTGCGCCGCCAGCCAGCGGGAGCACTGTGCCGCGCCGGCCCCGATCTCCAGGATCCGCCGGCCCTTCAGCGCGGCGGCGGGTCCGAGCAGTGCGGCGTCCGCCTCGTCCAGCCCTTCGGGGCCCCAGACGAACCGGTCGTCTCCGAGGAACGCGCCGTGTTCGCTCTGGTACTCGTCGGCGTTGCGGTCCCACCAGCCCCGGTTGGCGCGGCTGCTTTCGGTGTCCGAGGCGTCACGGCGGGTCGCCTCCGGCTCGTGGTCTTGGTTCATCGCGCCTGTCGTCGTAGTCTTCGCTGTGCTTGTAGCCGCAGGGCTGTGAGGCCGCACGACCTTGCGGAACACCGCGCACGCCGGGTATGGGGCGTTCTGTCCCGGGTGTGCGCGTTCGCGCATTGACCGTGTCCGGCTGCCCCCGTATGCTACAAGTTGCGCTGCGGGCCTGCGCGCCTCGGACGGAGCAGGCCGCGCTCGCATCTGTATGCACCCCTCGGTTTTGAGGCGTTCCGGATCGTCCCGAGTGCTCCGGCATCCACGGGCTTCCGGTGACAGCGTCTCTGACACTGTCCGGCTTATGCAGAAGCGATACGGGCTCTCGGCGTAGCAGTACCTACGACTTCAATGTCCGTACCGGAGCCCTTTCCCACATGACGAGCAGCACCGAGACCACCGCCACCACTCCGCAGGTTGCGGTCAACGACATCGGTAACGAGGAAGCCTTCCTCGCCGCGATCGACGAGACGATCAAGTACTTCAACGACGGCGACATCGTCGACGGCGTCATCGTGAAGGTCGACCGGGACGAGGTCCTGCTCGACATCGGTTACAAGACCGAAGGCGTCATCCCGAGCCGTGAGCTCTCGATCAAGCACGACGTCGACCCCAACGAGGTCGTCGCCGTCGGTGACGAGATCGAGGCCCTCGTCCTCCAGAAGGAGGACAAGGAAGGCCGCCTGATCCTCTCGAAGAAGCGCGCCCAGTACGAGCGTGCCTGGGGCACCATCGAGAAGATCAAGGAAGAGGACGGCATCGTCACCGGTACCGTCATCGAGGTCGTCAAGGGTGGTCTCATCCTCGACATCGGCCTCCGTGGCTTCCTCCCGGCCTCCCTGGTCGAGATGCGCCGCGTCCGCGACCTTCAGCCCTACGTGGGCAAGGAGCTCGAGGCCAAGATCATCGAGCTCGACAAGAACCGCAACAACGTGGTCCTGTCCCGCCGTGCCTGGCTGGAGCAGACCCAGAGCGAGGTCCGCCAGACCTTCCTCACCACCCTCCAGAAGGGCCAGGTGCGCTCCGGCGTCGTCTCCTCCATCGTCAATTTCGGTGCCTTCGTGGACCTGGGTGGCGTCGACGGTCTGGTCCACGTCTCCGAGCTGTCCTGGAAGCACATCGACCACCCGTCCGAGGTCGTCGAGGTCGGCCAGGAGGTCACGGTCGAGGTCCTGGACGTCGACATGGACCGCGAGCGCGTGTCCCTGTCGCTCAAGGCGACCCAGGAAGACCCGTGGCAGCAGTTCGCCCGGACCCACCAGATCGGTCAGGTCGTCCCGGGTAAGGTCACCAAGCTCGTTCCGTTCGGTGCGTTCGTGCGCGTCGACGAGGGCATCGAGGGCCTGGTGCACATCTCCGAGCTGGCCGAGCGCCACGTGGAGATCCCGGAGCAGGTCGTCCAGGTCAACGACGAGATCTTCGTCAAGGTCATCGACATCGACCTCGAGCGCCGTCGCATCAGCCTCTCGCTGAAGCAGGCCAACGAGTCCTTCGGTGCCGACCCGATGGCGGTCGAGTTCGACCCGACCCTGTACGGCATGGCCGCGTCCTACGACGACCAGGGCAACTACATCTACCCCGAGGGCTTCGACCCGGAGACCAACGACTGGCTGGAGGGCTACGAGGCCCAGCGCGAGGCCTGGGAGCAGCAGTACGCCGAGGCCCAGGCGCGCTTCGAGCAGCACCAGGCCCAGGTCATCAAGTCCCGCGAGGCCGACGAGCAGGCTGCGGCCGAGGGCGCTGCGGCGCCGGCGGCCCAGGGCGCCGGCAACGCCGGTGGCCAGGCCGGTGGCGGCTCGTACTCCTCGGAGTCGGCGGACAACTCCGGCGCCCTGGCGTCGGACGAGGCGCTCGCCGCGCTCCGCGAGAAGCTGGCCGGCGGCCAGAGCTGAGCTCGCGCCGACAGGCGGCGGTTCGCCGCTAGGCACTAGCCGATAGGCGAAGGCCCGTTCCCTTCCGGGGGAGCGGGCCTTCGTCGTGTCGTCCGGGGTGCGTGCCGTCGGTGAGCCGAATCCGGTCATCCGGTTCGGCGGCGGCGAGACGGGCGGCGAGGTGGCTGGCGTCCAACGTCCTTGCCGTATCCGGACATTGCGCGCGGGCGGGGCCGGCGGCGCGGGGGACGGCGGGGCCGCGACGGCGCTGGAGCCGGCGGGAGGCGGGGCCGCGACGGAGTGCTCGTGGGGGCGGGAAACGTGTCCGGAAAGGGGCGGGGCACATCCCGGACCCGGGAATGCCTGCGGGTGATCGTGCGTTGGCGTTCATGAGAACGAGGAGGAGCGGTCACTGTGTTGGATCCCCAGAGTTTGTACGCATGGGAGCCGAGCGGGCTCGCCGAGGTCGAGGCGCTGGCTTCCAGGGACTCCGCCGGACTGGTGTTGCTGTACCACTTCGACGGGTACATCGACGCCGGTGAGACGGGCGACCAGATCGTGCGGCGGCTGCTCGACGGCCTGCCGAACGAGGTAGTCGCCCGCTTCGACCACGACCGCCTCGTCGACTACCGCGCCCGCCGTCCGCTGCTCACCTTCGAACGCGACCGCTGGACGGCGTACGAGACCCCGCGCATCGAGCTCCGGCTGGTGCGCGACACCACCGGCGCGCCGTTCCTGCTGCTGTCCGGGCCCGAGCCGGACGTCGAGTGGGAGCGTTTCGCGGCCGCTGTGCAGCAGATCGTGGAGCGGCTCGGGGTGCGCCTCTCGGTGAACTTCCACGGCATCCCCATGGGCGTCCCGCACACCCGCCCCGTGGGCATCACCCCGCACGGCAACCGCACCGACCTGATGCCGGGGCACGCCAGCTTCTTCGACGAGGCCCAGGTGCCCGGCAGCGCGGAGGCGCTGGTCGAGTTCCGGCTGGCCGAGGCGGGACACGACGTCCTGGGGGTGGCGGCTCATGTGCCGCACTACATCGCCCGGTCCGCCTATCCCGATGCCGCGCTGACCGCCCTGGAGGCGGTGACGGCCGCGACCGGCCTGGTGCTGCCCGGTGCGGCCCATGCGCTGCGGACGGAGGCGCTGAGGACGCAGGAGGAGATCGAGCGGCAGATCTCGGAGGGCGACGAGGAACTGGTCGCCCTGGTCAGCGGGCTTGAGCACCAGTACGACGCGGTGGCCGGCGCGGAGTCCCGGGGCAACCTGGTGGCCGAGCCGGTGGAGCTCCCGTCGGCCGACGAGATCGGCAGGGAATTCGAGCGCTTTCTGGCGGAACGAGAGAGCGATGGTGGCGGGGACGGGCGCTGAACCGGACGGTGCCGCCCCTGATGCCGCTCTCCCGGGCACTCTCCCTGGCATCGGCCGCCCCGGAGGACCGTATCCCGGCGGACCGTATAGCGTGGGCCCATGGTGAAGGTGGGGCTGACCGGCGGCGTCGGCGCGGGCAAGAGTGAGGTTTCGCGGTTGCTGGCGTCGTATGGCGCGGTGATCGTGGACGCGGACGAGATCGCACGCGAGGTCGTCGAACCGGGTACGCCCGGACTGGCGGCGGTGGTCGAGGAGTTCGGGGACGGCGTCCTCACGCCCGAGGGCACCCTGGACCGGCCCAAGCTGGGGGCCGTCGTGTTCGCCGACCCCGAGAAGCTCAAGGCGCTGAACGCGATCGTGCACCCGCTGGTGGGCGCACGATCGGCAGAACTCGAAGCGGCGGCCGGACCGGACGCGGTGGTGGTCCATGACGTGCCGCTGCTGGCGGAGAACGGTCTGGCGCCGCTGTACGAGCTGGTGATCGTGGTCGATGCCGCCCCGCAGACCCAGCTGGACCGCTTGGTGCGGCTGCGCGGCATGGCGGAGGACGAGGCGAAGGCCCGGATGGCGGCCCAGGCGACCCGCGAACAGCGGCTGGCCGTCGCGGACCTCGTCATCGACAACGACGGCCCGCTGGAGGACCTGGAACCCCAGGTCCGCGCCGTATGGGAGCGCCTGCGACAGGCCTGACGCCGGCGGTGCCCTCGCCGTCATGACCGTCCCGCGGCTTCCGCAGTCTCCGACGATGGCCGGTCGGCAGTGAGGCCCGACGATGGCGGGTCGGTAGGGGGAAGTGGCGCAGCCCGCAGTCCGTGCTCGGGGAATCCCGTGCTCGTGGGGATTGTTGTGGCCGCAGGTAACGCCGTACGGTCCGTCGTCGACGCATGCCTCCATGGTTGTGGCACCGGTGACGGTGTACGAGAGGAGCAGTCAGTGCCCGAGCACAGTCCCGAGACGCATGTCATCGACTTCCGCGCCGCGGAGCAGCTGTTGGCGGCCCGTGATCCACGCGGCGCGATCCGCTTGCTGGACTCGGTCATCTCCGCACACCCCGAGAACACCGCGGCCCGACTGCTGCGTGCCCGTTCCTTCTTCCTCGCCGCCCAACTGCGCCCGGCGGAACTCGAGTTCCAGATCGTGCTGGAGCGTGAACCGGACAACGCCTTCGCCCACTTCGCACTCGGCCGCACCCTGGAGCGCGCCAACCGCTCCGACGAGGCGTTGCGCCACTTCCGGCTGGCAGCTGCCCTCGAACCACGCCCGGAGTTCCTCCGCGCAGCCCGCTTCGTACGTGACGCCCCCGGCACCGGCGAACACAGCCTGTAGGCGGCGTGGCACGCCACTCCTGCACGCGCTGTGCCCGGCCCCGGCGCGGTATCGGTCGCCCACCGGTGGCCGGCCATCAGTGACCGGTGTCGCGGGCTACGGTCTGGTGCCGCGTCCGCGGCTGGAGCGGTTCCGTATGCCGAACGTGTCGTTCCGGCCGTGGTCGGGCTCGTAGGGAGGTATGTCCCTGCCGGGCTGGTAGTGCGGTCCCTGGCGGATATGGCGGACCACCACGACCAGGTCCGTCGCCGCCACCATGGCCAAGGCGGCGCACGCCGCCGCCCACTGCGGACGGCCTGCGCCGGCGAAGAGCACGGCCCCGGCGATGGCCCACAGCAGACCCCACAGCGCCAGCCCACAGCGCAGTCTCAGCGAGCTGCGCGCGTGCAGAGGCTCATCTCCGGTACGCATCGGCACCCCTCTCCCACCTCCAGGATCCTCCCGGCCGGGCGGCTCGTCACGTGCCGCTTCGGCGCCTGTCCGTCGTCCGGCATCGTCATGTCCTCGGCCTGCCCTCCGGAGGGCGCGGGTCGCCGGCCGGGTGGGTGTTGATCCAGGACAGCCCGCCGATGTCGAGCAGCGATCGGGCGCGGGTGACGGCGACGTACGCCAGTCGCGCCTCGTCGATGTCGACCGGCCCGGGGAGCGGTGCTCCGTCCGCGTCCTGTTCGTCGAGGTCGTCGGGGCCGTTGAAGTCGTCCGCGATGCGCACGCTGGCCCACTCCCGGCCCTTGGCGCGATGCGCCGTGGACACCGTGACCTCGGCGGACTCCTCGGGCGAGAGCCGGTCCAGCGCGCGTAGGAGGGATTCCGCGCCGTGTTCGTCGACGAGCTCCAGCAGCGGCAGCAGATCCCGGCCGGCCGGGTCGGATTCGGCGTACTCGCGGAGTTCCGGCCAGGTCTCGAAGAGTGTCAGCTCGGGATGGGTGGTGCGGCGGCCGGCCTCGAGATCGTGCGCGGCGCGGGCGAGGGCGCTCAGTGCCTCGCCGCCGCCGGCGAGCGCGACCCGGCGGCCCGCGTCCAGCTGCCGTATCACCTCGACTATCGCCCCCACGTTCGTCCGGCACAGGATGGCCTCCGGCGCACGGAGCGGGCGTAACTCCGTCTCCAGGCAGGGCGAACCCGTGAGCCGGATCGGTGCGCCGACGATCGCCAGCCAGCGGTTCGCCTCGGCGGCCAGCGCCGGTCCGAAGCGGAAGGAGTGGGAGAGGCTGAGCTGTCTGCCGTCGAATCCGGTCATCACGTCGCGTGCGCCGCGCCAGCCGTAGATGGCCTGTGCGGAGTCCCCGACCAGGACGAGCTGGGCGTGGTCGCGTTGCGCCGTGAAGACCTGCTCGACGACCGGGTTGGTGTCCTGTGCCTCGTCCAGCAGCAGGAAGTCCGCCGGGATGACGGGGTCGCGCAGTGCCCACATCTTCAGGTAGTGGTCGTGCTCGAAGCGGACGGCGCCGTGCTCCGGATGCTGCAGATCGGCCCAGGCCTTGTGCGCGAAGGGCAGTGCGAGGGCGGCGAGGTGGGCGTGCAGCGGTGCGGATTCGGCTCCGCGCAGCGGCGGGACATGGTGGGCGGCGATCTCTCTGTCGGCCGACTGGCAGAAGCGGGTGACGGTACGCAGGACCGTGTGGGAGAGCGCCTTGTTGTCGACCTTGCGCGGGCCGATCCGGACGGACATGCCGTCGTCGATGCCCAACGCCTCGCCGGTGCGCCAGCCGGCCTGCCGTGGGGCGTTCATCCGCGCCCGGTACTTGCGGCCCACGGCGGTGTAGGCGAGGGCGTGGGCGGTTCCGCAGGTCACCTCGGCGGGGAACTGGCGGGCGGCGTGCCGGGCGACGGCTCTGTTGAAGGCGATATAGCGGCCGAGCCGGCCCTGCCGCCGCGCCGAGCGCGCGAGCATCGCGAGGGTCGTGGTCTTGCCCGTCCCCGCGCCGGCCTGGATCACGAGGTGGGCGCCGGTGGAGAAGGCTTCTGCCGCGGCGCGCTGTTCGGGCGTGGGCGCGTGGCGGGTGATGTGGGCGGGGGCGTGGGCGGTCATGAGAGCTCCTCGTCTGCGTCGACAGGATGATTACCCAGAGTGAGTTCGTCACTGACTGTAATGGAACTCGGCGGGAGCGTGAGAAATTTTCTGCGGCCTGTGGATAACTCGGCCCTCCGGCCCCGCGCGGGAGGGCGGCCGGAGCGCGTTGTCAGTGCCGTCTGCTTCCATCGAATTCCAGCGAACGCGTGCGTCGGACGGACTGCTGCGGCGGTCCGCGGGAGAGCGGAGCGGGAGGAGCGGCGAGGGAGCGGCGGGAGGCCGGGGACGCACGTGGGCGCGACCGTAGACTCACAGGCCGGAGGATGGACCGGCCGGAAAACGGGGGATGGGATGACGAGGCCGGAGGAGGGTGCCGGGTACGCCGCGGTGGCCCGCTGCGCCGCGGTCTTTCTGCCCGCCCGGCTGCCACGCGCCGGGAAGATCGCTCTCTGGCGGCCCGACGGCGGTCCGCTCCCGGATACCGTTCCCCGGGGAGCGGGCGGAGCGGCGCCGGGCGGGGACGGGGCCGTGGAGGCCGGCCGGCTGACCGTCGCCCGCCGTCACGGCAAGGGCGCGCGGGCCCGTACGGTCCCGGCCGTGCTGTTGCCGCTCGCCGAGGCCGTACCGCTGTTGGTCCGGGCCCGGCACGACCCGGCCGCCGACCCGGCCGCCCGCTGCTGGGGCGCCGCCACGCTGCACGCGCTGCAGCTCGCCGCGCGCGGCCGCCTGCTGCCGGGGCTGACCGGTGACGATACCGACGCCTGGCGCGCCGGACCGCTCGACCCGGAAGACCTCGCCCACCTGCGTGCCATCGCCGCCGCCATGCCCGCCGAGGCCTACGCCGTGCCACTGCCCGGCAGTCGTCCGCTGCGGTTGCACGATCCCGCGGTCCTGGTGCGGCGCTATCTGGACGCGGTCGTCGACGCGCTGCCGCGCACGCCCGCGGCCGGACTCGTGGCCGGCGCGCCGTTCGCCGCAGCCGAGCCCCAGCACCTCCCGGGCGCCCGGGAATGGGCCGCCGAGGTCGCGGCCGGAGCCGACGCCGGCGTGCGGCTCTCGCTGCGCCTCGATCTCGCACCGCACAGGCTCTTCGACGGAGGAGAAGGATCCGGGGAGGGCGGGAGCGACGAGCGCGGTGCGGCGGCCGCGGTCCTGCAGGTGCAGAGCCTCACCGACCCGACACTGGTGGCCGACGCCGCCGCCCTGTGGGAGGGGGCGGGCCCCGACCACTTCGGGCCGCGCGCCCGCGTCGACACTCTCCTGGCGCTGCGCCGCGCCGCCCGCGTCTGGGCACCGCTCGCTCGGCTCCTGGAACGGCCGGTCCCCGACGTACTGCCCCTCGGTGAGGACGAGTTGTCCGAGCTGCTGGGGGAGGCCGCGCCTCGCCTGGGCGCAGCGGGCGTGGCCGTCCACTGGCCCAGGGACCTGGCGCGCGGGCTCACCGCGACAGCGGTGCTGCGTCCGGCGCCGGGCTCCGCCGCGGACGGTTTCGGCTTCTTCGACGCCCGCGAACTGGCCCGGTTCCGCTGGCAGGTGGCGATGGACGGGGTGCCGCTCACGGAGGCGGAGATGGACGCCCTCGCCGAGGCGCACCGGCCCGTCGTCCGGCTGCGCGACCAGTGGGTCCTGGTCGACCCCGGGCTCGTACGCAAGGCCCGCAAGCGTGAACTGGGCTATCTGGAACCGGCCGACGCCCTCGCCGCGACGCTCAAGGGCACCGCGGAGGTGGACGGCGAGGAGGTCGAGGTGGTGCCCCTGGGGGCGCTCGCCGCGCTCCGCGGCCGTCTCACCGCCCAGGCCCGCACCCTGCCCCAGCCGCCCGGCCTGCGGGCGACCCTCCGCGACTACCAGCTGAGGGGCATGACCTGGCTCGACACCATGACCTCCCTCGGCCTCGGCGGCTGTCTCGCCGACGACATGGGGCTGGGCAAGACCCTCACCGTCATCGCGCTCCATCAGCACCGGCGCCCCGCCGAACCGGTGCTCGTGGTCTGCCCCGCCTCGCTCCTCGGCAACTGGCAGCGTGAGATCGAGCGCTTCGCCCCGGGAACGCCGGTCAGCCGCTTCCACGGCACCGGGCGCAGCCTCGACGGCCTGGCCGGCGGCTTCGTCCTGACCACGTACGGGACGATGCGCAGCAGCGCCACCGCACTGGCCGCCCGCAGCTGGGCGTGGGTCGTCGCCGACGAGGCCCAGCATGTGAAGAACCCGAGCTCCTCGACGGCCAAGGCGCTGCGCGGTATCCGGGCCCCGGCCCGGATCGCCCTCACCGGCACGCCGGTCGAGAACAACCTCTCCGAGCTGTGGGCCCTCCTGGACTGGACGACCCCGGGACTCCTCGGCCCGCTGAAGACGTTCCGCGCGCTGCACGCCCGTGAGGTCGAAGGAGGCGAGGCCCCGGAGGCCGCCGAGCGGCTGGCCGGGCTGGTCCGCCCGTTCATCCTGCGCCGCAAGAAGTCCGACCCGGGGATCGTGCCCGAACTCCCGCCCAAGACCGAGACGGACCACCCGGTGGCGCTGGGCCGCGAACAGGCCGCGTTGTACCAGGCCGTGGTCCGGGAAACCCTCACCCGGATCGAGACCGCCGAGGGCATCGCGCGCCGCGGCCTGGTCATGAAGCTGCTCACGGCCCTCAAGCAGATCTGCAACCACCCCGCGCAGTACCTCAAGGAGGCCGCACCGGGCCTGGCCGCCCGCTCCGGAAAGCTCCAGCTCCTCGATGAACTCCTGGACACCATCCTCGCCGAGGACGGCGCCACCTTGCTCTTCACTCAGTACGTGGATATGGCGCGGCTGCTCGAGCGGCATCTGGGAGCGCGCGGTATCCCGGTCCAGCTGCTGCACGGCGGGACCCCCGTCGCCGAACGGGAGAGGATGGTCGACCGCTTCCAGGCCGGGCGGGCACCGGTCTTCCTGCTGTCCCTGAAGGCGGCGGGGACCGGTCTGAACCTCACCCGCGCCGGACATGTGATCCACTACGACCGCTGGTGGAACCCGGCGGTGGAGGAGCAGGCCACCGACCGTGCCTACCGGATCGGCCAGACCCAGCCCGTCCAGGTCCACCGCCTGATCGCCGAGGGCACGGTCGAGGACAACATCGCCCAGCTCCTCAGCGCCAAAAGGGCGCTCGCCGACGCCGTGCTCTCCGGGGGAGAGACGGCGCTCACCGAACTGTCCGATGCCGAACTGGCCGATCTCGTCTCCCTGGGGAGGCCCGGATGAACCCTCGCCCTGCTTGGAGCCGCCCGGACTCGAGCCGCCCCGCCGCTGCGGACCGGGCGTCCCGTACGGATCGGACGTCCCGTGCGGATCGCACCCGTACCTTCCCGCCCCTGCCGGCCAGACCCGGCGCCCGGGGGCTGTTCGCCGAATCCTGGTGGGGCAGCGCCTGGCTGGACGCGCTGGAGACCACCGCCCTCGACAGCGCCCGGCTCGCCCGCGGCCGGACGTACGCCCGCGACGGCCATGTCGACACCATCACCGTCACCCCGGGCCGCGTCATCGCCACCGTACGCGGCAGCCGCCCCCGCCCCTACCTCGCCGAAGTCCGTCTCAGAACGCTCACCGATCAGGAGTGGCACAGCCTTCTGGACGCGGTCGCCGCGGAGCCCGGACGGCTCGCCGCCCTTTTGGCCAAGAAGCTGCCCCTCGCGCTGGCCGAGCGCGAGGAACGCCTGCTGCCGGGGCCGGGCGACCTCGTCCCCCGGTGCTCGTGCCCCGACGACGGGCGGCCCTGCAAACACGCCGCCGCGCTCTGCTTCCAGGTGGCCAGGCTCCTGGACGCGGACCCGTTCGTCCTGCTGCTGATGCGCGGCCGGGGCGAACGCGAACTCCTCGACGAGCTCTCCCGCCGCAACGCCGCCCTGACCGCCCGCGAAGCCCGCGGGTACCCGCACACCGCCACGCCGCCGGCCACCGCCGGCCGCGGATCCGGAGAGCCCGAAGGAACACCGGCAACGCGCGGAACCGCACATACCGCTGCCGGGGAGGCGGCCGCCGCCCCCGGGGAGCCCACGGCACCGGGGACCCCCACGCCGCCCGGCGTCCTCGCGCGCACGGCCCTCGCCGACCGCTCCCGGCCGTCGCTCCCGCCGCCCCTGCCAGTGCCCCCGCACCCCGGCCGGCCGCCCGCCCTCCCGGACGGCGACGGCCTCCCCTTCGACCCCGCCACGCTCGAACTGCTCGCCGCCGACGCCGCGGCCCGCGCCCACGCCTGCGTCTCGGCGGCCGCACCCCCGCCCCCCGGTGGCGGGCCGCCGGACCGCCCCAGCTTGTTCCCGGACCTCCCTCCCCGGGAGGACGCCATCCGCCTGGCCGCCACCGCCCACCCCACCGCGGGGCTCACCTCCGCCACCCGTGCCCTCTACCGCGACCTGGCGGCGGCCACCGGCCGGACTGCCACGGACGTGGCCCGCTCCGTGGCCGCCTGGCGGCAGGGCGGCCCCGAAGGCCTCGCCCTCCTGGAGACCACCTGGAACCCGCCGGCCGGCGACTTCGACCGGGCCCGCAGTGCCCTCCTGGCCGCGGACCTCCCCGCCCTGCGCCCGCACCGCAACCACCTCACCGACCCGGGCCGCGGCGTCCAGCTCCGCTTCGGCCACGACCACCGCTGGTACCCCTACGAGTCCGAGCCCGGCGCCGGGGACTGGTGGCCCGCCGGGCCCGCCGACGCGGACCCCGTGGGCGCCCTGACCACCCTCCTCGCGCGATGACTAACCTCAAGGCCGTGGAAGGTCTCGACACACTCACCCGGTCCCTCGCCCAGCGCACCCCCGAGCAGCTCGCCGCACTCCTCACCCGCCATGCCGAGCCGCTCTCCCGCCGCCCCGCGGCCACCGGACTGCGTGGCCTGGCAAGCGCTTTGTGGTCCTACGAAACCCTCCACCACCTGGTGCTGCACCTGGACCACCCCGGGCTGCAGGTGCTCGCCAACACCGCCCGCATCAGCCAGGAGCGCGCCGCACAGGACGCCCCCGGCCCCGCCGCGCCCGCCCCGGGAGCCGACTACCAGTCCCTGATGGCGCACCGCCTGTCCTTCGCGCAACTGGCCACCGCCCCCGTCCCGCCCGAGGACGTCTTCACCGCCCTCGACGCCACCGGACCCGCCCGCGGCGCCGCCGAAGCCGCGCTGCGCGCCCTCTACGAGAACGGACTCGCCGCCCCGGCCGAGGACGGCGCCATCGTCGTCCCGCCCCGCACCCCGCAGCTCCTGGCCGCCCACGACCTCGGCCCGTTCCTCCCGGACGCCCCGTGCCCCGCCCCGGAGACCACCGCCGCCTCCGAGGGGCCCACCGCGCCTGCCCCCGTGACGTCACCGCATGACGAGTCCCGGGCCGCCGCGGCCACCCTCGCCGCCACCCTGGAGCGCCTGCTGGCCTCCCTCGCCGCGCAGCCCGCCGCGCTGCGCAAGTCCGGCGGCCTGACCGTGCGGGAGATCAAGCGGCTGGCCAAGGCGGCCGGCGCCACCGAACCGCACACCCGGCTCCTCCTCGACCTCGCCCTCGCCGCCGGTCTGATCGCTCTGACCCGCACCCCGGCCGGCATCACCGCCCTCCCCACCAGCGCCTACGACGACTGGCTGGGCCGGCCGCCCGGCCGGCGCCTCGCCCCCGTGCTGGCAGCCTGGTCCGCCCTCTGGGACATCCCCAGCCACACCCCCTTCGGGGAGACCCCGACCGCGCTGGTCCGCGGCCACGACCGGCACGCCCCGGCCCTCCGGTACGCCCTCCTCGCCGCTCTGGCGGCCGTCCCCCTCGGCGCGGGGGTCCCGCTCCCGCCCCTGCCGGGCACCGCGGCACCGGAGCCGGAGCCGGAGCAGCGCCCGGCGACCGCCGGCGCCTCGCTGCGCGCCCTCCTCCGGGCCGCGGACTGGCACCGCCCCCTCGCCGTCACCCACCAGCCGATGGCCGAGGAGCGTGCCGCCCACACCCTCCACGAGGCCGCCTGCCTGGGTCTTGTCGCCCACGGCACGCTCACCCCGCTGGGCCGGGCCCTGCTCGCCGGCCCGCACTCCCTCGACGCCGCGCTCACGGACCTGCTCCCGCCGCCGCTCCAACAGGCCCACTTCCAGGCCGATCTGACCGCCGTGGTCCCCGGCCGCCCCGCCGCCACGCTCGACGGACTGCTCGCCTCAGCGGCCGACCGCGAGTCCGAAGGGCACGCCGTCACCTGGCGCTTCACCCCCGCCTCCGTACGCCGCGCGCTGGATGCCGGGCACACCGCCGACACCCTCCTCGACGACCTCACGCGGACCTCGGCGACCGGCACCCTGCCGCAGCCGCTGCGCTACCTGATCCAGGACGCCGCCCGCGCCCACGGCCGGATGCGGGTCCTGCCCGCCGCCTGCTGCGTCCGCTCCGACGACGAAACCCTGATCAAGGAGCTCGCCGCCCACCGTGCCCTGCGGGATCTCGCGCTGCGCGTCATCGCACCGACCGTCCTGGTCAGCGGCCGTCCGCCGGCCGCCACCCTGGACGCCCTGCGCGCCGCCGGCTACGCACCCGCCCTGGAGTCCGGCACCGGAACCACGACCGTCGAACGCCTCCCCGCGCACCGCACCCACGCCGCCGCGCCCACCCGCGACCCGCAGGCACCGCTCGCGCTCGCCCACCGCCTCCTGGGGCTCCCCGCGCCCCCTCAGGAGCCGGGCGGGACGGCGGTACCCGCACGTTGACGGTCCCCGGGCCCACTGCCCCGGGCGACGGCTTCCAGGCCGCCGCTGCTCTGGGCAGCCCCCGCTGCTCTAGGCAGGGGGCCACGGCCCGGTGGCCGAGGAGGGTTCGGTCGTGGTGGGCAGAGGCGGCTGGAGGGATATCGGGGGTGTCTCCCAGCCCGCGGAGCCGCCTCGTGCCGGGCGGATCCGTGCCGTGTTCCGCAGCAGGCGCAGCGCCGCCGGGCGCGGCAGGAAGCGGGCCGTGCGGACGGACGGCGTGACGACGTCGGCGTAGGCGCGGCAGACGGCGGGGCGGGCCGCGGCGGGGGAGTGGAGGACCTCGCCGGTGGTCAGCGCCCAGGGCTCGTGCACGATGCGGCCGATGGCGCGCTGCACCCTCCGGGCGAGGGCCGGATCGTCCATGCCGTGCCGGCGGAGCGCCGTACGGAGGGCGGCGGCGCTGTGGGCGGCGATGGACAGGCCCTGGCCGAAATCGGGGGTCAGGGAGACCACGGCGCCGCCGAGTGCGACGAAGCCGGTGGGCCAGGCGGGCAGCTGGTCGTAGCGGCGTCGCCGGCTGAAGGTGTCGCGGGACAGCCGTACCTCGCTCAGCGGCTCGGCACCGGCGATCAGGTCGCCGATGGCGGAGCTGCCCGTACGGCGGGCGAACGGCACGAACCGTCCGGCGTGTTCGGTCGGCCGGTCGTCCCCGGTGCCGGTGAGCGTGACCAGCCAGCGGCCGCCCTCGATGGGGACGAGGGTGGCCGTCGCCGCCGGCACCCCGCGCGGCGGGCCGGTGTGCGCGAGGGGGGCACCTCCCTGCTCATGGGGGTCCCCCCTGTTCGAGCGGAGCCGAGAACTCGGGGGAGGAGCCGGGAGCTCGGGGGGCGCGGCGCTGCGGACCGAGCGGGAGGTGAGCACCGGCAGGGGCCGCAGGCCGTCGGGGGCACGGAAGATCCGGGTCGCCGAGACCGTCCCGGAGTCCGCGACGTCCTCGACGGCGCTGGGCAGTCCCAGGGCCCGCAGCCGGTCCTGGGTGGTGGAGTGCCGGCCGGTGGCGTCGATGACGAGGTCGGCGTCGAGCCGATACGTTTCCCCGGTCGTGGTGTCCCGGACGCGTACGCCCGTGATGTGTTCCGCGGTGCCGGTCAGCCCCTCCGCTTCGGTTCCGTCGAGGACGGTGACGCCGGGGAGGGCGGGAACCTGATGGCGGATGACCCGGTCGAGCAGATCACGGGAGCAGGCGATCAGGTACGGCAGGCGCCGGCGGCCTAACCGGGCCAGCGGCGAGTGGGCGGCGAGTTCGGCGGGCATCGGGACCCGGCGGGCGCCTTCGGCGAGCCACCGGTCGACGCTGCCGGGCAGCACGGCATCGATCTTCCGGGCGCCGTCGGCGGCCAGCAGATGGGCGTGCCGGGCCTGCGGAAGGTCCGTGGGCAGGGCGGGAGTCCGCGGCAGCCGTTCGCGCTCGACGACGATGACGTCGGCGTGCCCGGAAAGCGCCGCGGCGGCGAGCATGCCGGTGAAGCCGCCGCCGAGCACCACGGCGAGGTACGGGTGGATGAACTGCAGCCCGCTGCTGCTCGTACTGCTCGGCGCGTTCATGGGCGGTCCCTTTCTCGGCGGCGCGCGGTCCCCCGGCGCGAGCGGGGCACGTCAAGGTAGGGCGGTGCCGCAGACGGTCGGGAGCGCCGGCGCGCGGCGGCGATGACGGCGTCGGCGGCGGCCGTGAACGAGGCCGTCAGCGAGGGCGGCAAGGAGAACGGCAGGGACGTGGTCGCGGTCCGCAGAACGCGCAGCGACGCCGGTGGCAGTGGTTGTGCTCGCTGTGGGTCCCGGCAGGCCGGCGCGAGTGCCGGCCTGCCGCCCCCCGATTTCCCCATCATGCTTCCCCCTCAGGCCGTGTCCGGGCCGCCCCGCGCGCGGTCACGTCCTCCGTCACCCGCCCGTGTCACCGGGTGCGGTGGGTGGGTGCGGCTGCCTCGCGGAGCGCACTCCCCCTGGGGACGCGGCCGTCACCACTGGTCAACAACGGACACAGTTCGGGATCGTAGGCGGCGCCGATCACATCCGGTAGCCATGTTTGAGCGAGAGGCGCGACAGAGCCACCCCGGGAATACCGATGGGTAAATCTGGAGCAAAACGACGTAATGGGCGGAAAATGCCTGGCTGCTTTCTCTCGTAGCGAGAAAGCGGCCGGGAAATTCCCGTGCGGAGAAGAGGAGGAGACGGGAAAACGCGTGGGAATCCCCGCATGGTTGGCGCGAAATGATCGGGTGGCCACGGTCCGGAGGGCGCCGTGCCTACCCTGTGCGGGCACCGCACCGCAGAACCCGAGGGAGAGACGTGCGCGCGATCGTGATGCGAGAATTCGGCGGCCCGGACGTGCTGCGGCTGGAGGACGTGCCCGAGCCGGCACCCCGCAGCGGACACGCACTGGTCGACGTCGCCCTGGCCGGCATCAACTACGCGGATGTGCACGTACGGGGGAACTCCTACCTGGCGCCCGTCGAGCTGCCGTACATACCCGGCAACGAGGTCGTGGGGACCGTGGGCGGCACCCGGCGCGTCGTCGGCCTGTGCCGTGGCGGCGGATACGCGGAGCGGGCGCTGCTGCACCGCCGGGTGACCTGGGACGTCCCCGACGCCGTCAGCGACGAGCAGGCCGTCGCGCTGGCGCTCCAGGGCAACAGCGCCTGGCATCTGCTCTTCACCGTGCTGCGGATCACCGAGGGCGAGACGGTCGTCGTACCGGCCGCGGCCGGCGGCGTCGGCTCCCTGGCCGTCCAGCTCGCGGCGCGGGCCGGTGCCAGGGTCATCGGCCTCGCGGGCTCCCCGGAGAAACGCGAACGGGTCCGGGAGCTGGGCGCCCACGCGGTCGTCGACTCGGCCGCCGAGGACCTGACGGAGCGCATCCTGGACGCCGCGGGCGGCCCGGTCGCCGCGGCGCTGGAGATGACCGGCGGCGTCACCTTCGAACGGACCCTCGCCGCCGTCGCGCCGCGCGGCCGGCTCGCCGTGTACGGATTCGCCGGCGGCGAACTGGCGAGTGTGCCGACCCGGGACCTGATGCAGCGGTCCATCACCGTCTCCGGCTTCTGGCTGCCGCAGCTCTACGCGGACCGGACGGCGCTCCCGACGTCCATGAAGGCGCTGTTCGACGCGGTGTCCGACGGTTCCCTCAAGCCGCTGACCGGTGCCGTCCACGGCCTCGCCGAGGCGGCCCGGGCGCACCACGACCTGGCGGCCCGCACCCCCACCGGGAAGCTGGCCCTGGACGCCACCCGGTAATTCCGGTAGTCCGGGTGTCCGAGGGACACTGCGGCTCCGGGAGCGCACCCCGGGGCCGTCCGCCGGGGGGCGCCGCCCGGCGCGTGACGAGCGGGGCGGACGCTCGTAGCCGAACCGCCGTGCGCCGGCGCACGGAACACTGCCAGGAAGAGAGCACACGATGGGCAACAGCACCACACCGAGCGGCACGACCACCACGGCTCCGGGCACCCCGGGCCGCGCCAGGACGGCCGGCGGAACCGGACCGTCCACAGGGTCCCGGACGTCGGGATCCAGCCATGCCGAGCGGGTCTTCCTCGTCCAGACGGCCTTCGCCGAGCTGGGCGGATCCGCCCACGGGCCGGGCGAGATCGCCGAATTCACCGGCCTGGACGACTCGGTCGTCTACCGCATCCTGCAGTCCGGCATCTACCAGCGGATCTTCGAACGGGTCGACCGGGGCCTCTACCGGCTGCGGACCTCGGCCGCCCAGCTCGCCTTCACCGCGCTCGACCACCGCCTCGACGGCGCCCAGACGGTGCTCGGCGAGCTGCGGGAGGCCACCGACGGCGGGCTGGCGTTCCTCTACATGGTCGCCCCGTTCTCCGGCGCGCAGCGGCAGTGCGTCGATATGGCCGTCGGCGACTCCGACCTCGCGGAGCTGGGCATGACACCACGCGATGTGCTGTCCGTGACGCGCTCTCTGCGCACCGGTGCCTCCGGGCGGACGATCCTCGCCTACCTTCCCCCGGTGCTCCAGCAGCGGGTGCTGGCCGAGCCGGTACCGGACCAGGCGGGACCGGGCGTCTACGTGGACAACGACGCGCTGCTGGCATCCCTCGCGGAGGTGCGCGACCTCGGCTACGCGCTCGGGTACGAGGAGTGCATGGCCGGATGGAACTCCTGCGCCGCGCCGATCATGTGGGACGGTTCCATCATGGGCGCGGTCCTCCTGCTCAAGCTCAAATCCGTGATGCCGGTGCCACCCAACAGCGTCATCGAGGCGACGAAGGAGGCGGCGGCCGAACTCAGCCGGTACGGAGCGGCCCGGCCGGACGCGGGCCAGGCCGACAGGGCCCGGGCCTGAGCGCCGCGATCTCCGGGGAGGTCAACCGTCCGCGAGGGCCAGGAGCTTGGTGACGGTGTTCCAGTTCCGGGCCGTCGCCGTCACACCGAGCGGGGCACGGCTCACCCGCTCGGCGAGCTTGGAGCGGCCGATGCCGCCCGGGCACCACAGGTACAGTTCGCGTCCGGTCAGCCGGAACCGGTCGGGCGCGAAGGCGGCCTGATCGAGCGCGTCCAGCCGCGAGGTGTCGGCCGGCACGGCCGACAGGAACGTCACATGCAGGCTCTTGGGCTCCGGTACGGCCTGCGGAAACGGATTGGCGGCCACCACGGCGGCCAGCTCGTCGCGGGTGCGGACGACGACCGGCACCGCCAGGCCGAGCTGGGCGGCGATCCCCTCGTACAGCACGCGCGCCGTCTCCTCGGGCGGCGTACCGGGGTCCGCGAAGACGAGGTTGCCGGTCTGCAGCAGCACGGAGACGTCCGTGAGGCCCAGCGACTCGGCCAGTGCCAGCTGCCGGGCCTTGGGGAAGGAGTTGTGGCCTCCGACGTTGACGCCGCGGAGCAGGGCGATCTGGCGGGACATGGAACGGTGCCCTTCGTAGGGGCCGCCCCCGGCGAGGACCGGTGACGGCCGGGAGTCAGAACAGCGGAGCGGGCAGCACACCTTCGAGGGCCAGCAGCAGGCGCTTGGTCTCCAGACCGCCGCTGAAACCGCCGATCCCGCCGTCCGCGGCCACCACGCGGTGGCAGGGCACGACGACCGGCAGCGGGTTGGAGCCCATCGCCGCGCCCACCGCGCGGGCCGCTCCCGGCTCCCCGACCCGGTCGGCGAGGTCCTGATAGCCGACCACGCTGCCGTAGGGCACGCCGTCGGCCAGGGCACGCAGGACCCGGGCGTGGAAGCCGGAGGACAGCGACCAGTCCAGGGGGACGGTGAAGGACCGCAGCTCCCCGGAGAAGTAGGCGGTGAGCTCGGCGGCGGCCGTTGCCAGATGCGGTATCTCCGGCAGCGGCGGGCCTCCGAAGAGCTGCTCCAGACGGCTCAGCGCACCGGGGGTGTTCCGCTCGTCGGCATGGAAGACGACCTGGGCCAGGCCCTCCCGGGTCGCGGCCAGCAGCAGCGGACCGATCGGGGCCGACAGGCGGGTGAAGGCCCAGTCGCGCCGGATCACCACGGGCTCCGCCGCCGGCATGGGAACCTGCTCGGAATGCATCACCTGATCAGGGTAGGACCCGCCACTGACAACGCGTGGCGGAGCGGCGGCGGGACGGGGCGGCGGAGCGGCGGGGACTGCCGACCCCGCTCCCCCTCCGCTCCGGGCGCTCAGCCGCGGTGACGGCGGTCCTTGCCCTCCAGCGCGTCACGTACCACGTCGGGCTTGTTGGTGATGATCCCGTCGACGCCCAGCCTGGCGGCCTTGACCGCGGTGGCCGGGTCGTCGATGGTCCAGGTGTACAGCTCCAGCGCACGGCGGTGCGGGCCTCTCAGGCCGTGTACGGCGGCGATGTACTCCCGGGTGACCGCCGTGTGGACGGGATTGATCTGGTCGCAGTACTTCGCGTACTTCGGCAGGTCGGCGACGGACGGATTGCCGAGGAACCCCGTCTTGATCTTCGGCTGCAGCGTGTGGACCGTCTTGATGCTGTCGGCGTTGAAGCTCTGGACGATCAGGCGGCGCTTGAGGTGGTGCCGGTCCAGCCAGCCCGAGCGGCGCAGCTCCCTGAGGACCTGGACCTCGATGCCCGGATAGAGCTCCGGCGCCTTGAGCTCCATCAGCAGGCTCTGGTCGTGGCGCTCGACCTCGTCCATGTAGTCCTCTAGGGTCGGCACCCGCTCGCCTTCGAACTCCGGTCCGAACCAGCTGCCCGCGTCGAGCTTCTCGATCTCCCTGAGGGTGAAGTCCTCGACGTTCCAGGGGGCGCGGTCGGGGAAAACCTCCTCGGCGTCGGTGGTCCGGGCGAGCGAGTTGTCGTGGAGGATGACCAGCTCGCCGTCCTTGGTGCGCTGGACGTCGTTCTCGACCCATTCGATGCCGAGCCGGGCGGCCTGGTGGACGGCGGCGAGCGTGTTCTCGGGCGCGTACGACGAGGCGCCGCGATGGGCGACCGTCTCCGGAGTGTGTCCGAGCGGTCCGGCCTGGGCGGCGGAGGGGGAGAGGACGAGCGCGGACAGACCCATGAGCGCACCGGCGACAGCGGTGGCGACGGGGCGGATACGCATGCGGACTCCTCGTGACGTCGTTGGCGTGAGGTGGCGTGAGGTGACGTGGAACGGGGTCGGAAGAGAGAGGCTCGCAGCCGGGCCGTAGCGGGAAGCGGTCGTGAGGTGGCCGGGCGCTGAACGAGAAGTGTCCGGATTTCCGGGTGGAACGTCCGTAGTTGCAGGATGCCCGGATTAGCCGTGCAACAGACGTACGATCCGACGTCGTCCAACTTGCCGGAGGCACGGCATCCGCGCATCTTGGCCCGATGACGCGTCACCCGTCGTGCTTCTGACCGGTTTTGCTGATATAGGGCGCTAGGGGAGTCATAGCGGGCCTCTCGCGCACGGGCCGGCGCGGCGGTCAGGCGGCCGCTCCGGGCCGGGCACGGGGTGCGGCCGGCCCCCCGGCCCCGGCCCGCGGCCCCGCCGGCGCCGCCGTGCGGCGTCCCCGGGCCTCGGATGTCCGCCCCTGCCGCCGCAAAACCGCAGGCCGGAGTAGTCGCGGCGTCGATTGTCAGTGGCGGGTCGTACGGTGGATCCCATGCGGCCCGTATCGAAGATCCAACGCACGGTGGCGCCCTTTGAGGTCGTCAGCCCGTTCCAGCCCAGCGGCGACCAGCCGGCGGCCATCGCCGAGCTGGAGCAGCGCATCCGCGGGGGTGAGAAGGATGTCGTCCTGCTGGGCGCGACCGGCACCGGCAAGTCGGCGACCACCGCGTGGATGATCGAGAAGCTGCAGCGCCCGACGCTCGTCATGGCGCCCAACAAGACCCTCGCGGCCCAGCTCGCCAACGAATTCCGTGAGCTGCTGCCGAACAACGCCGTCGAGTACTTCGTCTCCTACTACGACTACTACCAGCCCGAGGCGTACGTCCCGCAGTCCGATACGTACATCGAGAAGGACTCCTCCATCAACGAGGAGGTCGAACGGCTGCGCCACTCCGCGACGAACTCCCTGCTCACCCGGCGCGACGTGGTCGTGGTCGCCTCGGTGTCCTGCATCTACGGCCTGGGTACGCCGCAGGAGTACGTCGATCGGATGGTCCCGCTGAAGGTCGGCGACGAGACCGACCGGGACGAGCTGCTGCGCCGTTTCGTCGACATCCAGTACACCCGCAACGACGTCTCCTTCACCCGGGGCACCTTCCGGGTCCGCGGCGACACCATCGAGATCTTCCCGGTCTACGAGGAGCTCGCGGTGCGGATCGAGATGTTCGGCGACGAGATCGAGGCGCTCTCCACCCTCCACCCGCTCACGGGCGAGGTGATCAGCGACGACCAGGAGCTGTACATCTTCCCGGCCAGCCACTACATCGCCGGCCCGGAGCGGATGGAGCGGGCCATCGCCGGCATCGAGGCCGAGCTGGCGGACCGCCTCGCCACGCTGGAGAAGCAGGGCAAGCAGCTGGAGGCCCAGCGGCTGCGCATGCGCACCACCTACGACATCGAGATGATGCGGCAGATCGGCTCCTGCTCGGGCATCGAGAACTACTCGATGCACATGGACGGCCGTGAGCCCGGCTCCGCGCCCCACACCCTCATCGACTACTTCCCGGAGGACTTCCTCCTGGTCATCGACGAGTCGCATGTCACCGTCCCGCAGATCGGCGCCATGTACGAGGGCGACGCCTCGCGCAAGCGCACCCTGGTGGACCACGGGTTCCGGCTGCCGTCCGCCCTGGACAACCGGCCGCTGAAGTGGGAGGAGTTCCTGGAGCGGATCGGCCAGACCGTCTACCTGTCCGCCACCCCCGGCCCGTACGAGCTCGCCCGGGGCGACGGCTTCGTGGAGCAGATCATCCGCCCGACCGGCCTGGTCGACCCGGAGGTGGTGGTCAAGCCCACCGACGGGCAGATCGACGACCTGGTGCACGAGATCCGTACGCGCACGGAGAAGGACGAGCGGGTCCTGGTCACCACCCTCACCAAGAAGATGGCCGAGGACCTCACGGACTACTTCCTCGAGCTGGGCATCCAGGTCCGCTATCTGCACAGCGATGTGGACACCCTGCGGCGCGTGGAGCTGCTCCGCGAGCTGCGGTCGGGTGAGTACGACGTACTGGTCGGCATCAACCTGCTGCGTGAGGGCCTGGACCTCCCCGAGGTGTCCCTGGTGGCGATTCTGGACGCCGACAAGGAGGGCTTCCTGCGCTCCGGCTCGGCGCTGATCCAGACCATCGGCCGTGCCGCGCGCAACGTCTCCGGACAGGTGCACATGTACGCCGACAAGATCACTCCGGCGATGGAGAAGGCCATCGGGGAGACCAACCGCCGCCGGGAGAAGCAGCTGGCGTACAACAAGGCCAACGGCATCGACCCGCAGCCGCTCCGGAAGAAGATCGGCGACATCGTCGCGACCATCGCCCGGGAGGAGATCGACACCGAGGAGCTGCTGGGCACGGGGTACCGCAAGCGGGGGGAGGCCAAGGACGCCAAGGGCAAGGCCCCGGTCCCCGCGCTCGGTGCCAAGGGCGGGAAGGCCGCGAAGGGCAAGGGCGGCCCGGCCGGCGAGGTGCTGACGGACCGTCCCGCCGCCGAACTGGCCGAGCTCATCGAGGAGATGACGGAGCGGATGCGGGCCGCCGCCGCCGAGCTGCAGTTCGAGGTCGCGGCCCGGCTCCGCGACGAGGTGAGCGAACTGAAGAAGGAGCTGCGGCAGATGAGGGAGGCCGGGGTGAAGTGAGGTGAGGGGAGCCGGGACGGGCGCCCGGTCCGTCCCGGTGTTGCAGAAACGCCACAAAACGCGGGCCTGGCGCGCCCCCGGCCCGCCGTGGTGCGTAGGGTCGGAGGGGCCGCCGGAATGCTGGGCGGGACAGTAGTACAGAGAGGGGACGGCGCGTGTCGGTCAATTTGTCCAAGGGGCAGGGCATCAGCCTGCAGAAGTCCGACGGAGGCACGCTGACCGCGGTGCGGATGGGCCTGGGGTGGCGTTCGGCGCCGCGCCGCGGCCTGTTCGGACGGCGTACCAGCGAGATCGACCTCGATGCCTCGGCGGTGCTCTTCGCCGACAAGAAGCCGATGGACGTCGTCTTCTTCCAGCACCTGGTCAGCGACGACGGCGCGGTCCGGCACACCGGTGACAACCTGGTCGGCGGCGCGGGCCAGGGCGGTGACGACGAGGCGATCCTGGTCGACCTGATGCGGGTGCCGGTGCACATCGACCAGATCGTGTTCACCGTCAACTCCTTCACCGGCCAGACCTTCGCCGAGGTCCAGGACGCTTCCTGCCGCCTGGTCGACGAGACCACCGGTCAGGAGCTGGCCCGCTACACCCTCACGGGTGGCGGCAACTACACCGCCCAGGTCATGTCGAAGGTGCACCGCGTGGGCAACGGCTGGCAGATGACCGCCATCGGTGAGCCCTGTGTCGGCCGTACGTTCCAGGACCTGGTACCGGCGATCCTGCCGCACCTGTAAGCACCACCCACCCATGTAGCGCCGCACATGTAGCACCACAGACCGCGGCAGCGCATACCCGGGCCGGCCGCGTACCCGGGCCCGCGCCCGGGGCCGGCCCGGGACGTACCACAACCAGGGGGAGCGACGATGACGGCCGAGCTGGTCCGGGGCCAGAACCATCCACTGGACCGGACCCGGGTGGAGGTCCGGATCGTGGCGGGCGGCCCCGTCGTGGCCGGAGTGACGCTCGGCGACGAGCGGGGCAGGCTCTCCGGCACCGAGGCGGTGGCCCATCCGGGAGCGCCCCGGCGCACCGGCATCGAGGTTCCCCGCCAGGCGGCCGCCGAGCACCGTATCGCGGCCGATCTGGACGCCCTGCCCGGAGCCGTCCAACGGGTGAGCGTGCTGCTGGCACTGCCCACCGGGACCGGCACGCCGGCCGCCTTCGGCGCCACCGCCGCACCGTCCGTCGCGGTCAGCGCGCTCGACGGCACGGTTCTCGCCCGCTACACCCTCACCGGTCTCGGCGCCGAGTCCGCCGTCGTCGCCGTGGAGTTCTACCGGAGGCAGGGCGTCTGGAAGGTGCGGGCGGTCGGCCAGGGGTACACCGAGGGCCTTGCCGCCCTGCTGCGTGACCAGGGGCTGCCGCACGCGGCGGAGCTGGCCGCGGAGATCGAGGAGGCGGTCCGGCCGGAGCCCGCCCCGGCGGCCCCCGCGCTCGCCCCCGCCCCCGTCCCGGCGAGCCGGGCCGACCGGGCAGACCGGGCCGACCGGCCGGAACCGCCCGCCCGGCCCGCATCCGGGGCCCCGGCGGCAGCCGACGGCCCGGTGCTCACCGCAGGAGGCGTCACCGGAACCCCGTCCAAGCCCGGGACCGCGACCGGCCCCGCCGCCAAGGCCGCAGCCGCTCCGTCGGGCCCGTCCGCCCCAGCCGCCGGCGGTCCGGTGGACTACCAACACCCCGGACGTCGCGCCGCCGCACCGTCCGCTCCGGAACCGTCCGCCGCACCGTCCGCTCCGGATCCCGCCGCTCCGGAACCGTCCGCCACTCCCGCCGACCCGGCACCGTCCGCCCCGGTCCCGGTGGCCGGCGATGCCGTCGGATGGAGCATGGAGGAGCGGCTCTACCACCAGGTCCGGGGCATGTTCGAGGATCTGGCCCGTTCGGTCGCGGCCTACCGCAGCGCATCCGACTTCGCCGCGTCACGTCTGGAGCGGGAGATCGGCCAGATCCTGGCCGACCCCCGCGACCGTCTCGGCACGGCCGCCGACGCCGCCCGCGCCGCCGCCCGTGACAGGCACGCCACCCTGCTCACCCAGGCCCGCGCTGCCCTCGACCGCGATCTCGCCCAGCTGACGGCCGAGTCGGAGGTCGTGGAGCCCGCGCTGCCGCCCGCCTTCGCCCGCTGGGACAGCCCCGTCTGGCACGGCTACGACACCCCGCGGGAAGGCCCGCTGGCGCTGCGGCTGGGCGATCTGCACCTCCCCGAGGTCCTGGAGCTGCGCATCCCACTGCTCGTACGGCTCCCCCTGGAGCGCGGTCTGTGGATCGACAGCGGGCCCGACGCCTACGCCGGAGGCGGCAGCGGTCCCGGCCCCGAGCGTGTGTACGCCCGGCGCGAGCTGGGCAGCGCGCTGCTCGACGGCCCGCCGGACGAGGCCACCCTCCGCCGGCTCGCCATGGAGACCGCCGTCACCGTCGCCGCCCGGCTGCTCGCCGTCCACCCCGCGGGAGACTTCGCGGTCCAGGTCATCGACCCGGGCGGTACGGCGGCACCCGCGCTCGCCCCGCTCCTGGAGACCGGTGTGCTGCCCGCCGCCCCGCTGCCCGGGGCCAAGGGCGTGGCCGCGGTCCTGGAGGGGCTGACCCGGCGGGTGGACCTCGTCCAGATGGCCGTGCGCGGCCGGGCCGCGGATTCCCTTCCGCCGGATCTGGACACCGCCCGGCAACTGCTGATCGTCCATGACTTCCCGCACGGTTTCGACGACCGCGCCGTCACCCGGCTCCGCTATCTGGCCGACGAGGGGCCCGCGGCGGGGGTGCATCTGCTGATGGTCGCCGACCGCGCCCAGGCCCGGGCGTACGGCCCGGTGCTGGATCCGCTGTGGCGCTCGCTGCTGCGGATCACCCCGGTGCCGGACGCGCATCTGGCCGACCCCTGGGTGGGGCATGCCTGGACGTATGAGCCACCGCTCGTACCCCAGGGCAGCGACGTACTGCGCCAGGTGCTGGCCCGGGTCGCGGAGGCCCGCCGCGCGCTCCGCTCCTGAACCGCACGCCCACCGGATCCCCCCCGATCCCTGACCTTGCTGGCCTTCCTGGCCTTCCGGAGCCCTCCTGAGCAGGATCTTTGCCCTTTTCTTTACTCTTCCTTGGCCTTCCTTTACCCTTCTGTGTGCGGAGGGGAGTATTCCCACTACGACGTACCCGTCATCACGGATTGTGAGTATCACGAGATCCCGGGGCGTCGGCCCCGTTCCTCCGGACGGACCGGACGGCACGGAAGCCGGACAGCACGTGCGGACCGGACAGCACGTTCGGAGCGGGGCGGAAGAGACCTCCGGCAGCGACGACGCTGTGAGTGCCGTACGACTCTGCCGGAGGAGCAGTGGACGTTTCCCTGACCCTGTGGGTGCTGACCATCGCCGGTCTGTGCGCCCTGATAGCCGCCGACTTCTTCATCGGCGGCCGCAAACCGCATGAGGTCTCCCTCAAGGAGGCCGGCATCTGGACCGCCGTCTGGATCGCGCTCGCCGCGCTCTTCGGCCTCGGACTGCTGTTCTTCGGCGGAGGGCAGCCCGCCGGCGAGTTCTTCGCCGGCTTCATCACCGAGAAGTCCCTGAGTGTCGACAACCTCTTCGTCTTCGTCCTCATCATGGCGAAGTTCGCGGTTCCGACGGTCTATCAGCAGCGGGTGCTGATGGTCGGCGTGCTGATCGCCCTGGTGCTGCGGGCCGGCTTCATCGGCGCCGGCGCCGCGATCATCGCCAACTTCTCCTGGATCTTCTACCTCTTCGGCGCCTTCCTCATCTGGACCGCCTGGAAGCTCATCAAGGAGGCCCGCGCCGAGGAGCAGGACGAGGAGTTCGAGGAGAACCGCTTCCTGAAGTTGGTCGAGAAGCGCTTCCCCTCGACCGACACCTACCGCGGCACCAAGCTGTTCGTCGTCGAGAACGGCAAGCGGCTGGTGACGCCGATGCTGATCGTCATGCTGGCGATCGGCACCACCGACGTCCTCTTCGCGCTGGACTCCATCCCGGCAATCTTCGGCCTCACCCAGGACCCGTACATCGTCTTCACCGCCAACGCCTTCGCCCTGATGGGTCTGCGGCAGCTGTACTTCCTGATCGGCGGCCTGCTGAAGAAGCTCGTCCACCTCTCCTACGGACTGTCGGTCATCCTCGGCTTCATCGGCGTCAAGCTGGTCCTGCACGCTCTGCACGAGTCCGGCGTCGCCGTCCCGGAGATCAGCATTCCGGTCTCCTTGGGCGTGATCTGCGCCGTGCTCGTCGTCACGACGCTCACCAGCCTGCGCGCCTCGAAGAAGCAGGCGGCGGCCGAGGCGCGGGCGAAGGCCGCGGTGCAGGGGAAGGCCGAGGCGCAGGAGAAGGCCGGGGCCGAGGCCGAGAAAACCAGGCCTGCGGCACCGACCGACGCCTGACCCCCGGGGCTGGTGCGGTGGCCACCCGCCGCGGCTACCAGCCCCGTTCGCGCCACTCCGCGAGGTGGGGGCGCTCCGCGCCGAGCGTGGTGTCCTCGCCATGGCCCGGGTAGACCCAGGTCTCGTCGGGGAGTTGGTCGAAGAGCTTGCTCTGGACGCCGTCGATCAGGCTGGTGAAGCTCTCGGCGTCGCCCCAGGTGTTGCCGACGCCGCCGGGGAACAGGCAGTCGCCGGTGAACAGATGGGGCGCGCCGTGCGGGTCGTCGTAGATCAGCGCGATGCTGCCGGGGGTGTGGCCGACCAGATGGCGCGCCGTCAGTGTGACGCGTCCGACGGTGAGGGTGTCGCCGTCGTCGACCAGCACGTCCGTGGGCACCGGGATGCCCTCGGCGTCGTACCGGCCCGCGTACGTCCGGGCACCCGTCGCGTCGACCACTTCGCGCAGCGCGCCCCAGTGGTCACCGTGCCGGTGGGTGGTGACGACGGATGCGATGCCGCTGTCGCCGATCAGCGTGAGGAGGGTGTGCGGCTCGGCGGCCGCGTCGATCAGCAGCTGCTCGTCGGTCGCCCGACACCTCAGCACATAGGCGTTGTTGTTCGTCGGACCGACCGCGACCTTCGAGATCATCAGGTCGGTCAGCTCATGCACGTCGGCCGCTCCGCCGACCTTCACTGCTCCGCTGTAGGCCATGGACCCACTCTAGAGCGGGGGTACGACAGGCAGCGCGGAGCCATGGCTGTCGAGCCCGCTGCCGTCGCCACGGCCGGTGAGCCAGCCGACCAGGGCCGCCGCTGAGCCCGAGACCACCACGGGCGTGGCCTCGGCCCTGGCCCCGGCCCCGGCCCCGGCGCCGGGACCAGTGGCCGGGCGGGCGATGCGCCAGCGGCGGCCGTCGTCGGCGCGCAGCTCCAGGGCGGGCAGGTCCGGGTGGCCGGCGAACTTCACCGTGGTGAGGAACGTCAGCTCCCAGTCGAGGAAGGCGGGCGGCAGCTGCTCGACGGTGTGGCCGACGCCCAGGTCGACGTGGTGCAGTTCGACCTCGGCGAGCCGGCGCAGCGGCAGCCGGTCGGCCCGCTCGACGACGCCGTTGCGCATCTCGACCTCGAACGCCCGGCGCACCTCCGGCAGCGCGCCGGCCGCCGCGTCGAACCGTGCGGCGCTCTCCCGGAGGTCCTCCAGGTGCGCGGCCAGGGGGCGGTCGGCGTCCCGTGCGATATCGGCGTCGCGGGCCTCGGCGCTCGCGTACATGGGCGTACGGACGTCCGTCCGGGCCCAGGTGAGGAGGTTGACGAGGGCGTCCGCGTTGCGTGCCACATGGGCCAGGACATGGCCGCGGGTCCAGCCGGGGAGCAGCGACGGTTCGCCGATCGCGGCGTCGTCGAGCCTGCTCACCGAGACCAGCAGCCGGTCGGTGGCCTCGCGGACGGCTGCGGCAACGTGCGGGAATTCCGAGGGAGCCGGCATGGTGACGGTCATGGGTCGACGCTAGCGCCACGGAGGCCGGTGCGGGAGTCGGCGGGCGCTGGTCGTCGCGGGGATGCGGCCCGGACGGGGTGGCCGTCGGCTGGTGCGGCGACGCATCCTGTGCACCGGGTGATTTCCGCAGCGTACGGGCGTGTGGCGGGACGGGAAGGATATGGCGCCGCCACACGTTTGGGTGAAGAGGGCGGACAGCCCCCGTAAATCGAATGCGCGTGCTATAGGCTCGTGTGTGGCATCCCAACGACAGTGCCGCGGCGGGCCCCATACCCTGGGTCGGGGGCTCCGCTCCGCTTCGCCGCCTCTGCTCATCCGGCCGGGCCCGGTCATCGAGCCCCTCCACCGAGCGGCGGACGCGGAGCCGCGGCTCCCGCCCCTCTCCAAGAAAGGTGCCGACCGGCGTGGCCGACCGTCTCATCGTTCGTGGCGCTCGCGAGCACAACCTCAAGAACGTCTCGCTCGACCTCCCCCGCGACTCCCTCATCGTCTTCACGGGGCTCTCCGGGTCGGGCAAGTCCTCGCTCGCCTTCGACACGATCTTCGCCGAGGGGCAGCGGCGCTATGTCGAGTCGCTCTCCTCCTACGCCCGCCAGTTCCTCGGGCAGATGGACAAGCCCGATGTGGACTTCATCGAGGGCCTGTCCCCCGCGGTGTCGATCGACCAGAAGTCGACCTCGCGCAACCCGCGCTCGACGGTCGGCACGATCACCGAGGTCTACGACTACCTCCGCCTGCTCTTCGCCCGTATCGGCAAGCCGCACTGTCCCGAGTGCGCCCGGCCGATCGCCCGGCAGTCGCCGCAGGCCATCGTCGACAAGGTGCTGGAGCTCCCGGAGGGCAGCCGCTTCCAGGTGCTCTCCCCCCTGGTGCGCGAGCGCAAGGGCGAGTTCGTCGATCTCTTCTCCGACCTCCAGACCAAGGGCTACAGCCGGGCGCGGGTCGACGGGGAGACGGTCCACCTCGCCGAGCCGCCCAAGCTGAAGAAGCAGGAGAAGCACACGATCGAGGTGGTCGTCGACCGCCTCACGGTCAAGGACAGCGCCAAGCGCCGCCTGACCGACTCGGTGGAGACCGCCCTCGGGCTCTCCGGCGGCATGGTCATCCTCGACTTCGTCGACCTGGAGCCGGACGACCCGCAGCGCGAGCGGATGTACTCGGAGCATCTGTACTGCGCCTACGACGACCTGTCCTTCGAGGAGCTCGAGCCCCGCTCCTTCTCCTTCAACTCGCCCTTCGGCGCCTGCCCGGACTGCACCGGTATCGGCACGCGCATGGAGGTCGACCCCGAGCTGATCATCCCCGACGAGGACCGCTCGCTGGACGAGGGTGCCATCCACCCCTGGTCCGGCGGCCACACCAAGGACTACTTCGGCCGCCTGATCGGCGCGCTGGCGGACGCCCTCGGGTTCCGGACGGACATCCCCTGGGCCGGACTGCCGGTCCGCGCCAAGAAGGCCCTGCTGCACGGCCACAAGACCCAGATCGAGGTGCGCTACCGCAACCGGTACGGCCGTCAGCGGGCCTACACCACGCCCTTCGAGGGCGCGGTGCCGTTCGTCAAGCGCCGGCACTCCGAAGCGGAGAGCGACAGCAGCCGCGAGCGCTTCGAGGGCTATATGCGCGAAGTGCCCTGCCCGACGTGCGAGGGGACGCGGCTCAAGCCGATCGTGCTCGCCGTCACGGTCCAGGGGAGGTCGATCGCCGAGGTCGCGGCCATGTCGATCAGCGACTGTGCCGACTTCCTGCGGGAGATGAAGCTCGACGCCCGTGAGAAGAAGATCGCCGAGCGGGTCCTCAAGGAGGTCAACGAGCGGCTGAAGTTCCTGGTCGACGTCGGCCTGGACTACCTCTCCCTGAACCGCGCGGCCGGCACGCTCTCCGGCGGTGAGGCCCAGCGCATCCGCCTGGCCACCCAGATCGGCTCGGGCCTGGTGGGCGTGCTCTACGTCCTCGACGAGCCGTCGATCGGTCTGCACCAGCGCGACAACCACCGGCTGATCGAGACCCTGGTGCGGCTCCGGGACATGGGCAACACCCTGATCGTGGTGGAGCACGACGAGGACACCATCAAGGTCGCGGACTGGGTCGTGGACATCGGCCCGGGCGCCGGTGAGCACGGCGGCAAGGTCGTGCACAGCGGCCCGATGAAGCAGCTGCTGGCCAACCCGGAGTCGATCACCGGTCAGTACCTTTCCGGCAAGAAGGCCATCGCGACGCCGGACCTCCGCCGGCCCGCCGACCCCGGGCGGCGGCTGACGGTCCACGGCGCGAAGGAGAACAACCTCCGCGACATCGACGTGTCGTTCCCGCTCGGGGTGTTCTCCGCCGTCACCGGCGTCTCCGGCTCCGGTAAGTCGACGCTGGTCAACGACATCCTCTACACCCACCTCGCGCGGGAGCTGAACGGCGCCAAGTCCGTGCCGGGCCGCCACACCCGGGTCGCCGGCGACGACCTGGTGGACAAGGTCGTCCACGTCGACCAGTCGCCGATCGGCCGCACCCCGCGGTCCAACCCGGCCACGTACACCGGGGTCTTCGATCACATCCGCAAGCTCTTCGCGGAGACGATGGAGGCCAAGGTCCGCGGCTATCTGCCGGGACGCTTCTCCTTCAACGTCAAGGGCGGCCGCTGCGAGAACTGCTCCGGCGACGGCACGATCAAGATCGAGATGAACTTCCTGCCGGATGTGTACGTGCCGTGCGAGGTCTGCCACGGCGCGCGCTACAACCGCGAGACGCTGGAGGTCCACTACAAGGGCAAGTCCATCGCCGAGGTTCTGGACATGCCCATCGAGGAGGCGCTGAGCTTCTTCGAGGCGGTGCCGACCATCTCCCGGCACCTCAAGACGCTCAACGAGGTCGGTCTCGGCTATGTCCGCCTGGGGCAGTCCGCGCCGACGCTCTCCGGCGGTGAGGCGCAGCGCGTCAAACTCGCCAGCGAGCTGCAGAAGCGTTCGACGGGCAGCACGGTCTACGTCCTCGACGAGCCGACCACCGGGCTGCACTTCGACGACATCAGCAAGCTGATCAACGTGCTGTCCGGGCTGGTCGACAAGGGCAACACGGTGATCGTCATCGAACACAACCTCGATGTGATCAAGACGGCGGACTGGATCATCGACATGGGTCCCGAGGGCGGCAACGGCGGCGGACTGGTCGTCGCCGAGGGCACGCCGGAGGAGATCGCGTCCGTCCCGGCCAGCCACACCGGGAAGTTCCTCCGGGAGATCCTCGGCGACCGGGTCAGCGACGCGGCGACGGTCGCGGGCTCGGCACAGAACCCCGGCCCGGCGAAGAACTCCGTCCCGGCGAAGAAGACGGCCGCCAAGGCCGCCGCCGCCAAGACGGCCGTGGCGAAGAAGACCGTGGCGAAGAAGACCGCGGAGAAGAGCGCCACGGCGAAGAAGGCCACGGCCAAGAAGACGGCCGCCAAGAAGGCGGCGGCCGGTAAGACGGCGGTCAAGAAGACGGCCGCGCGGGCCCGCAAAGCCTGAGAGCCTGCGGGGCTGATCCCGCACCGTCAGGGCCGACGCCGGTCCCCTTCCTCGGGGGCGGGCGACGGCCCTGCCGTCGTACGGGAGGCCCGGGAGACACCCCCTGGTCAGTCCGTCAGCTCGGCCGCGAACGGTGGTTCCGCACCCGCCCGGGAGCAGGTGAGGGCGGCCGCGCGGGCGGCGAAGCCCAGGATGTCCTGCCAGTCGACGGGGCCGAGAGCGGCGAGGGCAGGGCGGGAGAGGGCGTGATGGGCGTCCAGACGGTGCAGCAGTGCGGCATTGACCGTGTCGCCCGCGCCGATCGTGTCGACCACCGTGACCTGCTCGCCGGGGACGCTCAGCGCACCGCCGTCCGGCGTCAGCACCGTCAGCCCGGCACCGCCCCGGGTGATCACGATCGCCGCGGGACCCGCGGTCAGCCACTCCCGGGCCGCGGCCGTCACCACCTCGGTCACCGCCGCGCTGTCCTCCGGAACGGGCGGACGGCCACCGGTTCCGGAGACCGGCGCCGGCCCGTCGTCCGCCTCCGCCCCCGCCAGCCACCGCGCGTCCTCCTCCGACAGCTTCAGCAGTGCGACATCGGGCAGCCAGGAGCGGAAACGGGCCCGGTAGGCGTCCGGGTCGGGGATCAGACCGGGCCGGATGTTGGGGTCGAGCGCGGTGAAGACGCCCTGCCGTGCCGCACGGCGCAGCAGCGCCTCGTACGCGCTCGCGCCCGGCTCCAGGACGAGCGAGCAGGTGCCCAGCGAGAGCGCCCGGGTGGCGTCGGGCAACGCCGGCGGCAGGGCGAAGAGCCGGTCCGCGGTGCCGTCGGCGTAGAAGCCGTAGCCGGCCGAGCCGTCCGGGCTGATGTCCGCCACCGCGAGGGTGGTCGGCTCACTGCCGCGCTGCACCGGCGAGGTGTCCACGCCGGCGTCGCGCAGCCCGCGCAGCAGCGCCTCGCCGAAGGCGTCGGTGGAGACCCGCGAACAGAACGCGGTGGGCGAGCCCAGCCGCCCCAGCGCGACCGCGGTGTTGTACGGCCCGCCGCCGCGCCGTGGCAGCAGCGGCGGCAACTGGCTGTCCTGAGACGGGGCTTGCGGGCCGGGGACGAGGTCGATCAGCGCCTCGCCGGCGACGACGATCACGGGATGCGGTTCCTTTCCGGAGTGGCCGGGAGCGGCCGGAAGTGGCTGCGGGGTGGCCGGGGGTGGCTGTGGAGTGGCCGGGGGAGTGGTCGGGGCGGGGCTGAGAGGGACGGAGGACGGGGAGGGGGACGGGGGGAGGGGGACCGGGTGGTGTGGCCTGGCGGGACCGGGCAGGAGCTTCCGCGGGGATGTCCGGCCCGGCCGGATGCGGAACCTTCTGCACCGGTATCGTCGAGGCCCGGAACCGTCCGACCCTGTCACCGGAACCGTCCGACCTCGTCAGCGGAACCGTTCGGCTTCGTCAGCGGAACCGTCCGACCCCGTCACCTGACCTTGTCATCCTGGAGCAGCCATGAGCCAGTCCCCCGACCGCCGGACCCTGCTGCGCGGGGCCGCGCTCGCGGGTGTCGCGTGCTTCGGCGCCGCCGCCTGTGCCGGGGGCGGGCCGGAGTCGAGCGGCCGGCCGGCTTCGGACGCCCCGGTCGAGCTGGGTCCGGCCTCGGAGGTGCCGGTCGGCGGCGCCAAGCTCTACGACAAGCAGCGGATGCTGGTCTCGCAACCGGTAAAGGGTGAGTTCAAGTGCTTCAGCGCCGTGTGTACGCACATGGGCGCGGTCCTGAACCAGATCGAGCGGGGACAGGGCGTCTGCCCGCTGCACGGCAGCCGCTTCGTGGCGGCCACCGGCGAGGTCGCCCAGGGCCCGGCGAGCCGCCCGCTGGAGGAGATCCCGGTCCGGGCCGAGAACGGCAAACTGATAGCGGGCTGAGCCGGTCCGGCCGGGCCCGGCCCACGCGGAGCCATCGGACAGGCCCTAACCCCAATCCCACCCGATCCCCAGTATCCCCGGCCGTACGCCCTGCTCCACGAGGTGCACACTGTGGTGCCGGCCGCTCAGCGTCAGCTCCTGCTGGGCGCTGCGCGGGGCCGCCGCCGAGACCTGGGTGAAGCGGCGGCAGCGCACCGGCAGCGCCGCCTCGTCGAAGCGCACCTGCAGGACGTACTGGCCGCCGGCGAAGCTGAAACCCCGCAGGTACTCGGTGCTCGGGCCGCCGCTGCCGTCCTCGAAGGCGTAGCCGAAGACGTGGGTGTCACCGGCCCGCAGCCGGGTGTCGAAGAGCAGCTCGGCGACCACCACCCCGGCCTCGGCGTTCCCCCGTACCCGGCCCAGCCGGCAGTTCTCACCGATCCGCACCCGTACCTGGGACGGATCACAGCCCGACTCGCCCCGGTGGATGGCGACATAGCGGTCCACCCCGTCCCGGTGGGCCCGTACCACCTGGAACGATTCCCGTTCGACCAGCTGGCGTTCGGGCCCGATCCGGACCCGCTCATGCTGCCCCACGGTGTGCAGCCCGCCGTCCGCCGGGGTCTCCAGCTCGGTGAAGAGCCGCTGCAACGCGTCGGCGGGCGCCACCAGTGAACGGTAGGAACGGGCCGCCGGCCGCTCGGCCTCCGGGCGGCCGCCGCTCTCCGGGACCAGGAGCCGGTGCAGGGAGTACGCGGGCAGCTCCAGAACCTCTTCCAGGGCGCGCACCGCCCGCAGTGACTCGGGACGCTGCGGGCGCCGGGCGCCCTGCTGCCAGTAGCTGAGGCTGGTCACCCCGATGGTGATACCGCGCTGGGCGAGTTTGTGCTGGACGCGGGTGAGGGCGAGCCCGCGGGCGGTGAGCGCGGAGCGCAGCGCGAGATGGAACGGGCCGGTCCGCAGCAGCTGCGCCAACTCGGCCGACTGGGGAGCGTTCTGTGCCATTGTCTCAATCCTCCGGCGCGCGACGTGAATGTTCACAACCGGATCGCACGTCGCACGCTCTGCGTGCCTGTTCACTGCAGTACGCCGGGCACCGGGTGTTCACATCAGGGCCCGTCCGTCCACACCCCCATGTCATTCCGCATTGAACCGTGTTGACCTGCGTGCGACAACACCTGATGCTCCTTCGCAAGCATCCGGATGCGCTCCTCTCCCCCTCACCCCCCAGTCGGGAGGAACGCCATGACCCGTGCTCACCTCGCACGCCGTCCCCGCCGCAGATGGCTGCCGGCCGCGGCGCTCACCGCCGTCACCCTGACCGCGCTGACGGGACTGCCCGGGACGGCGGCCGCCGCCGCGCCCCTCGCCCGCCCGGCGCACACCGTCACCGCCGCGGACGCCGCGTACACCGCGGCCGCACCGCGCGCCGCCGCCAACCGCCTCGACATCACCATGCAGGCCCAGGAGAAGAGCAACTGGTGCTGGGCCGCCTCCGGGAACACCATCGCGTCCTGGTTCGGCCGGAACTACAGCCAGAACCAGTTCTGCAACGCCGCGTTCAACCGCCAGCAGGGCACCACCTGCCCCAACAACCAGGCCACCCTGGGCCATGTGCAGAACGGGCTCGACTGGATGGGCATCAACTCCGGCTCCTATGTGTCGGGCTGGCTCCGCTACGGCACCGTCCAGAGCGAGATCGACGCCAAGCGGCCCATCGAGACCCGCATCCAGTGGAATTCCGGCGGCGGGCACATGCACGTCATCTACGGCTACGACACCGACCGCAACTGGGTCTACTGGGGTGATCCCTGGCCCAGCAACTACCGCTACAACTGGGGCGACTTCGACAACTACGTGCGCGGCGGGTCCTTCTCCTGGACGCACTCCCTCTACCGGATAGGGGCCTGAGACATGACGAAGCGCACCTCCGCCGTCCCCCAAGGACCTTCGACAGGCTTCGGTCCAGGGGGGACCCCCATCGCGACCGCCCTGCGCGCCCTCGCCGCCGGCACGCTCGCCATCGCCGTCGTCGGCGTCGCCCCGTACGCCGCCTCCGCCGCACCCGTGCCCGCACCGCACGCCCCGGCCCGGGCGAGCGTCGACGCCGCCCACGAGGCGGCCACCGCCCCCGCAACCCTGGACACCCTCAGCCGGTTCTTCGCCACCGACCGGAAGCGGAGCGGCGGCCCCCAGGCCGCACCCGGTGCCCGTGCGGCCGCCCCCGGCACACCGCAGGACGCCCCGCACATCGAGGGCGGCACCGTCCCCGTCTACACGCTGTCGCCGGACTTCGTCCGCGGCACGGCCGGTGCCCCGGTCGCCCGCGTGGAGTTCCTCGCCAGCAGGGCCGTCGCCGCGGACGGCCGCACCGCGTCCGTGTGGACCGCGCGCAAGGACGGCGCCTGGAAGGTCGTCAACATCGCCAGCGGGGACGACGAGACCCGCTACGTCGCGGCCGGCGCCGCCCGGGACGCCTCCGGCACGGTCTTCCACGAGCCGCAGACCGACGCCTGGTACCTGCTGCGCGGCGACCGCGTCGAGCCGCTGGACGCGGACGCCCGCAAGGCCGTGGGCGCCCACGGCACCACCCTCGCCGCCTACCAGAAGCGGGTGGCGAAGGCGTACGGGGACAAGCTCCCCGGCTCCGCGTACGACAAGCGGGGCGAGGCGGGCGGCTACGGGCCGGAGACCGGCTCCGGCTCCGGCGCCGGCGGGCCCGCGGCCGGGGAGCCGCCCGTGGCCGAGGAGCGGGCCGCCGCGGCGACCGCCGGCCGGGCGCCCGCCGAGGCCGGTGCGCTCGCCGCCGACGGGTTCCCGGTGACCGCCGCCACCACCGTGGCGGGCGCGGCCGCACTCCTCGCCCTGGGGCTGTCGGCCACGGTGGCGGTGCGCAGGCGGCGGAGCGACCGCTGAGCCGGCGCACCTGACCGCGCTCCCCGCCCCCGCCCCTCCGCCTCCTTCCCCTGCAGAGGGAGGGGCGGGAGCGGGGTCCGGGGGGCGGGGGGAGGCCGCGGCGGACCTGGCCGGGCCAGGCAGCCGCGTTCTCGCCGGGCTGGCCACCTCCCCCCGCCCCCTCCCCTTGCCCGGCTTGTGCCGACTTCTCCGCACCACCCCGCACCGCCTGCGCCACCCCGCCACCGCCTGCTCCGCCACCGCCCGCTCCACCACCGCCCACTCCGCCCCGGTCCCGCGCCGAAGGCCCCGGCCGACGGTCACCACCCGGCCGGGCACGGCAGCGCTTCCGGCCGGAAGCGGGCCGGAAAACCATGATTGTCAGTGGCGGTCAGTAGGGTGGTGTTCATGGCAGACCCCAGCAGCTACCGACCCAAGCCGGGACAGATCCCCGACTCGCCGGGGGTCTACAAGTTCCGCGACGAGCACGGCCGCGTCATCTACGTCGGCAAGGCCAAGAGCCTGCGCCAGCGCCTGGCCAACTACTTCCAGGACCTGGCCGCACTGCACCCGCGTACGCGGACGATGGTGACCACCGCCGCCTCCGTCGAGTGGACCGTGGTCTCCACCGAGGTCGAGGCGCTCCAGCTCGAGTACAGCTGGATCAAGGAGTTCGACCCCCGCTTCAACGTCAAGTACCGCGACGACAAGAGCTATCCCTATCTGGCGGTGACCCTCAACGAGGAGTTCCCGCGCGTCCAGGTCATGCGTGGCGCCAAGAAGAAGGGGGTGCGCTACTTCGGCCCGTACGCGCACGCCTGGGCCATCCGCGAGACCGTCGACCTGATGCTCCGCGTCTTCCCGGTGCGTACCTGCTCCGCCGGTGTCTTCAAGCGCTCCGCCCAGATCGGCCGCCCCTGCCTGCTCGGCTACATCGGCAAGTGCTCGGCCCCCTGCGTCGGCCGGATCTCCGCCGACGAGCACCGCGAACTCGCCGAGGAGTTCTGCGACTTCATGGCCGGCCGCACCGGTGCGTACCTCCGCCGCCTGGAGGGGCGGATGCAGGACGCCGCCGAGGAGATGGAGTACGAGCGGGCCGCCCGGCTGCGCGACGACATAGGCGCGCTGAAGCGGGCCATGGAGAAGAACGCCGTGGTGCTCACCGACGCCACCGACGCCGACCTGATCGCCGTCGCCGAGGACGAACTGGAAGCCGCCGTCCAGATCTTCCACGTCCGCGGCGGCCGGGTGCGCGGCCAGCGCGGCTGGGTCACCGACAAGGTCGAGGCGGTCACCACCGGCGACCTCGTCGAACACGCCCTGCAGCAGCTGTACGGCGACGAGCAGGGCGACGCCGTCCCCAAGGAGGTCCTGGTCCCCGCCCTCCCCGAGCCCGTCGAGCCGGTCGCGCAGTGGCTCTCCCAGCGCCGCGGCTCCCGGGTCTCGCTGCGCATCCCGCAGCGCGGCGACAAAAAGGACCTGATGGCCACGGTCGGCCGCAACGCCCAGCAGGCCCTGGCTCTGCACAAGACCAAGCGCGCCTCCGACCTGACCACGCGCTCCCGGGCGCTCGAGGAGATCGCCGAGGCCCTCGGGCTGGACTCGGTGCCGCTGCGCATCGAGTGCTTCGACATCTCCCACCTCCAGGGCCAGGACGTGGTCGCCTCGATGGTGGTGTTCGAGGACGGCCTCGCCCGGAAGAGCGAGTACCGCCGCTTCCAGATCAAGGGCCGGGTCGGGGACACCCAGGTCTGGCACGGCGAGGGGCAGGACGACGTCCGGTCCATGCACGAGGTCGTCGGCCGCCGCTTCCGGCGCTACCTCCAGGAGAAGCAGAAGTCGGGGGAGTGGACGGAGGAGCCGGAGGGAGAGGCACCCGACGCCCCCGAGGCCCCCGAGGACGCCGTCACGGCCGGCAGCGGCCTCACGGACACCGGCACCGGTACGGCCGGCAGCGGCCCCGTCGACGACGACGGCCGCCCCAGGCGCTTCGCCTACCCGCCCCAGCTGGTGGTCGTCGACGGCGGCGCCCCGCAGGTGGCGGCCGCCCGCCGGGCCCTGGACGAGCTCGGCATCGACGACGTCGCGGTCTGCGGTCTGGCCAAGCGCCTCGAAGAGGTCTGGCTGCCCGGGGACGACGACCCGGTGGTGCTGCCCCGCAGCAGCGAGGGCCTCTACCTGCTCCAGCGCGTCCGTGACGAAGCCCACCGCTTCGCCATCAGCTACCAGCGCGGCAAGCGCACCAAGCGGCTGAAGTCCTCGCCGCTCGACGCGATCGAGGGCCTGGGCGACACCCGCCGCACGGCACTCCTCAAGCACTTCGGCTCGCTGAAGAGACTGCGGGCCGCGACGGTCGACGAGATCTGCGAGGTCCCGGGTATCGGCCGCAAGACCGCCGGGACGGTCGCCGCCGCGCTGGCCGGGGCGGCGCCGTCCGCTCCCGCGGTGAACACCGCCACAGGAGAGATCATGGAGGATGACGGGGCCCCGCCGGCCGCGTTGTCCGCGGAACGGGGGAAGGACCGATGACCACAGAGCACGAGCCACAGGGAACCGAGAGAGACGGGGCACAGGTGAGTACGGGCATGATGCGCGAGTCCGGCCAGGGGGAGAGCGCCGCGATCCCCGAACTGGTGATCATCTCCGGGATGTCCGGCGCCGGCCGCAGCACGGCCGCGAAGTGCCTGGAGGATCTCGGCTGGTTCGTCGTCGACAACATCCCGCCCGAGCTGATCCCGCCGATGGTCGATCTGGGCGCCCGCTCCCAGGGCAACGTCGCCCGGATCGCGGTCGTCGTCGACGTCCGCGGCCGCCGCTTCTTCGCCAACCTCAAGGAGTCGCTGGCCACCCTGGACGCGCAGAACGTCAAGCGCCGCATCGTCTTCCTGGAGTCCTCCGACGAGGCCCTGGTGCGCCGCTTCGAGTCGGTGCGCCGCCCGCACCCGCTCCAGGGCGACGGCCGGATCGTCGACGGTATCGCCGCCGAGCGCGATCTGCTGCGCGAGCTGCGCGGCGACGCCGACCTGGTCATCGACACCTCCAGCCTCAACGTCCATGAGCTGCGCGCCAAGTTGGACGCCCAGTTCGCCGGCGAGGAGGTCCCCGAGCTGCGGGCCACGGTCATGTCCTTCGGCTTCAAGTACGGCCTGCCGGTCGACGCCGACCTGGTCGTCGACTGCCGCTTCATCCCCAACCCGCACTGGGTCCCCGAGCTGCGCCCCTTCACCGGCCTGAACGAAGAGGTGGCCGGCTACGTCTTCAGCCAGCCCGGCTCCAAGGAGTTCCTGGACGGCTACGTCGAGCTGCTGCGGATCGTCGCCGAGGGCTACCGCCGCGAGGGCAAGCGCTATGTGACCATCGCCGTCGGCTGCACGGGCGGCAAGCACCGCAGCGTGGCGATGTCCGAGAAGCTGGCCCGCCGTCTGGTCTCCGAAGGCGTGGAAACCGTCGTCGTCCACCGGGACATGGGGCGCGAGTGAGCGGCCGCACCCCACGGCTCCGCCGGGTCCGCAGATTCGTCCCGAGCGCCCGTACGACGAAGGGCGCCACGCCCAAGGTGGTGGCGCTCGGCGGCGGCATGGGCCTGTCCGCCTCGCTGGCCGCGCTGCGCCGCATCACCGGCGACCTGACGGCCGTGGTCACGGTCGCCGACGACGGCGGCTCCAGCGGCCGGCTCCGGGACGAGCTGGGCGTGCTGCCGCCCGGCGACCTGCGCAAGGCGCTGGCCGCGCTGTGCGGCGACGACGACTGGGGCCAGACCTGGGCCCGGGTGATCCGGCACCGCTTCCAGAGCGAGGGCGAGCTGCACGACCACGCGGTCGGCAATCTGCTGATCGTCGCCCTGTGGGAGCAGCTCGGCGACCACGTCCAGGCGCTCGACCTGGTCGGCAAACTGCTCGGCGCGCACGGCCGGGTGCTGCCCATGTCGGCGGTGCCCCTGGAGCTCCAGGCGCAGGTCCGGGGCCATGACCCGGCGCGCCCGGATGACGTTTCCACGGTCCGTGGCCAGGCCACCGTCGCCCTCACCCCCGGTGAGGTGCAGTCCGTCCATGTCGTCCCCGAGGAGCCGCCGGCCGTCCCCGAGGCGGTCGCCGCGGTGCGGGACGCCGACTGGGTGGTGCTCGGCCCCGGTTCCTGGTTCTCCTCCGTGATCCCGCATCTGCTGGTGCCGGAGCTGCGCGAGGCGCTGGAGGAGACCAAGGCCCGGAAGGTCCTCTCGCTCAACCTCGCGCCGCAACCCGGCGAAACCGATGGCTTCTCCCCGCAGCGTCATTTGGAGGTTTTGGCCCGACACGCCCCTAAACTCGCCTTCGACGTGGTGCTGGCCGACAGGGCCGCCGTGCCCGACATCGACGGTCTGACGGTTGCCGCCAAGCAGCTCGTCGGCAGCGAGGTCGAGCTGGCGGCGGTCGCCGCACAAGGCGACGACGTCCGGCCGGGTGCCGGGGGAGCCCCTGACCGGCACGACCCGGAGCTGCTGGCAGCCGCGTACGACCGTATTTTTCGGATGCATGGAAGGATCGGCCCATGGCGATGACGGCTGCGGTGAAGGATGAGATCTCCCGGCTCCCCGTCACCCGGACCTGCTGCCGGAAGTCGGAGGTCTCGTCGATCCTGCGGTTCGCGGGTGGACTGCACCTGGTCAGCGGACGCATTGTGATCGAGGCGGAGCTGGACACGGGCATCGCCGCCCGCCGGCTGCGCAAGGACATCCTGGAGATCTTCGGGCACAGCTCCGACCTGGTGGTGATGGCCCCCGGCGGGCTGCGGCGCGGCAGCCGCTACGTGGTCCGGGTGGTGGCCGGCGGCGATCAGCTGGCCCGCCAGACCGGCCTGGTGGACGGCCGTGGCCGCCCCATCCGGGGCCTGCCCCCGCAGGTCGTCTCCGGGGCGACCTGCGACGCCGAGGCGGCCTGGCGCGGCGCCTTCCTCGCCCACGGCTCCCTCACCGAGCCCGGCCGGTCCTCCTCCCTGGAGGTGACCTGCCCCGGCCCCGAGGCGGCGCTCGCCCTGGTCGGCGCCGCCCGCCGGCTCGGCATCGGCGCCAAGGCCCGCGAGGTCCGCGGTGTCGACCGGGTGGTCGTCCGGGACGGTGACGCGATCGGCGCGCTGCTGACGCGGCTCGGCGCCCATGAGTCGGTGCTCGCCTGGGAGGAGCGGCGGATGCGCCGCGAGGTCCGGGCCACCGCCAACCGCCTCGCCAACTTCGACGACGCCAACCTCCGCCGCTCGGCGCGCGCCGCGGTCGCGGCCGGCGCCCGGGTCCAGCGCGCCCTGGAGATCCTCGGCGAGGAGGTTCCCGAGCACCTCGCGGCGGCCGGCCGGCTCCGTATGGAGCACAAGCAGGCCTCCCTGGAGGAGCTGGGCGCCCTCGCCGACCCGCCGCTGACCAAGGACGCGGTCGCCGGCCGGATCCGCCGCCTGCTGGCGATGGCCGACAAGCGCGCCCAGGATCTCGGCATCCCAGGCACGGAGTCCAACCTCACCGAGGAACTCGCCGAGGGCATGGTCGGCTGATACGCGCCACCGGATGGCCGGAAGCGAGCCCATTTGGGCGCGCCTCTCTACGCGTGTGCAGGCGCAATGTCAATGTCACGTGCGTCTCCTTCAGGGGGTAGGGTCGGAGGCGGTCGGGGACATCCCATACAGCTCGCCGGTGTCGGAGCCGGCGTACCAACGAGGAGATCGGTTCGTGACGATCCGCGTAGGCATCAACGGCTTTGGCCGTATCGGTCGTAACTACTTCCGCGCGCTCCTGGAGCAGGGTGCGGACATCGAGATCGTCGGTGTCAACGACCTGACCGACAACGCCACCCTGGTCCACCTGCTGAAGTACGACAGCATCCTGGGCCGTCTCAAGCATGACGTCAGCCACACCGACGACACCATCACCGTCGGTGACATGACCTTCAAGACGATGGCCGAGCGCGACCCGGCGAACCTCCCCTGGGCCGAGCTGGGCGCCGACATCGTCATCGAGTCCACCGGCATCTTCACCAAGCGCGAGGACGCCGCCAAGCACCTCGCCGCCGGCGCCAAGAAGGTCCTGATCTCCGCGCCCGCCAAGGACGAGGACATCACCATCGTCATGGGCGTCAACCAGGACAAGTACGACGCGGCGAACCACCACGTCATCTCCAACGCCTCCTGCACCACCAACTGTGTGGCGCCGATGGCCAAGGTTCTCGACGAGAACTTCGGCATCGTCAAGGGCATGATGACCACGGTCCACGCGTACACCAACGACCAGCGCATCCTGGACTTCCCGCACAAGGACCTGCGCCGCGCCCGCGCCGCCGCGGAGAACATCATCCCGACCTCGACCGGTGCCGCCAAGGCCACCGCGCTGGTCCTCCCGCAGCTCAAGGGCAAGCTGGACGGCATCGCCATGCGTGTTCCGGTCCCCACCGGCTCGGTCACCGACCTCGTCCTGGAGCTCGGCCGCGAGACCACCAGGGAAGAGATCAACGCCGCCTTCCAGAAGGCCGCCGAGGGCCAGCTCAAGGGTGTCCTGGAGTACACCGAGGACGCGATCGTCTCCTCGGACATCGTCAACTGGCCGGCCTCCTGCACCTTCGACTCGCAGCTGACCATGGTCCAGGGCAAGCAGGTCAAGGTCGTCGGCTGGTACGACAACGAGTGGGGCTACTCCAACCGCCTGGTGGACCTGACCACGTTCGTCGGCGGCCAGCTCTGATCCGGGGCTGACACCCTGGGCACCGAGATGTGAGGACGGGGCCCGTACGGCGCGGGAAGCGCCGTACGGGCCCCGTACCGCGACCGACCGACCAATGCGACGGAGCCACTCCTCATGAAGACGATCGACGACCTCCAGGTAGCGGGCAAGCGGGTCTTCGTCCGTGCCGACCTGAACGTGCCGCTGGACGGCACCACCATCACCGACGACGGCCGGATCCGCGCCGTCGCCCCGACGATCGCCAAGCTCGCCGAGCGCGGCGCCAAGGTGATCGTCGCCTCCCACCTGGGCCGTCCCAAGGGCGCCCCGGACCCGGCCTTCTCGCTGGCCCCGGCCGCCGAGCGGCTCGGTGAACTCCTCGGCGCGGATGTGGCGTTCGCCACCGACACGGTCGGCGACGCGGCCGAGTCCGTGGTCGCGGGCCTGGCCGACGGCCAGGTGGCCGTCCTGGAGAACCTGCGCTTCAACGCCGGTGAGACCAGCAAGGACGACGCCGAGCGGGGCGCCTTCGCCGACCGGCTCGCCGCCCTGGCCGACCTGTACGTGGGCGACGGCTTCGGCGCCGTGCACCGCAAGCACGCCTCCGTCTACGACCTGCCCAAGCGCCTTCCGCACGCCGCCGGCGATCTGATCGCCACCGAGGTCGGCGTCCTGAAGAAGCTCACCGAGGACGTCAAGCGCCCGTACGTGGTCGTGCTCGGCGGCGCCAAGGTCTCCGACAAGCTCGCCGTGATCGACGAGCTGCTCGGCAAGGCCGACCGCCTGCTGATCGGCGGCGGCATGGCGTACACCTTCCTCAAGGCCAAGGGCTACGAGGTCGGCATCTCCCTCCTTCAGGAGGACCAGATCCCGGCGGTGACCGAGTACATGGAGCGCGCCGAGAAGAACGGCGTCGAGCTGGTGCTCCCGGTCGACATCCTCGCCTCGGCCGACTTCCCCGACCTGAAGACCAAGGCCCCCGCGGACTTCGTCACGGTCGACGCCGACCAGATCCCCTCCGACAAGGAGGGCCTGGACATCGGCCCCAAGACCCGCGAGCTGTTCGCCTCGAAGATCGCCGACGCCGAGACCGTCTTCTGGAACGGTCCGGTGGGCGTCGCCGAGCACCCCGACTACGCGGGCGGCACCACCGCCATCGCGCGGGCGCTGCTCAACTGCGACGGCTTCACCGTCGTCGGTGGTGGCGACTCGGCCGCCGCCGTGCGCGCGCTCGGCTTCGACGAGAATGCTTTCGGCCATATTTCGACCGGCGGCGGCGCCAGCCTCGAGTACCTCGAGGGCAAGACGCTCCCCGGCCTCGCCGCTCTGGAGGACTGACACCGCATGACCACCCGTACCCCGCTGATGGCGGGCAACTGGAAGATGAACCTCAACCACCTCGAGGCCATCGCACACGTCCAGAAGCTCGCCTTCGCCCTCACCGACAAGGACTTCGACGCCGTGGAGGTCGCGGTCCTGCCGCCCTTCACTGATCTGCGCTCGGTCCAGACGCTGGTCGACGGCGACAAGCTCAAGATCAAGTACGGCGCCCAGGACGTCTCCGCGCAGGACTCCGGTGCCTACACCGGTGAGATCTCCGGCGCCATGCTCGCCAAGCTCAAGTGCACGTTCGTGGCCATCGGCCACAGCGAGCGCCGCCAGTACCACGGCGAGAACGAGGAGATCTGCAACGCCAAGGTCAAGGCGGCCTTCCGGCACGGCCTGACCCCGATCCTCTGCGTCGGCGAGGGCCTGGACGTCCGCAAGGCCGGCAACCAGGTCGCGCACACCCTCGCCCAGCTCGACGGCGGTCTGCAGGACATCCCGGCCGAGCAGGCCGAGACCATCGTGATCGCCTACGAGCCGGTGTGGGCCATCGGCACCGGCGAGGTCGCCACCCCCGAGGACGCGCAGGAGGTCTGCGGTGCCATCCGCGGCCGCCTCGCCGAGCTCTACAGCCAGGAGCTGGCCGACAAGGTCCGCATCCAGTACGGCGGCTCGGTCAAGTCCGGCAACGTCGCGGCGATCATGGCGCAGCCGGACGTCGACGGCGCGCTGATCGGCGGCGCCTCGCTCGACGCGGACGAATTCGTGAAGATCGTCCGCTTCCGCGACCAGTAGCAGCTATGACGAGGGGGAGCCCTCGTCGTACCCTGTCGGGGCCGGGATCGGTGCGGCAGCACCGCCTCCGGCCCCGCACCCGTTCCGTACGTATGTCTGTCAGTGAGTCCTAGAGAGTTGGTCCAGCCGTGGTCATCGGATTCTCGATCGCCCTCATCGTCTTCAGCCTGCTGCTGATGATGCTGGTGCTCATGCACAAGGGGAAGGGCGGCGGTCTGTCCGACATGTTCGGCGGCGGTATGCAGTCCTCGGTCGGCGGCTCCTCGGTCGCCGAGCGCAACCTGGACCGCATCACCATCGTGGTCGGTCTGCTGTGGTTCGCCTGCATCGTCGTCCTCGGCGTCCTGATGAAGCTCGGCAACTGACACCCCGTCGTCGGCCGCGGCCTATCATGAGGCGGCGTCCCTGGACGGGTAACTCCGGTCACTGGACGCGCGTTGGGCTTTACGTAGACTGTGACGTTCCGCAGCGCAGCTGATGTGAAGGCTTTGCAGCACCTTTACGCAGGGAGTTACGACCGTGGCAAGTGGCAACGCGATCCGAGGAAGTCGGGTCGGGGCGGGGCCGATGGGGGAGGCCGAGCGCGGCGAGTCCGCGCCGCGCATCCGCATCTCCTTCTGGTGCTCCAACGGGCACGAGACGCAGCCCAGCTTCGCCGGCGACGCGCAGGTCCCGGACACCTGGGACTGCCCGCGCTGTGGTTTCCCGGCCGGCAAGGACCGGGACAGCCCGCCGGACCCGCCGCGCACCGAGCCCTACAAGACCCACCTCGCCTACGTCCGGGAGCGCCGTAGCGACGCCGACGGCGAGGCGATCCTCGCGGAGGCGCTCGCCAAGCTCCGCGGTGAGATCTGACGGACCCGTACGCACACCGGCCCGGCCGAGGGGGAGAACGACCCCTCGGCCGGGCCGGTGTGCGTCCCCCGACACCTCCGCCGGAAGCGGACGGATGCCCCATACCGCATACCGCGCGCTGATCCTTTAGGTTGGGGGTGGCGGGGCCGGTACGAGATGAAGAAGGCTGATGTCCGAGATGAACGCAGAAGGCCGCAGCAGGCTCGACCAGATGCCTGAGTGGACCGCGCTGAGCAAGCACCGGGAGCAGCTGGGGGAGGTGCGGCTGCGCGAGCTGTTCGAACGGGACCCGGCGCGCGCGGAGCGGTACACGCTCCAGGTCGGCGATCTGCATCTGGACTACTCCAAGCACCTCGTCACGGACGAGACGCTGCGGCTGCTGGGCGACCTGGCCTCGGCGACCGGTGTGGCGGAGCTCCGGGACGCGATGTTCCGCGGCGACAAGATCAACAACACCGAGCGGCGCTCCGTCCTGCACACCGCGCTGCGCGCGCCCGGCTCGGCGGTCATCAAGAGTGACGGGGAGAACGTCGTCCCCGCCGTGCAGTCCGTCCTGACGAAGATGGGCACCTTCTCCGACCGGGTCCGCTCCGGCGACTGGAAGGGCCACACCGGCAGGCGCATCAGGACCGTCGTCAACATCGGCATCGGCGGCTCGGACCTGGGCCCGGCGATGGCGTACGAGGCGCTGCGCGCCTACACCCACCGGGACATGCAGTTCCGGTTCGTCTCCAATGTGGACGGTGCCGATCTGCACGAGGCGATCCGCGATCTGGACCCGGCCGAGACGCTGTTCATCATCGCCTCGAAGACCTTCACCACCATCGAGACGATCACCAACGCCACCTCGGCGCGGGACTGGCTGCTCACCGGCCTGGGCGCCGGAGCCGAGGCCGTCGCCCAGCACTTCGTGGCGCTGTCGACGAACGCCGAGAAGGTCACCGAGTTCGGGATCAACCCGGACAACATGTTCGAGTTCTGGGACTGGGTCGGCGGACGCTACTCCTACGACTCGGCGATCGGCCTCTCGCTGATGATCGCGATCGGCAAGGAGCGGTTCCGGGAGATGCTGGCCGGCTTCCACCTGGTCGACGAGCACTTCCGCACCGCCCCGCCGCAGGAGAACGCCCCGCTGCTGCTCGGTCTGCTCGGCATCTGGTACGGCAACTTCTGGGACGCCCAGTCGCATGCGGTGCTGCCGTACAGCCACTACCTGTCCAAGTTCACCGCGTATCTGCAGCAGCTGGACATGGAGTCCAACGGCAAGTCCGTGGACCGCGAAGGCCATCGGGTGAACTGGCAGACCGGCCCGGTCGTCTGGGGCACGCCCGGCACGAACGGCCAGCACGCCTACTACCAGCTGCTCCATCAGGGCACGAAGATGATCCCGGCCGACCTCATCGGCTTCGCCCGTCCGGTCGACGACCTGCGGCCGGGCCTGGTCGCCCAGCACGACCTGCTGATGGCCAACCTCTTCGCCCAGGGGCAGGCGCTGGCCTTCGGCAAGACACCGGACGAGGTGCGCGCCGAGGGCGTGGCCGAGGAGCTGGTCCCCCACCGGACGTTCCACGGCAACCACCCCACCACCACCATCCTGGCCGGGGAGCTCAGCCCGTCCGTGCTCGGGCAGCTGATCGCGCTCTACGAGCACAAAGTGTTCGTCCAGGGCGCGGTGTGGAACATCGACTCCTTCGACCAGTGGGGCGTGGAGCTCGGCAAGGTCCTCGCGAAGCGGGTCGAGCCCGCGCTGACCGAGGGCGCGGAGGTGCCGGGCCTGGACGCGTCGACGGCGGGTCTGGTCGCCAAGTACCGGCAGCTGCGCGGACGTTGATGATCGCCGGATAGGGAAGGGCCCCACACCCGAGGGTGTGGGGCCCTTCCCTGCGCGAGGCTTCTCAGGCTGAAGCCGGCGGATACATATCGCGCGGCAGCTGGGAAGCCGCCGCCTCGTCCAGCAGCCACAGGGTGCGGCCGCGGCCGCGGGCACCGGCCGCCGGGGCCTGCACCTCGCCCGCGCCGGAGAGCGCGATGGCCGCGGCGTTGGCCTTGTCCTCGCCGGCCGCCAGCAGCCACACCTCCCGCGCCGCGCGGATCGCGGGCAGGGTGAGGGTGATCCGGGTCGGCGGCGGCTTCGGCGCGCCGTGCACCCCGACCACCGTCCGCTCCTGCTCACGGACGGCCGGCAGTTCGGGGAAGAGCGAGGCCACATGGGTGTCCGGCCCGACGCCCAGCAGCAGGACGTCGAAGGACGGGACCTCCGCGTGGTTCTCGGGCCCGGCCGCGGCGGCGAGTTCGAGGGCGTACGCCTCGGCCGCCGCGTCCGCGTTCTGGCCGAACCGGCCCCCCGACGGCTCCATGGGGTGCACCCGCGCAGGGTCCACCGGCACGCTGTCCAGCAGCGCCGCGCACGCCTGGGTGTGGTTCCGCTCGGGGTTCCCCTCCGGCAGGAAGCGCTCGTCGCCCCACCACAGGTCGAGCCGGGACCAGTCCACCGCGTCCCGGGCGGGCGCCTCGGCGAGCGCCGCGAGCAGCGCGTTGCCGTTGCGCCCGCCGGTCAGGACCACGGAGGCGGAGCCGCGGGCGGTCTGCGCGTCCACGATCTTCGTGATCAGCCGGGCCGCCGCGGCCTGGGCCATCAGCTCCTTGTCGCGGTGGACGACGACCTGGGGAGCGCTCACGTGGCGGCCGCCCTCTTGGCGGGCTTGGCGGGGGCCTGCTTCGCCTTCTTCGCCGCGGGACCGGACGCCGCGTCGCCGGCCGGTGCGTCGCCGGACGGGGCCGGCTCCCCGGCGGGCCGCTCGGCCGTCCCCCGGCTGCCACCAGGAGCTGCCGCCGGTCCGTCACCGATCCGGTCCACGCCCAACTTCAGCGTGGCGGCGTAGATGTCGTCCGGGTCGAGCCGGCGCAGTTCCTCGGCGAGCAGGTCCGAGGTGTCCCGCCGCTTGAGCGCCACATGGCGGTCCGGCTGGTTCGGCATGGAGAGCGTGGCCACCGAGCCGTTGGGCCGGTGCAGCACGATCGAGCCGCCGGCGGACTCCATCCGGACGGAGGTCAGGCCGGGGCCGGGCGACACCTTGCGGGTCACCGGGACGTTCAGCCGGTTCGCCAGCCACATGGCGAGCAGCTCGCAGCTGGGGTTGAACTCCTCGCCCTCGACCTCGGCCGAGGTGACCGTGCACGGGGCCTGGTCGAGCGCCGCCGCCAGCATCGAACGCCAGGGCGTGATGCGGGTCCACGCCAGGTCGGTATCGCCCGGAGTGTACGTTTCTGCGCGCGCCGACAGCTCCTGGACGGGCTCCTCGGAGGCGTAGCTGTCGGTGACCCTGCGCTGCGCCAGCGCGCCGAGCGGGTCCTTGGCGGGGTCCAGCGGGGCGTTGACCGCCCACCAGACGACGACCGGCGCGTCCGGCAGCAGCAGCGGCAGCACCACGGACTGGGCGTGGTCGATCACCTCGCCGTACAGCCGCAGCACCACCGTCTCGCCGGTACCGGCGTCCGTACCGACCCGCACATCGGCGTCCAGGCGGGCCTGGGCGCGGTCGCGCGGCGACCGGCTGACCCGCTTGATGACGACGAGCGTGCGCGAGGGGTGCTCGCGGGACGCCTCGTTGGCCGCCTTCAGGGCGTCGTAGGCGTGCTCCTCGTCGGTGACGATGACGAGGGTGAGCACCATGCCGATCGCCGGAGTGCCGACGGCGCGGCGGCCCTCCACCAGCGCCTTGTTGATCTTGCTGGCCGTGGTTTCCGTCAGATCGATCTTCATGGCCGACGCCAGCTCCGTCCGTCTCGTGCGAGCATTTCGTCCGCCTCGGCCGGGCCCCAGGTGCCCGCCGGGTACTGCGCGGGCTTGCCGTGCTTGTCCCAGTACGTCTCGATCGGGTCGAGGATCCGCCAGGACTGCTCGACCTCCTCCACCCGCGGGAAGAGGTTGGCGTCGCCCAGCAGCACGTCCAGGATCAGACGCTCGTACGCCTCCGGGCTGGACTCCGTGAAGGACTCGCCGTACGCGAAGTCCATCGACACGTCCCGGACCTCCATGGAGGTGCCCGGCACCTTGGACCCGAACCGCACGGTCACGCCCTCGTCCGGCTGCACCCGGATGACCAGGGCGTTCTGGCCCAGTTCCTCGGTGGTGGAGGTGTCGAAGGGGGAGTGCGGGGCGCGCTGGAAGACCACCGCGATCTCGGTGACCCGGCGGCCCAGCCGCTTGCCGGTGCGCAGGTAGAAGGGGACGCCCGCCCAGCGGCGGTTGTCGATCGACAGCTTGATCGCGGCGTAGGTGTCGGTCTTCGACTTCGGGTCGATGCCCTCTTCCTGGAGGTAGCCGACAGCCTGCTCGCCGCCCTGCCAGCCGGCCGCGTACTGCCCGCGCACGGTCTCCTTGCCGAGGTCCTTGGGCAGCCGGACCGCGCCCAGCACCTTGGTCTTCTCGGCTACCAGCGCGTCCGCGTCGAAGGAGGCGGGCTCCTCCATGGCGGTCAGCGCGAGCAGCTGGAGGAGGTGGTTCTGGATGACGTCACGGGCGGCGCCGATGCCGTCGTAGTAGCCGGCCCGGCCGCCGATGCCGATGTCCTCGGCCATGGTGATCTGCACGTGGTCGACGTAGGAGCGGTTCCACAGCGGCTCGAACATCGTGTTGGCGAACCGCAGCGCCAGGATGTTCTGGACCGTCTCCTTGCCCAGGTAGTGGTCGATCCGGAAGACCTCGTTGGGCGGGAAGACCTCGTGGACGATCCGGTTGAGCTCCTGGGCGCTCGCCAGGTCGTGCCCGAACGGCTTCTCGATGACCGCGCGGCGCCAGGACCCCTCGGTCTGCTCGGCCAGCCCGTGCTTCTTCAGCTGCTGGACGACCGTGGGGAAGAACTTCGGCGGCACGGACAGGTAGAAGGCGAAGTTGCCGCCGGTGCCCTGGGCCTTGTCGAGCTCGTTGATGGTGTCCCGGAGGGTCTCGAAGGCCACGTCGTCGTCGAAGGTGCCCTGGACGAAGCGCATGCCCTGGCTGAGCTGCTGCCAGACCTCCTCACGGAACGGCGTACGCGCGTGCTCCTTGACCGCTGTGTACACCTCCTGCGCGAAGTCCTCGTCCTCCCACTCGCGGCGGGCGAACCCGACGAGCGAGAAACCCGGCGGAAGCAGTCCGCGGTTGGCCAGGTCGTAGACCGCAGGCATCAGCTTTTTGCGGGACAAATCGCCCGTGACGCCAAAGATGACCAGGCCCGACGGCCCCGCGATACGCGGGAGCCGCCGGTCCGCGGCGTCACGAAGCGGGTTCGCTCCATGAACAGCGGTCAAGGGTTCAGCCCTCCGAAGGTGCGAGGCGCTTGAGCTCCGCCTCGGTCGACTTGAGCAGGTCGTTCCAGGAGGCCTCGAACTTCTCCACGCCCTCGTCCTCCAGGAGCTGCACGACCTCGTCGTACGAGATCCCGAGCGCGGCGAGCGCGTCGAGGTCGGCCTGCGCCGCCGCGTACCTGCCGCGCACCGTGTCACCGGTGATCTCGCCGCGCGCCGCGGTGGCCTCCAGGGTGGCCTCCGGCATGGTGTTGACCGTGCCCGGGGCGACCAGTTCGTCCACGTACAGGGTGTCCTTGTAGGCCGGGTCCTTGACACCGGTCGAGGCCCACAGCGGACGCTGCTTGTGCGCACCGGCCTTCTCCAGAGCGGCCCAGCGCTCCGAGCCGAAGACCTCCTCGTACGCCTGGTACGCCAGCCGGGCGTTGGCCAGCGCGGCCTTGCCCTTGAGCGCCTTGGCCTCGTCCGTGCCCAGCTTGTCCAGCCGCTTGTCGATCTCGGTGTCCACACGGGACACGAAGAACGACGCCACCGAACGGATCTCGGACAGGTCCAGGCCGGCCGCCTTGGCCTTCTCCAGACCGGCCAGGTAGGCGTCCATCACCTCGCGGTAGCGCTCCAGCGAGAAGATCAGCGTGACGTTGACGCTGATGCCCAGGCCGATGACCTCGGTGATCGCCGGGAGGCCCGCCTTGGTGGCCGGGATCTTGATCAGGGTGTTCGGGCGGTCCACCAGCCAGGCCAGCTGCTTGGCCTCGGCGATGGTCGGCACGGTCTTGTGCGCCAGGCGCGGGTCGACCTCGATGGAGACCCGGCCGTCCTGGCCGCCGGTGGCGTCGAAGACCGGCCGCAGCACATCGGCGGCGTCCCGGACGTCGGCCGTCGTGATCATGCGGATCGCCTCGTCGACGGTGACCTTACGGGCCGCGAGGTCGCTGACCTGCTGCTGGTAGCCGTCGCCGGAGGAGATCGCCTTCTGGAAGATCGACGGGTTCGTCGTGACGCCGACGACGTGCTGCTCGTCGATCAGCTCGGCGAGGTTGCCGGACGTGATGCGCTTGCGCGACAGGTCGTCCAGCCAGATCGCGACGCCTTCCTCGGAGAGGCGCTTGAGTGCGTCTGTCATGGGTTCTGCATCTCCTACTCGTTGGGTACGTGCGTCAGCGCGCGGCGGCTTCCAGCGACTCCCGGGCGGCGGCGGCCACCGCGTCGGCGGTGAAACCGAACTCGCGGAAGAGGACCTTGCCGTCGGCCGAGGCACCGAAGTGCTCCAGCGACACGATGCGTCCGGCGTCACCGACGAAGCGGTGCCAGGTCAGGCCGATACCGGCCTCGACGGCGACCCGGGCCTTCACGGACGGGGGCAGCACACTGTCGCGGTAGGCCTGGTCCTGCTGGTCGAACCACTCCACCGACGGCATCGACACCACCCGGGTGGGCACACCCGCGGCCTGCAGCTGCTCGCGCGCCGCCACGGCCAGCTGCACCTCGGAGCCGGTGCCGATCAGCACGACCTCGGGCTTGCCGCCCTCGGCCTCGAACAGGACGTAACCGCCCTTGGCGGCGTCCTCGTTGACCGGGTAGGTCGGCAGGCCCTGACGGCTCAGCGCCAGGCCGTGCGGGGCCCCCACGCCGAACTCCTTGGTCCAGCGCCGGAGGATCTCGCGCCAGGCGATGGCGGTCTCGTTGGCGTCGGCCGGGCGGACGATGTTCAGGCCCGGGATGGCGCGCAGCGAGGCCAGGTGCTCGACCGGCTGGTGGGTCGGGCCGTCCTCGCCCAGACCGATGGAGTCGTGCGTCCACACGTACGTCACCGGCAGGTGCATCAGCGCGGACAGCCGGACGGCGTTGCGCATGTAGTCGGAGAACACCAGGAAGGTGCCGCCGTAGACACGGGTGTTGCCGTGCAGCGCGATGCCGTTCATCTCCGCGGCCATGGAGTGCTCGCGGATGCCGAAGTGGATCGTGCGGCCGTACGGGTCGGCCTCCGGCAGCGGGTTGCCCTTCGGCAGGAACGAGGAGTTCTTGTCGATGGTGGTGTTGTTGGAGCCCGCGAGGTCGGCGGAGCCGCCCCACAGCTCGGGGATGACCGCGCCGAGGTCCTGGAGCACCTTGCCGGACGCGGCGCGGGTGGCCACGGCCTTGCCGGTCTCGAACACCGGGAGGTGGTCCTCCCAGCCCGCGGGCAGCTCGCCGGCCGCGATCCGGTCGAAGTCGGCGGCCCGCTCCGGGCTCGCGGTGCGCCAGGCGGCGAAGGCCTTCTCCCACTCCTTCTTCGCGTCCCGGCCGCGGTCGAGGGCGCCACGGGTGTGCGCGATCACCTCGTCGGTGACCTCGAAGGTCTGCTCCGGGTCGAAGCCCAGCACGCGCTTGGTGGCCGCGACCTCCTCCTCGCCCAGCGCCGAGCCGTGCGCGGCCTCGGTGTTCTGGGCGTTGGGGGCCGGCCAGGCGATGATCGAGCGCATCGCGATGAACGACGGCCTGTCCGTGACCGCCTTCGCGGCCTCGATGGCGCGGAACAGCGCCTCGGGGTCGAGGTCGCCGTTCTCCTTGGGCGCCACGCGCTGGACGTGCCAGCCGTAGGCCTCGTACCGCTTGACGACGTCCTCGGAGATGGCGGTCTCGGTGTCGCCCTCGATCGAGATGTGGTTGTCGTCCCACAGCAGGACGAGGTTGCCGAGCTTCTGGTGGCCGGCCAGCGAGGACGCCTCGGCGGCGATGCCCTCCTGGAGGCAGCCGTCACCGGCGATCGCGAAGATGTGGTGGTCGAACGGCGAGGAGCCGGCCGCCGCCTCGGGGTCGAACAGACCGCGCTCGTAGCGGGCCGCCATCGCCATGCCGACCGCGTTGGCGACACCCTGGCCCAGCGGGCCGGTGGTGGTCTCCACGCCGGCGGTGTGGCCGTACTCCGGGTGGCCCGGGGTCGCCGAGCCCCATGTACGGAAGGACTTCAGGTCGTCCAGCTCCAGGCCGTAGCCGGCGAGGTAGAGCTGGATGTAGAGGGTCAGGCTGGAGTGGCCCGCGGAGAGCACGAACCGGTCGCGGCCGGTCCAGTCCGCGTCCGCCGGGTCGTGCCGCATCAGCTTCTGGAACAGCACATACGCGGCGGGAGCCAGGCTCATGGCCGTACCCGGATGGCCGTTACCGACCTTCTGCACGGAGTCCATGGCCAGGACCCGGGCGGTGTCCACGGCCCGCTGGTCCAGTTCGGTCCACTCGAATTCTGTGGTGGTCGGCTTGGTGCTCACCCTGAGTCAGGGCTCCTCTCCACAATGTCGAAGGCCGCGGACGGTTTGTCCGTCAGGCGGTGTCGAGCCTACCCCCGTAAGTGGGCGCGTCTTTTCGACGCTCAGTCGATGTCCGGGCCGCTCAGTCGGGGTGCCTGCCCCCGTTTCTCGTCGCTTTGAGCAACCACACCGGCCCGCCGTACATTCCCGGCCCGGCACGACGGCCCTGCCTCCAGACTGCCGGGCGGCGGCCGGGTGTGCCTCCCGTGACACGGGCCGGGCAGCGGCCGGGCAGTGGTCGGACAGCCGCCGGGCGACAGCCGGGCATCGGTGGAAACCGGGGCCGGACCACCCGGGGAAGGCGGCGAGGGCACCCGCCAACACGACCCCACCCCCGCGAAGGCCGCCGTATGGCCAACGTCTAAAGTGGCGTGGTACGCGCAAGCTTGTGCCGGATCTCTGCACCACCGCACGGGCTCGCAAGTCTTATTTCTTCCGCGGCGGGAGCCGCTGATGTTACTTCCAGGGGTGTGCGTGACGGCCGTCGAATCCCGTCCTGTGGGGGCTCTCTCCGAGAGCCCCGCAGGGCCAGGTCACCGTCCGTTCGGGGCCCGCGTCAAGGCGTTCGTGGCGCTCACCAAGCCGCGCGTCATCGAGCTGCTGTTGATGACCACGATCCCGGTGATGTTCCTGGCGGCGGGCGGCGTCCCGGACCTGTGGCTCGTCCTGGCGACCTGCGTCGGCGGCTATCTCTCCGCCGGGGGCGCGGCCGCCTTCAACATGTACCTCGACCGCGACATCGACGCCATGATGGACCGCACCTCGCAGCGTCCGCTGGTGACCGGCATGGTCTCGCCGCGCGAGTGCCTGGTCTTCGCGTCCGCTCTCGCGGTCGTGTCCACCGCCTGGTTCTGGGTCCTCGTCAACCCGCTGTCGGCGGTGCTGTCGCTCGGGGCGCTGCTCTTCTACGTCGTCGTCTACACGATGATCCTCAAGCGGCGCACGGCGCAGAACATCGTCTGGGGCGGGATCGCCGGCTGTATGCCGGTGTTCATCGGCTGGTCCGCGGTGACGAACTCGGTCTCCTGGGCCGCGCTGATCCTCTTCCTGGTCATCTTCTTCTGGACGCCGCCGCACTACTGGCCGCTGTCGATGAAGGCCAAGGACGACTACGAGCGGGTCGGCGTGCCGATGCTCCCGGTGATCGCCGGCAACAAGGCCGTGGCCCGTCAGATCGTGCTCTACAGCTGGGTGATGGTCGGCGTCTCGCTGCTGCTGCAGCCGCTCGGCTACACCGGCTGGTTCTACACCGCGGTCGCGGTCGCCTGCGGCGCCTTCTGGCTCAAGGAGGCGCACGCCCTGCAGGCCCGGGCGAAGGCCGGGATCACCGGCCCCAAGCTCAAGGAGATGCGGCTGTTCCACTGGTCCATCACCTACGTCTCCCTGCTGTTCGTCGCCGTCGCGGTGGACCCCTTCCTCCGCTGATCCGCGGGGCCGCCGCGGCACCCTGCCCGGAGCCCTTCCGCCGTTGATTACCGATGGGTAGCATGCTGCCATGGCAGATACCCAGCAGGCGGACGAGCGGCCGGAGACGGCCGCCGGCGGCGCGGCGGACAAGCGCACGGCGAGGCTCGCCAAGCAGATCCGCGCCTTCGCCGACACCCACGGCGGCAGCGCCGAAGGCCAGCTCGCGCACATCGGCCGCGGCCGCACCCGGATAGCCCTCGTCGGGGCCAACGGCGAATGGGGCAACCTCGTCGCGGACAGCTACGACTCCGCCCGGGACGCCGCCGCCCGGGCCGGTGTCACCCTCCAGGACGACTTCGACGGCGAGCTCGCCGCCAAGGTGCGCACCGGCCCCTACGAATGGTCCCGGATGGCGGGCATCCAGGTGGGCGGCCCGGCCAACCCCTGAGAACGCGCAGGAACGTAACGGGGCGCGCGTCACAATCGGAGCCCGCTACCTCACCACCACCTCTTCCGTTAAGCCCACCGGGCGCGGCGCTCCGGTCACGCCCGGTGGGCTCTCGGCGAGGAGGAGCGGATGGACGGCCTACCATCCCCGGCAGATCAGCCACCGCTCATCGATCAGTACAGCCATGGCGCGGTCCACGGCGAACTGGGCCTGGGGTCGTTCGAGTCCCACCTGGCCGCCGCGGTCGGCGCCCGGGGCCCGGCGCCCGGCGGCACCAGCTACTTCGACAGCGTCACCGGCCTTGCGATACGCCGCTGGTGCCCCCCGCTGCTCGGCCTGGAACCGCACTGCCCGCCGGCCCGCTACCTGGCCCGCCGACGCGAGGTGGGCGCCTACCGGGCCGGCCGGATCCTGCTGCGCGGCTCCGGCATCGGCACCTTCCTGCTGGAGTCCGGCACCCCCAGCGAACTGACCTCGGCCGGTGAGATCGCCACCGCCGCCGAGGCCCGCGCCCACGAGGTGGTACGGCTCGAAGCCCTCGCCGAGCAGGTCGCCGACACCTCCGGCAGCGTCGACTCCTTCATCGGCTATACCGCCGAGGCCCTCTACGCGGCGGCCCAGCACGCCACCGCCTTCGCCTCCGGCGCCACCTACTGCGACGGCCACGCCCCCGAAGCCGGGGAGGTACGCCGCGCCGCGGACCGCTGGCTGCGCACCCGCCGCCCCGGGGACGGCCTGGCCGAACCCGCCCTCGTCCGCCACCTGCTGTGGAGCGCGGTGGCCACCGGCCTGCCCGTCCAGCTGCACTGCCCCGACCCGCGGCGGCTGGCGGCCTTCCTCGGCGCCACCACCGGCATCGGCGCCGACCTCGTCCTGCTGCCCGGGGCGCCGCACCACCGGCGGGCGGCCCAGCTCGCCGCCGCGCACACCCATGTCTACGCCGACGCCGGGCCCCGCCCCGAAGAGACCCTGCGCCAGGCGCCGTTCGGCAAGCTGCTGTTCTCCTCGGCGGCCCGCGGGCTGCCCGAGCTGTACGTCACCGGCGCCCGCACCTTCCTGCGCGGCATGCAGCGCCTCGTGGGGGAGTGGGCCGCCGAGGGCCTGTGCGGGCCCGAGGACGGGCGGCGGATCACCGAGATGGTGGGGGCCGGGAACGCCCGGCGGGTCTACCGGCTGACGGCGGACGTCTCCGCGGCCGGCTGAGGCGCGGCGGCCGGGCGGGGCTCGGCGGCCGTTGCCTCCCCCTCCGGCAGCGGGCCGCGGTCGCGCAGCGCCAGGGCGGCCCGCAGCACACAGATCCACACCAGGGCCGAGCCCAGCATGTGGAACCCGATGACGAGCTCGGGCAGGCCCAGGAAGTACTGGACGTAGCCGATGACGCCCTGCGCCGCGAGGCAGGCGAGCAGCTCCAGCACCGTCCGGCGCGGGGCCGCCGGGGCCTTGACGGCCCGCAGGGTGAACCACAGGGCGACGCTCAGCCCGACCACGATGTAGACGAAGTCCACATGCAGCTGGGTGATCTCCTGCCAGTCCAGCGGAATGCGGTGGACCTTCTTCGCGTCGCCGGCGTGCGGGCCCGTACCGGTGACCACCGTGCCGACCACCGTGAGCGCGCCGGTCGCCGCCACCAGCAGCCAGGCCAGCTGCCGCACCGGGCGGGCGACCAGCTCGCGCGGCTCCTCGTCGCCCTCGCCCGCCCGCTTCCAGCTCAGTACGGCGACGGTGAGCAGCGCCGTGGCGGCGAGGAAGTGCGAGCCGACGATGTACGGGTTCAGGCCGGTCAGGACCGTGATGCCGCCGATGACGGCGTTGGTCATGGTGAGCCAGAACTGCGCCCAGCCGAGCCGGGTCAGCGAACGGCGCCGGGGGTGCCGGGCGCGGGCGGCGATGATGAACAGGCCGATGACCGCGCACAGCACGTACGTCAGCATCCGGTTGCCGAACTCGATGAGGCCGTTGATGCCCATCGCGGCGGTCGGGGTCAGGCTCTCCGGCGTGCACTTGGGCCAGGTCGAGCAGCCCAGCCCGGACTGGCTGAGCCGGACCGCACCGCCCGTGACGACGATGATCACGGCCATCACCACGGTCGCCAGCGCGGCCCGCCGCACAAAGGCCGCGGAGGGCTGCCAGCGGCGGGCGATCAGCTCAAGGGGATTCAGCGTATTCGGCACGGGAGACATCGTAGGCGGGGCCTTGTGCAAGTTTTCACGAGGGGGGCCAGGAGCCTCGTCGCCGCCTGGTCCCGCTGCTCGCCCCCGTTACTCACGGCGGAAGAGCTCCGCTACTCCCAGCGGAAGAACCTCGCCGCCGCGCCCAGCCCCACCACGGCCCATCCGGCCAGGATCCCCAGGTCCGCCCAGGGCACCCCGGCGCCGTGCTGGAGGACGTCCCGCAGGCCGTCCGACAGGGCGGAGATGGGCAGGAACTCCAGGACGGACCGGACCGCCTCCGGGAACTTCGCCAGCGGGACGATCACCCCGCCCCCGACGAGCAGCAGCAGGAAGACCAGGTTCGCGGCGGCCAGCGTCGCCTCGGCCCTGAGCGTCCCGGCCATCAGCAGGCCCAGGCCGGAGAACGCCGCCGTACCGAGGGCGAGCAGCGCGACCACCGAGACCGGATCGCCGTGCGGCGACCAGCCCAGCGCGAAGGCGACCGCCGTCAGCAGGGTGACCTGGAGTACCTCGGTGACCACCACCGCGCAGGTCTTCGCGGTCATCAGCCCCCAGCGCGGCAGCGGCGACACGGCCAGCCGCTTGAGGACCCCGTAGCGGCGCTCGAAGCCGGTGGCGATGGCCTGCCCGGTGAACGCCGTGGACAGCACGGCCAGCGCGAGGACGCCCGGTGCGAGGAAGTCCACCGCCTTCCCCGCGCCCCCCGCCGTATCGGTGGGCACGGCGACGATGTCGACGGCGGAGAAGAGCACCAGCAACAGCGTCGGGATGATCACGGTCAGCAGCAGCTGCTCACCGTTGCGCAGCAGCATCCTGGTCTCCAGCGCCGCCTGCGCCCGGATCATCCGGGGCAGCGGCGCCGCACCGGGCCGCGGGGCGAAGGCGCCGGTACCGGTGACGGCACCGGCCTCGGTGGCGGTCATGCGCGCAGCTCCTTACCCGTCAGCGCCAAGCTGTGTTCTCCCGGGGGACAACCCCCGGACCCCCGGCCGGACAGGGCATGGCCCTGATTCATCCGCGCAGCTCCTTACCCGTCAGCGCCAAAAAGACGTCCTCCAGGGTGTGCCGTTCCACGGTTATCGCGTCCGGCATCACCCCGTTCTGCGCGCACCAGGAGGCGACGGTCGCCAGCAGCTGCGGGTCGACCGTGCCGCGCACGCGGTACGTGCCGGCCGCGAGCTCCGTGGCGTGGCTCTCCGTGGGCAGCGCCTTCAGCAGCGAGGCGAGGTCCAGGCCCGGCCGCCCGGTGAAGCGCAGGCTGTTCTCCGCGCCGCCGCGGCACAGCTCCTCCGGGCTGCCCTGGGCGATCACCCGGCCGCCGTCGATGATCGCGACATCGTCGGCGAGCTGCTCGGCCTCGTCCATGAAGTGGGTGGTGAGCACGCAGCTCACCCCGTCGGTGCGCAGCTGACGGACGAGGTCCCAGGTGGCGTGCCGGGCCTGCGGGTCGAGGCCGGCCGTGGGCTCGTCGAGGAAGACCAGTTCGGGGCGGCCCACCACGGCCATCGCCAGGGCCAGGCGCTGCTGCTGGCCGCCGGAGAGCCGCCGGTAGGGCGTCCGGCCGCAGCCGCCCAGCCCGAGGCGCTCGATCAGCTCGCCGACGTCGAGCGGATGGGCGTGCAGGGTGGCGGTGTGCCGCAGCATCTCCTCGGCCCGGGCGCCCGCGTAGACGCCGCCGGACTGCAGCATCACGCCGATCCGGGGGCGCAGCGCGGCGGCGTCGGCGACCGGGTCCAGGCCCAGGACGCGGACCTGCCCGGCGTCCGGACGGCGGTAGCCCTCGCAGGTTTCGACGGTGGTGGTCTTGCCGGCGCCGTTGGGTCCGAGAACGGCGGTCACCGCACCGCGGGCGACGGTCAGGTCGAGCCCGTCCACGGCGGTCTTCGTCCCGTACCGCTTGACCAGGCCGGTGATCTCGACGGCAGGCTCTCGGCCTGGGGATCCCCCCGCCGAAGGGCCGGGGCGGGGCCGGGGGGCGTCCCCCGGGGAGCTGCTGCGCATGGCGGGCAGTCTACGAAGACGGAGGGGACGGCCCGCCGTGGGGGCGTCCTACGAAGACCGAGGGGACCGCCCGCCGTGGGGGCGCCGGCTCACCAATCCGGGGGTGTGCTCCCGCACGGGCGGCACGGGTTTCCGCGGCCGTCGGTCCATGGTCGCCCGGTCGCCGGCCCGGGCCGCCCCGCCGCAGGTCGGGCCGCAGGTCGACACGTGTTCCGCGGCTCCCCGCGGGGACTTGAATTAGGTAAACCTAAGTGATAGAGGCCACCATCCGCCGGCCCCTTCGAGGCTTGTATCGGTTTGACGAATTACGCAACAATGGCGTTGTGAAATACGCGAGCGAGGGGCAGCGGGAGCCCGCGGTCGGCCGGACCGCAGGGCCGGTTCCCGCTACGTCGGGGGCGGCCGAGCAGCCCCGCCAGGCCTCGCACGACGAACAGCGGGGCACTCGCAACAGGGTCGCCCGCTCCATCCTCGACCACGGCCCGTCCACCGCGGCCGAGCTCGCGCTCCGCCTGGAGCTGACCCAGGCCGCCGTCCGCCGCCATCTGGACGCGCTGGCCGCCGAGGGCGTCGTCGAGCCCCGCGAGAAGCGGGTGTACGGCACCCGCGGCCGCGGCCGTCCGGCCAAGGCCTTCGCCCTCACCGACTGCGGCCGGGACGCCTTCGACCAGGCCTACGACCAGCTCGCCTGCGACGCGCTCCGCTGGATCGCGGAGAGCGCCGGCGGCGGCGAGAAGGGCGAGGCGGCCGTCGCCGCGTTCGCCCGCGCACGGCTCGCGGCCCAGGCCGAGGGCTACCGCGAGGCGGTCGAGAGCGCCCCTCCGGAGGCCCGCACCCAGGCCCTGGCGAAGGCGTTGACCGCGGACGGGTACGCTGCTACGGCGCGCAGTGCGCCCAATCCCCAGCTCGGTGAACAGCTCTGCCAGCACCACTGCCCGGTCGCCCATGTCGCCGAGCGGTACCCGCAGCTGTGCGAGGCGGAGACCGAGGTCTTCTCCCGTCTGCTCGGGACCCACGTACAGCGTCTTGCCACCATCGCCCACGGCGACGGAGTGTGTACGACCTTCATCCCGAAGGCCGGAAGAGCCTCCGGGGCCAGGGCCGGCAAGGCCGCTCACCACACCGGTGGGCGCACCACACAGACCACCACAGCATCTGCAAGCACGGCCGGGAGGAACCCCGCATGACGCTCCCCACGGAGACTGCTCACCCTGAGCTCGAGGGTCTGGGCAAGTACGAATACGGCTGGGCCGACTCCGACGCGGCCGGCGCCGCTGCCAAGCGCGGTCTTTCCGAGGACGTCGTCCGCGACATCTCGGCGAAGAAGAACGAGCCGGAGTGGATGCTCAAGCTCCGCCTGAAGGGCCTGCGGCTGTTCGACAAGAAGCCGATGCCGACCTGGGGCTCGGATCTGTCGGGGATCGACTTCGACAACATCAAGTACTTCGTGCGCTCCACCGAGCAGCAGGCCGCCTCGTGGGAGGACCTGCCCGAGGACATCAAGAACACCTACGACAAGCTGGGCATCCCCGAGGCGGAGAAGCAGCGGCTGGTCGCGGGTGTGGCGGCGCAGTACGAGTCCGAGGTGGTGTACCACCAGATCCGTGAGGACCTGGAGAAGCAGGGCGTCATCTTCCTGGACACCGACACGGCGCTGAAGGAGCACCCGGAGCTGTTCCAGGAGTACTTCGGCACGGTCATCCCGGTGGGCGACAACAAGTTCGCGTCGCTGAACACCGCGGTGTGGTCCGGCGGGTCGTTCATCTACGTCCCCAAGGGTGTCCACGTCGACATCCCGCTGCAGGCCTACTTCCGGATCAACACCGAGAACATGGGCCAGTTCGAGCGGACGCTGATCATCGTCGACGAGGACGCCTACGTCCACTACGTCGAGGGCTGCACGGCGCCGATCTACAAGTCGGACTCGCTGCACTCCGCGGTCGTGGAGATCATCGTGAAGAAGGGCGGCCGCTGCCGCTACACGACGATCCAGAACTGGTCGAACAACGTCTACAACCTGGTCACCAAGCGCGCCGTCGCCTACGAGGGCGCGACCATGGAGTGGGTGGACGGCAACCTCGGCTCCAAGGTGACGATGAAGTACCCGGCCGTCTACCTGATGGGTGAGCACGCCAAGGGCGAGACCCTGTCCATCGCCTTCGCCGGCGAGGGCCAGCACCAGGACGCCGGCTCGAAGATGGTGCACATGGCGCCCAACACCTCCTCCAACATCGTCTCCAAGTCGGTGGCGCGGGGCGGCGGCCGGACCTCCTACCGCGGTCTGGTGGAGATCGGCGAGGGCGCGGCGGGTTCGAAGTCCAACGTGCTGTGCGACGCGCTGCTGGTGGACACCATCTCCCGCTCCGACACCTACCCCTACGTCGACGTCCGTGAGGACGATGTCTCGATGGGGCACGAGGCGACGGTCTCCAAGGTCAGTGAGGACCAGCTCTTCTACCTGATGAGCCGTGGTCTCAGTGAGCAGGAGGCGATGGCGATGATCGTGCGTGGCTTCGTCGAGCCGATCGCGCGGGAGCTGCCGATGGAGTACGCCCTGGAGCTGAACCGGCTGATCGAGCTGCAGATGGAGGGCGCGGTCGGCTGACCGCCCGGGCACCGAGCAGCGACGAACTTTTCGAAGCAGAAAGCGAGCACGACGACAGCCATGGCCAAGGCTCAGAACATCCCCCTGGGATCGACGACCACCGGCTCCCTGGCGGTGGCCGCGGAGTCCACCGTCGCGACGAGGATGAGCGCCCCGCCGTCCTTCGACGTGGCCGACTTCCCGGTCCCGCACGGCCGCGAGGAGGAGTGGCGCTTCACCCCCCTGGCACGCCTGAAGGGCCTGCACGACGGCAGCGCCGTGGCCGCCGGCCCGGACCTGAAGATCGACATCACCGCGCCCGAGGGCGTCACCCACGAGCTGGTCGACCGTACCGATGCGCGGGTCGGCAAGGCCGGCACGCCGGTGGACCGGGTCGCCGCGCAGGCGTACAGCTCGTTCGAGAAGGCGTCGGTCGTCACCGTCCCCAAGGAGACCGTGCTGACCGAGCCGATCCGCATCGCGGTGCACGGTGAGGGCGGTACGGCCTTCGGGCACCAGGTGATCGAGCTGGGCGCGTTCGCCGAGGCGGTCGTGGTCATCGACCACACCGGGGATGCCGTGCTGGCCGCCAACGTCGACTACGTCCTGGGCGACGGCGCCAAGCTCACCGTCGTCTCCGTCCAGGACTGGGACGACACGGCCGTTCACACCGGGCAGCACAACGCGCTGGTCGGCCGGGACGCCTCGTTCAAGTCGGTGGTGGTCACCTTCGGCGGTGACCTGGTCCGCCTGCACCCGCGCGTCGACTACGCCGGTCCGGGCGGCGAGGCGGAGTTCTACGGCCTGTACTTCACCGAACAGGGCCAGCACCACGAGCACCGTCTCTTCGTCGACCACCAGGCACCCAACTGCCGCTCCCACGTCACGTACAAGGGCGCACTGCAGGGCGACGACGCGCACGCGGTGTGGATCGGCGATGTGCTGATCCAGGCCTCGGCGACCGGCACGGACACCTACGAGCTCAACCGCAACCTCGTGCTGACCGACGGCGCGCGGGTCGACTCGGTGCCCAACCTGGAGATCGAGACCGGTGAGATCGTCGGTGCCGGCCACGCCTCGGCGACCGGCCGGTTCGACGACGAGCAGCTGTTCTACCTGATGGCCCGTGGTATCCCCGCCGACGAGGCCCGCCGCCTGGTCGTCCGCGGCTTCTTCGCCGAGCTCGTCCAGCAGATCGGGCTGCCGGACGTCGAAGAGCGCCTGATGAGCAAGATCGAAGCCGAGCTGGAAGCGACCGCGGTATGAGCTACGTACGCGCGGCCGCGCTCAGCGAGCTGGAGGAGGACACCCCCAAGCGGGTGGAGCTCGACGGCGTCCCCGTCTCCCTGGTCCGCACCGAGGGCGAGGTGTTCGCGATCAACGACATCTGCTCGCACGCGAACGTCTCCCTCTCCGAGGGCGAGGTCGAGAACTGCCACATCGAGTGCTGGCTGCACGGCTCCAGCTTCGACCTGCGTACCGGCAAACCCGACAGCCTTCCCGCGACGCAGCCCGTCCCCGTATACCCCGTAAAGATCGAAGGGGACGACGTGCTCGTCTCCGTCACCCAGGAGTCCTGAGGCACCATGGCAACGCTTGAGATCCACGACCTGCACGTCTCCGTCGAGGCCGAGAACGGCCCGCGCGAGATCCTGAAGGGCGTCGACCTGACCGTGAAGCAGGGCGAGACGCACGCCATCATGGGCCCCAACGGCTCGGGCAAGTCGACCCTCGCCTACTCCCTGGCGGGCCACCCCAAGTACACGATCACCGGTGGCTCGGTCACCCTCGACGGCGAGGACGTCCTGGAGATGTCCGTCGACGAGCGCGCCCGCGCCGGCGTGTTCCTGGCGATGCAGTACCCGGTCGAGGTGCCGGGTGTCTCGGTCTCCAACTTCCTGCGCACCTCCGCCACCGCCATCCGCGGCGAGGCCCCCAAGCTGCGGCTGTGGGTCAAGGAGGTCAAGGAGGCCATGGCGCGCCTGTCGATGGACCCCGCCTTCGCCGAGCGCAACGTCAACGAGGGCTTCTCCGGCGGTGAGAAGAAGCGCCACGAGATCCTTCAGCTGGAGCTGCTCAAGCCGAAGATCGCGATCCTCGACGAGACCGACTCCGGCCTCGACGTCGACGCCCTGCGCATCGTCTCCGAGGGCGTGAACCGCGTCCGCGAGACCGGCGAGGTCGGCACGCTGCTGATCACGCACTACACGCGGATCCTGCGCTACATCAAGCCCGACCATGTGCACGTCTTCGCCAACGGCCGGATCGCCGAGTCCGGCGGCCCGGAGCTCGCGGACCAGCTGGAGGCCGAGGGCTACGACAAGTACGTGAAGGGCGGCGCAACGGTATGACACAGCTGCCGGGCCTCCTCGACACCGAGGCGATCCGCAAGGACTTCCCGATCCTGGACCGGGTGCTCCACGACGGCAGGAAGCTCGTCTACCTGGACAACGCGGCGACCTCGCAGACGCCGCGCCAGGTCCTCGACGTTCTCAGCGAGTACTACGAGCAGCACAACGCCAACGTCCACCGCGGCGTGCACGTCCTCGCCGAGGAGGCCACGGCGCTGTACGAAGGCGCCCGTGACAAGGTCGCCGCGTTCATCAACGCCCCCAGCCGCGACGAGGTGATCTTCACCAAGAACGCCTCGGAGTCGCTGAACCTCGTGGCGAACATGCTCGGCTGGGCCGACGAGCCCTACCGGGTGGACTCCGACACCGAGATCGTCATCACGGAGATGGAGCACCACTCCAACATCGTGCCGTGGCAGCTGCTCGCGCAGCGCACCGGCGCGAAGCTGAAGTGGTTCGGCCTCACCGACGACGGCCGCCTCGACCTGTCCACCATCGACGAGGTCATCACGGAGAAGACGAAGATCGTCTCCTTCGTCCTGGTCTCCAACATCCTGGGCACCCTCAACCCGGTCGAGGCCATCGTGCGCCGCGCCCAGGAGGTCGGCGCCCTGGTCCTGATCGACGCCTCCCAGGCCGCCCCGCACATGCTGCTGGACGTCCAGGCGCTGCAGGCCGACTTCGTCGCCTTCACCGGCCACAAGATGTGCGGCCCGACCGGCATCGGCGTGCTGTGGGGCCGCCAGGAACTCCTGGAGGACCTGCCCCCCTTCCTCGGCGGCGGCGAGATGATCGAGACCGTCTCGATGCACTCGTCCACCTACGCGCCCGCACCGCACAAGTTCGAGGCCGGTACGCCCCCGATCGCCCAGGCCGTCGGCCTCGGCGCGGCCGTGGACTACCTCACCGGCATCGGCATGGACAACATCGCCGCGCATGAGCACGCGCTGACCGAGTACGCCGTCCGCCGGCTGCGAGAGGTCCCCGACCTGCGCATCATCGGCCCGACGACGGCCGAGGACCGCGGGGCGACGATCTCCTTCACCCTCGGCGACATCCACCCCCACGACGTCGGCCAGGTCCTGGACGAGCAGGGCATCGCGGTACGGGTGGGGCATCACTGCGCGCGGCCGGTCTGCCTGCGGTACGGAATTCCCGCGACCACGCGAGCGTCGTTCTACCTGTACTCCACCCCGGCCGAGGTCGACGCCCTGGTCGAGGGGCTGGAGCACGTACGGAACTTCTTCGGCTGAGGGGCTGGCACGTGAAGCTGGATTCGATGTATCAGGACGTCATCCTGGACCACTACAAGCACCCCCATGGGCGCGGTCTCCGGGACGGCGATGCCGAGGTGCACCACGTCAACCCGACATGCGGTGACGAGATCACGCTGCGGGTGAGGTACGAGGGTGCCACGATCGCGGATGTCTCGTACGAGGGGCAGGGCTGCTCGATCAGCCAGGCCAGCGCGTCGGTGCTCAACGACCTGCTGGTCGGCAAGGAGCTCGGCCAGGCGCAGAAGATCCAGGAGACGTTTCTGGAGCTGATGCAGTCCAAGGGCCAGGTCGAGCCGGATGACGCGATGGAGGACATCCTGGAGGACGCGGTGGCGTTCGCCGGTGTCTCGAAGTACCCGGCGCGTGTGAAGTGCGCGCTGCTGAGCTGGATGGCCTGGAAGGACGCCACGGCCAAGGCCCTGTCCCAGGAGGCGAAGACCGCATGACCGACACCCCGACCACCACCAAGCCGGCCTCCGAGGAAGAGGTCCGCGAGGCGCTGTACGACGTCGTCGACCCCGAGCTGGGCATCGACGTCGTCAACCTCGGGCTGGTCTACGGCGTCCACGTCGACGACGCCAACATCGCCACCATCGACATGACGCTGACCTCCGCGGCCTGCCCGCTGACCGACGTCATCGAGGACCAGGCGAAGTCCGCCACCGACGGCCTGGTCAGCGAGCTGCGCATCAACTGGGTCTGGATGCCCCCGTGGGGCCCCGACAAGATCACCGACGACGGCCGCGAGCAGCTCCGCGCGCTGGGCTTCAACGTCTGACGTGACGCCGCACCGCGGCGCAGCGTCACGGCCCCGTGCCCGCCGGTTACCCGCCGGCGGGCACGGCCGTTTCGCCATTCCGCCACCGCCGCTGCCGTACGGACCGGAGCCGATCGCTGAGACCGGTTCGCCTCCGCGGGCGCCCTCCGGTTAGGTTTCGGACATGACCGATGCTGCTGTTTCCGCTTCCGCTCCGAACCCCCGTACCACCGGCGCCGTCGCCGCCGGGCTCGCCACCGTCACCCCCGACGGCACCGTTCTCGACACCTGGTTCCCGGCCCCCGAGCTGGTCGCCGACGGCGCCGGCCCGGCCGGCACCGAGCGCCTGGACGCCGAGCGTGCCGCCGAACTGCTGGGCGCCGCCGCGCGCAAGGCGATCGGTCCCGACCCGGTCCGCGGGGTCGAGGTGATCGCCGTCCGTACGGTCATCGCCGCCCTCGACGACAAGCCGCTGGACGCGCACGACGTCTACCTCCGCCTCCACCTGCTCAGCCACCGCCTGGTCAAGCCGCACGGGCAGAACCTCGAGGGCGTCTTCGGCCTGCTGGCCAACGTCGCCTGGACCTCGCTGGGCCCGGTGGCCGTCGACCAGCTGGAGACCGTGCGGCTCAACGCCCGCGCCGAGGGGCTGCACCTCCAGGTCACCAGCGTCGACAAGTTCCCGCGGATGACCGACTACGTCGCGCCCGCCGGCGTACGGATCGGGGACGCCGACCGGGTCCGCCTGGGCGCCCACCTCGCGGCCGGCACCACCGTCATGCACGAGGGTTTCGTCAACTTCAACGCCGGCACCCTGGGCACCTCCATGGTCGAGGGCCGGATCAGCGCCGGCGTGGTCATCGGCGACGGCACGGACATCGGCGGCGGCGCCTCGACCATGGGCACCCTGTCGGGCGGCGGCAAGCAGATCATCTCGATCGGCGAGCGCTGCCTGCTCGGCGCCGAGTCCGGCATCGGGATCGCGCTGGGCGACGAGTGCGTCGTCGAGGCCGGCCTGTACGTCACCGCGGGCACCCGCGTCACCATGCCCGACGGCCAGATCGTCAAGGCCGCCGAGCTCTCCGGCGGCGACAACATCCTCTTCCGCCGCAACTCCACCACCGGCACCGTCGAGGCCCGCCCGAACAAGGCGGCCTGGGGCGGCCTGAACGAAATCCTGCACAGCCACAACTGAGCGGACGCGCGCGACCGAGCGGGTACGGCAGGCATCGGCGACGGCCCGGCGGACGAATTCCTCCGCCGGGCCGTCGCCGTACGCCCGGCCGGTCAGTCGCCGTCCCACCGCTAGGCTTACGCGCATGCGTGATCTTGCAACGGGGATACGGTATTTGGGCAAGGGCCAGCGCTGGGTTGCCCAGCACGGCCGGTGGTGGGGTTTCGGCATGATTCCGGCGCTGATCGCGCTGGTGCTCTACGCCGGGGTGCTCACCGCCCTCGCCATCTGGTCCGGCGATATCGCCGCCTGGGCCACGCCGTTCGCCGACGACTGGGGCTCGCCCTGGCAGGGGCTGCTGCGCGGGGTGTTCGTGGCCCTGCTGATCGCGGGCGGGCTGCTGCTGTCGGTGCTCACCTTCACCGCCGTCACCCTGCTGATCGGTGACCCCTTCTACGAGTCGCTCTCGGAGAAGGTGGAGGAGAGCGAGGGCCACTGCCCACCCGGGCCGGGGCTTCCGCTGTGGCAGGAGATCCTGATCGCGCTGCGGGACAGCGTCCATGTGCTGCTGCGGGCCGCGGGATTCGGGATCCTGCTGTTCGCCCTCGGATTCGTGCCGGTCATCGGACAGACTGTGATTCCCGCGATCGGCTTCTGCGTCTCCGGCTTCTTCCTCGCCGTCGAGCTGACCTCGGTGGCCCTGCAGCGCCGCGGCATCCCGGTGCGCGAGCGGCTGCGGCTGCTGCGCGGCCGTACGGCGCTCGCGGTCGGCTTCGGCACCCCGCTCGTGCTGCTCTTCCTGGTCCCGTTCGTCGCGGTGGTACTGATGCCGGGGGCGGTGGCCGGGGCGACCCTGCTGGTGCGGGACCTGGCACCGGCCGAGCAGGCACCTCCGGATCACGACCGGCCCGCGCCGAACGCCTCCGCACCGAACGCGTCCGCGCCGAACCAGTCCACGCCGAAGGGGTCCACGCCGGACGGTGGTGGGGCCGCGCGCGTCTAGGGATGTCGAACGCATCCCGTAGGGGTGGTTCGAACGGATTCCCTAGGGGATGCGAGGGCCCCCTGCGGGGCCACAACGGGGTGGGGTGCGGCGGTATTCCCGGATTCCCGGCGGCGGGGCCGGTGTTCCCGGTGGCGGGGCGGGGCGAGTCGCCAAGGGCGTGGCCGCGCAGCGGCGTTGCGGCCGGGGCGGGGCGGGCCCGGGGTGGGGCGGGCCGGCGGGCGGGCCGGGGCGCGGAGCGGCCGCCGCGCCTTTTGGGTGCGACGGCCGCCCGGGCATCACAGGCCCATCACGCGTCAGTCAGGCCGTTCCGCGAACGCTTCAGGTCCTGGGTGCGCTCGGATGCGGACTCCTCCGACGACCTCCGCTTCTGCTGGCCGGAGCGCCGCTCCGCGGCACGGTCCTTGCTGCCCGACTTACGGTTCTGCGCCTTCGGCATGATGACTCCTCATGTCTCGCCGAATGTTGCTTACGTGCCCAGTAGCGCACCCCCGATGATGGTTGGCGCCCGGACCACGGCCAGTCGGGTGACGTTGACGTCACGGGGTGTGATCGCGCCTGGTCGACGCGGGGTGATCAGGGCTGGTCGAGGCCGGGCGTCCCGGTCACGGCCGGCGGTCACTGGCCATGGCTCATGACCGAGGGCCGCTGGTTGCCGGTCATGGCTCACGGCCGTACGCGCAGTACCTGCGGGTCGTGGTCGCTGGCCTGGTCGGCGTACTCGGCGTTGAGGTGCACGATGTCGTAGTCGGCCCGGGACAGCCGCCGGCTGGTGAGCATATGGTCGAGCACCTGCGAGTTGCCGTCGTAGACGTACCCGTACCGCTCGGCCTGCGGCAGCCTGTCGACCAGGTCGGTGAGCACCCCGCCGGCGGTGAGGTTCTTCAGGGCCGGCGAGAACGAGTAGTCGTTGAGGTCGCCGGCCACCACCACCGCTGCCTTGGGATCCACCGCCAGCAGCTCCTTGACGAAGGTGTTGACCAGCTTCGCCTGCGCGATGCGCTGGCTCTCCGAACTCCGGGCCGGCGGCTGGAAACGGCCGTGCAGCCCCTGGTCGCCGCCCTTGGAGTTGAAGTGGTTGGCGATCACGAACACCCGGCTCTCCGGGCGGCTCCGCAGCGAGAACTGGCCGACCAGCGGCTTGCGGCTGGTCTTCCACGCCGGGTCGGTGGGCGCGATCCGGCCGGGGGACGCGGACAGGGTGGCCCGGCCCTGGTCGGCGATCACCTTCACCGGCGTGGTGGCGTCGCCGCCCTCGATGTCCGTGAAGGACACCCGCGCGGGGTTGAACAGGAACGCGACCCGGATGTTGCCGCCCGGCTGGCCGCCGTCCTGCCCGTTCACCGGGTCGATCTGCCGCCATGCGTACGCCGGTCCGCCGGCCGCCTTGATCGCCTCGGTGAGCCTGGTGAGGGTCGCCCCGGCGGTGACCGTACCGTCGTCGGCCGGGCCGTTGTCGTCCTGGACCTCCTCCAGGGCCACGATGTCGGGGGCGGACAGATTCCGCACCAGCGCCTTCGCCAGCCGGTCGAACTTGGCCTGCGGGGTGGCGGGGGAGAGGTTCTCGACGTTGTAGGTGGCCACCGCCAGCTCGTCCGGCCGCTGCTTGCGGGTGGTCTCCGGCGCGGGGCCGCGGTCGGTGAGCCTGCCCAGCTCGGTGGCCTGGAGGGTGTAGCCGCCGAAGCTGCCGTAGTCCAGCGGTCCGGCGGTGGTGCCGGTCAGCTCGTCGCCGACGTCGGCCACCGGGAACGGCCGCCGGTCGGAGGGAGCCGGCGAAGCCACCTTGATCCGGCCGCCGTTGGGGTCCCCGTACGAGCGGTAGAGCGTGCCGCCGCGGACCGTGCGGTTGTGCCACGGCTCGGCGGTCACCCACAGCTCGTGGTACTTGCTGGTCGGCCCGACGACCCGCGCATCGGACACCGAGACCCGCATGCCCTCCAGCGACTCGTAGCGGTCCAGCGCGTACGAGGCGGGGCGCAGCGGCAGGGATTCGATGTTCCGGCCGCCCGCGTCGGGGGCGTAACGATTCGGCACCGAGGCCGGGTGGAGACGGAAGGCGGCCGGCAGGGGGTTGCCCGTGGAGACGGTCCGCCAGGTCGCGTCGGTGATCTCGGTCACGGACTGGAGACCGGCGTCCTTGCCGCCCGGGTAGTACTCGCTGACCGTGCCGGAGACGGTGACCGCGTCGCCGATGGCGACCTTCGGGGTCTCCTTGCCGGTGAAGACGAAGACCGCCTCACTGGTGGCCGGATCGCCGTCCGGCCGCGGGTCCTGCACCCAGAAGCCGCGCGACGAGCCGGCCGAGCGGACCGCGGTGACCGTGCCGGGCACCTCGCCGACCTGCTTCCCGGCCAGCGGGGATATGCGGGTGCTGCCCTGGATGTCGTGGATCCGGGCCCCGGCCGCGGACGCGGACTGGGTGGCGGTCAGCAGCCCGCCGACGAGGGCGGCGGCCACCACCGCGCCCAGGGCGGCCGGTCTGCGGTGGAGCGGACGACGGGATGGCGATGGTGTGGGACGAACGGATGGCGATGGTGTGGGACGACGGGACGGGACAGTGCGACGACGGGACGGCATACATGCCTCCGAGGGGTATGGGGGGTGAAGGGGGAGTGCGTGAGGGTGAGTGGGAGTGAGTGGGAGCGAGTGGGAGTGAGGGACGATGCGGGGGGGGCGAAGGCGAGCGTGAACGAGGCGTCGCGATCACCGCGCGCGGAGCCGCACCCCGCGCTACGCGCGTCAATTTCCGGTGTGTGCCAGGGAGTTGTCAAGGTCTTCCCGGTGATCAGCGGGCGGAGCGGGGGTGAACCGTCTGACATACGGCGAATTCCGTCTACGCTTGGGCGGCGCACACGCCGTAGTCCGTCCGAGGAGCTGAGCACCCGATGTCCGCAGACCGCCCCACCCTGCCGCCGGTGCGGCTGCGTCCCGAAGCGGAGCTGGCCCGGGACGCGCTGAGTACCCCCCTGATGGCCCGGGCCGTGCGACTCGCCCGCTGGGCCGAGCCCGGCGTCCCGGTCGGGGTGGGCGGCGAGCTCTTCCAGGACTCGCTGGCCGCCGCCACCGACCACCTCGGACTGGCCGGTGACGAGGACGGGCCCGCCCACGCTGCCGAGGCCTGGCAGCTCGCGGTGGACACCGGGCTGGTCGAGATCGAGGAGAACGAGGCGGCGGCGGAGACCGAGGGGGCCGAGGAGGCCGAGGGGGCGGCAGGCGCCGCGGGGGCCGAGGAAGCCGCGGGAGCCGGGGAGCTGTCCGACGGCGCGGTCGCGGATGGTACGGCTACCCCGGGCGAGGAGCTGGGCCTGCTCACCTCCGGCAGCCCGCAGGACGTCCTCGACATCTGGCTCGCCGGCGTGGAGACCGTCTTCGCCGACGCGGCCGCCCCGGACCTCGCGGACATCGCCGAGCAGATCGCCGAAGGCGGCGAACTGGACCTGGACGCGATCGACTGGAACCCGGAGGAGGAAGCCGAGCTGCTGGAGGGCATCCTCGGCAACCTCTACCTCCTCTCCGCCCTCGCCGACGACCCCGGCCGGGACGTACCGCTGCCCGCCCTGGCCGCCTCCGTGGTCGTCCCGGACGATATGGACGAGCCCACCGACGACGTCCTCGAGGAGGTCTCCGAGGTGATGATGCGCCTGGACGACCAGTTCCGGGTGCTGGCGCCGATCGGCCTGGTCGCCTACCGGCCGGTCGACGAGGCGCTCATCGAGGAGCTCGACGAACAGGACGAGGACCGGGGCGCGGAACCGGGACGGACGGTCCGCCCCGTAGGGGCTTCGGCAGGCTCCCGTCCGGACGGGACCTCCGGCACCGAGCCGCTCACCGACGAGGACGTCTCCCGCTACGGCCTGGTCCGGCTCACCCCGCTCGGCGTCTACGCGGTCCGCGCCCGGCTGCTGGACGCCGGCGCCCACGCCCCGGCGGTCGGTGACCTCAGCGACAAGGGCGCCGATGTCCTCCTGGACGAGCTGCCCGACTACCCCGAGGGGATCGCCCGGGCCGAGTCCGAGCTGTGGCTCGCCGCCCGTCAGCCGCTGGACGCGGCCCGGGACCTGCTCGCCGCCGCCCGCGGTGACGACGCATACGCCCCGGGCCGCCGGCTCGCCGCCCAGCAGACCCTCTCCCTGGCCGCGCCGGAGGCCGAGGCGGCCCTGCGCGAGGTGCTCGACGACCGGGAGCTGGGCGGGCTGGCCCGGGTCTGGCTGGCCGAGCGCGCCCTCCCCGGCATCCCGGAGCCGTCCCAGGACATGATCTTCTGGCTGACGGTGGACACCGTCGCCGCCCAGCTGGACCGCGCCGACGAGGACACCGAGGCCGAACTCCGCGATCTGGTACGCGGCTTGAGCGACCAGCACAGCGGATTCTTCGACGCCGTCTGGCGGGTGGACCACCCGGCCACCGCCGACGTCCTGGAGGCCATGGGCCGACTGCACCCCGACAAGAAGTCGGCCAAGGAGGCCCGCAAGGCCGCCTTCAAGGCGCGCTCGCGGCAGTCGCACTGACGGCGGGGGCCGACACCACAGGCCGGAGGGCCGGGAGGGCCGGGTGCCCGCCCGGCCCTCCCGGCTACCTGGAGACAGGCCAACCGCTTCCTGGACGTCGCGCCGCGTTCAACTCGAGTTCGACGACGCGCGAGAGCGTGTGCGGCGCACAGGGGAGCAGAAGACGGCCATCCAGGAGATGACAATGCCGCTCACGCGGAGAGATTTCGCCAAGCGTTCCGCCTTCGCCGGCGCCGGGGTCGCGCTGGCCGGCAGCGTAGGTGTGCTGGCCACCGCGCCGGGGGCGATCGCCGAGGCAGCGCCGGACGCCGGCCCGGACGGCGCGGCGGGCGGGGCGGACGCGGCGGGCGGTCACGGTGCCGACCGCGGTATCGGCTACGGCCCGCTGATCCCGGACCCGGAGGGCATCCTCGCGCTGCCCGCCGGATTCTCGTACAAGATCGTCACCCACTGCGGTGTCACCCGGCTCGACAGCGGTGAGTTCACCCCGTCGAACCACGACGGCACCGGCACCTTCGCCGGCCGGCGCGGCACCACTCTCCTGGTCAACAACCACGAACTGAAGGGCCCGCGCGCCGACTGGCCGCACCCGGTGCCGCTCGCCGAGGGACTGGTCTACGACCCGGCGGCCTCCGGCGGCTGCACCATCGTCGAGGTGGCCAAGGACGGCACCACGGTCGGCGAGTGGGTCGGCATCGCCGGTACGTCCACCAACTGCGCGGGCGGCACCACTCCCTGGGGCACCTGGCTCACCTGCGAGGAGTCCGAGCACAAGGCCGGCGAGCACGGCATGACCAAGGATCACGGCTATGTCTTCGAGGTCGACCCGCACGACCTCAAGGCCGGCCGGAACCCCAAGCCCCTCAAGGCGCTGGGCCGTTACGCCCACGAAGCCGTCGTCGTCGACCCCAAGCGCGGCCACCTCTACCTGACCGAGGACGCCGACCAGCCCAACGGCCTCCTCTACCGCTGGACCCCGCCGCCCGGCTTCCGCCACGGCCGCGGCCGGCTGCGTACCCTCGACGACAACGCAGGTGTCCTGGCGGCCTTCAAGTGCTTCGACTCCGGCGGCCGGTTCGTCGACGACCTCTCCCGGGCCACCAGGACCGGCACCGTCTACGGTGTCGACTGGGTCGAGGTCCCCGACCGCGACGCCCGTACCGTCCCGGTGCGCAAGCAGTTCAAGGACGGCGAGATCACCCGCGCCCGCAAGCTGGAAGGCATGTGGTGGGCGGACGGCGGCGCGTACATCGTGTCCTCCTACGCCCGTGCGGAGAGCCCGGTCCGGCACGACGGGCAGGTCTGGTTCTACGACCCGAAGCGGCGCACCCTGACCCTGAAGGTGCTGCTGGGCGTCAACCCCGACCCGGGCGAGGACGGTGCACTGGACGGCCCGGACAACATTACGGTCTCGCCCTACGGCGGCCTGATCATCGCCGAGGACGGCGAGGGCGTACAGCACCTGTTCGGCACCACCGACGACGGCCGGTCGTACCCGATTGCCCGCAACGAACTCAATATCGGCACCGCGGACAAGCCGGAGTTCAGCGAGTTCACCGGACCGGTCTTCTCCCCCGACGGGCGGACGCTGTTCGCCAACATCCAGGAGCCCGGCATCATGCTCGCCATCACGGGCCCCTGGAAGCGGCAGCACCGGCACCGGCCGTAGGCCTGCCGGATGGGCGGTCGGGCTCTAGAGCGCCTGGCCGCCCGGCTTGACCATGCCGCGGACGGTGCGGGCGTCGACGAACTCGCCCAGTGCCGTCATCTCCCACTCACCGGAGAACTGGCGGATCAGCTTCGCCATCATCACGCCCGTACGGGGCTCGGCGTGGGTGAGGTCGAAGCGGACCAGTTCCTCGCCGCTCTGGGCGTCGACCAGGCGGCAGTAGGCCTTGGCGACATCGGAGAACTTCTGACCGGAGAAGGAGTTCACGACGAAGACCAGGCCGGTCACCTCTGCGGGGAGGCCGCCGAGGTGGACGGTGATCGACTCGTCGTCGCCGGCGCCCTCGCCGGTGAGGTTGTCGCCCGAGTGCTGGATGGCACCGCCGAGGATCATCAGCTTGCCGAAGAAGCAGTTGTCGACCTTCTTGCGGTCCGGGCCGTAGGCGATGACCGAGGCGTCCAGGTCGATGTTCTTGCCGCGGTAGGCGGGCTCCCAGCCGAGACCCATACGGACCGAACTCAGCAGCGGACGGCCGCCCTTGACCAGGGAGACCGTCTGGTTCTTCTGGAGGCTGACCCGGCCCTTGTCGAGGTTGACCTTGCCGGAGCCGGCGGGCAGGGGAGGCGCGGTGGGGGAGGCGGCGGCCGCCGGCGGGGCAACCGGGGCCGGGGTGCCGGTCGGCGGTCCCCACTGGCCGGCGGGGGCCGGGTGAGCCGGGGGTGCCGGAGGTACCGGGGCAGTCGGTGCGGCTGCGGCAGGTGCAGCAGGTGCAGCAGGTGCCGCGGGGGCTGCCGGGGTGACGGGAGCGGACGGTTCCTCCACGCTGACGCCGAAGTCGTTGGCGATCCCCGCCAGCCCGTTGGCGTAGCCCTGGCCGACCGCACGGACCTTCCAGGCGCCGCCGCGGCGGTAGATCTCCACGACCACCAGCGCGGTCTCCGGGCCCAGCTGCGGCGGGGTGAACGAGGCGATGACGCTGCCGGTGTCGGCGTCGCGGACCGTGCCGGTCGGCTCGGTGCCGGCGAAGGTGGTGCCGGGGGCGTCGAGACTCGCGGTCACCACGATCTTCTCGATGCCGTCGGGCACCGCGGCGGTGTCCACCGTGATGGTGTCACCGCCGGAGGCCGCCGCGGAGTGGGTCACGCCCGGTCCGCTGGGCTGGTTGTAGAAGACGAAGTCGTCGTCGGAGCGCACTTTGCCGTCGGCGGCGAGCAGCAGGCCCGACACGTCCAGCCGTACCGGGGCGGTGACGTCAACCGCCACTCGCGCGGCGGTGAGCGGGAGGTTCGAGCCAGGAGTCATAGCGGTCATGCCGGAACCAACGATCGGCTCGCCTTTGCGGTTCCATTACCTACGGCTCTCTTACACACGGCTCTCTCGCGCATGGCTCTCTCACACACGGCTCTTCTACGCGCGGCTCCCTCGCGCACGGCTCCCGCCTCACCGGTCACGGGAGTTGCCGAAGAGCAGCCGGTAGCCGATCAGCAGGACCAGCGCACCGGCGATCGACGCGATCCACATGGACGGCTCGCCGAAGTCCTTCGGAATCGGGCGGTCCAGGAACTTGGTGGAGAGCCAGCCGCCGATGAAGGAACCCGCGATGCCGATCAGCGTCGTGCCGACCAGTCCGCCCGGGTCCCGGCCGGGCAGCAGGACCTTGGCGATGACACCTGCGATCAGGCCCAGGACGAGCCAGCTGACGATACCCATGTTGCGTTCCTCGTTCCTGCACGACGGGTGGTCGGTACACCCACCAGGACGCAGCCGGGGACGTCAGGGTTCCGTGCCGCCGCCGCGGACCGGCTCAGACCTCGCCGCGGGTGCGCCGGCGCCGTACCCACCAGATGCCGCCGGCGAAAGCCGCCAGCAGCGCGCCCGTGCCCGCGGCGATCTCGGTGGTGCTGGTGTTCTCGCCGGTGCCGCTGCCGGCACCCGCCGTCATGCCGGCCCTGGGCGGTGTGCTGGATCCGGTGGCACGGTGGCCGTTGCTGTTGCCGGTTCCGGTTCCGGTTCCGGTTGCGGGGCCGGTGGTGCCGGTGGCCGCGCCGATATGGACCGTGCCGGCGATCTCCTTGCCGTTGTCACAGGTGCCGCCCACCCCGTAGGTGCCCGGTTCGGTGTCGGGCCGGAGCTTCAGCCAGGCGGCCAGCGGGCCCTTGTCGGAGCCGCGGGTGAAGGAGAGGGTGCCGCCGCCCACCGTGCTGGCGTCGATGCTCGCGGAGCGGCTGTTCCCGCAGTCCGTGGTGGACAGTGAGACGGTGGCGCCGGGCCGGGCCGGGTCGGGGGAGGTCCCGATGTCACCGAAGTCACCGGCGGACGCCGTGGTGGTGGTCAGGCCGAGGACGACGGCGGACAGCGCGGTGCCGGCCAGCGCGGCGGACCGTGCGGCGCCGGTGAGCAGTCGGGGGGATCGCATCTGAGGCCTCCGCGAAGCGCGGATGTGACACACCCTCGCGCCACGGGGAAGTTGGTGGAGTTCCGCGCCTCCTGAGTCCGGAATACGCCGACCGGGCCCGGACGGGCCTGCTGACGTGCGGTGTTCGGGTGACGGGCGGAGCGGGACGGGTGACGGGGGAGCGGGACGGGTGAGGGGAGTGGGCCGTCAGCCCGGGCGGACGAATCCGCATTCGTACGCGGCGATCACCGCCTGGGTCCGGTCCCGCACCCCGAGCTTGGCCAGCACCCCCGCCACATGGGTCTTCACGGTGGCCGGGCCCACCCCCAGACGTTCCGCTATCTCCGCATTCGTCATGCCGGCCGTCATCAGCCGCAGCACCGCCCGCTCCCGCTCGGACAACCGGGCCCGCAGCGCCCGCACGGTGTCCTCCGCGGCCCGCCGCCCCGCGTGCTCGGTGGCCAGCCGGCGCACCGCCGCCGGGAACAGCAGCGAGTCGCTGCGGGCCACCAGCCGTACGGCCTGGACCAGGTCCTCCGCCCCGGACCGCTTGAGCAGGAACCCGCTGGCGCCGGCCCGCAGCGCCTCGTACACATACGCGTCGTTCTCGAAGGTCGTCACGACGACGATGCGCGGCGGCCGGTCCATCCCGGTGAGCACCTGCTCGGTGGCGCGGATTCCGTCGATCTCCGGCATCCGCACGTCCATCAGGACGACATCGGGGCGCAGGGCCCGGATCAGCGGTACCGCCTCCGCGCCGGTCGCCGCCTCGCCGACCACCTCCATGTCGGCCTCGGCGCCCAGGATCGCGCGCAGCGCCGTACGCACCATCCGCTCGTCGTCGGCGAGGACGATCCGCAGCGGGCGGATCGCGTCGTCGCCGGATGCCGACCCGCCGTCGTCCCGGCCCGTCATCCCCGTTGTCTCCGTCACCGTGTCGCCTCTCCCGCCGTTTCTCCGGCCGTTTCTCCCGCCGTTCCGCGTTCCGTGTCCGGTTCCGCGCCGGGCAGCGGCAGCCGGGCCGTCAGCCGCCATACGCCGTCCCGGGCGCCGGCCGTCGCCTCGCCGCCCAGCAGCCGCGCCCGTTCGGCGATCCCGTGCAGGCCCCGGCCGCCGCCCGAACGGGCCGGGGGATCCTCACCGGACAGTGGGTGGTCGCCGGGCATCGGGTTCTCCAGCAGCAGCGTCAGCTCCCGCTCGTCCCGCCGCAGACGGAGCCGTACCGGCACCGGCCCGGCGTGCCGCAGCGCGTTGCTCAGGCCCTCCTGCACGATCCGGTACGCCTCCCGCGACACCATCGGCGGCAGGTCCGCCCACCGTCCCTCGACCGTCACCCGTACTCTCACGCCCGCCGCACGGGTCCGGTCCAGCAACGCCTCCAGCGCATCCAGACCGGGTGCCGGTGCCGGCCGGCCGGTGTCCGTCTCCGTCTCCTCGCGCAACAGGCCCAGTACGGTGTCGAGTTCGGCGACCGCCTCCCGGGTGGTGTCCTCGATGGCGGCCAGGGCCTGCCGGACGAACTCCGGGTCCGCGTCCAGCACCCGGCGGGCCGCGCTCGCCTGCAGCGTGACCGCGCTCAGCGCATGCCCCACCGCGTCGTGCAGCTCGCGGGCCAGCCGGTTACGGGTCGCCAGATCAGCGGCCCGGTGCTCGGCGGCGGCCAGCCGGTCGGCGGGCGTGGGGCCCAGCAGCACCGGCGCGCAGCGGGCCAGCAGCGCCCCGGCCGCCCAGGCGGTGCCGACGACCAGGGCCAGCAGCCCCAGCCCGGCGAGCGGGCCGTACGCGACGGGCAGAGCGCGCATCCAGTCCGGTACGACGCCCTTCAGCGGGCCCGACAGCGGCAGCAGGATCAGTACCACGGCGGCCGGCGGCGCGGTCAGTGTCATCCCGCTGACGACCCCGCCGGCCAGCAGATGCGCCACGAACCACAGGGCGCTGCGCCGACGGGCCGCCCAGGAGAGGGCCGGCCCGTCCGCCAGCCGCTCCGCGGGCACCCCGCACAGCGACCGTACGGCCGTCGCCTCCAGCGGCCGCAGCAGCGGGAAGAGCAGCGCGGCCAGCGCGGCCGGCGGCAGGGCGCAACCGAAGGCGATGAACTGCCAGGGCGCCTCGCGCAGCGGGTCGGCACCGTCCACGAGCAAGGGGGCGGCGACCGAGGCCAGCAGGTAGAACGGCATCAGCAGGGCGCCGCCCAGGATGAGATGGGCCCAGCGGCTGCCTATCGTCCGGAGCCGCCCCCGCCGTACTCCGACGCTCATATGCACAGCGTAGGCCAGGTGGGGCAGTGGCATGGGCGCGGACCCGGCACGGTACCGCCGGCCTCCGCCTCCGGCGCTGCCGGCCCGGCCCGGCCGGTGTCCTTGACCCGTCTGTTCGGGCAGCCATACAGTCCCGGCGTGACGGGAATGGAGGACGAGGACGAGGACGGCGCGGCGGACACCGTCCGCGGCACGCTCACCGTCCGTGGCCCCGTCCGGGTGCGTACCGCCGACCGCGCGGACCTGGCGGCCATCGCCGCCCTGCACACCGCCGCCCGCGCCGCCCACCACCGCGCCCGTTTCCCCGGCGCCCCCTTAGACGATCCGGCCGGCCACGCCCGCCGGTACGACGCCTGGGCCCGCGCCCTGGACCACGACGACACGGCCCTGCTCTGCGCCGTCCGGAACGGCACCGTTCTCGGCGCCGCCTGCTACCTCCCCCACGGCTCAGCGGCGCGGGGGAACCACCCTCGCGCCGACCGCGCCCGCCCCACCGTCACGCTCCACCAGCTCCACGTCGCCCCCGCCCACTGGGGCACCGGCATCGGCCGCGCCCTGCACACCTCCTGTCTCCGCCGCTGGCACACCGCCGGCTTCACGCGGGCCGTCCTGGACGTGCGCTGGCACAACCGTCGGGCCCGCGCCTTCTACCGGCGCCTCAGCTGGCGCCCCGACCCCGACCGCCGCCCCGCCCCCGACGCCACCCACCTCACCCTCACGCTGGACCTGCCCCAGGACCGTCCACCGCCGCCCGTCGGGCGATGAGCTGTAGCCGCTCCGCCGTCCGCCCGTTCATCGTCATCACCGAACCCCACCGCTCCGCCACCACCGAGAAGCCCGCGGCCCGCACCAGCCCCCGCAGCCGATCCGGCGGATGGTGCCGGAACACCCCGCCGTCGGGCGTCTCGAACACCCCCGACGTCCCGTACCACTCCGCGAACCGCGCATAGCGCTCCTGGTTCAGCGGATCGCCCTGCAACGGCACATCGCTGAGGTACAGCACCCCACCGGGCCGCACCAGCCGCCCCAGCTCTGCCACGATCGCCGACTGTTCCTCGTCCCCGGGCACGCAAGTGAGCACCGCGAACAGCAGCGCCGCGTCGAAGGAGCCTTCCTCGAACGGCAGCGGAATCCCGGTCCAGCGCATCAGATCCAGCTCCGGATGCTCCCGCCGCCCCCGCGAGATCAGCGCCGCGGAGACATCCACCCCGCGCACCTCGCGGTACCCCAGCCCGGCCAGCTCGGCGGTGAGCCTCCCGTAGCCGCAGCCGTAGTCCAGCACCCGCGCGGTCCGTGGAACGTAGGCGTCCAGAAGCTCCGGATCGAGCGGGTGGGTGAACGTCTTGGCGGCCCCGGTGGTCTCCCAGAAGCCGAGAAATCCCTGTGACGAGGTCATGGCCGCACGGTACCGGCGGTCCCGCGGGGCGCCGGTGAGCCTCGCCTACCGGCGTCCTTCATGCGGGTGGTTGCGGAGTTCGATGTTCAGGTCGGAGACCTTGCTCCGGTCCTCGCGCGCTTCGGCAAGCCGGCGCTCATGTACCAGCGCAGCGCAGACGTCGCAGCTGGGGGCGGGTTCGGGCGCGGGCCGGGGGATGCCGAGGTGGACGGGTGGGGTCAAGCGCCGCGCATTCTGTTCGGGCACGACAACTCCTCTCCGTAGCGATTCCGCTACCAGGAGGCCTCGGAGTGGCCTAGAGTCAGGGGCCATTCAACCTGCCACTTGTGGGCGAAAGGGCGGTGAACGTCCCCTGAATCGCAATGAGTTGAACCCGGACGCCTCCCCTCGGGCGGCCTACGGAGCACGCTTACGCCGTCTGCGAGAGGCGCGGAGATGGACTCAAGAGGACCTGGCCGAGCGTGCGGAATATTCCAGTGTGCATGTCTCAGCCGTCGAAAACGGCAGAAAGCCTCCAACCCTCCGGTTCGCGCGCAGTCTGGACCGGGCCTTCGGCTTCGAGGGCACAGCGGACTCGTTCGAGCGTGAGTACCGCGAGATCAAGCAGGGCAGCCTGCTGGAGGGTTTCCCGGAGTACGTCGAGTACGAGGGCCGGGCAGTGGAGATCCGGCTCTACAACATCGGGATCATCCCCGGCCTGTTGCAGACACCGGAGTACGCACGCGTGCTGGTGGACAGCGCCGTGCGGCGGGGAGCCATCACGCCCGAGCAGGCGGAGGAACGTGTCGCGCTTCTGGCGGAGCGTCAGGCGGCACTGGAGCGGCCTCGGCCACCCATGGTGTTTGTGACCCTGGACGAAAGCTGTATTCGTCGGCCGGTCGGCGGCTCCACCGTCATGGACGCACAGTTGGCGCGGCTGGTCGAGTTCGCCGAACTGCCGAACACGCTGTTGCAGGTGGCACCGTTCGAGATAGGGGAGCGCCGCGCGCTCAACCTGCCCGTCAACCTCTTGACGCTGCCGGACCGGTCCCTGGTCTGCTACGCCGAATCTCAGGCTCAGGGAAACCTGGACCGGGAGCGTACCTCCGTGGTGCCCGTTCTGACGGAGTACCATCAATTGCAGGCCGAAGCTTTGTCGCAGGCGGCATCCGTGGCCATGATCGAGCAGGTACGAAAGGGAACCCCGTGACGACCGAATCCCCTTGCTGGTTCAAGTCCTCCTACAGCGACAACGGCGGCGACTGCGTCGAGGCCGCCGCCAACATCCCCGGCGTCGTCCCCGTCCGTGACAGCAAGGACCCGCACGGCCCGGCGCTGGCCTTCTCCGTGTCGTCCTGGCAGACGTTCGTGGCCAGCGTCAAGGATGGCGAACTTCCCACCCGTTGACCCTGAGGGCCCGGCCGGGGGACGCCCGGGCCGGGCCGGAACATCATGGACGGGGCGGTCCGCGCCGAGCAGAGTGGGGTCATGCAGCGACACGAGCCACTCGCCGGGGCCGAATTCGCGCCCGAGACCACCTACCTGAACTCCGCCTCCAGCGGACTGCTTCCGCGCCGCAGCGCCGCCGCTCTGCGCGCGGCCCTCGACGAATCCACCTCCTACGGCACCATGGGCCGCGACTACTTCGCCGCCGCCACCGCCTCCCGTGCCGCCTTCGCCCGCCTGCTGGGTCTGCCCGCCGAGCGGGTCGCCATCGGCAGCTCGGTCGCCGTACGGTCCGCGCTGATCGCCGCCTCGCTTCCGCCCGGCTCCGAAGTCCTCGCCCCCGAGGGCGACTTCAGCTCCCTCCTCAACCCCTTCGGCACCCACCCCGGCATCACGCTGCGCACCGTTCCCCTGGAAGCGCTCGCCGACGCGGTGCGTCCCGGCACCGCACTGGTCGCCTTCAGCGCCGTGCAGTCGCTGGACGGCCGGATCGCCGACCTGGCCGCGGTACGGGAGGCCGCGCGGGCCCACGGGGCGCGCACCTTCGTCGACGCCACCCAGGCCGCCGGCTGGCTGCCGCTGCGCGCCGCGGACTTCGACTACCTCGTCGCCGGCGCCTACAAGTGGCTGCTGTGCCCGCGCGGCGCGACGTTCCTGGCGTTCGGCGGCGAGGGCACGGGCGGACCGGACTGGCCGGCTCCGCTGCACGCCGGCTGGGCCGCGGGCGAGGACCCCGGCATGTCCAACTACGGCCTGATCACCCCGGCCACCACCGCCCGGCGCTTCGACGAACCGCCGGTCTTCCTCTCGTACGTCGGCGCCGAACCGTCGCTCGCCCTCATCGGGGAACTGGGCGTGGCCGCGATCCACGACCACAACACCGGGCTCGCCGCGTACTACCGCGAGGGGCTGGCCGCACGCGGTCTGACGCCGCGCCCCGCGCCCGGCTCGGCGATCGTCTCCACTCCGGGAATCGCGGACGCCGCGGGCCGGCTGGCCGAGGCGGGCGTACAGGTCTCGGTGCGTGGCGGACTGCTCCGCGCGGCCTTCCACCTCTACAACTCGACGGCCGACGTGGACCGGCTGCTGGCGCTCCTGGGGTAGCCGGCCTCAGATCTCCCCGCGCCTCAGATCTCCCCGCGCACCATCCGCATCAGCCGGTGCAGCACCGCCCCGTCGCTCACCCGCAGGCCGTCGTGCTCCCATTCGTTGGTCACCCACACCCGCAGCCCGCGGATGGTCTCGGCGGTGCGCAGCGCGTGCGCGGTGTCGACGTACATGTCGTCGAAGTACACCGCCGCGGCGGCCGGCACCTCATTGGCCGCCAGCCGCCCGGCGTCGTACAGGTCCGGCCAGTCCGTCCGCTCCGCCAGCGCCTGCGCGGTCTCCTTCAGCGGGCGGAGCGCCGGATCGGTGTCGAACAGCCACGGGTACATCATCTCGCCGGTGAAGTACACCGGCCCGTCGCCCGCCAGCGCCACGTCCACGTCGAAGGCCGCGAACTCGGACCTGAGCCGCTGGGCCGCCCAGCCGGTGGGCCCCGGGTCCACCGAGCGCTGTCCGTAGAGCGACTCGTGCAGCACCGCGAACAACGGGGCGGCGGCGTGGGAGAGATGGTCCTGTACGGAGTGCAGGAAGGTGTCCGCCGGTTCGGGCCCGGCCGCACCTGTCACCCAGGCCTCGGCCACCAGGTGGTGCAGGGTGTGCGAACCGGCTCCGCTGCCCAGCATCAGGCCCAGGGCCTGGAACGCCTCGGCGGTCAGCAGTCCGCCGCCCGGCAGCCGTACGGTGTGCTCGCGCAGGTGCTCCGCTATCCGCCGCACCGCCGCCACGTCCTGCGGATAGCGGGCGTAGTGCGCCGCGTTCTTGCGGGCGACCCGCGGATACGCCGCCCGGTAGACATCCTCGGCGGTCGCCGTCAGCCCCGGCAGACCGCCGGTGACATACGCCGCCGACAGCCCCTCGGGGGCGTGCGAAAGGTAGGAGACCGTGCAGAACCCGCCGAAGCTCTGGCCCAGTACGCTCCACGGGCCGCCGTCCGGGACCAGCCGGCGGCGGAACAGCTCGGCGTCCCGCACGATCGAGTCGGCCCGGAAGTGCGCCAGATACGCGGCCTGCCGCTCCGGTCCGCCGCGCAGCGGCAGGGTCTGGCGGTTCGCGGGGGTCGAGCGTCCGGTACCGCGCTGGTCGAGCAGCAGCACCCGGTGGTCCTCCAGCGCCCGCTTCAGCCAGGACTCCTGCCCCACCGGACGCGGGGAGGGGAACCCGGGGCCGCCCTGAAGGAACAGCAGCCAGGGCAGTTCCTCGTCCTCCCGGCCCGCGGCCACCGCCTCCCGGCCGTACACCGTCAGCCGCTCACCGCCCGGATCGTCGTGATCCAGCGGCACCTCCAGCACATGGTCGGTCAGTACCACCCCGGGCAGCCGGTCGACAGCCATGACTCCTCGAACCCTCCTCGCACGACAGGGCGCGGCCGCCACACGGACCCTGCCGTGCGCGGCCGCGCCATCTGTACGACCCGGCCCCTGGTGCCGGGGGCCGGACCTCACCTCACCGGACTGAAGTCCCGCGCGCCGATGAACGCCGGACGCCGGACCGGAGCCGCGAACGGCTCCACCGCCGCATTCTCCACGCTGTTGAAGACGAGGAAAACGTTGCTGCGCGGGTACGGCGTGATGTTGTCGCCCGAGCCGTGCATCGCGTTGCAGTCGAACCAGGTCGCCGAACCGGCCTCACCCGTGAACAGCCGGATGCCGTACTCCGAAGCCAGCCGGGTGAGCGCCTCGTCCGACGGGGTGCCCGCGTCCTGCATCTGCAGCGACTTCTTGTAGTTGTCCTTGGGCGTGGCACCCGCGCAGCCCAGGAACGTCCGGTGCGAGCCCGGCATGATCATGAGCCCGCCGTTGCTGTCGTAGTTCCTGGTGAGCGCGATCGACACCGACACGGTGCGCATGTTCGGCAGACCGTCCTCCGCGTGCCAGGTCTCGAAGTCCGAGTGCCAGTAGAACCCGCTCGCACCGAAACCCGGCTTCACATTGATCCGGGACTGGTGGACGTAGACGTCCGAGCCCAGGATCTGCCGCGCCCGTCCGGCGACGCGCGGATCGGCGGCCAGCTCGGCGAACACCTCGCTGATCCGGTGCACCTCGAAGAGCGAGCGGATCTCCTTCGAGCGCGGCTCCACGATGGCGCGCTCGTTCTCCCGCATCGCGGGATCGTTGATCAGCCGCTCCAGCTCGGCACGGTAGACGGCCACCTCGTCCGGGCTGATGAGCTGGTCGACCGTCAGGAACCCGTCCCGTTCGAACCCCGCCAGCTCCTCGGCGGATACCGGCCCCGCCGCGCCCGGCTCGGACCACACCACGGGGTCCTTGCGCTCGATGAGCACCTCTTCGGTGCCCCGGGTCGGATACAGGTCGGCGGTGCGCTCGGGTGCGGTGGTCATGTGCTGCCTTCCTCTCCTCTCGTACGGAATCTGGCGTACGCGATCGATGCGTGAGGTGTGCGGTCTGTGCTGTCTGGTGCCTTTCTCAGCTGCCGGACGGGGCTGGGGGTCCCCCGGCGGTAGCTGGGGGAGGGCGACGGTCCGGACCGCTCGGACCGGCCGCAGGGTGCGGGCCGGTCCGAGGGTGCGGGCCGGTCAGGCGGTCCGGACCGGCTCGGGCTCCGTGTCCGGCTCGGTCAGCAGGGGGTATACCCCGTTCTCGTCGTGGTCCTCGCGACCGGTGACCGGCGGGTTGAAGACGCAGAGGCAGCGGAAGTCCTTCTTGATCCGCATGGTGTGCTTCTCGTGCCCGTCGAGCAGGTACATCACGCCGGGCGTGATGGTGTGCTTCTCGCCGGTCTCGTCGTTGGTCAGCTCGGCCTCGCCCTCGGTGCAGACGACGGCCTCGATGTGGTTGGCGTACCACATGGAGGTCTCGGTGCCCGCGTAGAGCACGGTCTCGTGCAGCGAGAAGCCGACGCGCTCCTTGGCGAGGACGATGCGCTTGCTCTCCCACGTGCCGGACTTGGCCTTGACATGGCGGTCGGTGCCTTCGATGTCCTGGAAGGATCGGACGATCACGGTGAGTCGGTGCCTTTCTGTGAAACGGTGGGGAGCTGTGCGGTGCGCCCCGGAGCCCTTTCCGCTCCAGCGGCGCCGCCTGCGCGGCTCAGGCGCAGTCGCGGACCGCGCGGCCGAGGACGCGCAGGCCCTCGTCCAGCTCCTCGGGGGTGGTCGTCAGGGCCGGCAGCAGCTTGACGACCTCGCTCTCCGGGCCGGAGGTCTCGATCAGCAGACCCAGCTCGAAGGCGCGCTTGGCGATCTTTCCGGCGAGGCTCTTGTCGTTGCACTCCAGGCCCCACACCAGACCGCGGCCGCGGTACTCGGCGAAGGTGTCCGGGTGCTCCTCGACGAGGGCCCTCAGGTGTGCTTCGACGATCTCACCGCGGGCCAGGGTCTGCTTCTCCATCTGGCCGTCGGCCCAGTAGGTGTCCAGCGCCGCGGCGGCGGTGACGAACGCCGGGTTGTTGCCGCGGAAGGTGCCGTTGTGCTCGCCCGGCTCCCAGATGTCCAGCTCGGGCTTGAACAGGGTGAGCGCGAGCGGCAGGCCGTAGCCGCTGATGGACTTGGAGACGGTGACGATGTCCGGCACGATGCCCGCCTCCTCGAAGGAGAAGAAGGCACCCGTACGGCCGCAGCCCATCTGGATGTCGTCGACGATCAGCAGCATGTCCTGGCGCCGGCACAGCGCGGCCAGCGCGCGCAGCCACTCGGGGCGCGCCACGTTGATGCCGCCCTCGCCCTGGACCGTCTCGACGATCACGGCGGCGGGCTTGTTGAGGCCGGAGCCCTGGTCCTCCAGCAGGCGCTCGAACCACAGGAAGTCGGGGGTCTGCCCGTCCAGGTAGTGGTCGAACGGCATCGGGGTGCCGTGCACCAGCGGGATGCCGGCGCCGGCCCGCTTCATGGAGTTGCCGGTGACCGCGAGCGCGCCCAGCGACATGCCGTGGAAGGCGTTGGTGAAGGACACGATCGACTCGCGGCCCTTGACCTTCCGGGCCAGCTTCAGCGCGGCCTCGACGGAGTTGGCGCCCGTCGGGCCCGGGAACATGACCTTGTAGGGCAGGTCGCGCGGCCGCAGGACGATGTTCTGGAACGACTCCAGGAACGCCCGCTTGGCCGTGGTGGACATGTCCAGGCCGTGGGTGATGCCGTCCCGCTCGATGTAGTCGATCAGGGCGCGTTTGAGGACCGGGTTGTTGTGGCCGTAGTTGAGCGATCCGGCACCGGCGAAGAAGTCGAGGTAGGTGTGCCCGTCCTCGTCGGTCAGCCGGCTGCCCTGCGCGCGGTCGAAGACGGTGGGCCAGCCACGGCAGTAGCTGCGCACCTCCGACTCAACGGTCTCGAAGACGCTCAGATCGGGCTGGGTGATGGTCACAGCATGCTCCTGGGAGATGAGTGCGGGGATGAGAAAGTCTGTGTTCCGGGGCGCCGCGGCCGCTGTTCCGGGCCGGGGTGCCGGGCCGGGGTGCGGGGTGCGGGGTGTTACCGCCCGGGGGCCGACGGTGTGAACGGGCCTATGAGGTGGAGCACCTCCGGCTCGTGGCCCTGCTCGGGGAACAGCCCCGCGTCGAAGAGCACCTCGCGTCTGACCGGCACCGAGTGCCGCTCGGCGAAGGAGGCGAACAGCCGGTTGGACGCGGCGTTGCCGGGGGTGATGGTGGTTTCGACGAAGCGGATGTCCAGCTTGTCCAGAGCGCGGAGGGTGAGCTCGTCGAGGAGCGCGGCCGCCAGCCCCTTGCCGCGGTGCGCGTCGTCGACGGCGATCTGCCAGACGACGAGGGTCTCCGGGCGCTCGGGGCGGACGTAGCCGGTGAGGAAGGCGGCCGGCTCCCCCTCCCCGTCGCGGGCGACGACGGAGGTGGCGGCGAAGTCGCGACACCACAGGAGGTAGCTGTACGACGAGTTGAGGTCCAGCGCCTTCGAGTCGCGGGCGATACGCCAGATCGCGGCTCCGTCCGCCACTCGGGGGGTGTCGAGCTTGAAGCCCTCCGGCAATTCTCTGATATCGCTTCGGGCACGTGCATGGGCTGCTTGTGCGGCGGTCATGGAATTGAATTTACCCAGCGGAAAACAAAATTGCATCGCGGGCAGGGGTTACGCGGGAGCGCGGACTGTGTTATCGCGCGGGCGCGCCCGGGCACGCGACCGGCTCAAAAAATCTCCCGATTTGCCCGGGAAATTTGGGGTGAAACGGACACTCTGTGTGGTCGGTCACAGCTCGATAACGCCCGCGAGGGGCGTCCGAATTGCGGAGCCTGATACTAGCGAAATCTTGGCGTTTGAGCTGTGGAAAAGCGGGCAGAAGAATACGGGAAGCTGCGCTTCCGGAGAATGGGGAATTCGCCCCGAGAAGGACCACGGAGACCGCCGGAAGCCCTATGGAAACCCGGGTATCAGGCCCCTGACAAGCCTATGGCGGGATCTGTAAGAACATACGGCGGGATTTCGGCGGGATTTAAGCGAACGCCGCGGGAATACCGAGGGCGACGCGCTCCCTCCACCCGTCCGGCCACGCGGCCTAAAGTGCCTGTATGACGTCCATGAGCGAAGGTGCGGTGCTGCACCTCAAGGGGAGGGTCCTCGTCGGACCGGACTATGTACGCGACGAGCTGTGGGTCGTCGACGGCCGGGTCACCTACGACCGTCCGGCCATGGCACGCGATGCCACCACGGTGCAGGGCTGGGTGCTGCCCGGCCTGGTCGACGCCCACTGCCACGTCGGGCTGGACGCCCACGGCCCGGTGGACGCCCCCACCAGCGAAAAACAGGCGCTCACCGACCGTGACGCCGGCGCCCTGCTGATCCGCGACGCCGGCTCCCCCTCCGATACCCGCTGGATCGACGACCGCCCGGACCTCCCGCGGATCATCCGCGCCGGCCGCCATATCGCCCGCACCAAGCGCTACATCCGCAACTACGCCCACGAGATCGAGCCCGAGGACCTGGTCGCCTACGTCGCCCAGGAGGCCCGCCGCGGCGACGGCTGGGTCAAACTTGTCGGCGACTGGATCGACCGCTCCACCGGCGACCTCTCCGCCTGCTGGCCCCGCGGCGCCGTCGAGGCCGCCATCGCCGAGGCGCACCGGCTCGGCGCACGGGTCACCGCCCACTGCTTCGCCGAGGAGACCCTCGCCCCGCTCGTCGAGGCCGGCATCGACTGCGTCGAGCACGCCACCGGACTCACCGAGGACACCATCCCGCTGTTCGCCGAGCGCGGTGTCGCCATCGTCCCCACCCTCGTCAACATCGCCACGTTCCCGCAGCTCGCGGACGGCGGCGCGGCGAAGTACCCGCGCTGGGCGGACCATATGCGACGCCTCCACGCGCGCCGCTACGACACCGTACGGGCCGCCTACGACGCCGGTGTGCCCGTCTTCGCCGGCACCGACGCCGGCGGCTCCCTGGCCCATGGCCTGGTCGCGGACGAGGTCGTCGAGCTGACGAAGGCCGGGCTGCCCGCCGTCGCCGCCCTCTCCGCCACCACCTGGGGCGCCCGCGACTGGCTCGGCCGCCCCGGCCTCACCGAAGGCGCCTCCGCCGACCTGGTGGTCTACGAGAGCGACCCGCGCGCCGATGTCCGCGTCCTCGCGGCGCCACGCCGGGTGGTCCTGCGGGGCCGGGTCGTCGGTTAGGGCCTGTCCGATGGGTCCGCGTGGGCCCGCGGCGTCTGGCGCCGCACCTCGCGGCGTTGTCGCATCACCCACGGACATCCAGTCCGCGGGCAATGCTCCGCCTTGCGATGCACGGCGCCAGACGCCGCGGGCTGATCCACGCCGACCCATCGGACAGGCCCTAGGGCGTGTGCCGGGCGTCCCCCCGCTCCGCCTCGGCGGCCCGCAGCAGGGCGTCCACCAGCCCCGGGAACCGCGTCTCCAGGTCGGCGCGGCGCAGTGAGAGGTAGCGTTCCCGGCCGATCCGGCGGGTGTGCGTCCAGCCCGCCGTCCGCAGGATCCGGAAGTGGTACGAGCCGGTGGCGCGGGTGACCGGCAGCTCGATGTCCCCGCAGCCGGCCTCGCCGTCCGCGGCCAGCCGCCGGACGATCTCCCGGCGCAGCGGGTCGCTGAACGCCTGCAACAGCTCGCCGAGGCGGATCCGGTCGGTCTCCGGCTGGTCCGCGTCGGCGGGCGGGGAGGAGGCCGGCGGGGGAGACGGTGTGGGCGGGGGAGGGGGTGTGGGGCGTTCGGTACCGGGCATTGTTCGAGGACTCTCTAACTGAGTGCTAACGTTCGCGATCGCGAATACGTTTCGATGATCCTCTAAGCATTCTCCCCGAGGCCCTGATGACCGACACCCCCGGCGCCCCGCTGCGCACACTCTTCTGCATCGGCGTGACGCAGGACTTCTTCGCCGCCGACGACGCCACCCGCGCCTCCGTCGCCGCCGCCCTCCCGCCCGCCTTCGACCGGCTCGCCGAACGCTTCGGTGTGCAGGTGCTCGGCACCATGGACGACGACCGGCTGATGGTCGGCGCCTCCACCGCGTGGCCCTGGACGTCGTACCTGCTCGCCGACGTCCCCGACCTGGACACCGTCTCCCGGATCTGCGGCATCGTCCGCGACACCGAGGTGGGCGACGGCCGGCTCTGGCGCTATCTGCGCATCGAGGCCAGGGTCGGCCGCCCGCTGTTCTTCGGCACCGCCTGATCTCCCCGCAAGGCGCGCGTCCCCCCGGGAAGGCCTGCGCCCCCCCGGAAAGGCCCGCGTCTCCTCAGAAAGGCCCGCACGTGCTCGACACCGGCCTCGCCGGCCGCACCGTACTGATCACCGGCAGCGCCCAGGGGCTCGGCGCCGCTCTCGTCCGCGCGTTCCTCGACGAAGGCGCGTACCTCGCCGCCCTCGACATCGACGAGACCGCCAACCGCGAGCTGGCCGCCGCCCTCGACCCCTCGGGCGCGCGCATCCTGCCGGTCCGCGCCGACCTGTCCGACCCCGGGGCGATCGCTGCCGCGTGTGAGGAGATCCAGGCCTGGCGCCCGGTCGACGTTCTGGTCAACAACGCCGCCCGGCCGCTCGCCAAGACGCTGTGGGAGATCACCCCCGAGGAGTGGGACGAGGTCTTCGCGGTCAATCTGCGCGCGGTCTTCCTGCTCACCCGCGCCCTCGCCGCCGGCATGTGCGAGCGCGGCTTCGGACGCATCGTCAACATGGCCTCCATCGCCGGGCAGACGCCCCGTCCCACCGGCGCCGCCTACGGCACCGCCAAGGCCGGGCTGCTCGCGCTCACCCGGGTCTTCGCCGCCGAACTCGCCCCGTACGGCGTCACGGTGAACGCGGTCGCCCCCGCCATGATCGATACGCCCATGGTCCGCTCGGTCGGCCCGGACACGCTCGCGGCCCTCACCGCCCAGGTCCCGCTCGGCCGGATCGCCACCCCGGAGGAGGTGGCCCGGGTCGCGGTCTTCCTGGCCTCGCGGGAGTCGTTCGTCACCGGTGCCACCTACGACGTCAACGGCGGAGCCCTGATGCGGTGACGGCGCCGCCGCCCGTGGGTGGGGCGGCTGGGGCGGGAGAGGCGTGCCGCACCACAGGAATCGAATGAAGGCGCGAAACCCACCCGTTGGAGTGAACTGCCCCCACGTTGCCACCCGTTCACCCTCGGTACGGACACGATGTGCGGGTCGAGGTCGTCGGCCCGCGTGATGTCCCCCATTGGCGCGGCCGACGGCTCCACTTCTCTCGTGGGGGTTCCACACACGTGTCCAGCAGTTCCACCACCTCCTACGGCATGCCCAGGCGCCTCGCCACGGCCTTCGTCGCCACGGCGCTCACGGCCGGTCCCGCCGTCCTGCTCGGTGCCGCGCCCGCCCATGCCGCCGGAGAGCACGGCCCGGCCGGCGGCACCGCCGACGCGGTCGTGCTGCGTGCCGGCCTGAACGTCGGCCTGCTCAACAAGACGCTCGACGTCCCGCTGAACGTCGCTCTCAACGACGTGCACGCCCCGGCCACCGAGGCCAGGACCACGCTCACCGCCAAGCTCGACGGCGTCGACCAGGGCAAGCCGGTCAACGTACTGCGCGCCGATGTCGCCACCGCCCGCGCCGCCGCCGACCGCGGCCGGAACGAGGGCTACGCCAACCTGGTCAAGGCCAAGGTGCACCTGCCCGGCCTGCCGCTGCTGTCGCTGATCGAGGTCCAGCAGGTCACCGCCAAGGCGGTGTGCGAGGCCGGCGGCCGGACGCGCGCCGAGTCCAATGTGCTCGGCCCCGTCCAGGTCCTGGGCAAGAAGGTGACGCTCACGGCGGGCGGCACGACGGACGTCAAGGTGCCCGACGTGGGCGAGGTCCGGCTCGACCTGTCCAAGAAGAGCCACACGTCCAAGAACGCCGCGGCCACCGCGCTCGAACTGAACGTCTCGGTCAACCCGGCGAAGCTGAACGTCGCCGATGTGCGGGGCAAGGTCGTTCTTGCCGAAGCGAAGTGCACCTCGCCGCACGGCAACCCGCCCGACGACAACGGTTCCGGCGGCGCGTCGGGCGGCGCTTCCGGTGGCAGCTCCGGGGGCGGTACCACCGGTGGCAGCACGGGTGGTACGGGCAGCACGGGCGGTAGCGGCGATGGCGGCGCGTCCGGAGGCGGCGACAAGCCCGCCGGGGGCGGTACCCGGGTGAACCAGTCCGGCTCCCGGACCGACACCGAGAACCTCGCGGAGACCGGCGGCAGTTCGGCCACCCCGTACCTCGCCGGCGGCGCGGCCGTGCTGCTCGCCGCGGGCGCCGGAGCGACGGTCTACGCCCGCCGGCGCCGCGGCGCCCAGCAGGGCGGCCGCGGCTGACCGACCCGTACCCCGTTACCCCGTACCCCGTTCCGGTGCTGTGGGGGCGCCGCGTACGGGGTGCGGCCCGGGGTGTGCCGTACCGGCTTCACGCGGTCCGGTACGGCGCACCCCGCACCCTCGCCGGGTCCTCGGAGCGCGTGGAGCGACGGGGGCCCGGCGAGGCGACACCGGGTCAGGGCGCCGGGGCCGGGGCATCGCGGGTGATGACTTCGGCCAGGGCAGTCATCAGGCGGTCCGTTGTGGCGCGGTCGCGGACCGCGAGGCGGAGCCAGTCGGGGCCCAGGCCGGGGAAGGTGTCGCCACGGCGGACCGCGAAACCCCGGGTGCGCAGTGCGGCGCGGACGTCCATCGCGCCCGGCAGCCGGATCAGGACGAAGGGCCCCGCCGCCGGACCGGCCACCCGGATCTGCCCGAACTCGCCCAGCCGGGCCAGCAGATGGGCCCGGTCGGTGGCGATCTCCCCGGCGGCGCCGGCCGCCTCCGCCAGCGCCCGGGGTGCGCTGCACGCCTCGGCGGCGATCAGCGCGGGGCTGGAGACCGGCCACAGCGGCTGGGCCCGCTGGAGGGTGGCCACGGTGTCCGGCGCGGCCAGCAGGTAGCCGATACGGAGTCCGGCCAGGCCCCACGTCTTGGTGAGGCTGCGCAGCACGATCAGGCCCGGCAGGTCCGTGCGACCCGCCAGCGCCTCCCGCTCGCCGGGCACCGCGTCCATGAACGCCTCGTCGACCACCAGCGTCCGGCCGGGCCGGGCCAGTTGGGCCAGCGCATCGGCGGGGTGCAGCACGGAGGTCGGATTGGTGGGGTTGCCGACGACGACGAGGTCGGCGTCCTCGGGCACCGCGCGCGGATCCAGCCGGAAGCCGTCCCGCTCGGTGAGCAGTACCCGCCCGACCGTGTGCCCGGCGTCCCGCAGTGCCGCCTCCGGCTCGGTGAACTGCGGGTGGACGACGACCGGTCGGCGAGCCCCGGCGGCGCGGGCGATCAGGACGAAGGCCTCCGCGGCTCCCGACGTCAGCAGCACCCGCTCCGCGGGCAGGCCGTGCCGCCCGGCGACCGCGGCCCGTGCCACCCGGTCGTCCGGGTACGCGGCGAGGCCGTCCAGGGAGGCGGCGATCCGCTCCTTGAGCCAGGCGGGGGGAGTGCCGGCACGGACGTTGACGGCCAGATCCGTCAGGCCGGTCCGGCCGGCCGGGTTGGTCGGACCGGTCAGACCGTTTGGGCCGGTCGGACCGTCCGGGTGGGGCGGACCGGTCGGGTCGGCCGGTGCGGCGTGTGCGTCACGTACCTCGGCGTCGCCGTGGTGCCGCAGATCCGGCTCGTGGTGCGGTGGCCCGGCCGGCTCCTGCCGGGCGGCGGCGGCAGTGGGGCCGGGGCTCTCCGGCTGCCCCTGCTGCCCCGGTCGCCACTGCTGTCCTGGCTGTCCCGGCTCTCCCGGTTGTCCGGGCGCGGTGCTCTTCCCGGTGGTCGTCGGCGTGTTCACGGGGTCTCCTTGGTGCCGGGCGTCGCCGCCGGGAGAGCCGACGGAGGGAGCGCGGTCGTGCGGGGCGGGGGCGCTGTCGTGCGGGGCGCGGTCGTGCGGGGCGCGGCGAGCGCGCAGGTGGCCCGGGCCGGCCGCCCCGGGCGCGCCGACGTCCGTTTGCCCGCGACCAGTTCGGCGTCCGGGCCCGCGGCCAGCAGCGCGGCCGCCTCCGCGACGCTCGGCGTCCCGACGGCGTCGGCCACGGCCGCGGAGGGCCGGGGAACCCGTACCGCCGCCAGCGCCGCGGCCGGGAACGCCCGCAGCGGTATGCCGAGCCGCCGAGCCGCTCCGGCCAGGCCCGGCTCGTCCGCCCTGGCCGTCACCGTCGCGAGGGCCGCGACCGGCCGGGCCGGCCACCCGGCGGCCGTGAGTGCGGCGGTGATCAGGTCCAGCACCTCGGACTCCGGGACGCCCCGGCGGGCACCCACACCGACGCTCAGCGGCGCGGGAGCGGGCCCACCGGTCATCGGGCGGCGCCCTGAACCGCCGCGGCCCGCGCGGCGCCCGCCACCAGCCGGACCGCCAGTGACGGCGCCGCGGCCCAGTGCACATGCAGGTAGGAGGCGTGCACCCCGGCGGCCGTGAAGCCCTCCACCCGCCGTGCGGGGTGGGTCACGCCCCAGGCCGGTTCCGGCCCGGCGCCCGGCTCCAGCACCGTCCGGTGGAACTCGTGGCCGCGCACCCGCGTCCCGGCCGAGGCCAGCGCATTGTCGCCGAGCGCCACCGCCTCCCGGTAGCCGAGGGTGAGCCGTTCGGTCATCCGGGCCTCGGCGGGCAGCACTCCGCACATCGGCTTCCCGTCGAGCGCACGGGAGAGGTACAGCAGTCCGGCGCACTCCGCGGCGACCGGGGCGCCGGAGGCGGCCAGCCGGGCCACCGCCGCGCGCAGCGGGGCGTTCGCCGACAGCTCCGGCGCGTACACCTCGGGGAAGCCGCCGCCGATCACCAACCCCTGGGTTCCGGGCGGCAGTTGCTCGTCCCGCAGCGGGTCGAAGGGGACCACATCGGCGCCGGCGGCGGTCAGCAGCTCGGTGTGCTCGGTGTACGAGAACGTGAACGCGGCGCCGCCGGCGACCGCGATCAGCGGCCGCCCGGAGGCCGTCGTCCCGGCCTCCCCCGGAGCAGCCCCCGAGGCTCCCGCAGTACCGGGTGAAGCCCCCGAGGCTCCCGCAGTACCGGGTGAAGTCCCCGCGGTCACCTCCGCCGCCGGGTCCCACGGAGCGTCCGGCAGCTCAGGTGCGGAACGGGCCAGCGCCAGCAGCGCGTCGAGGTCGCAGCCCGCGCGTACGCGTGCGGCCAGCTCCCGTACCGACTCCACCGCCTCGGCCCGCCGTTCGGCGACCGGCACCAGACCCAGGTGGCGGGACGGCGTACCGGCCCGCCCGTCACGGCGCAGCACACCGAGCACCGGCACACCGGACGAGCCCATCGCCTCCCGCAGCAGCGCCTCATGGCGGTCCGAGCCGACCTTGTTGAGGATCACGCCGGCCAGCCGCACCTCCGGGTCCCAGGACGCGAAGCCGTGCACCAGCGCGGCCACCGACCGGGACTGCGACGAGGCGTCCACCACCAGCACCACCGGCGCCCGCAGCACCTTCGCCACCTGGGCCGTCGAGGACAGCTCGCCCAGGCCCGAAGCGCCGTCGAACAGCCCCATCACGCCCTCGACGAGCGCGAGACCCGCCCCCGCCGCGCCGTGCAGGAACAGCGGCGCGATCCGCCCGGGGCCGCAGAGGTAGGCATCCAGGTTGCGTCCGGGGCGGCCGGTGGCCAGGGAGTGGTAGCCCGGATCGATGTAGTCCGGGCCCACCTTGTGCGGCGAGACCGCCAGACCGGCCTCGGTGAACGCGGCCATCAGCCCGGTCGCGACGGTCGTCTTGCCGCAGCCGGAGGCCGGGGCGGCGATGACCAGACGGGGAGTGCTCACGGCGCGCTCACCACTCGATGCCCCGCTGGCCCTTCTGGCCCGCGTCCATCGGGTGCTTGACCTTGGACATGTCGGTGACCAGATCGGCGACGTCCAGCAGCGGCTGCGGCGCGTTGCGGCCGGTGATCACGACGTGCTGGGTGCCCGGACGGTCGCGCAGCACCGACACCACCTCGTCGGTGTCCACCCAGCCCCAGTGCATCGGGTACGCGAACTCGTCCAGCACGTACAGCTTGTAGGTCTCCTCGGCCAGGCAGCGCTTGACCTGCGCCCAGCCCTCGCGCGCCTTCTCTTCGTTGGACAGCTCGCCGTCGCGCTGGATCCAGGACCACCCCTCGCCCATCTTGTGCCAGTCGACGGTGCCGCCCTCGCCGGAGGCGCCCAGGACCTTCAGCGCGTTCTCCTCGCCGACCTTCCACTTCGCCGACTTGACGAACTGGAACACCCCGATCGGCCAGCCCTGGTTCCAGGCCCGCAGGGCCAGGCCGAACGCGGCGGTCGACTTCCCCTTGCCGATACCGGTGTGGACCAGCACCAGCGGGCGGTTGCGGCGCTGGCGCGTGGTGAGCCCGTCGTCCGGGATGAGGCTCGGCTGTCCTTGTGGCATTACGCGGCCCTCCGTGTCGTCCGTGGTGTCGCCTGTGTCGTCCGTGTGGTGTGCGCCGTCCGTACGTCGCGTACGAGCGCGGAGACGCTGTCGGCGCGCAGCTCTTCGAGAGTGACGGCGGTGCCCCGCAGCTCCCGGGCCAGCTCGCCGGCCAGCCCCAGCCGTACGGGGCCGGCCTCGCAGTCCACGACCACCGAGGCGATCCCGTCGGCGGCCAGCAGCCGGGCCGAGCGGTGCGCCCGCACGACGGGCTCCGGGCCGCCGGTCGCCCGCCCGTCCGTCACCACCACCAGCAGGGGCCGCCGCGACGGATCCCGCATCCGCTCCACCCGCAGCACCTCATGGGCCCGCAGCAGGCCCGCGGACAGCGGAGTGCGGCCCCCGGTCGGCAGCTGCTCCAGCCGCGCCGCCCCGGCCTCCACCGAGGACGTCGGCGGCAGCGCCAGTTCGGCGCCGGTGCCCCGGAAGGTGATCATGCCGATCTTGTCGCGCCGCTGATAGGCGTCGAGCAGCAGGGAGAGCACCGCGCCCTTGACCGCCCCCATCCGCTTCCGCGCCGCCATCGAGCCGGACGCGTCCACGACGAACAGCACCAGATTGCCCTCGCGGCCCTCGCGCACCGCCTCGCGCAGATCGTCCCGGCGGATCACCAGTCCGGTGCCCCGCCGCCCGCGGGTTCGCTGGTGCGGTGCGGCGGCCTGCACGGTGGCGGCCAGGTGCAGCTTGCCCAGGGCGCCGTGCGGGCGCCGGGCACCGGTCGTCCGGCCGTGCGCGGTCCGGGCGCGGGAGCGGCGGCCGTCGGCGCCCTCGCCCAGGCCCGGGACGTCGAGGCGGCGGGTCCGGAACGGTTCGGCGGCCCCGACCGCCGGCTTCTCCCCGGCCGCGCCGCCCTGGGTCTGGGGCTGGGGCTGGGGGTCGGACTGGGGGGCGGGCTCGGTTTCCTGGGGCGCCTGCGGGGCGGTCTGCCCGGTCTCCCGGTCCTGCTGGTGGGGCAGTTCGGGGCCCGGCGGGGGCCCGTCCGGCCCGCCCTCCTGCGGCGGCCGTCCGCTGCCGGGGCCGCCCCCGTCGGGGCCGCCGTCCGGACCGTCCGGCTCCGGATCGTCGTCGCCGTCCGCGTGCTCGTCGGCGGCCTCGTCCGCGCCGCACTCGTCCAGGACCTCGTCGAGCTTGTCCTCGTCGAGGCCGGGGGCGTCGAAGGGGTTGCGGCGCCGGCGGTGCGGCAGCGCCAGCAGCGCGGCCTGCCGGACGTCCTCCTCCAGCACGTCGGTCCGCCCCGCCCACGCCGCCAGTGCGGTGGCGGTGCGGGCCATCACGATGTCCGCCCGCATCCCGTCCACCTCGAACGCGGCACAGGTCGCCGCGATCTGCCGCAGCGCCTGGTCGCCCAGCACCACATCCGGCAGCAACTCCCGTGCCGCCGCGATGCGTTGCCGCAGCTCCTCCTCCTCGGCCGCCCAGCGCGCCGCGAAGCCGGCCGGATCGGCGTCGTACGCCAGGCGCCGCCGGACCACCTCCACCCGCTGCGCCGGCTCCCGGGAGGCCGCGACCTCGACGGTCAGCCCGAAGCGGTCCAGCAACTGCGGCCGCAGCTCGCCCTCTTCGGGGTTCATGGTGCCGACGAGGAGGAAGCGCGCGGCGTGCCGCACGGAGACGCCCTCGCGCTCGACGTACGAGGCACCCATGGCGGCGGCGTCCAGCAGCAGGTCCACCAGGTGGTCATGCAACAAGTTGACTTCGTCGACGTAGAGGATGCCGCGGTGGGCGGCGGCGAGCAGGCCGGGCTCGAAGGCCTTCACGCCCTCGGACAGGGCCCGTTCGATGTCCAGCGCGCCGACCAGCCGGTCCTCGGAGGCGCCGACGGGCAGTTCGACCATCCGGGTCGGACGGGACTCGGCGGCGCCCGACCCGTGCGGCCCGTCGGGGCAGCCGGGGTCGGGCGCGGCCGGGGCACAGGCGAAGCGGCAGCCGCCGATCACGTCCACGGCCGGCATCAGCGCCGTGAGCCCGCGGACGATCGTCGATTTCGCGGTGCCTTTCTCTCCCCGTACGAGCACGCCGCCGATCGCGGGCGAGATGGCGTTGAGCAGCAGGCTCAGCCGCATGTCGGACATGCCGACGACAGCGGTGAAGGGGTACTGCGGGGTGGTCGTGTGGTGCGTGGCTGTCATGCTGTGTCGTCCTCCACGTCGCTGTCGGCTCCCGGATCCGTCCGTTGCGTACCCCTCATGGCGCCCCCGGAGGCACGAACGGCAACCCCTCCGGCACCCCGCCCTCGATCAGCCGCCACAGCGCGCCCGTGTCCGCGTGCTCCTCGATCAGGTCGCCCAGCCGGTCCAGCTGTTCCTCGCGCAGGGTGCCGAAGTTGGTGTCCGGCGCCGGGACGAACGCCCGGCCCGCGTCGGCGGCGACCCGCCGCAGGAAGGCCCGGCGGAAGGCGTCGCTCTCCAGGGAGCCGTGCCAGTGCGTGCCCCATACGGAGCCGACCCGGCAGCCGTCCAGGAACGCTTCATCGCCGCCGGTCACTTCGGCGACGCCGTGGTGGATCTCGTATCCCTCGACCGGTTCGCCCAGTGCCTCGCCGGACGGCCGGGCGAGGGTCTTCTCCACCGCGAACCGTACCCGTACGGGCAGCAGCCCGAGTCCGTCGACCGTGCCCGACTTCGACTCCACCTCGTCGTCGATGCGCTCGCCGAGGATCTGGTAGCCGCCGCAGATGCCCAGCACCGGGCGGCCCTCGGCGGCCCGCCGGGCGATCGCGGCCGCCAGCCCGCGCTCGCGCAGCCACGCCAGGGCCCGGACGGTGCCCCGGGTGCCCGGCACCACCACCAGGTCGGCGTCGGCCAGTTCCTCGGCCCGGTCCACGAACCGCACCACCACGCCCGGTTCGGCGGCCAGCGCGTCCACGTCGGTGAAGTTCGACATCAGCGGTACGGCGCAGACCGCCACCCGCAGGACGTCCGCGCCGTGCGGCGGGGCCACCACGCTCTCGCGTACGGCACCCCGCATGGAGACCCGGAGGCCGTCCTCCTCGTCGATGCCGAGCCCGTGCGCGAAGGGCAGCACGCCCAGCGTGGGGCGGCCGGTGAGGCCGCGCAGCATCTCCAGCCCGGGCTCCAGCAGCGTCACATCGCCCCGGAACTTGTTGACCAGATACCCCGCGACCAGCGCCTGGTCCTCCTTCGACAGCAGCGCCGTGGTCCCGAAGAAGGACGCGAAGACCCCGCCACGGTCGATGTCGCCGACCACCACCACCGGTATCCGGGCGGCCCGGGCCAGCCCCATGTTCACGATGTCGGTGCGCCGCAGGTTGATCTCGGCGGGGCTGCCGGCGCCCTCGCAGATCACCGCGTCGTGGGTGCGCCGCAGCTCGGCCAGGCACTCCGTCACCGTGCCCAGCAACTTCTCCTGCCTGCCCGCGTGGTAGCCGCGCGCACTCAGCTCGCCCACCGGCTTGCCCAGCAGCACCACCTGGCTGCTGCGGTCGCCGCCCGGCTTGAGCAGGACCGGGTTCATCAGCGCGGTCGGCTCCACCCGGGCCGCGGCGGCCTGCATCGCCTGGGCCCGTCCGATCTCCGCGCCCTCCCGCGTCACAAAGGAGTTGAGTGACATGTTCTGGGCCTTGAACGGCGCCACCTTGACACCCTGGCGGGCCAGCCAGCGGCAGATACCCGCCGTCACCACGCTCTTGCCCGCGTCCGAGGTCGTACCGGCCACCAGCAGTCCGCCGCCCGGCCTGCTGCCGGATGCCGCCGTCCGCCCGCTCATCGTGATCCCCTTCGCGTCCGCCGTACCGCGCCCCACGCCAGCCGTCCCGCCACCGTCGCCGCCAGCGCCAGCGTGCTGACCCGCCGCGAAAGCCGTACCGCCCGCTCGATGTCCTCCGCGGTGGCCGGCCGTGCCCCGCCGTTGAGCACCGGGCGGTGCTCGACCCGCCCGCCGTACGCCAGCGTGCCGCCCAGCCGTACGCCCAGGGCGCCCGCGAACGACGCCTCCACCGGGCCCGCGTTGGGGCTCGGGTGGGCCGCGCCGTCCGCCCGCCAGGTCCGCAGCGCGCCGCGCCGGTCCGGGCCGGCGAGCACGGTCAGCGCGGCGGTCAGCCGGGAGCCGGGCCAGCCGGCGAGGTCGTCGAGCCGGGCCGAGGCCCAGCCGAAGCGGCGGTGGCGCGGGGACTTGTGACCCACCATCGCGTCGAGGGTGTTCACCGCCCGGAACGCCACCAGCCCGGGCACTCCGCCGAGGGCGCCCCACACCAGCGCGCCCACCACCGCGTCCGAGGTGTTCTCGGCGACCGACTCCACCACCGCGCGGGCCATCTGCGGCCCGTCCAGGGCCTGCGGATCGCGCCCGCACAGATGCGGCAGCCGCTCCCGCGCCACGTCCCAGTCGCCCGCCGTGAGCGCCCCGCCGACGGCCCGCGCCTCCCGGCCGAGCGAGGTGCCGCCCAGCACGGCCCACACCGTCACCGCGGTCAGCGCCACCCGTGCGCCGTGGTGGTCCCGTACGGCGCGTTGCAGCAGTGCGGCACCGGCGGCCGCACCACCCGCGCACAGCACGGTGTGGGCCGCCCCGTAGCCCCGGTGGTCGCGCCACAGCCGGCGCTCGACCGCGTACGCGGCCCGGCCGAAGGCGGCCACCGGATGGCCGCGCCGCGGGTCCGCCGCGATCAGGTCGCCGAGAAAGCCGAGGGCCGCGCCGCACGCGTACCCCGCGTGTTCGCCGCGCATCGGGTCAGGCCGCCGCTGGGGCGTGTCCACAGAGTCCCGCCCGGCCCGTGGCGCCCGGGCCTCGAACGGGCTCCGTGGCAGGCGGGCGGCGGGAATGCGGCGGCAGGGCCATGGCGGTGTGTCCTCACTCAGGGTCCGCGCCCTGGCTCGACGTGAACGGCGACCAGAGTCTCCTGGCTCCCGGATCGGCGTGGCCTCCGGCCTTCCAGCCCGTACGGGTACGGACCGTGGCCCTAGGGCGCTTCTGATGGATCTCCGCGGCGTCGCGACGCCCGGCACGCGCCCCCAAGCTCTCGGCTGCGCTCGAGCAGGGAGGTGCCCCCTTCGCCGCCCCGCGCGGAAGCCCACGTAGCGCCGCTACGCGAGCTTCCGCGCGGCACGCCGAGAGCACGCACCAGACGCCGCTCCTTCTCCCACGGAGATCCATCAGAAGCGCCCTAGTCGGAGGAGCGCTCCCCGGTGACAGTGGCGGGACCGCGCCGGATTCGCACCGGACTTCCTCTGCTGTCGCCGATTGGCTCCGGCAGTCCACCACGCTCCGCGAACGCCCGTCAACTCGCCCTTGACCTGCGGCGCTAAGCCGTGGCGGGGGTGACGACGTGCCGGGTGGAAGAAAGGAGCAGGGGACGCCGCCTCCACGCTTGTGGAGGCGGCGTCCCCTGGCGCTGTTGGTGCCGTATCAGCCGGCGACGATCAGGTAGATGCCGTACGCCACGGCCGCCGCGCACAGGGCGAAGGCGGCCACCGCCCCGGCCCGCGCGCCCGTACCGGGCGCGGTCGCCGTGGCGGCCTCGCCCTCCTGGCCCGGCTTGCGGGAGGTACCGACGATCCCGAGGGTGAACAGGCCCACGATCCCGACCGTCACCACGATGCTGACGCCGAAGACCTGACCGAATGCTGCCCAGTCGATGCTCATGAAGGGTTCCTTGGGTGAGAGCCGCTAGGGGGCGACCGTCGCGGCCTGGGCACGCGGAGCGGACGGGGAGTCGTGGTGCGCGGCGTCCGGCTCGTCAGCGGTGTGCGAGGCGTCGGTGGCGTGCGAGGCGTCGGCGGAGGCGGCCGGCTGGCCCGCCGGGGGAGGGGAGACGGCCCGGATCGCGGTGGTCACCACGCCCGCCGGCTCGGCGGCCGGCACCTCGTTGACGTTGGTGTGGTCGATGGTGTTGCGCCGCGAGGCGGCCCAGATCGCGCCGGAGACGCCGAGCGCGAGGACGGCCGTCGCGGTCACGCCCCAGGTGCCCTGCTTGGCCAGGAGCGCGGCGCCCGCCGCGACCGCACCGGCGGCCGGCAGCGTCAGGGCCCAGGCGGCGACCATCCGCCCGGCCGTGGACCAGCGCACCACGCCGCCCTTGCGGCCGAGGCCCGAGCCCGTCACCGCGCCGGAGCAGACCTGGGTGGTGGAGAGCGCGAAGCCCAGGTGGGAGGAGGCCAGGATGGTGGCCGCGGCGCCGGTCTGGGCGGCGAAGCCCTGCGGCGGCTGGATGTCGGTGATGCCCTTGCCCATCGTGCGGATGATCCGCCAGCCGCCCAGGTACGTGCCGAGCGCGATGGCCAGACCGGCCGAGGCGATGACCCACAGTGGCGGGTCGGCGTGCGGGGCGACCACGCCGCCGGTGATCAGCGCGAGGGTGATCACACCCATCGTCTTCTGGGCGTCGTTGGTGCCGTGGGCGAGCGAGACCAGGGCGGCCGAGG
>NZ_BBUY01000007.1:291094-300859 GCF_001590865.1 Streptomyces sp. NBRC 110611
GACCCACAGTGGCGGGTCGGCGTGCGGGGCGACCACGCCGCCGGTGATCAGCGCGAGGGTGATCACACCCATCGTCTTCTGGGCGTCGTTGGTGCCGTGGGCGAGCGAGACCAGGGCGGCCGAGGCGATCTGGCCGGCGCGGTAGCCCTTGGCGGTGTCGGCCTCGTCGCGGTTGCGGGCCAGGCGGTAGGTCAGCCGGGTCGCGGCCGTCGCGGCCACTCCGGCGACGATCGGGGCGGCCACCGCCGGGATCAGGACCTTCATCACCACGGCGTCACCGTGCACGCCCTGGGTGCCGACGGAGACCAGCGTGGCACCGATCAGACCGCCGAAGAGCGCGTGGGACGAGCTGGAGGGGAGGCCCGCGAGCCAGGTCAGCAGGTTCCACACGATGGCGCCGACCAGACCGGCGAAGATCACTTCGGGTCTGATGCCGGCGGTCTCATCGATGATCCCCCCGGAGATGGTCTTGGCCACCTCCACGGACAGGAAAGCGCCGACGAGGTTGAGCGCTGCCGACATCGCCACCGCGGTCCTGGGCTTCAGGGCGCCGGTGGAGATGGTGGTGGCCATTGCGTTGGCCGTGTCGTGGAAGCCGTTCGTAAAATCGAACACCAAGGCCGTGACGATCACGATCCCGATGAGAAGCGTGATGTGTTCCATTCACCCAGGCAATCAGTTCGAAGGTCAGTGTCGCCGGGGACCGTACGGAGAGTGGGTGAACGGAAAGTGAACTGGAGCGAGCCCGGTGGTGACGTCGCCGCACTGTTCGCGCGGAGGTGCCTCTCACGTCACTTCCGCCTCACCTTTCGGCCACCTTCCTCTGCTCTGTCGTAGCAGCGCTCCCACGGGGCCGAGGGTAGGGGGAGGGGCACCCGGGAGCCCGCCCCGCAACGGCCGGCGGGACGAGGAGCAGTAATAAATGTCACCTGATGGCGGAACCGCATCCGCAGCTCGCGCTTCCGCCGCACCGCCAAGTCGCCGCACCGAGCCGGAGGACCCATGAAGGACCGCCCCGACCCGCTCGCCGCCGCCTGGAGCGAACTGGTCGCCACCGCCCGGAGAACCGTCACCGACGGTCTCGTCGTCGGAACGTCCGGCAATGTCTCGCGCCGCATCAGGGACCTGATCCTCGTCACCCCCAGCGGCGTCCCCTACGACCGGCTGGGACCGGGCGACACCACCGCCGTCGACCTCGACGGACGCCAGATCATCGGCCATCTCCGGCCGACCAGCGAGCTGCCCCTGCACCTGGCGGTGTACCGCAGCACCCCGGCCACCGCCGTCGTCCACACCCACGCCCCGTACGCCACCGCCGTCTCCACCCTCCTCACCGAACTCCCTCCGGTCCACTACATGGCCGCGTCGCTCGGCGGGCCGGTACGCGTCGCCCCCTACGCCCTCTACGGCAGCGACGAACTCGCCGCGCACCTGCTCGACGCGCTCCGCGACCGCACCGGAGCCCTGCTCCGGAACCACGGCACCCTCACCTACGGCGACAGCCTCGACCAGGCCCTCGACCGCACCGCCCAGCTGGAGTGGATGTGCCGGGTCTGGCTCCTCGCCCGCTCCGTGCCGGGGCACACCCCCAGCCTGCTGTCGGCCGACGAGCTGGCCGCGGCCGGCGCACGGCTGGCGGGCTACGGCCAGCCCGGCGACGGCCTCCGGGGCTGAGCGCAGCGCCCGGCTTCCTCCGGGGCCGAGCCCAGCGCCCGGTGGTCCGCGGCTGAGCACAGTGCCCGGCACAGCGCCCCGGCGGCCCTCACCCCGCGGGCTCCGCCGAGTGGCCGCACCCGACCCCGCTGCGCACACTGAGGAGATGCGTCCGGGTACAGCGGCGGCCACGGCAGCCCTCAGCGCGATCGGTGCCGGGGCGGCCGCCGTGGCGGTCGGCCGCTACGCGGGCGACATCGCCCTGAAGCCGTCCCCCGAACACCCCCTCCCGGGCGACTCCCGCCTCACCGTGCACTCCGTCGGCGACGAGCGGATCGCCCTCACCCGCAGTCTGGTGTCCCTGCGGCCCGGCACCTACGGCCTCACCGGCGCCGGCTGCCACGCCGTGATCGGCTCCGTCGTCCGCGGACCGCACCCCGTGGACGCCGTCGTACGCCGTCTGGAACGGGTCACCCACGGCACCCTCAGGCCGGGCAGCCGGATGCGGCTCACCCCACAGGTGCACATCGGCAACCCCCGCGACGCACTCGGCCTGGACTGCGCCGACATCGACATCCCCGGCGAACTCGGGCCCCTCCCCGCCTGGTTCGTCCCCGGCGTACGGGACACCTGGGTCATCACCGCCCACGGCCTGGGCACCACCCGCGAACACCCCATGGTGGTCATGCCCTTCCTGCACCGCCACCGGCTGCCCGTCCTGGACCTCGCCTACCGCAACGACCTCGGCGCGCCCCGCACCACCGACGGCATCAACCACCTCGGCGACACCGAATGGCGCGACCTGGACGCGGCCATCCGCTACGCGGTCCGCTACGGCGCCCGGGCCGTCGTCCTCCACGGCTGGTCCGTTGGCGCGACGATGGCCCTGCGGGCCGCCGCCCGCTCCGCGCTGCGCGACCGCATCAGCGGACTGATCCTGGACTCGCCGGTCCTCGACCGGCACGCCACGGTCCGCGCGCTGGCCGCCGCCCGGGGCGTGCCGCGCGCCCTGCTGCCGCTGGTCGTCCGCGCCGCCGAGGGCACCACGGGCATGCCGGTCCACCGCCCCGCGGACGCCGCCGACCCGGCCGCGCTGACCGTCCCCACCCTGCTCTTCCATGGCCCCGACGACCTGATCGCCCCCTGGGCGGCCTCCCGCTCCTTCGCGGCCCGCCGCGCCGGGCTGATCACCCTGCACGCGGTCCCGCACGCACCGCACGCCGCGATGTGGAACGTCGACCCGCCCCGCTACGAAGAGGCCCTGCGCCGCTTCCTCACCCCTCTCATGTAGTGCCTCCAGTGCCTCTCCTGCCTCTCCCCTGTAGTGCCTCACCGCTCTCATGCACCGGCCCCCGGCCGCCCCGGCCCGGTGACGCCGGGGTGTACAGGCGGACAACTCCCCACATCGGGCGTGCGACGGCCGGGTGGGGTGCGGCCGTCGGACCGTGATCCGTCGTCCGATTGGGCTTTCGGGCCGTCAGCCGCAAGACTGCTCCTGTGACGTCCCGTACTCCGCGCGACTCCAGGCTCCGACTCGTCCCCCGTCAACCTGTCACGGCCGCCCGCCGGGCGGTCGCCACCCGGGCCAAGCGCCCGGCGCCCCGCCCGCCCGAGGGCACTCCGCCGCCCTCGGAGCTGGCCCGTCAGGCCCGCGCCGTGCTGGCCGGCGCCGCCCGGCTCGCCCGCTGGGCCGACAGCGCCGCCGTCGCCGGCCCGGGCGGCGGACTGCGCGCCGGACAGGACTGCGCGCTCCCCGCGCCCGCCGTGGAACGCGCCGCCGAGGCCCTGGGCCTGACGCCGCAACAGGTCCGCACCGACTGGGACCGGGCCCGGCTCGCCGGACTCGTCGAACTCCACGACGGCCTCGCCCGCCCCGGCTGGCGGCTGCGCGCCTGGGACCGCGACGACACGGCGGTGCTGCGCGGCTGGGTCGCGCTCTTCGACGCCTGGTCACTGGCCCGCCCCGCACCGCCGGGTGCCGGGCCCGCGCTCATCGCCGAGGTCGTCGAGGCGCTGCCGCAGCTGCTGTCCCTGCTGCACCTGTCGGCCGGCCCGGTCCGGCTGCCGGTGCTGCTGGACATGCTGGAGCAGCGCGTCACCGAACTGCGTACGGAACGCTGCGAGGTCCCGTACGGGCCGGACTCCGCGCCCGGCCCGGCCGACGGCGGCACCGGGGCGGAGGCCGGCGACGCCGCGGGGGCGTCGCTGGCCGGGCTGCTCGGCTGGGCCCTGGACGCGCTGCTCACGGTCGGCGCGCTGGTGCCGCCGCACGGCGCACCGGACGGCGCCTACCAGGGCGCCCACGACGCGTCCGAGGCGCAGCTGACACCGCTCGGCAACTGGTCGGTGTGGATCAAGCTGGAGCAGATCTGCGTGGCCGCGCAGAGCCCGGCGGGCCATATCGAGCAGTCCGCCGAGGCGATGCTGCGCGGCAGCGCCCGGCTGACCCCGGGGCCGGCCCGCGCCGAGTACCGCGCGTGGCTCGCCGCCCGCTCCGTGGGCGCGGCCGTCGAGGAGCTGCTGACCGTGGCCCGCGGCGAGGACGCACTCCTGCGCGGCCTGGCCTTCGAGGCGCTGCGCGCGGTCGGCGCACCGGCCGAGGCCGCCGTACGCGCCGCGGCCGACGAGCCGGGCCTGCGCCCGTACGCCCTGCTGTGGCTGGTCGAGCACGAGGGCGGCGACCCGGACACCGCGCCCGATGTGCTCACCCGCGAGGAGTCGACCTGGCTCTGGGTGGACACCGCGGCGGCCGTCGCCGACCACGGCGAGACCCAGCTGCTGGTGCGCCACCTCGACTCGGCGGTCCAGGGCTCGGTGCCGCGCCTGTTGGAGGAGGTACGCGCCGTCGGTCACCCCCGTACCGTCCAGGTACTGGTGGCCCTGGCCGCGGCCCATCCGGATCCGGCCCTGGCGAAGGCGGTTCGGCGGGCGGCGTTCCAGGTGCATACGGGTTCGGCTGCGCTCGGCTGACGGCCCGCGCCGTCACGGGTGCGGGCCGCACCCGTGACCAGGGAACTGATCACGGAACTATGGGGAGGGTCACATTGGCCGCCACCCAGAAAATCCGCTTGCACCGGCCCGTTAGACTGCCTGCTATGGCAGTTCTCCTCTGGGTTCATTAGACGGCGCAGACCGCTCTCGGACCGTCCGTCCAATCCGCCGTCTTCCTGCCCTGGAGCTTTTCCCGTGATCACCGCTTCCGGCCTCGAGCTGCGCGCCGGCGCCCGCGTTCTCATCGAGTCCGCCTCCTTCCGTATCGCCAAGGGCGACCGCATCGGCCTGGTCGGCCGCAACGGCGCCGGCAAGACCACCCTCACCAAGGTCCTGGCGGGGGAGGGCATCCCCGCCGCCGGTACGGTCACCCGCGCCGGCCAGGTCGGCTACCTGCCGCAGGACCCGCGCACCGGCGACCTGGACGTGCTCGCCCGCGACCGCATCCTGTCCGCCCGCGGTCTGGACACCGTGCTGCGCAAGATGCGCGAGAACGAGGACCGGATGGCGAACGGCAAGGGCGCCACCCGCGACAAGGCGATGAAGAAGTACGAGCGCCTGGAGACCGAGTTCCTCACCAAGGGCGGGTACGCCGCGGAGGCGGAGGCCGCGACCATCGCCGCCAGCCTCGGCCTGCCCGACCGCATCCTCGGCCAGCCGCTGCACACCCTCTCCGGCGGTCAGCGGCGCCGTGTCGAGCTGGCCCGGATCCTCTTCTCGGACTCCGACACCCTGCTGCTCGACGAGCCGACCAACCACCTCGACGCCGACTCCATCGTCTGGCTGCGCGACTACCTCAAGACCTACCGCGGCGGCTTCATCGTCATCTCGCACGACGTCGACCTGGTCGAGACGGTCGTGAACAAGGTGTTCTACCTGGACGCCAACCGGTCGCAGATCGACGTCTACAACATGGGCTGGAAGCTCTACCAGCAGCAGCGCGAGGCCGACGAGAAGCGCCGCAAGCGCGAGCGGGCCAATGCCGAGAAGAAGGCCGCGGCGCTCAACTCCCAGGCCGACAAGATGCGGGCCAAGGCCACCAAGACGGTCGCCGCGCAGAACATGGCCAAGCGCGCCGACAAGCTGCTCGCCGGTCTGGAGGCGGTGCGTGCCGCCGACAAGGTGGCCAAGCTGCGCTTCCCGGACCCGGCGCCGTGCGGGAAGACCCCGCTGACCGCCGAGGGCCTGTCGAAGTCCTACGGTTCGCTGGAGATCTTCACCGACGTCGACCTGGCCATCGACAAGGGCTCCCGGGTCGTCATCCTGGGCCTGAACGGTGCCGGCAAGACCACTCTGCTGCGGCTGCTGGCCGGCGTCGAGCAGCCGGACACCGGGCAGGTCCAGCCCGGCCACGGCCTCAAGCTCGGTTACTACGCGCAGGAGCACGAGACCCTGGACCCGGACCGTACGGTCCTGGAGAACATGCGCTCCGCCGCCCCGGACATGGACCTGGTCGCGGTCCGGAAGGTGCTGGGCTCCTTCCTCTTCTCCGGTGACGACGTCGACAAGCCGGCCGGGGTGCTCTCCGGCGGTGAGAAGACCCGGCTGGCGCTGGCGACGCTGGTCGTCTCCTCCGCCAATGTGCTGCTGCTCGACGAGCCCACCAACAACCTCGACCCGGCCAGCCGGGAGGAGATCCTCGGCGCGCTGCGCACGTTCACGGGCGCGGTGGTCCTGGTGACGCACGACGAGGGAGCGGTGGACGCGCTGCAGCCGGAGCGCATCATCCTGCTGCCCGACGGTGTCGAGGACCTGTGGGGCCAGGACTACGCGGACCTGGTCGCGCTGGCCTGACCCGGCAGGGCGCCTGACCCGGGCCGGGCGCCGGGCGTACCGGGTCCGGGGCGCCGGAGCGGTCATGGCGGGGGATCACGCCGTATGGATCATTCGGCCCATGTGTGATCCATCATCTGAGTGAGAACGGCTCGTACACCGGCGAGCCTGCGCCGCCCGGCCCGCGCCCCGCCCCCGTTCTGCTTCCGCTCGCTCCGTAGGCCATCTGACCTGCCACTTCTCGGAGAAGTCGGTTCCCGGACGGCTCGGCAACCGGCCGGAATGAGAGATTCCAGCCCGAGTTTCCGGGCATCCGACGGCAAAGTCTGTCGTACAGACCTTGCGGAATGGGTGGCCAGGAAGCCTGGTAGGGGTGATCATGAGAGTCCAGAGCGCACTTCCCACGAGGAGGCACGGGTGGCCGAGACTCTGAAGAAGGGCAGCCGGGTGACCGGCGCCGCGCGCGAGAAGCTCGCGGCAGACCTGAAGAAGAAGTACGACGCCGGGGCAAGCATCCGGGCGTTGGCCGAGGAAACCGGCCGCTCCTACGGATTCGTGCACCGGATGCTCAGCGAATCCGGTGTGGTCCTGCGCGGTCGTGGCGGAGCCACAAGGGGCAAGAAGGCCGCCTCGGTCTGACGTCCGCGACTCCGGGTAGCAGCGGTACCCCCGGCCTGCCGCATGGCCGGCCGGGGGGTTACCGTTCAGTCACTTACGCACTCAGGTGCGGTCGGCTGACTCGGAGGCGCTCATGACTCTGCTCGACAAGGACGGTGTGCGGCTCACCGTTGACGGTGCCATCGCCACGGTGACCCTCGCCAACGCGGCCAAGCGCAATGCGCAGTCGCCGGCCATGTGGCGGGCGCTGGCCGAGGCGGGTTCGCTGCTGCCGGGAAGCGTACGGATCGCGGTGCTGCGCGGTGAGGGCAAGTCCTTCTCCGCGGGGCTCGACCGCCAGGCGTTCACGCCCGAAGGCTTCGACGGCGAGCCGTCGTTCATCGATCTGGCGCGCGGCACGGACAGCGCACTGGACGCCACGATCACCGAGTACCAGGAGGCGTTCACCTGGTGGCGGCGGAACGACCTGGTGTCCATCGCCGCCGTGCAGGGGCACGCCATCGGCGCGGGCTTCCAGCTCGCGCTCGCCTGCGATCTGCGCGTGGTCGCCGACGACGTGCAGTTCGCCATGCGCGAGACCAGCCTGGGTCTGGTACCGGACCTGACCGGCACCCACCCCCTCGTCGGACTGGTGGGCTACGCCCGCGCGCTGGAGATCTGCGCCACCGGGCGGTTCGTCCACGCGGCGGAGGCCGAGCGGACCGGCCTCGCCAACCTCGTCGTCCCCCGGGACGAACTCGACGCCGCGGTGGCCGACCTGGCCGCCGCACTCCTCGCCGCGCCGCGCGACGCCGTCGTCGAGACCAAGGCCCTGCTGGCCGGCGCCGGCGGCCGCACGTACGAGGAGCAGCGCACCGCCGAACGCGCCGCACAGGCCCGCCGCCTGCGTGACCTCGCGGGAGTGGGCGACTGAGACGGTGATATGCGGCGGCGGCCCGGGGAGCGCATGGCTTCCCGGGCCGCCGCCTCACTGCTGTTCGACGGCCGTGACCAGCACGGCGATCGTCGACGGCGCGGACGGCGCGGCGGCCACCGCATGCCGTACCGCGCTGCTGACGTCCAGCGCCCGGTACCCCGCCGCGACCGCGAGCTGGATCAGCGCATGGCCGCCGGCCGGCCGCACCGGACGGGACAGGCCGCCGAGCACCGGCGTCAGCCGGGCCACCCCCGGCACCTCCCGTGCCACGGCCGCGATCCCCTCCGGGCCCCCGGCGCCGGCCGTGCCCGGAGGCGTCGCCGCCGCTTCACCGGGAGGCACCGGCGGTGGTGACACCGGCGCCGCGCCCGGAGGCGTCACCGCCTCTCCGGGCGCCTCCACCAGCCCGCTCACCAGCAGATCCACCACGCTCACCACCAGCCCCAGGTCCCGGACCGACGCCTCCAGCAGCGCCGCACGGACCTGGTCGGCGACCTCGGGCAGCGGCCGGTCCGGGACCGTGGCGGCGGCCGGTGCCCCCATCACGACCGGCACGTCGATGGCTGCGTCGATCCGCAGCGGGCCCGGCGGCAGGGCGCTCGGCGGGGGCGGCACCACCGGCTCCGGGGCGTGCCCGGGGTCGGCGACCGACAGCCGCAGCCGGCCGATCCGGGCACCGGCCGGTGCCCCGACGGCCGCCCGCAGCGCGCCGACGGCGGCCCGTTCGGTGATCCAGGACCCGTCCGCGGGCCCGCCCAGCGGCAGCACCCGGCCGGCCCCGAGCTGCTCCCGCACGGTCTGCGTCAGCCGGTTCGCGGCCACCGCGTCACCCCTTTCCGTAGGAAGCCCCGCCCGGTGGGACGCCACCAGCCTGCCGCACACCGGCCCGTACGGCAGGGCGTGGCGCCGTACGGCCCGGGGCACTCCACTGCCGCGTCCCCGGAGCGGCCCCGGACAACCCCGCCTACTGTGGGGAGCGGAGCGGGCCGCCCGCTCCTCCCGGCGGACAGGGACACCGCGGAAGGGGCACCACGGCGATGAGCGAGACCCAGCAGCAGACAGAGGGCTCCAGGACCCCGGTCAGGCGGGGCGGCGGCGACCCCGCCGAGCGCGGGCGGACCACCATCGCCGACGGAGTCGTGGAGAAGATCGCCGGCCTCGCGGCCCGGGACGTCGTCGGCGTGCACGCCATGGGCAGCGGCCTGGCGCGCACGCTCGGCGCCGTACGGGAACGGGTACCCGGCGGCGGACGCTCCGCGAGCGCCACACGCGGGGTGAAGGCCGAGGTCGGCGAGGTGCAGACCGCGCTGGACCTGGAGATCGTGGTCGACTACGGCGTCGCCATCGCGGATGTCGCACGGGCCGTCCGCGAGAACGTCATCGCCGCCGTGGAGCGGATGACGGGCCTGGAGGTCGTCGAGGTCAATATCGCGGTCAGCGACGTCAAGCTGCCCGACGAGGCGGACGAGGACGAGGAAGCGGAGCCGCGGCTCCAGTGATCAGGTCCGCCCCGCGGCGGCAGTGCGGGAGCCCGCGACAGCGAAGGAGCGCACGATGAGCATGGCGGTGGCCGGTCTGGTGGCCGGGATGGCGCTGGGCTTCGCCGGATACTTCGGCGGCTTCGGGGCCTTTGTCGTGGTGGCGGCGCTGGGCGCCATCGGGTTCGTGGCCGGCCGGTTCCTCGACGGGGACTGGGAGGCCGGCGACTTCTTCCGCACCCGCACCGGCGACCGCGACGACCGGCGGCGGTGAGGCCGGGTGGCAGCCGTCCACCAGGCGGCCCCGCCCGCCGCTGCCGCCGGTGTACCGGCGGG
>NZ_BBUY01000007.1:301217-309521 GCF_001590865.1 Streptomyces sp. NBRC 110611
CCCGCCGCTGCCGCCGGTGTACCGGCGGGCGAACGGGGCGCGACCAGGGTCGCGGACCGCGTGGTGGCGAAGATCGCCGCCCGGGCCGCGCGGGAGGCGCTGCGCGGAGTGTCGCCACAGGACCCCACGGACGCGCATGCCACGGTGACCGTGCGCCGTCGTGCGGACCGGGAGAACCTCGGTGAGGCACGACTGCGGATCACGGTGGAGCTGGGCTACCCCTCGGACATCGGCGGGCAGTGCCGGGTGGTGCGGCGTCAGGTCGCCGAACGGGTCGCCGCGTTGACGGATATGACGGTGGCCGAGGTCGCGGTGGAGGTCGAGCGGCTGCACGCACCGCTGCTGGAGCGCAGGGGCCGGGAGGAGCGGGTGCGATGAGCGGCGGCGAGGACGCGGGGCGGGCGCTCCCCCGGAAAGAGGCTGAGGCTTCCCGGGAGGAAGCGGAGGCTCCCCGTACGGCAGGGACGGACCCGCGGACGGCAGGGAAGGACCCGCGGACGTCAGCGGCGGATCCCCGGAAGGACGGCCGTACCGGCCGCTTCTGGTCCGCCCGCCGGGTGCCCGCCGCCATGCTCGCACTGGTCCTGCTGGCCGCCGCGGGCCTGCTGCTCTACGACGTGGCCTCGGTGCGGGCGCACCGCCCCGCGATGGCCTGGCGCCGGCGGCTCGCCCGGGAACTCGCGGTCCGCCACCTCGACGACCCCTGGGTGCTGGCCGTCGCGGCGTCGGCGATGCTGCTCGGCGTCTGGCTGATCGTGCTGGCCGTCACCCCCGGCCTGCGCCGGGTGCTGCCGATGCGGCCGGTCGCCGCGGACCTCAGGGCCGGGCTGGACCGGCCGGCCGCCGCGCTGGTGCTGCGCGACCGTGCCATGGAGGTGGCCGGCGTCCAGTCCGTACGGATGAGGGTCGGCCGCCGCAGGGCCACCGCGCACGCCGTCTGCCACTTCCGCCCGCTGGACGAGGTCCGCGCGGACCTCGACAGCGCGCTCGGCGAGGGGCTGCGGCAGCTGGGCCTGGCCCGCCCGCTCGGTCTGACCGTGCACGTCCGGCGCCCGAAGAAGGGGTGAGCGCGGTGCGCGGGGTCCGTCGCACGGTCAACCGGGTGCTGCTCGGCCTCACCGGCGCGGTGCTGTTCGGCATCGGCGGCCTGGTGCTGTTCGGCGGCCTCGGCCTGCCCGCGACGTGGCACCTGGGCTTGCCCGCCCACTGGCCCTGGTCCCGCCCCGACGACGTCCTGCTCCCCGCCGGCCAGCGCACCCGGTGGACCGGCCAGGGCTGGTGGTGGCCGGCGGTGATCGCCGCCCTGGCCGTCCTGGTCCTGCTGACGCTGTGGTGGCTGCTGGTCCAGCTGCGGCGGCACCGGCTGAACGGGATCCTCGTCGACAGCGGCGACGGCGCGGGCGCCCTGCTGCGCGGCCGGGCCCTGGAAGGCGTCCTGGCCGCCGAAACGGAGTCCCTGGACGGTGTCGACCGGGCGGGGGTGCTGCTCACCGGCCGCCGCACCGGGCCCCGTCTCCGGGCCGTCCTCACCCTCGCCCCGCACGCCGACCCCGGGACCGTCCTCCGCCGGCTGTCCGACGAGGCCGTCACCCACGCCCGCCGGTCGGCCGGCCTCGGCCGGCTGCCGGCGGACGTCCGCCTGCGCGAGGCCGGACACCGGGCGGAACGGGTGAGCTGAGCAGCGCCGGGCGGGCAGGCCCGGGGGCGGCTCCCGGACCCCGTCCGATCGTGAGCCCCGTGCCTCAGAAGCCGTGCCGCGCCCCGCCGTCCACTGGCACCATCACACCCGTGACGTACGAGGCGGCCGGCGAGAGCAGGAACGCCGCGACCCGGCCGAACTCCGCCGGCGTGCCGTAGCGGCCCAGGGGAGTGGACGCGCAGTTGCGGGCGCGGGTGCCCTCCGGGTCGCCGGAGAGCGCGTCCAGCTGGGTCATCCGGTCGGTGGCGATCCGGCCGGGCAGCACACCGACGACCCGGATTCCGCGCGGGCCCAGCTCGTTGGCGAGCGACTTGGCGAAGCCGGCGAGGCCGGGGCGCAGCCCGTTGGAGATGGTCAGGCCGGTGATCGGCTCGTGGACCGAGCCGGAGAGCACCAAGCCGATCACACCGCCCTCCGCCAGCTCGGCGGCGGCCGTGCGGGCCAGCCGGACCGCACCGAGGAAGACCGATTCGAAGGCCGACCGCCACTGTTCGTCGGTGTTGTCGGCGGTGGTGCCGGGCGGCGGGCCGCCCACGCTGATCATGACGCCGTCGAGGCGGCCGAACCGCTCGCGGGCCGTCGCCACCAGGCGGGCCGCGGCCTCCGGGTCGGCGTTGTCGGTGGCCACCCCGATCGCCCGCTCGCCCAGCTCGGCGGCCGCCTCGGCCGCGCTCTCCTCCGTACGTCCGCTGATCACGACGTTGGCGCCTTCGGCGACCAGTTCACGGGCGGTGGCGAAGCCCAGGCCGCGGGTCGCTCCGGTAACGACGTATGTCCGGTCGGTGAGTTCGAGATCCATGCCGCCAGTCTGCCCTGCCGTCCTCCGGCAGTCCGCAGGCGGCCCCCACCGGGCCGACAGGGCGAAGGCCGGTGGGAAGTCCCCCAGTTGGCGCCGGTCCGCCGGTCCGCCGGTCCGCGCGAATGCCGTCGGACCGCGCGGTGCCGTCAGGCCCGCGGCGTCTCCACGGCGGCCCCGGTCGCCCCGGTCGCCTCGGCCGCCGCCCCGGTCGCCTCCGCCGCGGCGGCCTGTGCCCGGTCCCGGCGCTCCCGGCGTACGAGGATGACCCAGCCGACCGGTACCGCGGCCGCGAACAGCCACCACTGGATCGCGTACGCCATGTGCGGGCCGATGGAGTCGTGGTCCGGCGCGGGCACCAGCTCCGGCTTGCCGCCCGGCGGCTCGGGCTCGGTCTGCTCAAGGTAGCCGCCGAGCATCGGCCGGCCGGTCCGTTGCGCCTGTTCCGCGCTGTTGATCAGCATGACCTGGCGGGCGGGCAGGCCTTTCTTGTCCTTGATGCCGCTGGCCGCCGTGGTCTCGTCGGCCATCATCCGGCCGGTGACGGTGGTCGTGCCCTCGGGGGCGGGGGGCACGGCCGGGAACTTGGTGAGGTCGTTGCCCGCGGGGATCCAGCCGCGGTTGACCAGGACGGCATCGCCGTTCGCCAGCACCAGCGGGGTCAGGACGTAGTAGCCGATGCTCTGCTCGTCGGCGGCGGTGCGCTGGCGGACCACGACCTCGTGCGCGGTGTCGTAGCGGCCGGTGGCGGTGGCCCGGCGCCACATGTCGTGGCGCGGCAGATCCCGTCCGGGGGCGGCCAGCTCGGTCACCGGGACCGGCCGGGCTTCCAGGTTGGCGGCGATGAGGCCGTTCTGCGCCACTCTGTGCTCATGGCGGTGCAGCTGCCAGAAGCCCAGCTTGATCATGACGGGGATCAGCACAAGACCCACGAGGGTGAGGATCACCCATTGCCGGGACAGCAGGAAGCGGTACACGGCCTCGACGGTACCTAAGGCGCGCCGGCCGCCTGGCCGGGGGTCCCCGTCGGCGCGGTTCAGACGTGGTCGACGATGCCCACCCGCCCGTCCGAGCGGGCGCAGTGCGCACCGCAGTACCACCGGCCGTCGGCTTCCACGCCCTGGCCGATGATCTGGACCCGGCAGTGCTCACAGATCGGTGCCATGCGGTGGATGGCACAGGCGAAGCAGTCGAAGACGTGCACCGCCCCCTGGGCATGCACCTCGAACGTCATCCCGTAGTCGTTACCGCAGACCTCACAACGTGCCATGCGCCACAGCGTGCGGGCGGGGCCCCGCGCGGGGCGAGGGGCCCATGGGTGTGTTGGGCGGGCTTCACCCGGAAGCAGGCGCCGCCCGGACGTCCTGGAGCAGCTGCATGAAGGCCGCCTCGTCGATCATGACCGTGCCGTACGAGGCCGCCTTGACGGTCTTGGAGGTCCGGGCTTCCGGATCGTTGGTCACCAGCAGGCTGGTCAGCCGGGACACGCTCGTCGCGACATGCAGCCCGGCCTCGATCGCCCGGTCCTCCAGCAGCTCGCGGTCCACCGACGTGTCGCCCGAGAAGGCGACCCGCATCCCCTGGACGAGCGGGCCGCCGGCCTCGTAGCGCCCGGGGTTGGGATACGGGCACGCCGGGCGCTTCCGGGACGGCCGCCAGGTGCCCGGGCGGTACGCGGAGGCGGCGGAGCGCTGCCGGGGCGCGGGGGCGTCCGTCCACTCCGTGAGCGGCTGGCAGGTCAGCAGCGGCAGCCGCAGATTCCGCTGCGCGGCCCGCCGCAGACTGGGACGGAACGCCTCGGCCAGCACCCGGGCATCGTCCAGCGCGTGGTGGGCGCGCTCCTGCACCACGCCGTAATGGGCGGCGAGCGACTCCAGCTTGTGGTTGGGCAGCGGCAGGCCCAGCTCCTTGGAGAGCGCGATCGTGCACAGCCGCTGGCGCACCGGCGCGGCCGCCGCGGCGCGGGCGTACTCGCGGGCGATCATCGACCAGTCGAACATGGCGTTGTGCGCCACCAGCACCCGTCCGTCCAGGCGCCGGGACAGCTCCGGGACGATCTCCGGGAAGAGCGGCGCGTCCGCCAGCACCGCGCTCGTCAGACCGTGGATCCACACCGGCCCCGGATCCCGCTGCGGGTTGACGAGGGTGTACCAGCGGTCCTGGACCTCGCCCTGTGCGTCGAGTTGGTACACGGCGGCGGAGATGATCCGGTCGTCACGGGCCAGTCCGGTGGTCTCCACGTCGACCACCGCGTACCCCTGGGGATACCCGGACGGCCAGGGAGCCGGCGGCGTCGGCGGGCCCGGCTGCTGACCGATCGTCGGGGCGATCGGGTCGGCTGCTGCCATGTGGTCTTCGAGCATGGTCACTGAGGATAAGGGCCACCACTGACAGCCACCGAACCGGCGTCGGTTGCCACCGGACCGGCGTCGGTCGCCGTCGTTCGTCGCGCGGGGAGTGCTACCGGCGGTACGCCCGGCCACAGAGCTGACACCGGGTCTCACATACTTCTCGGTAACCACCCCTAGCGGCACCGCCGTCACCGCCTTTATGGTGCGGGGCATGCCGCACCTGCCCGATGTCGTGCTGTGGTCCGTACCGGCTTTCATCCTGCTCACCGTGGTGGAGATGGTGAGCTTCCGGCTGCGTCCCGACGAGGACGCGGCGGGCTACGAAGCCAGGGACGCGGCCACCAGCGTGGTGATGGGCCTGGGCAGCCTGGTCTTCGACGCGCTGTGGAAGATCCCCATCGTGGCGGTCTACGCCGCGGTCTACGAACTGACCCCGCTGCGCATACCGGTGCTGTGGTGGACGCTGCCGCTGATGCTGCTCGCGCAGGACTTCTTCTACTACTGGTCGCACCGCGGCCACCACGTCATCCGCGTCCTGTGGGCCTGCCATGTGGTGCACCACTCCAGCGAGAAGTTCAACCTCACCACCGCGCTGCGGCAGCCCTGGACGACCTGGACGGTCTGGCCGTTCTACGTCCCGATGATCGCCGTCGGCGTCCATCCGGCCGTGGTCGCCTTCACCTCCGGCGCCAACCTCGTCTACCAGTTCTGGGTGCACACGGAACGGATCGGCACCCTGCCCCGGCCCGTCGAGTTCCTCTTCAACACGCCGTCCCATCACCGCGTCCACCACGCCTCGCAGGGCGGCTACCTGGACCGCAACTTCGCCGGCATCCTGATCATCTGGGACCGGATGTTCGGCTCCTTCGTCCCCGAGACGGAGCGCCCGGTCTACGGACTCACCAAGAACATCCGCACCTTCAACCCGCTCCGGGTGGCCACCCACGAGTACGTCGCCATCGCCCGCGACGTCCGCGCCGCGGACAGCTGGAGCGAGCGTGCCGGGCGGGTGTTCCGCGGTCCGGGCTGGCAGCCGGCGGCGACGTGGGCGCCGCAAGCGGCCGAAGCGCCGGGGAGCACGGCGCGCGCCTCCGCCGAGGAGCCCGTCCTGTGACGGCCCGTTGGCCCGCCGCCGTACGGCCACTGCTCTGGGCGTTCGTGGCGCTGACGGCCGTTCACCTGGCGGCGCTGGCCGCTGGGGCGACACTCGCCGCGCAGCTCACCAAGCCCGCGCTGATGCCGGTGCTCGCCGGATACGTACTGGCCCGCGGCGGTCCGGCGCTGCTGGCCGGGGCGCTGCTGTTCGGCTGTGGCGGCGACGCCCTCCTCCAGATGGACGGCGACACCGTCTTCCTGGCCGGAACGGGCTCGTTCGCCGCCGGGCACGTCTGCTATCTGCTGCTCTTCGCCCGGCATGGGACGCCGCCGGGGCGTGGGCGGCTCGGGTACCCGGCCGGACCGGCCGCCGTGTACGGGGTACTGCTGGCCGGCACGGTGGCGCTGCTGTGGCCCGACCTCCCGGCCGGGCTGCGGATCCCCGTCGCCGGATACAGCTTGCTGCTCACCGCGATGGCGTTCGGCGCACTGCGGGCGGGGTCCCTGGGTGCGCTCGGCGGCCTGCTGTTCCTGCTCTCCGACGGTCTGCTCGCCGACGGTCTCGCCCATTGGCCGCAGCCGCCGCTGCCCCAGTTCTGGATCATGGTGACGTACGTAGCGGCCCAGTACGCCCTCGCCTGCGGCCTGCTGCGAGCCACCGCCGGCCCGGCCCCCCGGCCCACGCCCCGGCCGGCACCGACGGCCCCCGGGGCGGGCGTACCGTAACGAGCCGGGCGTACCGTGAGGGCGCACACGGTATGAGCTTGAGTCTCCCTCCGTGGGAGACCCGACAGTGGACGGTATGTACGAGGACGGCACGGGTCTGCTCACCATCGGCGCACTGGCGCGCCTGACCGGCATCCCGGTCAAGACCATCAGGAACTGGTCCGACCAGGACCTGCTGCCGCCCGCCGCCCGCACCCCCGCGGGCTACCGGCTCTACGGCCCGGACGCCCCGGCCCGCCTGGCGATCGTGCGCAGCCTGCGCGAACTGGGCATCGGGCTCACGGCGATCCGGTCCGTACTGCACCGCGAATGCACCCTCGCCGAGACGGCGGCGCAGTGGGCGGACGCGCTCGACGCGCAGATCTGTACGCTGCGGCTGCAACGCGCGGTGCTGCGGGCGGTGGCCGCGGGGGACAGCGCAGCAGAGGAGCTGCCGAGCATGACCGAACTGGCCCGCCTGTCGGCCGACGAACGCCGCCGGATCATCACGGACTTCGTCGATGACGCCCTCGACGGGGTACCCGCCCCCGCCTACCGCGGCGCGCTGCTCGCCGCCGCCCCGGACCTGCCCGACGACCCCACACCCGAACAGATCGGCGCCTGGACCGAGCTGGCCGCGCTGGTCCGGGAGCCCGAGCTGCGGGCGGCGCTGCGCCGGCTGGCCGAGTACAGCGCGCGTACGGCGCCGACCGAGCCGACCGCGCCGGCGGGGCCCGACGCGGGGGAGGAGGGCGAGGCCGCCGCGGTACGCGTCGCCGAGCTGATGCGGGAGCGGGGTGAGACGGCGGTCGCGGCCGGGATCGCCCCCGACTCCCCGGCCGCCGGGCCGGTCGTCGCCGAGCTGATCGCTGCCTGGCTCCCCACCCAGGCCGGTGCCGCCGACACGCCCGCCGAGGACGGGCCGGACGCCCGCGCCCGGCTGCTGGAACAGCTGGAGACCGCTGCCGAGCCGGCCGTGGAGCGCTACTGGCAGCTGGTGTGCACGGTCGCCGGCCGGCCCGCACCGCCCCGCTGGGAGCGCGCCGGCGCCTGGACGGCCGCGGCGCTGCGGGCCCATATCCGGCCGGTGGAGGTGGACCGCTCCGCGTTCGAGGGCACCGACCCGGAGCGGGTGCTGTACGCGTACGAACAGGTGGTCCGGGACGTCGGCGCGCTGGTCGCCGCCGTGCGCACGGAGGACCTCGGCCTGCCCACCCCGTGCGCCGGATGGACCGTACGGCAGCTGCTCTCCCACATGGTGTGGGAGAACCTCATGGCCACCTCGATCGCCGAAGGAGATCCGCGCGGCGATCACACCGCCGACCACCTCGGCGACGACCACCGCGCCGCCTTCGCGGACTCGTCGCGCGCCGCGCTGGCCGCCTTCACCGGCAGCGGGATGCTGCGGCGCACCTACGGCCCGTACGAGGCGCCCGGCGCGCTGATCGTCCAGCAGGTAGTGGTCGAACTCCTGGCCCACGGGTGGGACTTGGCGAGTGCCATGGGCGCGCCGACCGGTCTCGCGCCGGAGGTCGCCGAGGAGACCCTGGCGGCGGCGCGGCGGATCTACGGGGGCGCGCCGCGCACCGAGGGCGGCTCGTTCGCGCCGGAGCGCCCCGCCCCGCCCGGAGCGTCCGCCGCCGACCGGCTCGCGGCCT
>NZ_BBUY01000007.1:309888-330836 GCF_001590865.1 Streptomyces sp. NBRC 110611
CGGCCTACCTCGGCCGCGAGCCGGTCAGGCCGCGCAGTTAGTCCTTACACCGCCACTTCTTCACCGTCACTTCTCCACTGCTGCTTCGTCGCCGCTACTTCTTCACCGCGTCCAGCGCGTCGACGATTCCGTAGCCGAAGTGGCTGTTGAGGTGCCGGGTGCCGGTGCAGGTGGCCTCACCGGCGGAGCAGCCGGGGTTGTCGGCCTGCTGCTTGAGGAGCCACTGGATCTCCTGCGGGCCGGACGTGGGGTGGGCGCTCTTGAGCAGCGCCGCCACGCCCGCGACATGCGGGGTCGCCATCGAGGTGCCGGCCAGGTAGGCCCAGTCGCCGCCCGGCATGGTGGAGAGGATGTTGCCGTTCTTGGCGGGCAGTTCGGGGACCTGCTTCGAGTCGCCGCCCGGTGCGGCCACATCGATCTGGCCGAGGCCGTAGTTCGAGTAGCCGGACTTGAGCTTGTGCACACCGGTGGCCGCGACCGTCACCACGCCCGGCAGCTGGGCGGGCACGTCCCAGCAGTTCTTCGGGCTGATGGTGCGTTCGACGGGGGTGGAGTCGTTGGGGCTGGTCGCGTCGGGCAGCTTGGCGGCCGCCAGATCGAGTCCGGAGTTGCCCGCGGCGGCGATGTTGATCGCGCCCTTGCGCTGGGCGTAGCTCGCCGCCCGGCCGACCGCGTCAACGATGGCCGCCTGGTCGGCGTCGTCCTTGCAGTTGAACATCCACGGGTCGACGTAGTAGCTGTTGTTGGTGACCGCCACACCGTGGTCGGCCGCGAAGACGAAGGCGCAGACCACGCTCTCCGCGAAGAACAGGCTCGTCTCCGGCTCGCTCACCTTGATGGCGGAGACCTTCACGCCCGGCGCGACGCCCGCCACGCCGACGCCGTTGCGCGCCGCGGCGATGGTGCCCGCGACATGCGTGCCGTGGTAGTCGCTGTCCGGATCCCAGGGGCGCCAGGCCCCCTTGGACGTATCGGCCACCCCGCCCACGCAGTTGGCGGACTGCTTCGCGGAGAAGTTGGCCTTCAGGTCCGGGTGGGTGTCGTCCACTCCGGTGTCGATGACGGCGACGGTGACCTTGCGGCTGCCGGCGTTCACCTTCGCGGCCTGGTCCGCCTTGATGGCGGGGAGGTCCCACTGGAGCGGTTCGAGGGGCTCCTGCCCGTTCGCCTTCGCCGCCCGGCCCACCGCCTTGAGCTGGGACGGCGGCAGATCGGCCTTCTGCGGTTTGCCGACGTCGGTGGTGCCGGAGGCCTTCAGCGGCGCGGTGCGGGTGGCGCCCGCGGACTGTACGCCCGGTACCGTCCGCAGGGTGGGGGCGAACCTCGGATTGGCCGAGTGGACGACGATCACGCCTATTCGCTCATGGGCGACGATCACCTTTCCGCCGGCCCGGGCTATCGCCTTCTCGACCCGTCCGACCGTGGCGCGGCCGGGTGTGGTGTTCACGACGTACGAGAGCAGCGGGCCGCCGGACACGGTCGCGGCGGCCGGGGCGGAGTCCTGCGGCGCGGCACTGGCCGCGTTCGGGAGGAAGCCGAGGGACGCCGTCAGAGCCAGACCGAGCGGCACGGCCAGTGCCCGCATACGTCTGGACCGGGGATGTGCCATGGGTACTCCACATCATCCGTGAGACCGCCCGCACGGGTCGTGCACGGGCGGATGCAGTGAGAGGTGAAGTTATCGGCGATCACGGGCGCACAGCAATGGAATCGGGAAAACCCGTGAGAAGACGGCACATTGACACGGAGTCGGTCCGTTCGGGCGGTGACTCAGTCGTGCCGTCGCAGCGCCCCCATGCTCAGCGGTGGCAGGGCGATCCGCCGGCCGTACCAGCGGCGCGCGCCGGCGGCGGGCCGGGCCCGGACGGGCGGGACGGTGAGCGGTACCGGCAGGCGGACACTGCCGTACGGGCGCCGACGGGGAGCGGGCGGGCACGGGTCCTGCGGAGACGGCGGATTCACATCCGGCTCAACGAAGCGTCCCCCGGGCGGTGGCGGCCGGTGTCCGCATTCCCCGGCGATTCCCCCGATTTCTTCGCGGATTCAACCAGCCACCCCCTGTCGGATCGCCGGACAGAGCCCTACCATGCGTGATCCACATCACTTATCGGGGGCTTATCCTCGGCCCCGGCACCCACCAGCCACCCCCCTTCCGTCAGGAGATCTCCGTGAGCGCCGCACCGACCATCGACTCGGGAACCCATGAGCCGCCCGACTACCTCCAGGTGCAGTCAAGTGCCGAATTCGATGAACTCCGCCGCGCACACCGCTCGTTCGCCTTCCCGCTGACCGTCGCCTTCGTCCTCTGGTACCTCGGGTACGTGCTGCTGTCGAGCTACGCCGGCGGCTTCATGGCCATCAAGGTCGCCGGCCACCTCAACGTCGCCTTCGTCCTCGGCCTCGCCCAGTTCGTCACCACCTTCCTGATCGCCTGGTGGTACTCCCGGCACGCCGCCGCCAAGCTCGACCCCCGGGCCGAGGCCATCAAGTCCCGCCTGGAGGGCGTCACCCTCCGCAAGGAAGGTGACGCATGAACCTCACCCAGCACCTCGCGGCGGGCACCGGCGCGGGCGAGCACCGCGCCCTGATCATCACCCTCTTCGCGGTCTTCGTCGCCGCCACCCTCGGCATCACCGTCTGGGCCGGGCGGCGGACCAGGGGCGCGGACGACTTCTACGCCGGCGGACGGCAGTTCAGCGGATTCCAGAACGGCCTGGCCATCTCCGGCGACTACATGTCCGCCGCGTCCTTCCTCGGCATCGCCGGTGCCATCGCCCTCTTCGGCTACGACGGCTTCCTGTACTCCATCGGCTTCCTCGTCGCCTGGCTCGTCGCACTGCTCCTGGTCGCCGAACCGCTGCGCAACTCGGGCCGGTTCACCATGGGGGACGTCCTGGCCTACCGGATGCGCCAGCGCCCGGTCCGTACCGCCGCCGGCACCTCCACCATCGTCGTCTCGGTCTTCTACCTGCTCGCCCAGATGGCGGGCGCCGGCGCCCTGGTGACCCTCCTGCTCGGCATCACCAGCGAGGCGGGCAAGATCCTGGTCGTCGTCCTCGTCGGCATCGTGATGATCCTCTACGTCACCATCGGCGGTATGAAGGGCACCACCTGGGTCCAGATGGTCAAGGCGGTGCTGCTGATCGCCGGCACTCTGCTGATCACGTTCCTGGTGGCAGTGAAGTTCCACTTCAATATCTCGTCGCTGCTCGGCGCCGCCGCCGAGAACAGCGGCAAGGGCGCCGCCTTCCTGGAGCCCGGCCTCAAGTACGGCGCCGGCGCCACCTCGAAGATCGACTTCATCTCGCTGGGCATCGCCCTGGTCCTGGGCACCGCGGGCCTGCCGCACATCCTCATCCGCTTCTACACGGTCCCCACCGCCAAGGCCGCCCGGAAGTCGGTGAACTGGGCGATCGCCATCATCGGCGCCTTCTACCTGATGACCATCGCGCTCGGCTTCGGCGCCGCCGCCCTCATCGCACCCGGGACGATCACCGCCTCCAACAAGGCGGGCAACACCGCGGCCCCGCTGCTCGCCCAGCAGATCGGCGGCGGCCCGGACTCCACCGGCGGCGCCGTCCTGCTCGCCGTGATCTCCGCGGTGGCCTTCGCCACCATCCTCGCGGTCGTCGCCGGCCTCACCCTCGCCTCGTCCTCGTCCTTCGCGCACGACCTGTACGTCAACGTCCTCCGCAAGGGCGAGGCCACCGAGCGGGAGGAGGTCGCCGCGGCCCGCTGGGCGACCGTCGGCATCGGTGCCGTCGCCATCGTGCTCGGCGTCTTCGCCCGTGGACTGAACGTGGCCGGGCTGGTGGCGCTCGCGTTCGCGGTCGCCGCGTCCGCCAACCTCCCGACGATTCTCTTCAGCCTCTTCTGGAAGCGGTTCACCACCCGGGGCGCCCTCTGGTCGATCTACGGAGGCCTCGCCTCCTCCGTCCTCCTGGTGCTCTTCTCACCGGTCGTCTCCGGCAAGGAGACCTCGATGTTCCCCGGCGCGGACTTCGCCTTCTTCCCGCTGGAGAACCCGGGCCTGCTCTCCATCCCGCTGGGCTTCCTGCTCGGCTGGCTGGGGTCGCTGCTCTCCAAGGAGGAGCCGGACGCCCGGAAGTACGCCGAGCTGGAGGTCCGCTCGCTGACCGGCACCGGGGCCCACTAGCCGGCCCGCCGGCCAGGAGGGACGGTCCGTACAGCCCGTGGGCGGGGTGGCGTCGTAGATCTCTACGACGGCACCCCGCCCACCTCGTACTTCTGCGCCCTGCTCGCTGTCACACCCATCGCGTAGGCTCGAACACGTACTGATCCACCGCCGAAGGCAGCCGATCACATCCGTCGGGGGAGGGGCCTCGTGCTCATCGACACTTACGGCCGCGTGGCCACCGACCTGCGCGTTTCGCTCACCGACCGGTGCAATCTGCGGTGTACGTACTGCATGCCCGAAGAGGGCCTGCAATGGCTGGCCAAGCCCGATCTGCTCACGGACGACGAAATCGTCCGGCTGATCGCCATTGCCGTACGGGACCTCGGCATCGACGAGGTCCGCTTCACGGGCGGTGAGCCGCTGCTCCGCCCCGGCCTCGTCGGCATCGTCGAGCGCGTCGCCGCCCTCACCCCGCGCCCCCGGATGTCGCTGACCACCAACGGCATCGGCCTGCAGCGCACGGCCGCCGCGCTGCGCGACGCCGGGCTGGACCGCGTCAACGTCTCCCTCGACACCCTGCGGCCGGACGTCTTCCAGGCCCTCACCCGCCGCAAGCGCCACGACGACGTGCTCGCCGGCCTGGCGGCGGCCCGCGCGGCCGGCCTCACCCCGGTCAAGGTCAACGCCGTCCTGATGCCGGGCCTCAACGACGACGAGGCCCCCGACCTGCTCGCCTGGGCGATCGCCCAGGACTACGAGCTCCGCTTCATCGAGCAGATGCCGCTCGACGCCCAGCACGGCTGGCGGCGCGAGGGCATGATCACCGCCGGTGACATCCTCGCCTCGCTGCGCACCCGCTTCGCGCTCACCCCCGAGAGCCGGGACGAGCGCGGCTCCGCGCCCGCCGAGCGCTGGATCGTCGACGGCGGCCCGCACCGCGTCGGTGTCATCGCCTCCGTCACCCGCCCGTTCTGCCGCGCCTGCGACCGCACCCGGCTGACCGCCGACGGCCAGGTCCGTACGTGCCTGTTCGCCACCGAGGAGACGGACCTGCGCACGGCCCTGCGCTCCGGTGCGGCGGACGAGGAGATCGCGCGCCTGTGGAAGGGCGCCATGTGGGGCAAGAAAGCGGGCTCCGGTCTGGACGACCCGTCCTTCCTCCAGCCCGAGCGCCCGATGTCGGCGATCGGCGGCTGACCGGCCGCCCCGGTCCGCTCGGCGGCCCGCTCCGTCAGCGCTCGCCTGCCGACGCCTCCCACTCCTCCAGCGTCACGACGTCCTTGAGGAAGCCGCGTACGCCCAGGAACTGCGACAGATGCTCCCGGTGTTCCTCGCAGGCCAGCCAGGTCTTGCGGCGCTCCGGAGTGTGCAGCTTCGGGTTGTTCCATGCCAGCACCCACACGGCGGCGGTGCGGCAGCCCTTGGCGGAGCAGATGACGGCGCTCTCGCTGCGGTCCGCGGAGCCGGGAAGATCAGGGAAGTTCACGGACTCAACCCTACGTCCGCCCTCCCGGCCGTCGGCCCGCGGCCACGGCCCGGACATGGCGACGCCGGGCAGCCACGGGGGGAGCCGCCCGGCGTCGGTCCGTCGCTCCGACGGGGGATGCGGAGCGCGTACGCAGTATGTCACGGGGGATGGTGCCGAGTGCACCGGAACTCCATGATTGATCTGAGCTTTTCTTGAGCTTTGCAGACCGAACGGAGATCAGTCGGCGTCGCGCCGTGGCCCGGAAGACTCCGGGGCCGGCCGCTCCGGTACGGATTCCGCGGAGGTGTCGGACGGACCCGGCGCCAGCATCGGCCTGGTCGGCCCCGCGATGAAGGTCTTCGGGAGCGAAGGGACGTTCTCCCGGCCCGCGTTGGCGATCACCACCGCGATGTACGGCAGCGCCAGGCCCAGCACCAGCGTCGCAATGGCAACTGGGCGCTGGACGTTCCACAGCACGACGGTCAGCAGCACTGCCACCGTCCGCGCCGACATCGAGATCACATACCGCCGCTGACGGCCGCGCACATCCTCGGAGAGTCCCTGACGGGCCCCCGTGATCCGGAAGGCCTGGGCGCTGCTCTGCTTCCGCATCACGTTCCACCACCTGCTCAGTCGCGCCGGATTCTCCCCGATGTCCGGTCGGATTCCACGGTACGCCGCTCCTGCGCCGCCTTCGAGACCGGGGCTGCCCCGTGCGGCCGGGTCTGCCGGGACACTCTGCGTACCGCCGCCTCCGGCGTGCGCCGTAGCCGATGCGGAGTGACACTGACGGGGCGGCCCCCAGGTGCGGCCGTGCATGCACCGCGCCGCAAGAGGAGGCAACATGACGTGGTTGTGGGCCATCATCGTGGGCCTGGTGCTGGGTCTGATCGCGAAGGCCGTCATCCCGGGCAAGCAGCAGATCCCGCTCTGGCTGACCATTATCTTCGGCATGCTGGGTGCCGCCGCCGGCAACTGGGTGGCGTCGGGCATCGGCGTCGCCGACACCAAGGGCATCGACTGGATCCGGCACCTGCTGCAGCTGGCCGGCGCGGTCCTCATCGTGGCCGTCGGCGACCGCCTCTGGGTCGCCCTGCGCGGGCGCCGTAAGGAAACCACCTAGCAGACCTGCGGCCGGTGCGCCTTGAAGCGCACCGGCCGTGGTGTCCGTCTCGGCTGCCGTCAGCGGCCCTGGAGCTGGGCCAGTTTCCGGCCGGCCTTCAGGTACGCGGCGTCGGCCGTGTCCGCCAGCCGCTCCGCGAGGACCTCGGCCAGCGGCCGGATCGCGTCGGCCTCCGCGAGTACCACCGTCTGCTGGCCGTCCGCGCCCTCCACGACCAGCCGCAGCGCGTTCTGCTTGGCCAGCCGGCGCGCCGCCGAGGCGCTCGGGGTGAACTCCAGCACCTTGGTCAGCACCGCGGCCACCGTCTCCGCGCCGTGCTCGGCGACGTCGACGGCCGGCAGCGACTCCACATCGGAGAACGACTTCCTGGAGAACTGCGCGACGAACCCGGCCCGCGCCGCCATCGCCGCCTCCAGACCGTACAGCGCGGCCACCACCTCGCCGGCGAGGATCTTCTTGAGGTCCATCGGGTGCAGCGAGCGGTCCGCGATCCGGCCCAGGGCGAGGGCGATCTCGTCGTCCGTCCACTCCGTCCAGGCCTTCAGGTATGGCTCCATCAGCCGGTCCGGCACGGACATGATCTTGCCGAAGACATCGTCGGCCGGTGCGCTCAGCCCGACGTAATTGCCCTTGGACTTGGACATCTTGGCGCCGGTGCCGTCCGTGCCCTCGATCAGCGGCATCGTGACCACCAGCTGCGGCTGCTGCCCGCGCAGCTCCATCAGCTTGCGGCCCATCTGCAGATTGAGCAGCTGGTCGGAGCCGCCCAGCTCCACGTCGCACGCCAGCGCCACCGAGTCCAGGCCCTGCGCGATCGGGTACAGCAGCTCCGTCATCGTCAGGCCCGCACCGGCCGCGAGCCGGTTGCGGAAGTCCTCGCGCTGCAGCAGCTGCGAGGCCGGCACCTGGGCGAGCAGCGAGAGCAGCTCGGGGAAGGTGTACGGCGCCAGCCACTCGCTGTTCTGCCGGAAGCTGACCTTCTCGAAGTCGAAGAACGGGCGCACCTGTTCGCGGTAGGTGGCGAGGTTGTGCGCGATGTCCTCGTCGGTCAGCGGCGGACGCTCGGCGGTCCGGCCCGACGGGTCGCCGATCTTGGCGGTGAAGTCGCCGATGATCAGCGTGACGTCATGGCCCAGCCGCTGGAACCGGCTCAGCACGATCAGCGGGACCGCGTGCCCCAGGTGCACATCGGTCGCCGTCGGGTCGATGCCCAGCTTGATGTGCAGGCCCCGGCCGGCCGCCCGGCGCTCCTCGATCCGCTCGGCCAGCTGCTCCACACCCGGCAGCACCTCGACCGTACGGGACGCGATCAGCTCGGCCTGTTCCTTGGCGGGCAGGTCCGTCAGGTCGAGATAGCGCCGCGCGCCGGTCTCCTGGAGCAGCTCCCGGACCGTGGCGTCCGAGGAGAGGTCGGTGGAGAGCAGAGTGCTGGCGCGGGCGACGGATTCGCCGAGGCGTGTCATGGCGTTCCTGATCGATCGTGGTTCCCGAAACCGGGAGGACAGGCGAACAGTCTATTCGCCCGCACCGACACTCCGGCTGCGCGCCCGCCTCCGTCCCTGCTGCGCGCCCGCCTCAGCCCCTGCTGCGCGCCCGCCTCCGCCCCGCCCGGGCGCGGCCTCCCGGAGGCTCACACCCCCCGGCTCACCGAGCTCATGTTGAAGTCCGGGATCCGCAGCGCCGGCATCGCCGCCCGGGTGAAGTAGTCGCTCCACTCCCGCGGCAGGGTCCGCTCCGTGCGGCCCGCCTCCACGGCCCGGGACAGCAGGTCCACCGGCGATTCGTTGAACCGGAAGTTGTTGACCTCGCCGGACACTTCGCCGTTCTCCACCAGGTAGACGCCGTCCCGGGTCAGCCCGGTCAGCAGCAGCGTGGCCGGGTCGACCTCGCGGATGTACCACAGGCAGGTCAGCAGCAGCGCCGGGCCGTCGTGCCCGGCGGACGCCACCATCTCGTCCAGCGAGCGCGAACCGCCGCCCTCCAGAAGGAGGTTGTCGATGCCGGGCGCCACCGGGAGGCCGGTCAGCCCGGCGGTGTGCCGGGTGGTCAGCAGCCGGTTCAGCACGCCTTCGCGCACCCAGTCGGTCGCCGTCAGCGGCAGCCCGTTGTCGAAGACCGACGCATCGTCGCCGGAGGAGTGCGCCAGCACGAACGGCGCGCACTCCAGGCCGGGCGCCCGCGGGTCGCTGCGCAGCGACAGCGGCAGCTCGCTGAGGCGTTCGCCCAGCCGGGTGCGGGCGCCGCCGGACCGGTCCGCGGCGGCCCCGTCGCCGTCGGCAGACTTGGAGAAGACCGTACGGCCCTCCACGGCGTCCCGCGCCCCTGACGACCACATCTGGTAGATCAGCAGGTCGGCGACGGCGGTCGGCGGCAGCAGCGTCTCGTACCGCCCGGCGGGCAGCTCGACCCGCCGCTCGGCCCAGCCCAGCCGCCGGCCCAGCTCGGCGTCCAGCCCGCGCGGATCGACGTCGGTGAAGTCGTGGGTCGCGCGGCCCGTCCAGGCCGAGCGGGGCACCGCCCCCTCGGTGCCGGCCGCCCTGGCGTTCAGCTCCACCGTCCCGGTGGGCTGGTCGTGCCGCAGCCGCAGCCCGGCCGAGCTGCCCAGATAGGACGAGACCACCTCGTGGCCGGCGAAGCCGTACAGCTCCCGCCCACCGGCGCGGGCCTGCCGGAAGGACTCGCCCAGGGCGGGCGCGAACGCCGCGAAGACGTCCGGGGAGGTCTCGGCCGGCGCGTCGGTGAAGTCCGCGTCCGCCTTCCCGCCGGCGACCAGCGGCTGGGCGTCCTCGGCGGGCCCGGCGTCCCGGGCCGCCGCCTCCGCGGCCCGCACCAGCGGTTCCAGGTCGTCCACGGTCACCGCGGACCGCGAGACCACCCCGGAGGCGGTGCCCTGCCCGCCGTCCACGGTGGCCACGACCGTGAGAGTGCGCCCACGGGTGACGCCGTTGGTGGTGAGCGCGTTGCCCGCCCAGCGCAGATGGGCGCCGGAGTGCTCGTCGGCGATGACCACGCAGCCGTCGGCGCGGGAGAGCTCCAGGGCCCGCTCGACGATCTCGTGCGGGGCGGTGGAACGGGACGTACGCGCGCTCATCGGCCGGCCTCCTGTAGGGCGTTCGGACTGTGCGTTCGGACTGTGCTGCCCCGGGGGACGCCCCCGGACCCCCGGCGAGCCTACCGAGGGGCCTGCCTACGGGCACGGGGTGGACGCCGGTGCGCCGCCGGATGGCCGAGGTCCGCTCCGCGAGGAGTTCCCACGGCGTTCCCACGGCGTTCAAACACGGCTTTGTGTACGCGTGTACACAGTGATGCGTACACTCGTACACATGGGATACGGACTGCTGGCCGCGGCCATCGCGGCGGAGGTGGCCGGGACGACGGCCATGAAGTACAGCGAGGGCTTCAGCAAGCTGTGGCCCTCGCTCGGCACGGTGGCCGGGTATCTGCTCGCCTTCACACTGCTCGCCCGCACCCTGAAGGTGATGCAGGTCGGCACCGCGTACGCGATCTGGGCCGGGATCGGTACCGCGGCCGTCGCCGCGATCGGGATCCTCTTCCTCGGCGAGTCGGCCGGACCCGCCAAACTCGCCGGGATCGTCTTCGTGATCCTCGGTGTCGTGCTGCTCAATCTCGGCGGGGCGCACTGATGGCGGCGGCGCGGCGGTACGACCCCGAGCGGCGCCAGCGGATCATCGACGCCGCGATCCGGGTGGTGGGCCGCTCCGGCATCGCCGGGCTCAGCCATCGCACCGTCGCGGCCGAGGCGGATGTACCGCTCGGCTCCACCACGTACCACTTCAAGACCCTCGACGACCTCCTCGTGGCGGCCCTCCGCCAGGCCAGCGAGGGCTTCGCCAAGGTCGTACGCGAACACCGCGGCGCGCTCACCGACCCCGGCCGCGACCTCGCCGCCGAGCTGGCCCGGCTCACCGGCCAGTGGCTGGACGGCGACCGCGCCGGCGCGGAGCTGGAGTACGAGCTCTACCTCGCCGCGCTGCGCCGCCCCGCGCTGCGCCCCGTCGCCGCCGAGTGGTGCGCAGAGATCGCCGAGTTGCTCGCCCGGCGCACCGGCCCGCGCACCGGGCGTGCGGTGGTCGCGCTGCTCGACGGGGTCTGCCTCCAGGTGCTGCTGACGGGCGGGGGCTACGACGAGGAGTACGTCAGGGACGCGCTCACCCGGGTGATCGGGGCGGAACCGTCGGACAGGCCCTAGTGCCTGCCGGGGCACCGGGGTCAGGCGTGGCCGGCCTCGGCGGTGGTGTTGAGGATGTTGACGTTCCGGAACAGCGCCGAGGGGCAGCCGTGGGACACCGCGGCGATCTGGCCGGGCTGCGCCTTGCCGCAGTTGAAGGCCCCGCCGAGGACGTAGGTCCGGGGGCCGCCCACGGCCTCCATGGAACCCCAGAAGTCGGTGGTGGTGCCCTGGTAGGCGAGGTCCCGGAGCTGCCCGCAGAGGCGCCCGTTCCGGATCGCGTACGCCCGCTGCTGGGTGAACTGGAAGTTGTACCGCTGCATATCGATCGACCAGGAGCGGTCCCCGACGACGTAGACGCCGCGCTGCACGCCCGAGATCAGCTCCTCGGTGGACGGGCCGTCCGCCGCCGGCCGGAGCGAGACGTTCGCCATCCGCTGGACCGGTACATGGCCCGGGGAGTCCGCGTAGGCGCACCCGTTGGAGCGGGCGAAGCCCGTCAGTTTCGCGATTCTGCGGTCGAGTTGGTAGCCGACCAGGGTCCCGTCCTTCACCAGGTCCCAGGACTGCGCGGCCACCCCTTCGTCGTCGTAGCCGATCGTGGCGAGCCCGTGCTCGGCGGTCCGGTCGCCCGTCACGTTCATCACCGGGGACCCGTAGGCCAGCTTGCCGAGCTGGTCGAAGGTGGCGAACGAGGTGCCCGCGTACGCCGCCTCGTAGCCCAGCGCCCGGTCCAGCTCGGTGGCGTGGCCGATCGACTCGTGGATCGTCAGCCACAGGTTGGACGGGTCCACCACCAGGTCGTACGTGCCGGCCTCGACGCTCGGCGCGCGCATCTTCTCGGCGAGGTGCTCCGGGATCCGCGCCAGCTCGCCGTCCCAGTCGTAGTGCGCGCCCGTCAGGTACTCCCAGCCGCGCCCCACCGGCGGGGCGAGGGTGCGCATCGAGTCGAAGTCGCCGCTGTCCGGGTCCACCGCGACCGCGGTCAGCTGCGGGAACAGGCGGACGCGCTGCTGGGTGGTGCCGGTACCCGCGGTGTCCGCGTAGAACTTGTTCTCCTGGACGGCCAGCAGGGAGGCGTCCGCATGGGCCACGCCCTCGGCGGCCAGCAGCCGCGCGCTCCACTCCGCGAGCAGGCCGGTCTTGTCGGCGTCCGGAACGTCGAACGGGTTGATCTCGTACGAGGAGACCCAGGTCCGGTCCGGGTACGCGGGTTCGTCGGCCAGCTCCACTCGTTCGTCCGAGCCGGCGGCCCGGATGACCTTCGCGGACAGCTTCGCCATGGCCACCGCCTGTGCGGCCACCCGGGCCGCCGCGTCCATCGTCAGGTCCACCCCGGACGCGAAGCCCCAGGCCCCGCCGTGCACCACCCGTACCGCATAGCCCAGATCGGTGGTGTCCGAAGTCCCGGCCGTACGGGCGTCCCGCAGCCGCCAGGACGCACTGCGGACGCGTTCCAGGCGGAAGTCCGCGTGCTCGGCGCCCAGCGCGCGGGCGCGGGCCAGCGCGGCGTCGGCCAGCGCGCGCAACGGCAGCGCCAGGAACGTCTCGTCGAGGGCATGGGGTGCAACAGCCAAAGCGTCCTCCCGTGGTCGGCGCCTGCATCATGCCCTGTGGTGCGTCCGCGGCCCAGTGCACCCCGGTGCACCCCGGCGCGGCGAGGCGCGTCGGGGACCGCGGGACGGCGCGGTCCAGGGGGGATACGGCGCGGTCCGGGGGTGGTTCTGTGGGGATCCGACAGTGAGCGGGGCGCGCCCCTGTCCGTGCTCGATTCCACGGAAGCGCCCTGTGACCGATAGTTTCGGTAGCGAACGCAGGACGGACAGGAAACGGAAAGGGTGATCTCTTGAGCCGCTCGGTTCTGGTCACCGGAGGTAATCGCGGCATTGGCCTCGCCATTGCCCGTGCCTTCGCCGAGGCAGGCGACAAGGTCGCCATCACCTACCGCTCGGGCGAGCCGCCCGCGGGATTTTTGGCCGTGAAGTGCGACATCACGGACAGCGAGCAGGTCGAGCAGGCGTACAAGGAGATCGAGGAGAAGCAGGGGCCGGTGGAGGTGCTGGTGGCCAACGCCGGCGTCACCCGCGACCAGCTCCTGATGCGGATGTCCGAGGAGGACTTCACCTCGGTCCTGGAGACCAACCTCACCGGCACGTTCCGGGTGGTCAAGCGCGCCAACCGCGCGATGCTGAGGGCCCGTAAGGGACGTATCGTGCTGATCTCGTCCGTGGTGGGCCTGATGGGCGCCCCGGGCCAGGCGAACTACGCCGCCTCCAAGGCCGGTCTGGTGGGCTTCGCCCGCTCGCTCGCCCGTGAACTGGGCAGCCGCAACATCACCGTGAACGTCGTCGCACCGGGCTTCGTCGACACCGACATGACCCGGGCGCTCACCGACGAGCAGCGCGACAACATCGTCAAGCAGGTGCCGCTGGCGCGGTACGCACAGCCCGAGGAGATCGCCTCCTCGGTCCGCTTCCTGGCCTCCGACGAGGCCGCGTATATCACCGGAGCCGTCATTCCCGTCGACGGCGGATTGGGTATGGGTCACTGATCAGCATGAGTGGAATCCTCGCAGGCAAGCGCGTCCTGGTCACGGGTGTTCTGACCGAGGCGTCGATCGCGTTCCAGGCGGCCAAGGTCGCCCAGAACGAGGGCGCCGAGGTCATCCTCACCGGCTTCGGCCGGCTCTCCCTCGTCGAGCGGATCGCCAAGCGGCTCCCCAAGGAAGCCCCGGTCATCGAGCTGGACGTCACCAACCAGGAGCACCTGGACGGGCTGGCCGACAAGATCCGCGAGCACCAGGGCGAGGACGCCCGCCTCGACGGCATCGTGCACTCCATCGCCTTCGGCCCGCAGGGCGCCTTCAACTTCCTGGAGGCGAGCTGGGAGGACGTCTCGACGGCCGTGCAGGTCTCGGCGTACTCGTACAAGGCGCTGGCCACGGCCCTGCTGCCGCTGATGCACCCGGGCGGTGCGATCGTCGGGCTCACCTTCGACGCGCAGATGGCCTGGCCGAAGTACGACTGGATGGGCGTGGCCAAGGCGGCGCTGGAGGGCACCAACCGCTACCTGGCGCGTGACCTGGGCCCCAAGGGCATCCGCTGCAACCTGGTCTCGGCCGGTCCGATCAAGTCGATGGCCGCCAAGTCCATCCCCGGCTTCGAGGAGCTGGCGGACGTGTGGAACCACCGCGCCCCGATCGGCTGGGACCTGGCCGACCCGGAGCCGGCCGGCCGCGGTGTCGTCGGCATGCTGTCCGACTTCTTCCCGCGGACGACCGGGGAGATCGTGCACGTCGACGGCGGTGTGCACATGATGGGCGCCTGACGCCCGGACGCCTCCCGCGTCTTTTCGTTCTTCTTCGTATGCGTACTGCCCGCCCCGTCCGACGGGGCGGGCAGTACGCGTTGCGGTACGCGGTACGCGGCACGCAGCACGGGGTACGCGGCGCCGGCTTCCGGCTACCCCGGGCGGCAGCCGAAGGGGTGCGCGCCCGCCTCGGCGGCGGCCCGGTCGCCGTCGCCCGCGCGGATCGCCTCCACCAGCCGGGAGTGGTCCATGTGCGCCTCGGGCCGCAGCTCCGCGCCGATGTCGGCGCGCAGGAAGTCACGCAGGACGCTGCCGAGGTCGGCGTAGATCTCGGCGAGCACCTCGTTGTGCGAGGCCGCCACCACCGCCATGTGCAGGTTCGCGTCCGCCTCCACGAAGACCTCGGCCGCACCGGACTCCCAGGCCGCCTCACGCCGCGCCAGCAGCGCGTCCAGCTGCCGGACGTCCTGTTCGGTCCGGCGCCGCGCGGCGAGCCGGGCGGCGGCCGTCTCCAGGGCGCTGCGCAGCTCGGCCACATGGCCGGTTTCGGCGTCCGCGAACCGGCGGTGCATCACCCCGGCCAGCTCGCTGGTCGCCACTACGTACGTGCCCGAGCCCTGCCGGATGTCCAGCAGCCCGTTGTGCGCCAGGGCGCGGACCGCCTCACGGACGGTGTTACGGGCCACCCCGAGCTGCTCGACGAGCTCCGGTTCGGTCGGGATACGGGATCCCACCGGCCATTCGCCGGAGGTGATCTGGGCGCGCAGCTGAGCGATGACCTGGTCGGCCAGCGCGGACCGGCGGGGTGAGGTCAGCGGAGGCATGGCACGGCTCCGACTCCGGAATCGACCGAACGGAAATTCGTTGGACAGGTATTCATCCCATGATTCTATGATGGCCCCATGGCAGACGACGACCTCGCGACCCTCGGCGCCCCCGCCGAGCCCCGTACGGCCTCCGGCGCACCGGCGGCGCCCGGCCCGCAGCGGCCGCCCGCCCCCGTTCCGGAACGTGACCCCGCCCCCGCCCCCGCATCCGGCCGCGGCCTGACCGGCCGCTGGCTGCCGGGGATCGTGATGGCCGGTCTCGTCCTGGCGGCGCTCAACCTCCGCCCCGCCATCACCAGCCTCGGCGCGCTCCTGGAGGAGGTCCGCGACGGCCTCGGTATGAGCGGCACCGTCGCCGGACTGCTGACCTCCGTGCCGCCGCTGTGCTTCGCGGTCTTCGGTGTCACGGCGCCCCGGCTGGCCCGGCGCTGGGGACCGGGCGCGGTGATCTGCACGGGCATGGCGGCGATCGCCGTGGGTGTCGCGGTGCGCCCGTACGCCGGTGGCACCGCCGGCTTCCTGGCCGCCAGCGCGCTCGCGCTGGCCGGGATCGCGGTCGGCAATGTGCTGATGCCGGTCGTCATCAAGAGCTGGTTCCCCGACCGGGTCGGCCCGATGACCGGGCTCTACTCGATGGCGCTGGCCCTGGGCACCTCGCTCGCCGCGGCGCTGACCGTGCCCATGACCGGGGCGCTGGGCGGCAGTTGGCGTACCGGCCTGGCGGTGTGGGCGGTGCTCGGCGCGGTCGCGGTGCTCCCCTGGCTCGCGGTGGTGCGCCGTCGCCCGGCCGCCTCCGGTCCGGCCGGGTCAGGACAGGCCGGACCGGCCGCCTCCGGACCGGCCGCCGGCGGTGCCGCACGGTCCGCGGAAGCCCCGGCGCGGCCGATACGACCGATACGGATCGCCTCCTCGCCCACCGCCTGGGCGCTCGCCGTCTTCTTCGGCCTGCAGGCCACCGCCGCGTACGTCGTGATGGGCTGGATGCCGCAGATCTTCCGCGACGCCGGGGTGCCGGCCGGTACGGCGGGTGTGCTGCTCGCCGTCACGATGGGGATGGGGATCCCGCTCTCCTTCCTGCTGCCCCGGGTGGCGTCCCGGATGCGGCATCAGGGTCCGCTCGTGGTGCTGCTCGGCGTCTGCGGTCTGTCCGGGTACGCCGGACTGTGGCTCGCACCGGCCGCCGGCGCCTGGGCCTGGGTGCTGTTGCTGGGCATCTCCAACTGCTCCTTCCCGCTGGCCCTCACCATGATCGGGATGCGGTCCACCAGCTCCGCCGGGGTCGTCAAGCTGTCGGCCTTCGCGCAGAGTGTCGGCTATCTGATCTCCATACCCGGGCCGCTGCTGGTCGGCACGCTCTACGGGCGCAGTGGCGGCTGGGGGCTGCCGATCGCCCTGATGGCGGGGCTGATGGTGCCGCAGATCGTGGTGGGTGTGCTGGCCGGCCGGGACCGCCGGATCGAGGACGAGGCGTGAATGCGACACTGGGCGCATGCCAGTGCTCGAACCGAATCCCCAGGGCGGCCAGAAGAAGCTGCTCCTCGTCCTGGGCGTGATGCTCGCCGTGACCGCCGTCGTCGCCATCGTGGCGAGTCTCGCCGCACCCTGACCGGGCCGGCGGCCAGGGCCTTCACGGGGCGTCACCCTGCCGGGGGGAGCTCGTCAACCCCCCGCGCCAGGGGGCGTCTTTCATGCGAAGCTGGGACGCATGAGCGTCGATACACCCCGCCGGATTGTCCTCCTCCGCCACGCCAAGGCCGAATGGTCGGATATCAGCGATCATGAGCGTCCGCTCGCTGACCGCGGCCGTAAGGATGCCCCCGTCGCCGGCCGCTGGCTGGCCGGTGCCGGGATCACTCCCGATCTGACCCTGTGCTCGACGTCCGCCCGTACCCGCGAGACCTGGAAGCTCGTCGTCTCCGAACTCCCTCAGCGGCCCAGGACCGTCTACGACGAGCGGCTCTACGAGGTCTCCCTCGGCGAGCTCATCGCGCTGCTGAACGAGACCTCGGACGACGTGGACGACCTGATGCTGGTCGGCCACAACCCGTGTGTGCACGCCCTCGCCGACGCGCTCGCAGGCGAGGCCGAGGGCGATCTGCTGTCGCGGATGAACCGCAGCGGCTTCCCGACCGCCTCGATGGCGGTGCTCACCTTCAACGGCTCCTGGAAGGCGGTCGAGCACGGCGTCGGACGGCTGGTCGCGTACTGGGCGCCGCACGCCTAGACCTGCGGCCGGCGGTCGGCAGAGAGGAGGGCCCCGGCACGCCGCCGGGGCCCTTTCCCGCCTCGCTCACCAGGCCGTCACTCGGCGTGCGTCTTCGCCGCCTCGACCTCTTCGCGGGTGACGCCCAGCAGGTACAGGACGGTGTCCAGGAACGGCACGTTCACCGCGGTGTGCGCCGCCTCCCGCACCATCGGCTTGGCGTTGAAGGCCACCCCGAGACCGGCCGTGTTGAGCATGTCGAGATCATTGGCCCCGTCGCCGATCGCCACCGTCTGGTCGAGCGGCACCCCGGCCTGCCGCGCGAACTCCCGCAGGAGCCGGGCCTTGCCCGCCCGGTCCACGACGCCGCCGGTGACCCGGCCGGTGAGCTTGCCGTCGACGATCTCCAGTGTGTTGGCGCTGGCGAAGTCCAGCCCCAGCTCGTCCTTGAGCGCGTCGGTGACCTGCGTGAAACCGCCCGATACGACGCCGACTTGATAGCCGAGCCGCTTGAGGGTCCGCACCAGGGTGCGCGCCCCGGGAGTGAGCCGCACCTCCTTGCGTACGGCCTCCACCACCGACTCGTCGAGCCCGGCGAGCAGCTCGACCCGGGCGTGCAGCGACTGCTCGAAGTCCAGCTCCCCGCGCATCGCGGCGGCGGTCACCTTGGCCACCTCGGCCGCACAGCCGGCGTGCGCCGCGAACAGCTCGATGACCTCGTCCTGGATCAGCGTCGAGTCGACGTCCATCACGACCAGCCGCCGCGCCCGCCGCTGCAGCCCGGCCGCCACCACGGCGACGTCCACCCCCAGATGTGCCGCCTCCAGGGCCAGGGCGGTGCGCAGCACCTCGGTGGCCGCGCCGGAGACCGCGAATTCCACGGCGGTCACCGGATACTTGGCGAGCCGGAAGATCCGGTCGATATTGCCGCCGGTCGCCGTTATGGCGGCTGCGATGGCGGCCGTGGACTCCGCGGTGAGCGGATGTCCCAGCACGGTGACGTGGGAACGTCCGGTGCCGCGCGGGCGGTTGTCGCCCCGGCCGGAGATGATCTCCGCCTGGAGGTTCAGCGACTCGGCCCAGCTGTGCACGGTGGCCCGCAGGTCGCCCTCGGTGGCGCCGATCGAGCCGTGGGTGGGGGCGGGAGCGGTGACCAGTGCGCACAGCGTGATGCGCCCCCGGGTCACCACCTGCTCGATGTCCACGACATCGACGGAGTAGGCGGCGAGGGTGTCGAAGAGGCCTGCGGTGATGCCGGGCCGGTCCTTCCCGAAGATCTTCACGAGAAGGGTCGGTTCGTCATCGCCCGGTACGGCGGTGGCAGGCGGGGTCTGCGATGCGCTCATGGTGCCCTTACGGTAACCGCCGGGGCCGTCGGGTCCGTACGCGTGTCCGGGGTTCGGACCGTGGCGTCCGTCCGTCGTGATGCCGATCGTTACGGAGTCGTGTCCGGCCCGCTCGCGCCGGAGGCCGGACCGTCTCCAGGAACGCCAACGCCGTCGCCGGGGAGGGGCGTTCGGGCCGCAGCCGGACCGATGGCACACCGGGCCGGTGACGATCCGCGAGGTCCATCGTCATCTATGGGGAATTTGCCTGTTCCATCCCATCATGAGGCCTCTTGGGGGGACTCGCATCGCGTCGCGCGGGAGCCCTCCGTGCCCCGTCCCCGTCCCGGTTTCCGGTCCGCGGCCCGGGCCTGAAATAGTTCCTCACGATGTTCGCCATCCCTAGACTTCCCGCACAGGGCGTCACTCGGGGGACTATGTAATGGGGCATGGAGTGCCTGAACTCGTACTCGAATTGAACGGTAGGACCTGGACGCTCGATCCGTCCCGGTCCTACACCGTGGGCCGTGATCCGCAGGGCGACATGGTGCTCGACGACGCCAGGGTCTCCTGGCGGCACGCCGTCCTGCGATGGTCCGGCCACAGCTGGATCATCGAAGACCAGGGCAGCACCAACGGCACCTACGCCCAGGGCCGGCGGATCCAGCAGGTGGAGGTCGGCCCCGGCGCGACCGTGCACCTGGGCAACGCCACCGACGGCCCCCGCCTGACCCTGTCCGCCGCCGCGCCGGCCGCCGGCGCCGCCTTCGGCGCGCAGTCCGCGCCGGCGCCGCAGCAGCAGGCCGCGCCGGGCCGGCAGGCGCCCCCCGCGCAGCAGCCGCCGGTCCGGCAGCCGCCCGCCCAGCAGGGCTGGCAGGCGCCGCCGCAGGCTCAGCAGGCGCCGTACGTCCCGCCCCAGCAGGCCGCCCAGCAGCAGCCCGTACCCCCGCAGCAGGCCCGCCGGCCCCAGGAGGGCGCCGCGCAGCGGCCGGCCGGCGACCGCAGCCCGACCACCTTCCACCGCCTTGACCTCGGCCGGGTGATGCGCATCGGCCGTGCGCTGGAGAACGAGCTGGTCGTCTCCGACCTCCAGGTCTCCCGCCACCACGCCGAGTTCCGCGCCACTCCCGACGGCCGCTTCGAGATCCGCGACCTCGGCAGCCACAACGGCACCTACGTCAACGGCCAGCCGGTCCCCAGGTCCGGCACCGCCGTCATCGGCCCGAACGACATCATCGGCGTCGGCCACTCCACCTTCCGGCTGGTCGGCGACCGGCTGGAGGAGTTCGTCGACACCGGCGAGGTCTCCTTCTCGGCCCGGCACCTCACGGTCACCGTCGACGGCGGCAAGCAGATCCTCAAGGACGTCTCCTTCGGCGTCCCGGAGAAGTCGCTGATAGCGGTCATCGGCCCGTCCGGCTCCGGCAAGTCCACCCTGCTCAAGGCGCTGACCGGTTACCGCCCCGCCGACCAGGGCGATGTCCTCTACGACAACCGGAACCTCTACAAGCAGTTCGCCGAGCTGCGCCAGCGCATCGGACTGGTCCCGCAGGACGACATCCTCCACAAGGAGCTGACCGTCCTCAAGGCGCTCCGGTACGCCGCCAAGCTCCGCTTCCCCGGGGACACCGCGGAGTCCGAGCGCGAGGCCCGGATCGACGAGGTGCTGCGCGAGCTCAAGCTCGACATCCACAAGGACAAGAAGGTCACCTCGCTCTCCGGCGGCCAGCGCAAGCGCGTCTCGGTCGCCCTGGAGCTGCTGACCAAGCCGTCGCTGATCTTCCTGGACGAGCCGACCTCCGGCCTCGACCCGGGCATGGACCGCGATGTCATGCAGCTGCTGCGCGGCCTCGCCGACGACGGCCGGACGGTCCTGGTCGTCACCCACTCCGTGGCCGAACTCGCCCTCTGCGACAAGCTCCTGGTGATGGCCCCCGGCGGCGGTGTGGCCTACTTCGGCCCGCCCGAGGACGCGCTCAACTTCTTCCAGTACGACTCCTGGGCGGATGTCTTCTCGGCCTTCGAGAACTACCGCGATTACGACTGGATGGGCCGCTGGCGGGGCTCCCCGCACTACCAGCGGTACGCCGCCGACATCGACGCGGTCGCCCCGCAGTCGGTGGCGGTACAGCCGCCGCCCGCCCGGATGCAGAAGTCGCAGAGCTGGGGCTCGCAGCTGTGGACGCTGATGCGGCGCTATGTCTCGGTGCTCGCCTCCGACCGGGGCTTCCTGGGCCTGATGCTGATCCTGCCCGCGGTACTCGGTGTGGTCTCGATGCTGATCCCCAGCGATCACGGCCTGGCGTACGGGCCGATGAACAAGCTGGGCTTCCGGCCCAACCGCGACGCCAGCACGATCATGCTGA
>NZ_BBUY01000007.1:331098-340226 GCF_001590865.1 Streptomyces sp. NBRC 110611
GACCGGGGCTTCCTGGGCCTGATGCTGATCCTGCCCGCGGTACTCGGTGTGGTCTCGATGCTGATCCCCAGCGATCACGGCCTGGCGTACGGGCCGATGAACAAGCTGGGCTTCCGGCCCAACCGCGACGCCAGCACGATCATGCTGATCCTCGCCGTCGGGATGTGCTTCTCCGGCGCGGCCAACTCGGTCCGTGAGCTGATCAAGGAGCGGGTCATCTACGAGCGCGAACGGGCCACCGGCCTGTCGCGGTCGGCGTACCTGATGTCCAAGGTGATCGTGCTGGGGGTGGTCACCGCCATCCAGGGCGTGATCATCGCGACGATCGGCTTCTCGACCCGGAACATGCCCGCCGAGGGCCTGATCCTCCCCAAGGCCCCGGCGCTCGAGATGGCGCTGGCGATCATCGCGCTGGGCTTCACCTCGATGATGTTCGGCCTGATCATCTCCGCACTGGTCAAGACCGCGGAGAAGACCATGCCGCTGCTGGTCATGTTCGCGATCGTCCAGGTCGTGTTCACCGGCGTGCTCTTCCAGCTCTTCGACACCCCCGGTGTCGCCCAGTTCGCCTGGCTGATGCCGTCCCGCTGGGCGGTGGCCGCGATGGGCGCGACCGCCGATATGAACACGCTGCTCCCGTGGGAGCCCGGCAACCCCGACCCGCTCTGGAAGCACCAGACCGGCGTCTTCGTGATGGATATGATCATTCTGCTCAGCGTGGGGGTGGCGCTCGCCTTCGTCGTCGCGCGCCTGCTGCGCCGCCACGAGCCGGAGGTCATGCGCAAGTAGCGCATCCCCGGTACGGCCGCATCCGCCGTACGACAGCGCCGAGGGGCGGCACCCGCAGTCGGGTGCCGCCCCTCGGCGCTGTGTACGTGGCGGTCCGGCTCAGTACGCGGAGTTCACGTTGTCCATCGAGCCGTACCGGGCGGCCGCGTAGTTGCAGGCCGCGGTGATGTTGGCGACCGGGTCGTAGACGTTCCAGGACGTGCCCTCGACGTGGTACGCCTTGAAGGTCGGGTCGATCACCTGGAGCAGGCCCTTGGAGGGGATGCCGTTCTGGGCGTTGATGTCCCAGAGGTTGATCGCCATCGGGTTGCCGGAGGACTCCCGGATGATGTTGCGGTAGATGCCGTTGTACGAGCCCGGGATGCCCTTCTGGGCCATGACGTCCAGCGACTCACGGATCCAGCCGTCGAGGTTGTCCGGGTAGGTCTTGGCGGCCGGCTTCGCGGCGGCGGGGATCGCGGTACGGACCGCGGACCGGCTGGCGGCCTGCTGCGCCTCGCGCTTCTTCGCGGCGGCCTCGGCCTTGCCCTTGGCGGCGGACCGGTCGGCCTGCTTGGCGATGGTGGCCTGCTGGGTCCTGGCGGCGGTGTCGACCGCGGCGAAGGCGACCGGCTTCACGTGCTCGGCGGCGACGGCCTGCGGCCCGGCGGTCTCGGTGTCCGCGCCCGGAAGGGTGGAGAAGACCAGAGCGGCGGCGCCGGCTGCGACGACACCGGCGGCGGTGATCTTGTGGGTCCGGGTCAGGCGATGAAGACCGGGGAGGGCAGGCTTGGACATGGCGGGACAGACCTTCCGATGGGGGACATCGCACGGGCCATGAGCGGCGGCGATCGCCGAGTACTGAGCACGGCGCCGAGCGACGGGAGCCATTCTTAGCGGCCGAAAATTGCCCCGGCAAAGGTGTGACATACGATCCGGGTTAGTGGAACCCGGACTGGGAATATCGCGTCGTATGCCACGAATTCCCAGCTCACACGTTCTTTACGGATCCACTAACCCGGGTCGTAAGTGAGCTGCGCCCTATGCGCGGCGTCACACCGCGGAAGGGGGTGTCTCGCCAGACGTGATTGCAATCGCACAGTCCGTAGAGGTCAGACCTCCACGATGACCTGGTCAAGAGACTTTCGGACCAAATCGGGCACTTCGCACTCCGGGGCGGGGTATCCCACCGGAATCACCGCGAACGCCTTCTCGTTGGCGGGCCGCTCCAGCGCCTCCTGGAGGAACCGCATCGGGCTCGGTGTGTGCACCAGCGCCGCGAGCCCCGACAGGTGCAGTGCGGTCAGCAGCATGCCGACCGCGATTCCCACGGATTCGTCCACGTAGTAGTGCTTGCGCTTGCCGCCGTCCGGGCCCAGCCAGTGCCGCTGCTGGAAGACCACGATCAGCTGTGGCGCGTCCGTCAGATGCGGTTTGACCTCGTCCGTGCCCAGCGGCCGCAGCGCCGCCAGCCACTCCTCGCCGAGCCGCCCCTCGTAGGAGACCCGCTCCTCCGCCTCCGCCGCCGCCCTGATCCGGCGGCGCACCTCGGGGTCCTTGACGAGTACGAACGTCCAGGGCTGCTGATGCGCCCCGGACGGCGCGGTGGCCGCGCAGGCGATCGCGTCCCTGACCGCCTGCTCGGGCACCGGGTCGGCGGCGAACTGGCGGACCGTGCGCCGCCGGGCCATCCGCTCCCGCAGCTCGGCGGCGCGGGCCAGCGACTCGGCCGGGGGGATCCGCTCGGGCCGGTACGGCACCGGGCAGTAGGGCTCGCCGTGGGTCGGCGTCCAGCTCCTCGTTGAATGCGTCATACACCGAGTCTGGGACCCGGCCCGACGGCAGGGGGCCCGGTTCACCGAATTCGTACCGTTCGGCTGCGCTGGCGTACTGCCCCGCATGGTCATCACCCTCCCCGCGCCGACATAACCGGGCGAAATGGACACTGGAGCATTTCGGGCATTCTTTAAATAAGGGTATGAATCGTATGCGCGGATATCGCCGGACACGCTTCCGCGGAGAGGTGACTCCTGTATACGGGGAGACTTCCTCATACGAGGGCGCATAGGAGAAAACCCCTGGAATTACGTAATAGGGGCTACTAGGATCACTAGGGGCAAAGTGCCCTCCGGGCTCGCTCGGCTCCCCAGCCCCTGCCGGGACGTCGGGCCTAGGCCGCGAGGCGTAGTCGGCAGACGTCGCCGGACCGATACGCGCAGGTCACGCCGCCGGTACGGTGAGGCCATGACCAATGGACCGGGAGCCGGGATCCCCGCGGTGAGCACCGCGATCCTCGCGATGAGCAGGCATCTGGAGGTGCGCGACGTCCTGAAGACGATCGTGGCCTCGGCCCGCGAACTGCTGGACGCCGAGTACGCCGCCCTGGGAGTGCCCGACGATCACGGAGGCTTCGCCCAGTTCGTCGTCGACGGTGTCAGCGCCGAGCAGTGGAAGGCCATCGGCCCGCTGCCCCGCCAGCACGGCATCCTCGCCGCGATGCTGCACAACGCCACCCCGGAACGGCTGGCCGACGTCCGCAAGGATCCCCGCTTCGGCGGCTGGCCCGAGGCGCACCCGGACATGTCCGACTTCCTCGGCCTGCCGGTCGCCGACGGCGACGAGATCCTCGGCGCCCTCTTCCTGGCGAACAAGCGCTGCCCCAAGCAGGACGGCCGCTGCGGCTTCACCGGGGACGACGAGCGGCTCCTCGGCATCCTCGCCCAGCACGCCGCCATCGCCCTGACCAACGCCCGCCTCTACGAGCGCAGCCGCGAGCTGACCATAGCCGGGGAGCGCGCCCGACTCGCCCACGAACTGCACGACGCGGTCTCCCAGAAGCTCTTCTCGCTCCGGCTGACCGCCCAGGCCGCGACCGCCCTGGTCGACCGCGACCCGGCCCGCGCCAAGGACGAGCTCCACCAGGTCGCGGCCCTCGCCGCGGAGGCCGCCGACGAACTGCGCGCCGCCGTCATCGAGCTGCGGCCCGCCGCACTGGACGAAGACGGCCTGGTCGCCACCCTGCGCTCCCAGGTCCAGGTCCTCGACCGCGCCCACTCGGCCCGGGTCACCTTCGCGGCCCACGGCCTACGGGCGCTGCCCGCCGCCCAGGAGGAGGCCGTCCTCCGGGTCGCCCAGGAAGCGCTGCACAACGCCCTGCGCCACTCCGGCGCCGAACGCGTCGAGGTCACCCTCTCCCGCAACGGCCAGGGCGCGCTGCTGCGCATCGCCGACGACGGGTGCGGCTTCGACCCGGGAACGGTCCGCCGGGCCGGGCGGCACCTCGGACTGGTGTCGATGCACGATCGCGCCGGCGGCGTCGGCGGCACACTCACCGTGGAGTCGGAGCCCGGAAAGGGCACCGCTGTCGAGATGGAGGTGCCCGGTGGCTGACACCGGATCTGTCCGCGTACTCCTCGTCGACGACCACCAGGTCGTCCGCCGGGGACTGCGCACATTCCTGGAGGTCCAGGACGACATCGAGGTGGTGGGGGAGGCCTCCGACGGGGCCGAGGGCATCGCCGCCGCCGAGCAACTGCGCCCGGACGTCGTCCTGATGGACGTCAAGATGCCCGGCATGGACGGCATCGAGGCGCTCCGCAAACTGCGTGAACTGGACAACCCCGCCCGGGTGCTGGTGGTGACCAGCTTCACCGAACAGCGCACCGTCGTCCCGGCGCTGCGCGCGGGCGCGGCCGGCTACGTCTACAAGGACATCGATCCGGAGGCGCTGGCCACCGCGATCCGCTCCGTACACGCCGGGCATGTCCTGCTGCAGCCCGAGGTGGCCGGCGCGCTGCTCTCCCAGGACGAGGGCAACGGGGGCCAGGGGCGCGGCACTTCGCTCACCGAGCGGGAGAGCGAGGTGCTCGGGCTGATCGCGGACGGCCGCTCCAACCGGGAGATCGCCCGCGCACTGGTGCTGTCCGAGAAGACCGTCAAGACCCATGTCTCCAACATCCTCATGAAGCTCGACCTCGCCGACCGCACCCAGGCCGCGCTCTGGGCCGTACGGCACGGAATCGGCGCCTGAGCGGGGCCTGAGCCGGGTGTGAGCGAGGTCCGGACGGGGGCCGTGCCGTGGCCGTACGGGAGGTCCGACGGTCCTCCCGTACGACAATGCGTCAAGCCGAACGTCGACTTCCGATCAGAGATTCATACTGTCGTGTAGCCATAGCCCGTTTGGCGTATCCCTCCTCGCTCCGGGCCGTTGTCCAGGGCAGTCGTGGCGGCTGGTCACGGCAACGGCATTGAGGAGCAAGCGAAGTGAAGAACATCAAGCGCGCAGCGGCCATCACCCTCGCGGCGAGCGGCCTCGCCCTCGCGGGCGCCGGCGTCGCTTCGGCCGACACCCCGCAGGCCGCCGGTCAGGCGGTGAACAACCCGGGCATCGTCTCCGGCAACCTCGCCCAGACGCCGCTGGAAGCCGACACGAACGTCACCGGCAACACCATCAACGGTGCCGGTGTGCTCAACCCGGCGTCCGGCAACGCCAGCAGCAACGCCCACTGACGCGGACGCGCCCGCACGATCCGTCCGGCCCGCGCACCGGAACGATCCGCGCGGGGTCACGCCGGGCCGGTGCCGTCACCCTCTGGACGCCGGCCGGTCCTCTTCCCCGCACCACTGTCATCACGGCCTTGTGCCACCACGTTAGGAACCCCTCCCCATGAACACCGCCAAGAAGGCTGCCTTCGTTCTCTCCGCCACTGGTCTCGCCCTCGGTGCGGCCGCCGGTTCCGCGTTCGCCCACGGCGGCGACGCGGACGGCCTTGCCACGAACTCCGGGGGCATCGGCTCCGGCAACGTCGTTCAGGCGCCGGTGAACGTCCCCGTGAACGCCACCGGCAACACCGGCAACGTCGTCGGTCTGCTCAACCCGTCGTTCGGCAACGGCAGCGCCAACCAGGGCTCCGGCGGCGGCGCGATGGGCGCGACCGAGAACTCCCCGGGCGTCGTCTCCGGCAACCAGGTGCAGGCGCCGGTGAACGTCCCCACGAACGTCGTCGGCAACAGCGTCACCGCCGTCGGCGGGCTCAACCCCACCTTCGGCAACGACGGCGTCAACCGCTGAGGCACCGGACCACCGTCATCTGCGGCCCCGCGCCGCCGCGTAAGGAACTCACACTCACATCATGAACACCGTAAAGAAGGCCGCCCTCGTCGTCGCCGGTGCCGGTCTGGCTCTCGGCGCCGCCGCCGGATCCGCGTTCGCCGACGCGGACGCCAACGGCAAGGCCACCAACTCGCCCGGTATCGGCTCGGGCAACGTCGCCCAGGTGCCGGTGCACGTCCCCGTGAACGCCACCGGCAACAGCGGCAACGTCATCGGTGTGCTCAACCCCACCTTTGACAACACCAGCTCGAACGGCTGAAGTTGTCCGAGCCGGGGTGAACAACTCGCCCTGCCCAGAGCTGTTCGGCCCCTCTCGGCAACGGCCCCGTCGTCGACCACACAATGGTCCGGCGGGGCCCGCCTCGTTGTCCCCGCCCTCCTCCCGCTCTCCGCCTCGTTGTTCCCGCCCCCCGCTCAGAGTCCCCTCCTCCGTCACCTCCGGTGCCGCTCCCGCTCCTCCGCCGCCGAGTTGTACGCCGCCACCTGCGCCCGCCGGGCCGTACGCTCCACCGGCCGCAGCGCCGCCGCGCGGGCCGCGATCTCCGACGAGCTGACCGCTCCGCCGTGCTCCCCGTCACCGCCGGCCGCGTGGGCGATGCCGATCAGCGCACCGACCCGCTGCGCCAGCTCCAGCACCCGCACCGCCCGCGGCGGATATCCCGGAGCGAGCACTTGCCGTCCGGCCTCCGCCCGCGCCCGGTACGTCTCCAGCGCGGCCTCCGCCACCGGACCGGACCCGGCCACGTCCAGCTTCGAGAGCACCTCGGTCGCCTCCCGCAGCGCCTCCGCCAGCTCCCGCTCCGCTTCGCCCAGTGACGGCACATCGGCCGGCAGCACCTCCCGCACCGGCAGACAGCGCCAGACCACCTCCACATGCACATCCGGCGCGGCACCGCCCTCCGGCCCGGCCTCGTACGTCTCGGGGACCAGCCCCAGCCCGGCGCCCGTCGCGAGCACCGCCTCCCCGGCCTCCAGCGCCCGTGCGTTGAATTCCGGCGGCCCGCACAGCCCCAGCGGATGCCCCGGCACCGGCAGCGCCACCCGCAGGCCGGTCGCCCCCAGCGCCCGCAGCCGTCCCAGCGCGAGCGTCAGCCCGACCGGCGTGCCTTCCCCGGGCAGGCCCTCCACGCGGTGCAGCGCGCCGTCATCCGTGATCCGGTGCACGGCTTCATCAGGTGAGACAAGTCCGGCAATCAGGGCATTTCCCCATGCTGCCAGCCGGCCTGAACGAGGTTCATTGAGCATGCTCCCCAGCCTAGGGAACAGCACTGACATCGAGTGGCGTAGGTTTGCTGGGGGGCTGCGCCTACCGGTGCAGGCGACGACCGAGATGCAATGGGAGACAACGCGCTCATGAGCGATGTACTGGAGCTGGTGGACGTATCCGTGGTCCGCGATGGACGGGCTCTGGTGGACCAGGTCTCCTGGTCGGTGAAGGAGGGGGAGCGCTGGGTGATCCTCGGCCCCAACGGAGCCGGCAAGACCACCCTGCTGAACGTCGCCTCCAGCTACCTCTTCCCGACCAAGGGCTCCGCCTCGATCCTCGGCGAGCAGCTCGGCAAGGTCGACGTCTTCGACCTCCGGCCGCGCATCGGCGTCGCCGGAATCGCGCTCGCCGACAAGCTGCCGCGCAGCCAGACCGTCCTGGAGACCGTGCTCACCGCCGCGTACGGCATGACCGCGCACTGGCAGGAGAACTACGAGGACGTCGACGAGCAGCGCGCCCGCGCCTTCCTCGACCGCCTCGGCATGAACGACTACCTCGACCGGAAGTTCGGCACCCTCTCCGAGGGCGAGCGCAAGCGGACCCTGATCGCCCGCGCGATGATGACCGACCCCGAACTCCTCCTGCTGGACGAGCCGGCCGCCGGCCTCGACCTCGGCGGCCGCGAGGACCTGGTGCGCCGCCTGGGCCGCCTCGCCCGCGACCCGTACGCCCCGTCGATGCTCATGGTCACCCACCACGTCGAGGAGATCGCCCCCGGCTTCACCCACGTCCTGATGATCCGTCAGGGCAAGGTGCTGGCCGCCGGCCCGATCGACCTGGAGCTGACCTCCAGCAACCTCTCGCACTGCTTCGGTCTGCCGCTGGTCGTCGAGCGGACCGGCGACCGCTGGACCGCGCAGGGCCTCCCGCTGGCCTGAGCCGAGCCGGCCCCGCTGCCCGCCGCTGACTGGTCGTGCCCTGTCCCGGGGCGCCGCCCGGATCTACCATGAAGCCGTGGATCCATGGGTGTGGTGGCTGATCGCCGCCGTAGGACTGGGTATTCCTCTCGTCATGACCGCGATGCCCGAATTCGGGATGTTCGCGGTCGGCGCCGTCGCCGGTGCCGTCACCGCAGCGCTCGGTGGCGGCACCGTTCTGCAGATCCTGGTGTTCGCCGTCGTATCGGTGGCGCTGATCGCCGTCGTACGCCCCGTCGCCAACCGCCATCGCAGCCAGAGTCCCCGGCTCGCGTCCGGCATCGACGCGCTGAAGGGCAGGACCGCCACGGTCGTGGAGCGGATCGACGGCGGTGCGGGCGGCCGCATCAAACTCGCCGGTGAGATCTGGTCCGCCCGCGCCCTGGAGACCGGACGGGTCTACGAACCCGGCCAGGAAGTGGACGTCGTCGAGATCGACGGCGCCACCGCCGTCGTCATCTGACCCGACATCCGCCGCCTCTGACCTGAACACGCTGCGCGACGAGCCGCAACTCTGAAAGACTGATCAACGGCAAGCAGCCGGCCGCCGGCCGGCACGGACAGCAACGAAGGGCACGGGAGCCGCTGTGGAACCGATCATCATCGTCCTGATCATCCTCGTGGTACTCGTCTTCGTCGCACTCATCAAAACGATCCAGGTCATCCCCCAGGCGAGCGCCGCCATCGTCGAACGCTTCGGCCGCTATACGAGAACGCTGAACGCGGGCCTGAACATCGTCGTCCCGTTCATCGACACCATCCGCAACCGCATCGACCTCCGCGAGCAGGTCGTGCCGTTCCCGCCACAGCCGGTGATCACCCAGGACAACCTGGTCGTGAACATCGACACCGTCATCTACTACCAGGTGACGGACGCGCGCGCCGCGACGTACGAGGTCGCCAGCTACATCCAGGCCATCGAGCAGCTCACGGTCACCACGCTCCGCAACATCATCGGCGGTATGGACCTCGAACGGACCCTGACCTCCCGCGAGGAGATCAACGCGGCACTGCGCGGCGTCCTCGACGAGGCCACCGGCAAGTGGGGCATCCGCGTCAACCG
>NZ_BBUY01000007.1:340825-345256 GCF_001590865.1 Streptomyces sp. NBRC 110611
GAGATCGGCGACGCCCTCAAGGGCCTCGGCGGCGCCATCGGCAACATCGCCCCGTCGGCCGGCGGCGGCTCCACGCCCAAGACCAGCACGACGAAGCGCGAAGCACCGCCGATCGACTGACCGCCGCCCTCTGGTGCATGATCGGCAGGACCGTTCCTGCCGATCATGCACGGAGGAGCCCGTATGAACCTCTGGGAAGCCGTCGCCGTCCTCGCCGCGGGGGTCGGCGCAGGCGCGATCAACACCATCGTCGGGTCCGGGACCCTCCTCACCTTCCCGGTGCTGCTCGCCTTCGGACTGCCGCCCGTCACGGCCAACGTCTCCAACAGCCTGGGCCTGGTGCCCGGTTCGCTCAGCGGCGCCTTCGGCTACCGCCGTGAGCTCGCCGGCCAGCGGCGCCGCCTGCTGGGCTTAGGGCTCACCGCCCTCATCGGCGGACTGGGCGGCGCGATCCTGCTGCTGGCGCTGCCCGCCAAGACCTTCCAGACGATCGTCCCCGTACTGATCGCCCTCGCGCTCGTCCTCGTCATCGCCCAGCCCACCCTCGCCGCCCGGCTCCGCGCCCGCCACGAACGGAACGGCACCACCGCCCACCCCGACGGCGGCCCCGCCCTGCTCGTCGGTCTGCTGCTGACCAGCGTCTACGGCGGCTACTTCGGCGCCGCGCAGGGGGTGATCCAGCTGTCGCTGATGGGTCTGCTGCTCCACCACGAGGACCTCCAGCGCATCAACGCCCTCAAGAACGTCCTGGTCGCCATCGTCAACGGCGTCGCGGCGGTCTTCTTCCTCTTCGTCGCCACCTTCGACTGGGCAGCCGTCGCCCTGATCGCCGTCGGCTCCACCCTCGGCGGCCTGCTCGGCGCGCGGGCCGGCCGCCGGCTGCCGCCCGCCGCGCTGCGCGCCGTCATCGTCCTCGTGGGCCTGCTGGCCATCGTCAAACTCCTCCTGGACTAACCCTTCCTGGAGCAACTCCGCCTGGAACAAGAGGAGTTCAACGACTGTCGCAGTTTCGCCGGAGACCAGGCCGGTTACGCCGGCAGCGCCAGCCAGTCAGGAAGCCCGTCCCGTACAGCCACCCCCAGAGTCGCCAGCAGCGCGTCCGCCGGTGTCGGTTCGAACGGCCGCCGCAGCAGCCGCATCCCCGCCTGCTCGGGCGTACGGTCCGCTTTGCGGTGGTTGTCCTCCGCACACGAGGCGACGGTATTCAGCCAGGTGTCCCCACCGCCGCGCGACCGCGGCACGACGTGATCCACCGTCATCGCCCGGCGCCCGCAGTACGCGCACCGGTGCTGGTCACGCACCAGCACACCCCGCCGCGACCAGGGCGCCCGTCTTCGGAACGGCACCCGTACGTACCGGCTCAACCTGATCACCTGCGGCACCGGGACATCCACCGACGCGGCGCGGATCCGCAGCCCCGGGTGCGCGTGCTCGACAACGGCCTTGTCCTCCATGACCAGCACCACCGCACGCCGCAGCGACACCGTCGCCAGCGGCTCGAAGCTCGCGTTCAGCACCAGCGTCTCGCGCATCCTGCCCACCTCCCGGACCCGCTCCGCCCCCGTGGCGAAGTTGCTCCACTGTGCAGCGGCAGGTATTCCCCGAACAACGCAATTTCCGCATGCCACAAGGGAAATGGAGCGTGATCGCAAGATGAAGACGAGGCGATCCGGACGGCACCCCGCGCACCGGACGGCGGCACCCCGCACCCCGGAACAGGGCACAAAAAGATCGCTCCGGGTCCCACCCCCGTGAACATCTGGGACCCGGAGCGAACGACAGCCGACGAGGACACCCGACACGAGGAAGGGCTCCGGCAAACGGCGGACGACACACCTGCGCCCCGCCGCTCCCGCCACTGCGGTACCAGCTGCCCGACGCCCTGATGAAGGGGCGGCGGCTCGGGTACCACTCTGCGTGCGAGAAGCGCCGGGGCGCAACGGATTTTCCGGGTCAGCCCGCGGCCGGCACCTCGTACTCGGCGATCAGCTGGGCCCGTCCGACGGCGTGGAACCGCAGCTGGAACCCCACCACCGCGGGCGAGGCGTCCGCGTCCGGACCGAGTTTCTCCTGGTCCACCGCGTACACCGTGAACACATAGCGGTGCGGACCGTCCCCGGGCGGCGGCGCCGCACCTCCGAAGTCCCGCGTCCCGTAGTCGTTACGGACATGAACGGCACCCTCGGGCAGCCCCTTCATGTCCCCGGAACCCGCACCGGCCGGCAGCTCCGTCACCGACGCCGGAATGTCGAACAGCACCCAGTGCCAGAAGCCACTGCCCGTCGGCGCGTCCGGGTCGTAGCAGGTGACGGCGTAGCTCTTCGCCCCCGCGGGAGCCCCCTCCCACCGCAGCTGCGGCGAACGGTTCCCCTGGGCGAAGACCTGCTCCGGACGGAGCGTCCCGCCCGGCTCCACCTCATCGCTCGACACCGTGAACTCCGGCACCGGCGGATGAAAATCGTGCGGGAGCGGCCGCCGCTTCAGCTCGGACACTGCAACACCTCCTGGTCGCTGGCTGACACTCTGTCGGGCCAGGTTAGAGCCAGCTCCGCTTCCCGCCGACCTCGGCCAGCCACTGGTTGAGGTACGCCGCCCAGTCGGTCCCCTCGAAGTCGTTCAGCCCCACCGTGAACGACCGGTAGGTGTCCGAGCCCTCGGAGAACAGCCCCGGCTTCTTGTCCATCTCCAGCACGACGTCCATCTCCCGGTCGTCCGCCACGAAGGACAGCTCGACCTGGTTCAGCCCCCGGTACTGCTGCGGGGCGTGGAACTCGATCTCCTGGTAGAACGGCAGCCGCTGCCGCGTCCCCCGGATGTGCCCCTGCTCCAGGTCGGCGGACTTGAAGCGGAAGCCGAGCCGCCCGAACGCGTCCAGAATCGCCTGCTGTGCCGGCAGCGGATGCACGTTCACCGGGTCGAGGTCCGTAGAGTCCACCGCCCGCGCGATCGCCAGCTCGGTCGTCACCCCGACACTCATCCCGGACAGGTGCGTGCCCAGGAACGTGGTCACCGGCGTCTCCCAGGGGATCTCCAGCCCGAACGGCACGGTGTGCGCCGCACCCGGCTGCACCTGGAACGCGCCGCCCAGCTGCACCCTGGTGAACTCGACGTCCCGCTTGTGCTCCCCGTCGCTGCTCTCCACCTCCACCCGCGCCTGCAACCCCACGGACAGCTTCTGGATGTCCTGGGCCACCGACCCGCCCTGAATCCGCACCTCACCCTGTACGACCCCACCGGGGACGACGTTCTCCTCGAAGAGCACCGTCTCCACCGCCGCGCCTCCGGCTCCCAGGCTCGCCAGCAGCTTCTTGAATCCCATGCTCGTCCTCCCCAGGCCCAGCGCCTGTGCTCATCGACTTGCCTGCCGGGACGCTCTCCCGGTCCGGAGCGCACCGCCTCCGGTGACGCGCTCCGTGCGCAGTGCCCACGGCAGTGCGCTCCCTGCGCCCGTGCCGTCTACGACCGTGGAACCGCGCAGGACGGTTCCACGGCCCACACCTTCCCAACCCCGACGCCCTCCTGGCCAGCCGCCAACCGTGTCGACTCCACTACCCTCGGGCCGCATGACCGACGTACCGGAACGAATGCCGCTCAGCCGCGACTTCTTCTCCCGTCCCGTCGTGGAAGTGGCCCCTGACCTGCTGGGCCGCACTCTCGTACGCACCACACCCGACGGCCCGATCGAGCTCCGGCTGACCGAGGTCGAGGCGTACGACGGCGAGAACGACCCCGGCTCCCATGCCTACCGGGGCCGCACCGCACGCAACGCGACCATGTTCGGCCCGCCCGGCCACGCGTACGTCTACTTCATCTACGGCATGTGGTTCAGCCTCAACGCGGTCTGCTGCCCCGAAGGCCGGGCCGGCGGGATCCTCCTGCGCGCCGGCGAGATCCTCACCGGTGCCTCTCTGGCCGCCGCCCGCCGCCCCAAGGCGCGTACGGTCACCGAACTGGCCAAGGGCCCGGCCCGTCTGGCCACTGCCCTCGATATCGACCGCGGCCTCGACGGCGCGGACCTGTGCCAGGGCGGCGCCGCTCCGCTCACCCTGCTCCACGGCGACCCGCCCGGCCCCGAACTGGTGCGCAACGGCCCGCGCACCGGTGTCGGCGGAGACGGCGCCGATCACCCCTGGCGCTACTGGATCGACGGCGACCCGACCGTCAGCCCCTACCGCCGGCACGTCCCCCGACGCCGCGCCACCAGCACGACTTGACTCTGTATCGTCAACCGCCTAACGTGGCCCGAGCCGCTGGAGACGGGCAGCGCTATCTGCGCAGACCGCCGGGCGGCGAAACCCACTACTTCTCACGACTTCCCTGACGGGTCGTCTTCGGCGTTGCCGGAAATTCGACTCGTCGGCTCGATTATGAGTCGGCAGGGAAAACCGCTAAAGTAGTGAACGCCGAAAGGGCAGCGAAAAAGTCGCTCCG
>NZ_BBUY01000008.1 GCF_001590865.1 Streptomyces sp. NBRC 110611
TTTCCGGTTCGAATTCGAGTCCGAATCCCCGTCGGAGGGGATTGCCTTTTGGCTTTTCCGACTTTATCAGAAGAACTTCGGTCGAATTAAATCGGCCGTAGCTTCCGGTAAGCGGTCGGTTGCGCTTCGCCGGATATAAATCCTGGCCGAAGCGGAGAAGAGACTAGCCGTCGCGGATGAACTTGTCTAGTTCGTTGCAACCGTTTGAATCTACCTCCCCCTGCTACCCGTGTCAACGGGTTTCTGGGGCGAAGAGGAGATTAGCAGGTCAGCGGGGTGCGGCGCACATCAGGCGGCGGTCGGGAGGGTGGTGTCGCGGTCGGTGGAGCCCACATCCCCGGTCACTCCGGCGCGTACGGCTCGGCCTCCCAGGACGTACACGTACAGGAGGAAGCCCAGCTCGGCGAGGACGCCGATGCCGATGCGGGCCCAGGTGGGAAGGCCGGAGGGGGTGACGAAGCCTTCGAGGACTCCGGAGACGAAGAGGACCGCGGCGAGGCCGAGGGCGACGCCGAGGGCGGAGCGGCCTTCCTCCGCCAGGGCGGCACGGCGCGTGCGCGGACCCGGGTCGATGAGGGTCCAGCCCAGTCGGAGGCCGATCCCGGCCGCGACGAAGACGGCGGTCAGCTCGAGGAGACCGTGCGGGAGGATCAGGCCGAGGAAGGTGTCGAGGCGGCCGGCCGAGGACATCAGGCCGATGCCGACGCCCAGGTTGAGCATGTTCTGGAACAGGACCCACAGGACGGGCAGGCCGACGAAGGCGCCCAGGACCAGGCAGAGGGCCACCGCCTGCGCGTTGTTCGTCCATACCTTGGCGGCGAAGGACGCGGCGGGGTGGCTGGAGTAATAGGTCTCGTACTCGCCACCGGGGCGGGTCATGGCACGGAGGTCTTCGGGAGCGCCGATGGACGCCTGGATCTCGGGGTGGGCGGCTATCCACCAGCCGATGAGGACGGCGACCACGGTGGAGCCGATCGCCGTGGGAATCCACCAGTGGCGCAGGCGGTAGACCGCAGCGGGGAAAGCCGTGGTGAAGAAGCCGGCGACGTCTCGCCAGGAGGCCTTGCGCGCGCCGGTGACCGTGCTGCGGGCGCGGGCCACGAGGGACGTCAGGCGGCTGGTCAGCGCGGGGTCGGGGGCGTTGGAGAGGAGGAGGGAGAGGTGGGTGGTGGTGCGTTGGTAGAGAACGACGAGTTCATCGGCCTCGGCACCGGTGAGGCGGCGCTTACGGCGCAGAAGGGTTTCGAGCCGGTCCCATTCGGCGCCATGTGCCGTGATGAAGACATCGAGGTCCATACGGGGTCGCTCCTCGCAGCGCCGTGGGTGGGTACCGGACCCGGTCAGCTTGGCAGACTGGCCGAGCCCGGCGTGGGCGGGGCTTGAGGACAGCGTGCGGAACGAGCGAGAGGGAGTGGGCGCGGAGTGAGCGGACTGGTCACGGGCGAAGCGGTGGTGCTGGGGCTGCGGCCCGCCAGGCTGGCGACCCGGGGGCTGGCGGTGGCGGTGGATGTGGCCGTGGCGTGGAGCGTCTATATCGCGGAGTCGATGCTGTTGCTGGGCGCGACGTCGTCGTTGGACAGCGCGGCGGTGGCGGCCGTGTCGGTGGCGGCGTTCGTGCTGGTACAGGTCGGGATCCCGATCGTGATCGAGACGCTGAGCCATGGCCGGTCGTTGGGGAAGGTCATCTGCGGACTGCGGGTCGTACGGGAGGACGGCGGGCCGATCCGGTTCCGGCACGCGCTGGTGCGCGGGGCGATGGGGGCCGTCGAGATCGTGCTGACGATGGGGGTGGTGGCGGCCATCGCCTCGTTGGTCTCGGCCCGGGGGCGCCGGGTGGGGGATGTGTTCGCCGGGACGTTGGTCATACGGGAGCGGATGCCGGCGGCCCAGGTGGGGATGGCGTTGCCGCCGCCACCTCCTTGGCTGGCGTCGAAGCTCGGGGCGCTGGACCTGTCGCGCGTGCCCGACGGGTGGTGGCTCACCGTGCGGCAGTACCTGACGCGGGTGGGGCAGCTGGATCCGCAGGTGGGTGCGGCGATGGCGGGGCGGCTGGTGGAGGACCTGCGGGGGTTCACGGGCGTACCGGGGCCGGCGGGGGTGCATCCGGCGGCGTATCTGGCCGCGGTGGCCGGGGAGCGGCAGGTGCGGGAGTCCCGGCGGACGTTCGGGGTGTCGACGGGGGTCGGGGCCGTACCGGCAGGGGCTGTACCTGCAGGAGCCGTACCGGGAGAGGCCGTAGCGGGAGAGGCTGGGGCCGTATGGGCGGGGAGCGGGACCGTACCTGTGGACCACGGGGCGGCACCGGCGGGGGCTTGGGCGTCGCCTGGGGCTGGTGCCGGTGCTGTGCCGGGGAGCGAGGCGAGGGCCGAGGGCGGGGCGGGCGCCATGGGGCTCGGCGGGGCGGCCGTCGCCGGGCACGGGGACGGGAATCAGGGGGACGAGGACGGAGACGGGGGTGGTGGTGCGGGTGGGCAGCGGCGGCCGCGGTCCACGGGGTTCGCGCCGCCGGTGTGATCACGAAGGCGGTCCTGCGGGAGACGTGCGGCGGAGATGTGTAGCCGGAGACGTGCGGCGGGGCGTGGGGCGGAGGGAGCGGGGCGGAGGAGTCAGGCGGGGGGCGGCGATGAGGTGAACGTCGACGGCGGGGAGTCGAGGGATTCGAGTTCGATGCCGGGGGCGGCGAGGACCACGTCGCCGGCGATGTGGACGGTGTGCTGCTCGCCGGTTTCCAGGTCGTTGACCTGGTATTCGTCGGCGATGAGGGGGGCGTTGTCAGTGGCGTGTGGTGTGCTTCTCACCAGAGCCCAGGACTGGTCGAGGGTGCGGGGCGCGAGGACGGGGGGTGTGAAGGCGACGAGGCGGGTGCGGACGGCGCCGGCGCCGAGGGCGGGGCGCAGCAGCCGGGCGGTGGCGATGAGGAAGGCGGGGGATGCGCCCGTGAAGGCGTGTGCGGGGACGTTGCCTTCGGTGGCGTGTTCCCCGGTCGGGTCGGTACGTACCCAGGTGACACCGTCCAGGGCGGCGCCGCGGACCTGCCAGGCGGCGGCGTGGAGTTCGAGACGGACGGGGCGGCCGAGGTCGTCGAGAGTGAGGTCGACGGAGCCGATGTGATCGCCGGACGGGTTGGTGATCTGGGAGACGTAGCGCCAGCCGGAGGGGCCGGTGGCGCAGTGGAAGTGCTCTTCACCGAGGGGGGTGTGATCGTGCGGATCGTGGAGCGAGTAGTGGCCGCGGGGCATGGGGGATGCAGTCCTTCGGGCGGTCGCCGGCGGGTGGGGCGGCCGGTGGAACGGGGGCGGTGCGGGCGCACGGGCCTTCGCAGGGGTTCGGGCCTTCGCGGGGGTTCGGGGGGTTACGGCCCAGGCCCCCGCCGTGAGTGGCGAGGGCCTGGGGTCACCGTCCGCGGGGGATGCGCGCCGGCGGACCGGCACCGGTGGCGCCGGTCATCCGGTGGGCGCGTGATGCTCAGAAGCGGTGCGGCTCAGGAGCCGTGGGCCTCGGGATCAGTAGCGGTAGTGGTCGGGCTTGAAGGGGCCTTCGACCTGGACGCCGATGTAGGCGGCCTGCTCCGGGCGCAGGGTCGTGAGCTTCACGCCCAGCGCGTCGAGGTGGAGGCGGGCGACCTTCTCGTCCAGGTGCTTGGGGAGGACGTAGACGTCGGTCGGGTACTCCTCGGGCTTGGTGAACAGCTCGATCTGGGCCAGCGTCTGGTCCGCGAAGGAGTTGGACATCACGAAGGACGGGTGGCCCGTGGCGTTGCCCAGGTTGAGCAGGCGGCCCTCGGACAGCACGATCAGGACCTTGCCGTCGGGGAAGGTCCAGGTGTGGACCTGCGGCTTGACCTCGTCCTTGACGACGCCCGGGATCTTGGCCAGGCCGGCCATGTCGATCTCGTTGTCGAAGTGGCCGATGTTGCCGACGATCGCCTGGTGCTTCATCTTCTCCATGTGCGAGGCAAGGATGATGTCCTTGTTGCCCGTGGTGGTGACGAAGATGTCCGCGGTCTCGACGACGTCCTCGAGCGTGGTGACCTGGTAACCGTCCATGGCGGCCTGCAGGGCGCAGATCGGGTCGACCTCGGTGATGATGACGCGGGCGCCCTGGCCGCGCAGGGACTCGGCGCAGCCCTTGCCGACGTCGCCATAGCCGCAGACCACAGCGGTCTTGCCGCCGATGAGGACGTCGGTGGCGCGGTTGATGCCGTCGACGAGGGAGTGGCGGCAGCCGTACTTGTTGTCGAACTTCGACTTGGTGACGGAGTCGTTGACGTTGATCGCCGGGAAGAGCAGGTCGCCGTCGCGCTGCATCTCGTAGAGGCGGTGCACGCCGGTGGTGGTCTCCTCGGTGACGCCGCGGATCTCGGAGGCCAGGTTCGTCCACTTCTGCGGGGCCTCGGCGAGCGTGCGGGTGAGCAGCTCCAGGATTGCGCGGTGCTCGTCGCTCTCGGCGGTCTCGATCGCGGGGACCTTGCCGGCCTTCTCGTATTCGACGCCCTTGTGGACGAGGAGGGTGGCGTCACCACCGTCGTCCAGGATCATGTTGGGGCCGCCGGTGGACGAGTTCGGCCAGGTCAGGGCCTGCTCGGTGCACCACCAGTACTCATCGAGGGTCTCGCCCTTCCAGGCGAAGACCGGGACGCCCTGGGGGTTGTCCGGCGTGCCATCGGGGCCGACGGCGATGGCCGCGGCGGCGTGGTCCTGGGTGGAGAAGATGTTGCAGGAGGCCCAGCGGACCTCGGCGCCCAGGGCGACCAGGGTCTCGATCAGGACGGCGGTCTGCACGGTCATGTGCAGGGAGCCGGTGACGCGGGCGCCGGCCAGCGGCTGGGCGGCGGCGTACTCCTTGCGGATCGCCATCAGACCGGGCATCTCGTGCTCGGCGAGGGTGATCTCCTTGCGGCCGAAGGCGGCGAGGGAAAGGTCCGCGACCTTGAAGTCCTGGCCGGTGGCTGCTGCTGTCGTCATGCGTGCTGCTCCTCGGGGAATCGAGGCGGATGGGCTGGCGGTCTGCGGCGCGGGCTGGGGTTCCCCAGCATCAGCTGGCGGGAGGAGCGTACGTGCGCGTTCGCGCAGGCGGACACACCTCTCCCTGGGCCGCAGCGCAGTCCGTCGAAGGTCCTCTCTCCCTCGGCCGGTCCGCGGTGCGGGCCGACCGACCGCCATCAGCAGCGACGTCTGGCACTGGTCACGAATCTACACCGATCGGGCCGGTGAACCCCAGCCAGGCTGGGCCGCCTCGGTGCGGTCCCGACCACGGGAGGGAGAGGGGAGGCATGGGGAAGGGAGGCATGGCTCAAGTGCCGGAGGGGCTTTGCTCGGGCGGGGCCGTCATGCAGGATGCCGGGAGCGCGGGAGCATCCGGAACGTCTGCTCCGCCATCCGCTCCGCCGTGCGCATGTTCGTAAGGAGAACCACGTGACCACCAGTACAGCGGAATCCCCCGACGATGGTGCGGAGAGGGGCGGGCCTGCGCTGAAGCTGCTCGCCGTGACCGCCTGCCCGACCGGCATCGCCCACACGTACATGGCCGCGGAGAAGCTGGCCCAGGCCGCCGCGTCGCTCGGTCATGAGATGAAGGTGGAGACACAGGGCTCCATAGGGGCCGAGAACGTACTGTCTGACAACGATGTCAGGAGCGCGGACGGGATCATCATCGCCGCGGACAAGGACATCGACCGGAGCCGGTTCATCGGCAAGCGGCTGCTGGTGGTGGGGGTCGCCGAGGGCATTCGCCACCCTGAACAGCTGATCGCGCGGGTGCGGAGCGCGCCGGTATACGGGGGCGGGGCGCCGCTGCATGAGGGCGGGGCGTCGGCGTCCGGTGGCGCGGGTGACGGCGGTGACGGCGGTGTCGGTGGCGGTGATGCCGGCGTCAGGGGCGGCGCGCGTGGCGGTGGCGGCGGCGTCGGGAGCGGGGCCGGGGTCGGAGCCGGTGTGGCCGGCCGCGGCGGGGAACGCGGTGTGGCCTACAAGGCGCTGATGAACGGCGTCAGCTACATGATCCCGTTTGTGGTGGTCGGCGGTCTGCTGATCGCGATCTCGCTGGCGCTGGGCGGGCATCCGCAGGCGGACGGCGGCCTGGTCATCCCCGAAGGCTCGTTCTGGAAGCACGTCAATGAGATCGGTGCCATCGGCTTCACGCTGATGGTGCCGATCCTGTCCGGCTATATCGCGTACGCGATCGGCGACCGGCCGGCGCTGGTGCCGGGCATGATCGGCGGCTGGATCGCCAATACGGGTGAGCTGTACGGCTCCAAGGCGGGCGCGGGCTTCATCGGCGCGATCGTCGCCGGCTTCCTGGCCGGCTACCTGGTGCAGGGGATCAAGAAGATCAGGGTTCCCCGGTTCGTACGGCCGATCATGCCGATCATCGTGATCCCGATCGTGGCGACGACGACGCTGGGGCTGTTCTTCATCTACGTCATCGGCCGCCCCATCTCGTGGGTGTTCACGCACCTCACCGGCTGGCTCGGCGGGATGACGGGGTCCAGCGCGATCCTGCTCGGCGCGATCCTCGGCCTGATGATCGCGTTCGATATGGGCGGTCCGGTCAACAAGACCGCGTTCCTGTTCGGTGCCGGGCTGATCGCGTCCGGCAACCAGACGGTGATGGGCATGTGTGCCGCGGCGATCCCGGTGATGCCGCTGGGGCAGGGGCTGGCCACGCTGATCCGCAGGCGCCGGTACTCCGGGCAGGAGCGGGAGACGGGGATGGCAGCGCTGTTCATGGGGCTCTTCGGGATCTCCGAGGGCGCGATTCCGTTCGCCGCGGCGCGGCCCGCGCAGGTCATTCCGGCGAACATGCTGGGTGGTGCGGTGGCCGGCGCGGTCGCGGGGATGGCCGGGGTGACGGATGCGGTGCCGCACGGTGGGCCGATCGTGGCGGTGCTGGGTGCGGTCGGCGGGGTGCCGGCGTTCTTCCTCGCCGTGGTGATCGGTTCGGTCGTGACGGCGCTGACGACGGTGGCTCTGATGGACGTCGCGGAGCGGCGGAAGGGCGGGGCGGCCGCGACGGCTCCGGTGAGCGCGGGGACGGCGGGGCCGGCGGCTGCGGCAGGTACGGCGCCTGCGGCAGGTGCGGCGGCTCCGGCAGGTGCGGCGCCTGCGCCAGGTGTGGCTGCGGCAGCTGCGGGGGTGCCCCTTACGGGCGCGGCCGCGGCTGCCGCCGTCGCCGTCGCCGTCGCGGAGGATGCGCGGAGTACTGAGGAGGCGGAGGTGGCCGCCCCCGCCGAGGTGCTGTCCGGCTACCTCACCGAGCAGACCGTCACCACACAGCTGACCGCCGGCGAGAAGGACGCGGCGATCCGCGAGATGGCCGCGCTGGCGGCTGCCGGCGGCACGGTGGCGGACGTCGACGAGCTGATCCGGGCCGCGCTGGCACGGGAGGCGCAGGGCACCACCGGGCTGGGTGAGGAGATCGCCATCCCGCACGCCAAGACGGATGCGGTGACCGCGCCGGTCGTCGCCTTCGGGCGGTCCGCGGACGGTATCGACTGGGGTTCGCTGGACGGCTCGCTCGCCAAGATGGTCTTCATGATCGCGGTGCCGGAGGCGGCGGCCGGGGACGAGCACCTGCGGATCCTGGCGCTGCTGTCACGGAAGCTGATGGACACCGGCTTCAGGGCGCGGTTGCAGGGTGCGGCGGACGAGGCGGCTCTGCTGCAGATACTCCGGGAGATCCATTAGGACAGGTGCTCCGGGAGATCCATCAGGGGGGTGTGAACAGAGCCCCCAGGGGACGCCCCCGCGCTCGCCTGGAGCGCGGGGGCCGAGTGGTGATTTTGCGGGGGCGGGTCAGTGGGCGCCGGGGGTCTTGGCGGTGGCGGGGCCGGCGGCGACGGTCTCGTCGTAGATATCCGGTTCGAGGTAGATGACGCGGGCGATGGGGACGGCCTCGCGGATGCGGGCCTCGGCGGCGTTGATGGCGTCCGCGACCTGGGTGGCGGTGTCGTGGCCGCGCACCGCGATCTTGGCGGCGACCAGCAGCTCCTCGGGGCCGAGGTGGAGGGTGCGCATGTGGATGACGCGGGTGACGAACTCGCCGTCGACGATCGCGGTGCGGATCGCGGCGACCTCTTCGGTGCCCGCGGCCTCGCCCAGCAGCAGGGACTTCGTCTCGGCGGCCAGGACCAGGGCGATCAGCACCAGGAGCGTGCCGATGCACATGGTGCCGATGCCGTCCCAGATGCCGTTGCCGGTGGCGAGGGTGAGGCCGACGCCGCCGAGGGCCAGCACCAGACCGACGAGCGCGCCCAGGTCCTCCAGCAGGACGACCGGCAGCTCGGGGGCCTTGGCACGGCGGACGAACTGCGTCCAGGTCTGCTTGCCGCGCAGCTCGTTGGACTCCTTGATGGCCGTACGGAAGGAGAAGCCCTCGGCGATGATCGCGAAGACCAGGACACCGATCGGCCAGTACCAGTCCTCCAGCGGGTGCGGGTCGTGGATCTTCTCGTAGCCCTCGTAGAGCGCGAAGACGCCACCGATGGTGAACAGGACGATGGAGACCAGGAAGCCGTAGATGTAGCGCTCGCGGCCGTAGCCGAAGGGGTGCTCCTCGGTGGCCGCCCGCTTGGCCTTCTTGCCGCCGAGCAGCAGCAGGCCCTGATTGCCGGAGTCCGCGAGCGAGTGCACGCCTTCGGCCAGCATCGAGGACGAGCCGCTGAAGGCGAAGGCCACGAACTTCGCTGCGGCGATCGCCACGTTGGCGCCCAGCGCCGCAACGATCGCCTTTGTCCCGCCTGATGCGCTCATTGGTGCCGCGTATCCCTTCCATCATCCGGATCCCCCTTTGTCGGGTTCATCCGGTTCGCCCCGGCCCTCCGGGGCCTTCCGGCCGTCGGGCTTCACCGCCGCTCGACGGCCTGCGGCGGTCATTGTGACAGCACGGCGCGAGACGTCCGCCACGCGGCCGTCCGGCGGACGGCCGTCCTGCCCGTCGTGATCCGTTATGCCCCGCCGTGCCGGTCCGTCTCGCTACGCCACGACGGTCGCGCGGAAGAGGGTGCCCGCTCCGGAGAGGGTGAGCTGTTCACCGGCGCGTACGAACGCGGACTCGCCGGGGGCGAGGGTCAGCTCGGTCCCGCCGTGCTCCGGGCTCTGTTCCGGGCTCTGTTCCGGGGCCTCGTCGGCGCGGTGCAGCCGGACCGTGCCGGCCGTGCACAGCAGGATCTGCGGCGTGCGGGAGACCAGGGCGCGCGGGGCGCCGCCGGGGGCGAGGACGAAGCGGGAGAGCCGGAACTCGTCGACCGGGGTGTCGTAGACCTCCTCGCCGGCGACGTCCTCGGGACGCAGCACGGTGGCGTCGCCGGCTTCGAAGCGGACGACGCGCAACAGTTCGGGGATGTCGACGTGCTTGGGGGTCAGTCCGCAGCGCAGCACATTGTCGGAGTTGGCCATCAGCTCGACGCCGAGTCCGCTGAGGTAGGCGTGCGGGATACCGGCGCCGAGGAACAGCGCCTCGCCGGGCTGGAGCCGTACGTGGTTGAGCAGCATGGCCGCGAGGACACCGGGGTCGCCGGGGTAGTGGTGGGCGATGCCGGCGTAGGCGGCGTAGGCGTCGGCGTGCGGTCCGCCCTCGGCGGCCCGCTGCCCGGCCGCGACGGTGGCGCGCTCGACCGTGCCGGCGATGGCGTGGTGCTCGGCGCCGAGTACGGCGGTGAGCACCTCTCGCAGGGCGCCTTCCTCGGGCGTGGCACGCAGGATGTCGACGTACGGGGTGAGGTCGTCGATGCCCAGGCCTTCCAGGAGGTCCGCGGCCTGGGCCGGGTGGCGGAAGCCGCACAGCCCGTCGAAGGGGGTGAGCGCGACGATCAGCTCGGGCTTGTGGTGGGCGTCCTTGTAGTTGCGGTGGGGGGCGTCGAGGGGGACGCCGCGCCGTTCCTCGTCGGCGAAGCCCTCCCTGGCCTGGGCCAGGTCGGGGTGGACCTGGAGGGAGAGCGGTGAGCCGGCGGCGAGCAGCTTGAGCAGGAAGGGCAGCCGGGGGCCGAAGGCGCGCACGGTGTCCGGGCCGAGCTCGGCCTCGGGTTCGGCGTCGATCGCCTCGGCCAGGGAGACCGGGCCCGCGCCACGGTCGATGCGGGAAGGGGCGCCGGGGTGGGCGCCCATCCACATCTCGGCCTGTGGTTCGCCGGTGGGCTCGGTGCCGAGGAGTTCCGGGATGGCGGTGGTGGAGCCCCAGGCGTAGGGGCGCACGGTGTTGGCCAGGCGGTCCATCGGGGTCGCTGCTTCCTGCTGGTTGTTCGTCCTACGACGGCGTACGGCCGCAGCGGGGCGGCATACGGCTGTGTGCGTGCCACTGCGTTCGTGTCACTGCGTTCGTGTCACTGCGTTGTGACTGCGTTGGGTACGGGGGGCACGGCCGGCTCTGTACGGCGGGCCGCTCGTGCAGGTCACCCGGTACCGGCGAGCGCCAGGTAAACGGCGCCGAAATCCGCGATGGCGAGCAGCTCCGCGGCCTTCTCCAGATCGCTGCCGGCGCCCGGTTCCAGCTCGGTGAGGGTGGTGTCGCGCTCCTCGGCGAGCGCCTTGGCGGCGCGGGTGGCGGACAGCGGGCCGGGCTCCTGCTCGCGCAGCAGCACGACCCGGGCGTGCAGCGCCGTCGCGGCGGGCTGTTCGACCCGGTCACGGAAGAAGTCATCCGGGTCGGCGCCTTCGGCGAGGGGGCCGACGAGCAGGGTGCGGTGGGTGGTGAGCGCCTCGGGCAGTTCGGCGGCGAGCGCGGGGCGGCCGGCCAGTCCGGCCAGTTCGGCGGCGAAGTGCCGCCCGACGGCGTGCGCGAGGGGGCCCTCGGTCCATATCAGCGGGAGCGCGTCGGCGAGGTCGGCGGCGAGCGTCTTGCCGGGGTTGGTGTAGGTGGGGATGGCCGGGCCGCAGCGCTCGGCGAGCTGGTCGAGGCGGTCGGCGAGCTGGTCCAGGGCGACCGGCGGGGCGCTGATCAGGCCGATCCGGTCGGTGAGCATCAGCAGCGGGATCAGGACGGACCAGAGGGTGCCGGGGGCGGCCGGGGGCGCGCCCTCGACGTCGAACTCGGCGTCGTACGCGGTGGTCGCCAGTGGCACGGCGAGACCGCGGGCCTGGGTGACGGCGTCGGAGAGCGGGCCTCCGGCCGGGGTGACGGCGACCACCGAGCAGCCCCGGCGGTTGGCCTGTTCGACCAGTTCGGCGAGGCCGGGGTCGGCGGCGTCCGGGCCGGCGAGCAGCAGCAGGTCCAGCGGGCCGGCCCAGCCGGGGAGCGTCCAGCGCAGTGCGCCGGGCAGCGGGGCGACGCCGGTGGGCTGGATGAGGCCGACCGGGCAGGTGCCGCCGGCCAGGGCCCGCAGCAGGTCGGCGACGCCGGCCGCGGCGGGTCCGGGGCCGGCGACGAGGACGGAGCGTGGCCGGCCGTCGGGCGTCAGCCGGGAGATGCCGGATTCGGTGGCGCTGCGGGCGGCGGTGCGGACCCGGGCGCCGGATTCGGCGACGCCGCGCAGCAGACCGAAGCGGTCGGCGCCGGCCAGTGCGTCAGGGGCGTCGAGGAGTGACTCGTCGAGCATGGTGGGCGCGGCCTCCGATCGCCGGTACGGGCGGGGGTACGCGGGCGGTGCCGGGGCGGGCCCGGCGGGGCCCGGTCAGGCGGAGCCGGGGTTGCTTCCCGTGCCGTCGGCGCCGGGGCGGCGGGCTTCGTCGACGAGGAGTACGGGGATACCGTCCCGGACGGGGTAGCCGAGGCCACAGTCACCCGAGGTGCAGACCAGCTCCGCCGGGTCCGCGTCGGTCCGGTCCTCGAGCGGGGCGTGGCACGCCGGGCAGGCGAGGATCTGGATCAAGCTGGCTTCGACCGGCATGGATGCGACTCCTTCAGGGTGATTGCGGCGTGGCCAGCGTACCGCCGGACGAGGGGCCCCGGCCTGCTCGGAGGGAATACGCGGAGGTGGGAGGCGCGCGGGAGAGTGGCGGGCGCGCGCCCAGGAGGCAGCGCCACCCGCCACCGCAGGTGACCGCGGAGGTCCGCGGTCCTCGGTGTCCGCGGCCCTCAGCCCTCCCCGTCCGGGATGCGGGATGCAGGATGCGGGATTCCCGGAGGGCGCCCGCTCAGCCGCGGATGATCGCCAGGGCCTCGTCGCGGACCCGCTCGACGGTCTCCTGGTCGCGCGCTTCGGCGTTCAGACGCAGCAGCGGTTCGGTGTTGGAGGGGCGTACGTTGAACCACCAGTCCGCGGCGGTGACGGTCAGGCCGTCCAGTTCGTCGAGGGTGATGCCCGGGCGGCCTTCGTAGGCGGCCCGGATGGCGGCGAGGCGCCCGGCCTGGTCGTCGACGGTGCTGTTGATCTCGCCGGAGGCCGCGTACCGGTCGTACCCGGCGACCAGCTGCGACAGCGGGCCGTCCTGGCCACCGAGAGCCGCCAGGACGTGCAGCGCGGCGAGCATGCCGGTGTCGGCGTTCCAGAAGTCGCGGAAGTAGTAGTGGGCGGAGTGCTCACCGCCGAAGATCGCGCCGGTCCTGGCCATCTCCTGCTTGATGAAGGAGTGCCCGACGCGGGTGCGGACCGGCGTGCCGCCGTTCTCCGCGACGACCTCCGGGACGGACCAGGAGGTGATGCAGTTGTGGATGACGGTGGCGCCGGGGGCCTTGGCCAGTTCGCGGGCGGCGACCAGGGCGGTGATCGCGGAGGGGGACACCGGGTCGCCGTTCTCGTCGACGACGAAGCAGCGGTCCGCGTCGCCGTCGAAGGCGAGGCCGAGGTCGGCGCCGACCTCACGGACGCGTGCCTGGAGGTCGACGATGTTCGCGGGGTCGAGCGGGTTGGCCTCGTGGTTCGGGAAGGAGCCGTCCAGCTCGAAGTAGAGCGCGTCGAGTTCGATGGGCAGGCCCTCGAAGACGGTGGGAACGGTGTGGCCGCCCATGCCGTTGCCGGCGTCGACGACGACCTTCAGGGGGCGGATGCCCGAGAGGTCCACCAGGCCGCGGAGGTGCGCGGCGTAGTCCTCCAGCACATCGCGCTGGGTGACCGATCCGGTGGCGGGCACCGGCTCGGGCGCGCCGTCCGCACTCCAGCGCTCGACCAGTTCGCGGATCTGGGCGAGGCCGGTGTCCTGGCCCACCGGGGCGGCGCCCGCGCGGCACATCTTGATGCCGTTGTACTGGGCGGGGTTGTGCGAGGCGGTGAACATCGCGCCGGGCAGGCCGAGGGCGCCGCTCGCGTAGTACAGCTCGTCGGTCGAGCACAGCCCGATCTCGGTGACGTCCGCTCCGCGGGCCGCGGCGCCGCGCGCGAACGACCGGGACAGCCCGGGTGAGGACGGCCGCATGTCGTGCCCGATCACGATCGCGTCCGCGCCGGTGACCTCGACGAAAGCGGCTCCGAACAGCTCGGCGAGCGGTTCGTCCCAGTCGGTGGGGACGACGCCGCGTACGTCGTACGCCTTCACGAGGTGCGAAAGGTCTTTCACGAGGCAGTCCTCCTGGGGTGGGTTCGGCCACCCCAATTTATCCACGCCGGTGTCACGGCGGGACGGGAGGTACGGCGCCGGGAACGACGACGGAGGAAGCACGCCACGCGCGGCGGTTGGCCGGGGGTCAGTCGGGCGAGCGCAGCACCCGCAAGTGCCCCCGGCGGGCGACCTCCATGGGATGGGGGTCGCGGGCGCCGGACGGCGGGGAGCCGTCGCCGGCGGCGCGTTCCTGGGGGCGGGCGGCCTCGCGTACCGCGTTCGCCAGCGCTTCGAGGTCGTCGCCGCTGGGCCGTGCCGGTCCGGAGTCGACGGCGAGGCGGACGACCTCCCAGCCACGGGGCGCGGTCAGCCGCTCGGAGTGCTCGGCGCACAGGTCGTAGCAGTGCGGCTCGGCGTAGGTGGCGAGCGGTCCGAGCACAGCGGTCGAATCCGCGTAGACGTACGTCAGCGTTGCGACGGCGGGGCGGCCGCACGCAGTGCGCGAACAGCGACGTACAGGGCTCACGACGTTGGACGGTACCGCACTCTTGAGCGGGCCGCGACGACTCTCCCCCGGCTCACCCAACCGTGTCGTCCCGCTTCGTCCGATGCGTCTGACCTGCACCCGCTCGGGAGGACCTGGACCGGGAGCCCGGTGGCAGCCGGCGGAGGGCGGGGAGCACCGTCACCGGCCGGTGCGTTTCCGGGCATCGCCCGAGGTTGCCGCCCGGGGCTTCCGGGCATCGCCCGGGGTAGTCGCCCGGGGCTTTCGCGATCGGATATGGAAGGGAACCGAAACCGATGAGGGCGGGTTCGGTCGGCCGGCGACATGGCGCATCTTGCCGCACTCGGCGGTGCCCGGGGGTGCCCGACGGCTACGCTCGATGCTGATGGACAGCCCCGTACCTCCTCGACCGGCGGAGCCGCGGCCTCGCCGCCGCGACCGTCATGGCCGTGGCATGCGCGGGCCGATCGCGCCGCCCCAGGTGCCGCTGTCGGTGACCCGCGCCGACGCCTTTGTGGATCTTGTGTACGACTCGCGGGACCGTCTGGAGCGACGGTGGCCGCAGCTCGCCCAGGTCGATTTCATGGTGGTGGAAGTGCCCGGTTTCGGTCCCGACGAGGGGCCGGGCGGGGTGGCCGACGAGGAGACCGTGCCGCTGGGGCGGGTCCTGCCGGCCGGGGGCGGACATCGGGACCGGATCGTGATCTACCGCCGGCCGGTGGAGATCCGCACGAAGAGCCGGGACGAGCGGGCGCTGCTGGTTCACGAGGTCGTGGTCGAGCAGGTCGCCGAGCTGCTGGGACTGGCTCCGGAGTCGGTGGACCCGCGCTACGGCCAGGAGTGAGCGGCGCGGGCTCCTGGGGCAGTCCGTCGGCCCCTCAGCCCCTTCAGTCCGTCAGGACCGAGAGATCCTGGCCGGCGGTGGGGACGAGGACCGAGCCGCGGTCGTCGGGCAGCGGCTGGATGGTGAAGGCGGGCACCTTGCCCTGGGGCAGGGCGAGCATCCGGGCGGCGTGCACCGGTCCGCTGCCGGCCTCGGGCTCGACGGTCAGCGCATAGCCACCCTTGAGGCCCTGGGGGCGGGGCGGGTCGATGTCCAGGGTGGTGCCGCCCTTGACCGTGTACGTCTTGCTGACCGGGGTGCCGCCGCCGCTGCCGGCCGAGGCGGTGACCTTCACCCGGGCGTCCTTGCCCTTCTCGGGAGCGACCAGGGAGAGCGTGCTGCCCTTGTCGCGGTTGTCGGCGGCGGTGGCGCGCCGCTCGACGGGGCGGGTCGCCGGGATGAACGCCATCTCCTGGTTGTCGCCGGTGCCGCGGGTGACCCGTAGCGCTGCGGTGACCGGGGCCTTGGAGGTGCCGTCCGCGGGGGTGAGCACCAGGGAGCCGGCCTCGCCCTTGGTGAGGTCCTTGAGGTCCACCGCGGTGGTCATACCGCTCTTGACGTGCAGGGTCTCCAGACCGGCGGGGGTGATCAGCCCGGTGGGGGTGGCCAGCTGGACCTTCAGGTCGGCGTCGGCGCCCCCGGGGGCGAGGGCCACCAGCCGGACGGAGGTGGCGTCCTTGGGGATGCCCGGCAGCACCGCGCCGGGGGACGGGTCGCCGGCGGCCGGCAGCCAGTCGCTGCCGAGCTTGCCGTCGACGGCCTGGACGGCGGCGCCGACCCGGCCCTCGCGGGCGGTGACGTGGAGGGTGGCGTCCGTGGTGGGAGTGGTGGTGAGGGTCGAGAGGAGGACGGGGACGTCGGTGTGCGGCGGAACGGTGATGTTCTCGCCCGCGCCGCCGCCGCTCAGCGCACCGCCCTTGCCGCGCAGTTCGAGGTCGACGACGGCCGGGGTGGAGCCCGGGTTGGTGAGGTGGACGTAGTCCTGGCGGCCGGTCTCGGTGCTGACGCCGGGGAACCAGAAGGCGGTGTCCGGGGCGGTGCAGCTCAGGCCGAGCAGGCCGCGGCCGGCGCCGGCCGCCACGGCGGTGGTCTGCTGGACGGTCCAGCCGGGGGCCAGGGCGCCGTCCGCGGCACCGACGAGGGCCGGGGCGCCGGAGCGGTCGGTGGTCGTGGTGACCGGTGTGCCGGCCTGTCGCAGGGGGACGACGGGCTTGGTGTCGCGGGGCGGGACGACGCGGCCGCCGGCCGGGTCCGCACCGCTGTCCTTGCCCTTGCCCTTGCCCTGGCTCTTGTCAGCGCCGCGGTCGCTGCCGCCGTCGTCCTTGACCGTGCCGGCGGGCAGCAGCCGGGCGGTGCCCTTCGGGGTGCCGGACCCGGCGGCCGTGCCCTTGGGGACGAAGGCGGTGTAGGCCGTCTCGCCGACCTCGGAGGAGGTGGGGGCGGGGCAGAGCAGGGCGGAGCGCTGGACGGGCAGCCGGGTGCCGGCGGCGGGGGCGGCCTCGGTGCCGCCGTCCGGGGCGGCGACGGCGGCGACACCGGTGACCGCGCCCAGTGCGACGGCCACGCCGATCAGGGACATCATCGTGCGCTTCACTGCTGGTCGCTCCCGTCACGGCGCGGCTCGGCGGCGGAGCCGGGGTACGTCGTGCCGTCGTCGTAGGGCTGGTGCTGGTGCTGGTGCGGGTGTGGGGGCTGTCCGCCGTAGCCGTACGGGTCGTAGGCGCCGGTCTGGAGGGGATCGGCGGCGTACGGGTCGGCGTACGACGGGTCGACAGGGGCCGGGTAGGGGTCGGCCTGCGGGTACTGTCCGCCGTACTGGCCCGCCTGGTAGGAGTCGGCGGGGGCGTAGGGCTGCTGCTGTTCACCGAGCGGACCGGGCTGACCCGGCTGACCGGGCTGGGCCGGACCGCCCGGCGCCGCCTGCCAGTTCGCCCAGCCGTCGTGGCTGTCCTGGCTCCCATAACTCTCGTGGCTCTCGTGGCCCGCGTGGCTCTCGTGACCCGCGTGGCTCTCGTGCGACTGCTGCTGGGGCACCGCGGCGTACGGATCGGCGTACGACGGGTCGGCGTAGGGATCGGCGTACGGATCGGCGTACGAGTCGGCGTACGGGTCGGTGGCCGCGACGATGTCCTGGGCGGGCGCCGTACCCGCCGCGGCGGCGGGCGGCTGCTCGCCGGGGGCGGCCGGGCCGGTGCCCTCGGGCGCGCCGCCCGCGGCCTCGGCCTGGGCGCGCAGCCGACGGGCCCGGCGGCCGTCGCCGGTGGTCGCGGCGGCCTGGGCGGCGGCCACGTCCTCGGGCAGGTCGTCGTCGACCTCCCGGCGGCGGCCGGGCAGGGCGAGCACCACCAGGACGACGGCGAGCAGGCCCTGGGCCGACAGCCAGAGGGTGTGGCCGAGCGGGCTCTCGTGGGTGAGGTCGAGGGTGCCGCCGTGCGCGGGGAGGGTGAAGCCCTGCGCCCAGCCGTCGACGGTGACGGGCTTCAGCGGGGTGCCGTCGAGGGTGGCCCGCCAGCCCTCGTCGGCGGCGTCGGCGAGGCGCAGCACCCGGCCGGCCGGCCCGGCGGGGAGGGTGGTGTGCGCCTCGACGGGGCCGGCCTTGACCGGGGCGGGCGCGGCGGCCTCGCCGGCGGTGGCGCCCTGCTGGGTTCCGGGCGCTTCGATCGAGACGCGGGAGACCTTGCTGTTGACCCGCCACAGGGCGCTGCCGTCGTCCTGGCTGAGCCGGGTCAGGCCGGGCGTGCTGTCCAGTACGCGGCCCATCGCGCGCGGGGCGCCGTCCCTGACCAGGACGTAGCGGATGGCGTAGCCGCCGAGCTGACGGGTCTGGTCGGCACCGGAGCCGGCCACGAGGTTCGCGACGACGGTGCCCAGCCGCTTGTCCTCGCCCGCCTCGGCGGCCAGGTCGGCGTCACCGAGCCGGGCGCCGGAGCCGCGGACGAGGGAGTAGCGGACCCGGCCGGGTGTGCCGTCGAGGACCAGGGTGCGGGCCCGGTCGGTGGAGCCGGACTCCTCGGCGACGAACGCGGGTACCTGTTCGGGGCTGCGGCGTGCCAGCGGCCCGCCCGCACCGGTGATCATCCAGCTGACCGCCGCGTACAGCGGGGCGAGCAGGCAGGCCAGCGCGATCAGCACGGCGACCGGCTGCTTCCAGCCGAAACCGAGGCTGGCCATGCGGGTCCGGATGCCCTCGGCGCCGATCGCGGCGGCGCACAGCAGCGCCAGGCCGTAGATCAGCATCGCCGGGCCGGTCCAGCCGGAGCCGTTGCCGAGCGCCGCGCACAGCAGCCCGGTCAGCGCGACGGCCCATGCAGTACGGACCGCGCGCTGCCGGGTGTCGCGCAGCGTCGCGGCGAGGGCGGCCAGGACGATGCCGAAGAGCAGGACGCCGCCGGCCGCCTCGGGGCCGCCGGGGCTGAGGCCGAGGAGGTCGAGGGCGGAGGCGGCGCCGGCGCCGAAGCCGAGCCCGGGCTCGGCGAAGAAGCGGGACGGCCGGGTCAGCAGCGACAGCGACCAGGGGGCGAGGACGAGGAGCGGGACGAGCGCCACGGCCAGGAAGCGCAGCACATGGCCGAGGAGCTGGTCACGGCCGCCGGTCCGCTGCCCTCCGCCGATCCGTCCGCCGTCGCTCTGCCACGGGCCGCCGGGTGCGCGGCCCAGGGCTCGCAGCACCAGCAGGACGGTGCCGAGCAGCACCGCGACCGGCCAGACGACCGGGGTGAAGGCCATGGTGACCGTGATCAGCAGGGTGTACGCCCAGGTGGCGCGCCAGCTGGGCCGGGTGCCGGCCGGGAGCCGCAGTCCGGCGGCGGCGATCGCGGCGCGCGCCAGCAGCGGCAGCAGGACGGCGAGCACGGCGGTGCCCAGCCGGCCGCCGGCCAGCGCGCCGGTGGCGGCGGGCAGGAAGGCGTACGCGATGCTCCCCCAGGCCCGCAGCAGCCGGGAGGCGACCAGCGGGCGGGAGGCGAAGTAGGCGGTGAGGCCGGCCAGCGGGACGGAGCAGACCAGGAGCAGGGTGACGGTGAGACCGGTGGAGCCGAGGAGGACGCTCGACACCAGGGCGACGAGGGCCAGGTAGGGGGGCGCCGGGGCGGTGCTGCCGACGCCGACCGTGTGCCAGCTGTCGAGGTACGCCGACCACAGGTCGGAGGCGGTGCCGGGCGCGGGCAGCAGCGCGCCGCCGGCCAGCGCGCCGGAGCCGAGGAGTCCGCGGCAGGCGATCAGGGAGACCAGCAGCAGGACGGCGAAGAGCACCGGTGCGGGTTTGCGGGCGATCCGCTTGAGCCGGGCGAACTGCTCGATCTGCAGGTAGTCGGCGTCGTCGCCGCCGGGTCCGGACTCGACGGCGCCGTGCCGGCCGGCCGAGGCCACGTCGGGTGCCGCGCGCCCGGCGAGGTTGCCGGCGACCTGCTCGACGGTGGCCCGTACGGTGGCGCCGGGCGGCGGGAAGAGCGGCCGCAGTTCACCGGCGGGGACGGCGGGCCGGCCCCGGCGTTTGCGTGCCGCGAGGAGGGTGCCGGGCCGCAGCAGGGTGCCGAGGAGCCCGGCGAGTTCGTCGAGGGCCTGGCCGGGGGCCTTGCCGACGAGGTAGGCGAGGACCCGCAGGACGGTGCCGAGCAGCAGCCGCAGCAGGACGTACGGCAGGAGCGCGCCACGGGTGTTGGTGAGCAGGGTGTAGGCGGCGCCGGCCTTGTCGACGCGGTGCGGGTTGGCCCGGGTCCGGCCGACGCAGTCGATGGGGCGGCGCTCGCGGGCGGCGGCCTCGGCGTGCCGCAGGACGGCGTCCGGGGCGACCAGGACCTGGTGGCCGGCGGCCTGGGCGCGCCAGCACAGGTCGACGTCGTCCCGCATCAACGGGAGCCGGCGGTCGAAGCCGCCCAACTCCTCGTAGACGTCGCGGCGGATGAGCATGCCGGCGCTGGAGACCGAGAGCACCGGGCGCACCTGGTCGTGCTGGCCCTGGTCCTGTTCGCGGCGGTCCAGGCCGGTCCAACGGCGGCCGCTGCGGGCGATGCTGACTCCGGTTTCGAGCAGCTGGCGGCGGTCGTACCAGCTGCGCAGCTTGGGGCCGACGATGGCGGTGGCTGGGCTGGCGTCGGCGACCCGCAGCAGTTCGGCGAGCGCGTCCGGCGCGGGTGCGCAGTCGTCGTGCAGCAGCCACAGCCACTGGACCGGTTCGCCGTGCGGCAACTCCGGCATGTCGTAGGTCTCGTCGCGCCAGGTGCGGCTGACCGGGTCCCAGCCGCTGGGGCGGCGCAGGTACGGCAGCTCGTCGGGGGTCAGGACGGGGGCGGTGCGGACGGCCTCGTCGACGGCGGTGCCGAATCCGGAGCGGCGGGCGAGGTGCAGTACCCGCTGCTCGCCGAGGGCTTCGCCGAGAAGCTGGGCGGAGTTGTCCGCGCTGCCGGTGTCGGCTCCGACGGCGTTCTGCACCGGGCGTTCCTGGCCGAGCAGGCCGGAGAGCGCGTCGGGCAGCCAGCGGGCGCCGTCGTGGGAGACGATCACGGCGGTGACGACATGCCGCGGGAACTCTGGGGTGGCGGCTTCATAGGAGGCGGCGTGGGCCGCCGACTGGCTGTGCACGGACATCGAGGTACGGGCCCTCCGGACCCGGGAGTTCGGGACCCGCGGCGAAGCCTCCGCCACGCCTGAACGGCGCGGGGGGACCCCCATACGGCACCCGCCCCCGGAAGACACTGCGACGGACTACGAGGTGACGCGCGCGCCTCGCGGGGCGGCGGCACATCTCGGACGGGGCCCCACACTAATGGTTCGCGCCGGGGCCCCGGCCGGGTCCGCAGACAGCAGTCCGCCTCCGGCGGCCGGGGCCGCGGGAGGCGGAGGGTTCCTTATCGGTGGATATGGGGAGTTGGGGGGCTGCGGCGGCGTGGTCCGTGAGGCCGCGCGCCGTCGGTCCGGACGGCTGCCTGATCATCGTCAGACGGCGGCCTTCTTGAGCCGGCGCCGCTCGCGCTCGGACAGACCGCCCCAGATACCGAAGCGCTCGTCGTTGGCGAGCGCGTATTCGAGGCATTCGGACCGGACTTCGCAGGCGAGGCAGACCTTCTTGGCCTCGCGGGTGGAGCCACCCTTCTCCGGGAAGAAGGACTCGGGGTCGGTCTGGGCGCACAGTGCGCGCTCCTGCCAGCCGAGCTCCTCGTCCGCCTCCTCGACCAGCAATTCCTGGAACAGCTCGGTCATGTGCGCCCCTCGTCTGTCTTTACGTCCCCGTGATCAAGCCGTGATCGATTTCGGCTGAACGACACGAGTGAAATTACAAGTGTGGTGATCCGGGCCAGTCAAGCCGAGATCTGCTATTGAGCCTCTTATTCACTCGGCGGAACCAAGCGGTTGCGAAAAGTGTTCAAATCAGTAAAAACCAGGACACTTTCCCGGGCGCACCGCTCGGCACGTCCGCGTCGTCAAGAAAGACGCGATCGGGCGGCGCGCGCGTTGCACCCCGCGCGCCGAAGCGGGGAAGATCACAGTCGGATCACAGGACCGCAACGGCGTTTGGAAGCGCGGTTGCCGGTCGACTTCTCCGCCGCCGGTACTGCACAAACCTTTCGCCGGACGGAGTAACCGGATGAGGTGAAAGATTCACGGCAAACCAGACATCCGGTTGACATCGCGCCGGGAACCCGGTCTCCTTGACCGCATGCCAGCCACCGCCGCGTCCCGCCCGACCCGCATCCACGGGTCGCTCGGCGCCGCGCGGAACCGCTGTCGCTGTTCCGGCTGTTTCCGCTGTTGTAGCCACTGAGCTCCAGCTTCTCCGCTCGCACCACCCCGCAGAGCCCACCGCTCCTGCCCGGCGACCACTCTGCCGCGCCCCCCACAGGGAGAGCCGGCGTCGTGCCGCCCTCCCCAGCTCCCCCTCCCCAGCTGACGCCGGGCGGTCCCCCAGCCCGTCACACCCAGCACTTCCGCCGAGGAACCCGAAACCGATGAACAGCGACGTCCAGATCGCCGGCGACCCCCTCGCCCTCCCCCATCTGCTGCCGCCCGTCCCCGCCCACCCGCACACCGTCGCCGGCTTCGCCGGTCTGGCCCGGTCGATCGCCGCCGACCGCGCCGCCTGGGCCCCGCTCGTCCGGTACGACGCCACCACCCGCTGGTACCACCGGCTGCGCACCGTCCCGGCCCGGCCGGGCGAGGCCCCGCCCGGCTACGAGGTGTGGCTGCTGAGCTGGGTGCCCGGCCAGGGCAGCGGCCGGCACGACCACGGCGCGTCCGCCGGCGTACTGACCGTCCTGGAAGGCGAGTTGACCGAGCACGGCGGGACGACGACCGGCCCTCGGACGCTCACCGCCGGCGCCCAGCGGGTGTTCGCCCCCGGATACGTCCACGAGATCGTCAACGACTCCCTCAGGCCGGCGGTCAGCCTGCACATCTACTCCCCCGGCCTGACCGACATGCCGATGCACCCCCGGTCTCCGCTCCGTTCGGCCGGGGAGACCCCCATCGGCCGGGACACCACTGCCGGAACCGCGGCCACCGCCCCCGAGATCCTCGCCCCCTGACAGTCTTTGAGATCCTTGGGCCATGCGAATCGTGGTTCTGGCCGGCGGTATCGGCGGCGCCCGCTTTCTGCGGGGACTGAAGGCAGCGGCTCCGGACGCGGACGTCACCGTCATCGGCAACACCGGCGACGACATCCATCTGTTCGGCCTCAAGGTGTGTCCCGACCTCGACACCGTGATGTACACCCTCGGCGGCGGTATCAACGAGGAACAGGGCTGGGGCCGGACCGACGAGACCTTCCGGGTCAAGGAGGAGCTGGCCGCCTACGGCGTCGGCCCCGAGTGGTTCGGCCTCGGCGACCGGGACTTCGCCACGCACATCGTCCGTACGCAGATGCTGGGCGCCGGCTATCCGCTCAGCGCGGTGACCGAGGCGCTGTGCGACCGCTGGCAGCCGGGCGTGCGGCTGATCCCGATGACCGACGACCGGGTCGAGACCCACGTGGCCATCGAGGAGGACGGCGAACAGCGGGCGGTGCACTTCCAGGAGTACTGGGTGCGGCTGCGCGCCTCGGTGGACGCGAAGGCCGTGGTGCCGGTCGGTGCCGAGCAGGCCGCACCCGCGCCCGGCGTCCTGGAGGCCATCGCGGCCGCCGACGTGATCCTCTTCCCGCCGTCCAACCCCGTCGTCAGCGTCGGCACCATCCTCGCCGTCCCCGGGATCCGCGAGGCCATCGCCAAGGCCGCGGCACCGGTCGTGGGCCTCTCCCCCATCGTCGGTGACGCGCCGGTGCGCGGGATGGCCGACAAGGTGCTGGCCGCGGTCGGCGTGGAGGCCACGGCCTCGGCGGTGGCCACGCACTACGGGGCGGAGCTGCTGGGCGGCTGGCTGGTCGACACCGTGGACGCGGACCGGGTGCCCGATGTCGAGGCCGCCGGGATCCGCTGCCGCGCCGTGCCGCTGATGATGACGGACCTGGACGCCACGGCCGCGATGGCACGCGAGGCCCTGGCCCTGGCAGAGGAGGTACGGGCATGAGCGGTACGGGCGCGAGCGGCGCGGACAGGGGACGTACGGGCGCGAGCGGTACGGGCGCGGGGGCTACGGCTACCGGCCTGCCCGACGCCGCCGGGACGCCCGCGTACCGGGTGTGGGCACTGCCGGGGATCCCCGAGGTACGGCCCGGCGACGACCTGGTCAAGCTGATCACGGCCGCGGCGACCACCGACGGGAAGCCCCAACTCGCCGACGGGGACGTACTGTTGGTGACCTCGAAGATCGTCAGCAAGGCCGAGGGGCGGGTGGTCGAGGCCGACGACCGGGAGGCGGCCATCGACGCGGAGGCCGTACGGGTGGTGGCCCGCCGCGGATCGCTGCGGATCGTGCAGAACCGGCAGGGCCTGGTGATGGCGGCGGCCGGCGTCGACGCCTCCAACACCCCTGCCGGCACAGTGCTGTTGCTGCCGGAGGACCCGGACGCCTCGGCCCGCGCCCTGCGTGCCGGGCTGCGCGAGGCGCTGGGCGTCGAGGTCGGGGTCGTCATCAGTGACACCTTCGGGCGGCCGTGGCGCAGCGGCCTCACCGATGTCGCGATCGGCGCGGCCGGGGTGCGGGTGCTGGACGACCTCCGCGGCGGCACGGACGCGTACGGCAATCCGCTCAGCGCGACGGTGGTGGCCACCGCGGACGAGCTGGCCGCGGCCGGCGACCTGGTGAAGGGCAAGGCGACCGGGCTGCCGGTCGCCGTGGTGCGCGGACTGCCGCACGTCGTCACGGCGGGGGCGGCGGACGACGGGGACGGGGCGCGGGCGCTGGTGCGGTCCCCGGAGGGCGACATGTTCCGGCTGGGCACCTCGGAGGCCGTACGGGAGGCGGTGACGCTGCGGCGTACGGTGCGCACCTTCACGGACCACCCGGTCGACCCGGGGGCCGTCCGGCGGGCCGTGGCGGCGGCCCTCACCGCCCCGGCGCCGCACCACACCACACCGTGGCGGTTCGTCCTCCTGGAGTCGGCGGAGTCCCGGACGCGGCTGCTGGACGCGATGCGGGACGCCTGGATCGCGGATCTGCGCGCCGACGGGAAGTCCGAGGAGTCCATCGCCCGGCGGATCCGGCGCGGCGACGTGCTGCGGAACGCGCCGTACCTGGCCGTGCCGTGCATGGTGACGGACGGCGCGCACACCTACCCCGACGCACGGCGGAACGCGGCGGAACGGGAGATGTTCGTGGTCGCGCACGGCGCCGGGATCCAGAACTTCCTGGTGGCGCTGGCGGGCGAACGGCTCGGCTCCGCCTGGATCTCCTCGACGATGTTCTGCCGGGACGTCGTACGGGATGCCCTCGCTCTGCCCGACGACTGGGAGCCGATGGGCGCGGTCGCGATCGGCCGGCCGGCCGAGGCACCGAAGGAACGGCCCGCGCGGGACGGCGCGGACTTCGTGGTGGTGCGCTGAGGCGTCCGAGCCGAGTCAGGGCCGTCAGAGACGCGTCAGGGCCCTCAGAGTCGGGTCGGGGCCGTCAGAGACGGGCGATGTCTCCCACCGGAAATCTCGGCGCCCGGCGTGGCGGGGTGATGCCGGACAGCAGGATCAGCCGGGCGGCGCGGTGGCGCTGGCCGTCGTAGGGGGCGAGGAGTTCGAGCATCTGCTCGTCGGTGGTGCCGCGGCGGCCGGTGAGGGCGTATCCGATGATCTTCGGCAGGTGGAGATCCCCGACGGTGATCGCGTCGGGGGCGCCGAGGGTGCGCTGCAGCGTCTCGGCGGCGGTCCACGGGCCGATACCCGGTATCGCCGTCAGCCGGCGGGTGGCGGCCGCGAGGTCCATCCGCGCGGCCTCCTCCATCCGGCGGGCGGCCCGCACCGCGCGCAGGATCGCGGCGGAGCGCTTGGCGTCCACGCCGGCGCGATGCCACTCCCACGAGGGGATCAGTGCCCAGCCGCGCGGATCCGGCATCACCCGCATCCGCTCCCAGGGGCCGGGGCCGGAGGGCCCCGCGGAGGGCCCCGCGGAGGGCCCCGCGGAGGGCCCCGGGGCGGGCTCGCCGTGGCGCCACAGCAGGAGCCGCCAGGCCCGGTAGGCCTCGTCGCTGGTGACCTTCTGCTCCAGGATCGCGGGGATCAGCGACTCCAGGACCAGACCGGTCCGGGCGAGCCGTACACCGGGGTGGCGGCGGCGCGCGTCCCGGACGATGCGGTGCCGGGCGGTGAGCTGCTCCGGATCGTCGGACTCCCCCAGCAGGTCGGGCAGCTGCGCCAGCAGCCAGTCGGCGCCCGGCCCCCAGGCCTCGGCCTCGACCCGGCCGGCGGCCGGGCGGGCCGTGAGGCGCAGCGTGCCCGGCCCCTCGGGTGTGCGGGAGCACCGCCACACCTCGTCGCCGCGCACCACGCACGCGGGGTCGCCCGGGCCGCGCCGCAGCACACTCAGCGTGCGGTGGAGGTCGTACGGGCCGGACGGGACCCAGGCGCGGGCGGGCATGCGGCCAGGTTAGGCGATCGGGGGACGGGGGCGGGGGAGAGAACCGGGGGGAGAACGGGGGGAGAGAACTACGCGTCCGAGGAGAAGCGGATCGATCCTGCTGGGATCTCGGCGTCGCACCAGATGCGGATGCCGTCGCGCAGCTCGTTGTCCGCGCCGACCCGGGCGCCGTCACCGATGACCGCGCCCTCCAGGACCGTACGGGCTCCGATGCGGGCCCCGGCGCCGATCAGCGAGTCGCGGATCCGGGCGCCGTCCTCGACGACCGCGCCTTCCAGGACGGCGCTGCCGTCGATCCGGGCGCCGGCGCCGATGGAGGCGCGCGCGCCGACGACGGTGCCGCCGCCGAGCTTGGCGTCCGGGGCGACCTCGGCGGAGTCCAGGACCAGGCGCTCGCCGCAGCGGCCGGGCACCGCCGGGGACGGGGCGCGGCCCAGGACCAGGTCGGCGGAGCCGCGGACGAAGGCCTGCGGAGTGCCGAGGTCGAGCCAGTAGGTGGAGTCGACCATGCCCTGGAGGTGGGCACCGTCGGCGAGCAGCCCCGGGAAGGTCTCGCGTTCGACGGAGACCGGGCGGCCGGCCGGGATGGTGTCGATGACCGAGCGGTTGAAGACGTACGCCCCGGCGTTGACCTGGTCGGTGACGATCTCCTCGGGGGTCTGCGGCTTCTCCAGGAAGGCGGTGACCCGGCCGGTGCCGTCCGTGGGCACCAGGCCGAAGGCGCGCGGGTCCTCGACCCGGGTCAGGTGGAGGGAGACGTCGGCACCGGAAGTGCGGTGGGTGTCGACCAGGGCCCGGATGTCCAGGCCGGTGAGGATGTCGCCATTGAAGATCAGCACCGGCTCGCCGGGGGCGGAGTGCAGCCGCTCCGCGACGTTGCGGATGGCGCCGCCGGTGCCCAGCGGCTCCTCCTCGGTCACGTACTCAAGATGCAGGCCGAGCGCCGACCCGTCACCGAAGTACGGCTCGAAGACCTCGGCGAGGTAGGAGGTGGCCAGGACGATGTGCTCGACGCCGGCGGCCCGGGCGCGGGCCAGCTGGTGGGTGAGGAACGGAACGCCGGCCGCCGGGACCATCGGCTTGGGCGTGCGCATCGTCAGCGGACGCAGCCGGGTGCCTTTGCCGCCGACCAGGAGGATCGCTTCAGTCACCTTGTCTTCTCTGCTTCCTGCTGGGGTCGGCCGGTCGGCGGACCAGTGTAGGCAGACGACTCGGCGGGAAATGCCTAGACCCCGCGTCCGACGTCAGCCGAGAAGCCGGGCGTCGGTCGGAAGCCGGTTCATCGGCGGCCCTGCAGCTGGGCGGCGGTGAGGCGGGCGGCGGCCAGCTTGCTGTAGAGGTGGGCGCCGGGGCAGTCGGTGGTGAAGCCGTCGCGATGGCCGGAGAGGGTGTTCATCCGCACCTTGGCGCCCTTGGGGTAGCGGTTGCTGCCGGAGGACAGCAGCTGGATCTTGGCGCGCGGGTCGACGCCGTAGAGGCCGAGCTTCCAGGACGTCAGGCGCGAGATGGCGTCGATGGCCGGCTTGGGCGGCTCGGATTCGGTGAAGGTGCCGAGGACGGCGATTCCGGTGCTCGCGTCGTTGAAGCCGAGGGTGTGCGCGCCCATCACGGGCTTGGCGACGCCGCCGGCGCGGCCTTCGTAGACCGTTCCGCACTTGTCGACGAGGAAGTTGTAGCCGATGTCCCGCCAGTGGTTGCTCTTGACGTGGAAGCGGTACATCGCGCGGATCAGCGAAGGCGCCTGTGCGCAGGTGTAGTTGTTGCCGGATCCGCTGTGGTGGACGAAGGCGGCGCGCACGGTCTTGTTGTAGAGGAAGGTCTTCTCGCGGAGCTTCTCGTCGGCGCCCCAGCCGGCCCGGGTGATGATCCGCGGGCGCGGTCCGACGGCGGTCCGGTCCGGGTGGCTGCCGCCGACGGCGGCGAGGTCGGCCTGGGCGGCGGCCCGGTCGGCGGCCGGGATCTCGGTGGCGCCGAGCGGGACGAACTTGCTGTTGGCGGCGGAGGACGCAGTGGCCTCGGGGCCGAGCGGAACCGGCGGGTCGGTGCGCGCGCCGCGGTCCGTATTGCGATCCGTGCTGCCGTCCGCACCCGGCCGGTGGCCGGGGTCGACGAGTTCCAGCCGGAGCCCGCGGGGGACGGCGACCGGGCCGCGATGGCCGGGCTCGGGGGTGATGCGCAGCTGCACGGCGTCGGAGTCGCCGACCCACAGGGGCGCGGTGCTGCCCCGTACGGCGCTGTCGCGGCGCTCGGCGGCGCCGGGGTCGGGGGCGTCGTCGTTGTGGGCCTGGACGTCCTGCCAGCCGGACCAGACGTGGCTGCCGGTGGCACGGGTGCGGACCTGGACCCGGGCCCCCAGCTCGGCGCGGGCGTCGTCCCAGACGACGCCCAGCAGCGAGAACGGCCGTACGGTGCGGGGCGGCAGGCCGAGCGCCCGCGGGGTGGGCGCGCTCGCGGTGTCGCGGTCGGTGGACTGCGGGAGGGGCGCGTCGAGGGCGGGCACCAGCAGGGACTGGGTGCTGCCCGGCAGTTCGCCGGTGCGTTCCGGGTCAGCGCCCTCGGGGCCGGTGCGCTCCGGGTCCGGGACCGGCGGACGGGCGACGGGCCCAGCACCGGTCCTGGTCCTGGCACTGGTCCTGGTCCCGGCACTGGTCCTGGTCCTGGTCCTGGTCACGTTCGTACTGGTCCTGGTCACGTTCCCGTTCGCGGTCCCGGTCACGGTGCCGGTACCGATCACAGTGCCGGTGCCGGTGCCGGGAACTGCGACGGCGGCGGCATCCGGCGCGGAGGGCAGGGCGATGGCGGCGCTGCACGCCGCGCCGAGACAGCTCGCGAGGAAGGGGCGCATGGCAGCATCGTGAACACGGCCGACGGGAACCCGCCAACGCGGACCTGACGGGGCATCCGCCGATCCGGTGTCCCGGGGCTGCCGTGCCCGACCCTCCGTCAGCCGCCGCCCCGCGTACCCTTGCCGCGATGAACGCCACCGATCGCACCCCCGCCGACCTGCTGAGTTCCGCGCTCGCCGCGGACCCGGCCCGCCCGCTGGTGACCTTCTACGACGACGCCACCGGTGAGCGTGTGGAACTGTCCGTCGCCACCTTCGCCAATTGGGTGGCCAAGACCGCCAACTACCTCCAGGGTGATCTGGCCGCCGAGCCCGGTGACCGGCTGGCCCTGCTGCTGCCCGCGCACTGGCAGACCGCCGTCTGGCTGCTGGCCTGTTCCTCGGTGGGCGTGGTCGCGGAGGTGGACGGCGATCCGGCCGCCGCGGATCTGGTCGTCGCGGGGCCCGACCGGCTCGACGCCGCCCGGGCCTGCTCCGGGGAGCGGGTGGCGCTGGCGCTGCGCCCGATGGGCGGCCGGTTCCCGCAGCCGCCGGAGGGCTTCGCGGACTACGCCGTGGAGGTTCCCGGCCAGGGCGACCGGTTCGCGCCGTTCGCTCCGGTGGACCCGGGTGCGCCGGCGCTGGCCGTCGGTGGCGAGGAGCTGACCGGTGCCGGGATCGTGGCCCGTGCGCTGGCCGACGCGGGCGCGGCCGGGCTGCCGGAGGCGCCCCGGGTGCTGTCGGGGCTGCCGTTCGGCACCTGGCAGGGCCTGTCCTACGGGCTGTACGCGCCGCTGGCGTCCGGTGGGTCGGTCGTGCTCTGCCGGCACGCGGACCAGCTGGGCGCCGAGGCCGCGGCGGACCGCGAGACCAGCGAGAAGATCACGTTCCGGGCGCCGGCAGCGGTCTGAGGCGTCTGAGGCGGCGCCCCGGCCCCAGGGTTCCCCCAGGGCAGGTGCCGGAAGTCCCGTCTGCCTCTCCCCGCCATGGTCCGCCGGGCGGACGAGCCGGAGCGCTCCCGGCAGGACGGTGTGCCGGTTTCGGGCCATGCTCGGGGGATGACCGATACGCCCGAGCCGCCCCGGTTCACCGGCTGGGCCGAGCGCCCCGCCAGGGGGGCGGGGACGGACCGGCCGGGGTCACCGCGCCGGCGGCGATGGCGGCGGTGGCGGCGAGGGCACTGGGTGGCCTTCGGGACGGCCGGTGCGCTGCTGGCCGGCGCCGGCGGCCTCGGCTGGGCGCTGTACGCCGAGCTGAACGGCAACATCCGTATCGACAGCGCCATCGAGCGGGAGCTCCGCAAGTGGGAGTCGGAGCGGCCGCCGGGGGGCCCGCCGAACGCCGAGAACCTGCTGCTGATCGGGTCCGACAGCCGCCAGGGCGGCAACCGCCGGTACGGCAGCGCCGCAGGCCGACGCGCGGACACCACGATGCTGCTGCACCTGGCGGCGGACCGGCAGAGCGCCACCGCGGTCAGCATTCCGCGCGACCTGATGGTGCGGGTGCCGCAGTGCGAGCGCTCCGACGGGCAGCAGACCGAGCCCCAGACGGCCCAGTTCAACTGGTCGTTCGCGTTCGGCGGGGCGGCCTGCTCGATCCGTACGGTCGAGCAGATGACCGCGGTCCGCGTCGACCACTACCTCCTCATCGACTTCGTCGGCTTCACGAAGATGGTGGACGCGGTGGACGGGGTCGAGGTCTGTCTGCCGCGGGCGGTCCGTGACGACGCGGCGCGGCTGCGGCTGCCCGCGGGGCGGCAGACGCTGAACGGGGAGGACGCCCTGGCATATGTCCGGGCACGGGAGGGTCTGGGTGACGGCAGCGACACCCAGCGCATGGAGCGACAGCAGCGATTTCTTGGTGCTCTGGTGAAGAAAGTGCAGAGTAATGGTGTCCTGCTCAATCCGGCCCGGCTGTATCCGGTCCTGGAGGCCGCGACGAGTTCGCTGACGACGGATCCCGGGCTCGCGTCGCTGAGAGGACTGTACGAATTGGTGCGCAGTACGCGCCGCATTCCCACCGACCGGGTGCAGTTCCTGACCGTTCCACGCCGGGAGTACCGCTACGATCCCAATCGCGACGAACTCGTACAGCCGGACGCCGACCGGCTCTTCGGGCAGCTGCGCAAGGATCTTCCCGTGACGGTGGAGCCGGGGCGCGACGCCGGGGAGGAGCCGTCCCGCGGCGGCAGCGGATCGGCCGGCGAGGTCTCGCGGGGCACGCCGGAAGACACCTCGCCGCCGTCACCGTCGGCGTCACCGTCGGCGAGTTCCGGCCCGACCTTTCCGGGGACGACGGCGGAACACGGCATCTGCGAATAAAGATGCCGCAAAGGACGCTTGGCGACTCGAATGGATTGGGCGGATTGCCCAGGTGTAGGGAAGTGGAATTTGTCACGCGCGTCGCGGGGCGCTGAACTGGGCGGATAGTGTGAGCGATCCGGCCGCGCAGTTGGCTGGCCGATGACCATGCACTATTGACATGTACGCACGATCGACCTACCGAGCGCCTTGAGGGGATGGCGCCGCGTGGCACCGACGGAGGACTTCAGGCACCGTGGACGCGCAAGGCCGTGGGCGCGCGGGCGACGACAACGTCGATCCCGCCGATCAGTGGGTGTTCGACCCGAACACCGGCAGCTACCAGCTGCGGCTCGACCCCGCCGGTCAAGGCCCCGGCCGGCCCGCCGGACGCGGGACTCCCGGCTCCGGACGCACCACGCACCACCCCGGCGGCGAGACGGGCGACACCGACACCCGGCCGCTGCCGGTCCAGCGCCGCCGCCGGACCGAGCCGCCCGAGGGCGACGGCGGCGAGCGGCGGCAGCCCGAGGGTGACGGCGACGAGCGGCGGCAGCCCGAGGGTGACGGCGACGAGCGGACCGGGGACGGCGACGGCGAGCGCCGCGCCACCGGCGGCCGGGCCGCGCGCCGGACGGCCGGGAACCGCGGCGCGGCGTCCTCCTCGACGGGCGGTCCGACGCGCCGGCGCAAGCCCAAGCCGAAGGCGTCCGGCAAGAAGAAGGCGCTGTACTGGACGGCCGGTGTGGTGGGCTTCGTCCTCGTCGCCGGCTGCGGCGGCGCCTTCTACCTCTACCAGCAGCTGAACGGCAACATCAGCAAGGTCGACGTCGGCGTGGAGAACCCCGCGGTGTCCGACGGCCCGGTGAACCTGCTGATCATCGGGACGGACGCCCGCACCGGCAAGGGCAACTCGGGCTACGGCGACGCCGAGAGCGTCGGGCACGCGGACACCACGATCCTGATGCACATCTCCAAGGACCGGTCGAACGCCACCGCGCTGAGCATCCCGCGCGACCTGATCACCGACATCCCGGACTGCCCCACGACGCAGAAGGACGGCTCGAAGAAGGTCATCCCCGGTCAGCGGGGGGTGCGGTTCAACACCAGCCTGGGCCAGGAGGAGCGGGACCCCGGCTGCACCTGGCGCACCGTCGAGAAGCTCACCGGCCTGAAGATCGACCACTTCATGATGGCCGACTTCAACGCGGTCAAGGACCTGACCGAGGCGGTGGACGGGGTCGAGGTCTGTGCCGCCAAGGACATCGACGACCCCAAGTCGCATCTGAAGCTCAAGGCCGGCCGGCACACCGTCAAGGGCGAGCAGGCGCTGGCGTTCGTCCGTACCCGGCACGCCGTCGGCTTCGGCAGCGACCTGGACCGGATCAAGATGCAGCAGCAGTTCCTCAGTTCGCTGATCCGGAAGCTGAAGTCGGACGCCTTCTCCAGCCCCGGCAAGCTCTACGACGTCAGCCAGGCGGCGACCAAGGCGCTCACCGTCGACACCGGTATCGACACCGCGAAGAAGCTGCTGGACTTCGGCTCCGACCTCAAGCGGGTCAACCTCGACAAGGTCACCTTCGCCACGGTGCCGGTGCTGGACAACCCCAATGACAAGGCCACCGTCATCCTGGACAAGGCCAAGGCCGACCCGCTGTTCGCGATGGTCCGGGCCGACCACACCCTGGCCAAGGGTGAGAAGAAGCAGGAGAAGGAGAAGGACAAGGACTCCGGGCCGGCGAAGAAGGCCCCGGCGGCGCTCGTACGGGTCGATGTCACCAACGGCGGCGGGCCGATCGGCTCGGCCCAGATGACCGTGGACTGGCTGCAGAACACCAAGGGCGCCCGGCTCTCCACCAACGCCGGCAACGCCCCCGAGAAACTCGCCGCCACCCGCCTCGAATACGCGCCCAACCAGGCCGACCAGGCCGCGACACTGACCGACTGGATGGGCCTGCCCAAGAGCGCGCTGAAGAAGTCCGCGCAGGACGCCGGCGCCCGCGTACCGATGAAGCTCGTCCTCGGCAAGGACTTCACGGCACCGGGCACGCCCGTCACGGCGCCGACCGAAACCCCGGACGGGGTACAGAACGTCAACGCGGATGACAAGAACATCTGCGCCAAGTAACCATCCGCACGCAGCAACCATCTGCGCGCAGTAACCATCTGCATCGGTGATCCGAGCGGGACCCGGCCGCTTGCCCAGGCGCCGCCGACCGCAGCACCGAACTGAACGTGAACTGAACCTGACGGGGAGAGAGCCCAATGCCGCAGAGCAGTGTGCGTGGTGACCGGCCGAAACGGCGGAACCGGCCGGACGCACAGCAACTGGGCTGGGACGACAGCCTCTACGACACCGAGGGCGCCGACAGCAGAGGCGGCGAGGGCGGCGAGGACGGCGGAGACAGCAAGGACACCAAGAACACCCACGACACCAAGAGCAGCAGGGGAACCAAGGCCGGCAAGGGCACCAAGGGCGGCAAAGGCCGCAAGGCGCTGCGCTGGTCCGCGATCACCCTCGCCGTCCTCATAGTGGGCACGGCCGGCGCCGGTTACTGGTACTACGAGCACCTCAACGCGAACCTCCAGAAGGCCCCGCGCTCCCTGGGCGGCGGCGGTCTGAAGAAGCCCGACCCCAACGCCTTCGGCCAGACTCCACTCAACATCCTGCTGCTCGGCTCGGACGGCCGGAACAGCGAGAAGAACATCGAGCTGGGCGGCGCCCGGCAGGACGCGGACCGCAAGCCGCTGGCCGACGTCCAGATGCTGGTGCACGTCTCCGCCGACCGCAGCAACATGTCGGTGATCTCCATCCCCCGGGACACCCGGGTGACGATCCCCCAGTGCACCGACCCGAAGACCGGCGAGGTCTATCCGCAGACCACCGAGTCCATCAACGAGTCCCTCCAGCACGGCGGTCCGGGCTGTACCGTCGCCACCTGGCAGGAGCTGACCGGCATCTACATCGACCACTTCATGATGGTCGACTTCGCCGGTGTGGTGTCCATGGCCGACGCCATCGGCGGCGTCCCCGTCTGCGTCGACCGGAACGTCTACTCGCACGACAGCAAGGGCCACGGCAGCGGCCTGAAGCTCACCAAGGGCACCCACCCGGTCAAGGGGGTCCAGGCGCTGCAGTGGCTGCGGACCCGTTACGGCTTCGAGGACAACACCGACATCGGCCGGGCCAAGGCCCAGCACATGTACATGAACTCGATGGTCCGCCAGCTGAAGAAGGACGCCAAGCTCACCAACCCCGGCGAACTGCGCGCCCTCGCGGAGGCCGCGACCAGCGCACTCACCGTGGACGACGGCCTCGGCACCGTGAAGAAGCTCTTCGACCTGGGCGGTGACCTCAGCCGGGTGCCGACCGGGCGCATCACGATGGTCACCATGCCGTGGGTGTACAGCTCCGGCGAGGAGTACGTCCTGCCCAAGCCGGGCGAGGCGGACCAGACCTTCGCGATGCTGCGCAACGACACCGCGCTGGACGGCAAGGACAAGACGAAGAAGCCCGCCCCCGACCCCAAGCCATCAACCCCCAAGGAAAATCTGAAGGTTGTGGTGCAGAACGGCACCGACAGCAGGGTGACCGGCCCGGTGTCCGGCCGCGCCTCCGCCGTCCAGCAGCGCCTGGCGGGCCTCGGCTACACCGCAGCCGCCACCGACACGTCGCTCACCAGCCAGGCGGACACCACCCTCACGTACCACGGCAAGGACCGGCGGGGCGACGCCCTGACCCTCGCCAAAGCCCTCGGCCTCCCCAACAGCGCAGTAAGGGAGTCCAGTTCGGCCACCTCGATGCGCCTGGTGATCGGCAACGACTGGCGCGACGGCACGACGTACCCGAAGCAGCCCAGCGACGACAAGCCCGCCCGCAAGGCCCCGGACAGCGCCGACGCCCTCAACGGCGAGGACACCAAGGCCTGCATGAAGGTGAACCCGCAGTACTCGTTCTGACCAGCAAACGGTCGGCGGGCCATGCCGCCGTGCGCGCCTGCAGATGACTCGGCCTGAGGGCTCGGCGCAACCACCGGGGCGGGCACTGCCAGCGCGTCCGGCGACTGCAGCTACATCTGGGGCGTAAAGCGGAAATCTGACGCCGTCGACACCCTCGTCCACACTATCGACCTCAAAGCGGGACCTGCCGCGGAGTGCGGGACGGTGGCGCGGGTAAAGAGTGGAACACAGTTTGACGCCTGGTGCTGGGTCACCAACTCCTACGGAAGGCAGTGGATCTGGGGGAGATGAGGGGCACCGGGGCCGGTGGCTGGGTGTACTTCGCTGACCGGCACAAGGGCCCGGGCGCGGAGCGCCACTGTTAGTACTGCAACCGCATCTGGGGTGACGATCAACGGCGCCTGATGTTGATGTGACTGTGCGCTGATGTGCTGACGGTCGACCAGGTTGCGTCGTGGCCCAAGGCGCTCCGTCCCCTAGGGGATCTATTCGACCGTCCCCTAGGAGCCCAGAGGCAGGCGGCAGCCGACGCCCCGCGGCTGATGAAGGCTACGGGGCGTCGATAGTGTGCGGATGCGGTTGCTACACGGGACGGAGGTTCCATCGGTGGCCGTCGGTGAGGTGCCATACGGAGACGTGGCCGTCGGGCTCGCGTACGTATCCGAACTGGTCCTGTCCGGGGCGGCCGGCGTCGTTCCACCACTTCCACGCCGCCTCGGCCTGCTGCCAGATTCCCGGCGATCCGCCGTACGTCATGGTGTCGAGCCAGTCGCCGGCTAGGGGCACGCGTGCCCATGAACCGTTGGACTGCTGGAGCTGGAGAGACATGGTGCCGGTGGTTTCGTCGGAGTGGTACACGAGCTCGGCGCCGGGCAGATGGAACGCCAGCAGCAGGCGGAACGGGTAGTGCGCCCGGATGTCTGCCGCCGTGACGGTGGTGCGGTGAGTGCCTGCCTCGTCCGCGTACGGGACGCGCTCGCACCGCGGGTAGGTCCGGGCGTCGCCGCGGGCGGCCATGAATCGGCCGCCGGTGGCGGTGAACTGCCCGTAGGCGCGGTGCTCGGCGTCGACCGTGAGGCGTACGAGGCCGCCCTCGATCCCGAGGTCGACGTCGGCGACGACCAGGCCGCCGGCGGTGTCCGTTGTCGACGGCGAGGTCTTCCAGCATTCCGGCCATTAGGCTCGGCAGGGTGCTGGACGACGTGGGGATGCCGGTCCATGCGGTCTCGTCGACCTGCTCGGCGGTGTCCGGGTCGAGGGCGGTGACCAGGGTGGTGTCTCGGTAGACGCGTGCGAGACGGCCTTCGTGGGCGATGTGCCGCATGCGCCATACGGCGATGCCTTGGTCGTTGGTCTCCTGCTCGTACCAGCGCGGTACGAACACGTGCCGGGGGACGGCGCCGAATGCTTCGGCCCATTCCGGCGTCCGGATCGCGCCGGCCTTGGTCAGTTCCTCGACCATCGCCGCCGCGTGCGGGCGGGCGATGTCCGTGCCTTCGCGCTGGTGGCGTAAATCTCGGCGGCGAACAGGTGTTTCCCCATGACCGTGAGGCGTACCTCGTACGCCTTGCTCACCCAAGCTTGGAACAGGTGGGCCGTGGCCTCGATGCCGCGTAGGTCGGCGAGGTCGTGCTCGGTGATGCGCCGGGTGTAGACGGTCTTGAGCTCGTTGCCCTCGATGAATACCGGTGAGGCCACGGGTTTGCAGATGACCGGGCCGGGGATGTCGGCGGCGAATGCCCGTACTTCTTCCGGGCTGTTGGTGATCAGGGTCGGTGGGATGGAGAGACCGGCCTCACGCGCTGCGGCGAGTTGGACGGGTTTATACTCGGCGTGCGACATGGCTGACGGGTGGTTGACCCATCGGCAGTCGAGGGCTGTGAGGATGCCGCCGAAACCGGCGCGCGCTTGTGCTGCGGCGAACCGGCGCTCGGGCTCGGACATGTCCGTGGAGAGACGGAACGGGTTGGGTGCGCGGAAGTAGCAGGCGACGACGTCGAGGAGGTCGAGCGTGCGGTGTGAGGTGGTCACTTCGCCCGCCCAGCTGTGGGGGCCGATGCGTCCGACGAGAGTGGCCTCTTGCGGGAAGTCCGCGGCATCCATGCGGAACACCTTCGCGCCTCGATCGCTCAGCGTCTTCACGACGCGATCTGTCGGCCAGTCTTCGCGGGCGGCGATGACGAGGACGGTAGCTACGGCCGTCAGTCCTTCGGTCCCTCGTCGAGGGGCGGAGGGTTGGTGACGTTACCGTCCGGGACGGTCGGGTTGTGCGTCTGCATGAACGGCAGCAGATCGCTGTCGACGCCTACGGAGACTTGCAGTTCCTCGTCGTAGAGGGCGGCGGGGAGGGGCTTCGCCTGGGTGGCGTCCGGTGTCTGGGCGTAGCGCAGGATCCACGGGCGGGTGGCCGGTCCGGACGGCTGCTCGGCGCTGTGCGGGATGCGCCCGCCGTCGGGCGTCAGGGGGAACGCTTCACGCGGATGCGCCAGGGTGCTCATGGGCGATCTCCTTTGATCGGTTCCAACTCGGCCGGTGCAGGTGGTGCACCGCTGCCAACCCTCCGCAGAGTGGAGGTTGCGCGGGCGGGGCGGCCGGAAGGTGTGCCACGGTGGCCCCGCCCGGGTCTTATGTCATGGACGGGGCGCCGCCCGCCGTTGGGTCGGTCAGGGCGGCGTCGAAGTACTGGAACGCCGAGACCTCGTAGACGCCGTGCCGTGTGGCCCCCGCGTGCTTGAGGCACCACGTCTGCGCATCGTCGGCGTCCGGGGTGTCCACCGAGTGCTGCCCGCAGATCAGGCACTTACCGAGGTGCCGCGCGGCCATGCCCGGCACGGCCGAGAGCTTCCATTTCAGGAACCGGTACCGCGCCCTCATGCTGTGGCCTCCGGGCGGTTCGGGATGCTGGTGTCCGCCGCCTGCATGGCCTCGATGCACTCGTTGAGGCCGCGCAGCATCTCCGCCAGTTCCTCCTCGGTCAGCTCTTCCATCCACGCGGTACGGGCCTTGACTTCCGCCCGCTTGTGGTCAAGGTGCCGGTACAGCGCCCGGTACCTGACGTGCCGGTTCCAGAATTCCTCGACCCGGGAGCGCATCCGCGACCAGGCGCCCGCGCTCATGGCCGTGCCGCCTTCAAGGTGCGCGGGTGAGGGTGGCGGCGTAGCTCGACGTTGCAGTCGATCACCTTAGATTTGTCCCCGGCGGTGTACGCCTCGGCGCGCTGCCGGGCCAGAGCCCCGCAGACGTCGCACCCGGCAACCGGTACCGGCTCCGGTACCGGCAGGGGGTCTTTCAGGTGGGCGGGGCGACAGTTGCGGGGCATCAGGCCGTCACCTCCACCCCGTGAATCCGACGCGGCCCGGCGTCGACGCCGTGCACGGCCAGCCACAGCGCCTGGCGCCGCTGACGCTGCGCCCGCCGCTCCCGCCGCTCCTCCGGCGTGAGGACGTACGGGCGGATCAGCGCCGTGTCCTCACCCCGCAGCAGCTCCTGCTGCCGGACCGGCACACGGGTGTGTACGAGCGTCGGCGCGTCCGCGCACCCCCCGGTGAGCAGTCCGCCGGGGGACCGGTGACGCCCGCGCGCGGGCAGTAACAGCCGCAACAGCGATTCGAAGATCGTTCGGATAGTGTGGGGCATGCTTTCAACCTCCATGCGGTTGAGGCCACGCCCCCGGACGTTCGCCGCTCCAGCAACGTCGCGGGGGTCTTCGTGCGTGGCCGGTCCTCTTCAGAACAGGTCGCTGCTGACGCGTTCCGCTCACAACGGAAGCGTGGGCAGGACCGCTTGACTGCTGCGATGGCGCGAGTCCCGTGCTGGCACTGGGGTCTGTCTCAGCACTTCGCGCTGCTTCCCGTGCCGGATGAACGGTAGGCAGCGCAGAGGACGAAGAACTACGAGCCCGATCAGAGCTGCTGGAGCCGTCGCGCCTTCGCTCAGTCAGAGTGCACCTCCGAGAGCGTAACTCGCAAGTTTGGAACCGAAGTTGGCAAAGAGAAGAATTTCTGTTCTATCGACTTGAGAACCAGGGCGATGCCAAACTGCACCCGGGCCGTCATATGCGCACCTTGGAGGTATCAAAAAGCACCATGCCGAATGTTCGAGCAGTGCCAACTCTCCGCCGGCGCCGACTCGGTGAAGCTCTGCGCAAGTACCGCAACAACGCGAAGCTGAGCCTGGGCAGCGCCGCTACGGCGATGGGCTGGGAAGAGAGCAAGCTGTCCCGCATCGAAAACGCCAAAGCGCGCATGCGTCCGCAGGACGTCGAGACGCTGCTGAAGGTGTACGACGTGACGGACGCCGATGTCGTCGCGGCGCTGGAGGGTCTGGCCAAGGACGCCGGGAAACAGGGCTGGTGGCAGGGGTACGGCGACGTCGTAGCCCTCGCCTACAAGGACTATCTCACCCTGGAGACCGACGCGGAGGGCGTCCACATCTACACACCGGGCCTGATCCCCGGTCTGTTGCAGACCGGCGCGTATGCACGGGAGATCATCTCCGCGATGGCCCTCACCCGTACGCCGGAGGAGGTGATCGCCCTTGCGGAGGTCCGCAAAACACGCCAAGCCATTCTCACCAGGCCGTCCGCACCAGTGAAGCTCTGGGCGGTCATCCACGAAGCTGGGCTGTACCAGCGCTCCGCCTCGCAGTCGTCCCTCATGCGGGAGCAGCTTCGGCACCTGCTCGACATGGCGGATTTGCCGAATATTACCATCCAGGTCATGCCGCTGGCCTCCACTCCACACCCCGGGATGCTCGGGATCTTCCAGGTGGTGCGCTTCCAGCGCCCATGGCCCACTGTGGTCCTCCTCGAAAACATCCGTGGCGGCTACTTCGTCGAGGGCCACGACGACGTGAAGGTCTTCGAGACCGCATTCGACCGCGTGGTTGCCGCAGCACTTTCCGTGGACGACTCACGGGAGATCATTAAGAACATCATGGAAAGGAACGGGAAGTGAGCAATTCCCACCACAAGGACGACCTGTACGCCATCGACTTGAGCGGGGCCACCTGGCGGAAATCGCCGTTCAGCGATGGCGGCGAGAACTGCGTCGAGATCACCGAACTTCCCGGCGGTGGCGTCGCGGTCCGCGATTCCAAGAACCCGGAGAGGGGCGCTCTCCGCTACACCCCCGAGGAATGGCACGCGTTCCGGCAGGGCCTGATCGACGGCCTCCTGTAGCCCTCGACAAGGACCTGCATGGCCCGGCGCTGGCCTTCCCGGCGGACGGCTGGTCGTCGTTCGTATTCGCCGTCAAGCGCGGGCAGTTCACCGTCTGAGCCGACCCGCAACACCCCGAGTGATCGGCCCCCACCACGTTCCTTCCCGGCGGGGGCCGACGTCGTGTCGCCGCCGTGCCGCGCCGTGCCCGCGACCGGGCGCCCTTCCCGACCCGGCGGCCATGGCCCGTGCCCGCCCTAACTACGCCCCTTCCGACGGCGCCAGTACCGCCGGGCGGCGGCTGGCGATGACCTTCTTCGCGAGGGAGCGGGGGCTGGTCAGGAAGCCGGCGCCCCAGGACATGTGCATGGTGGCCAGGGCGAGGGGGATCTGGGCGCGGGCCTTGAGCGGGAGGCCCTTGCCGGCGGGGAGAGAGCCCGCGGTGATGGCGGCGAGGTAGCCGGCCGGGATGACGAAGCCCCAGGGGGTGACGGTGGCGCCGGCGACCAGGCCGGCGGCGATGGCGACGACGGCAGTCGGCGGGGCCAGGTAGCGGAGGTTGATCGAGCCGGCGTGGTAGCGGGCGACGACGTGGCGCCACTTGCCGTAGTCCTTGTACTGCTTGGCGAGCGCCTTGACGCTGGGGCGGGGGCGGTACTGGACCTTCAGCTCCGGTGAGAACCAGATCTGGCCGCCGGCCTCGCGGATGCGGAAGTTCAGCTCCCAGTCCTGGGCGCGGATGAACTCCTCGTTGTAGCCGCCCTGCTGCTCCAGGGCCTCGCGGCGGAAGACGCCGAGGTAGACGGTCTCGGCGGGGCCCGCTTGGCCGCCGGTGTGGAAGGCGGCGTTGCCCACGCCGATCTTGGAGGTCATCGCGGCGGCGACCGCGTCCTCCCAGGCGTTCTCGCCCTCGGCGTGCATGATGCCGCCGACGTTCGCCGCGCCGGTCTCCTCCAGGAGGCGCACGGCGGTGGCGATGTAGTTCGGGGAGAGCATGCCGTGGCCGTCGACGCGGACGACGATCGGATGCCGGGAGGCCTTGATCGCGGCGTTGAGCGCGGCGGGGGTGCGGCCCGTCGGGTTCGGCACGGTGTGCACCCGGGGGTCCTCGGCCACCAGCTCGGCGGCGATCTCGTCCGTACGGTCCGTGGACGGGCCGAGGGCGATCACCACCTCCATCTCGCCGGCGTACTCCTGCTCCAGGATGTGCCGGACCGAATTGCGCAGGTGACGTTCCTCGTTGAGCACCGGCATGATCACGGAGACGGCCGGGGGCTGCTGCTGCGGCATGGTTCCTCGGGGGTACGGCCCGTGGCGGAGCCGCCTGGGACGGCAGCGCCCGCCGGGAGACTGCGGTATGCGGTGTGGGGTGTTCGGTATGCGGTATGCGGTGTGGGGTGTCGCTGCCTCACGTTACCGCGAATGAGGGACGTCCTCGGACGCAGCCGGGTGGCGGGACGGCGGCCGCCCGGCGTGTGGCGCTTTACAGAAGATCGTATGGATCTACGGTGTCCTCGCCGTCTTCGTGGCGTCTTCGTGGAGGTGCCCGCCTGTGACCACGCCGTTCCGCTCCCGCCACCGGGCCGGCCGCCGGGCCGCCCGGCGCGACGGGCAGCGGCGCCCGGGTCCGCGCTGGGGACTGCGGATCGGCACCGGCGCGTCCGTCCTGCTGCTGTCCGCGAGCGGCGTCGGGCACGCGATGGTCACCGGGGTCGAGAGCGGCATCGGGCGGGTGGACGCCTTCACCGGGATGAGCAACCGGCCCGGCGGCGGCAAGGGGCTGAACTTCCTGGTCGTCGGCACGGACGGCCGCGACCGGCTCACCGAGGAGGAGAAGCGGCGCTACCACCTGGGCGGCCAGCCCTGTCACTGCACGGACACGCTGATGCTGGTGCACCTGTCCGCCGACCGGGACCGGGCCAGTGTCATCAGCCTGCCGCGCGACTCCTACGCCGAGGTCCCCGCCCATGTCGACCCGGTGACCGGCCGGCCGCGCGACCGGCGCGCCATGAAGCTGAACGCGGCGTACGCGGAGGGCGGCCCCAGCCTGACCGTGCGGACCGTCGAGCACATGACCGGGGTGCACATCGACCACTACCTGGAGGTCGACTTCACCAGCTTCATGCGCAGCGTGGACGCGGTCGGCGGGGTGGAGATCTGCACGTCACGGCCGCTGCGCGACAGCTATACGGGGCTGGACCTGCCCGCCGGGAAGTCGCGGCTGAACGGCGGGCAGGCGCTTCAGTACGTGCGCTCGCGACATCTCGACGGCTCCGCCGACCTCGGCCGGATGCAGCGCCAGCAGCGCTTCCTGGCCGCCCTCATCGACAAGGTGGCCTCGTCCGGGGTGCTGATGAACCCGATCCGCGTCAAGGACGTCGCGGGCGCGATGCTGGAGTCGGTACGCGCCGACTCCGGCTTCACCGCCAACGACCTGGTCGACCTGGGGCAGGCGATGCGCGGGTTCACCGCGTCGTCGTCGGAGTTCACCTCCGTACCGCTGGCCAGTCTGGAGCAGCCGGTGCCGGGCGTCGGCTCGACGGTGCGCTGGGACCCGGTGGCGGCGCCGAAACTGTTCCAGGCGATCCGCGAGGACCGGCCGATCGCGGTACGCCGGGACCGGCCGGAGCCGCGGGCCACGGCCGTGGAGGTGGCGCCCGACCGGATCCAGGTACGGGTCGCCGACGGCAGCGGCCGGGCGGGGCCGGCCGCGGCGGTGGCCAGGGACCTGCGCGCCACCGGGTTCGCCATCGTGGGCACCCCGGGCGACTCCGCCACCGGCAGGGCTCCCCATACGCCCCATACACCCCATACGGTCATCGCGTACGACCCGCGCTGGAACCGCTCGGCCCGCTCGCTGGCCGCGGCGCTGCCGGGCGCGCAGCTGCGGCCGGTGGCCGGGCAGGGGCCGGTGCTGCGGGTGACGGTCGGGCGGGACCACACGGAGGTCCGGCGGGTACGGGCCGAGGAGCCGGCGCGGGAGCCGGGCGGGATCGCGGCGATCACCGGCGATGAGGCGGTATGTCCATGAACGAGCGCGATGACGGGCACGGTGACGAGCGCGGTGGCGAACGCGATGACGGGCGGGGTGGCGGGCGCGGCGACGGGGGGCCCGGCATGAGTGTTCCGGCGCCCCGGCGGACGGGGGCCGGGCCGCTCGCGCGGCGGCCGGGCGGGCGGCGCCGGGCCCGCCGGGTGTCGGTGGCCATGGTGTCGGCCGGTCTGATCGCGGCCACCGTGGCGGCGGCACCGGCCGCGCCGGAGTCCCCGACCGGCTGCGGTGATCTGGTGCGCGGCCGGCTGTGCCTGCGCGGCCCGGTCGGGGCCACGGGGACGTACTCCGTGACGTACCGGCGATACGACGGGCTCCCGGCGGCGGCCGGTCAGGCCGGGACGGGGGCCGCGCGGACCGGGACGGAGACGACGCGGGCCGCGGCGGAGACGACGCGGGCCGCGGCGGAGACGACGCGGGCCGGGGCGGACGAGATCACGGTACGGCTCGGATACCAGCGCAAGAACTTCCGGATCACCGCGTTCCCGGGCTGGTTCGGCAGCCGGCGCACGGCGGGCGGGGCGGTGGGGCTGAACGGCCGGGTGGAGATGCTCCCGGACGAGTGCATCCGGGGCGTCATGGAGCACGGGCAGACGGTCTACGTCACCAAGTGGAGCTGCGGCTGACGCCCGGGCACTCAATGATCTTCGTGAAAGGTGAGCATCCGTGTTGTGGCAGGTTGTGCTGGGCATCACCCCCGCCTCGGTGACGCTCTTCCTCGTCGTGGCGCTGGGCCTGGCGGTGGCGTTCACCCTGTGGACCGCGCTCGTCCCGGACAGCGGCGCGGCGCGCGGCACCGCCCGCGCACTGCTGGTCTGCTGGCTGCTGGTGCTGCTGGCGGCGACGCTCACGCCGGTCCAGCCGATCGGTTCGGGGGACGCGACGGTGTGGTGGCGGCCCGGTGAGGGGCTGTTCGAGCTGGGTGCCCAGCTGGAGCCCGGGGAGACGGCCATGCTGGTGCGCCGGCAGATCGCCGGTGCCGCCCTGTTCGTGCCGGGGCCGCTGCTGCTGCGGTTCGCGGTGCCACGCGCCCCGGCCGCCCTGGCGTTCCTGCTGGGGGTGGGGCTGTGCCTGGCCATCGAGGCGGCGCAGCTGCTGATGCGGGCCGGCCGGATCGCCGATATCGACGATGTGCTGTGCGCGGCGGCCGGGACCGTCGTCGGTACGGCGCTGACGCTGCTGGCGCAGCTGTCGGTGGCCGTTATGCGCCGTCGAGGCCTTCCGCGACGTGCCGTTCGCGCAGCTCCATGATCGCGCGACGCCGGGCGAGGCGGTGCGTACGGCGGATCTGTGCCTCCTGGTAGCGGCGCTTGTCCCGTTCGGTCTCGGGGATCACCGGCGGCACCGAGCGGGGTTTGCCGTGCTCGTCGACGGCGGCGAAGACAAGGTAGGCGGAGCCGACCTGCTGGGCCGGGCTGGATTCGTTCCAGCGCTCGGCCAGGACCCGTACGCCGACCTCCATCGAGGACCGGCCCGTCCAGTTGACCTGGGCCCGGACGTGGACGAGGTCCCCGATCCGTACCGGCTCCAGGAAGGCCATCTCGTCCATGGAGGCGGTCACCGCGGGCCCGCCGGAGTGGCGCCCGGCGACCGCGCCCGCGGCGTCGTCGACCAGTTTCATGATCACGCCACCGTGTACCGTGCCCAGGAGGTTCGCGTCGCCGGCCGTCATGATGTGGCTGAGCGTGATGCGGGACACGGAGGTGGGCTTGCCGGCGGGCTCACCCTCGGGGCCGTTGGTGGCGTTCTCGGTCATGCAGCCAGCGTAAGCGGGCGCGTACGGGCCCTGGCCCCGCGCCGTACGTGACGCCGGTCTCCCACGCGTAGCTTTGCATCAGCTCTGCAACAGCCGTGACCCGATCCCGCACCCGCCCTATGGGGGACGCCTTGCGGCCAGGCACACTGCCCTCTATGAACGAGTGGCCCAATGGGTGGTCCGGGGACCAAGGCAACCGGTACGGACGCGGCAGCAGCGGCGAGCCGGAGGGCGCGCGCGCCATGCCGCAGGTACGCCGTACCAGCCCCGGCCGTCCGCGGCAGGAGCCTCCGCTGCCGCCATCGCTCTCCCCGCACGGTGGCCGGGGTGCCACCGTGCCGCCACAGCAGGCCCAGGGCTACGACGGCGCGTACGGCGACGGCTACAACACCGGCCAGGTCTACGGCGGCGGCCGGGGTGGCGGTCACGCCGGCGGGCAGCACGGCGGCTACGGCAGCCGACCGCGCCCCGACTGGGGCCGGCGCGTCAAGCGCACGCTGGTCGTCCTGGCCGTGGTGCTCCTGGTCACCTCGGTCGGCACGTACTTCTGGGCGGACAGCAAGCTCCGCGGCGAGGTGGACCTGAGCAAGGTCATCGACCGCCCGGAGGCGGGCGACGGCACGAACTACCTGATCGTCGGCTCGGACAGCCGCGAGGGCATGTCCGACGAGGAGAAGAAGGAGCTGCACACCGGCTCCGCCGACGGCAAGCGGACCGACTCCATGATGATCCTGCACGACGGGAGCAACGGCCCGACGCTGATCTCGCTGCCCCGCGACTCGGACGTCGAAATACCGTCCTTCATCGGCTCGGACTCGGGCAAGAAGTACCCGGCCACCGGCCGGCACACCAAGCTCAACGCGGCCTACGCCGAGGACGGCCCGGAGCTGCTGGTCCGCACCGTCGAGCACAACACCAAGCTGCGCATCGACCACTACGTCGAGATCGGTTTCGCCGGCTTCGCCAACATCGTCGACGCCCTCGGCGGGGTGGAGATGGACATCCCCAAGGCGTTCAAGGACAAGTGGTCGGGCGCCGACTTCCAGGCGGGCAAGCAGACCCTCGACGGCCGGCAGGCCCTCGCCTTCGTCCGCACCCGGCACGCCTTCGCGGGCAGCGACCTGGACCGCACGAAGAACCAGCAGAAGTTCCTGGCCTCGCTGGCCGGCCAGGCCGCCACGCCCGGCACGATCCTCAACCCGTTCAAGCTCTACCCGACGCTGGGCGCCGGCCTGGACACCCTCATCGTCGACAAGGACATGGGCCTGTGGGACCTGGGCCGGATGTTCTTCGCGATGAAGGGCGTCACCAGCGGCGACGGCACGTCCATGAACATGCCGGTGTCCGGCTCCCGCGGCGGCAACCTGGTCTGGGACCAGACCAAGCTGCGCAAGCTGGTCCAGCAACTGAACAACGACGAGAAGGTCACGGTCACCGCCGACTGACCACCACCGCCGGACGACGCAGCACAGGGCCCCGGTTCGCATTCCCCATGATCATCACAACGTCTCTTCAGGCGACCAACCTGCCAGGCAGGTGCTAGACCTTGATCCCGAACCGCTTCGACAGCTTCAGCAACTGCGGATTGCTGCGACGGTGGAGGGACGACAGGACTCGGAACACCTCTCGGCCCATGGGATGAATCCGGGCCATCTGAGGTGCCGCGTCCCAAGCGACACAGAGGTCCTCAAGGGCCCCGTCCCGATCGCCGAGGTCGAGCTGGGCCCGTGCCATGTTGATGCGGGTCGGAGCGATCCGCGTAGGCGGCAGCCCCTCCAAGACGGCATCGATGTTCTCGGCAGCACGCAGGGCTTCACGGGGTTTGCCGAGATCCAGCCGAGTGGCCAGTACGTGTGTGACCGTGTTCTGGGGCCCAAAGATCATGTGGTGCCGGTTCCAGTCGCAGGCGAACCACTCGGATGCTTCCCAGGCCGACTTGATGTGCCGCTCCGCTTCCCTCTTTCCTTCCTTCTTGTCCTTGAGCCTCCCCGCAAGGGTCATGCCCCGAAGGTTCAGCACACCCACGGCGAAAGCCCTCTCCTGCCCTGACAAGCTGTCCTGCGCCCTGCCAATCGCCCGGTCGACGACGGTAAGTCCACCTTCGAAATCTCCACCGTTCAGGTAGGCCCCTGCCCTGTCCCTGGCCGCGATGGCTTCGCCCAGAGGGTTCTTCTTCTGCTCGATGGCCCAACGCTGACGCGTTACGGCCAGCTCCGCCATGTCCATCCACCTGTGCCGGGCGGCGAGCCAATAGACAGTGCTGTAGACATCTGCGAGCCCTGCCCAGGACTCCCTCGTGTTCGCGTCGTGTGCGAGCGTCGTGGCGTCCCTGAGCAGCTTCGGCAGCATGGCGAGTAGCCGAGTCACCTTCACCTCGTCACGCAGCCGCCCGGACGTCCCCAGAGAATCCTTGAGAGCGTCTTCCCGGACTTCCTCGTGCCCCGGCAGGTCATAGTCCCGGACAGCCGACCTGAGCGCAGACAGGCGCTCTTCCTCGTTCCGGGCCAGAGAGGTTTTGCCCAGAACCTCGGCCATACTCAGGCCCATCGGTTTGCCCAGAGAAGCAGCGACAGCAGGCGTCAGAGCGCGGTCCCCTACTTCGATCTTGGACAGCAGGGAGACGCTGACATTGGCCATCCTCGCCAGCTGGTTCTGAGTGAGCCCACGTTCCTTCCGAAGCACAGCGAGGTTGGCGCCCGGTGCCAGTTCGGTGGTCTTGCCCATGTGATCAGCCCTATCCAGGAAGACGTCCGCCAGAGCCATGGTCGCAAGCTCCGCGAGTTCCCACAGCCGATTCGTTCCCGCGCACGGCTTCCGTGCGCCAGTCACGTGCAAGTCCGCTGATTCTCAAAGCCGTTGACTGGAAGGCACCACCAGCGAAAGGCGGACGGGATGAGACAGGAAACTGCGTGGGAGCCCGGTACGGCCGTGTTCGACTGCGGCAGTGGGATGGTCGGTGTTGTGCACGATCGCCGTGGACCCATGGTGCTCCTGAAACGACCCTCCGGCCTTCGCTGGCTGGCGCGCGCCGTGTCCGTACGAGCCGCCACGGATCGAGAGTTGATCCAGCTCCGAGCCTTGGCCCAGCACAACCGCCGGGTGCGCGAGTCGGCTGCTCTGCACCGTCGCGCGACCTCCTGAGCCGCCGGCCCTGGTCACCCCGACCAGGCCGAGTGGCCGGACCAGTTCCACGCCCGAGCACGACCAAGCGAAATGGACCGCGATACGGCCGAGCGCACCTTCGGTCAGACAATCGCCTACCTGGTCACCTCCACCGAACGCCCCGATCAGGCCATCCGGGACGCCGGATTCGTCATCGACCGGGAACTGTGGAACGCCAAGGCGGCAGACTGCCACCAGTGCCACGCCTGCTGCTCTGATAGCCCTGTCGCCTGACGGAGCCGAGCAAGGTCCGGTGGCTCCCCCTCTCCGCGAGGGGGAGCCACCCTGCGTGGAAGGAGCGGCATGGAAGCACTCACCGCAGCGTGGGAACGGTACGCCGCAGGCAGAACGCCCAGAAGGGCCGTCAATGCCGCTGGCGCCACCACGTGGTTGAACTGGACCCAGTATCCCGACCACGGCCCCGACGAGTCGCTACTCGGTCCGGTACGCGGGCTTCGGGTGCTGGAACTGGGGTGCGGTACCGGCTGCAACCTCGCCCACCTGGCCAACCTGGGGGCTCGGTGCGTCGGCATCGACATCGTGCCCAGCCAGCGGACCAAGGCGGACATCGTTCTCCGCCGCAGCAAACAAAGAGACGCCCCGGCTCATTCAGCCGGGACGTCTCCTTACCTCGAGGCCCGTGAGCCGATCACAGCTGCGAGCCACGAGAAATGGCACTTGACCTGCGAAATCCTTACTGCGGCAGGTTCCGGGCCATGACGATGCGCTGGACCTGGTTCGTGCCCTCGTAGATTTGGGTGATCTTGGCGTCCCGCATCATGCGCTCCAGCGGGTAGTCGCGGGTGTAGCCGTAGCCGCCGAGCAGCTGGACGGCGTCGGTGGTGATCTCCATGGCGGCGTCGGAGGCGTAGCACTTGGCCGCGGCGCCGAAGAAGGTCAGGTCCTCGCCCTTGCCGCCGGCCGAGACGCGCTCGGAGCGGGCGGCCGCGGCGTAGGTCAGCTGACGGGCCGCCTCCAGCTTCATGGCCATGTCGGCGAGCATGAACTGGACGCCCTGGAAGTCGCCGATCGGCTTGCCGAACTGCTTGCGCTCCTGGACGTAGCCCTTGGCGTAGTCCAGGGCGCCCTGGGCGATGCCGAGCGCCTGGGCGGCGATGGTGATGCGGGTGTGGTCCAGGGTCTGCATGGCGGTGGCGAAGCCGGTGCCCTCCGCGCCGATGAGGCGGTCGGCGGGGATCCGGACGTTGTCGAGGTAGACCTCGCGGGTCGGGGAGCCCTTGATGCCGAGCTTCTTCTCCGGGGCGCCGAAGGAGACGCCCTCGTCGCCCTTCTCGACGACGAACGCGGAGATGCCCTTGGAGCGCTTCTCGGGGTCGGTGACCGCCATGACCGTGTAGTACTCGCTGACGCCCGCGTTGGTGATCCAGCGCTTGACGCCGTTGAGGACGTAGTGGTCGCCGTCGCGGACCGCCTTGGTCTTCATGCCCGCGGCGTCGGAGCCGGCGTCGGGCTCGGAGAGGCAGTACGAGAACATCGCGTCGCCCTTGGCGAGCGGGGTGAGGTACTTCTTCTTGAGGTCCTCGGAGCCGGAGAGGATCACCGGGAGCGAGCCGAGCTTGTTGACGGCCGGGATCAGGGAGGAGGAGGCGCAGACCCGGGCGACCTCCTCGATGACGATGACGGTGGCCAGCGCGTCGGCGCCGGCGCCGCCGTAGGCCTCGGGGACGTGCACGGCGTGCAGGTCGTTGAGGGTCAGCGCGTCGCGTGCCTCCTGCGGGAAGCGCGCCTCCTCGTCCACCTCGGCGGCGAACGGGGCGATCTTCGCTTCGGCGAGCGAGCGCACCGACTCGCGGAGCATGTCGTGCTCCTCCGACAGCCGGTACAGATCGAAATCAGCGGTTCCCGCCACTAACTCTCACTCCCCTGTGAGCTCCCCGGCAGCACTGACTACCGTTAAGTAACTTATTTCTCTCCGCGGATTCTAGGCCGCGGACGCGGCTCGCGGATACGTGAGGTTGCCGACAGTTGTCACCTGCCCGCAGGACGGCTGGATTAGGCCTTTCCCGGCGCGACTATGCTCGGTCCGGCCCCTTCCCGCCCGCCCGTCGCCCGACCACCGCCCCTGAACGTCGGCGCTTCACGCCGCAGCCTCTGTTTGGAGCACTCATGGCCCTCAAGATCACCGTGATCGGCACCGGCTACCTCGGCGCCACCCACGCCGCCGCCATGGCCGAGCTCGGTTTCGAGGTGCTGGGGCTGGACGTGGTGCCCGAGAAGATCGAGATGCTCCAGCGCGGCGAGGTCCCGATGTACGAGCCGGGGCTGGCGGAGCTGCTGCGCCGCCATGTCGCCGGGATCGAGGGCTCCAGCGGGCGGCTGCGCTTCACCACCTCCTACGAGGAGGCCGGGGCCTTCGGCGATGTGCACTTCGTCTGTGTGAACACTCCGCAGAAGCACGGTGAGTACGCCTGCGACATGTCGTATGTGGACGCCGCCTTCGACGCGCTGGCGCCGCATCTGACCCGGCCCACCCTCGTCGTCGGCAAGTCGACCGTGCCGGTGGGCAGCGCGGCCCGGCTCGCCGAGCGGCTGGCCGCGGCCGCCCCGGCGGGCGCGGACGCCGAGCTGGCCTGGAACCCGGAGTTCCTGCGCGAGGGGTTCGCCGTCGAGGACACCCTGCGCCCGGACCGGATCGTGGCCGGTGTGGCCGGTGCGCGGGCCGAGGAGCTGCTGCGCGAGGTCTACGCCACGCCGATCGCCGCGGGCTCGCCATTCATCGTGATGGACTACCCGACCGCCGAGCTGGTGAAGGCCTCGGCCAACTCCTTCCTGGCGACGAAGATCTCGTTCATCAACGCCATGGCGGAGGTGTGCGAGGCCGCCGACGGCGATGTGGTGAAGCTGGCCGAGGCCATCGGCCATGACGAGCGGATCGGGAAGAAGTTCCTGCGGGCCGGTATCGGGTTCGGCGGCGGCTGCCTGCCGAAGGACCTGCGGGCCTTCATGGCGCGCGCCGGTGAACTGGGCGCCGACCAGGCACTGACGTTCCTCCGCGAGATCGACTCGATCAACATGCGGCGGCGCGGCCATATGGTCGAGCTGGCCCGGGACGCGGTCGGCGGCGGTTCCTTCCTCGGCAAGCGGGTCGCCGTCCTCGGCGCAACCTTCAAGCCGGACTCGGACGACGTACGGGACTCGCCGGCGCTCAACGTCGCCGGGCAGATCCACCTCCAGGGCGGCCAGGTGACGGTCTACGACCCGAAGGGGATGGACAACGCGCGGCGGCTGTTCCCCACGCTGGGGTACGCGGACAGCGCGCTGGAGGCGGTGCGCGGCGCGGATGTCGTACTGCATCTGACGGAGTGGCGCGAGTTCCGGGAGCTGGACCCGGCGGCGCTGGCCGAGGTGGCCGGCGAGCGGCGCATTCTGGACGGGCGCAACGCGCTGGACCCGGAGCTGTGGCGGAAGGCCGGCTGGACGTACCGGGCGCTGGGCCGCCCGCGGGCCTGATCCGCTCTCCCCAGGTACTAGGTACCGGGCTCCGCGCGGCGGGCGCGGTAGGTCCGCATCTTCGCCCGGCTGCCGCAGACCGCCATGCTGCACCAGCGGCTGCGGCCGGCCGGGCTCCGGTCGTAGAAGACCCAGCGGCACTCATGCGCTTCGCAGGCCTTGAGCCGTTTCCAGGTGCCGTCCGCGACGGCGGTGGCGATGCCCGCGGCGATACGGGCGGTGAGGTGGGCGATCCCCCGTAGTCCGGGTGCCGGACGCAGGGCGGCGTCACCGTCGGGGGTGATGGCCAGGACGAGGGGCGCGACGGCCAGGAGACGGTCCAGGGCGCGGGCGGCCGGCTCGGGGACGGCGGTGCCCGCAGTGTGCGCGAGGCAGGCCGCGCGGAGCGCCTCGCGCAGCTCTTGCAGCTCTTGCAGTTCGCGCGACTCGTGCAGCTCGTGCGGCTCCAGGAAGGCGGCGAGGCCGCCGTCGGCGGTCAGCGCGTCCTCGCCGGTCTCGATGTCGAGGGTGTTCACCAGGTCCTGGACCAGCAGCAGGGATTCCGGAGCGGTTCGCGATGCCACTCTTGCGATGTTACCGATACCTCGCCATCATGCAGTAACGCACGAAGTTACCGGTTGAATGGGCATGGAGGTAACACGATGAGTCTGATCACCCTCGACGTCGTCGCACTGGACTGTCCCGACCCGCGGGCGCTCGCCGGCTTCTACGCCGAGATGCTCGGCTGGCAGGTGACCGCCGACGACGATGAATGGGTCGAGATCGCGGGGCCCGAGGGCCGTCCCCTCGCCTTCCAGCGGGTGGCGGAGGGCTACCGGGCACCGCAGTGGCCCGGCCAGGAGGTGCCGCAGCAACAGCACCTCGACTTCAATGTGCCGCGGGCGCGGATCGACGAGGCCGAGAGCAAGGTCGTCGCGCTGGGTGCCGAGCTCGTCCGGCACGACGAAGGGGTGCGCAACTTCCGGGTCTATCTCGACCCCGCCGGGCACCCCTTCTGCCTCTGCTTCACGTAACCGTGCGGTTCACGTAATCGTCCGGCCGTCCAGCTGCTCGATCGTCGCGTGGGACGGGCCGCGCCGGCTCTGTTCGGCGCGCGCCACGTCCTCCGCGGCACGCAGCGTACGGACCGCGTTCTGCCAGGTCAGCTTGGCCAGATCGGCCCTGGACCAGTGACGGTCCAGCAGTTCGGCGATCAGGCGGGGGTAGCCGGCGACATCGGCCAGGTCGTCCGGGGTGAAGGCGGTGCCGTCGAAGTCGCCGCCGATGCCGAGGTGGTCGATACCGGCGACCTCGCGCATATGGTCGAGGTGGTCGGCGACGGTGGCCGCGGTGGCCTTCGGCCGCGGATCGGCGGCCTCGAAGGCCCGCTGGACCGCCATACCGGCCTCGGTCGTGTCGAGGTGGTGCAGGCCGTGGGCGCGCATGTTCTCGTCCGCGCGCCGGGTCCACTCGACGGCCTCGGGCAGGACGAACTTCGGCACAAAGGTCGCCATGGCGACGCCGCCGTTGGCGGGCAGCTCGGCCAGTACGTCGTCGGGGATGTTGCGCGGGTGGTCGCAGACGGCGCGCGCCGAGGAGTGCGAGAAGATCACCGGCGCGGTGCTGACGCGCAGCGCGTCGCGCATGGTGTCGGCCGCGACGTGCGAGAGGTCGACCAGCATCCCGCAGCGGTTCATCTCCCGGACGACCTCCTCGCCGAAGGCCGACAGGCCCTGGTGGCGCGGTGCGTCGGTGGCGGAGTCCGCCCAGTCGATGGTGTCGTTGTGGGTGAGCGTCATATAGCGGACGCCGAGCCGGTGCAGGGCGCGCAGGGTGGCCAGCGAGTTGTTGATGGAGTGGCCGCCCTCGGCGCCCATGAGGGAGGCGATCCGGCCCTGGGCGCGGGCCGCCTCCACATCGTCGGCGGTGAGCGCCGGACGCAGGTCGTCCGGGTAGCGGGCCAGCAACTGCCGTACCACATCGATCTGTTCGAGGGTGGCGCTGACCGCCGTGTCGCCCGCGTAGTCGGCGCGTACGTACACCGACCAGAACTGCGCACCGACGCCGCCGGCCCGCAGCCGCGGCAGGTCGGTGTGCAGATGCGCGGACTGGTCGGTGGCGATGTCCCGCCGGTCGAGGTCGTAGCGGACCTGTTCGCGCAGCGCCCAGGGCAGGTCGTTGTGGCCGTCGACGACGGGCCAGCGGGCGAGCAGCTCCCGTGCGGCGTCCTCGGAGGACGCACTCACTGGGCGCCGCCGAAGCCGAACCCGTTCGGCGTGGCGACCTTGTTGCGCAGCCGCTTGCCCTTCTCGGTGGCCTGGTCGTTCAACTCCTGCTGGAACTCCCGCATACGGGCGAGGAGTTCGGGGTCATGGGCGGCGAGCATCCGGGCGGCGAGCAGTCCGGCGTTGCGGGCGCCGCCGACCGAGACGGTGGCGACCGGCACCCCGGCGGGCATCTGCACGATGGAGAGGAGGGAGTCCATGCCGTCCAGGTACTTCAGGGGGACGGGCACGCCGATGACCGGGAGCGGGGTCACGGAGGCGAGCATGCCGGGCAGGTGGGCCGCGCCGCCGGCGCCGGCGATGATCGCCTTCAGGCCGCGGGCGGCCGCGTCCTCGCCGTACGCGATCATCTCGCGCGGCATGCGGTGGGCCGAGACGACGTCGACCTCGTAGGGGATCTCGAACTCGGCGAGGGCCTGGGCGGCGGCCTCCATGACGGGCCAGTCGGAGTCGGAGCCCATGACGATGCCGATGATGGGCGCATCAGAGGGGCGCGCTGGGGGTCCCCCCGCACGGAGTGTGGGGGAGCTCGTTGAGGGGCGGTGGCCGGGCGACGGGTGGGCGGTCATTCGGTGATCGTTCCTCGCAGGTAGCCGGCGGCGTGCGCGGCGCGCTCGCGCACATCCGCCAGGTCGTCGCCGTAGGTGTTGACGTGTCCGACCTTCCGGCCGGGCTTCACGTCCTTGCCGTACATATGGATCTTCAACTGCGGGTCCCGCGCCATGCAATGGAGATACGCGGAATACATGTCGGGGTAGTCGCCGCCGAGGACGTTGGCCATCACCGTCCAGCGGGCGCGCGGGCGCGGGTCGCCGAGCGGGAGGTCGAGCACGGCCCGGACGTGGTTGGCGAACTGCGAGGTGACCGCGCCGTCCTGGGTCCAGTGGCCGGAGTTGTGCGGGCGCATGGCCAGCTCGTTGACCAGGATCCGGCCGTCGGCGGTCTCGAAGAGCTCCACCGCCAGATGGCCGACGACGTCCAGCTCCTTGCCGATCCGGAGCGCCAGTTCCTGGGCCCGGCCGGCGAGCTCGGGGTCGAGGTCGGGCGCCGGGGCGATCACGGTGTCACAGACGCCGTCGACCTGGACGGACTCCACGACCGGGTAGGCGACGGCCTGGCCGTGCGGGGAACGGACGATGTTGGCGGCCAGTTCGCGGACGAAGTCGACCTTCTCCTCCGCGAGGATGGGCACACCGGCGAGCCCCCTCCTGTCGAAGAGCTGCTCCGCAGCCTCCTCGGAGGATCGCACAAGCCACACCCCCTTGCCGTCGTAGCCCCCGCGCACGGTCTTGAGGACCACGGGAAAGCCCTCCCCCTCCGCCGCGAAACGCGCCACGTCCTCCGGATCGGAGACGATGCGGTGCCGTGGGCACGGGACGCCGATCGCGTCCAGCTTCGCCCGCATCACCCCCTTGTCCTGGGCGTGCCGCAGGGCCTCGCGGCCGGGCCGGACGGTGATGCCGTCCGCCTCCAGGGCCTGCAAGTGCTCGGTGGGGACGTGCTCGTGATCGAAGGTGATCACATCGCAGCCGCGGGCGAAGGCCCGCAGCGTGTCCAGATCGCGGTAGTCGCCGATGACGACATCGCTGACCACCTGGGCCGCCGAATCCTGCGGGGTGTCACTGAGGAGCTTGAACTTGATGCCGAGGGGGATACCCGCCTCGTGGGTCATACGGGCGAGCTGACCGCCACCGACCATGCCGACTACCGGGAACGTCACGCCCCCAGGGTATCCGCCCGGCACCGCGGCACCGGCCCCGGCTTGGACGATCCTCCGAATGCTCGCGTTCACAGGTCTCGGACGGATGGCCGACAAAGGAGGCACCGAATGGAGAACAGCGGCATATCGAAGAACGGCGGTATACCGGAGGGCGGCGGTGTACCGGAGAGCGGCGGTGTACCGGCGACGTGCAGTGGCACATCCAGCAGTGGCACATCCAGGGGCGCCAGAGCGCTGGTGATCGCCGTCGCGGTCGCCGCCCTGCTGGCCGCCGTGCACTCCGTCGTCGGTCAGCTGTCCGCACCGGAGGTCTATGGCGCCGACGACTCCGAGATCGCGGTCTCCGCCGGGGACCGCTTCAGCGTGAAGGTGGCGGACGACCCCGCCGGTGATCCCTCCGACGGCTACCGCTGGATCATCGCCGAGCCCCGCCCCGACCCGGCCGTCCTGAAAGCCGCCGGACGGCGCGAGGTCCCCGGCGGCCCACTGCCGTCCGGCACCGGCCGCGAGCGCTACCTGGACTTCGAGACGGTGCACCCGGGCCGTACGGACCTGCGGCTGCTCCGCTGCCGGATCTGCTCGGCCGACGCCGCCGACGAGCCGGGCGCGCGCACCCTGAACTTCCGCATCAGGGTCGACTGACCCCCGTATCGGCGTCGGCCGCCCCGTATCGGCGTCGGCCGCCCTCCGTATCAGGGCCGGCCGTCACGGAGCAGGCCGTCGCGGAGGGCGTCGGCACCGCCATTCGGGCGTGGTTAGCATGAGGGGGCGGGCCAAGGTTGACGGCCGCGGACCATGCCCACGTCAGGGAGCTGAACCACCACCATGAGTAACCGGAGCGCAGTGCTGTCCAAGCTGGAGGCGCTCACCCGGGAACTGGTGAAATTCGGGGCCGTGGGCGGGGCCGGCGTCGTGGTCAACTTCGCGGTGTTCAACCTCGTACGGCACCTGACCGAGGTGCCCGTCGTCCGCGCCAGCATCATCGCGACGGTCGTGGCCACCGGCACCAACTACCTCGGCTACCGCTACTTCACCTACCGCGACCGCGACAAGCAGCGCCGCACACGGGAGCTCACGCTCTTCCTGCTGTTCAGCGCGGTCGGCCTGGTGATCGAGAACGGTCTGCTCTACGTCGCGACGTACGGGTTCGACTGGAACTCCCCGCTGCAGAGCAATGTCTTCAAGTTCCTCGGTATCGGCCTCGCCACGCTCTTCCGCTTCTGGTCCTACCGCACCTGGGTCTTCCGCACTCTGCCCGCGCGCGAGGCGATAGAGACCGCCGAGTCCTTCCTCGCCGACGGATCGCAGCGGCCACGCAGCTCGTCCCGGAAGTGACCGCCGGACGGCCGTCGGTGGCGGGCGGACCGTCTGCGGACCGCCGTCAGTGCCCGTCGGACTGCTGCTCCGCCTCCCGGGCCAGGAACAGCGCGAAGACCGGCGGCCGCTGCTGGAGCAGTTCCAGCCGTCCGCCGTCCGCCTCGGCGAGGTCCCGGGCAACGGCCAGCCCGAGCCCGGTGGAGTTGCGGCCGGAGACCGTCCGCTCGAAGACCCGTGAGCCGAGGTCCGGCGGGACCCCGGGACCGGCGTCGGTGACCTCGACGACCGCCTGGTTGCCGGTGACCCGGGTCCGCAGCGCGACCGGTCCGGAGCCGTGCATCAGCGAATTTTCGATCAAGGTGGCCAGCACCTGGGCGACCGCGCCCGGTGTGCCGACGGCCCGCAGCCCCTTCTTGCCGGAGCGGACGATGGCCCGCCCGGCGCTGCGGTAGGCGGGGCGCCACTCCTCGATCTGCTGCTTGACCACCTCGTCGAGGTCGAAGGCGACCGCGGAGCCGGTACGCGGGTCCCGGGAGTTGGTCAGCAGCCGCTGGACGACATCGGTCAGCCGCTCCACCTGCGCCAGCGCGATGGTGGCCTCTTCCTTCACGGTGTCCGGGTCGTCGGTGAGGGTGATCTCCTCCAGCCGCATGGACAGCGCGGTCAGCGGCGTACGCAGCTGGTGGGAGGCGTCGGCGGCCAGCCGTCGCTCGGCGGTGAGCATCCGGGCGATCCGCTCGGCGCTGGCGTCCAGCACATCGGCGACCCGGTCCAGCTCCTGGACGCCGTACCGGCGGTGGCGCGGGCGCGGATCGCCGGACCCCAGACGCTCGGCGGTCTCGGCGAGATCGGTCAGCGGCGCGGTCAGCCGGCGGCCCTGGCGGACGGCCAGTACCACGGCCGCGAGGATCGCGAGCAGCGAGACGGCCAGGATGACCAGCAGCGTCCGGCCGATCTCGGAGTTGATCGCGGAGCGGGACTCCTGGACCGTGACGGACTCGCCGCGGTCGCCGCGCTGCGTCGACTCGATGACCTCGCCGGACGGGCGCCGCCCGATCTCGATCCGCGGTTTGCCCGGCACGGTGATCTCGGCGTAGCGGTTGCCGGCGATCTGCTCCGAGAGCACGTCCGGGGTGATCCGCTCGCCGCTGCTCTGCCGGCTCTCGACCGCCCCCACCAGCCGGACCGCTTCGGAAGCCACGCTCTCCTCCGCGGCCGCCTGGATGGTGCGGGTCTCGACGATGACCAGCGAGAGGCCGAAGACGGCGATCACGACGAGCACCACGGCGAGCGTGGAGTTGATCAGGCGGCGGCGCACGGGCCCCTAGCTCTTCTCGAAGCGGAAGCCGACTCCGCGGACGGTGGCGATGTAGCGGGGGTTGGCGGCGTCGTCCCCCAGCTTCTTGCGCAGCCAGGAGATGTGCATGTCGAGCGTCTTCGTGGACGACCACCATGTGGTGTCCCAGACCTCGCGCATCAGCTGGTCACGGGTGACGACCCGGCCGGCGTCCCGCACCAGGACCCGCAGCAGATCGAATTCCTTGGCCGTGAGCTGCAGTTCCTCGTCGCCCATCCAGGCGCGGTGGGACTCGACGTCGATCCGTACGCCGTGGGTGGCCGGCGGCTGCTGGGGCTCGACGGTGGAGCCGCGGCGGAGCAGGGCCCGTACCCGGGCGAGGAGTTCGGCGAGCCGGAAGGGCTTGGTGACGTAGTCGTCGGCGCCGGCGTCCAGGCCGACGACGGTGTCCACCTCATCGGCGCGGGCGGTGAGCACCAGGATGGGGAAGGAGTGGCCGTCGTTGCGCAGCCGGCGGGCGACCTCCAGGCCGTCCATACCGGGCAGTCCCAGGTCCAGCACGAGGAGGTCGATATTGCCCCGGAGACCGGCGTCGAGCGCCGTCGGGCCGTCCTCGCGCACCTCGACTTCGTAACCCTCGCGGCGCAGGGCGCGGGCGAGCGGCTCCGAGATGGACGCGTCATCCTCGGCGAGCAGTACACGGGTCATGGGCCGATGGTAGTCCGATGTATCGCACACGAGGGGTGGACCAGCGCGGATGACGGCACAGAGGCCTTCCGCGCCCGGGGACCGCGGTGAGCTGGGACGGCGCGGTCGCGGGGGATCGCGCGCGGTCGCCGGAAGGAGGGCGCGCGGTTCCCCGCGATGATGTGACCGTTGTCTCACGTATTCCAACGGCGGGTGAACAGACGTATGGTGTCCCGAACGTCCAATGGACAACCGTTAACGTCCAGTGGACAACCGCTGGGGCCCATGACGCCACTGACGTCATCGGTCCCTCGTTGTGTGCGGAGCTGGCCCCCAGTCCCGACACACCGTGAATGACCTGTCGACCGGGTCCACCGCGCAGTGCAGCACGGAGGACGTGGATCCCGGTGTCGGACCGCTCTGCCGGTGCCTCCCCGACTGACCTCGAGGGACGGCGTCGCACCCCCGGGGTGGGGGGACGGCGGGTCCACGCCGGTGCCGGTCATCCCCCACCGGGCGCGAAACGGCCTCCGAACGCGTCCCGAGCAGCAAGGAAGCATCCATGGCGTCGAGCCTGACGAAGGACGAGGACCGGCAGGGGACCCCTGTGCCCGGTGGCAAGACCTTCTTCGGCCACCCCCGCGGACTGGCCACTCTCTTCATGACCGAGATGTGGGAGCGCTTCAGCTTCTACGGTATGCGGGCCCTGCTCGTGTACTACCTGATCTCGGGTGGCGCGGACGGCTTCAAGGAAGGGCTGGACGGCGGCGGCCTGGCGATGACGGCTGCCGCGGCGTCCTCCATCTACGCGGTGTACCTCGCGATGGTCTACCTGCTCGCCATGCCCGGCGGCTGGTTCGGCGACCGGGTCTGGGGCCCCCGTAAGACGGTCGCCATCGCCGGCTGCGTCATCATGGTGGGCCACCTCACCCTGGCCCTGCCGGGCGCGCCGGCGTTCTTCACCGGCCTGGGGCTGGTCGCGATCGGCTCGGGCCTGCTGAAGTCCAACATCTCGACGATGGTCGGCCACCTCTACGACGGGCCCTCCGACCCGCGTCGTGACGGCGGCTTCACGGTCTTCTACATGGGCATCAACCTGGGTGCCTTCGTCGCGCCGTTCGTCATCGGCACCGTCGGCGAGACCGTCAACTGGCACCTGGGCTTCGCGCTCGCCGGTGCCGGTATGGGCCTCGGCCTGATCCAGTTCCTGCTGGGCACCAAGCACCTGGACCCCAAGAGCAGCGTGGTCCCGAACCCGCTGTCCGCCCAGGAGCGGAAGACGTGGCTGCTCAAGGGCCTGATGTGGCTGGTCATCGCCGCGGTCTTCTACGGCGCGGTGGGCATCAGCGGTCACTTCACGCTGAACTGGGCCATCGTCCCGATCACCCTGCTCGGCCTGATCATCCCGACGGCGGTGCTGGTCCGCATCAAGCGCGACAAGGACCTCACGGACGCCGAGCAGAGCAAGATGAGCGGCTACATCTGGTTCTTCGTGGCCGCCGCGGTGTTCTGGATGATCTACGACCAGGGCGGCTCCACGCTGGCCGTCTTCGGCAAGGGCTCCACGTCGGGCGAGCTCTTCGGCTTCTCGTTCCCCGCCACCTGGTTCCAGTCCCTGAACCCGCTGTTCATCATGGCCCTGGCGCCGGTCTTCGCCTGGCTGTGGCTGTGGCTGGCCCGCAAGAACCAGGAGCCCAGCACCACGGTGAAGTTCGGCATGGCCCTGGTGGCGGTCGGCGCGTCCTTCTTCGTCTTCGTGGTGCCGATGCTGATGGCCTCGGACGGCACCAAGGTCAGCCCGATGTGGCTGGTGTCGATATACATGATCCAGACGATCGGCGAGCTGTGCCTCTCCCCCGTCGGCCTGTCCGTCACCACCAAGCTGGCACCCGCCAAGTACGCCAGCCAGATGATGGGCGTGTGGTTCCTGGCCGTCACGGCCGGTGACTGCGTCACCTCGCTGCTCTCCATCGCGGGCGCGGACCTCAGCGGTACGACCGTGGTGGCGGCCGAGGCCGGCCTCGCGGTGATCGCCGGGATCGGGGTGTACGTGTACCGCAAGAAGATCGTGGCGCTCATGGGCGGCGTGCACTGATCCGCCGCTGAGCGTCTGATGCGCGGGTTACGCGCGGCTTATGCGCAGGGCCCCGTCACACCGTGTGGTGTGACGGGGCCCTGCGGCGTATCGGGGCCGCTGCGGCTCGTACGGGCCGTCGCAGCCGGTGGGAGCCGTCGCGGCCGGTGGCCGCTCAGCGCCGCAGCCGCCGCCATGGGGTGACGGTGACGAGCGCGCCGCCGAGCAGGATGAGGGTGCCGGCGAGAAAGCCGAGGGCGGTCAGCGCGCCGTCGTCGGCCGCACCGGTCTGGGCGAGGCCGCCACTCGTCCCGCCGGAAGCCCCTGCGCCGGCGGAGGCCTCCGCGCCACCCGAGGAGCCGCCGAAGGTGCCTGCGGACGATCCGCCGGAGGAACCGGTCGTGGAGCCAGTCGTGGAACCGGTCGTGGAACCGGACGTCGAGCCTCCGGAGGTGCCGCCCGGCTGCGCGGCGGTGTCCAGGGTGAGCGAGACGCCCGGATCCTTCTCCGGGGTACAGGTGGTGGTCGTCCCCAGGGCGTTGACGGTGAGCACGCCGGGGGTCAGCGTGGCCGTGCCGGTGGCGCCCGGTGTGTAGACGCCCTTGAGGTCGGGGATCTCGATCGGGTCACCCGACTTGATCGGTTCGGCGTTGGCGGGCCCTTCGGTCTTCACCGATCCCTTGTCGGCGCCGCCCACCGTGACGGCCATCGACGGCTTGACCGCGCCCTTGGGGATATCCGCCGGGCTGGTCATGACGGACTTCTTGAATCGCACCGTCAGGTCGTATCCGCCGCCCTTCTTCACGGCGTCGATCTGGACCGGCGAGACCGCCTTCTTGTCGCCGATGGGCGTCTTGCAGGCGTACTGGACCCGGACTTCCTTGCCCTGGTACGCGGTGCCGTCGGGATCGCTACCGGAACCGCCGGTCGACCCGCCGGCCGATCCGCCGCCGTCGGTGACCTTGACCGTGACCGCGGGCCGCACCGTCTCCTTGGGCGAGCACTTGGTGTCCGTGGAGATCGGTTTGCTGACGTTGATGTTGTAGAAACCGGGCGTCAGGGTGATCTCACCGGGCTTCGTCAGCGTCAACTTGCCTGTCATGTCCGACAGTTGCATCGGTCCGCCCTTGGGGATCGGCGGATTCCGCCGCGGCCCCTCCATCGCCAGCTCACCGGTCTGGGCCCCGGCGACCGTGATCGTGCCGGTCGGCTGGACGGTGTCCTCCCCCAGGTCGAGGATGTCGGGGTTCTTCGACGCGCCCTCGACGGTCTTCCAGACCACCGTGATCTCGTCCCCGACCTTCGCCGTCGCGGGCGCGTCGACCGCCACCTTCGTGGTCCCCGCGATCGGCGGCAGCCCCGATATCGGCGGTGGCAGACACTCCGTCCGGTACGAGACCTCCGCCGCCCGGGCGGGCCCGGCCATGGTCATCACGCCCGCTCCCGCGAGTACCAGCGCGGCCGCCGAGGCCACCGCGGCTCTCCTCCGTTGCCTCATCCGTTGCCCCATCCGTTGCCCCATCACGCAGAACCCTTCGACGTCGGTCGTTCGGTCGGTGTGCTGGACGGTGACGCAGTGGCGGACGGTGATGCGGTGGCGGACGGTGCGGAGTCCGCGGTGAACCACGGCAGCGCGGCGGAACCGCCGGCCGCTCGGGCGCCGCGCCCGCGGCCCACGCCGCCGCCCGCGCCCGTACGGCGTGGACGCACCCGGTTCACGATCGCCATCCCGACGCGGAACACCACCATCGGGATCACCAGGCACAACAGCACCCAGAAGAGCGTCACGCCCCATGGCCTCCCGACCCCCCAGGGCTGCTCGGCCAGCACCTTGCCGCCGTACTTGAGGGCGATCAGATAGTCCCCGTGCGCGCCGGCCGCGAGCTCGACCGGCAGCCTGACCTCGGCCCTCTTGCCGGCGGGTACGGTCCCCCGCCACTGCCGCTCCTCCCACTGGGGCGCGAAGACGCCATGCGAGGTGCCGACGTGGAACACCGGATCCTTGGCCGGTGTGGGGCCGAGATTGCCGATCGTGACGGTCAACTCGCGCTGCGGCGGGGCCCCGAACCAGGTCAGCAGGCCACTGCTGCCCGTCAGCCGGGGCGGGGAGAGTACCGTCAGCCGGCCGCCGGTGCTCTCCTTGGGAAGCGGCGCGACGGGGTGGCCCGCTACCTGGAACGCGGCATCCACCGCGGCCGCCGCTCCGGTCACCGTCGACACATGCACCACACAGGGGCAGGGCTTGGGCGGCTCGGCGACCGGGAGGCTCTTGTGGAACGCCCCCTGCGCGTCGGTGGTGACGGCCCGCCCGTCCCCGTTGGCGCACGAGTTGGTACCGCCGATCATGTTCTGTCCGCAGATCAGCAGGGTGAGCAGCGCCCTGGGCCGCCAGCCGCGCCCGGTCACGGTGATGCTGCCGCCCTTGCCCGCCTCCTCCTTGGAGAGCCGGACGGTGGGCCCACCGTCGACCTCGGCGGTCACCCCGGCGGCAGCCGTGGTGACGGTCGTGGCGGCAGCCGTGGCAGCGGTCGTGGTGGTGAGAGTGGTGGCCGTCAGCATCAGGGCGGCCAGGGCCGCACACCGCACCGCCGCGGCCCCGCCCCGCCGCGTTCCCCTGGTGCGGCGCCATCGCCGTACGGCCACCAGGGCGCCGGCCGCGCCCGCCGCCGTCAGGCCCACCACCCCGGCGACGCCGCCCCACGGGACCGCCGTGTACGAGGCGGTGGCCGACCCGCGCGCCCCGCCCTCGGCGGTCACCGTGAGCCGGACGTCGACCGCGTCCAGAGCGGGCGGATCCGGCCACCGCTCCGTCAGCTCGACGGCCTGCCCGGGGCGCAGCGCGACCGGCAGGGTGCGGGCGGCACGCCGCAGCACCGGCCCGAACACCCCGTCGGCGCGCACCGCGAGCCGCGGAGCGAGCGTCGTATTGCCACGATTGACCAGCGTGTACCGGATAGCCCCCTCGCCCCCACCCCCGCCCCCATGCCCGTCCACGTTCCCGTTCACGTCCACCTTCACGTTCTCGACGGTCAGCGCGGACAACGCGGGCGCGGTCACCCGCACATGGACCGGTATGGCCACGCGCCGCCCGGCGCCCTTCCCCTCCTCCGCACCGCTGGTGGCGACGATCGCGCCCGAGTGCTCGCCGGGGACCGCGTCGCGCGGCACGGTCACCGTGAACGGCACACCCGCGCGGGTACGCGGCGGAACCTTCACCTCGGACGAGGCCAACGTGATCCACGAGCCCGCTCCCGTACCGGATCCGGAAGCGGAACCGGAACCTGAACCGGAGCCGCGCAGCCGTACGGTGACGGCATGACCGGTGGGATTGCTGAGGCTCAGCCGGTCGGCCGGAACCGTGCCCGGCGCGCCCTCCAGATAGAAGTACGGGCGGTCCCGCGCACTCGGTTCAGCGCCGTCACCGGGCGCGGGCGCGGCGTCCCAGCCCCCGTCCGCCGCCCCCGCCACGGCCACCGCCACGACGGGATCGCCCAGCAGCGCGGCGGCGACCGCGAGGACCGCACCGCAGACCACAGCCCGGGCCCGGGCCCGGAACGGCATCAGGCGTGCTGCCGGGGCCGGGTCAGCCAGAGCACACCGGCCACACCGGCCAGCAGCACCGTGCCGCCGAGCGTGCCCAGCGCGATCGCGGAGTCCGCCGGCCCGGTCTGCGGGAGCTGGTCACCGGGCGAGCCACCGGAAACCGTACCGCCGGAACCGCCGGAACCGCCGGAGCCACCGGAACCGCCAGATCCGTTAGATCCGCCGGAACCACCCGCCCCCTTCACGTCGAGGGTCAGCGAGGGCTTCGGGTCGTTGGCGGGAGTACAGGTCGTGGTGGTGCCCAGCGCCTTGATGGTGAGCGTGGCGGCCGTGAAGGTGACCTTGCCGCTGCCCTTGGGGGTGTAGGTGCCGCTCAAGTCACTGATCTTGATCGGGGTGTTGGCCGGTATCGCGCTGTCGTTGGGCGGCCCGGAGACCGGCACCGTACCGCTCTCCGCGCCGCCCAGCTTGATCAGCGCACTGGGCTTCATGGCGCCCTTGCCCAGTTCCACGGGGCTGGACGAGACCCCCTTCTGGAAGGACATCACAAGCTGGTACGCGCCGTTGCCGCCGGGGGTGCCCTTGATGTCGATCGGCGAGACCGCGCCCTTGTTCCCGATCGGTGTCCTGCACTGGTAGTTGACGTCGACGACCTCGGCGTGGGCGGCCGACACGGCGAGCATCACCGCGGCCCCCGCCGCCATCGCCACGGCAGCGGTGCGGCCGGCCGTCCGGCGCGGACACCTGCCGTGCTGTTCGTAGAAGCGGGCCACTGTCCGTTCCCCTCCTCCCGGAGCGCACCGCCGGAGGTTGCTGACGGCACATCAGATTGGCCGCTCAAGGTACGCCGGGGACCTTGCCGAGGGAAGGCACGGCACAGCCCCGATCGGTACGGGCCGGCGCCGGCGGGGAATTCCGGCCGCGCGCAGGCGGTCACGGCCACCCGTACGACAGCGGGCTCGGCGGCCATGGACACTGGACGGGGCCGGACCTCGGCCACCGGACACCAGAACGCGGGCCCTGAAAAGGCCCGCGCTCTCCTCGTCCCACCGCTCGATCCGTGCCCCGCCCGCCAGAAACGGCCCGGTCCGCCCCCGCGCGTCAGGACGGTGCGGCGAGCTCCGCCCAGACGGTCTTGCCCGCGCCGTCCGTATTGCGCACCACGCCCCAGTCCAGGCACAGCCGCTGCACGATGAACATGCCATGGCCTCCCGGACGGCCCGGGCGGTGCGGACTGCGGGGCGACGGCGAGCCCGCGCCGAGGTCGCTGACCTCCAGGCGCAGCACTTTGGAGGTGCAGCGCAGCCGCAGCTCCTCGGGCCCTTCGGCGTGCAGGCAGGCGTTGGTGACCAGCTCCGAGACGACGAGCAGGACGTCCTCGGCCGCGGCGCGCTGATCGGCGTTGGCGGCCGGCAGCCAGCCCCAGTCGTGCAGGGCCTGCCGGGCGAAGTCACGGGCCCGCGCCACGGCGCCCCGGGTGCCCGCCAGGCGCAGCCGGCGGATCTGGCCCGCCGGGGTGGCGGCGGCCGGAACGGCGGCGGAAGCACCGGCGCCGCCCGGCTCCGGGCCGAGATCGCCCGGCGGGTACGGCCGGGTGGTGCTCATCAGCGCTTCACCTCACCGATTCGCCTATTCACGGAGAACAGATACCTGACTGATTGCAACGGATTCAGGTGTCTCCTGCCCGACCGGACCGCGAGAACACCCACTTCTTGGATACGGAAGTTGTGACACGTACAACGTGCCCGGACGACGACGTTCCGGGCCTCGATGCCATGTCAGTCGGCCAGGGCCGTATCAAGGGAGTCATGCACCGTGAAGACCGCGTCGGCGCCGGTGATCTCGAAGACCCGGGCGACCACCGGCTGCATTCCGGCCAAATGGACCGCGCCTCCCGCGGCCTCCGCTTTGAGGCGGGCGCCCAGCAGCACATTGAGACCGGTGGAGTCCATGAACTCAAGGCGTGAGCAGTCCACCACCAGGCGTGCATATCCGTCGGCCACACAGCCCTCCAGCGACTCACGCAACAGATCCGCGGTGTGGTGATCAAGCTCACCCGCGACCGTCACGACTGCGCTGGCGCCGTGATGGCGGACCCCGACCTGAAGCCGCCCCCGGCTCGCACTGCCGACCGTCCCGCGGTCCATGCGCGCGCACCCCTCTTGCTGTCTCGACAACGACTGATCGATCGACTGATCGCTTACGACTGCGCTCGTGGAACCCTACGCCTTCCTGACGCGCACCGGTAGCCGAACAAGCCGCATATTGCCCAATATACGGACAACACGCACTTGCCATCTTCAGGCAAAGGCAGGTAGGCGTAGTAAGGACACATTCGACACGGCCGGCTTTGGAGGCGCCGCACACCGCAGCTTCACACAGAGGCTTCGGCAGCCATATGCCGAGAACGATGGAGGAGACCATGTCACCCCGGCTCGACGAATTGCGCACCGACGACCACCGGCAGCCCGCATCGTCGACACCCCTGTCCGAATCGACCGGGCATATCCCTTCCCAGCCGCTCCCTGCCGAAACAGACCCGGCAGGTATGCCTGAGATCGACGGTCTGCCCGAGATCCCGCCGTTCGACGAGGTGGGCCCGGTGGACGCGAGGGCTCTGTCCAAAACCCTCTTCGAGCGCCTGGAATCGCTCGAGGAAGGCACCCACGAATTCGCGTATGTCCGCAATACCCTGGTCGAGCTCAACCTCGCCCTGGTGAAGTTCGCGGCCTCCCGTTTCCGCTCCCGCAGCGAGCCCATGGAGGACATCGTCCAGGTGGGCACGATCGGCCTGATCAAGGCGATCGACCGCTTCGAGCTCAGCCGTGGCGTCGAGTTCCCGACGTTCGCGATGCCGACCATCGTCGGCGAGATCAAGCGCTTCTTCCGTGACACCAGCTGGTCGGTGCGCGTACCGAGGCGTCTGCAGGAACTGCGTCTGGACCTCGCCAAGGCGAGCGACGAACTGGCGCAGAAGCTGGACCGCTCCCCCACGGTGCCCGAGCTCGCCGAACGCCTCGGCATCACCCATGACGAGGTCGTGGAGGGGATGGCGGCGAGCAACGCCTACACCGCGAGCTCGCTGGACGCCCAGCCCGAGGAGGACGACAGCGAAGGCGCGCTGGCGGACCGTATCGGCTATGAGGACCACGGCCTGGAAGGCATCGAGTACGTCGAGTCCCTCAAGCCGCTGATCGCCGAACTCCCCTCGCGCGACCGGAAGATCCTCTCACTGCGCTTCGTCGCCAATATGACGCAGTCCGAGATCGGCGAGGAGCTGGGCATCTCCCAGATGCACGTCTCCCGTCTGCTCTCCCGGACGCTCGTACGGCTCCGCAAAGGGCTGATGGTCGAGGAGTGACGGACCGCGGTCGCGTCCGGCCGCCACGGCCGCGCGCCGCCCGCGCGGAGGAGGGCCCGCCCCGAGGCTTCTGGGGACGGGCCCTCCTCCGCTGTCACACTCCACTGTCAGCCTCCGCTGCCGGACCGGAACCGTCAGACCAGAACTCCCTTGTGCCATACGGCCGATACGAGCGGCACGCCCGGCCGGTAGGCGAGGTGGACGTGCGAGGGCGCGTCCAGGAGGGCGAGGTCGGCGCGGGCGCCGGGGGTGATCACGCCGACGTCCGTGCGGCGCAGGGCGCGGGCGCCGCCCGCGGTGGCCGACCAGACGGCCTCGTCGGGCGTCATCCCCATGTCCCGGACGGCCAGCGCGATGCAGAACGGCATGGAACTGGTGAAGGACGAGCCGGGGTTGCAGTCGGTGGACAGCGCCACGGTGGCGCCGGCGTCGAGCAGCGGGCGGGCGTCGGGCCAGGTGGCGCGGGTGGAGAACTCGGCGCCCGGCAGGAGGGTGGCGACGGTGTCGGACTGCGCCAGGGCGTCGATGTCGGCGTCGGTGAGGTGGGTGCAGTGGTCGGCGGAGGCGGCGCCGAGCTCGACCGCGAGCTGGACGCCGGGGCCGTGGCCGAGCTGGTTGGCGTGCACCCGCGGCCGCAGCCCCTTGGCCCGGCCCGCGGTGAGGATGGCGCGGGCCTGGTCGCCGTCGAAGGCGCCCCGCTCGCAGAAGACGTCGATCCAGCGGGCGTACGGGGCGCAGGCGTCCAGCATCGTGCCGGTGACGAGGCCGACGTAGCCGGCCGGGTCGTCGGCGTAGTCGGGCGGGACGATGTGCGCGCCGAGGAAGGTGACCTCGTCGGTGTGCTCGGCGGCGATGCGCAGTGCGCGGGCCTCGTCCTCGACGGTGAGGCCGTAACCGGACTTGGTCTCCTGGGTGGTGGTGCCCTGGCGGAGCCCCTCGGCGAGGTAGCGGGCCACGTTGGCGCTCAGGGCGTCGTCGGTGGCGGCGCGGGTGGCGGCGACGGTGGTGCGGATGCCGCCGGCGGAGTACGGGCGGCCGGACATCCGGGCGTTGAACTCCGCGGTGCGGTCGCCGGCGAAGACCAGGTGGGAGTGGGAGTCGACGAAGCCGGGGAGGCCGGCCCGGCCGCCGGCGTCGACGGCGTTGTCAGTGGCGGGTGCTTTGCTGGACGTACCGACCCAGGCGATGCGGTCGCCGTCGATGACGACCGCCGCGTCCTGGATCAGACCGAGGGGGCCTTCACCGAGGGAGGGGTCGTTGGTGACGAGCTGGGCGATGTGGGTGATGGCGGTGGTCGGCGCGGAAGTCGTCGTCATCGCGGGGGTGTTCTCCTTGAGCCGGGTACGGCGGGTCGGCTGCGTACGGTTCAGCCAAGTGGACCGCTTCAGCGGGGTGGGGCGGTTCAGCCGGGCGGGGCCGTTCAGCCGCGTACGGCGGCGATGGACTCTGCGAGAGCGGTGGGTACGTCGGCGAGAAGCGTGTGCACACCGTCCCGGACGATCTGCCGACCGCCGACGATGGTGTGCCGGATGTCCGCCGCGGAGGCGGCGAATACGGCCGTCTCCGCGGCCAGCCGTGGCAGCGGTCCGGCGGTGCGTACGGAGTCCAGCGCGATCGTGGTGAGGTCGGCGAGCGCTCCGGCTTCGATGGTGCCGGCGTCGTCCCAGCCCAGGGCGGTGTGGCCGTCCGTGGTGGCGGCGCGCAGCAGGGCGGCGGCCGTCCAGTGCCCGCGGGTGCGGGTGCGCAGCCGCTCGTCGAGCTCCATGGCACGGGCCTCTTCGAGGAGGTCGATGACGGCGTGACTGTCGCTGCCGAGCGACAGCGGGCTGCCGCGGCCCTGGAGCCGGGCGGCCGGGCCGATGCCGTCGGCGAGGTCGCGTTCGGTGGTGGGGCACATGCACACACCGGTGGTGGAGTCGCCGAGCAGCCCGATGTCCGCTTCGGTGAGGTGGGTGGCGTGCACGGCCGTGGTGCGTGGCCCCAACGCACCGTGGTCGGCGAGCAGTTGGGCGGGGGTGCAGCCGTGGGCCTCGTGGCAGGCGTCGTTCTCGGCGGTCTGCTCGGAGAGGTGGACGTGCAGCGGGGCCTGCCGCTCGCGGGCCCAGTCCGCAACGGTGCTCAACTGCCCGGCGGGGACGGCACGTACGGAGTGCAGGGCGGCGCCGATACGGGCGTGTGCGCGGCCGTCCTTGAGCGCGTCGGCGCGCTGGGCCCAGCGGTCGGCGGTGCCGTCGGAGAAGCGCAGCTGGTGCCGGTCGGGCGGGGCGCCGAAGCCGGACGAGAGGTAGGCGGTGTCGAGCAGGGTGATGCGGATGCCCGCGTCGGCGGCGGCCTCGATCAGCGCCTCGCCCATGGCGTTGGGGTCGCTGTAGGGGGTGCCGCCGGGCGCGTGGTGGAGGTAGTGGAACTCCCCGACGCAGGTGATACCGGCCAGCGCCATTTCGGCGTACACGGCGCGGGCGAGCGCGTAATAGGTGTCGGGGGTGAGCCGGTCGGCGACGCCGTACATCACCTCGCGCCAGGTCCAGAACGTTCCGCTGCCGACCTGGACGGTGCCGCGCAGGGCGCGGTGGAACGCATGGCTGTGCGCATTGGCCAGGCCCGGGATCGTCAGACCGTACAAGGCCACGGCGCCGGGCGGTGGTGCGGGCGCCCCCTTCCGTACGGCCGCGATCCGCCCGTCCGCCACGTCCACGGTGACGCCCGGTTCGACGTAGGTGCCGAGCCAGGCGTGTTCGAGCCAGTACGACGTCGGGGCAGCCGGTGTCGCCGGGGTTGCCTGCGTCGTCGGTGTTGCCTGCGTCGTCAGTGGCACGCGAGCCCCTCCAGTACGTCGGCGAGTGCGGTGACCCCCGCGACGCAGTCGTCCTCCGCCGCCGCTTCGGCGGGTGAGTGCGAGACACCGGTGGGGTTACGGACGAACAGCATGGCCGTGGGGACGGTTCCGGACAAAATACCGGCGTCATGCCCGGCGCCGGTGCCGAGTACCGGAACCGGCCGTTCCCGCGCCTTGCCGAGGATCGCGCCCAGCTCGTCCCGCAGGGCGTGCGGGAACTCCACGACGGGGGTGAAGGATTCGCGGACCACGGTCAGGTCGACCCCGTCGCGTGCGGCGCGCTCGGCGGCCGCCCGCTCGATCGCGTCGATCACGATGTCCAGGGTCTCCTGGTCGGGGGCGCGGGAGTCCAGCCAGCCGCGGACGACCGAGGGGATCGCGTTGACGCCGTTCGGCTCCACGCTGATCTTCCCGAAGGTGGCCAGGGCGCCGGCCAGCCGGGCCTGCTCGCGGGCGGCGAGCACGGTCGCGGCGTAGCTGAGCATCGGGTCGCGGCGGTCGTCGAGGCGGGTGGTACCGGCGTGATTGGCCTCGCCGTGGAAGTCGAACCGCCAGCGGCCGTGCGGCCAGATGGCGGACGCGATGCCGACCGGGGCGCCCGGGTCCGCGTCGGAGCCGCTGTCGTACAGGGCCAGCGCCCGGCCCTGCTCGACGTGGAGTTCGACGAACGCGCCGATCCTGGCGAGCCGTTCGGGGTCCGGGCCGATCGCCGCGGGGTCGTATCCGGCGCGCTCCATGGCCTGCGGGAGGGTGATCCCGTCGGCGTCGCGCAGCTGGTGTGCGGCCTCAGGGGTCAGCGCGCCGGCCGTGAGGCGGGAACCGACGCAGGCCAGGCCGAAGCGGGCGCCTTCCTCGTCGCCGAAGTTGACGATCGCCAGTGGCTTGCCGAGCTCCGCTCCCCTCCTGCGGAGTTCGTCCAGCGCGGCGAAGGAGGAGACGACGCCGAGCGGGCCGTCGAAGGCGCCGCCGTCCGGTACGGAGTCCAGGTGGGAGCCGGTGACGACGGCTTCTCCGGGGGCCACGTCCTGATAGCCGGTGGCGCCGAGCCAGGCCCACTGGTTGCCGTTGCGGTCGGTCTCGTAGGCGAGTCCGCGGGCCTCGGCCTGTGCCCTGAACCACGCGCGGCAGTCGGCGTCGGCACCGGTCCAGGCGTAGCGGCGGTAGCCGCCGGTGGCGGAGCTGCGCCCGATGGGCCGCAGCTCCTGCCACATCTCGTGGAACGAGGCGGTCACGCGCCCTCGCCTTCGCCCTCGCGCATCGGGATGCGGACGCCGCGTTCGGCGGCGACCTCCTCGGCGCGCTCATAGCCCGCGTCGACGTGCCGGATGACGCCCATGCCGGGGTCGTTGGTCAGCACCCGGCGGATCTTCTCCCCGGCGAGCGGGGTGCCGTCGGCGACGGTGACCTGGCCGGCGTGGATCGAGCGGCCCATGCCGACGCCGCCGCCGTGGTGCAGCGAGACCCAGGAGGCGCCGGAGGCGACGTTGACCATGGCGTTGAGCAGCGGCCAGTCGGCGATCGCGTCCGAGCCGTCCTTCATCGCCTCGGTCTCGCGGTACGGCGAGGCGACCGAGCCGCAGTCGAGGTGGTCGCGGCCGATGGCCAGCGGCGCCCGCAGCGTTCCGTCGGCGACCATCTCGTTGAACCGCTCACCGGCCTTGTCCCGCTCGCCGTATCCGAGCCAGCAGATCCGCGCGGGCAGGCCCTGGAAGTGGACCCGCTCACCGGCCATCTTGATCCAGCGGGCCAGCGACTCGTTCTCCGGGAAGAGGTCGAGGATCGCTTTGTCGGTGGCGGCGATGTCCCGGGCGTCTCCGGAGAGCGCGGCCCAGCGGAACGGCCCCTTCCCCTCGGCGAACAGCGGCCGGATGTACGCCGGGACGAATCCCGGGAAGTCGAAGGCCCGCCGGTATCCGGCGAGTTGCGCCTCGCCGCGGATCGAGTTTCCGTAGTCGAAGACCTCGGCTCCGGCGTCCTGGAAGCCGACCATGGCCTCGACGTGCTGGGCCATCGAGGCGCGCGCCCGCTGGGTGAAGTCGGCGGGCTTCTCGGCGGCATACGCGGCCATGTCGGCGAAGTCGATGCCGAGGGGCAGGTACGAGAGCGGGTCGTGGGCGCTGGTCTGGTCGGTGACGATGTCGATCGGCGCGCCTTCGGCGAGCATCCGCGGCAGCAGCTCCGCGGCGTTGCCCAGCAGCCCGATGGAGAGCGGCTTCCGCTGGTCCCGGGCCTCCACGGCGAGCCGCAGCGCGTGCTGGAGGCTGTCCGCCCGCACGTCCAGGTAGCGGTGCTCGATCCGGCGCTCGATGGCACGCGGGTCGCAGTCGATGCAGAGGGCGACGCCGTCGTTCATCGTGACGGCGAGCGGCTGGGCGCCGCCCATGCCGCCGAGGCCGGCGGTGAGGGTGATCGTCCCGGCGAGAGTGCCGTTGAACCTCTTCGCCGCGACGGCCGCGAACGTCTCGTAGGTGCCCTGCAGGATGCCCTGGGTGCCGATGTAGATCCACGAACCGGCGGTCATCTGGCCGTACATGGTCAGGCCGAGGGCCTCCAGGCGGCGGAACTCCTCCCAGTTGGCCCAGTCGCCGACGAGGTTGGAGTTGGCGATGAGCACCCGCGGTGCCCACTCGTGCGTCCGCATCACACCGACCGGCCTGCCGGACTGGACGAGCATCGTCTCGTCCTGCTCGAGCGTGGTGAGCGTGCGCACCATCGCGTCGAAGGAGCGCCAGTCGCGGGCCGCCTTGCCCGTGCCGCCGTAGACGACCAGCTGGTCCGGGTGTTCGGCCACCTCCGGATCGAGGTTGTTCTGCAGCATGCGCAGCGCGGCTTCCTGCTGCCATCCCCGAGCGCTCAGCTGCGTACCGCGCGGTGCCCGCACGGGTCGCGGTCCCGACATGGGCCGTGCCTCCCTGACGTCGAATGGATCGAGCTATTCACATAGTGAGGCCGCTGAATAGCGCCAGTCAACAGGGCACGACGACCGCCTGACGTACGCCGTCCCCCTCGGCCGGCCACCCCTTAGGGGTGAACCCCGACTCTCCCCCGACCCTGCCCCCACCTCTTGGAATTCGACTTGCCTGCCAGGAAAGTCACGGGTAACTTTCCTGGCAGGCAAGTAAACGGGGAACCGTCCGGGCGCACCCCGGACCGCCTTGGGGAGGCGATGAGCATGACCACACCAGTGGACGCCGAGCAGGCCTGGCAGGACCTGCAGCGCATCCGCGTACCGCAGGAGCGGGTGTACGACGAGGTCGAGAGATGTGCGCGCGGCGACGCCAAGTCGACGTACATCTCCGCCGCGATCATGTGGGTCTTCCTCGCCAGCATGGGCCTCGACCTGCCCAACTGGGCGGTCCTGCTCGTGCTCGCCGCATATCTCGCACTGCTCGGCGCCGTGGCTGTGTACTACAGCCGCCGGTCGCGGATGCGGCTGCACCGCTCACGCCACAGCTGGCGCCAGTTCGCCACCTTCCTCGCGGGCGCGGTCCTCAGCGGCACGGTCATCGTGGGCTCCGGCCGCCTGGTGGAGTCACTGGCGCTGCCCTTCGGCAGCCTGATCCAGGCCACCCTCTCGGCAGGTTTCTTCGTGCTCTTCGTCGGGCCGGCGAACCGCTGGGCGATCGGCACACTGCGCACCCGAGACGTCAAACCCGCCCACGTGGAGGCATGCCGATGAGTACACCCAGCGGCTTCGACGAGCTGATCCACCCGTCCACCCGGCTGTCGGTGGTGGCGCTGCTCGCCGCCACGGAGTGGGCCGACTTCCCCTTCATCCGGGACAGCCTCTCGCTCAGCGATTCGGCCCTCTCCAAGCAGCTCCACACGCTCGAAGAGGCCGGGTACCTGGAAATACACAAGGAGGGCGGCGGCCGCAAGCGCCGCACCAAAGTCCGGCTGACGAGCCGCGGCCGCACGGCCTTCGAGGGCCATGTGGCCGCCCTCCAGGCGATCGTCGAAGGTGCCGGCCCGAGAGCCGCGCCCACGACTCCGGCGGAGTCCGCGCCGGCAGAGACCACGCCACCACACCACCAGCAGCAGCAACAGCACGCGGAGGCGGGCCGATGACCACAGCCGAACAGCACCCGACCATGCCCTCGCCCTCCGCGCCTACCGCTACTTCCACTTCCACGTCCACCGCCCAACCCGTCATCCACATACGCGATATGCGGATGTCGTACGGCAGCGCGGACGTCCTGCACGGCATCGACCTCGACATCCACCACGGCGAGATCTTCGCCCTGCTCGGGCCCAACGGCGCCGGGAAGACGACCACCGTCGAGATCCTGGAGGGCTTCCGGCGGCGTTCCGCCGGCACGGTGCGCGTCCTGGGGACGGACCCGGCGCGCGGCGGGGACGCCTGGCGCGGCCGGATCGGCCTGGTGCTGCAGTCCTGGCGCGACCACCGCCGCTGGCGGGTGGCCGAGCTGCTGACGCACTTCGCCACGTACTACCCGGATCCGCGCGACCCGGCCGACGTGCTGGCGCTGGTGGGCCTCACGGAACAGGCCGGTCAGCAGGTCGACCGGCTGTCCGGCGGCCAGCGCCGCCGACTGGATGTGGCACTCGCCATCGTCGGCCGCCCCGAGCTGCTCTTCCTGGACGAGCCGACCACCGGCTTCGACCCGGAAGCCCGCCGTGCCTTCCATGAGCTGGTCGAACGGCTCGCGCGCGACGAGGGCGTCACGGTCCTGCTCACCACCCACGACCTGGCGGAGGCCGAACGGCTGGCCGATCGCATAGCGATGCTGGTCAACGGCCGGATCCGGGCCTGTGGCACCCCAGCGGAGCTGGCCCGTCGGGCTGCCGCGGAGGCAGAGGTCCGCTGGACGACCCCGGACGGCCGGGCCCGCCGCGAGCACACCGCGGATCCGTCCCAGCTGGTCTGGGAGCTCCACCGCGACTCGGGCGGGCCGGTCGCGGACCTGGAAGTCCGCCGCCCGACGCTGGAGGACACGTATCTGCACATGGTGCACCGGAGCGAGGCAGCCGGGGCCGGGGCGCCGCCCGGGGAGCAGCGCGCCTCACAGGCACCCCGTTCACGGACCGACCGGGCGACAGCGACCACAGGGGGACAGCGATGACAGCGGCACCGGCCACCACCCACGCCACCGGCCCAACCGGCCCGGACGACGCAACCGTTCACCACCAGGACCTGGAGCAGCAGCACCAGGACCCGAACCCGGAGCAGCACCCGCACCGGAACGGCGGGCCCGCCACGTCCCGCCCGGCCGCACCCCGCCGCTACTGGCGTGCCGGATTCCACCGCGGCACGATCGAGCTTCGCCACCTCCTCCGCAACCCCAAGGAGATGACGGGGCACCTGTCCAACATCGTGGTGGCGCTGGTGCTCGCCGGCTATATCGGCTCCAAGGTGCCCGGCACCCAGGTCCCGATGGCCCATCTGATGCTCTCCGGCTTCGCCGCGTATCTGCTGTTCCAGGTCGGGCTGTTCAACCTCCCGCAGATCCTGGTGACCGAACGGGAGGAAGGTGCCCTGCTGCGACTGCGCGCCACCCCCGGCGGGATACCGGCCTACCTGGTCGCCAAGGCGGTGCTGGTGGTCGTCATGGCACTCGGCACCCTCGTGCTGCTCCTGGCCACCGCCGCACTGCTGGTGAACGGTCCGCTGCCGCACAGTCCCGCCGGCTGGCTGACGCTGCTCTGGGTCAGTGTGCTGGGGCTGCTCGCCGTCGTACCGCTGGGCGCGGCGATAGGTGCCGTACTGCCCAACCCGCGCGAGGCGCTCGCACTGATCATGCTGCCCGCGATGGCACTGCTGGTGACGTCCGGAGCGATGTTCCCGCTCGCCTCACTGCCCGTGGTGATCCAGAAGGTCGCGTCCGTCTTCCCGCTCAAGTGGATGGCGCAGGGCCTGCGCTCGGCTCTGCTGCCGGATGCCGCCCGCGCCGCGGAACCGGCCGGCTCCTGGGAGCTGCCGACGGTCGCCCTCGTCCTCACCGCCTGGGCCGTCCTCGGCTTCCTCCTCGCCATACCCCTCCTCCGCCGCGCCGCCCGCCGCGAGTCCGGCTCCCGCCTCGGCGAACGCCACCGCAAGGCCGCCCTGGCCGGCACCGGGCCCGCCTGATCCCCGTCGGGGAGGGGAGGGACCTGACCCCCGTCGAGGAAAGGGAAGGGAGGGCAGGGGGAGAGCCGGGAAGGAGCGTCCGGGGGGGGAAGAGGCACGGCACGGGGGTGTGCGATGGCGCTGGGGCCTGCCCGATGGTGGAGTGAGGGGTATGAGGTTCACGGACCGAGAGCGTGCCGTGCAGGCAGCCGTCGCGCGGGGGCTGGTGGGGACGGCAGAGCCGGTTGCCGGGCTGCTGGATGTGGGCGGGATCCGTCGGGCGGTGGGCGAACTGCGCGCCGCGTTCGAGGAGTTCGCCGCTCCCGGCACTCCGGTGCTGCACGCGTTCGCGGTGAAGGCCGCTTCGCTCGTGCCCGTACTGCGGCTGCTCGCTCAGGAGGGGCTCGGCTGCGAGGTGGCCAGCCCCGGGGAACTGGCGCTGGCCCGGGCCGCCGGGGTACCGGTCGCGCGCACGGTGCTGGACTCACCCGCCAAGACCCTCGCCGAACTGCGGGAGGCGCTGGCTCTCGGCATCACCGTCAACGCCGACAACCCCGAGGAACTGGCCCGTATCGACGGGCTGATGGCCACCGCGCCGAGTACCGCGCCCATCGGCCTGCGGGTCAATCCGCAGATCGGCGGCGGCAGTATCGGGGCGATGAGCACGGCCACCGGCACCTCCAAGTTCGGGGTGGCGCTGCGTGACGAGGGCGCCCGGGAGTGGGTCGTCCGTGCCGTCCTCGCCCGCCCCTGGCTGACCCGGCTGCACGCCCACGTCGGCTCCCAGGGGATGCCGCTGGAGCTGATGGCCGCCGGTGTACGGACGCTCTTCGAGCTGGCCGAGGAGATCAACGCGAAGGCCGGCCGACGCCGGATCGACACCCTCGACATCGGCGGCGGTCTGCCGGTCAACTTCTCCTCCGACACCGCCACCCCGACGTACCGCGAGTACGCCGCGCTCCTGCGCTCGGCCGTGCCCGGGCTGTTCTCCGGCCGCTATGGGATCGTCACCGAGTTCGGCCGCTCGCTGCTGGCCAAGCAGGGCTTGGTCCTGGCGCGCGTCGAGTACGCGAAGACGGCGGGCGGCCGCGCCATCGCGGTCACCCACGCCGGGGCGCAGGTCGCGACCCGTACGGTCTTCGCACCCGAGTCCTGGCCGATCCGGGTAGCGGCCTATGACGCGGAGGGCCGGTCCAAAACGGGTGAGCCGGTCGCGCAGAATGTCGCGGGGCCGTGCTGCTTCGCCGGCGACCTGATCGCCGAGAACCGCGCTCTCCCGCTCCTGGAGTCCGGCGATCACATCGCCCTGCTGGACACCGGCGCGTACTATTTCTCCACCCACTTCGCCTACAACTCCCTCCCCCGCCCCGGGATTTACGGCTTTTCGGCCGCCGCCGACGGCACCGTTCGGTTCGCGACGATCCGCAGTCCGCAGACCCTGGAGGAGCTGGTGGCGGAGAGCGGCGGCGCGCACGGGGAGGAGCTGGGCGGCCTCGACGGGCAGCGGTAGCCGCACGAGGCGCGCAGGCACCTCCGCCAACAGCCTCGCTCTGCCGCCGTCACTCCACGAACAGCCCCCGTGCCGCCGCCTTGGCGTCGAACTCCTCCAGACGGGCCTGGGCGTCGGGCAGGTCGTCGCACATCGCCTCCAGCAGGACCCGGCCCAGGAGCATCGGGGCGCAGGCCGTGTCGAAGGCCAGGCCGGTGCCGACGGGAGCCGGGAGGAGGAGGTCGGAGTGGTGGGCGACAGGGGCGAAAACACTGTCGGCGACGGTGATCACGGTCAGGCCGGAGGCGCGGGCGTAGGCGAGGGCGTCGACGACCTCGCGGGGGTGACGGGGCAGGGCGAAGCAGATCAGGGCGCTCGCCCCGGCGCGTACGGCGGCGTCGACGCGGTCGCTGAGCATGGTGCCACCCTCGTCCAGAAGGCGGACGTCGGGGTGGACCTTACGGGCGAAGTAGGCGAAGCCGGCGGCCTGGGCGGTGGCGGCGCGCAGGCCCAGGACGGGAAGCGGGCGGGAAGCGGCGAGCAGGCGGCCGGCTTCGATCACCGGCGAGGGGTCGGCGAGCGCGGCGGCGAGGTGACGGAGGTTGTCGATCTCCACCTGGACGGCCTGCTGGTACTCGTTGTACGAGCCGGTGTCGTCGGCCTTCCCGGAGGGGGCGACTTCGCGCAGATGGCGGCGGAGCGCCGGATAGCCGTCGAAGCCGAGGGCGACCGCGAAGCGGGTGACGGAGGGCTGGCTGACACCGGCCAGCTCGGCCAGTTCGACGCTGGACAGGAAGGGCGCGTCGGCGGCCCGGCGCACCATGCAGTGCGCGATCCGGCGCTGGGTAGGGGTCAGCCGGTGGCCTTCGAAGAGCTTCTGGAGGCGGGCGGCAGTGCCCGTGTCGGCGCCGGGAGCGGTGTCCGCGCCCGGGCGGGCCCCGGCGGCCGACGGTTCCCCGGCGGCCGGTACCTCGGCGGCCCCCGCTTCCCCGGGCCGGTCCCGCTCCGCCCCGGCCGCACCGCCCTCGCCCGCGTCACCGGTGCCACCGGCACTCTCGATACCGCCGGTACCGCTACTGCCGCCGGTACCGCTGCTGCTGCCGCCGCGCTCCCCGTCCCCGCTCATCGCCTCTTCCTCCCGGCCGGTAGGGACCTTGTCCTGTGTCGACCGACTGTACGGAATTTCTGGCTCGCGCCGGTCCGGACCAGGCCTGCCGGTCCGGACCAGGCCGGGATGCGTACAGCGCTCCGCCGGAGGTCGTCTTCCCAAGCCGCTTGCGACTGGCGGCCGGTTGTTGCGGGGACCGCCGCACCCCGGCCGGGGCCGGGGGCGGGACGACGGCGGTCCCCGCAAGGGACGCGATCCGGGCCCTGGCCGGTCGTCGCATCCGGGTGGCGATCGTGGAGGTCCGGGAGCCGCTCCGGAGGTCCGTGTCGCCGTGCACATGACTGTGCCGGACGCGTGTTAAGTCCGTGCTGCCGGCACATGACGCATACGTACACCTGGCGGTGACGGGCCGTTTCCTGACGGAAATGCACCGAACCACCATGCGCAGAAACACAGCGAAACACAGCAACACAGCGAAACGGCGGCTGCCCTGCCATCGGCCGGGGACAGCCGCCGTTTCCGGCATCACGACGCGCCGGCGCGCTACTTACCGGCCTCGCGGGCCAGGAACGCCAGCAGATCCTGCCGGCTCACCACGCCCTTCGGCTTGCCCTCGACCAGGACGACAGCCGCGTCCGCGCTCTCCAGGACCGCCATCAGGTCGGAGACCGACTCACCCGAGCCGACCTGCGGCAGCGACGGGCACATGTGCTTCTCCAGCGGGTCGGTGAGGGACGCGCGCTGGGCGAAGAGGGCGTCCAGCAGTTCCCGCTCGACGACGGAGCCGACGACCTCGGCGGCCATCACGTCCGGGTGCCCGGCGCCCGGCTTCACGATCGGCATCTGCGAGACGCCGTACTCGCGCAGGACCTCGATCGCCTCGCCGACGGTCTCCTCGGGGTGCATGTGCACCAGCGAGGGCAGCGCACCCTCCTTGTGCTCCAGGACATCGGCGACCCGGGCCGCGGTGCCGCCCTCCTCCAGGAAGCCGTAGTCGGCCATCCACTCATCGTTGAAGATCTTGGAAAGGTAGCCTCGGCCGCTGTCCGGCAGCAGGACGACCACCACGTCGTCCGGGCCGAGCTTCGCGGCGACCTCCAGCGCGGCCACCACGGCCATCCCGCAGGAGCCGCCGACCAGCAGGCCCTCCTCCTTGGCCAGCCGCCGGGTCATCTGGAAGGCGTCCTTGTCCGAGACCGCCACGATCTCGTCGGCCACCGTACGGTCGTAGGCGGTCGGCCAGAAGTCCTCGCCGACGCCCTCGATCAGGTACGGACGGCCGGAGCCGCCGCTGTAGACCGAGCCCTCCGGGTCGGCGCCGATGACCTTGACCCGGCCCTCACTGGCGTCCTTCAGATAGCGGCCGGTGCCGCTGATCGTGCCGCCGGTACCGACACCCGCCACGAAGTGGGTGATCTTCCCCTCGGTCTGCTCCCACAGCTCGGGGCCGGTCGACTCGTAGTGCGAGCGCGGGTTGTTGGGGTTGCTGTACTGGTCGGGCTTCCACGCCCCGGGGGTCTCGCGCACCAGGCGGTCGGAGACGTTGTAGTACGAGTCCGGGTGCTCCGGGTCCACCGCCGTCGGGCAGACCACCACCTCGGCGCCGTACGCCCGCAGCACATTGATCTTGTCCGTGGACACCTTGTCCGGGCACACGAAAATGCACTTGTAGCCCTTCTGCTGAGCCACGATCGCCAGGCCCACACCGGTGTTCCCGGAGGTCGGCTCGACGATCGTGCCGCCCGGCTGAAGCTCGCCGGACTGCTCGGCGGCCTCGATCATCCGCAGCGCAATCCGGTCCTTGACCGACCCGCCCGGGTTGAAGTACTCGACCTTGGCCAGGACGGTGGCCTGAATGCCCTTGGTCACGTTATTGAGCCGCACGAGCGGGGTATTGCCGACAAGCTCAATCATCGAATCGTAAAACTGCACGGTGGTCTCCGCGGTCGGGGGCACGCTCTCCTGCGCCCGTGCTGCCAGCCTATTGCCCGGGTGGAGCGGCGGACCGACGCGTTGCGTTCCGTGCGGGAACGGGCAACACCCTGTTGTAGGGGTTCTTGCCGATTCAAGAACCCAAGAACTGGTGAACGTGGTGAAGGAACGTGCCACGGCCCCCGCCGGCCGTGGCGCACCCGTACCGCACGGGAGGTGCCCGGCCGATGCCGATGACGATGTCCAGGGCGAGAGTCGCGCGGCGGATCGCGACGGCCGCCGCGTTCGGCGGGGGCGGGATCGGCCTGCTGGGCGCCGCCGCCCTCGGGGTGCTGCTGACCGAGGTCCGGCTGGCCCGCCGTACGGTCGGCGGCTCCAGCGACATCCCGCCGTGCGCGGACGGCCGCTACGGCGCCGCCTTCGGCCACCGCACCGACCGCCCGCCGCTTCGTATGGGCTTCCTCGGCGACTCCACGGCCGCCGGCCAGGGCGTGCACCGCGCCTCCCAGACCCCGGGCGCGCTGCTGGCCTCCGGCCTCGCGGCGGTCTCCGAGCTGCCGGTGGACTTCCGCAATGTGGCGCTGCCGGGCGCCCAGTCCGATGACCTGGCGCGGCAGGTGGAGCTGATGCTGGCGGGCAACCCCGGAGCGCCGGACATCTGCGTGATCATGATCGGCGCCAACGACGTCACCCACCGGATGCCGCCGGCGCAGTCCGTGCGCCACCTGTCCGACGCGGTACGGCGACTGCGCGCGGCGGGCTGTGCGGTGGTGGTGGGCACCTGCCCCGACCTGGGCACCATCGAGCCGGTCTACCAGCCGCTGCGCTGGGTGGCCCGGCGGCTCTCCCGGCAGCTGGCGGCCGCCCAGACCATCGGCGTGGTCGAGAGCGGCGGCCGTACGGTCTCGCTGGGCGATCTGCTGGGCCCGGAGTTCGAGGCGCGGCCCCGGGAGCTGTTCGGTCCGGACAACTACCACCCGTCGGCCGAGGGCTACGCCACCGCCGCCATGGCCGTCCTCCCCACGGTGTGCGCCGCACTGGGGCTGTGGCCGGAGCAGGAACGGCCGGAGCCGGCCCGTGGCGAGGGCATCCTGCCGGTCGAGCAGGCAGCGGCCGAGGCGGCCGCCGAGGGCGGTACGGAGGTCGCCGCCAGCGCCTCCCGTGGGCCCTGGGCCCTGCTCAAGCACCGCAGGCGGCGCAGGCTGCCCGCAGAGGAGCCGACGGACGGGTCACCGGTCACCGGGTGACGCGCCGGAGCGGGCCCGTACCGCATACGCGGACGCGTGAGCGGAGCCGTACGGAATAACCCGGCCCCCCGCCCCGTTCCCATAAGCACCCGCTTAGAAAAGAGGTCCGCATCACAGGCCGCACGTCGTGACCTCAGCAGTACGTGCAGGTAACTTCCCTCACAGTCTTTCCTTGTGCCTGCCCCTTGGCGCTTGCCGCTTGCCTCTTGCCCTTCAGGAGCCGTGATGCCCGAAGCCGTGATCGTCTCAGCCGCCCGCTCCCCGATCGGCCGCGCCTTCAAGGGTTCGCTCAAGGAGCTGCGCCCGGACGACCTGACCGCGACGATCATCGAGGCCGCCCTCGCCAAGGTCCCCGGGCTGGACCCCAAGGACATCGACGACCTGATGCTCGGCTGCGGCCTCCCCGGCGGCGAGCAGGGCCACAACCTCGGCCGCATCGTGGCCGTCCAGATGGGGATGGACCACCTCCCCGGCTGCACCATCACCCGCTACTGCTCCTCCTCGCTGCAGACGACCCGTATGGCACTGCACGCCATCAAGGCCGGTGAGGGCGACGTCTTCATCTCGGCCGGCGTCGAGATGGTCTCGCGCGGCGTCAAGGGAACCTCGGACGGTCTGCCCGACACTCACAATCCGCTCTTCGCCGACGCCGAGGCCCGTACCGCCGCGCGCGCCGAGCAGGAGGGCACCAGCTGGCACGATCCGCGCGAGGACGGTCTGATCCCGGACGCGTACATCGCGATGGGCCAGACGGCGGAGAACCTCGCCCGCCTCAAGGGCATCACCCGCCAGGAGATGGACGAGTTCGGCGTACGGTCCCAGAACCTCGCCGAGCAGGCGATCAAGGACGGCTTCTGGGAGCGGGAGATCACCCCGGTCACGCTGCCCGACGGCACGGTCGTCGCCAAGGACGACGGTCCGCGCGCCGGCGTGACCCTGGAGGGCGTCGCCGGGCTCAAGCCGGCCTTCCGCCCCGACGGCCTGGTGACCGCCGGCAACTGCTGCCCGCTGAACGACGGCGCCGCGGCGCTGGTCGTCATGTCCGACACCAAGGCGCGCGAGCTCGGCCTGACCCCGCTGGCGCGGATCGTCTCCACCGGCGTCTCCGCCCTCTCCCCGGAGATCATGGGATACGGCCCGGTCGAGGCGTCGAAGCAGGCCCTCGCCCGCGCGGGGATGAGCATCGGCGACATCGACCTGGTCGAGATCAACGAGGCGTTCGCCGCCCAGGTCATCCCGTCCTACCGGGATCTGGGCATCGACCTGGACCGGCTGAACGTCAACGGCGGGGCGATCGCCGTCGGCCACCCCTTCGGGATGACCGGCGCCCGGATCACCACCACCCTTATCAACTCGCTCCAGTGGCACGACAAGCAGTTCGGCCTGGAGACCATGTGCGTGGGCGGCGGCCAGGGCATGGCGATGGTCATCGAACGACTGAGCTGAGCCCGAGCGGAGCCTGAGCCGGGCCGGTGTGGCATGTGACCCCCTCGTCCCGCCGAAGGTGTGCGCGGGAGAAAACGGACCAACTCCCGCCCCGCGCACACCCTTCGAGGTCGCACGGACACGGGCGGCAATGACGGCGTGAGCCGTGTCACGCGTTAACAAGATCGCGACCCAATCTCCCCCAGGATTGTGACCAACGCCCTGGGGGCGCAGCGTTCTTGCAGGTCAGCGTGGGGGTACCCGTACACGCAAGCCCCCTGACCCCCAGCATTTCGGACATAGTGCACCGGCAGCGGTCGCAGATCTCCGGCAGGCTGAGGTAGAAGTCGGAGAACATTCTGCTAACGGGAGTACGCCGGTGAGCGAGCCGTCCGCGCCCTCCGAGTCATCGGAGCCGGCCGAGCCGCCACCAGGAGTCGTCCCGTGAGCGAGCGCATCAAGGGGGTCACCCCTACCGGCGGTCGGGGGAAGTCCAAGTACGGATGCGCGGCCCGTGGCAAGTGGGCCGCCGAGCGAAGTGAGAAGCACGCATGAGCGAGCGCAGCATGGGGGTCCCCCCGGCCGGAGGCCGGCGGAGAACCATGGTGAGGTACGTGTCTCGCGCATGCGCGGCGGAGCGAAGCGAGGTTTCGGCATGAGTGTCAGCACCCTGGTCCTGCTGGTCCTGCTGCTGGCCGCGGCCGTCGCCGTGGCGCTGGGCGTCGTCGCCCTGCGTACCGCCCGCGCGCTGCGCCACCAGATCACCGAGCTGCATGCGGAGCTCGTCGCCACCCGTCAGGACGCCGCCGCGCACGCCGAGGCGGCACACACCGCGAACGCGGCACACGCGGCGGACACGGCAGACGCGGCGGACACGGCCGGCGCGACCATCCCGGCCGCCCGCACCACCCCGGCCGCCGAGACACCGCTCGCGGACATACGGGCCGCCGTCGCCGACGCGCTGGCGGAGGAGCGGGAACGGGAACTGGCCGAGGCCCGCGCCTTCTGGGCGGCGCAGGAGGCCCGGGACGCCGCCGATGCTCCGTCCCTGCTCGGCGGCCTGGCCGGCCTCGGCGACGACGGGCCGGCGGACTTCCGCGGCGAGCAGTGCGAGCTGCCCGAGCGGCCGGAGTTCGACCGGCTCGACACCCAGCCGTTCCTGCCCCGCCAGGCGGACTTCGCCGGTCTCGAGCCGCTGCTGGGCCCGGACGCCCTGGAGCCGGTGGACGCGCTCGACGCCCTGGACGCACCGGAGTTGGAGCCGGTCGAGGAGACCGAGTCCGCCGAGCTGGCCGCCGCCCGTCGGCGCCACCCCTCACACCCGGACTTCAAGCCGTCCCCGGTGATCAACGACCATGAGCGCACCGTGGCGCGCCTGGAGGAGCTCGCGCAGGAGCGCACTCCGGTCGCGGACGTCCGTCCCGGCCCGCTGGGCACCCTCGACGTCTATGTCTTCGCCGACGGCACCACGCTCTGTCTGACCCCCGGCCAGCGCGAGGCCGCCGAGCGCGTCGCCGGCGCACTTCAGGCCGGGCTCACCCCGGTACTGCTGGGCGGCTCCGGGATCTCCGGTGCGTACGCGCTGACCTTCTCCTGGGGCGAGAACCGCGACGAGAGCGCCTACATCCTCGCCGACCGCGTCATCGCCTCACTCTGACCCGGCACAACACCACGCGCACGGCCCACCGCGCGGCTCGTGGGCGCATGGCTTTGGGCGCGTGGCTTGTGGGCGCGTGGCTTGTGGGCTTTTCCCTTAGGGGACGGTCGAACAGATCCCCTAAGGGATACGAGACCCCCCCTGCGGGGCCACAACCGGCTGGGGGTGGAAGGTATTCCCGGCCGGATGGGGCGGGTGGTGTGCCCAGGCCCGGGCGGACAGGGGCGGGACGTAGTTCGCGGTTCTGGCGGCGGGCGGGCTTCAGCAGCGGTCGGCTGCTGCACGGATCAGGCGCAGGGCCTCTGCCAGCTCCTCGGCGGGGGCCACTTTCGCGTCAGAGTCCGCTGATGCGCCGGCCGGGCGGGCGGCCGCGCACCGCAGCGCCTCGATGAGGTCATGTCCGGCCACGGCGAGCTGGTCGCCGACGGCGAACATCCCGGCGTCCGGGAGTTCGCGCGGGGGCGCTCCGGGCCGCTCGATCAGCTGCGCTCGGGCCGCCAACCGGCGCGCCAGCGCCAGCCCTTCGGCGGCCGCGCCTTGGCTGAGCTTGCTCTGCGGCAGCGCTCTGAGGCGGTCGGCGAGGGCGTCCACGGCAGTCTGCAAAGGGGTCACGTCAAGCACGTCGTGAGACTATGCGCCACTCCCGGGTGGTTGCCAACGGCGGAACGCTCAGGCACGGTGTGCTGAAGAACCAGCATCGACCGCGTCCGGAGGCGCCGATGTCTCAGCTCTTCTCCGAAGAGACCCACCGGAACATGCTCTCCCGTATCCCGCACTGCACCGGTCGGGAAATCTCCGAATGGCTCCGCACCGTTGAAGAAGGCCCCGCACTCTTCCGTTTCAACGAAAAGGTCAGCTGGCTCCGCGGTGAGCACAACCTCTCCTACGGACACGCCAAGGCGATCGTCCATGAGCACGGCCTCAGGCGCGCCGCACGGAAGTTCTGACCCACGATGACGGGTTGAGACCGCACGCCCTGCGGATCGGCCCCCGTCGACGCGGAACACGCAATGCGCCATAGGTGATACGCAACAAACAACAGGCAATGCGCAATGCGTGTGGCAGCGGAACACGCGACACGGCGATACAGGTGAGGCGCAGCATACAGAGCGCTCCGCAGAACGAACAGACAGAACGAACGGAACGAGCAGAACGAAGGGCCCGCGGACGATTGTCCGCGGGCCCTTCGTTCTGTGCTGTGGTGTGACGTCAGTCGCCGCGGAGGATCGAGATCAGCCGCAGCATCTCCGTGTAGATCCACACCAGCGTCACGGTCAGGCCGAACGCCGCCAGCCAGGACTCCTCACGCGGGGCGCCGTACGCGATGCCGTCCTCGACCTGCTTGAAGTCCAGGGCCAGGAACAGCGCGCCGAGAACGACGCCGACGACACCGAAGAGGATGCCCAGGCCACCGCTGCGGAAGCCGAGGCCGTCGCCGCCGCCGAACAGCATGAACATCACGTTGACCAGCGACAGCAGGACGAAGCCCAGGGTCGCGATCATCACGAAGCGGGTGAAGCGGGCGGTGACCCGCACAATCCGCGTCTTGTAGGCGACCAGCATCGCGACGAACACCGCCATCGTGCCGAGCACCGCCTGCATAGGGGCGCCGCTCAGCTTGGGCAGGTCGTTGATGTAGCCGCTGAGCGCGCCCAGGAAGACGCCTTCCAGGGCGGCGTACGCCAGGATCAGCGGGGGCGACGGCTTGCGCTTGAAGGACTGGACGAAGCCCAGCACCATCGCGACCAGACCGGCGCCGAGGGCGAAGCCGAGCTTCTCGGTCAGGAACAGCCAGCCGACCGTGGCGCCGACGATCACCGTGCCGAGCGTCAGGCCCGTACGCATGACGACGTCGTCCATCGTCATCGGGCGGGACTGCGACGCGTACTGCGGCGGTGCCTGGGTAGCGGCCTGCTGGTCCTGGGCGTACGGATTGCCGCCCTGGGCGTACGGGTTGCCGCCGCCCTGCGCGTAGGGGTTGGTGCCGGCGTACGGGTTCGCGGTGGTGGCCCCGGCCTGCGGCGCTGCGTTGAAGCCCGCGTAGCCGGTGTCGCGACTGAAGCCCCGTCGCGAGAAGACCGGGTTGCTGCTCCTCATCCTCACTCCTCCATGGCCGCCCTGCGCGGCCTTGACGGCAAGCGTAATGGCTTGGCAAAGGCGCGTCGCTAATACTTGAGCACGATCTTTCCCTGAATGTGATGTGACGCGTCCGCCATGAGGAGGACGTATGGGAGGGCGCGGACGTGCCCGGGACGGGCGGCGGAGTTCCCCCCTCCCGGACCTCGGGGCCGGTCCGCCCCCTCGCCGGGAGTCACGGCCAGGCGTCACCACCGGGCGTCACCACCGGGCGTCGTCGCCGGGAGTCATCGCCGAACTGGACACGTACATTTTCCAGAATCCGATGAATGTCTGATGAATGTCCGATTGCAGTGATTCGGACAAGAGATCGGCAAGCGGACCGGTCAGGAGATCCGGCCGGAGATCGGGCAAGAGATCACGCAACGGACATCACCTGCGTCACATGAGGTGATGCAACCGTTTCGCGGACGCGGTCGTCTTTCCCTCTAGCCGGAACCCTGTCCGGTGATCGGATCCCCGAGATGACACGATGGTCGAGATCCGAACACCGGAGCACCCCCTTCCGTCACACATAGCGACCTACCGTGCGTAACGCCATGGGTGCGATTGGTGGGAATCCCCGGGAGCGGACAGGTCTATTCTTGGCGGGAACCAGCAGCGAAAGAGGGTTGAGGTGCCTGTGCCTGACGTCTCAGTAGTCGTCATCGTCTACAACGACGCCGACCGGATGCCGACCGCGGTCCAGTCCGTGCTGGACCAGACGCTCCGGGACGTCGAGGTGGTGATCGTTGATGACTGCAGCACCGACCGTTCCTACGACGTCGCGCAGAGCCTCGCGGCCGCCCATCCCGGGCGGGTGAGGGCCTTCCAGCTGCCGGAGAACAGCGGTGCGGGCGGCGAGCCGCGCAACGCCGGAATCCAGCACGCCACAGGGCGTTATGTGATGTTCCTGGACAGTGATGACGTCCTGGAACCCAATGCCTGCCGCAATATGCTGCAGGCCGCGGAGGAAACCGACTCGGACATCGTTTCCGGTCTGTGCGTACGAATCCACAAGGACACCCGCAACCAGAAGCGGGACGAGTGGTATTCATGGCTGTATTCCACGACGCGCACACTGGAATCGGTCACGGAATTGCCGGACCTTTTTGTGTGGGACACCCTGTCCACCAACAAATGCTATCGCCGTGATTTCCTCATCGAGCACGACCTCCGCTTCCCCAAGGGAATGTTCTACGAGGACCTGATGTTTATCGCCGACGCCTACCTCGCGGCGCGGCGCATCACCCTGATCCCCAATCAGGTCTACTTCTGGAACGTGTACACGAAGGCCGCCGTGAAGTCGGTGACGAACCGGCGGCATGAAATGACGAACTATGCGCACCGGCTGGAGATCCACCGGCGCATCGACGCCCTCCTGGCCGAGCGCGGGCTGACGGAGATGCAGCTCGCGAAGGACGTCAAGTTCCTCAAGCACGACCTGGTGCTGCACCTGCGGGACCTGCCGTTCCGCGACGAGGCCTACCGCCGGGAATTCGCGGAGCTGTCCCAGGAGTACCTCGCCGGTATCGCCCCGGAGGCGTACGAGCGCGTCCAGCCGATCCAGGCCATCTGCGCGTACCTGCTCCAGCAGGGTGACTGGGAGAACCTGATCCCGGCGGTCGACACCCTCATCAACCGCGACAAGGTCTCCTCGCCGCTGGCCGAGCGCGACGGCCGGATCTACTGGTGCGGAAGCCACCTCGACGACGAGTTCGCCCGCGGTGTGCTGGACGTGACCGACACCGGCTACCACGAGAAGCCGGTCAACCAGCTGTTCCTGCGCAACCAGCTCACCCGGTGCGACAGGTCCGGCGGATCGGTCTCCCTGGCGGGGCGGATCACCAATCCGCTCGGCGTGATCCCGCCGGACGCCCGGCTGACGGGCGAGCTGGAGTTCAGCGCCCGCCGGCGCAGTCTGCAGTCCTTCCACTTCCCGGTGCGGGCGCTGCGCCACGACGGCGACACCCTCCACTGGGAGGCCACCGCGGACCTCACCGCCAAGCTGCGTCCGCTGGGCATCGTCGACACCATCTGGGACGTACGGCTGCGCCTGGACGTGAACGGGGTGCGCACCACCACCCGGCTCACCGTCGCCGACACCCCGCTGGCCGAGGGCCCGCCGGTCCGGCCGCGGCTGACGCGGATGGTCGCCGATCACCTGGAGCCGCATGCGTCGGCCCGCGGACACCTGGCGTTCCGCCTGGTCAGCGAGGGCCGTAACGCCGAGCGGGTACAGGAGCTGATCACCCGCGGAGTGCGCGGCACGCCCGGAACGCTGGCCAAGACCGGCGTCCGCAAGGCGAAGGCGCTGCGCAAGAAGGTCACCTCCGGGGACAACAAGCTCCGCCTGTACCACGAGGTGTTCAGCCGGCTGCCGGTCAAGAAGCGCACGGTGGTCTTCGAGAGCCACCTGGGCAAGCAGTACAGCGACAGCCCGCGCGCCCTCTACGAGGAGATGCGCCGGCAGGGCCTGGACTTCGAGGCGATCTGGTCGTACTCCGGGTCCACGAAGGACTTCCCCAAGGACGTCACGCTGGTCCGGCGCTGGTCGCTGCCGTACCTCAAGGCGCTGGCGCAGGCCGAGTTCTGGGTGGACAACCAGAGCTATCCGCTCAAGCTCACCAAGCGCCCGGAGACCACCTACATTCAGACCTGGCACGGCTCGGCGCTGAAGAACATGGGCTTCGACCAGCCGGCGCTGAAGGCGCAGACCCGGCAGCAGCAGGCGGAGCAGCAGCGCTCCCTGGACCGTTTCGACCGCTTCCTGGTCCGCTCCGAGCACGATGTGCACACCCTCGCCAAGGCGTTCCGGCTCAAGGAGAAGACGCTGTTGCGGGTGGGCTATCCGCGCAATGACGCGCTGGTGCAGGCCCGGCGGCGGGAGGCGGAGCTGGGGAAGCGCGAACGCGGGCCGCTGGCCGCGGAGTTGGGCATTCCCGAGGACAAGACCGTACTGCTGTACGCGCCGACGTTCCGCAAGCACGGCGGGCGGCACGGCCGTTTCGCCCTGCCCTTCGATGTGGAGCGCTTCGCCGACCAGTTCGGCGACCGCTATGTCCTCCTGGTGCGTTCGCACTACCTGAATCACGTGGTGCTGCCGCCGACCGTGCGGGGCCGGGTCATCGACGTCTCGGCGCGCCATGACGTGACGCCGATCCTGGAGCTGGCCGACGGGCTGATCACGGACTATTCGTCGGTGATGTTCGACTACGCGCTGCTCGACCGGCCGCTGCTGTTCTTCACCTACGACTACGACGAATACGTACACGAGGGCCGTGGCACGTACTTCGATCTGCTGGAGCACGCCCCGGGCCCGGTGGTCCGCACCGAGGACGAATTCCACGAGGCGGTCAAGTCGTTCGAGTCGCAGGCTCTGGACTACGCGCGGAGCCGTGAGGAATTCGTCGCCAAGTTCGGGGAATACGACCGCGGCGACGCCGCCCGGACCCTCGTCGATCAGTTCTTTGCGCAGTGGAGCCGTTGATGACCAAGCCGTACGCAGCCGAGCCGCGGGACATCTTCTTCGTCTCCAACAGCGTCAACGAGATGGGCGGCATCACGAGTTGGTCGCACCAGATGGCGCGCCTGTTCAGTGAGCGGGGCCACCGGGTGCACATCGTCGGGATCGTGCCGGCGCCCGAGGGCCGGGCCCACGAGCTCGCCGACGATGTGCCGTTCGCGACCACCACGCTCTACGCCGAGCATCCGCCGACGGTCCGTCCCGCGCAGGGCATCCGGGGCCGGCTCAACCTCGTCGAGCAGCGCCGCCGGGCCGCCCGGGAAGCCGGTATGCACGAGCAGGCGGCCAAGATGAGCGCGCTCTTCCGGGCGGCCAAGCCGGGCGGGGTGGTGATCGTCACCCAGGTGTGGGCGATGGAGTGGGTGGCGCTGGCCGACACCGCGGGCCTGACGGTGATCGGTATGAGCCACGAATCTTTCGACACCTGTCGTAAGTCGTCTCGCTTCGGTCGCGTCAAGCGGTTTTACGGAGACGTCGACCGGATGCTGACGCTCACCCGCGAGGACGCCGACCGCTGGATCCGGCAACGGATGGACAATGTCGGCTTTATGCCGAATCCGCTGCCGTTCTTCCCCGATATGCCGTCGGACCGGTCCCGCAAGTGCGTGGTGAGCATCGGCCGGCTGCACGAGGAGAAGGGCGTCGACCTGCTGCTGGAGGCCTGGGCGAAGGTCGCGCCGCGGCACCCGGACTGGACGCTGCGGATCTACGGATCCGGCGAGGAGGCCGAGGCGCTGCGCAAGCAGGCCGCCGAGCTGGGCGTGACCGGCAGCGTCGAGTGGATGGGCCGCACCAGCGACGTCCCCGGGGCGTTGCGGGAGAGCGCGGTGTTCGCGCTGAGCTCGCGCGGCGAGGGCTTCCCGCTGGCCCCCATGGAGGCGATGGCGACCGCGGTGCCGTGCGTGGCCTTCGATGTGGCGCCGGGCGTCCACGAGATCATCACGGACGGCGAGGACGGTTTGCTCGCCCCTCCGGGCAATATCACCGAATTCGCCCGGCATCTCGACACCCTGATGTCCGACAAGGACCTTCGGGACACCATGGGTGAGGCCGCGCGGGAGAACATCCAGCGGTTCGCCACGGCGGAGATCGTCGAGCGCTGGGAGAGCCTCTTCGCGCTGATAGAGCGCTAGCGCGCAGGCGCGCGAGCGCGCAGGCGCGCTAGCGCGCCCCCCGGGCGCCTGGGCGCGGATAACGAGGAGGGCCGCCGGTGCATACCGGCGGCCCTCCTCATATGCCCTGTCGCCCCCATCGCCCCGTCGCTTCGCGGCCCTGGTTGCGTCGTTGAATTTTTGGCCAGTCGCTCTTCGGCCCGCTGCTCGCGGGAGAGTGCCCGGAGCCGGACTTGAACCGGCACGGCCCGTAGGCCAGCGAGGTTTAAGCTCGCCGTGTCTGCATTCCACCACCCGGGCCCGGGACCCCCACGAAGTGGGTCCCCAATGCCGTCTCAAAGAGGGCAGCACGAGCGTAGCCCGCAGTGCACGGCGCAGATCGGCCACACATCCCGAGGTTGTCTTATTTTATTGGCAACTGAGGGGGCATCAGCGCTGGGTACAGGCCTTCGGCACATGCCGGAAGCCTGCCGCCGGCAACACCCGTAGCGGCGCATTCTCGTACCTGAATTGACGGAAACTCGACGTCCGCTCTCCCCCGCCCTTCACCCCCGCGAGTGCCCGCCCCGGCCGCTCAGGACGGCGCCGCACCCTCGGGGACCGTCTCCTCCCCAGGGATGACCAGGCCCTCTCCGGCTACGCCGCAGGGGTGGTCAAGGACGGTCACAGGGGTTGACGTCCGTCCCTCTGCTCCTGGCCGACGATGGAAACGTCCGCTTGACGTCCGCGCCCGCACCGTCCGGCGCCCGCGGACCGCTGGTCCCTCGTCCCGACAGGAGCTCCTCCCGTGACCACCCTCCACTCCGGCGTCTCCACCGCCGGCCGCAGCACCACAGTGGCCGCCCGCGCCACGGACCTCACCAAGGTCTATGGACAGGGCGAGACTCAGGTGGTCGCCCTGGACGCCGTCTCCGTCGACTTCCGCCAGGCCCAGTTCACCGCGATCATGGGCCCCTCCGGATCCGGCAAGTCGACCCTGATGCACTGCATGGCCGGTCTGGACGCCATATCCGGCGGCTCCGCCCGGATCGGCGACACCGAGCTGACCGGCCTGAAGGACAAGAAGCTCACCCAGCTGCGGCGCGACAAGATCGGCTTTATCTTCCAGGCGTTCAACCTGCTGCCGACCCTCAGCGCCCTGGAGAACATCACCCTGCCCATGGACATCGCCGGCCGTAAGCCGGACCGTGCCTGGCTGGACCGCGTGGTGGAGACCGTCGGCCTCGGCGGCCGCCTCAAGCACCGCCCCAGCCAGCTCTCCGGCGGCCAGCAGCAGCGGGTCGCGGTGGCCCGCGCGCTCGCCTCCCGCCCCGAGATCATCTTCGCCGACGAGCCCACCGGAAACCTCGACTCCCGCTCCGGCGCCGAGGTGCTGGGCTTCCTGCGCAACTCCGTACGCGAGCTGGGGCAGACGGTGGTCATGGTGACCCATGACCCGGTCGCGGCCTCGTACGCGGACCGCGTCGTCTTCCTCGCCGACGGCCGGATCGTCGACGACATGCCGCACCCCACCGCCGATCTGGTCCTGGAGCGCATGAAGGGCTTCGACGCCAAGGGCCGTACGAGCTGACCCCCGGCAGCCGCCTCCCGTACTCCGGACCTCCCGGACCTCTTCTCCAGGACTGATCCACCCATGTTCCGTACCGCCTTGCGCAATGTGCTCGCGCACAAGGCCCGGCTGCTGATGACCGTCCTCGCCGTGATGCTCGGCGTGGCCTTCGTCTCCGGCACCCTGGTCTTCACCTCGACCCTCTCCGAAGCCACCCAGGCCAGCTCCCGAAAGGGCTACGACAACGTCGACGTCGCCATTCAGCCACGGTCCTCGGACAACGGCGGCGGCGCGCCCGGCGAGGCCCCCACGCTCGACCAGAAGCTGCTCGACAAGACCGCCCGGGTGCCCGGCGCCGCCTCCGTCACCGGCACCGTCTCCGGCTTCACCGCCGTCGCCGACAAGAAGGGCGAGCTGACCGGCAGCGGCTTCGGCACCCGCGGCGCCAACTACTTCCCCGGCCAGGACGGCAAGGACGCCCGCTACCCGCTGCGCGACGGTGCCGCCCCCAAGGGTCCGCACGAGTTCGCGCTGGACGCGCACACCGCGGACAAGGCCGGCTACAAGGTCGGCGACACCGTCCGGATCTCCGTCGACGGACCGGTCCGCGAGCAGAAGCTGACCGGTGTCTTCACCACCGACGACGGCACCGTCACGGCCGGTGGCAGCCTCGCGCTGTTCGACACCCCGACCGCCCAGAAGCTGTTCGCCGCACCGGGTGAATTCAGCGAGATCGATGTCAAGGCGGCGCCGGGCACCTCCCAGACGGCCCTGAAGGCGGCCGTCGAGAAGGTGCTGCCCAAGGACCGCGCCGAGGCCACCACGGGCCGGCAACTCGCCGACGAAGAGGCCGCGTTCATCGCCCAGAGTATGGACGGGATGAAGACCAGCCTGCTCACCTTCGCCGGTATCGCCCTCTTCGTCGGCGTCTTCATCATCACCAACACCTTCACCATGCTGGTCGCCCAGCGCACCAAGGAACTGGCGCTGCTCCGCGCGGTCGGCGCGAGCCGCCGTCAGGTGACCCGCTCGGTGCTGATCGAGGCCCTCGTCGTCGGCGCGGTCGCCGCGGTCACCGGCCTGGCCGCCGGCATCGGTATCGGCGCCGGCCTGCGCGCCCTGCTGAACAGCACCGGTGCCACGTTCCCCGACGGCCCCCTGGTGGTCTCCCTCTCCACCGTCCTGGTCTCGCTCCTGGTCGGCATCGTCGTCACCGTCCTGGCCGCCTGGCTGCCCGGCCGGCGCGCCGCGAAGATCCCGCCGGTCGCCGCGATGAGCAGCGTCCACGCCACCGCCACCACCAAGTCGCTGGTGGTCCGCAACACCATCGGCGCGCTCCTGTCGGGCGCCGGTACGGCCGCGATCCTGGTCGCCACCGGGATGTCCGACGGCAAGGCCACCATGGGTGCCGGCGTGGCGCTCCTGCTGATCGGCGTGCTCGTCCTGACGCCGCTGCTGTCCCGCCCGATGGTGGCGCTGGCCGCCCCCGTGCTGCGGCTCTTCGGTATCTCCGGCGTCCTCGCCCGGCAGAACGCGGTCCGCAACCCGCGCCGTACGGCCGCCACGGCCTCGGCGCTGATGATCGGCCTGATGCTGATCACCGGCATGACGGTGATCGCGGGCAGCGTCCAGCAGGGCGTCGACAAGATGGCCACCGCCTCGCTGAAGGCCGACTACGTGGTCTCCATGGCGAGCCGTACGCCGCTCTCCCCCGATGTCGCGAAGAAGCTGGCGTCCGTGGACGAGGTCACCGCGTCCAGCCCGCTGCGCAACTCCCCCGCCCGGATCGGTACCGACACCGCGTACCTGACCGGCGTCGACGGCAAGGACTTCGGCAAGCTCACCCAGCTCGACTTCACCCAGGGCTCACTGGGCGAACTGGCCGGCGGCCGGGCCGTGGTGGACGACACCACCGCCGAGGAGAAGGGCTGGCGCCCCGGCTCCCGGATCCCGGTGACCTTCGAGGACGGTAAGAAGAGCACCCTCACCGTCGCGGGTGTCTACAAGGGCAACCAGATGCTCAAGGGCATCATCCTCGACAACACCACCCTCGCCCCGCACCAGAAGCAGATCACCGATATGCAGGTGATGGTCAAGACGAAGCACGGCGCGACCGCCGAGGCCAAGGACGCACTGGCCGACGCCCTCGGCAAGAATCCGGCGATCACCATCGCGGACAAGAAGGACGTCTCCGACAGTATCTCCAAGATGATCACGCTGCTGCTGAACATGCTCTACGGCCTGCTGGCCATGGCGGTGATCGTCGCGGTGCTCGGTGTCATCAACACGCTGGCGATGTCGGTCTTCGAACGCTCCCAGGAGATCGGCATGCTGCGCGCCATCGGCCTGGACCGCCGCGGCATCAAGCGCATGGTCCGGCTGGAGTCGCTGGTGATCTCGCTCTTCGGCGGGGTGCTCGGCATCGGCCTGGGCGTCTTCTTCGGCTGGGCGGTCGGCAAGATGATCGAGGCCACGGGTCAGCTGCCGACGTACGAACTGATCCTGCCCTGGGGCCGGATGGGCGTCTTCCTCGCGCTCGCCGCCCTGGTCGGCGTACTCGCCGCGCTCTGGCCGGCGCGCCGGGCGGCGAAGCTGAACATGCTGGCCGCCATCAAGGCGGAGTAGCCGCCGGGGCGGACGGTGCGGTGCGCCGGGTCCGGACGGGCCCGGCGCACCCGCGCGTCAGGCCGTCCAGGCCCGCGCCCGCCGCGGCAGCCCCGCGGCGCCCGACTCCGGTGTCCGGACCGCCAGGACCTGGTTGACTCCTATGCGGTTCCGCTCGAAGGACAGCGCCGAGGCGGCCATGTAGAGCCGCCAGACCCGGGCCCGGCCCGGTGAGGTGAGCCGGACCGCTTCGGCCCAGTGCCGCTCCAGGTTGGCGACCCAGGCGCGCAGCGTCAGCGCGTAGTGCTCGCGGATCGCCTCCACGTCCCGCACCTCGAAGCCGGCCTCCTCCAGCTGGCCGACCGTCCGGCCGACCGGCGCCAGCTCACCGTCGGGGAAGACATAGCGGTCGATGAACTCATCGACGTGGTACGCCTCCTCGTCCGCGAGCGGGCGCCGCGCGATCTGGTGGTTGAGCAGCCGTCCGCCGGGCTTCAGCAGGGCGTACAGCGCACTCGCGTACTCCGCGTACCGGGTCCGGCCGACATGCTCGGCCATGCCGATCGAGGAGATCGCGTCGAACGGCTCGTCGTGGATCTCGCGGTAGTCCTGCACCCGGATCTCGATCCGGTCGGTGAGCCCGGCCTCGGCGATCCGCTTGCGGGCGTAGCTCGCCTGTTCCTCGGAGAGGGTGATGCCGACCGCCCGTACGCCGTACTCGCGGGCCGCGTGCAGCACCATCGAGCCCCAGCCGCAGCCCACGTCCAGCAGCCGCTGGCCCTCCTGCAGGCCGAGCTTGCGGCAGATCAGGTCGAGCTTGTCGCGCTGGGCATCCGCCAGCGACGAGGCGGCGTCGCCGGTGGTCCCCCAGTACGCGCAGGAGTAGACCATGGACGGGCCGAGCACCAGCTCGTAGAAGTCGTTGCCGACGTCGTAGTGGTGGCTGATGGCTTCCTTGTCGCGCAGCAGGGTGTGCAGCGGTCCGCGGCGGCGCCGGGCCTCTTCGGCGGGCGGTGCGGGCGGTACGGGGGCGCCGGCCAGGGACAGCAGTTCCCGGGCGGCGGCGCGGATCTCGGGCCGGGCCAGGGCGCGCAGGGCGGCGGCGCGCTGCGGTTTGGCGGCCGGGCCGCGCTCCCAGATCAGCTCGGCGAGCAGGTCGAGCGCCGTATAGAGGTCGCCCTCGACGTCGATGTCACCGGCCACCCAGGCTCGGGCCAGGCCCAGTTCGCCGGGCTTGAACAGCAGTCGGCGCAGGGCGCGGCGGTGGCGGATCACCAGGACCGGGGCGCCCGGCGGGCCGGACTCGCTGCGGTCCCAGGCCCGGATGCGCACCGGCAGCGGGGCTCCCAGCACCTCCTCGGCGAGCTTGGTGAGCCGTCCAGCGGCGTCGGCCATGTCGCACACCTCCGTGTTGACGAGTCGGGGCACTCGGGCGAAATAGATTCACCCGCCACGTAAACGCCAAGTGGGCGCCCGGATAATCCCGTTCACCGGTAAGGGAACCGCAAAACGGCCGGAACTCGCCAGACCGGACAACGCCAAAGGGCGCCCGCCCCACGGATGGCGGACGCCCTTCGGGCTGGTCGGGGTACCGCGGTACCCCGACCGGGGATCAGGAGGCCTTGGCCTTCGGCTTGTCGCCGGAGCCGGCCGCGGCGGCCGGAGCGGGGGCCGGCTTGGCCGCCTCGTAGAACTCCTCGCGGGGGTTCTCCATGGCGCCGAGCGAGACGACCTCGCGCTTGAGGAACATGCCCAGCGTCCAGTCGGCGAAGACCCGGATCTTGCGGTTGAACGTCGGCATCGCCATGCCGTGGTACGCGCGGTGCATGTACCAGGCGAGACGGCCCTTGAGCTTGATCTTCGTCTTGCCCACGACGATCATCGCGACGCCCTTGTGCAGGCCCAGACCGGCGACCGCACCCTTGTTGGCGTGGCTGTACTCCTTCTGCGGGAAGCCCCGCATACCGGAGACCACGTTGTCGCCGAGGACCTTGGCCTGCCGCAGCGCGTGCTGCGCGTTCGGCGGGCACCAGGCGTTCTCGTTGCCGTTGCGGCGGCCGACCATGTCCGGAATCTGGGCGTTGTCGCCCGCGGCCCAGATGTAGTCGGTGCCCTGCACCTGGAGGGTGGCGGCGGTGTCGACATGGCCGCGCGGGCCGAGCGGCAGGCCGAAGCGGGCCAGCGCCGGGTTGGGCTTGACGCCCGCGGTCCACACGATCGTGTTGGAGTCGACCTCAAGGCCGTTGTTCAGCTTGACGTGGCCGTCGACGCAGGAGTCCATGCCGGTCTTGAGGTAGACCTCGACACCGCGGGACTCCAGGTGCTCCTTGCCGTAGGCGCCGAGCTTGGGGCCGACCTCGGGGAGGATCTTGTCGGCGACGTCGACCAGAAGGAAGCGCATGTCCTCGCGCTTCACGTTCTTGTAGTACTTCGCGGCGTCGCGGGCCATGTCCTCGACCTCGCCGACGGTCTCCGCACCCGCGAAGCCACCGCCGACGAAGACGAAGGTGAGCGCCTTGCGGCGGACCTCTTCGTCGGTCGTGGAGTCGGCCTTGTCCAGCTGCTCCAGGACGTGGTTGCGCAGGCCGATGGCCTCCTCGACGCCCTTCATGCCGATGCCGTTCTCGGCGAGGCCGGGGATCGGGAAGGTGCGGGAGACCGCGCCCATCGCCATGACCAGGTAGTCGAAGGGCAGCTCGTACGACTCGCCGACCATCGGGGCGATCGTGGCGACCTTGCGGTCCTGGTCGATGGTGGTGACCCGGCCGGTGAGGACCTCCGCCTTGGGGAGCACGCGTCGCAGCGGGACGACGACGTGCCGGGGGGAGATGCTGCCGGCGGCGGCTTCGGGGAGGAAGGGCTGATAGGTCATGTACGACCGCGGGTCGACGACCGTGACGGTCGCCTCGCCGTAGCGCATCTTCTTCAGAATGCGCCGAGCCGCGTACAGGCCTACGTACCCACCGCCTACTACGAGGATCCTGGGACGCTCCGTGGTGCTCATGCAATCGAGTATCCACCCCCAGATGGGGGGTCGCTCGTGAGCCCCTTCACAAGAACGCAGGGGGCATCTGCTACACTCCGCCGCCTTCGTGACGGACGCCATAGCCCGCGGTGGAACCACACTGCCCCGCGAGGCGTTGCCGACCCCCTTTGATCAGGCCTTGTCGCTCCCCGGGCGGCTGAACCACGCCCTCCGGCAGCGCACCGCGGATGGGCCGGAACCCGGGCAACCTCCGGGCCGAGGGGCCCTGGGACCTTCGAATGAGGGCCGGACGATCAGATTGTTCGCCCAACCGGAGGCTTTTTCATGTGAAGGATTTCACGAACCTTTTTCCGGACCGCTCCACGGGGCCCGCGCCGGCCCCCCGAAGGGCGCTCGGACGGGCACCCGGTGCGCTCAAAAACCCTGTCGGCAGGGGCCGTTAAGAAGTCGTCAAGGCCCGTCCCGCGCCTCCGCCCGACCGCTCCCCGGCCGCCTGCCGACCGCCCGGCGCTCTCAGCCGTCGAGGGCGCAGCTCCAGGCGATACCGTCCAGAATGTCGTGTTCGCTGACGACGACCTCCCGCGCGCCGATCCGCTCCATGACCGTCGCCAGGATGAGCGCTCCCGAGGCGATCACATCGACGCGGCCCGGGTGTATGGCCGGGATCGCAGCGCGCTCGGCGTGCGTCGAGTGCAGCAGGCGCGTGGTGATCTCGCTGACCTGCTCGTACGGGATACGGGCGTGGTGGATCGCCGCGGAGTCGTACTCCTCCAGCCCCAGCGCGATCGCGGCCACCGTGGTGACCGAGCCCGCCAGGCCGACGAGCGTGCCGGCTTCCGTGATCGGCACGCGCTGGGCGACCAGGTCGAGGGCCCGGACGATGTCGTCCCGTATCGCCTGGATCTGCGCCTCGCCCGGCGGGTCGACCACTGAACCGTCCTGGACCAGGTGGCGCTCGGTCATCCGGACGCAGCCGATGTCCACGGACTGCGCCGCGACCACCTGCTTGTCGCCGACGACGAACTCGGTCGAGCCGCCGCCGATGTCGACCACCAGGTACGGCTTCGCCAGATCGCGGCCGGCGAGCTCCTTGGTGGCGCCGGTGAAGGAGAACTCGGCCTCCTGGTCGCCGGAGATCACCTCCGGCTCGACGCCGAGGATGTCGAGGACACCGCGCGTGAACTCCTCGCGGTTCTCCGCATCGCGGGACGCGGAGGTGGCCACGAAGCGGACCTTCTCGGCGCCCAGCTCCTTGATGACCGCGGCGTACTCGCGGCAGGCCGCGAAGGTGCGCCGCAGCGCCTCGGGCGCGAGGCGCCCCGTCTCGTCCACCCCCTGGCCCAGCCGGACGATCTGCATCCGGCGGTCGAGCTCGGTCAGCTCGCCGGTGCTCGGGGCGACGTCCGCGACCAGCAGGCGGATGGAGTTCGTACCGCAGTCGACCGCGGCGACGCGCTTCACTCGGACGCTCCCTCGTCGGTCCCGCACTCTCCCCCGTCGGCGCCAGGAGCCACACACGGCCCCTTCCGCCACCACTCCGGCAGCATCGCGAGCGCCTCGTCACCGAGCGGATTGACGCCCGGCCCGGCCGCCAGCGAGTGGGCGACGAGGACGTGCAGGCACTTGACGCGGTCCGGCATCCCGCCCGCGCTGGGGAAGCCCTGCAGCACCTCGATGGCGTCCCGGCGGCGGATGTAGTCCTCGTGGGCCGCGCGGTAGGCGGCGGCCAGCTCCGGGTCGGCCGCCAGCCGCTCGGTCATCTCCTTCATCACGCCGTTCGCCTCCAGCGTGCCGATCGCGGAGGACGCGCGCGGGCAGGTGAGGTAGTAGAGCGTGGGGAAGGGCGTGCCGTCCTCCAGGCGCGGCGCCGTCTCGACGACGTCCGGCTGGCCGCAGGGGCAGCGGTGCGCGATGGTGCGCAGTCCGCGCGGCGGGCGGCCGAGCTGCTCCTTGAAGGCGGCGATGTCCGCGGCGGTGGGCTCGGTGGGCTCGGTCTGGGGCGGAGGGGTTTCCATGTGCGCTTTCGGTGAGGTGGGGTGGGGAGCGGCGGTACGGGGCGGGCCCGGTACGGCGTGGGCGGTGGCCTACCGTCCGTCGGCCGCGTCGACGTCGCTCCACAGATTCTCGTACCAGGGACGCTGCGCCGCCTGCGGGCCCTTGGGGGCGGTGCCGGCGCCGGAGCCGTCCTGGACGGTATATCCGGTCTCGCCCGGCATCACATAGTGCAGATGCCGGCGAGCCTGCTGGCGTACGTAGGCGGGGTCCTGCCAGCGGGCCTTCTGCTCCCGCAGCCGGTCGAGCGCGGCCGCGGCGTCCTGGGCCTTCCGGCGCTGCTCGGTGATGTCGGACCGCTGGGAGACGTACTGCCTTATCGGGTACGCGAGCGCGACGACCAGGGAGCACATCACCAGCGCGAGCAGCGCGGCGCGGCCGGTGAGGCGGTTGCGGCGGGGCGGGCGGGCCCGGTAGACGCGGGCGGCGGCCTGCTCGCCCAGCGCCTTGAGCCGGGTAGCGGTCGAGAACCGGTCGGCGGGCACGTCGTCTCCCCTCCACTGGCTGACGCCGGGACTGCTGAAGCAGGTACGTCCCCGGCAACGGTACGGGACCGTTGCCGGGGACGTGCTCAGACTGGCTCGCGGTCAGCCCTTGAACCGCGGGAAGGCGGAGCGGCCGGCGTACACCGCGGCGTCGTCGAGGATCTCCTCGATGCGCAGCAGCTGGTTGTACTTGGCGACGCGCTCGGAGCGGGCCGGGGCGCCGGTCTTGATCTGGCCGCAGTTGGTGGCGACGGCGAGGTCGGCGATGGTGACGTCCTCGGTCTCACCGGAGCGGTGCGACATCATGCACTTGAAGCCGTTGCGCTGGGCCAGCTCGACGGCGTCCATGGTCTCGGTCAGCGAGCCGATCTGGTTGACCTTCACCAGCAGCGCGTTGGCGGAGCCCTCCTCGATGCCGCGGGCGAGGCGCTCGGGGTTGGTGACGAACAGGTCGTCGCCGACCAGCTGGACCTTGGCGCCGAGGCGGTCGGTGATGACCTTCCAGCCGGCCCAGTCGTCCTCGAACAGCGGGTCCTCGATGGAGACCAGCGGGTACGCGGCGACGAGCTCCTCGTAGTACGCCGTCATCTCGGCGGCGGAGCGCTCCTGGCCCTCGAAGACGTACTTGCCGTCCTTGTAGAACTCGGAGGCGGCGACGTCCAGGGCGAGGGCGATGTCCTGGCCGGGGGCGTAACCGGCCTGCTTGATGGCCTCCAGGATCAGGTCCAGGGCCTCGCGGTTGGAGCCCAGGTTGGGGGCGAAGCCGCCCTCGTCACCGAGGCCGGTGGCCAGACCGCGCTCCTTCAGGACCTTCTTGAGGGTGTGGTAGACCTCGGCGCCCCAGCGCAGCGCCTCGGAGAAGGACTCCGCGCCGATCGGGGCGATCATGAACTCCTGGATGTCCACGTTGGAGTCCGCGTGCGACCCGCCGTTGAGGATGTTCATCATCGGGACGGGCAGGATGTGCGCGTTCGGGCCGCCCAGGTAGCGGAACAGCGGGAGGTCGCTGGCCTCGGAGGCGGCGTGCGCGACGGCGAGGGAGACGCCCAGGATGGCGTTGGCGCCGAGCGAGCCCTTGTTGTCGGTGGCGTCCAGGTCGAACATCGCCTGGTCGATCAGCCGCTGCTCGGTCGCGTCGTAGCCGACGAGCTCCGGGCCGATCTGCTCGATGACGGCCAGCACGGCCTTCTCGACGCCCTTGCCGAGGTAGCGGTTGGGGTCGCCGTCGCGGAGCTCGATGGCCTCGAAGGCGCCGGTCGAGGCGCCGGACGGCACGGCGGCACGGCCGGTGCTGCCGTCGTCGAGGCCAACCTCGACCTCGACCGTGGGATTACCTCGCGAGTCGAGAATTTCGCGGGCTACGACGACGTCGATGGACGGCACGTTGTCTCCTTCATGGTGTGTCTGGAGTTCTGCAGCATGAGCCTAACGGCCCCGGGCGCGTCCGCTCGCCGTCGGCCCGCTCGGCGGGATGGAATTCCCGAGCAAAGAGCCCAAATGCGCAGTTCAGCTGATGTTCCCCGGCATTGTTCGCTAGCGGGGAAATTCGCGGCATACCACATATGCCGCCACGGGGTACCGCAGGTGTGACCGCGGGGTACCGCGGATGCGGTCGCGGGGTACCGCGGAGCCCGCCGAGAGCGAGCAGCCCCGCCGCGGCACGCCGGGGGAGGGCGCGCCGCTGCGGGGCTGACTCAGGGGGGCGAGGCCGGGCGGGGGCCGGGTGGGGCTGGGGCCCGCCGCCCGGGCCTGCGCGGTCCCGGTGCGGTGCGGCTCAGTCGCCGAGCTCGGCTCAGACGCTGAGCTTCTGGCCCGGGAAGATCAGGTTCGGGTTGCCGCCGACGACCGACTTGTTGGCCTCGTAGAGGGCCTTCCAGTTGGTGCCGTGCGCCTTGGCGATCTTCGCGAGGGTGTCACCCGACTTGACGGTGTAGGTGCCCTCACCGTCGGACTTCTTCGGGGCCTCGTACGCCTTCGGAGCCGGCTCGGCCTTCTTCTCGACCTTGGGGGCCGACTCGGTCTTCTTCTCGACCTTGGGGGCCGGCTCGGTCTTCTTCTCGACCTTGGGGGCCGGCTCGGTCTTCTCGGCCTTCTTCTCGCTCTTCTTCGGCGTGGACTTGGCCTGCTCACCGCCGGAGGTGTCGACGTCGGCGGCGGGGCCACCGGCGCTCAGGCCGGCCCTGGGGCCACAGTTGGGCCAGGCGCCCGGGCCCTGCATGGCGAGGAGCTTCTCGCCGGCGGCTATCTGCTGTGCCTTGGTGGCCAGGTCGGCGCGCGACGCGTACTGGGTACCACCGGCGGCGGCCCAGCTGGAGCTGGAGAACTGCAGGCCACCGTAGTAGCCGTTACCGGTGTTGATCGACCAGTTGCCACCGGCCTCGCACTGGGCGACCTTGTCCCAGGTGGAGACCGAGGCAGCGTTGGCGGAGGTGGCACCCATCAGCGGGACGGCGACGGCGGCGCCGGCGACACCGGCGAGGGTGGCGACGCGGACGGCCTTGGAGGGACGACGGTGCTTGCCCTTGTTCAGCATGGTTCGTTCGTTTCCTCACCGACGCCTGCGAGGTGAGCTGTCGGGTTCGGACTGTGAGTGGCCCGGCCGGTGCGTCTGGCGCACCGGGCTTCACCCCAAGCCGACTGACCCGCTGTCACGGGCCGGGCGGCACTTACCTTGGTTCCCCCGCTCCTGCCTACGGCGCTTACGCGTCAACTGCCTCCGACCACCGGCAGGATTCGGCGTGTGATCGAAGGGCCCGCTTTGGCGAGCGGTCCTGACCGTAAGCAGTAATCCCCTTGGTGTTCAAACCCCATCTTCTGAACCAAGTTGACCGCTTTTGATCACGGGTGGGTTACATTTCCGCAGGTAGGACCGGGTCCGACGGCGTCGGACGGCGCTCGGTTCGCGAGGGGCAACGAGACCCTTGTCTCACTTTCCCCGCAACGGGCAAAGGAGCCCCCATATCGGACGAAGGTGGCGAACTATGCCTCAGGCTGCCCGAGATCGAGCCGCTGCCCCGGGTGGATCAGGTCCGCGTCGGAGCCGATAACACCCTCGTTCCGCTCGTAGAGCGCGGGCCAGCCGCCGGGCAGCCGGTGAGCCTGGGCAATGGCTGACAGGCTGTCACCCGGGCGCACGGTGTAGTCGCCGGCGGCCGGGCCCGCGCCACCGTCGGTGCGGTGCGGGCCGTCGCCGCGGTCGCCGCGGCCGCTCTGGTCATCGCGGCCACCGTGGTCGCCGTGGTCGCTGCGGTCATCGCGGTCGCCGTGGTCGTCGCGGTCATCGCGGTCGCCTCGCGAGGCGTGCCGGCCGCTGGAGGAGCGTCCGGCGTCCCCTTCGCTCTCGTCCACGTCACCGCGGTGCTTGCCCTTGGCGGGCCCCCGGTGCGGCGCGCCGGAGCCGTCCGTACGGCCGGGCGTGTCGTCCGTACGCCTGCCGCCATCCGACGTGCCGGCGGAGTCGGAGGGGCTGGGGGTGCCGGAGGGGCCGGTGGCGTCGTCCGACGGGCCGGTGGCGTCCGATGGGCCGGTCGAGCCGGAGGGGTCGGGCGAGCCGGACGGGTCGGTCGAACCCGACGGGTCACCGTTACGGGACGGGTCACCGGAGGGCGAGTCGCTCTCACGGCTGCCGTCGGTCGGCGTGCCGGAGCTGGAGCCGGTGCCGTCAGGAGCAGAGGGCGAAGGCGAGGGCGTCGCATCGGACGGCCGGTCGGACGGCCGGTCGGACGGCCGGTCGGACGCGTGGTCGGACGGCGCACGGTCGGCACCGTCCGTAGACCCGGACCCGGACCCGGGCCTGGAACCAGTGCCGGACCCGGCCCCGGAGCCAGTGCCCCTGCCCGTGCCCGTGCCGTCCGCCGGATCGGGCGCCGGGGTGTGGTTGCCGCCGGGGTCGACCTGCGGCGCGCGGCCGCCCGTCGTCAGCCCCGCGTTCACCGCGCAGCTGGGCCAGGCGTCCGGCCCCTGGTCCGCGAGTATCGCCTCGGCCACCGCGATCTGCTGGGCGCGGCTGGCGTAGTCGGGGCGGGACGCGTAGGCCGTGCCGCCGTGCTCGTCCCACATCTCCTGGGTCAGCTGCAGCCCGCCGTAGAAGCCGTTGCCCGAGGCCGCGCTCCACACCCCGCCGCTCTCGCACTGGGCGACCCGGTCCCAGGTGGCGGTGTCGGCGGCGTGCGCACCGCCGGCGGAGAAGAGGGGCAGTGCGAGGCCGGCGCCGGTCACTCCCGCCGTGACAAAGATGGCCGGTGCTTGACGGGGGCGACGGTGTCGGCCGTTCCCGGAACGCATGCGGATGCCTTTCGCGCGGCGGTTGAGTTGTTCGACGACCGGTGAACTCTTTCGAACTCCTGTCGGTCGTGGGTGGCAAAGTAGCCGGGGTCACGGGTAGTCACAAGCCGGTGTAGTAAAGATCACGCACAGGTCACGCAGCTGACACGACGTCACATTCCCCGGCTCCTGCCCCCCGTCCCTGGTCAGGGCCGTTCGGGCGTGAACTCCACCGGCAGCGACCGCAGTCCGCGCATGATGAGCCCGCCACGCCACCGCAAATCATCAGGATCCGCGGCAAGCCGGACGTCCGGGAGGCGGGTCAGCAGAGTGGCGAGCGCGGTCTGCCCTTCGAGCCGGGCGAGTGGCGCGCCCAGGCAGTAGTGGATGCCGTGCCCGTACCCCAGGTGCTGGTTGTCACGTCGGGTCAGATCGAGCACATCCGGTGCGACGAAACGTGACGGATCGCGGTCCGCGGCGGCCAGCACCACCAGGACGGGGTCGCCCTCGGCGATCCGCTGCCCGCCGAGCGTCAGCTCCTCGGTGGCGAACCGCCACGTCGCCAGCTCCACCGGGCCGTCGTACCGGAGCAGCTCCTCGACGCCGGTGCTCAGCAACTCGGTGTCGCCCGCCGCGATCGCCTTCTGGAGCAGTTCCCGCTGGGCGGGATGGCGCAGCAGGGCGTAGGTGCCGTTGCCGATGAGGTTGACGGTGGTCTCGAATCCGGCGAAGAGCAGGATGAACGCCATCGCGGCGGCCTCGTTCTCGGTGAGGTGCTCACCGTGATCGGAGGCTCGGATCAGCCCGGATATCAGGTCGTCGCCGGGTTCGCTGCGCTTGCGGTGGATCAGCTCGGCCAGGTAGCCGCGCATCTTCTTCACGGAACGGGCGACCCCGCCCCGTGGCCCGCCCCCATGCCGGATCATCATTCCCGCCCAGTCGCGGAAGTCGTCCTGGTCCTCGCTCGGGACGCCCAACATGTCGCAGATGGCGTAAATGGGCAGCGGGAAGGCGAACTCATGGATGAGATCGGCCGAGCCCTTCGCCGCGAACTGGTCGATGAGGTGGTCGGTCAGCTCCTGTACCCGCGGTGCGAACGCGGCGACCCGGCGCGGGGTGAACGCCTTGGACACCAGTCGGCGCAGCCGAGTGTGGTCGGGCGGGTCGATATTGAGCAGATGTGTCATCAGGTTGGCGCTGCGCTCGCCCGGAATGCCGACCTTGCCCTTACCGTGCGCGGACTCGCTGTGGTGCACCGGGTTCTTCGACAGCCGGGCGTCGGCGAGCGCCTGTCGCGCCTCGGTGTAGCGGGTCACCAGCCAGGCCTCCACACCGCTGGGCAGTGCGGTCCGGTGCACCGGCGCATGCTCGCGCAGCCAGGCGTACGCGGGGTACGGGTCGGCGGCGAACTCCCAGGTGAACAGCTCGGGCGCGGGCGGGGAGGCCGGGCAGGAGGTGGCGTCGTCGGACTTGTCGTGCACGTTTCGACCGTAACCGGTACGCGGACCACCGCGCGCCGCCCAGCCGTTCCCGAACCCTCAGACCGGCCGTCCCGGAACCCTCAGACCGGCCGTCCCCGAACCTCGGACGCCCCTGCCCCTGCCCCCTACGCCCCTGACACCGTCCCCTCCGGGTCCCCGTCCACCCCCAGCCCGGCCAGAAACGCCAGCGCCGCCGGCGACGGCCCGAGAGCGCTCCACACCACCCGCTCGGTACGTTCCGGCGCCGGGCGCGCCCGGACGATGCGCAGCCCCGGCAGCTCGGCGGCGAAGGCCTCCGGGACCATGCCGATGCCCAGCCCCGCCCGCACCAGCTTCGCCAGGAACTCCACGTTGGTCACCTCGAACCCCACCTCCGAGGTCAGCCCCGCCGCCAGGAACGCCTCGTCGCGCTGCCGCCGGGCCGTCGACCCGGCCGTGAAGTCGACAAAGGTCTCCCGCGCCAGCCGTGACAGCGTGGTCCACTCCCGCCCGGCCAGCGAATGGTCCGGCGGCACCACGGCCACCAGCTCACCACGGGCCAGCTCCCGCTCCCGCACGCCGGCCGTGCGCGCGCCGGGCACCAGCCCGACGAAGGCGACGTCCAGCGCCCCCTCCCGCACCCGCTCGATGAGCAGATCGCTCATCTCCGTCTGCAGACTGATCCGCACCTGCGGATAGCGGGTACGGAACGCGCCCAGCTCACGGGCGAGATCGACGGCCGCGACGGTCGAGATCGCCCCCACCGCCAGCCGGCCGCGCACCTCACCGGTCGCCGCCGCCACCTCGGCGCGGGCCCGCTCGGCCGCCTGCAGCGCCTGCCGAGCGACCGGAACGAACGCCTCCCCCGCGGCGGTCAGCCGCACGCTCCGGCTCGTCCGGTGGAAGAGCCGTGCGCCGAGCTCCTTCTCCAACCGGGCGATCTGATGGCTGAGCGCGGACTGCACCACATGGCACCGCTCGGCGGCCCGGGTGAACCCACCGGTCTCGGCCACCGCGACCACGTACCTCATCTGCTGGAGCTCCATGACGCCCGAGAGTACGACGGCATCGATCTCTTTCCACGATGGGTGAAATGAAAACTATGTATTGGACTCATCAATGGGCCGGGCCCCAGGCTGGGAAGCGCCGGCAGCCGCCACAGCGGCCGCGGGCGAATGCACTACGAGAAGGAGCCCTCGTGAGACCTGCCGGCGCGTCCGCGACGTCCACCACATCTGCGACATCAGAACCGTCCGAACCATCCGGCTCCGGCAAGGGGCTGGCACGCGGCACGCTGCTGCTGATGTCGGTCGCCACCGGCCTGTCCGTCGCCGGCAACTACTTCGCCCAGCCGCTGCTGGACGTCATCGGCCGCGATCTCCACCTCTCCGCGTCCACCGCCGCCCTGGTGGTGACCATCGCACAGCTCGGCTACGGCCTCGGCCTGCTGCTGCTCGTCCCCCTCGGTGACCTGCTGGAACGCCGTCGGCTGGCGGTCGCGCTGTGCGCGGCGACGGCGGTGTTCCTGACTGTCACGGCGAGTGCGCCGAACGCCCTCCTCCTGCTGACCGGCACCGCCCTCACCGGCCTGACCTCGGTCGCCGCCCAGGTCATCGTGCCGTACGCGGCGACCCTCGCGGCGCCCGCCGAGCGCGGCCGGACCGTCGGCACCGTCATGACCGGGCTACTGCTCGGCATCCTGCTGGCCCGTACGGCCGCCGGGCTCCTCTCCGAGCTGGGCGGCTGGCGCACCGTCTACTGGATCAACGCCGCGCTGATGCTGCTGGTGGCGGTGCTCCTGCGGCTCCGGCTCCCCGCGCTGCGCACCACCGCCGGGCTCCGCTACCCCGCCCTCCTCCGCTCCACGCTGGCACTGTTCGCCCAGGAGCCGGTGCTGCGCCGAAGGGCGGTACTGGGCGCGCTGTCCTTCGCGGGTTTCTCGGTCCTGTGGACCGCCGTGGCCTTCCTGATGTCCGGCCCCTCCTACGGCTGGCAGGAGTCGGCCATCGGCCTTCTGGGCCTGGTGGGTGCCGCCGGTTCCCTGGCGGCATCGGCGGCGGGCCGGCTGGCCGACCGCGGCCTGGCACACCGCGTCACCGGCACCGCGGCGTTCCTGCTGCTGGGGTCGTGGGGGCTGCTGGCGGCGGGCGGCTCCGGCGGAACATGGCCGCTGGCCGCGCTGCTGGCGGGGATCGTCGTCCTGGACCTGGCCCTCCAGGCGATCCACGTCTCCAACCAGAACCTGGTCTACGGAATCCGCCCGGAGGCTCGTAACCGCCTCAACTCGGCTTACATGACCGCCTACTTCGTGGGCGGCGCGCTCGGCTCGGCCCTGACCTCCGCGGTCTGGGGAGCTGGCGGCTGGCGCGGGGTGTGCCTGGTGGGCGCGGCCCTGGCGGCGGCAGCGGCGGCCGTATGGCTCTTCGACCGGCTCCGCCCACTTCCCTGAGCCGCCCCCCTGCCTCTCTGCTCCCCTGCTCCCCTGTTCCCCTGCTCCTAACTCTCGGTGGCCGCTGACGCCTCGGCGGCCACCACCGCGTCCCGGTACGTCCGGGCCGCCGCCCGCAGCGCCGCCTCCGGGTCGATGCCGTCCCGCTCCGCCCGTACGGCCATGGCCAGCAGCTCGTAGCCGATGCCCTCGCCGGTGGGCACGGTGACGTCCAGGCCCGCCGAGCGCACGCGGGACGCCAGCTTCGCCGCCAGGGCGAGGCCGGGCTGGGCGAGCGGGATGCCCTCGGTCACCGACTCCCGCTGCTTCTCCACCGCCTTCGTCCGCAGCCAGTGGGCCTTGACGTCCTCGGGCGTCTCGGCCGCCTCCTCCCCGAAGACATGGGGGTGGCGATGGACGAGCTTCTCCACGATCGTGCCCGCGACGTCATCGATGGAGAACGGCTCCTCCGGGGCGTCCTGGGCGATCCGGGCGTGGAAGACGACCTGGAGGAGCACATCGCCCAGCTCCTCGCGCAGCGCCTCGCGGTCGCCCTCCTCGATGGCCTCGACCAGCTCGTACGCCTCCTCGATGCCGTACTTGGCCAGATCGCGGTGCGTACGGATGCTGCTCCAGGGGCACTCGGCGCGGATCTGGTCCATGACCTGGACGAGGTCGAGCAGCCGGGCGCCGGGCAGGTCGTACGAGCCGGGCAGCAGCTCCAGGTCGGGCATGGTCTCGCGGCCGGAGCCGGCCAGCCGCGCCAGGCCGTCGGTCAGCGCGCTCTCCCCGACGGCGGAAGTGAGGATGACGGCGGTCCGGTCGCCCGGCACGCAGTAGTCGACCAGCTCGCGGGCGGTCGGGGCAGCCGTCTCCACCTCGATGCCGGCCTCCCGCAGATACGGCAGCTGCGGGTGCTCCGGGTCGGCGCACAGCACCCGCTGCGCCGCGTGCAGGGTCTGCCAGGCGGGCCAGGACAGGAGCCCGGGGGCGACCCGATGGCTGGTGGTGAGCAGGACCAGGCGTCCGGTGCCGGTGCCCTCGGGGCGGGCATCGGCACCGGAGCCCGCGGCGGACTCGGAGCCCGTAGCGGAATCGGAGCCGCCGGTGGAGGCGGAGCCCGCGGCGGAGGCGGATGCGGAGGCGTCAGCAGCGTTCACGCATCGAACGTAACCCACACCACTGACAACGCCCGGCGCCGCCCGTCAGGCCTGCTGCCTGACGGGCGTGGTGGTGATCCACGGCTCCTTGGTGCGGCCGAGGATGACCTGCTGGTCGTCCCAGGTGCCGAACCGCGGATTGACGTCGATACCCATCGCGCGCGAGGCGTCGGACAGCGCCCGGGCGAGCTTCTGCTGGCCCTGGGGAGTGTTGCGGTCGGCGCGGAGGTGTTCGGCGATGCCGTCGAGCAGCAGCTGGTTGCGGACCGTGCCGTCGATCTCGTCGGGGGCGATGCCCTGCTGGAGCCACATCGCCTTCAGCCGCTCGGCGCCGCCGGCCCGCTTCTCCGCCCGGGCGCGCCAGTTCTGGATGCTGCGGCGGGTGACCGTCACCCCGGCGTTCTCCGCGGTGCGCGCCAGCACCTCGTCGAAGATCATGCCGTTGAGGGTGGCCAGGCTCAGCCGGCCGGTGTTCAGGATCAGCTGGGCGCCCTCCGGGGACCGGGCCTGGGCGTCCCGGACGTCCCGCACCTTGGCCTGGAGCTGCGCGACGGTGATCCGCTTGCCGTCCACGATGGCCGCGGCACCGGGGTGCGCCTCGCTTCCGCAGGCGGCGAGCAGCGGGGTCGCGGCCAGCAGGGCGACGGTGGCGGTTACGGAGAGCGCTGTCCTACGGCGGAACACATGGCCTCCCGGCAGATCGTGCGACGGAGTCTCGACCTTTGGTGATCGATGCTATGGAGTCGGTGTGGCCCAGGCCACTGCTTCGGCCAACGATCTGCGATCCGTGGCGTACCGGTTTCCCTCGTCGGGGGTCGCCCCGCCCACGCCCCGCCGTCATCACGAGGCCCCCGCCCACGCCCACGCCGTCATCACGAGGCCCCCGTCCGCGCGTTCGCCTTGTCGGCGCATGGCGTGACTCAACGACCGTTTCCCGCGTTGTTCCACATAGCCCAGACGGCCACAAAGGTCTAGAAAGGTGCCTGAAATGGACATCGCCGAACAGGTCAGGACGCTGTTGACCACGAGGTTTGGAGTGGATCCGGTCTCGGTGACTGCTGACGCCACACTGCGCAAGCTGGGCGTTGACTCGTTGGCGCTGGAAGAGCTGCGGTTGCTCATCGAGGACGGACTGGAGGTCGACCTGGAGGACGCCGAGTTGACGCCCCGGAACAGCTTCGGACAGCTGCTGGCGGCCGTCCATTCGGCAGCCGCGTGACCACCCGGACGCAAGAGCCGTACCCGGCCGTCGTGACCGGGCTCGGGATGCTCACCGCGGCCGGCATCGGCGCCGCGGCGAACTGGCACAAGGTCACCCACGCCACCTCCCCCTCCGGCGTACGGAGGCCCGCCGAGCTGCGCGATCTGCCGACCGACTTCGTGTACCTCATCGACGGCCTGGACATCGAGGCCGCCCTGGACGCCGCGACCCGCCGGCTGACGGACCGTTTCTCCCAACTGGCGGTCCTGGCGGCCCGCGAAGCCGTGGCCGACGCCGGGCTGGATCCACGGACCTGGGACGGCGACCGGGTCGCGGTCGTCATCGGCACCGCCAACGGCGGGCTCCCCGTCTACGACGAGCAGCACACCGCACTCCTGGAACGGGGCCCCCGCCGGGTCTCCCCCATGCTGGCCGTCCTGACCACCGGCAACGGCGCCGCGGCGAGCGTCTGCCGCGACCTGGGCGCCCGGGGACCGAGCCTCACGGTGAACACCACCTGCGCGTCGGGCACCGACGCGATCGGCATCGCCCGTCAGCTGCTGCGCGCCGGGATGTGCGACATCGCCCTGGCCGGCGGAGCGGAGTCGTCCTGCTCCCGGTTGATCGTCGCCAGTATGTGCAAGATGAAGGGCCTCTCCACCCGGCGGGACGACCCGGCCGCGGCCTGCCGCCCCTTCGATGCCGACCGGGACGGCTTCGTCCTCGGCGAGGGCGCCGGCCTGCTCGTCCTGGAACGGCCCGAGCACGCCCGGGCGCGCGACGCACGCACCAGGGCCATGGTCGTCGGCTACGGCACGGCCAACGACGCCTACGCCCCCGTCGCTCCGCACCCCGAGGGCGCGGGCGCCGAGCGTGCCCTGCGGGCCGCGCTGGCCGACGCCGGGGTCCGCGCCACCGACATCGGACACGTCAACGCGCACGGCACCGCCACCACGCTCAACGACCTCATCGAGAGCGCCATGCTCCGCCGGGTCCTCGGCGAGCACCCCCTGGTCACCTCTACCAAGGCCATGACCGGCCACACCCTGGGCGCCGCCGGCGGCATCGAGACCGCCTTCACCGTGCTGGCGCTCCAGCACCAGCTCGTCCCGCCGACAGCCAACCTGGAATCCCCCGACCCCGACGTTCCCGTCGAGGTGGTGGCCAAGGAAGCCCGCCCCGCACGGCTGGAGTGTGCGGTGAAGACCTCACTGGGTTTCGGCGGGCACAACGCCGCCCTGGTCGTCAGCCGCGGGTGAGCCACCGCCCTCGACAGCGCGTGCAGCCACGCGAAGGAGACGCATGACCGAGGAAGTAGTCAACGCCCTGAGCGTGGACGGGCTGTCCTACTCCTACCGGCTGCTGCGGCAGCCGACCCAGCAGATCGAACCGGTGCTCATTCTGGGCGGTCTGCTGCAGGGCAAGGACGGATGGGAGCACTTCGAAGAACCGGTACTCCCCCTGACGAGCCTGATCACCATCGACCTGCCGGGTTCCGGCAAGGCCGACCCGATCCGCCCCGAACAGGGCATGGACACCTTGTGCCAGGCGGTCGAGCAGGTCCTCGACGACCTCAGCATCGTCAGCGTCAACCTGTTCGGGTACTCCTACGGCTCCGCCATCGGCTTCGCCTTCGCACAACGACACCCGCACCGGGTGGCCCGCCTCCTGCTCGGCGGCGTGCCGGTGGAGGTCACCAGCAGGCAACTGGACATCTGGCGGACGGCCGCGACCCGGGTAGCGGACGGCAGGCCGGAGGAGTTCGTCGAACTCACCCTCAACCTCTGGCTCTGCCAGGACGAACGCCGCTTCGTACGCCACCGCAGACTGGCCCGCCGCTACGTCAAACGCCTCCTCACCCACGCCGTCGCCAACACCTCGCACGGATTCACCATCCTCAACCGCGCCGCGACCGAGGGCATGCAGCCGTCCGGCGAACTGCGCGGCGTTCCGGCCCTGGTCTTCTGCGGCGAGCACGACACCGTCTCCGCACCCGAGAAGCAACGCGCCTTCGCCGCCAACGTCGAGGACTGCCGCTTCCTCACCATCGCCGAGTGCGACCACTGGCTCCCCTTCGAACGCTCCCAGGACGTCGTCGACCTGGTAGTCCGCTTCTTCACCGACCAGCCCGTGGAGGGCGCGATCCACGCCGCCCGGCCGGAGCCCCGCGCCCAGCCGCAGGTACGGGCCGAGCCCGCTATGCGGTAGGCCGGCAGGGAAGAATCAGGTGGCCAGCGATTCTCCGGTCACTGTCACCAACCGTCGAGAGAGACCTCCGGACCGCCCGTGAGATACCGGTGGAGGGCGCTGGCCGTGGTATCGACGAACGCCTCGGGGACAGCATCGGTGGCGACCCAGCGGACCTGGGCGTGCGTGCGGGGTTCGCGGTTCTCGGGCTCACCGCTCCATTCGTGGGGGGCAAAACGACGGTGAGGAAGCCGTTGGGGGCTTCGACACCCCAGGCGCCGTGGATGAGGTGGGCGACCTTGAGGGCTTCGGGCTGGTCGTCGGCTGTCCGCTGAGCCACGGATGGTGTCCCTTCGTCGGCCGGACGGTGGCAGCTCAGGCCAGCGCTTCGCGTGCGCGGCGGGCGAGTTCGGCGGTCCGGGCACTTTGCGGCGCTGGTAGACGGCCAGGGTGGAGCGGAACGAGGTGATGGCCTTAGCCGCACGGAACGTTGTATGTCTTCCTGCGGGCGGCCTCATGATCTCGTCACGCAGGTCGGCGGCGATCCGTTCGTGCAGGGAACGCCGGTCGTACGCGTCGTCTCCGGTTCCTCGGCACGGTCATCCGATCCTGATCTCGTAGCGCAGCCGCTGAAGGCGTCCGGGCATGGCCATCCTGTCGACTTGGATCGGCCGGTCGTAGTCGTCCAGCGTGACCCGTGTCAGCTGGAGCACCGGTTCGTCCGTGCCGGTCCGCAGGGCATCACGTTCCTCGTCGCCGGGCATCCGGGCGAACACGTCCTCCCGCACCCGGGCGCCGGTGTGTCCGAGCTCGGCCAGGAGCGAGACCGCACCACCGGGAATCTTGGCCGTCCCGGCCAGACGGGTTCCCCGTGCGACGTGGACGGGGTAATAGGTGTCGGTCAACTCGCAGGGCACGTCGTCGAGATACATCACACGGCGCCGTACGACGACGTCCGCGCCCTCGGCGATCCCCAGGCACTCCGCGATCTCGGCCGGTGCCGCGACCTCCCCGGTATGGACGATGCGTTGCCTGCCCCGGCGACCACGGGCGGCAGCCTCCGCACCCCGGGCGTCGGGCTGCCCCTCCTCACGGGGTGTCAGATACGGCATCGAGGTACTGGCCCACTCGCCGGTGCTCACAGCGCCCTCCTGCGCGGTAGGCGATCCCGACCCTTCGCGTACACGGTAGGCGGCTGCCTGGCGGCAACCATCATTACTTCGCGTGCGGGGCGGTGCGTTCGGCGACTCCTGCGAAGGATCACCAAGTACGGCCCCACCCTCGTACTCTGGCAGTGACGAGCTGCACAGAAAGGGGCAAGGCCGTGTCTTCAGATGCTACCCCCGAACCGTTCGCGGAACCGGTCGCGTTCGGCCAGCGTATGCAGATTCTGCGAACCCGTCGCGGTATGAGTCGGAGTGTCTTGGCCGGTCTGCTCGGGAAGTCGCCGAGCTGGGTAAAGCAAGTAGAGGGCGGACGCCTGCACATGCCCAAGCTCCCCATGGTGCTGCGTATCGCTGAAGCCCTCCGAGTACGGAACCTCTCCGACCTCACCGGTGATCAGTCAATGGCAGTCGACTTGTTCACCGGTCCAGGACATGCCCGGCTGCCCAAAGTCCGCCAGGCCATTGACTCATTCCCATTGACGACACAACGAGAGGCGCCGCCCTCAGCGCATCTCCGAGAAAGGCTTTCCCGTGCGTGGAGCGCCCGGCATTCCGCCCCCCATCACAGGGACGTCATTGGAGCACTCCTGCCGGACTTGATCCGAGATGCACAATGCATGGCGCTGCAAGCCAACTCAGCGAGCGAGCGCCGAGTAGCGCAGGGGCTGATGGCGGAGGTTTACAGCCTGAGCCAGTTCTTCATCGCTTACCAGCCGGATTCGTCTCTGCTGTGGCGTGTCGTCGAGCGCAGTATGATTTCCGCACAGGAATCGGAAGATCCGCATGCCATCGGTGTCGCGGCATGGCTGGCGGCACAGGCTCACCGTGACAGCGGACATGCCCACTTCGACACTGCTGACGCGGTGAATCTGGAGACTATCCGGTACCTGGAGACGTTCCTGCCCGATGCGGGTAACGACGTGCTCGCCATTGCGGGAGCACTGCAATTCGAGGCCGGCTATACCGCTGCCCGCCGAGGCGACACGGGAACTGCTTGGCGCTACTGGGATACGGCACGCGCTATGGCGGACCGGCTGCCTGCCGGCTACTTCCACCCCGTTACGTCCTTCTCGCAGGCGGTCATGGGAGCACACGCGGTCACTATCGCGGTCGAACTGCACGCGGGTGCAGAAAGCGTCCGGCAGGCCGCTGCTGCGGACGCAGCAACCATCCCTTCCCGCCCCCGGCGCGCTCGGCACCGCATCGAGGAGGCGCGCGGGTATCAACTCGATGGACAGACCGAAGCGGCGCTCGCCGCGCTCGACAAGGCCTATGAGGCGGCTCCGGAAACGATCCGCTACAACGGATACGCCCGCCGCATCGTCTTGGAAGAAACGGACTCGAAGAGCCCGGCGCAGCGACGCCGGGCCAGCGAGCTAGCAGTAAAGATCGGCGTACTGGCGGCATGAACTAGGGGGCACAAACTGTGCCCCCTCTCTCTCCGCAGGGATCCTACGGTCAGTCAACGCGTGACTACCAGAGACCCCCGCAACCGCTGCTGACGGCCCGGGGGCATGGCCACCAACCCCTGGGAGGTTGACGACATGCGCAAACATAGCGCGTGGATCTTCGAACTGCTGTTGCGGGTGCTACTGCCCGCGCGAGGGCGTCACCGGTCCGCGGGCACACTGCCCGCCATGGAGCGCGCGGACGCGCCAACACTCGCACTTCCCCGCGTGCCCGCACGTGAGTCGGGGCTGCTGCGTGGCGAGGACATGGCCCTGATCCGCCCGTACGTCCTCACCCCCGAAGAGCGGCAAGAGCGGAGGTTGCGGCGCGGTCGGCGGCGGGCGCTGTGGCTCGCGACGTACGGGGTCGATTCCGGGCCGCGCTGGATCCACGGTGTGGAGGTGGTGAGCTGATGCCCCGCAACTGCCGCACCATCCACCTGCCAGACCCCCTGCCGGTACCGGAGTCCGAGCCGGTTGCCGGGTGCGACGTGTGCGCCGCCCTGGCCAGGCAGCGGGCGGGGGCGCGCGCCGTCGGAGACATGTCGAGGGTGATCGACTGCAACATCGAGATGCGCCGCCATCCTCACCCGAAGCGGGAGGGCCGATGACGACCGAGACACACGCGGGTAGCCAGACGGGAACGGCTGGCTCGCACCCTGAAAGCGGCAGGGTCGTGAGTGCGGGCTCCTGGTCACGGCTGCGCTGCCGGGTCGAGGAAGCGTGGAACCGGCACGTCAGGTATCGGAAGCTGTGCAGGCAGCTTGACCACATGCGGGCGGAGGCCGAGGCCCGTACCGCGTGGGTGGATGAGCTGACCGAGGAGGAGCTGGCGGCGATGCTGCGCGGTCTCCGCGAGTGCATCAACGCCATGGAAATGGAAACAGCGGGCAGCGATGCCCCGGATCGTCCAGAGGGTGCGTCATGAGGGCGCGGTATCGGTTTGCTGAGTGGACGCTGTCAGCCATGACGGGCATGACACTCCGATACATCGGTAAGTGCCTCACCTGCGTGGAACGGTCCGTCGACACCGCCGACCCGGACGACGGGCAGGTGTGGTGTCTGAGGCACGCGGGCGCTACCGGCCACACCAGTTATGAAATGACGGCGTTCCAGTACTTCGACGCCACCCTGACCGACCCTCGGCATTCCCACACCGCAAGAGGGGTGGGAACGTGCGCACCCGGCTCGTAGACCGCGCTGGGTGGGTCTGCGTGGACTTGGACTGCGTACGCGAGACCAGCCGACCCGCAGCTCAGGAGCCGCACCATCGGCCCCCGTTCGCCCACTACGGCTATGGGGGCCGCCCCATGGCCTCGGCCCGCGCGGCGATGGCGCCCCGGGGCCTCGGTGAACAGCACGCGTCACTACGGTGGGCCAATGACGTCAATCAAGCAGGTCCAAATCACCTTTGACTGCGCAGAACCGGAGCGCGTCGCTCGTTTCTGGTGCGAGGTGTTGGGGTACGTCGTACCGCCGCCACCGGAGGGGTTTGCTTCGTGGGACGAGTTCGATCGCTCGCTGCCGCCGGAGCGTCAGGGTTCCGGGTTTGTCTGCATGGATCCCTCAGGTGTGGGCCCGCGCATGTACTTCCAGCGCGTTCCCGAAGGGAAGGTTGTCAAGAATCGGGTGCATCTTGACGTGCGGGTCGGCACCGGGCTCGTAGGTGAAGAGCGCGTCGCCGCACTCGAGGCCGAGTGCGCACGGCTGGTCGAACTCGGCGCAGTACGCGTGCAGCTCCTGCGTGCCGATGGTTTCAACGAGTCGTGCTTGGTGATGCAGGACGTCGAGGGCAACGAGTTCTGTCTCGACTGACTCGGCTGACTCGGCTGGCTTGGCTGACTCGGCTGAGGGGCCGCTCACGTGTCCTCGCTCTGTGGGAAGGCATGGTGCTTGGGGTCGGTGATGCCCATTCGCCGGCTGGGGCGTGCGAGCGGTTGGACGCAGCGGCCCCGCTACCTCCTGACCCCCGACGAGTGCCTCCTCACTCCCGACGGTCACCTCCTCACTCACGACAGCTGCCTCCTCGCTCACGACGGCCCGGCACTGCGACGCGCGGCGCCGGGCCGTCCGGCCGTCCCGACCGGAAACGGAACTGCGCACCGGAACGGACCACGTACGCCGGAACGGACCGCGTATGGGAACGGACCGTCCCGCAGGCACGTCTCCCCCACTGCGCGGGCCGTCGGTGCCCCGGCCGTCGGCGCTCCGGCCGCCGGACCGGCCGGTACATCCGTTCGAGTATCTTTCCGTGTAGTTGAGAGTGAGCGAGGACCCTCATGGACACGGCCGCAGCAACGGCCGGCGGTACCCCCGGGACGGGCCCGGGCGCAGACGGCGGCATCCTGCCGCGGTCCCGGACCGCCACCCCGGCCGCGACCGCCGCCCCCGCCCCGAGAGGCGCCCTCCTCGCTCCGCTGCGTGCCCGGACCGCTTCGCTGCGCGCCCCCCGGCTAGACCCGTACTGGACCGCCGGATTCTTCTTCGTCGCCTTCGCGCTGCTGGCCCTGTGGCGCTTCCGTACGCTGTCCACGTCCTCCTGGGACCTGGGCATATTCGAGCAGGCGATACGCGGCTACGCCCATTTCCAGGCGCCGATAGTCGATCTCAAGGGCCCGGGCACCAACATCCTCGGCGACCACTTCAGCCCCGTCCTGGTCCTGCTGGCCCCGTTCTACCGGCTCTTCCCCTCCCCCCTGACCCTGCTGATCGCCCAGGCCGCCCTGTTCGCGCTCTCCACGGTCCCGGTCACCCGCGCCGCGGCCCGCCACCTCGGCCGCTGGCCGGGCCTGGCCATCGGCATCGCGTACGGCATGTCCTGGGGCGTACAGAAGGCCGTGGACTTCGACTTCCACGAGATCGCCTTCGCGCTGCCGCTGATCGCCTTCGCCCTTGAGGCGGTGCTGCGCGGGCGGTGGACCGCGGCGGTGTGCTGGGCCGCGCCGCTCGTCCTGGTCAAGGAGGACCTCGGCGTCACCGCCGCCGCCATCGGGGCCCTCGCCCTGCTGCGTACTCGCCGGGCCGGTCCGCTGCCCATCGCCCTGGTCGCCTTCGGCCTCACCGCCTCCGCCGTAACCCTCGGCGTGGTCATCCCCGCTTTCAACGGCTCGGGCTCGTACGACTACTGGAGCAAGTTCGGGGCCGACGGCGGCGGTGCGACCATCCCGCTCGGCACCGCGCTCAACACCACGCTGTGGGTCCTGCTGCCCACGACCGGGCTCCTCGCGCTGCGCTCCCCCCTTCTCCTGGTCGCGCTGCCCACCCTCGGCTGGCGGTTCCTCTCGCACGAGTCGCACTACTGGGGCACCGACTGGCACTACAACGCCGTCCTGATGCCGGTGGTCTTCCTCGCCCTCGTGGACGCCCTGCCCCGGGCCCGGGCCTCGGCCCGGCCCTGGCTGCGCTCGTACGCCCACCACCTGCCGGCCGCCGCCCTGGCCGCCGCCCTCGCGCTCACCGCCACCCTGCCGCTGGCCCGGCTCACCGAGACGGCCACCTACCGCACGCCGCCGGAGGCCGCCGCCGCGGCGAAGCTGCTGGAGCGCATACCCGACGGGGCCACCGTGGAGTCCGGTATCCGCCCGCTGAGCCGGCTCACCGACCGCACCCGGGTCTTCTGGATGGGCGACACGGGCGGGCTGGCACCCGACTACATCGCGGACGAACTCCGCGACGACCGCACCCCGAAGCAGGCCCTCGCCGACGCGGCGGCCCGCCACCCGGAGTCGTCGTACGCGCTTCTCGGCGACAGCGGGAACATCGTTGTCCTGCGGCGGGTCGCCGCGCGCTGAGGCGCGACGACGGTCCGGCACCACGCTCCGCCTGGGCCGCTACGACCCCAGAACCGTCGCCAGGAACTCCCCCACCCAGGCCAGCAGCTCGCGGCCGACCAGGGGCTTGCCGCCGATCTTGCCGGTGGTCGGGCGCGGCACCAGGATCTGGCGGGTGGCCGGCTTGAGGACCGTGCGCGGGTAGAGGCGCTTGAGGCGGAGCTCCTGGGACTCGCGGAGTTCGACCGGACCGAAGCGGATGTTGCTGCCCTGGAGGGTGATGTCCGTGACCCCGCAGGAGCGGGCGAGCATGCGCAGGCCGGCGACCAGGAGGAGGTTCTCGACCGGCTCCGGCAGCTTGCCGTAGCGGTCGGTGAGCTCCTCGCGGACGGCGGCGATGTCCTCCTCCGAGGTGGCGGAGGCGATGGCGCGGTAGGCCTGGAGGCGCAGGCGCTCGCCGGGCGCGTAGTCGTGCGGGACGTGCGCGTCGACGGGGAGCTCGATCTTCACCTCCAGCGGCGGCTCCTCCTCCGCGCCGCCCTCCAGGGAAGCGCGGTAGTCGGCGACGGCCTCGCCGACCATGCGGACGTAGAGATCGAAGCCGACACCGGCGATATGGCCGGACTGTTCGCCGCCGAGCAGGTTGCCCGCGCCGCGGATCTCCAGGTCCTTCATCGCGACGTACATGCCCGCGCCCATCTCCGTGTGCTGGGCGATGGTCGCCAGGCGCTCGTGGGCGGTCTCGGTGAGCGGCTTCTCGGGCGGGTAGAGGAAGTAGGCGTAGCCGCGCTCGCGGCCCCGGCCCACCCGGCCGCGCAGCTGATGCAGCTGGCTCAGGCCGAAGTTGTCACCGCGCTCGACGATCAAGGTGTTGGCGTTGGAGATGTCGATGCCGGACTCGACGATCGTGGTCGAGACCAGGACGTCGAACTTCTTCTCCCAGAAGTCGACGACGACCTGCTCCAGCGCGTTCTCCGACATCTGGCCGTGCGCGGTGGCGATCCGGGCCTCGGGGACGATCGCGCGCAGCCGTGCCGCGGCCTTGTCGATCGTCTCCACCCTGTTGTGGATGTAGAAGACCTGGCCCTCGCGCAGCAGTTCACGGCGGAGGGCCGCGCCGATCTGCTTCTCCTCGTACGGGCCGACGAAGGTCAGGACCGGGTGGCGCTCCTCGGGCGGGGTGGTGATCGTGGACATCTCGCGGATGCCCGTGACCGCCATCTCCAGCGTGCGGGGGATCGGGGTCGCGGACATCGTCAGGACGTCCACGTTGGCGCGGAGCTTCTTCAGCTGCTCCTTGTGCTCGACGCCGAAGCGCTGCTCCTCGTCGACGATGACCAGCCCCAGGTCCTTGAACTTGGTCTCGGAGGAGAACAGGCGGTGGGTGCCGATGACGATGTCGACCGCCCCCTCCCGCAGCCCCTCCAGGGTCGCCTTGGCCTCCACGTCGGTCTGGAAGCGGGAGAGCGCCCGGACGTTGACGGGGAACTGGCCATAGCGCTCGGTGAACGTGCCGTAGTGCTGCTGGACGAGGAGGGTGGTGGGCACCAGCACGGCGACCTGCTTGCCGTCCTGGACGGCCTTGAAGGCGGCGCGGACCGCGATCTCGGTCTTGCCGTAGCCCACGTCGCCGCAGATCAGACGGTCCATCGGGACCGACTTCTGCATATCGTCCTTGACCTCGGCGATGGTGGTGAGCTGGTCGGGCGTCTCCGCGTACGGGAACGCGTCCTCCAGCTCGCGCTGCCAGGGGGTGTCCGGGCCGAAGGCGTGGCCGGGGGCGGCCATCCGGGCGGAGTAGAGCTTGATCAGATCCGCCGCGATCTCCTTGACGGCCTTCTTGGCGCGCGCCTTGGTCTTCGTCCAGTCGGCGCCGCCGAGGCGGTGCAGGGTCGGGGCCTCGCCGCCCACGTACTTGGTGACCTGCTCCAGCTGGTCGGTGGGGATGTAGAGACGGTCGCCGGGCTGGCCGCGCTTGGCGGGCGCGTACTCGACGAGGAGGTACTCGCGGGTGGCGCCCTGGACGGTGCGCTGCACCATCTCGATGTAGCGGCCGACGCCGTGCTGCTCGTGGACGATGAAGTCGCCCGCCTGGAGCGTGAGCGGATCGATCTGCTTACGGCGGCGGGCCGGCATCCGCGCCCCGTCCTTGCCGGCCGCCTTCTGGCCGGACAGGTCGGTCTCGGTCAGCACGGCGAGCTTGCGGGACGGGTCGACGAAGCCGTTGTCGAGGGAGCCGCAGGCGACGTGGACGACCGACGGCGAGACTTCGGACAGGTCGGCGTCGAGGCGGGCGGCGATCCCCTCACCGCCGAGGACCTCGACCGTACGGGCCGCCGGGCCGTGCGCCTCGGTCACGTACACCGTGCGCCAGCCGTCGGCGAGCCACCGCTTGGTGTCGGACAGCGCCCGCCGGGTGTCGCCGCGGTAGCTCTCAGGGGCGTGCATCCCGAGCTTGAGGGTGTCCTCACCCGCCGGCGCGTCAGCGCCGTATGTCAGCGTCTCGTCGGCGGCGAAGGGCGAGACGGACCACCACATCATGCCCAGCTCACGGGCCCGGTCGCGGACGTCGGCGATACCCCACAGCGAGGCCGCGCCGACATCGATCGGAGCCGCTCCGCCCCCCGCGCCCGCCCGTCGCCCACCACCGCCCGTTACGGAACGGACTTCGTCCGTACGGGACATTGCGGCTGCCGCCCAGGACGCCTGGAGGAACTCCTGGCTGGTGGCCACCAGGTCGGCGGCCCGGGTGCGTACCCGCTCCGGGTCGCAGACCACGGTCATGGAGCCCTTCGGCAGTACGTCCAGCAGCAGCTCCATATCGTCGACGAGCACCGGAGCCAGGGACTCCATCCCCTCCACCGCGATGCCCTCGGCGATCTTGCCGAGCAGCTCGCCCAGCTCCGGATGCTCCTCGGCGAGGGCCGCGGCCCGTCCCCGCACGTCCTCGGTGAGCAGCAGCTCACGGCACGGTGGTGCCCACAGGCCGTGTTCGGCGACCTCCAGGGAGCGCTGGTCGGCGACCTTGAAGTAGCGGATCTCCTCGACGTCGTCGCCCCAGAACTCGACCCGGAGCGGGTGCTCCTCGGTGGGCGGGAACACATCCAGGATGCCGCCGCGGACCGCGAACTCACCGCGCTTCTCGACCAGTTCGACGCGCGTGTACGCGGCGGCCGCCAGCCCGTCGACGACCTCTTCCAGGTCGGCCGACTCGCCCGTGCGCAGACTGACCGGCTCCAGGTCGCCCAGGCCCTTGACCTGCGGCTGGAGCACGGAACGGATCGGCGCGACGACGACGGAGACCGGGCCGGCGGTCGGGTCGTCCGGCCGCGGATGGGCGAGCCGGCGCAGCACCGCGAGACGGCGGCCGACGGTGTCCGAGCGCGGGGAGAGCCGCTCGTGCGGCAGCGTCTCCCAGGCCGGGAACTCCACGACGGAGTGCTCCTCGCCGGCCGGCACGAGGCTGCGCAGCGCCGCGGCCAGGTCCTCGGCCTCCCGGCCGGTGGCGGTCACCGCCAGCACGGGTCGCTGGGCCTCCCGGGCCAGCGCGCCGATCACGAACGGGCGGGCGGCCGGCGGGCCCACCACATCCACCTGCCGGCGGTGTCCGTCGGCCGCGGCCTGCACCGCTTCGGCGAGCGCCGGATCCCGTACGACGGCGTCGAGCAGACCAGTGAGGCTCATGAAAGGGTTCCGTCCCAGCAAGCGAGGCGAACAACACGAACAGCCCGCGACGTCTCACGGGCGGGGCTGCCCACGATACGCCCGACCACCGACAGCCTGCCGCCCGCGCGGACGGGGCCCGGGCGGGCGGCTTCCGGACGGGCGGCTCCGGGCCGGTCAGCTCCCGGACGGGCGGCTCCGGGCCGGTCAGCCTTCGGCGCTGCCTCGGGTGCGGGGCAGCCGGGTCTCCAGCGTGTCCTCGTTGTCGGGGTCGGCAACCGTCGCGCCCGCGGCTCCCAGGGCTCCCGGAGCTCCCGCGGCCCCCGGGGCCCAAGCCGCCGCTCCTTCCGACGGCTCGGACTCCGTGGACTGGACCGAAGCGGCGGATGCGGTACAGGTGTCGGATGCGGTAGATGCGTCGGACGAGGCGGAGCCGAGGCTCTCGTCCTCCGCCCCCTCCGGCTCCGGCGCCTTCCCGGTCAGCGCCGCCAGGCTGTTCCGTACATGCGTCATATGGGAGCGGACCTCCTCGCGCCGCTCCGCGTGCTCCCGCAGAATCCGCTCCGTGGCCCGCTCGATGCGCTCCGCTTCGACCCTCGCCTGGGCCAGCAGCTCCGCGGCGCGGTCCTCGGCGGCCTCCTGCTGGTGCCGGGCGGCCTCCTCGACCTCCGCCTGCAGCCGGCGGTGCTCGGCGATGATCCCCTGCCCGTGCGCGTCCAGCTGCGTGACCACCTGGTCCAGCTCCGCCTCGCGCTCCGCGATCCGCCGCCCGGCCGCGTCCCACTCCTCGGCCTGCTGCTTCTCCTGGTCACTCAGCAGCTGCTCGGTACGGCGGAACATCTCGGCCAGCTCCTCGCCCGCCTCCGCGCGCAGCTGCTCGGCCTCCTTCGCCGCCCCGGCCACCAGCCGGGCGGCCTCGTGCTCCGCCCGCTCCACCGTCCGCCGGGACAGCTCATCCGCCTCGGTGCGCAGCGCGGACGCCGCCCGGTCCGCCGCGTCCCGCACCTCGCGCCCGTACGCGTCGGCCTCCTCGCGGGCCTCCTTCGCGGCGTGCTCCGCCTCGGCACGCAGCCGGGCCGCCTCCGACTCCGACGTGTTCAGGATCAGCAGGGCGTCTCTGCCGAGAGTCTCGTACGCCGGCTCCGGCAGCTCTGCCACACGGGCGCGCAGCGCGTCGAGTTCGGCCTCCATCTCACTGCACAGGACGGTGAGCCGGGCGGCACGCTCCCAGCACGAGTCGCGGTCGATGGAGAGTCCTTCGAAGCGACGGTCCACGTCCTCCGGGCGGTAGCCACGCCCTCGTACGGTCTCGAACCCGTGAGGCGAAACCGATGCACTCATCCCTGAAGCCCCTCTGTGGAGTTACGCGCGATGTCGTGTGGACGGGTACGGAGCCGCGACGGCGCGACGCTTCACCCAACTCACCCCACCTAGGATGCGTCATTTATCGCCAGAAGTCGGAATTGGATCACCGAGTCTTCGACTTCTCGCCTTCTCGCCTTCTCGTCATTCTCGTGGTCATTGCTCCCCCACCGCCCCAAGGACGTGGGGGAGCAATGCCGAAAGCGACTAGAGAAGGCCGTCCCACATCTGCTCCAGCAGCACCGACCACCAGGTCTCCGGCGACCCCAGCGCCGGCGGATCCAGTGCGACCAGCTGCGCCTGGAAGTCGACGGTCCACCGGCCCGCCTGCTCCGGCGTCAGCCCGTACCGCAGCCGCCACATCCGCCCCAGCATCGCCAGACAGCGCACGAACTCCGGCAGCCCGGTGTTCACGAACTGCGGCGCGGCCGGCTGCCCGCCGGGGCCAGCCTCCAACGGCACCGCCACGATGTTCGCGGTCCCGTACTGCACACACAGCTGGCGGCCGAAGTCATTGCCCATGACCAGATACGACCCGGCGTCCGGAGCCGGCTGCACCCCGCGCTCCGCCGCCAGCTCCGCCAGCGTCGGCACCGGACGGCCCGGCTGCGCCTGCGCCCAGAAGAACGGGCCGAAGTCGACCGGCATACCGGCCCACACCAGCATCTGCGCCACCACATCGGGCACACCGTGCCGGGAGACCGCCCGCTGATCGAAACGGAAGATCCCCTGCGGCCCGAAGGCCTGCTCCAGCTCCTGCCCGATCGCCTGCGGCGGGACCGGCGGCGCCTGCGGCACCTGCGAGGGGTGCGGCAGCGGCACCCGGACCGGCGCCGGCCGCGCCGGGCCGTCCGCGACCTGGTGCAGCTCGCCCTGATGCTCGATGAGATGCCGTACGCCCTGCTGACGCGAGGCGTGGTCCCTGCCGTACGCGGCGGTGTGACTGATCCGCACCTGCGGCCAGTTGTCCCGGATCATCCGGGCGCAGTAGCCACCCGGCAGATCGCAGCACTCCAGCTCGGTGTGCAGCTCCAGCACCTGCTGCGGCGGGACGTTCATCCCGCGCAGCTCGTGGAGCAGCTGCCACTCCGGATGCGGCGTACCGGGCGCCGAGCGGCGCACGATCTTCTGCTCCGAGCCATCCGGCGCGCGGTAGCTCAGTACGGCCATGTAGCCGGGGCCGACGGTCGGCTGGCCACTGGGGGCAGCCTGCGGATAGCCGTATGCGCCGGGGGGCGCGGGCGGCGGGGCAGGCACCGCCGGGGGCGGGCCGACGGGGCCGGGCTGCGGCGCATGGGGCGAGGGCGGGGACGGGGACGAGGGCGGGGGCGGCATGCCGGGGCCGCCCGGACCGCCCGGACCGCCGTGGCCGCCGGGGCCGGGCAGCGCGGCGCCGCTGGCGAGCATCGTCGCCGCGGCGTGCACACCGCCGCCACCGGTGTCGCCCGCCACAGGCGGGGCGGGCGGCGGAGGAGGCGGCGGAGGACCGGCCTCACCGCCCTGGCCGGACCGCCCACCCGTGGGCGGTCCGGACTCACCCGGAACACCGGGCGGCGCAGGCGGCGGGGGCACGCCGGGACCACCGGCGGGCCGCGGCCGTCCCTGCTGACCGGCCTGACCGCCCGCGCCACCGAGGCCCGCCTGGAGGGACGCGCCATCGGCGAGCATCGTCGCGGCGGCATGCACCCCGCCACCGGGACCACCGGGACCGGAAACAGGACCAGAGCCAGAACCAGAGCCAGAGCCACCGGAGTCGGTGGCGGCCCCGTCGGCCGTACCAGCCGTACCCCCCGTACCAGCCTTATCCGCCGTGCCAGCCGCACCGGCCCCGTCGTCCGATCCGCCCGGCCCGTCCACCGCACTGAGATCCACGTCCGCCGCGTCCAGCTGCGACACCAGCTGCGTCGGTACGTACCCGCCGGCCGGCCCACCGGGACCGGACGCCACGGGTTCCCCCGGCACCCCCGGAGGCGCAGGCGGCACGGCGGTCCCGGACCCGGCCGGCGCCCCGGCCGCCGGCACACCCGGCGGGGGAGGCACATCGGCGACCGGCGCACCGGACGGCGGCGGCAGCTCCGACAGGGCCGGAGACACCGGAGCTGCCGGAACCGCCGGAGTCTCCGGGACCTCCGGGGTCGCCGGGGCATCCGGAATCGCTGCATCCGGAATCGCCGGCGCCACCTGCGTACGCGGCAACTGACTGCCGCCCTGCAGCAGTTCGGTCTTGGCGTCCGGACGGGAACGCGGCGCCGGCGGAGCGTCGTCCGCCTCGTCGAGACATGCCAGCGGCGGCGCGAAGACCGTCTGCGGCAGCCCCACCGAACGGTCCTCGGCGCCCTCGTCGGAGTGCGTGGTGTCCGCCGCCGCCCACGGAGTCGCCGCTCCGGCACCACCGGCGCCACCGGCAGGACCAGCCGGCGCCGCGGCAGCCGACGACGGGTCGGCCTGCGGCGGAGCGGCCTGCGGCGAAGGGACAGCAGGCGCCGCCCCCGCCCCCTCCGTCCCACCGTCGCCCCGGCGGTCCGGGATGCCCCGGGCGTCCGCCGCCTCCTGCAGCCACTCCGGCGGCGTCAGCAGGAACGACGTGGCATTCAGGTCGATCCGCTGCGGCGACTCCGCCACCGCGCCCGCGCCGTCCGCCGGAGCGCCGTACTCCTCCTCGTACCGCCGGATCACCTCGCCCACAGGCAGCCCCGGCCACAGCGTCGTCTCCCCGCTGTCCCGGGCGATCACCAGCCGGGCCCGGCCGCCCTCCGCCGCCGGACCTCCCCCGGAGCCCCCGGCACCGGGGGTACCCCCGTCCCGGTCCTCCGCCCAGACCACAAAGCCCAGGTCGAACTCCCGCACCCGCACCTCGCGGTGCAGCTCCGCCGGCACATCGCCGTTCACCCACCGCTCCGCGCGCTCCTGCGCCTGCGCGAACGTCACCATGCCGGTCAGCCCCCCACCGGAACAGCGGCCGCGAAGCCACCGTCCACCATCAGGTTCGCCACGGTCTCCAGCTCCGGCGGATTGCCCACCAGCCGCTGCAGAAACTCATCGAAATCCGCACCACACGGCAACAACAGCCGCTCCACCCGCTCCTGCACCGTCCAGCCGTCCCGATCCCGCGCATCGTCATACGGGCAGAACCACACCGAACCGCGCGCCTCACCCCGCACCTTCACCGCGACCACCCCGCCCTGCACGAACCCCACACCCAGATAGTCCTTGGTGAAGTGATCCCGCAGGCACTTGTTCACATAGACCAGATCGTTCACCGCGGCGTCATCGCGCACCGTGAAGAACGGCTGATCCACCAGCAGTCCCAACTCCGCGTCCAGCGCCGCGCCCACCGGCGCGCAGCCGCCCGCCGCCTTCAGGAACGACCGGTACGCGCCCGGCAGCCGATAGCCCAGCGCCTCCTCGGCCTGCACCACCTGCTCCTCGGCCACCGACACCTCGCGCAGCGGCAGCCCGAAGTGCACCGGCCGGGTCTCCTGCAACGGCCGCGTGCCCCGCTTGTCATGCGCCACCGCCGCCGTCGCCAGCCCGCCGTGGTGCCGCAGCAGCGCCTTCACCTCGGCCGGGATCAGCTCCATCCGCCGCGTACCGGCCACGTGATGCCACGTCCAGCCGTGCGGCGTCGCCACCGCCGGCACATCTATCCACAGCTCATGCCCCTGCGCGTGCAGCGCCGCATTCGCCGACACGAAATCCGTCAGCCGCAGCTCGTCCACGCCGAAACCCTCGGGCGGCTCGGCGATCTCCGCGGCCGCCCGCGCATACGGCGTGAACTCCGGAAAGCCCCGCCCGTCCACCCGCACCCCCGCGGGATACCGCGCAGCACGCACCGGATCCGGAAAACGCACGACCTGCCCGGCATAGGCTGAATTCGGTGGCGCGGCCTGTCCCGCCGCCTGAGGGCCGGGAAGAGCCCCCAGCCCTGGCCGACCTGTCGTCATCGCGGTTGCCCCCTGGCTGAAGCTGGATGTGGGGCACAGCCTATGCCGTACGGCAACACCCCCTCCGTCCACCGCCCCCACCACCCGGCACCCCGGCCGACACCCCATCCGGCACCCCGCCCGTCAGCCCCACGACACACCGGCGTCACCCACCGGCCCACCGCCGCCGGACCCCCCGCGCACCACCCCGCCCACCAGCTCCGATACCCCACGCCCCGCACCCCGCCCACCGCACGTGAGATCGCCGACAGGCCGGCCGACTACCGCAACACCCAGCACATTTGGCAGGCTGACCCCCGCAACCGGGGGATTGCAGGGAGGGAAAGCACCACGCATGAGCACCACCGCACGCCACGGCACCGAAGCCGGGGACCCGCGCATCGGCTGGAGCGGCACGGCCGGCACCCCGGACACACCCGCCCTCCACCACCGCCGCGACGGCATCCTCCCCACCATCGGCGCCGCCCTGTCCGTACGCGGACAAACCCTCACCTGCACCGCGAGCAAATCCGAACAACCGCCCGCGCTCCACCCCCTCGTCCAGGACTTCCTCGACGCCCTCCCCACCGGCCAGCGCGAACGCTTCACCGGCCGCTGCCCCGAAGCCGTACTCCTCTCGCGCCACCTCACCGCCGTCGAAGCCAACCGCTCCAAACGCGCCTCCCGCAAACCCCTCACCAACGGCGAAGCCCGCCGCTCCCTCAAACACTCCAAAATCACCGCACGCCACATCCGCGAAGACGGCGACCCCCAGCACGGCAACTACGCCCCGCCCTGCCGCTCCTGCGACGCCCTCCTCGCCCACTTCGGCGTCATGCCCATCGGAAGCTGATCGGAAGCCGACCCGCCACCATGCCGCCCACCGCACCCGGTCCCCGCACCCCCGCACACGACCGCACCGGCTCCACCCGCTTCCCCGCCGCCGTCGACGTCGCCCTCCAGCAGGCCGGCTGGCAACCCGGCCGCTGGGACATAAAACAAGCCGAACACTGGGCCGACACCCTCCGCGCCCACACCTCCCCCGCCGGCCACCGCCACACCCTCTTCCCCGCCGCCGTCGAAGCCTGGGCCGAATTCGGCGGCCTCCACCTCACCGGCCCCGGCCCCGGCCGCCACATCGCCCCCACCCCGTTCGTCATCGACCCCCTGCACGGACTCCACCTGGCCCGCACCCTCGGCGACCTCGGACGCGCACTCAACACCGACGTCGCCCCCCTCGGCCGCGAAGAACTCACCGCCCCCGGCGGCACCACCCACGCCCAGGCCACCCTCGCCATCGACACCTACGGACGCGTCTACAGCCTCGACCACAGCGGCGACTGGTACCTGGGAGCCGACATCGACGCGGCACTGGGAACACTCGTCCTCGGCACCCAGCCGGCCCGGCTGGCGATCACCACCACCCACACCGCCGGGTGAGCCACGGCAACCCCGGGTGAGCCATGGCGACCCGACATACCGGCGGGAAAACCGCGGCCCGCGCATGACGAGGTGACACCCGACGCACCGAGGATCAGGCGGCAGCCCCGACGACGGGCACCACCGCCGAGACCCGGAAACCACCGGCCTCCGTCGGACCCGAGACGAACACACCGCCCAGCTCCGTCACCCGCTCCCGCATCCCCAGCAGACCGTTCCCCCCACTCGGCAACCCCGCCGACGCCGGACTGCCCTCACACGGCCCGTTCTCCACCTGCACCGCGACCTCACCCTCCCGATGCGCCAACCGCACCCGCGCCCGCGCCCCCGGCGCATGCTTGTGCACATTCGTCAGCGCCTCCTGGACCACCCGGTACACCGTCTGCTCCACCCGCGCCGCATACCGCCGCCGCACACCGGCAACCGCCCCGCCCCCCTCGGCTGCCTCATCGCCGTCATCCCCGTCAGCGACCCCGTCCACCGAAAGCTCCACCACCATCCCGGCCGCCCGGGACTGCCCCACCAAAGCCCCCAGATCGGCCAGACACGGCCCCTCCGCATCCACGCCCGCCCCGGAAACCGCCACCGCGCCGGCCCCGGACGCCGCCGCCGGCACCGACACCGACACCGACGACTCCGAAACCCCCGCCGCCGCGCTCTCCCCCGACCGCGCCGCCGCAGACCATCCCTCGGCATTCCCCTCCGCGTGCCCCTCCGACCGCGCCCCCGCACCCGCCGCCCGCACCCGCGACGCCACCGCCGCCAACCGCTCCGGCGCATCCGCCCCCGAAGCACCACGCCCCGCCGCCCCCTCGGCCGTACGCAGCACCCCCAGCATCTCCCGCAGCTCCGTCAGCGCCTGCCGCCCCATATCCCCGACCAGCGCCGCGTTCTTCGACGCCTTCTCCGGATCCTTCAACGCCACCGCCTGCAGCGCAGCCGCATGCACCACCATCAGACTCACCCGGTGCGCCACCACGTCGTGCATCTCCCGCGCGATCCGGGTCCGCTCCTCGTTACGGGCCCACTCCGCCCGCTCCTCGGCCCGGTCCGCCAGCAGCGACAACTCACGCTCCAGACCGTCCGCCCGCTCCCGCAAGGACTCCACCAGCCGCCGCCGGGCACCCACGTACAGCCCCAACAACACCGGCGGCGCCGTCAGCACCAGCCCCAACGCGACCGACGTCACCGGCACGAACCACACCGACGGATCCCAGTCCTCCTGCCCCGCCACGTCCTGCCGCAAGGCCAGGAACGTCGTCGCCACCGTCCCCACGACCGTCATCCCCGCCAGCAACGCCGTGATCCGACGCGGCACCTCCGACGCGGCGAGCGTGTACAGCCCCACCACACCCAGCAGCGCGCCCATCTGCGCAGGCATCACCGCTATCGACACCAGAACGACCACCACCGGCCACCGACGCCGCAACAGCAACACCGAACCCACCAGCAGGCCGAACACCACCCCCGGCAACGCGGACAGCTGCGCCTTCTGCGCAACCTCCACGCCCTCGGCCATGCACTCCACAGCCGAAGCCGCCGCCAGCGACACATCCAGTACGACGCTCCGCCGCCGGGCCCACCACCACGGCCCCGTCACCGGCGCACCGCGCACGCCCACACTTTCGCTTGCCCCCGTCGTGGTCATACCGACCAGCGTACGGGCGCCCCCACCCTTGCCCCCGCCCCTTTTCCCAGCACACTTCCAGCCCGCTTCGAGCCGTTACCGACGGTTATCACTCGAACTGTTGAATCGCCCACATTTTCGACACTTCCGCAACCACCCGCACGCCACCCTGTTCCCATGACGAACACATATCGCACCCACCCGGACTACACATCGTTACGCCCCCAGGCCGTCGCCCTCCGCCGCGCCGGCCTCAGCCGCCGCCAGATCCGCGACCGACTCCACATCCACAACAACGACCTGCTGAACCGCCTACTGGAAGGCGAACCGGTACCGGAGTGGACCAAGCGCCCGAACGCCAAGGACGACCTCCGCGACAAGGCCCGCGAGCTGCGCAAGCAGGGCATGACCTACGACCAGATCCAGGTCGAGCCGGGCTGCTCGGAGAGCTCGATCTCGCTCTGGGTGCGGGACCTGCCGAAGCCCGAGCGGAAACGCAGTCGCGAGGAGGCCTCGGCGATCGCCCGGCGCGGCTGGGAGGCGACGATGAAGCGGCGCGAGGAGGAGCGCCAGGAGACGAAGAGGGTCGCAGCCGACGAAATCGACCAGCTCTCCGACCGAGAGCCCTTCCTGATCGACGTCGGGCCCTACTGGTCCGAGGGAGCGAAGAGCAAACCCCACAATCCAGCGGAACGCGTCACGTTCATCAACAGCGACCCGGGCATGATCAGGACCTACCTCGCCTGGCTGACCGTTCTCGGCATCGAGCCGGAACGCCTGCAATTCCGAGTGCACATCCACGAGACCGCAGACGTCGAAGCGGCGGAGCGGTACTGGGCGCAGCTGGTCGGAATTGAGACATCCGCCCTGGCCAAGACAACGCTCAAGAAGCACAACCCGAAGACCAACCGGAAGAACGTAGGCGAGACGTACCGAGGCTGCCTGGTGGTACGCGTCATGGACGGCGCTGACCTATACCGTCGCATTGAAGGCTGGTGGTACGGCATAGTGTTGGGTGCCGAGCAGCGATCAACCTGACGAGATGTCCGGTTTAGCTGCTTATGCACTCCCTCGTGGTGTAATTGGCAACACTGTCGGTTTTGGTCCGATTATTCCAGGTTCGAGTCCTGGCGAGGGAGCCAAGCAAAGCTCGGGTCCTGACCGCAAGGTCGGGACCCGCTGTCGTTTCGCCCGCGAAACGCCCCGGTATCCTTCGGATGACCACCACCCGAAGTAACCAAGAAGCCGAAGGGCATCCCGTGAGCGCCAACCGCCCGGCAGCCGTCGTCGTTCTCGCAGCGGGTGAGGGCACCCGCATGAAGTCGGCGACGCCCAAGGTCCTGCACACTCTCTGCGGCCGGTCCCTCGTCGGACACGTCGTCGCCGCCTCCCGTGAGCTGGCCCCCGAGCATCTCGTCGTGGTCGTCGGTCACGCCCGTGAGCAGGTGCGGGCCCACCTCTCCGAGGTCGACCCGGCGGTGCGTACCGCCGTACAGCACGAGCAGAAGGGCACCGGGCACGCCGTCCGTACGGCTCTGGAGGAGCTGAGCGGCGACGGTGTCGTGCTGGACGGCACGGTGATCGTGGTCTGCGGTGACACGCCGCTGCTGACCGGCGAGACCCTCAAGCAGCTCGGTGACACGCACGCGGCGGACAAGAACGCGGTGACGGTGCTCTCCGCCGAGGTGCCGGATGCCACCGGTTACGGGCGCATCGTGCGGGACGAGACGACGGGTGCCGTGACGGCGATCGTCGAGCACAAGGACGCGTCGGAGGACCAGCGGGCGATCCGGGAGATCAACTCCGGGGTGTTCGCGTTCGACGCGCGGCTGCTGGTGGACGCGCTGGGCAAGGTGCGGACGGACAACAGTCAGGGCGAGGAGTACCTGACGGATGTGCTCGGCATCGTGCGCGAGGCGGGTCACCGGGTCGGTGCGGCGGTGGCCGCCGATCACCGCGAGATTCTGGGGATCAACAACCGGGTGCAGCTGGCGGAGGCGCGCCGGCTGCTGAACGGGCGGCTGCTGGAGCGGGCGATGCTGGCGGGCGTCACGGTGGTCGATCCGGCCTCGACGTTCGTGGATGTGTCGGTGTCGTTCGAGCAGGACGTGACGGTTCACCCGGGGACGCAGCTGCTCGGTGCGACGTCTGTTGCCGCCGGTGCGGAGGTCGGTCCGCAGTCGCGGCTGACGGATACGGCGGTCGGGGCGGGCGCTGTGGTGTCCTTCACGGTGGCTGAGGGTGCGCGTGTGGGCGAGGGCGCGAATGTGGGCCCGTATGCGTATCTGCGGCCGGGTACGGATCTTGGCCGGAAGGCCAAGGCGGGTACGTATGTGGAGATGAAGAACGCGTCGATCGGGGAAGGCACGAAGGTGCCGCATCTTTCGTATGTGGGAGATGCGACGATTGGCGAGTACACCAACATCGGTGCGGCGAGTGTCTTTGTGAATTACGACGGTGAGGCGAAGCACCACACCACGGTGGGTTCGCATTGCAAGACGGGGTCGGACAACATGTTTGTGGCTCCTGTCACGATCGGGGATGGCGCTTACACGGCGGCCGGCTCGGTCATCACCAAGGATGTGCCCCCGGGTTCGCTGGCGGTCGCGCGTGGCCAGCAGCGGAATATCGAGGGTTGGGTCGCGCGTAAGCGGCCTGGAAGTGCCGCCGCGCAGGCTGCTGCGGCTGCTTGTCCGGAGTCCGAGGACGAGCAGTGAGGGTGCAAGGGGGCGTTGTGCGGGGCGTACCGTGTTGACCGCAGGCAAACTGTGATTCGAGGAGATTTGCTGTGACCGGGATCAAGACGACCGGCGAAAAGAAGCTGATGCTCTTTTCCGGCCGCGCCCACCCCGAGCTGGCGGAGGAGGTCGCGCATCAGCTGGGTGTGGGGCTGGTCCCGACGAAGGCTTTTGACTTCGCCAACGGTGAGATCTATGTCCGATATCAGGAGTCGGCGCGTGGTGCGGACTGCTTTTTGATTCAGAGCCATACGGCTCCGATCAACAAGTGGATCATGGAACAGCTGATCATGATTGATGCGCTGAAGCGGGCTTCGGCCCGGAGCATCACGGTGATCGTTCCGTTCTATGGTTATGCGCGTCAGGACAAGAAGCACCGGGGTCGTGAGCCGATTTCGGCGCGGCTGATCGCGGATCTGATGAAGACCGCGGGTGCGGACCGTGTGGTGGCGGTTGATCTGCACACGGATCAGATCATGGGCTTCTTCGACGGTCCGGTGGATCACCTTTTCGCGCTGCCGGTGCTGGCGGATTACGTGGGCGCGAAGGTGGACCGCGACAAGCTGACCGTGGTCTCCCCGGACGCGGGCCGGGTGCGGGTCGCCGACCGCTGGTGCGACCGGCTGGGTGCGCCGCTGGCGATCGTCCACAAGCGCCGGGACAAGGATGTGGCCAATCAGGTCACCGTCCATGAGGTGGTCGGTGATGTGCGGGGCCGGGTGTGTGTGCTGGTCGACGACATGATCGACACCGGTGGCACGATCTGTGCCGCGGCGGACGCGCTGTTCGCGAATGGGGCGGAGGACGTCATCGTGACCGCGACGCACGGTGTGCTGTCCGGTCCGGCGGCGGACCGTCTGAAGAATTCCAAGGTCAGTGAGTTCGTGTTCACGAATACTCTGCCCACGCCGTCCGAGCTGGAGCTGGACAAGATCACGGTGCTGTCGATGGCGCCGACGATCGCGCGGGCGATTCGTGAGGTCTTCGAGGATGGTTCGGTGACGAGCCTCTTCGACGAGCAGTGATCGGCTTGGCCGGGCAGTGATCGACTTGACTGGTTGATCGACTTGGGGGCGGCCTCCCCGCCGGGTAGACTCACGGAGTTGCTCGGCGAGGGAGGCCGTACCCATGTGTACGGCGGTCCGTTATCGACGCGCTCTTCGTAGCAGGTCTGTCGTGGGCCGGGTGACGGTCAACGGATCATTGAACAACTACGAGGAGTGCGATCATGGCTGAGATCAAGCTTGCCGCCGAGCTGCGTACCGACTTCGGCAAGGGCGCTGCCCGCCGTACCCGCCGTGAGGCGAAGGTTCCGGGTGTCGTCTACGGTCACGGTGCGGAGCCGAAGCACATCGCCGTGGACAGCCACGCGCTGATGATGGCCCTGAAGACGCCGAACGCCCTGATCCGTCTGGAGCTGGACGGCAAGAGCGAGCTGGTCATCCCCAAGGCTGTGCAGCGTGAGGCCATCCGTAAGTTCCTGGTGCACGTGGACTTCCTGGCCGTGAAGAAGGGCGAGAAGGTCAACGTCGAGCTGCCGATCCTCACCGAGGGCGAGCTGGCTCCGGGTGGCAACCTGCTGGAGCACGTCCTGAACTCCCTGCCGGTCGAGGCCGAGGCGACCCACATCCCGGAGTCGGTGACCGTCTCCATCGCGGGTCTGGACGCCGGCGCCTCGGTGCTCGCCAAGGACATCACCCTGCCGGCCGGCACCGCGCTGGCCGTTGAGGAGGACGCGGTGGTGCTGCAGGTGCTGGCCGCGCAGGCGGAGGCTCCGGCCGAGGAGGCCGCCGAGGGCGAAGAGGCCTGAGCCTCCCCCTATCCTCCTCACCACGTGTGAGTGTGTTCCCAGCCGCCGCGCCGGTGCCGCCGAGGTACCGGGCGGCGGCTGGGCCGTTCCTGGACCAAGCAGGCCTGGACTGAGAAGGCATTTGATGAGTGACGACACGAGCCCCTGGCTCATCGTGGGCCTGGGAAACCCTGGGCCGGAGTACGCGGGCAACCGCCACAATGTGGGTTTCCTGGTGGCCGACCTCCTCGCGGGGCGCATGGGCGGGCGTTTCAAGGCGCACAAGTCCCGGGCACAGGTCGTCGAGGGGCGTGTGGGGGCGCCGGGGATGGGCAGCCGCCGGGTGGTGGTGGCCAAGCCCATGTCGTTCATGAACCTTTCGGGTGGGCCGGTGACCGCGCTGCGGGACTTCTACAAGGTGCCGTTGGAGCGGGTGGTGGTGGTCCACGATGAGCTGGACATCGACTACGGCACGCTGCGGTTGAAGCTGGGTGGTGGCGACAACGGGCACAACGGTCTGAAGTCGATCAGCAAGTCGCTGGGGCGGGAGTATCACCGGGTGCGGTTCGGGATCGGCCGGCCGCCTGGTCGTATGCCGGTGGCGGATTTCGTGCTGAAGGATTTTTCGTCGGCGGAGCGCAAGGAGCTGGACTACTTCGTGGACCGTGCGGCGGATGCGGTGGAGACGTTGGTGGCGGACGGGTTGGAGCGGGCGCAGGGGACATACAACTCGTGAGGGCGCAGAGGGCGTACAACTCGTGATTGGGGCAGGGCCGTTCAGGTTCTGACGAACCGTTTCGCGAGGTTGACCGGGTGGTGGTGGATGGCCAAGGATCGCCGCCATGCCCAAGAGCAGTGCGCGCACCAGTTCGGTGAGACGGAGTCGTGCCCGGCGGTTCGGTGAGAGTGCCTATGGGGTGGTGCTGGTCGCCAGGACGGGGTTGATGGGGCTGCTGGCGCTGCTCCTGTTGGTGGCGGGTGTGTGGACGTCGTGGAACACGGCGCGGTACGCGATGCTCGTCGGCGGGGAGGAGCGGGGCACGTTGACGGTGTCGGCGTGTGCGGGTGAGCGGTGTTCGGGCCGGTTTGTGCCGTTGGAGGGGGACGGGCGGGTGCGGGCGGGGGTGTCGGTCGCGCGGGCGGTGGCGCCGGAGGTGGGTGAGCGGGTCGAGGTGGTGGTGAAGCCGGGTTCGGCGGATGCGGTGCGGACGGGGGCGGCGGGGGTGCTGCATGCGTGGGTGCCGTTCGCGGGGTCGTTGTTGCTGGCGGCGCTGGTGGTGGCCGGGGGGATGCGGTTGCGGCGTACGGCGTGGGTGATGGGGTTGGTGGGGGCGGTGTTGTTGGCGGCGGCGTTCGCGGCGATGTAGGCAGGGGTGGGGATGTAGGCAGGGGTGGGTACGGCGGCGGCCGGCTCCTTTTCCGAGGAGCCGGCCGCCGCCGTGTGTGCGGTGGGGGGTCAGCCGGTGTTGCGGAGTCCGGCGGCGACGCCGTTGACGGTGAGCAGTAGTGCGCGGGCGAGGACGGGGTCGGCTTCCTGGCCGGTTGCGGCGGCGGTGCGCTGGCGGTGGAGGAGGGAGACCTGGAGGTAGGAGATCGGGTCGAGGTAGGCGTCGCGGATGTGGAAGGTCTGCTTCAGGACGGGGTTGGAGTCCAGGAGTTCGGCTTCCTTGGTGATCCGGAGGACTTCCTGGACGGTGAGCTCGTGCTCGGCCTTGATGACGTCGAAGACGTGCTTGAGCTCGTCCGGTACCAGTGTGTCGACGTAGTGCTGGGCAATCCGCAGGTCGGTCTTGGCCAGCGTCATTTCGACGTTGGACAGGAAGTTGCGGAAGAAGTGCCAGTGTTCGTGCATTTCGTCGAGGACGGTGTCGAGTCCGGCCTCGCGGGCGGCCTTGAGGCCGGTGCCGACGCCGAACCAGCCGGGGACGATCTGGCGGGACTGGGTCCAGCCGAAGACCCAGGGGATGGCGCGGAGGCCGTCGAGGCCGGCGCCGGAGTCGGGGCGGCGGGAGGGCCGGGATCCGAGGTGGAGTTCGGCAAGCTGGTCGACGGGGGTGGAGGCAAAGAAGTAGGCGGGCAGGTCGGGGTCTTCGACGAGGCGGCGGTAGGCGCCGTGGGCGGCTTCGGAGACGGTCTCCATGGCGGCGTCCCAGCGGGCGAGGGCCTCGTCGGACTGGCGGGGGGCGGTGTGCAGGGCGGAGGCCTGGAGGGTGGCCGCGACGGTCAGTTCCAGGTTCTCCCGGGCCAGGGACGGTACGAGGTACTTGTCGGAGATGACCTCGCCCTGTTCGGTGACCTTGATCTCGCCTTCGAGGGTGCCGTAGGGCTGGGCGAGGATGGCGTCGTGGGAGGGGCCGCCGCCGCGGCCGACGGTGCCGCCGCGGCCGTGGAAGAGGCGGAGCCGTACGCCGTGCCGGTGGGCGACGTCGCGGAGCAGGCGCTGGGCGCGGTGGATCTCCCACTGGCTGGTGGTGATGCCGCCGAACTTGGAGGAGTCGGAGTAGCCGAGCATGACTTCCTGGACGTCGCCGCGGAGGGAGACCAGGCGTCGGTAGGAGGGGTCGGAGAGCATGTCGTCGAGGAGCTGGTCGGCGATCTTCAGCTCGTCGGTGGTCTCCAGGAGGGGGACGATGCCGATCTTGGCCCAGCCGGCGTGCAGGTCGAGGAGGCCGGCTTCGCGGGCGAGGACGGTGGCGGCGAGGACGTCGTCGGAGCCCTGGCACATGGAGATGATGTAGGACTCGATGACCTCGGGGCCGAAGGTCTTCTTGGCCTTGAGGATGGTGCGGAAGACACCGAGGGTCTTGGCGCCGGCCTCGTCGAGGGGGGCGGGGGTGGGCGCCAGGGGGCGGCGGGAGCGCAGTTCCTTGGCGAGCAGCTTCCGCCGGTAGTCGCGGGGCATGTCCACGTAGCGCCAGGATTCCTCGCCGAGGCGGTCGAAGAGCTGGCCGAGGGCGTGGTGGTGGGCGTCGGCGTGTTCGCGGACGTCCATGGTGGCGAGCTGGAGGCCGAAGGCAGCGAGGGTGCGGAGGGTGCGCTCCAGGCGGCCGTCGGCGATGAGGCCGCCGCGGTGGGCGCGCAGGGAGGTCTGGATGAGGGCGAGGTCGTCGAGGAGTTCGGCGGTGCCGAGGTAGTCGCGGCCGGGGGTGTGGGGGGTGTCGGCGGCGAGGCGTTCGCGGGTGTTGATGAGCTTCTGGCGGATGCAGGTGGCCTTGAGGCGGTAGGGCTCTTCGGCGTTCAGGCGCTTGTAGCGGGGGCTGATCTCGGGGAGGAGTTCGAGGTCGTGCTGGAGGGAGGTGAGGAGTTCGTCGGTGGCGCCGCAGTTGCGGATGGAGTTGGACAGGGCGCCGCGGAGTTCGTCGATGTGCTCGAGGGCGTCGGTGATGCCGTGCTCGTGCTGGAGGATCAGCACGTCCCAGGTGACCTGCGGTGTCACATTGGGGTTGCCGTCGCGGTCGCCGCCGATCCAGGTGCCGAAGGTGAGGGGGCGGGTGCCGGCGGGCAGCTTGGTGCCGGCGCGTTCGAGTTCGGTGGCGAGGTCCTCGAGGACGTCGCCGACGGCGCCGCGGCCGAGTTCGTCGAGGTAGTAGATCGCGTTGCGGGCCTCGTCCGTCGGTTCCGGGCGGGCGACGCGGAGTTCGTCGGTCTGCCAGATGAGGTCGATGTTCTCGGCGAGGCGCAGGTCGGAGCGGTGGCGCTCGGTGGGGTCGGTGCGGTCGAGGAGTTCGGCGATCTTGCGGAGCTTGGTGAGGACGGAGCGGCGGGCGGCTTCGGTGGGGTGGGCGGTGAAGACGGGGCGGACGCCGAGGTTGGCGGCGGTGGCCGCCAGGTGTTCGGGGTCGGCGTCCTTGAGCATGTCGGCGGTGCGGGCGAGGATGCCGCCTTCGGCGGCGCGCTTGGCGCGCAGTTCGCGGCCGCGGTGGACCTGCTCGGTGACGTTGGCGAGGTGGAAGTAGGTGGAGAAGGCGCGGACGAGCTTGGCGGCGGTGGCCAGGTCGGTGTCGCCGACAAGGCGGGCGGCGGCTTCGCCGTCGGTGCGGGTGAGGGCCCGTACCCGTTCGACGAGGTCGAGGAGCTCCTGGCCTTCCTGCCGGACGAGGGTTTCGCCGAGGAGGTCGCCGAGGCGGCGGATGTCGGCGCGCAGGGCGTGGGTGTCGCCGGCGCCGGTGTCGGGGGCCTGGGTGGGTGCGGGCGCGGCGGGGGTGTGGTCGGCACTGCTCACTGGTGCGGCTCCTTGCGGCGATCAGGGGCGTCGCACCGCGTCTCGTCGGAGGGCGGTGGCGGCTGGGGACTCCCCCAGCTGTCGCTGGGGGCGCTTCCACCCGGCGTGAGCTGGGGGAGGCGGGGCTGGTCTGCTGCGGGCGGGTTGCGGACCGCGCTGTCCGACGCCCCCAGGATAGGACTGCCCGGTGCCGGGGGATCACACCGTCCGGTGAGTGGGCATCCGCGTCCTGGGTGGCGTCTTCCCGCTGAGCGGGCGGACACGCCCTCGGTGGTGTGGGGCCTGTCACGGCCTTGCCCGTGGCGGTGGCGCTGCCATACTTACGAGACCGTAGGTTACGGTTCCGTAGCCGTAGCCGTGCCCCCGAGCCCCGACGAGGGACACCATGACCCTTGGCCCTGAAGCCGTAGAAGATCCGCCGATTTCCGCCGATTCGCCCGCTCCGGCGCGCGGCGCCGCGTTGCCGTCCGCGACGCTGGGTGGTGAGCAGCGCAGGTCGGTCGAGCAGATCACGCTGCTGCTCTTCATCACCGTCCCGTTCGTGGCGCTGGTGGCCGCGGTGCCACTGGCCTGGGGCTGGGGGGTGAGCTGGCTGGATCTCACGTTGCTGACGGTGATGTACTTCATCGGCTGCCATGGCATCACGATCGGCTTCCACCGCTATTTCACGCATGGCGCGTTCAAGGCGAAGCGTCCCCTGCGTATCGCGCTGGCGATCATGGGTTCGCTGGCCGTGGAGGGCCCGCTGGTCCGCTGGGTGGCCGACCACCGCAAGCATCACAAGTTCTCCGACGCCGAGGGTGACCCGCACTCCCCCTGGCGTTACGGGGAGTCGGTGCCCGCCCTGCTCAAGGGCCTGTGGTGGGCCCATGTCGGCTGGATGTTCGACGAGGAGCAGACGCCGCAGCAGAAGTACGCACCGGATCTGATCAAGGACTCGGCGGTCCGGACGATCTCCCGCCAGTTCGTCCTGTGGACGACGGTCTCGCTGCTGATCCCGCCGTTGGTCGGCGGCCTGGTCACCTGGTCGTGGCAGGGCGCCCTCACCGCCTTCTTCTGGGGCTCGCTGGTCCGGGTGGCGCTCCTGCACCACGTCACCTGGTCGATCAACTCCATCTGTCACGCGGTGGGCAAGCGCCCCTTCAAGTCCCGTGACCGCTCGGGCAATGTGTGGTGGCTCGCGGTGCTGTCCTGCGGCGAGTCCTGGCACAACCTGCACCACGCGGACCCGACCTGCGCCCGGCACGGCGTGCTCAAGGGGCAGCTGGACTCCAGCGCCCGTCTGATCCGCTGGTGCGAGCGGGCGGGCTGGGCGTATGACGTGCGGTGGCCGAACGCGTCCCGGCTCGACGCCCGGCGCAAGGAGGCCGCTGCGGCCGGGAGTGCCGCCCGGGGGTAGCCGGGGAAGGCATCATTGACGAGTGGCGAACGACAACAGCAGCAGCGCAGGCAACAACAAGGGCAAGTCTTCCCCGGCCCCGGGTACCCGGCGGGCCCGCCGGGTCCGGATGACCGGCGCCGAGCGCCGGGAGCAGCTGCTGGACATCGGCCGCACCCTGTTCGCCGAGCGCGGCTTCGAGGGCACGTCGGTCGAGGAGATCGCCGCCAAGGCCGGGGTGTCCAAGCCGGTCGTCTATGAGCACTTCGGCGGCAAGGAGGGCCTGTACGCGGTGGTCGTGGACCGCGAGATGCGGCAGCTGCTGGACATGGTGACCGGCGCACTGACCGCCGGCCACCCCCGCGAGCTCCTCGAACAGGCCGCCTTCGCCCTCCTCGACTACATCGAGACGTACACGGACGGCTTCCGCATCCTGGTCCGCGACTCCCCCGTGGCGCAGTCCACGGGCACCTTCGCCTCGCTGATCAGCGACATCGCCACCCAGGTGGAGGACATCCTCGGCCTGGAGTTCAAGGCCCGCGGCTTCGACCCGAAGCTGGCCCCGCTCTACGCCCAGGCCCTGGTCGGCATGGTCGCGCTGACCGGCCAGTGGTGGCTCGACGTCCGCAAACCGAAGAAGGCCGAGGTCGCGGCCCACCTCGTCAACCTGGCCTGGCACGGCCTGGACGGCCTGGAGCCCAAGCCGCGGCTGATAGGGCACCGGAAGAGCTGAACCACTGCCCCGTCGGCCCGCCGGCTCCAGGAACTCCAGCCGGTCGCCGGACGGGGCGGCGAAGTGGCGGCGGAGGCGCGCCGGGCCGGCCTCGGACCGGCGTCTCGCGCGAGCGGCGAGGGACGTGGCCGAGGCCGGCGAGCACGGCAGGTCACCTGGCCCCGGCCGGAAGGGCCGACAGCGGGACCGGTACGCGCACGGGGATCGGCAGGGGGATCACCGGGCGGGTGTGCGGGCCACCGCGAAGATGCGGCGGAAGGGGAAGACCGTGCCGTGGCGGCCGGGCGGGTAGGCCTTGCGGAGGGCGTCGCGGTATTCGGCGAGGAAGGCTTCCTGGGCGGGGGGATCATCCTCCAGGACGGTCAGGACGGGGCGGAGGGCGGTGCCCTTGACCCAGTCGAGGACCGGGTCGTCGCCCTGCAGGAGCTGGACGTAGGTGGTCTCCCAGACGTCGGTGGTGCAGCCGAGGTCGGTGAGGCGTTCGAGGTAGTCGGCGGGTTCGAGGATGTGGACGAAGCGCCGGCCGTGGGTGCCGAGGCGGTCGCGCCAGCGCGGGGAGTCGCACAGTTCGCCGAGGAGGGCGTGGCTGGGCGAGGTGAAGTTGCCGGGGACCTGAAAGGCGAAGGTGCCGCCGGGGGTGACGGCGTCGAGCCAGCGGGCGAAGGACTCGGGGTGGTTGGGGACCCACTGCAGGGCCGCGTTGGAGACGATCAGGTCGAACCGCTCGTCGGGGACCCAGTCGGCGGCGTCGGCCGGCGCGAAGTCGAGGTGGCCGCCGCCGGCGGTGGGGCCGGCGTGGGCCTCGGCCTCCTTCAGCATCTCCGGCGAGTTGTCGTACCCGGTGATGTGCGCGTCGGGCCAGCGGACGACGAGCTCGGCGGTGACATTGCCCGGGCCGCAGCCGAGGTCGGCGATACGGGCGGGGCGGCTCCGCGCGGGAAGTTCCGGTATCCGGGCGAGCAGGTCGCGGAAGGGGCGGGTACGGTGCCCGGCGTGGCGGAGGTATTGCTGCGGATCCCAGATGGGCGCTTCGTACATGTTCTGAACCCCTTTGCTGGTGCAGGGCTGATCTCAAGCCGGCCCGGTCCGAAGCGGGCCGTCTCGGCCAAAGGCCGAGTCCTCGCCGACGATGCCCCATAGTCCAGCGAAATATTTCTTGACGTCAAGAGACTTCATGTCGACAGACCCTCTACACTGATCGCCATGGAGGACGAGGTCGACCGATTGGTCGCAGCATGGCGCCGGGAGCGCCCCGACCTCGACGTGGAGCCGCTCGAGGTCCTCAGCCGCGTCTCCAGGCTGGCCAGGCACCTCGACCGGGCCCGCCGCATCGCGTTCGCCGAGGTGGGACTGGAGCCCTGGGAGTTCGACGTCCTGACGGCGCTGCGCCGCACCGGAGCGCCGTATCAGCTCTCCCCCGGCGCCCTGCTGACCCAGACGCTGGTCACCTCGGGGACGATGACCAACCGCATCGACCGGCTCGCCAAAAAAGGCCTCGTCGAGCGGCTGCCCGACCCCAGTGACCGGCGAGGAGTGCTGGTCAGGCTGACCGCCGAGGGCCGCGACAAGGCCGATCAGTCACTGGCCGGACTGCTGGCGCAGGAACGCGCCATCCTGGCCGAGCTCTCCCGCGAGCAGCGCACCGAACTGGCCGGCCTGCTGCGGCGGTTGACGGGGCCGTTCGACAACCTTCCCGGCTGACCTGGTCGACCGGGTTGGCCGGGTAGACCGGGTTGACCGATTGGCCGGGTTGACCGGTTGGCCGGTTGGCCGGGTTGGCCTGGTCCGGTTGATGCGGTTGCCCCTGTTCACTGGTTGTCGGCTTAAGCGGTCGACAGCATTCCGCCCAGGTGCGCGGCAACCCTCGTGCGCAGGCGCGCGAAAACTTCTCGAAGCAGACCACGGGCGCGTGCTCCCGGAGCACACGGCGCGGGCACGGTCGGATGAGGGTCCGTCCCCCGGAGAGACAGGCCCTCAGACCGCAGCGCGGGAGCCCCTGGGCGGCTCCTGGGCGCGAAAACTGAGGGCACGCGGGCGGGTATCGCGCGCCCCACTCCACCTGGGCGCGCCCCTCCCTTTCACGTCCCCTTGCCCGCCCCTCGCCCGGTGCACTTGGATCACGCCATGGACCAGCAGCGCGCACCGCACCCGGCGAACGGCCCGTACGGCAGACGGTTCGAGGGCCGTACGGTCCTGGTGACCGGGGCCGCGGCGGGGATCGGGGCGGCCACCGCCGACCGGCTGGCCGCCGAGGGTGCCGCCGTCCTGCTGCTGGACACCGACGACGAGCGCGGCGAGCACCTCGCGCGGCGCATCCGCGCGTCCGGCGGCCGGGCCTCGTACGAGCACTGCGACACGGCCGCGGAGGACGACTGGCGGCGGGCCGTGGCAGCGGCACGGACGCGCTACGGGCCGGTGGACGGCCTGGTCGGCAACGTCTCCGGGCCACACCCCGACCCGTACGGGGCCGCGCCCGAGGAGCAGGCAGCTGCCGAGGACCGGGACCGGCGGCTCGCGGCGTGCCTGACCGGTGCCTTCCTCGGCGTCCGCGCCGCTGTGGAGGATCTTCGGCTGCGGTCCGGCGCGGTGGTGCTGGTCTCCTCGGTGCCCGGGCCCCCGGCGGGGCCTGCCGAACCGGCGGGGCCTGCCGAACCGACGGCTCCTGCTGGGCCTACCGGGCCCGCGGAGCCTGTGGGACGGCCCGAGGAGCTTGCCGCCGTCGAGGCCGGGCTGATCCGTCTGGGGCGCCAACTGGCCGTCCATTACGGGCCGGAGGTACGGATCAACAGCGTGCTGCCGGGTCCCGTAGACCTCGGCGGCAGCGGCGCCGTCGTGGAGACGGTCGCGCGGCGGCCGGGACGGCCCGAGGAGATCGCCGCCGCCGTCGCCTTCCTGCTCTCCCCCGAGGCATCGTTCATCACCGGCACGAGTCTCGCCGTGGACGGCGGCCGGCGCGCCGCCGCCCACCGGCCTGACACCGCCTGACGCCACCCGACACCGCCCCACGCCACCTCACGCCGCCGGGCACGCCGGGCGGCGCCCCTACGGAACGGGCACCGACGCCGCCGCGGCCGCCGTCTCCAGCTCGACCGGGCCCACCCCCGCCCGGCGGGCCAGCGCCACCGCCGCGAGGGTCGAGTGCACCCCCAGCTTGCCGAGCACATTCTGCATATGCGTCCGCACCGTGTGCGGGGAGAGGAACAGCCGCTCGGCGACGGCCTTGCGCCCCAGGCCCGCCACCATGCAGCGCAGCACCTCGCGCTCCCGCGGCGTGAGCGACTCCACCAGCCGCTCGCTCTCCGACCGGTGCTTGCGGGCGGCCGTCAACTCCCGCAGGACACCGGTCAGCAGCGCCGGCGGCAGATGCGTTTCATCACGCAGCACACCGCGGATCACGGCGAGCAGCCGGGACAGCGAGCAGTCCTTGGCGACCCAGCCCGACGCACCGGCCTGCAGCGCGGCGGCCGCCCGGCGCGGGTCGTCGCGGTCCGCGAGGACGACCGTGCGCAGGTACGGGTGGCTGCTGCGCAGCCCGGAGACCAGCGCGATCCCGTCCCGCGGGCAGTTGCGCGGCACCGCTTCGCGCCCCGGGCGCACCGCCGCGTCACGAGCCGTGGGCACCGCCGCGTCACGAGCCGACGACACCGCCTCACGGGCCAACGGCACCGCTTCACGCGCCGACGGCACCGCCTCGCGGGCCGGGCCCGGCGGCTGTGCGGGCACCGCGAGGAGCGGTGCGGCGAGGTCGGCGTCGGCAAGCAGTACGTCGAACCGGCGGCCGTCGGCGGCCGCCCGGTCGAGCGTGCGCAGGGCCGCGGGAGCGCTGCCCGCGGCCGCGACGTCCACGTCCTGTTCCGCGGCGAGCGCGGCGGCCAGGGATTCGGCGAAGATGCGGTGATCGTCGACCACCAGAACCCGGATGCGTTGCACAGAGACCCCCTGTCTCGGTGAACGGACCATAGCGGGCACGACGCCCGGATTGAAGATCGCCTCAACCGCACGGCCGCCGCCGTGCCGGCATGACCACCCCACCCGGCGCGCCGTACCCGAACAGTCTCGCCCCCTGATCAGCACCGGCCCCCACCGGTGCAGGATCTCAGGGTACGGACGGGGTGCGGCGAGGGAAGGCGAATGACGAAACTCCTGCCGTCGGCGGGCCATTTGGCGACGGCTCGGTGACCACGCGCCGTCCGGTACGCCGTCCACTACGCCCTGCTTGCCCCAGTGCGCTACGTGGGCCGGTGCGCTACGTGGGCCGGTGCGCTCTGCGGCCTGGTGCACTCTGCGGTCCGGTGCACTCTGCGGTCCGGCGCGTCACGTGATCCGGTGCGCTCCCGCGCTCGGGACGGCCTCGAACAGCCGTGGGGCGGTGTGCCCGGCAGCCGCGAACGCCTCGGTGACCGCCGTGCCGACGGCCGCCGCGTCCGCCTCCTCGACGAGCACGATCGCCGAGCCGCCGAAGCCGCCGCCGGTCATCCGGGCCCCGAGGGCGCCGGCCGCGGTGGCGGCCTCGACGACGAGATCGAGCTCCGGGCAGGAGACGGTGAAGTCGTCGCGGAGCGAGGCGTGGCCGGCCGTCAACAGCGGGCCGATGGCACGGGGACGGCCCGCGTCCAGGCAGGCGATGACCTCGGCCACCCGGTGGTTCTCGGTGACGACGTGCCGGACGAGGGGCTGGACGTCCGGTACGCCGGCCAGTCGCGCCAGCGCGTCGGGCAGCTGTGCCGGGGCCACGTCGCGCAGGGCCCGTATGCCGAGCGCCCGCGCGGCACGCTCACAGCCGGCGCGCCGTTCGGCGTATGCGCCGTCCCCCAGTGCGTGCTTCACCCGGGTGTCGACCGCCAGGAGCCGCAGCCCCTCGCCCGCCAGGTCGAACGGCACCTGGCGGAGGGTGAGGTCGCGGGTGTCGAGGAACAGCGTGTGTCCTTCGGTGCAGCAGGCCGCGGCGGTCTGGTCCATGATTCCGCAGGGCACTCCGACGAAGGCGTTCTCGGCGTGCTGGGCGATCCGGGCCAGCCGCCGCCGGTCCAGGCCGAGCGCGTAGAGGTCGTCGAGAGCGAGCGCGGTGGCGACCTCCAGGGCCGCGGAGGAGGAGAGTCCGGCGCCGGTGGGCACCGTGCTGTCGAAGTGCAGATCCGCGCCGCCGACGGGCAGCCCGGCCTCCCGCATCGCCCAGACGACGCCCGCCGGGTAGGCCGCCCAGCCGGCCCAGCCGGCCTGGGGCGGCGCCGCCGGGCAGAGCTCGTCGATACGCAGGTCGACTCGCAGATCGACGACTCCACCGTCGGCGCCGCCGGAGTGCAGCCGCAGCACTCCGTCCGTACGGGGTGCTGCGGCGGCGAGTGTGGTGTGCGGGAGGGCCAGCGGCATCACGAAGCCGTCGTTGTAGTCGGTGTGTTCACCGATCAGGTTGACGCGGCCGGGGGCGGCCCAGACGCCGGCGGGCTCCGCCCCGTAGATCTCGCGGAAGGCGGCGGCGGTCCGGCGTGCGCGCTGCTGCGTCTCCGTCACGAGGTGCAGCCGCCCTCAACGGTCCGGCCGTCCTCGGCAGTCCGGCCGTCCTCGGCGGTCCGGCCGTCCTCGGCGGTCCGGCCGTTCTGGGCGAAGGCCCACGCGTCGGCGACGATCCCCGCCAGGTCGGCGCGGCGGGGCCGCCAGCCCAGCCGGTCGACGGCGGTCCACGCGGAGGCCACCAGGACGGCCGGGTCACCGCCGCGGCGCGGAGCGGCGACCTCGGGGATGGGGTGCCCGGTGACCTTGCGGGCGGTCTCGATGACCTCGCGTACGGAGAAGCCGTTGCCGTTGCCGAGGTTGCAGATCAGGTGCTCGCCGGCGGTGGACACGTCGAGGGCGAGGAGGTGGGCCTCGGCGAGGTCCGCGACGTGGAGGTAGTCGCGGACACAGGTGCCGTCGGGGGTGGGGTAGTCGTCACCGTAGACGGAGATCGTCGCGCGCTTGCCCTGGGCGACCTGGAGGACGAGCGGGATGAGGTGCGACTCGGGGTCATGGCGCTCACCGAAGCCGCCGTAGGCGCCGGCGACGTTGAAGTACCGCAGGGAGACCGCGGCCAGTCCGTGGGCGGTGGCCTCGCCGCTGATCATGTGGTCGACGGCGAGCTTGCTCGCCCCGTACGGGGAGGTGGGGGCGGTCGGGTCGGTCTCGGTGATCGGGGTGCGCGCCGGCTCCCCGTACGTCGCGGCGGTGGAGGAGAAGACGAGCTTGCGCACGCCCGCCGAGCGCATCGCGGCGAGCAGCGCCATGGTGCCGCCGACGTTGTTGTCCCAGTACTTCTCGGGTTGCACGACGGACTCGCCGACCTGCGAGAACGCGGCGAAGTGCAGCACCGCGTCATAGGAGGCGTCGAACCACGCGGCGCCGCGCGCTCCGTCGAACGCGGTGCGGATGTCGCCCTCGATGAACTCGGCGCCGGCCGGGACGGCGTCCCGGAAGCCGGTCGAGAGGTTGTCGAGGACGGTCACCGTGTGGCCGGCCTCCAGCAGGTGCTGGGCCACGACGCTTCCGACATAGCCGGCCCCACCCGTCACCACGTACTTGCTCATGACTCGCTCGCTGCCTCTCGCAGTCGTTCGGCCGCGGCCTCCGGCGGCACGTCGTTGATGAACACGTTCATGCCGGATTCGGAACCCGCGAGGAACTTCAGCTTGCCGGGCGTCCGGCGGATGGTGAACAGCTCGAGGTGGAGGGCGAACTCGGCGCGTTGCTCCGCACCGCGCACCGGCGCCTGGTGCCAAGCCGCGATGTACGGGGTCGGGGCCGGCGAGGCCCCGCCCCCGCCGAAGAGCCGGTCGAACCTCCGCAGAAGCTCCAGGTAGACCCGCGGGAACTCGGCGCGCGCGGCGTCGTCGAGGGCGGGCAGATCCGGAACGCGACGCTTCGGGTAGAGGTGCACCTCGTAGGGCCAGTGGGCGGCGTACGGGACGAAGGCGAACCAGTGCGCGGCGTCGAGCACGATGCGGCGGCCGTCGGCGCGTTCGTCGGCGAGAACGTCGTCGAAGAGGTTCCGGCCGCCGGTCGCCTTCCGGTGGGCGGCGAGCGAGGTGAGCATGCGCTCGGTGCGCGGGGTGACGAAGGGGTAGGCGTAGATCTGGCCGTGCGGATGGCCGAGGGTGACGCCGATCTCCTCGCCGCGGTTCTCGAAGCAGAAGACCTGTGCCACGCCGGGGAGTTGGGAGAGTTCGGCGGTGCGGTCGGCCCAGGCGGCCAGGACCAGGGCGGCCTGTTCGTCGGTGAGGTCGGCGAAGGAGGCGTCATGGTCGGAGGTGAAGCAGACGACCTCGCAGCGGCCGTGACCGCCGGCCAGGGAGGGGAAGCGGTTCTCGAAGACGGCGACGTCGTAGTCGGCGGCGGGGATCTCGGAGAGCCGGCCGCCGCGGGAGGGGCACAGCGGGCATTCGTCGGCCGGCGGGTGGTAGGTGCGGGCCTGGCGGTGGGAGGCGATGGCCACGGAGTCGCCGAGGAGACGGTCGTGGCGGATCTCGGAGTCGGTGGCGACGGGGTCGAGGGGGCGCCGGTCGGCGGCGTCTCGTACGACGTCGTCCCGCGCGTCGTAGTAGATGAGCTCCCGGCCGTCCGCGAGCCGCGCCGTCGTCTTCTTCACGGAAAAGCCGCTCCTCACCGACCCCACCACCTCAAACATAAACAAACACAATGAAGCACAAGTAAACACCGACGTCAACGCACACCCACATCCACGCCCACATCCACGCCCACATCCAACCGCCCATCGACAGCCGCTCCACGCCGCCCCGCACCTCAAGATCAAACGACTCAATCGAACAAAAGTCTTCAGTTTCTCAAGGTCTCGGCGTAGCTTTCTGTGCGTTCTGATCGCTCTAGGAAGCGAGTTCCCACCGTGATCACCCTGGCTGAAGGGCTCCGGCTCCCCACCAACGCCCTGGACTACACGATCCTGGCCCTCTACTTCGTCGTCGTCCTCGGCATCGGATTCGCGGCACGACGCAGTGTCAGGACGAGCCTGGACTTCTTCCTCTCCGGGCGGTCACTGCCCGCCTGGGTCACCGGCCTGGCCTTCGTCGCCGCCAATCTCGGCGCCACCGAGATCCTCGGGATGGCCGCCAACGGCGCGCAGTACGGCGCCTACACCGTCCACTGGTACTGGATCGGCGCCATCCCGGCGATGGTCTTCCTGGGCCTGGTGATGATGCCGTTCTACTACGGCTCCAAGGTGCGCTCGGTGCCGGAGTTCCTGCTGCACCGCTTCGGCCCCTCCTCGCACCTGCTCTCGTCGGTCATCTTCGCCGTTTCGTCCGTACTGATCGCGGGTGTGAACCTCTATGCGATGGCGATCGTGCTGCAGGCGCTGCTCGGCTGGCCGCAGTGGGTGGCGATCGTGGTCGCCGGGTGCTTCGTCCTGGCGTACATCACCATCGGCGGCCTCTCCTCGGCGATCTACAACGAGGTGCTGCAGTTCTTCGTGATCCTCGCCGCGCTGATACCGCTGACCGTCGTCGGCCTCAAGCGCGTCGGCGGCTGGGACGGCCTGAGCCACTCGCTCACCTCCTCGCACGGCGACGCGTTCCTCACGGCCTGGAAGGGCACCGGCATCGGCGAGGGCAACCCGCTCGGCGCGAACTGGCTCACCATCGTCCTCGGCCTCGGCTTCGTGATGAGCTTCGGTTACTGGACCACCAACTTCGCCGAGGTGCAGCGCGCCCTGTCCGCCAAGAACCTCTCCGCCGCCCGGCGCACCCCGCTGATCGCCGCCTTCCCCAAGATCCTCATCCCGATGGTGGTGCTCGTGCCCGGCCTGATCGCCCTGGTCATGGAGCCGACGCTGGGGAAGTCCGCCGACGGCCTCCAGTACAACGACGCCATCCCGGTCCTGATGCGCGACCTGCTCCCCAACGGCGTCCTGGGCATCGCGGTAACCGGCCTGCTGGCGGCCTTCATGGCCGGGATGGCGGCCAATGTCTCGTCCTTCAACACGGTCTTCACCAACGACATCTGGGCCGCGTACCTGAAGAAGGGCCGCGCGGACTCGTACTACCTCGCGACGGGACGCGTGGTCACCGCGGCCGGGGTGCTGACCGGCATGGGCACGGCCTTCATCGCCTCGTCCTTCAGCAACATCATGAACTACCTCCAGACGCTGTTCTCCTTCTTCAACGTGCCGTTGTTCGTGGTCTTCGTCATCGGCATGTTCTGGAAGCGGACCAGCGCCGCGGCCGGATTCTGGGGGCTGCTCTCCGGAACCGTGGCCGCGATGGTCAACTACTTCTGGTTCTACCAGCGGGGCATCATCGCCATCCCCTCCGACCAGGGCGCCAACTTCGTCTCCTCGATCGTCGCCTTCGTCGTCGGCGCGCTGGTGATGGTCGCCGTCACCCTGGCCACCAAGCCCAGGCCCGCCGAGTCCCTGGCCGGACTGGTCTACGGCACCAGGTCACCCGGCATGGGGGAACTGCCGGCCGAGGGCGACGACGTCTGGTACCGCAAGCCCGCCCTGCTCGGCTGGGGCGCCGTCGTCCTGGCCGCCGCCTGCTACGTCCCGTTCTCCCTCTGAAACCAGCGGAGTTGAACCACCATGAGTGATTACCAGCACGAGGTCGAGGAGCTGGAGCGCACATCGGCGACCGCCGCCCGGCTCTTCGACATACGGCGCATCATCGGCGGCCTGTTCGTCGTCTACGGCGTGATAGTCGGCATCGCCGGCCTGACCGCGTCCGACGCGGACCTCAAGAAGGCCCAGGGCATCAACATCAACCTGTGGACCGGCCTCGGCATGCTCGCGCTCGGCCTCTTCTTCCTGATCTGGCTGAAACTCCGGCCGACCGCCCCGCCTGCCGTCGAGGTGCCGGCCGCCGGCTCCGGGGACTGACCCCTCACTGCGGCGGGACCGGATCGTCCGGTCCCGGCTCCGTCTTCCGTGCAGCGCGTCCGCCACCGCCGCCCGCGCGTTCCAGCAGCCCGGTACGTGCCGCCAGCGCGGCGGCCTCCAGCCGCGACCCCACCTCCAGCTTCATCAGCACCCGCTGGACGTGCGTCCGCGCCGTACTCGGCGCGATATCCATGCCGGCCGCGATCAGCCGGGTGTCCTCCCCGTCCGCGACCCGCATCAGCACCTCCACCTCGCGCGGGGTGAGCAGCTCCAGCAGCCGCGCCCCCTCGTCGTCCGGCTGCGCCGCGGGGTGCAGCAGCTCCTCGAAGGCCTGCTGCAACAGCTGCGGGGAGACCGCCGACTCCCCCGCCCGCGCCTTCATCATGGCGCGCTCCACGCCCTCGATCCGCTCGTCATTGCGTACGTACCCGGAGGCGCCGGCCGCGAACGCCGCCGCGATCCCCCGCGGACTCGGCACCGGCCCCAGCACCACCACCGAGACCTGCGGCCGCTCCTTCTTGATCCGCACGACCGGATCGAACGCCCCCGGCTGGGCGGGCGCCGCGGTGCCCAGCAGGCAGACCTCGGGCGCCCGGCTCACCACCAGGTCCGCGGCCCCGGCGCTGGGCGCGGCGGCCGCCAGCACGCGGTGTCCGCGCAGCTTCAGCGCCGAGGCGAGCGCCTCCGCGAGCAGACGGTGATCGTCGACCACCATGAGCCGTACGCCCATCGACCAGCCCCTCCCCTTCGGCCCCCTTCGGCGCGCCCCACCGCGACCCGTCCAGGCCACTCGTCCCCGGGAAGCTACACGTTCAGCTGCCGAAGCGCGCCCCCTACCGGGGAGAAGACCCCCGGAATGCTGGAATCCCGGCCAACCGGGGCCGATTGGCACCCGGTTGGCCGGGATCAGGCGCATCTAGGCACCCTCCGGACGAACCAACGAAGAGCTGCCCAACGAGCTGCGCGAAGAGCCACACGAGAAGCTAAACGCCCTGCCACATGGCGAGTTACGCGCTCTCCGCGCGTTACGCGTCCTCCGCCAGCTCCAGCCAGCGCATCTCCAGTTCCTCCCGCTCAGCGGTCAGCCCACGCAGCTCCGCGTCCAGCCCGGCGACCTTCTCGAAGTCCGTCGCATGCTCGGCGATCTGCGCGTGGAGCGCGCTCTCCTTGTCCCCGATCTTGTCCAACTGCCGCTCGATCCGCTGGAGTTCCTTCTGCGCGGCGCGGGTGACGGCGGCGGACTTCTTGGGCCCGGCGGCCGCCGACTGCGGCGCGGGTGCCGCCGGCACCGCGGCCTCGATCAGCTTCTGGCGACGCTCCAGGTACTCGTCCAGCCCGCGCGGCAGCATCCGCAGCGTGGCGTCGCCGAGCAGCGCGAAGACGCGGTCCGTGGTCCGCTCGATGAAGTACCGGTCGTGGCTGATGACGATCAGCGAGCCGGGCCAGCCGTCGAGCACGTCCTCCAGCTGCGTCAGCGTCTCGATGTCGAGATCGTTGGTCGGCTCGTCCAGGAACAGCACGTTCGGCTCGTCCATCAGCAGCCGCAGGATCTGCAGCCGCCGCCGCTCACCGCCCGACAGGTCGCCGACCGGCGTCCACTGCTTCTCCTTCGTGAACCCGAACTTCTCGCAGAGCTGTCCGGCGGTCATCTCCCGTCCCTTGCCGAGGTCGACGCGCTCGCGCACCCGCTGCACGGCCTCCAGCACCCGCCAGTCCGGGTCGAGCTCGGCCACCTCCTGCGACAGATACGCCAGCTTCACGGTCTTGCCGACCACGACCCGTCCGCCGGCCGGCTGCCGCTCCCCCTGCGTACGGGCCGCCTCGGCCAGCGCCCGCAGCAGCGAGGTCTTCCCGGCGCCGTTCACACCGACCAGACCGATCCGGTCCCCCGGCCCCAGCTGCCAGGTCAGGTGCTTGAGCAGCACCTTCGGCCCGGCCTGGATGCTCACGTCCTCCAGGTCGAAAACGGTCTTGCCCAGCCGCGAACTGGCGAACTTCATCAGCTCCGCGCTGTCCCTCGGCGGCGGGACATCCGCGATCAGCTCGTTGGCCGCCTCGATCCGGAACCGCGGCTTGCTCGTACGGGCCGGAGCGCCGCGCCGCAGCCACGCCAGCTCCTTGCGCATCAGGTTCTGCCGCTTGGCCTCCTCGGAGGCCGCGATCCGCTCCCGTTCGGCCCGGGCGAAGACGTAGTCGCTGTAGCCGCCCTCGTACTCGTGCACGTCGCCGCGCTGGACGTCCCACATCCGCGTACACACCTGGTCGAGGAACCAGCGGTCGTGGGTGACGACCACCAGCGCCGACCGCCGGGCCTGCAAATGCCGGGCCAGCCACGAGATGCCCTCCACATCCAGGTGGTTGGTCGGCTCGTCCAGCACGATCAGGTCCTGCTCGGCGATCAGCAGCTTGGCCAGCGCGATCCGCCGCCGCTCACCACCGGACAGCGGCCCGATGACGGTGTCCAGCCCCTGCGTGAAGCCCGGCAGGTGCAGATCCCCGAAGAGGCCGGTCAGCACATCCCGGATCTTGGCATTTCCCGCCCACTCGTGATCGGCGAGATCACCGATCACCTCATGCCGGATGGTGGCTTCCGGATCGAGCGAGTCATGCTGGGTCAGCACCCCCAGCCGCAGCCCTCCGCTATGGGTGACCCGTCCTTCGTCCGCGCCCTCCAGCTTGGCGAGGATCCGGATCAGGGTGGTCTTCCCGTCGCCATTGCGCCCGACGACGCCGATCCGGTCGCCCTCATTGACACCGAGGGAGACACCGTCGAGCAGCGCACGCAGCGCGTACGCCTTGCTGACGGCTTCCAGATTGACGAGGTTGACGGCCATCTCACTCCTGCGTTCACATCGATCGACCTCCCCAGCGTAGTCGGCGCCCCACCCCGGCAACCCCGGAGATTCCGCCGCCACCCCACAGCGCCGTATACATCCCGGTCTTCGATCTCAGCCGCTGACTGCAGACCCGGAGCGCATTCCCTCGCGCAGCGTGGCTAGCGTGATCGCCATGGCATCCGACATGAACACGGCAGTGGAGACGGAACGCGGCCTGGTCTACGGCCCGAGCGGCAAGCGCCTGGACCTCTACCGCCCGGCGGCCGCCCCGCGCCCGACCCCGACCGTCCTGCTCTGGCACGGCGTCGGCCCCGACGAGCGCGACGTCCTGGCACCGCTCGCCCGCACGGCGGCTTCGCACGGCCTACTGGTCCTCGTACCGGACTGGCGCTCGGACGCCCCGGACGGCGGCCGGGCCCAGCTCCTGGAATCGCTCACCTTCGCCCGCAAGGAGGCGGGCGGCCTGGGCGGCGACGGAGAGTCGTTCGTACTGGCCGGGTGGTCGGCGGGGGCCGGGGCCGCGCTGGGGGTCGTGTTGCGGCCCGAGACCACGGACGGCCCGCGCCCCCGGGCGGTGGTGGGCGTGGCGGGCCGCTACGACCTCCCGGCGCGCACCACCGGCGCCGCCCCACTGTCCGACCTCACCGCGGGCCTGGCCCCGGCCGTCCCGGTCCACCTCGTCCACGGCAGCCGGGACGTGGCCGTGGACGCCCGGCACACCCGCGACCTGGCGGAGGCCCTGCGAGCCGCAGGCGGGACGGTGGCCCTGGACATCCCGGACACCGATCACGCGGGCGTGATCATGACCGAGTACGACCCGGCGGCGAACCGCTGCGTACCGACCACCACCGGGCACGCCGTACGGGCAGGGCGGCTGGTGGCGGGGGTACTGGCGGAGGCCGGAGGCGACACGCACGGGAGCGGTCACTCTTTGTGATGACGCGAGGGGGATACCGCGCCACCGTGGAGGGCGGGCAGCAAGATCCCGGCCATGGACGAAACCGCGTTCTCCGAGGCCATGGACGACCGCCCGCTCTGGCCGGTGCCGCCTCCGGACGGATACACCGTGGACGACCTGTTCACGCTGCCCGATCTTCCACGGCACATCCAACTGATCGACGGGAGCCTGGTCTTCCCCCCGTCCGCAGAACAACTCCCACTCCATCGCCATCGACCTGCTAGTCAGCGGCCTTTCGTGCGAGCCGGCCGGCCAAGTTCAAGGTCGCAGCGCGGATGACGGTCGTCCTCGACGAGCGCAATGGCCCAGAACCCGATGTGAGCGTGATCCGGGCCGATGCGGTCACCGGACCGGACCCGACGAGCTTCCAGGCCAAGGACGTACTTCTCGCCGTCGAGGTGGTCTCCCCGGAATCAGAGTCCCGTGACCGCACGGCCAAACCGTGGAAGTTCGCCGCCGCCGGGATTCCGAATTTCTGGCGTGTCGAGATGGACCGAGCCGATAAAAGGCCCGTCGTCCACGTCTACGAACTCGACCCGGTCACCAGGGCCTATGTGCACGCGGGCATGCACCGCGACCAGATCAAGGTCGCGAAGCCCTACGACATCGACCTGACCGCCATCGACGAGCTCTGAGGCCGGCTGCCCCTCGACCCCTCGGGCGGCCTCAGCCGCGCCCCGCCCCGGGACGCGCCCGGGGTCAGAGGGTCGTCGCGCCTGGTGCCGGGCCCGTCGCCGTGCGCACTGTACGGCAGGTGCCCGACGCCTGTAGGGCATCCGCCACCTGCCGGGCCGACCCCGGGTCCTCGACCAGGAACGCCGTGGTCGGGCCGGAGCCGGAGACCAGGGCGGCCAGGGCACCGGCGGCGGTGCCGGTGGCCAGGGCGGCGGACAGGGAGGGGCGCAGGGAGAGGGCGGCGGGCTGGAGGTCGTTGGTGAGGGAGGCGGCGAGCGCGGTGGGGTCGCCGGTCTCCAGGGCGGCCAGGAGGGCGGGGGACGGTTCGGGGGCGGGGACGTCGGTGTCTGCGGTCAGGCGGTCGAACTCGCGGTAGACGGCGGGGGTGGAGAGGCCGCCGTCGGCGACGGCGAAGACCCAGTGGAAGGTGCCGCCGACCGGGAGCGGGGTCAGCAGTTCACCGCGGCCGCGGCCCAGGGCGGCGCCGCCGACCAGGCTGAAGGGCACGTCACTGCCCAACTCGGCGCAGAGGGCGAGGAGTTCGGAGCGGGGAGCGCCGGTGCCCCAGAGAGCGTCGCAGGCGAGCAGGGCACCGGCGGCGTCGGCGCTGCCGCCGGCCATACCGCCCGCCACCGGGATGTCCTTGGTGATGTGGAGGTGGACGTTCGGCTCGATGCCGTGGCGGGCGGCGAGGAGTTCGGCGGCGCGGGCGGCGAGGTTCGTCCGGTCCAGGGGGATCTGGTCGACGTCGTGGCCCTCGGCGGTGATCCGCAAGGCGTCCGCCGGGGTGGCGGTGACCTGGTCGTAGAGGCCGACCGCGAGGAAGACGTTCGCCAGGTCATGGAAGCCGTCCGGGCGGGCGGCGCCGACCGCCAGCTGGACGTTGACCTTGGCCGGGACCCGGACAGTGACGGGCGCGGGCGTGGGCGCGGGTGTGGGCGCGGTCACTGGCCTGCTCCCTGGTTCTCGGCTCCCTTGCCCTCGGCGGCCTTGTTCTCGGTGACCTTGTTTTCGGCGATGCGGGTGAACTCCTCGATGGTCAGCGCCTCGCCGCGGGCCTGCGGCGAGATGCCCGCGGCGACCAGCGCGGCCTCCGCGGCGGCGGCCGAGCCGGCCCATCCGGAGAGGGCGGCGCGCAGCGTCTTGCGGCGCTGGGCGAAGGCCGCGTCGATGACCGCGAAGACCTCGTCGCGGCGGGCCGTCGTCGCGATCGGCTTGTCGCGGCGTACGAGGGAGACCAGGCCGGAGTCGACGTTGGGGGCCGGCCAGAAGACGTTGCGGCCGATGGCGCCGGCCCGCTTGACCTCGGCGTACCAGTTGGCCTTGACCGAGGGCACGCCGTAGACCTTGTTGCCGGGGCGGGCGGCGAGCCGGTCGGCGACCTCGGACTGGACCATGACCAGGGTGCGGTCGATGGTGGGGAACGTCGCGAGCATGTGCAGCAGCACCGGTACCGCGACGTTGTAGGGGAGGTTGGCGACCAGCGCGGTGGGGGCGGGCCCGGGCAGCTCGGTGACGTGCATCGCGTCGCTGTGGACCAGCGCGAAGCGGTCGGCGCGCTCGGGCATCCGGGCGGCGATGGTGGCCGGGAGGGCGGCCGCGAGGACGTCGTCGATCTCGACGGCGGTGACCCGGTCGGCGGCCTCCAGCAGCGCCAGGGTCAGCGACCCGAGGCCGGGACCGATCTCGACGACGACGTCGTCGGGCCGGACATCGGCGGTCCGCACGATACGGCGGACGGTGTTGGCGTCGATGACGAAGTTCTGGCCGCGCTGCTTGGTGGGGCGTACGCCCAGCCTGGCGGCCAGCTCGCGGATGTCGGCGGGGCCCAGGAGGGGGCCGTGCTCATCGGTGGGGCTGGCGCTGTTGCTCACCCGTGAAGCTTACGGCCGCAGACCGGCCAGGGGCTCGCCCCCCGTCTGACGTAGAGCTTCTTGGCGCGGTAGGTCTGTTCCGCGGCGGACGCGTCCTGGGGGCGGCCCTGGCCGCCGAGGGCCTGCCAGGTGCCGACGTCGAACTGGTAGAGGCCGCCGTAGGTGCCGGAGGCGTCGACGGCGTTCGGCCGTCCGCCCGCCTCGCACTGGGCCAGCGCGTGCCAGGCGAGGTGGTCGACGCCCTGTACGGAGGTGGGCAGCTCCTGGGTCCCGATGTGCACGATCTGCGGGAGCGGGTGGCGCACGACCTCGGCGTGCAGCCGCTTCGGCTTCTGCCGGACGCCGTTGACGGTGCGCAGCCGGTAGGTGACCCGCCGCACTCCGGGCCGGCCCTGCTGGACGACGGACTCGGTGCCCCGGGCGAGCTGGGGATCGGTCCGTCGGACCGTACGGAACGGGATCGCCTCGTCGCGGACCTTCCGGGAACCGGTGATCCGCAGCACGGAGATGGTCTGCCCCTCACGGGGGAAGCTCTCCGCCGGCACCGAGGTGGTGTCCTGGTTGCGCAGGGCCAGGCCGGCCTCGGCGAGGGCCTCGCGGACGGTGGCGGCGTTGGTGCGGAGCGGGTACGTGCGGCCGTCGGCGAGGAAGGTCACCGAGCGTTCGGTGCGGACCGCCAGCTCCATGCCGTGCCGGTCGATACGGCGGGCGCGGGAGGTCGACAGATAGGCGCCCTCGGCACGGACACCGAGCTCGCGGAGTGCGCCGTCGACGGTGTCCTCGGTGGTCCACACGGTGCGGCGCCGGCCGTCGACGGTGAGCGCGACGGGGCGACCGTGCCGGACGACGACCTCCTCGCCGCTGCTCAGGCCGGCGCCGGGGGCGGGCGCGACGATGTCGTGGTCGCCGATGTCGAGTTGCTCGTCGCCCAGCAGCTCGTGCACGTCGTCGGCGAAGGTGTGCAGGGTGCGCGGTTTGCCGTCGACGTTGAGCCGGACCGCCTTGTCGTGCGCGATGAACGCCGTGGTGCCGCCGGCGAGGAACGCGACGACCAGCGCCCGGGGCACCAGTCGGCGCAGCCCTTCGGGGCGTTCGGTGCGGCGTCTGCGATGCCCGCGTGCGGCACGGTGACTGCTCGGTGACTGGCTCACGGCGCTCCCCATACCCACGGATGCGGTGGACGGGCGGAATGTAGCGGAGGGGGAGGTCACTCTCCAAAGTCACCCGGATACGGAAAGTGGTCACTTCGGGGGACGTGGGTGGACTCGTCCGCACCGGATCGGTGCCGGATCAGTACCCGAAGGCGCGCGCCGTGTTGGCCGCGACGGCGGTGGCCAGCGCGTCCTCCGTCATCCCCTTGACCTCCGCCATGGCCCGCAGGGTGACCGGAACGAGGTACGGGGCATTGGCCCGTCCGCGGTACGGCGCCGGGGTGAGGAACGGCGCGTCGGTCTCGACGAGAACCAGGCCGGGCGGGGCGACGGCGAGCGCGTCGCGCAGCGGCTGGGCGTTCTTGAAGGTGACGTTGCCGGCGAAGGACATGAAGTAGCCGGCCGCGGCGCAGACCTCGGCCATCTCGGCGTCGCCGGAGTAGCAGTGGAAGACGGTCCGGTCGGGCGCGCCCTCCTCGCGCAGGATCCGCAGCACGTCCTCGTGGGCCTCCCGGTCGTGGATGACCAGGGCCTTGCCGTGCCGTTTGGCGATCTCGATGTGGGCGCGGAAGGACCGCTCCTGGGCGGCCATGCCGTCCGGACCGGTACGGAAGTAGTCCAGGCCGGTCTCGCCGACGCCGCGGACCTGCGGCAGCGCCGCGAGCCGGTCGATCTCGGCGAGCGCCTCGTCCAGGGCGGCGTCCCCGCCGGGCTGCCGGGCACCCTGCCGTGACCAGCCGTCGGGGTCCCCCAGGACGATCCGGGGCGCCTCGTTCGGGTGCAGGGCGACGGTGGCGTGCACGCTGTCGTACGCCGCCGCGGTGTCCGCGGCCCATCGTGACCCGGCCAGATCGCAGCCCACCTGGACGACGGTGGCCACCCCGACCGAGGCGGCCTTGGCGAGCGCCTCGTCGACGGTGCCCGCCTGCATATCGAGGTGGGTGTGCGAGTCCGCGACCGGCACCCGAAGCGGTTCGGGCAGCGGCGGCGGGGTGTGCTTGTCGTCCTGCGGTGCCATGGCCGTGATCCTACGAGGACCGCGGGCCGGGGCTCACCTGCGGTGGTGGTGCTGGAAAGGGTGCAGCAGGTCGGAGAGGTGCCAGTGGTGCCTGCCGCGCTCCGCGGCCTCCCCGTCCCCGGCGGCGTCCTCGCTCCTCGCGGCCCGCCCGCCCTTCACGGCCTCCATGCCCTTCTCCGGCCTCTCCGCCTTCCCGACCCTCTCGGTCTTCTCGGCCTTCGCGCCGTCGTTCCGGCGCTGGTGCATGTTCTCGATCGCGTGGGAGACCTTCGAGACCTGGCCGGAGCGCATGATGCGGACGACGTCACCGCCGCAGTTCCGGCAGCTGGGGCGGGTCAGCGGGGACGGCACCCGCTCGCCGTCCGCGTAGTAGACGACATGCGGCTCGCCCTTGCCATCGGTGCGGTGGACTATCTCGTACGCCTGCTCCCAGCCATGGCCGCACCGCATGCAGGCGAAGGCGTACGCCTCTCGGGCGGCGGGCTCGATGCCAGTGGTCTGTGCGATCTCAGTCATCTGCGCTCCTCTTGTCCGCGGGACAAGGTGTCCGGGGACCATTCGTCCCGCCCCCAGTGGACTCCCTTCCCGGCCGAAACGCAGCGGTTCACGCACCCAATTGGCCCAGATTTGGCAGTGGGCATATAAAACGTCCGACTACACCGCCCCGCGCTTTACCTTTCAGAGCAGCCTTTTACCTTCCGAAGCGTCGGTTACCTGCCCCTACCTCTTGGTTTTCACGGCATCGGGCGCCGGGCCCACGGACTCGGGCCCCTGGCCCACGCCCGCGTTCTTCGCGGCGACGACGGCGTCGAAGACCTCCCGCTTGGGCAACCCCGCCTCCGCGGCGACCGCCGCGATGGCCTCCTTGCGCCGCTCCCCGGCCTCCTCGCGGATCCGCACCCGCCGCACCAGCTCCTCGGCGCCCAGCTCCTGCGGGCCGCTCTCGGGGGCGCCCTCGACGACGATGGTGATCTCGCCCCGTACACCCTCGGCCGCCCAGGGCACCAGCTCGCCGAGGGTGCCGCGCTTGACCTCCTCGTACGTCTTGGTCAGCTCCCGGCAGACCGCGGCCCGCCGCTCCGCGCCGAAGATCTCGGCCATCGCGGCGAGGGTGTCGTCCAGCCGGTGCGGCGCCTCGAAGTAGACGAGGGTGCGCCGCTCGTCGGCGACCTCGCGCAGCCGGGAGCGCCGCTCCCCGGCCTTGCGGGGCGGGAACCCCTCGAAGCAGAAGCGGTCCACCGGCAGCCCGGAGACGGCGAGCGCGGTGAGCACCGCGCTGGGGCCCGGTACCGCGGTGACCTTGATGTCGCGCTCGACGGCCGCGGCGACCAGGCGGTAGCCGGGGTCGGAGACCGACGGCATCCCCGCGTCGGTGACCAGCAGCACCCGCGCCCCGCCGGCCAGCGCGTCGGCCAGCTCGGGCGTCCTGGCCGCCTCGTTGCCCTCGAAGTACGAGACGATCCGGCCGGCCGGCGTCACGTCCAGCGCCTGGGTCAGCCGGCGCAGCCGCCGGGTGTCCTCGGCGGCGATCACATCGGCGGCGGCCAGCTCGGCGGCGAGCCGCGGCGGGGCGTCCGCGACGTCACCGATGGGCGTCCCTGCAAGTACCAGCGTTCCAGTCACCCCTCCATCCTCCCAGCCGCGCCCCGGCCCGCCGCCCGGCAGCCCCTGGTCCCGTGAACCGGTCGAGCTGCGGGTCCGCTCCCCGCCGCCTCATGCCGTTCCGCGGCCTTCCCTACGGCCGGTCCACAGGGGGCTTCCCTACGATGGGCCGAGTGACAAGTGACACCACCGCGCCCGACGCCGCCGAGCACCGCGCCCCGGAGCCGGCCCAGCCTCCCGCCGGATGGCAGCGGCGGCTGCGCCGCTTCGGATACCCGGCCCGCCCGCAGGCCGATGTCCGGACGCGGCTGGTGCCCCCCTTCCCCGGGCCGGACGGCCGCCTGTGGGCGGTGTTCGGCCTGGGCCCGCAGGCCGCGGCCCGGCTGACGCGCTGGTCGGCCTGGGGCGGTCCGCTGCTGGTGGCGCTGTGCGCGGGGGTGCTGCGGTTCTGGAACCTGGGCAGCCCGCGCAAGGTGATATTCGACGAGACGTACTACCCCAAGGACGCCTGGTCGCTGCTCCAGTACGGCTACGAGGGCACCTGGGCCAAGAACGCCAACGACGCGCTGATCGCCCACCCGCCGCAGATCCTGCTCTCGCCCGAGCACTCGTACGTCGTGCATCCGCCAATGGGCAAGTGGCTGATCGCGCTCGGCGAGTGGGCGTTCGGGATGAACCCTTTCGGCTGGCGGTTCACGGTGGCGCTGCTCGGCACGCTGTCGGTGCTGCTGGTCTGCCGGATCGGGCGGCGGCTGCTGCGTTCCACGGCGCTGGGCTGCCTGGCCGGCGCCCTGCTGGCGGTGGACGGTCTGCACTTCGTGATGAGCCGTACCGCCCTGCTCGACCTGATCGTGATGTTCTGGGTGGTGGCCGGGTTCGGCTGCCTGCTGGTGGACCGGGACCGCACCCGGGCCCGGCTGGCGGCGGCGCTGCCGGTCGGCCCGGACGGGACGGCCCGCCCGGACGCGGAGGTCGGGGACCGGCTACGGCTCGGCTGGCGGCCCTGGCGGATCGCGGCCGGGGTGTGCCTGGGCCTGTCCGCCGCCACCAAGTGGAACGGCCTGTACTTCCTCGCCGCGTTCGCGCTGATGTCGGTGCTGTGGGACGTCGCGGGGCGCCGTACGGCCGGTGCCCGGCACCCGTTCCGTTCGGTGCTGCGCCGCGACGTGCTGCCGGCGTTCGGCTCGACAGTCGTCGTCGCCCTCGCCGCCTACCTCGCGTCCTGGTCCGGCTGGCTCGCCACCAAGGGCGGCTACTACCGCGACTGGGCGACCACGGCGGACGGCCAACGGGCCGGCTGGACCTGGCTGCCGGACTGGCTGCGCAGCCTGTGGCACTACCAGACCGAGGTCTACGACTTCCACACCGGCCTGACCACCCCGCACACCTACCAGTCCAACCCCTGGAGCTGGCTGGTCCTGGGCCGCCCGGTCTCGTACTTCTACGAGGACCCCAAGGCCGGCCAGGACGGCTGCACCGCGGCCGAGGGCTGTGCGCGGGAGGTGCTGGCGCTGGGCACCCCGCTGCTGTGGTGGGCGTCCTGCTTCGCCCTGCTCTACGTCCTCTACCGCTGGCTCTTCAAGCGGGACTGGCGGGCCGGCGCCATCGCCTGCGGTATCGCCGCCGGCTATCTGCCGTGGTTCCACTACCAGGGACGCACCATCTTCCTCTTCTACGCGGTGGTGTTCGTGCCGTTCCTGTGTCTGGCGCTGGCGATGATGATCGGCGCACTCATCGGCCCGCCGTCCCGGGCGGGCGGCACGACCGCTGCGGCGGAGGCGGGGCCCGTTCCGGGCGAGCGCCGCCGGACGGTCGGGGCGGTGGGCGCCGGCGTCCTCGTCCTCCTCATCATCTGGAACTTCATCTACTTCTATCCGGTCTACACCGGCACCCCGATCCCGAAATCGGCCTGGCACCACCGGATGTGGCTGGACACCTGGGTCTAGACACCTGGGTCCAGGCCGTGTCCTGTGGATCGGCTCCGCCGTCCGGGACGGCCGTTAGCCCGGTCGGCGGCGCTGGTCGCGCGCCCGCCCCGAACCGGTCATATCTTCCGACGCGGGGGGTCAGGATGATCACGACCGGAGAGGACCACACCATGCGCCTTCGCTCTCTTGCCCTTGCCGCCTGCGCCATCGCGCTGCTGACCGCCGCCGCCCCCGCGGCCGCCGCCGCCCAGCCCAGCGAATGCAGTCAGTTCAGCGTCCTCACCATCCCCCTCCTCGAGGACTGCCAGGCCGGCCTGCCCGACCAGATGGGCGTCAAGTGAGCGTGCACCGGAGAGTCAGCGTGCACCGGAGAGTCACGGCACGCGTGCGACAGTTCTGTCACAGCACTACAACAGTGCGTCACAGGACCGTGCCCTGATCGAGATTCGATACCTCCCCCGTGTCCCTTAGAGTGCGAAGCACGTTCTTGTGTGCGTATTCACGAACGAGGCTCCTGGGAGGGGATCGGTGGCATGCGCCGAGAGGTGAAGTACGGGCTGATCGGCGGATCGGTGGCCCTGGCAGCGGGAGTCGCGGGCGGCCTCGCGCTGTTCGGCGGTTCGGACGACACGCCGCGTACGCAGGTCACGGCGGCGGACGCCAAGGCGGGCGACAACGCGCCCACGGTGCCGACCGGTCCGCCGTCGGCCAAGGAAGTGCAGACAGCGGGTCAGGAGTTCCTGACGGCCTGGCAGTCCGGGGACACCGCCGCGGCCGCCGGGCTGACGGACGACCCGGCGGCCGCCAAAGCCGCCCTGGAGAGCTTCGCCGCACAGGCGAAGTTCTCGAAGGTGACGGTGACACCGGGCACCCCGTCCGGCACCACGGTCCCGTACACCGTCACCGCGCAGATCGACTACAACGGCACCAAGGCGCCCTACTCGTACCGCTCCTCGGCGACCGTGCAGCGCGACAGGACCACCGGGAAGCCGCAGATCGCCTGGCGGCCGACGGTGCTGCACCCGGGCCTGGCCAAGGGTGACGAGCTGCGCACCGGAGAGGCCGAGGCCCCGCCGATCAAGGCCGTCGACCGCAACGGCACCGAGCTGACCCCCCAGGCGCACCCGACGCTGGCCGGGGTCCTGGACAGCCTGCGCGCCAAGTACGGCGACAAGACCGGCGGCAAGCCCGGCACCGAGCTGTTCATCCACCGCGCCAAGGCCGCCAAGCCCGACGAGCAGCAGCCCGACAAAACCCTCAAGGTGCTCTCCAAGGGCACCCCCGGCACCCTGAAGACCACCCTGGACGCCAAGCTCCAGGCCGCCGCCGAGAAGGCCGTCGCGGGCAAGAAGTCCGCCTCCGCGGCCGCCGTCAAGCCCAGCACCGGCGAGATCCTGGCGCTCGCCAACTCCCCGGCCAAGGGCTTCAACCTGGCCACCCAGGGCTCGCTGGCCCCCGGCTCCACGATGAAGATCGTCACCGCGGCGCTGCTGATGGACAAGGGCCTGACCGACCCCGGCAAGAAGCACCCCTGCCCCAAGTTCGTGACCGTCGGCGGCTGGAAGTTCCAGAATCTCAACAAGACCGAGATCAAGGACGGCACCTTCGCGCAGAGCTTCGCCGCGTCCTGCAACAACGCGTTCATCTCGCAGGCGGAGAAGCTCAGCAACGACGATCTGACGAAGGAGGCCCGGGACGTCTTCGGCCTCGGGCTGAACTGGAACACCGGCATCCCCACCTTCGACGGCTCGGTGCCGGTGCAGAGCGACGCGCAGATGGCGGCCTCGCTGATCGGCCAGGGCGGGGTGCGGATGAATCCGCTCAACGTCGCCACGTTCGCCGCCACGGTCCGCGCCGGCTCCTTCCACCAGCCGTACATCGTCGACCAGTCGCTGGACAACCGGGCCTTCGCCAAGGCGGCCCGCAGTATGAAGCCGGCCACCGCGTCCGGCCTGAAGTCGCTGATGAAGCTGACCGCGACCTCCGGTACGGCCGCCGAGGCGATGGCCGGGGTCGGCGGGGACATCGGCGCCAAGACCGGCTCCGCCGAGGTCGACGGCCAGGAGAAGCCCAACGCGTGGTTCACCGCCTACCGCGACGACGTCGCGGCGGCCGCCGTCGTGCCGGCCAGCGGCCACGGCGGCAGCAACGCGGGGCCGGTGGTCCGCGCCATCCTCACGGCGGGCTGAACCGGCCCTCTCCCGGACCCCGGAACCCCGCCGGAACCCCGCCGGAATCACCGTCGCATGGCCCGTACAGCTTTCGATAGCGTGCGGGCCATGCCCCTGCCCATGACCGTTCCCGCGCCCGCCGAACGCTCGTCGTGACCCCGCTCGTCGTCGCGGCCGTCCTGTTGGCCGCCGTCACCCACGCCAGTTGGAACGCCATCGCCCACGGCATACGCGACCAGCTGCTGGCCTTCACGCTGGTCGGCAGCGGCGGCACGATGTGCGGCGCCGTCCTGGCCGCCGTCGCGCCGCTGCCCGCCGCCGGCGCCTGGCCCTGGCTCCTGGCCTCCGCCGTCCTGCACATCGTCTACCAGGCGCTGCTCATGCGGTCGTTCCGGCTGGGCGACTTCGGGCAGATGTACCCCATCGCCCGCGGCACCGCGCCGCTCGTCGTCACCGTGCTCGCGGCCGTCTTCGTCGACGAGATCCCCGACGGCTGGGCCCTGGCCGGGGTGGCCCTGGCCTCCGCGGGCCTGGTCGGCGTGGCCCTCTGGGGCGTCCGCACCGCCGGCACCCGGCCGCACTGGCCGGCCCTCATCGCCGCCCTCGCCACCGGCCTGGCGATCGCCTCGTACACCACCGTCGACGGCCTCGGCGTCCGCGCCTCCGGCACGCCCCTCGGCTATACCGCCTGGCTGATGCTCCTCGAAGGCGCTGCCATCCCCGTGTACGCACTGGCCGTCCGCCGCGGCCAACTCCTCACCCAGCTCCGCCCGTTCGCGGTCCGCGGCCTGAGCGGCGGCGTCCTCTCCGTCCTCGCCTACGGCCTGGTCCTGTGGGCGCAGACGCGCGCTCCCCTGGCCCCCATCGCCGCCCTGCGCGAGTCCTCGATCATCGTCGGCGCGGCGATCGGCGCCCTCTTCTTCAAGGAACGGTTCGGCGCCCCGCGAATCGCCGCGGCCGGACTGATGGTGGCCGGTATCGGCCTGATGCTCCACCACGGCTGAGCCCTGCCCTTCACCAGGGGGAGGCCCCCTCTGGCCCGGATCAGGGGCAGGGGCAGAGGCGGAAGCAGAGGCAGGGTCGGCCGACGGACGCGAAGTGGATCAGGCGCACCCGACGACGCCGGAGACCGCCCGCAGCAGCGCCTGCGCCCGGGGGTCCGCCGTCACGTTCCGCTGCATCCCGTTGGTGACGTACCCGAACGCCATCCCGCTCTCCGGATCCGCGCACGCCAGCGCGCCCCCGCGGCCGGGGTGGCCGAACGAACCGGGCCCCAGCAGCGGCGAGGCGGGCCCGTGCAGCATGAAGCCGAGGCCGAAGCGGGTGGTGACGAGGAGGGTGCGGTCGAGACCGGCGGACTCCTCGGTGCGGGCGAGGGTGAGGGTCGCGGGCGCGAAGAGGCGGGGGTGGCCGTCGACGGCGCCGATCAGCGCCGCGTAGCAGCGGGCGAGGGAGCGGGCGGTGGCGATGCCCGCGGAGGCGGGAAGCTCGGCGGCCCGGTACTCCGGTGCGTTCTCGTCCGGCGCCGGCGAGATCGCGGCGAAGGCCCGGCTGGTGAGGGAGGTGGGATCGGCGTACGCGTCGGCGACCGCCCGCTTGGGGCGGACACGGAGACCGGAGGCGGCGGGCGCGGGCGGCGCCTCGACGGCGGCGATCCGGCCCACCCGGGACTGTTCCGCCGCCGGCAGGCCTATCCACAGGTCGAGGCCGAGCGGCCCGGATATCTCGTCGGCTATCCAGGCGCCGAGGGTGCGCCCGGTGACCCGCAGCACCAGTTCGCCGATGAGCCAGCTGTAGGTCTGCGCGTGGTAGCCGTGGTCCGTGCCGGGCTCCCAGACGGGGGCCTGGGCGGCCAGCGCGGCGGGCCCGCTGACCCCGTCGAGGGCCTGGGCGGGGGTGAGCGGGGTGTCCAGGACGGGCAGGCCGGCGCGGTGCGAGAGGAGGTGGCGGACGAGCACCCGCTCCTTGCCGGCGGCCTTGAATTCCGGCCAGTACGTGCCGACGGGGGCGTCCAGGTCGAGCAGTCCGCGCTGGTGCAGCAGCAGCGGGACGACGGCGGCGATGCCCTTGGTCGCGGACCGGATCACCTGGGCGGTACCGGCCTCCCACGGCGCGGCACCCTCCGCCGGGGCCGCGGCTCCTTCGGCGTTCCCGCCCCCGCCCCCGTCCCCGTCCTTCGTACCGGCCCACAGGTCGACGACCTTCCGCCCGTGCCGGTAGACGGCCACCGCCGCCCCCCGCTCTCCGCGTCGCGCGAAGTTGGCTGCGAAGGCGTCCCGGACCGGCTCGAAACCGTCCTCGACCGTGCCCTGGACGTCCACCACTGTTTCCCGCTTCCCACTCATCCGTCGCTTTCGTGACCCATCCATGGTGCAACGCTCCGATCGGTGCTGATGACCAGGGCGGCGGCCCGTGGCGTTCGTCACACGACGGATGGCGCGGGGGAACGGCCGGGAAACGGCGGGGGACACGGCGACGGCGCGGGGACAACACGCCCTATGGCACGGGCGGGACGTCACCCGGGGACGGCGACCGACTGCGGGTCGAAGCCGAAGGGCAGCTCCAGCCGATGGCTGCGCATCAGTTCCTCATCGCACAGCAGGTCCTGGGTGGTGCCGTCGGCGACCAGCACGCCACCGGAGAGCACGACCGAGCGCGGGCACAGCTCCAGCGCGTACGGCAGGTCGTGCGTGACCATCAGCACGGTGACGTCCAACGACCGCAGGATGTCGGCGAGTTCGCGGCGGGAGGCCGGGTCGAGGTTGGAGGACGGCTCGTCCAGGACGAGGATCTCGGGGCGCATGGCGAGGACGGTGGCGACGGCCACCCGCCTCCGCTGCCCGAAGGAGAGGTGGTGCGGCGGCCGGTCGGCGAAGTCCGCCATGCCGACCCGTTCGAGCGCCTCGGTGACGCGTGCGGCGAGTTCCGCGCCGCGCAGGCCCGCGGCGGCCGGCCCGAAGGCGACGTCCTCGCGGACGGTGGGCATGAACAGCTGGTCGTCCGGGTCCTGGAAGACGATGCCGACCCGGCGGCGGATCTCCGCGAGGTTGCCCTTGGCGACCGGCAGCCCGGCGACGCGCACCGTACCGGCACCGGCCTCCAGAATGCCGTTGAGGTGGAGTACGAGGGTGGTCTTGCCGGCGCCGTTGGGCCCGAGGAGGGCGACCCGTTCACCACGGCCGACGGTCAGGTCGACGCCGTAGAGCGCCTGGTGGCCGTCGGGGTAGGCGTAGGCGAGCCCCGAGACGGCGAGGGACGGTACGGCGGCGGGCGGATGCGGGGCGGTGGCCTCGGGGGTCGTGGGGGGCGCGGCGGGCTCCGGGGTCTCGGGGGACGCGGAAGGCACAGGAGGCACAGAGGGCACAGGGGTTACAGAGGTCACAGGGTCCATCCCAGGAGGCAGACGGCGAGCGCGGCGGCGGGCAGGGCGGCCGCGCGGGTCCAGTGGGTGCGGGTGGCGATGGCGGCACCGGCATCGGCGTCGGTGACGGGCATCGTGCCGGTGTAGCCGCGGCTGACCATGGCGAGGTGGACGCGCTCGCCGCGCTCGTAGGAGCGGATGAACAGCGCACCGGCGGACTTGGCGAGCACGCCCCAGTGGCGTACGCCGCGCGCTTCGAAGCCGCGGGAGCGCCGGGCGATCCGCATCCGCCGCATCTCGTCGGTGATCACATCGCCATAACGGATCATGAAGGAGGCGATCTGGACGAGCAGCGGGGGCATCCGCAGCCGCTGCAGCCCGAGCAGCAGCTCCCGCAGTTCGGTGGTGGCGGCGAGCAGCACGGACGCGGCGACGCCCAGCGTGCCCTTGGCGAGGATGTTCCAGGCCCCCCAGAGCCCGGACTGGCTCAGGCTGATGAGGCCCATGACGTCGACCCGCGGGCCCTCGGCGACGAACGGCATCAGAACGGCGAAGGCGACGAACGGCACCTCGATCAGCAGCCGGGTGAGGAAGAACCCGGCGGGGACCCGGGCGGCCGCGGCGGTGGCGGCGATCAGCAGCGCGTAGAGCCCGAACGCCCAGACCGCCGCGCGCGGGGTGGAGACGACGATCACGACGAAGCAGAGGACCGCGACGATCTTGCAGTGTGCGGGCAGGACGTGCACGGGAGAGTGCGCGTACCGGTAGAGCTTGTGCGCATGCCCCGCACCCATCTCAGACATTCTCCGCGGTGGGGCCTTCGGTGCGAGCTTCGGTGGGGGTTTCGACGGGGGTCTCGACGGGGGCGTCGGGGCGAGCTTCGGCGGGGGCTTCGGTGCGGGCTTCGGCGGCCGGGCGGGGTGCCGGGCGCACGGCCGTACCCCTGCGGCGCTGACGCCGGACGATCACGAAGACACCGGTCCCGGCCGCCAGGGTCGCCCCGACCCCGATGACACCGGCCAGGCCACCCGACAGCCGCGGATCGCCGATGTCCTTGACGCTGTAGTCGGCCAGCGGCGAGCCCTTGGCCGCATGCTCCTTCGCCTTGGCGTCGAGCCCCTGATCCTGGGCGACCTTCTCCAGCCCGTCGGGGCTGGTGGACGCGTAGTAGCTGAGGACGCCCGCACACACCAGGGCGGCGGCCAGCCCGGCCAGCCAGAGGCGACGGGCGGAGCGACGCGGCGCGGCGGCGTCCGGGACGTCGCCTCGTGCAGCGGCGGTAGCGGCGACGACCGGCTCGGCGGTACCCCGTACGGAACCGGAACCCGCAGCCTGCTCCCGCCCGCCGCCCACCGGCGAGGTCCGCAGCTCCAGCGGCCTGGTCAGCCCCCGCGCCCCGTACACCAGATCCGGCCGTACGGCGATCACGGCCCCCACCGTCAACGCGGTGATCACCGCCTCCCCCACCCCGATCAGCACATGCACCCCGACCATGGCGGCGAAGACCTTGCCGATCGACACCTCCGCGGTCCCGCCCAGCGCGTAGAGCGCACTGAAGGCGACGGCAGCGGCCGGCACGGAGACGAGCGCGGCGACGAACGCGGCGGCGGTGACCGACTGCTGCCTGCGCCGCGGCAGCACCTTCACCAACACCCGCACCAGCCCCCGGAACACCCCATAGGCGACCACCGTCGTCACGATGGCCATATCAGTGACATTGACCCCCAACGCGGTCAACCCACCATCCGCGAACAACACCCCCTGCATCAGCAGTACCACCGACACACACAGCACACCCGTATACGGCCCCACCAGGATCGCCGCCAGCGCCCCGCCCAGCAGATGCCCACTGGTCCCGGCCGCGACCGGAAAATTCAGCATCTGCACAGCAAAGATGAACGCCGCGACCAATCCGGCCAACGGCGCCGTCCGCTCCGCCCCAGCCCCAGCCCCGGCACTCTGCCCCGCACCCGCCAGCTCGCGCCGGGCCCCCCGCAGGCTGACCGCGACCGCAACCGCAGCCACCACCCCGGCCCCCAGCGACACCGGCGCATTGATGAACCCATCGGGTACGTGCATGACATGCCTCCGCTCAGGCGCTGCAATCCAGCCATGGTGATGGCTACTGCGAACCACTTGCAAGAGCGCCCAGCATGCGAAATGCGCCCCCGGTTGCCCACCCCACGACCGGACGGGGACGCCACACTCCCGGGAACACCGAACGGCCCCCACAGCCTGATGGGGCCATGGGGGCCATGGGGGCCGTGGGGGCCGTAGACCATGAGGACAGCGACCATCAACCATCCCGCCGAATCCAAGCGGCAATTCCCGCACTACGAGGGCACTTTAGGCCGCCCTATCACTGCCCCTCATAGACATTGACCCAATTCCTCGACCTATCGCTAGGCCTGGACGGGCTTGAAGACCGTGAAGTCCCGGAAGTTGGGGAGCACGGAGGCATAGGCCACCAGCCAGCCCTTACCACCCACGGGGTGGGTCAGGTAGTTCTGCGTTCCCGCCAGCTGGAGCAGATAACCACCGTGGCTGGGCACGAAGTTCCAGCGAGAAGCGCAACTGCTTTCCTGGTCCAGCTTGATTCCGTTGCCGACGGCGCACCAGGTGTTGTAGCCGCTCCAGTGCGAACTGGTCGACTTGATGACGTAACCGTCGTCCTTCTTCTCGAAGACCACGGAAGCGCCGTTGTCCCCCGGCGAATTCGACAGGAGCGCGTAGTCCCAGTTGAGGTAGGCCTCAAAACTGACGCCCCGGTTCTCCTGGTTGACGAGGTAGTAAGGAACACCGGTGACGACGGGGTCCGCCGCCTTCGTACCGGCGGTCTGCGCGACATGGCCCACGGCGGCGGGCTGCGCGGTCGCGGCCGGTGCCGAGACGGCCATCAGCGCGGCACAGGCGGCGGCGACAAGAAACCCCTTGCGCAGCGGACGACGAGAACGGGACGCGTTCTTCATGAACTTCCTTCCCATGAGCGGCGGTTCACCGATCTTCGGTGCGCACATCAGCATCCGATCACCCGCCACCCATCACCAGACGGTTTTCGGCCCGGCGGCACTTTCACCCTCAAGAGGTAAACGAAATCCCTAAACCCAAAAGAAAGGATCACGTCACCCGGCACACTCCCCCTCCGCCCCACACCCCCCCCTCTTACCACCCAGCACCTCACACTCAAAGCCGCAAGATGACCAGAAGCAGACCACCCGCCAGCCGTCTTCGCCCGTACGCAATGCCGTAGACCCGCTATTGTTCCTGCGGCATTTACGGCTTTCAGGCACGACGGCTGACGACCGAGACGTGGGCACAGCCGGGAACGCCAGGCCGAGGGCTGACAGCCGAGGTGGGAGATGAGCGGCAGAAGGTTATCCGTCCGCGTGGGTGGCCACGTCGTCAAGTACCTTGATTTTGGGGGTGAAGGGACTCCGCTCGTCGCGCTGCACGGGACATTCGGGCGCGGGTCGATCTTCGCGCAGCTGGCGGAGGATCTCGGGCCCCGGGTTCGGGTGATCGCGCCGGATCAGCGTGGCCACGGATTGAGTGATCACACCGGCAGTTACACGCGTGAGGATTTCATCGAGGACGCGGTCCGTTTTGTGGAGCATCTGGGTAGGGCGCCCGTCGTTGTGCTGGGGCATTCGCTCGGCGGGATCACCGCGTATCAGCTCGCCGCCCGGCGTCCCGACCTGGTTGAGGCACTGATTGTGGAGGACGTCGGGCCGGTGATGCGCCGGCCGGAGATCGCCGAGCCCGTGCTGGACGTCCGTGGATGGCCGATGCGGGCTCCGACTCGTGACCGGCTCGCACGCGCCATTGAGAGGGCCGGTGTCGCGGACAGTAGTTACTTCATGCGGAGTGCTGTTGCGGAACCGGAAGCGGCCGAGGGGCATTGGCGGATGCTGTTCGACTGGGACGAGATGATGGCGGTGCAGGAGAGCGGTCTGGGTGACTGGTGGGCTGACTGGCTGGCGTCCGACTGTCCCGCGCTGGTGTTGCGCGGGGGGGAGGAGTTCTCTCCTGCCAGGCGAGCTGGCTCGGGAGATGACCGCGCGCCGGCCGGGCAGTCGGCTCGTTGAGTTTCCCGAGGCCGGGCATTTCGTTCACGAGGATGAGCCGACGGGAATGGCTCAGGCGATCATTGGTTTTCTCGCTCGGCCGGTCTCGTAGGCCCGCTCCGGCTGGTATTCACCCGGCCGACTTGCCGCCCCCATCCCCTCCCGAAACCATGGATGGGTGAGCGATGCACGCGAGGGCGTCGGACCGGGGCCGGAGTCGAGTGCGAGTGATCCGGCGGGCGGGCGGTTGCGCCGTGTGCCCAACGCGCCGAGCGCGTCCGACGTGGGCTCGTATCTGCGCTTTCCGCATCTGCACGGGGACCTGCTCTGCTTCGCCGCCGAGGACGACCTGTGGGTGGCGCCGATCGCGCCGGACGGGCAGGAGCCCGGGCGGGCCTGGCGGCTGACCGTGGACCGGACGCGGGTCGGGCACCCTCGTTTCTCCCCGAACGGGCGGCATATCGCGTTCACCAGCTGGCGGAGTCTCGATCCCGAGGTGTATCTGGCGCCGGTCGAGGGCGGCCCGGCGCGTCGGCTGACGTACTGGGGCAGCACGGACGCGCGGGTGTGCGGGTGGACGCCGGACGGGCACATCCTGGCGGTTTCGTCGCACGGCCAGCCGTTCTCGTACTACTCCTGGGCCTACAAGCTGGCGACCGACGGCAGCCCGGGCCGGAAGTTGCCCTGGGGGCCGGCCGCCGATATCGCGGTCGCGGACGTCGCCGGAGAGCACAAGACGCTGCTGCTCACCGGCAAGCCGCCGCATGAGCCGGCCTCCTGGAAGCGCTACCGGGGCGGCGCGATGGGACGGATGTGGCTGCACGGGACGCGGCTGCTGCCGGACCTGTACGGGCATCTGGACTCGGTGATGTTCGTGGGAGGGCGGATCGCCTTCCTGTCGGATCATGAGGGGGTCGGCAATGTCTATTCGTGTCTGCCGGACGGGACCGATCTGCGGCGGCATACGGATCACGCCGATTTCTACGCCCGGCACGCCGCGACGGACGGCGAACGGATCGTGTACCAGTGCGCGGGCGACATCTGGCTCGTCGACGAGCTGAGCCCGGATTCCGTACCGCGCAAGCTGTCGGTGCGGCTGGGCGGGCCGCGAGCCGGGCGCCGCGGCTACCAGGTCCCGGCCGCGTCGAATGTCACCTCGCTCGCGGTGGACGCCACGGGACGCGCCAGCGCCGTCGGCGTACGCGGCAGCCTGTACTGGCTCACCCACCGCGACGGCCCGGCCCGGACGATCCACGACACCCCGGGCGTATGGGTCCGGCTGCCGGAGATGCTGGGGGCCAGCGGACGGATCGCGTATGTGACCGATGCCGAGGGGCCGGACGCCATCGAAATCTCCAACCTGCCGCGCGCGAGTGGGGCCGGTGAGCCGCGGCGGCTGGCGGCGGGGCAGGTGGGCCGGGTACATGAGATGGCGTCCTCGCCGGACGGTGAACGGCTGGCGGTGGCCGCGCACGACGGGCGGCTGCTGCTGGTGGACGTGACCCGGCCGGGTGAAGGGTCGACCGAGGAGGACCGGAGCGCGGAGGAGGTGGCGGCCGGGCCCGGTGGCGTGACCGAATTGATCCGTTCCGCCAACGGTCCGGTGCGCGACCTGGCGTTCTCGCCCGACTCACGCTGGCTGACCTGGTCGCATCCGGGGATCGGCCGTTCGCTGCGGCAGATCAAGATGGCCCGGCTCGCGGACCGGCACATCGTGGACGTGACGAACGGGCGCTTCGAGGACGAACAACCGGTGTTCACGCGGGACGGCCGCTATCTGGCGTTCCTGTCGTGGCGCGGCTTCGACCCGGTCTACGACGTGCACACCGGGGATCTGTCCTTCCCGCTGGGGTGCCGGCCGCATCTCGTGCCGTTGTCGTCCGCCACTCCGTCCCCCTTCGCGCTGTCGGCGGAGGGGCGGCCCGCGGCGGGCGGGCTGGATCCCGACGAGAATCCGCCGACGGGTGGGGAGGGGACGGTGCTGGTGGAGGTGGAGGGGCTGGAGAACCGGGTCACGCCGTTCCCGGTGTCGGCGTCCAAGTACTCCTCCCTGGAGCCGGTCAGCGGCGGCGGGCTGGTCTGGCTGCGCTGGCCGATCTCCGGCGCGCTGGGCGAGACCTTCGCCGACCCCGACAAGACGTCGAGCCGGCCCACCCTCGAACACTTCGACCTCACCAAGGCGCGGCGCACCGAACTCACCAGCTCCCTGGACGGGTTCGCGCTCAGCGGCGACGGCACGCGGCTGGTCGTCAACGACGAGGGTGAGCTGCGGGCGGTGCCGGCGACCGAGCCGTCGGACAGCGATGCGACGGTCTACCTGGATCTGCGGCGCATTCTGCACGACGTCGATCCGGGGGCGGAGTGGCGCCAGGGGTTCGAGGAGGCGGGCCGGATCATCCGGGCGTACTTCTGGGATCCGCGGATGTGCGGAATCGACTGGGACGCGGTGCTGGCGCAGTACCGTCCGCTGGTCGAACGGGTCTCCTCCCCGGACGAGTTCGCCGATCTGCTGCGTGAGGTACTGGGCGAACTGGGCACCTCGCACGCGTACGTCACCGGTGCCCGGCGCAATGAGGGGCCACCGCACTATCAGCGCGCCATCGGTCTGCTCGGCGCCAACTTCGTCTGCCGGGACGGCCATTGGCTCGTGCAGCGGATCCTGCCGGGCGAGTCGTCGGACTCCAAGGCCCGCTCCCCGCTGGCCGGTACGGGCATCCGCGAAGGCGCCGAGCTCACCCATGTCGACGGCCGCCGGGTGGACCCGCTGACCGGCCCGTATCCGCTGCTGTCCGCGGCCGGCGGCACCACCGTCGAGCTGACCTTCTCCCCAGCGGACAGTGACGGCAACGGAAGCGGCACCGGCGACGACGACGGCAACAGCAGCAGCAACAGCAACAGCAACAGCAACAGCAGCGGCCATGCCCGCCGGGTCGCGGTGGTCCCGCTGGTCGACGAGCGGCCGCTGCGCTACCAGGACTGGGTCGCCAAACGCCGGGCCGTGGTGCGGGAGCTGAGCGACGGCAGGTGCGGCTACCTCCACATCCCCGACATGGGCGGCTCGGGCTGGGCGCAGTTCAACCGCGACCTGCGGAAGGAGGTCTCCCGGCCCGCGCTCATCGTGGACGTCCGGGGCAACGCCGGCGGCAACATCTCCGAGCTGGTCATCGAGAAGCTGACCCGCACGATCATGGGCTGGGACCTGACCCGCGACGCCGAGCCGGTCTCGTACACCAGCAACGCTCCGCGCGGCCCGGTCGTCGCGGTCGCCGACGAGATGACCTCGTCCGACGGCGACATGATCACCGCGGCCTTCAAACTGCAGGGCATCGGCCCGGTGGTCGGGATGCGCACCTGGGGCGGGGTGGTCGGGATGACCGGCCGGCACCGGCTCGCCGACGGGACGACGATCACCGTCCCGATGAACGCGGCGTGGTTCCGGCTCTACGGGTGGGGCGTGGAGAACCACGGCGTCGAGGTCGACATCGAGGCGCTGCGCTCGCCGCTGCACTGGGCGGAGGGGCGGCAGCCGACGCTGGGCGTGGCGGTGCGTACGGCGCTGGAGCTGCTGGACCGGCACCCGGCGGCGACACCTCCGGATCTGTCGGACGTACCGGACCGACGGCGGCCCGCACTGCCGCCGCGGAACGGGGCAGGGGCCGGGAGCGGTAACGGGAGCGCGGCGGAGGCTGCGGGGGCTTGAGGGGGGCTCAAACGACGACGGGACACCGAACATGACGAGAGGCGCACCCGGTTGACCGGGTGCGCCTCTGCTCGCACTGCCCCATATCGCCGTTCGCATCGCACGGTGTTTCAGGACGGCCGCATCAAGTCTCGTCGTCGTAACGGTACTGCTGCTCCTCGCGCAGTTCGTCCATCGGGTCCGGTGCGGTCCGACTACGGCCCTGCCCCTGGGGCCGCCGGCCCTGACCGCGCTGCTCGGCACTCTCCCGTGCCTGCTGCGCCCGGTCCCTGAGCTCGTTGGCCTTGTCCTGGAACTGGTCCTTTATGCCCATGCTGTTCACTCCTAGTGAGGTGTGGGGGTTGGGCCTCGACCAGCGTGACACGCCCGAACATCGCTCGCACTTCGATCACGGATGGATACCGTCCGTGACGCCGCCCTTGTGTGCCGCGGCGCGTGCCCTTTCGTCCGCCTCCCCGCCCGCGCCGATCAGGCCGATCCGCACTCCGTCCAGCCGGTCGCCGAACCGCCGCATCTCGCGCCGGCCCACCGTCCCGATGAGCGCCGGCAGACAGCCCCGCAGGGACTGCATCCCGCGCAGCCAGCCCTGCCCGTAGACATGCGCGGAGCGGCGCTCGATGCCCGCGACGAGCCGGTCGACCGCGGGACCCAGCGGATAGGTCTTGTTCGACGGCCAGGGCAGCCGGGCGCGCAGCTCGCGAAAGGTGTCGTCCCGGTCGGCGCCGCGCACCATGTCGGTGTCGGTCCAGCTCAGATAGCCGACGCCGACCCGTACGCCCCGGTGGCCGACCTCCGCACGCAGGCTGTGCGCGAACGCCTCGACGCCTGACTTGGAAGCGCAGTACGCGGTGAGCATCGGCGCCGGGGTGAGCGCGGCGAGCGAGGCTATCTGGAGGAAGTAGCCACGGGATTCCATCAGTACGGGCAGGAAGGCTCGCCCGGTGACCGCGCTGCCGATCAGATTGACCTCGATGACCCGATTCCAGGCGACCGGATCGGAGTCGGCGAACAGGCCGCCGGACGCCACCCCGGCGTTGGCGACGACCACATCGACCTTCCCGAAGCGGTCCTTGACCTCGCCCGCGACCTGGGTCATCGCCGCGTGGTCGGTGACGTCGGCGGGCCAGTGGTGCGCCGGCCCGTGGAGTGCGGCGGCCACGCTCTTCAGTTCGTCCGGCTCCAGGCCGACCAGTGCCAGGGTCACACCGCGCGCCGACAACTTACGGGCCAGCAGCGCACCGACACCGCGCGCCGCGCCGGTGACGACGATGACCTGCCCGGCCAAGCTCCTGCCCCTGGGCCCTCCGGCCCCTATGACCCCTCGGGCTCTCCTGGCCCCTCCTCCGCTCCCTCGCTCGCTCACGCCGTCTTCCCCCTCTGCTCCGCTGCCGTCTCCTGCTGCCGCGCCTGCTGTTCCCGGTGCTCCTGCCGCTCCAGGTGGTCCTGTACGAGGGCGCGCAGCCGGCCGGCGACCGTGTCCGGCGCCTCGATCGGCGTCATATGGCCCAGCCCCGGCAGTTCGGTCAGGTCCCGGCAGTCGGGGAGCACGGAGGCCAGCCGGCGGGCGTGCACCAGTGGCGTCAGCCGGTCCGCGGTCCCCGCGATGACCGCGGCCGGCATCGTCAGCTTGCCCGCCCCACCGGTCAGTTCGAGGCCGTACAGGACCTTGCCCCAGTGCGCCCGTACGCCCGTCGGGCAGGCGTGCACGATACGGGCGCAGGCCTCGACCTGCTCGGGGGTGGAACCGGCGCCCATCGTGGCGTACTTGAGCGCGCGCTTGGTGAGCGACGATACGGGGCCGAGCGGGGTACGCGAGTGCAGCAGCAGCCAGTGTGCCTGGCGCCGGGCGGCCGGGCTCCGGAAGGGGAAGACCCGGGCCTCTGCGGCGAGTTCGGTGGGGCCGGTGCTGCACAGCAGCACGGCGGCCGCCCGTTCGTGCAGCTGTGACCGCCCGGCGGCAGCCATGATCGTCATGCCGCCCATGGAGTGGCCGCCCACCACGGTGCGTTCGCCGGGCTCAAGGGTCCGCTCCAGTACGGCGATCAGGTCGTCGGCGAGTGCATGGGTGCTGTGGCCGGCGGGCCGGACCGCCGGGCTGCGCCCGTGTCCCCGCTGGTCATAGACGATGACCTTGTGGTCGGCGGACAGGTCGCGGACGACCGGGGCCCAGAAGGCGGTCGAGCAGGTCCAGCCGTGGGCCAGCACGATGGCCGGGGCGTGTTCGGGGCCGTGGATCTCGGTGTAGATCCGGGCGCCGTCGGCGGAGGTGACGGTCATCGTCGTACGCGGCACCGGCGGGGCGTACGGACCGCTGGTGACGTGACCGGGACGGCTGCTGCTCATGCGCTCGCCTCCGTACGTGCACCACCGGTCGCCGCCCCCACTGCCGTACCGGTCTCGGTACCGGTCGCGGTGGCCGGACCCGCTGTTGCGCCGGCCGGCCGCAGTACCTCGTACTCCGCGAGGTCGACCCGTCGCGTCACCTTCCTGAACTCCGCTGTGGTGCCCGGCCAGACGGTGGTGTTCCGCCCCTTGGCGTCCAGGTACCAGCTGTCGCAGCCGCCGGTGTTCCACACCGTCCGCGCCATCCGTCGCTGAATCTTCCGCGTCCATTCGTCCACCGCGGACTGCCGTGCATTCAAGGCGATCTTCCCTCCCAGAATGTCCAACTGCCGTAGGAAATCCACCATGTAATTCAGCTGCGACTCGATCATCAGGATCATCGAGCTGTTCCCCAGCCCGGTGTTGGGACCGATGATGGTCAGGAAATTCGGGAATCCGGCCGCGCTGGAGCCGCGCAGCGCAGCCATTCCGTCCTTCCACTCCTGCGCCAGCGTCGTCCCGTTGACCCCCGTGACGCGCTCCCCGATCGGCATGTCCGTCACACGGAAGCCGGTGCCGAAGACGATCGCGTCGGCCTCGGCCGTACTTCCGTCCGCACCCACAAGCGTGCTGCCCCGCACCTCCTTCAGCCCGGCCGGTACAAGGTCCACATTCGGCCGGGCCAATGCCGGATAGTAGGTATTGGAGAGCAGAATGCGTTTGCATCCGATGCGGTAGTCCGGCGTCAGCGCGCTCCGGAGGGCCGGATCCTTGATGGCCTTCCTCATGTGCTGCTTCGCCAGGAACTGGATCAGTCCCAGCTCTCCGGGCCGCTTGGTGAAGGCGCTGACCTGCATCTCCCTGATGCCCCACAGCAGCCCACGGCGAGCGGCGCGGGTGGCCGGCACCCTGCTGTGCAGCCACTGCTCGGCCGCGGTGATACTGCGGTCGGCGCGCGGCAGCACCCACGGCGGAGTGCGCTGGAAGAGCGTGAGACGCGCCACCTCCGGCTGAATGGCGGGCACGATCTGGATCGCCGAGGCGCCCGTGCCGATCACGGCGACGCGCTTACCGCGCAGCTCGTACGCGTGATCCCAGCGTGCCGAATGGAAGACCTTCCCGGGAAAACCGTCGATCCCCGGCACGTCCGGAGTCCTGGGATCCGACAACGGCCCGGTGGCGGACACCACCACATCCGCCGTGAGCGCGCCGGACGCCGTATCGATTTCCCACCGCAGTTCATCGCTGCTCCACCGGAGGCTCCGTACTTCCGAGTGGAACCGGATATGCGGACGCAGCCCGAAATTGTCCGTGACCCGCTCGAGGTACGCGCGGATGTGGGGCTGCCCGGAGAAGTTCCGCGGCCACTCCGGATTCGGGGCGAAGGAGAAGGAGTACAGATGCGACGGGACGTCACACGCGCACCCCGGATAGCTGTTGTCCCGCCAGGTGCCGCCGACCGAACCGGCCCGTTCCAGGACCACGAAATCGGTGATCCCCTCCCGGCGCAGCCGTACCGCCGCCCCCAGGCCGCCGAAGCCCGATCCGATCACCGCCACCCGCACATGCCAACGACCGCTTTGCCTACGACCGCTACGTTCGCGCCCGGCCATCCGCCGCCTCCCGAGTCCGACGTCCGCCTCTCGCCAACCATGCCAGCAATCACTGGCACGATCGAGCACACTGGGAGGGTAGGACAGCCGCGTACCGAGCGGTAGGGGTCGGGCGGCAGGAAGTTACCGCCGGTCGCACCCCGGCCCGGCGCCACATCCCCGGCGTCACACCTCCGGCATAGGCTGGCCCCGTGGCAGCGAACGAGACCTCGAGCGAGCATTCCGGGAACGAGACCTCCCGTGAGCACTCCACGGACGAGGCCGGACAGCGGCGGCCCCGGCAAGACGGCCGCCCCACACGCGAATTCCGCATGGCCGAGCTGGCCGAGGAAGCCGGGATCACGGTCCGCACGCTGCGCTTCTACCGCGAGCGCAAACTCATCCCGCCACCGCGCCGCGAGGGCCGGATCGCCTGGTACAACGAGCACCACCTGGCCCGGCTCCGCACCATAGGCGCCCTCCTGGAGCGCGGCCACACCCTCGGCGGTATCGCCGACCTCCTCTCCGCCTTCGAAGCGGGCCGCGATGTGGGCGAACTCCTCGGCCTGCAAGGCGACTTGCAGAGCCCCCTGCTCCCTCCCTGGTCCGAGGAGACCCCCGTGCGCCTCACCCCGGAACAGCTCGTCGACCACTTCAGCAGGGACATCACCCCGGAGAACCTCAGCACGTCCTTCGATATCGGCTATCTCGCCATCGACGGGGACGAGTTCGTCCACATCAGCCGCCGCCTCCTGGACGCCTCCGCCGAACTCGTCAACAGCGGCATCCCCCTGGCCGCCGTCCTGGAGGCCGGCCGCAGAGTCCGTGCCCACGCCGACGCCCTCGCCGACCTCTTCACCACCCTCATCCGCACCCACCTCCTCGCCGACGTCCTGGACCACGCCGCCCCGGGCCCGGGCACCGCCCAGGACCTGGACCGAATAGCCCGCACCATCGAAGGCCTCCGCCCCCTCTCCAAGGGCGTGGTGGAGGCCGAACTCTCCATGGCCATGGACCGCCGGATCCGGGCCGAACTGGAGGGCCGGCTACGGCGGAAGGGGCAGGACGGGGAAGACCGCTGACCCTATGGCTCGCTACAGCCCGTACGCCACAGTCACGGGAGCATGATCGGACCACCGCTGGTCATAGCTCGCCGCCCGCTCGACGTACGCCTTCACCGCGCGCCCCGCCAGCCCCGGCGTGGCCATCTGGTAGTCGATTCGCCAGCCCGCGTCATTGTCGAAGGCGCGGCCCCGGTACGACCACCAGGAGTAGGGGCCCTCGGTGTCGGGGTGGAGGGTGCGGACGACGTCCACATAGCCGCCGCGGGTCTCGCCGAGGACCTCCGTGAGCCAGGCGCGTTCCTCGGGGAGGAAGCCGGACTTCTTCCGGTTGGCCTTCCAGTTCTTGAGGTCGGCCTCCTGGTGGGCGATGTTCCAGTCGCCACAGACCACGACCTCCCGGCCGTCCGCCGCGGCGCGCTCGCGGAGGCCGATGAGGTACGGGAGGAACTCCGCCATGAAGCGTTCCTTCTCGTCCTGGCGCTCGGTGCCCACCTCGCCGGAGGGAAGGTAGAGGCTGGCCACGGTCACCCCGGGCAGGTCGGCCTCCACGTAGCGGCCGCTGTCGTCGAACTCCGACGAGCCGAAGCCGATCCGGACGCGGTCCGGTTCACGGCGGGTGTAGAGGGAGACACCGGCCCGGCCCTTGGCCGCCGCCGGGGCGTGCACGGTGTACCAGCCCGCGGGCTCCCGCACCTCCTCCGGAAGCTGGGCGGCCTCGGCCCGTACCTCCTGCAGGCACAGCACATCGGCCGCGGTCTCCGCCAGCCACGGGACGAAGCCCTTCTTGGCCGCGGCGCGCAGCCCGTTCACATTCGCAGAGGTCACGGTGAGCATCCGGGCACCATACCCATGCCCGGCAGCTGATCGCCTTGTCGTGATCGCGTTCTCGTCCGTTCCGGCCGGCATTCGTTCCCTCGCGGGATTCCCGTACGCTTCGCGGAATGGAGACTCGCGCTGGCAAGATCACGATACGGCCGGTCCGGTACGACCACCCCGACGCGGTCCGGCTCGACGGCCTGGTCCAGCAGGAGTACGTCCGCCGCTACGGCGGCGAGGGCGATATGACGCCCCTGGACCCGGAGATGTTCACCCCGCCGAACGGTACGTATCTGATCGCGTACGAGGACGGGCGGGCGCTGGCCACCGGGGGCTGGCGGGCCCACGACGTCGCCGCCGACGGATACGCGGCCGGGGACGCCGAGGTGAAGCGGATGTTCGTGCTCCCGGAGGCACGCGGGCGGGGACTGGCACGGCGGATCCTGGCCGCGCTGGAGGCGGACGCGCAGGCCGCGGGCCGCTCCCGGATGGTGCTGTCGACGGGCAGTGAGCAGCCGGAGGCGCTGGAGCTGTACGCGTCCAGCGGGTACGCACTGGTGGAGAAGGCCGAGAAGTTCGGTCACTACCGGGCGTACGAGGGCAGTCGCTGCATGGTGAAGCCGCTGGCCGAGGCCGCCACCGCCGCCGGCACCTGCTCTGTTTGACGGGTCTCCCACTCTGTTTGACAGCTCTCCTGGCCGCTCTCCATACTCATTCCACTAATGAACTAGCTAAATAGATCGTCTAAGGGGGGATCCGGATGAGCGACGACCCGAGCCAGAGCCGGAGCCGGAGTCAGGGCTCAAGCCCGAGCCCGTGGGCCATCGAGGCCGAAGGACTGGGGAAGCGCTACCGTCGCACCTGGGCGCTGCGGGACTGCTCCTTCCGGCTCCCCGCCGGCCATATCTGTGCGCTCGTCGGCCCGAACGGCGCGGGCAAGAGCACCTTCCTCGGCGCCGCGACGCGGCTGGTACAGCCGACCGCCGGAACCCTGAAGCTGTTCGGCGTCCCGGTCAGCGACCCGGCCGTCCTGGAACGGGTCGCCTTCCTCGCCCAGGACAAGCCGCTCTACCCCCGCTTCACGGTCGCCGAGACCCTGCGGCTGGGCCGCGAGCTGAACCCGCGCTGGGACCAGGCGCTGGCCGAGCGGATCGTACGGTCCGGAAACGTGCCGCTCACCGCCCGGACCGGCACCCTCTCGGGCGGCCAGCGCACCCGTGTCGCCTTCGCCCTCGCCTTCGGAAAGCGGCCCGACCTGCTCCTGCTCGACGAGCCGATGTCCGATCTCGACCCGCTCGCCCGGCACGAGCTGTCCGGGCTGCTGATGGCCGAGGCCGCCGAGCACGGCACGACCGTCCTGATGTCGTCCCACGTGCTCTCCGAGCTGGAGGAGATGTGTGACTACCTCGCCGTGCTGGCCGAGGGGCGGCTGCGGATGGCGGGCCCGACCGAGCAGCTGGTGCCCGCGCACACGCTGGTGACGGGTCTGGCCGACGGCGACGGCGACGGAGTGCCCGAGGAGCTGCGGCGGCAGCACACGATCATCGAATCCCGGGTCACCGGGCGGCAGTTCAGCGCCCTGATCCGGCCCGGCGGACCGCTCTCCGACAGCTGGGAAGCCCTGGTACCGAGTATGGAGGAAGTCCTGTTGGCCTATCTGCGGACGCCCGGAGCCCCCGGCCTGATAGCGGACGACGCCCGGGAGGTGACGGCATGACGACCACCGGCGCCGCGACCACCGCTGCGACCACGACTGAGACCACGGCCGCTCCGTCCCGTACGCTCCTGCGCGGCCTGCCCTGGCTGGTCTGGCACCGGCACCGCTCGTTCCTGCGGCTCGCCCTGCTGGCCACCGTCGCGGGGTGTGCGCTCTTCGTGTACCAGCGCTTCGGCCTGATGGACTTCCTGCACGTCAAGGGCTCCTCAGCCGGCACCCAGGCCGCCTCGCACCCGGCCGACGAGCAGCTGCTCAACGAGTTCCGCAACCACTTCGGGGAGCTGATCGAGAAGAGCGCCTCCTTCCTCCAGTACGTGCCCGTCATCGCGGGCGTCTTCCTCGGCGCACCGCTGATCGCGAGCGAGCAGGAGCACGGCACCCTCAAACTGGTCAGCACCCAGTCGGCGGGCCAGGGCCGCTGGCTCGCGGTCACGCTGGCCCTGCCACTGGCCGTGGTCACGGTGTGCACCACCCTGCTGTCGGCCGCCTTCACCTGGCTGTGGGCACCGGCTCACAACCTGGCGATGGACGGCGACTGGCTGGTGGGCGGCGCCTTCGACAGCACCGGCCCGGTCCCGGTCGCCAAGGCCCTCTTCCTGACCGCGTGCGGTATCGCCATCGGCATGCTGATCAAGCGGGTGGTGCCGGCGATGGCGGTCACCGCCCTCCTCGCCTTCGTCTTCAGCGTGATCTGGGCCGAGAAAGTACGCGACCACCTCGGCACGCTGCGCAGCCTCAGCTATCCGTACGACGCCGGCGGCCCCGACCTGCCGCTGAGCTCCGTACGGATCGACGAATGGCTGTCCACCGCCGGCGGCAAGCTCTACGGGATCGGCACCTGCACCGGCGCCGACGGCGACGCCTGCCGGGCCAAGCTGGGCATCGTCAACCGCACGACCCAGTACTTCGACTACGGGCAGATGCCCGGAATGCAGTGGCTGGGCGCGGGGATCCTGCTGGCGCTGACCGCCGTGGTGCTCGCATTCGTCGTGTGGTGGGCCCGTCGGCGGCCGCTCTGAACGGCGAGCTGCGGTGCCCGCCGGGCGGCGCTTTGACACCCGGTACGGGCGGCCCGATCATCGAGCGGTCGGGCCGCCCGGCCGCGGCGGGGACGGGCAGAGCCGTGACACCGGAAGCAGCAGAACCGAAAGCTGCAGAAACAGCAGAAACAGCAGAGAGGTGGTGAGCGTCGTCGAATTCCGGATCGACCGTCGCAGTGGCGTCGCCACCTACCTCCAGATCGTCCAACAGGTCAAGCAGGCGCTGCGGTTGGGCACCCTCGTGGAGGGCGACCGCCTGCCGACCGCCGCGCAGGTCGCCGCCACCACCAAGGTCAACCCCAACACGACCCTGAAGGCCTACCGCGAACTGGAGCGCGAGGGCCTGGTCGAACCACGCCCCGGCCTCGGCACCTTCGTCAGCCGTACCCTCGCCCGCCCCGAGTCCGCCGCGGACGCCCTGCTCCGCGCGGAACTCCGCTCCTGGATGGAGCGCGCCCGGGCGGAGGGGCTGGACCGCGAGGACGTACGAGCGCTGGTGGACTCGGTGCTGGAGGAGCGGTACGGGCAGCCGGCGTGACCCGCGCGCCCCTCGTGACCCGCGTGCCCCTCCCCCCCGCTTGACCCTCACGTAACGTCAGGCCGCACCCTGATCGTCGTACACGACGGCAGGACGAAAGGTACGGCGATGGGCTACTCGGTCGGGCAGGTCTCCGGCTTCGCGGGGATCACGGTGCGCACCCTGCACCACTACGACAAGTCCGGCCTGCTCTCCCCCAGCGACCGCAGCCCCGCCGGCTACCGCCTCTACAGCGATGCCGACCTGGCCCGGCTCCAGCAGATCCTCTTCTACCGGCAGCTCGGCTTCCCCCTCGACGAGATCGCCACGATCATGGACGACCCGCAGGCCAACGCCCTCGACCACCTCCGTGCGCGGCACCGCCTGCTCACCGACCAGATCACCAAGCTGCAGCGGCTGGTGGAAGTCGCCGAGCAGGCCATGGAGGTCCAGCAGACCGGGGTGGAGCTGACGCCCGAGGAGCGGTTCGAGGTCTTCGGTGAGGTCGCTTTCGACCTCACCTACGCCACCGAGGCCCATCTGAAGTGGCAGCACAGCGAGGGTCACCAGCGTTCGATGGCACGGGCCGCCGCACACTCCAAGGAGGACTGGGCAACGCTCATGGCCGAGGCGGCCGACTGGCGGCGGCGGCTGCTCGCCGCCTTCGACGCCGGAGCCCCGGCGGACGGGGAGCGTGCCATGGACCTCGCCGAGGAGCACCGGCAGCACATCAGCCGCTGGTTCACTCCGTGCCCCACCGATATGCACGGCCGGATCGCCGACGACTTCGCCGCCGATCCGCGCGCCTTCGCCCTGATCGTCCCGCCCGCCGAACAGCGCCCCGGCCTCGCCCCGTATCTGCGCACCGCCGCCCACGCCAACGCCGTACGCCAGAACGACCAGGGCTGACGAGGGCTGACCAGGGCTGACGAGGGCTGGACGGCCGGCCGGCCAGGGAACGACGAAGGACTGACAAACCCATGACAAAGATCCTGATCACCGCCGCCGGTTCGTACGGCGACATCGCCCCGTACACCGGCGTCGGCGCCCGCCTCCGTGCGGCCGGCCACGAGGTCGCGCTGGCCACCCACGACACCTACGCGCCCCTCGTACGCGCCGCCGGCCTGGAATTCCGCCGACTGCCGGCCGACCCGCGCACCCACCACACCCACCGCTCCGAGCACGCCGAGCACTCCGGCCACGCCGAGCACGCCGGCCCCGAATCGCCCGAGCGCGGCACCCCGACCGGCAAGCGCGCCCTGATGCGCCGGGCCGCCACCTTCATCAAGGAACTGGGCGACGGAATCGCCGACGCCGCACAGCAGGGCGCCGGAACCGGAACCGGCGCCGAACTTCTGCTGCTCTCCGCCACCACGGCCCCACTCGGCCGACACCTGGCCGAGGCGATGGACATCCCCGCCCTGGAGCTGCCCCTCACACCCAACGCCCCCACCGGCGATTTCGCCCCCATCGTCAGCGGCGGCCGCTCCCTCGGCCGCTGGGGGAACCGCGCCGCCGGCCGCCTCTCCCTCCGTATCATCGACCGCCTGTACCGGGACGCGGCCCACGAGCTGCGCGCCCGCCTCGGCCTGCCGTCCGCCACGCCGCGTACGGTCCGCCGCCGCGCCGAAGCGGAGGGCCGACCGGTGCTGCACGGCTTCAGCGAAGTCCTGGTCCCCCGCCCCGGGGACTGGCCCAGCCCCCTGACCGTCGTCGGGAACTGGTGGCCCTGGCACGCCCCTGACGCCGAACTCCCTCCCGTCATACGGGACTTCCTCGCTGCCGGGCCGCCCCCGGTATTCATCGGCTTCGGCAGCATGGCGGCGAACGGCGACGGTGAGCGCCTGAGCGCGCTGGCGGTGCAGGCCCTGCGCCGCGCCAAGGTCCGCGGCATCCTCCAGTCCGGCTGGGCCGGTCTCACCACGAGCCCACACGACGGCACGCTCGCCACAAGCCCGACGGACGACATCCTCACCATCGGCGAGGTGCCGCACGCCCTGCTCTTCCCCCACATGTCCGCCGTGGTGCACCACTGCGGCGCCGGCACCGCCGCGGCGGGTCTGCGCGCAGGCGTGCCGACCGTCCCGGTACCGGTCGCCGCCGACCAGCCCTTCTGGGCCGCCCGGCTGGCCTCCCTGGGCGTCGCCAGCACCCCGGTCCCCTTCAAGGAGCTGACCGAGGAGCTGCCCCCGGACCGCGCGGTCGCCCGCCTGGCCCACGCCCTCACCCAGGCCACCGGCGCCCCCGCCCGCCGCGACCACGCCGCCGCTGCCGCCCGCCGCCTCGCCGCCGAGGACGGCGCCGGTGCGGTCGTCCACGCAGTCCAGCAAGCACTCGACGCGTAAACAGTCGATTCAGGGGCGTACCTGACGTATCGACAGGTACTGGCACACCCGCCGACGTCCGGCGTCGCGGATCGGCACCCCGCGATATGACCAACCACCTGATCGGCGGCCCGCCACCCCTCCCCGGGTTGTGGCCACGCGTCACAAGGCGTGGGCTCGCAACTATGACCACGTTCCGTAAGAGCACCCCGAGCCGCCCGCGCACCCCGCTGCGCAGCTGGCTGCTGCGCGTCACCACACCGGTGGCGCTGGGCTCGGTCCTCGTCCTGACGGTTCCTCAGGCCATCCGCGCCGCGCCCGCCGCCGAGCCCGCGGCCGCGGCCGAGCCGTGGCCCCCCGCCGACGCCGACACCTGGACCCGTCCGCTGAAGGCCTGGACCCACTACCACATCAGCGTGCCCTACGGCGTCCCCGGCGACTGGCAGGCCGGCCGTCACACCGGTGTCGACATCGCCGTCCGCCCCGGGGTTCGGGTCAGATCCGTCGGTACCGGCACCGTCGTCCATACCAATAAGGCAGGCGACTACGGAAAGGCCGTCACCGTCCGGATGAACGACGGCCACTACACCCTCTTCGCCCACCTCTCCCGCATCACCGTCCATCCCGGCCAGCGGGTCCGCGCCCGCACCCGCCTCGGCTACAGCGGCTCCAGCGGCCGCTCCACCGGCCCCCACCTCCACTTCGAGGTCCGCGCCACGCGCCATTACGGCTCGGACATCGACCCCCTCACCTACCTCGCCGACCACGGGGTGCGGCTCCCGGCCCACCTCCTCGACGACTGAGCCCGTCGGGTCCGGCCGTGGATCCGGCCGTGGATCCGGCCGTGGATCCGGCCACGGGCACCGTCCCGGTAGCATCACGCGCAACGAGCGGCACAGGTCTCTCACCACGAGGCGCCGCACGGCACGGGAGTGGCGGAGAGACCGGGATGACCAAGTGACCGGGGCAACGGAGTGACCGGTCCGGCGGAGTGACCGGGGTGAAGGAACGACCGGGGTGAAGGAGTGACCGGGGTGGCGGACGTGGCGCGGCTCAGAGTTCCTGTCGGCGCGGATGCGGAGCGCTGGGCCACCCGTGCCGGCTGCCGACGCGTCCTGCTCGTCGTCCACAACGTCACCTCCGCGACCCGGCTGCTGGACGTGGCGCCGCTGTTCGATGCCGATCTCCGTGTGCAACTGCTCATCACCTGCACGGGTTCCTCGCCGTTCCTGGCCGGTGTGCCCGAGCTCCTCGCCTCCACCGGGCTGCCGGTGCTCTCTTGGGAACAGGCGAAGGAGACACCGGTGGACCTGGTCATATCCGCCAGTTACGGCGGTGAACTCCACCTTCTTCCAGGCAAGTTGGCAGTCCTCTCGCACGGCGTTGGATACAATAAAAGGCTCGCGACACCGGACACCGGACACCGGACACCGGACACCGGACACCGGACACCGGACACCGGACACCGGACACCGGACACCGGACACCAAGACAGCGAGACAGCGGACCGGTCTTCGGTCTCTCGCCGGAGTGGCTCCTGCACGAGGGACGCCCGCTCGCGACCGCCACGGTCCTGTCCCCACCCCGAACAGCTCGAACGGCTCACGGCCGCCTGCCCCGAGGCCGCGCCGACCGCCGTGCTGGCCGGAGACCCCTGCTACGACCGGATACTCGACGCCCTTCCCCACCGTGAGCGCTTCCGGCGCGCGCTGGGCGTCACTCCGGAACAGCGCCTGATCGTCCTCAGCTCCACCTGGTCGCCTCACTCCCTGTTCGGCGACGGAGACGGGAACGGGGACGACCTGCTTCCCTGGCTCCTCCCCCGCCTCACCGCCGAGCTACCCGCCGACGAGTACCGCACGGTGGCGGTACTGCACCCCAACATCTGGTACGGGCACGGCCCCGGCCAGGTCCGGGCCTGGCTGGAACGAGCCCGCCGCGCCGGCCTGACGCTGATCCCTCCGCTGGAGAGCTGGCGCCAGGCGCTCATCGCGGCAGACTGCGTCCTCGGCGACCACAGCAGCGTCACCTACTACGCGGCGTCCCTCGGCGTGCCCGTCCTCCTCGGCGCCTTTCCGCAGCACGCCCTCGACCCTGATTCCCCCGTCGCCGACCTCGGCCGCACCGCTCCGCACCTCCGCCGACGCGACAGTCTGCGCGACCAGATCGACCAGGCCATCACCGGCCACGCCCCGGGCCGCTATACGCATCTGGCGGCCCAGACCAGCTCGTCACCCGGCGAATCGGCCGGTCGGCTGCGGCGCCTGTTCTACGGCCTCATCGGCATCCCGGAGCCCGAGAACCGGCCGGCGCTCCTGGAGCCGCTGCCGCTGCCGTCGTACGCGCCCGCCGAACGCACCGCGCCCGTACAGGTGCTGGCACGGCTGCTCAGCGGCGACCCACCAGAGGTCGCGGTCACCCGCTACACCGATGCCGAGTTCTTCCCCGAGGCGTCCGAGGAGTCCGAGGAGCCTGCGGAGGGGGCCGCCGATTCCCAGCACATAGCGGTGCACGAGGACACCAGAGCGCCCGGCCGGCGGAGCATCGCCGATGTGATCCTGCGGTACGCGGACGCGGAGGACCCGCGAGTCGGGCCGCCCGCCGCCTGGACCTCGGAGGTCCTGATCCGGCACCCGTACTGCCGACTCGCCGCGTACATCGACGGCCCGGACCGCTGCACCGTACGCACTCGCAGCGGGCAGCTGGTCCGGCTGGCCGCGGCGGCTCCGGCCCGTGGCGGCGGCCGGACCGATCTCTGCGATCCGGCGGCCTACGCGTCCGCGCTGCACGCCTGGCTCAGCAGCGGCAAGTCCCTCGCCGAGGCAGCACCCGGCATCACCGTGGTGACCGGCACCTCCCGCCACCCCATCACGGTCGAACCAGTCGAACCATTCGACCCATTGGACAATCCCCCCGTTCAGCTCCCCTCTCCCACTCCCTCTCCTTCTCCCCCTCCCTCTCCCTCTCCCGCCCCTTCTCCGTCTCCCGCCCCTACATCGGCCCCCGCATCGGTCCCCGCCTCCGGCGCCGACCCCCCGAGGCGGTCCCGCACCCGGGCGAGCGAAACGTAATCCCCGGCCTTCTCGTACAGCCCGGCGGCGGTCCGCAGATCGGCCGTCGCACCGGCGGGGTCGCCCAGCCCCCCGGCGCACCGCGCCCGTAGCTCCGCGGCGTCGGCGTGCTGGAGTTCGGCGCCCACGCTGCGCATCGTGGCGATGGCCTGGTCGAGACAGACCTGGGCCAGCTCGTACTCCCCGGCGTCCAGGTGCGTCTCGCCCAGGCTCATGTACACCCGGCCCTCGTTGTAGAGGTCGCCGCCGTCCAGGGCCCGGAACCGGGCGAGTGCGCCATGGAGCCGCCGGACGGCGTCCGCGTGACGCCGCTGCCCGCGCTGGGCCCGGCCGATGTGGTGTTCCAGCAGCGCCAGTGCGCGCGGTACGTCCTGCGCGCCCTCCTCTCCCGGCCCGATACGCCCCAGAACCCGCCGCGCCTCCTCGAAACACGGCTCGGCACCGTCCCAATCCCACATCTTCAACCGCAGCAGCCCGAGGGCTTCCACCGCGCTGGCCTGGCCCCGGTGGTGCCGGGCCCGCTCCTCGGCCGCCACGGCCTGCCCCAGGGCCTCGCCGGCGGCTTCGGCCCGGCGCGCGCCCATGTAGGCGAAGGCGAGCTGGACCAACATCCGTCCCTCCGCCCGCGGATCGCCGAACTCGGCGGCCTGTCGCCGCGCGGCCTCGACCCCCAGCAGGTGCGTTTCGATCCACTGCTCGTGGAAGCCGAGGCGCAGATGCAGCCCCCACATCGCCTCGCACAGCTGCCAGACCAGCTCGTCGAAGCCGTAGTGATCGGCGGCACGCACGGCGGCGGCGAGGTTCTCGCGCTCCCGCCGCAGTTCCGCCAGCGCGGCCCGGCCGTCCTCGGGCCCGCTCTCCGTCGGCCCGTTCTCCGTCGGCCCGTTCAGCTCGCGGTACGCGCGGCCGAGCCGCCAACGCTGCGGCAGCACGCGGAAGTCGGCCGCCGCCGCCCGCCTCAGCAGCCAGCCGACGATACGCCGGACCGCGTTCGCCAGATCCGTATGCCGGTCCTCGGCCGCGGCCAGCTGCCGGGCGTGTTCGCGTACGAGGTCGTGGTAGCGGTAGCGCTCCTCGTCGATCTCTTCGAGCAGATGCACCCGCGCCAGCTCCTCCAGCAGCAGGCGCGCCTCGTCCTCCTCGACGCCGACGGCCTTGGCCGCCATCCCGACGCTGAGGCTCGGCCACGCCCAGACCGCCGCCAGCCGGTAGAGCCTGGCAGCCGGCGGCCTCAGCCCCTGGTAGCCGATGTCATAGGCCCGACGCACCACATCCCTCGGCGTCCGCTCCTCCGGCTCACGCACCCAACCGACCTCCCCCTCATGCCTGTCGGCCGAGACCGCGGAACCGGAACCGGACTCGGAACCGGGGCCGGGACCGAGGCCAAGGCCGGAACCGGAACCGGAACCGGAACCGGTCAGCCGTCGCACCATCGACTCCCACGTCAGATGCTCCCGTTCGGCGAGCTGACTTCCGGTGGCGCACAGTGCGAGCGGGATCCCGGCGCAGTGCTCGGCGACGGCCAGCGCGCCGGCCTCCCGCCCGGCCACGCGGGCGTCCCCCACGATCCGGGTGAGCAGCCGCACCGAGTCCGCCGGGGAGAGCGGCGGGAGGGTGCGGGCCAGCGCCCCTCGCTCGGCTGCCAGCCGCCCCAGCCGCAGCCGGCTGGTGACGATGACGAGACAGCCCGACGAGGCCGGCAGCAGCGGCTCGACCTGCGCCTCGGAACTCGCGTTGTCCAGCACGACGAGCATCCGCCGGTCCGCCAGGCAGTCGCGGTACAGCTCGCTCTGGCGCTCCTCATCGGCCGGCATCCGTTCCGGCGCGACCCCGAGCCGGTCCAGGAACCGGACCAGCACATCGGTCGGCCGCAACGCGTTCGCCCCGGACGCGCCCGCGAGATTCGCATAGAGCTGGCCGTCCGGGTAGCGCCCCTTGAGCTGATGCGCGCAATGCGTGGCGGTGGCGCTCTTGCCGATGCCGCCGGGCCCGCTGAGAAAGACCACCGCGGGCGCGCCCTCGGTCCGGCACGCCCCGTCCACGAACCGAGTGATCTCGTCCAGCACGGTCGTGCGGTCGGTGAACGTCCCGCTCGCCGGCAGCAGCATCTGCGGCCGGGAGGCGCCGTGCGCCACCGCGGGAACAGCGCGTGGCGCCAGCCACTGGGCTTCCCGCGCCCACGCCAGTACCTCACGGGCGAACTCCGGCGACCTGGCGGCCACCTCCCACAGCTGGGCGACCGCCGCCCGCCGTTCCCCCTCACTGACCGGCAACGCGATCCGCCCGATTCCGCTCCCGCTCCCGTCGCCTTCCGGGCCCGCCGCTTCGCCCTCCCCCTCCGGCATACCCTCCGGCGTATGCTCCTGCCGCGCCCGCCGCAGAAACCCGAACAGCGCCTCCGAACTCCGCCGCGCCACCTCCCCACCGGCCCCCGAAAGGGCCCCCGAACTCACCGTGCTGACGGCCGACAACACCAGCGACCCGAACCCGTCCACTGCCACCCCCAACTCGCGGATCCGCCAACGATATCGAGCCGCCCGCTCCCGCCCGTAGCGACAACACCACGCGGGACCTCCGCCACAGCCACTACCCGGAAGAGCGGAACTGGGGAGAGAAGAGGAGAGCGCGGAACAGGCGCTGGTTGATCTCAGAGCCGCAGAAGCGTGCGCCGCTTCGTCGCCGCGCTTCATTGCTGTACTTCGCTACCGCGCTTCGCTGCTGTACAGCGCGAAAAAGCCCCCACCGGATCTTCCCGGTGGGGGCTTTGACGTGCTGTGGACCTGAGGGGACTCGAACCCCTGACCCCCTCGTTGCGAACGAGGTGCGCTACCAGCTGCGCCACAGGCCCTTGCGACGAGTGAAACTCTAGCATCCCGGTCGCGGTGCTCGGAAATCGCTTCCGGTGCCGGTCAGGGGAGCCGGTGGGGCGGGGTGGCCGCGGAGGGGGCTGGCGCGGGGTGGTGCGAGGTGGGTCACTCGTTGGCGGCGCGGGGGCGGTCCTCGTCCTCGTACTGGTCGAAGAGGGGGGTGCGCCCGCGCGGGCGGCGGGCGGGGGCGTCGGCCTGCGGCTTGACCTGGGGCTTGGGCTGGGACTGGGGGCGGTCGGGGGCGGCGCTGGACCGGGCAGAGCTCCAGGCGTCGTCGGCGTCCAGGTCGACGTGGCTGGTGGCGCGCGGCGCGACCGGGGCGGTGACGTAGGTGGGGAGGGGGACCGGAACGGGCTCCCAGCTGCCCGCGGCGGGGCGGGGGCGCTCGCGCTGCTGGTCGACCCACTCGGCGTGATCGGTCTCCTCGACGACGGCGCGGCGGCCGGCGGCGGGAGAGGGAGTGGCGGCGCGGGGTGGTTCCGGGGCCGGGGCCGCAGGGGTGTCGGCGCGGGCGTCGGCCGGGTGGGCGTCGACGGGCGGCTGGTCGGCCGCCTGCCGGGGGCGGTGCCGGCCTTCCCGCAGTCGCTGGGCCGCCGCCTCCGCCCTGCGCTGGTCCATGGTGAAGGTGAAGCGGCGGCGCTCCTGGGCACGCAGATACATGATGTACGCGGTCAGGAGCAGGGCGGGGAGGGCGGGCGCCCAGAGGAAGGGGAAGCCGCCGACGGCGGCGACGACGGCGCCGGCGGTGAAGGTGAGGAAGAGGACGGTGATGGTGCGCCGGCGGCGGGCGAGGACCTTGGCGCGCTTGGCGCGTTCGGAGAGCGAGGGGCGCGGCGGGGCGGGCTGCACCCGGGTGGGCGCTTCGGAACCGTCCACGGGGGCGGGGTCGCCGAAGGGCCCGGCGGCGGCCTCGTCGGCCGGGGCGCCCGGCTCCGGTGCGGGGAGATCCGCGCTCGCATCGTCGGTGGGGTAGCCCCCGTGCGCCTTGTCGTAACGGCGCTGCATGGCCGCGCGTCCGGACAGCAGCCGGATGGCCGTGCTGAAGCGCTCGGTCGGACGGGCCTCATTGAGCTCGTCCTGCCTACGGAGCCACATCGGCACCAAGTAGGCGGCCCAGGCCCCGACGATGACTGCATAGATGAGGCCGCTGCTTCTCACAACTCACACGGTAGAGGGGTTTGCGTGGGGCCATCCGCCAATTGGGCCGGTGTGTCGCACGATCTGGCTGATATCTCGAACTTTTTTGTGATGGTAGAGATCCGCATCCCCGCCAGGTCGGCCAATTGGGGGGATTTATTCGAACGTTTATTTTATTTGTGGGGTGTGCCCGGGGCGGTGGGTTTCTCTCGGTGCCAGCGGCTGAGCAGCCCCTCGGGCACCTCTTCCGCGGTGAGCGCGAAAACCGCGTGGTCACGCCAGGCGCCGTCGATGTGCAGGTAGCGGGGGCGGATGCCTTCTTCGCGGAAGCCCAGTTTTTCGACCACTCGGCGACTGGGGGTGTTTTCCGGCCGAATGCAGACTTCGATGCGGTGGAGACCGACGGTACGGAAGCAGTGGTCGACGGCGAGCGCGACGGCCGTCGGGATGACGCCACGGCCGGCCACTTCCCGGTCGACCCAGTAACCGATATGGCCGGAACACATGGAGCCCCAGGTGATACCGGCGACCGTCAGTTGTCCGGCGAGCCGGCCCCGGAATTCGACGACGAAGGGGAGCATCCGGCCGGCGTGTGCCTCGGCGCGCAGATGGCGGACCATCTGGCGGTACGTCGGGCGGTGCGGCGGGACGAGGCCGGGCGGGGGCGGCGGGACGGTGGCTTCCCACGGGCGCAGCCAGTCGCGGTTGCGGCGGTTGACCTCGAGCCAGGCCCGCTGGTCGCGCAGCTTTATCGGGCGGAGGGTGACCTCACCGTCCGTCAGGACCACCGGCCAGGGCGCGTTCAGCTCGGGCTCCCGGAGGGGCGGGGATGGTCGCCGCCGCGGACCTGGTCGACCGCGTGGACCAGCAGTCGTCCGAGGACCGCGAGGCCGTCGCGGACGCCGCCGCTGGAGCCGGGGAGGTTGATGATCAGAGTCGTACCGGCGACGCCGGCCAGGCCGCGGGAGAGGGCGGCGGTGGGGACCTTGGCCAGTCCCTCGGCGCGGATCGCCTCGGCGATGCCCGGGATCTCGTAGTCCAGGAGGCGGCGGGTGGCCTCGGGGGTGCGGTCGGTGGGCGAGAGGCCGGTACCGCCGGTGGTGAGGATGACGGCGTAGTGGCCGGAGCCGACGGCCTGGCGGAGGGCGGCTTCCACGGGGTCGCCGTCCGGGACGACCTGGGGGCCGTCGACCTCGAAGCCCAGGGCCGTGAGGCCCTCCGCGAGCAGCGGGCCGCCCTTGTCCGGGTAGACGCCGGCCGCGGCGCGGTTGGAGGCGGTGACGACCAGGGCCCGGGCCTCGCTCATGACCGGCTCCCGCCCGACCCGCTCCCGCCCGGCCGGCTCTGGTCCAGGCTCTGGTCCGGCCGGCTCTGGTCCGGCCGCTGCCAGTCGCCGGACTTGCCGCCGGTCTTCTCCTCGACGCGCACATCGGAGATCACCGCGGCCTTGTCGACGGCCTTGACCATGTCGACGACGGTGAGGGCGGCGACCGAGACCGCGGTCAGCGCCTCCATTTCGACGCCGGTGCGGTCGGTGGTCCGGACCGTCGCGGTGATCTCGACGGCCTCGTCGGTGACGGCGAGGTCGACCGTGACGCCGGAGACGGCGAGCGGGTGGCAGAGCGGGATCAGTTCGGGGGTGCGCTTGGCGCCCATGATGCCGGCGATCCGGGCGGTGGCCAGGGCGTCGCCCTTGGGCAGGCCGTCACCCCGCAGCAACGCGATGACCTGCGGCGATACCAGGACCCGGCCACGGGCTCGGGCGGTTCGGGCGGTGACGTCCTTCGCCGAGACGTCGACCATCCGGGCCGCGCCCGCCGCGTCGAGATGGGTGAGGTGCTGCTGGCCGCTGCTCATCGTTCTCCCGGTCGAAACTGCCGCCTGTGGGACGACACCGTACCCCCGGCGGCCCCGGGCCACCCGGCGGGTGCACTGGTGCGCAGTCCGCGGCCCGTTTCTTCTGAAGTCCCTGGCCTATGAAGCCTGGCCGATGAAGCCCCTGGCCGATGAAGTCCCTAGCCGAGCGGGAGGACGTCGACGGTTTCGCCCGGGGGAATGTCGGTGGTGTCCTCGGGGACAACGATCAGGGCGTCGGCCTGTGCCATGGCCGTGATCAGGTGGGAGCCGGCGCCGCCGACCGGGGTGACCGTGCCGGCGGCGGGGTCGTACGAGCCGCGCAGGAACTGCCGCTTGCCCGGGGGCGAGGAGGCGATGGCGGCGGTGAGCCGGGCGGGGGCGGTTGGGCGGTGGACGTCCGGCAGGCCCATCAGGGCGCGGATGACGGGGCGGACGAACAGCTCGAAGGAGACGTACGAGCTGACGGGGTTCCCGGGCAGCGCGAGCAGCGGGATGCGGTCGGGCCCGACCAGGCCGAAGCCCTGGGGCTTGCCGGGCTGCATGGCGAGCCTGCGGAACGCGACCCGGCCCTCGGCGGCGAGGGTCTCCTTGACGACGTCGTACGCGCCGACGCTGACGCCGCCGCTGGTGACCAGGACGTCGGCCCGGGCGAACTGGTCCTCCAGCGTGGCGCGGAGGATCTCGGCGTCGTCGGCGACCGCGCCGACCCGGTAGGCGATGGCGCCGGCGGCGCGGGCCGCGGCGGTCAGCTGGAAGCTGTTGGAGTCGTGGATCTGGCCGGGGCCCAACGCCTCGCCGGGCTGGACCAGTTCGCTGCCGGTGGACATCACCACGACCCGGGGACGGGGGCGCACCCGGACCGTGCCGCGGCCGAGGGCGGCGAGCAGGCCGATCTGGGAGGGGCCGAGGACCGTGCCGGCGGTGAGGGCCCGCTCGCCCTCGTGGACATCGCTGCCGCGGGCGCGGATGTGGGCGCCGGCGGCGGCCGGGCGGTGGACGCGTACCCGGCCGCCGGCGTCCTGGGGCGCGGCGCTGTGGGCACGCATCGCGGCGGCCGGCCCCCGGCCCGTACCGCCGTCGGTCCATTCGACGGGGACGACCGCCTCGGCGCCGGGCGGGACGGGGGCGCCGGTCATGATCCGGGCGGCCTGGCCGGGGCCGACCTCGGGCAGCTCGCCGCTGCCGGCCGCGACATCGCCGAGGACGGTGAGGGTGACGGGGGAGGCCTCGGTCGCGGCCGCCACATCGGCCACCCGGACGGCGTAGCCGTCCATGGAGCTGTTGTCGAAGGGCGGCAGCGCGACGGCGACCGTGATCTCCTCGACCAGGGCGCAGCCCTGGGCCTCGAGGAGGGGCAGTTCGATCGGCTCCAGGGGGGCGACCGTGGACAGTACGTCGTCGAGGTGCTCGGCCACCGACCAGACGCGGTCCTGGTGGCCGGCCCGGCCGGTGGCGTCGTTCAACGTCTACATCTCCTCGGTGACGTAACTGCGCAGCCAGGCCCGGAAGTCCGGGCCCAGGTCCTCACGTTCGCATGCCAGTCTGACAATGGCACGCAGATAATCACCACGGTCGCCGGTGTCGTAACGGCGGCCCTTGAAGACCACGCCGTGCACCGGGCCGCCCAGGGAGGGGTCGGCGGCCAGGGAGTGCAGGGCGTCGGTGATCTGGATCTCGCCGCCCCGGCCCGGCTCGGTCTTGCGGAGCACGTCGAAGACGGCCGGGGGGAGGATGTAGCGGCCGATGATGGCGAGGTTGCTGGGGGCCTCGGCCGGGTCGGGCTTCTCGACCAGGTCGGAGACCTCGACCACATCGTCGTCACCGGTGGGGAGGGCGGCCGCGCAGCCGTAGAGGTGGATCTGCGCCGGGTCGACCTCCATGAGGGCGATGACGGAACCGCCGTACTGCTCCTGGACCTCGATCATGCGCTGGAGGAGCGGGTCCCGGGGGTCGATCAGGTCGTCGCCGAGGAGGACCGCGAACGGCTGGTCGCCCACGTGGGGCGCGGCGCACAGGATGGCATGGCCCAGGCCCTTGGGGTTGCCCTGGCGCACGTAGTGGATGGTCGCCAGATCGCTGGACTCCTCCACCTTGGCGAGGCGGGTGTCGTCGCCCTTGCGGTGCAGGGCCTCTTCGAGTTCGTAGTTGCGGTCGAAGTGGTCCTCTAGGGGGCGCTTGTTGCGGCCGGTCACCATCAGGACGTCGGAGAGTCCGGCGGCGGCCGCCTCCTCCACCACGTACTGGATGGCGGGCTTGTCGACGACGGGGAGCATCTCCTTGGGCGTGGCCTTGGTGGCAGGCAGGAACCTGGTGCCGAGGCCGGCTGCCGGGATGACAGCCTTGCTGATCCGTGCGTGCGATGGGGTCATGCGCGACACCCTAACCGGCGCTCTCGGAACGATGATGGGGGTTCCGTCAGGCCGCGATCAGGCCGCGGTCAGGCCGTGACAACAGAGCGGGAGCAGGGCCCGAAGTGAGCATCGCACACGAAAGAAAGCGCAGGTTGCGGCGGGATCTCCTGGAGGTGAGGAGATCGTTGCCGCCGGATGTCGTCGCGGCGGCGGGGGAGGCGCTGGCCCGGCGGGTGCTGGATCTGGAGGAGCTGGCTCCGTACACCGCTCCCCCGGGCACGCGCCCGGACACTCCCCCGACGGTCGCCGCGTATGTGTCCATCGGCGGTGAGCCGTCCACCCGGGCGCTGCTGGACCGGCTGCGCGCGGCCGGGGTGCGGGTGCTGCTGCCGGTGCTGCTGCCGGACAACGATCTGGACTGGGCGCTCTACGAAGGCGCCGACCGCCTCGTACGCGCCGGCTGGGGGCTGTTGGAGCCCGCCGGGGAGCGGCTGACGCCGCAGGCGGTCACCGCGGCGGATGTGGTGCTGCTGCCGGGGCTGGCGGTGGACCGCGGCGGGCTGCGGCTGGGGCGCGGCGGCGGCTCGTACGACCGGGTGCTGGAGCGGCTGGCGCAGAGCGGCGCCAGCACGTCGCTGGTGGTGCTGCTGTACGACGCGGAGCTGCTGGCGGAGGTGCCGGCCGAGCCGCACGACCGGCCCGTCCACGCCGCGGTGACGCCGTCGGCGGTGCACCGCTTCCGGCACCGGCCGGGCGGCTGATCCACGGAGACCGACGGAGATCGGGGAGATCGACGGAGAACCGGGGGGGGGGAGGGACAACGCCGTCGGGCCGGCCGGAAGGTCTCCGGCCGGCCCGATGGCATCACCTGCGGGTGCGGTGCGGCAGCGCTACCGCACTACGGCGACAGCGTCAGCGTGTCCTTGCCGTTCTTCTTGACGGCCTGCTCGCTGAACGCCCAGCCCAGCAGCTCGCCCTTGGCCCACTTGTCGGTCTGGTCGCTGTAGTGGGCGTGGTACGCGTGCCCGGACGCGCCCGTGAGGTTGATCCAGCGGGACTTGTCGAGGTCGGCGAGGTTGACGACCATCCGCATCGACGGCACCCAGGTGACCTTGTAGCCGCCGGCCGCGTTCCAGCCGGTGGCGTCGACCGCGGCCTCACCGCCGCCGAGGTTCCACGGACCCCGGTTGAACAGACCCTGCAGTATGCCGGGCCCGTCCGTGCCCAGGGTCTGGTTGTTCAGGAACAGCTGGTGCAGCCGGCCCCAGCTCCAGTTGTCGATGTTCTTGCCCAGCTTGGAGGTCAGCTCGTAGCGGGCGTCCTTCATGGCGTGCGCGAGGAGCTGGTCGCGGTTCTTGTCGCCGGGGCTGCCGGGCCGGTCCTCGGTCTTCCACCAGGCGTTGCCGGGGTCGTCGAGGATGTTCCGGACGACCTCGTACCAGCGGTCGCCGCCGTCGGGCTGGGCGGTGTCGCCGGCCCGCTCGCCGCACTCGCGGACGTACTTGTCGTTCTCGTCGGCGGGGCCGGTCTCGTCGGCCGGCCGGACCGTGAGGCACTCGCCCTTGACCCGCAGCTCCTTGGGCATCTTGTCGCCGAAGGCCAGCTGGAGGGTGTTGCGCCAGACCGCGTTGAAGTACGCGGCCGCGGCGGAGTCGGGCTCCTGGGTGAAGTCCCAGCCCTCCAGCAGCTGCTGGGCCTCGCGGACGTAGGGGTCCTTGATGTCGATCTTCATCAGGTAGGGCGTCAGCAGCCGGGCGATCTCGCTGCTGTTGTCCTTCTGGAAGGTCTGCATGTCGTCCGTGGAGACCTTGCCGCCGTCCTTGATCTTCGACTGGATCAGGTCGTTGATCCGCTGGCTGCGGGAGCCGTAGCCCCAGTCCTTGGTGATCAGGTACGGGTACTTCTCGTCGGTGACGGCCTGGTTGGCGGTGACGATGTAGCCGCGCTCGGGGTTGTACTCGTACGGCAGGGCGTTCTGCGGGATGGAGCCCTTCCACTGGTAGCGCGGGTCCCAGCCGGGCGCCGGGTAGGTGCCGTCGAAGTGGCCGTCGCCCTTGCCGCGGACCGGGATCCGGCCGGGCGCCTGGTAGCCGATGTTGCCCTTGGTGTCGGCGTAGATCAGGTTCTGGGAGGGCACCTCGAAGTGCTCGGCGGCCTTGCGGAAGCTCGTCCAGTCCGCGGCGCGGTTGAGCTCGAAGACGGCGTCCATGGACCGGCCGGGGTCCAGCGCGGTCCAGCGCAGGGACACCGCGTAGCCGTCGCCGCGGTCCGGTGCGGCGTTGCCGACCGGCGCGTTCTTGCCGACGTCGCCGAGCTCGTGGTCGCGGTCGGAGACGATCGGCCCGTTCGCGGTGGCGCGGACGGTGATCGTACGGCTCTCACCGCCGGCGACCTTGATCGTCTCCTTGCGCGTGGTGAAGGGGCGCTGCTTGCCGTCGTAGAGGTACCCGTTGGCGCTGAGCTTCTCCAGGTAGAGGTCGGTGACGTCGGCACCCAGGTTGGTCATGCCCCAGGAGATGTCCTTGTTGTGACCGATGATGACGCCCGGCATACCGGAGAAGGTGAAGCCGGAGACGTCGTAGCCGCACTTGGGGCCGGTGGTACGGCAGTGCAGGCCCATCTGGTACCAGAGCGAGGGCATCTGCGGGGCCAGGTGCGGGTCGTTGGCGAGCAGCGGCTTGCCGGTGGTGGTGTGCGCGCCGGAGACGACCCAGGAGTTGGAGCCGATGCCGTTGCCGTTGGGGCCGAGCAGCGCCGGGACCTCCCCGAGGGTCTTGGACAGCGCGGACAGCTGTGCCTGCACTCCGCCGATCGCACCGGGGGCGCCCGCGGGCGCCGTCGCGCCGGACGACTTCTTGGGCGTGAACTCCTTGCCGGCCGGGTCGACGGTGCCGCCGTCGACGATCGGCCGGTTCCGCTTGTACGGGTACGCCGGGTAGAGCTCCGCGATCTGCTCCGGCGTGAAGCGGCTGGTCATCAGGGAGCGGTCGATCTCCTGCTGCATATTGCCGCGCAGGTCCCAGGCCATCGCCTTGAGCCAGGCCACCGAGTCGACCGGCGTCCACTGCTCCGGCTTGTAGTCGTTCTCCAGGTTCAGCGCCGCGTACTCCAGGGACAGCTCCGAGCCCTCGTGGTCCTTGAGGTAGGCGTTGACACCGGCCGAGTAGGCCTGGAGGTACTTCTTGGTGCCGGGCGACAGCTTGGTGTCGTACTCCTGCTGCGCCACGCGGTGCCAGCCGAGGGTGCGCAGGAAGGAGTCCGTCTTGACCTGGCTCTTGCCGAACATCTCCGAGAGCCGGCCGGCGGTCATATGGCGCCGGACGTCCATCTCCCAGAAGCGGTCCTGGGCCTGGACGTAGCCCTGGGCGCGGAAGAGGTCCTCGTCGGTGTCGGCGTAGATCTGCGGGATGCCGTTGGCGTCGCGCACCACGTCCACCGGGTTGCTCAGGCCCGGGAGCTTGAGCGAGCCGGTGGTCTGCGGGAAGGAGGCGCGGGCGGTGCTGACTCCCCAGAACGCGCCCAGGCCGACACCCGCCACGAGCAGCAGCGCGACGGTGATGGCTACGAGGCGGCCGCGGCGCCCCTTCTTCCTGGGAACCGGTCCGGACTTGTTGGCGGGCATCTCTGTCCTTCGAGGGGCAGGGTGGGAGTGCTGGAGCAACCATAGGCGCACGGGTTTGCCGACCCCTACGCGGAGTCACCGCCAGCACATCCAACTTTCAAGCAATGGTAAATTGTTAGTCTCAGTAACTAGATACGGTAAGGAAAGACCCCCTCCGGAAAGATCCTCGGAAAGCCCCTCGGAACGACCATCTCCGGCCCACCGCCCGGCCGCGCGCGAGGAAGGACCAGCTCCTGACTGTCGACCACCTCAACCAACTCCTGCTGATCTGCTCGCTCGTCCTGCTCAGCGCAGTCGCCGCAGTACGGCTCTCCTCGCGCAGCGGGCTCCCCAGCCTGCTCATCTACCTGGGGATAGGCGTCGCCATAGGCCAGGACGGCCTCGGCGGCATCGTCTTCGACAACGCCGAGCTGACCCAGGTCCTCGGCTATGCCGCGCTGGTCGTGATCCTCGCCGAAGGCGGTCTGGGCACCAAGTGGAAAGAGATCAAACCGGCACTGCCCCGGGCTGCCGCGCTCTCGACGGTCGGCGTCGCGGTGAGCGTGGGGGTCACCGCGGCCGGCGCGCACTATCTGGCCGGACTTGAATGGCGGCAGGCGCTGCTGATCGGTGCCGTGGTCTCCTCCACGGACGCCGCGGCCGTCTTCTCCGTCCTGCGCAGCGTGCGCCTGCCGGGCCGTCTGACGGGTGTGCTGGAGGCCGAGTCCGGCTTCAACGACGCCCCCGTCGTGATCCTCGTCGTCGCCTTCTCCACCGCCGGACCGGTCGAGCACTGGTACCTCCTGCTCGCCGACATCGCCCTGGAGCTGGCCATCGGCGCCGCCATCGGCCTGGCCATCGGGTGGCTCGGCGCGTACGGCATGCGGCATGTGGCGCTGCCCGCCTCCGGTCTCTACCCGATCGCCGTGATGGCCATCGCGGTCTCCGCGTACGCGGCCGGCGCACTGGCGCACGGCTCCGGCTTCCTCGCCGTCTACCTGGCCGCGATGGTCCTCGGCAACGCCAAACTGCCGCACGCGCCGGCCACCCGCGGCTTCGCCGAGGGCCTCGGCTGGATCGGCCAGATCGGGATGTTCGTGCTGCTGGGCCTGCTGGCGACCCCGCACAAGCTGCTCGGCGACGTCGTTCCGGCGCTGATCATCGGCCTGATCCTGACGGTCGTGGCCCGGCCGGTGTCCGTCCTCACCTCGCTGCTGCCCTTCCGGGTGCCCTGGCAGGAGAAGGCCCTGCTGTCGTGGGCCGGGCTGCGCGGCGCGGTCCCGATCGTGCTGGCCACCATCCCGATGGTGAACGACGTCCCCGGCAGCGAGACGGTCTTCAACATCGTCTTCGTCCTGGTCGTCGTCTACACCTTCGTCCAGACGCCGACCCTGCCCTGGCTGGCCAGGCGGCTGCGGCTGGGCGAGGGCGAGGAGGCCGCCGACCTGGGCATCGAGTCCGCCCCTCTGGAGCGGCTGCGCGGCCACCTGCTCTCGACGTCCATCGGCCCCAGCTCCCGTATGCACGGCGTCGAGGTCGGTGAGCTGCGGATGCCCAAGGGCGCCGCGGTCACCCTCGTCGTACGGGACGGCTCCAGCTTCGTGCCCTCCCCCTCGACGGTTCTGCGGCATGGTGACGAGCTGCTGGTCGTCGCCACGGATCCGGTGCGCGACACCGCCGAGCGGCGGCTGCAGGCGGTCTCCCGGGGCGGCAAGCTGGCCGGCTGGCTGGGGACGGACGGCGCAGCGGGGCGGCGGGTCCGGCGGCACGGGGGACGGTGAGGGCGGCGGGTCCGGCGGCACGGGGGACGGTGAGGGCGGCGGGTCCGGCGGCACGGGGGACGGTGAGGGCGGCGGGTCCGGCGGCACGGGGACTGTGAAGGTGCCGGGCGTGAGCGGCGCGGGCGCGGGCGCGCGCCCAGGAATACCAAGGGATATCAAGGGAATTTACGTAAAGCCCTGCCCAATCCCAGGCCATTACTTGCGCCCGGCCTGTAGTATGCAGAGCGAACACGTTGAACCAACTCTGCCTGATGCAGAGCTGGCGCGACCGCTCGGCGGCCGCGGTCCCCTGCCACACGCAGCCACCTCTCGGGGTGCGGACCACGCGGTATCACTCGGTCCTGCGCGAGAGGACAGCTCTCGGCGCGCACCCGTGACGACCTCGCGGGCGGTGCGCTACCAGGCGGCAGAAAGGCCGGCCGTGGCATCCGCGGTCAAGGAATCCCGTCCCGGATACGGACAACTGCTCCGCACCCCTGGTGCCTGGACATTCCTGCTGCCCGGCTTCCTGGCCCGGCAGCCCTTCGCGATGCTGACGATCAGCATCGTGCTGCTCGTCGAGTCCACCACCGGCTCCTACGGCACCGCGGGCGCGGTGTCCGCCGCGACCGGTATCTCGATGGCCCTGTTCGCCCCGCAGTGCGGCAAGCTCGCCGACCGCTTCGGCCAGCGCGCGGTGCTGATCCCCGGCGTACTGGTGCACGCCGTCGGCGTCTCGGCGCTGATCGCGCTGGCCCTGGCGCACGCCCCCCTGTGGGCGCTGTTCGCCGTCGCGATCCCCACAGGAGCTTCGACCCCGCAGGTCGGCCCGATGGTGCGGGCCCGCTGGGCCGCCCGGCTCGGCGGCAGCCCCCTGATGCCCACGGCCGCCGCCTTCGAGTCGGTCACCGACGAGTTCACCTTCGTCGTCGGCCCCGTACTGGCCACCGCGCTGTGCACCGGCGTCCACCCGGCGGCCGGTCTGGTCGCCGAGGCCGCGCTGACGGTGGCCGGCGGGCTGCTGTTCGCCACGCAGAAGCGCAGCCAGCCGCCGGTGCACCGGGCCGGGTCCGGCGACAAGCCGCGCGTCTCGGCGCTGTCGGTGCCCGGTGTCCGCGTGCTGATCGCCGCGTTCCTCGGCATCGGCGCCGTCTTCGGCGGTATGCAGGTCTCCCTGACGGCACTCACCCAGCACATCGGGCAGCCCGGCATCAACGGCGTCCTCTACGGGATCTTCGCGGGCGGCAACATGCTCGCCGGTATCGCGTGCGGCGCGATCGCCTGGAAGATCGGCCCGCGGCGCCGGCTGCTGACCGCCTACGGGCTGCTGGCGCTGGCCACCACCCCGCTGTGGGCGGTCACCTCGGTTCCGCTGCTGGGCGCCGTCGGCCTGCTCGTCGGCCTGTGCATCGCGCCCGCCCTGATCACCGGCTACACGCTCGTCGACTCCCTGGTCCCGGCCACCGCCCGCACCGAGGCCTTCACCTGGCTGACCGGCTCGGTCGCGCTCGGCCAGGCGGCCGCCGCCACCTCCGCCGGCCAGCTGGCGGACCGCTTCGGACCGAGCACCGGCTTCCTGGTGCCGCTGGCCGGTACGGCGCTGGCATTCGCCGTACTGCTGACGCTCCGCGCCCGCCTGGTACCGCACTCCTCGACCGTGATCGCCTCCCATGGCGGCGCCGCCGAGGCCCCGGCCACCGGACCGGAGGACCGGGAACGGGCACAGCAGCTGGCGGGCAGCTGACGCGGACGACCGGGCCGGACAGGGACGACCGGGCCGGACGGAGCGGACGTGGCCGACGTGGAGTCGGTCACCGTACGCCGGTCGCGGTGGACTGACGGGCCGGAATACTGCAAGATGGAGCGTCGTTAGCACTCATCGAGTGAGAGTGCCAGGAGGAAGTCAAGTGCCGACCTACCAGTACCAGTGCACCGAGTGCGGCGAGGGCCTCGAGGCGGTGCAGAAGTTCACCGACGACGCGCTCACGGAGTGCCCCAGCTGCAACGGACGCCTCAAGAAGGTGTTCTCCGCGGTCGGCATCGTCTTCAAGGGCTCCGGCTTCTACCGCAACGACAGCCGCGGCTCGTCGTCCAGCAGCAGCCCCGCGAAGAGCTCCTCCTCGTCGAACACGTCGTCCTCCTCGGACTCCGGCTCGTCCGGCTCCTCGTCGAGCAGCTCCGACGCCAAGTCGTCCACCTCGTCCGCGGCGTCCTCCAGCAGCACGGCGAGCACCAGCTCCGCGGCCTGAGCCGCACCCCGTACACACGCTCCACCAGGCCCCGCCGTCAGCTGACGGCGGGGCCTGGTGCGCTGACGGCCGGGCGCCGGGAAATCTCCGCGGGAGATATGGGAGACATCTGCGGGAGGCATCCGCCCTGGTGGATCACCCGCTAGTGTGGCCGCCATGGCTGACGCGCAGATAGGTGTCATCGGCGGCTCGGGCTTCTACTCCTTCCTCGACGACGTGACCGAGATCACGGTCGATACCCCCTACGGCGCCCCCAGCGACTCGCTGTTCCTCGGCGAGATCGCCGGCCGCCAGGTCGCCTTCCTGCCCCGGCACGGCCGCGGCCACCACCTCCCGCCGCACCGCATCAACTACCGCGCCAACCTGTGGGCCCTGCGCTCGCTCGGCGTGCGCCAGGTCCTCGGCCCGTGCGCGGTCGGCGGGCTGCGCCCGGAGTACGGCCCCGGCACGCTGCTGATCCCCGACCAGCTCGTGGACCGCACCAAAACCCGCGCACAGACGTACTTCGACGGCGTACCGCTGCCGGGCGGGGACACCCCCAACGTCGTCCACCTCACCTTCGCCGACCCGTACTGCCCGGTCGGCCGCCAGGCCGCGCTCGCCGCGGCCCGCGGCCGCGACTGGGAGCCGGTCGACGGCGGCACCCTCGTCGTCATCGAGGGCCCCCGCTTCTCGACCCGTGCCGAATCGCGCTGGCACGCCGCCCAGGGCTGGTCGGTGGTCGGCATGACCGGCCACCCCGAGGCCGTCCTGGCGCGCGAACTGAGCCTGTGCTACACGTCGTTGACGCTGGTCACCGACCTGGACGCGGGCACCGAGACCGGCGACGGCGTCTCCCACGAGGAGGTGCTGAGGGTCTTCTCCCAGAACGTCGGCCGGCTGCGCGAGGTCCTCTTCGACGCGGTCGCCGCCCTCCCCGACAACGTGGACCGCAACTGCCTCTGCGCCGACGCCCACGCCGGCTGGGACCTGGGCATCGAGCTCCCGTAGCCGTCTCGCTCCCCCTCAGCCGCCCTGGCCGTCCTGGGCGCTCCCACAGCCGTCCTGGGCGCTCCCGCAGGCCGCCCTGATTGCCTGGCATCCCCCTCCCGGGTGACCGAGTTATCCACAACGGCGGGGGCATCCACAGCCCTGAGCGGTCGCGAGCGAACTACGGCACGGTGGTGATCGCCAGTTCGCCCGATCACCACTCCAAGGCGGTGACCACATGCCCATGCCCATGCCCCGGCCCATGTCCATGCCCCTGCCGCTCCCCCCGCCCCTGCCCCACACCCCGCCGGACGCCCTCGCCTCCCTCGCCTCCCTCCCCCTCCCCACGCCTCCTCGATGTGAAGTGCCCCACTTCGCCCCAGTGCGGGCGGGCAGCGGCAGACTGCACTGGGTACGCGCCGCACGACGGCGGATGCTGACCGCCGGACTCGCGCTGACCGCCGCAGCGCTGGCCGGCGTCGCCTCGTACGGTGCCGTACGAACCCCGCCCGCCGCAGGCTGCCCGTCGATGGCGACGCCAGGAGGGCGGTGACCATGCCCCAAGATCAAGTGGCTTCTCTCCGTACGCCGGGCCACACTGCTGCGGGTGGCGGGGCACCCGCGCGCCGACGAGGGCGCGCCCGCCGCGCCGGTACCGCCGGCCCCCTCTCCCCCACCCACCGGACGTACCGACCCCACTCCGTCCGCACGATCCGCACGATCCGCACGATCTGCACCGACGCTCCGGACGATCGCCGGTTCGGTTCGCGCGGCTGGACAGCTCCGCCCCGCCCTGCCGTATGTTGCGGTGCCGACTGTCGCGGCACCGGTCGTCGCGGTATGGATCGTGGCGGTGCCGGTCATCGCGGTACCGGTCGTCAACGCACCGTCTGTCGGTGCACCGTCCCCAGTAAGCATGGAAAGAGGCTGTCAGGTGAGCGAGAGCAAGGGTGTCCTGCAGGGATTCAAGGAATTCCTGATGCGGGGCAACGTCATCGAGCTGGCGGTCGCCGTCGTGGTCGGCGCGGCGTTCACCAACATCGTGAACTCCGTGGTCAAGGGCGTCATCAACCCGATCGTCGGTGCCCTCGGCTCCCAGAACCTCGACAACTACAAGGCCTGCCTCACCACCTGCCACACGGACAAGAAGACGGGCGCGTTCACCGACGGCATCTACATCCTCTGGGGCTCGGTGCTCAGCGCCGCTCTGACGTTCCTGATCACCGCCGCGGTCGTCTACTTCCTCATGATCCTTCCGATGAACAAGTGGAAGCAGCGCCAGGAGGCCAAGAAGCCGGTCGACAACACCCCCCTGCCCCCGACCGAGGTCGAGCTGCTCACCGAGATCCGCGACGCACTGCTCGCCCAGCGCAACGGCTCACTCACCTCCACCAGGGGCACCATCGGCGTCCAGAAGACGCAGGAGTAGCGGGCACCGGCAGACGGCACAAGCAGCCGCCCCGGCGCCTCGCTCAGAGGTGGTGGGGCGGCTTTTCGTCGAGGAAGCGGGCGAGATCGCCGGCACTGTCACCGCCGGCCGGGCGTTCGCCCCAGCCCCGATCGGTGTCGTCGGACGACCGCTGGCTCAACGGATCGTCGAAGATCAGACGCGCGGCGGACGCGGACGCCGGGCGCGCGGGGGCAACGACCTTGCCGCCCTCGGCACCGCACTCAGCGTCTCCCGGGGAGGCCGGAACGGCCTCGACGGCCTGGGCGGCCGGTGGGGCAGCCGGTGAGGTCGCCTGGGGCTCGGCGGCCGGCTCGGATTCACGGGTGGTGCTCACGCCTCCAGGGTACGGGCGGACGCCCCCGACACCGGTACGACGGCCCCGCCACCGGAACGGCATAGCCCCACTGCACTCCGACAGCAGAGGCCACCGCACTCTTTCAGCCGCAGCTCAGCCGCCTGCGCCATCCCCTCCCCGTACCAGCCGCATCATCCGCGTCAGCCGGATCAATGGCATCATCAGCGGCTTTTGTCGTGGGTGGGTATGGGGTGCGGTCGCTGATCGACACGCGGCCGGGTCGGCGGACTCTGGGAGCCGTGACCGCGCCGACGCGGACGGCTGCGCTCGGTGCCGGGCAGGGGATGCCGGGCGTGAGCGTGCTCGTCGGGAGCCATGGGACCGCACCTTCCTGTTCCGGGTACCCACACAGCGCTGCGACACGGATCCACGCTAGGCGACGCCGCGACTTATGGCCCGTTTTGCGGACTTAGTGAGTGAAGGCCCCCATATTGAGGTCAGCAGCGGTCAGCTGTTCCCCGTACCGGCCAGCGCCTCATGCCACCACAGATCGCGCCCCGGCTTCCAGGACACCGGCCGCGAGCACCGGTTCACCACCAGCACCGACCGCTTCGGCGCGCCCCCCGCGGCCGCACCTCGCGCCAGCGCATGGTCGAGCACCGCCTTCACCGGCCGTACGGCCCCGTCCCAGAACGCCGCATCCGCCGTGATGACCACCCGGGCGTCCGACTCGCGGGTCCGCGCGACCAGTTCGGGCACGGTGAGCGACACCGGCAGAGTGGTACGTATCGCGTCCAGCCGCCCGCAGGCGAGCGTGGCGATCACCGACTCGGGCACCAGGGGGAGGTGCACCGCGACCCGGTCACCGGCCCGCACACCGAGCCGGGCGAGGGCGGCGGCAGCACGTTCGGCCTGGTCGAGAAGCATGCCGTGCGTCAGTTCTTCCAGCCGCCCCGGCTCTCCGTTCCAGGTGAGGGCGATGCGGGACGCTTCCGGCTCTTGAACTTGCCAGGCGTTATCGGCAACATGATCTGAGGTCACACGGCGCAACATGCGGACCAGCATGAAGATCGCCGATCAACGATCGGTGAACGTCCGCTGTACGGGCCCGGCGTTGACTCTTCTCGCCCGCCCGCCTGCCTGTCCGGCTCTTCCCGCCTCTTCTCTCTCTGCCTCTGCGGCTCGGCAGAGCACGTCGCCGTCTACGGCGTCTGCGGGTTTTCCCCTAAGGGTTCGAAGGCCCCCTTGCTGCCGTCATTCCCCGGTCTGGTGCGGTCCATACCTCGGGCCCGGCGCGTTCTGGGCGGCCCGTTCTGGGCTCTGCCCAGTTCCTGTTTGCCGCTCCTCCTCTCCCCCCCCTTCTCCCCCTTCCCTTCCTCCCCTGTGCCTGTCCGTGTGTGCCTGCTTTGTTCGTGTGCCTGTAATGAGAGGTGTGGTAGCTGTGTCGATGTCCGCAACGCCGAGGAACTCGCCGTCGTCGGGCACATTCCCGTATGCGGAAGGCCGTTGGGCGTTGGCTGCGGCTGCCGGTGGCGCGTTCTGTGTTCAGTTGGACTCCTTCGCGCTGAATCCGGCGATACCTGCGCTCCGCGCCGATCTGCACGGTTCGGCGGCCGTCACTCCCTGGGTGGTGAGCGGGTACCTCCTCGCCACCGGCTCCCTGATGCCCGTCGCGGGGCGGCTCGGTGACCTCTACGGAAGGCGTCGGATGCTGACCCTGGGGCTGGCGCTGTTCGCCGCCACCGCCGCCCTGTGCGCGCTCGCCCCGTCACTGCCGCTCCTGGTCGCGGCGCGGACGCTGCAGGGCGCGGGCGGCGCGCTGATCATGCCCGCCGGGCTGGCCCTGCTGACCAACGTCTGCCCACCGGAGCATGCCCCCCGCACGACAGGCCGGGCCCTTGGCCTGGCCGGACTCGGCACCGTCTGCGGCCCGGTCCTCGGCGGCGCGCTCGCCGACAGCGTTTCCTGGCGAGCAGTGTTCTGGCTGACGGTCCCGCTCGCCGCGGCCGCCGCGTACTGCGCCCGACGGGCGCCGGAGTCCCGTGATCCGGATGCCGCCGGCCACCCCCTCGACGTCACCGGTGCGGTGACCGCGACGGGAGCACTGGCGTGCCTGGCCCACTGGCTGGAGCACCCCGCGGCCTGGGGCTGGGCTGCCGCCGCGTCGGCGCTCGGCACGCTCTTCGTACGGACCGAGCGCCGCTCCCCCGCCCCGCTGGTGGACCTCGCCCTCTTCCGTAACCGCCCCTACGTGACCCTGACCGCGGCGGGCGCGGTCGCCAACTCCGCGACCGTGGCGCTGTTATACGTGGTCCCGCTCCAGCTTCAGCAGAGCCGGGGCTGGTCGGTGCTGGACGCGGGGGTGGCCTTCCTCGCACCGGCCGCGGCACTGGCCGTCGGCGGACCGCTGGCGGGTCGGGTGCGGCCTGCGGCGGCGGTGCCGGTGATGGTGCTCGGCCTGACCGTCGCCGCGGGCGCGCTGTGGGCGACCGGACGCCCCGATACGGGTGCCCCGGGCCTGCTCGCGTACGGGACAGTGGCCGCGGCGGCCCTGGGCGTGGCCGGCGGGCTCGCACTCACCTGCACACAGGCGGCCGTACGGCGGGAACGTGCGGGTGAGGCGTCCGGCGTGACCAAGGCGGTGATGACGGCGACGGCGGGAGTCGGTCTGACCCTCGTCGGGAGGGGGAGGGAGGGTGCCGGCACCGGTACGGGCTCCGGCATCGGTACGGGCTCCGGCCCATCCCTGGCTCTTCCTGCCGCCGCCTGCCTGGCGGCCGTTGTCGCCCTCATCGTGGCGATTGCATGCGCCCGTCTGCTGCCCCGGGTTCTGACGGGGGTTCTGACATGGGTTTGGCTTCTTCTCTCCCGGCTGTCCCGTGTGTTGCGTCTGTCGCGGCGCCGTAGGTAGCCGGGTCGGGGCCGGCCACGAGCAGGCAGGAGGCCGGACCGGATGGCAGGCGCCACGGCATGGCGTCAGGGCTCAGCCCGCTCCCGCTGCCACCCCCTCATAGCCGCCGAGCACATCGCACACGTCGCCGAACCCGTGTGCCTCCAGGAGTGCCGCCGCGATCACCGAGCGGTTCCCGCTGCGGCAGTAGAGGACGACCGGACGGGCCGGGTCCAGTTCGCCCATGCGGTCGGGGAGGACGGCCAGCGGGATGCTGCGGGCACCGGGGAGGGCACCCGCCTGGTACTCGGCGGGGTTGCGGACGTCGATCAACTGGCCGCCCTCGACCGGCAGTTCGGTGTGGTGGATGCGGCGGCTGCGGCGTACCGGCGTCTGCGCGTCGGCCAGCACCGCGGCCGGGTCCGCGAGGTGGCCGATGACGTGGTCGTATCCGATGCGGGCGAGGCGGACGCGCGCTTCGCGCTCGGCGCCCGGGGCGGCGAGCAGCACGATCGGGGTGCCCGGGGCGACCACGGTGCCGGCGTACTCCGCGAACCGGGTGTCCAGGCTCGTATGGAGCGAACCCGCCAGGTGGACCTGGGTGTAGGAGGTCAGCGGCCGGCAGTCGAGGAGGACCGCGCCCTGCTGGTCTCGGGCCGCGAGCGCCTCCTCCAGGGTGAGGGCGGCCGGCGGCCCGGCATCCAGGAGGGGATGGCCGTCCCGGTTGAGGGCCGCGTCGTGGGCGAAGTATCCGGGAGTGGCGGGCTGCCCGGCCGTGACCAGACGGACGAAATCGGCCTCCGGCATGGGCTGCAGGGCGTAATTGAGGCGGCGCTGGTCGCCGATGGTGGAACTGGTCTCGGTGGAGAGGCTGCGGCCGCAGGCCGAGCCGGCGCCGTGTGCGGGAAACACCCGGGTCGCGTCCGGGAGAACCATGAGTTTGGTGTGCAGGGAGCGGTGCAGGCGTGCGGCCATCTCCTCCGGGGAGTGCCCGGCCGCGGAGAGCAGGTCGGGCCGGCCGACATCCCCCACGAAGAGGGTGTCACCGGTGAGCACACCGAACGGCACGTCGTCGTCGGGGTGTTCCTGGATGACCAGGCAGATGGATTCCATGGTGTGCCCCGGGGTGGCGAGGACCGTGAGGGTGACCCCCTCGCCGTCCCCCTCTCCCAGGTGGATGCGCTCGCCATCGCGTAACCGCCGGATGGGGAAGCCGGTTTCGGCTGCCTCCCCGAAGGCGATGGCGGCGCCGGTGGCACGCGCGATTTCAAGGTGGCCGGAGAGGAAGTCGGCGTGGATGTGCGTCTCGATGACGAGTTCGATGCGCAGCCCTGCGGCCTCCGCGTCCTGCAGGTAGTCGTCTGTGTCACGGCGCGGGTCGACGAGGACGGCGCGTCCGGTGGTCTGATCGCCGATCAGGTACGACGCCTGGGAGAGGCAGTCGAGGTAGTACTGAGCGAAGTGCACGGTCGGCCTCCGGGGGAGGGATGGGGCAGCGGGCACCGAACGCGGCGATTCGGGTCCGCTTCGCGATGCGTACGGGTGTGCGTTGTGCGGATGCGCGGATGTACGTACATTAAGGAGCCGGGTCGGCGGACGACAAGCCGGGTACCCCTGTCGGCCCACCCAAAACCCCCTTTTGACCGCACATCAGGTGAAGTGAATCTCGCACGCGGCCGGGCCGCCGCCTAGGGCCGAACGGCCCATGAGAGAAGCCCGGGACGTGTCCGAGACAAGCAGCAGCCACCGGAGGAACCCCACCATGACGACCGAGCCGCCGGACGGCGCGCACGCCCCGCGCCCCCTCGACCGGCGCTCGCCGCTCCCCCTGTGGGCGCAGCTCTTCAACGATCTGCGCCGCCGGATGGAAGCCGGCGCGTTCACCGAGGAGTTCCCGGCCGAGCACCGGCTCACCGGCGAGTACGAGGTCAGCCGGCACACCGTCCGCGAGGCGCTGCGCAAGCTGCGCGCCGACGGCCTGGTGATCGCCGAACGCGGCCGCGCCAGCCGCCTGGACACCCGTCGCATACAGCAGCCGCTCGGCTCGCTCTACAGCCTCTTCCGCGAACTCGAAGGCCAGGGAGTGGAGCAGCGCAGCGAGGTACTACGGCTGGAGCGGACCGCCGACGGGACGGCGGCGGGGCATCTGGGACTGGTGCCGGACGCCCCACTGGTCGTACTGGAGCGGCTGCGGCTCGCGGACGGCGAACCACTCGCCCACGACACCGCCTATCTCCCCGCCGAGATCGCCGAACCTCTGCTGGCGGCGGACTTCGGACGCACCTCGCTCTACGGCGAACTGTCGCGGCGCTGCGGGGTGAAGGTGACCGGCGGATGTGAGCGGATCCAGCCGTTCCTGCCGGATATCCGGCAGGCGTGGCTGCTGGGGCTGGCCGACCGGGAACCGGCGTTCGCCATCGAGCGGCTGGGCCGGGCCGGGGAACGGCCGGTGGAGTGGCGCGAGACGGTGGTACGCGGTGACCGCTTCACCTTTGTCGCGGAGTGGTCCGACAGCAGCCGGGCGGTCGCCCTCGCGCCACGTGCCTCGGCCCCGGAATCAACCCAGGCCCCGAGCCGGACCACCGGCCAGGCCTCCAGCCAGGCAACCGGCCAGGCCCCGGCCCCGGCCCCGATACCGTTCTCGTAACGTGTCCGTCCTTTTGGCCGTCACCGCGCTGCCGTGCGGACTGCTGATCGGTCTGTTGCTGGGCGCTCTCGGCGGCGGCGGTTCGGTGCTGGCGATGCCCGCGCTGGTCTATCTGCTGGACCAGACGCCGCACGAGGCGACCGCGGGTGCCCTGGTCGTCGTCGCGGTCGGCGCGGCCTCCGGGCTCCTCGGCCACGCCCGCGGGGGCCGGGTCCGCTGGGCCGCCGGCACGGCCTTCGGCGCACTGGGCACGGCCGGCAGCTACCTCGGCACCCGTTGCAGCACGGCATTGGCGCCCGGTGTCCTGCTGACCGCATTCTCCGGGCTGATGCTCGTGGTGGCGGCGATGCTCCTGATACGTACGGAACGTGAGCGACGGGCGACCGGCACCGGGGAAAGCGAAGGGGAAGGGGAAGGCAGAAGAGCCGGGCCCGGGAGCTCGACAGGCGGGAGCTCGGCAGCCGGGCGCCCGCTACGGGGAGCCCGGACTCGCCTGTTCCCCGGCCGTCCCCTCCGGATAGCCGCCACCGCCTCCGCCGTGGGACTGCTCACCGGCTTCTTCGGGGTCGGCGGCGGGTTCGTGGTCGTACCGGCACTCACCCTCGTCCTCGGTCTGGAGATGCCGGTCGCCATCGGCACCTCGCTGCTCGTCATCGTCGTCAACTCCCTCACCGCGCTGGCCACCCGGGCCGGGACCGGGGCCCTGGACTGGCCGCTGCTGGCCGGCTTCGCCGCCTGCGCGGCGCTCGGCAGTCACCTCGGCAACCGCCTCACCACCCGCCTGCGTCCCCGGACCCTGACCACCGCCTTCGCCTCACTGCTCACCGTCCTCGCCGTCACCATGGCGGCCAGCGCGCTACCCCGCCTCTGAAACCCGAGGCCCCGCCGCTGAAGCCCGAGCCTGTCAACCGCCCCGACCCTGACGACAACACCAACCATCAACCGCCAACCACCCACCACCCACTCAGGAGGAATCCCCCATGTCCCCCACCCACCACCAGATCGTCATCGTCGGCGGCGGCACCGCGGGCATCACCGTCGCCGCCCGTTTACGGCGGGCCGGCGTCCGGGACATCGCGCTGCTGGAGCCCTCCGAAACGCACTGGTACCAGCCGCTGTGGACACTGGTCGGAGGCGGCCAGGCCCCGCTACGGGCTTCCCTGCGCACCGAGGCGGAGGTCATACCGCCCGGCGTGCGCTGGCTGCGCGAGCGCGCCACCGCCGTCGACCCCACCGCCCGCACGGTCACCACCGCCTCCGGCCGGGTCCTCTCCTACGGGCGGCTGGTCCTCGCCCCCGGACTGCAACTCGACTGGGACGGCGTACCGGGCCTGGCCACCGCGCTCGGACACGGCGGTGTGAGCAGCAACTACCGGCCCGATCTCGCGCCGCTCACCTGGGATCTGATCCGGCGCATGCGCCGCGGCACAGCGGTCTTCACCATGCCGTCCGGACCGGTGAAGTGCGGCGGCGCCCCGCAGAAGATCGCCTATCTGGCGGCCGACCACTGGCGCAAGCGCGGTGTCCTGGACGCGATCCGCATCATCCTGGTGATCCCGGAACCGACACTGTTCAAGGTGCCGGTGTTCGCCCGGACGCTGGAGGAGGCGGCCCGGCGCTACGGCATCGAGGTGCGGCTCAGCTCCGAGATGACCAGCCTGGACGGCGCGGCCCGCGAGGCGGTGATCACCGATCACGCGACGGGTACGGCCGAGACGGTCCGGTACGACCTGCTGCACGCCGTACCGCCGCAGCGCGCTCCCGAGTGGCTGGCCAACGGCCCGCTCGCCGACCCCGGCTCCCCCCACGGGTACGTCCGGACGGACCGCCGGACCCTCCAGCACCCCGACCACCCCGAGGTGTTCGTCCTCGGCGACGTGGCCAGCCTCCCCACCTCCAAGACCGGCGCCGCCATCCGCAAACAGGCCCCGGTCGTGGTCGGCAACCTCCTCGCCGGGCTGCGCGGCCGCCCCGCCACCGCCCACTACGACGGCTACACCTCCTGCCCCTTGGTCACCGCCCGCCACAAAATGCTCCTCGCCGAATTCGACTACGACCTCCGGCCCACTCCCTCCATCCCCTTCATCGACACCACCCGCGAACGCACCGATATGTGGTTCCTCAAGCGCTACGGCCTGCCGCAGCTCTACTTCAAGGGGATGCTCAAGGGACTGGCCTGATGTCTACGCGTCGGCCAGGCGGACGTCCGCCACCACGCACGTCACGTTGTCCGGCGCGCCCGCCTCGTACGCCAGCGCGATGAGGTTCTCCACGGCCTGGTCAGGGGTGGCGGCAGTGGTCAGTACGTCCTGGAGGGTCTCCGGTGGGACGACGCCCGTCAGGCCGTCGGTGCACAGGAGGTAGCGCTCTCCGGGGCGGGCCTGGAGGAGCTGGAGGTCCGGGGTGAAGTCGGTCGTGCCGTCGAGGGCACGCAGGAGCAGGGCGCGCTGGGGGTGGGTGGGGGCCTCCTCGGGGGTGAGCCGGCCCTCGTCGATGAGGGACTGGACGAGGCTGTGGTCGTGGGTGATGCGGAAGAGGCCGGAATCGCGGAGGACGTAGGCGCGGGAGTCGCCGATGTGCAGGAGCGCGAGACGGGATCCGGCGCGGAGGAGGGCGGTGAGGGTGCTGCCCGTGGTCATCTCGTCGGCCGAAGGGGCCACGGGTGCCGAGGAGGCGGAGTGGTGGGCCCGCCGGGCCGCCTCCTCCAGGGCCAGGAGGGGGTCGGCGGAGGTGAGGGCCGCCTCCTCCAGGGGCGTGAGTGCGTCGATGGCGGCGGCCGCGGCCAGGGCGCCGCCGGGGCCGTAACCGTCGGCGACGGCCAGCAGCCGGCGGCCCGCGTGGGCGGCGTCCTGGTTGGCCGGACGGACCAGGCCCCGGTCGGTCCGGGCCGCGTAGTGCAGGGTCAAGGGGGCGGGTGTGGCGGTCATGGCGTTCTCCTCGTCCTTTCGCTGAAGCTGGTCGACGAGGAAGGCGGCCAGGTCGCGGCGGGCGGCCGTGTCGGCCTCCACCTGCGCCCAGTACGCGGCGACCGCCTCGGCCGCCGCGAACGGCGTCAGCTCGCACACCTCACGGATGCGGGCGAGCGGCATACCGAGCCGGCGCAGCCAGGCGACCAGCCGGGCTCGCTCCAGCTGAGCCGGCGCGTAGTGGCGGTAGCCGTTGACCGGGTCGACATGGGCCGGCGGCAGCAGACCGAGTTCGTCGTAGAGGCGCAGGGCCTTCGGCGAGAGCCGGGAGGCACGTGCGAACGCCCCGATGGTGAGGAGCTCCGCTGCTTCGGCCCTCCGCCTCATGTCCCCGCCCCCGCTCTTTCCGCCCGTTCCGCTGTTGCCGCTCTTGCCGCTCGTTCCACCGTCTTCCTCGTGCCGGGCGTCAGGACCGCCCGGCACGACCGATCGTGGGGCTTCCCCCAAGGACAAGGTCAACGGGGAACGGGGAACGGGGAACGGTCACAAGGTCAGCGGGAACGGTCAGGGCCGGCCAGCTGGTTGAGGGCCGCTGCCGTCAGGGCCTCCACCCCCATGGTCAGGGTCGGCCGGACCACCGGCACGAACTGCGGGGAGTGGTTGGAGGGGATGTCCTGGGCCAGGCGGCCGGCGGCCAGCGCGGTATGGAAGGCGTCGGGGTCCCAGCCGCCCAGCCACCAGTAGTAGAGGGGCGCTCCGGCGGCGGTCGCCAGGAGGCCGGCGTCCTCGCTGCCGGTGGCCGGCTCGTACGCGAACAGGCGCGGTTCGCCGAAGAACCGGGTGAACTCCGCGTTGACCTGCCGCAGGGTGTCATCGTCGTTGACGGTGACGGGGAAGGAGTCGAGGACGTCCGTCTCGGGGGCACGGTCGGCGCCGGAGGCGGTGGCCTCGGCGCGGGCGATGCGGTCGATCGCGGCGAGTACGGCGGTGCGGACGGTCTCGTCGAAGGTACGGATGCTCAGCCGTACGACGGCCCGGTCGGGGATGACATTGGCGCTGTCCCCGGCGTGGAAGGAGCCGACGGTGACCACCACCCGGTCCTTGGGTGCGACCTCGCGGGCCACGACGGACTGCACCCGCTGCACGAAGGACGCCGCCATGAGGATCGGGTCGACGGTGGTCTCGGGGCGCGAGCCATGGCCGCCGCTGCCGTGGAAGGTGATCTTCAGGCTGTCGGCGGCCGCCATGCAGGCGCGCGGGCAGTACGCGATCAGCCCGGCGCCGAACGGGGCGACGTGCTGGGCCAGCACCACATCGGGCGTGGGGACCAGGTCCTTGCTGTAGAGGCCGGCGTCGAGCATGGCGCGGGCTCCGCTGCCGGCCTCCTCGGCGGGCTGGAAGAGGGCGATCAGCGTGCCGGACCAGCGGTCGCGCGCGGCGGCGAGCAGCTCGGCGGCGCCCAGCAGGCAGGTGACGTGGACGTCGTGGCCGCAGGCGTGCATCCGGCCGGGGACCGTGGAGGCGTAGTCCAGGCCGGATTCCTCGGTGACCGGTAGTGCGTCCATGTCGGCGCGCAGCAGGACCGTCGGGCCCGGGCCGTTGCGGAGTACGCCGACGACGCCGGTGCGGGCGATGCCGGTGGTGACCTCGTATCCGTACTCGGTCAGCCGGCGGGCGGCCTCGGCGGCGGTACGGGTCTCCTGGAAGCCGAGTTCGGGGTGGCGGTGCAGGTCCTTGTAGAGGGCCACGAGGTCGTCGAGGCGGCGGTCGTCGAGCGGGGCGAGGACGGTGGCGACGTCCGCCGAAACGTCTCCGTCCGGCGTGCCCGCCGTGCCCGCCGCGCCTCCGGTACGTGTCGAGCCTGCCGCGCCCGCCGTACCTGCCGCGCCTACCGCGTCTGCCGTCGTGCCTGCCGAGTCGGCCTTCCCGTTCTTGTCACTGTCACTGTCGCTCATCTGCGCATTCGACCATGAAGCACCCGTCGGCATCGAACGCCCCGGCCCCTATTGGCCACTCTGTTCGCCACTGTGTTGGCCACCCCCGCCGGCCCCCCTGCGGGAGACCGGCGCCACCTGGGCGCGCCGGAGCCGCTCTCTCCGTAACGCCCGTCCCGCTGGCCGGACTTGTCGGTTGCCCTCCTCAATCATCGTGACACCGGAGCCCGCGGCTGCAACCGTGGATCACCCGCCTGCGACCGGGAGCAGCAGGCCCAAGTACACGACCGGAGGCTGACGTTGGCCACCTCACCCCACCGTCCGACCGGCGATCCCCAGGACATCACGGCGCACCTGGTGGACCAGGCGCTGGGGCATGTCTTCGCCGCCGCCTTGCGCACCGCCGCCCATTACCGCATCGCCGACCACCTCTCCGAGGGCCCGCGCACCGTCGAGCAGCTGGCCATCGCCACCGATACCCACGCCCCGCAGCTACGCCGTGTGCTGCGCTACCTCGCCACCCGCGGCATCTTCCGGGAGGACACCACCGGCGCCTACCAGCTGACACCGGCCGCCCAGCCGCTCCGTACCGATGTTCCCGATTCGCTGCACTCCGCCGTGCTGATGATGACCGACGAGCTGTTCCTGCGGACCTCGGCCGCCATGCCCGAGGCCGTACGGCACGACGGGGCGTCCTTCGAGCGGATCTTCGGGGCGCCCCTCTTCGAGCACCTGCTGACGGACCCGGCCGCCCGGCGGCTCTTCGACGACGGGATGGCGTCGCTGTCCGCGCCGGCGGACGAGGCGGTGGCGACCGTGTACCCGTTCCCCGAGACCGGCACGGTCGTGGACGTCGGCGGCGGCCGCGGCGGGCTGCTGCGCGCCGCCCTGCGCCGCCACCCGCAGCTGACCGGGGTGCTCTTCGACCAGGCGCCGCCGCTGGCCCATCACCTCCTGGACGGCGACGAGCTGAAGGGCCGCTGGCGCGCCCAGGAGGGCGACTTCTTCACGTCCGTACCGGAGGGCGGCGATGTCTACGTCCTCAAGCACGTCCTGCACGACTGGCCGGATGACGCCTGCCGGCGCATTCTGCGGACCTGCCGGGCGGCGATGGCGGCCGGCAGACGGCTGCTGGTCATCGAATCGGTACTGCCTCCGGGGAACGCCCCGCACTTCGGCAAGACCATGGACGTGGCGATGATGGCGGTGGTGGACGGGCGGGAGCGCACCGCGGACGAGTTCGCGACGCTGCTGTCGGCGGGCGGGTTCCGGCTGACGCGGGTGCTGCCGACCGCCGCCTGTCCCTCCATCGTCGAGGCCGTCGCCGAGTAGCCACCGACCTCCGACCACCAGTCGCCGAATAACTACCGGCCACCGACCTCGACCACCAACCGGCCACCGGCTGGCCACCCCGACGGACCACACCCCACGGCCACCCGGTCGGCGGGCGGCCCGACACGACACGCCGCACCCGGCTCCCCTCATGCGCGGCACCACCGGCCCGCGCTCTACTGAGCTCTACTGGTCCGGCCGCCCAGGCCGCCCCGGCCGACGAGAGGAGCCGCCGTGCCGGTCCTCATGCAGGCCCGCCGACGCGACGAGCAGCACCGCGCCGCCACCCCGCTGGAGCTCTTCTTCGACCTGTGCTTCGTCGTGGCGGTCGCCCAGGCCGGCCGCCAGCTGGCACACGCGCTGGCCGAGGGCCACTGGGGGCACGGCATCCCCGGCTACCTGATGGTTTTTTTCGCCGTGTGGTGGGCCTGGATGAACTTCAGTTGGTTCGCGTCGGCGTACGACACCGATGACTGGCTCTACCGGGTGGTGACGCTGGTCCAGATCGCCGGGGTGCTGATCCTGGCCGCCGGCGTGCCGCGGGCGTTCGAGCACAGCGACTTCGGCGTCGTCTGGTTCGGCTATCTGGTGATGCGGCTGGCGCTGGTCTCCCAGTGGCTGAGGGCCGCCCACGGCAGCCGGGGGGCCGAGCGGCGCACCGCGCTGCGTTACGCCTTGGGAGTGACGGTGTGCCAGGCCGGCTGGCTGGGTCTGCTGCTCCTGCCCGAGACCGTGCTGACCTGGGTGTTCCTGGTGGTGGGGGTGGCGGAGCTGTCCGTTCCGGCGCTGGCCGAACGGCAGCGCCAGACGGCGTGGCATCCACATCACATCGCCGAGCGCTACGGCCTGTTCACCATCATCGTGCTCGGCGAGACGATCGCGGCGGCCACCGTGGCGGTGCAGTCGGCGCTGGACGACAACGACGAGCTGGGCACCCTGCTGCCGATCGCGGCCGGCGGGCTGCTGCTGGTGTTCGCCGCGTACTGGATCTACTTCGCGGTGCCGATCCACCTCCACCTGCGCTCGAACCGTCAGGCGTTCCTGTGGGGCTACGGCCACTACCTGGTGTTCGGCTCGGCGGCCGCGATCGGCGCGGGTATCGAGATCGCCGTGGAGCAGGCGTCCGGCAAGGCACATCTGACGGTGTACGAGGCGGCGGCCTGCGTGACCGTGCCGGGTGCGCTGTTCATGTTCACGGTGTGGCTGATCCACTCCCGGCACCGGAAGCGGGGGGCGGCCCAGCAGCTGGTGCTGCCGGTGTCGTCGGTGCTGATCCTGGCGTGCACCGCCGCCGGCCGGTGGGCGGTCCTCTCGGCCGGTCTGGTGGCGGCCGCCACGGTGGCGGCCGGCGTCACTCTCACGGCCCGTCAGGGCCCCGCGCCGGCGGAGTAACGGACGGTGGAGGCCGCGCCTCCGCACGTCCCCCGGATCCCCCCCCCGCACGCCCCCGGACGTCCTCCACGCCTCCCCTCCGACGCCTGTGGCATACGGCCCACACCGTCCCCCACAGGCGTGTCGAACAGCCGTACTGCCACGGATGCCGCCCTGATCCCGGATCAGATTCAGCCATCTTCCGCATCGGCCGAAAAAGGCCCGTCACCAGCACAGCCGCGCCCGGAGCCACTCCCCATTCCCCGCCAATTACCCACCAATGGACGCTGCTTATCCGAGCTTCGTGCTCCTGTTCCCCACGGTTCACCTTGGCCACCGGAGGCGCGCTGACGCAGACGCGGTAGGGTGCAGATTGCCCTTTTTATGACAGGGAACTCCCCTGCAAGGAACTCCCCTGCAAGAAGTTCCCGCGCCAGAGAGGTCCCTGGCAGGCACCAGAGATTTCCCTGGCAGGGGGTCTCCCCCGGGAAGCCCCTGAGGCCGACCACCGTCCGTACCTGAGGAGACGCCAGCCATGGCCCGCCACGCTCAGTCCTCCCGCACGCGGACGAGACTGTCCCGGCGCAGCAAGGCCGTGGGAGGTCTCGCCCTCTCCACACTCGTCGGTACCGCCCTGTGGGCGTGGCCGGCGTCGGGTGACGATCACGAAAACCTGGCCGACGCCAAGAGCACCACGTCCCGGACCGCTTCCGGCCCGGACACGCCACGTGATCCCGCCGTCGCCGCGAAATCCGCCCCGAACGCCACACCGAACGGCACGATTCCCGGTCTGAGCGACGCCACCCGCAAGCGGATACCGGCCAACGCCCGGCAGGTGCTCGTCGTCACCGGCCAGGACATGGACTCCTTCCAGTCCCGGGTCGTCCTGTACACCCGTAAGGACGGCTCGCACGCCTGGGAGGCCGGCCCCACCTGGTCGGCGCACAACGCCGCGCACGGCTGGACCGACGACCACCACTACGGCGACCTGCGCTCCCCCATCGGCGTCTACACCCTCACCGACGCCGGCGGCCGGCTGTCCGCCCCCGACGGCACCAAGCTCCCGTACGACCGCAACGACCGGTTCGTCGCGGACGGCACCGGCGTGGAGGGCGAGCCGCTGGCCGGCGCCTTCGACTACGTCATCGCCATCAACTACAACCGGGAAGAGGGCACCTCCCCCCTGGACCCGCAGCGCCCCCTGGGCGACGCCAAGGGCGGCGGGGTCTGGCTGCACGTCGACCACGACGGCCCCACGCAGGGCTGTGTGAGCCTCAAGCCCAAGGCCATGCGGGAGCTCCTGCGCACCCTCGACCCCAGCCTGCACCCGGTTGTCGTGATGGGACCGACCCATCACTGACGGGCCGGCGCTCTCCACCACTGACGGGCCGGCGCTCCCCACGGGGCCCCGGGACGCGCTGACCGACGTCCCCGGCCTCCGGGTCGGCCATGCCCGGCGGACCGGCGACGGCGCGCTGACCGGCACCACCGTCGTGCTCGCCCCCGAGGGCGGCGCCGTCGCGGCCGTCGATATACGGGGCGGTGGCCCCGGCACCCGGGAGACCGACGCGCTGGACCCGCGCAACCTCGTCCCCCGCGTCGAAGCCGTGGTGCTGACCGGCGGCAGCGCGTTCGGCCTCGATGCCGCGTCCGGTGTCGTCGGCTGGCTGGAGGACCACGGGCGCGGCTTCCGGGTGGGGCCCGGCCCCGCGCAGGTCGTGCCCGTCGTCCCGGCCGCCGCCCTCTTCGACCTGGGCCGCGGGGGCGACTGGCGGGCCCGCCCGGACGCCGCGCTGGGCCGTGCCGCGGCCGAAGCGGCGGCGGCCACCGGCCCCGGCGCCCCGGTCGCCGAGGGCAACACGGGCGCCGGCACCGGAGCGGTGGCCGGCGGCATCAAGGGCGGTATCGGCACCGCGAGTACGGTCCTCCCCGACGGCACCACCGTCGCCGCTCTCGCGGCCGTCAACGCCGCGGGCTCGTTCGCCGACCCCCGTACCGGCGCCCTCTACGGCCGCTGGTTCGAAGGCCGCCCCGTCTCCCTCCCGCCCCCGGACGTCCACGCCGCGGCGGTACGCCGGCTCGCCGCGGCCAGGGAGGCCTCGCGGGCCCGCTCGGCCGCCACCGCGCACCCACCGCTCAACACCACCCTCGCGGTGGTCGCCACCGACGCCGCCCTCACCCGCGCCCAGGCCCGCAAGCTCGCCGGCACCGCCCACGACGGCCTGGCCCGCGCCATACGGCCGGTCCATCTCCTCTCCGACGGCGACACGGTCTTCGCCCTGTCCACCGCCACCCGCCCGCTCGCCTCCGGCGCGTCCGGACCCTCCGAAGAGGCTCTCGCCGAGCCCGTATTCGGGGTGCACGCGGAGGCCGCCGCCCTGAACGGCATCCTGGCCGCCGGTGCCGACACCCTGACCCGCGCCGTGGTACGGGCCGCCCTGGCGGCGGAGACGGTGGACGGACCGGGCGGCGTCTTTCCGTCCTACCGGGAGCTGTACGGCGAGTCGTAGGGCGCTTCCGACGGACCTCCTGACGGATCTCCGTGCCCCGACGCCACGGGGCCTGACGGCCGCCCTCAGACCCCCATCGCCCCGAGCGCCGATCCGGCCGCGAAGGTGACCGCCATGGCCAGCGCCCCGCCGCCCATGTTCCGCAGCACCGCCGGCCGCTCCGGCGCGGCACCCAGCCGGGCGCTGGCCCAGCCGCACAGCGCCAGCGCACCGAGCACCGCGGCCGCCGTGATCCACAGCCGGTGCCCGGCGGGCAGCAGCACGATCGCCAGCAGCGGCAGCAGTGCGCCGGCCGTGAAGGCCAGGAAGCTGGCGCCGGCCGCGTGCCAGGGCTGGGTGAGTTCATCGGGATTGATGCCCAGCTCGACCTCGGCGTGGGCGCGCAGGGCGTCATGCCGGGTCAGCTGCTCGGCGACCTCCCGGGCGAGCTGCGGCTCCAGGCCCTTGCCGGCCAACAACTCGGTGAGCTCGGTGAGTTCCGCCTGCGGTTCGGTGGCCAGCTCCCGCTTCTCCTTGGCCAGCGCGGCCCGTTCCGCATCGCGCTGGGTGGAGACCGATACGTACTCACCGGCCGCCATCGACATCGACCCGGCCAGCAGTCCGGCCAGACCCGCCGTCAGCAAGGTGCCACGGTCGCCGGTCGCGCCGGCGACCCCGACGACCAGGCCGGCGGTGGAGACGATGCCGTCGTTGGCGCCGAGGACCGCGGCCCGCAGCCAGTTGAGCCGGCTGCCGAGCGCGCCGCCGTGTGCCTCGTCGTGGTCCGGTGTCCGCGCAGTCACGGCCAGAGCGTCTCATCCCGGCCGGTCACGGACCTCCCGACGCGACCGTGACGTGAGCGTTCCCCCGTCCGACGCCCACGCCCCGCCCCGGTGTGGCCGGTGGTAGAAACAGCCATATGCCCGCACCGCCCCCGTCCCCGTCCCCCTCCCCGTCCCAGCCTTCGCCGCAGCCCCCGCCCACTCTCGTCCGGCGGGCGCCCCGCGGACCCGCACCGCGCCGTCGGCTGTGGTGGCACCGGCTGATCTTCGGGCTCTGGTACCGGCCGGTGGACGTCATGGACGAGGCGCGGGACCGCAGTGCGTGGAGCGCGGCCGTACTGCTCTCCTTGATCAGCGGCGGCGTCGGCGTGGTCTCGGCGGACGCCTTCCACACCCAGTGGGCGGTCGACCACGGCGCGGCCCTGCAGCTCGTCGGACTGGCCGAGGCAGGGGTGCTCGCCGCCAGCCTCGCGCTGGGTGCGGTCACCCATGCGATAGCCCGCACGCTGGGCGGCAACGGCCGCTTCGCGCCGACCGCGAGCCTGTTCATCGTGCTCTTCTGGGTGACGGACCTGCCGCGGCTGGCGATCGCCGCCTGGCTGCCGACGGACGCCACCTTCGTACAGGCCGCGACCTGGACGACCTGGGGGTTCGGTTACGTCCTCGCGGTGCTGCTCATACGGGGCCAGCACCACCTGTCGACAGTGAAGTCCGCGGCGACGGTGTCGGTGCAGATGCTGGCCGCACTGGCGCTGCTGAAGCTGGGCCCGATGCGCTGAGTGCACTGCGAACGGGTACGACCGGGTGCGACCGGGTGCGACCGGGGTGCGGCGGGGCACCGGCGCGGGTGGTGTGGCGTCAGCTCGGCTGGTCAGCTCCGGCTGGTCAGCTGCCGCACGAGGCCCTCGAACGCCTCCCGTTCCTCGGCCGTCAGCTGTACACACTCCGCCGGCGGCCCGGCCGGGCCGGTCTGCCGTGGCACCGTGCCGAGCAGCTCCGGTACTGCGGGCACTTCCTCCGGGCCGCGCCCCCGCTCCGTGTAGCGGGCCCGCATCTCCCGTCGGTCCCGCCGCATGGCCGTCTCGTATCGCCCGTATCGCAGCAGTCTGACGAGTACGACGGCCCAGACAACGGCCACCGTGAGAAGTACGCCGAGGCCGATCTGCTGCAGAATCGATACAGAGGGGAGCATGCGGTCCTCCCGGAGGGATGAGGCGCTGGGCTGAAGCCAGTAGACACCACACTTCAGGCCCGGCAACAGAGGATTCTGGGACTAAAGTCCTGAAGTGACGCATCTCCTATGACATTTCCCCTCATTTCCGATGTGAACACCTCCGAACACCGCGCGGCTGTGCCACAAGAGCCACCCGAGGCCGCTCCCCAAGAGGCCAACAGGGCGGGGTATGCCCGGCCCTGTTGGCCGGTGCGGACGCTTCCGCCGGCGAAGGCGTCCTTTGACGATGTCGGCACACCGCCCGCGACATGAGGAGACACACGTGCCGCAGCCACACCCCGGTCCCCAACCTCAGCCACAGCCCACCGCCCTGGACGGCGTTCTCGTCGCCGACTTCAGCCGGGTACTGGCCGGCCCGCTGGCCGCCGCGACGCTCGCCGACCTGGGCGCCGAGGTCATCAAGGTGGAGCGGCCGGGCACCGGCGACGACACCCGCGCCTGGGGCCCGCCGTTCGCCGCGGAGGGGACCGCCGCGTACTTCGACGCCGCCAACCGCTCCAAGCGCGGCCTGGCCCTGGACCTCGGCGACCCGGACGACGCGGCCGCGGCCCGCGAGTTGGCTCGCCGGGCCGATGTCCTGATCGAGAACTTCCGCCCCGGCTCACTGGCCAAGTACGGCCTGGACCCCACCGCCACCCGCGCCGCCAACCCGGGCCTGGTGCACTGCACCATCACCGGCTTCGGCTCCGGCCCGGGCGCCCGGCTGCCCGGTTACGACTTCGTCGTGCAGGCCGTCGGAGGGCTGATGAGCATCACCGGCGAACCGGGCGGCACCCCGCTCAAGGCAGGGGTCGCGCTGGTGGACGTGCTGACCGCGAAGGACGCCACGACCGGCATCCTCGCCGCGCTGCGGCACCGCGACCGCACCGGCCGGGGCCAGCTCGTGGAGGTGAACCTGCTCTCGTCCCTACTGGGTTCACTGGTCAACCAGGCGTCCGGGCACCTGGCCACCGGCCGGGACCCGGGCCCGATGGGCAACCGCCACCCGAGCATCGCCCCGTACGAGACACTGGCCTGCCGGGACGGGCAGCTGCTCGCGGTGGCGGTGGGCAACGACCGCCAATTCCGGATGCTGACCGAGACGCTGGGGGCGCCGGAACTTGCGTCGGATGCCCGGTTCGCCCGGAATCAGGACCGGGTGAGGAACCGTACGGACCTGATAAAGGCACTGGAGGAGCTGCTGGCCGCCGACACCCCGGGGCGCTGGGCGGAGCGGCTGACCGCCGCCTCCGTCCCGTGCGGCCCGGTCAATACCCTCTCCGAGGCACTGAAGCTGGCCGAACGACTCGGGCTCGACCCCGTGGCACTCGTCGGCGAGGGCCGGATCCCACAGGTCGCCAGCCCGCTCCGGCTCTCGGGGACACCGGTGCGCCCGCCCTCGGCGCCACCCCGCCTGGACGAGGACGGCGCCCTGCTGCGAACCTGGCTGTCGGGACCGGCCAACCACCCCCTGCCGCCGCGAATGTGACGTTCGTCACAACGCAACCCCGGCCGCAACCAAACTCGCCCGCTCGCGCTGTTTACCAGCACGGAATCAGACAACGAACCACACAACACCCCCGTATGGAGCAGCTCGTGACATCGCCGGACAACTCCGTGGCCGCTCGGTCCCGCACCCCGCACCAGCTCCTCCAGGCGGCCGGGCAGCAGGCTCCGGGCGCGCCGCGCCGTGCCCGACGGGCGCGCCGGACGCTGACCGTGACCGCCCTGTTCGCGGCGGGTGCGCTGGCGCTGTCCGCCTGCGGCGGCGACGCGTCGGCCGGTGGCGCCGACGACGGCAAGAACGGCCAGGCCGGTGCGGACGCCGCGGCCAAGAAGGACGCCTCGGAAGCGAAGATCACGGTCTCCGCCAAGAACGGCGCCACCGACGCCAGCATCAATGACACCGGTGTGAAAGTCACCGGCGGCAAGTTGACCGACGTCAAGCTCACCGTCGCCGGCACCGGCGCCGCCGTGGAAGGCGCCATATCTGCCGACGGCACGTCCTGGAAGCCCGGCGCCCAGCTGGAGCGCGGCACCAAGTACAAGGTCGTGGCGAACGCCAAGGACGCCAAGGGGCGCGCGGCCACCGAGAACGTCACCTTCACGACGGTCTCCTCGGCGAACAGCTTCATCGGGACGTACACCCCGGACAACGGCGCGAAGGTCGGCGTCGGCATGCCGGTGTCCTTCAACTTCGACAAGTCCATCACCAACAAGAAGGACGTCCAGTCCCACATCACGGTGACCTCCGACGGCGGCCAGGAGATCGTCGGCCACTGGTTCGGCTCCCAGCGCCTGGACTTCCGGCCGAAGGACTACTGGAAGGCCGGCTCCAAGGTCACCATGAAGATCGACCTGGACGGGGTGAAGGGCGGCGACGGCATCACCGGCGTGCAGTCCAAGACGGTGTCCTTCACGATCGGCCGCTCGCAGGTCTCCACGGTCGACATGAAGACCCAGATGATGACGGTCGAGCGGGACGGCAAGACGTACAAGTCCATCCCGATCTCCGGCGGCAGCTCCGAGCACCCGACCTACAACGGCCAGATGGTGATCTCGGAGAAGTTCAAGCAGACCCGTATGGACGGCTCGACGGTCGGCTTCGGCGGTGAGTACGACATCAAGGACGTCCCGCACGCCATGCGGCTGTCGAACTCGGGCACCTTCATCCACGGCAACTACTGGGGCGACCCGTCGATCTTCGGCAACGCCGGCACCAGCCATGGCTGCGTCGGCCTGCGCGACAACAAGGGCGGCGGTGGCGACACCCCGGGCAAGTGGTTCTTCGACGAGACGCTCGTCGGCGATGTCGTCATAGTCAAGAACTCGCACGACAAGACCATCCAGCCGGACAACGGCCTCAACGGCTGGAACCTGTCGTGGGCGGACTGGAAGGCCGGCAGCGCGGCCTGACCCGTCCCCGTATGACGGCGCGAGCGTGAACAGGGCGGTGGCCCGGTCCCTTCCGGAAGGGACCGGGCCACCGCCCTGTTCATCGACTTACGGGTCGACGAGGCTCAGGCGGTCAGGCGGTCAGGCGGCCTCGTCGAACCCCGTGTCGCGCGCCATCCGCTTCAGCTCCAGCAGCGCATGCTTCTCGATCTGCCGGATCCGCTCACGGGTCAGGCCGTGCTGCTTGCCGACCTCGGTCAGGGTGCGCTCGCGGCCGTCCTCGATGCCGTAGCGGGCCTTGATGATCGAGGCGGTGCGGTGGTCGAGGCGGTCGATCAGATCCTCCAGCTCCTCGCTGCGCAGCAGCGTGAGCACGGACTGCTCGGGCGAGGCCGCGGAGGTGTCCTCCAGCAGATCGCCGAACTGGGTGTCGCCGTCGTCGTCCACGGACATGTTGAGGCTCACCGGGTCGCGCGCCCAGTCCAGGACGTCGGTGACGCGGGCGGGCGTGGAGCCCAGCTCGCTCGCGACCTCCTCCGGCTCCGGGTCGCGGCCGTTCTCGCGGTTGAACTCGCGCTGCACCCGGCGGATCCGGCCCAGCTCCTCGACGAGATGCACGGGCAGCCGGATCGTGCGCGACTGGTCGGCGATGGAGCGGGTGATGGCCTGGCGGATCCACCACGTCGCGTACGTGGAGAACTTGAAGCCCTTGGTGTAGTCGAACTTCTCCACCGCACGCACCAGACCGGCGTTGCCCTCCTGGATCAGGTCCAGCAGGGGCAGACCGGCACGCGGATAGCGCCGGGCGACGGCGACGACGAGCCGGAGGTTGGAGCGGATGAAGACGTCCTTGGCCTTGGCGCTCTCCGCGGCCAGCGCCTCGAGCTCCTCACGGCTGGCACCTGCGGCGTTGCCGTCGGCGACCTCGCCGTCCAGGATCTGCTGGGCGTAGACGCCCGCCTCGATGGTCTGGGACAGCTCGACCTCCTTGGCGGCGTCGAGCAGGGGCGTACGCGCGATCTCGTCGAGGTACATGCCGACCAGGTCGCGGTCGGCGATCTCCCCGCCTACGGCGCGAACACTGTTGGCCCCGTCAGAATCGCTGGTGCTTTCCTGGCGACGGGCGACGGCACGGGTTGCCATGCGTGTGCTCCCTTTGCGATGTTGGGGTCTCCCCTGCTCGAACGAAGCCGAGAGCCCGGGGAAGGTCGCGGGACGGTGGGCGGGCCGGTGGCGGCATCGATGACCGTGCGTCCACGGCGGTGCACCGACTGCGATGGCTGTGCACCCACCGTGTATCCACCGCACATCGACTGCGATGCTTGCCGAGTGGCCCGTCCGATGGAAACAACGGCTGGAATCCGGACAGAATTCCCACGCGGCTCCGATATTTTTCTGATCATGCAGTACCCTGCCCCCTCGCAGAGGAGGTCGCATGCCGGTCGAGCACGGGGAAGTGCAGGTCAGAGCGGCCGTCGAAGCAGACCTCCAGGCCCTTACGGATCTTCACCACAGCTACATCCGTGAGACCTGCATCACCTTCGACACGGAGCCCTTCACCGCCGAGCAGCGTCGCCCGTAGTTGCTCTCCCACCCAGAAGACGGTCCCCACCGCCTTCTGGTTGCCCAGCCCGCGCCCGAGCCCGGCAACGCGCCCCTCACCCCCACACACGCGCCGCGTCCGGACCCCGCCCCTGATCCAGTTGACGCGCCCGGCCCCCGGGTGTCGCCTGGATGGAAGGGCGGGGGAAGGGCAAGCGAGAGGAGCCCGCCATGGACCAGCACGCCCGCCGGCACGGCGGCAGGGCCGCCGGCTCACACGGCACGGTCGAGACCGAACACGGCGCGACGCCGGAGACCGGCGACCGGCCCCCCGAGCAGACCTCCCGCCTGGCCGCCATGGCCGGACGCGTCCCGCCGACCGTGTCCCTGCCGATCATCGCGGCGCTCGCCTTCGGCTGCTTCACGATCTTCCGCGCACACGCCGCCGGCATGAAGGGCGGCCCCGCCCTCCTCTACGGCGTGGCCGCAGCCGTGGTCACCGGCGCCCTGGGGCTCGTCGTGGTGCACTTCCAGAGGACCATGCTCACCGAGACCCGGGCGATCGCGTACGGCGCGCTCTTCGGCGCGGCGGTGGGCTGGAACTACAGCCTCGGCGGAGAGACCGTCCTCAAGTCCTCCGGCTTCGGCTTCGCCCTGGGCGCGGTCATGCTCGTCACCGCCCTCTACATCTTCCGCACGCACCGCGTCCGCGAACCCCACGGCGAACACCGCCCCCACGAGCGCCGCTTCCTCCCCCCGGGCACCCACCGAGCCCTCCCCACCCGCTGAGGCCCGCCGCGCCGCGGTGGCAGCCACACACGTCCGTCCTCACACCGTGCACCCCGATCGCGGCTCCTTGACCTCAAGCGCGATCGAGGTCCTAGCTTCGAAGGCATGACCGCCACTCCGGACACACCACCCGTCTTCACACCCACGGAACGCGCATACCTCGCCGGGCAGCCACTGGCCCGCCTGGCAACCACCGGCCCGGGCGGCGGACCGCAGGTCCGCCCCGTCGGCTTCGTCCTGAACGACGACGGCACCATCGACATCGGCGGCCCCGCACTGAGCCGCAGCCAGAAATACCGCAACGCCCAGGCCCGTCCCGAAGTCTCCCTCCTTGTGGACGACATAGCGCCGGCCGACGACCCGGTCGCACCCGGCTGGGGCCGCGGGGTGGAGATCCGCGGCCGCGCCGAACTGCTGACCCTCGACGCACCGCCGATGTACCCCGACTTCTTCAGCAACGACGTGATCCGCATCCACCCTCGCCGGATCATCAGCTGGCACCTCGAACCGGACGCTGCGCTTGGCTGACCTTCCCACGTTGTCGTCTGCGGCGCCGTACCTTCCGTTTCGCCGTGGCGCCTGCGGCGGGCGTGGGTTTGTCGGGTGCGGGTCCGCTCCTCCGGACTGCCGTCCTGCGGAGCGGCCCCTCCCGTGAGGGGGAGGAAAGACGGTGAGTGGGGGCGTACGCGAGGGGTCCACTGCGGACACGTACAGGGTTACGGTCACCCCCACCGGTCGTTTCCCACCCACGGTAGGGGGCGCACCGCAGGACGCCAGTCCGGAGGGGCGCACCCGTGACGTACAGCCCCGCGCAGCGGAAAACAGCCCGCCGCCAGGCGCCACGGCGAGAAAGCCAACAACGTGGGAGGGCAGCCAAGCGCAGCGGAACGGCGAGAAAGCCAAAAACGTGGGAAGCAGGCCAAGCGCAGCGGACCGGCCCTACGACCTTCGGTGTACGCGGCGTAGGACGGAAGCCCGTTCCGGGGCGGTATGGGGCGACCTAGCCTCGGGGGCATGAATACGGCGAGCGGAACACTCGATGAGGCCTTACAGCGCCTGCACCTCTCCGGCCCCGAATTCCAGGGCTTTCTGGCCAATCATGGCCCGATGGCGGTCGAAGCCATGGTCCGCAACGGCCAGGCCCGCACCGTCCACCGCTGGCTCGACTCGTACGAGAGCAAGCTCGAGGACGTACCGAGGGCCCGCGCACGGATCACGGACGCCAACTGGCGGGAGGCGCTGGGTGATCCCGGCCGGGTCACCGACTGGACCACGTACTTCGCCGAGCTGCTCGGCGAGCGCCCCTGGCGTGAGGTCCTGGCCGCATGGTGGCCGCGCCTGCTGCCCGGCATCGCCGGTGCCGCCACCCACACCGTCATCCGGCTGGGGCATGCCGTCCGCGGCATCCTGGAAGGGGAAGGAGGAGGGGAAGAGGCGGCGCGGGTCGCGGAGTTGGCGCATGCGCTCGGCTACTGGGCCGCCCGCCACCTGGCCCTGCCCGTCCCCGTGCACCCCGCCGGCCACGCCACCCCGGCCGAGGCGCTGGCCGCGCTCCCCCGCATCGCCCGCCGAGAGGTTTCGGTACTGCAGGGATACGGCCAACTTCCGCACACACCGGGCTGGTTGAGCGCCACCGAGGCGCTGCACGTCCCCGAGGATCCCGAGGCCGCACGCGAGGGGCTGACCGCGCTCGTACGGGCCGCCACCCTCAACTACGCCGACTACGGCCACGGGAACGCCGTCATGCTGGTGCACGCCGCCACCGCGCCGAACGCGGTCCTGCGCACGCTGCCCGCGCTCCCCCGGGAGCTGTGGGCGGGCTCCTTCGCGGCGGCCTGGGCCGCGACCTCGGCGGTCACCGCCATCTTCGCGGCCGGCACGCCGCGCCGCCCGGCTCCGGACGCCTCCGCCTCGTCGGTCACCCCTGAGGAGATCTTCGAGCGGGCGGTCGCCCACGGTGACGAGCATGTGATCAAGTTCGCGGACACCGCACTGGACGTGGCGTCGTCCGGCGACGACGAGACCCGCACCCGTGCCGTGTCGGCTGCGCTCAACGCCGTCCAGCTGATCGAGGAAGGCGCCTGAGGGCCTGCCCCCCGGAGGACACGGGCTCGACGTGGGCCCTGGCACGGGATGGCCCGGCATGATCCGCGCCATGGGCCCCGACGTGATCGCCATGAGCCCGGACATGGGCCGGAGGCGTCGAGTTTCAGCCCCTCCCGATGTCGTCAAAAGTTAAAGAGCTCTCTGAGCGGTGAGAGAGTGGATGGTATGAGCAACAAACCCGCAGCCGAGCCGCGCTGGCTCACCGACGAGGAGCAATACGCCTGGCAGTGCTACCTCCACGCCACCACGCTCCTGGAGGATCACCTCGACCGTCAGCTGCAGCGCGACGCCGGGATGCCGCATGTCTATTACGGGCTGCTCGTCCAGTTGTCCCGCGCACCACGACGCCGGATGCGGATGACCGAGCTGGCCCAGAACGCCAAGATCACCCGCTCCCGGCTCTCGCACGCGATCGCCCGCCTGGAGAAGAACGGCTGGGTCCGCCGCGAGAGCTGCCCGTCCGACAAGCGGGGGCAGAACGCGCACCTCACGGACGAGGGGATGCGGGTGCTGGAGAAGGCCGCGCCCGGACACGTCGCCGCCGTCCGGGCCGCGATCTTCGATCGGCTCTCCCCGGAGCAGGTCGGCCAACTGGCCGAGATCTGCCGAGTGATGACCGAAGGCCTGCAACCGCGCGGCGCCGACCTCCCCTGGCTCCGCTGACGGCCACGGCCGGTCTCTGAGCGGAGCCGGAAGAGGCCGGCGCCTACGGGATCAGGGTCTACGGGATCAGCACCTACGGGATCAGGGCCTACGGGATCAGGTCAGTGCGCCATCACGGGGACGTGGACCTCGTCCTCGCCCCGGGGCGCCCCGTCGGCCGTGCCCGCGCCGTCCTCCGAAGAGGCCGTCGGCGAACCGCCACCCGGCCGTCCGGTGTTGACGAGGGTGAAGGCGATCACGCCGGCCAGCAGCAGGATGCCGACCGCCCACCAGATGGCGGCGGTGTAGCCGTGCACCATCGACTGGAGCTTGAGCAGGTCCGCCGAGCGGGCGCCGGCCGCGTGCGAGGTGGCGTACGCCGTGGTGGCGCTGGCCGCGATGGTGTTCAGCAGCGCGGTACCGATCGCACCGCCCACCTGCTGTGACGTGTTGACCATCGCGGAGGCGACACCGGCGTCCCGCGGCTGGACCCCGTGCGTGGCGAGCGACATGGCCGGCATGAACGCGGTACCCATACCGAGGCCCATCAGCAGGAACCCGGGCAGGATCAGCGCGGGGTACGAGGTGTCCAGGTCGATCTGCGTCAGCACCAGCATGCCGAGGGCGGCGAGCACGAAGCCGGGAGCCATCAGCAGCCGCGGCCGGATCCGGGTCATCAGCCGGGCACCGATCTGCGTCGAGCCGGTGATCATGGCGGCGACCATCGGGAGGAACGCCAGACCGGTCTCGACCGGCGTGTAGCCCTTTACGATCTGGAGGTAGTAGGTCAGGAAGAGGAAGAGACCGAACATGCCGATCACGGCCAGGCCGAGCGAGACATAGACACCGGCACGGTTGCGCTCGGCGACCACCCGCAGCGGCAGCAGCGGGGCCTTCACCTTGGACTCGACCAGCACGAACGCCAGCAGCAGCACGACGGCCGCGATGAACAGCCCGAGCGTCGGACCGGCCAGCCAGCCGTCGGACTCGGCGCGGGTGAACCCGTACACCAGCGACACCAGGCCCAGCGTGGCCAGGACGACGCCGGGGAGGTCCAGCCGGGAGCGGTTACGGCTCCCCGCGGGCTCGCGGATGACCAGCAGGGCGCCGACCGCGGCGACCACGGCGAACGGGATGTTGACGAAGAAGGTCCAGCGCCAGTCCAGGTACTCGGTCAGCAGGCCGCCGAGGGTCAGGCCCACCGCGCTGCCGCCACCGGCGATCGCACCGAAGATGCCGAACGCCTTGGCGCGCTCCTTCGCCTCGGTGAACGTCACCGCCAGCAGGGACAGCGCGGACGGCGCCAGCAGCGCGCCGAAGACGCCCTGCAGCGCGCGGGCGCCCAGCAGCACTCCCTCGTTGGCCGCGATCCCGCCGAGTCCGGAGGCGATCGCGAAACCGGCGAGTCCGACGATGAAGGTGCGCTTCCGCCCCCACAGGTCGGCGACCCGGCCGCCGAAGAGCAGCAGACCGCCGAAGGCCAGCGCGTAGGCGGTGATCACCCACTGCCGGTTGGCGTCGGTGATGCCGAGATCCGCCTGGGCGGAGGGCAGCGCGATGTTCACGATGGTCGCGTCGAGGACGACCATCAGCTGGGCGAGAGCGATGAATATCAGCGCTTTCCAGCGCCGGGGATCGACGTATGTGGCCGTTTCGGGCATGGGGGGATCCGCCTAGTGGTGCGAAGTGAGCGAAGAACGGGACGAGTGGTTCGGGAGCGAGGCGTGGTTCGGGACGGAAGGAGCGAGGCGTGGTTCGGGGCAGGCGAGTGGTTCGGGACGCAGGAGCTATTCAGGACGGGCGTTGCGCGCGCGACGCCTCAGGTCCGCCAAGGTCGCGGCGGAGCCGGGAAGTTCGGAACGGGCGGGCGTCTGCAGACCGTCCAGGAACAGTTGCAGATGCCGGTGCACGAACATGTCGAACCCCGGACACGCACCCCCGGGCTCCACCTGGGCAGCTCCCCATCCGGGAAGCGGCCGGGTGAGCTGGGTGATCGCGACCATCAGGTCCCCGACGTCGATGTCGGTACGCAGTCGGCCGCTGTCACGCGCGGCGCCCATGAGGGCCGCCACGGCCCCCTCCAGGCGCTCACGCGCCGCGACCAGATCCGGGTGGTCGCGGTCGACGCCGTCGGAGAGCAGCGGACACAGCGCCCCGATGCGCTCCGCCACCGCGTCGTGGGCGAAGCGCCTCAGCGCTTGGAAGGCATCGGACTCCTCGGCAAGGGCGCGCTCCGCGCGGTCCGCTGTACGGGACATGACGGAGAGCGTGACGTGGTGGATCAGCTCCAGGCGATCCGGAAAGTGACGATAGAGCGTCGCATTGCCGACCCCCGCGCGTCGAGCGATTTCATCGAGGGGGACATCGGCCCCGGACTCGACCATCGTCTCGCGGGCGGCCGCGATGATCCGTTCCCGGTTGCGCAGCGCATCGGCCCGCAGGCGGGGCGGCTTCCCCTCCTTGCCGGCCTTTTCCTTACCGGATTCCGCGCAGGCGGCGACGGTGGCCATACGGCTCTCCCTCCTCCCGATGGTCGATGGGCGATGATTCGGTGGGCGATGGACTTCCCGGATCTGCCGGACGTGTGGTGAAACGGGGAACACCTCCCCGGTTATTTCCCGGGCCGCCCGTGACCTGCGCCACACCCCCGAAGTCAGCCCCTGGGCGGGTCCCGGGTGGCCCCGTGACTCCGGTGGATGTAACCCCGCGCGCCAGCGGCCATCCGGCGCCCCAGAGTGGGTGGTATGAAGCACAAGGTTTCCGCGGTGCTGGCGGGAGCCGCGGCCACCGCGACCGCGGCGATAGCCCTGGGCTCACCACCCAGCGCCGTGGCCATACCCACGGCGCCCGGCGTCCGCCCCAGCGGCCCCTGCGCCCTGCGCGGCATCGCCGACGACGTCGGCGAATCCGCCGACACCCCGGACGGCTTCGCCCGCTCCTCCGGCCCCGTACGGGCACTGACGCTCTTCGTCGACTTCCCGGACGCGCCCGCCACGATGTCGCCCAGTGCCCGCTTCGCCGAGTTCTTCCCGGCCGTCACCGACTTCTTCCGCGACAGCTCGTACGGCAGGCTGAGCTACCGGCCGATACCGCTGTTCCGGTGGATACGCATGCCGCGGCCGCTCGCGGCGTACGGCATCACGCGCGGCGCCGACTTCGACCCGGCCTCGGAGAGCGGCTACCACGCACTGTCCCGGGAGGTCGTCCGCGCCGTCGACCCGATCGTCGACTTCCGCGACTACGACGTCGTCAACGTCATCGCCACACCGAACGCGGGCCCGCCCGCCACGAGTACGGTCCTCTCGGTCACCTTCAGCGGAGGCGACATGGGGCTGCCGACCGCCGACGGGGTGCCGTTCCGGAATGCATCGTTCATCTGGAGCCGGCAAGCCGGACCGAGCGCCTTCCGCGTCCTCAACCACGAGAACGCGCACAGCTTCGGCCTGCCCGACCTCTACTACTCCGACGCCCGCCACACCCACACCCCGCCCCTCGTGGGCCACTGGGACCCGATGGACGAGGACTGGGGCCCCAGCAACGACTTCCTCGGCTGGCACAAGTGGAAGCTCGGCTGGCTCTCCGCCGACCAGGTGCACTGCGCACCACGCCACGGGACACCCGGCGAACACACGCTCACCCCGGTCTCCAGCCCCGGCGGCACCAAGATCGTCGTGATGCCGACCTCGCCGCACACCGCCCTGGTGGCCGAGGCCCGGACCCGCGGCCTGCTCGATCCCGCGGTCTGCCGCCCCGGCGTCCTGCTCTACCGCGTCGCCGCCGATGTCCGCTCCGGCCACGGCCCGCTCCGCATCGTGGACGCCACCCCGCACAGCGGCGGCTGCTACCCGGATGACGCATACGTCCATTCGGAACTGACCGACGCCACCTTCCGCACGGGCGAGACCTACACCGACCCCAGCGGCGCGGCGGTCACGGTCCTCACCGAGAACCAGGACGGCACCTACCGGATACGAGTGACCCCGGCCCGCACCTGAGCTGTAGCCGTTGACACAACAGCGCCCCCACCTCCGGCCATGCCGGTCGTGGGGGCGCCTTCGTCATCGGCGGCTCAGACAGGGAACTTCACGCCCTTGACTGCATCGACGAACGACGACCAGGCAGACGCCGGGAAGGCCAGCGCAGGGCCGTGCGGGTCCTTGGAGTCACGGACGGGAACGACGCCGGGAACATTGGCGGCGACCTCGACGCAGGAACCACCGTTGCCGCTGTAGGAGGACTTGAACCAGGTGAGGGGGAGGGAGTCGGTCGTCACAGGGTGCCCTTTCGTACCTGCTCGATCATGGCCACTGATTCCGCCTGGGAAAGCGCTGCGGCCTGTAGTTGATGGTAGGCCCTCACCAACGGCAGTACGGATGTGATCTCCCTGTCCAAGTGCCCGTTGGTCTCGGACTCGACATAGGACATGACGGAGCGGTCGGGCAGGGTCAGCAGATTCACCAGCCGGTTGAACGGGCGGCGCTCGCCTATGACATAGGGGGCCAACTGGAGTGCGGTGTCCGGCTGGTCAGCGAACTCGATCAGGTGAGCCAACTGGCGGTCCATGACCTCGGCACCTCCGATCGGCCGTCGGATACAGCTCTCGTCCAAGACCACGATCACCACGGGCGGATTGCGCCGCACCAAAGCCGCTTGCCGTTCCACCAGGAACGTAACGCGTTCATCCGCCTGTTCGGGGCTGAGAGTGCCCCGCTTCACGTTGCCCTCTTCCATGGCTCTGGCGTACTCCGGCGTCTGGAGCAGCCCGGGGATCGCACCTACCTCGAACAGCCGGATCTCTGCCGCGCGGGCCTCCTGCCCCAGGTACTCCGGGAACCCTTCCAGCAGACTGCCGTTGCGAATCTCCCCCCATGCGCGCTCGAACGACTCTGTGGTCCCAGTTAGCCCGAACGCAACGTCCACGGCCCGCGAGAAACGGTAAGTTGGCGGTTTGCGGCCGGTTTCGACTGCCGAAATATGCCTGCCCGAGTAGCCCACCCGCTCGGCCAACTCGTCCTGCTTCCACCCCCGCGCATCACGCGCACTGCGCAGACGCGCCCCGAAGGCCGCCCGGGGCGAGGCTTCCGGGTTCAGCTCCTTCAGGTTTACCAACATGCCCTCCTTTTCTGAAACGTTGAAGACGGCTCGACTGTAGGCCACGCTGAGGGCACCCGGTAGCCGTTTCACTACAGAGAGTGGGGTGCATGACTATGGCGGTGAAGGCGGTACGGACGGCGACAGTCGTTCGAGAGCGGCTGGCGGTGCTGCTGGAGTCGATGCCTGAGGCGGTGATCCGCTGATGAGCGGCTATCAGGAGAAGCCCGTGGAGCTGCCCTGGCCGTACAGCCCGCAAGATCTCGACCCGGAGCCGGTAGAAGGCTGTGAGCGGTGTGCGGTGCTGGCCGAGGAGCGCCAACAGGAGCGCGACCAAGGTCAGTTCGGGCGGGCCGTCATCGCCGGCATGAAGATCGCCGAACATCGGCGGTGGGGCTCCCACAACGACGCCCCCGAGACCGCCGAGACGCCCGAGATCCCCGAGTCCCCCGGCTAGCCGTCCAGCCAGTGCCGTTGCCCGATGGTGATCAGTCGCAGCTGCCGGCGTGCGGTCCGCACCACCCGCTCGGCCGCGCCCGGCTCCCCGTCGCCCCCGCCCTCTCCGCCCTCCGCGTCCTCCACTGCGTCGAGCAGCGCCGTCGCCGTGGTCACCAGCCGGTCCACGTACAGCTCGGCCAGCATCCGCACCTCGTCGGGGCGCCAGCCCTCCGACTCCGGCTGTGCCGTGAGCGCCTCCGCCACCTCCTCCGCGAACCGGTCCAACTCTCCGGCGATGGCCTGCCGGACGGCACGTACGCCGCCGTGCCGCTCGCGCGCCATGAAGCGGATGTGCAGGGGGTGTTGCCGTACATGCCGCTCAACGACCGCGATGGCGCGGTCGATCCGCTCCTCGGCCAGCTCCTGCTCGGCGAGGATCGCCCGCACCATCGCATGCAGACTCCCCAGCGCCTCCTCGACGAGCGCGACGCCCAACTCGCCCATATCCCGGAAGTGCCGGTAGAACGCGGTCGGGGCGATGCCCACCACCCGCGTCACCTCCCGCAGCCCCAGGCTGCTCAGGCTCTGATCCGCCAGCAGGCCGAGTGCTGCGTCGAGCAGCGCCTGACGGGTCTTCTGCTTCTGGGCCTGCCGGACCCCGAGGGTGTGACTCATATCATCCAGTAAACAACCGTTCTCTGAATGCTTCCAGCCGTGGCTCGCCCTATGCCGGCATCACTGAGTGAACAACTGTCCTCTCAGTCTCTCGAGCGCTCCCTCTGCACCTCTACGTCTCTGCACAGCGGCTCTCGACGTTGTGAGCCTACTTCCGGCCCCCGAACGGGAAAGGCAGATCATGCTCTTCCTCGTCGCAGCCCTCGCCCTCATGGGGATCGCGCTGGGCGCCGCGGCACACCTTCCCCTCTCCGTCACCCTTGTCGCGGCGGCCGCCATCTCCGGCTGGCTGCTCGTCTTCTCCCTCCGCGAACTCCGCGCACGCCACCACCAGGCCGAGGTGACCTCCCGATGACCGCGCTCGGCAAAGCCCGGCCGCACGCCGACGGTATGGCCGTGGCCTCCTTCGTCCTCGGCCTGGTCGGCACCCTGGTCCTCAACCTCGTCCTCGGCCCCTGCGCCCTGATCCTCGGCGGCCTGGCCCTGGCCCGGGGGACCACCCGCCGCGGCCGCGCGCTGCTCGGCCTCGCCCTGGGCGTCGCCGACCTGCTCCTGCTCGTCTTCCTGGTCACCGCGGACGGCACCGTCAGCTGGCACATCCCGGGCTGACTCCGGGGGCACCCACGCGGCGTGCCCACATAGTGATCACCCCCTGGACAACGATGCGAATCCTTCTCATCATTCGATCATGACCCGTGCAGCGCTCCCACCGACCGCGGCCCGTACCAGATCTATCGGACCGTCAGCAGTCCGCGAGATACTGGCACTTACCGCACGCCCCGAGGTGGTCTCGTTCGCCGGCGGACTGCCCGCTCCCGAGCTGTTCGACGCGTCCGGGATAGCAGCCGCGTACGAGCGCGTGTTAGCCGAAGCGCACGGGCGCGCACTCCAGTACACGACCACCGAGGGAGACCCCGAGTTACGCGAGGCGGTGGCGGCCCGGCTCGGCGCGCGCGGCCTGCCGACCGGCCCCGACGACCTGCTCGTGACCACTGGCTCCCAGCAGGCGCTCACCCTCGTCGTCTCGACGCTGCTGGACCCCGGCGACACCGTACTGGTAGAGGATCCCGGCTACTTGGCCGCTCTCCAGTGCTTCGCCTTCGCGGGCGCCCGCGTGGTGCCCGTGCCGACCGATGACGGCGGACTGTCCCCCGCCGCCCTCGAAGAGATCGTGGTACGGGAACGTCCCAAACTGCTCTACCTCGTACCGACGTTCCAGAACCCGACCGGCCGGACCCTTTCGGTCGAGCGCCGCCGGGCCGTGGCCGAGATCGCCGAGCGGCACGGCTTCTGGATCGCCGAGGACGACCCGTACGGCGATCTGCGCTATGAGGGCACACACGAGCCGTGGATCTCCGCACTGCCGGCCGCGGCCGACCGCACCGTCCTGCTCGGCTCCTTTTCCAAGATCATGGCCCCTGGTCTGCGCCTCGGGTTCCTCCGGGCGCCCGTCGAGCTGCTGCGCACCTGCGTGATCGCCAAGCAGTCGGCCGACCTGCACACCTCCACCATCGACCAGGCCGCGGCGGCCCGGTACTTCCGTGACGCGGACCTCGACGCCCATCTGGCGCGCCTGCGGGCCGCCTACCGGGAGCGCCGGGACGCTCTGCTGGACGGCCTGCCGGACGCCTTACCGGCCGGCAGCAGCTGGAATCGTCCGGACGGCGGGATGTTCGTCTGGGCCCGGCTGCCGGAAGGTCACGACGCCACCGAGCTGCTCCGGGCCGCGGTCGAGCACGACGTCGCCTATGTCCCGGGCGCTCCTTTCTACGCGGGGGTGCCGGACCCGAGCACGCTCAGGCTGTCGTTCATCACGCACGCGCCCGACGAGATCGGCGAGGGACTGCACCGGCTCGCGAGAGCGTGTACCGAGGCGCCCACCGCTCCAGTTACGGGAAGGTGAAATCCCCGTCAAGGAAATGGCGTTGGGCGTCAGGAAAGCGATATGGGGCGTCGGCGGACGGAGTCAGGCGCCGAAAGAAACGGGGGTTGGACGTGAGGGCAGCACATCCAGGAAGACGGGAACCGGCAGGGGCTGCGAGGGTGTTGAGAGAACTGCCGCGGGGACGCCGCGCGGGGGATCGGCCCCGACGACGGCTTGCGGTTGACACCCCAAACGTCGGACGGCAGACGGGAATTCACGTCTGATCGGGTAACGGTCGTTGGATAAGCCTGCGTTGCTGCTCATCATGTTCCCCCAAATGAACGATGCGCTGACCACCCGGGCACACGCCCGGCCAGTCGGGTCCACCGCCCGGAAGTCAAACGGAATGGAAAAGTCAAGATCAAGAGTCTTCTCGTGTGATCCGTGTCTCGATGCGGCAAGGAACCCTGATGTCCACCTGCCGCACGCCCTTGACCTCGCACTCTTCGCGATGGGCACTTGTCGATCTTTCCCTCAGGGGCTAGTGTCACCTCCCAGTTGCTGCGAGGGCCGAGGGGCACGGCCCGTGCGACTGTTCGCCTGACATCGACAGGTCGACGCAAACCTCACGAACAACGGTGTCGTGGTTTGCGTGTATCGGCTCCCCGACGGAGCCGGCAGTGGTCTTCACACCCCCGCCAAGGGCCGGCTGGGCTCGTCATCCGGGGGGCGTTTTATCGCCGAGTGCGGCAATTCGCCCCTCCTCACCCGTGGTCGCGTCGTCTTCCTTGCGTGGGCCTTCCCCAGGACGGATCGGCGATGTCGGCGCTCCGCCGGACACTTCCTTCCGCAGCAAATTTACGACTTCATCTTCAACCGCCTTCCTTGTCACGCAAGATGGCGCACGGAGGAACCTGATGTATTACACGGTCACCAACAGCATCGACAAGATCTCCAAGCCGCTGCTGGACAGCTTTGGCCGACTGAGCGCGGACCCGTACCTCAAGGGCGACTTCGTTTTCCGCTACCGGTCCTTCGGTGAAGGACGCGTCAAGGGTGAAGAGGTCCTATGGGTCGAGGAAGGTGACTTCTTCCAGAGCTCGGACATCAATGGCTACGCCGGGGGTATGCAGCGCAGGTTCGCACCGCTGGGGCGTGAGGCCCGGGAGTTCGTCGCGCAGCTGATGGCCGATCCGGCCACGCGCACGATGTTCGGCGGCGAGGAGCTGACCATCGGTGTCCACCAGATGCGAGTCATCGCCGACGACGCGCACACCGGATATCCGGCGCCCGAGGGTTTCCACCACGACGGCTTCGACTATGTGGCGGTCACCGCGATCGCCCAGCACAACGTCAACGGCGGAACCTCCATGATCGCCGATGCCACGAGCGAGGAGATCATCGTCTTCGACCGTGCCATGAACGCCGGCGAGACCCTGATCCTGGACGACAAGGCGGTCAAGCACTACGTCTCCCCGTTCACTCCGAAGCTGCCGGGTCAGGCACGCCGCGATGTGATCGTGGTGACCGTCAAGGTCAATGACTGAGGTCGCCGCCCGGCCCGCCCAGCCGGCCGAGAGCGCATCGGCACCGCGCGGCGACTTCGGGCAGGCGCTGCGTGACACCGTCCCGGTGGCGATGGGCTACACCCCGCTCGGCGCCGCGTTCGGAATTCTCCTCGTCAACAGCGGGCTCGACTGGTACTGGGCGCCCTTGTCGGCGGCGCTGATCTTCGCCGGGTCGATGGAGTTCCTCGCCGTGGGAATGATCACGGCGGGGACTCCGCTGGTGCAGATCGCGGTGATGACGCTGGCGGTGAATTTCCGGCACGTCTTCTACGCCCTCTCCTTTCCCATGCAGTTGCTGAAGGGCTGGCGCCGCCGCGTCTACGGTGCTTTCGCGCTCACCGACGAGACATATTCGCTGCTGGCCACGATCCCCCGGGAGGAGATGACCGCGAACCGCCTGATGTTCATCCAACTCCTCAGTCATCTCTACTGGGTGGGTGGCAGTCTTATCGGCGCGCTGCTCTCCTTCGGGCTGCCGGCGTCCATCGACGGGCTGTCATTCGTCCTGACGGCGCTGTTCGTGGTGCTGGCGCAGGACTGCTTCTACAAGCGCAAGGATTCCGCTCCCACCATGATGGGACTGGCAGCGGGGTTTGTCGCTCTCACCGTCGGCGAGAAGAGCTTCCTGGCAGTGGCACTCACCGTCTATGTCGCGATGCTGCTCGGCTGGTATCTGCTCCAACGGAAGAGGGTTCCGAAGGAGTTGAGCGCATGACGGGCAGCCTCTACATTCTGTGCGCCATTCTGGTGATCACGGGTGTGACATTCGCGCTGCGCGGCCTGCTGTTCGTCGCTCTGCGGCGGGTTGCCGACAGCGACATCATGCGCTACTTCGGTGTGGCCATGCCCGGCGGCGTCATGCTCATCCTCGTCTTCTACACCGTAAGCTCCACGGACTTCTCCCACTCCCCTTACGGGCTGCCGAGTATCGCGGGTATCGCCGCGACCTCGGCGGTCTATCACTGGCGGAGGAATCCCCTGCTGGCCATCGTCGTCGGCACCGGCATCTTCCTCGTCCTCAACCGGACTCTCGGCTGAGCTCCGCAAGTCCGCCCACACCCGATGGAATTCAATGGCGCGCAACAACATCTTCCGCACCAAATCAGTCGAGCAGTCGATTGCCGATACTGACGAGCCGCGGACCAAGCTACGCAAAGTCCTCACCGCCTGGGACCTGACGGTCTTCGGGGTCGCCGTCGTCATCGGGACCGGCGTGTTCACGCTCGCCGCCAGTACCGCCGGCAACATGGCCGGCCCCGCGGTGTCGGTGTCCTATCTGCTCGCCGCCGCGGCCTGCGGGCTGGCGGCCCTGTGCTACGCGGAGTTCGCTTCGACCGTTCCGGTCGCGGGCAGCGCTTACACGTTCTCCTATGTCGCCTTCGGGGAATCCATCGCCTGGATCCTGGGCTGGGACCTCATCCTGGAGTTCGCGCTGGCGGCCGCGGTGGTCTCCAAGGGCTGGTCGACGTATCTGGCGCAGTCCGTCGAACTCGTCACCGGATCGCACCTGTCCACGACCGTCAGCATCGGCGGCGTGGCAGTCGACTGGCCGGCGGTCCTGCTCGTCGCCGTGCTGACCACCATGCTGGCGCTCGGCACGAAGCTCTCCTCCCGGGTCAACCAGGTCATCACCGCCATCAAGATCGCGGTGGTGCTGCTGGTCATCGTGGTCGGCATCTCCTACATCGACCCGGCCAACTACTCCCCCTTCATCCCGCCGGCCGCCGCCCCCGACGCCGGTAACAGCGGGCACAACCAGTCGCTCTTCTCCCTGCTGTTCGGCGGCGGCGAGACGAGCACCTACGGGATCTTCGGTGTCCTGGCCGCCGGTTCCCTGCTGTGCTTCGCGTTCATCGGCTTCGACATGGTCGCCACCGCCGCCGAGGAGACCCGCAACCCCAAGCGGGACATGCCCCGGGGAATCCTGGGCGCGCTCGCGATCGTCACCGTGCTGTACATCGCGGTGTCCCTCGTGGTCACGGGCATGCGTCCGTACACGGCGCTGAAGTCCAAGCCCGACGGCACCAAGGCCACCATGGCCACCGCGTTCGCCGACCTCGGCGTCGACTGGGCGGCCACGGTCATCTCGATCGGCGCGCTCGTCGGCCTGACGACGGTCAGCATCGTGACGCTTCTGGGCCAGACCCGGGTGCTCTTCGCGATGTCGCGCGACGGGCTGCTCCCGCGGCAGCTCGCGGTGACCGGCTCCAGGGGCACGCCCGTACGGGCCACCGTCCTGGTGGGCGTCGTGGTGGCCGCGGTCGCCGGCCTCTTCCCCGCCGACAAGCTGGAGGAGATGGTGAACATCGGCACCCTGTCGGCGTTCGTCCTGGTGTCCATCGGGGTCATCGTGCTGCGCCGGACCCGGCCGAACCTGCCCCGCGGCTTCCGTACCCCGCTGGTGCCGCTGATCCCCATCCTCGCCTCGCTGGCCTGCCTGTGGCTGATGTTCAACCTGAGCGTGCTGACCTGGCTGCGCTTCCTGGCCTGGATGGTCATCGGTGTGGTGATCTATTTCGCCTACGGCATGCGCCACTCGGTCCTCGGCAAGCGGCAGCGCGCGGCCGAGGCCGCCGAAGTCCCGGCCGACGGCACCACGGCCCCGGCCGAGGCCACGGACACGCCGGTGCGCGGCTGACCCGGATGCGCCGGTGGGAGGTCCGGTCCCCGGGGCCGGACCTCCCACCGGCGGCGCTGCCCCCTCCCCCCCCCCGTTCTGCCGCCTTCTCTCCTCAACCGCCCGACAGGAGCTACGTCTTGATCGCCACCTACACCATCCAGCAGTGGCTGTTCGCCGAGGCCCGCGGCCGCTACGACATCGACCTCGCCGAGAGCGGTGTGCAGTTCCAGCGCCTGCGCGACCTCGCGCTCGACCCCGAATGGGAGCTGGACTACAGCATCGACCAGGGTCAGCCGGAGCTCCGGGAGGCCGTGGCCCGCCTGTACCAGCGGCCGTGGTCCGACGACGACATCGTGATCACTCATGGCGCGCAGGAAGCCCTCTACCTGCTCTACCGCAGCCTGCTGTCCGCCGGTGACCACGTGGTGACCACCAGCCCCGGGTGGCAGCAGTCGTGGGAGGTACCCGCGCACATCGGGTGCGAGGTGTCGGTCCTCCCGCTGACGCCGGGCGAGCCTTTCGACGCCGAGGCCCTGGCCCGGCTGATCACTCCGCGGACGAAGCTGCTGGTGCTGAACAGCCCCGGCAACCCCTCCGGGTACCGCTTCACCGAACAGGACTGGAAGGTCCTCCTCGATGTCGCCCGCGCGCACGACCTGACCGTGGTCAACGACGAGGAGTACCTCCTGGACTTCGCCGAGTCCATCGTCCACCGCTACCCCAAGGCGCTGTCGGTTTCGGGGCTTTCGAAGGTGTACGGGCTTCCGGCGCTGCGTATCGGATGGGCCGTCGGAACGCCGGATGTCATCGCCGCGATGGTCAACTACAAGCGGTACACCACGGTTTCGAACTCGTGGGTCTGGGAACGCGTCGCGGCGGATGTGCTGAACGACCGGGACCGGCATGTGCGGCGGTACCGCGAGTTCGTCGACGGCGGCATCGGCCGGCTGACCCGGTTCGCGGAGGAACACGCCTCGCATGTACGGCTGGTGCACCCGGCCGGTACGCCCTTCGCCTGGTTCAACCTCCGCACGTCGGCCGCCTCTCAGGAGGTCGCGGAGCGGCTGCTCGACGAGGAGCGGGTCCTGGTCATGCCCGCCGAGGTCTTCGGCTCCGAGGCGGGCCTGAGGATCAGCTATGCCCGGCCGGCCGACGTCCTCGACGAAGGACTCAACCGCCTGGGCAGGCTGCTCACCGGCCTGCCGGCCGCGCATTGACAGTGAGGTGCAGGGCGGTGCGGGGCGGTGCGCGGGGCCGGCCGGCCGGCGCACCGCTGCCGTGCGGCTTTCGTGCGTCACACCGAAGTCACCGCTTTTTTGCGGCGCTTTTACGCGCGTCCCAGCTCACGCCAACTAGCCGTCATGAATTTGTCGTTCGGTCGCCAAAGCTATTGACGGAGATCATCTTCGCCTGGTGAACTGACGTCGCGGAAACGGGAAAAACACTTCTCGCCGCCAGTCGCAGTATCGCGGTTACCGCCATCAATGAATTCCCTGCAGCCCGTCGGCGGCCGCAGATTATGAGAGATGAGCAATGACACAGCGTACCGATTTCTCCCTCAGTGAAGTAGAGCTCAAGCAGTTCCACCAGGACGGCTTCATCGGCCCGTTCGATCTGTACGAGAAGGACGAGATGGAGGCCAACCTCCAGGCTCTCCGTCCCAAGCTGCTGAACACCAAGAAGGCCATCTACAGCCAGGACAAGGCGGTGTCCGGCAACACCAACCTGGCCAACTACGACCGGCACCTGGACGTCGACTTCCTGGCGGAGCACATCACCCGCCCGGAGATCGTGGACCGGGTTTCCAGCATCCTGGGCCCGGACACCATGTGCTGGCGTTCCGAGTTCTTCCCGAAGTACCCGGGCGACGAGGGCACCGACTGGCACCAGGCCGACAACTTCTCCAACGTCGCCGGCTCGAAGTACCCGCAGATCCTGTGGCCCGAGGACGCCGAGTTCGGCGGCACCATCACCGTGTGGACCGCGTTCACCGAGGCGAGTGTCGAGAACGGCTGTCTGCAGTTCATCCCCGGCACCCACACCTCCATGAACTACGACGAGTCCAAGGTCATGGAGTACGACGAGAACGCCATCAACAGCGTGGAGAAGGGCGGCGTCAAGCGCGGCTTCTTCGGCTACGACTACCGCCAGCTGCAGAAGGACCCCAACTGGGAGCCCGACGAGTCCAAGGCGGTCTCGCAGGTCATGCGGCAGGGCCAGTTCATCGTCTTCTGGTCGACGCTGATGCACGCCTCGCACCCGCACAGCGGCCTCACCGACCAGATGCGCCTCGGCTTCGCCGGCCGCTACCTGCCCACCCAGGTCCAGGTCTACCCGTACTCCGAGGGCCTGGAGGAGTTCGGCGGCAAGGCGAGCCTGGACAAGTTCGGCAACGTGCTGACCTCCGGCAAGAACGAGTACCGCCACAACCGCTTCGTCGACAGCACCGTGAACGGTTTCCGTTTCCCGGTCCGCCAGAAGGGCTGAATGCAGTGAGCACGATGGAGACGCAGGAAGACGTCGAGCGCTGGGTACTCGCCGTGTGCCAGGAGATCGGCCTGCGCGCCGACAGCACGGACGCGGACTTCTTCGAGGCCGGCGGCAACTCCCTGTCCGCGATGCGGATCATTTCCCAGGCCGAGGAGAAGTACGGCGAGGACGCGCTGCCGCCGGACGACCTGTTCGCCCGGAGCCGCATCGGCGATATCGCCAAGTCCATCATCGCCAACAGCACGTCGGCCGGCGCCCCGGCCGAGGGCTAGGGCCACGCGATGCAGCCTGACGACGACAAGTGGGTCATCACCATCAAGCAGGCCGTCGAGCGGCCGAGTGTCAGTCTGATCTGTTTTCCCTATGCTGGAGGCAGCCCCGATCTCTTCAGGGCCTGGTCGGATGGCTTTAGTGACGATGTACAGCTTCTCGCCGTCAGGCTGCCCGGCCGGGGAAACCGCATCAAGGAAGCCCCCTACCAGGACTGGGACGTCCTGCGCCAGGACACACTGGACGCACTGGCGGACCACCTCGCCGGTCCGCACGCCTTCTTCGGCCACAGTTTCGGGGCCCGCCTCTCGTACGAACTGGCCCAGCTGACCGCCGAGAAATTCCCCGGTATGACCCGCCGGCTCTTCCTGTCCAGCTCCCGGAGCCCGGATCACCCGCAACGCCGGCCCTTTATGCATGAGATGTCCGAGAGCGGGTTCATCGACGCCCTGCGCGAGATGGGCGGAACTCCCGCGGAAATCCTGGACAACAAGGTCATGATGCGGTTCTTCCTGCCGAGCATCCACGCCGAGATCCGGCTCGCGGAGCTCTGGCACGACCGCCACAAAACCCCGCTGGATATCCCCGTCACCGCCATGTACGGGCGTACCGACCCGATCGACGACTACGCCAGCATGATCGGCTGGAAGCAGTTCTCCCGGCAGGAGAGTGAACTGTTGGAAATGCCCGGGGGACATTTCTTCCTAGAAACGCACCGCCCGCAGGTGCTGGATGTCATCAACGCACGCTTGCAGGGGGCCGCCGGACCATGCTGACGTACGACGAAGCGGCGCTCGCGGCGCACCGGGAACTCAACCGCACCGCCGCCCCGTTCCCCGACGACCAGAGCGTCAAGGAGCTCTTCGAGAGCTGCGCCGCACGACGCCCCGAGGCCACCGCCCTCATCCACCGTGACACGCACGTCAGTTACGCCGAGCTGAACCGCCTGGCGAACTGCCTGGCCGAACGGCTCCGCCAGGACGGCCTGCGCCCGGGAGAGACGGTCGGGGTCTGCCTGGGCCGGTCCGTGGAGCTGATCGTCGCCCTGCTCGCGGTGGTCAAGTGCGGTGCCGCCTACCTGCCGTTCGACGCTTCCTGGCCCGACGAGCGGGTGCTCGGCCTGCTGGAGAGCGCCGGCTGCGAGCGGGTACTGACCGGCCCGGACGGCGCCCTCGCCGAGCGCCTGCCGCACTGCCGGGTGACGGCGGTGGCGCGGGACGCGCTGACCGGCGCCCCCGCCGACCCCGATGTCCGCGTGTCGCCCGACGCCCTCGCGTACATCAACTTCACCTCGGGCTCCACGGGCCGCCCCAAGGGCGTACCGATCCGCCACCGCGGCATCGCCCGCCTGGTGTTCGGAGCCCGGTACACCCGGCTGGGCGAGGCCGCGACGCTGCTCCAGCTCGCGCCGGTCTCGTTCGACGCGGCGACGTTCGAGATCTGGGGCGCACTGCTGACCGGCGGTACGTGCGTGCTCTACCCCTCCGCGTTCGTCCGGTTCTCGGAGTTCAAGCGGGTGGTGGACACCCATGGGGTCAGCACCGTCTTCCTGACCACGGCGCTGTTCAACACCCTCATCGACGAGGCTCCGGAGACTCTGGAGAACGTGCGGACCATCCTCACCGGCGGCGAGGCCCACTCGCTCTCGCACATCGACAAGGCCCTCGCCGTCTACGGTCCGGACCGGCTGGTGAGCGTCTACGGTCCGACCGAGTGCACCACGTTCGCCACCTACTACCCGGTGCGCGCCGTCGGGCCGGAGGAGTCGAGCCTGCCCATCGGCCGGCCGATCCAGAACACCCGGGCCTACGTCGTGCACGACGGCCGGCTCTGCGGCCCCGGCGAGACCGGCGAGGTCCTGCTGGCCGGCCCCGGGCTCTCCCCGGGCTACCTGGGGATGCCGGAGGTCACGGCCGCCCAGTTCGTCGAGTACGAGATCGACGGCGTCCGGGAGCGGCTCTACCGGACCGGCGACCGCGCCCACCTCTCGGCGGACGGGAACCTCGTCTTCCAGGGCCGGCTGGACGACCAGGTCAAGATCAACGGCTTCCGTATCGAACTGGGCGAGGTCGCCCACCACATCGGCCTGCACCCGGACGTCAAGCAGAGCCATGTCACCGCCGCCCCGCACCCGGCCGGCGGCAAGGAGCTGCTGGCCTTCGTGGTGCCGGCCACCGAGCACTGCACACCGGAGGCGATCCGGCAGCACCTGAGCCGCAGCCTGCCCGCCTACATGGTCCCTTCCGGCATCCACCTGCGCGAGAGCCTTCCGCTCTCGGGCACCGGCAAGGTGAACCGCCAGGCCCTGCTCGCCACCCTCTGAACCGCACCCTCTGCACCGCGCACACGAAAGGAGTCGTGCCATGACCATCAGTAAGCGTGCCCGGCAGTTCCAGGAGACGCTGCGGGAACGCGGCCTCGACCTGACCGTCGTCGAGCTGCCGGACTCCACCCGCACCGCCGACGACGCGGCGCGTGCGTTGGGCTGCGAGAAGGGGCAGATCGTCAAGTCGCTGGTGTTCCAGGACACCGCGACCGGCGCCCCCGTGATGGTCCTCGCCAGCGGCACCAACCGCGTGGACGAGAAGGTCGTCGCCCAGCAGCTCGGCAGCACGGTCGGCAAGGCCGACGCCGACTTCGTCAAGCGGGTCACGGGGTACTCCATCGGCGGCGTCCCGCCCCTGGGGCACAAGGAGAAGCTGACCCTCCTCGTCGACCAGGACCTGCTGGACTTCGACGAGACGTGGGCGGCGGCCGGCACCCCGCACGCGGTCTTCAAGATCCCCGGCAAGATCACCGGCATCCTCCCCGAGCACCAGGTGGTCGCGGTCAAATGAGCACGACGACGGGCCGCACGCCCCTGCCCCATCTCACCGGCGAACACGACGACGTCCGGACCCGCGTACAGCGGCAGCTGGCCGAAGCGGTACTCCCGCACGCCGACTCCTGGGAGCGGCAGGGGTACATCGACGCCGACGCCTGGCGCGCCCTCGGTGCGCAGGGACTCCTCGGACTCGCCCACGACGGGCCCGCATTCCTGGACAGCGCGGTCCTCCTGGAGGAGCTGGGGCGCACCGGGTACGCGGGCGTGCGGGCCGCCGTCGGCGTACACGCCTACATGGCGACGTCCTACCTGCGGATGTTCGGCACCGACGAGCAGCGGGACACGCTGCTGCCGGCGGTCGCCCGGGGCGAGCGGATCGCCGCGCTCGCCATCAGCGAGGACGGCGCCGGCACCGACCTGCGTCACCTGAGCACCCGGGCCGAGGTGCTCGGTGAGGACGGCTACCGCGTCAGCGGCCAGAAGTACTACGTGGCCAACGGCTCCCGGGCCGGCTTCTACATCACCCTGGTCAAGACCCGCGAGACCACCGGCGACCGTGGCCTGAGCGGGGTCAGCCTGCTGGCCGTCGACGCCGACGCACCGGGTGTCACGCACACCCCGCAGCCGATGACGGGCTGGCGCAGCGCCGATGTCTGCCGCGTCGACTTCGACGACGTCCTGGTGCCGGCCGACCGGCTCGTCGGCCGCCGCGACTTCGCCCTGATGCACCTGATGAAGGGGCTCGACTTCGAGCGGCTGGTGGCCGGCCTGCTCGCCGTCGGCGGCGTCGGATACTGCCTGGAACTGCTGAACCGCTTCGTGCGCGAGCACCAGATCAAGGACGTACCGCTCGCCGCTCACCAGGCGGTCCGGCACAAAGTCGCCGAGCTGAACAGCGACTTCGAACTGATCCGGACCTACGCGTACCACGCCGCGTGGCTGCACAGCCGTGGCCGGCTCGACACGCGTACCGCCTCGGTGCTGAAGCTCAGGGCGACGGAGCTCGCCGTCACGGCGGCCCAGGCCTGCGTCCAGTACCACGGCGCCAGGGGGTACCTGGACGACGCGGCCGCCGCACGCCTCTACCGCGACGCGATGGCGGGCACCATCGCCGCGGGCGCGAGTGAGCTGCTGCGCGACATGATCTTCGAAGCCCACTGATATGACACCCGAACCGACCGCCGAACCGACCGCCGAGCGGCCGGCCGCTGCCGCGGACTCCACCCGTCCGGTGTCCCGCCGGCGCGTGTGGACCGCCGCCGGGGTGACGGTGATCCTGCCGGCCCTGGTGATCTGCGGCGCCGCCGTATGGGCGTGGGGCGGCGGTCCGGCGGACGCCCCCGGTTCCGGGACGGTGCACCGGCTGGACGCCACCGGGCACTTCTTCCTGGCCGCCGCCGTCGTCCTCGCCGCGGCGCTGGCGGGCGGGGCGTGCGCCCAGCGCCTGGGCCAGCCCCGGGTGATCGGGGAGATCTGTGCCGGTCTCGCCCTGGGCCCCTCGCTGCTCGGCAGCCTGGCCCCCGACGCCACCGGGTGGCTGTTCCCCGGCCCGTCGGTGCGTCTGATGGAGGGCCTGTCGCAACTCGGGCTGGCGCTCTTCATGTTCGGTGTCGGACAGGAGCTGGCCGGGATGCGGCTGCGGGGCACCATGGGCCGCACCGCCCTGGTGAGCCTGGCGTCCCTGCTCGTCCCCTTCGGGCTGGGCGCCGCGGCGGCCCTGCCGATGGCCGGTGCCTTCACCGGCACCGCGGGGAACGAGACGGCCTTCGTCCTCTTCGTGGGCTGCGCGATGAGCATCACCGCCTTCCCCGTACTCGCCCGGATCCTCGCCGACCTGGGCCTGACGCGTTCCGAGCCGGGCCGACTCGCCCTGGTCGTGGCCGCGATCGGCGACGGCGGGAGCTGGCTGGTGGTCGCGGCCATCGTCACCTGCGCCCAGGGGGGCGGGGTGCACGGCCTGGTGGTGAACGGCCTGGGTGCCGCGCTGGCCGCGGTGTTCTTCCTGTGGCCGCTGCGCCGCTGGCTCGCCCGGCGGCTGCCGGACACGGAGGACGGGCGGGGCGCCGTCGGCGTCACCGTCCTGCTGGTCGCCGGAGTCGCCGCCGCCTCGACGCTCACCGCGGCCCTCGGCATCCACCAGCTGATCGGGGCCCTGCTCTTCGGACTCGCCTGGCCGGTCCGCGGTCAGGGCGCCGCGCTCGCCGACCGCGTGACCGGCATCGCGAAGACCGTGCTGCTGCCGTTCTTCTTCTTCGGTTTCGGGCTGGCCACCGACCTGACCGCGCTGCACTGGGACGCCACCACGGCGGCGGTCTGCGCCGGCCTGCTGCTGGTCGCCACCGTCGGCAAGATCGCCGGCCCGGGGCTGTGCGCCTGGCTGACGGGCATGGACCGGCGCCCCGCGCTGATCCTGGGGATGCTGCTGAACGCCCGGGGCCTGACGGAACTGGTGGTGATCCAGATCGGATTCCAGGCCGGCCTCGTCGACGACGGCATGCGGGGCGTACTGACCCTGGTGGCCCTGGTCACCACGGTGATGACCAGCCCCCTGCTCCGTCTGCTCGGCTGTCCGCCGTCGCACCGGCTCCCCGTCCCCGTCCCCGTCCCCGTAATGGACATACCCGAGAATCCGGACCCGTCCAAGGCCCCGGACCCGCCCAGGAACACGAACATGACCGCTTCGACTGCAGGAGGTACGCGGTGAGCAGGAAGGTGGCCGTCATCGGCGGCGGCCCTGCCGCGGTGAGTACGTTTCTCCACCTCACCCGGGTACGCGACATCGCCTCCGTCTGTTTCATCGCCCCCAACGACATCGGCTGCGCCCCGGCCTTCGGCTCCGGCGGCCCGATGCTGCTGTGCAACACCTCGGTCGACGTCACCTCCCTGCGGCCCGACGGCACGTCGGAGCTGCTGTCGTACCTCGCGGCACGCGGCTGGCCCGTCCACCGCGAGGACTTCGTGCCCCGCTACCTCGTCACCCAGTACGCACGCGAGAGCTACCTGCGCCACCGGGCCGCGGCCGAGCGCGACGGCGTCAAGGTCGGCCACGTCCGCGGACGGGCCCGGTCGGTCAGTGGCCACCCCGGCGACTACCGCATCGGCCTGGAGGACGGCACCGCCGTGGACGCCACCGACGTGGTCTTCGCCCTGGGCGGCGCCGTACCGCGCCTGCCCGCCTCCCTGCGCGCCACCGCCACCGCCCCGCGCCTGCTGACCAGCCCGTACCCGGTACGCCGCCTGCGCGCCGTCCCCGCGGACGCGAAGGTACTCGTCCTGGGAACCAAGCTCTCCGCGATCGACGCGGCGCTCACGCTGTGCCGGGCGGGGCGGCGCACCGTGATGGCCTCGCCCTCGGGCCGGCTCCCCGCCGTACGCACCCGGCTGTGCCGCGACACGGCGGCCGGGCTGGGCCGGGAGTGGGAGCGGCAGCTCGCCGACGGTGCCGACGGTGCCGAAGCGGCCGCCATGGCACGGCCGCTGATCCGGCTCATACGGACGCTGAGCGGCGGCGAGCCGCTGCGGCCGCGGCTCAGCGACCACACCGACGCCCACGAGCGGCTGCGGCACGAGACACAGCTGGCCGAAGCCGGCCAGGTCCCCTGGCAGGACACCATCGCGGAGGTCATCGACGGCCTCAACCACGCACTTCCGGACCAGCCGGAGCCGGTCCGCCGGCAGGTACTCGCCACGCACCGCGCCGCCATGTCCCGCTACATCTCGTCCATCCCCCTCGACAACGCCCGCCGGCTCCTGTCCCACCTGGACGCGGGGCTGCTCACCGTCGCCGACGGCTGTCCCGAGCGCATCGACCCGCACCCCGACGGCTGGACGGTCACCTGGCCCGACGGCCGGACCGAGCACATCGACTGGGTGGTGTGCGCGACCGGATTCCAGGTGCCCGCGCTGTCCGTCGCCCCGGACGGGCGGCTGCACATCGGCGAACCGGCGGCCCCCGGTGCCCGCGCGGCGCAGGTCACGCCCGGCCTCAGGGTCCACCGCGGCCCGGACCACGCCCAGGAGCGGATGTGGGCCGTGGGCTCGGCCGCGGGCACGCGGGTGCCCGTCGTCAACTACCTCCGGGCCGCGGCGCAGCACGCGCGCGACGTCGGCCGGATCCTCGACGCGGAGGCCACGGCCTCCTAGGCGGGCACGACAAGCGCCAGAACAGCCCCAGACACCAGAACAGTCCCAGACACCAGAACAGCCCTCAGCAATCCCGAAAGGCCCGTTCCGTGATAGCACTCGTCAATCCCGTGTCCACCGGCGCCGAGCTCGCCATCGCCTTCCGCGAGGAGGGCGCACCGTGTGTGCACGTCTATACGGAGGACCTGCGCGACGCCTACGAGGCGGACACCGTCGCCGCCACCCGGCTGCTCCTGGACGACGCCGAACGGACCGCGCGGGAGCTGGCCCGGCTGGGCGTGGACACCGTCATCGCCGCGAGCGAGATCGGGGTCGCCCCCGCCGACAAGCTGGCCGGGCTGCTCGGCACCGAGCACAACGACCTCGCGCTGAGCACGGCGCGCCGCGACAAGTACCGGATGGTCGAGGCGCTGCGCGCGGCCGGTCTGCCGCACGCCCGCACCGAGACCGTGACCTCCGCCGAAGAGCTGTCGAAGGCCCTGGACGGCTGGGGTGACGCGTACCCGCTGATCATCAAGCCGGTCAACAGCGCGGGCAGCGACGGGTGCACGGTCTGCCCCGACCGCGAGACCGCCGAGGCCGCGTACGCCGCCATCACCGGCTCGCTCAACCTCATGGGCGAGATCAACCACGAGGTCATCGTCCAGCAGTTCCTCCAGGGCACCCAGTACATCGTCAACACGGTCAGCCTGAAGGGGCGCCATCTGCTGACCGAGCTGTACGCCGAGCGCATCGACTACGTCGACAACGCGCCCATGCTCCGCCACATCATCTCCCGCCCCGAAAGCGCGGGCCGGGAGGGCGAGTTGGTGGAGTACGTGCTGGCCTGCCTGGACGCCCTGGGCGTCCGCGAAGGCGCCGCGCACACCGAGGTGATGCTCACCGCGGACGGGCCCCGCCTGGTGGAGGTCAACTCGCGGGTGATGGGCCCGTGCCTGGCCCCGGACCCGTATCACGCCGCGTTCGGCTACAGCCACCAGCACCTCACCGTCGAACGCTTCCTGCGCCCCGGTGACTTCGAGCGGCGCTTCGCCCTGCCCTACGGGCCCGCCCGCACCGTGGCCAAGGTCTTCCTGCGGCCGCACCGCGAGGGCGTCCTGGAGGCTGTCGACGGCCTCAGGGTGCTCCGGCGGATGCCCGGCTTCCACAGCATCGCCCGGCTCCCCGAGGTCGGCGAGGTGCTCCGCGACCGCTATCTGACGACCGGGGCGTGCGGGATCGCCTTCCTCGTCCACGAGGACGCGGCGCTGCTGGAGAGCGTGCTGGAGTCGCTGCACGAGATCGAGGACGGCGGCGACTTCTTCCGGGTCGCGGAGGGCGGGGCATAACATGCCGGCCATCCTGATCTCGGTATCGGTGCTGATGCAGGCGGGCTGTTTCGGCTACCTGTCCGGGCGGCTCACCCCGAGCGGCAGCCTCCTGCTGTCGTGTACGGGATTCTTCCTGTCCGCCCTGCTGTTCACCGCCGTGCACCTGCTCCGCCGGGCACGGCGCCGAGGGCCCGCACCGGCTCCGGCACGGGCCCTGACCGAGGTCCCGCCGGCCGCCCCGGCGGACCGGCAGCGCATGATCCGGCTGATGCTGCTGATGAACCTGGTCACCGCCACGACCTTCGTCAGCTTCTACGTCTCGCTCGCCTGGATCCCGGCGACGCTGGCCAGCGGCCTCGAAACCGCCGTGGGCCCGCTCGCGCTGGCCCTGCTCACGCTCACCCTCCGGCTCGGGGAGCGGCCCCGCCCTCGCGTCTGGGGAACGGCGGCGGCCCTCGCCGCCGCCGGCGGGGCCCTGGCCTGGAGCCTGACCGACGGGGCGGACCTCGACTGGTCCGCCCTGGCCGGCCTCGGCCTGGTGATCGTCGCCGGAGTGGGGGCGTCCGGCCTGGCGCTGGTCTCCAAGGCGCTGGGCGGGCTGGGCGCCGATCCGGTCACCGTCACCGCGCACCGCTTCCACCTCACCTACCTCGGAGCCGGTGCCCTGTTCCTGCTCCAGGGCCACTCACCGCACGACAGCGGCATCCCGCCGGCCCTGATCCCGCTGCTCGGCGTCGTCGCCATCACCATCCCCCTCTTCGTCCTGCAAATTGGCCTGCAACGTGCGCACCCCATGGCGGCCATGACAATCTTGACGACACTGCCCGGCCTGACCTACCTCTCCGAGACCCTCTGGGGCGGCAGCGTCAACATCGCCAGTCTGGCGCTCACCGGGCTGCTGGTCGTCCTCGCCGCCGTGTCCGCGACACCCCGGCGGAGCGGTGAGGGCGATGGGGGTACCTCCCATGCCTTTCAGGCTATGGGGGAACACCGGCCCCCCGAACTCTCTCTGGCCTCCGTGGAAAACAAGGACACCTCCTGACCGTGACTCAGCCCATGACTCCACGCCTGACTCGACGCATGACGCAGCGCATACGCTCGGCCGCCCCCGCCACCGCCGTCACCGCCGGATTCCTCGCCGTCCTCATCGGCGTCACCAGCTCCGTGGCCATCGTCGCCGCCGCGGCACAGGCCGCGGGCGCCACCCACCAGCAGCTCACCTCGTGGATGCTGGCCCTGGGCATCGGCATGGGCGTCACCTGCCTGGGCCTCTCGCTGCGCTACAAGGCACCGGTCATCACGGCCTGGTCCACCCCCGGCGCCGCCCTGCTGGCGACCGGACTCAGCGGGGTGTCCATGGGGCAGGCCGTCGGCGCCTTCCTCTTCTCCGCGGTCCTGGTCGTCCTCAGCGGCGTCACCCGCTGGTTCGAACGCATCATGGACCGGATCCCGGTCTCCCTGGCCTCGGCGCTGCTGGCCGGGGTGCTCGTCCAGTTCGGCACCGGGCTGTTCACCAAGATGCAGGAGAGCCTCGTCGTGGTGCTCCCCATGTTCGCGGTCTACCTCCTCGGCAAACGGTGGCTCCCCCGCTACGCCGTCATCGCCGCCCTGGCCGTCGGCGTGGCCGTCACCGCGGCCCAGGGCTCCTTCTCCACCAACGGGCTGCACCTGGCCCTCGCCGAACCCGTCTTCGTACGCCCCGAGTTCTCCTGGCAGGTCATCATCGGCGTGGGCCTGCCCCTGTACGTCGTCACCATGGCCTCGCAGAACCTCCCCGGTGTGGCGGTCCTGCGCAACGCCGGCTACCGGACCCCCATTTCCCCCCTCCTCACCTGGACCGGCGTGGTCAACGCCCTGCTCGCCCCGTTCGGCTGCTTCGGGCTGAACCTGGCCGCCATCACCGCCGCGATCTGCACCGGCGAGGAGGCCCACCGCGACCCCCGTAAGCGCTATGTGGCCGGCGTCTGGGCAGGCGTGTTCTACCTGGGCGTCGGCCTCTTCGGCGGCGTCGTGGGCTGGCTGCTGGGCACGCTGCCCACCGCGCTCATCATGGGCATCGCCGGCCTCGGCCTCCTCGGCACCATCGGCAGCTCGCTCAGCTCGGCACTGTCGGACGAGCGCACCCGCGAGGCCTCCGTCATCACCTTCCTGGCCACCGCCTCGGGAATGACGCTCTTCGGCATCGGCTCCACCTTCTGGGGCCTCCTCGCCGGCATCCTGGCCGCAACGGTCCTCAACTGGCGCCGCGGCCCGGCCCCCGCCCTCCCCCACACTCCCCCCAAGACCCCCAAGCCCCTCCCCCAAACAAAGACCACAAACACCCCGAACCAACCAAGCCAAGACGAAAACAAGGGCAAAGGCGAAGCCGAAGACGAAGCCGTCCTCGTCCCGGCCCCCCGCGCCAAGGGATAACCCCTGCGGAGATCACGGAACACCCCCTCCAAAAGATCGCGAACGCCCCTCCCCCCTCGCCCCCTCGACCGCCCCCTCGACCGCCCCCTCCACCGCCCTCTCCACCAGCCCCTGCGCCCTCCGCGACCCAATCCAGATGCCGATCAAGAGCCACCCGCTACACTGTCCGCGGTGGCCCAGCCCTCCCGGGCGAAGCCGCCGCAGCCCTGTCGGCACTCTGCCTGAACCCCGGCCGCACCATTCACCGGGTTCTGGACACGTTTTCCGACAACCCCGCCTCCGTAGCTCAGGGGATAGAGCACCGCTCTCCTAAAGCGGGTGTCGCAGGTTCGAATCCTGCCGGGGGCACAGAGAAGCAGCAGGTCAGAGGCCCTGCCGCCCGAGTGGGCGGCGGGGCTTCGGTCGTTTCGCAGATCACGGCCAGGGCGGCGGTCAGACGCCGGCGGGCGCTGCCGTGGTGGGGAGAGCGGGCAGGCGGGTGGTGGCCAAGAGGGCTGGGGCGCTGCGCGCGTAGCGGCCCGGGCTGGTGCCCAGGGTGCGTTTGAAGTGGCGGTTGAAGTGCGACTGGTCGTAGAAGCCGGTGGCGGCCGCCACCAGGCGCGGGGACATGCCGCCGAGGAGGAGTCTGCGGGCGAGGTCGATGCGGCGGCTGGTGAGGTACTGGTGGGGGCCCATGTCGAATTCGCGGCTGAAGACGCGGACGAGGTGGGCGGGGTGGACGTGCAGGGTCTCGGAGGCTTCCTGGAGGCTGACGCCCTCGACGAACTTCGCGTCGAGAAGGTCGCGCAGGCGGTAGGCGATGGCGGCGTTGCGCGCGGGGCCGCGGTCCTCCACGCGTCCCCGCAGGTGGTCGCGGAGCCGCTCGGACACCAGGGCCAGCCTGGTCTCCGCTTCGAGTGCGTCGCCGGCGTGCTCCAGCGACTGGTGCAGGAGGTGGATGCGCCGGCGCAGCAGTGGGTCTTCCAGGACCGGGCTGTCGACCGCCAGTCCGATGAGGCTCTCTTCCAGCTGCGAGGAATCGAGATATAAAACCCGCTTGCGAAAGCCGGTCGGGGTGACCGAGCGTCCATTATGTGGGACGTGCGGAGGAAGCAAGGTGACCATCTGATCCAGCGCACCGTGTTCATGGCGGTCCAGCTCATATCTGACCATGCCGTCGTCGACGATCAGCAGCGTCCAGGAAGCGTGCGTATGCATGGGATAGACGTGGTCAGTGATGCGCGCGTGGAAGACCTCATCGATTCCCGCCAGAGCGGGACGCCAGGCGCGGACCTGCGGATGATCATGCATGCAAGGATCGTACAAGACATGGCCAGGGCCGTCAGGGTTTGATTCATGCATGGAATCCATGAACGAGCCTGTTCGTTTTGAGACAAAGATCGCCGTGGTCTTGCGTGATGACCTTAAGGTGTGGCAGCGCCTCAACATGACCGCGTTTCTGGTGAGTGGAATCGGCCGAGAGGTGCCGGAAGTAATCGGCGATCCGTATGCGGATGCCGACGGTACCGACTATCTGCCCATGTTCCGGCAGCCGGTTCTGGTCTTCGAGGCCGGCAAGGAGGCTCTGACCAGGTCGCATCAGCGTGCCATCAGCCGGGGCGTCCCCCTTTCGGTCTTCACCACCGACCTTTTCACCACCAACAACGACCGGGACAACAGGGCCGCTGTACGAGCCGTCCACCGGGACCAGCTGGACCTCGTCGGCATGGCCGTATACGGGCCGCGCAACGCCGTGGACAAAATTGTCAAGGGTGCCCAGATGCACCCGTGACGTCTCGTTAGGGGCTCAACGTGGAAAAAGAAACACAACCGCGGAGTGAATCCGCCAGCGCATACATGTACCTGCTGGCGACCATGGCATTCTTTGGCAGCGCTTTCGCTGGCTCCAAAGCAGTGGTCGCTCACGTTCCCCATCAGATTGCGGCCGCTCTGCGATTTGGTGGCGGGGCACTCATCCTGCTTCTCCTGCTCGTGTTCATCGGGCGGAAGACTCGGGGCGCGGTGCTCACCCGACAGCAGATCGTGCGCGCGGCGGCGGTGGGCCTCATCGGAGTGTTCGCGTACAACCTGTTCTTCTTCTGGGGCCTTTCCCTGGCCCCTTCCATCGACGGAAGCATCATCGTTCCGGTACTGAGTCCGGTCATCACCACGGCCATTCTTCTGGCCCTGGGCCGGGAGAAAGCGTCGGGTGCCAGGATCGGCGGACTCGCCCTCGGCGTCGCCGGTGCCGTGGTGTTCTTCATCGGGGCAGGGGGCACCGGCGTCGACGCGGGCGGGTCCCGGCTCACCGGGGACCTCGTCTTCCTCCTCGGCGCGCTCGCCTGGGCGATCTACAGCATCGCGTCGAAGAAGGTCCTGGTCGGTATGGACCCGCTGCGCGCCACCACCTTCGGCACGCTCGCCGGGGCACTGGCCCTGCTGGTCTTCGCCGCTCCGTCGTTCCCGGACGTGGAGTGGAGTGCACTGTCCTCGGTGACGTGGGTGAACATCGCCTACCTCGCCATAGGCCCCACCGCCGTGGCCTACCTCTTCTACTACCGGGGGTTGCGCGTCGTCAGCCCGTCGACCGCGACCGTCATCATGTTCACCGTCCCGGTGTTCGGCGTGACCTGTGCCGTCACCTTCCTCGGTGAGTCCTTCAGCGGACTACAGCTGGCTGGCGCCGCCGTCATGCTGGCCGGCGCTCTGCTGGCCGTGACACAGGGCCGATTCCGGCAGGGCAGCAGCCGGCGCGCGACGGAGCAGACGGCCCGACCGGCCGAACCCGTTCGCGCGGTGGAGTCCGACGGTCAGGAATCCCTCAACAGAGGCTGATTCGGTCACCTTCGGAAGTCGGACTCCGTAGTTCACACCGTCTCCAGGGGGGAGCGGTGTCCCTACCTCAGCACCCGTCCAGGGCCCCACCCCGGCCCGGGCGGGCGCTCGCTTCTCCACCCCCACGCGTATGCGATGCCGCGTGCGCGGCAATCATGCTCATCCGTTCGGAAATGCAAGATCGGGGTTCTCCACTTCATGTCGTCTGAAGTCGAGTTTCGGGTGTTGGGGCCGCTTGAGCTCATGGTGAGCGGACACTCGGTACCACTGCGAGGAATGAAACATCGGATAGTGCTCGGCACACTCCTGACCGCGGAGAGCCGGCGCACCTCTATCAGTCGTCTCATCGATGCCGTATGGGGGACCACTCCCCCGAGCACGGCCGGCAAACAGATCCGCAATGCGGTTTCCGACCTGCGCGGCATTCTGGCTCCCAGCGGAGCCGTCATCACTCCTGCCGCGGACGGTTATCAACTCGACATCGGCGCGGCCAGGTTCGATCTCCGGGAGTTTCACCGCCATCTGGGGCGGGCGCGCACTCTTCTGGGCCATCAGCGGCCGGCGGACGCCATCGCCGAGTTCCGTGCCGCACTCTCCCTGTGGACCGGCCCGATGCTCTCCGGAATCGAAAGTGCCGCCCTGCAGGCCCAGATAGCAGGGGTGAACGAGGTCCGGCTTTCGGTCGCCGAGGAGTGCATCGACCTCGAACTCGCCCAGGACCGGCACAAGAGTCTCATCAGCGAACTCTCCATATGGGTGGCCGAGAATCCGCTGCGCGAGCGCATGGCCGCCCAGTACGTGTGCGCCCTGTACCGCTCCGGCGCCCGGGCCCGCGCCTTCACCGTGTACGAGCAGGTGAGGCGCCGTCTGGCCGAACAGCTCGGGCTGAGCCCGGGCCCGGAACTGCTGGAGATCCACCAGCTGATGCTGCGCGAGGACACCGACGCGGCGGGAACCTGCCCGGCCATCTCCTCGGTTCCGGCCGCTTCCTCCACTGCCACCACTGCCACCACTGCCGCCACGGCCGCTCCGGACACCCTGCCGTCCGAGATCGCGCACTTCGTCGGGCGGGCCGGTGAGATCGAGGTGCTCCTGGCCGACGGGCTCCGTTCCGGTGCGCAGCGCGTGGTGTCCGTGGACGGCATGGGAGGCGCGGGCAAGACCGCCCTGGCGGTGCACGTCGCCCACCGCCTCGCGGGCCACTACCCGGACGGCCGGATCTTCCTCGACTTACGAGGCCATAGCTGCGACCGCGCGCCGTTCGGCCACCGGGCGGCGCTGCGCCGGCTGCTGCTGCTCTCGGGGCTGCCGGAGGCCGAACTGCCCGTACCGGGCGAGGAACTCGTACGGCTGTGGCGCAGCCGCACCGCGGACCGGAACATGCTGGTCATCCTGGACAACGCCGCCGACGCGGAGCAGATCGGGCCGCTGCTCCCGGCGGGAGACGGCTGCCTGACGCTGGTGACCAGCCGTCGCCGGCTGACCATGACCACGCTGTCCCCGACCCGGGTGCTGTCCTTGGAGCCCCTGTCCCGGGAGGAGGGGTACGAACTGTTCTGCCGGGTGCTCGGCGACCGCCACCCCAAGCCGCTGCCGGATGCCGTCGACGGTATCCTGGAGCACTGCGGCGATCTGCCGCTGGCCGTCTCGGCCGCCGCGGCACGGCTGCGAAGGCGGCCTTCGTGGCCCGTGGCGCATCTGGCGGACCGGCTTGCGGACCGGCGGATGCGGCTCGCCGAACTACAGACGGAGCACGGCGGCCTCATCGCCTGTTTCGATGCTTCGTACCGGCATCTGAGCGCCGGTCAGCAGCGGCTGCTGCGGCTGCTGGGCGCGGCCGAGGGGGACGGGACGGACGTGGGGTCCGCCGCACTGGTGGCGGGGCTGCCGCCCTTCCTCGCCGAGCAGCTGCTTGAGGAACTGGTCGACGAGCACCTCCTGATGGAGCCGGAGCCCGGCCGGTACCGTATGCACCCGCTCATGAAGACCTACTGCGCGCAGCTGACCGGCCCGGACGAGGTGGCCGGACCGATGCCCGCGCCGCGCGGCATGCCGGCGCAGCCGCTCGTCGCCTGACTCACCCACGCCTCTCCGGCCTCTTCCCCTGCGGGCTTCTTCCCGCGTGGGTTTCCTCCCTCGTGGGTTTCCTCCCGCATGGGCTTCTTCCCCGTGGGCTACTTCCCCCTGAGCTTCTGTCCCCGTGGGCTTCTTCCCCTGAGCTTCTCCCCCTGTGTCCTTTGTGTCCTTTGTGTCCTTTCGGAGTGTTCTCCCATGACCGGAAACATCGTCGCGGACTTCTTCCTCGCGCTCTCGCTCACCCTGGGCGCCGCCCGGATCTTCGGAGCGCTCGCCCGCCGGGTGGCTCAGCCCGCCGTCGTCGGTGAGATCTGTGCCGGGCTGCTGGTCAGCCCGATGGTCCTCACCCGGGCGGGTGCGGACGCCGTACTGTCCGCCGAAGTGACGCCCCTGCTGGGGGCTTTGGCCAACGTGGGCCTGGCCACGTTCATGTTCCTCATCGGCTACGAGATCGACGGCGCCTTCCTGCGGCACCGTAGGAAGGCCACGCTGGGCGTGGCCACCGGGGCCGTCGCCGTCCCGTTGGCCGCGGGCGTCGCAGTGGCGATTCCGCTTGCCCAGGCATATGCCCCGGGCAATCGCACGGCCTTCGTGCTGTTCGTCGGTGTGGCCATGTCGGTCACGGCCTTTCCCGTGCTGGCCCGGATCCTCGCGGACCGCGGCCTCAGCAGACACCCGGTCGGCAGCCTCACCCTGGCCGCGGCGGCGGTCGGCGACCTGGTCGCCTGGATCTGCCTGGCGGCCGTCGCGGCCTACGCGGGAGCGGCCGGGCAGTGGCAGCTGGCGCTGCTTCCGGTGTACCTGGTCGTGCTGGTCGCCGGGGTGCGGCCGCTGCTGGCGACGCTCCTGGAGCGGGCCCGGCGGCGGGGCGTGGCCGCCGAACGACTCGTCCCCGCCCTGGTCGTGGGTCTGGCGCTGTCCTGCGCCGTCACGGAATGGCTCGGGGTCCACTTCATCTTCGGGGCGTTCGCGTTCGGCGCGGTCATGCCGCGCAACGCCCTGGACGGGGTGCGGTCGACGATCATGCGGCACATGGAGCAGGTGGGGCAGGTGCTGCTCCCGCTGTACTTCGTGCTGGCCGGCACCAAGGTCGATCTGTCCGCCTTCGGCGTCACCGCACTGCTCACCCTGGTCGCCGTGATCGGTGTGGCGGTGCTCTCGAAGGCGGGCGGCGCCTACGGCGGCGCCCGGCTCGCCGGGCTGCCGCATGCCGCGGCGCTGCCGGCCGCGGTGCTGATGAACACCCGGGGGCTGACCGAGATCGTCATCGTCGCCGTCGCGCTGGACATGGGCCTGATCAACCAGGACTTCTATTCGATGATGGTCGTGATGGCCGTGGTGACAACGGCCATGACCGGGCCGCTCCTGAAACTCTTCGGCGTACTGCCGCAGGATCCATCAGTTCACCAGCCGGACCTGGCCGCCAGTTCTCCAGGGGCGCTGCCGAAGAAAGCCGCGAAGACGGGCTGAGGCCCGCCTGAGGACCGGCCGGGGATACATCGAGGACGACCCCTCATAACTTTACGGTCATCACCGGTCGGGACGTTGGAACTCACCGCCGGCGGCACTGTACTGCAGTTATTCAAGGGAGGCATGAAATGACCGAGGCGCCACCGTCACTCCTCACACCGTCACGGCTCAGGACCCCTGCCGGACCACGCCGTGCCGAACAGAAATGGTGGAATGCACAGCGCGGCTCGGCCATGCCTTTCCAGCGTTACGCACGATCGGGAGGCCGACTTCCGCATGAGCTGACGGACCGCACCTGGCCGACGAAGTCCCTGGTCCAGGCGCCGCTGTGGGCCTCGGTCGACCTGCGCGACGGGAATCAGGCGCTCAGCAGCCCGATGGACATCGAGCGCAAGAGCCGGATGTTCGACCTGCTGGTGCACATGGGCTTCAAGGACATCGAGGTCGGTTACCCGTCGGCCAGCGACGCGGATTTCTCCTTTCTGCGGATGCTGATCGAGCAGGACCGGATTCCTGATGACGTCACGATATCCGTCTTCACGCCGGCCCGGCCGGAATTGATCGACCGGACCTTCGAGGCCATCGAGGGCGCGGACCGGGCCATGGTTCATCTGTGCCATGCGACCGCCTGTCTGTGGCGTGAGGTCGTGTTCGGAATGAGCACGGACGAAGTGCGGCAGATGGCACTCCGCTCGGCGGAGCACATTGCCCGCCGCGCGGACGCCGCCAAGGGAACCGAGCTGCGTTTCGAGTATTCACCCGAGACGTTCAATGTGACGGAGCCCGAATTCGTGCTCCAGATGTCGAATGCCGTCACGTCGATGTGGGATGCGAGCCCGGACCGCCCGGTGACGCTGAACCTGCCGACGACGGTGGAGACCGACTCGCCGAACGTCTTCGCCGACCAGATCGAGTGGATGCACCGCAATCTCGAACGGCGCGACGCGGTCATCCTCTCGGTGCACCCGCACAACGACCGGGGCACCGCGGTGGCCTCCGCGGAACTGGCCGTCATGGCGGGCGCCGACCGTATCGAGGGCACCCTCTTCGGCAACGGCGAGCGGACCGGCAACGTCTGCCTGGCCACGCTGGCCCTCAACCTCTTCAGCCAGGGCGTCGACCCGCAGCTGGACTTCTCCGACATCGACCACATCCGCCGTACGGTCGAATTCGCCAACCAGCTGACCGTCCCCCCGCGTTACCCCTACAGCGGCGACCTGGTGTACACCGCGTTCTCCGGCACCCACCAGGACGCCATCGCCAAGGGCCTGGCCGAGATCGAGCGGCGGGCCGCCGAGGCGGGCACTTCCACCGCGGAGGTGCCATGGGACGTCCCCTACCTGCCCATCGACCCCAAGGACGTGGGCCGCACGTATGAGTCGGTGGTCCGCGTCAACAGCCAGTCCGGCAAGGGCGGTGTGGCCCACGTGCTCAAGAGCGCGTACGGGCTGGACCTGCCCCGCGGGATGCGGGTGGAGCTGGGCCGTCAGGTGCAGCAGGTGGCCGACGGTGACGGAGTGGAGATCACCGCCGAGGAACTGCGGGCCATCTTCGCGCAGACGTACCTCGACTGTGCGCAGCCGACGCTGCTGCTCAAGGAGTTCCAGCTCACCGGCGAGACGGACACCGTCGCCGTCGACGCCCTGGTCGTCCACGGCAACGGCACGGAGAAGCGGCTGACCGGATCGGGCGCGCACGCCGTCGCCGCCTACGCCCATGCCCTCGCCGGCACCGGCCTCGACGTCGAGGTCGCCGAGATCACCGGGCACGTCCTGAGCGACAGCCTCGGCACCCGGTACGCCGCCTACGCGCGGATCGGCCTGGACGGCACGCCCTGGTACGGCGCCGCGATCGCCGACGACGAGGAGAGCGCCCGGCTGGGCGCGGTCACCTCCGCCATCAACCGCGCACACGCCTGACGCCCCCTGCCCGCCCCGCACTTCTGTGAGCCGAGAGATGGATTTCAGCTTCGTCGAGAGCAAGAGGGACCACGGCCGTGACTGCTTCGTGTACACGGGGCACACCGACCTGGACCTGCTGAGCATCGCGAGCCTGCGCGGGCGGGCGGACCGGGACCGGTTCGGCCTGCCCGTGGCCGGGCCGGACCAGGACACCTTCACTCCGCACACCACCCACCTGCTGGTCATGGTCGAGGGCGAAGTGGTCGCCGGCGCGGAGCTGGTCGCCTACTCGCCGCTGGGGCTGCCACTGACCGAGTGGCCGGCCCTGCAGGGTGTGCTGCGGCACAGCGGCCGGCTGGTGCAGTGCCGCCGGCCGGTGGTACGCCCCGAGTTCGCCGAGACCCCCCTGCCGGATCTGCCGTTCGGTGCGCTCGGCGGTCTGCTCAAGGGCTGTCTGCAGTGGGCGGTACTGCGTGACGTCAGCGATGTCGTCGTGGAACTCGCCGGCGGGCGGGCCGCGGACCGTCTGACCCAGCTCGGTTTCACGCCGGTGGAGGGCTCCGGGCCGCCGGCGGAGCCACGGACGTACCGGCTGCACGTCAGCCGGCTCGTCGCCCGCGGCTTCCAGGCCGGCCACCCCTTCTACCGCTACCTGCTCGAGTACGACGAGAGCGTCCTGGTCGGCGAGACCAGCACCACCGCCGCCGCCTGACCCGCCTCCGCTCGTACGGACCACCGACCCCCCGGACTCTGGAGAGGAACGGACCGACATGTCCCTCAAAGGCAGACTCCTCGCGCTGCCGGAAGTCCTGCTCGTCCACCGGGCCTTCGAGGCCCACGCCCGGCAGCACCCCGACCGGACGGCCCTGACCTGCGGCGCCGAAGAGCTGACCTTCGCCGAGTTGAACGCGCGGGCCAACCGGTTCGCCCATCACCTCATCGCCCTCGGCGCGGGCCGCGGCTCGGTGATCGGTGTGTGCCTGGACCGCACCCCGGAACTCCTGGTCGCGATCCTCGGCACGCTGAAGGCCGGCGCCGCGTACGTACCGCTGGACCCCACCTACCCGGCCGAGCGGCTGCGGCTCATGGTCTCCCAGCTCGACGAGATCAAACTCAGCGTCGTCTCCGCCGAGACCCGCGACCTGATCGCCGGGGCACCGGGCGAGCTGGTCCTCCTGGACGAGCTGGAGCCGTCCGGACGGCTGGACGCCCACCCTGCCACCGACCCCATCGTCGACCTCTCCCCCGACGACCTGTGCTACGTGGTGTTCACCTCCGGTTCCACCGGCACGCCCAAGGCCACCGCGGTACGCCACGAAGGCTGGTACAACCTGCTTGAGTGGCTGCGCGTCGAGTACGGGCTGGACAGCTCGGCCAGCGGGCTCACGGTCAGCTCGTTCGGCTTCGACATCAGCCAGCGCGGCCTGCTGGCACCGCTGTTCTGCGGTGCCGCCCTCCACCTGCTGCCCAGCCGGGTCTTCGACCCGGGCATGGCGTACCGGCTGATCGAGACCCATGGCGTCCGGCAGCTGCACTGCGCGCCGAGCACCCTGTACGTGCTGATCGACCACGAGCGAGCGCTGGGGACCGACGCGCTGACCCGGGTCGGCCACGTCTTCATCGGCGGGGAACCGCTCACGGTCTCCCGCATCGAGGACTGGGCCACCCAGGAGGGCAACACCTGCGTCCTGCTGCACCAGTACGGGGTGGCCGAGTGCACGGACGTGGCGACCTCCCACGTGCTCACGGACTACGCCCGCTACCGCGGTGCCGCGACGCCGGTGGGCGAGCCCGTGTACAACACGGAGATCCACCTGCTCGACGACGAGCTGGGTGAGGTGCCGGACGGCGAGACCGGCGAGATCTGCATCTCGGGGCTCAGCGTCAGCGCCGGCTACCTCAACGCCTCGCCCGCGGACACCCGGCGGTTCACCGAACTGCCCGGCGAGGACGGACCGGTACGGCTCTACCGGACCGGCGACCGCGGCTACCTGACACCGGACGGGGAGCTGGTGGTGGTCGGCCGGGTCGACGCCCAGGTCAAGATCCGCGGCATGCGGATGGACCTCGGAGACGTCGAGCACGGCGTCCGCTCCCACCCGCTCGTCGACGATGCCGTGGTCCTGGCGCTCCCCGACGCCTCGGGCGAGCTGCGTCTGGTGGGCTTCGTCCTGTCCTCCGCCGACGCGCCCGACACCCGGGCCCTCTACCGCGACCTGCTGAACACCCTGCCCCGCAACATGGTCCCGCAGGAGTTCACGGTCCTCGACACCTTCCCCCTCAGCCCGAACGGGAAGACCGACCGCCGGGCCCTGGCCGCCCTGGCCGGCGGCTGACCCGCACCGCCCGGCCGGCCCCGCGTCCCGCGGCCTCCGGCGGGCCTCCCGGAACCACTACCTCGTCTCCCAAATCCCCATCAAACACAGCCCATTGAGCAAAGGAACGGCTTCCGCATGACCATCGACCAGCAGTACCCGGCCTCGGCCGCCGCCCAGATCTCCGGCAACGCCGTCATCCCCGAGGACATCAAGAAGGACATCGAGCAGTTCAGCGTCGACGGCTTCACCGGTCCGATCAAGCTGTACGAGCCGGAGGAGGCCGCGGCGCTGATCCGGGAGATCCGCATCAACAACCAGGACTCCTCGCGCGCCCTGTACAAGAACAGCGTCAACTACGACCGCCACTTCGACATCCCCGAGCTCAGCCGGCACATCACCCACCCGACGATCGTCAAGTACCTGACGGCGATTCTCGGTCCGGACGTGCTGAACTGGCGTACCGAGTGGTTCCCGAAGTTCCCCGGCGCCAAGGCCACCGAGTGGCACCAGGTGCGCGACTACAGCTACGCCAACGGCAAGCCGCAGCTCCTGCCGACCGAGTCGGAGTGGAACGCGTACATCGACATCACGGTCTGGACCACCTTCACGCCGGCCACCAAGGACACCGCGTGCATGAAGTTCGTCCGCGGCTCGCAGCGTGACTGGATCTTCGACGAGCACAAGGCCACCGACGCCGGCCGGAGCACGGACTACGACGTCGCGCACGCCGACACCGGCTTCTTCGGCTACGACTTCGCCGACTTCAAGATCGACCCGAACTGGGAGCCGCGTCCCGAGGACGTCGTCGAGCTGGAGATGAAGCCGGGCGAGGCCGTCATCTTCACCGCCTCCTGCGTACACGGCTCGACCCCCAACAACACCGAGCGCGAAACCCGCTTCGCGATCGCCAGCCGGTACGTCCCCACCCACGTCCGCGTCTACCCGGACCAGGACTCGTTCAGCGCCCACGGCGCGACGTTCGACCTGTCCGAGTACGGCAGCGTCCTCGTGGCGGGCGAGAACCGCTACGACCACAACCGCATCCGCACCGAGAACAACCACGGCACCCCGTTCGGCTGGACCGCGGGCTGAGCCCCGTCTCTTCTTCACCGGAAAGGAAACAGAACGTGATCGCATCGAAGATCCACGCCATTTGGAGTCGCGAGCTCAACCTGGAGGAATTCTCCGACACGGACGACTTCTTCAGCCTCGGCGGGCACTCGCTGATCATGACCCGGATCCAGCGCGAGATCCTCTCCGAGCTCGGCATCGAGGTCCCGATGGACCAGCTCTTCCGCAAGTCCACGGTCGCGGAGATCGCCGAGCACATCGCGTCGGCCCGCTCGGCCGCCTGACCCCGGGTCCGTCCCGCTGCTGACCCTGGCGGTGCCGCCGGTGACCGGGCCTGGGCCCGGTCACCGGCGGCACCGCCGTCCCCTTTCCCACCACTCATCTCCCACCACTAAAGGAAGAGCCCTCAGTGCAGCTATCGAGTCGGGGCCGGCAGATGTCCCGTCTGTCGGGCATCCGCAGCATCATGGAGGACATCGCCGCGGCCGGCCGGGACGGAAGCGACAGCGAATGGCTCAACCTCAGCCCGGGCAATCCCTCCCACATCCCCGAGGTCGTCGACGCCTGGAGCCGTCTCGTCCAGGAGGCGCTGGACGACCGGTTCATCGAGTCCAGCACCCGGTACGGACCCTCGCGCGGCGCCCCCGGCCTCGTCGACGCCATCGTCGAGTACTTCAACCTCACCTACGGTTGGTCGATCGGCCCCGAGAACGTGGTCGTGGGGCCCGGCAGCCAGATGCTGTCCTTCATCGCGACCACCCTGTTCACCGGTCCGGACGCGGACGGGGTGGTGCGGCCGCTGGTCCTGCCGCGCCTGCCCGACTACACCGGCTACCAGGGACTGAGCCTGGACCCGGGCGGCATCGTCGGCCTGGAGCCGCTGATCGTCCCGGAGGGCCGGCACTCCTTCCACTACGCGGTGGACACCGAGGCACTGGCGCAGCAGAGCCGTATCGGCATGATGCTGCTCTCCAACCCGGCGAACCCCACGGGCAGCAGCATCGACGCCGGCGAGCTCAAGGCCCTGATCGAGACGGCCGAGCGGCACGACGTACCGCTGGTCGTCGACCACGCGTACGGAGAGCCCTTCCCCGGCGTCGTCCAGACCCGGCTCGCCCCGGTGCTGCACTCGCACGTCCTCAACCTCTTCACCCTGTCGAAGGCCGGCCTGCCCGGTGAGCGGATCGCCTTCGCGATCGGCCCGGCGGAGCTGATCGACCCGATGATCTCGTTCCTCGCCAACTCGACGCTGCACGCGCCGCAGTTGCTCCAGGCCGCGGTCGAGCGCTCTCTGACGACCCGGCAGATCGACACGCTCACCACCCGGCACATCAAGCCCTACTACAAGTCCAAGCGGGCGATGGCCGAGGAGCTGCTCACCGAGACGCTGCCGGACTCCCTGGACTGGCGGCTGCACTCCTGCGACGGCGGGATGTTCTGCTGGCTGTCCATCGACCACGACTGGTTCGACGACCTGGAGCTGTACGAGCTCCTCAAACGCAAGCGCATGTTCATCGTCCCCGGCCGCCACTTCTTCGTCGAGCCGCTGACCACGCCGTTCCTGAGCACGCACGGCAGACGCTGCATCCGGCTGAGCCTGAGCCCCGACGAGTGGGCGGTCGCCGAGGGCGTCAACCGGCTCGGTGAGGCACTCGAAGAGATGCGCGTGAGCGCACGGACCGGGAAGTGATGTCCATGAACACCTGGCTGCGCCGCCATCCGGTGGCGGAACCCGTCGTCAGCCGTCTCGTCTGCCTGCCCCATGCAGGCGGCACCGCCGGCTCCTTCGCCGGGTGGGCCGGCCGGCTGCCGGCCGGGGTGGAGCTGATCGCCGTGCAGTACCCGGGCCGGCAGGACCGGCTCGGCGAGGAACCGTTCGGGGACATGGCCGAGATGGCCGAGCAGGTGGCGCGGGAGCTGAGGCCACTGCTCGATCTTCCGATGGCGCTCTTCGGGCACAGCATGGGCACCGGGCTGGCATACGAGGTGGCCGGCCTCCTGGAGCGCGAGCACGGGTTCGTGGTCGACCATGTCTTCGTCTCCGCGCGGCCCGCGCCCCACCTGATCGACGGGGAGCACCGGCACCTGCTGAGCGACGAGGAGCTGGCCGCGGAGATGCGCGGGCTGGGCGGTCCGGACGCGGAGGCGTTCGACCACCCGGAGCTGCTGCCGTTGATCCTGCCGCCGTTGCGGGCGGACCTGGCTCTGCTGGACCGCTACCGGCCCGAACGGCCGGCCCCGCTGCGGGCGCCGATCACGGTGTTCGGCGGCGAACGCGACGACTCATGTCCGGTCTCGGATCTGCCGTCCTGGGGAGAGATCACCACCGCCGGAGTCCGGGTGCGGATCTTCCCCGGTGGCCACCACTATCTGCGGGACGCCGAGGACGAGGTGGTCGCCGCCGTCTCCGCGGAGATCCTCGCCGCACGACAGCGCCGTCGGCGCTCGGCCTCGCTCGCGTAAAAGGTGCCGGGCCCCAGGGGTTTCCCCGGGGCCCGGCACCTTTTACGTGGCTATCGCTTTGTACGTGGCTCGCTTTGTACGTGGCTATCGCTCGGCTCGGCCCGGGTGGTGGCCTGTGGTGGCGTCGACGTAGTCGGGGACTTCCTCGTGGGTGTCCCCGACCGTGAGCGTTCCCGTGGGTTCCACCATGAGAATGCGGGACTCCGCATCGGACACGGGCTTGTGCTCGGTGCCCCGCGGCACCACGTACGTGTCTCCCTTTCCGAGCGTCACAGCACGCTCCACACCGTCCTCGCGCAGATGGATGGTCAGCCGGCCGGCCACCACGATGAAGAGCTCGTCGGTGTCCAGGTGGGCGTGCCAGAGGTATTCACCATGGAACTTGGCCACCCGGACGTCATAGTCATTGAACTGGGCGACGATGCGCGGGCTCCACAGGTCGCTGAACGAATCGAGCGTCTCGTACAGATTCACCGGTTGGGTGGTCATCGTGACGTGCTCTCCTTCCGGACGACGCGGCCGGCGAGCGCGTCGCCGATCTCGTCCGTGGTGCGGGCGGTGCCGTCCCTGCCCTCCAGGTCCGCCGCGACGGCCTCCTCGATACGTACCGCCTGCGGCTCGTAGCCGAGGTGGCGCAGGAGCAGGGCGACGGACAGGACCGTGGCCGTGGGGTCGGCCTTGCCGGTGCCGGCGATGTCGGGGGCGGAGCCGTGCACCGGCTCGAACATCGACGGGAACTGTCCGGTCGGGTTGATGTTGCCGGAAGCCGCCAGGCCGATACCGCCGGTGACGGCCGCGGCGAGGTCGGTGAGGATGTCGCCGAAGAGGTTGTCGGTGACGATCACATCGAACCGCTCGGGCTGCGTGACGAAGAAGATGGTCGCCGCATCGACATGCAGATAGTCCGTGGTGACCTCCGGATACTCCGCGCCGACCCTGTCGAAGATGTTCTTCCACAGATGCCCCGCGTAGACCAGGACGTTGTTCTTGTGCACCAGCGTCAGCTTCTTGCGCGGACGGCCGTTGGCCCGCTCGTAGGCGTCCCGGATCACCCGCTCGACACCGTAGGCGGTGTTCACACTGACCTCGGTGGCGACCTCGGCGGCGGTACCGGTACGCAGCGAGCCGCCATTGCCCGTATACGGCCCCTCGGTACCCTCCCGCACCACCACGAAGTCGATCTCCGGCCGCCCGGCCAGCGGAGTCGCCGTATTCGGCAACAGCTTCGACGGACGCAGATTGACGAAGTGATCGAAGGCGAAACGCAGCTTGAGCAACAGCCCGCGCTCCAGCACCCCCGACGGCACGGACGGGTCACCGATCGCGCCCAGCAGGATCGCATCATGCTGCCGGAGCGACTCCAGCTCGGCATCCGGAAGAGTCTCACCGGTCGCGTGCCACCGCCTGGCACCGAGGTCGTACTCCTTGGATTCCAGCTTCACGTCCTGCGGAAGGACCGCGGCCAGGACCTTCAGCCCCTGGGCGACGACCTCCTGGCCGATGCCGTCACCGGGGATCACCGCGAGGTCGAGGACGCGGGGCTCGGGGCGGGTCGTGCGGGGCTTGTAGGAGGGGCGGGCACTTTCATACGCGGCGACGTCCGCTTCGTTCTGGAGGGTGAGGCTGATGTCGTCCAGGCCTTCGAGCAGCCGTCGGCGGGCGTTCTCGTCCAGCTCGAAGCCGGCCTCGATG
>NZ_BBUY01000009.1:0-128172 GCF_001590865.1 Streptomyces sp. NBRC 110611
CAAGGCTTCTTTGCGTTGAGGTCTACACACGACATACGGTGCGAGGATGCGCGTCCACAAGGAGAGGCTGCGTGGCTGGAGACGTAGGGTCGCCGCATGCGATATGACCTGATCATCTTCGACAACGACGGCGTGCTCGTCGACAGCGAGCGTATCTCCAACACCATCCTGGCCCGCTATCTCACGGAGCTTGGGCACCCCACGTCGTACGAGGACTCGATACGCGACTACATGGGGTCGGCGATGCACCGTATCCATGACCTCGTCCTGCAACGCACGGGCCGGCGCCTGCCGGAGGACTTCGATGAGACTTTCCACGGCCGGGTGTTCGCGGCGTTCGAGCGCGAACTGCAGCCGGTTTCCGGGGCGATGGAACTGGTGGAGAAGCTGGCCGCGGACGACGTCGCGTACTGTGTCGGATCCTCCGGAAGCCATGAGCGGATCAGGGTGGGGCACCGGAAGACGGGTCTGGACCGTTGGTTCACCGCGGAGCGTGTCTTCAGCTCGCAGGATGTGGGGCGCGGGAAGCCGGCGCCGGATCTCTTTCTGCACGCGGCACGGGAGATGGGCGTGGCTCCGGAGCGGTGCGCCGTGATCGAGGACAGCCCGCTGGGGGTGCAGGCGGCGGTGGCCGCGGGGATGGACGTATTCGGGTTCACGGCGATGACGCCGCGGGAGAAGCTGGCAGAGGCCGGGGCCACGGCGCTGTTCGGCCACATGACGGAATTGCCGGAGCTGTTGCGGTAGGACGCGAACTTCGGGGCCGTGCGCAGAAGGAGTTACGGTGCCGGGTGCCTGCCGCAGAGCTGCGCGGTGACGGAGTGAGGAGCGTAGGAGAACCCACGCGCATATACGGCCGCTCCTTCGGGGGCCGGAGTCCCTATACGGTGACGGGCATGAGCGGCCGCGCACAGTTGATGTGGGATGAGGCAGTAACGGGGTACGACTTCGGGGCCGGGCATCCGATGGACCCGGTCCGGCTCGCACTGACCATGCGTCTGGTGGAGGCGTTCGAACTCGACCGGGGGCCGCTGAAGGTCGTCGCGGCCAAGCCGGCCGGGGACTCGACACTGCGGCTGGTGCATCGCCAGGACTACGTCGAGGCGGTCCGGCGGGCCTCCGCCGACCCCGCGTCCGCGGATAGGTCGTACGGGCTGGGGACGGCGGACGATCCGGCGTTCGTGGGGATGCACGAGGCGGCCGCGCTGATTGCCGGGCAATCAGTCGGTGCGGCGGAGGCGGTGTGGCGCGGTGAGGTGACGCATGCGGTGAACTTCACCGGCGGGCTGCACCATGCGATGCCCGGCGGCGCGTCCGGCTTCTGTATCTACAACGACGCGGCGCTGGCGATTGCCCGGCTGCTGGAGCTGGGCGCCGAGCGGGTCGCGTATGTGGATGTGGACGTGCACCATGGCGACGGGGTGCAGGCGGCCTTCTGGGAGGACCCGCGAGTTCTGACGATTTCGCTGCACGAGCATCCGCGGACGCTCTTCCCGCAGACCGGGTGGCCTGAGGAGACGGGTGGGGAAGGCGCGGTGGGCACCGCGGCGAATGTGGCGCTGCCGGCCGGGACCGGGGACGAGGGCTGGCTGCGCGCGTTCCACGCGGTGGTGCCGGAACTGCTCGGCGCCTTCCGGCCACAGGTGATCGTCAGTCAGCACGGCGCGGACACCCACTTCGAGGACCCGCTGGCGCACCTCGCGGTCAGCCTGGACGCGCAGCGTGTGGTGGCCGAGGCCTGTCATTCGCTGGCGCATGAGCTGGCGGAGGGGCGGTGGGTGGCGCTTGGCGGTGGCGGCTATGCGGTGGTCGACGTGGTGCCGAGGAGCTGGACGCATCTGGCGGCGATCGCGGCGGGACGGCCGATCGACCCGGGCGCGATGGTACCGGAGTCCTGGCGGCGGGAAGTGTTTCGCCGTACGCGTCAGCTGGCGCCGCAGCGGATGACGGACGGCCGCACACCGCAGTGGCGGCAGTTCGTCGACCACGGCTACGACCCGGCCGACCGCCTGGACCAGGCGGTGCTGGTCACCCGCCGGGCGGTGTTTCCGGCGCATGGGCTGATGTCTTAGGGGCGGTGGCCCCTAGGGGGTGGTCGAACAGATCCCCTAGGGGATGTGAGCGCCCCCTCGGGGCCACAACAAGGCGGGGTGGGGGTGCTATTCCCGTGGCGTGGGAGTCGCATGAGCGGTGCGTGGTACGGCTGCGACGGCAGCTGCGGGGTTCTGCGGCGGCAACAGCGGGGTTCTGCGATGGCATACGTCGACCGGGACGCTCAGGCGGCAACCGGGGGCGCTCAGGCGGCAGCTGGGGCCTCGTGGGGGTGGGCGGGGCCGAGGCTGGGCTGTTCGGGAGTGGCGGGGCGTGGTGGGGATCTGTGGGGGTTCTGGTTCTGGTTCCAGTTGTTGTTCTGGTTCTGTTGTTGGGGGTGGTGGGGGTGTGATCCGGACGAGGTCTGCGGACGAGGTCTGGCGGCTCGTCGTGGGGTGTGGGGGGTGTGGGCGGGGGCTCAGGGGGGTCCGGTGGTGCGCGGGTCTCAGGCGGCGGGCGGACTGGGGAGCGAGCCGTTGAGCAGCGGCGATCAGGGGGCGGGAATTGATGATCAGTACGACTGATAGATCATCGGGGCGTGGTCAGTTAATTGCGGGCATTCCTTCGTCCGGGCGAATTTCGTTCGGCGTCGGCCTTTTGATCTTCCCGGCTACCGGCGAATTCCCTTTGACGCGCCCTGTTTTGATCAACGGCGGCTCCCTACAATCCCGTCCACATCTAGCTCAGGACGCCTGAGCGTGCTTCCGCGCGCCCATGTGCCAAACGTCAAGGAGGACGAATGGCGGGGCCTCACACCCCTCAGATGCTTGACACCCCCTCTTTTTTTCTGGCCGGGCCCTCGCTGACGGCGGGCAACCGCGGCATCGTGCTGGTGATCGCCGTGGTCGCCCTGGCAGCACTGGCTGTCGCGGCGGTGCTGGTCCGCCAAGTGCTCTCGGCCGGCGAGGGAACCGACAGTATGAAGAAGATCGCGGCGGCTGTGCAGGAAGGCGCGAATGCCTACCTGGCCCGGCAGTTGCGGACCCTCGGGGTATTCGCCGTCGTGGTGTTCTTCCTGCTCATGCTGCTGCCCGCGGAAAATTGGACGCAGCGCGCCGGACGCAGCGCCTTCTTCCTGGTCGGCGCCGGATTCTCGGCGGCCACCGGCTATATCGGCATGTGGCTCGCGGTGCGCAGCAATGTGCGGGTCGCGGCGGCCGCCCGGGAGGCCACACCGAGTGAGGGGGACAACCGGGAAAGGGATCTTACGGCGGTCGCGCACAAAGCGATGAAGATCGCATTCCGCACCGGCGGTGTGGTCGGCATGTTCACCGTCGGCCTCGGCCTGCTCGGCGCGTCGTGCGTGGTGCTGGTGTACGCGGTCGACGCCCCCAAGGTGCTGGAGGGCTTCGGGCTCGGCGCCGCGCTGATCGCGATGTTCATGAGGGTCGGCGGCGGCATCTTCACCAAGGCCGCGGACGTCGGCGCCGACCTCGTCGGCAAGGTCGAGCAGGGCATTCCCGAGGACGACCCGCGCAACGCCGCGACCATCGCGGACAACGTGGGCGACAACGTCGGCGACTGCGCCGGTATGGCGGCCGACCTGTTCGAGTCGTACGCGGTGACCCTGGTCGCCGCCCTCATCCTGGGCACCGCCGCGTTCGGCGACGCCGGGCTCGCCTTCCCGCTGCTGGTGCCGGCCATCGGCGTGCTCACCGCGATGATCGGCATCTTCGTCGTGGCACCCCGGCGCCGCGACCGCAGCGGCATGACGGCCATCAACCGCGGCTTCTTCATCTCCGCGGCCATCTCGCTGGCCCTGGTGGCCGCTGCCGTCTACGCCTACCTGCCGTCCAGCTACCGCGATCTGACCGGCGTCACCGACCCCGCCCTCCTGGGCCACAGCGGCGACCCGCGGATGCTGGCGCTGGTGGCGGTCGCGATCGGCATCGTGCTCGCCGCCCTGATCCAGCAGCTGACCGGCTACTTCACCGAGACCAACCGGCGGCCCGTACGGGACATCGGGAAGACCTCGCTGACCGGACCGGCCACCGTCGTCCTCTCCGGTATCTCGGTCGGCCTGGAGTCGGCCGTCTACTCGGCGGTGCTGATCGGCCTCGGGGTCTACGGGGCGTTCCTGCTGGGCGGCACCTCCATCACGCTGGCGCTGTTCGCGGTGGCACTGGCCGGCACCGGCCTGCTGACCACCGTCGGCGTGATCGTGGCGATGGACACGTTCGGTCCGGTCTCCGACAACGCGCAGGGCATCGCGGAGATGTCGGGTGACGTCACGGGTGACGGCGCGAAGGTGCTGACCGACCTGGACGCCGTCGGCAACACCACCAAGGCCATCACCAAGGGCATCGCCATCGCCACCGCCGTGCTGGCCGCGTCCGCGCTCTTCGGCTCGTACCGGGACGCGATCGCCACCGCCGTACGGGAAGTCGGCAGCGCCGCGAGCGGGATGGGGCTCAGCCTGGACATCTCGCAGCCGAACAACCTGGTCGGACTGGTCCTTGGCGCCTCGGTCGTCTTCCTGTTCTCCGGGCTGGCGATCAACGCGGTGTCGCGGTCGGCCGGTTCGGTGGTCTTCGAGGTGCGACGGCAGTTCCGCGACAGGCCCGGAATCATGGACTACACCGAGAAGCCGGAGTACGGGCGGGTCGTCGACATCTGCACCAAGGACGCGCTGCGCGAACTGGCCACCCCCGGGTTGCTGGCGGTGCTCACCCCGATCGCGGTGGGCTTCCTGCTCGGTGTGGGCGCGCTCGGCTCGTTCCTGGCCGGTGCGATCGGCACCGGCACGCTGATGGCCGTCTTCCTCGCCAACTCCGGTGGCGCCTGGGACAACGCCAAGAAGCTGGTCGAGGACGGTCACCACGGCGGCAAGGGCAGCGAGGCACACGCCGCGACCGTCATCGGTGACACCGTCGGCGACCCGTTCAAGGACACCGCGGGCCCCGCTATCAACCCGCTGCTGAAGGTCATGAACCTGGTGGCGCTGCTGATCGCCCCCGCTGTGGTCAAGTTCTCGTACGGCGAGGACAAGAGCCTCGGCGTACGGATCGGGGTCGCGGTGCTGGCTCTCGCCGTCATCGTCGGCGCGGTGTACGCGTCCAAGCGGCGCGGTATCGCCGTGGGTGACGAAGGCAACTCCGACGAGAAGGAGAACCTCGCCAAGTCGGCCGAGACCGCGGTGGCGTCCTGACCGGACCGGATGGCCGACGGGGGGCGCGGAACGCTCAACTGGGCGGGTGGACGGCGTCGTTCATGGCGGAACCATGGACGCCGGTCACCCGCCCTCCGTGTGCCCGCGGGGCCGTACGGCGCCGGGCCCGCCCTTGATGCAAATGGCTGCAATGAGGCGCGGAGGGGATGCCCGACCCCGGAGCCGGGCCCTTCGAACGTGTATGTTCCGGGGCCGAGAGCCATGGAAGGGACCAATCCGGTGAACAAGAAGCTTCCGGTGAACAAGAAGCTTGTGGCTGCACTGTCCGGCGGTGCCGCACTGTTGCTCGCGCTGACCGGCTGCGGCGAGGACGAGGGCAAGAAGCTCGACGACTGGGCGAAGTCGTTCTGCGACCCCGCGCAGACGCAGTTCAAGAAGATCCAGGACGCCAACGCCGCCATGCAGACGGCGGACAGCGGCAACACGGACTCCAAGAAGGTCCAGGAGACGGACTCGGCGGCCTTCCAGAAGATCTCCGACGCCTACGCCGCGCTCGCCAAGGACCTGGACAAGGCCGGGGGACCGCCCACCGAGAACGGCGAGCAGGCCCAGAAGGACGCGGTCAAGGAGCTCAACTCGCTGTCCAAGGGCTACGCGGACCTCAAGAAGCAGGTCAGCGGCCTTGACGTCAAGGACAAGCTCAAGTTCGCGGACGGCCTGCGGAATCTGTCCAAAGGCATCAACAAGCTCAACAAGCAGAGCGAGGCGGCCTTCAAGAAGCTGGAGGCCGGGGACGTCGGCGTGGCGATGGCCAAGCAGAAGGGCTGTCAGAGCCAGGGCGCCTCCGGTGCGCCGAAGGCCACGCCCAAGAAGTCGTAGCAGTCGTAGGAAGCGGTAGGACGCCGTAAGAAGTCGCAGGAAGTCGCAGGAAGTCGCAGGGAGTCTTGGGCGGCCCGAGGTCCGGGAGTACGCACCGGCGACGGTTGCTCGGGACGGCCCGGCGACGGCTGTTCAGGACGGCCCGGCGACGCGCCCGGGATGAGGCGTGGCGCCGGGCCGTCGCCGATTGTCAGTGGCAGGACCGACAATGGGGGATGTGAGTACGCACCTCCCCACCGCAGATGCCCAGGACCCCGAGAGCCACGACCGAACCGCCCGGCTGCGTGCGGCGTTGCTGGCCGCCGCCTTCACCGCCGACGGGCTGCTGGACCTGCTCGGCGCGTCGGCGTACGCCGCGCTGGCCCGCAGCGAGACCGTCCCCGCGCTGCGGGCGACCCGCGGCGACAGCCCGTTGGAGACACTGGTGCGGCTGTTCCTGCTGCAGCGTCCGGTGGAGCTGCGGCGGGCGCGGGCGGCCCTGCCGGTCGCGGAGTGCCTCGCCGACGGCTGGCTGGTGCAGGACGGGGACGAGGTCCGCGCCACGGTGGACGTACGCCCGTACGGCGGGCCCGAGGGGCAGGACTGGTGGATCGTCTCCGACCTGGGCTGCGCGGTCGGCGGCGCGGGCGGTATCCGGGGCGTCGGGGACGTGGACCGCTCGCAGCTGGTCCTCGGTGTCGGCGGCGCGTCCACGACGCTCGCCGGGATCACGGTGCGCCGGCCGGTCGCCAAGGCCCTCGACCTCGGTACGGGCTCCGGCATCCAGGCGCTGCACGCCGCCCAGCACGCGAGCCGGGTCACCGGCACGGACCTCAACCCCCGGGCGCTGCGGATCGCCGCGCTGACGCTGGCGCTCTCCGGGGCGGGCGCCGCGGATCTGCGGGAGGGCTCGCTGTTCGAGCCGGTCGCGGGCGAGACCTACGACCTCATCGTGTCCAACCCGCCGTTCGTGATCTCGCCCCGGCCGGCCGACGGGGCCCGGCTCACCTACCGCGACGGCGGCATGGGCGGTGACGACCTGTGCCGGACGCTGGTCCAGCAGTCGGCGGCGCATCTCAACGACGGCGGCTACTGCCAGCTGCTGGCCAACTGGCAGCACGTCGCGGGCGAGGAGTGGCACGAACGGCTGCGCTCCTGGGTGCCGCGCGGCTGCGACGCCTGGATCGTGCAGCGCGAGGTGCAGGACGTCGCCCAGTACGCCGAGCTGTGGCTGCGGGACGCCGGCGCCCACCGGGCCGGCCCGGAGACGTACGCCGCGCAGTACGACGCCTGGCTCGACGAGTTCGAGGCGCGGAAGACCAGGGCCGTCGGCTTCGGCTGGATCACCCTGCGCAAGTCCGGGTCCGCCAGCCCGTCCGTCACCGTCGAGGAGTGGCCGCATCCGGTCGAACAGCCGCTGGGGGAGGCGGTGGTGCGCCACTTCGAGCGGCAGGACTACCTGCGGGCCACGGACGATGCCGCGCTGCTGGCCGGTCACTTCCGGCTCGCCGACGAGGTGGTGCAGGAGCAGGTCGGGCTGCCCGGGGCGGAGGACCCCGAGCATGTGGTGCTGCGTCAGAACCGCGCTATGCGGCGGGCGACGAAGGTGGACACGGTCGGTGCGGGCTTCGCCGGGGTCTGCGACGGCTCGCTGTCGGCCGGCCGGATCCTGGACGCCATCGCCCAGCTCGTCGGCGAGGACCCGGTCCTGCTGCGGGACCGTACGCCGGCCTCGATCCGGACGCTGGTCGAGCAGGGGTTCCTGGAGCCGGTGGCGGCCGGTGGACCGGGGGTGCCCGGGGGCCCGGAGGCGGGGGTGGGGGCCTGATGGGGAGGCACTGACGGTGTGAGCCGCGCGTCGGTGTGCCCGGCCGGGCACGCCTGCGGGGCGTGCGGGAGCCTGCGGGGGCGTGCGGGAGTTCGTACGGGACGGGCGGAACGGCGGGACGGAAGGCGTTCATCCGGCGTTCGCCGGGGTGCCGTCCCGGGATGCCACGCTGCCCGGATGGAGAGAGGACCCGAGGTGTTCGCCGGGGTGGCGTTCGCGCTGTTCGGCGCCGTACTGCTGGTGTGGACGGGCGTCTGCGCACGGACCGGCGCACCGGTCGCCGACGGCGTCGCCCGGCCGGTCGCGACCGGGACGGCGCTGCTGGCCGGGGTGGTCTTCCTGGTCACGGGGTGCGCGCTGCTGGCGGAGCTGTAGCGCCTGCGAGAGCTCGCCTTCGGAAATCTCTGCGGGAGCCCGTTCGGGAACCTCTGCGGGAGTCACTTTCGGACGGTTCTGTAACAGCCGGCCGACAGTTGGCCGATATGCGGCGGTACGCGGAACGCGGGCGGGCTCCCGGCCATGTTCCTCGGTGAAGGTCACCAACGGCCCACACACCGTAAGTGAGGAACTCTCATGAACCGTGCACTTCGCTACGCCACCGTCGGCGTCATCGCCGTCTCCCTGCTCGCCGGTGGCTCGGCCGCCGCCTTCGCCGCACCGCAGGATCTCCACGCCGCCAAGCCGGCCGCGGCGGCTGCCAAGCCCGCCGCCGCCTCGCTGACCGCCAAGGCCAGCGCGACCACGGTCAAGGCCTGGCAGGAGTTCCGGATCTCCGGTGTGGCCAAGGGCATCAAGGCGGGCAGCAAGGTCGGCGTGCAGCAGAAGCAGGGCAAGAAGTGGGTGTCGCTGCCCGCGCAGGCGCCGGTCAACAAGAACGGTTCGTACTCGGTCCGCGTCAAGCTCGGCATCAAGGGCGTCAACGAGCTCCGGATAGCCTCCGGCAAGACGGTCTCGCCGGTGGTCAAGGTCACCGTCCGCTGATCATCGGCTGAGGCGGTCCGCGGCGGCGCCGACTGAACCGTCTGACCGCCCGACCGCCCGACCGTCTGCCCGCCTGGCCGTGTGATCCGCCGGCCGGTCGTCCACCCGACGGCCGGCCGGTCGTTCATCCGACGGCCGGCCGGTCGTCACCCGGCGAGATTGCGGGCGATCATCCATACCGCGGCGATGCCGAGCACCACGGCATTGCCGCGGGCCGTCAGGCCCGGCCGGTACCGGCGTCCACGGAGCCCGGAGACCAGCCAGCGCCCGGCGACGTACGCCACGGCCGGCACGCCCAGGGCGAGCAGCACGGCGTTGTCGTGGACGGCCGCCACGACATCGCCGTGCATCAGGTCGTACGCCATCCGCGTCCCGCCGCACACCGGACACAGCAGGCCGGTGGCCCATCTGAACGGACACGGGAGCAGCAGCTGACCGGGCTGGTGCGGATCGGTGTGCCACAGGTAGACGGCGGCGGCCGCGCCGATGCCGAGCGTGACCGACGCCTGGCGGATGGTGCGGTTCCGGACGGCCGTGCCGGCGGCGGTACCCGTGGCGGTGCTCATGGTGCGGTTCCCCCTCCGAGAGTCCGGCCGACGGCAGCGACGGACTGTTCCCCGTCTCCGCCGGCCGGAGACCATGATGCACAGGGAGGTACAAGGGATGCACAGCGCCCGCTCCCGGGCCGGTGGAAAGCGGCTGATGCGGTCCGGGCGGCATGAAGGCATGTAGTCGGGTTACCGTTCGAGTGGCGTTGCGGGGTTTTTCCGTTTGACACGGGGGCGGGAGGTACCGTCACACTCCGCAGCGTCAAGCGTCACCGCAGTGCCTCCCCGGCGTCCGGCCGGGGGCATTCCCAGCGTCGACCGGAGAGAAGAGCGAAGTTGTCCCCGACCAGCGAAGCCACAGAGGGCGGCGGCCGCCGACTCGTCATCGTCGAGTCGCCTGCCAAGGCGAAGACGATCAAGGGCTACCTCGGCCCCGGCTATGTGGTCGAGGCCAGCGTGGGGCACATCCGCGACCTCCCCAACGGCGCCGCGGAGGTCCCGGCGAAGTACAAGGGGGAGCCCTGGGCCCGGCTCGGGGTGAACGTCGACGCCGACTTCCAGCCGATCTACGTGGTCAACAGCGACAAGCGGGATCAGGTCAAGAAGCTCAAGGCGCTGCTGGCCGAGTCCGACGAGCTCTACCTCGCCACCGATGAGGACCGCGAGGGAGAGGCCATCGCCTGGCACCTCCAGGAGATCCTCAAGCCCAAGGTCCCGGTCAAGCGGATGGTCTTCCACGAGATCACCAAGGACGCGATCCGGGAGGCCGTCGCCCATCCGCGCAGCCTGAACCAGAAACTGGTCGACGCCCAGGAGACCCGCCGGATCCTCGACCGCCTCTATGGCTACGAGGTCTCCCCGGTCCTGTGGAAGAAGGTCATGCCCCGGCTGTCGGCCGGCCGGGTGCAGTCCGTCGCGACCCGTCTCGTCGTCGAGCGGGAGCGCGAGCGCATCGCCTTCCGCTCCGCCGAGTACTGGGACCTGACCGGCACCTTCTCCCCCACGCTCGGCTTCGCTCGCGCGGGGGGACCCCCATCCGGCCGCGCGGGCGACGCCAGTGACCCGTCGACGCTGACCGCCCGCCTGAACACCGTCGACGGCCGCCGCGTCGCCCAGGGCCGTGACTTCGGCCCGAACGGGCAGCTGAAGAGCGGCGCCGACATCCTCCACCTGGACGAGGCGAACGCCCGCGCACTCGCCGCCGCCCTGGAGAACACCGACTTCGCGGTCCGCTCGGTCGAGTCCAAGCCGTACCGCCGCTCGCCGTACGCCCCGTTCCGTACGACCACCCTCCAGCAGGAGGCCAGCCGTAAGCTCGGCTTCGGCGCCAAGGCGACCATGCAGGTGGCGCAGAAGCTGTACGAGAACGGCTTCATCACCTATATGCGTACGGACTCCACCACGCTCTCGGACACCGCGATCGCCGCGGCCCGGGCGCAGGTGACCCACCTGTACGGCGCGAACTACCTGCCGGACCGGCCGCGCACCTACGCCGGCAAGGTCAAGAACGCCCAGGAGGCGCACGAGGCGATCCGCCCCTCCGGCGACCGTTTCCGCACTCCGGCCGAGACCGGCCTGACCGGCGACCAGTTCCGGCTCTACGAGCTGATCTGGAAGCGGACCGTTGCCTCGCAGATGAAGGACGCGACCGGTAACTCCGTCACTGTCAAGATCGGCGGGCGGTCCGCCGACGGCCGGGACGCCGAGTTCACCGCGTCCGGCAAGACCATCACCTTCCACGGCTTCCTCAAGGCCTATGTGGAGGGCGCCGACGACCCCAACGCCGAGCTGGACGACCGCGAGCGCCGGCTGCCGCAGGTCGCCGAGGGCGACCCGCTGGCCGCGCGGGAGATCACCGCGGACGGGCACGCCACCAAGCCGCCCGCCCGCTACACCGAGGCCACACTGGTCAAGGAGCTGGAAGAGCGCGAGATCGGCCGCCCGTCGACGTACGCGTCGATCATCGGCACCATCCTCGACCGGGGCTATGTGTTCAAGAAGGGCACCGCCCTCGTCCCGTCGTTCCTCTCCTTCGCCGTGGTCAACCTCCTGGAGAAGCACTTCGGCCGGCTGGTCGACTACGGCTTCACCGCCAAGATGGAGGACGACCTCGACCGCATCGCCCGTGGTGAGGCGCAGGCCGTGCCGTGGCTGCGGCGCTTCTACTTCGGCGAGGGCGAGGGCTCCGGCGGCGCCGCGGAGGCCGGCAACGGCGACGGTGACCACCTCGGCGGGCTCAAGGAGCTGGTCGAGGACCTGGGCGCGATCGACGCCCGGGAGATCTCGTCCTTCCCGGTCGGCGACGACATCAAGCTGCGGGTCGGCCGCTACGGCCCGTACGTCGAGCGCGGCGAGAAGGGCGAGGAGGGCCACCAGCGGGCCGACGTGCCCCAGGACCTGGCGCCCGACGAGCTGACCGTGGAGTACGCGGAGGAACTGCTGGCCAAGCCCAGCGGCGACTTCGTGCTGGGCGTCGACCCGGACAGCGGCAACGAGATCGTCGCCAAGGACGGCCGCTACGGCCCGTACGTCACCGAGATCCTGCCCGAGGGCACCCCGAAGACCGGCAAGAACGCGGTGAAGCCGCGGACCGCCTCGCTCTTCAAGTCGATGTCCCTGGACACGGTGACCCTGGCGGACGCGCTCAAGCTGATGTCGCTGCCCCGGGTCGTGGGCGCGGACCCCGAGGGCGTGGAGATCACCGCGCAGAACGGGCGCTACGGCCCGTACCTCAAGAAGGGCACCGACTCGCGCTCCCTGGAGAGCGAGGAGCAGCTCTTCACCATCACGCTGGACGAGGCGCTGGCGATCTACGCACAGCCCAAGCAGCGCGGGCGGGCCGCCGCCAAGCCGCCGCTGAAGGAGCTGGGCACGGACCCGGTCAGCGGTAAGCCGGTGGTGGTCAAGGACGGCCGGTTCGGCCCGTACGTCACCGACGGCGAGACCAACGCGACGCTGCGCCGGGACGACGACGTCGAGACGATCACCGCCGAGCGCGGCTATGAGCTGCTGGCGGAGAAGCGCGCCAAGGGACCGGCGAAGAAGAAGACCGCCAAGAAGGCGCCGGCGAAGAAGACGGCGGCGAAGAAGACCGCCGCCAAGAAGACGACGACGGCCAAGAAGACCGCGGCGAAGAAGACGACTACGGCGAAGAAGACGACCGCCAAGAAGGCCACCGCCAAGAAGGCCACCGCGAAGACCGCGGCGGCCGAGAAGACGGCGTCTGCCGAGGACTAGGAGGACTGGGCGGTACGGCCTGGCCGATCAAGGCGGGCGGGCGCGGCGGACACGTTCCGTCGAGCCCGCCCGTTCGCCTGTGAACCCGCCTGTTTGTTCGGCCGGAGGCCCGGAGGCGCCCGACGTCCCGATAGGCTGGCGAGATGACGCGAGCCGAGCAGCCAACGGTCGTGACCCCCACATCAGGCGCCCTAGCGGCGGATTCCCGCGAGCGCGCGATGCGAGCTCTGCTGCGCTTCCCCCCACTGAAGCGACTGTGGAGCGCCCACGGTGTCGGGGCCATCGGCGATGCCCTGTCCATGCTCGTCCTGGTACTGCTCGCCCTCCAGGCGGCGCGGTACGTACCGCCGGGCGGCGAGGCCGTCCTCGGCGGTGGTTACCAGGGCGCGGCCTTCGCGGTCGCCGCGGTCTTCGCGGCCCGGATGCTGGCGACGCTGCTCTTCGGGGCGGTCCTGCTGGGCCCGGTGTCCGCGCTGATCTCTCCCGTCGTCCAGCGCGCGGGCGGAGCGGTGTCCTCCGGGCCGCTGGACCGGCGCTGGACGATGATCGGCGCCGATGTGCTGCGGCTCGCGCTGCTGGTCGTCGCCCCCCTCTGGATCGACTGGACGCCGGCCAACGCGCTGGTCTGGGTGCTGGTCACGGTCTTCGTCACCGGTGTCGCGGAGCGCTTCTGGACCGTCTGCCGGGACAGCGCGGCGCCCGCTCTGCTGCCCGCGCCTCCCCCCGAGGGCGCTGCCGTGCGGCCGCTGCCCGACAACCTGGACGCGCTGCGCCGCCTCTCCCTGCGCACCACCTTCGTGGCGCTGCCGGCCGCGGCCGCCGCCCTGGTGGTCGTCACGCTCGTCAGCAAGCTGCTGGGCACCGGCGTCGACTGGTTCGTCCGCCACGATGCCGCCCTGGGCTCCTATGTGGCCGCCGGTCTGTTCGCGGCCTCCGTGTCGCTCCTCTACTTCATCGAGTTCCCCGGTACCGCCACGCCGCGGCCGCGCTCTCCCCTGGAGGGACTGCGCCGGCCCAAGCCCCCGGCTGTGCCGACTGCCCCGGCCGCCGCCCCGGCCGCCGAGGGTTCTCACGGGTCTCAGGGGGCCCAGGGTTCTCAAGGCGCCCAGGGCTCCCGGGGAGGGCCCGGCAAGGGCCAGGGCCGTACGGGTGCGATCCCGCTGCTCGTGCTGGCCTGCGCGGCGGTCGCCGCCGGGGTCGCCACCGCCGTCGTCCTCGCCGTGCTGCGCGCCTCCGACCTGGGCGGCGGACCGGCCACCTTCGCCCTGCTGGTGCTTGCGCCGACCGGCGGCACCGTCGTCGGCATCCGCGGCGCCCGCCGGGTGCTGCCCGCGCTCTCCCGGCGCCGGCTGCTCGCCCTCGCGGTGGCCGCGACCGGTGTGTCGCTGCTGGCCATGGGCCTGGTCCCGGACACCACGACGGTCCTCCTGCTGGCCCTGCTGGCCGGTGTGAGCGCCGGTACCGCCGCCCATACGGGGCACGTCCTGCTGGACCAGGAGTCCGAGGAGTTCCGCACCGCCCGTACGACCGAGCATCTGCACGCCGTCGTACGGCTCACGGTTGCGCTGGCCGCCCTCGTCGCGCCGCTGCTGGCCGCCGTCATCGGCCCGCACCACCTCGGCGACGGGGCCTTCGCCGTCGCCTACGGGGGCGCGTCCTACACGCTGATGCTGGTCGGCGCGCTGCTGCTGCCGGTCGCCGCCTGGGTCCTGAGCAAGCTCGACGACCGGGCGGGCGTGCCGCTGCGGCGCGATCTGCGCGAGGCGCTGCACGGCGGCGGCGACCCGGACCAGGCGCCCGCCCCCACCGGCTTCTTCATCGCCCTGGAAGGCGGCGACGGGGCCGGCAAGTCCACCCAGGTCGAGGCGCTCGCCGAGTGGATCCGCGGCAAGGGGCACGAGGTCGTGGTGACCCGCGAACCGGGCGCCACCGCCATCGGCAAGCGGCTGCGCGCGATCATCCTGGACGTCGCGACGACCGGGCTCGCGGACCGTGCGGAGGCGCTGATGTTCGCCGCCGACCGTGCCGAGCACGTCAACAGCGTGATCCGGCCCGCCCTGGAGCGCGGCGCGGTCGTCATCACCGACCGCTACATCGACTCCTCGGTCGCCTACCAGGGCGCCGGCCGCGACCTCGCGCCCACGGAGATCGCCCGGATCAACCGCTGGGCGACGGGTGGCCTGGTCCCGCATCTGACCGTGCTGCTCGACATCTCGCCGGAGACCGCCCGCGAGCGTTTCACCGAGGCCCCCGACCGGATGGAGTCCGAGCCCGCCGAATTCCACCAGCGGGTACGGGCCGGGTTCCTGACCCTGGCCGCCGCCGACCCGGCGCGCTACCTCGTCGTCGACGCGGGGCAGGAGCCGGAGTCCGTCACCACCGTCGTACGGCACCGCCTCGACCAGGTGCTGCCGCTGTCCGAGGCCGAGCTCGAGGCGCAGGCCGAGGCCCGTAGGGCGGCCGAGGAAGAGGCCCGGCGCCGGGCCGAGGAGGAGGCCGCGCGCAAGGCCGAGGAGGAGCGCCTGGAGCGCGAGCGCCAGGAGCAGCTCGCCAAACTCCGCGCCGAGGAAGAGGAGCGCAAGCGGCAGGAGGCCGAGCAGGCCAAGGCGCTGGAGGCGGCCCGCCAGGCGGCCGAGGCCCGGCAGCGTGCCGAGGAGGCCCGGCAGGCGGCGGAGGCGGAGCGGCAGCGCCGTGAGGCCGAGGAACGCGCCCGCCAGGCCGAGCGGGAACGGCTGCGCAAGGAGCACGAGGAGCAGGCCCGGCTGCGCAAGGAGGCCGAGGAGCGCCGCCTGGAGAAGCAGCGCAAGGCGGAGGAGGCCCTGCTCCGTGCCGAACAGGCGCGGGTGGCGGCAGCCGAGGCGGCGGCCGCCCAGGAGGCCAGGGCGGCGGCTGAGGCGGAGGCCAGGGCGGCGGCAGAGGCGGCGAAGGCGGCTGAGGCCGCTGAGGCGCCGACGGCTGAGACGCCGGTGGCGGATCTGCGGAAGCGCTATGCGGGGGATGGCGGCGCGGAGACCGGCGGTGCGGCGGCCGACGGGCTGGAGGGCGACGGGCTGGAGGGCGGTGGCGCACCGGCCGGCGGTGTGGAGAACGGCGCCTCCGTGTCCGGTGCGGCGGACGAGACAGCTGTGCTGCCTCCGGTGCGGGATCCGCGCCAGGCCGCCCGGGGCTCCGACGCGGAGGAGACCGCGGTACTGCCGCCCGTACGGCCCGATGACCCCGCCGACCGGGTGCCGCCGTGGATGTTCCGTGAGGAGAACCCGAACGGCGCAGCGTCCGGGGCAGGGGCACCCTCCGCCGCCGATTCGGGCGTCGAGCGGACCCGCGAACTCCCGCAGATCGACCCGGCGACCGGCCGGCCCGTCGAGAGCCCGCAGCCGCCGCAGCGCGGCCGCCGCCGACCCGAATGGGCGGAGGAGACCCCGCTGGACGACCTGCCGACGCTCGCCGATGAGCTGCTCGGCCCGCATCCGGACGCGACGGCGGAGGACGGAGCCGGGGGGACCGGCGGCACCGCGGGTGGTGGCAGCGGTACCGGCGATGACGGCCGCCGCGACGGCCGCGGACGCCGCCGTTAGCTGTGAGCCGTCAGCGGACGGGCCGTCCCGTCCGGAGCCCCCTTCCCGCCCGCTTCCCGCCCCCGTCCGCCGTTTCCCCGACTCCGGATGGCCGCCCGCGAGTGGCCCGGGGCCCGGCTTCGGGATTCGTTTGTCAGTGGGTTGCACCACAATGGGGCAGGCGAGTCAGGACCAGTACGGAACAGACAGGAACGGCAGACGACGATGGCGGTATGGGACGACCTGGTCGGCCAGGACCGGGTGACGGCGCAGCTGGCCGCGGCCGCACGCGATGCGGACGCCATCGTCACCGCCGAGCACGCCGAGAGCGCTGGGAGTGCGGGGGCGGCGCAGGGCCCGTCGGCCGACCGCGTCAGCGCCTCCCAGATGACGCACGCCTGGCTGTTCACGGGCCCACCCGGTTCCGGCCGCTCCAGCGTGGCCCGCGCCTTCGCCGCCGCTCTCCAGTGCTCCCACCACGGCGCCGGCGTCCCTGGCTGCGGTTTCTGCGACGGATGCCATACGACCATGGTCGGCACCCATGCCGACGTCGAGATCGTCCGTACGGACCTGCTCTCCATCGGCGTCAAGGAGACCCGTGACCTGGTCCGCCGCTCCTCCCTCTCCCCGGCGGGCGGCCGCTGGCAGGTGATCGTCCTGGAGGACGCCGACCGTCTCACCGAGGGCGCCGGCAACGTTCTGCTCAAGGCGGTGGAGGAGCCTGCCCCCCGCACGGTCTGGCTCCTCTGCGCCCCCTCCATCGAGGATGTCCTCCCCACCATCCGCTCCCGCTGCCGCCACCTCAGCCTGCGCACCCCTCCCGTCGACGCGGTCGCCGATCTTCTCGTCCGCCGGGACGGCATCGAGCCGGAGGCCGCCGCCCGCGCCGCGCGCGCCAGCCAGGGCCACATCGGCCGGGCCCGTCGTCTCGCCACCGACGAGCGCGCCCGCGCCCGCCGCGCTGCGGTGCTGAAACTCCCGCTCCGTATCGACGACATCGGCGGCTGTCTCAAGGCCGCCCAAGAGCTCATCGACGCCGCCGGGGAGGACGCCAAGCAGGTCGCCGAGGAGGTCGACGCCAAGGAGACCGAGGAGCTGCGTGCTGCGCTCGGTGCCGCAGCCGGGACCGGCGGCCGGCTGCCCCGTGGCACGGCAGGCGTGATGAAGGAGCTCCAGGACAAGCAGAAGCGCCGCGCGACCCGTACCCAGCGCGACAGCCTCGACCTGGCCCTGGTCGACCTCACCGGCTTCTACCGGGATGTCCTCGCCCTCCAGATGGGCGCCCCGGTGCCCCTCGCCAACGACGAGGTCCGCGACAGCGTCCAGCGCGTCGCCGCGGGCTCGACTCCCGAGCGCACCCTGCGCCGCATAGAGGCCGTGATCGCCTGCCGCGAGGCCCTCGACCGCAACGTCGCCCCCCTCCTGGCGGTGGAGGCCATGACCGCATCCCTCCGCGCCGCCTGACCCCCGGCCCGCCACCGCCACCGCCGCCCCCCACTCACCTCCCGCCCCTACCCGCACGGCGCCACTCAAAGTCGCCGCCCCGCTACTCTCCGCCCAGACTTCGGCCTTGAACGACAGGATCAGATCACCGCACCAACAGGGATCGACACCAAGGGACCGCCCATGGCCACCAGCCGCCTGCTCCGCACCCCCGCCGCCGTCCTCGCGGCCACCGCTCTGCTGATCTCCGGCTGCTCCTCGGGACGGTCGACTCCCGACGCCGACGCGTCCCCGGGCCGTACGACCGAGGCCGGCGTCCAGCGCCCCGCCGAGGACGCCACCCTCCAGCCCCTTCCGGCCACCGTTCCGGCCAACCTCCGGCCGTACTACGACCAGAAGCTCAGCTGGCGTCCCTGCGGCGTCGCGGGTTTCGAGTGCACCACCATGAAGGCGCCCCTGGACTACGCCGAGCCCAGTGCGGGCACCGACCTCAAGCTCGCGGTGGCCCGCAAGAAGGCCACCGGCCCGGGTAGCCGGCTCGGCTCCCTCATGGTCAATCCGGGCGGCCCGGGCGGTTCGGCGATCGACTACCTCCAGCAGTACGCGCCCCAGCCCGCATCGGTCCGGGCCCGCTACGACATGGTGGCGATGGACCCACGCGGTGTGGCCCGTAGCGCACCGGTCAAGTGCCTCTCCGACCGGCAGATGGACCGCTACACCGAGACCGACCAGACCCCGGACACCCCGGCCGAGGTCGACAAGCTCACCGCCGCCTTCCGCTACTTCGCCGAGGGCTGCAAATCCCACTCCGGCAAGCTGCTCTCGCACGTTTCCACCATCGAGGCCGCCCGCGACATGGATGTCCTGCGCGCCGCCCTGGGCGACCAGAAGCTCACCTACGTAGGCGCCTCCTACGGCACCTTCCTCGGCGCCACCTATGCTGGTCTGTTCCCGACCCGGGTCGGCCGCCTGGTCCTCGACGGTGCCATGAACCCGGACCTCGACTCCCGCACGGTCAACCGGGACCAGACCGCCGGTTTCAACGTCGCCTTCACCGCGTTCGCCGAGGCCTGCGTCAAGCAGCGGAACTGCCCGCTCGGCCAGAAGAACGCCGAGGACGCCGGCCGGCAGCTCGCCGCCTTCTTCAAGAAACTGGACGCCCGGCCGGTCGCGACGGGCGAGGAGCGCAAGCTCACCGAATCCCTCGCCATGACGGGCGTGATCGCCGCGATGTACGACCAGCGTGCCTGGCCCATGCTGCGTGAGTACCTCGCCCAGGCCAAGGCCGGCAACGGCCGCGGGCTGCTCGCCCTCTCGGACAGCTACTACGAGCGCGAACCGGACGGCCACTACGCCAACCAGATGTACGCGAACCCCGCCGTCAACTGCCTCGACCTCGCGCCCGCCTTCGCCACTCCCGATCAGGTCCGTGCCGCCCTGCCCGGCTTCCGCGAGGCCTCACCGGTCTTCGGCGAAAACTTCGCCTGGGCCGCTCTGAACTGCGCGTACTGGCCGGTCAAGGCCTCCGGAACGGCCCATCGCATCGAGGCCAAGGGCGCCGACCCGATCGTCGTCGTCGGCACCACCCGCGACCCGGCCACCCCGTACACCTGGGCCAAGGCCCTCGCCCAGCAGCTCTCCCGGGCCACCCTCCTCACCTACGAGGGCGACGGTCACACCGCCTACGGCCGCGGCAGCGACTGCATCGACACCGAGATCAACACCTACCTCCTCGAAGGCACCGCCCCACCCAAGAACAAACGCTGCACGTGACCTGTCCCACATCCGCCCCGCCCTCGCACCCCCAGCGCCCCGCGCCCCCGAGGCCGGTGCACCATGGTCGACAAATGGTCAACAAAACGAAGAAACCCCAGGTCATGTACCTGACCTGGGGTTTCCTCTCGGAGCCGCCTTCGGGATTCGAACCCGAGACCTACGCATTACGAGTGCGTTGCTCTGGCCAACTGAGCTAAGGCGGCGTGGTGCGCGGCCCAGTCTACACACCGTTGAGGGGTGCTCCGTACTCGGTCGAGGGGCTGGTCAGAGGGGGCGGCCGGGGAGTGCCGCCGGCTCGGTGAGTGCCGCCCGCCTGGTTTCGGCTCGGTCGGCCGCTGGGTGTCGATCTTCGTCGTCGGTTGTGCCGGGAAGTGTTGGCTGCGGTGGGAATGCCGTGGGGCTGCCGTGGGAATGCCGTGGGGCCGCTGTGGGGCTGTCGTGGGGTTGTCGGGTGTGGGGCAACGGCCGCTTTAGAGTGAGTTGTTGGGTGGGCGGGAGTGGGAAGGAGCTGGGAGGGGTTGCAGATGAGGGTGGAACTTCCGCCGGAGCCGGTGCACTTCGTCAATCGGCACGACGAACGGCAGCGGGCTCTTCGGGCGGTGGAGGGGTGGCGGGGCCGTTCCCGGCCGCTGGTGCTGTCGCTGAGCGGGCCGGCCGGGCTGGGCAAGACGGAGTTGGCCCGGCTGATCGCCCGGACCGTGCTCGATCGTTTCCCGGATGGTGTGCTCTCGGTCGACCTCGACGATTTTCGGCTGGACGGCGTTCTGGACCCCGGCGACGTGGTGGCGCAGCTGCTGGGGTCCCTCGGGGTGGAGCCGCATCTCGTGGAGGCCCAGTTCAAGGCGCGGTGTCGGCAGTATTGGCGGAAGACCTCCGGTGCCGGGCTGGCCGTCATCGTGGACAACGCGAGGTACGCGTCGGAAGTGGTTCCGCTGCTTCCGGCGTCGGGCGGGAGCGTGGTGATCGTCGCGAGCCACGGTCCGCTCTACGGCCTGGAGGACGGGGCGGCCGTCGACCTGTCGCTTCCGCCGCTGGGGGAACTGGCGGCGACGGAACTGCTGGGGCTGATCGTCCGCGACCACCGGCTGGCCGCCGATCCGGAGGCGGTGCGGGCGTTGGTGCGGCTGTGCGACGGCCTGCCGGCGGCTCTGCACGTAGCCGGCCGCTGGGTGCGTGCGCACCGGCTGCGGCCGCTGTCCCGCCTGATCCCGGCGCTCCAGGGCGAGTGGGAGGAGAAGGGGTTGCCCGGTGTCGAGCGGATCTGGGACACGGTGTACGGCGGTCTGCCCCGCCCCGCGGGCCTGCTCTACCGGCTGCTGCCCCACCATCCAGGGGCGACGTTCACGCCGGATTCCGCCGCCGCGCTGCTGGGGCTGGGGCAGGAGGCCGGCGAGGAGGCCCTTGAGGAGCTGCACAAGGCCGGATTATTGGACCTGCGCGACGTGCTCGACGCGTCAGGTCCAGGACCAGGGGAGGGGCCCGGCCTGCCAGGGACGGAGGCCGGTCTACCAGGGGCGGAGGCTAGCCTTCCAGGGGCGGAAGCCGGCCGGATGAGGCTGCCGGGGCCGCTGCGGGCGCACGCCCTGCGTCGGTCCCGCCGCGATGCCGAGGACGGTGAGGTGGCCGCGGCGCAGACGCGGGTTCTGCGCTGGTACGTCCGTCAGGCTCAACGGGCGGACCGGTTCTCCGCCGGTCGGCGGCTCATCGTCGCGGATGTCTTCGACCCCGTTTCCGGTACACCGGACGTTCCGCTGGAAGATCCGCAGGAGGCCGCGGACGAGGGGGTCCGGGCCGAGCGCGCCGAACGCGCCTCCCGCTGGCTCCATCAGGAACGCCATGCGTTGTTCGCGTGCGTACGCCTGGCCTACGGCCGCGGGCTGGACGCGGAGGTCGTGGCCCTGTCCGAGCCGGTGTGGACGTACGCGTTGGACCATCCCCACCAGTCCGACGTCGTGCAGGTCTTCCGGCTCGCCGTGGCTGCCGCGGTCCGGCACGGGCGGAACGCGGCGTGGCTGGTGCGTACGCGCTGCCAACTCGCCCGCCCGCTCTGGGAGTCGGGAGAGCTGGACGACGCGGAGCGCGAGCTCGCCGCCGCCGATGCCGCCGTGCGGCTGCTGGGGGACGGCGCGCGCGACGGCAAGCTCCGCGCCTCGGTGGTCGAGTCCTGGGGCATGCTCGACGGCGCACGTGGCGAGTGGGACGCCGCCGCAGACGCCTTCGCCCGGTCGCGCGAGCTGCACGCCGCGATCGCCAACCCCTACGGCGTCATGCTCCAGACCTACCGGATGGGAGAAGCCAGGGCGGAACTGGGCGAGCTGGAGACGGCGCACCGACTGCTGTCCGAAGCGCACACGGCCGCCATGGCACTGAAACGCGAGCGGATGACCGGACGTACGGCCTTCGCGCTCGCCGGAGTCCTGTGCCGCCTCGGCCGTCCGGACGAGGCCCGCCGACTGTACGAGCAGTCGTTGCAGGGCGCGCGCAATCGGCGTTCCGGATTTGATCAGGCCCGTATCCACGACGCGATGGCCCAGCTGGAGGAGGCGGACGGGCGCGGTCCGGAGGCCGGGGAACACCGTGCGGCCGCACACGACATCCGGCGGCGCAACGGCCTGGCCTGACCCGGGCCGGGGGCCGGGACCGGGACTGGAGCCGGGGCCGGGGCCGGGGCCGGGGAGACGGGTGCTAGAGCGCCTGCCCGGCTTCGTCGGCCGTGGCCGGGCGGAGCCGGACGCGGATGGCCCGTTGGCCGATGAGGCAGGTCAGCCGGGTCGGTGCGGCGGGCTTCGTGCGGTGGGTGATCAGCCAGGCGTACACGGCCGAGACGGCGGCGGCCGGGTCGATACGGGCGATGCGGCCGTCTTCGTGCCGTGGCTCGACCTGGACGGTGTAGGGCTGTGCGTGGCCGCGGACGTCGAGCAGGCACAGACCGGAGGGCCGTACCACCGCGGCCGCGCGGCAGCCGGGGTACTCGGACAGGACGTGCTGCGCCCAGCCGTCGGCAGACCAGGTCAGGTCTGCCGGGGCGGAGGGCGCCGACGGCGGGCGTCGGTACAGCAGCCCGGCGGAACGGGTGAGTTGCTCGGTCGCGGCGCCGTGTTCCACGGCCAGGTGGTGGCCGGGCGGGCCCAGACCGGCCGGGCGGCGTACGATCCCGGCTCCCTCCGCGGTGACCTCGGCGTGTACGTCGAATGCCGTGGCCATGCGGGCAGCGGCGGCGGGTCCGGGGGCGGGGTCGGGCAGGAGCCGTACCGGAGAGCCGAGGGCCGGCGGGGTGAGGCCGAGCAGGCCGTACAGTTCGGTGCGCAGCCTGCCCAGGGCGCTGCCCTGGTGCGCGAAGGCGGCCTGGGCGGCGGCGAGTCCGGGGCCCGGGCGGTACGCCGCCAGGGCTTTCTCCAGCGCTTCGGCGGGCCCCAGCGCCGGTACCCGGCGGAGGAGTACGTCCATCGGGCTGCCCGGTATCAGTTCCGCGCAGTCCCGGCTCACGCCGACGAGGGGACGGTCCTGAGCGGCGGCGTAGTACAGCGCCGCCGATCCATGGTCGGTGACCAGGGCGTCGGCGGCGATCAGGACGGCGGCCCACTCCTCGTGCGGGTTCGCGAGGATCATTCCCGCGTCGAGCGCCGGCGCCAGCCGTTCGGTCAGCTCATACGTACCGAGCAGGCTCCGCTCGTTGGGGTGGATGATGAGCGCCAACTGGTATTCGTCGTGCGGGAGATGGGCGGCGAGCCGGGCGGGAAGTTCGGGTCGTCGCCGCAGGAGGGACTCGGGTCCCCATGTCGAGGCGAGGACGAGGAGCTTCCGGGGGCCGGTGCCCAGCGCGGCTCGGTAGCGGTCGCGGAGGGGGTACGAGGCGAGGACGCGCTCCAGAGTGGGGTCCCCGATGACCTTTGTCCTCCGGGCGGCCTCCGGGGCGACGGCGGCGAGGCGGGCCACATGATCGGGGTGGGCCACCGCGTGCAGGGCGAGGGGTGCGGTACCGTCCGCCCGGAGCAGATACACGGGGTCGAGGCCGGACGCCGAGTCGGCCGAACCTTCCATGGGGATCGACTTGTTGAAGCCCGCGCCGTGCGGCAGCAGTACGTGTGTGCCGCGGAGCAGGCGCACGTCGCCCTTGGGGCTTGCGGCGACCACCAGGTCGTACGTGCGGCCGCGGGCTTCGCTCCAGGGCACCGTCCGGCCTCCGACGGCGTCGACGGCGGACAGGACGTCAACGCCGAAGTCGGAGCCCGGTACCAACGTGAAGAGACGGGTGATCCGGTCGTCGCCGGAGAAGACCGGGGATACGTCGAGGAGGCGATACAGCGCGACCGCCGACCGCGCGGCGAAAAGCACGGCCCGTCGCCCGTCGCCCGTCGCCCGTCGCCCGTCGCCCGTCGCCCGTCGCCCGTCGCCCGTCGCCCGTCGCCCGTCGCCCGTCGCCCGATTGTTCATCGTAGTGCGGAACGGCTGGCGGTATGTGCTGTTTTCGCAGGTAGGCGTGGGTATCTCGGCATCCTCCGGCGACATGAGCCGATCGTACCGCTCGGTGGATACCGTAACCGGGAGTGATATGCACCCCATGAGGGAAGGGGGAATTGATGAGCGAATGGGGAATCGCGCTGATCGCCGCAGGATCAGCGATCGCGGGCAGCGTCGTCACCGGTTGGTACAGCCGCAGCTCCGGTATCCGCCAGGCCGAAGCGGCACGTCATGCGGGCGATCGCCAAGCGGACGCGCTTGTCGAGTCCGTCCGGCTCACGATCCGGGCCGAGGCGCGCCAGCGCTCACTCGCCCTGCGCCGCCAGACCTACGCGGAGTTCCTCGGCGCCGCGGAAGCCGGCATCCTCACCGAGCGCACCGGGAGGGGAGCGTCCGGCGACCAGGCTGGTCTCCAACGGGCCTTGGGCGGGGTGGTCCTGGAAGGCTCGCCCGAGGTCGCCGCCGCAGCGCACCACCTCGTCGACTGCCTGCGACGCCATGAGGCGCCGGACGATCTGCACCGCGCGAAGCTGGCTTTCGTCTCGGCGGCCCAGGAGTGCCTGAACGCCCCGCCGGCGACCTGATGACCTGATGACGTCGGGTCGCAGCCGGGACGTCCGGGCACCGCGCGCTCAGGAATCTCCGCGTCGCCTCACCGGTCGTCGGATCCGTCGGCGCCGAGGTAGGTGAGGACCGCCCGGACCCGGCGGTTGGTGTCGTTGTCGGTGACGATGCCGAGCTTGGCGAAGATCGTGGTTGTGTACTTGCTGATGGCGCCCTCGCTCAGGAACAGCCGGGCCGCGATCGCCGTGTTGGACAGGCCCTCGGCCATCAGCGCGAGCACCGAGCGCTCCCGTTCGGTGAGCGTGGCGAGCGGATCGGCGCGCATCGGCCGGCCCAGCAGTTTGGCGACGACCGTCGGGTCCAGTGCCGTACCGCCGTCGGCGACGCGGTGGAGCGCGTCCATGAACTGGCGGGCGTCCAGGACGCGGTCCTTGAGCTGGTAGCCGACGCCGCCGTGCCCGTCGGCGAGGAGTTCGCGCGCGTACAGCTGCTCCACGTGCTGCGAGAGGATGAGCACGGGCAGGCCCGGCACCTCCCGGCGGGCGGCGAGCGCAGCCTGCAGTCCCTCGTCGGAGAACGTCGGCGGCAACCGGACGTCCACGATCGCCACGTCCGGCCGCAGGGTGAGCAGCGCGTCGAGCGTGCCGGGTCCCGTGTCGACCGCCGCGACGACGGTATGCCCGTGCGCCTCGACGATGCGGACCATCCCGTCGCGGAGCAGGAAGAGGTCTTCGGCTACGACAACGCGCACGGCACCGCCACGGTGATGTGAGTGGGTCCCCCGGTGGGGCTGTCGATCTCCAGCCGGCCGTGGAAGGCCGCCATCCGGCGCTCGATCCCGCGCAGCCCGGAGCCCGCCGAGGCGGCGGCTCCGCCGGCCCCGTCGTCGGTCACCGTCGCGCTGAGCGTCCGCTGTTCATAGGCGAATGCGACGGACACCCGGGAGGCCCCGGCATGCTTGGCGGCATTCGCCATCAGTTCCGCGACGGCGAAGTAGACCGCCGACTCGACGGGGCGCTCGACCCGGGAGGGCACCGTGCTGTGCACGGTGATCCCGACCGGAGAGTCGAGCGCCAGGGCCCGGACGGCGTCCACCAGGCCGCGCTCGGCGAGTACGGGCGGGTTGATGCCGTGGACCAGCGAGCGCAGCTCGGCGAGCGCGGCCGCGGACGCGGTGCGGGCCTCGGCGAGAATCGCCTTCGCCGCGGCGGGATCGGTGTCGACGAGTTGCTCGGCGGCCCCCACCGACATCCCCAGCGCGAGCAGCCGGGCCTGCGTCCCGTCGTGCAGGTCCCGCTCGATGCGTTCCAGTTCGGCGGCCTGGGTCAGGGTCAGGTCCGCCCGGATGGCCTCCAGCTCCTCGACCCGCCGGCCGGGCCACGAGCGCGGGACCGGCCCGAGGAACCGCAGCGCCAGGGGCCCGAAGATCCGCCATGCGAACGGGGCGCCGGCCATACCGGCCACACCGGCGACACCGGCGACGATCAGGGCGACGCCGTATGCGCTGTGTGCGCCGTATGCGTCGTGTGCTCCGGATCCGCCGTAACTGCTGGATCCGAGGAGGCCCGGCGTCAAGGCCGTGTACACACCGCCGGCGAGGCAGAGCAACGGCAGGGCCGCGACCGGCAGCACCGTTACACCGGCGACCACGGACCACAGCCCGTCCCAGTGCAACTGCGGATCATGGAATCTGGCGTGCACCTTGGCCCGGCGGCGCGCTTCTCGCTCGGATCGGTGGTACTCGTGGCCGTCCCACCAGTAACCCGTCGACATGCGGCTGACCTGCGGCACCGCGCGGTAGGTCACCTCGAGTCGCACCCCCAGCCAGCGTTCCGCGCAGCGGCGCGCGGCCCTGGCGAGGGGCCGGCTGGTCAGCGCGTGCACGATCCAGAGGGCTACGGCGATCCACAGCACCACCAGCGCTACCTGCCCGAGGGCCACCAGCGCCCGGACGGCCAGGGGCCCGCTCACCCCCTCGGACCAGGACCGGACCACGGAGAAACCGCCCAGCCCGACGCCCAGGGACACGGCCGGCATCGGCCAGGTCAGCCCGGTCAGTACCGCGGACCGGTACAGCCCGCGCACGATGTCACGCCACCAGCGCAGCGGACCGCCTCCCGCAGGCCGTCCCATCCTCTGATCCTTTCGCCACGGCGCCATTCTGCCAGCCGGGCACCGGCGGTACCCGGCCGCTGAGCGGTACCCGACGGTGAGCGGTACCCGACCGCTGAGCGGTGGGCGCTCGCTCACGCGGACTTGGGGAAGACGGTGCGCAGCTGGGCGCCCCTGGTGACGGTCGCGGCAAGGACGAGGGCCAGCGCGGAAACCCCCTGCATCACGGCGAACCACGACGGGCAGAGGCCGGGGATCAGGTCCACACCGATGATCGCGATCGGCAGGATGACGGTGAGGGTGCGCACGCGCTCGTATGCCCGTCGCGACCCTTGCGCAGCGCTGACGACCATCCGGTGGATCAGCACGGAGACGGCGAGCAGGATGGCCGACCGGACCCACATGAACGAGGTCACCGACTGGCCGCCGAACGCCAGCACGGCAACCGTGCCGAGGACGATGGCGCTGATGACGCCGTAGAGCACGACGCTCGTCCGCAGCCTGCCGAAGGCCTCCTGGACCTGCGGGCTGCTGAGCTGCGCTTCCTCGACCAGGGTGCCGGTGGCCTGTCCCATGGCTTTCCTCCTCCGTCTCGCTTCCGCCGTCCGGCTTCCGCCGTCTGATGTGATGTCGACGCTAGGGAAGCCATGGGTGGCGCGGTATGGGCCTGGGCGTACGGGTGGGTGGGTCCAGGCCCACCCGCTCCGGCCCCGGGGCGCTTCCGCTCGTTCCTGCCCACCCCCTCCTCTTCCTGCCTGTTCCTGCTTATTCCGGCGAATCGGTGGTGGAAAGGTGGCGGTGGGCCGGGCCGGGGCCGAGGGCGCCGATGGCGAGGGAGCCGATCGTGAGTGCGGTGGCGCTCCAGAGAAGTGGGGCGATGCCGGCCGATTCCACGAGGGTGCCGCCGAGGAAGGCGCCCAGGGCGATGGCAGCGGTGAAGACGCCTACGTAGAGGCCGGTGATGTGCTCGGTGCGGTGGGGCGCGGCCTGGGTCATCCAGAGCTGGCCGGCCACGGACAGCCCGCCGTAGGCCAGGCCCCACAGGGCGATGCCGAAGACGGCGAAGCCGGTGCGGGTGCCGAAGAGCGCGAGCAGTGCGATCGCCGCGCCGATGCCGACGGCCAGGCCCAGGACCGTGATTCGGGCGCGCCGCGCCGCCAGGGCGCCGGCGGCGAAGTTGCCGACCAGCCCGAAGACGCCGTAGGCCAGCAGGAGCAGGGCGATGGTGCCGGGTGCCAATCCGGTGCGCTCTTCGAGGACGGGCCGTACGTAGGTGTAGGCGGCGAAGTGTGCGGTGACGAGGAACAGGATCAGTATCAGGCCGACGGTCACCGGGGCGGTGCGCAGGAGTGGTTGGTGGGTGGTGCGGATGTTCGCGCCGGTGGCTGGTGTGGCCGGTGTCGTCGAGGTGGCTGAGGTGGGCGAGGTGGCCAGGGCGGTCGGGGCGGTCGGGCGGGGGAGGGGCGGCAGTGTCAGCAGCAGGCCGACGGTGAGGAGTACCGCGGCGGCGGACAGGGAGGCGAAGGCGGCGCGCCACCCGAAGGCGTTGCCGACGAGCGTGCCCAGGGGCACGCCGATGACCGAGGCAGCCGCGACGCCACCGATGGTGAGGGATACCGCCAGCGGGGCGTTGCGGGGCGCCACGAGCCGCGGCGCGACCGCGGACGCCAAGCCCCACACCGCTCCCATCCCGATCCCGATGACGACGCGGGAGGCGACGAGCAGGCCGAAGCTGCTCGCCACGGTGGTCAGCGCGTTGCCGACGGCCAGCACCACCGTCGCTGCGGCCAGCACCAGGCGCCGGTCGAGCGTACCGACGACGCGGGGGACCACCGGGGCGGTGACGGCGGTCACCAGGCCGGTGATCGACAGGCTGAATCCGGCAAGGCCCGGGGATATCCGCAAGCCGTCGGCCATCGGGGTCAGGACGCCCACCGGCAGCATTTCCGATGTCACGACCACAAATGTGCTCAGCGACAACACGACAACCGCTATCCATTGCCGTGGTGTGGTGCGAGGTGCGGGCACGGATGCCGTCGCATCGAAGCCGGTGTTCCGCACCGGTGTATGGGGACTCATGACGGCAGCCAAACAGCGCGCCAGGGCGTGATCAACGGCGATTTTCTCAAGGATCGATCAGTTAGATTGATTGATCGATCGATGGGTTGTCGGGGAGGGGGAGTTGGGGTGCGTGGGGTGTGGCGGGGATGACGCGGTGAACCAGGTTCATGTGCAAGAGGTCGAGTGTCTGCTCGCGCTGGCCGAGGAATTGCATTTCGGCCGGACGGCCGTGCGCCTGGGCTGTTCCCAGAGCCGTGTCAGCCAGCTTGTCGCGGCTCTTGAACGACGGGTCGGTGTGCGACTCGTGGAGCGCACCAGCCGGCGGGTGGAACTCACCCGGCTCGGTGCACAGTTCGTCGACGAGGTGCGCCCGGCCTACGAGTCATTGATCGCTGTGTTCGCACAAGCCCGTGAGCGCGCCGGCCGCGGAGCCCTGTGCCAGTTGCGCATAGGTTTCCACGGCAGCGTCTACGAAGAGGTCACCGAGGCGTTCCGCCGGCTTCGCACCCATCACGAGGTCACGATGGCGCTGAGCGAGATCCCCCTGGGCTCGCCCTTCTCGGCTGTGCTCGACAGCCGACTCGACGCCGCGGTGGTCGAGCTTCCGGTCCGGGAGGCCGCGCTGACCGTCGGTTGTCGCTTCCCGCCACAGGACCGGCTGCTCGCCGTCGCCTCGTCCCATCCGCTGGCCGGTGCCGACCAGGTGCATGTCGAGGCACTGGCCGGTCTGGACCTCCTCCACCCGACCGGGGACGCCCCTGACTACTGGATGGTCGCCCGCGTGCCGCGCGCCACACCCGCGGGCGCACCCATCCGCTCCACCAGGGGGATCAGCAGTGTCCAGGAGGGCCTCGCGCTGGTGGCCGCGGACGACCACCACGCGATGCTGGTGTGCCGTCCGCTGGCCGAGCGCGTCATCCGCAGCGATGTGCGCTACCTCTTGGTCGAGGGGCTCGACGCGCCCTCGCAGATGGGCCTGATCTGGCGCACCGACCGCACCACCCCACAACTGGCCATGCTCGCCCGGCTCCTCCACGAGGAGGTCGGCCGAGCACAGCTCGCCAGATGAGGTGCGTGGGGCGGGGGGCGGAGCCGGCTGACTGCGTCAGCTGAGGGCGCCCGATGAAGTGCGCCCGATGAGTGCGTCAGCGGCAGTCCCGGGCGGGGACGTCATGTGTCAGGACGCACGCGGCGCGCCTGCCTCGCTCAGTGCCGTACCGATCGGTCAGGGCCTGACGGAAATCCCGCCATTGGCGGCGGGTTTCGGTGACGGCTGCTTCGACCGCGCGCTGGAAGTTGCCGGCCGTTCGGCCGCGCGGGGTCTTCGGGGCGGTGGCTGCTCCGGTCATCGGGTGGATCAGCCCGTTGTCCTTGTTGAGATCGCCGTGGCGGATGCGCTTCCGGCAGCCGGGGAACATGGCGAAACAGCCTGTGGAGAGATCTTGTGGAATTGCCGAGGGGTGCAGAGGGCCGGTGCTGATGAGGTTCAACACCGTTGCGGGAGCCTGGAGGTCGAGACCTGGAGGATTGTCCGTACCGACAGCCCGTGCCGTATCGGTACGGTCCGTCCAATTGCTGTGGGAGTAGAAGTCCTGTGCACCGTGCAGGGCCCGGCCGAAGCCCTCCAGGGCGTTGCACTTGGCCCGCCCGGATATGCCGAGGGTGAAGGTGCAGTCCTTGGAGAGCGTGGTCTCCTTTTCGCTGACCGCGCCGTCGCCGCCGAATGCGGCGCCCACCGCGCCGACTCCCTCTGCGAAGCGGGATTGCAACCTGCTGATGCAGGAGGCCAGTGCGGAATTCGCCTGCTCCCTGCTGTGCGGATAGCCGCTGAGGGAAAGGTAGTCCGCGTTGTCGCAGTGGGCGGCGGGGCTGAGGATCTCATCGGTGTCCGGGGCCCCGACGGCGCCGAAAGTCCCGGATTTTCCTGCTAATTGATCCAGGGAGTGCGGCTCGAAACAGGTCCCGTCGGAAGGCGTGCCGGCGGGACAGGCCAGTGCCGCGCGGGTGATCCGTTCGTGCTCGCTCTGCTGCCCGAACCTGTTGATCGTGCCGAATGCCTGGGCCGGCTGCTCCAGGGGGACCAGCAGCGCCACCGTCATGGCGGCCAGCGCCGCCGGGGCCGGGCGACGGCGCAGGGTCCGTGGTCGGAAGGTCGTCATCTTCGTTTGTGCGTGTGCTTTCGTGTGCTCCGGGGCGCATCGCGGCATGGGGTGTGACGCTGCCGCCCCCGGTTCGGGCTGCGACCTCGATCGTGCTCCGAACGCGTGCTGAACCGCGGTCGGTTGAGATCTTGATCTTGATCGGGTGACTGTAACCCGGATCGGCGTGCAGCCCGACCGCCACTGGCACCGTCATACCTGAGAGCTACCCCGCAAGATGGCTCCTGAGTGTGATGCCGTTCCCGGCTGCGATTTCTAGCGTTGCAGTCAGCCAGCACGAGTCGAGCGGTGGGGGAAGGGGACGGGGATGGAAGCGATAGCCGTCGAGCAGATCGGCAGCCTGTACCAGAAGTACCAGGACGACCTGCGGGTGGTACGGGATGCCCAGCGGCGGTTCCTCCGCGACCGGGGGAAGTCGATGCGGGCTCAGCTCGACGACTTCGAGGCGGAGATGACGTATCTGCTGCTGCGTGATCTGCGCCCCGAGGTCGTGGTGGAGGTCGGTACCTTCTACGGCTGGTCGACCATGTGGATCCTGAGTGCGCTCCGGGACAACGGCGTCGGCCACCTGTACTCGTTCGACATCGTCGACAACGTGGTGCGCAATGTCCCGAAGGAACTCTCCGCGGACCGCTGGACGTTCACCAAGGGCGACATCCGGGAGCACCCTGACAAGATCCCCGCCGGTACGGATTACCTCTTCATCGATGCCGACCACGGCGCCCGCTTCGCCCACTGGTACATCGAGCACCTCTTCCCCGCCGTCCCCGCGGGGACGCCCACCAGCGTCCACGACGTGTTCCACGGCCGCCGGCCCAGGCCGTTCAGTGAAGGATCGGTCATCGTGAAGTGGCTGGCCGAGCGGAACATCGAGTTCCTCACGCCGTCCACCGCGAAGGCCCCGCAGGTGACGGAGTACCTGGCCGCGGTCAAGAAGGAGCTGGGGCTCGACGAGCCGGTCAGGGACAGCGACCACAACCCCATGATCTTCTTCAACCTCCCCTGACCAGGCCCGTCTGACCAGGGCCGGAACTGGCCGCTTCCGGCTGACCAGGCCCGTCCGGCCGGAGCGTCAGTCGGAGAGCACGTCTCCCCGCAGCAGCCCGGAGCCGGCGGGTACCTCGGCCGGGTCGCTGCCGTGGCTGACGACCTGGTTCTGGCCGTCGACGAACACCACCCGCGGCTTCAGCTCGCGCGCTTCGGCGTCGTCCACCATCGCGTAGGCGATGATGATCACCAAGTCGCCCGGGCTGATCAGCCGGGCGGCGGCGCCGTTGATGCCGATGACCCCGGACCCGCGCGGGCCTTCTATGACGTACGTGGAGAGGCGTGCGCCGTTGTCGATGTCCACGATGTCCACCCGCTCCCCGGGGAGCAGATCGGCGGCTTCCATCAGGTCCGCGCTCACGGTGAGGGAACCCACGTAGTGCAGATCGGCCTGCGTCACGGTGGCGCGGTGGATCTTGGACTTCATCATGGTCCGGTACATGCTTCGGTTCTCGTTCCTTGGTCGTGCTGTCGACGAGGGGGGAATCCCGGTCAGCGCAGGGCGGCGAGCCGCCCGCTGATGTCCTGGACCACCGCGGCCTCGTGCCGGACGAGGTAGAAGTGGCCTCCGGAGAAGGGGCGGGCGTCGAAGGAGGCCGTGGTGAGGGAGGCCCAGGCCCGGACGTCGTCGGGGGACGGCCCGGGATCGTCCTCGCCGTAGTAGGCCACGACGGGGACTTCCACGGCCGGAGCCTTGGGCCCGGCCGCATAGGCGTCCACCAGCCGGTAGTCCGCCCGGATCGGTGGCAGGAACAGGTCCCGGATATCGGGGTCCCGCAGCAGCTCCGCTCCCGGGCCGCCGAGCTTGGCCACGTGTGCGACGAGTCCGTCGTCGGTGAGATCGCCGGTGCCGGTCCGCCGCAGACGGTGGGGCGCGGCGCGGGCGGAGAGGAAGAGCTGCGCCGGGCCGCCCGCGCCCCGCCCGGCGAGCCGGGCGGCGACCTCATGCGCCACGGAGGCTCCCATGCTGTGCCCGAAGAAGACGGTAGGGGTGTCCATGCCGGGCGCCAGTGCGTCCGCCAGCTGCCCGGCGAGGTCCGCCATGGTCGTCAGGCAGGGCTGGGCGCTGCGCGCCTCACGGCCCGGGTAGCAGACCGCCGCCACTTCCCAGTCCGCGGGCGCCCACTGGTGCCAGGCGCGGAAGAAGTTCGCCGATCCGCCGGCGTGCGGGAAGCAGATGAGTCGCCCCAGGGGTGCGGCCACGGGCTGGAATGTGCGTATCCACGGCGTCTGGGGCGAGGCGGAAGTGCCTCTCCGCGACGCCCCGGGCGAGGCAGAAGAAAGGGCCATACGCGCATCCTAGGAGCCGGGGCCGTCGGCACTGTATTGCCCGCGTCACTGCTCCCGGGGCCCGTGCAGGGAGGGGCACTCCGCGGGCTCGGCGGAACTGGCCGGCATGGGGAGCCGTACTGGCCGGTCATCGGGAGCCGTACTGGCCGCTCGTGGATAGCCGCGTAGCCGCTGCCGCTGTTACCCGCGGGCAGGGATCGTATGACCGGAATAAAGGCTGAATAAAATGAGATATTCGCCCGGCTGCGCCCTGAATGGGAGTGGGTGAGCGGGCTGAATGGGGTGAATGCGGATAGTTGTTCGCGTTTCCCGTTAATTCTGTATGAGCTATTTCCTCTGCGGTGCGCGGCGATCCGTGCGGCGTTGCCGCGTGCGTGGCCCCGGGCAAATGGGTGACCGCGTATCGGTTCCCGTGACTCGGGGAGGGGGACGCCTCGTTCCTTCCGGCAGAGAAGCGGGGAATGGCGAATGGATGGAAGGGGCGCGCGACGGCTGAGTGAGATGTCGTCGCGGGGTGTGCGGGAGGTTATCTCTGTGATCCGACACGTGGCGCGTAATGGGGCGAAATCCCCCTATAGCTACTTTTAGTGTGCATATACTTACGATTAGTAGTCAAGTCCAGGCTCCTCCATCCACATGCACTGAAGGATCAAGAGTTCCATGCGCAAACTTCAGAAAGTCGCGATCGTCGTCGCAGCGGTTGGCTGCCTGTCCACTGTCGGGGCCGGTATCAGCCTCGCCGACGGATACAGCGGCGGCCCGCAGGCCACCGCATGGTCCACGTCGGCGTCCGCAGCCGGGGCCTCGGCGCTGGGCGGCGATCAGTACGGGGGCCAGCACCAGCACCAGGCCCCGCAGACGGTCACGCCGGTTCAGCACGCCCCGGCGCCGCAGGCCGTGACTCCGCAGGCTCCCACTCAGCAGGCCCCGGCCTGTGGGTACTGCGCGGCGCAGGCCCCGGTCCAGCATGCCCCGGCCCCGCAGGCGATCGCCCCGCAGGCTCCGGCTCCGCAGGCGGTCGCCCCGCAGGCTCCGGCGCCGCAGGCCCCCGCCCCGCAGGCTCCCGTCCGTCCGGCTCCGGCCCCGCAGGCCGAGGCCCCCCGGGAGCCCCTCCACGACGCCCCCGCTCCCCAGTCCAACTACGCGAAGAAGGACGACAAGAGCAGCGAGGTCGCCATCAAGCAGAACACCTCGTGCCGGTCGCATGACATGAACATCGACATCCTCGGCCAGGTCGGGATCCTCAACGGCCTGCTGGGCAACGCGCTCAACGGCGAGGGTCACTCGGGCGGCCAGCACACCAAGCAGGGCTCCAGCATGGGCTGCAACAACGCCGCCCACGCCAAGTAACGGACCGGGGTCCCGGCGCCGGGCCTGAAGGCGCCGCGCCGGGCCCCCGTCCACGACTCTCAGAGCCCGGGCGCAGGCCATCCGCGGTGCGTGGCGCCCGGGCATCGATCGCAAAGGAACGCAGCAGATGTTCAGTAGCAAGAAGATCGCGGTTGTCTCGGGGATCCTGAGCGGCCTCGTCGTGACCTGTGCCGGCGTCACCCAGGCGTACGCCGGAGAGCACCCGGGTCACTGCGCACGCACCCCTCAGGGCAACCACACCTGCGTCCAGAAGCACGGTTCCGACTACACCGCCAAGAACGGCACGCACGTCGTCAGGCAGCACAAGTCCTGCTCGACGACCTCCCGGCACCACGCGGTGTGGCCGGAGAACGGCCTGCTGGACACCGGTTCCACGAACCTCGGGGGTTCCGTGGACTGCTCCAACAGGCTGATGCTGCCCAAGCATTAGGCGCTCCGCCTCGGGCGGTGGCCGTCGGACACCGCGAAGGGCCGGGCCGGGTCGATCCCGGGCCCGGTCCTTGGCGTATGCCGCCGTGCGACCGGCGGGTGGCGGTCCTCGCGTATGCCGCCGGTGTCCGGGTGACGGTTCGTCGCATGTGCGGCCGCATGTGCGGCTGATCGCCGGGCGACGGCTCCGCGCCGCCGGCCCGACGGCGCCTCACCCTGGCGGCCTTCACCGGGTGCGCCTGGCGGGAGCTCTGCTGATGATGTCGGCATGGGGCTTCATGAAGAGCACACCGAACCCGAGCCGGCGGGCGCGAGCAGGGACGTCGACGTCATCACCCCTGAGTCCCCTGAGGCGCCGCAGGGAATCACGCCGGGCTCGGAGCACGCCGTGGGCCCCTCCCGTCCGGCGACCGCGGTCGGCACGGTCTTCGTCAGCGGGATGCACAGTGGGCCCAACCCGTCGCCGGGCCTGAGTGTCGCCCGCTCCCTGCGGCTCGCCCAGCCGGATCTCCGGATCGTCGGCCTGGACTATTCGCGGGAGAGTTCCGGACTGCACTCGGCGCTCCTCGACGACCTGGTCTGTCTCCCCGCGTGGCGCGAGGCGCACCTGGCCACGTGGATCAAGCAGATGGACCGCCTCCTGGAGCCCGAGGACGCGGTCCTGATCCCCTGTCTGGACCTGGAAGTCCGGCTGCTGGCAAGGGAGCTGGGGGCGCACAGCCGAATTCTGGGGCCCCCGAAGCCGGCGCTGGAGCTGGTGGGCAAACCTCCGGTCGAAGCGGCGGAACGGCTCGGGCTGCGCACTCCGGAGTACGAGACCGACACCAGCTGGCAGGCCGTCGACACGTTCATCCGCCGCTCCCCGTACGGGGTGTGGGTCAAGGGCCAGCACTACGACGCGCACCGGGCCCACACGGCCGGGGCCGCGCTGTCCCTGGGCGATGTGGTCCAGCGGACCTGGGGCGGCAACTGGCATCTGGAGGCGCACGTCGCCGGCCAGGAGTGCAGCATCGCGTTCTGCGCCCTGGACGGCCGGCTGCTGGACGCGGTCTTCATCACGAAGGCGATGGTCACGACCGAGGGCAAGACCTGGGCCGGCGAGGTCGCCGAGCTGGACGCGGCCATGCGCGACCGGCTGGCCGGACTGCTCGCCGACGCCCGGTGGACCGGCGGCGGCGAGCTGGAGCTCATCCGCAGCTGGAGCGGCGAACTGACGCTCATGGAGATCAACCCGCGGCTGCCCGCCTGGATCCACGGTGCCTCCGTGTGCGGCGCCAACCTGCCCGCCGCCCTGGTCACGGGGGAGCCCGCCGACCCCGGCAGACGCCTCACCCCGGGCTTCACCCGCGTGGTGGAGGAGATCCCGGTGCACCCGGCCCTGGGCATCACCCCCATCGCCTGGGTCGCCGGCGGGATCTCCCGGCCGGGCGACAAGCGGCATTCGGGAATGCCGTCGCTGGGCCAGCGGCGCCTGCTCCCGCACGAGGGCGCCGAGTTGACCGAGGAGCAGCTGGAGAGCCCCCCGAACCCGAGCCTGACCCCGAACCTGAGCTCGAGCCTGGCGGCCGCCGCCCATGTGGACGGCACGGTGGCCAGCGAGGCGGAGGCCGTCGCACGTGAGGCGGAAGCCGTCGTACGCGGGGCCGAAACGGTCGTGAGCGAGGCCGAGGCCGTGGTGCGCGAGGCGGAGTCGGCCGGCCGCGCGGGGGGATCCGTGGCGGGTGCGCCGGCCCGGGGACGGTCTGACGGCCCGGACGTGCCGGCCGTACCCGCGGCGGACGCGTCGGCCGTACCGCGGGGCGCGTCGGACATTCCCGCGGATGAGCCGCCCGTACCCGCGGACGCGGCGGCCGTGCGCACCGGAGGCTTCGAGAAGCTGCTCGGGCCCCCGGGGAACGCGGCCACTCCGTACCGGCAGATGCTCCTTCCGCTGTTCACCGAGCGGGTCCGGGCCCTGCGGCAGGAGGTCGACGGAGTCGGCCGGGTGCTCCTCGCGCACAGCGTGAAGACCTGTCCCCAGCCCGCGGTGCTGCGGGAGGCCGCCCGGCTCGGTCTGGCCGCCGAGGCGATCAGCCTGGCCGAGCTCGAAGCGGCCGACCGCTACGGCCTGGCGGCGGAACGGGCGATCCTCAACGGGCCCGCGAAGTGGTGGCCCGCCACCGACCGGGTCCGTTGCTTCGCCTTCTTCGCCGACTCGACGGCCGAACTGACCGCCGTCCACGCCCTGTTGGACAGCGGCTTCCAGCTGGAGGCCGAGGTCGTCGGCGTCCGGGTCGCGCCGGCCGGACTCGTCAGCCGCTTCGGCGTGCCATTGCACGAGCGCGACAGCATGGCGGAGACCGCCCGGCTGCTGCGTACCCTCGCCGACCGGCTCGGGGCCCGCTGGGGGCTGCACTTCCACTACGCCCAGAGCGTCCTGGGCGCGCCGCGCTGGCAGCGCGAATGCGCGACGGCGCTCAGCGCGGCCGATCCGCTGGCGGACCAGCTGGGCGGGCCGCCGGCCGTCCTGGACATCGGCGGCGGGTGGCACGTCGACGATCTGCCGTGCCTGCGCGCCTCGCTGGAGTATGTGCTCGCGCACGGTCCGGACGCCGCACGGGACGGGGACCCCCTGCTGGTGATGGAGCCGGGCAAGCTCCTCACCCAGCCGTCGGCCGCGGTCGTGACGCAGGTGCTGGCGCACCGGGGTTCCCACCGCGGTGAGGACATCGTCGTCGACGCGGCCGAAGGCGATATGCCCGAGGCGCCTTTCCATCCGCACCCCGTGGCCCGCTTCGACGGCTCCCGCTGGGTGCCGCTGCGGCCCGGCGGGAGCTGGATCTTCGGCAGGTCCTGCATGGAGCACGACGTGCTCTCGGTCCGGCTCGACCTCGGCGACGTCCGGGACGGCGACTACCTCGCCTTCGGTATGTGCGGCGGATACGACACCTCGATGGCCTACGACTTCGGGCGCGGGACCGCTCCGCGGGAATTGGGGCAGTAGCCATGAGCGAGCGTAGCGAGCGAATCATCAGGAGGTGCGCGCCCTGCGAATGCGGGGCCGAGCGAAGCGAGGCTTCGGCATGAGCAGTCTGATCGCGGATCTGAAGCGGTTCGACCGGATCGGCCTGTCCCAGGTGGGCAGCCACCCGAAGGCGTGCTGCCGGACGGTCAGACACAGTGTCTTCGCCCAGGTGACGCACTTCGGGGACACCGGCACCGCGCTCGCCGCCGTCCCCGGGCTCTTCCGGTGGGGGCCCGTGCAGTGGCCGGCCCACTGGTGCGATCTGGTGGAGGACGGTGACCTCGTCGGCGACTGCGGCGTCCACGCCGATGTGGCGTCGGTGCTCCTCACCCGCAAGTCCGTACCGCACGCGCGCGCCCGCGCCGCCGTGCTGACCCCGCCGATGGCCCCCGCGCACTGGCGGGCCGTGTGGAACGAGGCGCGGGTCAGCGATGCGTGGATCGGGCGGACCGCCGTCTACCACGAGGTGCTCCGGGTCGGGAACCGCTGGTGGGACCCGAGCGATGCCCGCTGGTTCTCCGGGCCGGGGGGACACACGGGGAGCGGGCACGTCCTCGCCATCCGCGAGGACGGCGGGCAGTGGCAGCTCGCCCCGGACGCTCCCGACGCCTCGGCACCGCCGCGCGCCCCGGCGCCACCGCAGGGCACGACGCCCGACCAGGGCCTGCCGCAAGGCGTCCGCCCGTAGGGCGTCCTGCCGCAGGGCGTCTCCCACGGGGCGTCCTGCCGCAGGGCACGAGCGCACCCGACCCCCAGGAGACAGCGTGATCAGCCCCGAGACAGTGCAGCCGGCCGCACCCGACACCGAGAAGGGCACCGGGCTCCGCGGCCCGGTCCGTCTCGCGGCGCAGCTGGTCCGCAGCTTCGGCCAGTTGAGCCTGCTGCCGAACGTCTGGACCGGAGTCCTGTTCACGATCGCGGTCTTCGTGGGCAGTTGGCAGGCGGGCGTCTTCGGTCTGCTGGGCGCCGTGGTCTCCACCGCGACCGCGTACGCCATGGGTGTCGACCGGGGCGCCATCGACCTGGGCACGCAGGGCTTCAGCGGCTGTCTGACCGGCATCGCCCTGTACGTGTTCCTCGGCCACCACCCCGCGACGTACCTGCTGACCATCGGGGGCGCCGTCGTCTGCGTACTGGCCTACGCCGCGCTGACCGCGATCCTGGCGCCGTGGCGGCTGCCGGTGCTGACCGCGCCGTTCTGTGTGGTCGTCGGCGCGGCGCTGGCGGCGGCCCCCGCCTTCACCCGGCTCTGGCCCTGGCCCGGCGGCCCGGCGGCGCTGCCCACCGCGGCCGTCCCCGGCGGCAGGTACAGCTGGTCCGATCTGTGGCACGCGTTCTTTGCCAACATCGCCCAGGTCGGCCTCTCGGCGCACTGGTACGTCGGCCTGCTGATGCTGGCGGGGCTCTTCGTCGGCGGGATCCGGCACGGGCTGGCCGCGGTCGCCGGCAGCGCCGTGGCGGTCCTCCTGGCCTGGGGCCTGGGCGCCCCGCCGGCCGGGCTCGCCGCGGGGGTGTACGGGTACAACGCGGTTCTGGTGGCCGTCGCCATGGGCGGGATGTTCCTGACCAGGACCGTGCCCAACGCGCTCTACACGCTGGTGGCCGTGGCGGTGGTGACGGTGCTGACGGCCGCGATGAACGCCTACTTCACCCCGTTCGGCGGGCGCACCCTGAGCTGGCCCTTCATCGTCACCAGCTGGCTGTTCCTCGCCGCGGCCCCCTCCTTCCCCCGGATCCGGCGCTCCGACTGACGGGCCGGGGCACAAAAGAGTCCCGGCGTCGGCCGGTGGCTCGACGCCGGGACCTGTCCCCGTTTCCGTTACGTGCCGGAGTTCTCGGTTACCTGCTGAAGTTCTCGGTTACTTGCCGAACTCGAACCCGTTGTTGCAGCCCATGGACGAGCCCAGGGTGCTGGACTGAGCGCCCGCCGGGCCCTCGCCGCCGAGCAGGTTGCCGGCCAGGCCGTTCGCGATTCCGACCTCGCCGAGGATGTCGACGTTGGTGTCGTGCGAGCGGCAGGAGCTGCCCTGCATGAGCTTGAAGTCCATGCCCATGCTGTTCTTGCCGCCGCCGTCCTTGCTGCCGTGGTTGGCGTCGGCGTAGGAGGTGCCGGCGCCGAGGATGCCGAGGGTGCCCAGGGCGGCGGCTACCACTGCCGCCGTGCGAAGCTTGCGCATTTCTTCTCCGGTGGATTGCCCGATGCGATCGGTGATGGATCGACTTCGTACGGTTAGGGAGGCTAATCCGGAATATCCTGAAATCGCGCAACGACGCGCCGGATTGTATGATCGAGGGCTTTTGGCAACAGCCCCCGTGACCTGCGCAGTTCAGGGGCCCGGCCGGACCGGAACGGGCTCGGAACGGCCGCGGGGGCTCCGTGGCGAACGGGGGACGCGCCACCTGTCCGGCCGTACCGCGCTTGACTTCTCGCTCCGAGCGCGGCGCCGACTGGCGCGATCAGGTGATGATCTGGGCGTGGGCGCCGGAGCCTGCGCGGTGCCGGTGGAAGGGTGGCAGTGCACACAGCACGCCAATCACGCGACATGAAGCAGGAGCTGCTATGCGCCGCGCACTCACCCTCCTTGTGGGAGCCCTCGCCGCCACCGGGGCCCTCGCCGCGACCGCCCACGCCGACAACCGCGGCCCGGGCGTCGCCGGCATCATCGGTGAACCCGTCCGGGCCGCGTCCAACATCGCCGGACTGGAGGTCGGCGGCCTGCCCCTGGGCCTGCTCAACCCCCCGGCGCCGCAGGCCCCGGGCATGACGAGCAACCCGCAGCAGGGCGGTCTGCTCAATCCGAACAACGGGCAGGGCGGGCTGCTCTCCCCGAACAACGCGCAGCAAGGCGGTCTGCTCGCCCCGAAGAACAACAACAACGCGCAGCAGCAGCAGCGCACGCTGCTCTCCCCGACGAATTGACCATCCATGTGATGAACGCCGGGAAACCCTCTCCATAAAATCGGAACAGGTGTCACTCCTCGGCCGGATAAGTACGGGTCAAGCTGAATGCGTGATCGAAATGCCTGATTCGTAGCCTTCCCTCTCCGGCCTCGTTGAGCTTTGTGCGGTCCGATGCGGTGACCGCATTGCCAAGGAGGAGTCACATGATCAAAAAGGTCATCGCCGCTTCGGCTGCCACCGGCGGCCTGCTGCTCGCGGGCGCGGGCACGACCGTCGCGGACACCGGCGCCAAGGGGGGCACCGTCGGCTCGTCCGGGCTGGGGTCCGGCAACCTGCTCCAGGTACCGCTGAACCTCCCGCTCAACGTCTGCGGAAACACGATCGACGTCATCGGGCTGCTCAACCCGGTCTTCGGCAACGACTGCGCCAACGGCGAGTCGGGGAACCTGCGGCACCACCACAAGCCGCAGGCGAAGCACGAGCCGCAGGAGCGCCACCACGCGCCGTCGCACCACCGCGCGGCGACCCCCATCGTCGCCCACAGCCACCACCAGGCCGCCGTGCACCCGCAGTTGGCGGCGACCGGTTCGGAGCGGGTCAACCTCGCGATTCCGGCCGGCGCCAGCGCCGGGCTGATCCTCGGTGGCGTCCTGCTCTACCGCCGGGGCCGCCGGGCCTCCGCCCGCGTCTGACCGCGGGGAGCGCGCGGAGCGGTGGCCGTATCAAGCCGGCGCTCCGTCACGTACGAGTGTCACGTACGAGTGAGTGGGGCCCGGAAAGGCGCCGGGCCCCCTACGCATACGCGGTCGGCTGGCAAATGGGTGACGGCCCATGGGTTCCCGTGACCGGACCGGGGGAATCCCCGTTGGCCCTGGGAGAGAGCAGCGAAGGGGCTCGTGGTCCGTCACCGGGAAATGCTGCTCCCTGTTATCGGGGGCGGTCGCGGGCCTGTGGGGGCCTCCGCCGTGGCCCGAGTCGGGGTGCGCAGGGTGTGAAGCCCCAGGAATTCCACTGCCGGCGCACACAAGACAGCAATACGTAATTCAGATTTCCATGCACAGGCAATGAAGGGCCGAGGGTTCCATGCGCAAGCTTCACCAGGTCGCGCTCGTCTTCGCAGCGGCCGGCGGTCTGTCCGCCATCGGCACCGGCGCCAGCCAGGCCGACCCCGTCGGATACAACGGCTACGCCGGCCCGCCCGTTCCACAGCAGGACCCCCAGGCCGCTTCCTGGAGCGCTTCGCAGGCCACTTCGCACGCTTCCGGTCCCCACCAGTACGCCCCCCAGGGCGCTGCCCCGGACGCCGCCCCGCAGTCGCCCCCGCAGGTGAACCCGCAGTTCAACCCGGACATCACGCCCGATCTCTCCCCGACGATCGGCGGCCTGGCCCAGCAGGCCGGCGGCGGCCCCCACGACCAGAACAACCGCTTCGGCCCGACCCAGGAGTGCAGCCCGCAGACGCTGCTCAACGCCGCCGCGCCGGTCGGCATCCTCGGTGCCGCGCAGGACTGGGGCACCGTCTGCACCCAGCACAACGCCCAGGCCAACGCCTCCTCCGGCGCCGGCTCCGCCGCCCACGCCAGGTAAGGCCGCACCGGGCGGGCCACCTGGGTGGCGCCGCACGCGAGGCCCGCCGCGGGCCCTTCGGGAGCTGCTCCCGAAGGGCCCGTTCGTGTCCGGTACGGCCGGACAGGTGATCTGTCACGGTGTGTCGGCACCGGTCGCGGCCCGCTCGCCACCCGTCCCCGGCCGGTGTCGGCCGACCGGGCCCTGAACTGCGCTGAAGGCGGCCGAAGTTCTGATCACTCGATCGTATAATTCGGCGCGTCGCAGGTCATACCAGAATATTTCGTATTAGCCTCCCGTGACTGTAAGGAGTCGATCCGTTACGGATCGCATCCGATCAACCACCGGAGAAGACATGCGCAAGCTTCACAAGGCCGCCGTCGTGGCCGCCGTCCTCGGCAGCGTCGGCTTCCTGGGCGGCGGCACCGCCCACGCCGACGGCAAAGGCGGGTTCATGATGCACCAGGGCAGCTCGTGTAAATCGCACGACTTGAACGTCGACGTCCTCGGCGAGGTCGGAATCGCGAACGGCCTGCTGGGCAACGCCCTCAACGGTGAGGGCCCGGCGGGCGCTCAGTCCACCAAGATGGGTTCGTCCATGGGCTGCAACAACATGGCGGGCTGAACACCGGAGAGTCACACAGGTACGTAAGGACACGTACGTGGGAACGCGTACGTAGGACCAGGTACGGAAGAACGGAAGAATGGTCCCGGTATCCGGCCGCAAGGCCGGTGCCGGGGCCCTTTTCGGTTTTCGTCGCTCCGTGTCCGCGTCGCGGCCCGGTGCGGAACGGATCGCGCGGAACCGTCCACCCGAGGCGGCAAATGGGTGACGGCGCGAGGGTTCCCGTGACCGGGCCAGGGGAAATCCCGTTGCGCCCTGGGAGAGAACAGCGAATGGGTCTGTGGCCGTCGGCGGGCGGCGCGGTGAGTGCCGTTGCGGGTCTGGAAGCTTCCGGCGTGGTCCGACTCGAGTGCGCGGGGTGTGAAGTCCCAGGAATTCCACTGCCGGCGCACACAAGACAGTAATACGTAATTCAGATTTCCATGCACAGGTAATGAAGGGCCGAGGGTTCCATGCGCAAGCTTCACCAGGCGATGCTCGTCGTCGCAGCGGCCGGCGGTCTGTCTGCCATCGGCGCCGGCGTCAGCCATGCCGACGCTCCCGTCGGGTACGGGTACGGCGCCGCCCCGCCCCCTGCTCCGCAGCAGGCAGCCCCGGCGCCGCAGTACGCGCCTCCGCCGCCCCCGCAGCCGCAGTACGCTCCGCCGCCTCCCCCGCCGCAGCCGCAGTACGCGCCCCCGCCGCCGCCCCCGCAGCCGCAGTACGCACCCCCGCCGCCCCCGCCGGCTCCCGCTCCGCAGCAGGTCGCCCCGCCTCCGGCTCCGGCCCCCGCGCCGCCCGCGCCCGTGCACCACGAAGTCCACCACGCCACCGCATCGGCCTCGTCGGGCGGCGCCGCGGAGGCTTCCTCGCACCCCGCCGCCCAGCACTCCGCTCCGCAGGCCGCCGAGCCGGCTCCCGCCCCGCACTCGTCCGCCCCGCAGGTGATGCCCGAGACGGCCCCGAAGGTGACCCCGCACGTCGCCCCGGAGGTGGTCGCCCCGCAGTCGGTCACCCAGCACCTCCCGCACTCCGGCCCGCAGGTCAACCCGCAGTTCAACCCGTCGCTCGGTCCGACGGTCAACCCGCTGATCAACCCGGGCGTCCCGCAGGTCTCCCCGTTCGGGCTCGGCCGGGCGGCGGTGGCTCCGGTGGGACGGCTCGACATGCCCAGTCTGCCCCGGATCTCCTGACCGCCGAAGGGCCACCGAACGGCCGTCGAAGGCCGGTTGGCGGCCCGTCAGGACTGGCCCCGCCCCTGGGATGAGGCAACACCAGCGGCGGGGCCTCCGCGGGCTTGCCCCCGTGGGCCACCGCCACAGTAAGAAGTCGATCTGCTCCAGATCGCATCCGCTCAATCACCGGAGAAGACATGCGCAAGCTTCACAAGGCCGCCGTCGTGGGTGCCGTCCTCGGCAGCGTCGGAGCCCTCAGCGCCGGTTCCGCCTACGCCCACGGCGAGCCGGGGCACGACATCAAGCAGGGCACCTCGTGCCGCTCGCACGACATGAACATCAGCGTCCTCGGCGCGCTCGGGGCGTTCAACGGCCTGGCGGGCAACGCGCTCAACGGCGAGGGCTCGCCCGGTGCCCAGCCGGCCAACCTGGGCTCCAAGATGAGCTGCGACAACCACGCGTTCTGACCGGCTCTCCGGCCGCCCGGCAGTCGCGCGGGTGGCCGGAGCGACCGAAAAGGGGTCCCGACGCCGAGCCGCAGGCCGGCGTCGGGACCCCTTCGTGTCCGCCCGGGCCGGTCAGCCCATGGCGTTGGGGGCCGCGCCCTGCTGCGGCCCCACGTGGTTGGAACAGCTCGTCGAGGGCCCGATCGCCGTGCTCCCCGTGTTCAGCAGGCCGTCCACCGTCTCCGGCAGAGGCCGCGTCACGGCGCAGTCCTGCGACTGCTGGACGGTGTACTTGCCATGCTCGGAGGCGACGTTGGAGTTCCTCTGAAAGCAGGTGTAGCTGCCCGTGAGGTCGTGGACGCAGTTGGTCGCCGGGGATCCGGCGGACGCCTGGGCGTGGCCGGCGAAGGTGACGACGAGTCCGCCGACGATTCCCGTGACGACTGCGAGGTGCTTCCGAGTGAGCATGTGAACCGCGTTCCTTTGCGATCGATGCCCGGGCGCCACGACCGCGAAGCGGCCTGCGCCCGGGCTCTGAAGAGAGTCGAGTCGGGGTCCCGGTGCCGGGCCGGTGGCTAGGTCACCGGGACCCCTGTTTTCTGTCAGTGGCCTCCGCCGCCACCGCCGCCTTCGTGGCCGCCACCCTCGCCGCCACCGCCGTGGCCGCTGAGCTTGATGCTGTCGTTGCAGCCCATGGACGAGCCGATCGGGGTGGACTGGGCACCCGCCGGGCCTTCGCCGTTGAGCGCGTTGCCCAGCACGCCGTTGAGGATGCCGACCTCACCGAGGACGTCGACGTTCAGGTCGTGCGATCTGCAGGAGCTGCCCTGGCCGATCTTCCAGGACTCCGACGCCTTGTCCTTGCCGCCGCCTTGGTGCCCGCCGTCGGCGGCGAAGGCGGTGCCGCCGGCGAGGAGCCCGATGCTGCCGAGGGCGGCCACCATGACGGCAGCCTTGTGAAGCTTGCGCATTTCTTCTCCGGTGGATTGAGCCGATGCGATCTGTGAGTGATCGACTTCGTACAGTTACGGAAAGCTAATACGAAATGCCTCACAGTTGCTCAACGACGCGCCGGATGTTATGACCGCAGCGCCTCGGCATCACCCCTGGAGTGGCGCCGCTCCCCTGGAAGATCGGGCCCCCGGCAGGCGGGAACGGGGGTGGGCGCCCAGTGGCGAACCACCCGTTCGGCCGTACGGCACGCGACTCGTTCGGCCACGTCGGCCGCGCGGCGGCACGTACCCACGCGAACGGGCCCCTCGGGGAGTCTCCTCCCGAAGGGCCCGTGACGGGTGTTGCGTACGGCCACTCCCGGCGACCTTAGCCGGTGAAGGCGTGGTTGAACTGGCCGCAGGTGGTGCCCCAGGTCTGGGGGACGGCGAGTGCGCCGATCGGGACGTTGGCCTCGGCGAACGTCTGTGGGCTGCACTCCTGGTACGGACGGAAGTTGTCGACCACCTTCGGTCCGCCGCCGCCGTGGGCATAGGCGACGCCGGCACCGGCACCGATGGCGGACAGACCGCCGGCTGCTGCGGCGACGATCGCGACCTGCTGAAGCTTGCGCATGGAACCCTCGGCCCTTCATTACCTGTGCATAGAGGCCTGATTGCCTACTGTGACCGTCCGCACACTAGCAGTAGTCGTCTTGAGGGTTCCACTTCGCTGCGCGCCCTGTGTCGAACCGTACGAAAGGTCTCCGCGGGCCCGCGCCGACGCCCGTCCCTACCACCCCAGAACCCTTATAGGACAAGGCGGTTGGGCAACACCCGGGAACCCGTTCATCGGACTGTCGCCTCAATCGGCCGGCCACCCCGGCCGGTGTCAGAGAGTGACGAGCGGGCGCTTGCCGCGCAGGTCCTCGGACTCGTACCCGCCGGGCCCGTCGGCCAGTTCGAGCGTGAACGTGGTGAAGACCTTCCTGCCGTCCACGATCTTGGGGTCGGCGAGCGTGACCGTCGCCTTCAGCGGCCGGCCGAGGCAGGTGTCCAGGCACCAGGTGCCGGTGACCTCGCCTGTGCCGACCGCCCGTTTCGCGCTCCACTCCCGCCAGTTGGCGTGGTGGAGGGAGGTGAACTCGGACAGCACCAGGTTCGCGGGGTTCCGCTCGGCGCGGCCGCGGTCCGCGTGCTCCTCGCCGTAGTGGTTGATGACGTACGGGGTGCCGGTCGTGCGGGCGGCCGAGCTCCCGCTGTGCGCCGGCGCCGGGTGAACGGGGTGATGTGCGGCGGGCGTTGCTCCGGCCGCCTGTGCGGGGACGGACATGCCGAGGACGGCGGCACCGGCCAGGGCGGCCCCCATGGCCGTCCTCGTGCGACGGGTGTTCGTGGTGGTGCGGATGCGGCTCATGGCTCTCGCTCCGGTACGTCGTGAGGATGGGGTCGGGTCGGGTCGGATCGTGCGGGGCTGTCACGTGATCAGGTCAGCGGTCCACGAATGGCGCTGCCCGCGTGGCGGGTGCCGGGTGTGCCGGGCATGGTGATCAGGACACTGCCCGGCAGGCCCGCGGACAGGGGACCAGGAGGCTCCCGCATGCTTCGGAGAACGTTGCGGATCCCTGCCGCGGGAGTCGCGTACCTGGTGACCGCGGCGGTGTCGTCGTCCGCCGTGGCGGCGGGTCCGGACGATTTCGCGGCGTACGCGGAGTACTTGAATGTAGCGGTGGCCCGCAAGGGCGGTACCGGGACCGGCGCCGGGGCGGCGCTGGCGATCGCGCACCGCGGTGCCTCCCAGGACGCGCCGGAGAACACCCTGGCCGCCGTGGACGCCGCACACCGCCGGGGGTTCGTGTGGGTCGAGAACGATGTGCAGCGCACCAAGGACGGCCGGCTGGTGGTCATCCACGACGCCACGCTGAAGCGGACCACCAACGCCGCGAAGGTGTTCCCCGGACGGGCGCCGTGGCGGGTACGGGACTTCACCGCCGCCGAGATCGCCCGGCTGGACGCCGGGAGCTGGTTCGGCAAGCGGTTCGCGGGGGAGCGGGTGCCGACGCTCACCGACTATCTGCGCCGACTGGACCGTAACGGGCAGCGGCTCCTGCTGGAGATCAAGGCCCCCGGGCGCTATCCGGGGATCGAGGCGGCGGTGGTCCGTGAACTGCGGGCGCGGGGCTGGCTGGACCGCGCCCATGTCCAGGGCCGGCTGGTGGTGCAGAGCTTCTCGGTGTCCTGCGTGAAGACCGTGCACCACCTGGCGCCGCAGTTGCGTACGGGCATCCTGGGAGCGCCTGATGTGGCGGACCTGGCGCGGTATGCGCGGTTCGCCGATCAGATCAACCCCCGGATGTCCGAGGTGAGTTCGCGCTGGCTGGCAGCCGTGCACCGGCTGCGTGGCCCGCACGGGCGACGGCTGGAGGTCTACGTGTGGGACGTGGCGAAGAACGTGAAGGCGCGGTCGGTGCGGGCGTGGGGGGTTGACGGCGTCATCGAGTAGCCGCCCGTGCGGGTGCGACGTACGGGTGCGACGTACGGGTGTGATGCGCGGGTGTGATGCGCGGGTGTGACGGGGAGGGCGTGTGAGGGGGCGCGGAGCGGGAACGGCCGTGGTCGGCGGCGGGCCGTGAAGGAGCTGTGGAGGCCGGATGTCCGGCGGGTGACCGCGGTGGGTGGCGATTTACGGGATTCCCGCCGCGTGGATATGGTGCCCGGGATGTTCCGGAAGGCTCCATTGGCTCTGTTCCGGGAGGCCCCTTGAGCAACGACTTCCCGGTGTACGGCGAACGACGGGTCCCGCTTCCCGCGCCGCGACGAATGCCGCGGCAGCAGACACCGGTCCAGGCACCTGTCCTGTCGGCTCCGGCGGGACCGGCAGCGCCCGGGCCGGTGGCTCCCGGGCCGGCAGTGCCCGGAGCGGAAGCGCCCGGACCCGCGGCTCCCGGGCCGACAGGGCGCGGTGCCACGTCGGCCCACACCCACCGTGCCCGGCGCCGGAGCCACGCCAAGGGCCATGCCAAGGGGCATGCGAAGGGCCGCGGCAGAGGGCGGTCCGGGAGCCACGCCAAGGCCGACGCCCGGGCGAAGCCGCGCGACGCGTTCTTCGACAACGCGAAGTACCTCGCCATCGTGCTGGTGGCGATGGGGCATGCGTGGGAGCCGCTGCGCGAGAGCAGCCGGTCCGCGGCGGCGCTCTATATGACCGTCTACGCCTTCCACATGCCGGCGTTCATCATCATCTCCGGCTTTTTCTCGCGAAGTTTCGATATGCGCAAGGACCGGCTGCAGCGGCTGGTCACCGGAGTCGCGGTTCCGTACATCCTCTTCGAATACGCCTATACGCTCTTCAAGAGATGGGCGGACGGCGACCCGCACTATCCGGTCAGCCTGATGGACCCGTGGTATCTGACGTGGTTCCTGGCCGCGCTCTTCGTCTGGCGGCTGACCACCCCGCTGTGGAAGATGGTGCGCTGGCCGGTGCCGCTCGCGCTGACCGTCGCCGTCCTGGCGTCCGTCTCGCCGGATATCGGCGACGACCTGGACATGCAGCGCATGTTGCAGTTCCTGCCCTTCTTCGTGGTCGGGCTGTCGCTGCGGCCCGAGCACTTCAAGCGCGTACGCCGTAAGCAGGCGCGCGTCCTGGCCGTACCGGTCTTCGCGAGCGCTCTGGTCTTCGCGTACTGGGCGGCGCCACGGATGAACGCCGCGTGGTTCTACCACCGCGACGCCGCACAGGAACTCGCCGCCCCGTGGTGGAGCGGCGCGGTGATGACACTGGCCATGTTCGGCTGCTCGCTGGTGCTGGTGGCCTGCTTCTTCGCGTGGATCCCGGGCCGGACGATGTGGTGCACGGCGCTGGGCGCGGGCACCCTCTACGGCTATCTGCTGCACGGCTTCCTCGCCAAGGGCTCCCGCTTCTGGGACTGGTACGACCTGGCCTGGGTGCACACCCCGTGGGGCATGGTGCTGATCACACTGTTCGCCGGTGCCGTCATCACCCTGCTGTGCACACCGCCGGTTCAGCGGGCGTTCCGGTGGGCGATGGAACCCAAGATGGCCTGGGCCTTCACCAGGGAGCCGGCGGGAGTGGCCCCAGGCCGCAGCTAGGCTCACCACGGAGTCACCCGCACGAAGTGACGGATACAAGTCGCGTACGGGCGACCAGACGACCAGGCAAATAGCCAAACAGGCGCACACGCACACAGGCGCACACGGGGAGGACGCAGCGTGACGAACGGTTCCGAGTGGGGCGGCGAGCAGCTGGACCTGGACGCCTATCTCGCGCGTATCGGCTACGACGGAGACCGCCGGCCGACCCTGGAAACGCTGCGCAGGCTGCACGCCGCGCATTCGGCGGCGTTCGCCTTCGAGAACCTCGACGTCGTGCTGGGCCGCCCGATCCTCCTGGACCTGGAGTCGCTGCAGGCCAAGATGGTCCGGCAGCGCCGCGGCGGCTACTGCTACGAGCAGAATCTCCTCTACGCCGCCGCCCTGGAACGCCTCGGCTTCCGGGTCTCCGGCCTCTGCGCGCGGACCCGTATGGGAGACCACCGTCTGCGCCCCGCCACCCATGCGCTGCTCAGGGTCGACCTGGACGGCGAGGACTGGATCACCGATGTCGGATTCGGGGGCGAGGCGCTGCTCGCACCGCTGCCGCTGCGTGACGGCGTGGAGGCGCGGCAGGGTGCCTGGACCTTCGGCCTGGTGCGCGAGGAGCACCAGGGATTCGGGGAGGGGGACGAGCCCTGGGTACTGCGCACCCGCCACGAGGACGGCTGGTTCGATCTCTATGCCTTCGGGACCGAGCGCCGCTTCCCCGCGGACTACGCCGTCTTCAACCACTACATATCGACCCACCCTCGCTCGCCGTTCACCGGCCGGATCGTGGTGCAGCGCCCGCTTCCCGAGCTCCGCAGCACGCTGGTCGGCCGGGAATTCACCCGCACCCGTCCGGACTGGTCGCGGGAGGTGCGCGAGGTGACCCCGGAGGAGCTCCCGGCCCTGCTGGAAACGGAGTTCGGCCTCACCCTGCCCGCCGCCGACGCCGAGGCGTTGGCGGCGTACCAGGAGGAGTGACCGGGACGCGGACGCCGCGAGGCCCGCCCTCCGTGCGGACGACGGGAGTTTGGCGACAGGGCCTAGCGGACGACCGCGATGCCCTCGATCTCGACCAGCGCCGCCTCATCCCACAGCCGGGTGGTGCCGATCACCGCCATCGCCGGAAAGTCGCCGCCGACCAGCCGCTTCCACACCTGGCCGAGCTCCCGGGCGTGCCGCCGGTAGTCGGCGACATCGACCGCGAAGACGGTGAGCTTGGCGAGGTCGGACGGCCCGGCCCCGGAGGCTGCCGCGACCTCGAGGAGGTTCGTCAGGGCGCGCTCGAACTGCTCGACGATGCCGTCCCCGACGATCCGGCCCGATCCGTCCAGCGCGGTCTGCCCCGCGAGGAAGACCAGGGTGCCGGGGGCGGAACGGACGGCATGACTGAAGCCGGTCGGCGGTGCGAGATGCGGCGGATTGACGCGCTCCAGCCCGCCGTCCGCTCCGCCCCCGTCCGCTCGGCTCCCGGCCGCTCGGCTCTCGTCGCCCCTCGCCGTCTCCTCAGCCGTCCCCTCCGTCGTCCCCATCTCCGCGCTCATCCCCGCCGGCTCCCCTCCGTCGCCAACTCGTACCGCACGCCCAGTGATTGAAGCGCGTCCCGCTCCTCCTCGGGAAGCTGTTCATCGGAGATGACGAGATCGAAGTCGGCCAGCGGTGCGAGTTCGTAGAGCGCCTGGCGGCCGAACTTGGAGTGGTCCACCAGCAGCACCTTGCGCCGGGCCGCGGCCATCAGAGCCCGCTTGACCAGGACGTTCTCCTGCGCCTGGTGGTAGCAGTGGCCGTTGTCGACCGCGGAGGTGGACAGGAACGCGATGTCCGCGCGGAAGCTGCGGGCGATATCGGCCGTGGACATGCCCAGGAAGGCGTTGAATGCCGGGTGGTACTCGCCACCCAGCGCGATCACGCGGATGTCGGGCTCCTCGGCCAGCTCGTTGATGACCTGCAGGGAGTTGGTGATCACGGTGTAGGCGCCGCGCCCGGAGAGCGCGCGGGCCAGCGGCAGCGCCGTACTGGAGTCGTCGATGATCACGGCCTGTCCGGGCTCCGCCAGGGCCAGCGCGGTGGCGCAGATGGCCTCCTTCGCCGTCACCTGCTCATGCCCGCGCCAGCGCGCGTTGGATTCGAAGATGGCGTTGGGCGCGGCGGTGGCGCCCCCACGCACCTTCCGCAGCGTGCCCTGATGCTCCAGGGTGTCCAGATCGCGGTGCACCGTCATCTGGCTGACACCGAGCTCCTGGACCAGCTCCTCGATGGTCACCTGACCCTCGGCCAGCACGCGGTCCGCGATCCGCTTCCGGCGGTCCCTGGGGCTCAGCTTGGTGACCGGCGCATCGGTCGCCACCGGGACGTCCGCGGCCCCTTCGGTGTCGGTCAACGCTGGTCCCTTCCCGGTTCGCTGCTCGGCCGTCCGTCCACCCGCCGTCGGCTCCTACCGGGGAGTTTAGGGCCTTTCCGGCGCCGATCCGGCGGCCCCTCGCCTGCCGCCACTGACCTGCGGCTACTCACCCCGCGGCTCCTGCGGCTGCTCACCCCGCGGCTACTTCGCGTCCGCGTAGCACTCCACCACCGCCGTGGTGAACGGGAAACGTACCGGTGTGTCCCCGAACGCGATCCGGCCCGCCGCGGCGGCCGCCGACGAGATCGCCTCGGACACCGCCGGTGCCTCCTCCGCCGGGCAGTGCACGATGACCTCGTCGTGCTGGAAGAAGACCAGCTCCGCCCGGAGCCCGGCGGTCCACAGCGAACGGCGCAGCGCGGCCAGCATCAGCAACGCCCAGTCGGCGGCGCTGCCCTGCACGACGAAGTTACGGGTGAACCGGCCGCGGGCACGGGCGGCGGCCGCCGAGCCCCCGCCGTACCCTGCCGGCCGCTCCTCCTCCTGCGGCAGGCCCGCCTCGTCGGGCTGTGCCATGGACGAGGGCGGGCAGGTGCGGCCCATCCATGTGCGCACCAGCCGGCCCTCCTCACCGGCCCGGGCCGCCTCGTCCACATACGCCACGGCCGCCGGATAGCGGCGGCGCAGGTCGGCCATGTGCTTGAGGGCGTCACCGGATGTCTGGCCGTAAATGGCCCCGAGCAGACCGAGCTTGGCCTGGTCGCGGTCGCCGCCGAACGCCCGGGCCGCCAGATCCGCGTACAGGTCCTCGCCGCTGCCGGCCACCTCCATCAGACCGCGGTCGCGGGAGACGGCGGCCAGCACCCGCGGCTCCATCTGGTCGGCGTCGGCGACCACCAGCCGCCACCCGGGGTCGGCGCGCACGGCCCGCCGGACCACCTTGGGGATCTGCAGTGCGCCGCCGCCAGTGGCCGTCCAGCGACCGGAGACCGTGCCACCGGGCAGGTACTCGGGGCGGAACCGGCCGTCGTGCACCCACTGCTGGAGCCACGACCAGCCATGGGCGGTGTGGACACGGTAGAGCCGCTTGTACTCCAGCAGCGGTGCCACCGCGGGGTGATCGATCTGCTGGAGCTCCCATTTGCGGGTCGAGGTGAGGGAGACGCCGGCACCGGCGAAGGCCCTGATGATGTCCTGCGGCAGATCGGGGCGCACCCGCGCACCCGGACCGAAGGCCCGGGACACCTCGTCCGCCAGCTCCGCCAGCCGGCGGGTCTCCTGCCCGCCCGGATACCGCTCGCCCAGCAGGCCGTCGAGCAGCGCGCGGTGCACATCCGCCCGCCAGGGCACCCCCGCCCGGCCCATTTCCACGGCCACCAGCATGCCCGCGGACTCGGAGGCCAGCAGCAGCCGCATCCGCTCCGGGTGCTCGGCCCGCTCCGTACGCGCCACCTGGCCGGCGTAGACCTCCAGCAGCGCGGCCAGCTCGTCGGTGCCGGGCGGCAGCGGCACCGGGCCCGGCTCGAAGAGCGACGGCTGGGTCTCGGCCGTACGGGGCGGAGCATCCGCCGGCACCGGCAGATGATGCAGCCGCGCCCAGGCCGCGGCCAGCGAACGCGGCTGGCCCGACTGGCCCTCCTCGTGGCCGATCAGCAGCGCCTCCGCGGCCTCCACGTCGTAACACCGCTCGACCCGCACCCCCGCCGCCAGCAGCCGCCGGTAGACGTCCGCCGTGGAGCGCCAGACCCACCGCTCGGCGTCCGGGCGCGAGCGCACCGCCTCGGCGAGCGAGGCCTCCTCCAGCACCGGCCCCGCCGGCCGTCCGTCCTGGGCGAGCGGGCAGAGACGAGCACCCCCGTCGCCCGTCTCCGCCACCGCCCATCTCATGCCCCGAGTCTTGCACCAGGGTCTGACAATCGCCCTGACCAGCACATACACCGTGCCGGCCGACCCACGCCCACGCCCACGCGCTGCCCGCCCCCCCCAGGCCTTGCGGCCATGCCCTCGGGCGGACGACACGCCCTCCGCACCCCATCCACGCCCTCCGCAGCACACCTACCCCCGACGCACCACCAGCCCGCGCTCGCGACCCGTGCAGCGGGCCAGGTACGCGGCCTCCGCCTCCAGCCCCGCCCTGGGCACCTCGCCGTGCTCCGCGAACAGTGTCACCGCGACCGTCTCCTCGGTGAACTCCCACACACCGGCCACCCGGCCCTGGTGGACCACCACGGGGGAGATCCAGCCCCCGGACCGGCTGACCGCCGTGCGTCGCCCGGGGGCGACCAGCCGGCTGTCGGCCGTGCCGGGTGCCAGGACGTACTGGTCGAAGCCGGGCAGCAGCCGCACCTCCTGTGATGGCTTCGTACGGGCCAGTGCCTCGGCGTCCTCGGTTCGCAGGAACGCCCCTCCCACGCCGTCCACCTCGACCTCCGTCAGCCGGTCGCCGAGCGCCTCGAACCAGCTGCGCAGCACCGCCTTGCGGGTCGCGCCGCGCAGCAACCAGGCGTCGAACGCGGCGGGCGTCGCCGGGCCGTGGGCCGCCAGATAGGCGGAGATCACCGCGGGTGCCGCCTCCTCCGGGGCCGGTATCCCGTGCCATCCGGGCACCCAGGACCGCGGCGAGATGAAGGTCACGTTCTGGCCCCGGGGCGGCCCCTGGCACAGTCGTCCCGTCCAGGCCAGCGGTTTGAGGACGGCGCTCCACCCGGAGGCCAGCTGCTCGCCCAGCCCCTCCAGACCGGCCCGCGCCACCACCTCGGCGGTCAGCTCCTGCCGGGTCAGCACCCGCCCGTCCAGGATGTCGTCGACGGCCTCCCCGAGAGCCGCCATTTGCTGCGGACTCACTCCGAAAGCCCGCTGCCAGGACGGCTTCTCCCAGGTCCGCGCCGCCCCCAGAAGCGCCAGATACGACGCCATGTCCTCGGCCGGCAGCAGATGCAGGGTGCCGCGCATCGCCCAGGTCCGGATGAGGGAGCGGTCCCCGAGCGCCTGCCGCACGGCATCGGCGCGCGGGCTCTTCTGCCGTACCGCGACGGCGAGTTCGGCGGCCGAGGCGACTTGCGCCTGCACGCCGGCCAGCCGCGCGACCAGCGTCACGGCGGAGGCGGTGGTCCGGGGCGCCAGGCTCTGCCGCCGCAGCCGCCAGGACAGGACCTGTGCATGCGTCACCTTCATACCGCCATTGCACACGACGCCACTGACAATCGGCCGTCCCCGGTGGCGCCCCGAGGGGACGAGGTCACCGGCTCACGGGGGGCCGGCCCAGTGGTTCCCGGGCTCACGGGTGCACGGCATCTGAGTGAATGGGCGAAACCGCGCTCACCGAGGCGAGTTGACCAGTGCACTCCGGATATCAGCACTCCGCTCCACGAAGGGTGAGAAGTGATCAAGAAGGTCCTGGCCACGACAGCGGTAGCCGCCTCTGTCGTCGGAATTTCGGCGACGGCCGCCCCCCAGGCGATGGCGGACGGCGGGCGTCACGGCACCACGACGTTCAACGGCAACGCCGGCAAGTCTGTGTACGGCAACTCCGCCACCCGCGGCAAGATGAGCCCCCAGCTGGAACTCGTCCAGGGTTCCCTGAACCAGCTCTGTGCCGCCCTGATCGGCGAAAAGCTCAATGTCGGTTCGGTGTTCGGGTACTTCGTCCCGGTCACGGTTCAGGACATCAATGTGCTGTCCAACCCCCAGGTCCAGCAGTGCGTCAGGAATTCGACGCAGACCAAGGGCGACGAGCCGCTGTCGCACGTCCTCAGCAACATCCCGATCAAGTCCGGCAACGGCGGCGGGGGCGGTAAGAAGCACTGGGGCGGGGGCCAAAAGCACTGACCCGTCACCGCCGCGCGCCCGGGCCGCAGGCTCTCACTCCTTGTGCGGTCCCGGGGTTGCGGCCCCCCGTCACGAATCGTGGGGACAGAATTCTCGCCCCCTTCTTCCGGTAGGAACTCTTCTGCGGCGGGTGCCTCGTCTGTTCGAACTCCGGTGTTTTCCGCGTTGTATGCGCGGCGGCGATCGCCCGAAGGGTTTGCATCCTTCGGGCGATTCCTCCGAAACTTCCCGGCCAGAGTTCCGTCCATGGCGAGAAATTGTTACCAATATCGGCAGCGGCGTAACGGGCGAGCAGGCCAGCGCCCGTGCAACACGACGATCGTGTTCGCTACGGACTCGCTGCAGGAAGGGCTGAAATGAAGTACGCAAAGGTCGCAGCAGTCGCTGCCAGTACGCTCATGATGATGGGCGCGGCGGCGCCGGCGTTCGCCGACGCGGGCACCAAGGGTGGCGTCAAGAAGGCCGGCGGGTTCGGCTCCGCCAACGTCGTGCAGATTCCGTTCAACATCCCGATCAACGCCTGTGGCAACACCATTCAGTTCATCGGACTGCTCAACCCGGCGTTCGGCAACCGCTGCAAGATCCACTGATTCGACGGAATTCGAGCCGCGTCCGTCCGGCCCGGCCCCGATGTGCCCCCTGCGCATCGGGGCCGGTCGCCGTACGGACCCCTTCGGACAGCGCCATCGCCGCTCCGGACTCTCCGGCGAGGCGGGCAAGAAGGCAGGGCTTTCAGAGTTTCTCCGGGCGGCAGCACTCGTTAGTCACCGTGAATGCGGTGGTCCGAGCAGCGAAGCGATTGCTCGCGCGGCAATAGTGCCGCAGGACCGTCAAGCACCGCCCGAGAAGGGACAGTTGAAAGTGAAGTACGCAAAGTCTGCTGCGATTGTCGCCGGTTCCGTCATGGCGCTGGGTGCCGCCGCGCCCGCTTTCGCCGCTCACCCCGCGGCCGCCGGAAACCCCGCAGCGGGCAAGCACCCCGTGGCCCCCGGTGTCGACGCCGAGGCCGGGGCTCCCAAGATGAGCCTCAACGGCGGGCTGTCGGACGCGCTGCAGAGCAGGCAGCTGGACGGCCACCAGTTCCGGCCGCTGGTCAAGAAGGTCAAGAACACCGGCGAGAAGGTCAAGTCGGCCAGCGCGAACAAGCTGATCAATGGCGCCTCGGAGGCCACCAGGACGACTCCGCTGCTCGGAGGTCTCCCGCTGAAGCTGAAGTAACTTCGCCGTTTGCGTAGGTTGTGCCCGGTGAATTCAATGCGGATATCTGGATCACGCGGGACCCGAGTGCGCAGACCGCTGTCCGGCCCATTACCGCAACGCGAATATTATCCGCCCGGTTTTCTTACGGTCGGCATTGGAGCGGGTCGGTGAAACAGATCAGGGCGTCTGTTCATTTGAGTGAATGGGCACAACCAAATTTCTCCCTGTGAGTTGGGCAGATTGCCCGGCCCAAGGGCACCCCGAAACGCGAAGGATCACGAATGATCAAGAAGGCTCTGGCGACCGCAGCTGCGACTGCGTCCATTGTTGGTGTTGCCGCAGGTGCCGCCCCCGAGGCCGTGGCCATGGGTACCTCCCACCACGGACCGTCTTCCATGAACGGCAATGGCACGCGTCAGTACTTCGGGAACTCGACCACGCATGGCTACATGAGCCCGCAGATCGGTCTGATCCAGGGCTCGCTGAACAAGCCCTGCGTCGCGCTGCCGTCGAAGGCGAACATCGGCTCGCTGGTCGGGGCGGTGCCGATCAGCGTTCAGGACCTCAACCTGCTGTCGAACCCGCAGATCCAGCAGTGCACCGAGAACTCCACCCAGGCCAAGGGTGATGAGTCGTTGGCGCACCTCCTGAGCAACATCCCGCTCTGGTCCGGCAACGGCGGTGGCGGCAAGAAGCGCTGACCGGCTGTTCGGCAAGGCCGCAGAACGAGACGCAGAGCAGAAACCCGGGCCGCCCGGCCCTCCTTCAGCCGGGTGGCCCGGGTTTCTCCTGTTCGCCTGTTCTGCCGTTCTGTCGTCCCGGCGTCCTGCCACGACGCATTCCGTGGCACGACAAAATGACCGGTGGCGCCCCGAGATTGTTATTCCGCCGTGACTCCGGTACGGCGTACCGGCTCGTTGAACAGGATGTGTGGAGGGAAGCATGCCAATGCCCTTGCGAGATTGATGGGGTTGCCGGGGCATTGGCATGCCAGCTGGATGCGACACGGGGCCTGTGAAGCCGGTTCATCGGCATCACAGGCCCCGCTGCCGTGTCCGGCAACCACCGGGGAACCGGAGGGGGAAACCGGGGGGGGCGGATTCGGCAGCGGCGGCCGGCGCCAAAGGAATACGAGACGCATGACGCCTTTCAGGGAACGTCATCGGGAGCTATTCGAGTGATGCGGGAGAACCCCTGATGATGTGGCGGGTTGTTCCAATAGGGCTCCCGTTTCCGGAGTTCCGTCTCCTGAAGGGTTTCGTGATGAAGAAAATGATTGCCGGCGCCGCCGTGGCGGCGTCGCTGGTCGGTATCTCCGTTGCCGCCACGCCGCAGGCCATGGCGATGGGTGACGGACACGGTGCCAAGACCGTCAACGGAAACGGGTCGAAGTCGATCTACGGCAACTCGACCACCCGCGGGAAGATGAGCACCCAGCTCGGACTCGCCCAGGGCTCCCTGAACGACCTCTGCGCCGCTCTGATCGGCGAGAAGCTCAACGTCGGTTCGCTGGTCGGCGGGGTCCCGGTCACGGTTCAGGACATCAATGTGCTGTCCAACCCGCAGGTGCAGCAGTGCGTGAGCCATTCGGCGCAGGCCAAGGGCGACGAGTCGCTGGCGCACGTCCTCGACGGCATCCTCATCGGGTCCAACAACGGCGGTGGCGGCAAGAAGCGCTGACGGCCGACGTTTCGGTCCTCCCACCGTTTGCGTCTCCGGGCGGTCGGCACCGCGTATGCGATGCCGACCGCCCGGCCGCGTGAGCACCACGGCGAGCACTGCCCGAGGACCGCTGTGAGCCCCACGGCTGCGGTCGGCGGGCCCGTACGCATGGAGTGCGTCCTCGGTTACGCCATGACATCGGCGAGGCCAGACCGGAGTGACGCCTGGCAGGAGTGTCGTCTGGCTGGAATGGCGCCAGGCCGGAATGCGGGAGAGGGCAGCCGGCCGAGCGGATGCGGCGGACCGCTCGGCCTGGGCCACCTGGTCGAGCCGGCCGTCGGCATCCGGGACGGTTCGACCGCGGACCGTCGTACCTCTCCCGGCGGGTGGCGCTGCGGCTGGATGCGGCCCCGCGGGGGTACGACGGATCGTGGGGATCAACGCGTGAGGCCTGGCTCCGGCACGGGGCGGTGCGTGCGTTCGCTCATTGGTGGGGACCCGGCTTCCCGGGCGTTTGAAGGGCGAATCCGGTGTTTGGGAGGGCGGGGCGGGGAGAGGGCGGAACGCGGGAGCGCGGAGGGCTGTGCCGGCCGCCGTACCCTCTGGCAAAATTACGATAAAAGCCGCGAAAGTGATGAGTCGATGAGGTGGGGCCATGCTCATTGCGCTGGCGCAGACGGATTGCGCGCTGGGTGAGGTGGAGGAGAACCTCAAGATCGCTCGCGAGCAGATCGAGCAGGCCGCGGCCCAGGGCGCCGACCTCGTCGTCTTCCCCGAACTGAGTCTGCACGGTTACCACTTGGGCGCACTGAAGCGCGATGAGTCGATCGAGGCGGGCGATCCGAGGCTGCTGGAGCTCAGCACCCTCGGCCCCGACGTACTGGTCGGCTTCCATGAGCACACCAGCCTGCGCGCGTACAACACCGCGGCGCACTACGCGGCCGGATCGCTGCTGCATGCCCACCGCAAGCTCTACCTCCCCAACTACCTCGCCTGGGAGGAGCGCAAGCACGTCAGCCCTGGGCAGTCCCTGCGCGCGTACGAGCTGAGGCGGTCCAGGACGGGCGGCCGGGGCGCGACGCTGGTGTGCAACGACGCCTGGCAGCCGGTACTGCCGTGGCTGGCGGTGCAGGACGGTGCGGAGGTGCTGTTCGTGCCGACCAACAGCGCCGCGAGCCTGGACCCGGAGGCGATGGACACCGGCCTGTACTGGGACACCCTGCTCTCCTACACCGCGCGGATGCTGCAGTGCTGGGTGGTCTTCGTCAACCGGGTCGGCAATGAGCTCGGCGCGACCTTCTGGGGCGGTTCCCGGGTGGTGGACCCACGCGGGGCGGTGGTGGCGCAGGCGCCCAAGTGGGAGCCGTCGCTGGTCACGGTGGAGATCGACCTCGCCGAGGCGCGCCGGCAGCGCCGCGCGGTGCCGCTGGTCGCCGAGGCCCGGCTGGGCCTGATCGACCGCGAGGTGCGACGGCTGATCGACGAGGGCGGCGACAGCTGACACAACGGCCCCGCGCCCGGCGTTCATGGCCCGCGCCCGCGCCCGGTGCCAGTGACGGCCCCGGTGTCAGTGCCCGGAGGCCGACCCCGGGCGGGGTGCCTCGGCCGACGATGACCCCTCGTCCTTGAGGGCCTTGGCCTCGGACTTGAGGATGCGCATCGAGCGGCCGAGGCCGCGCGCCATGTCGGGCAGCTTCTTGGAGCCGAAGAGCAGTACGAGGACCGCGACGATCAGGATCAGGTGCCAGGGCTCGAAGGCGTTGCGGAGCATCGGCGCGCTCGCTTTCGTCGGGGGTGACGGCGGACGTTCTGTCCAGTATCACCCGGAGGGTCCGGACGACCGGTCCGGGGGTCGCCCCCGGGGCGGCCGGACGCGTCCGCACCAGGCCGGCCGCGAATGACAGCCGTGAGGACGGCGCGCCGGGCCGTGCAGCAGGCCACCGCCGCACGTCGCCGGGCCGCCCTCGTATTGAAAATGGAAACCATTTCCGTATACTACCCCGCATGGCTCGCAACGAACTACGTCCGGTGATCAAGCTCCGGTCCACCGCCGGTACCGGGTTCACCTACGTCACCCGCAAGAACCGCCGGAACAACCCCGACCGCCTGGAACTCCGCAAGTACGACCCCGTGGCCGGCCGCCACGTCACCTTCCGAGAGGAGCGCTGACGCCCGATGAAGCCCGGAATCCACCCCGCCTACGGGCCTGTCGTCTTCCGCGACCGGGCCGCCGACTTCGCCTTCCTCACCCGCTCCACCGCGACCAGTGACAAGACCGTCGAGTGGGAGGACGGCAACACCTACCCCGTCATCGACGTCGAGATCTCCTCCGCGAGCCACCCCTTCTACACGGGCACCGCCCGCGTGCTGGACACCGCGGGCCGCGTCGAGCGGTTCGAGCGCCGTTACGGCAAGTCCGGCCGGCCCGGTAGGCCCGGCCCGCACGGCAAGAAGGCCCACTGATGGAGCAGCTCCCCGTCGTGCTGGTGGGTGGTCTGCACGCGGACGCGCGGCGGACCACCGTCGAGCGGCTGCTGCACACCGTCCCCGGCAGCGTCGCCCTCCACCACGACCTCGCCTCGGCGGCGGACGGCACCGTACGGCGCACCGTCCGCGACGCCGGCGGCACGCTCGACACCGGCGAGGCGCCGCTGGTCAACGACTGCGCCTGCTGTGCGCTGCGCGAGGACCTGGTACCCGAGCTGGAGCGGCTGGCCGCCGGCCGGACCTGCCGGCTCGCCGTCGTCGAGCTGTGGGACTCGGTCGAGCCCAAGGCGATGGCCGAGGTCGTCACCGCCTGTGGCAGCGCGAGCCTCACCCTGACCGGAGTGATCACGGCCGTCGACCCGGCCCTGTTGCTGCCCTACCTCGGCTGCGGCGACGACCTCGCCGAGGCGGGCCTCGCCGCCGCGGCCTCCGACCAGCGCACCGTCGCCGACACCTGGGCGCGGCAGCTGGAGTACGCGCCGGTGCTGGCGATCGCGACGGGCGAGGAGGAGGCCGAGCCCGCCGACCTCGCGCTGCTCGCCCAGCTCCACCCCACGGCGCGGCAGGTCCCGGCCGGCTCGGGGGAGCTGGCGGCCGCCGCGCTGGCCGGCTTCGATGTGGAGGCGGCCGCGGCCCGGCAGCACCCGGCCTGCGCGCTGCTGCCGCAGGAGGCCGACGAGGAGGGCATCGGCACGCTCGTCTGGCAGCACACCCGGCCCTTCCACCCCGAGCGGCTCTACGCCGCCCTGGAGGACCTGACCTGCGCCGCCGCGCGCAGCCGGGGCCGGTTCTGGCTGGCCGACCGTCCGGACACCCTGCTGTCCTGGGACGCGGCAGGCGGCGCGCTGTGCGTGGAGAACGCCGGGCCGTGGCTGGCGTCGCTGCCGGACGCCGCCTGGGAGATGGTGCCGCCGATGCGCCGCGCCGCGGCCGCGCTGGACTGGCACCCCGAGCACGGCGACCGTGCCCAGCACCTGGTGTTCACCTCGCCCGGCCTGGACCGTGAGGGGCTGTGCTCCCTGCTGGAGTCCTGCCTGCTCACCGACGCCGAGTACGCGGGCGGCCGGACGGCCTGGAAGGACCTGCCGGCCGCCTTCGACGCACTCCTCGACCCCGTCTCGTGACCGCGCTCCGCACCGCACCCGCCATCCGCACGTCATACGTCATGTGCCGTACCTCATACGCCGCATGTCATACGTCATGCGCCGTATGACATGCGTCGTACGCCCTGCGACATACGCCAAAGGAAGTCCCATGCCCCGACGGTCCGACTCGCGCCGGAAGCTCACGCCCCGCCCCAATCCTCTGGATGCCGCGGGTATCACCTACATCGACTACAAGGACACCGATCTGCTGCGGAAGTTCATCTCGGACCGCGGCAAGATCCGCAGCCGCCGGGTCACCCGGGTCACCGCCCAGCAGCAGCGGCAGCTGGCCCGGGCGATCAAGAACGCGCGGGAGATGGCGCTGCTTCCGTACGCGTCACGGTGACCGCCGTCGCCGGCCGGAGGGGCGCCGCTCGCCGGCCGGCCCCCGTCGGCCCCTCCGGCCGGCGAACGGCGCATCATGGGTGGCCGGAAGACGCTCGGTTGCGGCCGATTGCCGGGGAGCATCGGGGGAAGGTGCTCGACGAGCTGTGACCGCCTCGGCACCGACTGTCGTGCACGTGCATCTGCGCATGCATTCGCCTATGAACGCAGCTATGATCCCGGGCAGTTGACACCGTTTATCACCGGGAGATCCCAGTGCCCCACGCATACAACGGCATGGCCGCAACGGATCTCCATGATGTCGCCTGGCAGAAGAGCAGGCACAGCAACTCCCAGGGTTCCTGCGTGGAGTTCGCCAAGCTGCCGGGCGGCGAGATCGCCGTCCGCAATTCACGATTCCCGGACGGTCCGGCGCTCATCTACACGCTGGCCGAGGTCGAGGCGATGCTGCTGGGGGTCAAGGACGGGGAGTTCGATCACCTCGTACGCGACTGAGGACGGGTGCATATGCACGTGCATCCGGCCCGCGTCACGTAAGGCTGGCACATGCGCCTCGCGCCACTCGGTGGATCCCCGTCCGACCCGGCGTATTGATGCGCACCCCGGCGCGCAGCACGCGAGCGGGCGCCCATCACGTACGGGCGCCCGCTCGCGTGGAGGCCGAGTGGCTACGGCAGCCGGAAGAGCGCCCACACGATCTTCCCGTGTGCGACGCCGGACAGCGGGTGCCATCCCCAGCCGTCACTGAACGATTCCACCAGGTACAGCCCGCGCCCTGATTCCGCCGCGGAGTCGACTTCGCCGCCGGTGGCGACGGGTGAGTCGTCGCTCGGGTCCCGTACGGCACATATCAGTCGCTGCGACCAGCGCATCAGATGGAGCCGGGCGGGCGGGGTGGCGTCGGCGTGCTCCGGGGCGGCGAGGATCGCGTGCCGCAGAGCATTGGTGACGAGTTCCGAGACGACCAGGCTCACCGAGTCGAAGAGGTCGTCGTCCAGCTCCCAGCCGCGCATGGTCTCGCGCGTGAACTTCCGTGCACAGCTCACCGATTCGTAGTGCGGGGGGAGTGTGCACGAAACGGATCCGGAGACCGTCAGCGGATCGACGGGAGGAAAGCCCTGCCACAACGGCTCGAGCATGGTCAAAACCTTGGTCCCCATGCGAGGCACTCCTGGCGTTCGCGGACGTCATGGCCCTGGCCGGTCAGCCGGGCCTGGCGGATCTTTCACGAGCGTGCATGTGTGCGACACCCATGGTTCCCAATGCGTGAGACAGATGCAAGGGCAGATGCACGTGCACGCGCCGAGATTGCGGGAAAGTGACCGGATTTGACGGGAATTCTTTCCGGATTCGTTCCGGATCCTTTGCCGCTCTTCGCCGTAGTTCTTGTGGAGAGCCTGCGTGGGCCGCACATATCAGTAATCAGATGAGCACTCAACGGAGCCTGGGCATGGCAGACTTCGCCCCACTGTTGGACGGGTGGGGGTCACAGGAGGGTCAGAGAGGTGTCCGCAAGTGAGTCGAGCGGGTCGGTGGTGCGGCGGATCCTGCTCGGGTCGCAGCTTCGCCGCCTGCGTGAATCCCGTGGGATAACCCGCGAGGCGGCCGGCTATTCGATCCGGGCGTCCGAGTCGAAGATCAGCCGCATGGAGTTGGGCAGGGTGAGCTTCAAGGCGCGCGATATAGAAGACCTGCTCACCCTGTACGGAGTCGGCGACGCACAGGAGCGGGAGGCACTGCTGTCCCTGGCACGCGAGGCCAACATGGCGGGCTGGTGGCACAGTTACACCGATGTGCTGCCCGCGTGGTTCCAGACGTATGTGGGCCTGGAAGGAGCCACGTCCCTGATCCGGGTCTACGAAGTCCAGTTCGTCCACGGCCTGTTGCAGACCGAGAGCTACTCCCAGGCCGTCGTCCGGCGCGGTATGCCCGACGCCGCTCCGGCCGACATAGACCGCCGGGTCGCGCTGCGCATGGAACGCCAGAAGCTGCTCGTGGCCGAACGGCCGGCGGAGTTCCACTGCGTACTGGACGAGGCCGCGCTGCGCCGCCCGTACGGTGACCGCCAGGTCATGCGCGAACAGCTGCGGCATCTGATCGAGGTGTCCGAGCGCCCGAATGTGCGCCTTCAGGTCATGCCGTTCAGCCTCGGCGGGCACGCCGGTGAATTCGGCGCCTTCACCATGCTGGGATTCCAGGAATCCGGGCTGCCGGACGTCGTCTTCATGGAACAGCTCACCAGCGCGCTCTATCTGGACAAGCCCGAAGAGGTCGCCCAGTACGGGCGGGTGATGGACCGGCTCCAGGAAGAAGGCCCCAGCCCCGCGGAGACCAGGGATATCCTGCGTGGTCTACTCCAACTTATGTGACGCGTCGGTAGGATGGCGAACCATCAGGAGTCAGCACCCCCCAACTGGGCTCCTCGCGTGCCCTGTTCTCCAGATCGGGATGGCATGTCCTACTTCGACGAGTTGGCCTATCAGTTCATCGACGGTGAGTGGCGCTCCGGAAGCGGCTCGTGGGACATCGTCGACTTCAACCCCTATAACGGCGAAAAGCTCACCTCCATACCCGTCGCCACGGTCGAGGAGATCGACCAGGCCTACCGCGCCGCCGAGCGTGCGCAGCGGGACTGGGGCGCCATCAACCCGTACACCCGCCGCACGGTCTTCGAACGCGTGCTGCGGATCATCGACGACCGCGAGGCGGAGCTGTCCGAGGCGATCACCGCCGAGGTCGGCGGCACCCTCGCCAAGGTGGCCTTCGAACTCCACCTCGCCAGGGAGTTCCTCCGCGAGGCGATGCAGCTCGCGCTGCGCCCCGAGGGCCGCATCCTGCCCTCGCCCATCGACGGCAAGGAGAACCGCCTCTACCGGCTGCCGGTCGGCGTCGTCGGTGTCATCAGCCCCTTCAACTTCCCCTTCCTGCTGTCGCTCAAGTCCGTCGCCCCGGCCATCGCGCTCGGCAACGCCGTCGTCCTCAAACCGCACCAGAACACCCCGGTCTGCGGCGGCGGGCTGGTCGCCAGGATCTTCGAGGAGGCCGGGCTGCCGGCCGGTGTGCTCAACGTCGTCGTCACCGACATCGCCGAGATCGGCGACGCGCTGATCGACCACCCCGTGCCCAAGACCATCTCCTTCACCGGCTCGGAGCGCGTCGGCCGCCACGTCGCCACCGTCGCCGCCGCCAACTTCAAGCACTCGATCCTCGAACTGGGCGGCAACAGCGCCCTGGTGGTACTGGACGACGCCGACCTCGACTACGCCGTGGACGCCGCGGTCTTCAGCCGCTTCGTCCACCAGGGCCAGGTCTGCATGGCCGCCAACCGGGTGCTCGTGGACCGCGCCGTGGAGCGGGAGTTCACCGAGAAGTTCGTCGCCAAGGTCGCGTCCCTGAAGGTCGGCGACCCCACCGACCCGCAGACCCACATCGGCCCGCTGATCAACGAGGGCCAGGCCGAGGCCGTCTCCTCACTGGTGGACCGCGCGGTCACCGAGGGCGCCTCGGCGCTCCTGCGCGGCGAGACCAGGGGCACGCTCGTCGCGCCGAGCGTGCTGGGCAGTCTGCCGGCGGACTCGCCACTGCTGACCCAGGAGATCTTCGGTCCCGTCGTCGTGCTGATCCCCTTCGACGGCGACGACGAGGCTGTACGGATCACCAACGCCACGCCGTACGGGCTCAGCGGCGCCGTGCACACCGGCGACATCGAGCGCGGCGTGCGGTTCGCCAAGCGCATCGACACCGGGATGTTCCACGTCAACGACGCCACGGTGCACGACGAGCCGATCGTCCCCTTCGGCGGGGAGAAGAGCTCGGGTGTGGGGCGGCTGAACGGCGAGGCGATGGTGGAGGCGTTCACCACCACCAAGTGGATCTCCATCCAGCACGGGCGGTCGCGGTTCCCGTTCTGATACCTGGGCTGCCTTGGCTGCTTTAGCTGTTCAGTGCCTTGCTGTGCTGCCTGTTTGCTGCCTCCTTCCTTGCTTCCTTGTTTCGGCAACGATTACGGAGCGTTAATGGTTCCCGGCGCAGGGTGAAGTCGGTGAGGCAAGTGAAAGTGGACGGGATCTAGGACGGGGGCTGACCGCTTTCGTCTCTAGCGTGAGGGGTGTCGGAGAGTTTACGGACGTCAGGAAGGTGGTAGAGGCCATGCCCACTCTTGTTCTTGCGGAGGAGCACGGTGATGAGACCGGAGCGCTGCTCTCGTTCCTGGAGGCTCAGCGCGGCGGGCTGCGACGGGCGGTGCTCGGGCTGACCGCGGCCCAGGCGGCCGAGCGGCCCAGCGCCAGCGAGCTGTCGCTGGCCGGACTGGTCAAGCATGTCGCGGAGGTCGAGCAGGGCTGGGTGGAGAAGGCGCAGCAGCGGCCGCCCTCCGTCGAGCGGGACGAGAGCAACTGGCATCTCAGCTTCCAGCTGGAGGGAGAGAAAGGGGAGACGCTGGCCGGGGTGCTGGAGTTCTGGGACGGTGTCGCGCGGCGGACCGAAGAGTTCATCCGGTCCGTGCCGAGTCTCAACGACACTTTCCCGCTGCCCGAGGCGCCGTGGTTCCCGCCGAACGCCCGGCGGTCGGTGCGCTGGCTCCTGCTGCATCTGATCGAGGAGACCGCCCGGCACGCCGGTCACGCGGACGTCATCCGTGAGTCCCTGGACGGTGCGACGGCCTTCGCGCTGGTGGACCGGGAGCAGCGGGGAGAGCAGTAGCGCAGGAGGAGCAGCGGCAGGAGCAATAGCCTGGAGGGCATGTCAGCGATCCGTCTTCTGGTGCTCGGCGCCGTCCGGCAGCACGGCCGGGCCCACGGCTATCAGGTACGCAACGACCTGGAGTACTGGGGCGCCCATGAGTGGTCCAACGCCAAGCCCGGCTCGATCTACCACGCGCTGAAGCAGATGGCGAAGCAGGGCCTGCTGCACGCCCATGAGATCGCGCCGTCCACGGCCGGCGGGCCGCCGCGCACCGAGTACGAGATCACGGAGCGGGGTACGCAGGAGTACTTCACGCTGCTGCGCGGCGCCCTGACCGCGTACGACCAGAAGCCCGACGCGCTGGCGGCCGCGCTCGGCCTGCTCGTCGACCTGGACCGCGCGGAGGCGCTCGCACTGCTGGAGGAGCGGGTGCGGGGCATCGCGGAGTGGCGCGCCTCGGTCACCGAGTACTACACGCCCGAGGGGGGGCCGGGGCAGCTCGGCCATATCGGGGAGATCATGAATTACTGGGTCCACTCGGCGGACGCCGGCGCCGAGTGGACCCGTGGGCTGATCGAGCGGATCAAGGGCGGGGCGTATGTCTTCGCCGGTGAGGGGGAGCCGTTCGTCGGGGTTCTCAGGGAGGGGCAGGAGAATCCGTATGCGACGAGGGAGGTCCATCCCGGGGACGCCCGTTGAGCTCCCAGTGAGCCCGGAGGCCTGCACGTGTGCCCCAGGGGTCCGGAGGGGCGTGACGTCAGTGGTGGAAGGCTGTTGCCACGTTTTCCGGGCGTTGCAGGGGGCCCGGCTGCCGGCGTAGTTCGGTCAGGAGGTCTTCCAGGTCGGCGAGGAACAGGTCGGCCAGGTCCTGGGAGAAGCCGTTGCGGCAGACGATCCGCAGGACGGAGAGGTCCTGGCGGTCGGGCGGGAAGGTGTAGGCCGGGACCAGCCAGCCGCGTTCCCTGATCCGCCGGGACACGTCGAAGACGTCGAACGCCTTGACGTCGTCCGCGGTGGTGAAGGCGAAGACCGGCAGCTGGTCGCCGTGGGTGAGCAGCCTGAAGTCGCCCAGTGCGCCGATCCGTTCGGCCAGCGAGCAGGCCACGTCCCGCGTCGTCTGCTGTACGGCGCGGTAGCCGGCCCGGCCGAGCCGCAGAAAGGTGTAGTACTGGGCGGCGACCTGGGCGCCGGGCCGGGAGAAGTTGAGTGCGAAGGTCGGCATGTCGCCGCCCAGGTAGTTGACGCGGAAGACCAGCTCTTCGGGGAGGGCTGCTTCGTCGCGCCACAGGGCCCAGCCGACGCCGGGGTAGACCAGGCCGTACTTGTGGCCGGAGGTGTTGATGGAGGCGACCCGGGGCAGCCGGAAGTCCCACACCGGCTCGGGGTCGAGGAATGGGGCGATCATGGCGCCGGACGCGCCGTCCACGTGGACCGGGATGTCCCAGCCCTGCTTCTCCTGAAGCTCGTCGAGCGCCGCGCAGATCTCGGCCACCGGCTCGTACGACCCGTCGAAGGTCGAGCCGAGGACCGCCACGACCCCGATGGTGTTCTCGTCGCAGAGTTCGGCGGCGGAGGCCGCGTCCAGGTGGAAGCGGTCGCCCCGCATCGGGGCCTGGCGGGCCTCGACCTCCCAGAAGTTGCAGAACTTCTCCCAGCAGACCTGGACGTTGGCGCCCATGACGAGGTTGGGCCGGGCGGTGGCCGGATAGCGGTCCGCGTGGCGCCGCGTCCAGCGTCGTTTGAGCGCCATCCCGGCGAGCATGCAGGCCTCGCTAGAGCCGGTGGTGGAGCAGCCGACGGCGGCGGACGGGTCGGGGGCGTGCCACAGGTCGGCGAGCATCGCCACGCACCGCTCCTCCAGTTCGGCGGTGCGCGGGTACTCGTCCTTGTCGATCATGTTCTTGTCCCGGCACTCCGCCATCAGGACGCCGGCCTGCGTCTCCATCCAGGTGGTGACGAACGTCGCCAGGTTGAGGCGGGAGTTGCCGTCCAGCATCAGTTCGTCGTGGACGAACTGGTAGGCGGTGTGCGGGGCGACCGGGCCGTCGGGCAGGGCGTGGCGGGACGGCGCGGTGTCCATTCCGGCGATCGGGTCGGCCTCGCCGTAGAAGGGGTTGACGGGGTGGGCGGCGGCGTGCCGGGGGCCATGTGCCGCGGCGCCTTTGTGCAGCGTCATCCGTCGTCCCCGCGTGTATGCGTACGCGTCAACTCCGCCGGTGGTCGGACCGGAGAGTGGTCGTGGAGGCCCTGTGGGCCGTGGAGATCGTGGACACCGTGCTTGATGGCTTTGGTGAACTTCACGACGCGCTCCGCCTGGACGCGGGCGGCGGCGTGCGCGGCGGCGCCGGGCGGGGTGACCGGGCCGCCGACGTGCGAGGTGCCGTACGGGTTGCCGTCGGTGAGCTTTGCCGCGTCGGTGTAGCCGGGGGCGACGAGGATGCCGCCGAAGTGGTGGATGGTCTGGTAGAGCGCGAGCAGAGTGGACTCCAGGCCGCCGTGCGGGGAGGCGCTCGCGGTGAAGCCGCTGTAGACCTTGTCGGCCAGCCTGCCCTCGTTCCAGAGGCCGCCGAGGGTGTCGAGGTACTGCTTGAGCTGGGAGCTCACATTGCCGAAGCGGGTCGGGGTGCCGAAGATGACCGCGTCCGCCCAGAGCATGTCCTCGTGGGTGGCTTCCAGGATGTCCTCGGTTGCGGCAGCGTTGGCTGCCCAGGCCGGGTTGGCGTCGATGGCGGTCTGCGGGGCGAGTTCGGCGGTGCGGCGCAGGCGTACGTCGGCACCGGCGTGCTCGGCGGCATCCGCGATCCAGCGGGCCAGCTCGGCGACGGTGCCGGTGGAGGAGTAGTAGATGACGGACACGTGGATGTCGTGCACGGGTGCCGGCGTACGCATTGCTGCGCACCTCCCTCCTGGAACCCGACAATACGGGCGTAAAAGGCGCTTGGCGTGTCCAGTACGGCCGGGGGAGGGAAGCAGTGGGCGTACGACTCCGAGCGCCCCGCCGGGGTCTCAGGTGTGCATGCACCACGCGACCCAGGTGCCCAGCATGAGGACGACCGCGGTGCACATCTGCATGCAGAAATTCATGGACGGCAGGGAAGTGTCTCCGAAGAGGCGGGTTTTCCTCGCCATTTTCTGCAGTTCCTTGCGGTGCCCGGCCATGCCGAGTGGGGGAATGAGGATAGAGGCCGAGTAGAGGCCGAGTGTTTGGTCGAGGGTGAGCGGATGCCTGCTGATAGCGGTGAGCACCGCTATCAGCGCAAAGAAGGCGGGGAGGATTGCCATGATCTTCTTGGCGCCGGCCGTGGGCATGAGGGGCACGCAGACGGCCAGGGACACCGCCGTCGCCGCGGCGGCGATGAGCCACCAGGTGTCTGTGGATATGTGCGGCGCGTGCAACGGTCTCTCCCTCAAGGGTGGGCGGGTGTCGCCCCTTCGGGGCACCGCCAATCCTAAAGTTCCCATGGAGGGACATACGTCCCGTACGCCATGTACGGGACGTACGGGAGGGGAAGCGGCGGCTCAGCGCATCCAGGCCGGCTCCAGCGCCCGCAGTTCGTCGCGGTGCGCCCGTACGGCCTGGAAGAAGGCGTCCGGGTCGCGCTCGAACAGCTCCGACAGTGTGGCGTAGAGGCTGTACGCCTCGGCGGTCAGCTCGTACGAGCACCGTTCGGCCAGGCAGCGCCACCAGTCAGGGGACGCGGCTACCAGATCGCTGCCGCACTGGGGACAGGAAAGGCTCCCGGCATGCTGTTCCCGCACCCGTAGCATCGCCACCATCCTCCCGGTCCCCGCACCATCTGTTGTCCGCACTTGTTGCACGACATGTGGTCCTCCTGGGGGTGCGACGGACATGCGTGTGGCCCCCGTGACGGCACGGAGGCCATTGTCCGCGCCCCGGCCCGCACGTGCCAGGGGCAGGTCGCCCGGATGGCGGCATCACGCCAGGGTCATACCAGGGTCATACGAGGCCCGGGGCGTCGGCGTTCTTGACGGCGGAGACGAAGGAGGACCAGGCGGCGGCGGGGAAGACGATCGCCGGGCCGTGGGGGTCTTTGCTGTCGCGGACGGGGACGATGCCGGGGAGGTTGTCGACGACCTCTACGCAGTCGCCGCCGGAGCTGTTGCTGTAACTGCTCTTGCGCCAGACGGCGGCGCTCAAGTCAATGTGGCTGCTTGCCATTTCGGTAATCCTCTGCCGCTGCCTCGATCATCGTCAGGGACGCCACAGGCGGCAGTGCGGTGGCCCTGAGCAGATCGTACGACTTGCGGTACTCCTCCACGAGGGCCGGATCGTCGAGAGTGACGCCGCTGTGCTGCGACTCCAAGTAGACCAGTGGCGGGGCGTCGGAGAAGGTCATGATCTTTGTCAGGCCCACCATCATGAGGGGATACGGTCCGCAGTTCCACGGAATGATCTGTGGAACGATCCGTCGGCGCCTCGCCAGCTCCGCAATGTGGTCGAGCTGATCGGCCATCTCCGCCGGAGGGAGGATGGGGCAGCGCCATACATATTCGGGCAGGATCGCCCAGTACATGGGGGTCTTGTGATCCTTCTCGAAGAGGGCGGATCGTGCCGTTCGGGCATCGGCCGCCTCCTCTACTTCCGCGTCGAGCTTCAGCGGATACTCGGCCCGCACGACTGCCTGCGCGTACGCCGGGGTCTGCAACAGGCCAGGGATGAGGGTGGGGCACCAGTCCTCGATGGTCTTCGCGCGCTGCTCCGCCTCCAGGATGTGCTCGAAGTAGGCGGCGTGGCCCCTCCGCTTCGCCTTCCGCGCGTCCTCGCAGCACCGCCCGAAGAATCCGTCCGTCTTCAGCACCTTGTCCACGTGCTCGGCCAGATCCGCCGGCATCCGCCGCTCGCCCCGCTCGATCTCGCTGAGGTGGCTCAGGCCGTAGAAGCTGCCCTCCACCAACTGCTGGAGCGTGAGGCCCGCTTGCTCCCGCTTCCAGCGCAACTCCTTGCCGTAGAAGCAAGGGACGCTCTCCGACCCATCGATGTCCTTGCGCCGCACCATGGCTCACCGCCGTTCCACAACCGCCTTGCCCCGTTCCGCACTCCGCGGCCGGGAGCTCGAATCCCTTTCACGCTACGTGGCGTCACGTCACTCTGTGAGTGGTTCACTGCAATGCGTAAAGGAAGGCGTAGCGCTCATGGCCGTTCACCACCCCACCCCTGGCAACGCACACGACAGCGCCGAAGAGCTGCGTACCGCGCTGAAGGAGCACGGCATCACGCTGCCGTCGCTGGGAGTCGATCTGACGAGCTTCGCGGGCAGTTACGCTCCGCTCGTCGCCCTCGGTAACTGCAACGCCGCCACCGCCCGCAAGCTCGCCGAGGTGCTCCGTAAGGCGGCGGCCGCCGCATGACCGGCATTGCCCGAACGGTCCTTGAAACCCTGCTGCGTTGGCTGTTCCCCGCGAGGGGCGGTCATCGGGCGGCCGGGGCCGGCGTCCTCTCCGCCACCGCCTGGCGTGAGGAGGGTCCGCCGAGGCGGCGCCTGGTGTACGTGCAGCGGGTGCCGACCGGGCTGCTCCTGTCGCGGGGCGAGGACAGCCGTCTCGTCCGGCCGTATGTCGCCGCCATGGACGTAATGAATGCAATGGATGCCATGGACGTGTGGCAGAGCCCTGCGGATCAGGACGCCCGGCGGCGGGAACTGGAGGAACGGGTCCGAAGGCTCAACGGGTGGTCGTCCGGCGGGGGCGGGCGCCGCTGAGCCCGTGATCAGTGTGCGGACTCGCCGGGCGTCATCTCGTCGACCCATCGTTGGGCTGTGGCGAGGTTGGGCGCCGTCCCGGCCGGGGTGAAGGTGAAGCCGTCCACTCCTCCAGCGCGCGGGGCTCGTCGGGGCGGAGGTGGCTGCCGCCGCCGTACAGCGGGCGGTGACGCCGGTAGACGTTTCTCGTAGGGCGACAGCGGGTCGTCCGGGTCGACGCGCGGGGTCGCACGGGAGGGCTGGTTCGGCGGCCCAGGCCGGGAGTGTTTGCCCATGGCCGCAATGGTGTCAGTCCGCGATGGTGGGCAGTTGAAAGACCCAGGCTTTCTTTTCCGGGCCCGTAGGTCGTCGACCGTGGCGACTGGGAGCCATGACGACCACACCACCGACTACGAGTCGGACTGAGCTGATGGCCTCCACCGCCCTGGTCGTCACCGCGCTGGAAGACGTCACCGCGGACTGGGGCATCGCCGCGTTGAACGCACTTGCGTACGGCGAGCCGGGAGGTGGAGCTGGGGGAGGTGACGGCGGTGTACTACCGCCGTCCCACCCCCTACGCCGCCCGTTTCGGACATCTGCCCGCGCAGCAGCGCGACTTCGCCGCCGCCGAGGCGAGGCGCGGACTCGGCGGCATCCTGAACGCCCTCCACGGCGTGCTGTACGTCAACCATCCGTACGCCGTGCCCCAAGCCGATTTCAAGCCCGTCCAGCTCCAGCGGTTCGCCGAGGTCGGTCTTCAGATCCCACCGACCCTGGTGGCCAATGACGTCCAGGCCGCGCGGAAGTTCGCCGCCGATCACGAGCACATCATCTACAAGACGTTCCGCGGCCTGCCGCGCAGCGAGGACGGGCACATCGGAGCGATCTGGGCCCAACGCGTCGAACCCGACGACTTCGACGGCTCCGTTGCGGTAACCGCGCACCTGTTCCAAGCCGAGATACCCAAGACCGGCGACGTACGGGTCACCGTGGTCGGCCGCCGTGTCTTCGCCTTCGCCCTCACCGGTGACGGGGATGCCCCGGAGCACTGGACCGCGATCGAGTGCAACCCTAACGGGCAATGGGGCTGGCTCCCGGACGCACAGGCCATCACCAATGCGTTCGCCGACATCCTGAGCAGGAAGGAAACGGCAGGACATGACCGTGCCCGTTGACCTTGAGGCCGACGCAGCGCGGCTGCGCCAGACGATGACGAAGACCCTCACCGCAGACGGCGTCCTCGCCGATCCGGCTTGGCAGGCGGCTGCTGTGGGCTGATGCCGATCTCCGCGAAGGGCACACGCTGCTGGAGATCGGCACGGGGACGGGCTACTCGACCGCCCTCGCGTGCGAACGGCTCGGCTCCGCCGACGTCACGTCGATCGAGGTCGACCCCTACCGGCTGGAGACGGCCGCGAGCGCGCTGCACGGCTGCGGGTACACGCCGACCCTGGCGGTGGCGGACGGGCTGTACGGGTACTGGCCCGAGGCGCCCTTCGACCGGATTGTGGCCGCCTGCTCCTTCCGTGCCGTGCCTCCGGGCCTCCTCGCGCAAGCCCGGCCGGGAGGAAAGATTCTGCTCACTCTCTCGGGCTGGCTCTACGGCTATGCGCGCGTGCTGCTGACCGTTGCCGAGGACGGCACCGCCGGGGGACCCCTGCTGCCCGGCACCGTGTCGTTCATGTCGGCCCGGACGCATGCGGCGCCGGCGTTCGGCAACCCCGCCCACTGGGCAGCGGGCCTGCCGGAGAAGCCGCGTACAGCCAGGCACACCCCGGAGCGGATCACGGCCGCGAGCGAGGAAGCCTTCCACTCGCGGTTCCTCGCCCAGTGCGCGGTGCCTGGTGCGCAGGTGGTCACCGGCAGCGAGGCCGTGCACCTGGTAGATGTCGTTACTGGCTCGGTCTCCACCCTCTTGCTCGAGGAGGGCAGTTGGGCCGTACGTGAGGGCGGCCCGGTGAGGCTGTGGGAACGCGTCGAGTGTGTTCTGGACGCCTATGACGCCGCCGGTCGTCCGGAGCCGGGGACATTCACCCTGCACGTGGACGACAGCGGGCAGTACCTGCGGCACCCGCGAATGCCCGGCCTGGTACTGCCCCGCCCCTGATGGGCTCGTTCATTTCCCTCACCAAGCAGTGCTGTACAGAACTGGAGCGCCTCACGCATGCACGACACATGGAAGACCGTTGAGCGGCTTGTCGAGTGGCTTGATGCGGAGAGTGGAGTTTCGCCCGAGGTGGCGCGTTTGCTGCGGGTGCTCAAGATCAGCGAGGAGGCGGGTGAGGTCGCCGAGGCCGTGCATGGCGTGATGGGGTCCAATCCGCGTAAGGGCAACAGTCATACGTGGGACGACGTGCGGGCGGAGCTCTGCGACGTGATCCTGACGGGCATGGTCGCGCTGAAGACGATCAGCCCGGATGCCGAGAAGGTGTTTGCCGAGCGTCTTGACCGTATTGCCGAGCGGTCTCTGGGCGGCTGACTTCGCCCCGCCCCGCCTCGTCAGCCGGCGCTTGCCAGGGACAGCTTTGCCGCGAAGCCGAGGAATGCCGCGCCGGCGCCTGCGGAGAGGCCGGCGGTCAGGCGTCGGCGGCGGCGGAAGGTTGCCGCCAGGAATGTGCCGCTGAAGATCAGGACCGAGAGGTACGTGAAGCTGAAGAGCTGGGCCCAGGCGCCCAGGGCCAGGAACGACAGGGCGGGGTGGGCGTAGGACGGGTCCACGAACTGGACGAAGAAGGAGATGAAGAAGAGGATCGCCTTGGGGTTGAGCAGGCTGACCACCAGGGCCCGGCGGAACGGCCGCTCGGCGGGCTTCCCCTTCGGGGCCTCGGCCGCGCCGTTCGCCGCCGCGCTGTTCTCCGCCGCACCGTTGGTCGCCGCGCTGTTCGCCGTTGTGCCGTTCGTCGGCTCGGGCGTGCGGGTGGCCGCCCGGCTACGCCACAGTGTCCGGGCGCCGCGCAGCATGCCGATCGCGAGCCAGGTCAGATAGCCGGCACCGGCGAATTTGACGAGGGTGAAGAGCAGCGGGGTGGTCTGGAGGAGCGAGGCGACGCCGCCCGCCGAGAGCGTCATCAGCGCCGCGTCACCGCACAGCACACCGGCCGCCGCGCGGTACGCCACCCGGGGTCCGCGCCGGGCCGCCACCGAGACGACGTACAGCGAGTTCGGGCCCGGCAGCAGAATGATCAGGGCCAGTCCCACCAGATACGTGGGCAGATCCGTTATCCCCAGCATGAGCGGCAGGATTCCATCCTCGGCCGGTCCGTTCCCTGGCGTTTCGGGATACGGACTTGCACCTCACGTGGCGTGAGGACACATCGTGGAGGGCGTACCGAGAAGGGAGCGGACGGAAATGAGCTATTCGGTAGGACAGGTCGCGGCTCTCGCCGGGGTGACGGTGCGTACCTTGCACCATTACGACGAGATCGGGCTGTTGCAGCCCGGTGAACGCAGCCATGCGGGGCACCGGCGTTACAGCGACGACGATCTGGACCGGTTGCAGCAGATTCTGTTCTACCGGGAGCTCGGCTTTCCGCTCGAGGAGGTCGCGGCCCTGCTCGACGACCCGGACGTGGACCCGCAGGAGCACCTGCGGCGGCAGCACGAGCTGCTGACCGGCCGGATCGCGAAGTTGGAGAGGATGGCCGAGGCCGTCGAACATGCCATGGAGGCACGGAAAATGGGCATTCGGCTCACGGCTGAGGAGAAGTTCGAGGTCTTCGGGGAGCACGACCCCGAGCAGTACGAGGACGAGGTCCGGGAGCGCTGGGGCGACACCGACGCGTACCGGGAGTCGCAGCGCAGGACCGCCTCGTACACCAAGGAGGACTGGCTGCGGATCCAGGCCGAGGCGGAGGAGATCAACGGCGGGTTCGTCGCCCTGATGGAGGCCGGGTCCGCCGCGGACTCGGAGGCGGCGATGGAGCTGGCGGAGCGGCACCGGCAGCACATCTGCGGGAACTTCTACGAGTGCGGTTATGAGCTGCACACGTGTCTCGGCGAGATGTACGTCGCGGACGAGCGCTTCACCGCCACCTACGACAAGATCAAGCCCGGCCTGGCCGGCTACCTGAAGGAGGCGATCCTCGCCAACGCGGCGCGGCACGTGTAGGGGGACGCTGCCCGGTAAGCCGGTGAGGGCGTCGTGGTACGGGGGATGGCTCCGCGGTCCCGGGTCCGGTCTTGCGACCGTGGGTCAGGACCGCGGGGCCAGTACCACCGCGGTGCCGTACGCGCATACCTCGGTGCCGACGTCCGCGGCTTCCGTGACGTCGAAGCGGAACATCAGCACCGCGTTGGCACCGCGCGAGCGGGCCTGGTCCACCAGTCGTTCCATCGCCTGGTTACGGGTCTGGACGAGGGTCTTGGTCAGCCCTCGCAGCTCGCCGCCGACCAGTGACTTCAGGCCCGCGCCGATCTGGCTGCCGAGGTGCCGGGAGCGGACGGTCAGGCCGAAGACCTCGCCGATCACTTTCTGCACGTAGAAGCCGGGTACGTCGTTCGTCGTCACGACGAGGACGTCGGAGCTCTCGTGCTGTCCGCCGCCGTACTCCTCGATGCCCACGGGGTTGCACCTCCTTGTGAGGCCGGGTGCCGCGTCGTGTCCCTTGTGGGGACGCCTTGCGTCCCCTTGTGGCCAGCATCACCCGGTTCGGGGAGTACGGCCAGCGGTCGGGGAGCGGTCGGGTGGTGGCCCGGGGACCGGTTGGAACCGAACGGGGGCATCCGGCGTTGATAGTTTTGGGCCGCAACCGCGCCTGCACCCCTTTCGTGACCCTCGTGACCCCCGTGCGCATGATCCGGCCGCACGATCCGGCGCCCTCGACCCAGGAGCCTTCACCCCGTGAATACTCTCGCGCTCGGCCCCCAGTGGCTGACCCAGTTGCTGGACGCGAACTACTGGATCACGACCTTCGGCCTGATCGGCGTGGTGCTCGTCGTCTTCGCGGAGTCCGGACTGCTGATCGGCTTCTTCCTGCCGGGTGACTCGCTGCTGTTCACCACCGGCCTGCTGGTGACGGCGGGCAAGATCGACAAGCCGCTGTGGCTGGTGTGCACCCTGGTGGTGCTGGCCGCCATCGTGGGCGATCAGGTCGGCTATCTCTTCGGCCGCAAGGTCGGCCCGTCGCTCTTCAAGCGGCCCGATTCGCGGCTGTTCAAGCAGGAGAACGTCGAGAAGGCCCAGGTCTTCTTCGACAAGCACGGCCCGAAGTCGCTGATCCTGGCCCGGTTCGTGCCGATCGTGCGGACGTTCACGCCGATCATCGCGGGCGTGAGCCGGATGAACTACCGCTCCTTCATCACCTTCAACGTCGTCGGCGGTCTGCTGTGGGGCGCGGGGGTCACGCTGCTGGGCGCCGCGCTGGGCAACATCGAGTTCGTCCACAAGAACATCGAGTTCATCCTCGTGGGGATCGTGGTGATCTCCGTGGTGCCGGTCGTCATCGAGTACCTGCGGGCCCGCGGCAAGGCGAAGAAGGCGGGTCCGGCGGCCGCGGCGGGGGCCCCCGCCCCCGCCCAGGAGCCCGTACGGCGCGGGCGCCACGCCAAGCGCTGACGCCGCGCCGGGACAGGCGCTGACGCCCGCGCCGGGCCGACGGTCCGCCGTGGGCGGGGCCGGTGGGGGCCCGTGGGGGCCGGAGTGAGTGGTCGCGGGAGCCCGGGGAAGGTGTGCCCCGGGTGCGCACGGTGTTGCGGCATCGGGCATCGTGTGTGTGAACCACCCTCAGGAGGCCCTCGAAGAGCAGGAGCGACAACCCGTGGCGTCGGATCCGCATGCACCGGAGTCGGGTGGCGGGCCGGAGGACCGTAAGCCGTCTTCGGACGAGGCGCACTCGGCCTTCACCCCGCCGCTCGGTGTCCCCTGCCCGCCGCTTCCCGAGGACGAGCACCCGACCTCCGAGTTCGCCCTCCCCGCTGGTGTGCGCCCGGAGGCGCCGGCCGAGGAGGAGGGTTCCGCGTTCGTGCCGCCCGGCAGCACCACGGGACAGACCCCGCTGCCGGCGCCCGTCGGTGCCACGGCCATGAGCACGGCGTTCACCCCGCCGCACGGCATACCGGCCATCCGCCTGACCAAGGAAGCCCCGTGGCAGGACCGGATGCGGACGATGCTGCGGATGCCGGTGGGGGAGCGGCCGGTGCCCGAGCGGCGGGCGGCCGAGGAGGAGGAGACCGGCCCGGCCGTGCCGCGGGTGCTCGACCTGACGCTCCGCATCGGCGAGATCCTGCTGGCCGGCGGCGAGGGCGCGGAGGACGTCGAGGCCGCGATGTTCGGGGTCGCGCACGCCTACGGGCTGGAGCGGGTCGAGCCGACGGCCACCTTCACCCTGCTGTCGATCTCGTACCAGCCGTCGCTGATCGACGACCCGGTCACGGCCAGCCGGACGGTGCGGCGCCGCGGTGCCGACTACACCCGGCTGTCCGCGGTCTTCCGGCTCATCGACGAGATCGCCACCGAGGGCATCACCCTCGAAGAGGCCTACCGCGGCCTCGCCGCGATCCGGCGGAACCGCCACCCCTACCCGAGCTGGGCGCTGACGCTGGCCTCCGGGCTGCTCTCCGGCGCCGCGTCGATGCTGGTCGGCGGCGGGCTGCCGGTGTTCATCGCGGCCGCGGTGGGCTCGATCCTCGGCGACCGGCTGGCGTGGCTGGCGTCCGGGCGGGGGCTGCCGGAGTTCTACCAGTTCGTGGTCGCCGCGATGCCGCCCGCGGCGGTCGGTATCGCCCTCGCCGCGGCGCACGCCGAGGTGCAGGCGTCCGCGGTGATCACCGGTGGGCTGTTCGCGCTGATCCCGGGGCGGGCGCTGGTCGCCGGGGTGCACGACGGGCTGACGGGCTACTACATCACCGCCGCCGCCCGGCTGCTGGAGGTCGGCTACCTCATCGTCGGCATCGTCGTCGGCGTGCTCAGCGTGCTCTACATCGGGCTGCGGCTGAATCCCGACCTCAAGGGCAAGGGGCTCAGCCCGGAGCAGGCGCTGCCGTCGTACAACGAGCCGCTGGTGCAGATCACCGCCGCCATGCTGCTGGCGCTGGCGTTCTGTGTGCTGCTTCAGCAGGAACGTCACACCGTGGCATTCGCGACGCTGAACGGCGGGGTGGCCTGGGTGGTGTACGGGGCCCTGGCCAACGTCGTCGGCCTCAACCCGGTGCCGTCCACCGCCATCGCGGCCGGACTGGTCGGCCTCTTCGGCCAGTTGCTCTCCCGGTACCGCTACGCGTCGGCGCTGCCGTACGTCACCGCCGCGATCGGCCCGCTGCTGCCCGGTAGCGCCACCTACTTCGGCCTGCTCAACTTCGCCCAGGGGCACTTGCCGCAGGGCCTCGCGTCCCTGGTGACGGCCGCCTCGCTGGCGCTGGCCATCGCGGTCGGGGTCAACCTCGGTGCCGAGGTCGCGCGGCTGTTCCTGCACGCGCCCGTGGGGGAGGGCGCCCGGCGCGCGGCGAAGCGCACGCGCGGGTTCTAGCTGCCCGCGGGACCCGCGGGACCTGCGGGACCCCTGGGCCCCGGATGCACGACGGGCGGCACCTGACTGGGTGCCGCCCGTTCGCGTACGAAAATCAGCGCGTCATTCAGCGTGTCGATCAGTGCGCCGGTGCGCGCTTCAGACCGTCAGAGACCTCTTCGAGGTCAGAGGTCAGTGACCGCCCTGCGCCTCGAAGCGCTTGTACGAGTGCTCGATCTCGGCCTCGGCGTCCGTGCGGCCGACCCAGTTGGCGCCCTCGACGGACTTACCGGGCTCCAGGTCCTTGTAGACCTCGAAGAAGTGCTGGATCTCCAGGCGGTCGAACTCCGACACGTGGTGGATGTCGCGGAGGTGCTCCACCCGCGGGTCGGACGCCGGGACACACAGCAGCTTGTCGTCGCCGCCGGCCTCGTCGGTCATCCGGAACATGCCGATGGCGCGGCACTTGATGAGACAGCCGGGGAACGTCGGCTCGTCGAGGATGACCAGCGCGTCCAGCGGGTCGCCGTCCTCGCCCAGGGTGTTCTCCACGAAGCCGTAGTCGGCCGGGTAGCTGGTCGAGGTGAAGAGTCGACGGTCCAGGCGGATCCGACCGGTCTCGTGGTCGACCTCGTACTTGTTCCGCGACCCCTTCGGGATCTCGATGGTGACGTCGAACTCCACGGGTGGCTCCTCCATGATCAGCACATAGTTCTGGTGATTAAGTGTCCCTCACGCAGGTGTGTGGTCGCGAAAGGGGCTGGTCCGAGGTGCCGGAGACCGGAAAGTGGCAGGTCAGATGGCAGTCGGTGCACCGATCCGCGCGGACGGCGACGCATGCGGCGGGGCGCACCGCCCGTACGGCGGCCGCCTCGGCACGGCAGGCCTGGCGGGCCGCACCGCGTCACACCCGGCAGACCTGGCGGCTGACGGTGGTCTCCGCGGCCACCGGCCTGGCGGTGGCGCTCGTCGCGGTGGCGGCGGCCGGCCCGTGGGACTCCGGCCAGCGTAGGGCGGAACGGGCGGCAGCGGCGGTGATGGACGGCGCCAGTGGCGAGCATCACGCCGCGGATCCCGGGAGTGGGCCCAGCGCCCCGCCCGTGCTGCCCGCGCTCGGCGGGCGGGCAGCCGGTGCCGGGGGCCGGGGTGCGGCGCCCGCCCCCACCGCTGCGGGGCTGGCCGACGCCCTCGAACCGCTCCTGAAGGACCCGGCGCTGGGGCCGGTGCGCACCGCCTCGGTCATCGACGTCGCGGCCGGCCGGGAGATCTTCGGCGCCGGCCAGGGCACCGCCGTCACCCCGGCCTCCACGGTCAAGCTCGCCACCGGCGTCGCCGCGCTCGCCGCCCGCGGCCCCGACCACCGCATCGAGACCACCGTCGTCATGGCCGGTGCGGACCGCCTCGTGCTCGTCGGCGGCGGGGACCCGACGCTCACCGCGCGCGCCCCGAAGCGGAGCGGCGAGGAGCAGCCCGCGAGCCTGCGTGCCCTGGCCGACGACACCGCCCGCGCGCTGGCCCGGCGCCACGTCGGCCGGATCAGCCTCGGCTACGACACCTCCGCGTACTCGGGCCCGGTGGAGCACTCCATCGGCCCGAACGAGAACATCGCCCCGGTCACCGCCCTGATGGTCGACGAGGCCCGCCTCGACGGCAGCGAGCACGGGACCGCGCCCCGCGAGTCCGATCCGGCCCGCGCCGCGGCCGCGACCTTCGCCGAGCTGCTCGGCGAGCGCGGCATCACGGTGGACGGCGCCCCCGCCCCGGCCTCGGCGCCGAAGGGCGCCGGTGAGCGGATCGCGGTCGTCCGCTCGCTCCCCGTCTCCTCCCTCGTGGAGCGGATGCTCACCTACTCCGACAACGACATCGCCGAGGCGCTGGCCCGCCAGACCGCGCTCGCCGCACGTCAGCCGGCCAGCTTCGCCGGCGCGGCCAGGGCCGTGCGCACCGCCCTCGAACGCCTCCGGCTGCCGCTGACCGGCGCGGTCTTCGCCGACGGCAGCGGCCTGGACCGCAAGGACAAGGTCTCCGCCGCGCTCCTCTCCCGCCTCCTGCTGGAGGCCGCGGCGCCCGGCCGCCCTGCGCTGCGTCCGGTGGTCACCGGGCTCCCGGTGGCCGCCTTCACCGGCACGCTCAGCCGCCGCTACGCGGGCGAGAGCGCCGGCGCCGGCACCGTACGCGCCAAGACGGGCACGCTCACCGGTGTGAACACGCTGGCCGGCACCGTCGTCGACGCCGACGGCCGCCTCCTGGCCTTCTCGTTCATGACCTCGGGGACGGAGGGCGCGGAGGGCGCGCAGGAGGCCCTGGACAAGCTGGCCTCCGCCGTGGCGAACTGCGGCTGCCGGTAGCTCTTCTCCGTACGGGCAGCGGACCACTCCCTCCACCCCCACTCAGGGTTTTTTCCTCCCACTCCCGGGAGGGGCCGCTCCGCAGGACGCCAGTCCGGAGGCGCGGCCCCGCACCCGACCCACCCACGCCCGCCGCAGGCGCAACGGCGAAACGGAAGGTACGGCGCCGCAGACGACAACGTGGGAAGCAAGCCAAGCGCAGCGACTACGCAGCGACTACGTGGGCGGCTGTTCCCGGGCGGGGCGCCCACGTACCGTGAAGCCATGACGAGCATCGGTGGGACCGAGATGGTCGACTGGAATCTCGCGGTCGCGACCGCGACGCGGTTCGTGCGGCCGGGGCCGGAGGTGAGCCGGGACGAGGCGCGGGCGATCGTCGCCGAGCTGCGGCGGCACGCCAAGTCGTCCGAGGAGCACGTGCGCGCGTTCACGCGGATGGCGCAGCCCGGTGCGACGGGTGAGGAGCGGCCCGGTGCGACGGGCGGCGGTCCGCCGGAGGGCGCACCGCACGACACACCGGTCCTGGTCGTGGACCGGCCCGGCTGGATCAGGGCCAATGTCGCCGGGTTCCGGGCGGTGCTCAAGCCGCTGCTGGCCAAGATGGAGGACCGGCGCGCGGCGGTGCCCGGGGGCGCGGTGCTCGGCGCGGTCGGCGGCAAGGTGACCGGCGTGGAGCTGGGGATGCTGCTGTCGTTCCTGGCGTCGCGGGTGCTGGGCCAGTACGAGACCTTCGCCCCGCCGTCCCGGGACCTGCCGGCCGGGGCACAGGGCGGGCGGCTGCTGCTGGTGGCGCCGAATATCGTCCACGTCGAGCGCGAGCTGGAGGTGGCGCCGCACGACTTCCGGCTGTGGGTGTGCCTGCACGAGGAGACCCACCGGACCCAGTTCACGGCCGTGCCCTGGCTGCGGGACCACGTCGAGGGGGAGATCCAGTCGTTCCTCGCGGAGACCGACATCGATCCGGGGACGCTCCTGGAGCGGCTGCGGGAGGCCGCCCAGTCGCTGGCCGGGGCGAAGCCCGAGGGGGAGGAGGGCGAGGACGGCAGCCGGTCGATCGTGGATCTGGTGCAGACGCCGGCGCAGCGGGAGATCCTCGGGCGGCTGACGGCGGTGATGTCCCTGCTGGAGGGGCACGCCGACTACGTGATGGACGGCGTGGGTCCGGATGTCGTGCCGTCGGTCGCGGAGATCCGGGAGAAGTTCCAGAAGCGCCGGGCCAGCGGTGCCGGACGGCTCGACCTGGCGCTGCGTAAACTGCTCGGGCTGGACGCCAAGCTGCGGCAGTACCGCGACGGCGAGCGGTTCGTCCGGTCCGTCGTCGAGGAGGTGGGCATGGACGGCTTCAACCGGGTGTGGACGTCGCCGAACACTCTCCCCACCAAACAAGAGATCGCCAAACCGGCGGACTGGATCGCGCGGGTGCACCGCAAAGCGGACGGGGCACCGTAGGGGAACGTCGTGAGCTGGGCACGCCGCACGGCAGAAGAGCGCCCCTTCATTCACCCGTCTGAGGGACCGTTGTCGATGGATAGGCGTGCAATGCTCGGGGAACCGCTCGCCTCTGTCACCATCTAGGCACTCTGTGTGACGACGGGCCTCACCGGCCCGAGGCTCCCAGCTGAACGATTGGAAACGGACATGGGTCCCCATCCAGCGGTCGCCGCGATACGCCTGGCGGTCCGCCGCGTACTCCACGACGTGCTCAACCACCACTGCGCACAGGACCGGCACGAGCCCCCGCTCGTGCTCGCCGCGTGCTCCGGCGGCGCCGATTCGATGGCGCTCGCCTCCGCTCTCGCGTTCGAGGCCCCCAAGCTGGGCGTCCGGGCCGGGGGCGTCACCGTCGACCACGGGCTTCAGGAGGGCTCCGACCTCCGTGCCGCCGAGGTCGCCCTGCGACTGCGGGCCCTGCGGCTCGACCCCGTAGAGGTCGTGTCCGTCAGCGTGGGCCGCGCCGGAGGGCCCGAGGCCGCCGCCCGGGACGCCCGCTACGCCGCTCTGGACGCGGCCGCCGAGCGCCATGGCGCCGCCGCCGTCCTCCTCGGCCACACCCGCGACGACCAGGCCGAAACGGTGCTCCTCGGCCTCGCCCGCGGCTCCGGCACCCGCTCGCTGTCCGGGATGGCCGCGAGCAGCGGACCGAGCGGCCGCTACCGCCGGCCCTTCCTGGACCTGGACCGCCAGACCGCCCGCAAGGCCTGCCTGATCCAGTCGCTGCCCGTCTGGGACGACCCCCACAACTCCGATCCCGCGTACACCCGCTCCCGGCTGCGCCACGAGGGGCTGCCCGCCCTGGAGAAGGCGCTCGGCAAGGGCGTCGTCGAGGCGCTGGCCCGCACGGCCCAGCTCTCCCGGGACGACGCCGACGCGCTCGACGCCTGGGCCGTCGCGGCCGAGGGAACGGTTCTGGACGACGCCGGCACCCTCGACGTCGCCGGCCTGTTCGCCCTGCCGTCCGCCGTGCGCCGCCGGGTGCTGCGCCGGGCGGTCATCGCCGCCGGTTCACCGCCCGGTTCGCTCTTCGCCCGCCACATCGAGGAAGTGGACCGGCTGATCACGGCCTGGCGCGGCCAGGGGGCCATCAATCTCCCCGGGCGCGTCGGGGTACGCCGCCAGGGTGGCAGACTTGTCATCCGGCAGGGCTGAGCCGCAGACGCTGCCGTGCATCTGAAGTCTCACGACTGACGTGGACCACGACCGACGTGAACACCGACTGACGTGAACACCGAACCGAGCGAGAGTGGCACGGGTGGACGACAAGGACATGGGCGCCGACCTTCAGTCGGTCCTCATCACCAAAGAAGAGATCGACGCGAAGCTGGCCGAGCTGGCCGCGAAGATCGACGCGGAGTACGCGGGCAAGGACCTGCTCATCGTCGGTGTCCTCAAGGGCGCGGTGATGGTGATGGCGGACCTGGCGCGCGCGCTGTCCACCCCCGTCACGATGGACTGGATGGCCGTGTCCTCCTACGGCGCGGGCACCCAGTCCTCCGGTGTGGTCCGCATCCTCAAGGACCTGGACACCGACATCAAGGGCAAGCACGTCCTGATCGTCGAGGACATCATCGACTCCGGCCTGACGCTGTCGTGGCTGCTGTCGAACCTCGGCTCGCGCGAGCCGGCCTCGCTGGAGGTGTGCACGCTGCTGCGCAAGCCGGACGCGGCCAAGGTCGCCATCGACGTGAAGTGGATCGGCTTCGACATCCCCAACGAGTTCGTCGTGGGCTACGGCCTCGACTTCGCCGAGAAGTACCGCAACCTCCCCTTCGTCGGCACCCTCGCGCCCCAGGTCTACGGCGGCTGAGGGGGCCGGAGCGGACCGGCGGGAACCCTTCGGGGCTTCCCGCCGTTGGAGCAGGCGGAGGGGAATCCCGGCCGCATGTTCTCTCTCGGCGCAGGCGCCGGGTGACAATGCTGGGGTACCGTCCGAAGGCAGTCTGCTTTCGGGCCAGTAATACACCGTACGCACGACCAGCCCTCCCGAGGGCGTTGTGCCTCACTGTGGCAGGAGGGACGGGGCCGCACACGGCTCCGTATGGATGGACGTGAAGCGATACTTCCGTGGGCCGGTTATGTGGATCGTGCTGGCCGTCCTCGCCGTGGTCGTGTTGATGCAGGTCGTCGGCTCGTCCGGCGGCTATAAGACGGTGGACACCGGTCAGGTCGTCAAGGCGATCTCTGAGAACCAGGTGAAGTCCGCCGAGCTGACGACCGGCGACGAGAACAAGATCAAGATCGAGCTGTCCGGCTCGCACAAGATCGAGGGCTCGAACAAGATCCAGGCGAGCTACATCGGCGACCAGGGCGTCGATCTGGCGAAGAGCCTGCAGGCCAAGTACGAGACCGACAAGATCAAGGACGGCTACACCGTCTCCCCGGAGAAGCAGAACCCGTTCATCGGGATGCTGATCTCCCTGGTGCCGTTCGTCCTCATCGTGGTCGTCTTCCTGTTCCTGATGAACCAGGCGCAGGGCGGCGGCTCCCGGGTGATGAACTTCGGCAAGTCGAAGGCGAAGCTGATCACCAAGGACACCCCCAAGACGACCTTCGCGGACGTCGCCGGGTCGGACGAGGCCGTCGAGGAGCTCCAGGAGATCAAGGAGTTCCTCCAGGAGCCGGCGAAGTTCCAGGCCGTCGGCGCCAAGATCCCCAAGGGTGTGCTGCTGTACGGCCCGCCCGGAACGGGCAAGACCCTGCTCGCGCGCGCCGTCGCCGGTGAGGCGGGCGTCCCGTTCTACTCGATCTCCGGCTCCGACTTCGTCGAGATGTTCGTCGGTGTCGGCGCCTCCCGTGTCCGTGACCTGTTCGAGCAGGCCAAGGCGAACGCCCCGGCGATCGTCTTCGTCGACGAGATCGACGCGGTCGGCCGGCACCGTGGTGCGGGCCTGGGCGGCGGCCACGACGAGCGTGAGCAGACCCTCAACCAGCTGCTGGTCGAGATGGACGGCTTCGACGTCAAGGGCGGCGTGATCCTGATCGCCGCGACGAACCGCCCGGACATCCTCGACCCGGCGCTGCTGCGCCCCGGCCGCTTCGACCGGCAGATCGCCGTCGACCGTCCGGACCTGCAGGGCCGGCTGGAGATCCTCAAGGTCCACCAGAAGGGCAAGCCGGTCGCGCCGGACGTCGACCTCTCGGCCGTCGCCAAGCGCACCCCCGGCTTCACCGGTGCCGATCTGTCGAACGTCCTGAACGAGGCCGCGCTGCTCACGGCCCGCAGCGACGAGAAGCTGATCGACAACAAGTTCCTGGACGAGGCGATCGACCGCGTCGTGGCCGGCCCGCAGAAGCGGACCCGGATCATGTCCGAGAAGGAGAAGAAGATCACCGCGTACCACGAGGGCGGACACGCCCTGGTCGCGGCGGCCTCCCCGAACTCCGACCCGGTCCACAAGATCACCATCCTGTCCCGTGGCCGGGCCCTGGGCTACACCATGGTCCTGCCGGACGAGGACAAGTACTCCACCACCCGCAACGAGATGCTGGACCAGCTGGCGTACATGCTGGGCGGCCGCGCGGCGGAGGAGCTGGTCTTCCACGACCCGACCACCGGCGCCGCGAACGACATCGAGAAGGCGACGGCCACGGCCCGCGCGATGGTCACGCAGTACGGCATGACCGAGCGGCTCGGCGCGATCAAGTTCGGCTCCGACAACTCCGAGCCCTTCCTGGGCCGCGAGATGAGTCACCAGCGCGACTACTCGGAAGAGGTCGCCGCACTGGTCGACGAGGAGGTCAAGAAGCTGATCGAGACCGCGCACAACGAGGCGTGGGAGATCCTGGTCGAGAACCGCGACATCCTCGACAACCTCGTGCTGGAGCTCCTGGAGAAGGAGACCCTCGGCAAGGAGGAGATCGCCGAGCTGTTCAAGCACGTGGTCCGGCGCCCGGCCCGCCCGGCGTGGACCGGCTCGTCGCGCCGTACGCCCTCCAGCCGCCCGCCGGTGCTGTCGCCGAGGGAGCTGGCTCCGGCCAACGGCTCCGTGACGACGGCGACCACCGCCGTCTCCACGGAGAAGGCGGCTCCGGAGAAGGTCGTCACGGAGAAGGCGCAGGCCCCCGAGGAGCCGCGCACGGAGAGCTGACCCGGCCGGGCCCGGGCGGAAGCCGGCCCCGCCGGCCCGCGCCCGGCCCCCGGAATACATGCCGCGCCCCCCAGGTTTAGCCTGGGGGGCGCGGCATTCCGCGATTCCACCGCGATACCGCGCGGGCGCAGAAGGAACGAGGCACCAGATGACCGACCCTGTGACGCTGGCCGTCGACGGCCCGATCGGCGAGTTCGACGAGAAGCGCGCCGAGAACGCGGTCCGCGAGCTGCTGATCGCGGTGGGCGAGGACCCGGACCGCGAGGGCCTGCTGGAGACGCCGGCGCGGGTGGCGCGGGCTTACAAGGAGATCTTCGCCGGCCTGTGGCAGAAGCCGGAGGACGTGCTGACGACCACCTTCGACCTGGGCCACGACGAGATGGTGCTGGTCAAGGACATCGAGCTGGTCTCCAGCTGTGAGCACCACCTGGTGCCGTTCGTCGGCGTGGCGCACGTCGGCTACATCCCGTCCGTCGACGGGAAGATCACCGGGCTGTCCAAGCTGGCCCGGCTGGTCGATGTGTTCGCCCGCCGCCCGCAGGTCCAGGAGCGGCTGACCACGCAGATCGCGGACTCCCTGATGGAGATCCTGGAGCCGCGCGGCGTGATCGTCGTCATCGAGTGCGAGCACATGTGCATGACCATGCGGGGCGTCCGGAAGCCCGGTGCCAAGACCACGACCTCGGCCGTCCGCGGCCAGCTGCGGGACGCGGCGACGCGGGCCGAGGCGATGAGCCTGATACTGGCGCGCTGACGACCGGCCCCGGCGGCGCGCGGACAGCCGACAGCCGCGGGCAGACAGTCGACAGCCGCGGGCAGACAGCGGGCGGACAGTCGAAAGCCGCGGCGGGAATCCCGCCGCGGCGCAACATTGCCGGTCCCGGCCCGTCAGGCCGCCGGCCGGCTCGTTCAGACCGTCAGGCGGTCCCCCAGCCACTGCAGGGCCGCCGGGATCTCGCGGCGCCAGGTGTTGAAGTTGTGGCCGCCGCTGTCGAGGATGATCGACGAGATCTTGGTGGGGGACTTGGTCTGCTCGATGAAGCGCAGCGTGTTCTTGTAGTTGCTCTCGCCCTGCTTGCTGCTGGTGACCAGCAGGTTCACCGCGGGAGCGGGCAGGTTGCGCTGGCGCCAGAGCAGGTCGTTCTCGCGCTCCAGCTGCTTGCTGCCGCCGAAGAGGTCGCCGGTGGTGGCGTCGCGCGGGGCCTTGTAGTCGCCGGACAGGGAGACCGCGGTGGAGAACGCCTCGGGGTGGCGCATGGTCAGCTTCAGTGCGCAGTAGCCGCCTGTGGAGTCACCCATGACGCCCCAGCTCTTGGACTCCTTCCCTATTCGGTAGTGCCCGGAGATATCGGCGCGCAGGTCCTTGGTGAAGAACGTCTCGGTCTGCTCCGCGTTCGGTATGTCCATGCACTCGGTGTCACGGGGCGGAGCGACGGTCGGGCGCATCATCACCAGCACGGTCGGCTTCATCTTGCCCTCTTTGAGCAGCCCGTGCTGGGTCTGCGGGAAGTGCAGCTTCTTGTACAGCGCCTCGGCCGTTCCGGGGTATCCGGTGAGGACCACCGACGCCGGGAATTCCTTGTCCGCGTACTCCTTCTGGAAGTACTGCGGCGGCAGATAGACATATGCCGGGCTGGAGATCTTGGAACGCTCGCCGTGGACCATCACCTTGTCGATCCGGCCCGCCACCGCCGGCTGGGCCCCGTTCTCGACGCTGATCCGCTGGGTGCCCAGCATCTGCAGCTTGGTGCCGTTCGGGCCGGACTTGTAGTTCTTCACCACGCCCGGCTCCTGCTCCTGGCCGAAGAGGTCGGCCCAGGAGGCGTAGAACCCGAAGGAGAGGTTCGCGGCCAGCCCCACCGCGGCGAAGATCGAGAGCTGGGTCGCCAGCAGCAGGCCGACGCGCCCGAGAACGGCGCGCCAGCTCTTCTTGGACAGGCGTGGCCAGAGCCAAATCGTCAGAACGAACAGTGCCACCGCGACGAGGACGGCAAGAAGCAGCACTTTCTTGCTGGTCAGACCCATGAGGTGCTTTCTTCCGGGCGGCCGGCTCACCCGGACCGCAAGTGGAACCCCGAGCCCTGAAACGCCGTCATACAGGGCGCAAAAAGTCCAGACGCTGCGACAAGGCTCGCACGTTCTCTCGACCGGGGCGACGGGAAAGTGATGTCTGACAGGCTAGATGGCGGAAAGTCGGAGAAGGTTGCGTGGCGTCCGCCACGCTGGCTCCGCGGCCCGCGCCCCGAGCGGGTACCGGGTCTCGTCGGTACGGCCGGTGTGCTCGTCGGCCTGCTCAACCTGGTCGCCGGGGTGTTCCCGCGGTTCCGGCACAGCCGGGTGCACGCCCTCGCCGAGGTGCTGCCGGGCGCGGTCAGCCCGCTGGCGGCCGCCGCCTCCCTCGTCGTCGGCATCCTGCTGCTCCTGCTCGCCCACGGCCTCAAACGGCGCAAGCGGCGGGCCTGGACGGCGGCCGTGGCGCTGCTGCCCGTCGGTCTCGCCGCTCAGCTGCTGCACCGCCACTCCGTGGTGGGCGCGGTGCTCTCGCTCGCGCTGCTGGTGTTCCTGGTGTGGCACCGCAAGGAGTTCGCCGCCCTGCCCGACCCGCGGAGCCGCTGGAAGGCCGTGGCCAACTTCGTCGTCCTGGGCGGCGCGAGCTTCGCCATCGGCATGGTGATCGTCAGCTCCCACCCCCACAAGATCATCGGCTCGCCGTCCTTCATGGACCGCGCCGAGCATGTGCTGTGGGGTCTGTTCGGCTTCGAGGGCCCGGTCGGCTACACCCACCACGTCGACTACACCGTCGGCTACTCCCTCGGTGCGCTGGGCCTGCTGACCGTCGCCACCACCGCGTACCTCGCCTTCCGCCCCGAGCACCCGGCGGCCCGGCTGACCGACGACGACGAGCGGCGGCTGCGCGAGCTGCTCGACCGGCACGGCGACCGGGACTCCCTCGGCTACTTCGCGCTCCGCCGTGACAAGGGCGTGGTCTTCTCCCCGTCCGGCAAGGCCGCGGTCTGCTACCGGGTGATCTCCGGTGTGATGCTCGCCAGCGGCGATCCGATCGGCGACGTCGAGGCCTGGCCGGGCGCGATCGAGCGGTTCATGGAGGAGGCCCGGGCGCACTCCTGGACGCCGGCCGTCACCGGCTGCAGCGAGACCGGAGGCCAGGTGTGGACCCGGGAGACCGGGATGGACGCCCTGGAGCTCGGCGACGAGGCGATCGTGGACGTCGCCGACTTCACCCTCACCGGGCGCGCGATGCGCAACGTACGGCAGATGGTCAAGCGCATCGAGCGCAACGGCTACACCACCAGGGTGCGGCGGGTGCGCGACCTGGAGCCGGCCGAGCTGGAGCGGATCCAGCGGGCCGCGGACGCCTGGCGGGACACCGACACCGAGCGCGGCTTCTCCATGGCGCTGGGCCGGATCGACGCGGTGGCCGACGGCGACGCGGTGATCGCCACCGCGCATCTGCCGGCCACCGAGGGCGAGGAGCCCGGCCCGTACGGGGACCTCAAGGCGATGCAGCACTTCGTCCCGTGGGGCGACAGCGGCATCTCCCTGGAGCTGATGCGCCGCGACCGCAGCGCCGACCCCGGTATGAACGAGCTGCTGATCGTCGCCACGCTGCAGGCCGCGCCCGATCTCCGGATCAAGCAGGTGTCGCTGAACTTCGCGGTGTTCCGCTCCTCCCTGGAGCGCGGCGAGAAGCTCGGCGCGGGGCCGGTCATCCGGGTCTGGCGGGGCATGCTGATCTTCCTGTCCCGTTGGTACCAGATCGAGTCGCTCTACAAGTTCAACGACAAGTTCCGGCCGCGCTGGGAGCCCCGCTTCGTGGTCTTCCGCAACAGCCGCGACATCCCGCGCATCGGCCTGGCGGCGCTGCAGGCCGAGGGCTACCTGGAGCTGCGCCTGCCGCGCTTCCTGAGGGGCGGGCGGGCCGCCGAACCGCGGCCGTGCGCGCACACGGCGCACCCGGCGGAGCCGGTACGGGCCGCCGGCGCGGTCGAGCGGACGGCTTAGGGCCTTTCCGAACGGGGCCCATCCAAACGGGTCCCCATGGGGCAGGGCCGGGCCCGTCGGACGGACCCCGGGCCGGCCCGTCCCCGCACGCGAAGGCGGCAATCCGGCCGGTCGGCACACGGCCTACGCTGGTCCCATGAGTACCTTGCGTGGCCGGGTGGCCGGACTGCCGGACTGGGACCGCTGCGCGGTGATGGGCGTCGTGAATGTGACGCCCGATTCGTTCTCCGACGGCGGGGAGTGGTTCGACACCGAACTCGCCGTCAAACACGGTCTCGACCTGGTGGCCCAGGGCGCCGATCTGGTCGACGTGGGCGGCGAGTCGACCCGGCCGGGCGCGGCGCGGGTGGACGAGGCCGAGGAGCTGCGCCGGGTCATCCCCGTCGTACGGGAGCTGGCCGCGGCGGGCGCCCTGGTCTCCGTCGACACCATGCGCGCGTCCGTCGCCGAGCAGGCGGTACGGGCCGGGGCGCGGCTGGTCAACGACGTCAGCGGGGGCGCCGCCGACCCGGCGATGGTGCCGGTGGTGGCCGCCCACCAGGTCCCGTTCGTGGTGATGCACTGGCGCGGCCAGTCGATCGACATGAACAACCGCGCCGTCTACGGGGACGTGGTCACGGAGGTGCTGGACGAACTCCGGCAGTCCATGGAGCGCGCCGTGGCCGGCGGCGTGGGCCCGGACCGCATCATCATCGATCCGGGCCTCGGCTTCGCCAAGGAGGCCGGGCACGACCTCGCGCTGGTCGCCGGCCTGGCGCGGCTGCGGGCGCTGGGCCGGCCGCTGCTGGTGGCCGCTTCGAGGAAACGGTTCCTGGGCAGGGTGCTGGCGGGCGGTGCGGAAACCGCCCCGCCGCCGGCCCGGGAGCGGGACGCCGCGACGGCGGCGGTATCGGCGATCGTGGCGCGAGAGGGGGCCTGGGCGGTGCGGGTGCACGAGGTCAGGGCGAGCGCGGACGCGGTACGGGTGGCCCGTGCCGTGGAGGAGGCGGCGGCATCGGCCGTTACCGCTGGGACGAGCGGGATGAGCGGGACGGGCGCGTCCGGCGGGCCGGGCGGGCCGGCGGCGAACGCGACGGGAACGGTGTGAGCGGGTTGGGCCCACGGACGGACATCGAGCTGGTCGAGCAGGCGAACGCGACCCTGTACGAGACCATCGAGCGCGGCGATCACGAGGCGCTGTCCGAGCTGTGGCTGGACGGTCAGGTGAGCGTGGTCCACCCCGGGTGGCCGGTGTTGCGCGGGCGCGGCGAGGTGCTCCGCTCGTACGCCCTGATCATGGCGAACACCGAGTACATCCAGTTCTTCCTCACCGACGTGGAGATCGACGTCATGGGCGACACCGCCCTGGTGACCTGCACCGAGAACATCCTCAGCGGCGGCCCCGCGGAGGACGACGGCTCGGTGGGGCCGCTGATCGGCCAGCTCGTCGTCGCGACCAATGTCTTCCGGCGCACGGAGGACGGCTGGCGGGTGTGGGCGCACCACGGGTCGCCGGTGCTGGCGGACCGGGAGGACGAGGCGGAGGAGAACGGGGGAGACGGGGAGGACGAGGGCGCCTTCTGAACCTCTGGTGAACGCTCCGGCACCCCGCTCGTGAACACTCCGGTACCGGCGCCCGGTGTCTCACGATGCGGGCGCGGGCGGGGTGTGAGCCTTGCCATGGCGGCCGGCCCTTGCGCTCATGGTGGCGGCCGCGCAGCGCGTCAGTGGCGGACGTCAGCCATCTGGACGACGGCGCACCCGTTCGAGCCAAGTGGGGCACGGGTAGGGGTGGCGCGGGGGAAGAGGGGTAAGAGGCCGCGCGGACGATCTCCCGGCCCGTGCGGGTGAGTCGTGCCTAGCAGCAGGGTGGGGTCTTGTCCATAGCCCCCGTGAGCGAGGGCTGTCGGTGCTCGAAGGTAGATTCGATGACGGGGTGGGGTTGCCGGACCGCTCCGGTGCCTGCCCGGAACCGACGAACAGTGGCGCCAGAGGTGCCGTGGACCAGTGGGAGTGATTCGCGTGGATCGTGTCGCGCTGCGTGGCCTGAAGGCCCGGGGCCACCACGGGGTGTTCCCCCGGGAGCGCGAGGAAGGCCAGACCTTCATCGTGGACCTCGTCCTCGGTCTGGACACCCGCCAGGCGGCAGCCTCCGACGATCTCGCGAAGACCGTGCACTACGGCATCGTGGCCGAGGAGGTGGTGGCCGTCGTGGAGGGCGAGCCCGTCGACCTCATCGAGACCCTGGCGGAGCGCATCGCCGACCAGTGCCTCAAGCACGAGGGCGTACAGGAAGTGGAGGTGGTGGTGCACAAACCGGATGCGCCGATCACCGTCCCCTTCGACGACGTGACCATCACCATCACTCGGAGTCGAGTACATGAACACCAGCAGTGACCCGACCGTACAGCCGGTGCCCGCCTCCGTCGTGGAGCAGGTGGACGCCGCCGATGTGACGCTCTCCAACCCCAAACGAGCCGTGCTCTCCCTCGGCAGCAACCTCGGCAACCGCCTGGAGACCCTCCAGGGTGCCGTCGACGCGCTGGAGGACACCCCTGGTCTGCGGGTCAAGGCGGTCTCCCCGGTGTACGAGACCGAGCCCTGGGGCGTGGCGCCGGGCACCCAGCCGTCGTACTTCAACGCCGTGGTGCTGATCAAGACGACGCTGCCGCCGGGCTCCCTCCTGGAGCGCGGGCACGCGATCGAGGAGGCCTTCGAGCGGGTCCGTGACGAGCGCTGGGGGCCGCGCACCATCGACGTCGACATCGTGGCCTATCAGGACGTGGTCTCCGAGGACCCGCTGCTGACGCTGCCGCATCCGCGCGCCCATGAGCGGGCGTTCGTGCTGGCGCCCTGGTACGACGTCGACCCGGAGGCTGAGGTTCCGGGGCGCGGTGCGGTCGCCGAGCTGCTCGCGGCGGTCGGCCGTGACGGTGTCGTGCCGCGGGCGGACCTGGAACTGCGACTGCCCGAGTAGCCGTTAGGGTTGCGGGTCCCATGGGTGTACCTGTGAGGCGTACCGGTACGGAAAATGGTCGTGACGGCACAGGGTCATGACGGTGTGAGAGGCGATCGCTCGGTGAGGCAGCTACACATCAAGGTGCTGGTCGGGCTGTTTCTGGCGGCCGGGGTGCTGGCCTGGGGCGGCGCCCGGCTGTGGGACTCCTACGGCTCCCTGCCCAGCGTGCCGGTGGCCGCGCCGATCGTGCTGGCGCTGATCGCCGCCGTGCTGGCCGGCACGGCCGTCTCGCTCCGGTCGCGGCTGCGCGCCCAGCGCGAGCGCCGGCCCGGCGCCAAGGGCGTCGATCCGCTGATGGCCGCCCGTGCCGTGGTCTTCGGGCAGGCGAGCGCCCTGGTGGCGGCGCTGGTCTCCGGGCTGTACGGCGGTGTCGGCGTCTTTCTGCTGAGCGCCGGGCTCGAGGTCGAGCCGCGCCGGGACCAGGTGATCCACGCCGGTCTGTCGGTGCTCGCCGGTGTGGCCGTGGTGGCCGCGGCGGTCTTCCTGGAGCGGGTGTGCAAGCTGCCGGACGACGAGGACCGGGGCGGCGCCGACGCGGCGCTCTGACCCCGCGCGCGGATATCCGGCGCTCCGGCCCCGGCGCGCCGACCTCGGTGGTCTGACCCCGGCGCTCTGACCCAGGCGCTACGGGAGCGCCGACGCCGCGCGGCGCCGTGCCCTAGGGCCTGTCCGATGGGTCGCCGCGGGCCCACGCGGACCCATCGGACAGGCCCTAGCGGCTGGAGCGGCGCAGCGCGGTGTGCAGCCCGGCGGGCGTCAGCACACCCAGGTGGCGGTCGCCGTCCCGGACGGCGATCCAGCCCGCGTCATGCTGGAGCATCGTGCTGAGTGCCTGCTTGAGCGGGGCCCCGAGCGGCAGCCAGGCGGCCATCTGCCGGGCGTGCTCCCGGACGGTGCCGCTCCCCGGAGTGGCACCGTCCGGGAGCGCACCCGTGAGCGCCCCGGCCGTCACCCACCCGTACGGTGCCCCGTCGGCGTCCAGCACGACCGCCCACGGTGCCTCGTCGGCGGTCAGCCGGTCGGCGGCGCGGGCCGCGGAGTCGTCGAGCCGGACGACCGGGGGCTGCTCGAGGTCGCCGGGCCCGACGGGGGTGACGGCGAGCCGCTTGAGGTCCCGGTCGGCGCCGACGAACTGGGCGGTGTACGGGGTCGCGGGGGCGCCCAGGACCGTCGCCGGGGTGTCGAACTGCTCGATGCGTCCCGCCCCGTAGACCGCGATCCGGTCGCCGAGCCGGACCGCCTCCTCGATGTCGTGGGTGACGAAGAGGACCGTCTTGTGCAGTGTGGACTGCAGCCGCAGGAACTCGTTCTGCAGATGCTCGCGGACGACCGGATCGACCGCGCCGAACGGTTCGTCCATCAGCAGGACGGGCGGGTCGGCGGCGAGCGCGCGGGCCACGCCGACGCGCTGGCGCTGGCCGCCGGAGAGCTGGTCGGGGTAGCGGTCGCCGTACGTCGCCGGGTCCAGGCCGACCAGGTCGAGGAGCTCCGCGGCGCGGGCCCTGGCCTGTTTGCGGGGGCGGCCGAGGAGGTGCGGGACGGTGGCGGTGTTGTCCAGGACGGTTTTGTGGGGGAAGAGTCCGGTCTGCTGGATGACGTAGCCGATGCGGCGCCGCAGCTGGACGGGGTCGACGGTGGATATGTCCTCGCCGTCGAGGAAGATCCGCCCGCCGGTGGGCTCGATGAGCCGGTTGACCATCTTCATCGTCGTGGTCTTGCCGCAGCCCGAGGGTCCGACGAGCGTGACGAGTTCCCCCTTCGCGACCTCGAAGGTGAGGTCGTCCACGGCGGTGGTGCCGTCGGCGTAGCGCTTGGTGACGTGCTCGAAGCGGATCATTCTTCCCTCAGGTGTGGATGGATGGCCCGTTGGGGCGGCCCGTTGCCGGCCGCCCATGGTGGCCGGGAAGTGGCGAACATCGCGAATTTCGTGAACGCGGTGTTGCGCGTGGATGGCGGGGTAGCCGGTGGTGTGGCCGGTGAGCCGGGGCGACCGGGCGATTGTCAGTGCTGGGGTTTAGGGTCGCAGACGTCGCCGAGAAGTGAGCACGTAGGGCGGGGGAGGTGACGGGCCATGAACGGCATGGCTGCCGGACCGAGTTGTCTGGAAACGAACGACTGGATCTGCGGTGAGTATGTCCGCACCCGCGGTCAGGAGCTGCTGGACGCGACGCTCCAGCACCTCGGCATCACCGCGGTGTCGGTGGTGATCGGCCTGGCCGTCGCCGTGCCGCTGGCGCTGCTGGCCCGGCGCTGGCGGGGCGCCGCCGGGCCGGTCCTGGGGCTGACGACGGTGCTCTACACGGTCCCGTCACTGGCGATGTTCGCCCTGCTGACCCCGGTCTTCGGGGTCTCGGCGGCGGTGGTCGTCACGGGCCTGGTGCTCTACTCGCTGACGATCCTGGTGCGCAATGTCCTCGCCGGTCTGCAGGCGGTGCCCGCCGAGGTGCGGGAGGCCGGCCGCGGGATGGGGTACGGCCCCGCGCGGCTGCTGTTCGAGGTGGAACTCCCCCTCGCGCTGCCCGCGGTGGTGGCCGGACTGCGGATCGCCACGGTCTCGACGGTCGCGATGACCACCATCGGCTCCGTCGTCGGCTACGGCGGCCTGGGCAATCTCATAGCCAGCGGGATGGCGGGCTTCTTCAAGGCCGAAGTGCTCACGGCGTCGGTGCTGTGCGTGCTGCTGGCGCTGGTGGCCGATGTGCTGCTGATGGGCCTTCAGCGGCTGCTCACGCCCTGGGCGCGCCCGCGGACGAAGCCGAAGGCCCCGGCCGCCCGGCGCGGTGCCCGTACGGCGAAGGCGGTGGGCTGATGGAGGCGGTCACGGGTGCCTGGCAGTGGCTGACGACGGCCGCCAACTGGGCCGGGGAGAACGGAGTGTGGCACCGCCTCACCGAGCACCTGTGGCTCAGTGCGCTGTGCCTGGTCCTCTCCTGCCTGATCGCCCTGCCGCTGGCGCTGTATCTGGGACACCTCGGCAAGGGCGGGACGCTGGCGGTCAACATCTCCAATGTGGGCCGCGCGGTGCCGACCTTCGCGGTGCTGGTGCTGCTGACGCTCAGTCCGCTGGGGCGGTACGGCGACTGGCCGACGGTGATCGCGCTGGTGCTGTTCGCGGTGCCGCCGCTGCTGACCAACGCCTATCTGGGCATGCGGGAGGCGGACCGCGATGTGGTCGAGGCGGCCCGGGGGATGGGCATGTCGGGTCCGCAACTCCTGCTGCGGGTCGAGATACCGCTCGCCTATCCGCTGCTCATGACGGGCCTGCGGTCGGCCACGGTCCAGGTGGTGGCGACCGCCACCCTCGCCGCGATGGCCGGCGGCGGGGGGCTGGGCCGGATCATCACCGCGGGCTTCGGCAACTACGACACCGCGCAGGTCGTCGCGGGCGCGCTGCTGGTGGCCGTGCTCGCCCTGGCCGTGGAGGGCGTCCTCGTCCTCGTCGAGCGGCTGCTGGACCCGCTGCGCGGACGACGGCGCGCCGCCACCCGCACGGCCTCGCGTACGGCATCCCCTACCGCAGCCCGTACCCCAGTCCGTACGCCCGAGGACACCGACCGGCGCCCGTCCGACCAGCCCCCGTCCGGCCAGCGGCCGTCCGATCAGCCCCTGTCCGATCAGCCTCCGCCCGACCGGGCCCCGGCGGATCAGGCTCCGCCCGATCCGGCGCGGCCTGACCCGTGCGGACCGGACCTGTCCCGGCCGGACGACCTGTCCCGACCGGAACCGATCCGAACGAACTGAAGACTGAAGGTGGCATCCATGAGCAGCACGTCGCGCGCGGCCCGTACCGCGCTTGTCGCGGGCACGGTGGTCGCGCTGGCGGCCGGGCTGGCCGCGTGCGGCCAGAGCCTGGAGGAGAAGGGCGGTGCCAACGGCAAGGACGGTAAGGGCGAGATCGTCATCGGCTCGGCCGGTTTCACCGAGTCCAAGGTGCTCGCGGAGATCTATTCCAGGATCCTCGCCGATGCCGGATACCGGACCCGGGTACAGACACTCGCCAATCGCGAGCTGTATGAACCGGCCCTGGAGAAGGGGCAGATCGATGTGGTGCCGGAATACGCCTCCACCCTCGCCGAATTCCTCAACGCGAAGGTGAACGGCAGCAAGGCGGAGCCCGTCGCCTCCAGCGACATCGACAAGACGGTGACGGCACTCGGGAAGCTCGCCGGGCCGCGCGACTCAAAGTGCTGCCGGCGGGTGCGGCGACGGATCAGAACGCCTTCGCGGTCAGCCGGGAATTCGCCGCCGAGCACCGCCTGAAGACCCTCTCCGACCTCGGTAAATCGAAGCAGAAGATCAAAGTCGCGGCGGGCGAGGAGTGCGAGACCCGGGTGTTCTGCAAGCCGGGCCTGGAGCGTACGTACGGCATCGACGTCACCGGCCTGGACCCCAAGGGAGTCGGGACCCCGCAGGCCAAACAGGCGGTCAAGGACGGCACGGACCAGCTGGTGCTCACCACGACCACGGACGCCACCCTCGACAACTTCGGACTGGTGCTTCTGGCCGACGACAAGAAGCTGCAGAACGCCGACAATGTGCTGCCGGTGGTGAATGCCAGGACCGCCGGTGACAAGGAGATCGAGACCGCGCTCGGGAAGCTGACCCGCAAGCTGACGACCGAAGACTTGATCAACTTGAACCGCAAGGTCGACGCCGAGCGGCTCAAGCCCGCGGATGTCGCGCAGGCTTATGTCGAGTCCAAGGGGCTGGTCAAGAAGTAACCAGCGGGAAACGGATTGGTGTGCGGGGCCCCATAGGCCCCGCACGCACGGTAAGTTTCTGGCCATGCCACGAGGACGCCACCGCCATTCACCACCCCTCCACCGGCTGCTTCCTCCTGTGACGGTCGCCGGTGCGTCAATCGCCTGCGCCGCGGGCGCGTGGTTCGTCGGCGACGATCTGGTGCAGCGGGTGCTCGCCGCGGGCGCGGCGGCCGCCGCACTCACCGGCGCCGTCCTTCTGCGCGGCTGGGACCGTAAGGCCGGCCGCCGGGTCGCCGAACTCACCCGCGCCCGGGTGCGCGACGAGTGGCGCACCGAGGAGCGGATAGCCGAGCTCGAAACGGATGTCGAGGAGGCCCGCGAGCTGCGCACCGCCCTGGACGCCAAACTGCGTGCCAAGCGTGCCGAACTGGCCCGGCTGCGCAGCGAACACGCCGAGCTGCTGCGCCGTTACGCCACCGCCGAGACCGAGCGGGCCAGCGCCCTGGAGGGCCGCCGCCTCCTCGCCATCGAGTCCACCTCCCCGGTCTCCCCGGCCGTATCGGCCACTTCGGCCGCATCGGCCACCTCGCTGCCGGCCATCGCGCGCCTTCCCCGAGCGCTCGGTTCCTCCCGGGCAGGTGGGTCCGCGTCCGCCATCGTCCTGGCCCGCCGCGAGCCCGCCCCGACGCCGGACCGCCCGGCCCCGACGCCGGACCGCCCGGCCCCGGCTCCGGCCACGTACGAGCAGGCCGACCAGGCACTCCGCCGGCTCGCCCGCAACGCCGCCCGGCAGCGCGCCGCCCAGCAGTCCGCCCGGCAGCGCGCCGTCCAGCAAACCGCCCAGCACTCCGCGCAGGACACGGCGAAGGGCGCCGGGGACACCCCCCAGGGTGCTTCGGGTACCGCCCGGAGCGGCGGGGACGGTGACAACGACCGGGGGAACTCCCCGGCGGCCGCCGCCGAGCGCACGGGCGGCGTACCTCACGCCCGTACGGCCGCTGCCGCCGGACCCGCGCTCCGCCCGGTCCCGGCCGCCGCCGTCGCACCGCCCCGTCCCACCCCGTCCCGCGAGCTGGGCGGCTTCGACTTCTTCGGCAACACGGCCCCGCCCCGCCCCCGGCAGCTGACCGCACCGTTGCAGGACGACCTGGCGGACGTCGTGGGCGACGAGGCCGTCGCCGAGCAGTCGGCGCGCGCCGAGGCCCGTGCAGAGTCGCCCGCCAAGACTCACGCAGAGGCCGCGGACGTCGCGGATGACGGTGGGCTGACCGATGCGGCCGCCGCCGACGACGCTGCCGCCGGTGAGGTCATCGACCTGACCGCGCACGACGAAACCGAACAGCTCGACGTCGGCGCACTGCGCAGCGCCATCTCCTGACCCGCCCGGCAACCGCTGCTGGCGCGACCGACCGTGGTCCGGACCTCTGTGGCTCCGGAGCCCTCACCGGCTCCGGGGCCGCACGTCGTTCGGCCCGCGTAGTTCGGCCCACGTAGTTCGGTCCCTGTGGTCCGGCCCTCGTGGTCCGGATCCGCGCGGCGCGGGGCGCGCCTTGTCCACAGGGTGTGGACCGCATGCGGTGTGGTGGACGGGCAGCGGGTCGTCAGGCTCGGCTCACGTGCGACTCACGACGTGCGATTCACGTGCGGCTCATATGCGACGGCGCTCCGGTGCGAACGGTGTGCCGCTCGTCCGCCCGCGGTAGCCGACCGCCAGGGCTTCGCCCAGGAAGCTGACGCCGATGGCCAGTTGGACCGGCCGGGCGTTCTCGTGCATCCCCATCTTCACCGCCAGGAACCCGAAGCCGGCCATGGCGAGCAGCGATATCACGGCCACGCCGAACGTACGGCCCGTATAGCGCTGCCACAGTGCGCCGTTCCGGGACGACAGCTGGACGGTCGCGCCGCGCAGGGCGCCCAATGCGCAGCCGAGCAGCGCGCCGGCGCCCGTCCACATCAGATCCGTGCCGGTCGCCTCCTCGGCCTTGGCCAGTGCGATGACGCCGATGGTGATGAGGACGGCCGGCGGCACGAACAGATCGCGGACGTTGACCTCCTCGCCCCGCAGCCGCTTGACGACCACCGCGACGACGGCGGCCAGGATCAGCCCCGCCAGCAGCCATTCGTTCATGGTTCCCCCTGTGTTCCACGTGTTCCGCGTGTTCCCTGCACCTGGAAGCGCGCCTGGCAGTTTTTAGCTCGCCCGTGCCAAAAAATAATTTAGCGCGGGTGTGCCACAATCGCAAGATGCCGAAGATTGTTGATCCGCAGGCCCGCCGCCGGGCCGTCGCCGAGGCCGTGCTCCGCGTGGTGCGGCGGGAGGGCGTCGAGGGGGCGTCGCTCCGTAACGTCGCCGCGGAGGCCGGACTGGCCGTCGGGTCGGTCCGCCACTACTTCAGCGACCACGACGAGGTGATGATCTTTGCGATGAAGGAGCTGAACGCCCGCATCGAGTACCGCGTAGGAGGTCACGCCGAACGGCTCCTCGCCGCCGCTGCCGACAACGGTGACAGCGCCGATGACGTCGCCGCCGCGGCCGGTGAGCGCCGTACCCGCGCGGAGGAACTGCTCGCCGAATTCCTGCCGTTGGACGACGAGCGGCGGGAGGAGGGCATGCTCTGGCAGGCGTTCACGACCGCGGCCCGTACGCGCCCCGAACTCCGGCCGCACGCCGTCGAGCTGGAGTCCGGAATGCGGGTCCTGCTGACGCGGATGCTGCGCGGGGGCCAGGAGGCCGGCAGCCTGCCCGAGGACCTCGACCTGGAGCTGGAGACGCTGCGGCTGTCGGCCCTGCTCGACGGCCTCACCTTCCAGGCGACTCTGGAACCGGACCGGGTCACACCGGAGTTGCTCCGCCGCGTCCTGCACCGCCACCTGGAGACTCTCCGCAAGGGCCCGTGACGGCGGATGCCCTGATCCCCTGCCTGATCCCCTGCTTGATCTCCTACCTGGTTCCCTGCCTGATCTCCTACTTGTCGATGTCTCCCACCACGAAGAACATCGACCCGAGGATGGCGACCATATCGGCCACCAGCGTCCCCGGCAGCAGCTCCACCAACGCCTGGATGTTGTTGTACGACGCCGAGCGCAGCTTCAGGCGGTAAGGCGTCTTGTCGCCCTTGGAGACCAGGTAGTAGCCGTTGATGCCCAGCGGATTCTCGGTCCAGGCGTAGGTCGCGCCCTCGGGCGCCTTCAGGACCTTGGGCAGCCGCTGGTTGATCGGCCCCGGCGGCAGCTCCGCGATCCGGTCCAGGCAGGCGTCGGCGAGGTCGAGCGCGTTGTGGCTCTGCTCCAGCAGGCACTCGAAGCGGGCCAGGCAGTCGCCCTCCTCCCGGGTGACGACCTTGAGCGTGGACCCCAGCTCCCCATACGCCAGATACGGCTCATCCCGTCGCAGATCGAAGTCGACACCGGAGGCGCGGGCGATCGGCCCCGAGACGCCGTACGCGTGCACCGCCTCCGGCGCCAGCACGCCGACCCCGCGGGTACGGCCGCGGAAGATCTCGTTGCCCAGGACCAGGTTGTCGAAGACGTCCATACGGGAGCGGACGTCGGCGATGGCCTGCCGGGCCCGGCTGAGCCACCCGGCCGGCAGGTCCTCCTTGAGGCCGCCGACGCGGTTGAACATGTAGTGCATCCGGCCGCCGGAGATCTCCTCCATGACGGTCTGCAGCTCCTCGCGCTCACGGAACGCGTGGAAGACCGGAGTGATACCGCCCAGCTCCAGCGGGTACGAGCCGAGGAACATCAGATGGTTCAGCACCCGGTTCAGCTCGGCCAGCAGCGTCCGCATCCACACCGCCCGCTCGGGCACCTCCATGCCCAGCATCCGCTCGACGGCCAGCACCACACCCAGCTCGTTGGAGAACGCCGACAGCCAGTCGTGCCGGTTGGCGAGCATGATGATCTGCCGGTAGTCGCGCGCCTCGAAGAGCTTCTCGGCGCCACGGTGCATATAGCCGATCACCGGCTCGGCGTGCTGGATCCGCTCGCCGTCCAGGACGAGGCGCAGCCGCAGCACGCCGTGCGTCGAGGGATGCTGCGGGCCGATGTTCAGCACCATGTCGGTGCTCTCCGCCGCGCCGCCGATGCCGACCGTCGTCTCCGTCATGGGAACAGTTTCGCAGCACGCCGTCCGCGGCTGTCAGGCGTCCCACTCCTCGAGCCGTGTGAGCAGCTCCGCGCACTCCTCGCCCACCGGCTCCAGCAGCCAGCCGAAGCCGCCCAGGCCCGCCGGATCGGTCAGCTCCGCCGCCGCACCGGCGGCGCTCAGCGCCCGTACGTACCCGGCCGGGTCGTCGGTGGCCAGGGTGAGCGGCGGACGGCGGCCGTCCACCCCCAGGGCGCGCAGCGCCTCCCGCTGGGGCAGCAGCTTCGCCGACGGGCCGGCGCAGGCGTCCAGCGCCACATGCGCCGTGATGTCGCAGCTGCCGTCCGGTACGGGACGCACCTCGCGGCCGTCGCGGAAGCCGGTGAGCGTGCCGAACGGCGGGCGATCGCCCCGTTCGTGCGCGTAGTCGGCGGCGACGGCGAGCCCGGCGCGCAGCGTACGGACGGCCCGCGCCCAGGCCTCGTCCCGGGGGCGGCCGATTTCGGCGCGCAGCCCCGGGGGCAGCGCGGAATCCGCAGACAGCGGCGGCGTCCACCACCGGCGCAGCCACTCCGCGTCCGCGCCGTCGCCCGGATCACCCAGCTGGGCCGGGTCACTCAGCTGGGCCGGATCGCCCGGCCGAGCCGGTTCACCCAGCCGGACCGGGTCACTCAGCCGGACCGGATCACCCAGCCGCTCGGTGCCGTCGTCACGCACCAGCACCCGGCGCAGCACACCGTCCGCGTCCGTCTCCACGACGTCCACCGGCACGTTGTCGAGCCACTCGTTCGCGAACAGCAGCCCCGTGACCGAGCCCACGGCGGGCAGCTCCGCCCGCCACTCGATCCGCGGGTCCAGGCCCTCGGGGCGCGCGGCCCGCTCGACGGCGTACGGGCGCAGCCGCGCCACGACCTCCGCCGGCAGCGCGGCCAGCACCCCGGTCAGCAGCTCGCCGCGGCCCGCGCCCACATCGATCAGTGCCAGCTCGCCCGGCCGGCCGAGGGCGTCGTCGACGCGGCACAGGAGGCCGGCGACAGCCCCCGCGTACAGCGGGGAGACATGCACCGAGGTACGGAAGTGACCGGCCGGGCCGGGCCCCCCGGGCCGGGTGTAGAAGCCCCCGTCCGGGCCGTACAGCGCCCGCTCCGCCGCATCCCGCCAGCCCCGCCACTCGTTCGTCACACGCCCACGGTACGGGCGGGCACCCCGCCCCGTCCCCGGGGGCTTCGCAGGTCATGCCAGGGGCCGACACATTTGGTGCAGAGGTTCTCCACCTTGGGGAGTAGACCCGGCGCGGAGGATCGCTCCTCCGGTTGACTCCCGCACCTGCCAGTGCTGCCTACGCTGGGTTACGTGCAGCGCCTCTACGACTTCCTCCGCAGGCACCCGACGGGAGTGGACAGCTTCTGGGCCATCCTCCTCCTCGGGTTCAACAGCCTGTGGATCATGTCGGACCTCTACAGCTGGGAGCAGCTCCTCGGCGCGGCCGTCACGATCGGCCTCAGCCTCGTCATAGCGCTGCGCCGCAAGTTCCCCGTGACGATGCTGCTGCTGGCGACCGCCATCGGTATCGGCCAGCTGGCCCTGTTCATCGTGCCCAACCCCGGCGATCTCGCGATGTTCGTGATCGCCTACACCGTCGCCTCCGGCCCCACGATCCCCCGTTGGGCCTCCCGCTTCGCCCTCGTCGGCACCCTCGTCGGCCCCGCCCTTGTCACCTGGCGCTTCAACCCGCCGGACACCCCTGGCCGGCCGATGTGGGAAGCGGTGATCTTCACTGGTCTGATCACCGTGCCCTTCGTCCTCGCCTGGGTGCTCGGCGACTCCATGCGCACCCGCCGCGCCTACTGGGCGCAGCTGGAGGAGAAGGCCGCCCGGCTGGAGAAGGAGCGCGAGGCGCAGTCCCGGATCGCGGTCGCCGCCGAGCGCGCCCGGATCGCCCGCGAGCTGCACGACGTCGTCGCCCACAACGTCTCGGTGATGGTCGTCCAGGCCGACGGGGCCGCGTACGTCCTCGACGCCGCGCCCGAACAGACCCGGCAGGCCCTGGAGACGATCTCCGGCACCGGCCGCCAGGCGCTGGCCGAGATGCGCCGCCTGCTGGGCGTCCTGCGCACCGGCGAACAGCCCGAGGGCGGCGAGTACGTCCCCCAGCCCGGCGTCGAGCAGCTCACCGAGCTCGTGGACCAGGTGCGGGGCGCGGGGCTGCCGGTCGACTTCCGGGTGGCGGGCGAGCCCCGCCCGCTGCCCAGCAGCATCGAACTCACCGCGTACCGCATCGTCCAGGAAGCGCTCACCAACACCCGCAAACACGGCGGACCCGATGTCCACGCGACCGTCCGCCTCGCCTACCGGGACGACGACCTCGATCTGCTCGTCGAGGACGACGGGCGCGGTGCGCAGCACGAGCTGTACGAAGAAGGCGGGGCCGACGGCCTCGGCCACGGCCTGATCGGGATGCGTGAACGTATCGGTATGGTCGGCGGCAGCCTGACCGCGGGGCCGCGGCCGGGCGGCGGCTTCCGTGTCAGCGCGGTACTCCCGTTCAAACCGGCCCAGTGAGGACCGGTCCGCTCATGCCACCGCCGCTACCGTCGCCACCGCGACCGCCGCTGCCATCGCTACTGCGACCGCCGCTGCCATCGCTACTGCGACCGCCGCTGCCACCGCGACTGCCGCTGCCGCACCGGGCCGCGCCCCCGCCCTTGTCCCCGTCCCATGCCCCCACATCCCTCCCGTCCATGCCTGAAGGGAACCCCCTGCCATGACCGTCCGCGTGATGCTCGTCGACGACCAGGTGCTGCTGCGCACCGGCTTCCGGATGGTGCTCGCGGCCCAGCCCGACATGGAGGTCGTCGCGGAGGCCGGTGACGGAGTCGAGGCCCTGGAGGTCCTGCGCTCCACCAAGGTCGACGTGATCCTCATGGACGTCCGTATGCCGCATCTGGACGGGGTGGAGACCACCCGCCGGATCTGCGAGGGCGGGCAGCGCGAGGACGCCCCGAAGGTGCTCATCCTGACCACCTTCGACCTCGACGAGTACGCCTTCTCCGCGCTGAAGGCCGGGGCCAGCGGCTTCATGCTGAAGGACGTGCCGCCCGCTGAGCTGCTCTCCGCGATCCGGGCGGTGGAGAGCGGCGACGCGGTCGTCGCGCCCTCCACCACCCGCCGGCTCCTCGACCGGTTCACGCCGATGCTGCCCGCCGCCTCGGCCACGTCGGCCCACCCCGAGCTGGACCGGCTGACGGACCGCGAGCGGGAGGTGCTGCTCCTGGTCGCCCAGGGACTGTCGAACGGTGAGATCGCGGCGCGGCTGGTGCTGTCCGAGGCCACGGTGAAGACGCACGTGGGGCGCATCCTCACCAAGCTGAGCCTGCGGGACCGGGTCCAGGCGGTGGTGCTGGCGTACGAGACGGGACTGGTGCGGGCCGGGGGAGCGGGGGCGTAGTCCCGCCCGTACAGCGCAACACTGCCGGCCTGTACTGGCCTGTACTGCCGACACTGCCCAGCGCGGTGGCGGGGCAGCACGTCCGCTCAGCGCAGCACGCCCTCGAGGAAGTCGCTGCCCAGCCGGGCCACCACCTGGAGGTCCAGCTGGTGCAGCACATAGCGGCCACGGCGCCGCGTCTGTATCAGCCCGGCCTTCTTCAGCGTCGCGATATGCCGCGAGACCTCCGGCGAGGTGATACCGAATGCCGTCGCCAGCTCGCCCGTCGTGTGCGGCCCCCGGGACAGCGTCCGGCACAGCTGCATCCGCATCGGATGGCCGAGCGCTTCCAGCCGCTGCTGGATGAGCTCCAGTGTGGCCGTCGCCGGCAACTCGGTGTCCGCGACCGGGTACTGGAGCACGGGGCGCCAGCCCGGGGCATGGCTGACCAGCAGATGCGGCCAGCCGAACGACGTGGGTACGAAGGTGACGCCGGGGTCGCCCGGATCGGCGTACGCGGTCGTACGGCCCACTGCCAGCTTGTCCACCAGGATGCGGGCGCCGGTCGCGGTCTCCTCCAGGGAGAGCGCCGCCGAGGTCGCGGGCAGCGTCTCGGCCAGCCCCTTGTGCCGCAGCAGCTCGGTCTTGTGCCGGGCGTCGGCCGCCAGCTGGACGCCCACCCGCCGCCAGATGTCCCCGAAGAACGCGTCCTCGCAGTCCTCGAAGAGCCGGCGCAGCCACACCCGCAGACCGTCGGGGTCGGTCAGCATCCGGTCCGTGAACGCCGCCTGCCGCGGGCCGCGCGCCGCCGCCATCTCCCGTACGCGGGCCCGTTCGTTCGCATCGACCAAGGGCGACGGCGTGCACCGGGTGTACGAGGCCGAGCAGTTGATCTCGAACGCGGAGGCCACGAACCGCTCGTCGTCGATTTTGTCCAGCTCGTCCAGATCCTCGGCCAGGGTGGCACCGGGGCGGGCGGGCAGCAGGATGTCGGAACGCGTGGACCGCCACAGGAAGTCCGCCTCGCACAACCGGTCGGCGAGGTCGGTCTTCAGCGCCGCGTTGGTCGCGGTGACCCAGCCGTGCAGCCCGGGGTGGTGCCCCGGCTCGGACAGCGCATGCAGCGCGGCACTCAGCTCCGCCAGCGGGGAGGGGCAGAAGACGACGCGCTCCTGAGGCAGCCCGGTGATGTCGATGACGTTGGCCATGCACCCATCATGCGCGAGGTCACGACCTGCACGTTCGTCGTTTGACGGCTCCCGTCAAATGACGTGCCACGGCCGCGGCCCCGGTCCCACAGTGAGACCCATGAACGCCAACCAGCAGCACATGCTCGACGCCTACCGCGCCGCCCAACGGGGCGAGCAGCCCCCCGCCGCACCCGGAGTGCACACGGTCCGCACCGCCCGCGAGATCCGCGGCTGGCTACGCTTCCGGGCCGTCGTACGGGAGGCCTTCCGCACCTCCGCCACCGCGACCGCCACTCCCGCGAGTTGACCCCGACGGTCGCCGGCGCCGCTCCACAGGGCATCACACGGCATCACACGGCGCCGTCCTCGCCCTCGGTGATCCCCAGGCATTCCGCGATCTCGGCCGGTGTCGCGATCTCCCCGGCATGGACGATGCGTTGCCCGCCCCGGCGACCACGGGCGGCAGCCTCCGCGCCCCAGGCGTCGGGCTGCCGCTGGTACATGGATGCCGCGAAGGGCCGGCCCGACTACGGGAACCGTGAGAAGGCGTGTGCCGCGCTCCGGGCCGCGCGCGGAGCGGCGCCTGAGCAGACCCGGAACGATCCCCAAGTAAGGGAGACCGTGCGGGCATTGATCCAGCTGGAGCGATATGCCAAGCCATCCCTCTCAGGCTTTGCCTCGTGGCTCGGTATCACGTGATGTTTCACAAGGCATGAAACCCGCTCTGTAGACGCGGCAGCAGCATGAAGCGATCAGGTCCCGGTGAGGCGATGAGGCTCCCGGGGTGCGGTCAACGCTGCTGAGGAGCATCACCGTGCCGAACTGCGTCGTCTGGATCCTTGAACTACCGCTGCGCTGGTCACTGCCCGCCCAGGGCTGTCATCGGTCTGCCGGTGCAGTATTACAAAGGGGCTGCCGCCCAAGGGGAATGCCGCCTAAGGGATCAGCCGCCACCACTCCGTGACCGCTGTGCGCACGTCCTCGGGCGTCCACTTCAGGGCCGAGGTCGCGACCGTGACCTCGGTCATCGACAGGCCAGGCGGTATGGCGCCGGTCGGGGTGAACCATTCGCGGAACAGTGTCGTCCGGGTCTTCTCCGCATGGCGTGCGCCGGCCTCGTTCAGGGTGTCGGCGGGGACGGGCAGCCATACCTGGAATTGGTGGGTGTGCGGTACCTCCGGGTGTATGCGGAACCACGGCACGCCCGCCTCGGCCAGGCCGTCGGCGAGCGCTTGCGCGACGACCTTCGCATGGGCCGCATACCGCGGCAGGCGCGGGAGTTCACGGTCCAGTCCGGCGAGCGCGGACAGGGCGGCCGGCCACTGCTGGAAGAGCTGGCCGCCGTAACGGTGCCGCCAGGCGCGGGCCTCCTCGATGACGTTCTCCGGGCCGGCCAGAGCGGCGCCGGACAAACCGTCCAGAGACTTGTAGAACGAGACGTAGACGCTGTCGGCGAGGGTGGCTATCTCAGGGAGCGAACGGCCGAAGTGCGGACCGCACTCCCACAGGCGCGCCCCGTCGAAGTGGATCACGGCGTCGCGGTCCCGCGCGGCCGCGACGGTGGCCTTCAGCTCCTCCCATTCCGGGAGGACGAACCCCGCGTCCCGCAAGGGGAGTTCGAGAGCGAGGGTGCCGAATGGCTCCTCCAGGTCGTATATCTCCTCGGGTGTCGGCAGCCGTGGTGCGCGCGTCGGATGCACCATGCGCAGCCCGCTGACCTGTGCATATGCGGCGCGCTCGTGCACCTCTAGGTGGGAGAGGGGATGCGCGGCGACGGCCGTGCTGCCCATGCGCCCCGCCCAGCAGCGCAGCGCGACCTGCTGCGCCATCGTGCCGGTCGGGAAGAAGGCGGCGGCCTCCATGCCCAGCGTCTCGGCGGTACGGCGCTCCAGCGCGCCCACGATGCCGTTGTCGTTGCCGTAGCTGTCCGCCCAGTCGTCGAGGTCGTACGTGGCGGGAGCGTCGGCCGTCAGGCGGGCCAGCCGCTCGCGCAGCGTCTCGGCTGCCCGGCCGCTCGCCAGCACCCGCTCCGAGCCGTGCCAGGCCGCGATCAGCCGCGCCCGCTCGACCGTGTCTGTGCCCTCGGTGCTCTCTGTCTCGCCTGTGCCCGTCTCCTCGGCCTCCGTGTCGGGCTTCCGTGCGTCCCTCGTCACGGCCCCCACCTGCCCTTCCGGTCTCTTGCCGTCGTGTGCTGCCCGCGTGCCGCCTGTGTGCCGCCCGTATGCCGCCTGTGTGCCGTCGTCCGTTCGCTGCGGCTCGCTGTGTCGCATTGAGCATGGACCAGTGCCGCGCGCGGCCGCGACCCCTGTGGATAAAGTTGTGGATAACTTGTGGGGTGTGAGGGGATTGATGTCGGGGCGGTCCCGTCTCTCTCCCCCCAGCACGGCCCCGAGGCCGCCGGAAACACTCGCGTAGCATGGCGAGGAATCGTCCGGTACCCCCCGCGGACTGGAACGGAAGGCCATCGCCGCGTGAACGCAAACCCACCTATCGAGGCCCAGGACCGCCCCGCCCGGCTCACCGTCGGAGTCGTCGGCGCGGGCCGTGTCGGGCCCGCCCTCGCCGCATCGCTGCAGCTCGCAGGGCATCGCCCGGTCGCCGTGTCGGGCGTATCCGACGCCTCCGTACGGCGTGCCGCACAGCTGCTGCCCGACGTCCCGCTGGTCACCCCGGCCGAGGTGCTCGCCCGCGCCGAGCTGGTGCTGCTGACCGTCCCCGATGACGCGCTCGCCGGTCTGGTGCGCGGCCTCGCGGAGACCGGCGCCGTGCGGCCGGGCCAGCTGCTGGTGCACACCTCCGGGCGCTACGGGACGGCGGTGCTGGAACCGGCCACGCGGGCAGGTGCACTGCCGCTCGCCCTGCACCCGGCCATGACGTTCACCGGCACCTCCGTGGACGTCCACCGGCTGGCCGGCTGTTCGTTCGGCGTGACCGCGCCCGACGAGCTGAGGATGGCCGCGGAGGCGCTGGTCATCGAGATGGGCGGGGAGCCCGAGTGGATCGCGGAATCCGCTCGTCCGCTCTACCACGCCGCCCTCGCCATCGGCGCGAACTACCTGGTCACGCTGGTCGCCCAGTCGATGGAGCTGCTGCGGGAGGCGGGCGTGCAGGCTCCGGACCGGATGCTGGGGCCGCTGCTCGGGGCCGCCCTGGACAATGCGCTGCGGTCCGGCGACGCCGCGCTGACCGGGCCGGTCGCGCGTGGGGACGCGGGTACGGTCGCCGCGCACGTCGAGGAGTTGCGCCGGCACGCGCCCCAGAGCGTCGCGGGGTATCTGGCGATGGCCCGTACGACCGCGGACCGGGCGCTGGTCCACGGGCTGCTCAAGCCGGAACAGGCGGAGGACCTGCTGGGCGTGCTGGCCGGGCCCGCACCCGACGCCCCCCGGACGTCCCGCAGCGACTCCGACGGTCCCGGCTCCGGCCCCACTGGCACTGGCTCCGACGGTTCAGGCTCCGGCCCCGGCGGGCCTGGCCCCGGCCCCGACGAACCCGATCCCAACGACCCCGGCCCCAACGGAGGCGACCAGTGACGACCCCGCCCCCGTCCACGCCGTCCACCCCGCCCGCCTCATCCGCCTCCTCGACCGGTCCCGTCGCCCCCCGGAGCCCTCACCTCCTCCACACCGCCGGGGCCCTCCGCGCCCTCCCGCGCCGTAGTGGCGGGCGGGCCGTCGTCATGACCATGGGGGCACTGCACGAGGGCCACGCCGCCCTGATCCGCGCCGCCCGTCGGCGCGTCGGGCCGCAGGGGCAGGTCGTCGTCACGGTCTTCGTCAATCCGCTGCAGTTCGGGGCGGGCGAGGACCTGGACCGCTATCCGCGGACCCTGGACGAGGATGTCGAACTGGCCGTCGCGGCGGGCGCGGACGTGGTGTTCGCGCCGTCCGTCGACGAGGTCTACCCGGGCGGAGAGCCGCAGGTCCGGATCACCGCGGGTCCCATGGGCACGCTCCTGGAGGGCGCCAGCCGTCCGGGCCACTTCGACGGGGTGCTGACCGTCGTCGCCAAGCTGCTGCACCTGACCGCGCCGGACCTCGCGTTCTTCGGCCAGAAGGACGCCCAGCAGCTCGCTGTGATCACGCGGATGGCCGCCGACCTGAACTTCCCCGTGGAGATCGTCGGCGTCCCGACGGTACGAGAGGAGGACGGGCTCGCCCTCTCCAGCCGCAACCGCTACCTGTCCACCCCGGAGCGGCGCACCGCGCTCGCGCTCTCCGCGGCCCTGTTCGCGGCCCGCGACCGGCTCACCGCCGAAGAGGCGCTGCGCGCCCGCGCCGTCTCCACGGGCCACCCCGCGCAGGACCGCTCCGCGGCACTGGCCGCCCTCGGTGAGGACCGGGCCGCCGCCGACGCCCACGCCGTCGCCTACGCGGCCGCCGGCCCGCCGCACGGGCCGTCCGTGGCGCGTGCCGCGGCCCGCGCCGTGCTGGAGGACGCTGCCCGGCTCGAACCGCCGCTCGTGCTCGACTACCTGGCGCTGGTCGATCCGTCGGACTTCACCGAGATCGCGGACTCCTACGAGGGCGAGGCGGTCCTCGCGATCGCCGCCAAGGTCGGCACGACCCGTCTCATCGACAACATCCGGCTCACCTTCGTACCGGCCGGCACCGGCACGCAGGTATCACCGGCCGGCACGGACGTATCACCGGCCGCCGATCGCCGCACTCCACGCAGTACCGATACACCCCACACACCCCACACACCCCGCACTCCCCACACACCACACACTCCCCAAGGCCCCCTTGGAGGGACCCGATGACGGTCACCGGAACAGGCCCCGCCCCCGTACCAGGCACCGGAATACGCCTGACCGCCCCCGCCCCCGGCTGGGCCATCGACGCGGACGTCGTCGTCGTGGGCTCCGGAGTGGCCGGGCTGACCGCCGCGCTGCGCTGCGCCGAGGCCGGGCGCCGGACGGTCGTCGTCACCAAGGCCCGCCTGGACGACGGCTCCACCCGTTGGGCGCAGGGCGGAATCGCCGCGGCACTGGGCGACGGCGATTCCCCGGAGCAGCATCTGGCCGACACCCTCGTCGCGGGCGCCGGGCTGTGCGACGAGGCGGCTGTGCGGACCCTGGTCACCGAGGGCCCGGACGCCGTCCACCGGCTCATCGCGGCCGGTGCGCGCTTCGACACCGCACCGGACAGCGACGAGATGGCGCTCACCCGTGAGGGCGGCCACCGGCGCCGCCGTATCGTGCACGCCGGCGGCGACGCCACCGGCGCCGAGGTCTCCCGCGCGCTGGTCGACGCGGTCCGCGCCGCCGGACTGCGCACCATCGAGAACGCCCTCGTCCTCGACCTGCTCACGGACGCCGACGGCCGGACGTCCGGCGTCACCCTGCACGTCATGGGGGAGGGGCAGCACGACGGCGTCGGCGCCGTCCACGCCCCGGCCGTCGTCCTCGCCACCGGAGGCATGGGGCAGGTCTTCTCCGCGACCAGCAACCCCGCCGTCTCCACGGGGGACGGGGTGGCCCTGGCGCTGCGGGCCGGCGCCGAGGTGTCGGACCTCGAATTCGTGCAGTTCCACCCCACGGTCCTGTACCTGGGCCCGGAGGCGGAGGGCCAGCAGCCGCTGATCTCCGAGGCCGTACGGGGCGAGGGCGCGTACCTCGTGGACGCCGACGGCACGCGTTTCATGGCCGGGCAGCACGAGCTCGCCGAGCTGGCGCCGCGCGACATCGTCGCCAAGGCGATCATGCGCCGGGCGCACGAACAGGGCGTCGACCACATGTATCTGGACGCCCGGCACTTCGGCGCCCGGATGTGGGAGACCCGCTTCCCGACCATCCTCGCCGCCTGTCGCAGCCACGGCATCGACCCGGTCACCGAACCGATACCGATCGCCCCGGCCGCCCACTACGCCTCCGGAGGCGTCCGCACCGACCTGCACGGCCGCACCACGGTGCCCGGCCTCTACGCGTGCGGCGAGGTCGCCTGCACCGGCGTCCACGGGGCCAACCGGCTGGCCTCCAACTCCCTCCTGGAGGGCCTGGTCTTCGCCGAGCGGATCGCTTCGGACATCACCGACAACGCCGACACCGCTGTCGATATCGCTGGTGCCGCCGATGCCGCCGATGCCGCTGGTGTCGCCGGTACCGCCGATGCTCCGGCGGCCCGTACCGCGCTGCCGTTGCTCGCCCCCGAGGCCCGGGGCGAGGTTCAGCGGATCATGACCACCGGCGCCGGCGTGCTGCGCAGCGCCGACAGCCTCGCCCGGGCCGCCGCAGAGCTGGACCGCATCCATCACGAAGCGACGGAGGCGGCCGCCGAGAACGTCGAGACCGCCCGCAACACGCCCGGATCCCCCGAGGCCACCTGCAAGGCGCCCGAGCCCGGTGTGGAGGCCTGGGAGGCCACCAACCTGCTGTGCGTCGCCCGGGTGCTGGTCGCCGCCGCTCAGCGCCGCGCGGAGACCCGCGGCTGCCATTGGCGCGAGGACCACCCGGACCGGGACGATGCCTCCTGGCGCCGCCACTTCCGCATCACCCTGGGGGCGGACCGCGCGCTACGCATCCATACGACGGCGACCGCCGACTTCCCGCCCACTGCCGACTCGCCGTCCGCCGCCGAGTCCCCGAATACACCCACCGCCGACTTCCCGGATACGGAGCCCACCCCGTGAGCAGCACCTCCGACGCCCTTCCCCTCCTCCAGATCGGCGGGCCCGCCGGTAGCGCCCCCACCGGTGGCGGCTGCGGCGACGCCTGTGGCTGCGCCGGCGACGACGGCTCGTCCGGGATCGACCCGCTGACCTGCGGACTCGACCCCGACCTGGCCGCGCTCCTGGTCGCCGCCGGGCTCGACCCCGTACAGGTCGAGGACATCGCGCACCTCGCCGTCGAGGAGGACCTCGACCAGGGGGTGGACATCACGACCGTGGCCACTATTCCCGCGGACGCGGTCGCCTCCGGCGACTTCACCGCACGTGAGGCCGGTACGGTCGCCGGCCTGCGGATCGCCGAGGCGGTGCTCTCCCTCGTCTGCACCGAGGAGTTCGCGGTCGAACGGCACGTCGAGGACGGCGACCGGGTCGCGGCCGGCACCAAGCTGCTGACCGTCACCACCCGTACCCGAGATCTGCTCACCGCCGAGCGCAGCGCGCTGAACCTCCTCTGCCGGCTGTCGGGTATCGCCACCGCGACCCGGGCCTGGGCGGACGTCCTGGAGGGGACCAAGGCCAAGGTCCGCGACACCCGTAAGACGACGCCGGGGCTGCGCGCCCTGGAAAAGTTCGCGGTGCGCTGCGGAGGCGGCGTCAACCACCGGATGTCGCTGTCCGACGCGGCGCTGATCAAGGACAACCACGTGGTCGCGGCCGGCGGGGTGGCCGCGGCGTTCGCCGCCGTACAGGAGGAGTTCCCCGGGGTGCCGATCGAGGTGGAGGTCGACCGGCTCGACCAGATCCCGCCGATCCTCGCCCAGGGCGTCGAGCTCATCCTGCTGGACAACTTCACCCCGGAGCAGACCCGGGAGGCCGTGGAACTGGTCGACGGGCGCGCGATGCTGGAGTCCTCGGGCCGGCTCACCCTGGACAACGCCCGTACGTACGCCGAGACCGGCGTCGACTACCTGGCCGTCGGCGCGCTGACGCACTCGTCCCCGATCCTCGACATCGGCCTCGACCTGCGCGAAGACGAGGAAGACCGGGAAGGCGAGGAAGACCGGGAAGGCGAGGAAGACGCCGGTTCCTCCGCCGTCGTCCCCGACTCTGCCCCTGCCCCCGACCCTGCCCCTGCCGTTGCCCATGCCGATCCGCGTGAGGGCCGCTGACCGCCATGCTGCTGACCATCGACGTAGGAAACACCCACACCGTCCTGGGCCTCTTCGACGGCGATGAGATCGTCGAGCACTGGCGCATCTCCACCGACGCCCGCCGCACCGCCGACGAGCTCGCCGTGCTGCTGCAGGGGCTGATGGGAATGCACCCGCTGCTCGGCGACGAGCTGGGCGACGGCATCGAGGGCATCTCCATTTGCTCCACCGTGCCCTCCGTCCTGCACGAGCTGCGCGAGGTCACCCGGCGCTACTACGGGGACGTGCCCGCCGTCCTGGTGGAGCCGGGCGTCAAGACGGGCGTCCCGGTTCTGATGGACAACCCGAAGGAGGTCGGCGCCGACCGGATCATCAACGCCCTGGCGGCGGTCGAGCTCTACGGCGGCCCGGCGGTGGTCGTCGACTTCGGTACGGCCACGACGTTCGACGCGGTCAGTGCGCGCGGCGAGTACGTGGGCGGTGTGATCGCGCCGGGCATCGAGATCTCGGTGGACGCGCTGGGGGTCAAGGGCGCCCAGCTCCGCAAGATCGAACTGGCCCGGCCGCGCAGCGTCATCGGCAAGAACACCGTCGAGGCGATGCAGTCCGGCATCCTCTACGGCTTCGCCGGGCAGGTCGACGGCGTGGTCCAGCGGATGGCGCGGGAGCTGGCCGAGGAGCCGGAGGAGGTGACCGTGATCGCCACCGGCGGGCTGGCCCCGATGGTGCTCGGCGAGTCCTCGGTGATCGATGCGCACGAGCCCTGGCTGACCCTGATCGGGCTGCGGCTGGTGTACGAGCGCAACGTCGGCCGGGCGTAGCCGACGTCCGGCCTGGGCAACGGATCCCGTAGGGGGTGATCGAACGGATCCCCTAAGGGTCGCGAGGCCCCCCTGCGGGGCCACAACCGGCCGGAGCCGGGCGGTATTCCGCCTCTGGGCCGCCGACGAGCTCACACGCGGGGCCGGCGGCGACGAGCTCACACGTGGGCCCGGCGACAACGTCGGACTCCGGGCCGGAGACGATGCCGGACTCCGGGCCAGGCAACGGGACCAGCACTGGCCGGGCAAGGGGGCCAGGACCGACCGGGCGACAGGACCAGCACTGGCCGGGCAACAGGGCCAGGACCGGCCGACAACGAGGCCGGCAACTGCCCGGCCGCGCGACATCCGGAGGCACCGGTCGTGTGCCCCTGTGGTGCGGCTCGTTGCCGCGCCACCATTCACGAATTAAGCGGCTTTTGTCGGAATAGGTCGTAAAGTCGCTATATGCCAATGCCAAACGGAACCCGCGGCGGCGTCGCCTTCAGCGCCGAAGAGTTGCGTGTGCTCCGTCGCGCCCTCGCCCACGCCCTCCGGACGACACCCCGCCCCGCCCCGCCAGCAGTCCCCGCCCCGTCGGCCGTCCCCGGCCCCGAGCGTGCGCGGGACGTCCGGGAACGGGACATCCAGGAACGGGATGTCCAGGAATACGTCCGGCTGGCCGAGGCCGTCGACGAGGCGGTCCGCGAAGGCGGCCGGCTGCGCGCCTTCCTGCTCGCCGACCTCGCCCGCTATCGCGAAGCCCTGCCCGCTTCGGCCGCCGGCTACCTCGCGCTGCTGACCGAGGCCCTGGAGGCCGGGCACACCCCCGGACCCGAGGACCTCGCCGCGCTGCGTGCGCTGCCCACCCGGCACGCCGGCCCGGCCGTACGCGAGCGCCACGGCGCCCTGCTGCGCCACTGCGAGCACCTGGCCGACATCTCCGTGCGGGTACGGCTGCGCGCCCTGCCAGGCGGCCGTTCAGGGGCTCGTGGCGGGCGTGAACCGGACCCCGCCCGCGAGCCGGAACCGGAGCGCAAGCCGGACCCCGCGCCCGCGCCCATGCCGCAGCCGAAAGCCCCGCGGCGCGACCGGCCGATCCCCACACCCGGCGAGGTCTTCCCGCCCCGCCGCAAGCCCGGTCGGCCCCCCGCGAGCCGCACCGCCTGAGGGCTGCGTAGTCTGACGGGGTACGTCCGGATGCTCACGCCCGCCAGGGAGGCCCTTCGTCATGGATTACGTCGCAGCGCTGCTCCCGCCCGCGGTGATGGCCGTGGCCTTCACCTTTCTGATCGTCACGATCATCAAGAGCCAGGGCGGCGCGAACAAGGCCAAGGAGGACGCCGCCGTGGACTCCGCGCTGGCCCGCGCGGAGTCCGCCGGGCAGAACCCCACGGCGGCGCGCAGCGCCTGAACCACCCGCCGCCCCTCGGGCGGCAACGCGGCGCATGCCTGCACGGCCCGGGACCCCGAGCGCCCCGCGCCGTGCAGGCATGCGCCGCTCCTTTGGTCCGCTCCACTTCGCTTCAGTTTCAGTCGGGATTCCCTGCCGCTCCCGTTACTGCTGACCGCCGACCGCTGATCACCGATCGCTGATCGGCGACCGCTTCCCGCGTATTCGCCCGAGTTCCCGCTCGTCGACGTGGCGATTCGACGCAACTCGACACAACTCGATGCCACTCGAAGCAACTCGGCGCAACGAATCGGCGCAAACGCGCGAGAACACCGGACATTTCTGACATCTACGACTATTGTTCTTGTGTGCCGAGGCCATTGGGTGATCTGGAAGACGCGGTCATGACGCGGGTCTGGGAGTGGAACCGCCCGGTCACCGTTCGAGAAGTCCTGGAAGATCTGCAGAAGGAACGGTCGATCGCTTACACAACGGTCATGACCGTATTGGACAACCTTCATCAGAAGGGCTGGGTGCGCCGCGAAGCGGAAGGCCGCGCCTATCGATATGAGGCGGTCTCCACTCGCGCCGCCTATGCGGCCGCACTCATGAACGAAGCGTGGTCCGCCAGTGACAACCCCGCGGCTGCGCTGGTGGCCTTCTTCGGCATGATGTCGCCGGAACAGCGCCATGCCCTGCGCGATGCCGTACGGATCGTCCAGGCCGACGACGAACGGTCCGAGGAACGATCCGAGGAACGGGCCGTCGAGCGGTCCGAAGAACGGGCCGAAGAACGGGCCGAGGAGCGGTCCGACGAACGGGGACGTGCCGGAGAAGCCGGAGCGGAAGCGGGCCCGCAAGCGGACCGTGAAGCCGGATCCGCGGAAGGGGACGAACCCGGGACGGGCGCCAAGGGCAAGGGGCGATAGCGTCCGGGCATGCCTCCCCATTCAAAAGGGCTCACTGTCCGCCGCGCCAGGACCAGTGATGTACCGGCCGTACGCCGGCTCATCGACGCCTACTCACGTGACGGGATCCTGCTCGACAAAGCGACCGTCACGCTTTACGAGGACATCCAGGAGTTCTGGGTCGCGGAGCGCGACGAGGACGGCGAGGTCGTCGGCTGCGGGGCGCTCCATGTCATGTGGGAAGACCTCGCCGAGGTCCGCACCCTGGCCGTGGACCCGCGGCTGAAGGGCTCGGGCGTCGGCCATCAGGTCCTCGACAAGCTGCTGCGCACCGCGAGCTGGCTCGGAGTGCGGCGCATTTTCTGTCTCACCTTCGAAGTCGACTTCTTCAGCAAGCACGGCTTCGTGGAGATCGGCGAGGCTCCCGTGGACGGAGATGTCTACAGCGAGCTGCTGCGTTCCTATGACGAGGGTGTTGCGGAGTTCCTCGGCCTCGAACGAGTGAAGCCCAACACCCTCGGTAACAGCCGGATGCTTCTGCATCTGTGATCTGCATCCGTGATCTGCGCGTGATCTCGCCTGCGATCTGTACCTGTGATGAGTGTTCTATGTCCGAATCGCTCCCCTATCTCATGGCTGGCGAGCTATCTCAGGCCAGGGAAGTGGCCGGGGAAGCATGCGTTCCCCGGTCTGCGGGCAAGTGAACCCTACCCAAGGGTTTGTGTTTTTCCCGGAAAAGCGGTTTGCTTTCCGTCGTAATCCGCATTCGATGAAAGGGAAACCCGTGGCACAGAAGGTTCAGGTTCTTCTTGTCGACGACCTCGACGGCGGCGAGGCGGACGAGACGGTGACGTTCGCGCTCGACGGTAAGTCCTACGAGATCGACCTGTCGGACGCCAACGCCGACAAGCTGCGTGAGTCGCTTGCGGAGTTCGTGAAGGCGGGCCGCAAGACGGGTGGCCGTTCCGGCGGCCGCGGCAAGGCCCGTGCGTCTTCCGCGGGAAGCCAGGACACCGCGAAGATCCGCGCCTGGGCGAAGGAGAACGGCTACAGCGTCAATGACCGCGGCCGCGTCCCCGCCGACATTCGCGAGGCATTCGAGAAGGCCAACGGCTGATCGCCGCACCCGCGGTCCGATTGGCCATTACGAGCACTCCGGCCATTACGAGCACGCACCAACCGGGCACGGTGGCACTCCGTCGCCGCCGTGCTCACAAGACGTACGAGGTCGGGGACGCCTTCGTGGTCCCCGGTACCTGCCCCGATCCCCGTGGTGGGCAGGGAATTCCGCGCCTCGTACCCGGGTCGGGGAGGTCGCACCCATTCCGCGGCCTCCCGCAGGCCGAATCCGCCGGGCGCACACTCCGGCGGAGCACCGGCGGGGAATGCCGGCGCGGGCATCCGGTCTCCGGCCCCACGGGCGGTGAGATCCGGCGTCAGAGGGCCCCACTCCAGCCATTCCAGGATTCCCGGAAGTTCCTCGGCACCGCCGGCCGCGATGAACACGAGCAGTTTCGGCCGATCACCGGGCTGATTCCCGTCGCGTCCGGCTCGCAGCAGGGCCGCCGGGCCGGTGTGCGGCCAGCGCCGCAGTACGGCGCGCCCGGCGTCGTACGGCATCTCCAGGGCATCGAAGCGCAGCCCCGTCAGCAGTTCCACCGGCACCGCATCGGTGGTCGGCCAGCCCAGCTCGTCCTCGTACCACCGGCGGACGGCGGCGAGCGGGCTGCGGGGGTGCGGAAAGGGCGCGCGGGCCATGCCCGGTGCAACTCCGCACCCTCCCGGAAGTTACGCTGGGTAGAATTCCGGAAACCGTGCGTGCTCTTGCTGGGGTGTGGCGGAGCATTCGGCGGCGCGAGGGTGTTCGCCCGTAGCGGATGGAAGCGGCCCGCGCCGCATGGAGTGTCAGTGGCAGCGGGTAAGACAGTCTCAGTGGAAAGAGACGATGTGACCGGCGCACACGGCGCCGCGGCACCGGCGATGGCGGGATGCCGACGGTGTGTCGGGGAGGGGCGCGTTCGCCACGGGCGTAGTGGCGGACGGCGTATATCCCTGGCCTGCGGGAACATCGTCTCGCACCATCGAGTTGGAGCAGATGTCAGCTGTTCGGCAGTACATTTCCCCGCCGGAGCGGGGGTGATCCGGACGGGTGTCGGCAGTTGGAATGAGCTGTCCCGCCCTGCGGGACTAGCATGCGGAAGGACAGGGAGGGGACCGACCCCTAACTGCCTGACCGCTCTGAGGAGCGATTAACGATGTTCGAGAGGTTCACCGACCGTGCGCGGCGGGTTGTCGTCCTGGCTCAGGAAGAAGCCCGGATGCTCAACCACAACTACATCGGCACCGAGCACATCCTCCTGGGCCTGATCCACGAGGGTGAGGGTGTCGCCGCTAAGGCCCTGGAGAGCCTCGGGATTTCGCTCGAGGCGGTCCGCCAGCAGGTGGAGGAGATCATCGGCCAGGGCCAGCAGGCCCCGTCCGGCCACATCCCCTTCACCCCGCGTGCCAAGAAGGTCCTGGAGCTGTCGCTCCGCGAGGCCCTCCAGCTCGGCCACAACTACATCGGCACCGAGCACATCCTGCTCGGCCTGATCCGCGAGGGCGAGGGCGTCGCCGCCCAGGTCCTGGTGAAGCTGGGCGCCGATCTCAACCGGGTGCGGCAGCAGGTCATCCAGCTGCTCTCCGGCTACCAGGGCAAGGAAGCCGCCACCGCCGGCGGCCCCGCCGAGGGCACGCCCTCGACCTCCCTCGTCCTGGACCAGTTCGGCCGCAACCTCACCCAGGCGGCCCGCGAATCCAAGCTCGACCCGGTCATCGGGCGCGAGAAGGAGATCGAGCGGGTCATGCAGGTGCTCTCGCGCCGTACGAAGAACAACCCGGTCCTCATCGGCGAGCCCGGCGTCGGCAAGACGGCGGTCGTCGAGGGCCTGGCCCAGGCCATCGTCAAGGGCGAGGTGCCCGAGACCCTCAAGGACAAGCACCTCTACACCCTCGACCTCGGCGCCCTGGTCGCCGGCTCCCGCTACCGCGGTGACTTCGAGGAGCGCCTGAAGAAGGTCCTCAAGGAGATCCGCACCCGCGGCGACATCATCCTGTTCATCGACGAGCTCCACACCCTCGTGGGCGCGGGCGCCGCCGAGGGCGCCATCGACGCCGCCAGCATCCTCAAGCCCATGCTGGCCCGCGGCGAGCTGCAGACCATCGGTGCCACCACGCTCGACGAGTACCGCAAGCACCTGGAGAAGGACGCCGCCCTGGAGCGCCGCTTCCAGCCCATCCAGGTCGCCGAGCCGTCGCTGCCGCACACCATCGAGATCCTCAAGGGCCTGCGGGACCGTTACGAAGCGCACCACCGCGTCTCCATCACGGACTCCGCGCTGGTCGCGGCGGCCACCCTCGCCGACCGCTACATCTCCGACCGCTTCCTGCCGGACAAGGCCATCGACCTGATCGACGAGGCCGGCTCCCGGATGCGGATCCGCCGGATGACCGCTCCGCCGGACCTGCGCGAGTTCGACGAGAAGATCGCCGATGTGCGCCGGGAGAAGGAGTCCGCGATCGACTCGCAGGACTTCGAGATGGCCGCGGGCCTGCGCGACAAGGAGAAGCAGCTCCTGGCCGCCAAGGCGAAGCGGGAGAAGGAGTGGAAGGCCGGCGACATGGACGTCGTCGCCGAGGTGGACGAGGAGCTGATCGCCGAGGTCCTGGCCACGGCCACGGGCATCCCGGTCTTCAAGCTCACCGAGGAGGAGTCCAGCCGCCTGCTCCGCATGGAGGACGAGCTCCACAAGCGCGTCATCGGCCAGAAGGACCGCCATCAAGGCGCTCTCCCAGGCCATCCGCCGCACCCGCGCCGGCCTGAAGGACCCCAAGCGTCCCGGCGGCTCGTTCATCTTCGCCGGCCCGTCCGGTGTCGGTAAGACCGAGCTGTCCAAGACGCTCGCCGAGTTCCTCTTCGGCGACGAGGACGCGCTGATCTCCCTCGACATGTCGGAGTTCAGCGAGAAGCACACGGTCTCGCGGCTCTTCGGCTCGCCCCCCGGCTACGTCGGCTACGAAGAGGGCGGCCAGCTGACGGAGAAGGTCCGCCGCAAGCCGTTCTCGGTCGTCCTCTTCGACGAGGTCGAGAAGGCCCACCCGGACATCTTCAACTCGCTGCTGCAGATCCTGGAGGACGGTCGCCTGACCGACTCCCAGGGCCGGGTCGTGGACTTCAAGAACACCGTCATCATCATGACGACCAACCTCGGCACCCGGGACATCTCCAAGGGCTTCAACCTCGGCTTCGCGGCCCAGGGCGACGTCAAGACCGGCTACGAGCGGATGAAGGCCAAGGTCAACGAGGAGCTCAAGCAGCACTTCCGCCCCGAGTTCCTCAACCGCGTCGACGACACCGTCGTCTTCCACCAGCTCACCGAGGAAGACATCATCCAGATCGTCGACCTGATGATCGCCAAGGTGGACGAGCGGCTCAAGGACCGCGACATGGGCATCGAGCTCAGCAGCGAGGCCAAGAAGCTGCTGGCCAAGCGCGGGTACGACCCGGTGCTCGGCGCCCGTCCGCTGCGCCGCACGATCCAGCGCGAGATCGAGGACGCCCTCTCGGAGAAGATCCTCTTCACCGAGCTGCGTCCGGGCCACATCGTGGTCGTCGACATCGAGGGCGAGGGCGAGTCCGCCACGTTCACGTTCCGCGGCGAGGAGAAGGCGGCCCTGCCGGACGCCCCGCCGATCGAGTCTGCCACCGGCGGCTCGGGCCCGAACCTGAGCAAGGACGCCTGACCTGAGCAAGGACGCCCGATAAGCGGCGTCTGAGCCGAGAGACGGCACAGGCAACGCGCACAGGGACTGCCCCGGAACCGTAAGAAGCGGTTCCGGGGCAGTCCCTTTTCGTCAGCCCTTTTCGTCCGCCTTTTTCGCCAGGGAGCTCTCTTCTCGCAGCGGCTTACGCCCGGGGCAATGGCATGGCCTGCCGCGCCGGGGCAGCGTGGTGACGGTCACGAATTCGGCGATTCCGAGAGTGCGGCGAACCGGATATCGGCCGGCTCCGGGTAATCCGCATCACACATTCCCCAGTGGCCCAGGTCACCCGGAAAGGGAATTGGATCTCTTCCTGCCGTGATATGACGCACAGGGATTCTGGCACTACTAGAGGGCTTAGGGGAGACGAGAGGGCGGCGACGGGGGAAGCGCGGCGGGCGCGGTGAGGGTGGCGCGGCCGGCCGGCCGGGGCATGGCCACGTTCGCGCCCTGCGGGGGAGAAACCCCTGATCAGAGGGCTGGGGCAGGCCACGAGCGGGCGTCCCCGCCCGTCCGCTCCGGGGAGGTCAACGGTGGTGGTCCCAGTGAATCCGGGCCGGATATTCCCCCGCTCGTCATACGGGGTGCGGTAGTAGAAAGGGCCTCTTGGCGAGGGGCTGGATGCGGGTTACCAAGGGATGGCGCTCCCGGACCGCAGCCGGGAAACCAATCAATTTCCCCGGAGGGTAAACCCGCATGTCGAAGTTCACCGCCATACGTAATTCCAAGAAGTCTGTTCTGCGTAACCGCGTCGCCGTGGTGGCCGCCGGTGTCGGCATGACCGCGGCGCTCGGCGCCGGTGTCGCCTCCGCCGCCGACAGCGGCACGGAAGCGGCGAAGAAGGCCAACGCCTGGGTGGTGCCGCTGGACAAGTACACCCTCGGCTCCACCTTCGGTCTCGCCGGCAACATGTGGTCGCACAGCCACAGCGGTCAGGACTTCGTCGCGCCGAGCGGCACCCCGGTCAAGGCCGTGCACGGCGGCACGGTCATCAAGGCCGGTCTGAACACCGACGGCCCCGCGTACGGCAACGCCATCGTGATCAAGCACGACAACGGCACGTACTCCCAGTACGCGCACCTGTCATCGGTGCAGGTCCAGGTCGGTCAGAACGTCTCCACCGACCAGAAGATCGGCCTGGTGGGCAGCACCGGCAACTCCACCGGCCCGCACCTGCACTTCGAGGTCCGCACCGGCCCCAACTACGGGACGGGCGTCGAGCCGACCGGATTCCTGCGGGCTCACGGCGTGTCTGTCTGACCCGTCCGAGCTGAATCCGGCCGGGCTGGCCGGCGGTTCGGCGGGTTTGCCGCCGTGACCAGTTCTGTGGCGACCTCGAGGAAAGCCTTGCGCTTCTCCTCGGGGTCGCCTTCCAGGCTTTGGGCGGCGAAGAGGTGGGCCTGCAGGGTGAACAGCGCCGTGATGCAGCGCACCTGATCCACCAGCTCCGCATCGGGCTCCTTGAGAAAACCGGAGAGGGTCAGCATCCGCTGCCGGACGCCCTCGCCGATGGTCAGCTCGCGCACCGTCGCCTGGTTCTCGTGCATGAAGCGGAAGAAGGGCCCGGCGGAGCGCAGGCACTCGCTGTACCCGCGGATCAGCGCCTGCTTCGTCTCCAGGGTGCGCGGCTGCTCCTCGGCCCAGGCGATCAGCTCGTCGATGGGCCTGGTCACGTCCTGGAACAGGCTGATGACGATGTCTTCCTTGGTCTTGAAGTGGTAATAGAGCGCCGCCTTGGTGACCTCGAGCCGCTCGGCGATCTCGCGCAGTGAGGTCTTGTCGTACCCCCGCTCGGAGAACAGCTCCAGAGCGACGTCCTGAATGCGCTGTCGGGTGTTCCCCCTGCGCGCCTGCGGTGTGCTCACGGTGCTTCTCCTGCTCGTCGGTACTGGTCGGAGGCGCGCCAGGCGCGCGCCAGAGAAACTTACTTGACGCCCGGCTAGCGGGTCACCTACCTTCTCCACCGTACTGAACTAGCCGGGCGGCAAGTAAGTGGGAGTGAGTGATGGGGACGTCGCAAGCCGCGACCCCGACGGGGGAGAGAACGACATCCGCGTCCGCGACGGCGGACGCACCGCAGCCCGAGCCCCTGCCGGGCGCGGACGGGGGCAGGCAGCCGGCGAGCGTACGCGTCGTGCTCCTCGCGCTGATGATCGCGATGCTGCTCGCCATGCTGGACAACATGATCGTCGGCACCGCGATGCCGACCATCGTCGGTGAACTCGGCGGAATGAGCCACCTGTCCTGGGTGGTCACCGCCTACACCCTGGCCACCGCGGCCTCCACGCCCATCTGGGGCAAGCTCGGCGACATGTACGGACGCAAGGGCGTCTTCCTCACCTCCATCGTGATCTTCCTGATCGGCTCGGCGCTCGCCGGCATGGCCCAGGACATGGGCCAGCTGATCGGCTTCCGCGCCGTACAGGGCCTGGGCGCGGGCGGTCTGATGGTCGGTGTCATGGCGATCATCGGCGACCTGATCCCGCCGCGGGAACGCGGCAGGTACCAGGGCATGATGGCCGGCGTCATGGCCGTCGCCATGATCGGCGGACCGCTGGTCGGCGGTACTCTCACCGACCACCTCGGCTGGCGCTGGAGCTTCTACATCAACCTGCCGCTCGGCGCGGTCGCACTCGTCATGATCACCACGGTGCTGCACCTGCCGAAGAAGCGGTCGCAGACCCGGATCGACTACGTGGGCGCCGCACTGCTCACCCTCGGCATCACGGCCCTGGTCCTGATCACCACCTGGGGCGGCACCGAGTACGACTGGCTCTCCGCCCAGATCATCGGCCTCGGCGTCGCCGGGGTGCTGGCGCTGGTGGCCTTCGTCCTGGTGGAGCGCAAGGTCAGCGAGCCGGTGCTGCCGCTGCACATCTTCCGCAACGGCAACTTCTCGCTCGTCACCCTCATCGGCTTCCTGGTCGGCTTTGTGATGTTCGGGTCGATGACGTTCCTGCCGCTGTTCCAGCAGACCGTGCAGGGCGTCTCGGCCACCAACTCGGGTCTGCTGGTGCTTCCGATGATGCTGGCGATGATGGTCGTCTCGCTGGTCGCCGGCCGGGTCACCACCCAGACCGGCAAGTACAAGATGTTCGTCGTGGGCGGCGGCGCACTGATCACCGCGGGCCTGGCGCTGCTGTCCCTGATGGACGCCGGCACCTCGCGCTTCACCTCGGGTGCCTTCATGGCGGTGCTCGGCGCCGGAATGGGCTTCCTGATGCAGACCACCATGCTGATAGCCCAGAACAGCGTCGAGATGAAGGACCTGGGTGTCGGCTCCTCGTCCGCCACCCTCTTCCGCACGATCGGCGGCTCCTTCGGCGTCGCGATCTTCGGCGCGATCTTCGCCAACCAGGTGGAGTCCACGATGGCCGAGCGGATCGGCAAGGCCGCCGAGAAGTTCACCAGCGGCGGGGCCCAGATGGACCCGAAGAGCCTGGCCAAGCTCCCGCCGATGGTCAAGGACGCCTACGCGCACGCGGTGGCCTCCGGCACCCACCAGGTCTTCCTCTGGGGCGCGGTGGTCAGCGTCATCGGCTTCGCGGCGGCGTGGTTCCTGCGGGAGGTCCCGCTCCGGGGCGCTACCCCGAAGGCCTAGCCGCCTCGGTAGGGGTGTACGTAAGTGGTCCACTGCCCGCAGACGATCGCTGACGTACACCCCCACTCGTCGTC
>NZ_BBUY01000009.1:128619-251652 GCF_001590865.1 Streptomyces sp. NBRC 110611
GCGCAGCGGCAACAGCCCGCCGCAGGCGAAACGGCGGGAAACGCCGAAAGAAACACGGGGCGCCGCGCCGGGCGCAACGGCGAGCAACAAGCACGGCGCCGCAGCCAAAAACGTGGGAAGCCGGCCAAGCGCAGCGATTAGCGATCGGGCAAGTGGATCACCGGAAAGCTCCCCGTATTCGTAGGCGCGTTCTCCGGCAGCCACAGCACGGACACCGCCCCCGTCGAGCCGTCCGTGAGCTCGTCCGCGTTACGGAACGTGAGCCGCGCGCCCAGCACCCGGGCCTGCCCGGTCGCGATCGTCAGGCCCAGGCCGTGGCCGCGGCCGGCCCGGTCGCTGCTGCCGGTGCGGAACCGGCTCGGCCCCTCCCGGAGCAGCGCCTCCGGGAAGCCGGGGCCGTGGTCGCGGACCCGCAGTACCCGGCCCTCCACGATGACCTCGATCGGCGGCCGGCCGTGCCGGGCGGCGTTCGCGATGAGATTGCCCAGGATCCGCTCCAGCCGGCGCGGATCCGTGGTGACCTCGGCATCCCGTACGACCTCGACGGTGATGTCCGGGTCCAGGGCCCGCACCCGGCGGACCACGAACTCGCCGAGCGCGACGTCCTGCAGCTCGGCGCACTCGGCGTAGCCGTCGAGCCGGGCCACCTCCAGCACGTCCTCGACCAGGGTGCGCAGCGCCTGCGCCCGGTCCCGTACCAGCTCCGACGGGCGGCCGGGCGGCAGCAGTTCGGCCGCGGTGAGCAGGCCGGTGACCGGCGTGCGCAGCTCATGGGCGATATCGGCGGTCACCCGGCGCTCGGCCTCGATGCGCTCCTGAAGGGCGTCCGACATCGCGTCCACGGCCCAGGCCAGATCGTCGGTCTCGTCGTGCACTCGCCCGCCGCCGACCTCGTCCCGGATCCGCACCGCGGTGTCCCCGTCGGCCAGCTTGCCGGCCGCCGCGGCCGCCTTGCGCAGCCGCTTGGACAGCCGTCCGCCGACCAGTACGCCCAGCGCACAGCCACCGACCACGACCGCGGTCGAGCCGATGAGCAGCGCCTGGTCCAGGTCGTCCAGAACGGCGAAGCGGTCCGGGAAACGGTCGTGCATGGACAGCACCCGGCCGTCGCCCAGCGGTGAGGCGGCCCAGACCTCGGGAGCGGTCTCCCCCGTGTCCTGGAGGTAGGTGGCCCGCTCGCCCTGGGCGATCCCCGCGCGCAGCTCCCGCGGCAGCGCCGGATCGTCGATCTTCGCACCGAACTGCAGCCGGTTGGTGGACTCGAAGATCTTCTGCGTGAAGTTGAGCCGCTCGATCTGCACGTCCCGGCTGTTGTCGAGCATCGAATGCCGGGCGGCGTTGTGCACGACAATGCTCAGCGCGACCGCGACCAGCGCTCCGACGAGCGCGATCGCGGCGCTGAGCTTCCATCTCAGCCCCGTCCGCAGGGCCAGCCTGACCACCGGAGGTGTCAGCCTCTCAGCTTGTATCCAAAGCCCCGGACCGTTTCGATCCGGTCCTGGCCGATCTTGCCGCGCAGCCGCTGGACATGGACGTCCACGACCCGGGTGTCACCGCCCCAGCCGTAATCCCAGACCCGCTCCAGCAGCTGGTCCCGCGACAGGACCGTACCCGGGGCGTTGGAGAACTCCAGCAGCAGCCGCATCTCGGTGGGCGTCAGCGCGACGGGCTGGCCGCCCTTGCGCACCTCCATGCCTTCCGTGTCGACCTCGAGATCACCGAAGCGCAGCACCGACTCGACGGAGGCGTCCGCCTCGTCCGCCGCCGGCCTGCCGCCGTCCGGGCCGCTGGCGTGGCCGAAGCGGCGCAGCACGGCCCGGATCCGGGCGACCAGCACCGCACCGTCGAACGGCTTGGTGACGTAGTCGTCCGCGCCCGCCTCCAGGCCCAGCACCACATCGATCGAGTCGGCACGCGCCGACAGCATGATCACCGGCACGGTCGACTCGTCACGGATCCGCCGGCACAGGCTGACGCCGTCCAGCCCCGGCACCATCACGTCCAGCAGTGCGATGTCCGGGCGGTTGGCGCGGAACGCCTCCAGGCCCGCGAGCCCGTCCGGCATCGCGGTGACCACGAACCCGTCCCGCTCCAGGGCGAGCTGGGTGGCCTCACGGATGACGTCGTCGTCCTCGACGAAGAGGACATGGGTCTCGGCCATGTGGTTCTCTCAGCCCTCCGATACCGCACCGTCGCCGTCCGGCGTGCCGCCGGCGACGGTGGTCTTGCTGTAGTCGGTGTGATACTGCTCGTGCTCGGCGAAGTGGTCCTTGGCCCAGCGGTACAAAATCACGTTCTCGCCGGACGGGCAGCACACTTTGTCACTCGGCGCGTAGGTCTGCGTGGAGATCTCCAGCTCACCCTTGCTGATCCCCGCGTGGACCGACGGCTGCTCATTCGCGTACACGTTGTCATACCCGTCCCTCGCGGCGCTGCTCCTGCGGTAGACGTAAGAGCCGATGCCCACGGAATCCGCGCAGGTCATGACGTTGACGATGACGTCGGGAGCCTCGTTGCCGGTCAGTGACGCATAGGTCACATCGACCGCGTACTCATCGGCCGCACAGGGCTTGTACAGGGACTTCTTCACATCCGCGCCGACCTTGGGGTCGTCCCTCATCAGCTGGACGACGTCGGCCTTGGTGGCGCCGGAGGCGGCGGTGGGAGCGGGGGAGGGGGTGGCGGCGGGGCCGGGCGCGGCGCTCGCGCCCGCCGTGCCCTTCGACGCGGTCGTGCTGCTCGCCGAACCCTCGGGGCGGACACCCTCGGCCCCCGAATGGCATCCGGCCAGCAAAAGGCCGACGGCGGCCACACCCGCCGTGGCCGCGCCGCCTCTGGTCAACCCGATCCTGGTCAATCCGGTCCTGGGCAACCTGTTCCTGGACAATCCGTATCCGCTCACCGTGCTGCTCGCACAGCTGCCGCTCCTGCTGCTGTTCCTGATGTGATTGTCGCGCGCCGAACTGTGAACCGTACGGTATCCGTGGGCGCGACCGCCGCCATGACCGTTCTCACACGGGACGCCGCCGCTGCCGCTGATACGGCTGCTGCTGCCGCCGCCGATGCCACCGCTGCGTCACTGCTGATATCGCTGCTGCCGCCGCTGTGGTGCCGTACGTGTCCGCTGCCGTGATGGCATGCCGTGCCATGCCACGCGTTGTCACGGTATGTCGGGTGCCGCGCCGTGGGTCAGGCCGCGCACCGCTCCCTTACCTGCGCACCGCGCTCCAGCACCCGCGCGTCGATGTCGCGCGACTCCAGCTCCTGGCGCAGCCGGGCCAGCGCACGGTGCAGCGTGCTCTTGACCGTACCGGTGGACATGCCGAGCGCGGCAGCGGTCTCCTCGGTGCTCATCTGCTCCCAGTGCCGCAGCACGACAACGCTGCGCTGCTTCGGCGCCAGTACCCCGAGTATGTCCATCAGCAGGGCGCGGTCGGCGCGCTGCTCGGTGCCGTCGTCCACGCTCGCGTCCGGGAGCTGCTCGGTGGGCACCTCCTCCAGCTTGCGCGCCCGCCACCACTCCGTCCGGGTGTTGATCATGACGCGGCGGAGGTACGCGTCCGCCAGCGACTTGTCCGCTATGCCGTCCCAGCGGCCGTAGGTGCGGACCAGGGCCGTCTGGAGCAGGTCCTGGGCGTCAACCGGATCGGGGACCAGGCGCCGGGCGCTGCGCAGCAGGGCCTCCTGCCGCGTACGCACGTACTCTTCGAAGTCCAGTACCTTGCCGCCGCTGGTCGCCATGTTGACGCCTCCGATCCGCTTGCGATTCCCCACGTTGTCCGTGCCGGCGGTCGTCTCCAGCACGGGGAAGACGCTACGGAGGGGGTGTTGCGGCGTAGTGTGCGTCGGCCCCACAGCGAGTGCACGGAAAACCCTCGGTTGTGTAACAGCCCGCTGGGGGTCATACCTCGGGCGGACGGCGGGCCCGCGCGCGTCATCCTCCGGAGGGACGTGCGGCCGGCCACAAGGTCTACGCGCGTCCCGAGGGACGATCGGACGGCATCACGCCATACGGAGACGCTCTCGGCCACGCCCATGCCCGGTGGCTGACGGCTGCTCAGGGAATCGGAGGGCTGGGGAACCGGGCACGGTCACGGCACGGCGACGGCATGGCGACACAGCGGCAGCTGCCCTCACATCCTCCTCCATGTGACAGTCGCGTGACGGCAGCAGCACGGGTACAGCTACAGCGGCGCCACGACCGCAGCAGGACGGCGGGCGACAGGACGGCAGGCGCGGCAGGACGGCAGGCGGCAGCGACGTGCCGCGCAAGGCAGCTGGTAACGGCGGCTGATCCCGTCCCTTGGTGCCCGTACGGGCGGGGGCGGCGGCCTAGGACAGCGGCAGCCGGTACCGGCCCCCGCCCACCGGCTCCACCAAACCGTCCGAGACCAGCCCGTCCAGTGCCCGGGCCCGCTGCACCGGCTCGTCCCAGACCGCGTCCAACACCACCTGCGGTACCGGCGTCACCGACTCCCGCAGGACGGCGAGCAGCTTGCCGCGCACCTGGCGGTCGGTCCCCGCGTATGACTGGGTGCGGCGCGCCGGACCGTCGTGCGCCGGGGATCCGGCCAGCCGCCAGGCGCACTGCGCGGCGATCGGACAGCGGTGGCACTCCGGGGCGCGCGCCGTGCACACCAGCGCACCCAGCTCCATGGTCGCCGCCGCCCAGCGCGCCGCGACGCGCTCGTCGCCGGGCAGCAGCTGACGGGCGAGCTTGCGCTCCGCGGCGGTGGTGGCGTTCGGCGGGTACTCCCGGCCGGCCACCGCGCGGGCGAACACCCGGCGCACATTGGTGTCCAGCACCGCGTGCCGCTGCCCGTACGCGAACGACGCCACCGCGGCGGCGGTGTACTCGCCGACACCGGGCAGCGCCAGCAACTGGCCGTGCTCGCGCGGTACGTCACCGCCGTGCCGCTCTTGTATGGCGGACGCGGCGGCGTGCAGGCGCAGCGCGCGCCGCGGATAGCCGAGGCGGCCCCAGGCCCGTACCGCCTCGCCCGGCGCCTCGGCGGCCAGGTCGGCGGGGCGCGGCCAGCGGGCCAGCCACTGCTCGTACACCGGCAGCACTCTGCTGACCGGGGTCTGCTGCAGCATGAACTCGCTCACCATCACGCCCCAGGCGCCCGCTTCGGGGCGGCGCCAGGGCAGATCGCGGGCGTGCTCGTCGAACCAGTCGGTGACCGGGCCGTGCAGCTCGGTCCCGTCTGCGGCCCCCGCGGCCGGAACGGCGGCGGAGGCGGTCTCGGCGGCGGCGGTCGGGGCAGGAGAGGTGACAGGCGTCGAAGTCATGGCAACGCCGATCCTGGCACGTTCCCGCGCGCCCCGGAAACGCACCGGGCCCGCCCCGCCGCGCGCCCACCCGCACGCAGGACGACCGCATACGCACGGGTGGCCGCTACCGGCGGTACGTAGCGGAGGGAACCCTTCACTCTCCGTAATCGTTGCCGAGATATGGGAGGCGGCGCGCGAGGATGCAGGCATGAGATGCAGGCATGACGAGCATGAGGTGCAGGCATGACGAGGATGCAGGCATGGCGAAGCCACTGAAGGTTCCGGATTCGGTCCGGCGGGCGCTGGCCGCGCACACGACGATGACGCTGGCCTACGTGGACGCGGACGGGCCCCAGGCCTGCGCGGTCCTCTACGCCACGGGCGCCATGGGCGTCGCGGAGGGCACGGAGGGTGCGGATGTCACTGAGGGCGCAGGCGGGGGTGGGGGTGGGGAGCACGGTGCTGGCGGTGTCACGACCGGCCCTGGCGGTGTGGCTCCAGGGCCGCAATGCGCCCCCAGGCTGTACTTCGTCACCGCGGTCACGACCCGGCATGGGCGGGCCCTGGCCGGGCCGGGCGGCGCCGGCGGGCCCGGTGGCGCCAGGGTCGCGTTTACGGCGCAGCGGGACGGCCAGGAGTGGAGCGGGCTGACGGGGCTTCAGGGGCGGGGCCGCTGCCGCGTACTGACCGGTGCCGAGCGGGCGGTCGGCTGGCGGGTCTACACGGAGCGCTTCCCCTTCGTCGAGGCGAGTGACCAGCTGCGTACCGCCCTGGAGCGCACCACCCTGTGGGAGCTGCGCCCCGACTGGCTGCGGCTGATCGACAACGGGAAAGGTTTCGGCCACAAAGAGGAGTGGCAGCGGACGGCGGACTGACGGCGGGATGGGCGGAGGGAAGCGCTCCGTACGGACAGTGGAGCGCCCGTTACAGCGGACGGTGGCTGGTAGCTGCCTCGCCGGCCCGGCCGGCTGGCGGCGGGCGGTGGGTTGCGGGTCGATCAGCCGCAGCCAGTCGCAGTGGGCTGGCGGGAAACGGCTGGCCCTGGGTGTTATGCCTTGTGTTTACGCTTTGGCGGCGTTTGTGCCTTGAGGCGGCGTTCATGCCTTGAGGCGGCGTTCATGCCTTGACGAGTGCGCGCCAGCGGCCGGCGCGCATGCGGTCCACCAGGTTGGTGACCGGGCGGCTGAGCAGGGCTGCGGTGAGGGCTGCCACGACGGCGCCCAGGGCGAGGCCGACGGCTACGTCGTGCGGGTAGTGGACGCCCACGAACACGCGGGAGAAGCCGGTCAGCAGGGCGACCGGCAGGGCGAGCCAGCAGGCGGTCCGCCAGGCGACGGCGATGCCTACGGCCAGGGCCGCCGCGATCGTCGAGTGGTTGCTGGGGAAGGACCAGTCTCCCTCGGGCGGGCACGGCACGATCGAGGCGGCTGCCCCGGCGACCGCGCGACACGGCCGTTCCTCGTCGACCAGGCTCTTGACGATCTCGCTCAGCACGTATGCGACGGCGGTGGCCACCGGCACCAGGACCGCGAGTGCGACCGAGCGAGCCGTACCGCTACGGGCCCGCCACCACCCCACGACCGCCACGGCCATGAGGAGCAGGATCCCGGCCTCGGTGCCGATGTCGGCCAGGGTGCGGAGCCAGTTGGGTGCGTCGTGTGCGAGGTCGGTGACGTCGCGGTAGAGGCTGGTGCTGTTCATGACCGATAAGCGTACTTTTCCGGGGCGACCGGGGGTGACCGGTGAACGTCGCAAGGCGCGTCCGATGAATGTGGAGGGTATGGGTGGTGAATTCGAGGGTGAGGGGCCGTGAGGGGCTGTCCGGGTCCGTTCGGGAGCGCGTGGCCCGTTCTGGGCATGTCTGTTCCGGGTGTGTCTGTTCGGGTGTGCCCGGGGGGCGGTGCGGGGTGTTGGCTAACGGGGTATCAGGCTTTTGGGGCGGGAAGGCGGTCGGGATGAGGCGCGATGAGGGGCGCCGGGCGGATCATGTGAAAAGTTGCAGCCTGATGCGGCGGGTAGTGGCCGGTGTGACTGCGGATCTCTCGTAGAGTTTCCGCGTGGGATCACTGCGCAATCCGATCGGGCCGCTTCCCTCCTCCATCTACTGGCGGCGGAGGGCCGTTGCGCTGGCCATCGTCGTCCTTCTCGTGCTCCTGATCGTCTGGGTCCTCAGTTTGGGCGGCGACAGTGCCGGCGGTGGCGACGAGGGCAAGGGGGGCGCGCGCGGCAAGGAGCCCGCGACGTCCATCACGCCGGGGCCGTCCTCCAGCGGTCCGGCGATCAGTCAAAGGCCGGGCGGGCGCGATGAGTCGAGCGGTGGGGATGCCGGCTCGGGTGGATCCGGTTCCGGTGGTGGCGCCGGGGCCTCGGGCGGCGGCAGCGGCGGCTCCGGCGGTGGATCCGGCTCCGGTGGCGCCGGTTCGGGCGGTTCCGGGGGCGGCGCCCTCGGGCAGGGCTCCGGAAGCGTGGTGCCGGCCGACTCGAATCTTCCCAACTGCACCTACCCGAAGGTGGAGTTGGAGCTGGAGAGCGTCAAGAGTTCCTACGCGCCCGACGGGAAGCCGAAGTTCGAGCTGACGGTCAAGAACGCCGATGGTGCGGCGTGCAAGGTGGACCTCGGGCAGAAGGCGGCCGTGCTGACGATCACCGACACGGCGGGTGACGACCGGGTGTGGGCCTCGAACGACTGCCCCCCGCGGACCGCCCCCGCGCTGCTGGAGGTGCCGGCGAAGGGTTCCGTGAAGCGCACGATCGAGTGGGACCGCCGGGCCAGCAGTCCGCAGTGTGTGACGCCGAGTTCGGCCATGGTGCCGAACGGCAAGTATGTGATCGAGGCCAAGGTGCCGGGGCTGAAGGCGGTCCGTACGTCGTTCGTGCTGGACGAAGGCTGAGGCGAGGGTCGAGGCGACAGCTGAGGCGACGGCTGGGGCGGCAGCCGGGGTGGCGGCTGGGGCGGCAGCCGGGGTGGCGGCTGAGGCCGTTCGTTTCGCTTGCAGTGATTCCGCTGAGAGCGTGCGGTACTGGTTCCGGCGCTCGCGGGTCCGGCACAGTCGCCGTCATGAGACTTCTGATGCTGGGCGGAACGGAGTTCGTGGGGCGCGCGATCAGTGCGGCGGCGGTGGCGCGCGGGTGGCAGGTGACGGTGTTCCACCGGGGAAACCACACGCCGCCGGACGGTGTGACGGCGCTGCACGGTGACCGGGGAGCCGCGGCGGGGCTCGAGGCGCTGGCCGCGGAGCGCGCCGGTGAGTGGGACGCCGTTGTCGATACGTGGAGCGGTGCGCCGTCGGCCGTACGGGACACGGCACGCCTGCTGGCCGGCCGGGCCGGGACCTACGCGTATGTCTCCAGCCGGTCGGTATACGCGTACCCGGCCGCGTACGGGCTGGACGAGCACGGCCCGGTGGTGGCGGGATCCGCCGACGACACCGGCTCCGAGGACTACGCGACGGCGAAGCGCGGCGGTGAGCTGGCCGCGGTCGACGCCTTCGGGGACCGGGCGCTGCTGATCCGCGCGGGGCTGATCCTCGGGCCGTACGAGAACATCGGGCGGCTGCCGTGGTGGCTGGGCCGGATCGCGCGCGGGGGCCCGGTTCTGGCGCCCGGGCCGCGGGAGATGGCGCTTCAGTACGTCGATGTCCGGGATCTGGCGGAGTGGACGCTGGACGCGCTGGAGGCCGGGCGCGGCGGGGCGTTCAACCTCGTGAGCGAGATCGGGCACGCCACCATGGGCGAGCTGTTGGAGAGCTGTGTGCGGGTCACCGGCTCGGACGCGGAGCTGCGCTGGACCGCGCCGGCGGAGGTGCTCGCCGCCGGTATCGAGCCGTGGACGGAACTGCCGGTGTGGCTGGCGCCGGGGGAGCTGCGGGATGCGATCTACGGGGCGGATGTGGCCAAGGCGCTGGCGACGGGGCTGCGTTGTCGTCCCGTCGGCGAGACGGTGGCCGATACCTGGTCCTGGCTCCGGTCCATCGGCGGGACGGCGCCGCAGCGTCCGGACCGGCCGGTGGTGGGGTTGCCGGAGGAGAAGGAGGCGGCGGTTCTGGGGTAGGGGTGGGTGGGGGCGGGAGAGGGAGTGGGGGCTGTGGGGCGGAGGGGGAGCGTGTCCCGTAGGGGGAGGTCGAACGGATCCCCTAGGGGGTGCAAGGCCCCCCGGTGGGCCACAACGTGGGGGCGACGGAAAGTGTTCCCGGCACTCCCGGCGGCGCGCTCCTGGCACTCCTGGCACTGCACTCCCGGCGCCTCCCGGTGCTCCTGGTGCAGGCCAGGACAGGAGCAGGCCCTAGACGTACCGTTCCAGGATGGACGACTCGGCGAGTCGTGAAAGGCCCTCGCGGACCGAGCGGGCGCGGGCCTCGCCGACGCCGTCGACCGTCTGGAGGTCGTCGACGCTGGCGGCGAGCAGTTTCTGAAGGCCGCCGAAGTGGTCGACGAGGCGGTCGATGACGGTGCCGGGGAGGCGGGGGACCTTGGCCAGCAGGCGGAAGCCGCGGGGGGAGATCGCCGAGTCGAGGGTTTCGGGGGCGCCGCTGTAGCCCAAGGCGCGGGCGACGATGGGGAGTTCGAGCAGCTCGGTGTGGGTGAGGGAGTCCAGCTCGGCGAGTGCTTCGGCGACCGTACGGGAGCGCTTGGCGGTGGGCTCGGGAACGTAGTCGCGGACGACCAGTTCGCGTTCCGGCTCCACGCCGGCGATCAGCTCTTCGAGCTGGAGGGCGAGGAGCCGGCCGTCCGTGCCGAGCTCGACGACGTACTCGGCGATCTCGGTGGCGATGCGGCGGACCATCTCCAGGCGCTGGGCGACCGCGGTGACGTCGCGGACGGTGACCAGGTCTTCGATCTCCAGGGCGGAGAGAGTGCCGGCCACCTCGTCGAGGCGGAGCTTGTAGCGCTCCAGGGTCGCCAGGGCCTGGTTGGCGCGGGAGAGGATCGCGGCGGACTCCTCCAGGACGCGGCGTTCACCGTCGACGTAGAGGGCGATCAGCCGCATGGACTGACTCACCGAGACGACCGGGAAGCCGGCCTGGATGGAGACGCGCTGGGCGGTGCGGTGGCGGGTGCCGGTCTCCTCGGTGGGGATGGAGGCGTCCGGGACCAGCTGGACGCCGGCGCGGAGGATCTTGGTGATGTCCTTGTCGAGGACGAGGGCGCCGTCGAGTTTGCAGAGCTCGCGAAGGCGGGTGGCGGTGAATTCGACGTCGAGGACGAAGCCGCCGGTGCACATGGACTCGACGGTCTTGTCGAAGCCCAGCACGATCAGGCCGCCCGTATTGCCGCGGAGGATGCGCTCCAGACCGTCGCGCAGAGCGGTACCGGGAGCGACGGCGCTGAGCGAGGCGCGCATCAGGCTCTCGGTGCCGGAGGTGCCGCCGGACCTGCCGGGAGTCGATGCCCGGTCGTTGACTGCCACTGCACTCCTCCGTCGCAAGGTCGCTCGGTCCGCAGGCCGCCCGCCCATGCTGCGGTTGACGTACCAGCGGAGCGTACGTGGCCGACAGGCAATTCTGCGGTGACGGGCGGGACCAGGGAAAAGTCTACCGGCGTACGCCCTCATCCTGTGGGGCCTCGCGCCCAGCCGTCCGTCCGCCCGTCTGTCCCCCTGTCGCGCCCGTCCGCCCGTCTGTCTGTATCCCCATCCCCCTGTCGCCGCCTGCCGTGCCCGTCCCCCTGCCGCCGGTCCGTCTGCCGTCCGCCCGCCTGCGTTCCTACGGGCCTGGCCTGGCCTCCCTACCGAGCCCGCGGCCCTCGCGCGGGGCGTCCCGGTCTTCCCGTGGGGCCTCCCGGCGTACGCGCTTGGGCAGGACGCTCAGCGCCTGCCCGACGTCGGCGACCTCCAGGACCCGCATTCCGTCGGGGATCTTGCCCGGGTCGGAGGAGACCAGAGCGTGGGTGAAGCCGAGCCGGGCGGCCTCGGACAGCCGGCGCTGGACTCCGGTGACCCGTCTGACCTCGCCGGCCAGCCCCACCTCACCGATGGCGACCAGGTTCTTGGGGAGCGGGGTGTCGCTGGCCGCGCTGGCCAGGGCGAGGGCCACGGCGAGGTCGGCGGCGGGCTCGGTGAGCTTCACCCCGCCGACGGTGGCGCTGTAGATGTCGCGCTTGCCGAGGGCGTTGATCCGGCCGCGCTGCTCCAGGACGGCGAGCATCATCGACACCCGGGAGGTCTCCAGGCCGGAGGTGGTGCGCCGGGGGGAGGGGATCTGGGAGTCGACGGTCAGCGCCTGGACCTCGGCGACCAGGGGGCGGCGGCCCTCCAGCGTCACCGTGAGGCAGGTGCCGGGCACCGGTTCGGCGCGGCGGGTGAGGAACAGGCCGGAGGGATCGGCGAGGCCGGTGATCCCCTCGTCGTGCAGTTCGAAGCAGCCGACCTCGTCGGTGGTGCCGTAGCGGTTCTTGACGCCGCGGACCAGGCGCAGGCGGGCGTGCCGGTCACCCTCGAAGTGGAGGACGACGTCGACGAGGTGCTCCAGGAGGCGGGGGCCGGCGATGGCGCCGTCCTTGGTGACATGGCCCACCAGGAGGGTGGACATACCGCGTTCCTTGGAGGCCCGGATCAGGGCGCCGGCGACCTCGCGGACCTGGGCCATCCCGCCGGGGGCGCCGTCGATCTCGGGGGAGGCGACGGTCTGGACCGAGTCGAGGATGAGGAGGGAGGGCTTGACGGTATCGAGGTGGCCGAGGACGGCGGAGAGGTCGGTCTCGGCGGCGAGGTAGAGGTGGTCGTTGATGGCGCCGATGCGGTCGGCGCGCAGCCGCACCTGGCTCGCGGACTCCTCGCCGGTCACGTAGAGCGTGCGGTGGTCGTCGGAGGCGGCCTTGGCGGCGGCGTCCAGGAGGAGCGTGGACTTGCCGACGCCGGGCTCGCCGGCCAGCAGCACCACGGCGCCGGGGACCAGGCCGCCGCCGAGCACGCGGTCCAGCTCGGCCACGCCCGTGGAGCGGGCGGCGGCCTGCCGGCCGTCGACCTGGCCGATGGGCAGGGCGGCGGCGGTGACCCGGCCGGGCGCGGTCGTCCGCACGGCGGGGGCGCCGCCGAACTCCTCGACCGTGCCCCACGCCTGGCACTCGGGGCAGCGGCCGAGCCACTTGGCCGTGGTCCAGCCGCATTCGGTGCAGCGGTAGGAGGGGCGCTCCTTGCCCGACGATTTACGCGTTGCCATGGGAGCCACCGTAGCGGTGGGGTCTGACAGCGCCCCCTCGCGGAGCTCTCTCGCGGAGTCCCACACGGAGTCCCCCTCGGAGGTGTTCCAGCGGCGTCTGCTTGCGTCGAGTGAGTGGCGTACGCCGCATGCCGCTCAAGGATGGACAGGGTCGTGTCCCCTTTTGAGGGAGAAGGTCACCCGTATGGGTTAAAACAGACCGGGGAGTGCAGGCGCGGCTGCATCATCCCCCTACCGTCGCCGGGGTGATGAGCAGCAGGCCCGAGCACCCCACGCACTCCACCGGCGCACACCGGTCGCGCGGCGACGACCGGCGCCGGCCGCGATCCGCCGAGCCGCACGACCCGCCCGCCCCCGACGGGCGCGAGGACGACGGCGACGACGGCTACGAGCCCTACCTGGACGGGCTGTTCACCTACTGTCTGTCCGTTCTGTGCGATCACGACGCGGCGACCGCGGTGCTGGGCGAGGTGCTCGCGCTCGCCGAGCGGCACCGTGCCCGGCGCCCCGCCGATCCGGCGCTGCACCGCTCCTGGCTCTACGCCCTGGCCCGTTGGGCCTGTCTGCGCCGGCTGGCCGAACGGGCGGCACCGGACACCAAGCGGACGGTCACCGAGTGGACGGACGCCAAGCGGACGGACACCGAGCGGGCAGATACGGAGTGGGCGGACGCCGAGCAGGCGGGCGCGAAGGGGGCGGCCGACGCCGGTCGGCGGCAGCGCGAACTGGCCGTCCTGGCCTGGCCGGAGGCCGCCGGTACGACGCCGCAGCAGCGCGAGGCGCTGGAGCTCTCGGTACGTCATCTCCTCTCCGCCGACGAGGTCGCCGCGGTGCTCGGCGCCGACCCGATCGCCACCCGCGCCCTGCTGGCCACCGCGTCCTGCGAGGTGGAACGGACCCGGGCGGCGCTGGCCGTCGTCGAGTCCGGCCGGTGCCGCGAGGTCGCACGGCTGGCGGGCGACAGCCGGATGCTGCTGGGCGCGGCGCTCAGCCGGGAGCTGGTACGCCACGTCGACGACTGCGCCGTGTGCCGGCGGACCGCCGAGCGGGCCACCGTACCGGGGACCTGGCCGGGCACCGCGCCGGTGGCCCCGGGCGCGTTGCCGCTGGTCAGCGCGGACCGGGAGGCGGTACTCGGCGCGCTGGCGGCGGCCCGGCGCTCCCGGTCGGGCCGTGCCGAGGGGGTGGCCGGTGCCGGACGCGGCGGTGGCCGGATGCGTGGGCCAAACGGTTCTCCGCGCTACGACCGCAACGGCTTCCCCGTAGGCGCCCCCACGGACCGGGCCGCCCGCCGGCGCAGGCTGCGCGCCCGGGCCCTGACCACGACGGTGGTCGCCACGGTCGTCGCGGCGCCGGTGCTCGCCCTCTGGGCGGCCTACCGGGGGGCACCCGCCACGACGGAGGTGGCGGACGGCTCGCCCTCGGTGACGGCCCACGACACGGAGGCGGAACCGCGGCTCGGCGGCCGCCCGTACGAGAACGCCGGCAACGCCCGGACGACGCCCGAGCCCGGGTTCACGACGGGGGACGGGGCGCCCGATGTGTCGGTCGAGGTGATCGGGGAGGACGGCACTCCGCTGCGGGCCGGGACGGCGGGCCGGCGGGCGAAGAAGGGCCCGGGGCGGCTGACGGTGGCCGCCCAGCCGAGCGGCGGGACCACGGTCGTCACGCTCAGCGCCTCGGGCGGTGAGCCGGTGAGCTGGCGGGCGTCGGCGGTCGCGCCCTGGCTGCAGATGAGCCATACCGCGGGCTCGCTGCGGCCGGGGGAGTCCACGACGATCACGGTCTACGTCGACCATGACCGGGAGCCCGCGGGCGACTGGCGGGCCAGGATCGCCATCGAGCCCGGCAACACCGCGGTCACGCTGGAGGGCCACGGCCCGGCGGACCAGAGCCCCGACCGCCAGGACCCGGAGCCCACGGACCCGACACCGGCCCCCTCGCGTCCGGCGCCGAAGCCGAAGCCGACGGCCACGTCCCCCTCGGCCAGTCCGACGCCCACACCGACGCCGACGCCCACGCCGGCCCCGACCCGTTCGGCGCCCGGCCCGACCGCGACCCCGACCGGCCCGGCGGCTCCGACCGGCCCCGGCGCCTCGACCACGAGCCCGTGGAACACGGCGCACCCGGCCGACTGACCACGGTCGGCCGGCTGAGCCCGGCCGGCTGCTTCTTCTACTTCTACTTCTTCGGCTTCGTCGGTTCGTCCTGCTTCTTCGGCTTCTCGGCCTTCTCGGCCTTCTCGGCTTTCCCGGCTTTCCCGGCCTTCCGGAGTGGCAGCAGCGGCAGCGGATCCGCCGGATGCGGGGCCATCGGCAGCGTCGACGCCAGCCGCTCCTCGCACAGCTCGGCGAGCTTGGTGTAGCCCTTCTCGCCCATCAGCTCGGTCAGCTCCGGCCGGTACGTGACGTACACCGGCTCGCCCGCGCCGTGCGCCGACGTCGCGGACGTGCACCACCAGTGCAGGTCATGCCCGCCCGGGCCCCAGCCGCGCCGGTCGTACTCGCCGATCGTCACCTCGAGCACCTGGGTGTCGTCCGGCCGGTCGATCCACTCGTACGTCCGGCGGACCGGCAGCTGCCAGCAGACGTCCGGCTTGGTCTCCAGCGGCTCGCGGCCCTCGCGCAGCGCGAGGATGTGCAGGGAGCAGCCGGCGCCGGCCGGGAAGCCGGGCCGGTTCTGGAAGATGCACGAGCCCTGCCAGCGGCGGGTCTGCCGCTCGCCGTCCTCGTCCACCTCGGTCCAGCCGGTCTCGGTCCCGACGTCGTGGAACTGCCACAGGTCGGGCGTGAGGCGTGCCACGTGCTGGGCGACCCGCTCCTCGTCCTCCTCGTCGGAGAAGTGCGCGCCGAGCGTGCAGCAGCCGTCGTCCGCCCGGCCGGCCTGGATGCCCTGGCAGCCGCTGCCGAAGATGCAGGTCCAGCGGGAGGTCAGCCAGGTCAGGTCGCAGCGGAAGCGCTGCTCGTCGTCGGCCGGGTCGGGGAAGGTGACCCAGGCGCGGGCGAAGTCGAGTCCGACCTCGTCGGCCTGGGGCTGGTTCCCCTCAGCCGCCTGGGTGCGCTGCTTTTCTGCCTTCTTCAGCGCTTTCTCGGCTTTCTCGTGCTTCGCCTTTTTCGTCTTTGCCACGGGTCCAGCGTACGGGGAGCCGCGTGCAGCCCACGGCGCCGCCGGGCGGCCCGCGCCACCCGCGCCATCCGCGCCACCCGTCCCCCCCCCGCACCACCCGCGCCACCCGTGCCGAGAGGAGGGCGCCGGCCGCGCAGTAGGTTTCCCCCTATGAGACTCGGTGTCCTCGACGTGGGTTCGAATACGGTCCATCTGCTGGTGGTGGACGCGCACCCGGGCGCGCGCCCGCTGCCCGCCTACTCGCACAAGGCGGAGCTGCGCCTCGCCGAACTCCTCGACGAGGACGGCGCCATAAGCGACGCGGGGGTGGAGCGGCTGGTGGCCACCGTCCTGGAAGCGCTCCAGGTGGCCGAGGACAAGGGCGTCGAGAGCGTGCTGCCGTTCGCCACCTCCGCGGTCCGGGAGGCGACCAACGGGGAGGACGTCCTGCGGCGGGTCGCCCTGGAGACCGGTGTGGAGCTGCAGGTGCTCTCCGGGGAGGACGAGGCGCGGCTCACCTTCCTGGCTGCCCGCCGCTGGCTGGGCTGGTCCGCGGGCCGGCTGCTCGTCCTGGACATCGGCGGCGGCTCGCTGGAGGTGGCGTACGGACTGGACGAGGACCCGGACGTGGCGGTCTCGCTGCCGCTGGGCGCCGGCCGGCTGACCACGCACGGTCTGCCCGGCGATCCGCCGGACGCCGAGGACGTCCGCGCGGTGCGGCGCCAGGTCCGGGCCGAGATCGCCAAGGTGGTCAGCGAGTTCCGCCGCTACGGCACCCCCGACCAGATCGTCGGCACGTCCAAGACCTTCAAGCAGCTGGCCCGGATCGCGGGTGCGGCGCGCTCCGCCGAGGGCCTCTACGTCCAGCGCGAGCTGCCCCGCAAGAAGCTGGAGGAGTGGGTGCCGCGGCTGGCCGGGATGTCGGTGGAGGAGCGGGCGGGGCTGCCCGGGGTGTCCGAGGGGCGCGCGCCGCAGCTGCTGGCCGGGGCGCTGGTGGCCGAGGCGGCGATGGACCTGTTCGGGGTCGAGATGCTGGAGATCTGCCCGTGGGCGCTGCGCGAGGGGGTCATCCTGCGACGGCTGGACCATCTGCCGACGCCGACGGCTCGGTGACTGCCGGCGCCGACCGCTCAGCGACTGCCGCGCGCCGACCGCTCAGTGACCTGCAACGCATCCACCCCGGCCTCCTGCCCCGTGCACAGCCCCGGCCCGTACGCTGTCCCTCGTGACAGAGCCAGTGGTGCGGATCCCGGGCGCGAAGGTCGCGCTGTCCACGGCCTCGGTGTATCCGGAGTCGACGGCGACGGCCTTCGAGATCGCCGCGCGGCTGGGCTACGACGGTGTCGAGGTCATGGTGTGGACCGACCCTGTCAGCCAGGACATCGAGGCGCTGCGCCGGCTCTCCGACTACCACGGTGTACCGGTCCTGGCGGTGCACGCGCCCTGCCTGCTGATCACCCAGCGGGTCTGGTCCACCGACCCCTGGGTCAAACTGCAGCGTGCCCGTACGGCCGCGGAGAAGCTGGGCGCCTCGACCGTGGTCGTCCACCCGCCGTTCCGCTGGCAGCGCAGCTACGCCCGGGAGTTCGTCCGCGGGGTGTGGCGGATGGCCGGGGAGACGGACGTACGGTTCGCCGTCGAGAACATGTATCCGTGGCGCTACCGGGACCGCGAGATGCTGGCGTACGCGCCGGACTGGGACCCCACCAAGGAGGACTACCGGCACTTCACCGTCGACCTCTCGCACACCGCCACCGCGCGCAGCGACGCGCTGGCGATGGTGGAGCGGATGGGCGACCGGCTGGGGCACGTCCACCTCGCCGACGGAAACGGTTCTGCGAAGGACGAGCATCTGGTGCCGGGCCGCGGCGGCCAGCCCTGTGCCGAGGTGCTGGAGCGGCTGGCCGCCACCGGTTTCGACGGGCATGTGGTCATCGAGGTCAATACCCGTCGCGCGATGTCCGCCGCCGAACGCGAGGCCGACCTGGCCGAGGCGCTGGCCTTCACCCGGCTCCACCTGGCCTCGCCGTCCCGGGTGCCGGGCACCTGACGGCTACGAGGGCGTTCGCACCCCCGCCCGGGCCTCCGCACCGGATACGGAGGCCGTTCACACCCCGGGCACGCGTCTCATATACCGGAGTCCGGTGTCCAGATCCCGGATCAAGCGCGTAACCTCGGTCTCAGCTGCTACGCATACGTTTTCGTGTTTCCCGTCCCGAGGGAGTGACCCGTCATGCCCGAGCTGAGGTCCCGCACCGTTACCCACGGCCGCAACATGGCGGGCGCCCGCGCCCTGATGCGGGCCTCGGGCGTAGCGAGCGAGGACATCGGCAAGCCGGTCATCGCGGTCGCCAACTCGTTCACCGAGTTCGTGCCGGGGCACACCCACCTCGCCCCAGTCGGCCGGATCGTCTCCGACGCCATCCTGGCCGCCGGCGCCGTCCCCCGCGAGTTCAACACCATCGCCGTGGACGACGGCATCGCGATGGGCCACGGCGGCATGCTCTACTCGCTCCCCTCCCGCGACCTGATCGCGGACAGCGTCGAGTACATGGTGGAAGCCCACTGCGCCGACGCGCTGATCTGCATCTCCAACTGCGACAAGATCACCCCGGGCATGCTGATGGCCGCGATGCGCCTCAACATCCCGGTCGTCTTCGTCTCCGGCGGCCCGATGGAGGCCGGCCAGGCCACCCTCGTCGACGGTACGGTCCGCAAGCTCGACCTGATCAACGCGATCGTCGACTCGGTCAACGACCAGGTCTCCGACGAGGACGTCCTCCGCATCGAGGAGAACGCCTGCCCCACCTGCGGCTCCTGCTCCGGCATGTTCACCGCCAACTCGATGAACTGCCTGACGGAGGCCATCGGCCTGAGCCTCCCCGGCAACGGCTCGGTGCTCGCCACCCACACCGCCCGCCGCGCGCTGTACGAGAACGCCGGGCGCACGGTCGTGGAGATCACCAAGCGCTACTACGAGGACGGCGACGAGTCCGTCCTGCCGCGCAACATCGCCACCCGCGCCGCCTTCGAGAACGCCATGGCCCTCGACATCGCCATGGGCGGCTCCACCAACACCATCCTCCACCTCCTGGCCGCCGCCCAGGAGGCCGACCTCGGCTACGACCTCAAGGACATCGACGCCGTCTCGCGCCGCGTCCCCTGCCTGGCGAAGGTCGCCCCGAACGTCGCGCCCGGCGGCACGTACTACATGGAGGACGTGCACCGCGCCGGCGGCATCCCCGCCATCCTCGGCGAGCTCCACCGGGGCGGTCTGCTCAACGAGGACGTGCACACCGTCCACGCCGCCTCGCTCGCCGAGTGGCTCAAGACCTGGGACGTGCGCGGGGGTTCGCCGTCCGCCGAGGCCGTCGAGCTGTTCCACGCCGCGCCCGGCTGCCGGCGCTCCGCGACCGCGTTCTCGCAGTCCGAGCGCTGGGAGAGCCTGGACCTGGACGCCGCGGGCGGCTGTATCCGCGACGTCGCCCACGCCTACTCCGCGGACGGCGGCCTGGCGGTCCTCAAGGGCAACATCGCGGCGGACGGCTGCGTCGTGAAGACGGCCGGTGTCGACGAGTCGATCTGGACCTTCGAGGGCCCGGCCGTCGTCTGCGAGTCGCAGGAGGAGGCCGTCGACAAGATCCTCGCCAAGCAGGTCAAGGAGGGCGACGTCGTCGTCATCCGCTACGAGGGCCCGAAGGGCGGCCCGGGTATGCAGGAGATGCTCTACCCGACGTCGTTCCTCAAGGGCCGCGGTCTGGGCAAGGCGTGCGCCCTGGTCACCGACGGGCGCTTCTCCGGCGGTACGTCCGGCCTCTCCATCGGCCACGCCTCGCCCGAGGCGGCCTCCGGCGGCACCATCGCCCTCGTCGAGGACGGCGACCGCATCCGCATCGACATCCCCCGCCGGTCGATCGAGCTCCTTGTGGACGAGGCAGAGCTGACGCGCCGTCGAGAGGCCCTCGGCGGCGTCTACGCCCCCAAGTCCCGCGAGCGCAAGGTCTCGGCGGCCCTGCGCGCGTACGCGGCGATGGCCACCAGTGCGGACAAGGGCGCGGTCCGGGACGTGTCGAAGCTGGGCTGAGCGGCACTCAGGCCGGCAGAACAAATGCCCGAATCGCGGCTATAAGCAGTGAGATACTGCCGCCATGATGCTTGAGGAGCCTGGCCCCGCGGATGCATTGGCCGCGGTCACCACGCACGTCTGCGACTGCAGCGCCGTCGTCGAGGGCCTGCACGGCAGATGGGCCTGCACAGCCTGCGGCCGTGTGTCCCCGTACCTGGAACCCCCGCAGGGCTGGCAGTCGGAGCCCGGTTACGCGGACTGGAAGTGAGGCACCGCCTTCACGAACGATGACCAGGCGGCGGCACCGAAGATGAGCGCGGGGCCGCCGGGGTTCTTGCTGTCGCGGACGGGGACGAGGGCGGGGTGGTTGTCGGCGACCTCGACGCACTGGCCGCCGTCCTGGTTGCTGTACGAGCTCTTGCGCCAGGTGGCGGCGGCGAGGAAGTCGTCGGAGACCTCGATGCACTCGCCGCCGTCCGGGTTGCTGTAGCTGGACTTGCGCCAGGTGGCGTCGGCGAGGCAGTCGTCGGCGACCTCGACGCACGCGCCGCCGTCCTGGTTGCTGTAGCTGGACTTGCGCCAGGTGACAGTGCTCAGGTCGATGGTTCGCACGGCACTTCCTCCAACGTCTGGATGATGAACTTCCGCGAGTCGGCCGGGCTCAACGCCAGGTCTCGCACCGCATCGTACGCGTGTTGCAGACGCTCAACCGACTCTGATTCCTGGACGAGTTCGCCCGAGTATCCGGTCTCCACCCATGCCGCGGTGCGACCACCCGGGAGCCTCAGGAACATGGTGTCGGTGTTCGACAGAGCATGGGGACCAGCTTCAGACAGTACGACCTGAATGGTGATGTTCGGCCGCTCCCCCATGGCCACGAGGTGCTCCAACTGCTTCCGCCACTCGTCAGCGTCAGTGAGCGGCGTGCGCAGCACAGCCTCGGACAGGATGGTGCGGAACTGCGGCGGGTTGTCCGCATTCAGCACCTCGCAGCGCCCTATACGGGCATCGACCTGCCGCGTCAGCTCGTCGCCGCTGAGTCCGCCCGCCGCGAGCAAGGCGCGCGCATAGCCCGGCGTCTGGAGCAGTCCGGGAAGGACGCTCACGGCGTAGTGCCAAAGGCTCACCGCCTGGGACTCCAGGAACATGTAGCGCCGGTAACGCTCCTTGAATTGCGTGGGGTCTGCGGCCGCCAACTCCCACAGGGCCAGCAGCAGTCCAGGCGTTCCGTAGTGCTGGTCGAGGGCCTCGGCGACCTCCGGGCTGCCGATCGTCTGCCCGCTCTCCAGCTTCCCGAAGAGGGACGCGTCCCAGCCCAGCGCCTTGCCGAGCTGCCGCAGGCTCTCGCCTCGCTGTGTGCGCATTAACCGCAACTCCTCCGCGTAGCGTCGGCGCGGCTCCAGGCTTCGGCCGGTGACGGTTGTCCTCGGTGGCATGGCGACCTCCTCTGTGGAAGGTGTGGAATTAACGGTTCCGGGCGTAGAGCTACGGCCCGGATCTGTGGGGCAGTCCCCATCGCTGGCCCATGCTCGTAATGGCCGGAATACTCACGGTAGTTGGGCTCCGGCGTGCCATGCAGCGGAACGGCAGACGGGAGCGGCACCAAATGACCACAGAAGCCCACACGACAGAACCGCGCTCGGCGGCGCAGGAGGCGTGCGACGAGCTGGCCGCCGCACTCGCGGAGGCCGGCATCGTGCTGCCCTCGCTGGGCGTCGATCTCGTGACGTACAGCAGTCAGCGGCCGTCCGTGCTGATCGAGCTGGGGCGTTGCAATGTGGCGACGGCGCGTCGGCTCGTCGCGGCGCTCGCGAAGGCGGCCAGGTGAGCGGCGGCCGCCTCCCCTACGTCTCCCCGGCGTGCCATGTGGGCAGGCACGGGAGGTGCGACAAGGGTGTGCCCGAGCCGGGGATCGGCGTCGTGCCCGGGGTTCGGCGCGAGGTCTGTGTCTGTGACTGTCATGGCGAACCCGCGCCGGGGGCCTGCCGGTTCGCCGGGGGCTTCGTGGGCGATGCGGCCTGGGCGAGGAGGCCGTCGACGAACGTGCGGAGTCCCTGGGGGTAGGTGTCGCGTGCGGCCAGTGCGGGCCATTGGTCGCCGATGGCGGCCAGGTACGGCACCTGGGACGTGTCGAGGCTGCTGAAGAAGGTGTCGCTGTAGACGGGGGGCTCGCCGCCGGCCTGCCGGTGGGCGGTGCGGGCGCGTACGAGGATCTCGCCGACGGTGTAGTACCAGACGCCGCGGAAGAGGTCGACGGCCTGCGCGGGGGTGCATCCGCAGTCGCCGGCTCCGGCCACGATGGTTTCGACCATCCACAGCGCCGAGGCGTCCAGGAGGCCGACGAACCCGTCGATGGTGAGGACTTCCGCGGCCCATGGCCAGGCGGCGAGGGCGTCATGCATCGCGGTGGCGGCCGCGACGATGCGGTCCCGGGGGGCGTCGGCCGGCTGGGGGCGCTCGATGTGGCCGATGTAGTCGTTGAGCAGGAGGACCAGCAGGTCCTCCTTGTTCCGGATGTGGTGGTACAGGGTCGTCGCCCCGACTCCGGTCTCGGCGGCCAGCCGGCGGATGGTCAGCTTCTCCCAGCCGTCCCGGTCGATGAGCCGGCGGGCCGCCGCCAGGATCTGCGCACGGGAGGTCAGGGGCGGCCGGCCGGTGCGGCCGTGCGGTGCGTGCGGTGTGGTCGGTGCGGGGGGTCGGGGCATCGCCCCATCATGCCGTCGGCTTCCCGGCGCCGCGAACTGGGTGAGTTCTGCTGTCTTCTGCGCTGCGGACCGGTGCGAGTTCTGCCGTTTCCGTTTGTGGCGGCCGGTCCCGTGGTAGTTTCGGAACATGTTCGAAAAATTAGTCGGGAGCGCCCAGGGCGGAGTCCGCGATGACCGATAGTTCGCTGAGCGGGACGAAGAGGTCGAGTGCCCGGCCGGGGCTCATACTCGCCGCGGTGGCCGTCGTCCAGTTCATGGTGTCGCTGGACCTGTCGGTCGTGAACGTCGGACTCCCGCAGATCGCCGCCGGCCTCGGCTTCAGCGCCATGGGCCTGACCTGGGTGATCCACGCCTACGCCCTCACCTTCGGCGGGCTGCTCCTCCTGGGCGGCAAGGCCGCCGACCGGTACGGCCGCAGGCGCGTCCTGCTGCTCGGGCTCGGCCTGTTCGGCCTCGCCTCTCTCGTCGGCGGGTTCGCCCAGGAACCCGGCCATCTCGTCGCCGCCCGGGCGGCACAGGGCGTCGGGGCCGCCGCGCTGGCTCCGGCCGCACTGGCGCTGCTGACCGCGACGTTCCCCAGCGGCAAGCCCCGTATCCGGGCCTTCGGGGTGTGGAGCGCGATGAACGCCGCCGGAGGCGCCTTCGGCGTGCTGATCGGCGGCGTGCTCACCGAGTACGCCAGCTGGCGCTGGGTGATGTTCGTGAACGTGCCGATGGCCGCCGTCGCGCTGGCGCTGGCCTGGCGCGCCGTCGCCGCCACCCCGCCGAACACCCGCAGCGGCCGTCCGGACGTGCTCGGTGCCGTCCTGGCCACGGCGGGGATGACCCTGCTGGTGTTCGGTGTCGTGCGCACCGACCAGTACGCGTGGACCTCGCCGGTCACCCTGACGACGCTGGCGGTCGCCGTCGCGCTGCTGGTCGCGTTCGTCCTCGTCGAGCGGACCACGTCCCGCGAACCGCTGGTCCGGCTCGGCCTGTTCGCCAACCGCTCGGTCGCCGGCGCGAACTCCTACAACCTCCTGGTCGGCGCGGCGATGGCCTCGGCCTTCTACTTCGTGTCGCTCTACCTCCAGCGCGTGCTCGGGCAGGGGCCGGCGATGACCGGGATCATGTACCTGCCGCTCGCCCTCGGTGTGGTCGTCGGCTCCTTCCTCGCCATCAAACTCGGGTACCGGCTCGCTCCCCGCACGCTGCTGATCGGCGGCGGGCTGGTGACCGCGGCCGGGTTCGCCTGGTTCGGTCTGATCAGCTCCGACGGCACCTTCGCCGTCGATGTCCTCGGCCCCTCGATCGTCACCGCCGTCGGCTTCGGGCTCTGCCTCGGGCCGGTGGTCTCCACCGCCACCGCCGGCGTCGAGCCCCACGAGGTCGGCACCGCCTCGGGTCTGCTCAACAGTGCGCGCCAGATCGGCGCCGCCCTCGGACTGGCCGCCCTCGGCACCGCGTCCCACGACCGCACCGGCCCGGTCGTCACCCCCGAGACCCTCAACGACGGCTACGCGCTCGGCCTGACGCTCGGCGCCGGGCTCCTGGTCGCCGCCGTCCTCATCGCCCTCACCGTCCTGCCCCGGACCGGCCCGCCGGCGCCGGCCGGGCGGCAGACCGAGGAGGAGCGTGACCTGCTCCCCGCCCGGGAGTGACCACGGGAGCCGGCGGTCCGGGGACCAGGACCGCCGGCTCCCCCCCCCGTAACTGTCAGGCATTGGTTTCTCCATTCCGTGCATGTAAAACGCATGGCGACGGATGTGAAGTGAACATGTCGCCATGGGCCATCCGGCTGCTAGCGTCACTATCGCTTTCCGTATGTCAGGGACGGGCGGGAAGCGGCACATTCATGTTCGTGACGCGATGGACCGATGCCGTGCGCCGGTGACCGGCGTGGGTGGCCAAACGGGGGAGATGCATTGTGTTGCACCAAGCCGGCACCACCGGTGCGCCCTGGGAAGACGTAGCGGATTCGGTCGAGTTCATTCCTGCCGAGTATTCCAGCAGGACCCAGCCGGAATCCGTGGCGCGGGAAATGCTCGGCTGCACGGCCGCGGATATCGACAGGCTCGTCGGCGCCGGGTTGCCGTTCGATGACCGGTCCGGGGTACGTCACTTCGACGCGAACGACCTGTACAACCTCGGCATGTATTCGAGGAAGTCGACGACACAGCCGGAGCTGGCGTTCCGTATGCTCTTCCGGTTCGCCGGCCGACCGGTCGGCGATCTGCTGCGCGCGAAGTCCTGGGACTTCCGGGTCCAGCTGGAGTGCACCGACTGTGCCGGGCCCGCGCCGTGGCACTTCGAGGAGCCGGATGTCGTCCGGTTCGGCGGCCGGGTGACGGACGTGACCGTGCCGGTGGCCGGTTCGGGGCGGTCGGAGTACGCGGCGACGGTCACCACGGCCGGCGCGCGCACGCCCCTGGTCTCGTCGACGCTGCGGCGGCTCACCCGCGAGTACCTGGACGCCGGCTACCGCTGGCAGATGATCCCGGTATCCATGCAGGCCGACTACGAGTTGGTGCACCGGCTCGGCGCGACGAGCTGTATCGCGGCGAGCCTGCTGCTGGCCGAGCGCTTCCGCGCGGCCGGGTACCGGGCCGAGGCGCGGCGGGGCTGGTTCTGCGGTGTGCTGGGCGGCGCTCTCGACCTGCCGCACGCGTGTGTCGAGGTCGAGGACGACGACGGCGCGCTGCGGACCGTCGACATCGCCAAGGCGCAGCTGGCCGCGCGGCTTCCGATGAACACCGAGGAGTTCCAGGAACTGTGCCTCGGATCGATCTACAACAAGGTGATTCCGTCCACCGCCTCCGGTAATGCGCCCTTCGGTTATCACGCATGCGGTTCACCGCTGCCGATCCAGGTGCGCGCGGATATTCGTGCGGTGCGCAAGAACTGACGTCGGGGTCTCTACGTGGGGAAAGATGAGTGAAAATGGCGGTACGTGAGATCGAGCCGGTTCTGCTGAACCTCGACCGGCTGGAGCACCTGGCCGAAACCGGCTACTACAACCCGTACACGATGTTCGACTGGCCCGAATCGATCGAGCCCGACCTCCCGTGGATGAGCGAGAGCCTGACCACGCTGGCGGGCACGCCGATGTGGGACGAGCTGTCCCGCGAACAGCAACTCGCGCTGACCAGGTACGAGGCGATCAACTTCTTCAGCCTCAATATTCACGGCATCCGTGAATTGATGAGCGAAGTGGTGATGCGCATCCACGAGCGGACTTATGCGAACGTCTCGGATTTCCTCCACCACTTCATCGGTGAGGAGAACGAGCACATGTGGTTCTTCGCACGGTTCTGTCTGCGCTACGGCGGCAAGCTGTATCCGGCTCAGCCTTCGCTGAAGGCCGGCTCGGTCGATCATCTCTCACCGGTGGCCCGCGAGCTGATCGTGTTCGCGCGCATCCTGATCTTCGAGGAGATCGTCGACTACTACAACGCGCACATGGCCACCGACCAGTCGTTGCCGCGGATCGCCCGGGAGATCAACCGGGTGCACCACCAGGACGAGAGCAGGCATGTCGCGTTCGGCCGGATGGTCTTCGTCAACCTGCTCGACCAGGTGGTCAAGCGTGATCCGGCCGAGGTGCCGGTGGTCGCCGAATACCTCGAAAGCTACCTCCAGTACAGCATCGCCACCCTCTACAACCCGGCCGCCTACCGGGACGCGGGCATCCCGGACGCGCTGGCGCTGCGGCGGCGCGCGCTGGAACACCCCGCCCGGGTGACGGCGCATGACGAGGTGCTCAAGCGGACCCGGAAATTTCTGTCCAAAGCGGGTGTCGGTAGGGAAGCCATCGCATGAGCGTTCAGATGCAGGCGGTACGGGAGTTCATCCTCGGCCGCAACCCCAAGCTCGGTGAGGTGTCCGACGAGCTGGATCTGATCGACAGCCGGGCCATCAATTCGCTGGCCTTCGTCGAGTTCATCTTCCTGCTGGAGGAACTGATCGGCGAGTCGATCGATCCGGAGGACGTGGACCTGGACGACTTCCGCACCCTCAACGCGATCGAAGCACGTTTCTTCCAGCCGAAAGCAGCACGATGACCACAGCGGCCGACAACGGCTTGACAGTTCTCGACGGCGGCCAGCTGCGTCTGCTGCGGGCCATCGACACCGTCTTCCGGGGCTTCGCCGAGGACTGGGACGCTCCGGAGTTCCGGTTCCCGTTCCTGATGCGGTGCCAGGACCTGGACAGGTTCGACTACTACGACAACTTCCCGCATCTGGGGCTCGCCGTCACCGGGCTCGCCCCGGAACGCCTCGGCAGCCTGCTGACCGAGGTGGACCGGCCGGTGGACCGCCTGCCGACCGAGGTGATGGAGGCGAGCGGGTTCGCCCTGCCGTCGGCGGCGTGCTACGCGCTCTACGCCGATCTGGCCGGTGCGAAGCTGCCTGCCGAGGGGACGCTGCGGACCACCGTCGGTACGTGTTTCCGCAAGGAGAGCCACTACGACGGGCTGCAGCGGCTGCTCGGCTTCTCCATGCGGGAGATCGTCTGCGTCGGGCCCGAGGACGGTGCCAAGAAGTTCCTGCTCCGCGCCAAGGAAGCCGTAGCGGCCCTGTGCACCGAACTCGGCCTGGACTTCCGGGTCGAGGTCGCCACCGACCCGTTCTTCGACAAGAACAGCGGCAAGGCGAAGATGCAGCGGCTGTTCCCGGTGAAGGAGGAGTTCGTCGTCGACGGCCTGGCGATCGGCTCGGTCAACTACCACCGGAACTTCTTCGGCGAGCGGTGCGCCATCCAGGCCGGTGAGGCCACCGCGCACACCAGCTGCCTCGCCTTCGGCCTCGAACGATGGGTGCACACCCTGACCGAGCGGTTCGGCACCGCCGCCGCCGCGGCGTCCGCGGTCGAGAGCCTGCGCTGATGCGTACCACCCTGGCGCGGGCCCTCGGCCTGGAGGTGAGCCTGCTGCAGTCGGGCATGGGCGGGGTCGCGGGCGCGGAGCTGGCCTGCGCGGTGTCCAACGCCGGAGCGGCGGGCTGTGCGGGCGGCTACAAGCTCGTCGGCGGGGCGCTGTCGGCGATGCTCCGCCGGCTGACCGCGGGTACCGATCGCCCGGTCGGCGTGAACCTGATCCCGGAGGTGGTCGGGCCGGACGAGCTCGACCGGCAAGTGGCGCAGGTACTCGACGAGACACCCGGGCGCGTGCACCTGTCCTTCTTCGGCATGCCGGACGACGCGGTGTTCGCCCGCGTGGCCGCGGCGGGCCGGAAGACGGTGGTCCAGATCGGGACGGTCGAGGACGGTGTCCACGCGGCCGCGCACGGCGCGGTCGTGGTGGCCCAGGGCACCGAGGCGGGCGGTCACCTCCTCGGTACGTCGCACCGTGACGAGCTGGTGGCCGCGCTGCGGGAACGGCTGCCCGAGGCCTGCCTGGTCGCCTCGGGCGGGATCGGCTCGCCGGAGGAGGCCGGGCGGGTGCTGGCCGCCGGCGCCGACGGGGTGCTGCTCGGCACCGCCTTCGTCGTCGCCCATGAATCAAGGGCCCACGCCCGTTTCAAGTCGGCGGTGGCCGGAGCCGACGCGACCGACACCGTGATCACCGATGTGTACGAGGTCGGATGGCCGGGCCGGCGGCACCGCGTCCTGGCCACGGCCGTGACCGCCGACCCGGATCAGCCCGCGAAGTTCATCGGCAGAACGGTGGTCGAGGGCAAGCCGTACCTGGTGCCGCGGTTCAGCGCGGCGGTGCCCACCGAAGCCACCAGCGGCCGCATCGAAGAGATGGCGCTGTACTGCGGCCGGTCCTGCGGCGCGATCGCGCACGAAGTCCCGGCGGCCGAGGTCGTCGCCGCCTTCGCGCGGGTCCTGCCGGGGGCCGGGGCCGTCAAGAGCGAGGAGAAGGAGGAGAGTTATGCCGGCCGATGAGGCGCAGGACCACCACCACGACCTGAGTTACCGCGAGGACACCGCACCGGTACGCACCAGGGAGGGCGTCGAGCTCTACTGCGAGTCCACCGGTGAGGGCGTCGCCATCACGACGCTCAACAACTTCTTCTTCAGCGCGCCGTTCTGGCGGGAGTACACCGGGGAACTCGCCCGGCACCACCGGGTCATCAGCTACGACCTCTGCAACCACGGCCGGTCCACCCGGCTCGCGCAGGAGCCGACCTGGGAGGAGCACGCCCAGGACCTGATCGGGCTGCTCGACGCGCTGGAGATTCCGTCGACGTATCTGATCGCCTCGTCGGCCTCCACCCAGCTCGCCCGGGACGTGGCGCTCGCGTACCCGGACCGGGTCCGGGGGCTCGTCCTCGCCGGACCGGTCGTCGGCCCGCAGGGAATGCGGCGGCACCGGATGCTGCAGCGGGCCTGGCTGCGGACCCTGAACAGCTATGGCATGCCCGAGCTGTACAGCCATATGTACCCCGAGGTGATCAGCACGGACATGAACGAGGAGACCCGTACGCCGGGCTTCCTCGGCCTCCGGGAGAGCTTCCTGGCCATGTCGACGCCCGAGGAGCTCAACAACGGGCTGACACTGGCGCAACAAGGCGACCCCAGCCCGGAGTTGCTGACGCGGATCCAGGCGCCGACGCTGATCGCCCTCGGCGACGACGACATCCTGCTCGGCCCGACGGCCGGCCACGAGCTGGCGGCGTTGTTCCCGCAAGGCCGCTGCGTGATCATGCCGAAGGCCGGCCATGTGCCCTTCCTCGACGAACCCGAGGGCTTCCAGGAGATCGTCCGGAAGTTCATCGACGAAGTGGAAGCGCATGTCTGACCCGGCGGCCGAGGTACGGCAGCGGATCCGCGAACTGCTGGCCGGTGTCTTCGGCGACCCCTCCTTCGTCAGCACAGTGGACGACGCGGTGTCGCTCCGCGAGGCGGGGGTCCCGTCCACCGCGCTGGTCGCCCTGCTGGTCGCGATGGAGGACGCGTTCGGATTCGAGTGGGACGACGACGTCCGGCCGGAGGTGCTGCGCTCGATCGACTCGCTGGCGTGCCATGTCGTGGCGCTGCGCACCTGAGGCCGTCACGGTGACCGCTGAGCTCGCCGAACCCTGGGGCGTGGCACCGGAGATGTCGGTGGAGACGTATCCGGTGCCGCCGCCCCACGGACCGGCCGAGCAGTCCGCGGCCGGCCGCCGGGCGGCCGCCGCGGCGCTCGCCGCGGCCGGGTCGGCCGAGCGGACGGTGCCCCGGGCCCCGGACGGCAGGCCGCTCTTCCCGCCGGGGTTCGCCGGTTCGATCTCCCACACCGGCCGGCTCGCGGTCGCGGCGGTGGTCCCCGGTGCCGAGGCGGTCGGCGTCGACATCGAGTCCGCGGTCATCACCCCCCGTGCGGCGGCGTTCCTCCTCCGGGAACGGGAGCGGCGCTCGCTGCTCGCCCCGGCCGGGGCCTACACCGCGCGCGACCTGTTCGCCGCCAAGGAAGCGGCGTACAAGGCGATGAACCGCCGGGGCACGCTGGGGGAGTTCCTCTTCTGGCAGATCGCCCTCGGCCGCTCCGATGGCGAGTTGACCGCGACGTACGGCGGCGAATCGGTGCCTCTGTGGATTCGCTCGGAGGCGGATCTTTCGTTCGCCGTGGCGATACGGCGTTGAACTTCATGAGATGGAAAGACAGCGCAATGGACCACGAAATTCTTCAGACCGTCGATGACATGTTCCGCAGTGAACTGCACGTGGCGGAGATCAAGCCCGACGTCCCCCTGGTGGACTACGGACTCGACTCGGTCCGCTCCATCACCCTGGTCGTCGAGATGGAGGCCAGGTTCGACGTGCGCATTTCGGATGAACAGGCCGCCTCGATGCACACCTTGAGCGATGTCGTGGACCGGATCAGCGAGCTGCTGACCGTACGGGCCGGCCAAGGGGAAGGGAACGGATGAACGCCGCTTCGGACTTCGAACGGTACACCCGGCCGGAGCTCGCCAGGCTCTTCCGAGCGCTGCACCTGGATGTCACGTACCGGGCGGGCCAGGGTGACCACCTGACCCGGGAGCTGCCCGCGGGGGAGGACGGTGCCGCGGGTGCGGACCGGATTCTCGACCTGGTCGGCGGCGCGGGTTCGTCGCTCTTCGGGCACAACCACCCGGCCCTGCTGGAGACGGCCCGGAGGTGTTTCGACGCGCAGATCCCGTTCAACGCCCAGGTCAGCGTCCGGCCGGCGACGGCCGCGCTGGCCAGGCGGCTGTCGGAGGCGGTCGGGGCCTCGACCGGTGCGCGCTATGTGGTCACCCTCGGCAACACCGGCGCGGACGCGGTGGAAGCCGCGGTGAAGCACGCGACGGTCGAGCACCGGCGGCGGCTCGGCGCACTGCAGGAGGAGGTCGAACTGTCCCTGCGGCGGGTGCGGCGGGACGGCCTCGCGGACACCCCGTGCGCGAGCGGGCCCGGCGTCGGCCGCCCCTGCGCGGAGGTGCTGACCGAGGCGCTCGCCCGGATCGACGCCATGCGGCGGCAGGACCCCGTCTTCGTCTCGCTGCGCAACGCCTTCCACGGCAAGTCGGCCGGTGCCGGGACGCTGACGCACGGCGCCAATGTGCCGGGGGATCTGCATGTGCCGGGACCGCGGCACCGGCGGCTGAGCGACTGGACGCCGCGGACGGTGGTGACCGCGCTCGACTCCGAACGCGACGCGATATGCCTGGTCACCGTCGATGCCAAGGGAACTCCGGGCTCCGTCGTACGTCAGCTGTCGCCGGTGGCCGCCTGCTTCGTCGAGCCCATCCAGGGCGAGTCCGGGGTGCACGAGGTCCCCGACGAGACCCTCGCCGCCCTGCGCGAGCTGGCCGACCGGCACGAGGCGGCCCTGGTGTTCGACGAGATCCAGTGCGGCATGGGGCGTACCGGGACCTTCCTCGCCTCCGAGGCCTCCGGCGTGGTCGCCGACTACTACCTGTTCTCCAAGTCCCTCGGGGGCGGACTGGCCAAGATCTCGGCGCTGCTGGTCGACGCGGAGCGCTATGTACCGGAGTTCGGCCGCCACCATACGTCCACGTTCGCCGACGACGACTTCTCGTCGTCGATCGCGAAGGCCGCCGTGGACCTGTCCTTCGTCTATCGCGACCGGATCGTCGAGACGGGCACGCTGCTGCGTGAGCGGCTGCGGCGGATCGCCGCGCGGTGGCCGGACGTCATCGTCGAGGTGCGCGGCCGCGGCCTGCTCCTCGGCGTCGAATTCGTGCTGCCGCGGCCCGGGTCGGGGCTGCTGCGCGAGGCGATCGACTCCGAGTCGCTCGGCTATCTCATCGCGGGACGGCTGCTGCACACCCACCGGATCAGGGTCATCCCCACCCTGTCCGCCCCCACGACCGTCCGGGTCCAGCCGTCGGCGCTGCTGGAGGCCGCGGACGTGGACCGTGTCGAGGCCGCGTTCGAGGACGTGGCCGAGCTGCTCGGGCGCGGGGACTACGCGACCCTGCTGGAGCACCTGACCGTGCCGGCCGCCACCGAGTGGCAGCCCAGAGTGCATGTCCCGCTGCCGCGCAGCGAATGGCGGCCGCAGCACGCCGGCCGGCGCGCGGGCGTGCCGCGCGTCGCGTTCCTCGCCAACATCGACAGCCCGGCCAAGCTCGGGTCGCTGGCGCCCGAACTGGCCCGGTGGTCGGAGGAGCAGAGCACGGCGGCGCTCGACCGGATGTGGGGCGAACTGGACCCGTTCGAGGTCACCCGGCATGTCATCACCTCCGAGGCCCGGGGCGAGGTCGAAGTCGTCATGGTGGCGGCGCCGTTCACCGCCGCCCAGGCCAACGCCGCGCTGCGGGCCGGCCATGGCGCCTGGCTGCGGCGGACGGTCCTGGACGCGGTGGATCTGGGGGTCTCGCTCGGTGCCGAGGTCATCGGCCTCGGCGGCCATACGTCGATCGTCACCAACGCCGCGCGGGACGTGGTCGAGAGCGGCATCAAGGTGACCTCGGGCAACTCGCTGACCGCGGCCTGCGCCTACGATCTGCTCCGCCTTCAGCTGGCCGACTCGGACGGCCCGCGCCGCGTGGGCGTCGTGGGCGGAATCGGGAACATCGGCGCGGTGATGGCGGAACTCATCGCCCCGCACTGCGATTCGATGGTGCTCGTCGGCCGCCCCGGCTCGGGACGGCGGCTCGCGACGGTCGCCGAGCGGCTGGAGGGCGGGGCGGACATCTCGATCGCCGAGGACATGTCCGCGCTGCGGGACTGCCCGATCGTGATCAGTGCCACGAACGCGGCGGAGCCGGTGATCCTGCCCGGTCATCTCGCCGACGACCGGAAGGTCCTGGTGTGCGATCTCGCCGTGCCCGGCGATGTGCACCTGAGCGTGGCGGGCCTGTCGAACGTGACGCTGGTCTCCGGCGGCCGCATTCAGCTGCCGGGTGTCCAGACCCCGCACTTCCCGGGCCTCACCCTGCCGCCGGGAATCCTCTACTCCTGCATGGCCGAGACGATGCTGCTCGGATTCGAGCCGGAGACCCCGAGCTCCTCCTACGGCGGCCTCACCTCGGCCGGTGTGCTCGCGGCCCGGGACCTGGCGGCCCGGCACGGGTTCCACCCCGCACGCATCGTCTCCGACGACATCTCCGTACAGCCGTGGGTCGCGGACCGGTTCGGCACCACTACCGAGGAGCGCATGGGATGACCGCATTTCACACGCGATCCGCGAGCGTCCTGCACGCGTTGTGGGAACACGCGGAACGCGGATCCGACGCACCGGTGATCAAGCTGATCCCGGAACCGGGCAGAGAGGAACTCCTGCGCTACGACACCCTCGTCGAGAACGCGGCGCGCTGCGCGGCGGCCCTCGCCGAGCACGGTGTCGGCCGCGGCGACCGGGTGGTGCTCTGTCTGCCGACGGGTCAGGCGTTCCTCACCGCCTTCTTCGGGATCCAGCTGCTCGGCGCCATGCCGACCGCGATCTCCGTGCCCATGCGCTTCGGCGGTGCCGCGGGCGTCGAAGGCCAGCTGAAGGACCTCGCGGGATATCTGCGCCCGGCCGCGCTCGTCACCACGGCCGACGTGATCGAGGCGCTCCCGCATCTCGTCGACACCCACCTGGTCGACGGCGAGCAGCTCCTCGCGCGCGCCACGTCGAGCGACGCCCCGAAGCACCCCGTCCGCCTGCCGAAGAGCGAGGACCTGGCCCTGATCCAGTGCACCTCCGGGTCGACGGGCCGGCCCAAGGGCGTCATGATCTCGCACGCCAACATGGCCGCGAACTGCGAGCAGTTCATCAGCGCCGCCGGCTGGACCCGTGCGGACACGGCGGTCAACTGGGTGCCCCTGTACCACGACATGGGGCTGTTCACCGGAGTCCTCTACCCCGTGTACGCCGGCGCGGACTCGGTCCTGATGCCGCCCAGCCGGCTGCTGCGCGCGCCGGCCGACTGGCTGCGGCACATCAGCGCCCACCGCGGCGCCGTCTCGGCCGCGCCGAACTTCGCCTTCGGATATGCCGCCGCCCGGATACGCGACGAGGAACTCGACGGCGTGGACCTCTCCAGCTGGCGTATCTCGATCTGCGGGGCGGAACCCATCCAGCCCGCCACCATGGAGCGCTTCTTCGAGCGGTTCGGCCGATGGGGCCTGCCCGCCACCATGCCGCTGCCCTCGTACGGCATGGCGGAGGCCTCCCTGATCATCACCACCACACGGCCGGAGGAGCCGCTCCGCTTCGACTCCATCGACCGGAGATCCGCCGCCGAGGGACGGGCCGTCGACGCCGAGCCGCACAGCGCGGACGCGGTACGGATCGTGGACTGCGGCCGGCCGGTGGCCGATACCGAGGTCCGGATAGTCGACGAGCACGGTCAGCTGCTGGGGGAGAACCGTATCGGGCATATCCAGTTCCGCGGCCCCGCGCGCACGCTCGGATACTTCGACCTGCCGGAGGAGACCGCGGCGACGACCGACGCGCCGGACTGGTGGAAGACCGGCGACATCGGCTACCTGCGCGACGGCGGCCTGCGGATCACCAGCCGGGCCAAGGACCTGATCATCATCCGCGGCGCCAACTACTTCCCCTCGGACTTCGAGCAGGCCGCGGAGAAGGTGCCCGGGGTCCGCCTGGGCGCCGTGGTCGCGGTCGGGCACCAGCCGGAGCACAGCGACACCGAGGAGCTCCACCTGATCGTCGAGACCGAGCTGGACGGCGAGCAGCACGAACCACTGCGCCAAGCGGTCCGGGCCGCGGTCACCTCCGCCACCGGCGTGCCCCCCGCGGGGATCCACCTGGTGCCGAAGCGGAGCATCCCCAAGACGACCAGCGGGAAGCTCCAGCGGGCGAAGGCGCGGGGGTTGTTCGTGGCCCAGGACGGACTCGCCGGGCTGCCGGCCACATCAGCACAGTGAAGACAGGGAGGCGCAGCGATATGCGCGTCGAGGAGTACGTCGCCGAGCTCACCGCCCTCGGCGTCACGTTGTACGAGGAGGCCGGGCGGCTTCGCTACCGGGCTCCGAAAGGGGCCCTCACTCCGGAGCGCCTCGGCTGGCTGCGGGACCACAAGGACGAGGTGCTCGTCCACCTCAAGGAGACCGAGCTCGGTCCCGGCCTGGTGCCCGAACCCGGCGCGCGCCACGAGCCCTTCCCGCTGACCGACGTCCAGGCGGCGTATCTGCTCGGCCGCAGCGACGCGTTCGACTACGGGGGCGTGGCCTGCCACGGCTACCTGGAGATCGCGCTGCCCGGCGGCGCGGCGGAGCACGTCGAGGACGCCTGGAACCACCTCGTCCGCCGGCACGACATGCTGCGCGCGGTCGTCTCCGCCGAGGGCCACCAGCGGGTGCTGCCCGAGGTGCCGCGGTACGAGATCCGCACCCAGGACCTCAGCGGCCGGTCCGAGGACGACCAGCGGCGCGCCGTCGAGGAGATCCGCGGTGCGATGTCGCACCAGGTCCGGCAGACGGACCGCTGGCCGCTGTTCGAGCTGCGGACCACCCGCGTCGGCGGGAAGCTGCTGCTGCACGTCGCCGTCGACCTGCTGATCTGCGACTACGGCAGTATCCGGATGCTGCTCGGCGAGCTGCACGGGCTCTGCGGCGGTGCCGCTCCGGCGGATCCCCCTCAGCTGACCTTCCGCGACTACGTCCTCGCGGCGCGCGGTGCCCGTGAGGGCTCCCGCTACCAGCGCGACCGGGACTACTGGTGGGACCGCGTCGACGCGCTGCCCCCCGCCCCCGAACTGCCGCTGCGCACCGACGCGGTCGACGCCCCGCCCCGCTTCCGGCGGCACGGGATGCGCCTCACCCCGCAGCAGTGGGCGGCGCTCGGCCGGCGCTCGGCCGCGGCGGGCGTGACACCCTCGGGAGCCCTGCTCCAGTCGTTCGCCGAGGTGCTCGGACGGTGGAGCCGCACGCCGCGGTTCACGCTCAGCCTCACCCTCCAGAACCGGCTGCCGCTGCACCCGGAGGTCGACCGCGTCATCGGCGACTTCAGCTCCACCAGCCTGCTCGCCGTCGACCTCACGGAGGGGGCGACCTTCCTCGACCGCACCCGCGCGGCGCAGGCCCGCCTCTGGGACGACATGGACCACGGACTGTGCTCCGGCGTCGAGGTCCTGCGCGAGATCGCCCGGCGGCGGGGGCGTGCCGAGGCGCTGATGCCGGTCACCTTCACCAGCGTGGTCGGCGGTGCGGACCGCGGCGACGCGCCGTCCCTCATGCCGGGCGGCGAGCTGGTGTACGGCATCACCCAGACCCCGCAGGTGTGGATCGACTGCCAGACCCTGGAGGACGGCGGCGGACTCCTCGTCCACTGGGACGTACGCGAGGGGCTGTTCCCCGACGGCGTCGTCGAGGACATGTTCGGCGCCTTCGCGGAGCTGGTGCGGCAGCTGGCCGACGGCGGGGCCGGGTGGGAGTCCGCCGACCCGGCGGAGCTGCCCCGGGCCCAGCTGGAGCGGCTGGCACAGGCCAACGCGACGGAGGCCGCACGCTCCACGGAGCCGCTGCACGCCGAGGTCGTGGCGCAGGCCCGGCGCACCCCGGACCGCGCCGCGGTCATCACGTCCGGGCGGACCCTGGACTACGCGGAGCTGCTCGGCCGGGCCGCGGCGGTGGCCGCGGCGCTCACCGAGGCGGGCGTCGCCCGCGGCGAGCGCGTCGGCATCGTCATGGACAAGGGGTGGGAGCAGGTCGTCGGCGCGCTCGGGGTCCTCCTCGCGGGCGGCGCGTACCTGCCGGTCGACACCACACAGCCGGCCCTGCGCAGGGACGCGATGCTCACCGACGCCGGGGTGCGGCAGGTGCTCACCCAGTCGTGGCTGGCGCCGGGGCTCGGGGTGCCGGCCGGTACCCGGACCGTCGTCGTGGACACCCTGCCCCCGGCCGACGGGCTTCCGGCGACCGTGGCGGGCGACCCCGACGACCTGGCGTACGTCATCTACACCTCCGGCTCCACGGGCACCCCGAAGGGCGTGATGATCAGTCACGCCGCGGCCCGGAACACCGTGGACGACATCAACTCCCGCTTCGGGGTGGGCGCGGAGGACCGGGTGCTCGGCCTCGCCCAGCTCGGCTTCGACCTCTCCGTCTACGACCTCTTCGGCCCCCTCGCGGCCGGCGGCGCCGTGGTCCTGCCGGACGCCGGGCGGCGCGGCGACCCCACGCACTGGGCCGACCTCATCGAGCGGTTCGGCGTGACGGTGTGGAACTCGGTACCCGCCCAGATGCAGATGCTGCACGAGTATCTGCGGACCCAGCCCGCGCTCGACGTCCACCGGCTGCGGCTGGCGCTGCTGTCCGGCGACTGGATCCCCGTGACGCTGCCGGACGCCGTACGGCAGCGGGTGCCGGGGCTGCGGGTGGTCAGCCTCGGCGGTGCGACGGAGGCGGCGATCTGGTCGATCCACCACCCCGTCACCACCGTCGATCCCGCCCTGGGCAGCATTCCGTACGGCAGGCCGCTGGCGAATCAGACCATCCGGGTCCTCGATCCCCTCATGCGGGACTGCCCGGAGCAGGTGACGGGCGAGCTGTACATCGGCGGCGTGGGCCTGGCCCTCGGCTACCTCGGCGACGCGGCCCGCACCGAGGAGCGCTTCGTCAGGCACCCGCACAGCGGTGAACGGCTCTACCGCACCGGGGACATGGGACGCCGGATGGCGAACGCGGAGATCGAGTTCCTCGGCCGCGCCGACGGACAGGTCAAGCTGAACGGCCACCGCGTGGAGCTCGCCGAGGTGGAGGCGGTCCTCCAGGGGCACGACGCGGTGCACCTGGCCGCGACGGTGGTGCGCGGCGAAGGCCCGAGCCGCAAGCTGGTGGCCTTCGCGGAGCCCGCCCGCACCGAACGCCCCCCGCTCGATGCGGCCCTCGCCCGGGCGGCCGGGCGGCGGGCCACTGCCGAGGCGCGCTTCGACGAGGCGGCGCAGGGCGCGGACGTCCGCGCGATGGGCGAGGCGCTCGACGAGTCGGGGCTGCAGGCGATGACCCTGCTCCTGCGCGGCCGCGGCCTGTTCGCCGCGGACGGCGACCGGCACACCGCCGAGGAGATCACCGCCGCCAGTGGAGCCGCCCCGCAGAACCACTACCTCGTACGGCGATGGCTGACCGCGCTGGCCGAGGCGGGCCGGGTCGTCCACGACCAGGACAGCGGCACGTACCACGGCCTGGCGCCGGTGACCGGCGAGGACCGCGCGGCCGTGCGCGAGCGCGTGGACGCCCTGGAGCCCAGGGTCGGCTGGGGTGCGGAGCTGGTGCGCTTCCACCGTGACTGCGAGGAGAACCTGGCACGGCTGCTCAGCGGTGAACTCCCGCTGAAGGACCTGCTGTTCCCCGAGGGCCGCCTGGAGACGGCCGCGGCCGCCTACCGCGACAACCTGATCAGCCGCTACAACAACGCCGCCGTCATCGAGATCGTCCGCCGGATCGCCCTGGCGCACCGGGGCCCCGGGCCGCTGCGGATCCTGGAGATCGGCGCCGGGGTCGGCGGGACCAGTGCCGCGCTGATACCGGAGCTGCGGGACCTCCCCGTCGACTACCACTTCACCGACCTGTCGCACTTCTTCCTCAACGAGGCGCAGGAGGCGTACCGGGACCACCCCTGGGTGCGCTACGGCCTGTTCGACCTCAACGAGGACTACCGGGCCCAGGGGTTCCAGCCCAACTCGGCGGATGTCATCATCGCCGCGAACGTCCTGCACAACGCCGTGCACGCGGACGAGATGCTGCGGCGGATCCGCGAACTCGCCGCGCCGGGCGGCTGGCTGGTCTTCATCGACGCCACCCGCGACACCTGGCGCGGTATGACGTCCATGGAGTTCAACGACGGGCTCACCGGTTTCACCGACGAGCGCGCGCAGAGCGGTGCCACCTTCTTCACCCGGCAGCAGTGGCTGGACCTGCTGCGCGGGGCGGATGCCGAGGTGGCGGTCTGCCTGCCCGAGGAGGACAGCGCGCTGGCCGGGATCGGTCAGCAGGTCTTCGCGGCCCGCTTCAAGGCCGACCGGGTCGCCCTCACCACGGGCGAGCTGCACGGCCACCTCGCCGAGCGGCTGCCCGGGTACATGATCCCGGCGGAGCTGCAGCTGGTGGACCGGATTCCGCTGACCGCCAACGGCAAGGTGGACCGCGGCCGGCTCGCCGAGTGGACCGGCGCGGCGTCGGCGGAGGGCCACCAGGACGGCGGGGAGGCACCCGCCGACGAACTGGAGCGGGCCCTGGCCGACCTGTGGTCCGAGGTCCTGCACGTGCCCGCCGTCGGCCGGGACGCCAACTTCTTCAACCTGGGCGGGGATTCCCTGCTGGTCGCCCAGCTCGTGGGCCGGATGCGGGAGCGCGTGCCGCAGGCGGTCGGGCTGGCCTGGGACGACCTGCTGCGCTCCGTGCTCAACCGGCCGACCGTCGCGGCGCTCGCCGCGCAGCTGCGCTCGGCCGCCGCGGAGGACGGCACGGGGGCCCTCGGCTCGGCCTCACCCCTGGTGGAGATCGACCCGGGCCCCGGCGGGGCGGACGGCGCCGCGACGCTGGTCCTGGTGCACGACGGCACCGGCACGGTCGGACCGTACCGGGCGCTGGTGCGGGAGCTCTCCGGCACGCTGCCGGTCGCCGGACTCGTCGTCGACGACTTGGACGCCTACCTGGACGCCGATCCCGCGACGGTGATCGGCGAACTCGCCGGCCGCTACGCCGAGACGCTGCTGGCCGCCGGCTGCTCCAAGGTCCATCTCGTCGGCTACTGCATGGGCGGGCTGTTGGTCACCGAGCTGGCCGACCGTATGACCGCGGCCGGCGGCGAGGTGACCGAGGTGTCGATCATCAGCAGTTACCGGGTGCCCTACCTCGTCGAGGACGACCTGCTGGCCGAGTACATCTTCGCCCGCATGATGCGGGCCGACACCGTCGGACTCGGTTACCCGCAGGACGAGTCGGCGATCCGCGAGCTGGTCACCGAGGTCACCCGGAAGCATGGCGACCGGGTGCCGCCGGGCAGCATGACCGAGCTGTCGCCCGACGTGCTCGGCGCGAAGGGGGCACTGGCGCTGCGGGCCTTCCGGGCGCTGGCCGCCCGGACCCAGGAGGAGCGGCTGCGGGCCGTCGGCGCCGCCATGCCGCAGGAGAGCACACAGCTGAGCTCGCCCGAGCGGCTGGCCCGGGTGTTCCGCGCCGTCAAGCACAGCCTGGTGGCCGTGGCCGGGCACCGGGCGACGCCGTACCCGGGAGACGTCACCCTGTTCCGTCAGGTCGGCGAGGCGGAGATCTTCCCCGGGATGCACCACGACATGGGTGCCTACTGGCAGCAGGTGTGCACCGGCGGACTGCGCCTGGTCGACGTGCCCGGCGACCACTTCAGCTGCGTACAGCCGCCGCACGCCGCGGCGGTGGCGGCGCTCCTCGCCCAGGGCGGGGCAGCGGGTCCGGCGGCCCCCGCCGGGGCCCGGGAGGCACGCCGATGACGGCCCGGGAAGCGCCGTTGATCGGCATCATCGGCGGGTATGGCGCGGTGGGCGCCGCCGCCGCGCGCCGCCTCGCGGCCGAGGGCCGGTTCCGGCTGCGCATCGGCGGGCGGAACGCCGACGCCGCGCGGGCCTGCGCCGCCGGACTCGGGGCGGCGGCACAGGCCATGGCCGTCGACGCGGCGGCGGACGACAGCCTGGCGGCCTTCAGCCGGGGCTGTCGCACCGTGCTCAACTGCGCGGGCCCCGCCTACCTCCTGCTCGACCGGGCCCGGCGGGCGGCGCTCGCCGTGGGCGCCGACTATGTGGACGTCATGGACGACGGCAGCGTCCCCGGACCGGTGGCGGGGCGCACGGTCGTCCTGTCCGCGGGCCTCGCGCCGGGCCTCTCCGGGCTGCTGCCCGGACTGCTGGCGCGGGGAGCCGGCGGCGGCCGGTTCACCGGCTGCTATGCGGGACTGGGCGTCTTCACCCACACCGGAGCCGTCGACTACCTGCTGAGCATGGAGCGGGACTACGGCACCCCGCTCGCCGAGTGGCGCGGCCGCGTGGTGCCGGGGGCGCTCAGGGCCGAGGAGGACTTCCGGCTGCCCGGAGTGGCGCGGCCGCTCGTCGCGTACCCCTACCTGACGGCGGAGACGGCGGACCGGGCCCGGGCCCTGAGGCTCGACCGGGCCCGGTGGTACAACGCCTTCGACGGTCCGGCCCTGCTCGGTGTCCTGAACCGGGCCCGGGCCGGCCGGCCCGGGGAGCGGGACGTGGCGGCCACGGCGGCGGAACTGGTCGCGGCGAGCGCCCTGGACGCGGCGGGCCGTACGCCGTACCACCTGGTGTGGGGTTCTCTGGAGACCCGGGGGCCGGACGGCACACCGGTGCGGCGCACCGCCGCGGTCCGCGCCGCGGACGGGTCCGAACTGACCGGCCTGGTGGGCGCGTTCGCCGCCGCGGCCGTCTGCGACGGGCGGCTTCCGCACGGGGTGCATCCGGCATCGGCGGTGCTCGACCCGGCGGCGGTCGTCCGGTGGCTGCGCGAGAGCGCGGCCGGGGTGACGGTCACCGAGACGGAGACGGCCACCGAGACGGAGACGGCCACCGGTACCGATACCGGTGCCGGGGCCTCGCTCGCGGCGGAGTCGGCGGAGCCCGTGGAAGGGGGAGTGCTGTGAGCAGTGCGTGCGCGCAATAGTTCCCTCGCGGTCGTTGGACGAGGAATTTCGGGTGTCTGGAAAATGCCGGGTGACGCTCCGGTGCATCGCCCTTGAAGAATGTCGTTCACGAACCCCGGGAGGGAATTCCAAAAGTAATGTGCGTACGCAAACACAACGCCTTACGATCCTTTAACTGTCCTGCTTGGAGAGTCAGTTTAGGAAAAGATTCTCCTTTGCTCGATAATTTGCGACCGCTCCTCGTTCTTGGTCGCTGAGGTCGCGGGAAAGTGGTTGCGAGTCGCGTTGTCATACATGTAGATTCTGTGGCTGGAGTCCCGGGTGAATCGGCCAGGAAAGTGGGAAATCTATGGCCACGACAGGTGAATCGGCCACTCGCTTAGAAGGCGGCGATCAGGTCAAACGACATGATCCGGACGGCGGCGGCACGCAGCGCCCGCCGGATGCCGCCGGGGGCGGGAAAGGGATGCTGCTGGAGCTGCTCCGTCCCTACCGTGGCCGTCTCGCCGCAGTCTTCGTACTGCAGTCGGTGGGTGCCCTGGCGGGCCTCGCACCGGTGCTCGCGGTCGTCGAACTGGGCCGGCAGCTCCTCGTGTCCGGCGCGGTCGACGCGAGCGCCGCATGGACCGCCGTCGTCATCGGCGCGGCCGGCCTCCTGCTCCGCGTCCTCGCGGCCACGGCGGCGAGCGGGATCGCCCATCTCGTCGACGGCGAGATGCATCTGGCGCTGCGCAGGTCGCTCGCCCGGCGCCTGGGCGAGGTGCCCCTGGGCTGGTACTCCCGGCGCAGCTCCGGCGAGATCAACCGCGTGGTGCAGAGCGATGTCGACTCCCTGCACTACCTGTTCGCGCACACCCCGGGCGAGTTCGCGTCGGCCGTGATCGTCCCGCTGGCCGCGCTCGGCTATCTGGGCTGGGTGGACTGGCGGCTGATGCTCGTCGCGCTGCTCCCCGTCGTGGCCGCGATAGTGATCTTCAGCCGGCTGATGACCGAGGAACGGCGGCGTGCGGAGGAGGCCATGGGCGAGGCCATGGGGCGGATCGGCGCCAGCGCGGTCGAGTTCGTCGAGGGCATCTCCGTCGTCAAGACGTTCGGCGGCGCGGGCCGTGCCCACCGCCGCTACCGCAAGGCCGCCGACGACTTCGCCGACTTCTTCCTGGGCTACGTCCAGGGCAGCGCCACCCTGGCGTCCCTGGCCTCGGTCGTGCTCTCGCCGCCCTTCGTGCTGTTCGTCGTCCTCGCGGGAGGGACGGCCCTGGTCGCGAGCGGCTCCATGCCCGCGGGCGAGCTGCTGCCCTTCCTGCTGCTCTCGGTCGTGCTGACCGCGCCGGTGGCCGCGCTGGGACACGGCCTCGACAACATCCAGGCCGCGCAGCAGGCGGCGGGCCGTATCCACGAGATGCTCTCCGCGCCGCCCCTGCCCCAGCCCGCCGACCCGCAGGTCCCGGACGGCGAGCGGGTGGAGTTCCGCGGCGTCGGCTTCTCCTACGACGAGGCGGACGGCCCGGTCCTGAGCGATATCGACCTCGTTCTCGAACCCGGCACCACCACGGCCCTGGTGGGCCCGTCCGGCTCGGGCAAGAGCACGCTGGCGCAGCTGCTGCCCCGGTTCTTCGACCCCACCGAAGGGGCCGTGCTGCTCGGCGGGGCGGACGTCCGCGACATCCCGAACCACGAGCTGTACAAGAAGGTCTCGTTCATCCTCCAGGACGTCCGGGTGCTGCGGGCGACCGTCGCCGAGAACATCGCCCTCGCGGTACCGCAGGCCGACCGGGCGGACATCGTGGCGGCGGCCAGGACGGCGGGCATCCACGACCGCGTCGAAGCGCTGCCGGACGGCTACGACACCGTGATCGGCGAGGGGGTGGGGTTCTCCGGCGGCGAGGCCCAACGCCTCGCGATCGCCCGGGCGCTGCTGATCGGCGCCCCCGTACTGGTACTGGACGAGGCGATGTCCTTCGCCGACGCCAAGACCGAGGCCGAGATCCGCCGGGCGCTCGACGCCCTGATGGCCGGCCGCACCCAACTGGTCATCGCCCACCGCCTGGAGACCGTCACCCGCGCCGACCGCATCGTCGTCCTGGAGCGCGGACGGATCGTGGAGAGCGGCAGCTACGCCGAACTCCTCGCCCGCGACGGCCGGTTCGCCGCCATGTGGCGGGCACAGCACGAGAGCACCGTGTCCGGCCGTGGCACGGACCGGAGCACGCGAGGAGAGGGCCGCTGATGATCCGCTTACTGCTGAAGGTCCTCGGCGAGCCGGACGCCCGGCCGGTGCGCCGCACGCTCACGCTCATGACGGTGTGCGCGGTGGCCGAGGGCCTCTCCTACGCGCTGCTCGTCCCCCTGCTCCGCGCCCTCCTCGGCGACGACCCGGCCGGCGCCTGGCCCTGGCTGGCGGCCTTCGCCGCGGCCGTCCTGGTGAGCGCCGTGCTGGGCTTCCGCAGCGACCTCGCCGGATTCCGCACGGGCGGGGAGCTGTCCCGCAGGCTGCATCACCACCTCGGTGACCACATCGCCCGGCTGCCGCTCGGCTGGTTCACCTCCGCCCGGATCGGCGAGGTGTCCGGGCTGACCAGCCGCAGCGTGATGGAGGTGATGTCCGTCCCCGCGCACCGCCTGCGGCCGGTGATCAGTGCCTCGGTGACCCCGCTGACCATCGTGGCCGTGATGTTCGTCTTCGACTGGCGCCTCGCGCTGGCCGCCCTGATCGCCGTGCCCGTGATCGTCGCCGTCCAGAAGGCCACCGGCCGGGCGACGGCACGGCAGGACGCCGAGCGGCTGCGGCGCAGCGACGAGGCCGCGGGCCGCGTGGTGGAGTACGTACGGGCCCAGCCGGTACTGCGGGCCGGCGGACGCTCCGGGGAGCGGCTCGGCATGCTCGACGACGCGCTGCGCGAGCAGTGGCGCAGCGAACGCGGCGCGGCGCTCAAGAGCCTGCCGGGCACGCTCGGTCTGAGCATCACCGTGCAGGCGTTCTTCACCCTCGTCCTGGCCCTGGCGACGTATCTCGCCCTGGACGGCGGCATCGGGGCCCCGGAGGTCCTCGCACTGCTGGTGCTCACGGCGCGCTGTGTGGACCCGCTGCTCGCCCTGTCGGACCTGGGCGGAGTGATGCGGGCCTCCCGGGGAGAGCTGGAGCGTATCCAGGCGGTGCTCCAGGAGGAGCCGCTGCCCGAGGCCGACGAGCCGCTGGCCCCGGCGGGCGGCGGCGTCGAGCTGGCGGACGTGACCTTCCGCCGTGGCGACCGTACGGTGCTCGACGGGCTCTCGCTCACGGTCGAGGAGGGGCAGCGGGTGGCCCTCGTCGGTTCCTCCGGCGCGGGCAAGAGCACCCTGCTCCAGCTGACGGCACGCTTCCACGACGTGGACTCCGGTGTGGTACGCGTCGGGGGAGCGGACGTGCGCCGGCTCGACGGCGACCGGCTGATGGCCCACATCTCCATGGTCTTCCAGGACGTCTATCTCTTCAGCGGGACCATCGAGGAGAACGTCCGCCTCGGACGTCCCGACGCCACGGACAGCGAGGTGCGCGCGGCGGCCGTCGCGGCACGCCTGGACGACGTCGTGGCCCGGCTGCCCCAAGGCTGGGCGACCCAGGTCGGCGAGGGCGGCAGCTCCCTGTCCGGCGGCGAGCGCCAGCGCGTCTCGATCGCCCGCGCCCTGCTCAAGGACGCCCCGGTCCTGCTGCTCGACGAGGCGACATCGGCGCTGGACCCGGAGAGCGAAGCCGCCGTCCAGGACGCCCTGGACCGGCTGATGCACGGCCGCACCGTGCTGATGGTCGCGCACCGGCTGAACACCGTGCGCGAGGCCGACCGGATCGCGTTCCTGCACGAAGGGCGGATCGCCGAGGAGGGCAGCCATCTGGATCTCCTCCGGCTCGGCGGGAAGTACGCCGAGTTCTGGGAGATCGCCGCGTACGACCCGGCCTGAGCGGCGTACCGCGGCGCCCGGCCGGGCAGCCGATCCGCGGCCACCCGGACCCACTTGCACAGCACCTTCTGCCGAACCGAGGTAGGGATGTCACACACGCGCACGTCGAGACGATCGCCACGGCCCCTTGACCGCCACGCCCTGATGGGCAGCCTGGACGCTTTCCGGGCCCAGGTCTCCGCGGTGCTCGAGATGGAACTCGGTCCCGCGCACGACGAGGAGGACCTCTTCGCGCTCGGGCTCCAGTCACTGCAGCTGATGCAGCTCACCAACCACCTCAACCGCGCCGGCCTGGGGGCCGACTTCACGGTGATGGCCCGCGACGCGCGCCTGACGACCTGGTACGCGCAGCTGTCCGGCGCGGACGGGGAGCAGCCGGCGCCGGCCGGGTCCGGCTCCGGTCCCGTCCCGCCGGCCGCCCCGGCCGACAGCCGCGCTCCCTTCCCCCTGACGCCCGTCCAGCAGGCGTACTGGATCGGCCGCGCGGACGGCCGGACGCTGGGCGGTGTGGGCTGCCACGCCTACCTGGAGTTCGACGCCCCGCACGTCGACGCGGACCGGCTGGAGAGCGCCGTCCGCGCGCTGATGCGACGTCACCCGATGCTGCGTGCCCGCTTCGACGAGGACGGTATGCAGCGGGTGCTCGACACCTCGCCCTGGCCGGGGCTGATCGTCCATGACCACAGCGGGCAGGACGCGGCCGTCGCCGGGCAGGAGCTCCGCCGGCGCCGGGACACGCTGTCCCACCGGCGGCTGGACGTGGCACGCGGCGAGGTCGTCGACGTCCAGCTGAGCCGCCTGCCGGACGGCACACACCGCATCCATGTCGAGATGGACCTGCTCGTCGCCGACGTCCACAGCTTCCGGGTGATCCTCGCCGACCTGGCCGCCCTCTACGGATCCCCCTCGGCACTGCCCGAGCTGGGCTACGACTTCCCGCGGTACCTCGCGGAGCGTGCGGGCACGCGCGCCGCCGACCGGGCCCGCGCCGAGAAGTACTGGGCCGAGCGGCTGCCCGGCCTGCCGGGCGGCCCGCGGCTGCCGCTGAGGACCGAGCCCGACGACGTCGCCGTCACCCGGTTCGTCCGGCGCACCCACGAACTGACGCCGCACGAGTGGGCGGTCCTGCGGGGCAAGGCCACCGAGCACGGCATCACCCCGTCGGTGCTGCTGGCCACCGCCTTCGCCGAGATCCTCGCGCGCTGGAGCGGGGAGCAGCACTTCCTGCTCAACCTGCCGCTCTTCGACCGGGACCACGCCACACACGCCGATATCGAGGGCATCGTCGCCGACTTCACCAGCCTGGTGCTGCTGGAGGTCGACCTGACCCGTGGCGGCTGCTTCGCCGAGCGGGCCAAGGCGGTGCAGCAGCGGCTGCACGACGACGTCGGCCACGCCGCGTACACCGGCGTGGACGTGCTGCGCGACTTCATCCGCGCCGACGGCGAGTCGCCGCGCACCGCTCCGGTCGTCTTCGCCTGCAACCTGGACGCCCCGCTGGTTCCCGACGCCTTCGCCGAGCTGTTCGGCGATCTGTCCTGGATGGTGTCCCAGACCCCGCAGGTGTGGCTCGACTGCCAGGTCTTCCGCACGCGGGACGACGGTCTGCTGCTCGCCTGGGACGCGGTCGACGAGCTGTTCCCCGACGGGGTGCTCGACACCATGCTGGCCGCCTGCGGCGCGCTGCTGCGCGCGCTGATGACGGCGGACTGGCGGACCACACCGGACATCCCGCTGCCGGACGCCCAGCGGCGCCGCCGCGAACAGGTGAACGCGGTGTCCCGGACCACCGGCGGGCGGCTGCTGCACGAGGAGTTCTTCCTCCGGGCCGCGGAGCGGGACCAGGCCCCCGCACTGCTGTGGGGCACGGCCGGCGAGCGGAACGCGGGCACGGTCACCCATCAGGAACTCGCCGGGCGCGCCCTGCGCATCGCCGGTGCGCTCGCCGGCCGTGGCATCGGGCGCGGCAGCCCGGTGGCCGTCACCGCGCCGAAGGGGCCCGACCAGATAGCCGCGGTGCTCGGCGTGCTGGCCGCCGGGGGAACGTACATACCCATCGGTGTCGACCAGCCTGCCGAGCGCCGCGAACGGATCCTGTCCCTGAGCGGTGCGCGGCTGGTCCTGGACGGCGGCGACACCCTGTCGGCCGCCGGCCCCGGCATCGAGGTCCTGCCGCTGGCGCGGGCCCTGGCGGCCGAACCGCTGCCCGCCCCGGTGGCCGCGGAGGCGGACGACACCGCGTACACCATCTTCACCTCCGGGTCCACCGGCACCCCCAAGGGGGTGGAGATCAGCCACCGTGCGGCGGTCAACACCGTCGAGGACGTCAACGAGCGCTACGGGATCACCGGCCAGGACCGTGTGCTGGCCGTCTCCGCGCTGGACTTCGACCTGTCGGTGTGGGACGTCTTCGGCCTGCTGGGCCGGGGCGGCGCCCTCGTCCTGGTCGAGGAGGGGGACCGGCGCGACGCGCACCGGTGGCTGGAGCTGTGCGAGCGGCACCGGGTGACGGTGTGGAACTCCGTGCCCGCCCTGATGGACATGCTGCTCACGGCCGCCGACCGGGCGCCGCTGCCCGCCGGGCTGCGGCTGGCGCTGCTCTCGGGTGACTGGATCGGCCTCGACCTTCCCGCGGCGCTGCGCGAGGCGTCGGGCGGACGCTGCCGGCTCGTGGCGCTCGGCGGCGCCACCGAGGCCGCGATCTGGTCGAACTTCCACGAGGTGGACGAGGTGCCCGGGCACTGGCACTCCATCCCGTACGGCACCCCGCTGAGCAATCAGCGGTTCCGGGTGGCCGACCCCAGGGGCCGGGACTGCCCCGACTGGGTGCCGGGCGAGCTCTGGATCGGCGGTGACGGAGTGGCGCTCGGCTACCGCGGGGACGCGGAGCTGACCGCCGAACGCTTCGTGTGGCACGAGGGCGAGCGCTGGTACCGCACCGGCGACCTGGGGCGGTACTGGCCCGACGGCACCCTGGAGTTCCTGGGCCGCGTGGACCACCAGGTGAAGATCAACGGCTTCCGCGTCGAGCTGGGCGAGATCGAGGCCGCGCTGCAGGGCCACCCGGGCCTGGCCCATGCGGTCGCCGTGGCGGTCGGCGACCGCCACAAGGAACTCGTGGCCGCCGTCGTCGAACGGCGCGGCACACCGGCGGCCGCGGACCGGGACACCCCGGCGCCGACGCCGGACGGTCCGGCGCCGGGCCCGGCATCCACGGCGGTGGCACTCGAACACGCCCTCACCGAGGCGCTCCTGGCCACGGTGCTCGGCGGGATCGGCCTCGGCGGGGAGCCCGGCGGGAGCTGGTCGCCGCCGGTGCCGGGGGACCGGCGGCCGGTGCTCGCCCGCTGGGTGGACTACCTGACGGAGCGCCAGGTCCTCGCGGGTCCCGCGCGCACGCCCGCACCCGGACCCCGGTGGGCCGAGGTGCGCGACCCGCGGCAGCTCGTACGGATCCGGGAGCGCGCGCACGGCACGTACCTGGAGACCGTTGCGGACGCGTGGGAGCGGGCGGTGCCGCTGCTGACGGCGGTACTCAGGGGCGAGGCCCCGCCGGCCGCACCGCTCGACGACCCGGCCCTCGCGCCGGACGGACTCGGCGACCTGCTGCCCGGGGCCCGGGCGGGCCTGGCCGCGATCGGCGCCGGGCTGGCCGGCCTCGCGCAGGACCGGCCGGAACCGCTCGCCGTCGTCGAGTGGGCGGCGGCCGGCGGCAGAAGCGCCGCCCGGCTCCTGGACGGGACCGGGTCCGCCCCCGTGGCGTACACGCTGATGGGCCCCTCGGCGGCCGGACTGGCCGCTGCCGAGGCCCGCTTGACCGGGGCCGGGCACACCGTGCGCACGGTCCTGCGGGACGCCTCGGCGATACCGGAGGCGTATCTGCACCGCTTCGACGCGGTGGTGGTCGACGACGCCCTGAGCGGGGTACCGGACCCGGACGCCGCGGCGGCCGCGATGGCCCTGCTCGGCAGGCCGGGCGCCCCGCTGTGGCTCGTGGCACGGACCGAGCCGTCGCCGCTGCCGCTGCCGGGCGGCACGGCGCCCGCTCCGTCCGATGCGGGGCGGTGGCTGCGCGCACTGGAGCGCGAGGGGTTCACCGAGGTCCGCCCGGCCCGGACGGAACCGGACGGCGTGGTCCTCGTCACCGCCCGATGTCCGGCGCAGCCCCTGGCCGCGGACGCCGACGCACTGCGGACCTGGCTGGCCGAGCGGCTCCCGGCGCATATGATCCCCGGCACGTTCGTGGCCCTGCCCGCCCTGCCGCTGAGCGACAACGGCAAGGTGGACCGGCGGCGTATCCAGCGGCTGCTCCACGACTGTGCCGAGCGGCCCCAGGAGAGCGCCGAGCCGCCCCGGGGCGAGACGGAGGAGCTGGTGGCCGAGCTGTGGGCCGAGGTCCTCGGCACCCGGAACGTGGCGCGGGAGACCAGCTTCTTCCTGCTGGGCGGGGACAGTCTGCGGGCGACCCGCCTGGTCACCGCCGTCCGGCGGCGCACCGGCGTCGAGCTGCCCATGCGTGAGGTGTTGCGGGACCCGACCGTCGCCGGGCTGGGCGCGCTCATCACGGAGCTGCGCAAGGCGCCGGCCGCCGGGAGCGGCGGGGGCCTGCCGCACGACACCGACGGCGCCGGGTACGACGACGCCGAGTACGAGGCGGGTGTGCTGTGAGCGCCGGCTCCAGCGTGCGCACCGTCTCGCCGCGCGCCCACGCCCGGGCCCGGCTCATCTGCTTCCCGCACGCCGGCGGATCCGCGGGCGCCTACCGCCTGTGGTCGCTGGACGCGCCCTGGGACATCGAGGTGAGCGCGGTCCAGTACGCCGGGCGGGAGGACCGCTACGGTGAGGAGGCGGCCGCGGACATGAGCGACCTCGTCGCCGGGCTCTGCGCCGATCTCGTCCGCGACCTCGCCGCCCGCCCGCGGTGCGCCACCGTGCTCTTCGGGCACAGCATGGGCGCCGCGGTGGCATACGAGACGGCCCGTGCCCTGGCCACCCTGGGGCACGCCCCGCAGGCGCTGGTGGTCTCCGGCCAGCCCGCGCCGCACCTCGCGCGCGGCGGCACACTGCACCTGGCCTCCGACGCGGAACTCGTCGCGGACCTCGAGCGGTTGGGCGGCACCGCGGCGAACGTGCTCGACAACGAAGCGCTGCTGTCCGCGATGCTGCCCACGATCCGGCGCGACTACCGGCTCATCGAGACCTACACCCCACTGCCGGGCCGCGGGCTGGACCTGCCCGTGACCGTGCTGTACGCCGACGCCGACCCGGAGGTCGACGCCGAGGAGGCCGGGGCGTGGCGCGCGAGCACGCTCGGCCCGTGCCAGGTGCTGCCCTTCCGCGGCGGCCACTTCTACCTGGAGGAACAGCGCGAACACGTGCTGCCCCGGATCTGGGAACGCGTGCGGGCCGTGCTGCCCGCCACGTCCGAGGCCTGGGCCTCCATGCCCTGAGACCGCCGGGCGGGCGACCGAAATCCCCCGCGGCGCCCGCCCGGCTCCCCTTTCCCCCCCACCCCACCCCCCACCACCGTCCATGCGTCACCCGTGTCACCTGTGTCACCCGTGTCATCACCCTTGCCCCAATCCCCTTCCGGACTTCAAGACTTCAAGAGTTGGGATGTGCCATGCGAGAAGGCTGTACGCCGTGGCCCGACGCGTTCGCCAGTGACTACCGAGCCAAGGGGTACTGGACCGACGACGTCCTGGGCGAGTTGCCCCTGTCCGCCCCCGGCGCGCGGGACAGGCCCGCCGTGATCACGCCCACCCGCACCCTGACCTACGGCGAACTGGACCGGGCGGCCGACCGCCTCGCCGCCGGACTGATCGGTCACGGCGTCGAATCCGGTGACCGCGTCGTCGTCCAACTGCCCAACGACGTCGAGATGGTGGTGCTGTTCCTCGCCCTCTTCCGGCTCGGGGCGCTGCCGGTGTTCGCGCTCCCCGCGCACCGGACGTCGGAGATCACCCACCTGGTGAACGCCTCCGAGGCGGTCGCGTACGTCTGCCCCGACCAGCTGCTCGACTGCGACTACCGGACCATCGCCAAGGAGGTCCTGGCCGGTACGGAGAGCCTGCGGCACGTCCTGGTGGCCGGTGACCCCGGGCCCTTCACCGCGCTCGCGGAACTGGACGCGGACCCGGTCGAGCTGCCGGCTCCGGACCCCGGGGACGTGGCGCTCTTCCTGCTCTCCGGGGGCACGTCCGGGGCGCCGAAGCTCATCCCGCGCACCCACGCCGACTACACCTACCAACTGCGGCAGAGCGCCCGGCTGTGCGGCCTGGGCCCCGACAAGCGGTACCTGTGCGCGCTGCCGATGGGGCACAACTTCGCGCTGGCCAGCCCGGGCGTGCTCGGCACCCTGCGCGTGGGCGGCACCGTGGTCCTCGCCCCGGCGCCCACCCCCGAGTCCTGCTTCCCGCTCATCGAGAGCGCCGGGGTGACGGTCACGTCGCTGGTCCCGCCCCTGGTGCCGCTCTGGCTCGACGCCGCCGAGTGGACCGAATACGACCTGAGCTCCCTCGAACTCCTCCAGGTCGGCGGGGCCCGGCTCGCCCCGGAGACCGCGAGCGAGGTGCCCGAGGGGCTCGGATGCACCCTGCAACAGGTGTACGGGATGGCCGAGGGGCTGCTCAACTACACCCGCCTGGACGATCCGCCGAGCGTGGTCCTGCACACCCAGGGGCGCCCGCTGTCGCCGGGCGACGAGATCCGGGTGATCCGCGAGGACGGCCAGGACGCCCGTCCCGGCGAGGAGGGCGAGCTGTTCACCCGCGGCCCGTACACGGTGCGTGGCTACTACCGGGCCGAGGAGCGCAACCGCACCGCGTTCACCGCGGAGGGCTACTACCGCACCGGTGACGTGGTCCGCCGGACCGCCGCGGGCTACTTCGAGGTGGTGGGCCGGATCAACGACGTGGTCAACCGGGGCGGTGAGAAGGTGCCGGCCCAGGAGGTCGAGGAGCACCTGCTCACCGATCCCCGCATCGGTGCCGCCGCGGTCGTCGCGCTGCCGCACCCGCACATGGGCGAGCAGACCTGTGCCTGCGTGGTGCCGCAGGACGCGGAGCAGCCGCCGACCCTGCGCGAGGTGCAGGCGGGACTCAGGGACCGCGGTATCGCGCCGTACAAGCTGCCCGACCGGCTGGTGGTGCTCCCCGCCATGCCGCTGACCGCGGTCGGGAAGATCGACAAGAAGGCACTCAAGGCTCAGCTCCAGGGCTGACAACTGCCGCTGTCCGTACGGGGGTCGTCCCGGCGGTGCGGGAAAGGTGATCAAGCATGTGTGGAATCGCCGGTTGGGTCGACTTCGGCCGGGACCTGCGGCAGGAACGCCACAGGCTGACGCTCATGACGGAGACCATGAGCTGCCGTGGCCCGGACGCCGGGGGAGTGTGGGTCGACCGCCACGCCGCACTCGGGCACCGCAGGCTGGCGGTCATCGACATCGAGGGCGGGACCCAGCCCATGCTCGCCGAGGAGGCGGGCGAGGCGCTCGCCTGCCTCACCTACAGCGGTGAGGTGTACAACTTCGCCGAGCTCCGCCAGGAGTTGAGGGCCCGGGGGCACAGCTTCCGGACGCGCAGCGACACCGAAGTGGTGCTGCGCGCCTACCTGGAGTGGGGCGAGGGGCTGGCCGAGAAGCTCAACGGGATGTTCGCGTTCGCCATCTGGGACGTCCGCAAGCAGGAACTGCTGCTGGTGCGGGACCGCATGGGCATCAAACCGCTGTACTACTACCCGGTACCCGGCGGGGTCCTCTTCGGGTCGGAGCCGAAGGCGGTCCTGGCCCACCCCGACGTCCCCCGCCGGGTCGACGCGGATGGTCTGCGCGAGGTCCTGGCACTGGTCAAGACCCCCGGGCAGGCGGTCTTCGCCGGGCTGAAGGAGGTCCGTCCGGGCACCGTGGTGCGGGTGCGCGGGGAGGGGCTCACCGAGCGGCGCTACTGGCAGCTGACGGCCCGGGAGCACACGGACGACCTCGGGACCACCATCCGGACGGTGCGGTCCCTCCTGGAGGACACCGTGGAGCGCCAGCTCGTCTCGGACGTCCCGCTGTGCACCCTGCTCTCCGGCGGTCTGGACTCCTCCACGATCACCGCGCTGGCGGCGAAGCACCAGCTGGCCCAGGGGGGCGGTCCGGTGCGCTCGTTCTCCGTCGACTTCCACGGCAACGCCGAGAAGTTCGGCGACGACCCGATGCGGGGTCTGGCCGACGCCCCCTTCGTCCGGGAACTCGCCGCGCATGTCGGCACGGAACACTCCGAGATCCTCCTGGAGAGCACGACGCTGGCGGACCCGGAGGTGCGGGCCACGGTGCAGCGCGCCACCGATCTGCCCCTGGCGTACTGGGGTGACCTGTACCCCTCGCTGTACCGGCTGTTCGGCGCCGTACGCGAGCAGTCCACGGTGGCGCTCTCCGGCGAAGCGGCGGACGAGCTGTTCGGCGGCTATCCGTGGTTCCGCGACCCGGAGACGGCCGGGGCGGACGTCTTCCCCTGGCTGACCCCGCGCATCCGCAACTACTTCGTCGACGACTCGCTGTTCGCCCCGGAGCTGCTGACCAAGCTCGACATGGGCGGCTTCGTGCGCGACAGCTACGCGCAGGCGCTCGCGGAGGCCCCGGTACTGGCCGGCGAGCCGGCCGAGGAGCGCAGGATGCGCGGGCTCGGCTATGTGCACCTCACCCGGTTCGTCCAGGCCCTCCTGGACCGCAAGGACCGGATGAGCATGGCCACCGGCCTGGAGGTGCGGGTGCCGTTCTGCGACCACCGGCTGGTGGAGTACGTGTTCAACGTGCCGTGGGAGATGAAGTCCTTCGACGGCCGGGAGAAGAGCCTGCTGCGGGCGGCCGCGGGCGACTTGCTGCCGGAGTCGGTCCGGCAGCGGGTCAAGGCCCCCTACCCGAGCACCCACGATCCGGCCTACGAGCAGAGCCTGCGCGACGAGCTGCGCACGGTGATGGCGGACTCCGCGTCCCCGGTGTCCGAGCTGCTCGACCCGAAGCAGGTGGCGGACCTGCTCGGCCGTCCGCTCGGCCACAAGAGCCTGCAGAGCGACCGGATGGGCATGGAGCTGGCACTCGGCCTGAACTCCTGGCTCACGTCCTACGACGTGACGGTGGATCTTTAAGGGTCCTGCGCGACGTAACCGACACCACGGGCGCGGCGTGCCGTGCGGCGGCGGGTTCGCAGGTCCGCGTGCCGCCGCGCCCCCAGGGAGGGCAGATGAACACCCACTACCGAACTGCCGTGGTGGACACACCGCGGGAGCCGTTGGACACCGCGACCGGGCTGGCGGCGTCCGGCCTCTTCGGCACCTACGTGGTGTACGAAGAGCCCGGCTGCTGGTCCGTCGCCGGGGGCGTGGCGGCGGAGGTCACCGTCACCGCCCGCACCGTCCGCACCGCCCACGCCGGAGAGGTCGTGGAGCGGCCCTGGCACGGAGATCCGCTGGCCGCGGTGCGGGAGTTCCTGGCCGGCCTGCCGATCGCCGGCTGGACCGCGTACGGCTGGTGCGCCTTCGAACTCGCCCACGCCCTGGCGGGGGCGGCCCCGGACCACGATGATGTGCTGGTCCATCTCGTCGTCCCCGAGACGGAGATCAGGCTGACCGGGGGGCGAGCGCTGATCCGCAGCCTCAGCAGCGGCGCCCTGGCGGACGCGGAGGCCGCGATCGCCCTGGCGGACGCGCCGGCCGCACCGGCCCGGCAGCAGGTCCGGGTGGACCTGGACGCCGACGCCGACATCTACCGCAAGGGTGTCGAATCCCTGGTGGCGGACATCCGCGCGGGCGTCCTGCACAAGGCCGTGCTCTCCCGGGTGGTGCCCGTCGAAGGGGAGATCGACTTCCCCGCGAGCTATGCGCACGGCCGCCGGAGCAATACGCCGGCCCGCTCCTTCCTCCTGGACATGGCGGGCCTGAAGGTCTTCGGCTTCAGCCCGGAGACCGTGGCGGAGGTCGACGCCGAGGGCCGTGTGACCAGCCAGCCGCTCGCGGGCACGCGCGCCCTGGCCGAGGATCCCGAGGTGAGCCGGGAGCTGCGCGAGGACCTGCTCGGGGACGCCAAGGAGGTGCACGAGCACGCCATTTCGGTGAAGGTGGCGATGGACGAACTCGCCGGTCCCTGCGAGCCGGGTTCGGTGGTGGTGCAGGAGTACCTGGCGGTCGAGGAGCGCGGCTCGGTCCAGCACCTGGCGTCCCGGGTCGGCGGCCGGCTGCCCGAAGGGGCCGGTCCCTGGGGTGCGTTCGCCGCCCTGTTCCCCGCGGTGACCGCCTCCGGGGTGCCCAAGCCCGCCGCGTACGAGGCGATCCGCCGCTATGAGCCGCAGCGCCGCGGACCGTACGCGGGCACCGTGCTGAAGGTGACCCAGGACGGCGCCATGGACGCCGCCCTGGTGCTCCGCAGCGCCTTCGCCGAGAACGGCCGGACCTGGCTGCGGGCCGGCGGGGGCGTCATGGGGCAGTCCCGCGCGGAGCGCGAACTGGAGGAGACCTACGAGAAGTTGCGGTCCGTCTCCCGGTTCCTGGTGTCACGCCCGGCCGACGCGGAGTGACCGCAGGACGGCGTCGAGTTCCCCGAGCACCCGCCCGGCGCACGCGGCGGCCGCCGGCACGATGTCCTGCATCAGAAAGTAGCCGTGGACGAGGCCCGCCCCCGGGACATGGCGTACCGGTACGCCGGTGACGGCCAGCTTGTCGGCCAGCTCGACCCCCTCGTCGTGCAGCGGGTCGAATTCGGCGGTGGCGACCACCGTGGGCGGCAGGTTCCGCAGGTCCGCGTTGAGCAGGTCGACGGCGGGTTCGCCGCGCTGCCGGGGATCGGGCACGTACAGGTCGTAGTGCCAGGCCATGTCGTCGACGGTCAGCAGATATCCGTCGGCGTACGGGCCGGCCGAGGCGAAGAGCAGCCTCGGGTCCACGGGCGGGTACACAAGGAGCTGCGCGGCGAGAGCGAGGTCGCCGGTGTCGCGGGCGTCGAGCGCGACACCGAGCGCCAGGGCGGCGCCCGCGCTGTCACCGGCGATCACATGGTCGCGGCCGGGGAAGGACCGGCTCGTCCAGCGGGCCGCGGCAGCGGCGTCGAGCAGGGGGACGGGGTAGGGGAATTCCGGCGCCCGTCGGTAGTCGGCCGAGACGACGACCGCGCCCAGCGCGGTCGCCACGATGCGGCAGGCCCGGTCATGGCTGTCGAGGTCGCCCAGCACCCACCCGCCGCCGTGCAGGTAGGTGACCACCCGGCCGGCATCGTGTACCGGGGTGTAGACCCGGCACCGGAACGACGATCCGTCCGTGGCGCCGACCGTGGTGTCGGCGGCGGTGACGGCGGCGGGGGAGTCGTGGTCCGCCCCGTGCGGGCGGACCGCATTCGCCAGATATCGTTCACGGGCATTCTCGAGGGATATTTCCCGGGCCGGAACCGGAGGGCCGTCGGCGCGTTGCCAGGCGATCAGACTTCGAAGTATGCGATCCAATGGCACGGCTACCCCTCCCAAGGGCTGATCCGCTGTGGAATGCGACGCAGGTGATTGTCCTCGGAAATTCTTCCGCGGCGCGTCACCTTACAGTAATCAACGGCCGCGGAGCCGTATTTCCGTGGCACCCGGTGGCGCCGGCATGCCGCCGATGCGATTCCGGCGCGCTTTCCGCCGAGTTGTGAGAAACGCATTCGCGGCGGTGTGAAACGCATATTGCAGCGGACTGATACGCGTCGGTAGCGTGATGTGAGAAGTCGGTCGTAGATAAGGGAATTTGCCATGATTGTTCTGGGTTGCAACGGATTCTCCCGGGGCGCCGAAGTCTTCGCCGAGGAATTGGGTGCGGTCGGCACCGAGAAGCACTACGTCCTCGGTCACGACTCGGGGTCGGCGCTGCTGGTGGACGGCGAGCTGGTGGCCGCCGTGGAGGAGGAGCGGCTCAACCGGGAGAAGAAGACCTCCGACTTCCCGTTCCTCGGCGTGCAGTGGTGCCTGGAAAAGGCCGGCATCGAGTTCTCCGATATCGATCTCATCGCCGTCCCGTGGAACTTCTCCCCCGACGTCTTCGATGAGATGATGCGCGGCCTGGCGTCCGCTCCGCTGACACCTGCGGAGAAGGTGTCGCGGCTGAAGCACCTCAGTGAGCTCTTCGCCAAGGTGCTCAGCCCCGAGGCGATCCTCGCCGACTTCGCCGCACGTACCGGATTCACCCCCGATCCGGACAAGGTGGTGTTCGTGCGGCATCACCTCGCGCACGCCATGACCGGCTACTACATGGCGGGAAAGAAGGACACGGCGTTCCTCATCAGCGACGGCCGTGCCGAACTGTTCTCCTCGCTGATCGGCGAAATCCGCGACGGCCGGATACGCGTTTTCGACGAGTCGACCATCAGCGCGGAGGACTCGATCGGCAACCTCTTCGCCTCGGTCACGCGCTACCTCGGCTTTGTGCCCAACAACGACGAATACAAGGTCATGGGGCTCTCCGGGTTCGCCGAGGCCCCGTCACCGAATCCGTTCATGGAACACCTCGTCCGGCTGCACGAGGACGGGCGGTACACCCTCTCCAGGCCGCACGACCTGGAGAACTACCAGAACTACGACGATCTCTTCGAGAAGGGTTTCGGCCCGTTCGAGGACACCGTCGAGTACAAGGCCAGGGTGGCGGCCGCGGCGCAGGACATGCTCACGGTCGTCACGAGCCACCAGCTCCGCGCGCTGGAGGCCAAGACCGACCTGAACCACCTGCTGTTCGAGGGCGGTCTGGCGCTGAACTGTGTGAACAACACCAAGCTGCTGGAGGGTTCGCGCTTCGAGGACATGGCGGTGAGCTTCGGTGCCAGCGACACCGGAGTCGTCATCGGCGCCGCCGTGTACGCCTGGGCCAACCACCCGGACAACACCGCCGAGGTGAAGTACGCCGACACGGTCACCCCGTATCTGGGGCCGGAGTACGACGAGGAGACGATCGAGCGCACTCTGGACGAGTTCGGTGACCGGGTGCGGTGGAACCGGCTGTTCGAGGGCGAGATCGTCGAGCAGGTGGCGAAGCTGCTCACCGAGAAGGTCGTCATCGGCTGGTACCAGGGGCGGATCGAGCACGGCCCCAGGGCACTCGGTCACCGCAGCATCCTGGCGAACCCGAGCTTCCACGACATCAAGGACGTCATCAACACCCGGGTCAAGCACCGCGAGCCGTTCCGGCCGTTCGCGCCGATCGTCTTCGAATCGGATGCCCCGAAGGTCTTCGAAATGGGCCGCAAGACCCGTTCGCCCTTCATGACCTTCGTGTTCCCGGTGCGGCCGGAGTACCGCGACATCATTCCCGGTGCGACGCACGTGGACGGCACCTCCCGGGTGCAGACGATCACCGACGAGGACACTCCGCTGCTGGCGTCGCTGCTGCGCCGGTTCACCGCGCTGACCGACGTGCCCTGCCTGATCAACACGTCCTTCAACGTGGCGGGCGAGCCGATCGTGTGCACGCCGGCCGACGCGCTGAACTGCTTCCTGGGCACCGAGATCGACTACCTCGTGCTCGGCAACTACCTCGTCACCAAGGCCGACCGGTCCGCATGACATCCGCTGTCCGCCCGCCGGGACGCCGTGCACGGCGTCCCGGCGCCGGGGCAAGTGAAGGGGGTTCTCCCATGCGTACGGGCCCTGAGACGACCGTGGATCTCGCGGCGGTCGTCCAGCAGCTGGAAGCACTGGCCGGGGAGCTCCGGGACGCGTCCCGGCGGCTCACCCCGGAGGTCAGCGCCGCCTGCGATGCCCTCGGCTGCGCGGCTGTTCTGCTGCGCTCACAGCAGGGCGCCGCGGACGGTGACGCCGCCCGTTCCGATCTCCTCTACGACGCCGTCGCCATGGCCCGCAGTGCGGTGGAGTCGGCGAAGTTCGCGTGCCGCGCGCGGATGGGATCGCGGGCGGGCACCAGTGGCCGGAGGTGAGCGGACCGCCCGGCGCCGGGATTCAGATCCAGTGCGCGTCCCGGGCGATGCGCAGGGCGTCGATGCGATTGCGTGCGCCCAGTTTCGCCACCGCGGAGGAGACGTAATTGCGTACGGTTCCCTCGGACAGACACAATCGCGCCGCGATCTCCGTGACCGTGTCGCCCCGGGAGACGTACTCCAGCACGGATATCTGCCGCAAGGTCAGCGGGCAGTCCCCGTTGCCCACCGCCGCGACCGTCAACTCCGTATCGAAGAACCGCTCGCCCTGGTGCACCGTGTGAATGGCCTCGAAAAACTGGCGAGGCGGCGAACTCCGGCACACTATTCCGGCGATCCCGCTGGTGAAGGCCCGGCGGACGGCCGACCGGGTGAAGGTGGTGGCGAGCAGCAGCGTCCGGCACCCCGGAATGCCCGTGATCTTCTGGGCGGTTTCGATCGTGCCGTCGTCCCCGCCGTCGTAGCTCATCACCACGACATCGGGGCGGTGCAGTGTGGCCAGTTCCAGTGCGGCCGGCCCGCCGCCCGCCGATCCGGCGACCCGGATCTCGTGGTGCTGCTCCAGTAATGCCGTGAGCGCGAACCGGGACAAGCGCTGATCATCGGAAACCATGACATTGATACCCACTTGATCCCCCATGCAAAGAGTAGGCCTCTGGAAAAAATGCCGCCGCGCGACCGGGCGGCGGTTGTGACCCGGTGAAGGGGGCACAACCGCCGCGCGGTTCAGGCTGCCGGCGTGAACCGGTCCGGACTCAGGAGAGCTCGACCACCTTCAGATCGGGCGACGCCAGGATGTCCTTCTCGCAGAACCGGCCGGGGAGCCACTTGCCGGACGAGTAGAGCTTCGTCTGGTCCGCGTGGTGCGGGGAGGTCGGGTCGGCGGACTGCGAAGTGGTCACCAGCGTCGAGGCGTTGGGGCAGGGGTCGTCGGTGAAGGAGACGACCTGGATGTAGCTGGAGCCGGTGCGGACGCCGACATTGCCGCCCTTGGGGTCCCAGACGGGAGTGATCAGGTTGAGCACCCCCAGCGCTTCCCGGGCACCGTGCAGGGGGATGCGGTCCTTGCCGCGGAGGATGTACTGGTAGTCGCCCAGCTCGGCGTCGAGCGGGATGCCCGCGGCGTGCAGTTCACCGGCCGCGTCGCCGAAGGCCCGCTGGACGTCGGGGCTCGCGGTCTTCAGCGACTTCGGGGTGCCGACCGGATCGGCCGGGTCGAACGGGACGTTCCAGATGCCGCCGGGCACCTTGTCCAGCTTGAGCGCGAAGCGCTCGAAGAGCAGCGATCCGCGGCTCTTGAGGGAGAAGGTGTGGTCCCAGTCGGCCAGGGCCCGGCACGCCTGCCGGACGTCGACCGGCCCGTTGCCGGACGGGGCCTTCCCGTTCGGGAAGGCGGCGCACATCCCGGCGGTGTCGGCCGCCGCGAGCACGGCCATCCGGCTGCGGTCGGTGAACAGCATGCGCTGCATCGACTCCTTGGTGAAGCCCTTCCCCTTGAGCGTCTCCTCGACGGTGGCCAGCGACTCGCGGGTACGGAGCGACCGCGGGGTGCCGACGTCGCCGACGATGCGCGGGTAGCCGGTGAGCGGCGCGTGCAGGTTGGCGAGCCAGGGGCTGTCGTTGGAGTTGAGGACGTAGTCCTTGCGGGTCAGCGACGGCAGCCGCTTGGGCGAGAACAGTCCGGGCTCCACCGAGTCCGGGTCCGACCCCCAGGCGCAGGACGACTTCGACCCGTCCAGGACGGGCAGGCCGGTCCTGGGGAACAGTTCCTTGCCGAGCGCGGTGCCGCAGCGCTTCGCCTGCTCGTCGGTGACGTGCGGGACGACCTGGATGTCCGCGTAGAAGGCGTTGCCCGCGCGGTCGGTCGCCATGGTGTTGATCCACGGCGCGCCCTGGGTGGAGTCCAGCGACTCCTTGATGTCGGCGGTGCTGTCTGCGGTGGCGAAGCCGAACCAGGTGTTGAGCCCGCGCAGGTTGGTGGCGTTGGCGTCCCGCAGGGCGTGGCCGGTCCCGGCGGTCCAGGGCAGGTCGACGCCCATCGCACGGTTGATCATGGGGCCGTAGCGGGTCTCGTACAGCGTCCGCGCGACCTCGGTGACGGAGCCGTCGGGCTGCTTGACCTTCACCCGCACCGTCCGCGGCGTCATCTTCTCCTTGACGCCGTCCACGAGGTAGCTGGTCGGGTCGCCGGGTGCGAGGTGGACCTCGTACAGGCCGAAGGTCCGGGGTGTGGCCAGGCTGTGCGTCCAGGCGATCCGGTCGTTGTGGCCCTTCTGGACGAACGGCGTGCCGAGCAGCCCGGCGCCGGAGACGTCGAGCTTGCCGGGCACGGTCAGCTGCACCTGCCAGAAGAGACCGACGCCGCGCCAGGGGAAGTGCGGGTTGCCGAGCAGGACGCTGTGGCTGCCGTCCGCGCCGTCCGAGCCGATGGCGATGCCGTTGCTGCCCTTGCCGTCGGCGCGCAGGGTGCGGTCGAGGCCGGCCTTGAGGCGGTCCGCGGTCCGGGCGTCGGCGGGGGCCGGCGCGGCCCCGGGGGCGGGCTTGGCGCCGACGATGCCGTCGGCGAGGGTGCCCTGGCCGGTCCAGTTCATCAGCCCGTAGAAGAGCCGGTAGACGTCGGTCGTGGTGATCGGCTTCACCCACGCGGCGCCGCGGCAGGCGGGGTCGGTGAGGTGGTCGCGGCCGGTCTCCGCGAGGTAGCGGTTGTAGCCCTCGGCGTACCCGGCGACGATGTCGCGCATCTCCTGGCGCGGGCCCTTGGGGGCGGGCTGGGCGGCCAGCCGCTCCACCACGCCGGAGTCGTTGATCCGCTGGAAGTGCAGATCGCTGGTGAGGTTGTCGCTCGCCGAGGTCACGGTGGTGTTGGGCTCGCCGTCGGGCCCGTGGTACCGGGAGCGCTCGGCGCCCACGGAGAGGAAGTTGTCGGCGAGTACGCAGATGTTGTCCTTGGCGACCGCGTAGCCGTAGCCGTAGCCCAGGTCGGTGAAGTTCCGGGCGACGATGTGCGGGACGCCGCCCTCGGTGTAGCGGAGCGTCGCCCTGGCCGCGTCCGCGGTCCCGCCGGTGTCCGCCACGGCGCCGGAGGCGCCGGGCAGCACGGCCAGGAGGGCCGCGATGAGGGCCGTGCCGAGCGCCCGCCCGGTGCGTCGCCTTCTTCGTATGGGTTCCTGCGCGTGCGGGCGCATGAACACCGCCTTTCTGTCGGGCTGTTCTGTCGGGTTCTCCGTCCTGCGCGGGACACCGGGTGTGTCGCGTCGTGCAGGACGTCGTGGAGGTGACGCGGCGGTGCGGCGGCGGGCGCGGGGGCCGCCGGTCACGTCATGACGGCGCCGTTGTCCGCGCGGAGGACGCGGGTGCGCCGGTTGTCGAGGTGGACGAAGATCCGCTGCAGCCAGCGGTCCCGGCCGTCGTAGTTCGGGGTGAACGGGGCCCGGCCGTGCAGCACCACGCGATTGTCGACGAACACCAGTTCCCCGGCGCTGAGTTCCACCGAGGCGGAGATGTCCATCATGGTCGCCCGCAGCCGCTCCAGGACCTGCTTGGCCTCGTCGTCCAGCGCGGTCGTCGCGTGGAAGTCGACGACGATGTTGGGGTCGTCCGGGCTGCCGTCGAGGACCGGGCGGGCGGGGGTCTCGCTGCCGGAACGGAACGAGGGCGGCGGGACGGTGACGAAGCGCGCCTGGTGCAGCACCCGGCGGTCGCTCTCCTCGATCAGCGGCAGGGCCCGGCGGATGGAGGCGACCGTCGTCCCCGCGTTCTGGCCGACGGCCTGCCGCAGGCAGGTCAGCCCGACGAAGTCCGGGCGGTACGGGTGGAAGGCGTTCTCTATGTGGAACTCCAGCGGCACCGAGCCGGCGTTGCTCTGGGAGGCCTCCAGGCCGCGCACCGGGACGACGTTCTGCACCAGGGCGCCGGACTTCTCCTCGCGGTAGGCGACGATCTCGCCGAGCTGGAGGCCGATCAGTACGGCGGTGGCGGCGGGGACGGTGGCCTCCCGCTGTACCGACTCGGCGACGTCCGGGGTGTCGGGCAGCGCGTCCTCGTCGATGGGCAGCCCCGACAGCAGCAGCGTCCCGTCCGCGCCGGGGTCGTGCCGGTAGGTCCGGACGGTGTCCAGCAGACGGACGGGCAGGCGGCTGCTGAGGTGCCGGGCCGCGGCCAGCCAGCCCGGGTCGTCGACGAGGGCGGGCGCGGTCTCGGTCAGTTTCCGGGCCAGCGCGGCGAGTTCCTCGCGCTCGGCGTCGGTCAGCCGCAGGCGGTAGGCGTCGGCGCCCGCGGGCACGGAGGCGGTGTGGGCTTCGGTGGTCATGGTGCGGGTCCTTTCAGGGTGTCGCGGGGGTTGTCGCGAACGGGGTTTCAGGGGGCCGGCGGCAGGGCGCGGGTGTCGACCTTGCCGTTGGCGGTCAGCGGGATGCGGTCGACCCCGACGAAGCCGGCCGGGACCATGTAGTCCGGCAGGGCATCGGCGAGGTGGGCGCGGAGCACGGAACCGTCCGGGGCCTTCCTGGCGGCCGGCACGACGTACGCGACCAGGCGTACGGCCCCCGGGCTCGGTTCGCGGGCGACGACGACGGTGTCCTGTACATCCGGGTGGAGCCGCAACCGCGCCTCGATTTCGCCGAGTTCGACGCGGTAGCCCCGGATCTTGACCTGGTTGTCGATGCGTCCGAGGAAGTCGAGGGTGCCGTCGGGCAGCCACCGGGCGAGGTCGCCGGTGCGGTAGAGCCGTGCCCCGGCGGGCCCGTAGGGGTCGGGGACGAAGCGCTCGTCGGTCAGCTCGGGGCGGCCGAGGTAGCCGCGGGCCACGCCGGCGCCGCCGATGAAGATCTCCCCGGGGACGCCGACCGGCACCGGCTCCAGGCGGTCGGTCAGGACGTACATGGTGGTGTTGGGGATCGGGGCGCCGAGCGGGACCAGCTCCGTGGTGGGCGTGCCGAGGATCTGCTGCCCCGAATTGCCGATGGTGATCTCGGTCGGCCCGTACTCGGTGGCGACCCGGGTGCCGCCGGGGCCCGCCAGCGTGTGCCAGCGCTCGGCCAGCGTCGCGGGGAAGGAGTCCCCGGCGGCGATCACGATGCCCGCGAGGTCGCGGATCTGGTCGCCGGTGAGCTGGTGGGTGAGCAGGTCCAGGTGGCCGGGGGTCATCTTGATGAAGCTGTACGGCGCCCCCTCGGCCAGATGGCGGCCCAGGTCCGCGGGCTCGAACGGCTCGGGGAGCAGGTGGACGGGCCGGCCCGCGAGCAGCGGCGCGAAGAGGTTGGGGATGCCCAGGTCGAAGGAGATGGAGGAGAAGACCGGCGCACCGCCGCTGCCCTGGGCCACGTACGCGTCGAGCGTCCACAGCAGGTAGTTGGCCAGGCCACCGTGCTGGATCATCACACCCTTGGGCGCGCCGGTCGAACCGGAGGTGTAGATGACGTACGCGAGGTGCGCGGGGTCCACGCGGATGCCGGTGGGGGCCGCCGGGCGGGCCGCGACGGCCTCGTGGTCGGTGTCCAGCATGACGAAGGTGCCCCGGTGGAGGGGGCCCAGCGCGGCCCGGTGGTCCTCGGTGCTGATCACCAGGGGGCAGCCGGTGTCGTCCAGCATCCCGCGGATCCGTTCGGCCGGGAGGGCCGGGTCGAGCGGGAGGTAGCCGGCGCCGGCCTTCCACACGCCGATCAGGGCGGGCAGCAGGTGCGCGGTGCGGTGCAGGCTGACCCCGACGAGGGTGTCGGTCCCGGCGCCCAGCGCGGCGAGGTGGTGGGCGATCCGGTTGGAGCGCTCGTCCAGCTCGCGGAAGGTCAGGGTCTGCTCGCCCACGCGGACCGCGACGGCGTCCGGGACGGCCGCGGCCCGCTCCTGGAGGAGACCGACGACGGTGGCGGTGCCGCGGTCGGCGGACGGACCCACGCTCCAGGTGCCGAGCACCAGCTCCCGTTCGTCCGGGTCGAGATGGGCGCGCAGCGCGTCGCCGTCGGGGCCGGCCGCCATGGCCTCCAGGACGGCGCGGTACATACGGGCGAGGCGCTCGGCCCGGTCCCGGGGGACCGCCACGGCCGCGGCGCGCAGCCGCAGATGATCCTCGCCGGCCAGGACGCGCAGACCGTAGCCCTCGGTCCGCACCGCGAAGTCCCAGGCGGACAAGGGGTCTTCGGCCGTGCCGGGGCCGTGCGCGGAGTCCGTCCGCCGCCCGGTCTCGTACACCACCGCGGCGAACCGCTCGGCCCCGGACCCGGCCCCGCCGTCCTGGGCGGCGCCGCGCGGGGCGTGCCGGTGGAGCCAGGTCCGCCGCTCCTCCTCCCGTACGTGTGTCACGAGCCCGCGCCAGTCCGGGGCGGTGTCCGGCGAGGCGAAGGGCAGCGCCACGCGGTGCAGCCGGGCTTCGCAGGTGTCCTGCGCGCCGTCGGGGGCCCAGTCGGCGCGTGCCACGACGTCCGAGCGGAAGGACCGGTCGGCGGTGAGGGTGCCCAGTACCTTCAGATGGGCCGTCAGCAGCACGGTGTCCAGCGGGACCTGGGCGGCGCCGGCCAGGGCCGTCAGCCCGTCGCGCAGGTCGCCGAAGGGCACGGTCAGCTCCGTGACCGGCGACGCTCCGCCCGGCTCCGCGCCCCGGGCCCCGTCCCCGGCGGCCTCGGTGGCCGCGGCGGCGGGCTCCGGCTCCTGACCGCCGTCGGTCTCCCGCCAGGCCCGGGGCAGGACGAACGGCGAGGTGCGCTCGGCGGTCCGCCGCCAGTGGGCGCGCCCGGCGCGGTCGAGCAGGCTGCCCCGCTCGGCGGCCGCGCACGGCGCGTGCCGCACCACCGGCCGGTGCCCGGCCGGGTCCGCGCCGCCGCGGGCCCGTGCGCAGGCGTCCGCCAGCTCGGTCAGCACCGCGTCCGCGCTGATGACCGTGGCGAGCGCGCGGTGCAGGGTCAGCAGCAGCACCCAGGTGACGTCCGGCTCCCGTACGGCGTGCAGCCGCAGCAGGGGCGGGGCGTCGAGGTCGAAGGGCTTGCCGCACTCGGCGTCGGCGAGCGCGGCGAGCCGCGTCCGCCGGGTGCCGGGGTCCAGTGCGCGGTGGTCGTGCAGTTCCAGGGGCGGCCGGACCTGGCCGTGCACCCGCAGGAGCGGCCCGGAGGCACCGGCCGGGTCGATGGAGGTGCGCAGTATCTCGTGGGCCTGGACGACGGTCTCGGCCGCGGCGGCGAACTCCCCGGCGGACAGCGGCGCACGGAGGGTCAGGCGCCGGGCGGCGACCTGTGCCCGGTCGCCGGGCAACGGCGGTTCCGCGAGCAGCGCGGCCTGTTCGCGGCCGAGCGGGTAGGCGTCCACGGTGTCGGCGGGCAGGCGGGCGCGGTCGGCGCGGCCGAGCAGCGCGAAGGGTTCGGCGTCGGCCCCTGGCTCCGGCGTGCGGGCCATCGGGTCGGACAGGGTCATGGACGTCTCCTCCGGAGAAACGCGGCGGGTACGGGAGGGCGTGGCGCGGTGGCGCCGTGGAGCGGAGGGGCGGGACGGCGTCATGGGGCGGTGGAGAGTCCGGGGGCGAGCGCCTCCCGGACGGTCGCGATGACCTCGGCCGTGGCGGAGTGCAGGAAGAAGTGGTCGCCGGCGAAGAGTTTCAGCCGGGAGCCCGCGGTGGTCTGGTCGCGCCAGCCCTGGAGCGCGGAGATCTCGACGGAGGGGTCGGCCGTTCCGGCGAGGACGGTGAGGGGGACCGCGAGCGGGGGCGCCTCCTGGTACGTGTAGGTCTCCAGGACGGAGAAGTCGGCGCGCAGCGTGGGCAGCATCAGCTCCATCAGCTCGGCGTTCTCCAGGAGTTCCCTGGGGGTGCCGTTGAGGACCCGCAGTTCACCGCGCATCTCGGCGTCGGTGGCGTTGTGCACCACCGGGCGGGTGCGCCGGGTCCCGGGGGCGGCCGCGCCGGAGACGAAGAGGTGCACCGGCTGCGGGAGGCCGCGTTCGCGCAGGGTCCTGGTCAGCTCGAAGGCGAGCAGGCCGCCCATACTGTGCCCGAACAGCGCGTACGGGCGGTCCAGGGCCGGCCGCAGGGCGTCCGCCAGGGCCGCCACCAGGGGCCTGAGCCGGCTGTACGGGGGCTCCTTCAGCCGCCGTCCGCGGCCGGGGAGTTCCACGGGGCACACCTGGGTGCCGCCGGGCAGGGCGCCGGGCCAGTCGCGGTACGCGGCCGCCCCTCCGCCCGCGTACGGCAGGCAGAAGAGCCGGGTTCCGGCGTCCCGGCCGGCGTCCGGTCCGGTCAACCACTTACTGTCCACGGCTGTTCTCCTTCTCGAGGATCCGGCTCTCGCGGGCCGGGTCCCGGCCGGCCCGGCCGGCGTGGTCCTGGTCCTCGCGGATCCGGCCGTAGTCGAGCCGTACGATCCGGTCGGCCACGGGGAAGTACTGGTCGTCGTGGCTGATGACCACGACCGTCCTGCCCTTCGCCTTCAGCTCCGCCAGCAGCTCGGTGTAGAAGAACTCCTTGAACACCGGGTCCTGGTCCGCGGCCCACTCGTCGAAGAGGTAGCAGGGGCGGTCCGCGAGGTAGGCGGTCAGCAGCGCCAGCCGCTTGCGCTGTCCCGTGGACAGCTCGGTCGTGGAGAAGCGGTCGTCCACGATGGAGACCTTGTGGTCGAGCTGGAGGCGCCGCAGGTAGTGCCCGGCCTTCGCGGCCCGGTCGGCGTCGGGCAGGCCGCCGAGGCTCTCGAAGAGGAAGAAGTCCGAGAACACCGCGCCGAACAGCTCGCGGTAGGCGTCGCGGTTGTCGTCGGTGACCTCGTTGTCGTCGACCCAGACCGCGCCCTGCTCCGGCAGGTACAGGCCGGTGAGCAGCTTGGCCAGGGTGGTCTTCCCGCTGCCGTTGCCACCGACGACGAACAGCACCTCGCCGCGGCGGAACGTGAAGTCCAGGGGGCCCAGGACGAATTGCTCGCCGGTGGCGCCCGGGTAGGCGTGGGCGACCCCGCGGAAGTGGATCCGCTGCCAGTTCCCGTCCGGGGCGGCCGGGCTGTCGTGGTGCTGCTCGCGGCCGGCGCCTTCCAGGTCCGCCAGCCGTTCCTCGATCTTGCGCAGCGCGACGGCCGCCCGGCCCAGGACGGGCAGCCAGGTCAGGACGCCCTGGAGGCTGGACACCATGAACAGCAGCACCATCACGCTGTCGGTCAGCGTCTTGGCGGAGACGGCGAAGGCGACGGGGAAGACGAACAACAGGACGCCGATGAGCCCGAAGAAGACCGTCTGTCCGCTGCCGGCCGCGCCTTCGAAGACCGACAGGCCCACCACGCTGCGCCTGCGGTAGGTGGTGGCGGTGGCGTCCAGCGCGGCACCGGCCAGCGCCTCGCGGCGGCGGCGGTCCAGCTTGAGTTCCTTGGTGCCCTCGGTGACGGCCCGGAAGTGCTCGAAGAGGCGGTCCTGTTCCTCGCGGGCCGCGCCCAGGTGGCGCATTCCGTAGGCGGAGAACATCCGGTAGACGCCGACCGCGACGCCCATGGCGAGGAGCGAGGTGAGGGCCACCGCGGGCGACACCACGGCCAGGTAGATCACGCACACCACGGCGAAGGTGCCGCTGAAGCACACCATCGGCAGGCCGGGCAGGGCATCCGCGATCACCACCACGTCGTCGGCCAGCGCGGAGTACAGGCGGGCGGTGCCGAGCTTCTCGACGCTGCGCAGGGGCGCGTCGAGGATGCCGTCGACCAGGCGGCGGCGCAGGCGCTGGATGAAGCCCTGCGAGAGGCGGAAGAGGAGGTTCTGGGACAGGAAGCGGGTCACGACGGTGGCCACGCACAGGCCGGTGAAGGCCCAGACGACGGCCGCCGGGACGTCCCCGGTCCGGCTCAGGGCCGTGTTGACCATCGCGATGAAGGCGGCGCCCGCGGCGCCGCTGATGACGCTGGCGGCCAGGGCGAGCAGGAAGGGGCGGCGCGAGGACCGCAGCAGGTAGCCGAACAGACCCATGTCAGCCCCGCTCCGTGGTCGTGGGGGCGTCGTTGCCGGGGCGCAGGGGCGCCAGCAGCAGCTGCCGCAGTTCGCGGACCGGGCGGTCCGGGCCGGCGGTGACCGCCTCGACGAGGCGGGGCCACTGCCGGGTCATCGCGGCCACCGCGCGGGCGTCGACGGCCTCCAGGTCGTACAGCCACATACCGCGCAGGGCTCCGCTCTCCTCCTCGCGCATGATCAGCGCGAGGTCGACGGCGTCCGGTGTGACGTTGATGACCACCTCGGAGAAGACGTAGTCGTCGCCGATGCCGAGGTCCAGCGGTGTGGTGGTGAGCCCCTCCAGTTCGACGGCCGGGACGGTGGCGTTGAGCAGGTTGAAGGAGATGCCCGAGGGGTCGTGGCCCTCGGGGACGGCCCCGTCCAGCGCCCACAGCGGGGCGCTCTGGTGGGCGTAGGCGCTCAGGGTCCGCTCCCGGACCTGGCCGACGAGGTCGCGGAACGTCGGGTCGCCGGTGAGGTCCGAGCGCACCACGAGGTGGTTGACGAAGTAGCCGATCAGGTTCTCGGTCTCGGGCCGTTCGCGGCCGGCGACCGGGAAGTCGACGGGGATGTCGTCGCTGCCGGAGTACGCGGACAGCAGGACGCCGAAGGCGGCCAGCAGCACCATGAACGAGGTCGCGCCCTCGCGCCTGCCGAGGTCCGCGACGGCGGTCGCGGACCGGGCGTCGAGCACGAAGCCGGCGGTGCTGCCGGTGGCGGGCGGGACCTCCTGGTGCGCGGGTGCGGTGAAGCGCAGGGTGGGCGGCAGGCCGGCGAGCCGGTCCCGCCAGTGGTCCAGGTGCGGGTCGAGTTCCCCGTCGGCGAGCTGCTGTTGCTGCCAGGCGGCGACGTCGGCGAACTCCACCTCGAACCGCGGGAGCCGGGCCTCGGTGCCGTGGACGCGGGCCCGGTACAGCTCGCGCATCTCGTGGAAGAGGATGCCGTAGGACCAGTTGTCCGTGACGAGGTGGTGCATCACCTGGACCAGGACGTGTTCGTCCTCGGCGAGCCGGACCAGGGTGCCGCGCACCAGGGTCTCCTCGGCGAGGCGGAAGGCCCGGCGCTCCTCCGTCGCGACGAGCCGGCGCAGCTCCGCGCGCCGCGCGGCCGGTTCGTGGGCGCTCAGGTCGACGACGGCCAGCGGCCAGGTCCCGTCGGCCTCGACGAGCTGGACCGGGGTGCCGTCGCGCACCACGACGCGGGTGCGCAGCGCCTCGTGGCGCCGTACCACGGAGTCCAGCGTGTGGCGCAGGGCCGCTTCGTCGAGCGGGCCGGTGAGGGTGACCGCCGTCAGGACGTTGTGGAACGGGTCCTCGGCGGGCACCGGCTGGTGCACGTACAGCTCTTCCTGCGCGAAGGACAGCGGCACGCCGCCGTCGCGGCCGGTGACCGGGATGGCGGTGGCCTTCGGGGTGCCCTCGGCCTGGCGCGCGCCGATCCAGGCCGCCATCTGCGCGACGGTCGGGTTGTCGAACAGCATGCGCAGCGGGACGTGCAGGCCGTGGGCGGAGGAGAGCTGGGAGGCGAGTTTGGTCAGGAGCAGGGAGTGGCCGCCCAGGTCGAAGAAGTTGTCGTGGGCGCCGACGCGCGCGGCGCCCAGCAGCTTCTGCCAGGTCACGGCGATGGCGCGTTCGAGGTCGTCGCGGGGTTCGGTGAAGCCCGGCCGGCCGCCGGAGCCGGTGGGCTCGGGGCCGGGCAGGGCGTCGCGGTCGGTGCGGCCGTCGAAGGTCAGCGGGAGTTCCGGCAGGACGACGACGGCCGACGGTGCCATGTACTCCGGCAGCCGCTCCTTCGCGTGGGCGGTCAGTGCGTCCGGGTCGGGGATCCGCGCGCCGTCCGCGGTGACATGGGCGACGACCTGCTCGGTGCCGTCGGCCGCCGTGGCCACGGTGACCCGGGCCTCGCGTACGGAGGGGTGGGCGGCCAGTTCGGCGGCGACGCGCTCCACCGGTATGGCGAAGCCGCGCAGGGTCGCCTCCTGTCCGGTGCGGCCGACGATCTCCAGGGCGCCGTCGGGGCGTACGCGGGCCAGGTCGCCGGTCCGGTGGAGCCGTTCGCCGGGGACGAAGGGGTGGTCGGTGAAGTGCTCGGCGGTGAGGTCGGGCCGGTCCGGGTAGCCCTGGGCGAGGGCGGGTCCGCCGAGGTACAGCTCGCCGGTCACGCCGGTGGGCACGAGCCGGCGGGCCGGGTCCAGTACCAGGGCGCGGGCGCCGGCGAGGGGGGTGCCGATGGTCAGCGGGGAGCCGGCGTCGTCCGGGCGGCAGTGCCGGGCCAGGGCCGGCCCGCCGGTCTCGCGGGTCCCGTAGAGGTGGTGCAGCTCGGCCCCGGTCAGGGCGTGGAAGCGGGCCTGGAGGGCCGGGGGCAGCGGTTCGCCGGTGCTGAGCACCTGCCGCAGGGCGGTGGCGCGGGCCGCGTCCGGCTCGTCGAGGAACCGCTGGAGCTGTGGCGGGGTGAGGTGGACGGTGGTGACGTCCGCCTCGCGTATCAGCGCCGCCAGCTCCCCGGGGGCGGCGGGCGCCGTGCCGGGGGCGAGGACGAGTTCCGCGCCGCTCAGCAGCGGCCACAGCACCTCGATGAGCCCGGTGCCGGCGGAGAACGGCGCGGCGTGCAGCACCCGGTCCCGGGCGCCGAGCGCGAAGTGGTCGCGCAGGGCCGGCAGCAGGTGGCAGGCCGCGGCGTGGGTGACCAGTGCGCCCTTGGGGCGGCCGGTGGTGCCCGCGGTGTGGCCGAGGTACGCGGGGTGGGTGCCGTCGGTGCCGGCCGGCGGGGCGTCCTCGGGCTCGTCGTCGAGGGCCGGGCCGAGGGCGTCGAGGTCCAGGATCTCGGCGTCGTCCGCCGGCAGGACGGCACGCGCGCCGCCCTGGGTGAGGAGCAGCGGGGGCTGGGCGTCGTCGAGCAGCTGCGCGAGGCGCTGCGGCGGGTCGGCGGGGTCCAGCGGCAGGAGGGTGCCGCCCGCCTTGAGCACCGCCAGCGCGCCGATGGCCCGCTCGGGGGAGCGGTCGGTGCACAGGCCGACCAGGACGCCCTGCTGTACGCCCAGTCTGCGGAGCCAGTGGGCGAGCTGGTTGGCGCGCCGGTCGGTCTGCCCGTAGGTCAGGACGCGGCCGCCGTGCCGTACGGCGGGGGCGTCGGGGTGGCGGCGGGCGAGGTCCTCGAAGGGCGCGTGCAGCAGTGCGTCCTGCTCGTCCTGGGGCCGGTCCGGGGCGGCGGCGGGGGTGGCCGGCCGCCGCTCCTCGTCGTCGAGCAGGGGGAGGTCACCGATGCGCTGGTGCGGGTCGGCGGCGACGGCCCGCAGCAGCCGCTCGAAGCGGGCCACCAGGGACCGGGCGGCCGCCTCGTCGAGGATGTCGGTGCTGTATTCGAGGCGGCCCCAGACCTTCCCGTCGTCCTCGAACATGTCCACCAGCAGGTCGAATTCGGCCTTCTTGGCCTCCAGGGCGAGCGGCTGTGCGCGGACCGCTCCCTCGTCCCAGACCGGGATCGGGACGTTCTGGTAGGAGACCAGCACCTGGAACACCGGGGTGTGGGCCAGCGACCGCTCGGGCTGGAGCTGTTCCACCAGGCGCTCGAAGGGGATGCTCTGGTGGTCGTACGCCTCCAGGCACACCGTGGCGGCGCGGCGCAGGGCCTCGTGGAAGGTGGGGTCCCCGCTCAGGTCGGTGCGCAGCGCGAGGGTGTTGACGAACAGGCCGACCAGCGGCTCCAGTTCCGCCAGGGTGCGGTTGGCGACCGGGGTGCCGACGACGATGTCGTCGTTGCCGGTCAGGCGGGCCAGCAGGACCTGGAAGGCCGCGGTGAGCACCATGAACGGCGTGGCGTCCGCCTCCCGTCCCACCGCGCGCAGCCGCTCCAGGAGGCCGGCGGGCAGTTCGAGCGGTACGGAGGAGCCGCGGTAGGTCTTCTCCTTGGGGCGCGGCAGCACCGTCGGCAGGCCGGTCTCCGAGGGGAGGCCGGCGAGCTGCCGCGTCCAGTACTCCAGGTCGGACTGCCAGGCCGCCTGCGCCTGCGGGCCGTTCTGCCAGCTCGCGAAGTCGGCGTACTGCACGGTGAGCGGGGGCAGTTGGACCGGACGGCCGGCCGTCAGCGCGCCGTAGACGCTGGTGATCTCCCGCATGAGGATGTCCATGGACCAGCGGTCGGTGACGATGTGGTGGAGGTTGACCAGGACGACCGCCTCGTCCGGTGCCAGGTCGAGAATCTCGGCGCGCAGCAGCGGCCCGGTGCCGAGGTCGAAGGGCCGGGCGACCAGTGCCGCCTCGCGCCGCTCGATCTCGGCCGCGACGGCGTCCCCGGCCAGGTGCCGCAGGTCCACGGTGCGCACGTCGGGCGGCAGGTCGTCGCGGACCCGCTGGACGGGCTGCCCGTCCTCCTCGTGGAAGACGGTGCGCAGCGCCTCGTGGCGTCGTACGACCTCCTGGCAGGCACGGGTGAACACCTCCGGGCGGAAGTCGCCGCGCAGGCGCAGACCGGCCGAGACGACGTAGGAGGCGCTGTTGGCCGAGAAGCGGTCCAGGAACCAGAACCGGCTCTGCGAGAAGGCCAGGGGAACGGGTGCCGCCGGGTCCTCGCGCGGCACGACCGTCTGCGACGGCGCCCGTTCGATTCCTTCCGCGCGCAGCAGGCTCTCCAGGAGCTCCCGGCGCTGGGACGAGAGATTGAAGCGGCCGGTGGGGGTCACTGATGGTGCCTCTTTCGTGCCGTGGTCGTGAGGTGGTCCGTGCGGGCCTGGGGCGGCCGGTGGGTCACGAGCCGCTCCCCGGGGGCGGGTTGCCGCCGAAGGCCTCGGCCACCTGCTCGTCGGACAGGGCGCTCAGCTTCACCAGCAGCTCGGCGGTCTTCTCGACGACCGCGCGGTTCCCGCTCTCGGCCACCAGGGCCTCGGCGAGGCCGGCCACGGTCGGGCGGCCGAAGACCCGGTGCAGCGGGACGGTGATCTGGAAGGCGTCCTTGAGGCGGGCGGCGATGCGGGTGCTGAGGAGCGAGTGGCCGCCCAGGTCGAAGAAGTTGTCGAACGCGCCCACCTGGTCCAGGCCCAGCACCTCCGCCCAGATGCCCGCCACGACCTCCTCGACCGCGGTACGCGGGGCGACATAGGCCGCACTCAGGTCCCGGCGGCCGGTGTCGGGTGCCGGCAGGGCCTTACGGTCGATCTTGCCGTTGGGGGTGAGCGGCAGCGCGTCCAGGAAGACGAACGCGGAGGGGATCATGTAGTCGGGAAGCGTGCGGGCGGAGACGCTGCGCAGCCGGGCCGTGAGCCGCTGGGTACGGCGGTGCCGGGAGCCGTTGACATAGGTGTGCCAGGGGCGGGTGGGGGTGTCGGCGGGCGGCGCGGCGGGGAGTGCGGCACCGGTCTCCGTGGTGCGCTCGGCGATATCGGCACGGGTGAGTACGGCATCGAAGGAGCCGTCGGAATCGTGCCGGACCCAGTCGAAGGCGATGTGGTAGCCGCTCTCCTCCGCGAGCTGCCACAGCTGTTCGGGGTCGGTGGCGCCATCGGCGTCCGAGGTGCTGTCGAGGGCGGCGCGCAGCTCCGCGACCGGGGAGTCGTCCGCGTCCTGGAGGCCCGCCAGCAGTGCGGCGCTGGGGGCGACCCGCCGGTTCGGTATGGCGCGAAGGGCCAGCGTCGCGGGCTGGTCCGCGGTCAGGCGGGTGCCCAGCGCGGCAGGGGTGAGCTGCTCCGCACGCCAGTCATGCCACGCGGGCGCGGGTGGCATGGAGGTACCCGCGGTTTCCTGGGAACCAGCGGTCAGCAGGACGTCGTAGCGGAAGCGGGTCATCTCGTTGGCGAAGGTGCCGCGCTTGGGCAGCACCGCCACCGAGGTAATGGCGTCCCACTGCGCGGCGAGGGCGGTGAACAGGGCCGGGTCGATGACCAGTTCCCGGTCCTCGGCGACGGCGTGGCGGATCCGCTCGCTCAGCTGGCCGGCGGTCAACTCCCCCTCGGCGCGGTGGAGCTGGACGGAAGCGTGGAAGTTCTCCAGCAGCGGCAGGCTGCGCACATCGCCCACCAGGAGCGTACCGCCGGGGGCCAGGCGCCGCACGGCGCCCTCCAGCACCCGCAGCAGGTAGCGCTCGTCGGGGAAGTACTGCACGACCGAGTTGAGGACCACGACATCGAACAGCTGGTCCGGCAGGGTGTCGACCCGGTCCGCGGCGCACTCGAAGAGCTGGATGTCCGCAGGGAAGCGGCCGGGACCGGTGGCGCACCGCAGCCTGTCCAGGGCGACGCGGGAGATATCGGTTCCCCAGTAGTGCGCGCAGTGCGGGGCGAGCCGGTGCAGCAGCAGGCCGGTGCCGCAGCCCAGGTCGAGGACGCTCCGCGGGGTCAGGCCGTGAACCAGCTCCGCGGTCCGGTCGACCCACTCGCGCATCTCCGTGGCGGGGATCGGCGCGCCGGTGTAACTGCTGTTCCAGCCACGGATGTCGAAGGCCGCTCCGTCCTCTGCCCTGGTGCCCACGTCGACGGTGGTGTCGGAGGCGGCATTGTCCGCGGCCTCGTCGTAGGCGGCGTCCCAGATGCGGCGCCACTCCTCCCAGCCCTCCGATGGTGCCTGGCCGCTGTGCGATTCCTGCACCGCTACGAGGCCGTCGGCGTCGCCCTCGCCGTCCGCGGCCTCCTCGTCCCCGGCCACCACGTACGCCGTCAGCCGCTGGTCCCCGGGCACGTCCTCGCGAACCGCTACGACCACTTCCTTGACCGCGTCGTGCTGGGCCAGCACCGACTCGATCTCACCGAGCTCGATGCGGTATCCACGCAGCTTCACCTGGTGGTCCAGCCGACCCAGGAACTCGATGCGGCCGTCGGACCGGCGGCGCACCAGATCCCCGGTGCGGTACAGCCGCTCCCCCGGACCGTGGGGGAAGGGATGGGCGATGAACCGCTCCCGCGTCAGCTCGGGCCGGCCCAGGTAGCCGCGGGCCAGGCCCGAGCCGCCGATGCACAGCTCGCCCGGCACGCCCCGGGGCACCAGCCGACCGCCGGCGTCCAGCACGTGCAGCTCGGTGTTGGCGATAGGGCCGCCGAGGATGACCGGGCCCGGGGCGACCCGGGTGACCGCGGACCAGATGGTGGTCTCGGTCGGCCCGTACATGTTCCACAGCTCCACGCCGGTGGCGAGCAGCCGGTGGGCGAGCTCCTCGGGCAGCGGCTCGCCGCCCGCCAGTGCGCGGAAGCCCTCGGCCCCTTGCCAGCCGGTGTCGAGCAGCATGCGCCAGGTGGAGGGGGTGGCCTGCATGACGGTCGCCCCGCACTCCGCCAGGGCGGCGCCCAGCCGCTCCCCGTCGGCGGCGGTCGCGCGGTCGGCCAGGACGACCTGGGCGCCTTCGGTCAGCGGCAGCAGGATCTCCAGCAGGGAGATGTCGAACGCGAGGGTGGTGACGGCCAGCAGGGTGTCACCGGCCTCGATGCCGGGCTCCTCCCGCATCGAGCGCAGGAAGTTGCCCAGCGCGCCGTGCGGGACCTGGACGCCCTTGGGCCGCCCGGTGGAGCCGGAGGTGTAGATGACGTAGGCGAGGTCCTGCGGGTCCACCGGCACGCCGGGGAAGTCGTCCGGCTCGGCGGCCAGTTCCTCGCGCAGCTCGTCCAGGCACAGCACCGTCGCCACCGAGGGTGCCAGGTCCTCGACCACGGCCCGCTGGGTCAGCAGGACGGATACCCCGGAGTCCGCCAGGCAGTAGGCGATGCGGTCCGGCGGGAAACCGGGGTCCAGCGGTACGAAGGCGCCGCCCGCCTTGAGCACCGCCAGCAGGCCCACGACCATGTCCGCGGTGCGCTCAAGGCACAGGCCGACCAGGGTGTCGCGGTCCACGCCGAGCCCGCGCAGGCGGTGCGCCAACTTGCCGGAGCGCCGTTCGAGTTCGGCGTAGTCGAGCGTCTCCCCGGACGCGCGCAGGGCGGGCGCGTGCGGCGTACGGGCGGCCTGCCGCGTGAAGCGCAGGTGCGCGGGCAGCGGCGCGTCCCAGTCGCGGCGGCGGCCGGTGCCCTCCTCGCGCAGCGCGCTCTCCTCGCCGTCGGTGAGCATCGGCAGCTCGCCGACCGGCCGGTCCGGGTCCGCGGTCACGCTCTCCAGCAACACCCCCAGGTGGCGGGCCAGCCGCTCGATGGTGGCGGCGTCGAACAGGTCGGTGTTGAACTCGAACCAGCCGCTGAGGCCGTCTGGTCTGTCGAAGACCTGGAGTTCCAGGTCGAATCGGGAGGTGGTGCTCTCCACGTCCATCGGCTCCATGCGCAGCCCGACCTCGTCGAAGCTGGGCAACGGGATGTTCTGGAAGAGGAAGGAGACCTGGAAGACCGGCGAGCGCGACGGGTCCCGCTGCGGGTGCAGCTCCTCCACCAGCCGTTCGAAGGGCAGTTCCTGGTGCGCGAACGCGCCCAGGGAGGCCTGGCGGACCCGGGCCAGCAGCTCCCGGAACGACGGCGCCCCCGAAAGGTCGGTGCGCAGCGCCAGCATGTTGGTGAACAGCCCGATCAGCGGCTCGACCTCGGAGCGGCCGCGCCCGGCGACGGGCACGCCGACGACGATGTCCTCCTCGCGGCTGTGGCGGTGCAGCAGCACCAGGAACGCCGCCAGGACCGTCATGAACGGGGTGGCGCCCGCCTCCCGGCTCAGCTCCCGCAGCCGGTCCATGACCGGCGCGGGCGCGCTGAAGGGCAGCGAGCTGCCGAGGGTGCTCTGCACGGCCGGCCGGGGCCGGTCGGTGGGCAGCTCCAGCATCGGCGGGGCGCCGCGCAGGGTCTCCTTCCAGTACTCCAGGTCGCCGGCGAGCGCGTCGCCCTCCAGGCGCTTGCGCTGCCACACGGCGTAGTCCGCGTACTGGATGGGGAGGGCGGGCAGATCCGGCTGCTCGTCCTTGCTCAACGTGCCGTAGAGAGCGACCAGTTCCCCGAAGGCCACCGAGGTGGACCACAGGTCGCCGACGATGTGGTGCATCGTCAGCAGCAGGATGTGCTCCTCGGGCGCCAGCCGCAGGAACTTCATCCGCAGCAGCGGGCCGGTGGTCAGGTCGAAGGGGCGGGCGAACTCGTCGCGAGCCAGCTTCCGGATGCCCGCCTCGCCCTCGGGCCCCCGCAGGTGCGGGCAGTCCTCGACGGTCACCTCCAGCTCGCCCGTGGCGGCGACGACCTGCACCGGCTGCCCGTCGGACTCCTCGAACGTGGTGCGCAGGGCCTCGTGCCGCCGTACCAGTTCCTGGCAGCAGCGCCGCCACACGGCCACGTCCAACGGTCCGTTCACTCGCATCGCCCCGGGGACGCTGTACGCGGCGTTGCCCGGCGTCAGCTGTTCCAGGAACCACATGCGCTGCTGGGAGAACGACGCGGGGAAGGTGCGCCGCCGCGTGCGCTCCTTCAGCCGCTGGGCCAGCAGGGCCCGCTTCTGTTCCGGTGTGAGGTTCTCCAGGTTGTTGCCGCTCATTCCCTCTCCCCCTGCTCCGTCTGGGCGTCGTGCTCCCCCGGGCCCGCCGCGTCCTCGGCGAGCACCTCCCGGAGCATGGCTTCCACTTCCTCGTCGGACAGGTCCTCCACATCGAGGTCGTCCGGTGCGTCCTGCGGCGCGCCGTCCGCCGCGCCGGGTGCCGTGCCGCGGCTCAGTACCGGGATGGCGTCCTCGGGCCCGCGCCGCCCGCCGCCGGCCGCGAGGAGGGCGACGGTGTGCGCGACGGTCGGCTCGTTGAAGAACTCCTGCAGCTCGATCTCCGTGCCGAACCGGGTCTGGATCTTCGCGCCGACCTGTACGGCGGCGAGCGAGTGGCCGCCCAGGGCGAAGAAGTCGTCGTCGACGCCGATGCCGTCGATGCCCAGCACCTCCTGCCAGATGGCGGCGACCGCCCGCTCGGTGTCGGTGGCCGGTGCGGCGTAGGGCGTGTCCAGGTCGGGGCGCGGGTGGCTGCCGCCGGGCGGTGTGACGGCCTCGATCTCGCGGGCCAGCACCTCCGGGGTGAGCGAACGGGCCAGCTGCCGTGCCGTGGCGAGGCCGTGGTGGCAGACGACGAGCTGTTCCGGCAGCGCGGGCGCGGCCAGGAGGCGGGCGAACGCGGCCACCCCGTCCTGTTCGGCGATGCCCTCGGCCAGGGTGCGCAGGGTGCCGCCGCCGGCGGGCCCCTCCGCCGCGCCGCCGGCGTCCTCGCCGGCGCGTACCGCGGCGTCGGTGGCCTGCTCGATCTGCTCGACCATGGCGTCGACATCGTTGATCCGCTTGAGCGTGAAGCCGGCGATCCGGACCAGCACCCGGCCGTGCGGGTCGAGGAGGTCGATATCGCACATCAGGGTCTCGCCCGCGTCGTCGGAGCCCTTGAGACGTACGTCGCACAGCACGGAGCCGGTCAGCGCGCCGTGGACGCGCAGGCTGCTGTAGGTGAACGGCAGGTAGTAGCCGTCGCGCATCTGGATGCGGGCGGAGACGCCCGCGACGTCCAGCAGGGCCGGGTGCAGCGCGTAGCCGTCGAGGTCGGCCAGGAAGGCGTCGTCCAGGGCGAGTTCGACCAGCAGCCGGTCCTGGCCGACGTGGACCCGGCGCAGGCAGTGCCAGCGCGGGCCGAGGGTGAACTCGATGCGCCCGCCCTGCTCCAGGAGGTTCAGCTTGAACAGCTGGCGCAGCTCCTCCTGGTCCGCGACGACGCGCGCGTCGGCGAACTCCCGGCGCAGCGCCTCGATGTCACGCGGGGCGGCGGCATCCGGGCCGTCGGGGTCGGGGAAGGCGATGGTGCCGACGGCGTGCGTCTGCCAGTTCGCGGGGTCGCCGGTGCCGTCGTTGCTGCGGACGGTGAACCGCTGCCGTCCGTCGTGGGTGTCGACGGTGGTGTAGAGCCTCCTGGTGTGCCCGTCGGGGACGACGACGGGGAGGGCGAAGAGCACATCGCGGAGTTCCACGGCGCGCCCGTCCGCCTCCTCGGCGACCGCGGCCCGGACGAGTTCGAGGTAGGTGGTGCCGGGAACCAGGCCGTGGCCCATGATGCGGTGGTCGGCGATCACCCAGGTGTCGGCGGTGTTGAGTTCGGTGCGGTAGGTCCGCGACCCCGGCGCGGATTCGACCAGGTGCGACAGCAGCGGATGGCCGGTCGGTTCGCCGTCGTCGGCTGCGGTGCCGCCGAGCCGGGCGGCGAGTCCGGCGGCCATGCCCACACCGCGCCAGGTGTCCCAGGCGACGGCGGTGACCGGCACGCCGGTCGCGCGGCGCTTCCACTGGGCGTAGGCGTCCAGGAAGGCGTTGGCGGCGCAGTAGTCGCTCTGGCCGGGCCCGCCCAGCAGGGACGTCAGGGAGGAGCACAGCACGAGGAAGTCCAGCTCGTCCGTGCCGCAGACCTCGTCGAGCACCAGCGTGCCGTGGGTCTTGGCGGCGAGCACCTGGCCGGCCTCCTCGGGCGTCTTGCCGGTGATCAGGCCGCGGGAGGGCAGTCCGGCCGCGTGGACGACGCCGTTGAGCGGGCCGTGCCGGCGCAGCGCGGCGACGGCCCGCGCGGTCTGGTCCCGGTCGGTGACATCGCCCCGCAGCACGACGGTGCGGGCGCCCAGCTCCTGGACGCGCCGCAGCCTGCGGATGCGTACCGAGTCGGCGTCCTGCTCGCCGTGGGCGGCCAGGTGGGCGTCCCAGGTGTCCTCGGCGGGGAACGCGGAGCGGCTCAGCAGGCCGATGACGGGGTGCTCGACGGCGCCCGCCAGGTGTTCGGCCAGGGCCAGCCCGATACCGCCCAGGCCGCCGGTGATGAGGTAGACCCCGCCGTCGCGCAGCCGGGTGCGGCCTTCGGGCAGCGGTGTGGCGTCGAAGTCGCGGATCCACCAGTGGGTTCCGCGCAGGGCCAGTTCCCGCTCCTCGGGAGGCGTGCCGAGGGCGTCGCGCACCGCCCGTACCGCGCTTTCGCCCGGCTGGTGCGGGTCGGTGCCGGTGAGGTCCAGGGTGCGGCAGGTGACGCCCGCGATCTCCTGGCCGATGACGGTGCAGGCGCCGAGCAGGGTGGCGTTCTCCGGCTGGAGGGGCTCGTCCCCGGTGACGCTGTACAGGCCGCGGGCCAGCACGTCGAGGGTGACCGGGGCGGCCGGGCGGACCTCGCCGAGGGCCTGGGCGAGCGCCAGGAGGCTGTCGAAGCCGGCCCGGCGGGCGGCGTCCAGCCGGTCCGTGTCGAGGCCGGCCGCGGGCCCGGTGGCGGTGCTCCACAGGTGGACGAGGCGGAGCGGCCGTGGCCCTTCGGCGTCCAGGGACTTCACGAGGTCGGTGAGGTGCTCGCGGGCGGTGGGGTCCACCGTCCAGGAGCGCTCCCCGTCCCGGGCGAGGACGCTGCCGGAGCCGACGCGGACGACGGTGGCGCCCTCCGCCTCCAGGCGCTGCGCCAGTTCGCGGCCCAGGGCGAGGTCGGTGCCCAGGACGGCCCACAGGGCCTCGCGGGCGTCGTCGGGCCGGCCCGCGGTGTGCGGCCGCCGCTTCCAGCCGGGGGTGTAGAACCAGTCGTCGAGCGGGGCGGGGGCGACGGCGGCGGCCCGCGGGCCGGGGCCGGCGGTGGGGTCCGGCTCGATCCAGTAGCGCTGCCGCTCGAAGGCGTACCCGGGCAGCCGCAGGGGGCGGCGGCGCTCGCCGGCGAAGTAGGCCTGCCAGTCGACCCCGGCCCCCGCGCTCCACAGCGCGCCGAGGGTCTGCGCGAGGTGGGCGCGGTCGTCGCGCTTGTCCTTGGGGTGCCGCAGCGAGCCGAGCACGGTGCGGCCGTCGTGCCACGCGGCGTGCTGGCGGGTGAAGTTGGCCAGCGCCTGGCCCGGTCCCACCTCCAGCGTCACGAGGTCGGGGTCGGCGAGCAGGACGTCGAGGACGTCGGCGAACCGCACGGTGCCGCGCAGGTGCCGGCCCCAGTACTCGGGGCTGGTGGCCTGCTCGTCGGTGATCCAGGTGCCGGTGACGTCCGAGCAGAACGGGATCTCGGGTGCGGACAGGCGGACCGTGCGCACCTCCTCGACGAAGGGCCCGACGGCACCGTCCATGCTCGGCGAGTGGAACGCGTGCGAGGTGTGCAGGGCGCGGGAGGCGACCCCGGCGGCCGTCAGGCGCGCGCGCAGCGCCTCGACGGCCTCATGGGAGCCGGAGACCACGCTCAGCCGGGTGGAGTTCACCGCGGCCAGGCACAGTGCGCCGTCCTCGCCGAGCCACCGCAGGGTCTCGTCCTCGGGCAGGAACACGGTGAGCATGGCGCCGGTGGGCATCGCCTGGACCAGCCGTCCGCGGGCCGCGACCAGGCGTACCGCGTCCGGCAGCGAGAAGACGCCCGCCAGGCAGGCGGCGACGTACTCGCCGACGCTGTGGCCGGCCATCGCACTGGGCCGCACTCCCCAGGAGTTCCACAGCCGTGCCAGCGCGTACTCGACGGTGAACAGGGCGGGCTGGGTGAGCGCGGTCTGCTCCAGCTCGCGGTGCGCGGCGTCCTCCTGGCCGGGCTCCGGGAACAGCAGCGTGCGCAGGTCCGTGCCCAGGTGCGGGGCGAACAGCCCGGCGCACCGGTCGATTTCCTCGGCGAAGTGCGGCTCGTGCTCGTACAGCGCGCGGGCCATGCCCGCGTACTGGGAGCCCTGGCCGGGGAAGAGGAACGCGACCGGGGCCCGGTCGCCCGCCGGGCGGGCGTCGGCCTCGGTCAGGGCGCGCAGTGCGGTGACGGCCTCCGCCCGGTCCCGGGCGGCCACCGCGCCGCGGGTGCCGAAGGCCCGCCGCCCGAGGGCCAGGGTGTGGGCCACGTCGCCGAGTTGCGCCTCGGGGTGGCGCTCCAGGTGGTCGGCGAGCCGGCGCGCGCCCGCGACCAGCGCGGAGGCGGTCCGCGCGGACAGCGGGAGCGGCTGTACGGACCGGGAGGGCCCGCCGGGCCCGGTGGCCGGGGCCTCCTCCAGGACGACGTGGACATTGGTGCCGCCGATACCGAAGGCGCTGACGCCGGCCCGGCGCGGGGCGCCGTCCTGGCGGGGCCAGGGGCGCAGCGTGTCGTTGACGAAGAACGGGCTCTCGGCGAGGGCGAGTTCCGGGTTGGGCCGGCTGAAGCCGAGGGAGGCCGGGATGGCCTGGCGCTTGAGCGCGAGGGCGGCCTTGATGAGGGCGGTGACCCCGGCGGCGGCGTCGAGGTGTCCGACGCTGGTCTTCACCGACCCGATCGCGCAGTAGCCGGTGTCGTCGGTGTGCTCCCGGTAGGCGCGGGTCAGCGCGGCGATCTCGATGGGGTCGCCGAGGGCGGTGCCGGTGCCGTGGGTCTCGACGTAGCCGACGGTGGCGGGGTCCACCTCGGCCACCGCCAGGGCCTCGGCGATGACCTCGCTCTGGCCCTCGACGCTGGGGGCGGTGTAGCCGGCCTTGAGGGCGCCGTCGTTGTTGACGGCGGTGCCGCGGACGACGGCCTCGATCTCGTCGCCGTGGTCGCGGGCGTCGGCCAGCCGGCGCAGGACGACGACGCCCGCGCCGTTGCCCGCGACGGTGCCGTCGGCGTCGGCGTCGAAGGCGCGGCAGTGCCCGTCGGCGGACAGGATGCCGCCCTGCTCGTGCACGTAGCCGCTCTGCAGCGGGACGGAGACGGACACGCCGCCGGCCAGGGCGATGTCGCACTCGCCGTTGAGCAGGCTCTGGCAGGCCAGGTGCACCGCCGTCAGGGAGGTGGAGCACGCGGTCTGGACGGTGATGGCCGGGCCCTTGAGGTCGAACTTGTAGGACGCGCGGGTGGCGAGGAAGTCCTTGTCGCCGGCGAGCAGGGTGCGGTAGAGGCCGGCGGAGTCGTAGGCCTCCCGGTTCCCCATGATGTTGAACAGCAGGTACGAGTTGAGGCTGGTGCCGGCGAACACGCCGATCCGGCCTTCGAAGGTGCTCGGGTCGCAGCCCGCGGACTCCAGGGCCGCCCAGGCGCACTCCAGGAACACCCGGTGCTGGGGGTCCATCAGCTCGGCCTCGCGCGGGGTGTAGCCGAAGAACGCGGCGTCGAAGCGGTCGCCGTCCTCCAGTACACCCTTGGCCCGGACGTAGCGGGGGTTCTTCAGCTCGTCGGGGGCGACGCCGGAGGCCAGCAGCTCCTCGTCGGTGAGGGCGGCGATGGTCTCGCGGCCCGCTTCGAGGTTCTGCCAGAAGGCGTCGATGTCGGGAGCGCCGGGGAAGCGGCCGGCCATGCCGGTGATCGCTATGTGGTTCGCGTCCGGCGCGGTGTCCGCACCGTCCGCGGCCGCCGGGCCGTCTGCCGTGTTCAGGCCGTCCACCGTGTCCCGGTCATCCCTCGCGTTCGGTTCTTCCACTGTGTCGGGTGTGCTGGGCACGAAGGTCACCTACCGTTCCTTGAGCGCGCCCGGCGGTCAGCGCTCTGCTGCCGCCGGTTCCGGGTCTGCCGTCGGCTCTCGGCGCGCTGCTGGGCGCCGAGCGTCGGTTCCGCCCCCGGTGCCGAGGAACGGTCGAGCCGCTCCGTGAGGGAGCCGATCGTCGGGTACTGGAAGAGTTCGACCATGGACAGCTCGTGTCCGAGGCCGGCGGCGAGCCGGGCGCGGAACTCGGCCATGAGCAGGGAGTGCCCGCCCAGGTCGAAGAAGTTGTCGTGCGCGCCGACCTGTTCGACGCCGAGCAGGTCACGCCACATCCCGGCGAGCGCGGCCTCCAGGCCGTCCCGGGGCGCCACGAACCGGGTCCGCAGCTCGGGGCGTACCCCCTGCGGCTCGGGCAGTGCTGCCCGGTCGGCCTTGCCGTTGGGGGTGAGCGGCAGCTCGGCCAGGACGACGAAGGCGGCGGGCACCATGAACTCCGGGAGCCGCTCCCTGAGATGGGCGGTCAGCTCGCCGGTGTCCGGCTCCCGGCGCCCCTCCCCGTCCGGATCCCCGGCCGTCTCCGCGGTCAGGTAGGCGATCAGCCGTACGTCGCCCGCCGTGTGCTCGCGGGCGACCACGACCGCCTCGCGTACCGCGGGGTGCTGGGCGAGGACGGCCTCGATCTCGCCGAGTTCGAGGCGCTGCCCGCGCAGCTTGACCTGGTGGTCCAGGCGGCCCAGGAACTCCAGGGCGCCGTCGCCGCGGTAGCGGGCGAGGTCCCCGGTCCGGTACAGGCGCGCCCCCGGTTCCGGCCCGAACGGGCTGGGGACGAAGCGCTCCTCGGTCAGCTCGGGCCGGCCCAGGTAGCCGCGGGCGAGGTTGGCCCCGCCGATGTACAGCTCCCCGGGCACGCCGTCCGGCACCGGGCGCCGCAGGTGGTCCAGGACGTGCAGCCGGGTGTTGGCGATGGGGTGCCCGATGGGGACCGGGCCCGGCCCCGCGTCCGGGCGGCAGGCCCAGGCGGAGACGTCGATGGCGGCCTCGGTCGGCCCGTAGAGGTTGTGCAGTTCGGCCTGCGAGCAGGCGAAGAAGCGCTCCTGAAGCTTCTCGGGCAGCGCCTCGCCGCTGCAGATCACCCGGCGCAGCCCGGAGCATTCGGCGGCCTGCGGCTCCTGGAGGAAGAGCTGGAGCATCGACGGGACGAAGTGCACCGTGGTGACGCCCTCGGCGCGGATGGTCCCGGCGAGCCGGCCGCTGTCCTTGTGCGCTTCCGGACTGGCGACCACCAGGACCGCGCCGGTCATCAGCGGCCAGAAGAACTCCCACACCGACACGTCGAACGAGAACGGCGTCTTCTGGAGCACCCGGTCGGTGGCGTCCAGCCGGTACGCGTCCTGCATCCACAGCAGCCGGTTGCGCAGCGCCGAGTGGATGTTCATCACGCCCTTGGGGCGTCCGGTGGAGCCGGAGGTGTAGATGACATAGGCGAGGTCCTCGCCGTCGACCCGCACACCGGTGCCGTCGGCGGATTCGCGGTCCAGCTCCCCGGCCAGCTCCTCCACGCACAGCACCTCGGCGGACACCTCGGGCAGCCGCTCCAGGACCCGCCGCTGGGTGAGCAGGACGGGCGCCTTCGCGTCGCCGAGCATGTACGCCAGCCGGGCCGGCGGGTAGCCGGGGTCCATCGGTACGTACGCGCCGCCCGCCTTGAGGACCGCCAGCAGGCTCACGACCAGTTCCAGGGAGCGTTCCATGCTGACGCCGACGAGCGTGTCGCGGCGCACGCCGAGCCGGACGAGGCGGTGGGCGAGCTGGTTGGCCCGCCGGTCGAGTTCGCCGTAGGTGAGCGAGTGCCCTTCGAAGCGCACCGCCTCCGCCCGCGGGTGCCGCCGGGCCCGCTCCTCGAAGCACTCGTGCACCAGGCCCTTGTCCGGCCACTGGTGCGCGGTGGCGTTGCGCTCCACGACGATGCGGTGCCGCTCGGCGTCGTCGAGCAGTTCCAGCCGGTCCACGGGGGTGTCCTGGTCGGCCACCACCAGTTCCACCAGCCGCCGGAAGTGGCCCGCCAGGCCGGCGATGGTCGCCTCGTCGAACAGGTCCCGGTCGTACTCGAACCAGCCGGTCAGCCGGCCCGCGTCGTCGAAGAACTGGAGCTCCAGGTCGAAGCGGGCGCCCTGGGCGCTGAGCGGCAGCCGGCTGATCGAGATGCCCGCCATGGCCAGCGCGGGCAGGGGGTCGCTCTGGTAGGACAGGCTGACCTGGAAGAACGGCGGGCGGCTGAGGTCGCGTTCGGGTCGCAGCTCCGTCACGACCTTCTCGAAGGGGATGCCCTGATGGGCGTAGGCGCCCAGGCAGGACTCACGTACCCGCCGCAGGACCTCGGCGAAGCCGGGGTCGCCGGCCAGCAGGGTGCGGACCGGGAGGGTGTTGACGAAGAACCCGATGAGCGGCTCGACCTCGGCGCGGCCGCGGTTGGCGGTCGGCACGCCCACGGTGACCTCGCCCTGGTTGCTGTAGCGGTGCAGCAGGACCTTGAAGACCGCCAGCAGTGCCATGTACGGGGTGGCGCGGTGCCGTTTGCCCACCGCGGCCAGCTCCGCCATCAGCTTCTTGGGGAGTTCGAAGGGCACCGAGGCGCCGTTGAACCCCTGGACGGCGGGCCGGGGCCGGTCGGTGGCCAGCTCCAGGGGCGCGTTCGCCCCGGCGAGGTGTTCGCGCCAGTAGTCGAGGTCCTCGCGTTCGCCGGCCGCACCGGCCTGCTCCTGCTGCCAGACGGCGAAGTCCCCGTACTGGATGGGGAGTTCGGGCAGCGGCGACGGCTTCCCGGCGCTGAACGCCGCGTAGAGCGCGGAGAGTTCGGAGACCAGCACGCCCACCGACCAGCCGTCGGAGATCAGATGGTGCATGGCCAGCGCGAGGACGTGCTCGTCGGGCCCCAGCCGCAGCAGGCGGAACCGCAGCAGCGGCCCGGTCGCCAGGTCGAAGGGGTCGGCCAGCGCCTCGGTGATGCGCTGCTCCAGCTGCCGGGCGTCCAGCCGCTGCCCGCCGAGGTCGGTCTCGGGCAGCTCCAGGGTGAGCTCGCGGCGCACGACCTGGGTGGGCCGCCCGTCGCGCAGCTGGAAGGTGGTGCGCAGCGACTCATGGCGGCGCACGATCTCGTTCAGGGCGTCCAGCAGCACCCCGGCGTCGAGCGGGCCGCGCATGTGCAGGGCGGCGGGGACGATGTAGGCGGGGTTGTGGGGGCGGAGCTGTTCGAGGAACCAGATGCCCTGCTGCATCACGGAGACCGGGAAGGCGGTCTCCGCGTCCCGCGCGTCCGCGGTCAGGCCGCGTTCGCGCATCAGCTCCTCGAACAGGGCGCGCTTCTCCGGGGAGAGCGCCGCCAGGCTCGCTTCGAGGTCGGTCACTTCGTCCCTTCCTGCTGCCGGTCCTGCGGCCGGGCGGGCACCTGGCCGTCGGGGAGTTCCGCGAGCTGGGCGAGGAGCTCGGCCGCGGCGTCCTCGTAGCGCGGTGCCTTGCGGATGCCGGCTTCGCCGGCCGGGGCGCCGGGGCCGTCCGACAGGTGCGCCATGATCTGCTCGACGAGCCTGCTGACCGAGGCGCCCTCGAGGAAGGCGGAGATGGGCAGGGAGACACCCAGCCCGCCCTCGATCTCGTTCTTCAGCTCCACGGCCATCAGGGAGTCGACGCCGAGGTCGAGCAGCGGCTGGTCGGGGGCCGGGCTCACGGACTGGGCGTCCAGCGCCGCGGTGACGCTGTGCAGCAGCCGCTCGGTCAGCGTCGGTACCCGCTCGGGCTCGGGAAGCGCGAAGAGTTCGTCACGGGTGATCAGCCGGCGCTGGCGGCGGGCCATGGCCCGCGCCGCGGGCACGCTGCCGCGGCTGCCGACGAGTTCGGACAGCAGGGCGGAGCCGGAGACCTCCTGGTAGCGGCGTCCCCAGTCCTCCCAGTCGACCGGCACCACCGCGATCTGTGCCCCGTCGTGGCGGAACAGCCGGTGGAAGACCCGCAGGGCCTGGCCGGGGCGCAGGGTGCCCATGCCGCGGCTGAGCCCGGGGGTGGACGCGGCCTCCCGCGCGGCCATGCCGGTGTCCTGCCAGATGCCCCAGTTGACGCTGAGCGCGGGCAGGCCCTGGCCGCGGCGCAGCTCCGCCAGGGCGTCGAGGAAGGCGTTGGCCGCCGCGTACGCCGCGAAGAACGGCGAGCTGAGCAGGGAGCTGGTGGAGGAGAACAGCGTGAAGAAGTCCAGCTCCCGCCCGGCGAATTCGCGGTGCAGGACCCAGGCGCCCAGTGCCTTGGCGCGCAGGTGCCACTGGAGGACGTCCGGTTCCAGGTCGAGCAGCGGGACGACGTCACCGACGCCGGCCGCGTGCACCACGCCGCGGATCGGGGGGTGGCCCTCCTGGTCGTAGCGCTCCAGGAAGGCGCCCACCTGCTCCTCGTCGGAGACGTCCAGCGCCGCCACGCGGACGCTGACGCCCAGGGACTCCAGCTCCCGTACGGCGGCGACGCGGTCGGCCGCCGGGTCGTCGGCGGGCAGCGCGGACCAGGTGCCGCGCGGCGGGAGGGCGGTGCGTCCGGCGAGGATCAGCCGGCGGGCGCCGGCCTGGGCCATGGAGCGGGCCACGGCCAGTCCGACGCCGCCCAGGCCGCCGGTGACGAGGTAGGCGGCGTCCCGGCGCCAGCCGAAGCCGCGCCCGGGGGCCTCCGGTGACGCCTCGCGCACCAGGCGTGCGACGTAGCGGTGTGCGCCGCGCAGCGCGATCTGGTCCTCGCCGTCGCCGCGGCCGATCTCGGCGGTCAGCCGGGCCCCGACGGCCTGCGGCTCCTCCTGGGGGCCGAGGTCGATCAGCCCGCCCCAGATCGCGGAGTGCTCCTGCTGGAGCGAGCGGCCCAGGCCCCACAGGGTGGACGGGGCGACGGCCGGTGCCGCGGGGTCGTCGTCGCCGGTGCGTACGGCGCCCTGGCTGACCAGCCACAGGCGGGCCGGGCCGGTGCCGGTGCGCCGGGCGAGCGCCTGGGCGGCGCGTACCGCGCTCATGCAGCTCTCGTCCTGGGCGCGCAGCAGGCCGGCGGCGTCGACGGGGTCCGCCGCGGCCGCGTCCAGGCTCCACAGGTGGACGACCTCCAGACCGTCCCCGGCGTCCGGGCCCAGGTCGTCCAGGAGCCGGGCGAGGTCCTCGGCGGTGTCGCGGCGGACGGTGGCCGTCGCGGTGCCGTCGTAGTGGTACGCGGTGCCGGGTACGGCGCGCACGCAGCGGTCGCCGCGCCCGGTGACCGCGTCGGCGACGGCGTCGGCGACTCCGGTGCCGTCGGCCAGGAGGAGCCAGGTGCGGCTGCCGCCGTCCGGCTGGGGCGCCGGTGCGTCCGGGGCCTGCTGCCAGGCGAGCCGGTACAGCAGGTCCTCGTCCTCGAACGCGTCGCTGCCGTCGGCGGGCGCGGTGTCCGTGCCGTCCGGCTGTCCGTAGCCGGCTGGCAGCCCGCCCGCCGCCCCGATGGCGGCGTTGCGCGGCTCACGCCAGCAGGAGGTCCCCTCGAAGGCGTAGGTGGGGACGCGGACCTTGGTGCGGGTGTAGTCGGCGTCGAAGCCGGTCCAGTCGATGTCGCCGCCGCCCGCGTGGAACTGCGCGACGGTGGCGGACAGCACCTGCCAGTCGTTCTGCTTGGGCCGCAGGCTGGGCAGCAGCAGGGCGTCGTGGTCGGCCGGCAGCATGTCGCCGACCAGACCGAGCAGGACGGGGGCCGGGCCGACCTCGATGAAGGTGCGGTAGCCCAGGCCCAGGAGGGTGGAGATGCCCGCGGCGAAGCGCACCGGGCGGCGGGCGTGGCGGCACCAGTAGTCGGCGTCGGGCGCCTGGTCCCACTGCCACAGCTCGCCGTCGAGGTTGGAGATCAGGGGGATGCGCGGCGGGATGAAGGTGATCTCCTGGGCCGCGCGGCGCAGCGGTTCGAGGATGGGCTCGATCAGCGGGGAGTGCGAGGAGGTGGTGATGTGCAGCAGCTTGGCGCGCACCTCCCGCGCGGAGAAGATCTCGCAGACCCGCTCCACCAGTTCGCGCTCGCCGGAAATGGTGGTGTTGGCGGGGCCGTTGACGGCCGCGATGGAGATCCGGTCGGGCCAGTCGGCGATCTCCTCGGCGACCTCCAGCTCGGACGCGGAGATCGCGGCCATGGCGCCGGTGTCCGCCAGTAACTGCATCAGCCGGGAGCGGGCGACGGTCAGCTTCAGGCCGTCCTCCAGGCTCATCGCGCCCGCGACGCAGGAGGCGACGTACTCGCCGAAGCTGTGGCCGAGGACGGCCACCGGCTGCACGCCCCAGGACATCCACAGCTGGGCCATGGCGTACTCGACGGCGAAGACGGCCGGCTGGGCGTAGCCGGTCTCGTTGACCTCCTGGGAGTCCGGGTCGTCCGGGTACAGCACGGACAGCAGGGGCTTGGCGAGCATGGGCCGCAGGATCTCGGCGCAGCGGTCGATGGCCGCGCGGAAGGTGGGCTGGGTCTCGTACAGGCCGCGGGCCATGCCGGTGCGCTGGACGCCCTGGCCGGTGAACAGGAACACCGCCTCGGAGCTGCGGGCCTCGCCGGCGGCGGTGCCCTCGCCCACCGGCCCGCCGGCGGTGAACGCGGCGAGTTCGGCGGCGATGTCCTCCGTGGTGGCGCCCGCGACGGCGAGGCGGTGGCGGAAGGCGGAGCGTCCGGTGTTCGCGGAGTAGCACACGTCGGCGACGCTGTCGGCGCCGTCGGCGCCGAGGTGGTCGCGGTACTTCGCGGCGAGTTCGGCCAGCGCCGTCTCGCTCTTGGCGGACAGCGCGAGGACGGAGCGCGGCCGGGTGTCGTCCCGGGGGGCCTCGGGGCGGTCGGGGGCCTGCTCCAGGAGGAGGTGGGCGTTGGTGCCGCTGAAGCCGAAGCTGCTGACGCCCGCGATGCGGCGGCCCTCGACGGCGGGCCAGGGGGTCAGTTCGGTGGGGACGGCGAAGGTGGTGCCGTCGAAGGAGATGTCGGGGTTGAGCTCCTTGAAGTGCACGTTGCCGGGGACGGCGCCGTGCTGGAGGGAGAGGACGACCTTGATGAGCGCGGCGATGCCCGCGGCGGCCTCGGGGTGGCCGATGTTGGTCTTGCAGGAGCCGAGGTAGACCGGGCTGCCCTCGGGGCGGCCGTAGACGTCGGCCAGGGCCTCGACCTCGATGGGGTCGCCGATGCGGGTGCCGGTGCCGTGCGCCTCGACGAAGTTGACCTCCTCGGGCCTGACGCCCGCGGCGGCCACCGCGGCGCGCAGCACATCGCGCTGGGAGGAGCCGTTGGGGGCGGTGAGTCCGGCGCTGCGGCCGTCCTGGTTGAGCGCCCCGCCGCGGATCACGGCGAGGACCGCGTCGCCGTCCCGGACGGCTTCGGAGAGCCGCTTGAGGACGATGACACCGCAGCCCTCGCTGCGTACGTAGCCGTTGGCGGAGGCGTCGAAGGCCTTGCAGCGCCCGTCGACCGACACCATGCGGCCGAACTGCGAGAAGGAGACGCTGGGCAGCGGCGAGAGGATGACGTTGACGCCGCCGGTCAGGGCCAGGTCGCACTCCTTGGCGCGCAGGCTCTGGCACGCCTGGTGCACGGCGACCAGGGACGAGGAGCAGGCGGTGTCCACGGCGACACTGGGGCCGCGCAGGTCGAGGGTGTAGGAGATGCGGCCGGGCAGGACGCTGTGGGCGAAGCCGGTGGTGGAGTGGGCGGTGTAGTCCAGGGGGGTGTGCAGCGTCTCGGTGGCGAAGTCGAAGCTGGCCACGCCCATGAACACGCCGGTGCGGCTGCCGGCCAGGGAGGACGGGGCGAGGCCCGCGTTCTCCAGGGCCTCCCAGGCCACTTCCAGGCTGAGGCGCTGCTGCGGGTCCATGAAGACGGCCTCGCGCCGGGAGATCCCGAAGAAGCCGTGGTCGAAGCGGTCGACGTGGTCCAGGAAGCCGCCCGACTTGGTGCTCACCTTGCCGGGGGCCGGGGTCTCGCTGAAGAACGCCTCGGCGTCCCAGCGGTCCGCGGGCACCTCGGTGACCGCGTCGATGCCCTTGCTCAGCACGTCCCAGTAGGTGTCGGCGTCGACGGCGCCGCCGGGAAAGCGGCAGCCCAGGCCGACGATCGCGATGGGCTCGGCGGCGGCGCGCTCATAGGCGTCGAGGCGCCGCTGCATCCGCTCCATGGTCGCGTAGGCGCGCTTGAGCGTGGACGCCGAGGTCTGGCCGCCGGCGGCGGGCCGCGCGGCCGGGGTCTGCTGTTCTTCCTGCGGGGTCATGCTCAACGCCCTTCGTCGATCTGCTTCGTCTTTGCGAGGAGGAGCGCCTCGATGTCGCTGTCGGAGAGCTCGTCCAGTTCGCTCTCGATGTCGTCAGCGGGCGGCTCGGTGACTGCGGCCTCGGCCGGTGGGTGGGCCGCTTCGGCTTCCAGCGCGATGTCCATGCGCTCGGCGAGGAAGGGCACCAGCACCTCGAGGGTGGGGTAGCGCCAGGTGATGGTGGCGGGCAGCTCGATCTGCAGCGAGGACTCCAGGCGCTTGCGCAGTTCGAGGGAGAGCAGGGAGTCGAAGCCCATGCCGGTGAGCGGCGCGGTGGGGTCGACCCGGTCCGCCTCCAGGCGCAGCACCCGCCCGGCCTCGGCCTGGCAGTGCTGGACGAGGAGGGTGCGGCGGCGCCGTCCGGGCTCCATGGCGAGCAGCTTGCGGCGGATCTCGCCCTGCGGCCGCTGTCCTTCGGCGGCGCCCGCCGCCGGGGTGCCGAGGAGCGAGGTGAGCAGCCCGGAGACCATCCCGCCGTCCGCGGCCTCGCGCAGCCGGTCCCGGTCCAGGGGCAGCACGCCGGCCTGGGCGGTGGGGGTGCGCAGCAGGCGGTCCAGGGCGTCGATGCCGTCCTGGGGGCTCAGGCTGAGGATGCCCCGGGCGGACAGCGCGCCGCCGCGGTCGGGGCGGGCCGCGAGCCCGGCCTCGGCCCAGGGGCCCCAGTTGATGCTGAGCGCGGGCAGGCCGCGGGCGGCCCGGTGCTGGGCGAGGGAGTCCAGGAAGGCGTTGGCGGCGGCGTAGTTGGCCTGGCTGGCCGAGCCGATGACCGAGGCGGCGGAGGAGTACAGGACGAAGAAGTCCAGCTCGCGGTGTTCGGTGGCGCGGTGCAGGTGCCAGGCGCCGGCGGCCTTGGGGGCGGCCACGGTGCGGAAGCGGTCCGCGTCGAGCTGGAGCATCAGGCCGTCGTCGAGGGTGCCCGCCGCGTGGAAGACGCCCGCCAGGGGCGGCATGGTCGCGTCGAGGTCCGCCAGGAGGGCGGTGACGTCCTCCCGGCGGGAGACGTCGGCGGCGCGGACGGCGATCTCGGCGCCCCGGGACCGCAGTTCGTCCAGTGCGCCGGCGGCCTCGGGCGAGGGTCCGCCGCGGCCCACCAGGACGAGGTGGCGGGCCCCCTGGTCGACGAGGTAGCGGGCGGTGTGCAGGCCCAGTGCGCCCAGACCACCGGTGATCAGGTAGGTGGCGGCGGCCCTGACCGGGCCGTGGGAGCGGACGGCGACCGTCTGGGGGGCGTCGTCGTCGGGGCTGAGCACGATCTTGCCGGTGTGCCGGGCCTTGGCCATGTGGGCGAAGGCGTCGGCGGCCTGGGCGTAGCGGAACTCGGTGACCGGCAGGGGGGTGAAGTCGCCGTCGGCGAAGCCGCGTTGCAGGATGCCGAAGAGGTGGGCGATCAGGCGCGGCTGTTCGGCGAAGGAGCGCTCCAGGTCCACGGCGAAGAACGACCGGTTGTGCTTGAGGAAGCCCAGTCCCAGGTGGTTGTTGTCGTAGATGTCCTGCTTGCCGATCTCGACGAACCGGCCGTTGGGGGCCAGCAGTTCCAGGCTGCGGGTGAGCGCCTCGCCGGCGAGGGAGTTGAGGACCACGTCGACGCCGTAGCCGTCGGTCAGTTCGCGGATCTCGTCGGCGAAGCGCAGCGACCGCGAGTCCATGACGTGCGGTACGCCCAGGCCGCGCAGCAGCTCCCGCTTCTCCTCGGTGCCGGCGGTGGCGTAGACCTCGGCGCCGTTGCGGCGGGCGACCTGGAGGGCCGCCAGGCCCACGCCGCCGGTCGCGGAGTGGATGAGCACCTTGTCGCCCTCGCCGAGGTGGGCGAGGTACTCCAGACCGTGGATCGCGGTCAGGAACGCGATGGGCAGGGCGGCCGCCTGGGGGTCGGTCAGGCCCTCGGGCAGGCGGGCCACCAGGGCGGCGGGGGTGGTGGTGCACGCGGCCATGCTGGAGGTGGCGACGGCCATGACCCGGTCGCCGGGCCGCAGGTCCACCCCCTCGCCGACCGCGGTGACCCGGCCGGAGCACTCGCCGCCGAGCGGGACGCTGCCGGAGGGCACCCCGGGGCAGATGTCCATGGCCTTGAGGACGTCGTTGAAGTTCAGCCCGGCGGCCGCGACTTCGATCTCGACCTGTCCGGGGCCGGGCTCCCGGCGCTCCCACAGGGTCGGCGCGAGGCTGTCGAGGAGGCCCGGACGGGTGGCGAGGACGCGGTGGTTGGCGTCGGCGTGCGGGTCGTAGGGGCGCTGCTCCCAGACGTCCTCGTCGTCCTGCTCGGGCGCGTGCCAGGTGTCCAGGCGCGGCAGGAAGCGCTCGCCGTCGCGCAGGGCGAGCTGTTCGTCGTCGCCGGGGCGCAGCAGTTCGCCGAGGAGCCCTGCCGCGTCACCGCCGGCGGCCGGGTCGAGGTCGACGACGGTGGGGCGCAGTTCGGCGTGTTCCAGCCGCAGCACCCGGGCCAGGCCCCACAGGGGCGCCTGGGCGAGGGCGGGCGGAGCGTCCTGCTCGCGGACGCGCTGTGCGCCGCGGGTGGCCAGGACGAGGCGGGGGGCGGCGGCGAAGTCCGCGGCGGCCAGGGCCTGGACGAGGTGGAGCGCGGAGACGCAGCCGCCGTCGCGCGGGGTCCACAGGACCTCGGGCAGGCCCTCGGCAGCCTCCTCGTCCTGCCGGTCCTCCCGGGCGTCCAGCGTCCAGGCGTGGACGACGCCGGCCGGGGCGGAGCGGGCCTCCCCGAGGTCGGCCAGGAGCGCGGTGTAGTGCTCGGGACGCGCGGGGTCGATCTCGTAGTGGTGGCGGTCGAGCCGGTGGTACCGGTCGCCGGGGGTGACGGTGACGGCGGTGCCGCCCGCGGCCCGGACGCGGGCGCGCAGGTCGTCGCCGACGCCGGTGCGGTCGGCGAACAGCAGCCACCAGCCGGTGGCCGGGTCGGCGTGGCCGGTGCCGCTGTCGTCGGCGGCGGGCCGCCAGTGCAGGTCGAGCAGGGCTTCGGTGACGGCGTCCGGCTCCTCGCCCTGGCCGAGGGCCTGGAGGGTGATACCGCCGACCTCGCCGACCCGGGCGCCGGTCGCGTCGAACAGGACGATCTCGCCGTGCACGGTCCCTTCGTCGCCCGGTGCCTCCCGGGTCACGGCGTGCGCCCAGCGCGGGGCGGCGGTACGGGAGGTGAGGGTGAACCGGCCGACGCCGACGGGCAGGTAGGTGGCCGCCCGGCCGAGCGCCGCGGCCAGCGCCTGCAGGCAGCTGTCGAGGAGGGCGGGGTGGACGAGGTAGGGGTCCTTGTCGTCGGTGAGTTCGGGCAGCGGCCGCAGTTCGACGAGGGCCTCGTCACGGCCGCGGCGGATGCCGGTGATGCCCTGGAAGGCGGGTCCGTACCGGAGGGCGGCCCGGTCCAGCGCGGTGTAGTGGTCGCCTGCCGCGACCTGCTCGCCGCAGCGCTCGCGTACCCCGTCGGGGGTGTCCGCGGCGGCGGGCGGGGTGCCGGTGTCGCGTGCGGGCAGGCGGTATCTGCCCTGGGCGGCCTCCTCCCAGTTCTCGGCTTCGGCGGCCTGGCCGCTGCGGCTGAAGAGCCGGAAGGAGCCGGCGTCACCGGTCTCGGGGAACAGGACGAGCTGGAGGGTGGTCTCCTCGGCGGCCTCGGGCACCACCGTCATCCGGCTGAAGCGGACGTCCTCGACGACGGCGCGCTGATCGCCGAGGGTGCGCCGGGCGGCGGCCAGGGCCGCGTCGAGCAGGAAGCTGGCGGGCAGTACGGCGGTGCCGCCCACGCAGTGGTCGCGCAGGTAGGGGAAGCCGTCGAGGTCGATACGGGCGGACCAGTACGAGGCGCGGGGGGCGACGGCGGAACGCACGAAGGTCTCCAGCGCCGGGTGGCCGTGCGGTGCCCGGCCGCGCCGGCGGCCGGGGGTCTCCGGCAGCCAGCAGCGTTCGCGCTGCCACGGGTAGGACGGCAGGGGCTCCATCGGGCCCTCGGCCCCGTACAGGCGGGCCCAGTCCACGGGGTATCCCGCGCTGTACAGGCGGCCGACGGCGTCGAGCAGGGAGTGCCGGCCGGAGGCGTCGCGGCGCAGCGAGGAGACCACCACGCCGTCCGCCTGCTGGGCGGTCAGCCGTTCCGTGACGGCCTCCACGAGCATCGGGTGCGGGGAGATCTCGACGATCGCGTCGTGGCCGGAGTCGGCCAGGGCGGTGACCGCGCGGTCGAAGAGGACCGGCGAGGTGAGGTTGGACGCCCAGTACTCGGCGTCGAGCCGCGTGCCGTCGATCGCTTCGCCGGTGACGGTGGAGAGCATCCCGATCGCCGTCGCGCGGGGGGTGAGGCCGGGCAGCGCCCGCCACAGTTCGCCGGCGACCGGCTCCATCAGCGGGCAGTGGGAGGCGAATTCGACCGACTCCAGGACGCGGCAGAAGACCCCGTCGGCCTCCAGGTCGCGGGCCAGTTCCTCCAGGGCGGCCCGCTCGCCGGAGAACACGGTGGTTCCGGGGCTGTTGGCGGCCGCGATCCATACCGGGGCGGATCCGCGGTCGGCGAGGACCTGCCGGGCCCGGTCGTGGGACAGCGCGGCCATCGCCATCCGGCCGCGTCCGGCGGCCGAGCGCAGCACCCGGCCACGGTGCAGGGCGATGCACAGCGCGTCCTCCAGGCCGAGGGCGCCGGCGATATGGGCGGCGGCGATCTCGCCGACGCTGTGGCCGACGACGGTGGTGGGCTCCACCCCCCAGGACCGCCACAGCGCCGCCAGGGCGATCTGGACCGCGCACAGGGCGGGCTGGCCGACATCGGTGTGCATCAGCCGTGCGCTGTCCCGGTCGGCCGTCAGCTGCACCATCAGGGACCAGTCGGTGTGCTTGCGCAGCAGCGCGTCACAGCGTTCGAGGGCGGCCCGGAACACCGGCTCGGTGGCGAGCAGATCGGCGGCCAGTGGCCACCACAGGGGGCCCTGTCCGGAGAAGACGAAGGCGGTACGGGGGCGGCGGCCGACCCGGCGCGGTCCGGTGGACAGACCGGGGGCCTCCTCGCCGCTGCCGAAGGCGAGCAGGGCGCGGCGCAGATCCTGCGGGGTGTCGCCGACGGCCGTGAGGCGGTGGTCGTGGTGGTCGCGGCGGACCGCGGCGGCGAAGGTGAGGCGCCGCGGTGCGACCGCCGCGGCCGGCCCGACGAGGTGCTCGGCGTAGCGGGCCGCGAGGTCGCGCAGGGCCTCCTGGCTGCGGGCGGACAGCGGCAGCGCGTAGGCGCCCTCGCCGTCGGTCCGCGGGGTGTCGCCGGCGGGCCGTGGTGCCTCCTCGACGACGATGTGGGCGTTGGTGCCGCCGAAGCCGAAGGAGCTGACGCCGGCCAGGGCGGGCCCTTCGGTGTCGGGCCAGGGCTGGAGCGTGTCGGCCACCCGCAGGGCCACTTCGTCGAAGGGGATGTGCGGGTTGGGCTCCTTGTAGTGGAGGCTGGGCGGCACGACCTTGTGGCGCACCATCAGCGCGGCCTTGATCAGTCCGCCGATGCCGGCGGCGGCCTCCATGTGGCCGAGGTTGGACTTGACCGACCCGATCAGGCAGGGCGCGCCGGCGTCCCGGCCGTCGGCGAGCACCGCCGCCAGCGCCTTGGCCTCGATGGGGTCGCCGAGCATGGTGCCGGTGCCGTGAGCCTCGGCGTAGTGCACCGTGCGGGGGTCGACCCCGGCGTTGGCGTAGGCGGCGCGCAGCACCGCTTCCTGGGCCTGCGGGTTGGGAGCCATGATGCCGTTACTGCGGCCGTCCTGGTTGACCGCGCCGCCGCGGATGACGCCGTAGACCGGGTCGCGGTCGGCCAGCGCCCGGCTCAGCGGCTTGAGGACGACGACGCCCGCGCCTTCGGCACGTACGTAGCCGTTGGCGCTCGCGTCGAAGGTCTTGCAGCGGCCGTCGGGGGCCATCGCCCCGGCCTTGCTGAAGTTGATGGCGAACGCCGGGGACAGGATGAGGTTGACACCGCCGGCCAGGGCGACGGAGCAGTCCCCGCGGGCCAGGCTCGCACAGGCCTGGAGCACGGCGACCAGGGACGAGGAGCAGGCGGTGTCCACGGCCATGCTGGGACCGCGCAGGTCGAAGAGGTACGACAGGCGGTTCGCGGCGATGCTCAGCGCGCTGCCGGTGCCGCTGTAGGCGTCGATCCCCTCGAGGTCCTGGAGCTGGAGGTTGGCGTAGTCGAAGGTGGAGATGCCGATGTAGACCCCGGTGCGGGTGCCGGCCAGGCTCCGCGCGGGGATTCCGGCGTCCTCCAGTGCCTCCCAGGCCACCTCGGCCAGCAGCCGCTGCTGGGGGTCCATGCGGGCGGCCTCGCTCGCGGAGATGCCGAAGAAGTGCGGGTCGAACCGGTCGACGCCGTCGAGGAATCCGCCCCAGCGGGTGGTGGTTTTGCCGGGGGCCGCGGGGTCGGGATCGAGGAACTCCTCGACGTCCCAGCGGTCCGCGGGCACCTCGGTCACCGCGTCGCGGCCCTCGCACAGCAGGTCCCAGAAGGACCGGGGGCCGTCGACGCCGCCGGGGAAGCGGCAGCCCATGCCCACGATGGCGATGGGTTCGGCCGGGCCGGGGGTCTGCCGGGCCGGTTGCGCGGCGGCGGTGGCGGTGGCGGCCGTCGGGGCACCGTCCGCCGGGACGGCGGCGGCGTCCGGCGTGGCGCCGTCCGGGGAGTCCAGGAAGCGGGCCAGCGCCTCGATCGTCGGGTACTCCCACAGCACCGTGGTCGGCAGGTCGCGCCCGAGCCACTGCTCCAGCTCGCCGAGCATGGCCACCATATACACCGACTGGAGCCCGTAGCTCGCGATGGGCCGGGTGACGTCCACCTCGCCCACGGGCAGGCCCAGTTGGCCGGCCAGCTGCCCGGTCAGCCACTCCTCGATACGGGCCCGGCCCGGGGACGGCGCGACCGCCGCGGCGGGCTCCGGGTGCGCGGCGCCGTCCGCCGCCTCCGCGTCGAGCGGGGTCAGGTGCCAGGTGGCGACGGTGGGGAGGCTGCCGTCGAGCAAGGAGTCCACACAGGCGGCGCGCTGCAGCTTTCCGCTGGACGTCTTGGGGACCCGGCCGCGCCCGGTCAGGGCGATGTGGTGCACCTGGAGGCCGAACTCGTCGGCGACCTTGGTGCGCAGCGCCGTCATGATGCCCTCGGTGTCGAGGTCCTCCGGCCCGCCGTCGACCTCGTGGACGATCAGCAGCCGTTCCTCGCCGCCGATTTCGCGGGCCCCGGCCACGCCGCAGCCGGCCCGCAGGGCCGGGTGGACGTCCTCCACGGCCCGCTCGATGTCCTGCGGGTAGTGGTTGCGGCCCGCGATGATGATGACGTCCTTGATGCGGCCGGTGACGTGGAGTTCGGCGCCGTCGAGGAAGCCGAGGTCGCCGGTGCGCAGGAAGGGCCCCCGGCCGTCGGCGGTGCGGGCGCCGAAGGTCTCCTCGGTCTCCTGGGGGCGCTGCCAGTAGCCGTGGGCGACGCTGGGGCCGGATACCCAGATCTCGCCGACCCGGCCTTCGGGCAGGGCGGTGCGGGTCGCGGGGTCCACGATGGCGATCTGCTGGCCGTCCAGGGAGCTGCCGCAGCCGACCACCTGCCGGCTGTCCTCGCCGGGGCGGGCGTCGGCGGCGTGGTGCCGGGCGAGCGCATCGGCCGCGAGGTCGCGGACGGCCGGGCGGGCGGTGCGGTCGCCGCCGGAGACGACGAGGGTGGCCTCGGCCAGGCCGTAGGCCGGGTACAGCGCCTCGCGGCGGAATCCGGCCGGGGCGAAGGTCTCGGCGAACCGGTCGAGAGTGGCGCCGCGGACCGGTTCGGCGCCGTTGAGCGCCAGCCGCCAGCGGCTGAGGTCGAGGGTGGCCAGGTCGGCCTCGGAGGCCTTCGCGACGCACAGGTCGTAGGCGAAGTTGGGGGCGCCGCTGAGCGTCGCGCCGTGCTCCGATATCGCCCGCAGCCAGCGGAGCGGGCGCTTGAGGAAGGCGAACGGCGACATGAAGGTCACCGGGTAGCCGCCGAAGGCCGGCGCCAGCAGCCCGAAGATCAGCCCGAGGTCGTGGTACGGCGGCAGCCAGGACACCATGTGGTCGTCGGGGCCGGCCGCGAACAGCCGCTGGTTCTGCTCCCGCAGATTGTGGGCGAGGTTGGCGTGGCCGACCATGACGCCCTTGGGCCGGCTGGTGGAGCCGGAGGTGTACTGGAGGAAGGCCAGGTCCTCCCCCGTGAGGTCCGGGTGCCGCCAGGCGTCCGCGGCGGCGGCCGGGTCCTCGCCGAGGTCGTCGACGCTCAGCCACGTCAGGTCCCCCAGCGCCGGGGCGGACGCGGCGAAGCGGGGCGCCATGGCCACGACCGACGCGGGCGCGAGCACCACCGCGGGCCGTGCGTCCTCGATGATGCCCACGAGCCGGGGCAGGGTCCGCTTGAGGAAGGCCGGGTCCGGCGGGTAGACGGGGACGGCGGTCACGCCCGCGTACAGGCAGGCGAGGAACGACGTCACGTAGTCCAGCCCGGCCGGGCACAGGATCAGGGCGCGCTCCTTGGGCGCCACCCGCTCCTGGAGGGCGGCCGCGAGGGCCCGGATCCTCAGGTCGAGCTGGGCGTTGGTGCTGCTGAGCGGCTCCCCTTCGCCGTTCGCGAGAAAGCGGAAGATCCGCTCCTCGGGGCGCTCTGAAAATACCGCACGGAAATGTTCGACGAGTGTTGCCGATTCCCGGCCCACTGCGGACCCCTTTGCCGATTGCGAGTGAACATGCATGGATTTCTTGGACGCCTTGCCGTGCTTGCCGGATGTCCGGGTGCGCGGCTTCGCGGCGTCTTACCGACGCACCGGAGCGGGTGCCGTCAGGCGGGACCGGGGGAATTCACCGGCCGGCGGCCGGGGCCGGCTCCACCAGCTCGACCAGCAGACCGCCGGCGTCCTTGGGGTTCACGAAGTTGACCCGGGAGCCCGCGGTGCCCCGCCGCGGCGCCTCGTACAGCAGCCGTACCCCGCGCTCGCGCAGCGCGGCGCCGGCCGCCTCGATATCGGTGACGGTGTACGCGACCTGCTGGACCCCGGGGCCCGAGCGGTCCAGGAAGCGCGCGATCGTCGAGGTCGGCGCCAGGGGCGCGAGCAGCTGGACGCAACCGCCCGCCGGGTCGTCCCCGACCGACATCATCGCCTCGCGTACGCCTTGTTCGTGGTTCTCCTCGATATGGACGCAGCGCATGCCGAACACCCGCTGGTAGTACGCGATCGCCTCGTCGAGATCGGCCACGGCCATGCCGATGTGGTCGATGCGCAGCAGGCCGATACTCTGCACGGCTTTTCCGGTCACATCTGTTAAGGCGTCCGTCGTACCGTTCGTTGCACTCATGGGCGGCAGGGGAGTGCGACCCGGTGGCCGTACGCCCCCTCCTCCTTTCTCGCAGGTCTTCTCGTAAGCCTTCTTGTCAGCCTTGTCGCAGGCCTTTTTGCAGTTAGGTGAATTCCGGGGGCCGACCGGTTCCGTGCGCGGTCAGGCCGCGGCGATGGCCAACGTGGCGTTCTGGCCGCCGAATCCACAGGAATTGCTCAGCGCGAGTTCCACCCGGGTTCCGGTACGGGCCCGGGCGACGTCGATGTCCATCCGCGGGTCCAGCCGGGACAGGTTGGCGGTGGGCGGCACCACGCCCTGCTCCACCGCCAGGACGGAGAACGCGGCCTCCACCGCGCCCGCCGCGCCCAGCAGATGCCCCGTCACGCCCTTGGTGGAGGTGACGAGCGGGCGCCCGGTCAGCACCCGGCTCAGCGCCCGTGCCTCGACCAGGTCGTTGAGCGGGGTGGAGGTGCCGTGGGCGTTGACGTGCTGCACATCGGCGGGGTCGGCGCCCGCGTCGGCCAGGGCCGCGCGCAGCGCCTGCTCGACCCCGGCGCCCTCGGGGTGCGGGCTGGTCATGTGGTGGGCGTCCGCGGTCGCACCGTAGCCGACGATCCGGCCCCGCACCCCGGCGCCGCGGGCCCGCGCGTCGGCGGTGCGTTCCAGCACCAGGACGCCCGCGCCCTCGCCCGCGACGAAACCGTCGCGGTCGGCGTCGAAGGGCCGGGAGGCGGCCGACGGGTCGTCCTCGCGCAGGGAGAGCGCTCCCATCTGCGCGAAACCCGCCATCACCAGGGGCGTGATCATCGCCTCGCTGCCGCCCGCCAGGACGACGTCGCACCGGTCCAGCGCGAGCAGGTCGCGTGCCGTGCCGATGGCGGTGGCACCGGACGCGCAGGCCGTCGCGACCACCAGGTTGGGGCCGGTGGCCCCGAACTCCATGGCGGTCTGGCCGGCCAGCATGTTCGGCAGCTGCATGGGCAGCAGCAGCGGGGAGACCTTGGCGGCGCCGCGGTCCCGCAGCACGTCGTGCTGCTGCTCCACCGTGCCCGGCCCGCCGTCGGCACAGCCGAGCACCACCCCGACCCGCGCGCCGTCCCAGGACCGCGGGTCGAGCCCGGAGTCGGCGAGCGCCTCATGGGCGGCCACCAGCGCGAACTGTACGAACCTGTCCAGCCGGTAGGCCCGGCGGGCGCCGAGCAGCCCGTCCGCGTCGAAGCCGGGGACCCGGCACGCGAGCCGTACGGGGTTGCCTTCCAGGGCGGGGTCGAGGGCCGCCGTCGGCAGGCCGTCGCACGCCGCGGCCCAGCTCGGCCCGACGCCGACACCACCGGGGGTGACCAGGCCGATCCCGGTCACCGCGACATCGTTCGCGGACATCAGGCCTTGGTGCTCCGCTCTTCCATGAGGCGGACCATGTCGCTGATGGTCGGCGTCTCCAGCAGCTCGTCGTCACCGATCTGCAGACCGCAGTTCTCCTCCAGCATCAGCGACAGCTCGACCATCGCCAGTGAGTCCAGCTCGATGTCCTCCCACGTCGCCTCGGGCGTGACCTGCTCCTCGGCCACCCGCAGCCTGGTGACCAGGATTTCCTTGAGCTGCTCGAACTGCACGGACACGATGCTTCCTTTCCTCGGGTCCTCTTGGGTTCTCGGCGCCTTGCGGATCAGGGGAGTTGCGGCCCCGGGGCCGCAAGGCGTTGGCGCATGAGGGTCGTCGGGAGGGGCGCCGCCCGGGACGGCGTCCGGCGGGCGGTCCGGCCCGGAGAGCGGTTCACAGGGCCTTCACCTCGGGCCACACCAGCGTGGTCGCGCCCCAGGCCAGCCCCCCGCCGAACGCGGTGAGCAGCACGCGGTGACCGGCCGCCAGCTCACCCGTCGCCGCGGACTGGGCCAGGAGGAGCGGGATCGACGCGCCGCCGGTGTTGCCCACCCGCTCGATGTTGGACAGCTGCCGCTCGGCGGGAATGCCCAGCCGCTCCGCGACGGTGGCGAGAATGCGGGCGTTGGCCTGGTGGGCGGCGAGCCGGTCCACGTCCGCCAGTTGCCATCCCGCGCGTGCGACCGCCTCCCCGGAGGCGGCGAGCATGTGCGTGACCGCGTGCCGGTAGGTGTCGCGGCCGTGCATCCGGAAGAACTCCTCGCCCGGCTCCGGCGCCCGGCCCGAGGAGCGCTGACGGGAGCCGCCCGCGGGGACCTCGATGAGGTGGCTGAGCGTGCCGTCGCTGCCGAGCACGATCGGCCCGAGAGCTCCCGGCTCGTCGGCCGTACCGGCCCGCAGGACCACCGCGCCCGCGCCGTCCGCGAAGATCACGGCGGTGCCGCGGTCCTGCGGGTCGATGAGGGTGGTGAAGGCGTCGGCGGCGATGAGCAGCACCCGGCCGGCGGTTCCGGCGGCGATCAGGCCCGAGGCGGTGGCCAGCCCGTACAGGAAGCCCGAGCAGACGGCGGCGATGTCGTAGGCGGCCACGCCGGCCAGCCCGAGCCGGGCGGCCACGTCCGGCGCGGTGGCCGGGCACGGCTGGTCGGGGGTGGTGGTGGCGAGCACCACGGCGTCCACCCGCGGATCGCCCGCGGAGGTCAGTGCCCGCCGCCCGGCTTCCACGGCCAGGTCGGAGGTCGCGGTTCCGGGGTCGATCATGTGCCGGGTCGCGATGCCGGTCCGGGTGCGGATCCACTCATCGGAGGTGTCCAGCCGCTTCTCCAGGTCCTGGTTGGTCACCACACCGGGCGGCACGTACGACCCGATCCCCTCGATGACCGCGGCGCGTCCTCGTGGCGGGCCGGCCGCGGCATCGGGGAGGTGGTGCGCCAGGACCGGATCCGCTGCCGGGGCCGGGGGTTCAGTCATGTCGCCGGGTTCTCCTTCCTGGTGGGGGCGCCCGGGCTCGCACCGGCCGGGCACGGGGCACGGTCCGGCGAGTGGAGGGCGGTGGGGTGCGGGCACGGCCGGAACCTCGTTCCGGCGCGCCGCGGGGCCAGCCGTCATGGCGGCTGTGGGGGATCAGGGAGTTGGGGAGTCGGGGAGCTGCGGAATCGGGGACTGCGGGATCACGGTGCGAACGTCGCGGAGCGGCGGCGACGGACCGGATACCTGAAGGAGCGCCGGTCAGCCCGGCGGGCGGACCGCTCCGACGGCGTGGCGCGGCGGCACGGGCACGGCCAGGGGGTGACGGGCACCGGTCACGGCAGGCGTCCTGCGGGCGGTGCCGCAACCGAGCGGGCCCATGGACGCCGAGGACACCAGAGGTGCCGAAGATGCCAAGAAGTCTGTATTCCGCCTGACGGAAACCACGTCAATCCCCCGTCGCCGTATCTCGTGCATGCGTTGGCGTAATTCCGCTCAACCAAACGTGTACCGCGTACTCCCACACTTGTACCTACCTCGCATACGAGCAGCAAGCTTCGCCCGTACGGCAGCCGCACACTTGCACACCGTCAACCCGGCTCCGAGCAGGGAAAACGCCAGGCACACCACACTGATCACCGCACGCTGAACACCGCACCCCGCACACCGGACCGGCGCCCCCGCACGTACCGGACCGGCGCGCCGGCAAGGACCGAACCAGCGCCCCGGCAAGTGCGGCGCCCGGCAACTGCGGTGCCCGGCAGGTGCGGTGAAGCGGAAAGCGGCAGAAGGGTGTGGGGCGCACACGACCGCGCGCCCCACACCCTTCTGCCGCTTCTCCCGTGGCTGAACCGCTCCCCGGGAAGCGCCCTGACCGCTCCCCGGGCAGGCTCTAACCCTCCCTCCCCCGCTGCTCCAACTCGGTGGCGAACCGCAGCCACTGCTCGGCGCACCGGCGCGCGGCCCGCACCACGTCGTACGCGCGGTGGGTGGGCACGCCTTCGGCGAGCCACCGCCACTTCTCCGGCTCCAGTGCCTGGGAGCTGAGCAGATGCAGCAGCGTCCGCCCGGAGTCGGTGAAGCGCAGCGCGGGGTCCTTGCGCATGCTCGACAGGATCCCGGAGCCGATGACGGGCGGGGGTTCGGGCGTCCCGCCCTCCTCCTTCGCCTCGTGTGTACCATTGACGTCGGCGTCCCGCCATTCGGCGGCCCGCAGTTTCGGCGGTACGGGATCTTCTCCCATCCGCAGTCTCTTGCGTACGTCCCGGGCGGTGGCCACGGCGATCCCGGCGGCCTCGGCGATCTCCCTCAGGGAGGCTTCGGGACGGCCGGCGATGAACTCACCGGCCCGTCGGCGGGCTTCGGCGGCGTTGAGAGGCCTGACCCGTCCGTCGCGTCCGGTCCGGGTGTTCAACTGACCGGCACCGACAGTTGAACGGGTGCGCAGGGCGCCGACCCCGCTCGGCGAGATGCCGGCGATCTCCGCGATCCGGCGGTCGGACCAGTGCGGGTGGGTACCGATGATGCGCGCGGCGGCCGCGGTGCGGTCGGCCTGCGAAAGCGGTCTGCCGTGCCGGGTGTTGAGTTTGACGGCCAGTACGAAGGCGTCCTCGGGGGAGCCGTCGAAGAACCTCGCCTCGATGTGCTCGTCGCCCCGCAGGAGGGCGGCGCGTACCCGGTGCAGACCATCGATCACGTGCATCGTGGGGCGGTGCACCACGATGGGCGGCAGGGGGATGTCCGTCTCGGCCAGTGCGCGGGAGTGGCGGGGGTCCTCGCCCGCCAGCCGTGGTGAGCCGAAGGACAGCAGCGATCTGACGGACACGATCTCGATGACGTACTGCTGGAGTTCTCTACTGTCCCGAAGCTCCGGGCCTAAAGCGGTCATTCTCCACTGTCCCGAAGCTCCGTGCCTAAACCGGTCAAAAGGTCGGACATCAGTGCTCCCCCTTGGTGCGTCGAGCGATACCCATACTTCAACACACTCATTGATCACGGAGAAAGCAATTCGAACAATGAACGCGCGCGAGGGCAACGGAATTTGACATTCCGCAACGCTGTCGCGGCTCCGGGGAATGACCGTCGGCGGCGGCCGCGCAGGTTCACCGGACGTCGGCGATCGCCGACGGAACAACGGCCCGAACCAGGCCCGGAAGAGGGGGAGGCAAGCGCCAGGACGCGGTGCGGATCCCGCCGAAACACCATGTTCGAATCGGGCCACGGCCACGTCAAGACAGATCAAGTGCCGACCGGCCCGGGCCGAAAACGTACGCCCCGGATCCGGCCTCAGACCGCCTGACGCGGCCTGAACCGCCACAGCCACCCGATGTCCCGCCCGAACGACCACACCAGGGCGGCCAGCGCCACCGCGAGCAGCGCCGTGGCGGCCACCGGCGGCAGCACTCCCGCACTCACCACGACGAGAATGATCCCCTGCAGCGCGGCCACGGCCTTACGGGCGTAACTCACCGGCAGCGGCACGCGCAGCCACGGCAGCAGCCGGGCCGCCCCGACGAAGGCATAGCGCATGGCGCCGATCGCCAGCACCCACGCCCCCTCGGACACCGCCACATACCCGCTCAGCACCAGGATCAGCACGGCGTCGACCTCCATGTCGAAGCGTGCGCCCACCGCGGAGGCGGACCCGGTGCGCCGTGCCACCCGGCCGTCGACCGCGTCCATGACCAGCGCCACCGAGGCGAGCACGACCATGGACAGAACGGTGAGGGTCCGCCGGTGCGCCACGGCACTGGCCGCCAGCGCCGCGACCCCGCACACCAGCCCGGCCCGCGCCAGCGTGACGCGGTTCGCCGGCCCCAACGGCCGCGACCACGTCCGGCGCAGGGTCAGCACCAGAACCGCCCAGGTGACGGCGGCGAACGCGGAACCGACCAGCCAGCCCGCCGGTCCCAGCCCCACTCCGGCCCACAACAGCGCCAGCAGGGCGAACTGGGCCACCACCCCGATGGCCAGTTCCTGGCTGAACTCACAGGTGCTGTGCAGATCTTGTGACGCCACCAGGTCTCCTCGCGGTGTGGCAAAGTGACATGTGCCCGATAGAGCGTAACCGCGCACCACCTGGCCTTTGGTGGACTATGCGCCGCCCTTTTCCGGGGACTTGACGACCCACCGCACCGCCGCCACGGAGGTCACCCATGCAGCGCGCGGCACGCGCATTCTGGCTCCGGGCCCCCGGCCGGGGCGAGATCCGGCCGGTTTCGTTATCCGTTCCGGACGTCGGCGAGGTCATGGTGCGCACCCTGTACTCCGGGGTCAGCCGCGGCACCGAGACCCTGGTCTTCCGCGGCGAGGTGCCGGAGAGCCAGCGCGAGGCCATGCGCGCGCCCTTCCAGGAAGGCGACTTCCCCGGCCCGGTCAAATACGGCTACCTCAACGTGGGCGTGGTCGAACAGGGGCCGCCGTCCCTGCTCGGCCGTACGGTCTTCTGCCTGTACCCGCACCAGACCCGCTATGTCGTCCCCGCCGACGCGGTGACGGTCGTACCGGACTCGGTGCCTCCGGCTCGCGCCGTGCTGGCCGGCACGGTGGAGACCGCGGTCAACGCGCTCTGGGATGCCGCCCCGTCGCTCGGCGACCGGATCACGGTGGTCGGGGCCGGCATGGTCGGCTGCTGCGTCGCCGCGCTCCTCGCCCGCTACCCCGCCGCCAGGGTGCAGCTGGTCGACACCGACCCCACCCGGGCCGGGGTGGCCAGGGCCCTCGGTGCCGAGTTCGCGCTCCCCGAGGAGGCCGCCGCCGCGCGCGACCTGGTCGTCCACACCAGCGCCACCGAGGCGGGACTCGCCCGCTCGCTCGAACTCCTCGCGCCGGACGGCGAGGTGCTCGAGCTCAGCTGGTACGGCGACCGGCGGGTCAGCCTGCCGCTGGGCGAGTCCTTCCACTCCCGCCGCCTGACCGTACGCAGCAGCCAGGTGGGCGCGGTACCCCCGGCCCACCGCTCCCGCCGCACCTTCGCCGACCGGCTCGCCCTCGCCCTGGAACTGCTCGCCGACCCGGCGTTCGACGTGCTGCTCACCGAGCGGTGTGCCTTCGAGGACCTGCCGCGGGTCATGCCCGGTCTGGCCGAAAACGGCCCCTCGGCCCTGTGCCGGCTGGTCGAGTACCGCACCGTCGAGGGCGAGGACGAGAGCGGGACCGCAGACGAAGACCGGCCGGGAACCGGCCGCCCCCTGGGAGGATGACCGTTGTTCAGCATCACCGTCCGCGACCACGTCATGGTCGCCCACAGTTTCCGCGGCGAGGTCTTCGGCCCCGCCCAGCGGCTGCACGGCGCGACCTTCACCGTGGACGCGACATTCCGCCGCGCCGCGCTCGACGCCGACAACATCGTCGTCGACATCGGCCTGGCCACCCGGGAGCTCCAAGAGGTCCTGAGCGATTTCCACTACCGCAATCTCGACGACCACCCCGACTTCCAGGGCGTCAACACCTCCACGGAGTTCCTCGCCAAGGTCATCGCCGACCGCCTCGCCGACCGCGTGCACTCCGGCGCCCTCGGCGAAGGGGCCCGTGAACTGTCCGGTATCGCCGTCACCCTGCACGAGTCGCATATCGCGTGGGCGGGTTACGAGCGCGGCCTGTGAAGCCGTCCGCCGCCATGGCCGCCCCCGTCCCGGTGCACTTCGTGCTGCCCGGCGGCATCGACGATCCGGCCGCCCCCAGCGGCGGCAACGTCTACGACCGCCGGGTGTGCCAGGGCCTCACGGCGGCCGGCTGGCCGGTGCGCGAGACCGCGCTGCCGGGCGCCTGGCCGCAGCCGGACGCAGCGGACCGTACGCGGCTGGCCCGTACGCTCGCCGCACTGCCCGACGACTCCCTGGTCGTCCTCGACGGCCTGGTCGCCTGCGGCGTACCCGACGCCGTCCTCCCGCAGTCCGGCCGGCTGCGCCTGGCCGTCCTGGTGCATCTGCCACTGGCCGACGAGACCGGGCTGCCGCCCGCCACCGCCGCCCGCCTCGACGACCGGGAACGGCGCACCCTGCGCGCCGCCGACGCGGTCGTGGCGACCAGCCCGTGGACGGCGCGCCGGCTCGCCGCACACCACGGGCTCGACCCGCGCCGCGTCCACCTCGCCGCACCGGGCGCCGCCCCCGCGCCCCTCGCCCCCGGCACCGACGGCGCCGCACGGCTGCTGTGCGTCGCGTCCCTGACCCCCCGCAAAGGCCACGACCTGCTCATCGAGGCGCTCTCCGGCCTCACCGGCCTGTCCTGGGACTGCGAGTTCGCCGGAGCGCCGGGCCCCGACCCCGGCTACGTCGCGGAACTGCGCGAGACGGTGGCGCGGCGCGGCCTCACCCGTCGCGTCCGCCTGCTCGGCCCGCGCACCGGCGCGGCCCTCCACCGCACCTACGCCGCCGCGGACCTCGTGGTGCTGGCCTCCCGCGCCGAGACCTACGGCATGGTCGTCACGGAGGCGCTGGCGCGCGGAACGCCCGTCCTGGCGACCGACGTCGGCGGCGTCCCGGACGCCCTCGGACGGGCCCCCGACGGCAGCCTGCCCGGCGTCCTCGTGCCCCCCGGGGACCCCGGGGCGCTGGCCGCCGCGCTGCGCCGGTGGCTGGAGGACGCCGCGCTGCGCCACCGCCTGAGGATGTCGGCGCGCCGGCGACGTGACATGTTGGCAGGATGGCAGACGACGACGCAGAGCCTGGCCGGCGTGCTGGAACAGCTCCGCCGGCAGCCGGGGAGGACGGCGTGAGCACCGCGGAACCGATCCGATACGCCGCCGACTGGCTGGAGTTGCGGGAGCCGGCCGACGCCCGGGCCCGGTCCCGGGAACTGCTCTCCCCGCTCACCGCCCACCTGGCGCACGCGTCGTCCGCCGCCGGCGGGACGGCGGTCCACGACCTCGGCTGCGGCACCGGCTCCATGGGACGCTGGCTCGCCGCCCGACTGCCCGGGCCGCAGCGCTGGGTGCTGCACGACCGCGACCCCGAGCTGCTCGCGCTGGCCGGTGCCGGGATGCCGGACACCGCCGCCGACGGCGCCCCCGTCACGGTCCGCACCCGGCAGAGCGACGTCACCCGGCTGCGCGCGGCCGACCTCGCGGGCGCCTCCCTGGTCACCGCCTCCGCCCTGCTGGACCTGCTCACCGCCGACGAGGTGGACGCGTTCGCCGCCCGGTGCGTACAGGCCCGGTGCCCGGCGCTGCTGGCCCTCTCCGTGGTGGGGAAGGTCGACCTCGATCCGGCCGATCCGCTCGACGCCGAGCTCACCGATGCGTTCAACGCCCACCAGCGCCGGGTCACCGACGGCCGCCGCCTGCTCGGCCCGGACGCCCCCGGCGCCGCCGCCCGCGCGTTCCGCCTGCGCGGCGCGGAGGTGCACTCCAGGCCCAGCCCCTGGCGACTCGGCGCCGGTGAGGAGGGGCTGCTGAGGCGATGGCTGACCGACTGGGTGGCCGCGGCCGTCGAACAGCGGCCGGAGCTGGCCCCCCATGCCGACGCGTATCTGCGGCGCCGCCTGCGGTCCTGCGCGGCGGGCGGGTTGCGTGCCGTGGTGCACCACAGCGACCTGCTGGCGATCCCGGCCGCGCCCGGCGGGACACCGGCATGAACCGGCGGTCCGGGGCGGTACCGGCATGAACCGGCGGTTCTGGGCGGTGGTCCGGGTGCTCGCCGGGCTCGGCATCCTGACGGTGGTGCTGTGGCGGATGGGCACCGGCGCGCCCCTGGCCGCCCTGCGCTCCGTGGACGCCGCGACGCTGCTCACCGCGCTCGGCGCCGGTCTGGCCACCACCGTGCTCAGCGCCCGCCGCTGGTGTCTGGTCGCGGGCCGGCTGGGCCTGCGGCTCCCGCTGCCCGCGGCCGTCGCCGACTACTACCGCGCGCTGTTCCTGAACGCGGCACTCCCCGGCGGGGTGATCGGCGACGTCCACCGGGCGGTACGGCACGGCAAGGACGCCGGGGACCTCGGCCGTGGCGTCCGCGCGGTGGTCCTCGAACGGACCGCGGGCCAGGTGGCGCTGATCGCCGTCGGCGGCGCCGCCCTGCTGGCCGATACGTCCCTCTTCCGCCACGGCGGCGTCTTCCCCATGGGGTCGGTCCTCGTGGCGCTCGTGGCGGTACTGGGCGCGGCGGCCATCGTCCTGGCGGTGGCCGCCCGTCGGGGACGGTACGCCGCCAGGCTGCGGCGCGCGCTGGCCGCCACCGTCACGGACCTCGGACGGGGGCTGCTCGCCCGCGACACCTGGCCGCGGGTGGCGGCCCTGTCCCTGGCGGTGCTCGCGGGACACCTCGGTCTGTTCCTCGTCGCCGCACGCGTGGCGGGCTCCCGGGCACCGGTGACCCAACTGGTGCCGCTGCTGCTCCTGGCGCTGCTGGCGATGGCGCTGCCGGTGAACATCGGCGGGTGGGGGCCGCGGGAGGGCACCCTGGCACTGGCCTTCCACTCCGCCGGTCTGAGCCCGGAACAAGGGCTGGCCGTCTCCGTGGTCTACGGGGTGCTCACCTTCGTCTCAAGCCTGCCCGGCGCCGGTGTGCTGCTGCTGCGGCAGGTCCGCCCGCTCCCGTCCGGTGCGGAGGTCGAACTCCAGGAGCGTGTCCTCCCCGAGCGTGAAGCGGCGCACCGGGGCTCGTAGCGCCCCGCCCATCCGGTCCGGGCCGGGGAAGCGCAGCCCGGGTACCCCCTCGCCCAGGATCACCGGGGCGACGGTGACATGGAGCCGGTCCAGGACGCCGGCGGCCAGGAAGCGGGAGACGGTGACGCCGCCGCCCTCGACCAGGACCCGGCCGAGGCCGCGGCCGGCGAGGGTGTCCAGCAGCCGCCGCGGCGCGAAACCCTCGTCGTCGCCCGGCACTTCCAGGGTCGCCACCCCGTCCCCCCCGGGCCGGGCCGCGGCGCGCCCGGCTCCTCGTATCCACAGGGTGGGCGCCGCGCCGTCGGTGAACACGCCCCGGTCCGGCGGCACCCGCCCGCCGCGGTCCACCACCACCCGCGCGGGGCTGCGGCCCGCGCAGGCGCGTACGGTCAGCCGGGGATCGTCCGCGACGACCGTGCCGGCCCCGACGACCACGGCGTCGGCCAGGGCCCGCAGCCGGTGCAGGTGGCGGCGGTCCTCCTCCCCGGTGATGTAGTTCGCGTCGCCGGTACGGGTCGCGATGAACCCGTCCACGCTCTGCCCGAGCTGGGCGAAGACGCAGTGCGGGCCTGCCAGGCACAGCGGGAGGTAGCGCCGGGCCAGCCGCGTCGCCCCGGGGGTGGCGGCCTGCGTCCAGCGCCACTCCCCGTCAGCACCGGGCGCGAGTCCGGCGGCCTCGGCATCCCGGGGGGTCCGGACGGAGAGCAGCCGGTCCCAGGCCCGGTCGGCATCGAGGGCCGGGCGCCGTGACGGGGCGGACGTGGCCTGTTGGGGCGCTGGTTCTCCTGGCATGGTGGCCTTTCTCCGGTGCCTGCTGTGGTTGCGCGCTGCCGCCCGCCGGCCGGTGTCCTCCGGACAGGCCTTAGGCGCCGAGGACGGTGATGTACTCGCCGAACGACGCGACCAGATGGGCGATCAGCGCCTCGCCCTTCTCCGGCGACGCCAGTGACGGCCGTCCGATCACCCCCGAGTCGGTGTACTCCGCCATCCCCAGGGTGAGCAGGTGCCTGCGGTCGTCGGCGATACGGTCCGCCGACCGGTAGCCGGGCCGGACGAGTGACGGGTGGGCGTGCAGGAGGACCGAGGTCTCCAGCTCTCCCGCGTGCATGTCGCTGTGGGCGGACGTCCGTACACCGGCGGCGTCCGCCGCGGCGGCCCAGTCGGCCCCTCCGGGGAACAGCGCCATCCGGATGCCGCCGCCCGCCGACTCCTGAACAAGGTTGCGCAGTACGTAGTTTCCGCCGTGGCCGTTGACCAGCACCAGCCCGGTGACGCCGGAGCGCCGCAGCGAGTCCGCGATGTCCCGTACGACCGTGTAGAGGGTGCCGGCCGAGATGCTCACCGTCCCGGGCCAGGCCGCGTGCTCGTGCGAGCAGGAGATGGTCAGCGGGGGGAGCGGGAGCACGGGGTGGACGGCGGCGATCGCCTGGGCGAGGGTGCAGGCGAGGACCGTGTCGGTGGCCAGCGGCAGGTGGGGGCCGTGCTGCTCGTAGCTGCCGATGGGCAGCAACGCCACCGTGGCGTCCCGGTTCCGGACGTCCTCGGTGGTGTCCAGGGGCACCAGGCAGGGCGTCGGCACCGGAGCGGGCGCTGCGTCGTTCATGGCGGTTCGGCCTTCCCCTCCAAGGGCGTGGGGCCGCCGTCGGTCCGCGCGGGGCCTGCGGGGCCACGGGCGCCATGGGTGGGCGGCGGGAACTGCCGTTCAGGATGCGGCTCGGCGACGGCGTGACACAAGTGATCACTTGCCTGTCCGGGCGTGCCATTCCGGCCATGGCGTCGCCCGGAATTGCCCTGCCCGCTTTTACGGCCAACCCGGCAAATCAGGCGCCGGGAAGACAACTGGGGCGCCCTGACCGGTGATTTCCCGCTCCCGGGGGTTTACCATCGGCCGCATGCCAGAAAAAGACATCGTACCCGGTGACACTCCTCGGCAGTCGCATATTGAACGCGTGGTGGATGTCCGATTGCCAACCGTGCACGGCGATTTTCTCGTGGTCGGCTATCTGGACCACAACTCCATGCGCGAGCAGGTGGCATTGGTGTACGGCGATGTCGCGGGCCAGGACACGCTCACGCGAGTGCATTCGGAGTGCCTTACCGGCGACGCGTTCGGCTCCCTGCACTGTGAGTGCGGCGACCAGTTATCCGCTGCACTGGAATCCATAGCCGCGGCAGGGGCCGGCGTTCTCGTGTACCTCCAGGGCCACGAGGGGCGCGGCATCGGCCTGCTGGCCAAATTGAAAGCGATGCGCCTGCAGGCGGAGGGGCTGGACACCGTCGAGGCGAACCTGTCGCTGGGGCTTCCGGCGGACGCCCGCGAGTACGACGTCGCGGCCGACATCCTCCACGATCTGGGCGTGCGGTCGATCCGCCTGTTGTCCAACAACCCCAGGAAGAGAGAGGCGTTGCAGCACTACGGCATCAAGGTCAGCGAGGTGGTTCCCCTGCTGATGCCGCCCCGCCCGGAAAATCTCCGTTATCTGTGGGCGAAGCGGGAGCGGCTGGACCACTATTTACCGCACCTGGACGGTTTCCCCGGCTGACCGGCCGCCCGCTCCGTTCATTGCTCTTCCGTGAACCTTCCGGTTCTTCCGTGAACCCGCCGTGAACCCTCCGTGGACACAGCCCCGAATCTGTGGATACCCATCGCACCCCCTTCGTCAAACCCTCGTAGCGCCGGGTTCCGGCGCGCCGTTGGACGAGGCCGAAACGCCACCCCCTAAGGGTCGTACCTAGGGTTTTCCCTGATTTCCGCGGAGGGGCCCGTCGCTAGACTCGCCACGCCAACTCCGGCCTGCGTCCACCGCCATCGCCGGAGCGGGCACGCACAGAATCGGCGACACGGTCCACGGCACTCGACCGCGGGCAGAAGCCGTCCCGTATATGCCGCGCAGCCGGAAGAACCAGAAAAAGGAGTACCCATGTCCACCTACCAGGACAGCCCCCAGCAATTAGCACGGCCGACTGCGCCCGCGCCGGTCAGGAATGCGGCCACTGCCATGTACGTCGGTCTGGCACTGACCCTCGTCGCGGTGGTGGCGCTGATCGTCGACCAGGCGATGGGCGACTCGTTGACCCAGCAGTTCAAGGAGGCGTACCCGAGCTACAGCGCGGAGCGCATCGGCACCGTCAAGTCGAGCGTCCTCACCTACCTCTTCACCCTCGGCGTGGCCGGCCTCATCCTGTGGCCGTGGATGGCTGCGGCGAACAAGAAGGGCAAGGGCTGGTCGCGCATCGCCGCCACCGTGGTCTTCCTGCTGTCCACGTTCATCGCGCTGTACGACTTCACGCAGAACTTCCCGCTGTTCGTGACCCTGACCGGTCTGCTCCCGTGCGTCGCCGGTCTCGTCGCGGTCGGCCTCCTGTGGATGAAGGACTCCTCCGCCTTCTACGCCGGCAGCCGGCGCGCCGCCTGAAATCCGCGTCTGAAATCCGCGCCGACGGCCCGGGTTCTCCGGAAGGTCCGCCTGCTGCGGGCGGCGACAGCTCCAGGCAGGGTCCGGCCACGGCCGGACCCTGCCTGCACGCATCTGCGCGGTTTCCCGGACTCACCAGCGGGCCGGGTCCGTGGCGTCCGCGGCGAAGACCGTTCCGTCCGGCGCCGCCGCGTAGATCCGGCCGTGCCGGGCGTCCGGCACCGGGGCGGGCAGAGTCTCCAGGAAGCCGTTGCGCCGGTCGGCCGTCAGCCGCGGCGGGGTCTGGCCGAGGAGCGCACCGGACCGGGTGTCCACGGCCAGCAGCCGTCCGTCCGCCGCGGTGAAGTACAGCCGGCCGCCGCTGACGACGGGTGCCGAGCCCCGGCTGACCGACGTCTCGGTGGACCAGGTGCGGTCGCCGAGGGCCTGGAGAAGGCCGCCCTCGGCGAGCAGGTACACCGTCTCGCCGTGCACCACGGCCGCCACCGGGCCGTCGAGAGGGTGGCTGAGCGGGAGGCGGCTGGTGCGCCGGCTGCGCGGGTCGTAGCGGACGACGGCGGTGGTGGTGAAGGGGTGCTGGGGATCGGCGGCGGTGAAGTAGAGCGTGCCCGAGGAGCCGGCGCCGGCCAGGGCGAGCGAGCCGGACAGCTGCCGTGACCAGCGGCGCGCGCCGCCCTCCGGGGCGATCGCGGTGACCGGGGTACTGGCGCCGTCGGCGGCTCCCACGGCGTAGACGGTGCGGGCGGTGGGGGTAGCGGGGGCAGTGCGGTCGGAGTCGGTGGTGCGGGCGTCGCCGAAGGCGTGGAGCGTGGCCGCGGTGACACCGGGGAAGGTTTTGCGCCACCGCTCTTCGTGGGTGGTGCTGTCGAGGGCGGTGACCGTGCCGTCCGCGGCGACGAGCAGGACGCGGTCACCGAGGACCGCCGCCCCGCCCTCGTAGCCGGACAGGTCCTGGCTCCAGCGGGTCGCGCCCTGCCCCTCGGCCGACGGGTCGAGGGCGTCCAGCCGGCGGTTGTCGGGCGTCCAGACGTAGAGCAGGCCGCCGGAGAGGACGGGCGCCCTCGGTGGCGTATCGGTGGCGGGGTGGGCCCGGGTGGTGCGGAGCCACGCCTTCCGGCCGGTGCGCGCGTCGAGGCGGGCGGCCCGTACCCCGGACTGGACGCAGTAGACGGCGTCGGAACCGGCCGTGGAACCAGCCGTGGAACCAGCCGTGGAACCGGCCGTACAGAAGGGCATTTCGGAGCGGTGGCCGGCAGGGCGGTCGACGAGCTGGGCATGCCAGGGGCGGAAGCTGTCGGCGGGCCGTGCGGCGTACGTCTGCAGGGCGCCGTCCCCCGAACCGGCGCCGCCGGACGACAGGGCCCGTACGCCGGCGAACGTTCCGGCACCGATGACCAGCAGCGCGGCCGCGGCGGCCCACAGGGGGCGGAGCCGACGGCGGTGACCGCGCGCCTTCGGAGCGTCGGCGGTGGCCTCCGGGGCGGTCTTCCGGCCGGCCTTCCGGTGCGCGCTCCGGGGGAACTCGGCGCGTGAGGGGGCGGGTTCACCGTCCGCGGGCCGCCGAGGGGCGGGGATCCGTACGCCCGGTATCGCGCCCGGGGCCGATGCCGAGCCCGGGGCCGGTATCGCGTCCGGGCCCGGCGCCGCACCCACGGGGGCTGTCCCGGAGTGCGTGTCCGCGCCCGGGGCCGTGCGCAGCAGCTCCATCAGATCGCCCGGTGTCGGCCGGTCCGCCGGGTCCTTGGCCAGGCAGCTGTTGATCAGTGGCGCCAGTTCGTCCGGCACCCCGGCCAGATCCGCCTCGTCGTGTACGACCTGATACGCCACCAGGTACGGGCTCTCCGAGTCGAACGGGCCGCTCCCGGTCGCCGCGTGCACCAGGACCGACCCCAGCGCGAACACATCCGCCGCCGGGCCCACTTCGCGCGGCCGCTGGAACTGCTCGGGCGCCATGAACGGCGGTGTACCGATCAACTTCCCGGTCTCGGTGCGCATGTCGCTGTCCGAGGGCCGCGAGATACCGAAATCGATCACCTTGGGACCGTCGGTGGCCAACAGCACATTTCCCGGCTTCAGATCGCGGTGCACCACTCCGGCCCGGTGGATGTCGCGCAGCGCCTCGGCGAGGCCGGAGGCCAGCCGGCGCACCTCGCCGGGCGACATCGGGCCATTCCGCTTCACCTGGTCGGAGAGAGTCGGGCCGGGGATGTAGAGGGTCGCCATCCAGGGGCGTTCGGCATCCGGATCGGCGTCCACGACGGGTGCCGTAAAGGCCCCGCTGACCCGCCGTGCGGCCAGCACCTCCTGCCGGAACCGCCCCCGGAACTCGGGGTCTTGGGCGAATTCGGCGTGAATGACCTTTACCGCGAGAAGCAGTCCGGAGGAAGAGCGCGCCACATGCACCACGCCCATACCGCCGGAGCCCAACTGGGCCTCCAGGCGGTATTGACCGGCGTATTCCGGACGCTCCGCTTCCGGGCCGGCCCCGGTATCACGCAGCGGCGGCATCGTTCCACCCCCGTGTCCTGCCGTATGCATATCGGTCGCAGGTGCGACGCGCGGAGCCTAGTCGATGGCGCGTACGAGACAAATGATGCTTGCTAGCGTTCGAGCGACACATCCGAAAACGCCAACGGGGGAACAGGAAATGACGACTCAGGACGAGCGCGCCGACGAGCGCGCCGATGAGTACGCCGGCGAGGGCACCGGCGGGGGAGCGGCGACCGTGATGGCGGCCGCCGCGCAAGGCTCCTTCCAGGTCGCGCCCGGCTACCGCGTCAAGGTCCGCCAGGGCCCCAGCACCACCGCCCCGGTCGTCCGGCAGCTGGCGGAGGGCGCCTGGATCCAGATCCGCTGCCAGCGGCGCGGCCAGCGGGTGAGCGGCCCGTGCGGCACCACCGACATCTGGGACAACATCGCACCCGGCCAGTACGTCTCCGACGCCTACGTCCGCACGGGCAGCAGCGGCCCGGTCGCCCCGGCCTGCGCGAGCTGAGCCCGGCGGTCCGGGAGACGGCTGCCGGCGAGAATCGGCCACCGGGGATAATCGACGCCATGAGCGATCAGCAGACGTCCTCCGGGGGCCCGGAGCGTGGCGGTCCGCAGAGCGGTGGCCCCGAGCACGGCGGCCCCGAGCCGGAGGAGATCCGGTTCTTCGGGACCACCTGGGTCCACCACGACGGCGGCTATGCCCTGCGCCGGGCCGGTGTCGCGGTGGGCTCACTGGCGCTCGCCGCCGCCGGTGCCGCCGTCCTGCGCTTCGCGTTCCAGGGCCTGGAGATCGCCGAGGTCGGCTCGTTCGTCGGCATCCTCGTCGTGGCCGGCTTCGCCGTGTGCAGCGCCCTGTCCTTCCGCCGCACCTGGGACGGCTTCGTCCGCCGCCCCGACGCCGCCGCGCAGAGCGCCGCCGAGCGCTCCGGCCAGAGCCTGATGCTGATCGGTTTTATCGGCGCGCTGCTCGCGTACTTCTGCCGAAGCCTCGTCGAGGCGCCCGGGGAGCGGCTGCACCGCGCCGAGTACGAGGCGGCCCGCGAGCGCCACCAGCGCCGCCGCAGCGCCCGTACCGGCAACCCGGCCGCCAAAAAGCCGGACAAGCCCAACCAGTCCAACAAGCCCAACCAGTCCAACAAGCCCAACCAGTCCAACAAGTCCAAGAAGCGCCGATGACGTGCGCGGCGGGCGGCGACCGGGGCCACCAGGGCGACCGGCTGGCGCGGTTCGAGGAGCAGCGCGGACGGCTCTGGGCCATCGCGTACCGGATCATGGGCACCGTCACCGACGCCGACGACGCCGTACAGGAGTCCTGGCTGCGCTGGCAGGCGCTGCCCGCCGAACCGCCGGTGGCCAACCCGCGCGCCTACCTCACCACGGTCGTCAGCCGGATCTGCTACGACCTGCTGGGCGCGGCCCGCGCACGGCGTGAGACGTACGTCGGACCGTGGCTGCCGGAACCACTGCTCACCGCGGCCGACGGCACACCGTCCGGCGGGCCCGGCGGCTCCGGCGGTCTCGGCAGGCCGGGCGGTCTCGGCGGCCCCGGCGGCGACAGCCCTGAAGACCGGGTCACCCTCGACGAGTCGGTGGGGATGGCGTTGCTGAGTGTGCTGGAGCGGCTCAGCCCGGCCGAGCGCACCGCCTTCATCCTGCACGACGTCTTCGCGGTCCCGTTCCCGGAGATCGCCGAGGCGGTCGGCCGAACCCCGGACTCCGTACGGCAGTTGGCGTCCCGGGCCCGCAAGCGGGTACGGGCCGAGGCGCCGCGCCGTACCGTCGACCGCGCGGAACACCGCCGTGCCGTCGCGGCTTTCCGCTCCGCCGTCATGGGCGCCGATTTCGATGCCCTGCTGGCCGTACTCGACCCCGAGGTCGTCTGGCGTTCGGACGGCGGCGGCAAGGTGTCCGCCGCCCGCCGGCCGGTCCTGGGCCGCGAGAAGGTCGTCCGCTATGTGCGCGGGCTGATCACCCGTGGACTGGTCACCCGGGACGCCGAGCGGGCCGCCGCCACACAGAGCGCCGCCACACAGAGCGGCGCCGCACGGAGCAGCGCCACACGGAGCAGCTGTGCGCAGAACAGCGCTCCGCAGGACGTGTTGCGGCTCGCCGCGGTGGACGTCAACGGCGCTCCCGGCCTGGTCTTCGCCGACGCGACGGGCCGACAGGCCGGGGTCCTCGCCTTCACCGTGCGCCAGGGGCGGATCACCCAGGTCGACGCCGTCATCAACCCCGACAAGCTGGGACACCTCGACTTCGACCAGTTCTGATGTGCCGCCCCGCCGTCCGGTCCGGTTCCCCGTCTGCCCCCTGCCGGTTCTCCGCGATGCCGGTGCTCAGTACTCCCAGTCCGGCTTGCCCTTGCCGTAGAGCCAGTCGTCGAACAGGTCGGTCAGATCCTCGTCCGTCCGCTCCTGGCAGAAGGCGATGAACTGCTGGGAATCGGCGTTGGAATGGCGGTACTTGGCGGGCCACTCCTTCAGGATCTCGAAGAAGGTCTCGTCACCGACGGCCTTCCGCAGCTGCTGGAGCACCATCGCGCCCCGCTCGTAGACGGGCGTCGCGGTCACATTCTCCGGCTTGCCCGGGTCGCCTGCCGGGAACGCCCAGCGCCCGTCCTCCTCGTCCCCGTCCTCGTTCTCGTTCTCGTCCCCGTCCCGGTAGAGCGCGTCGAACTGCTGCTGCGGCGTCCTGCCGCCCTCGTGCTCCTCCCACAGCCACTCGGCGTACGTCGCGAAGCCCTCGTTGAGCCAGGTGTCCTTCCACGTCTTCGGTGTCACCGAGTCGCCGAACCACTGGTGGGCCATCTCGTGCACCACGGTCGCGGTGTCCGGCGCCCCGGCGTAGACCGGCTTGGTCTGGGACTCCAGGGCGTACCAGTCGACCCGCGGCGGGGTGTGGTCGACGATCGCTCCCGCCGACGAGAACGGGTACTTCCCGAACAGCTCGCTCTCCCACTTGATGATCTCCGGCAGCCGCCCCAGCGGTCCCTTGCTCCCGGCGGCCTCCGCCGGGTCCACCGCGACGTACAGCGGCAGGCCGTCGGGCGTACGGTACCGGCGGACGTCGAACTTCCCGATGGTGGCGGTGGCGAGGTAGGTGGCCATAGGCTGGGCGCTGTGCCACTGGAAGGTGGTCTTCCCGCCGGTGACCTTCTCCGACCGCAGCTCTCCGTTGGCGACGGCGGTGTAGCCGTTCGGCACGGTGATGGTGAAGTCGTACGTGGCCTTGTCGGCGGGGTGGTTGTTCCCGGGGAACCACGTCATGGAACCGGCGGGCTGCCCCGACACGAACGCCCCGTCGGGGGTCTTGATCCAGCCCTCGGCGGCGCCGTCCGCGTCCTTCATCTCCTGCGGCGTGCCCTCGTAGGCGACCTTCGTACGGAACGTGGCGCCCTTGCGGATCCTGGTCCCGTCGGCCGGCCGGACGGTCAGCTTGTGCCCCTTACGGGAGAAGCCGGCGTCCTCGCCGTCGACCTGGACGGCGGAGACCCGCAGCCCCTGGAGGTCCAGCTTGAAGGAGTGCAGGTCCTGTTCGGCCCGGGCGGTGATCTCGGCGGTGGCCGTCAGGTGCTTGCCCTTGATGTCGTAGGTGAGGTCGAGCCCGTAGTGCTGGACGTCGTAGCCGCTGTTGCCGAGCGCCGGGAAGAGCGGGTCGCCCAGCCCGCCGCGGCCCGTCGCCCCGCCGGAGTTCACCGCACTGCTCGTGCAGGCGGACAACAGCAGGGCGACGGACAGGGCGGCGGTCGCACCGCAGCGGCGAAGGGGCCTGCGGTTCACGGCACTCCTCGGGTCGACGGACACAGCTCCACGACCCTACGGTCATTTCGGCCGTACCGCCCCTCCGTTACCGATCATGGTTTGCGACGGACGACGCCCTGAGAGGAACGGCGGTCAGGGCGCGACGGACGGCGCTTTCCGCCGTCCTGTCCCGTCCCGGCCGCGCCGCGACTCCTCCCAGCTGCCGAGCGCCGCCGCACACGCGTGATCGAGGTGCCGCAGCCCCGACAGATCCAGGTCGATCTCCCGGTCCCGGGGAAGCGCCTCCAGCTGGTCGAGCAGCTTCGGCAGCCGCAGGAAGGTCGCATTGCCCAGGGCCCGTACGCGCACCACGCCGGCGCCCTCCAGGCCCTCCACCTCCAGGTGGACGTGCGAGGTCTCCCACGCCGACTTGGCGACCGCCATCAGCAGCCCCAGCAGCACACCCTCGAACATGTTGGTGGCCACGATCGCGACCGCCGTCACCAGCAGCACCACCGCCTCGCCCCGGTGCTCCCGCCACAGCGGACGCCACTCCTTCACCGGAATCAGCTTGCCGCCCGCATGCACCAGCACACCGGCCAGCGCCGCGATCGGCACCACGCCCAGCGCCGCCGGGAACAGCGCGGCGAAGACCAGCAGCCACACGCCGTGCAGCACCCGCGAGGCCTTCGTCCGGGCCCCGGCATGCACGTTCGCCGCGCTACGGACGATCACCGCGGTCATCGGCAGCGCACCCAGCAGCCCGCACACCGTGTTGCCGGCACCCTGCGCCATCAGCTCCTTGTCGTAGTCGGTCCGCGGCCCGGCGTGCAGCCGGTCCACCGCGGCCGCGCTGAACAGCGACTCCGCCGACGCGATCAGCGCGAAGGCGAGCACGGTGCCCACCGCCCCGGCCAGCGCCCCGGCCTCCGTCAGCTGCGCGAAGTCCGCGCCGCCCGGTGGCCGTACGACGTCCAGCAGGCCCTGCACCTCGACCCGCGCCACCGGCAGGTCCAGT
>NZ_BBUY01000009.1:251677-257137 GCF_001590865.1 Streptomyces sp. NBRC 110611
GCGCCCCGGCCTCCGTCAGCCGCGCGAAGTCCGCACCGCCCGGCGGCTGCACGACGTCCAGCAGGCCCTGCACCTCGACCCGCGCCACCGGCAGATCCAGCACGGCCACCACGGTGGTCGCCAGCGCCACCGCGACCAGCGGCGCGGGCAGCATCCGGGACGTCGGAAGCACCACCCGGGCCAGCGGCTTCGGCAGCAGCGGGGCCGCCTTCCGCAACCGCGGCCAGAGCACCAGCAGAGCGATGGTCGACGCCCCGATGGCCAGGGCCGTCAGCGCCGTACCCGACCCGGCGGTGTCCGCCACGAGCCCCGGCAGCCCGGCCAGATTCGCCGGCCCGCTGCCCGGCGCCTCGGCGTCCACCAGGGTGTACAGCTGACTGGCGATCAACACCAGCCCGATCCCGGCGAGCATCCCCTGCACGACCGCGACGGAGATCGCCCGGAACCAGCGCCCCAGCCGCAGCGCCCCCATGGCCAGCTGCAGCACCCCGGCGACCAGCACCAACGCACCCAGCGCGCCGAGCCCGAACTCCTGCACCGCTTCGTAGACCAGCACGGTCAGCCCGGCGGCCGGACCGCTGACCTGGAGGCTGCTGCCGGGCAGCAGCCCGGTGAGCAGGCCGCCGACGATCCCGGTGATCAGCCCCAGCTCGGCCGGCACCCCGGAGGCGACGGCCACCCCCACACAGAGCGGAACGGCGACGAGGAAGACGACGAGGGACGCCGTGAAGTCGGCACGCCACAGCGCCAGCGAGCCCCGCGAAGGGTGGAAGTACGAGCGGGACCGGGAGATCTTGGCGGACCGGGAGGACTGATCGGATGAGGGCCGATCGGTTATGGACGGCTGGGATGGGCGGCGGCGGACAGAGTGGAACTTACGCATGAGCATGCCTCCAGCGAATTCGGGGTGCGGCGGCGCACGCCCGGGCCCGGGGCCGGCACTGGCACGGGTGCGAGCACGCGTCTGTGTGCAGGCACGGGTACGTGTACGGACACAGGCACCAAGACGGGCACAAATACGTATGCAGGCACAGGCACAACAGCTACGCATGCGAGCACGAGCAGCGGCCCACCGCGCCGTGAGGGGCCCGCGCGTGCAGGTCACCGCACAGCGCCGCACGAACGCGCGCCATGAAGGGTGTACGTGGTGACGGCTGGACCCAGCCGTCGGATACGCGGGCCGGGGAAGGCCCTGGGACAGCTCTGTGCTCTCAGCAGCGGAAGACGCCGTGGCGAACCGGCAGTTCACCCGATCTCGACAGCGGCACGGCCTGACGTCCAGTCAGCGGGGCCGTGATGCCCGGCCCGCTGTCGGCCTCTGCCCACTCCGCCGCCGACACGAGTGTGCCGGACCGCGCGGGCTCGGCCGTCGAACGACTGCAGCGCCGCACCGGACAGGGATCGGAGGTGGACTCCGTGTCGTCGGAGGTGGACTCAGCATCGTCGGAGGCACCCGACGCCATCGGGGCGGCAACGGGGGCGGTGGTCCGGGCCACTGGGGCAGCGCTCCGGGAACCGGCGCCGCCCCTGGCCGATGTGGGCGCTGCACGCTCTCCGTAGGCACCATCGGCGACGGTCAGAGTCAGAACGGCGGCCACAACGATCAACAGGAGTTGGCCGAGACCACCGATCCGGATCTTCGCCATCGTCGCCCCCTTCCGGTTCCGGCGCCGCTGGGCAGTTCACTCCATTGTGTCGGGCCTCACGTGCCGGACCGCAACTTGACAGATAACCGGACCGTAAGCATGAGGTTATTCCGACAGGAAGGAAGGCTTCCGTTCACTTCGGCGCCCGCCGGCGCACGGCCCGCACTACAGTGCGCTGCCCTGTGTCTCAATGCGGCATTGTCGCTCCACTGCGTGACCATTCCGTTGCGACGTCGCTCTATCTCGTTGTCACTTCCACGGGCCCTGTGGTGCCCCTCCGGCCTTGCCCACGGTGGGGGGAATCTCACCCGTGGCTCCGCGTGTTGTGGAGTTCGGGTTCGCACCCGCCAAATTTGGGAACCTGCTGGGCGCAAGGCGGCCCCGCCCGGTGGCGCAACACTGGGCGCGCTTGGTCCTCAACCCTGACCGGAGCGGGGCCTGTCAGCAAGGCGGTCGGCCAGGCGGCAGCCGAGATGCCCGCATGGCCCTTCCTGGCCCCTCCCACACCGCGAGCGTGCTTCGGTGCGGGAGGTGTGCGGGCTGTGGGGGGATCTGGACACGTGCGAACGCAGGCAGTTGATCACTGAGGGCAGGGCCCGGCCCGCCTCAGTGGGATGGGCTCAGCTCACCACTTCAAAAAGAAGCCTCGGTTGGAGGGCATGCAAGTTGGGCCCCAGCACCAGTCGCTTGGGCAGGAGGGAACGGTGCTCCGCGAGGAGAAGGCTGAGGTACCGGTCGCTTCCTGCCAGTTTCAAGGTGTAAAAACCCGTTTCCGTGATCTCTACGGATTCCCTGCCGGGGTCGTCGTCGGCTCTGTGGGCGATCCATCGCGAGTTCGGCGTACTGGCGTCCGTCGAGTTCACTGCGGCCTGCGCCCAGTCGTCGGTGTGGGGAGCAGTGAGGAACCGGCCGGTGTCCACCTCCTGGAGCTGGATCCTTCCATCCACGGGGATGACCCGCCAGCGGGGCAGCGGGGGCTCGGAGACCAGTATTGCGAACGCCCGCTCATCGATGCCTTTGACGTGCCCGCCGGTGGCTGTGATTTCGGCGATCGTGCCGTTGCCCGCCATACGCAATCTCCTTATTGCTCTGGGGGGAGAAGATCGTTCCGAGAAACAGCGCAGCAGGCAAGAGTGCTTGCCGTTCAAGCGCCAAGAACGCGCCACCGGGCTGTGGCCAAAGGCTGGTTGGGCGACTCGTGGCGGCTCAATTTGTGAGAAGGCGAGCCTGACCCTGCGTGCGATACCGCCGTGTTTTCCGCTCACCTGCGAGGGATGTCAATGTTGGCAGTGCCGTCCGGTGCGGGCGAGAAGGCTCACCGGCCGGGTCCTGTTTCCCTCCCCGCGAGCGGGGACCGCTCCGTGCTTTCCGCTGCACGGACCGTCGCATGACTTCACGTGCGGTGGATTTCGCAAGCTGCATGATGCGGCCATTCCTGTGAAAGGGACCTCTGGGCCCCGCCGCCTCTGGGGCAGGGCGTTTGGTAAAGTCCGCCGCCTCGCGAGCGCGACACGCAGGTACAGTTTGCGTAGTTGACGGATCGCAGAACAGGTGCTGTGCCGGCAAGTCGATGACCACCGGACGGCCCCCGACCACGGCATCGGCCAGGTGCCCCGCTGATATCGGCTGTGGACACGACGCGAGGAGACGCCACAGTCCTGGCACGACAGGGGGATATCCTTCGGCGTGCGAGCAACCACCCCGCACCACGCCGTCCTCAACCGTCACGCATTCCACCAACACCCTGTCCAGACGTAGGAAATCGAGGTGCCGCAACTCCTCTCCACACGCTAAACCAACGTGCCACTGATATGACGCACTGTCACTCTGCCGCAAATATCTTGACTGATTCACGGGCTGAGGCCGCGGGAGGAGCGTCATGTGACCCGAGGACTTGGCTGGGCAACAGCAGTACCAGCCCGTTGTTGATACCGCTCTCCAGATTCAGCAGCTGGCGGAGCTTGGAGGGGACCTCCTTGATGTGCTCCGCTGGTCCGGCGGCCATCTGACGGTACGTGGCGCCAACCGCCAAGTAGCCGCCACAATGCCCTGTCTGGGCCTGGCTCCGTTGACCGGGTTGGAGCAACCGCGAAAGAGCCCGCTCCAGTTGATCCGCGCTCTTGCGGACCCTGCAGGCCGAACGCCCAACCACCACGCGTTGATCGAGCAGGTCATCGCCGACGGCAAGTGCGGGCCCCTGCCGCCGTATGCGGCGCTCGGGGAGGGACGGTGTTCTGGCCCATTGGGAGTGCAGGGCCGGGCGTGGAGTCGGGCTTGGCCGGCAGCTGGTCAATCGGTGAGGCACTCATCGTGGTTTCCTTCCTGCTCGTCTGCCCTGAGAACGTGTCGTATGCAGTGTCTGGCGTGGCGGGCTGTTGTCTGGACTGCGGCAGGAGTGATCCCGAGGATGCGGGCGGTGGTAGCGGTGTCGTAGCCGAGGTTGTACCGCAGCACGATGACGTCGCGTTGCCACTCGGGCAGGCTGTTGATTTCCTGGTGGGTGCTCAACGGCGTCTCCGGTTCGCCGATCGGATCGAGCGCGGTGTGCAGGCCGGTGGTTTTGAAAGCGGCGGTGTCCATCACTACAGGCTGTCGTCTGCGGGCGTGGGCCAGGTCGATGGTGTGGTGCTTGACGATCTGCCACGCGTAGGCTTCGGGTACGGGCTGTTCCAGTACGGTCGGCCAGCACAGGACCAGATGCTCGAAGGCGCGGTCGATGGCCGCTTCGGCGTCCGCGAACGAGCCGAGGTGGAGTGCCGCCCAGTTCAGGTAGGCGGCGTGGTAAAGCTGGTGGAAGGCGCGGAAGTCGGGCGGTAGCGCGACCACGCCGGGCGGGCAGCTGAGAGAGTCCTGGCTCACCGCTTCCCCTCCTTCTGCCGGGCACGCCTGCAACCGCAGGCGAGCCCGGCAGTTCGCGCGCGCACGGAGACTGCAGTGGCCCGCCGGAGCAGTATGCGCACTTCACCGCCGAAGTTAGGCACTGCGACCAGCGCCATCGTCAGGTCGCGCGCAAGCTGCACATCCTCAGTCATGCACTCCCCTGCCGTTGTCGCTTCCCGTGCGCGACGGGCCTGGCCCCAGGGCGGCGGCTCCTCAGCATGGGACCGGACGCCGATCGTCGGCCGACTGGGTCCCCTTCTTCGCTGCCATCACCGTTTTCTCAAGCTCACCGCCCCATCAGGGCTGTGACTGGGCGGCCAAGCCGAGGGCGAGGCTTTCGGCCTGGCCGCGTGAAGGTGCCGAGCGCCGGTCTCAGCGCAGGCCGATCATTACTGAAGAGCGATGTGCCGGACTGGGCGGAGGGAGTGGGTGTGTGGACGAGGCTCGCTGGTCACCGAGAGCCGATGCAATGCGAGCGAGTCGCCGGCGCAAGCGCTGGTTTTCTTCGGCGAGTTGCCGATTCCGTTTCAAAGCCGCCTCCAGGTAGGCACGGATCAGGGCTTCGGAGGAGCGGCGGACGGTGGGAATCGGTGGGGAGGAGGAACGTCGGTCAGTGTCACGGAGGCGTTCGATCTCGGCCCGGATGTCGGGCTGGGTGTACAGCCATGAACGTGAAACACCGGCTCGGCGGGCGACGCCTTCGAAGGACACCGGGGCTCCGGTGCGGTCGAGTTCGCGCAGGGTCTGGGTGGCCTTGGCCCGGGTTACTTCGTGCCGTTTGCGGGCGGCGGTGATGAGTGGCGCGGCTTTGGTCTCAGCAGGTGTCAGCGACTGCCCCGGCTGTGTCGGCGCGTCCGGCTGTGGGTATGCAAGTTCCATCGCCCGCTGGCTGCGGCGGCGTTGCTCTTCCCAGTTCGTCAGCGCCGCACCACAG
>NZ_BBUY01000010.1:0-12282 GCF_001590865.1 Streptomyces sp. NBRC 110611
AGCGCGGCGAACTGCGGATGGACGGCCCGACCGACGAGGTCATCAAGGAGTACGAGAAGTTCACGGGCAAGTAGTCCGGCCTGCCGGGAGGGCCTTCGCGACGGTGGCTCGCGGGGGCCCTCGCCGGTGCGGGGACCGGCCCTCCGCGGTGACGGGCCGATCAACGTACGGCGTAAGCTGTACGGGTGCCGAACGGTATATGTGGCACAAGACGGGCACTCTCCCCCAAAAGGGTAGAGAAGGCTCGATCAGGGTGCGTCGTCGGCGGCGGCGTGTCCGAAATAGGATCTTTTAGCTTGGCGGTGTAGAACGGGAGACGTGACGGCAATGGCTACTGGTTCGCTCCGGCACCGAAATGCGCCGGGCAGTCCCCGGTGAGCCGAGAGAACGAACGGGCGCGGGGCGCCTTCCTCCGCAGGACGGCGGCAGGTGACGGACGGGACCAGACGCGCACCGTGCTCGATCAGGCCGCACACGAGAACTTCCCGGTCGCGCCGTTCTTCCTGCCCCGCGCCTGGCGGGCCGATCTGATGGCCGTCTACGGCTTCGCCCGGCTGGTCGACGACATCGGTGACGGTGACCTCGCACCCGGCGGCGGCGATGCCGTCCTCCTGGGGCTCGACCGCGCGCAGGCCGGAGAAGAGGCCGAGAGCACGGCGGCCCGGCTCGCGCTGCTGGACGCCCTGGAGGCGGACCTGGCGCGCGTCTTCAGCGACCGCGCCCCCGGGCCCCGGCACCCGCTGCTGCGGCGGCTCGGCCCGACCGTCCGCCGCCGCGGGCTGACCCCCGAGCCCTTCCTCGGGCTGATCGAGGCCAATCGCCAGGACCAGCGGGTCAGCCGCTACGGCACCTACGACGACCTGCTCGCCTACTGCGAGCTGTCCGCCAACCCCGTCGGCCGGCTCGTCCTCGGCATCACCGGTTCGTCGACCCCCGAGCGGATCCGCCGCTCCGACGCCGTCTGCACCGCCCTGCAGATCATCGAGCACCTCCAGGACGTGGCCGAGGACCTCGCGCGCGACCGCATCTACCTCCCCGCCGAGGACATGAAGCGCTTCGGTGTCGGCGAGGCCGATCTGGCCGCGCCGCGCGGGGGCGCATCGGTGCGTGCGTTGATCGCGTACGAGGCGGAACGCGCCCTTGAGCTGCTGAATGAAGGCACTCCGCTGGTGGGTAGCGTCCACGGCAGACTCAAGCTGCTGCTGGCCGGCTTCGTGGCCGGCGGACGCGCCGCACTCCAGGCGGTCGCGGCCGCCGGACACGACGTACTCCCAGGACCGCCCAAGCCGACCAAGCTCAGCCTGCTGCGCGAGCTGGGGGCGACACTGCGAAGAGAGGGGTGAGCCGGACCGTGGAGGCCACTGCATACGCGTCCGCGCCGGTGCTCGCTGCATACCGCTACTGCGAGGCCGTCACCGGGCAGCAGGCACGGAACTTCGCCTACGGCATCCGGCTGCTGCCGACCGACAAGCGACAGGCCATGTCGGCGCTCTACGCCTTCTCCCGCCGGGTCGACGACATCGGCGACGGCGGCCTGGAGCCCGCCGCCAAGCAACAGCGCCTGGAGGACACCCGGGCGCTGCTGGCCCGCATCAAGGACGGCCGGATCGACGAGGACGACACCGACCCGGTGGCCGTCGCCCTCACCGACGCGGCCGGACGCTTCCCCATCCCGCTCGACGCGCTGGACGAGCTCATCGACGGCGTCCTCGCGGACGTACGCGGTGAGACCTATGAGACCTGGGACGACCTCAAGGTCTACTGCCGCTGTGTGGCCGGGGCCATCGGGCGGCTCTCGCTCGGCGTGTTCGGCACCGTCCCGGGCGCACCGGACGCCGAGCGCGCCCCCGAATACGCCGACACCCTCGGCCTCGCCCTCCAACTCACCAATATCCTCAGGGACGTTCGCGAGGACGCCCGCAACGGCCGCACCTACCTCCCCGCCGAGGACCTCGCCAAGTTCGGCTGCGCGGCCGGATTCGACCGGCCCGTCCCGCCGCCCGGCTCGGACTTCACCGGCCTGGTGCACCACGAGGTGAAACGTGCCCGCGCGCTGTTCGCCGAGGGCTTCCGGCTGCTGCCGATGCTCGACCGGCGCAGCGGTGCCTGCGTGGCCGCGATGGCCGGCATCTACCACCGCCTGCTCAGCCGGATCGCCGCCGACCCCGGGGCGGTGCTGCGCGGCCGGGTCTCGCTGCCCGGCCGGGAGAAGGCGTTCGTCGCGGTGCGCGGGCTGTCCGGCCTCGACGCCCGGGCGATCGGACGCCGGCAGGCCGTCAGGAGGCGTGGCTGATGCGCCGGGCCGGCCACGGCAGCGATGACCCCACGTCGGTGCGGCGGGCAACCCTCCCCGGGACGGCTGCGTCCATGAAGGCGGTACGGGGGGAGACCACATGACATCGGATGCCACCGCGGTGGTCGTCGGCGGCGGCCTGGCGGGCACGACCGCGGCGCTCGCGCTGGCCGACGCCGGGCTGCGGGTCACCCTGCTCGAGGGCCGGCCCCGCCTCGGCGGACTGGTCTTCTCCTTCCGCCGCGACTTCGCCGGCGGCGAGCTGAGCGTCGACAACGGTCAGCATGTGTACCTGCGCTGCTGTACCGCGTACCAGGCGCTGCTGGCGCGGACCGGCGCCGCGCATCTGGTGCCGCTGCAGGACCGGATGGACGTACCGGTCCTGGATCCGGGCGACGGCACCCGGTCCCGGCCGGACTCCACAGGGCGGATGCGGCTCGGCCGGCTGCGCCGCACCGCACTGCCCGTCCCGCTGCACCTCGCCGCCGGCCTCGCCCGCTACCCGCACCTCTCGCCCGCCGAGCGGGCCGGCGTGGTGCGCGCCACGCTCGCACTCAAGGGCCTCGATCCGGCCGACCCGGCGCTGGACGGCATCGACTTCGGCAGCTGGCTGCGGCGCCACGGCCAGTCGGCCCGTGCCGTCGAGGCGCTGTGGGACCTGGTCGGTATCGCCACCCTCAACGCCCGGGCCTCCGACGTCTCGATGGGCCTGGCCGCCAAGGTCTTCAAGACCGGGCTGCTGTCGGCCCCGGGCGCGGCCGACATCGGGTGGTCCCGGGTGCCGCTCGGCGACGTCCACGACACCCTCGCCCGCACGGCGCTGGAGAAGGCCGGAGTGCGGATCGCCCTGCGCACCCGCGCCACCGCCGTGGACCGTACCGGCGACGGCTGGCGGGTGTCGGTGACGAACGGCCCGCACGGCGGCGAGCGGCTCACCGCGGACACCGTCGTCCTCGCCGTACCGCAGCGCGAGACGCACGCCCTGCTGCCCGACGGGGCACTGCCCGCGAAGGACCGGCTGCTGGACATCGGCACCGCGCCGATCCTCAACCTCCACGTCATCTACGACCGCACGGTGCTGCGCCGCCCCTTCTTCGCCGCGGTCGGCTCCCCGGTGCAGTGGGTCTTCGACCGCACCCACGCCTCCGGGCTGCCAGACCTTTCCCGGGAGTTCGGGCGGCCCGGCGGGAGCGGCTGCCAGTACCTGGCGGTCTCCCAGTCCGCCGCGCAGGAGGAGATCGACGAGCCGGTCGCCAAGCTCCGGGCCCGCTACCTGCCCGAGCTGGAGCGGCTGCTGCCGGCCGCCCGGGGCGCCCGGACCCTCGACTTCTTCGTCACCCGCGAGCGCACCGCGACCTTCGCGCCCGCCCCGGGCGTCGGCAGGCTCCGCCCCGCCGCCCGCACCAGAGCCCCCGGCCTCTTCCTGGCCGGCGCGTGGACCGCCACCGGGTGGCCCGCGACCATGGAAAGCGCTGTGCGCAGCGGCACCGCCGCCGCTCGCGAGGCACTCACCCAACTCGGTTTCCCCCGAGGCCGGTTGCCTCAGGAGGCGGCATGACGACGAGTACGAGCGCATCCACGAGCACGAGCACCGGAAACAGAGGAGAAACCGTGAATCCGGCTTCCCCAGCTATCGACACCACGAGCGTCACCGCGCTGCTGGAGCGCGGGCGGACACTCGCCACGCCCGTGCTGCGTGCCGCCGTCGACCGGCTCGCCCCTCCCATGGACACCGTCGCCGCCTACCACTTCGGCTGGATCGACGCCGACGGCAACCCCACCACGGGCGACGGCGGCAAGGCGGTCCGGCCCGCCCTCGCCCTGCTCTCGGCCGAGGTCGCCGGCGCGGCCCCCGAGGCGGGCATCCCCGGCGCGGTCGCCGTCGAGCTGGTGCACAACTTCTCGCTGCTGCACGACGACCTGATGGACGGCGACGAGCAGCGCCGGCACCGCGACACGGTGTGGAAGGTGCACGGCCCCGCCCAGGCCATCCTCGTCGGCGACGCGCTGTTCGCCCTCGCCAACGAGATACTGCTGGAGCTCGGCACCGTCGACGCCGGCCGCGCCACCCGCCGGCTCACCCTGGCCACCCGCAAGCTGATCGACGGCCAGGCGCAGGACATCTCCTACGAGCACCGCGAACGGGTCACCGTCGAGGAGTGCCTGGAGATGGAGGGCAACAAGACCGGCGCGCTGCTGGCCTGCGCGGTCTCCATCGGCGCGGTACTCGGCGGCGCCGACGACCGCACCGCCGACACCCTCGAGAAGTACGGCTACCACCTCGGCCTCGCCTTCCAGGCGGTCGACGACCTGCTCGGCATCTGGGGCGACCCGGAGGCCACCGGCAAGCAGACCTGGAGCGATCTGCGCCAGCGCAAGAAGTCGCTGCCGGTCGTCGCCGCGCTGGCCGCCGGCGGCCCCGCCTCCGAGCGGCTGGCCGGGATCCTGGCGGCCGACGCCAAGAAGAGCGCGACCGAGATCGCCGACTTCACGGAGGAGGAGTTCGCCTCCCGCGCGGCGTTGATCGAAGAGGCCGGCGGCCGGGAGTGGACCTCCCAGGAGGCCCGCCGCCAGCACGCCACCGCCATCGCCGCGCTGGACGAGATCGAGATGCCGGAGCAGGTCCGCGCCCAGCTCGTCGCCCTCGCGGACTTCGTCGTCGTACGAGAGAGATGATCACCATCGACACCGCATAAGAGAAATCGCAGTCGCCGGCCGGTGCACGGCTGCCTCCCACGGCTCCAGGGCAGTGGGGGAGGGCACCGGCCGACGGAATCCCTGAGCTGAGCACTGATCCGTTCACCGCAGAAGGGGAAGCCATGACAGCGACGACCGACGGAAGCACCGGGAAGCTGCCGCCCCGGGAACCCTCGGCCAGCGATACCGCCAGGACAACCGAACCCTCCGCGCGCACGCGGACCGCGGCACCGCGGGACACGGCGGACGCCGCCCGCCGCGCGGCCGCACGCGCCAGTGAATACCTGCTCTCCGTGCAGGACCCGGCCGGATGGTGGAAGGGCGACCTCGAGACCAACGTCACGATGGACGCCGAAGACCTGATGCTCCGCCAGTTCCTGGGAATCCAGGACCCCGAGCTGACCGAGGCCGCCGCCCGCTACATCCGGAGCCGGCAGCGTACCGACGGCACCTGGGCCACCTTCCACGACGGGCCCGGCGACCTCTCCACCACCATCGAGGGCTATGTCGCCCTCCGTCTCGCCGGGGACGAACCCGACGCCCCGCACCTGGCCAAGGCCTCGGCCTGGATCCGCGAACAGGGCGGCATCGCCGCCGCCCGGGTCTTCACCCGCATCTGGCTGGCCCTCTTCGGCTGGTGGAAATGGGAGGACCTGCCCGAACTCCCGCCGGAGCTCCTCTCCTTCCCCAAGTGGTTCCCGCTGAACATCTATGACTTCGGGTGCTGGGCGCGGCAGACCATCGTGCCGCTGACCATCGTCTCGGCCACCCGCCCGGTCCGCCCGGCGCCGTTCGCCCTCGACGAGCTGCACACCGACCCGGCCAACCCTGCCCCGCCCAAGCGCCTCGCCCCGGTCGCCGGCTGGGACGGCGTCTTCCAGCGCCTCGACAAGGCGCTGCACCTCTACCGCAAGGTCGCCCCGCGCGCACTGCGCGGCGCCGCGATGCGCTCCGCCGCCCGCTGGATCATCGAACGGCAGGAGAACGACGGCTGCTGGGGCGGTATCCAGCCCCCCGCCGTGTACTCCGTCATCGCCCTGCACCTCCTCGGCTACGACCTCGACCACCCCGTCCTGCGGGCCGGCCTGGAGTCGCTGGACCGGTTCGCGGTGTGGCGCGAGGACGGCGCCAGGATGATCGAGGCCTGCCAGTCCCCGGTCTGGGACACCTGCCTGGCCACCATCGCGCTCGCCGACGCCGGAGTGCCCCCGGATCACCCGCAGCTGGTGAAGGCCGCCGACTGGATGCTCGCCGAGCAGATCCACCGGCCCGGCGACTGGAGCGTACGGCGCCCCCAACTCCCCTCCGGCGGATGGGGTTTCGAGTTCCACAACGACAAATATCCGGACATCGACGACACCGCCGAGGTGGTGCTCGCGCTGCGCCGGGTCGCCCACCCCGACCCCCTGCGGGTCCAGGCCGCGGTGGACCGCGCGGTGCGCTGGACCGCCGGGATGCAGTCCCGGAACGGCGCCTGGGCCGCCTTCGACGTCGACAACACCAGCCCGCTGCCCGACCGGCTGCCGTTCTGCGACTTCGGCGAGGTCATCGACCCGCCCTCGGCCGATGTCACCGCGCATGTCGTGGAGATGCTCGCCGACGTCGGCCGCACCCACCATCCCCGGACCCGCCGGGGAATCGCCTGGCTGCTGGCCGAACAGGAGCCCGACGGTTCCTGGTTCGGCCGCTGGGGCACCAACTACGTCTACGGCACCGGATCGGTGCTCCCCGCGCTGGCCGCGGCCGGCATCCCCGCCTCGCACCCGGCCGTCCGCCGGGCCGTGCGCTGGCTGGAGCGGGTGCAGAACGACGACGGCGGCTGGGGCGAGGACCAGCGCTCGTACCAGGACGCGGAGCGGTGGGCCGGGCGCGGCACGTCCACCGCCTCGCAGACGGCCTGGGCGCTGATGGCGCTGCTTGCGGCCGGTGAGCGGGAGAGCGAGGCGGTACGGCGCGGGGTGCGCTGGCTGACCGGCACCCAGCGCGAGGACGGCTCCTGGGACGAGCCGTACTTCACCGGCACCGGCTTCCCCTGGGACTTCTGTATCAACTACCACCTCTACCGCCAGGTCTTCCCCCTGACGGCCCTGGGCCGCTACCTCGACGGGAGACCGGCCGGCGCGCCGGTGGGGGACTGATGCCGAGACGGCCCCCGCCGGACGCGGCCCCGCCGCTGCTGATCGCCTGTGCGCTCGGCATCGAGCGGTTCGCACTGCGCGGCGGTGGCCACGGGGGAGCGGCGGAGGCCGGCTGTCCGGAGCTGGTGGTGCTCCGTACGGGCATGGGCCCCCAGTCGGCCGATCGCGCCCTCACCGCGGCGCTGAGCCGGGGCTCGGCCACCGAACGGTCCCCCGTCGTCGCCAGCGGCTTCTGCGCCGGCCTGGCCCCCGGCATGCGCCCGGGGGACGTGGTCGTCGCCGAGGCCACCCGCGACCACCGGCCGGGCGTACCGGACGTGCCCTGCCGCGACAACGCGCCGCTGTTCGAGGCTCTCCGGCGGCGCGGCCTGACCGTGCACAGCGGTCTGCTGCGCGGCTCCGACCACGTCGTACGCGGCACCGAGCGGGAGCGGCTGCACGCCTCCGGCGCGATCGCGGCGGACATGGAGTCCGCGGCGACGCTGAGCACGGCCCGGCGCGCCGGCGGCCGTCCGGTTGCGGCCGTCCGGGTGGTCGTGGACGCTCCAGAACATGAGCTGGTACGCATCGGCACCGTACGCGGTGGAATATCAGCCTTCACAGTGCTGCGTTCCCTGCTCCCCGTTTTCTATGAATGGCACCGTTCTTTGCCGCTCCCCAGGAGGTGAGCCAGATGGCCATGCCGCTCCGTCAGTCCATCCGGGTCGGTACCTATCTCTTTGAACAGAAGATGATCCGCCGACGCGAGAAATTCCCGCTCATCGTCGAGCTGGAACCGCTCTTCGCCTGCAATCTGAAGTGCGAGGGCTGCGGAAAGATCCAGCACCCCGCGGGTGTGCTGAAACAGCGGATGCCGGTGGCACAGGCGGTCGGGGCGGTGCTGGAATCCGGCGCACCGATGGTGTCCATCGCCGGCGGCGAGCCGCTGATGCACCCGCAGATCGACGAGATCGTACGGCAGCTGGTGGCCCGGCGGAAATATGTGTTCCTGTGCACCAACGCCATGTTGCTGCGCAAGAAAATGGACCAGTTCAGACCCTCGCCGTACTTCGCGTTCGCGGTGCACATCGACGGGATGCGGGAGCGGCACGATGAATCCGTGGCGAAGGAAGGCGTATTCGACGAGGCGGTGGCGGCCATCAAAGAAGCCAAGCGGTGCGGCTTCCGGGTCACCACCAACTCCACCTTCTTCAACACCGACACCCCGCAGACCATCATCGAGGTACTCAATTTCCTCAACGACGACCTGCAGGTCGACGAAATGATGCTGTCGCCCGCCTACGCCTACGAGAAGGCCCCCGACCAGGAGCACTTCCTGGGCGTCGAACAGACCCGGGAGCTGTTCAAGAAGGCCTTCGCCGGCGGCAACCGGCGCCGCTGGCGGCTCAACCACAGCCCGCTCTTCCTGGACTTCCTGGAGGGCAAGGCGGACTTCCCCTGCACGGCCTGGGCGATCCCCAACTACTCGCTGTTCGGCTGGCAGCGCCCCTGCTACCTGATGAGCGACGGCTATGTGCCGACATACCGCGAGCTCATCGAGGAGACCGACTGGGAGAAGTACGGCCGCGGCAAGGATCCGCGCTGCGCCAACTGTATGGCGCACTGCGGCTATGAGCCCACCGCCGTCCTCGCCACCATGGGTTCCCTCAGGGAATCCCTCCGGGCGGCCAAGGAGACCATCGCGGCGAACCGCGGCTGACCCGATGGACGCGACGCTGCTGGCACACATCCGGGAACCGCGCGACCTCAGGGCGCTCCCCGCGGCCCGCCTGCCCGAACTCGCCGAGGAGATCCGGCACTTCCTCACCCAGGCGGTCGCCCGCACCGGCGGCCACCTGGGCGCCAACCTCGGCGTGGTCGAGCTGACCATCGCGCTGCACCGGGTCTTCGACTCGCCCGCCGACCGGATCCTGTGGGACACCGGCCACCAGTCCTACGTCCACAAGCTCCTGACCGGACGCCAGGACTTCTCGAAGCTGCGGGCCGGGGGCGGGCTGTCCGGCTACCCCGCGCGGGCCGAGTCCGCGCACGACGTCATCGAGAACAGCCACGCCTCGACGGTGCTGGGCTGGGCCGACGGCTTCGCCAAGGCCCATCGGCTGCGCGGCAGGAAGGACCATGTGGTCGCGGTCATCGGTGACGGCGCGCTGACCGGCGGTATGGCCTGGGAGGCCCTCAACAACATCGCCGCCGCCAAGGACCGCCCGCTGATCATCGTCGTCAACGACAACGCGCGCCCCTGCGCGCCGACCACCGGCGGCCTGGCCCGCCACCTCACCGCCCTCCGCGCCACCGACGGCTACGAGAAGTTCCTCGCCTGGGGCAAGGACGTGCTCCAGCACACCCCGGTCGTCGGCCGGCCGCTCTACGACTCGCTGCACGGCGCCAAGAAGGGCCTCAAGGATGTCTTCGCCCCCCAGGGCATGTTCGAGGACCTGGGCCTGAAGTACCTCGGGCCGGTCGACGGCCATGACATCGCGGCCGTCGAATCGGCGCTGCGCCGCGCGGCGGGCTTCCACGGACCGGTGCTGGTGCACTGCCGCACCGAGAAGGGCCGCGGCTGTCCCCCCGCCCTGGAGGACGAGGCGGACCACTGCCACACCGTCGGCGTGATGGACCCGCTGACCTGCGCGCCCGTAGCGCCGCCCGGCGAGCCGTCGTGGACCTCGGTCTTCGGCGACGAGCTGGTCAGGCTGGGCCGGGAACGCGACGACATCGTGGCGATCACCGCCGCGATGCTGCGGCCGGTCGGCCTGGACACGTTCGCCGAGGCCTTCCCGGGCCGGGTCTTCGACGTCGGCATCGCCGAGCAGCACGCGGCCGTATCGGCGGCGGGCCTGGCCGCCGGCGGCCTGCACCCGGTCGTCGCCGTCCACGCCACCTACCTCAACCGCGCCTTCGACCAGGTCCTGATGGACGTGGCGCTGCACAGGTGCGGCGTCACCTTCGTCCTGGACCGGGCCGGCCTCACCGGCGCCGACGGCGCCTCGCACCACGGCATGTGGGACCTGTCGGTCCTCCAGGTCGTCCCCGGCCTGCGGATCGCCGCCCCGCGCGATACCGACCAGCTCCGCGCCCAGCTGCGGGAGGCCGCCGACGTGGCCGACGCCCCGACCGTGGTCCGCTTCCCCAAGGAGCCGGTGGACGATCCGGTCCCGGCCGTGGACCGGATCGGCGGCGTCGACGTCCTGCACCGGGCCACGCACCCGGACGTCCTGCTGGTCGCCGTCGGCGTGATGGCCCCGGTCTGTCTGCGGGCCGCCGAACTCCTCGCCGCGCGCGGTGTCGACGCCACCGTCATCGATCCGCGCTGGGTCAAGCCCGTCGACGAGGCCATCCCCCGGCTCGCCGCGCAGCACGTCATGGTGGCCGTCGTCGAGGACAACTGCCGTACCGGAGGCGTCGGCTGGGCGGTCGGACAGGCGCTGCGGGACGCGGACGTGGACGTTCCGCTGCGCACCTTCGGGATCCCCGAGCGGTTCGTACCGCACGCCAGGCGCGGTGAGCTGCTGGCCGGCCTCGGCCTCACCCCCGACGGGATCGCCGGCCGGATCAGCGCCGCGCTGGCCCGCAAGGAAGCCGCGCCGACCGGTGAGGAGAGCGCCCCATGACCGGATTCGACCTGGCCGAGCTGCTCGCCGAGCGCGGCGCCGAGCGGTACGAGCTGCACAGCCGGTACCTCAACCACCAGCTCCCGCGGATGCTGCACACCATCGGCTTCGACAAGGCCTACGAGCGGGCCGAGGGCGCCTACTTCTGGGACCGCGAGGGCCGTGACTACCTGGACATGCTCGCCGGGTTCGGGGTGATGGGCCTGGGCCGGCACCACCCCGTCGTCCGGCAGGCGCTGCACGACGTCCTGGACGCCCAGCTGCCCGACCTCACCCGCTTCGACTGCCAGCCGCTGCCCGGACTGCTCGCCGAGCGGCTGCTGGGCCACGCCCCCCACCTCGACCGGGTCTTCTTCGGCAACAGCGGCACCGAAGCCGTCGAGACCGCCCTGAAGTTCGCCCGCTACGCCACCGGCCGGCCGCGCGTCCTCTACTGCACCCACGCCTTCCACGGCCTGACCACCGGCTCGCTCTCCGTCAACGGCGAGACCGGCTTCCGGGACGGCTTCGCCCCGCTGCTGCCCGACACCGCGATCGAGATGGGCGACCTCGCGGCACTCGAACGCGAGCTGCGGCGCGGCGACGTCGCGGCGTTCGTCGTCGAGCCCGTCCAGGGGAAGGGCGTGCACCCCACCCCGCCCGGATTCCTGCGCGCCGCACAGGAGGCACTGCACCGGCACAAGGCGCTGCTGATCGCCGACGAGGTGCAGACCGGCCTCGGCCGCACCGGCGACTTCTTCGCCTACCAGCACGAGGACGGTGTCGAACCGGACCTGGTCTGTGTCGCGAAGGCGCTCTCCGGCGGCTATGTCCCGGTCGGCGCCACCCTCGGCAAGGACTGGATCTTCAAGAAGGTCTACTCGTCGATGGATCGGGTCCTGGTCCACTCCGCCAGCTTCGGCGCCAACGCCCAGGCGATGGCGGCCGGCCTCGCCGTGCTCGCGGTGATGGCGGACGAGAAGCTCGTCGCCAACGCCCGGCACACCGGCGAACTGCTGCGCTCCCGGCTCGCCGGGCTGATCGACCGCTACGAGCTGCTGCACGACGTCCGCGGCCGCGGCCTGATGATCGGCATCGAGTTCGGCCGCCCCACGTCCCTGGGCCTGCGCAGCCGCTGGACGATGCTCCAGGCGGCACGCAAGGGGCTCTTCGCCCAGATGGTGGTGGTCCCGCTGCTCCAGCGGCACCGCATCCTCACCCAGGTCTCCGGCGACCACCTGGAAGTCATCAAGCTGATCCCGCCGCTGATCATCGGCGAGCGGGAAGTGGACCGCTTCATGGCGGCGTTCACCGCCGTCATGGACGACGCCCACAACGGCGGTGGCCTGATGTGGCACTTCGGCCGGACTCTGGCCAGGCAAGCGCTGAGCGTGCGTTAGGGCATCGGCGGCCGGCACAGGCCCTGGCGGGGCCGGAGGGGTCAGACCAGGAAGCGGTCGCGGAGGCGTTCGCGGGTGGCGGCGGCCAGCTTCAGCCCGTCGCCGAGGTAGCTCTCCGTCGAGCCCCAGGTGCGCTCGATGGTGTCGTAGGCCGCCGCGAGGTA
>NZ_BBUY01000010.1:12358-61020 GCF_001590865.1 Streptomyces sp. NBRC 110611
GCTGATCCCGCCGCTGATCATCGGCGAGCGGGAAGTGGACCGCTTCATGGCGGCGTTCACCGCCGTCATGGACGACGCCCACAACGGCGGTGGCCTGATGTGGCACTTCGGCCGGACTCTGGCCAGGCAAGCGCTGAGCGTGCGTTAGGGCATCGGCGGCCGGCACAGGCCCTGGCGGGGCCGGAGGGGTCAGACCAGGAAGCGGTCGCGGAGGCGTTCGCGGGTGGCGGCGGCCAGCTTCAGCCCGTCGCCGAGGTAGCTCTCCGTCGAGCCCCAGGTGCGCTCGATGGTGTCGTAGGCCGCCGCGAGGTAGTCGGCGTGCGCCCCGAACAGGGGGGCGAGCAGCTCCGCGACCTCCGGCGGCATCCCGGCCGTGGAGTGGTCGGAGCGGCGCAGCTTGTAGCGGTGGTGCGGGTCGTTGGACTTGAGGTAGTCCGCCTCGATGGCGTCCCGCTCCACGCCGAGCGCCAGGAGGGTCACGGCCACGGAGAGGCCCGCCCGGTCCTTGCCGGCCGCACAGTGCATCAGCGCTGGGACGCTGCCCTCGGCGAGGTCGTGGAGCACCCGGCTGTGGTCCTCGGTACGGGTGGTGATGATGTGGCGGTAGGTCTCGGTCATCCGGCCCGCGGCCTTGCCGTCGCCGAGCGCGGCGCGCAGTTCGTCCAGTGCGCCGTCACGGACCATCGCCCAGAACTCCGCGCCGTCGGCCGGGTCGGTGAGCGGAATGTTCACATGGCGCACGCCGGGCAAGGTGATATCGGGGCCTTCCAGCTTGATGTCCGCGGCGTTACGGAAGTCGAAGACGGTGTGCAGCCCGAGGCCGGCCAGGAACGCCGCGTCCTCCGCCGTCGCATGGGCGAGGTGCCCGCTGCGGAACAGCAGGCCGCTCCGTACGCGACGCCCGTCCACGGTCGGCAGCCCGCCCACATCGCGGAAGTTGCGGACCTCCGCGAGTCCGGGGTGGTCCTGTGGGACCTGCGGCGTCTGCGTCACGGGCGCTCCTTGCTGATTCGGCCGCCGACGCTGCTCGTCGGCGGGGCGGGGCACGTTCCGACGATACGACATGGACGCAAGGGACAATCGGGCCGTGGCGGAGGCGTGCGGGAGCGCGGTGCGGCGCTCGGGGGGGCGATGCCACGGCCGGTCTTTATTCCAGCTTGGGAAGAATTTGACCTGGTGGCATTAATCACCCCCCGTCAACCCCTGGTTACGGTGGCGTAGGTCACTTCTCAGAGGGAAGTATGTCCTGACGTGGCAGACGATTCGAAGAACATCAGCAACGGCACCTGGAGTGGCACCCCGGGGGCCATCGGGTCGTACGCAGCCGTCGGGGACAGCTTTACGGAGGGGGTCGGGGATCCCGGCCCTGACGGGGTGTACATCGGTTGGGCGGACCGGCTGGCGGTCCTGCTCTCGGATCAGCGGTCGGAGGGCGAGTTCCGCTATGCGAACCTCGCCGTCAGGGGGCGGCTCCTGGACCAGATCGTCGAGGAACAGGTGCCGCGGGCCAGGGAGCTCGCGCCTGAGCTGGTGACGTTCTGCGCCGGCGGCAACGACATCCTGCGGCCGGGCTCCGACCCGGACGCGGTCGCCGAGCGCTACGAGGCCGCGGTGGCCGATCTCCGCCGGACGGTCGGCACGGTCCTGCTCTGTACGGGATTCGACACCCGCGACGTCCCTGTGCTCAAGCACCTGCGCGGCAAGATCGCGACGTACACGGCCCATGTCCGGGCCATCGCGGACCGGCACGACTGCCCGGTCCTGGACCTGTGGTCGCTGAAGTCGGTGCAGGACCGGCGGGCCTGGAGCGACGACCGGCTGCATCTGTCGGCCGACGGGCACACCCGGGTGGCGCTCCGCGCGGCCCAGGTGCTCGGGCTGCGGGTGCCGGCCGACCCGGACCAGCCGTGGCCCCCGGAGACGGAGCGGTCGGCCGCCGAGGCGCGGCGGGACAACATCCACTGGGCCCGGGAGCACCTCGTACCGTGGATCGGGCGCCGGCTGCGCGGTGAGTCCTCCGGCGACCACGTCGAGCCCAAGCGCCCCGATCTGCTGCCGCTGTAGCGCTGGGCACGGGCCGTGCCGCCGCCCGCCCGCGGAATGACGCGGTCCGGTGTGCGGCGGGGCATGGCATGGCTTATGGCATGACCGAGGCCCCGATTCCGTCGACCGCGGAATCGGGGCCTCAGCACACCGCGGTACCGGTGTACGGCAGGTCCGCCCAGACGACCCGGCCGTGGCCGCTGTCGGCGGGCCGTGAACCCCAGCCGGCGGACAGCGCGCCGACGAGGAACAGCCCCCGTCCGCACTCCGTGTCCAGGCTGCTGGGCCGGACATGGAGTGCCGCGACGCCCGGCCCGCCCTGATCCACGACCTCTATGCGGATACGCGCCCCGGCGAGGGTGAGTTCACAGCTGACCTTCTCGCTGTCGGTGTGCCGTACCGCATTGGTGAAGAGCTCGGATACCACCAACTCCACGTCATCGCGGACCTGTTGGTCCGCTCCCCACTCGGACAGCAGCGCGCTGACGCGTCTGCGCGCCTCGGAGACGGACGTGCGTCGCGCCGGCAAGTGGAACGCGTCCTGTGAGTACCGGGCGGCGACGCCGCCACAGCGCTTTAACGAAGAAGCGTTGTTGGAGGAAGCCACGGCGCAACTATGTGCGATGTTGGTCACCGGTGGCAAGGATCAGTCTGTAATTTGCAGAATCGTAAGTGCAGTCTGTTCGTTCTTGGTGACGACGTGACACACTGCTGATCACTGAAGTCAGTTGGAGGCGATCGGACGTGGTGGATCCACGGTCGGCAGGGGCACCGACCGTCCTGCGGGTGGTGCTCGGCAAGCGGCTGCAGGACCTGCGCGTGAGGGCGGGGCTCTCCTTCGAGCAGGCCGCCGCGGCGCTCGATGTGACCCACGCCACGATCCGGCGGATGGAGAAGGCCGAGGTCGGCCTCAAACTCCCCTACGTCGAGAAGCTGCTGGCCACCTACGGGGTCACGGACGGGGAGGAGGTCGAAGGCTTTCTCTCCCTCGCCCGCGAGGCCAACAAACCCGGATGGTGGCACCGCTTCCGGGACGTCCTCCCCGAGTGGTTCAGCGCCTTCGTCAGCCTGGAGGGCGAGGCCGGCCTCATCCGGGCCTACCAGCCGCACTACGTCCCGGGGCTGCTCCAGACCGAGGACTACGCCACCGCCGTGCTCCGGGCCGGTATGCCGCACGCCTCCGCGGCCGACATCGAACGGATCGCCGCGCTGCGTATGGAGCGGCAGTCCCTGCTGACCCGCGACGACCCGCCGATGCTGTGGGTGGTCATGGACGAGACCGTGCTGCGGCGCCCGATCGGCGGGCCCAAGGTGATGCGCGACCAGATCACCCGGCTCATGGAGGCCACCGCGCTGCCGAACGTCCGGCTGCAGATCATGCCCTTCGCCGCGGGCCCGCACCCCGCCATGTACGGCCCCTTCCACATCTTCCGCTTTCCGATGCCGGAACTCCCCGACATCGCCTACGCGGAGAGCCTCGTCGGAGCCGTGTACTTCGACCAGCGCAACGACGTCTCGCAGTTCCTGGAGGCCCTGGACCGGATGTGTGCGCAGGCCGCGCCGGCACACGCCACCGAGGCCGTTCTGGGTGGCTTTCGCAAGGAGATCTGAACCCCCCATGGATCGCATACGCATCTACAACGGCATGCCCGCCAAGGAGCTGGGAAGCGAGGGCTGGCACAAACCGTGGAGCGGCGGAAACGGCGGTGAGTGCGTCGAGGCCATGCGGCTGTGGGACGGCCGGATCGCACTCCGCCAGTCGACCGACCCCGACGGCCCGGCGCTGATCTACACCCACCACGAGATGGTGAGCTTCATCGAGGGCGCGAAGGCCGGCCACGCCGACTTCCTGCTCGCCGCGGCCCCCGGCCGGTGCGCCGAGCGGAGCACGGCATGAGCGGCCAGGACTTCTCCGGACCGGCCCCGGACCGGCCGGCCCCCGGTTTCGGACCGTACGTCCCGGGCCCCGGGCACTCCGGCTTCTCCGCCGAGCAGATCGACACCAGCCGGCCGCACCCGGCCCGGATGTACGACTACTACCTCGACGGCCGGGACAACTACGAGGTCGACCGGGTGGCCGCGGAGCGGGTGATCGAGGTCCACCCCCAGGTGCGGCTCAGCGCCCGCGCCAACCGGGCCTTCCTCCGGCGGGCGGTGCGGGAACTGACCGCCGGCGGCATCCGCCAGATCCTCGACATCGGCACCGGCATCCCGACCTCGCCCAACACCCACGAGGTGGCGCGCGAGACGGCCCCCGGCACCCGCGTGGTCTACGTCGACAACGACCCGATCGTCGCCACCCACGCCGGCGCCCGCCTCCTCGACACCGACCGCACCGGGTTCGCGCTCGCGGACCTCCGCGACCCCGGGGCGGTCCTGGACCACCCCACCGTCCGCGGCCTGATCGACTTCTCGCAGCCGGTGGCGCTGCTGCTGGTCGCCGTACTCCACTTCATCCGCGACGACGAGGACCCGGCCGCCCTCGTCGCCACCCTCGCCGACGCGCTCCCCGCGGGCAGCCACCTCGTCCTGTCCCACGCGACCGACGAACCCTACGAGGCATACGAGGGCGGCCGCGTCGACGAGGCGGCACGGACCGGGGTGACGGACGTCTACAAGAACTCCGCCGCGCCCCTCAACCTCCGCACCAAGGCCGGCATCGAGCCGCTCTTCGGCCCGTTCACCCTGTTGGACCCGGGCGTCGTCCGGGTACCGCTGTGGCGTCCGGACGGCCCGGTGCCCGGTGCTCAGGAGCTCAACAACACCATTTTCTACGCCGGAGTGGGCCGCAAGGGCTGATCCTGATCCGGAAAGGGCCGATCCTGATCCGGAGCGGCATCCGAGGCCTGGGGACCGGCGTCGGGACCGGCGTCGGCGGGCGCCTCGGCCGCGCGATCGGCGGCCCGTCCGGCGGCCGGGGAATCGGTCAGCACCCCCCGGAGGTCGTCCGGCCCGACGAGGGAGGTGTGGGTGCCCGGAGTGGTGCAGGCGTGCGCCCCCGCGACCGCAGCCAGGCGCGCACAGTCCTCGAAGGGCCGGCCGGCCAGCCGGCTGTAGAGGAAGCCGCTGGTGAAGGCGTCGCCGGCGCCGTTGCTGTCCACGACGGGGCCGGGCGGCGGCGCGGCGGGTACCAGCCGCGGGGTGCGGTCGTCGGGGGTGAGGAGGTAGGCGCCGCCCGCACCGGCGGTGGCCACCACCGCCTCCGCACGGCCGTTGCGGAGGATGTCCCGCATGACCGAACCGATCCGTTCACCCGCCCCGGCGGTGCTGAGGAACACCAGATCCGAGCGGAGCGCGAAGTCGCGGTGATGCTCCGTCAGGCCGTCCCAGTCGTGCAGATCGGTGGAGACGGGAATACCGAGCGCCTCGATGTCGTCGTAGAGGAAGCGGGCGAAGTGCGTGATCGAGAGGTGCACATGCCGGGCCCGGCCGAGGAGCGGGAGGTAGTGCTCGGGCGGCATCCGTAGGTCGTGCGGGTCGCGGGCGTCGTGGAAGGACATCCGCCGGCCGTCGGCCGCGACGAGATTGACCGCGCGCCGGGTGCCGTGCGGTGAGGTCAGCGGGCGGAAGTCGACGCCGGTGCCGGCCAGCCGCTCGCGGACCAGGCTGCCGGGGTGGTCGTCGCCGATGAAGTCCACGAGTCCGGTGGCCAGCCCGAGTGCGGCGCAGCCCAGCGCGACACCGGTGCCGGTGTGCCCGGCGCCTTCGTGGATGGGCCGGACCGGGTGGGAATCGGCGAGCGGTACGGGCAGCGCGCCGACCGGCACGGTGATGTCCACCCCGGTCCCGCCGACGACCAGTACGTCATACGCGCCCTGCGCGTCCGGTGCGGCATGCGGCTCGGAAACCTGCTGGAATGTCACAAGCGTCCTTGAATCCTGGCTGGTGAGAGGAGTCCCCTGCGGGTGAGAGCGTCGGCGGACGACGGACGTCCGCTGCCGGGAGTCTAGACCCAGGCGCGCCTCATACCGGGATGTCAGGGACCGGGGTGGCAGCGGCCGGCCGCGCGGGCGCGGGCCGGCGGCCGGGCGACCGCGCGGAACGCGCCGCGCGCGTCGACTCCGTTGGCGGGAGGGGGCGTTGACACCCTGTCGGCGGCGCTGGAGGGTGTGATCCGGAAGCGGCCACGGAGCACGTGAGCGGTCCGTCCGGCGGCCGGAGGGGCCCGCGGGGGAAGCGAGGTAGAGATGGCAGAGCACTCCAATGGCGGGCGCACCGCGATCGTGATCGGCGGGGGACTCGCCGGGATGCTGGCCGTCACCGCCCTGGTGGGTCACGTCGACGCGATCACGGTCGTCGAGCGTGACCGGTACCCGCAGGGGCGGACCTTCCGCAAGGGAGTCCCGCAGGCCCGCCATCTGCACGTCCTGCTCACCGGCGGCCAGCACGCGCTGGACGAACTGCTGCCCGGCACGCTCGCCGCGCTCACCGACGCGGGCGCGCGCACCCTGTGCATGCCGCGCGATCTGATCACCTGTATGGCCACCGGATGGCAGCGCCGCTTCCACGAGCCGCGCCACAGCCTCCTCAGCATCACCCGCCCGGTCCTGGACGCGGTGGTACGCGAGCGCGCGCTGGCGGCGGCCGTGGCATCGCCCACCCGGGTCGACGTCCTGGAGGCGACCGAGGCCGTCGGCCTGACCGGAGACGCCGGCCGGGTGACCGGGGTACGGGTACGGCCGCGGGACGGCGCCCAGGGCGCGCGGACCGTACGGGAGCTGCCGGCGGAGCTGGTGGTGGACGCCTCGGGCCGTGGCTCCCGCGCCCCCCAGTGGTTCGCCGAACTGGGCCGGAGCGCACCCCGGGAGGAGACCGTGGACGCCGGACTCGCCTACGTCACCCGGATGTACCGCCCCAAGGACCCGGCCACCGCCCCCGATGCCGGCATCAATATCCCGGGCTGGGCCGAAAGCCCGCGCGGTGCCGTCTACGTACCGGTCGAGGACGGCAACTGGCTGCTGACCATGTCCGGGGTGCGCGGCCACCATCCGCCCACCGACGAGGCCGGGTTCACCACCTTCAGCGCCACGGTCGGCGACCCGTATATCCACGAGCTGCTGGCCCGGGCCGAGCCGCTCTCACCGGTGCACGGCTTCCGCGACACCTGCAACCGCCGCCGGCACTACGAGCGCCCCGGCGCCCTGCCCGAGGGGTTCCTCGTCCTGGGGGACGCCGGCTGCACTTTCAACCCCGTGTACGGCCAGGGGATGTCGGTCGCCGCGATCGGCGCGCTGGCGGTACGCCGGACGCTCGCGGCCGGAGGCGGACTGCGCCCCGGGACCGCCGCCAGGGCACAGCGCGCGGTGGCCCGTGCCGCGCAGACCGCCTGGGTCACCGCGGCCGGCGCGGACCGGCCGTACGCCCGCCCCGAGGACGGCAGGGCGAGCCTGGTCGAGCGGCTGAACATGCGGTACCTCGAACGGTTCCTGGCCCGTGCCGCCATCGACCCGGTCGTCGGCGCGGCCTTCCGTGACGTCTTCTGCCTCACCGCCCCGTCCGCCCGGCTCGTCGCCCCGCGCATCCTGCTGCGCACCCTTTTCCTGCCGCGCCGCCCTGCCCACTCCACCCCGCCGCTGACCGTCGAGACGGTGTAAGGGGGGCGCACGAGACGGCGTAAGGGGGCGCATCCGCCGTCGCCCGCCGTGCGCGGTGGCCGCGCTCGGAATGTTCCGGCCGGTCGCGTGGTTGTCGTCCGCGGGTGATGGTGGTGACGTCCGGGTGTCGTGGTGCGGGAGACCGTACGGCGCCTCCCGGTGCGGGCTGATCGCCGGGTGCGCCGGCGCTTTTGGGGCGCCGCCCGGCCGGTGTGCCGGAACCCACCGCTCCCGCGGCGCGTTCACTTCGCGACCGCCCCGACCATGGAGGTGCTGTGACCGCTTCCCGACCCCGCCGCGTCGGCCTGTCCGCGCTGCGCCCCGCGAGCTTCGGCGCCGAGCCCACAGGGGAGCGGCTGGCCAGGATGCGAAGGTCGCCGCAGTTCGTGGATGGGCAGTTCCGCAATCCGGTGCCGACCCGGCAGCTGCTGCGCGGCTCCGCGCTGCCGATGGCCCGGACCCAGCTGAGCCGTGAGGGGCGGTTGCGCCGGGCGCCGGTCGGCCGGATTCCGGTGCACCGTCCGGCCGCGGAGGACTGGAGCCGGCGGCCCGCCTCCGGGCTGCGGCTCACCTGGATGGGCCATGCGAGCGTGCTGGCCGAGATCGACGGGCGGCGGGTGCTCTTCGACCCGGTCTGGGGCGAGCGCTGTTCGCCGTTCACCTGGGTCGGCCCCAGGAGAATGCACCCGGTGCCCGTCGGGCTGGACGAACTCGGCCCGGTCGACGCGGTGGTCATCTCGCACGACCACTACGACCATCTCGACATGCCGACGGTCCAGGGCCTGATCCGCACCGGCGCGGCCTTCGTCGTCCCGCTCGGGATCGGCGCCGACCTGGAGTTCTGGGGCGTACCGGCGGAGCGGATCACCGAACTGGACTGGCACGAGTCCACCCGGCTCGGCGGGCTGACCCTCACCGCCACCCCCGCGCAGCACTTCTGCGGCAGGGGCCTGCGCGGTCCGCAGCACACCCTGTGGGCCTCCTGGGTGGTCGCCGGACCCGACCACCGCGTCTACCACAGCGGGGACACCGGCTACTTCCCCGGATTCGCCGAGATCGGCGTGGCACACGGCCCGTTCGACGCGACGATGATCCAGATCGGTGCGTACTCGGACTTCTGGCCGGATGTGCATATGACCCCGGCGCAGGGGGTCCGGTCGCACCTCGACCTTCAGCGGGGAGAGCCCGGCGGCGTGCTGCTGCCGATCCATTGGGGCACCTTCAACCTCGCCCCGCACCCGTGGGCCGAGCCCGCGGACTGGACCGCGTCCGCTGCCCGGAAGGCCGGTGTGACCTCCGCCCACCCGCGGCCCGGTGAGCCTTTCGAGCCGGCCGATCCGCCGGCCGTCCATCCGTGGTGGCGGGAGATCGCGGTACCACCGGTCCAGGGCTGGCCGGCCTGGCAGGAGGCGCCGGTGCGGACGGAGCTGGATCTGGCCGCCGGGGCGTGACGGCGTGACGGGCGGGGCGTGCTTCCGGCATGCCCGGCGCGTGAGCGCCGGCGGACCGGTGCGGGACGGCTGAGGGGAATTCCGGGGCGCCTTGCGAGGGGCCGAAAGGGTGACTGGCTGCCGTTACGCACGGTTGATAAGATGTGTACGAAGAGTAGTCGACTCCGGTGGCTGAGGGGCGCACTCGTGCGCGAGTGTCCTCTGTGAGCCGCCCGAAGGGCGTGGGGGAGGCGTCATACCACCTTCGGTGAACGGGAGTTCGTATTCCGTCGCACTGGTGTGCGCGCCGCGCACACGCAGGGAGGTGGCGAAGGGTAGCGAAACCTCGAAGTAGGTCCGAACCACACCCTCGCAACAACTAGCGTGCGTGCTCCGTGAACTGCCAACGGCCGATCCGGAGGGCGCCGATGCCGACCGCATTCCCCCAGGGGACCCAGACGTCCCAGGAGGCTCAAAGGTCCCCAGAGACACAGGGTTCCCCGGGAGCGGCGCCCGTATCCGCCCCCGTGGCCGCCCTTGTCCCCGCCCCGGTCCGACGACGGGAACGGGAGAGCGGACGGCACGGCCGGGCCGCCTTCCCCGAATCGGCCGCCGACTCGGCGATACGAGGCAGGCTGGTGCGGCTCACCGCGGTCCCGTGTCTGCTGACCGCGGTGGTCTGCACCGCCGTCGCCGCATTCGTCGTCCAGGCCGGCGGCGCCCGGATCACCGGCCGTGAATGGGCGGTGCTCTCCGGCGGTCTCGCCGTGGTCTGCGTCATCGTGCTCACCGCGAGCGCGGCCGCCAACGCCGAGGCCCGCGCCACGGTCGGCCGCTACGCCCGGCTGCGCCAGGTCTGCGCCCGCAGCCAGTCCGACCTGTACGACCTGGTCGACCGGGTGCGCCAGGGCGAGTGGCTCCAGCACCCCGACCCCGAGCCCGGCCCGGTGCCCACGGGCGACACCCTCGAACTGCTCGCCCACGAAGTCGCCGCGGCCGGACGGGCCGCCGAGTCCGCCGTCGCCGAAGCGGTCGCCCTCGCCCGCAGTGACGCCAGCGGGAACGAGCAGAAGGTCGAGGTGTTCGTGAACCTCGCCCGCCGGCTGCAGTCCCTGGTGCACCGCGAGATCGAACTGCTCGACGAGATGGAGAACCAGGTGGAGGACCCGGACCTGCTCAAGGGTCTGTTCCACGTCGACCACCTGGCCACCCGCATCCGCCGGCACGCCGAGAACCTGGCCGTCCTCGGCGGCGCGGTCTCGCGCCGGCAGTGGAGCCGCCCGGTCTCCATGACCGAAGTACTGCGCTCCTCCATCGCCGAGGTCGAGCAGTACCCGCGGATCAAGCTGGTGCCCCCGATCGAGGGCACCCTGGGCGGGCACGCCGTCGCCGACGTCATCCACCTGCTCGCCGAACTCGTCGAGAACGCCACGATCTACTCCGCCCCGCAGACCCCGGTCATGCTGCGCACCCAACTCGTCACCGCCGGCCTCGCCGTCGAGGTCGAGGACCGCGGCCTCGGCATGTCCACGGACGAGCAGACCCGGATGAACGAGCTGCTGGCCGACCCGGAGCACATCGACGTCGCCGAGCTGCTGAGCGACGGCCGGATCGGACTCTTCGTGGTCTCCTCGCTCGCCCGCCGGCACGGCATCGTCGTCCGGCTGCAGAGCAATATCTACGGCGGGGTACAGGCCGTGCTGATCATCCCGAAGGCGCTGCTCGGCGCGGAGCCGGCCGACAGCGCGGCGGGCGGCGAGACGGACCGGGCGGACGCACCGCGCACCGGATTCCCGGACACCGCCCCGGCGCGCGAGCACGGAAGGTACGACCGCGGGTACGACGACGCCCAGGAACCCGACACGTCCCGCGCGGCCGACCGGGACACCGCCCACGACCACCACGGCCTCGGCGGCGCGTCCCTGACGACCGCGGCCATCCCCGCCCCCGGCCCGGCCCCCGACCGCACCCCGGGCAACGACGCCTCCCCCCGCCGCCGCACCCCCGATGCCCCCCGCACCGACGCGCACGCGAGTGCGCCACCCGCCTCCGACGACGGCACCACGGCCGGCCTCCACGCCGACCCCGGCCCGGTCCTCCTGCCGCCCGCGCCGCCCTCCTCCGTGGACAACGGCGCCCGCCCGCGGCTGCCCAGGCGCCGCAAGCAGACCCACCTCGCCCCCGAGCTGCGCGGCGACCCGATCCTGCCGTCCGCCGAGCGCCGCACGGGTCCCGAACCCGAGCACGACCCTGGCCTGATGGCCGCCTTCCGGCGCGGCTTCAGCCTCGCCGACGACACCTACGCCGGACGGACCGACGACACCGGCACCCTCCCGGCCCAGGGCGGCGGCGACCGCCGCCCGGCCGGTGACGACCTGTCATACGACCGTGACCACGACGCCCCGATGGCCCGCCCCCGAGGAGACGACCGCAATCATGGTGAGTGATGTGCGCGCGCAGGCACACCCGCAGCTGCAGAGCAGTCAGCACACCGACCTGTCCTGGCTGCTGACCGGACTCGTCCAGCGTGTCCCGCACGCCCGCAGCGCGCTGCTGCTGTCCTCGGACGGCCTGGTCAAGGCCGCCCACGGCTTCGACCCGGACAGCGCCGACCACATGGCCGCCCTGTCCTCCGGTCTCTACTCCCTCGCCCGCAGCGCCGGAGTGCGCTTCGGCGAGGGTGCCGACGTCCTCCAGGTCGTCGTCGAGCTGGAGTCCACCTTCCTGTTCGTCTCCGCCGCCGGATCCGGCGCCTGCCTGGCTGTGCTCGCCGGGCGCGAGGCCGATGTCGCCGTGCTGGGCTACGAGATGTCCATGCTGGTCAAGAGCGTCCGGCCGTACCTCTCCACGCCCGCGCGCCAGCAGGCGTCCGCGGGCGGGCGTTGACCATGACCGTGCGCCGCGGACGGCGGCGGGGTGGTGGTGAGCCGTGGTACGACGACGAGGCGGGCCGGCTGGTCCGCCCCTACACCGTCAGCAACGGCCGGACCCGTCCGACGGCGCACTTCGACCTGCTGACCATGGTGATGGCCACCGGCCGACGCCCCGCCGCCTGCCAGGGACCCGACTACGCCCAGGTGCTCGGGCTGTGCCGCGGGCCGGTCTCGGTCGCCGAGATCGCCGCCCACATACGCCTGCCCGCCGTGGTCACGAAGGTGCTCCTCGCCGACCTCGTCGACTGCGGGGCGCTCACCGCGCGGGCCCCCGAGGCCGTTCCGGCTGGGCCCGCGTCCCGTACCGACCGAGCCCTGCTGGAGGCGGTGCTGAATGGACTTCGCAAGCGACTGTGACCCCCGGCAGGGGGACTCCTCGACCGACCTCTTCCCGACCGCGCTGAAGATCCTCGTGGCGGGCGGATTCGGGGTCGGCAAGACGACCTTCGTCGGGGCGGTGAGCGAGATCGAACCGCTCAGCACGGAAGAGCTGCTGACCCAGATCAGCGTCGGCACCGACGACCTGGCGGGCGTCGAGGACAAGGACACCACGACCGTCGCCATGGACTTCGGCCGGATCACGCTCAGCCCCGCCCATATCCTCTATCTCTTCGGGACGCCGGGGCAGCATCGCTTCTGGTTCATGTGGGACGAGCTGTCCAACGGCGCGCTCGGCGCGGTGATCCTCGCCGACACCCGGCGGCTGGACCAGTGTTTCGCCGCGGTGGACTTCTTCGAGCGGCGCGGTATCCAGTTCATCGTCGCGGTCAACGAGTTCGACGGCTCCTACCACTACGAACCGGACGAGGTCCGCTCCGCCATGGACCTCTCGCCGGCCACGCCCGTCGTGCTCTGCGACGCCCGCCAGTGCAGCTCGGCCACTCAAGTCCTGGTGTCGCTCGTCCAGCACCTGCTCACCCCCGCCCTCGCCACGACCCCGGAGCTGCCATGAACTACCCCGTCTCCCGCGTCCCGAACGTCCCCTACGACCCCACCCGCCATCTGCTGCTCACCCCGCAGGACGACGAGGCCCCGGCGCGGGTGGCCCGGCTGCGGGCCCTGGGCATCGGTGACTCCCCGCTGCCCGCCTTCGACGAGTTCGCCCGCAAGCTGGCCCGGACCACCGAGGCGCCGTACGCGATGGTCAACTTCATCGACGAACACCGGCAGTACTTCGCCGGGCTCTACACACCGGGCCAGAACCAGGCCGTCGAGCTGGGACCGGCGCCCGCCAGCGCCCGGCCCGGCCGGGTGATGGCCCGCGACCACGGCTACTGCCCGCATGTCATCGTCCGCCGCAAGGCGCTGGTCCTGGAGGACGTCTGCGACTATCCGCGGTTCGCCGGCAACCCCGTCGTGGACGAGATCGGTATCCGCTCCTACCTCGGCGCGCCGCTGATCGACCGCACGGGCATGGCGCTGGGCACCGTGTGTGTCGTGGACCTCGAACCACGGCCCTGGGGGCGGAAGGGGCTGGAGACCATCAAGTCGCTGGCCGCCGAACTCGTCGAGCAGATCCATCGCATGGAGGACCAGCAGCGCGACTCGTCCTGACCGGCCGGGCCGGCCCCGGGTGGAGCCGGCCCCGGGCCACGGCCCCGCCGGTACGACGCGGGCCCGGGTCACCCCGGGCCCGTCGCTCACTTCAGGCGGGTGAACCAGGAGCGCTGGCGGGGCGGCGCGGTGCGCTGGCCCGGAACCGTCGCCCGGCCGTTCTCCTCCCGACCCTCCGGAATCTCCGGACCCTCCCGACCCTCCGGGCTCTCCGGGCTCTCCGGAACCTCCGGGCTCTCCGGCCATTCCGACGGATCCAGCCGCAGCTGCTCGGCGAACCGGCCGGACCAGTCGCCCTTCCCCTGCCCCAGGGCCACTTCGCCCAGGCGCAGCAGCTGGACGTCCGAGGTTCCGGCCGGTGCGAAGATGTGGTGCGCGTCCCGGAGGAAGCGCTCGACCGGTCTGTCGGTGAACAGCCCGCACGCGGCGTGGATGTCCATCGCGTCACGCGCCGACTCCAGCGCCGACTCCACGTTCACCAGCTTGGCGTTCATCAGCTCCGCATCGCAGGGCAGCCCCTGGTCCAGCAAGTGCGCCGCATGGTAGGCGGACAGCCGGGCGAGCATCAGCCGCGACTGGATGCGGCCCAGTTTGAGCTTGATGTTGCCGAGGTCGGCCAGTGGCCTGTCATAGCGCTGCCGCTCGGCGCAGAACCGTGTCGTCTCGTCCAGCACCGCCTGATGGATGCCCAGCGACACGGCGGCCAGATTCGGCCGTCCGTACAGCACGCTGGAGGAGTACGCGACGGACAGCCCGTCGCCCTCCCGGCCCAGCAGGTTCGCCGCCGGGACCCGGCAGTCGTCGAAGATGAGCTCGCCGAAGCTGAAGCCGTGGAGCCCCATCGCCGGCTGCTGCGGACCGACCCGGAGGCCGGGCGTGCCGGACTCCACGAGGAACGCGGACAGCCCGTGGGAGCCCTCGCCGGTGCGGACGATCACACCGTGCAGATCCCCGACATGGCTGTTGCCGACGTAGATCTTGCGGCCGTTGAGGAGGTAGTGGTCGCCCTCCCGGACCGCGGTGGCGGCCATGCCCAGCACATGGCCGCCGGAGCCCGGTTCGGTGACCGCGATGGTCGGCAGGCAGTCGCCGGAGGCGATCGCCGGCAGCCAGGCCTTCTTCTGCTCCTCGTCGCCGAAGTGGACGATCTTCGCGACGCCCAGCTGGGACGCCTGCACCATGGCGCCCATGGCGCCGGAGACCCGCGAGAGCTCCTCGATGACGAGGGTCTTGGCGAGATGCCCGGCGCCCATCCCGCCGTACGCCCGGTGGATCGTCGCGCCGATCCACCCCTGGCGGGCGATCCGGCGGGAAAGGTCATGGCAGACGGTACGGCTCGCCTCCATCTCCGCGATCCGGGGACGGACCTCCCTTTCGGCGAAGTCCCGCACCCGCGATCGGAGTGCTTCATGCCGCTGGTCGGTGAAATAGCGATACAAGACGAGCCCTCCTCCGCGATCTTCTCCGCGCTGGTCGCACCCCGCCCGGGACGGCACTGGCGGTGCCGTCGGCGGCGGCCGTATCCGAACGTGATCTGTCGCTTACCGCGTGCAATACCCGTTGGCATACCTACTGCGGGACGCGCGAAACATCAACTGGGCGATCCATGCGAAGGGTTGAGGTGCGCAGCGGCGCCGCACCACCCTGTGGGAGCAGGGTCAGTGCGCGAGGTCGCAGCAGGAGTCGCGGCGCTGCTGCCGGCCCACCTCCAGCCAGTCGGTACCGGCCGCCCGCAGCGTGTGGCCGGCCGGCGCCGGGAAGGAGTCGACCAGTTCCCGCTGCTCGACGAGCCGGCCTCCGCGCAGCACCGCCGAGGTCCGCACCAGCGAGCTGAAGTCGCTGAACGGATCGCCGTCCACCAGCGTCATATCGCCGATCTTGCCGACCTCCAGCGTCCCCAGATCCCGCTCCGCGCCGAACACCCGGGCGGGCAGCGCGGTCGCGGTACGCAGCGTCTGGCTCACGCTCAGGCCGCCCTGGTGCAGCGCCCGCAGACACAGGTGCAGGCTCAGCCCCACCGGCTGCAACGGCTGGTCGGTCCCCAGCGCGACCAGCCCGCCGGCGCCCAGGACCCGCCGGTAGAGGCCGACTTCGGTGGCGAGGTCGGACAGCTGGGCCGGCGTGGGCCGGTGCCGGGCCCCCTCCTGTACGACCGAGGTGTCCCAGGGAGGCATCAGCCGGGTCACCCGTACGTCGTCGGCCAGCGCCGGGTCGGCGCCGAGCAGCGGTGCCGACGAGAACGGGGTCGCGATCAGGTGGAAGCCGGTGCCGGTGTAGATCTCCTCGACGTCCTGGTAGGAATGGCCGGTCCTGGACACCGCGTGTCCGAACTCCAGCCGCTGTGTCGCCTGGAGATGAGTCGTCAGGTCCTGGCCCAGCTGGAGGCCCGGGGTGAGCAGATGGCTGCCGGCCCGCACCCCGAGCCGGTCATGCGCGAAGCGCGCGGCCTCCGCCATCACCCAGCCCGGTGCCCGTACGTACGTCTTCACGAAGTCCCAGTCCAGCGCCGCGCCACGGGCCAGCGAACGGCGCAGCCCCGCGCGGGTGCGGTGGGCCCGCCCCATGCTGTACGCCACCCGGCCGCCGTCCAGCAGTTCCCCGCACGTCAGCAGCCGTGGTCCGGTGAGCAGGCCGGCCGTCACGGCCTCCCGGATGCGGGCCTGTTCGTAGGAGAAGCCGCCGCAGGAGACCGCCGTGGTGATGCCGTACGCCAGTTGCAGGGCGGTCTGCCGGCCGCCGTACGTCGTCTGCCACGGATGGGTGTGCGCGTCCCACAGGCCGGGCAGCACGGTCCGGGCCGAGGCGTCCACCCGGCGGGCCGTGCCGGACCGGCTCCGGCGGTGCGGTTCCACGGCGGTGATCCGCCCGTCCCGTACCACCACATCGACGTCCTGCCGCACCTCGTCGCCGGTGCCGTCCCAGAACCGGCCGGCGTGCACGACGGTGTCCCGGGCGCGCGGCGGCCGGTGGGTGAGGGACAGCGGAACGGTCCGGGCCGGGCCGCCGGACACCCCGATCAGCCGCAGCCTGCCCGCCGAGAGGTAGAGGAGCGTGCCGGAGTCGCCGGACCACGACGGATGGTCGGCGGCCTCGTCGGTCAGCTGCCGGGGCGTCCCGTCCGGCGTCCCGTCGGGCCGCACCGGCAGCACCCACAGCGCGGACTCGGCGATCAGCGCCATCCAGCGTCCGTCGGGCGACCACACCGGCCCCGAGTCGTAGCGGTCGGCGATCGAGACATGCTCGGCGACCGTGAACAGCCGTCCCTCGCCGGTCTCGGCGTCCACGACCCGGATGACGTTGTAGCCCTCGCGGAAGCGGCGGTTGAGGCGGTTGCGGTCGCAGTACGCCAGATAGCGGCCGTCCGGCGACCAGCTGGGGCGACCGGGGAGACCGCCGGCGCCCATCGGGGCGGCCAGTACCCGCTCGGTGCCGTCGGCGAGCGTCCGTACCACGAGATTTCCGGACATGTCGAGCGCGGCCAGCCGGCCGCCGTCCGGCGACAGCGCCGGCTGCACCCGGCCCCCGGTGGCCAGCACCGTCTCCTCGCCGGTGGCGAGTTCCCGGCGGCGCACTGCGAACAGCCCGTCCCGGTCGTCGGCGTACAGCAGCGCCCGGCCGTCCCGGGACCAGCTGGGCGCCAGGACATAGCGGGTGGCGTCGGCCCGGACGATGCTCCGGGCCGCACCGCCGCCCGACGCGGGCGCCACCCACAGGGAGTTGAGCGCCGCGAAGGCGACCCGGCGGCCGTCGGGGGAGAGCGCGGGCAGATGCACGCCGCGCACCGGCCGGACCCCGGCCTCCTCGAAGCGGTAGTCCTTGACGCGGTAATCGGGGCGGTCCAGCGGCAGCCGCGCGCTGAACGGAATCGTCTCGGCGTGCCGCGGGGCGTCCGCCCGGACGATCCGGAACTGGCCGTCGACCGTCAGCAGCAGCTCGTCCCGCGAGACCCAGCGCGGCGGCACCGGCGCCACATCGCCGTCCACCCCGACCCGCGCCCCGTCCACCACCAGCGTGCAGGTCGCTCCCGGTTTGTCCGTGGTCCGCAGGTAGGCCAGCCGTCCGGTGGGGGACAGCGCCGGCGTCATCACCTCGGCGGCCGCGCTCTCGGTGTGCTCGGTGCGCACCGTGCCGCTCCCGTCGGCCGGCACCGACGCGACCGTACGGGAGAGCAGGTCGGTGCCCGACACCCGGCCGCGGACGAAGACGATCCGGGAGCCGTCCGGCGACCAGCACGGGTCGAAGTCCTCCCAGGCGCCGTCCTGATGGGGCCCGTCCTGGCCGGACCGCCCGGTCACCCGGGTCAGCCGCCGGCTCCGCACGTCCAGCACCCAGATCCGGTACGGGCTGCGGCCGGCCGCCGGGTCGCCGCCGCGCTCGGAGGCGAAGGCGATCCGGGTCCCGTCGGGGGACCAGGCGGGCCCGCGGTCGTCCCACGGGCCGTCGGTCAGCTGCGTCAGGCCGGAGCCGTCGGCGGCGACCGTCCACAGGTGGAAGGCGCCGCCCCGGTAGGCGCAGAGCGCGACCTGGCGGCCGTCGGGGGAGTGGACCGGCCGGGTGGGCTCCAGATCGGGCGGGGTCAGGGCCACCGCCTCGCCGCCTGACCGGGGCAGCGACCACAGGACGTTCTGGACCTCCGCGACCAGCCGGTCGCCGGCGGGAGCCAGGGAGGCCGCGCCGTCGGTGGCCGCGGTGAGGGTCACCGCGGCACCGGGGGCCCGGCCGCCCCGCGCCCACGCCTCGGGTGCGCCGGCCCCGGCCGCCACGCCGGCGAGCCCCGCCGTGGCGGCCGCCGACGCGGTGCCCTGCAGGAATCTGCGGCGGGAGAGCGGCGCGGAGCGTACCGGCCCTAAGCGGCGGCCGGCGGGGGCGGGCGCTTCGAGGGGCCCTGCGGAGTGCTCGGAGTGGCGATCAGTGGTGTCCAACGATCCTCCTCGGTACCGGTGTTGCCGTGCGGGCGACAGCGCGCGACGGCAACGGACCGCTTGATCGTGTCACGCCGCCCGGTCCGGTGGTCAACATGCCGACGCGCCTCCCGTGGCGCGCCGCCGCCCGGAGCGGAAGAGTGGGCGCCGACGGCTCGTCAGCCACCGCCCGGCAGTCAGGAGACGACGCGATGCAGGCCATGCGGCAGGAGTTCCACCAGGCAGCGGACGGCGCCCGGATCGCCGCGTACATCTGGCCCCCGGAGGGCGGGCACCCGCGCGCCCTCGTCCAGATCGCGCACGGCGCCGCGGAACACGGCCGGCGCTACGACCGCTTCGCCCGCTTTCTGGCGGGCCACGGCTATGGCGTCCTCGCCTCCGACCACCGGGGGCACGGCGCCACCGCGGCCTCCACCGGTGGCCGTGGCGTGGCCGGTCCGGACGCCTGGCGGGCCATCGTCACCGACCTCAAGAGCATCGGCGATCGCGCGGCCGCCGCCCACCCCGGCACCCCGCTGGTCCTGCTCGGTCACAGCCTGGGCGCGATGCTGGCCCGCGACTACGCCCAGGAGTACGGCGCCGACCTCGCCGGACTGATCCTCACCGGCACCTTCCGGACCCTGCCCGGCCTGGACATCGACGGTGCCGTCAGCGGGCTGGAGGACGAGATCGCCGCACATGGCCGCACCGCGCTCTCCCCCTTCATCCCGCGCCTCTTCGGCTCCTTCAACGACGCCTTTCCCCGCCGCACCGGCTATGAATGGCTCTCCCGTGACACGGCCGAGGTGGATGCCTACGTCGCCGACGAGGACTGCGGCTTCCCGTTCTGTGCCGGCCTCTCGCTCGACTGGGTGCGTGCCATCCGCAAGATCAACGACCCGGCCAACCTGGTCCGCGTCCCGCGCGGACTGCCCGTCCACATCGCCGTCGGCGACCTGGACCCCTGCCACCAGCGGATGACCCTGGTCCATGAACTCCTGGAGGACTTCCGCTATCTGGGCACCCGTGACCTGACCTGGAAGGCCTACCCCGGCGCCCGCCACGAAGTCCTCAACGAGACCAACCGCGACGAGGTCCACGCCGACCTGCTGGCCTGGCTCGGCGAACACATCTGAGAGCACCTCCGAACGGACCCGGCCGCTCCGCGCCGTCCTGCGCGTCACGGTGCCGTGGATATGGCAGCACCCACCCTCTGACATGCGGTATTGTTCTTGTGCGCGGTCAGCCGGGGAAGCCCGGCGGGAGCGGGCACCGGGACGTGGCGCAGCTTGGTAGCGCACTTGACTGGGGGTCAAGGGGTCGCAGGTTCAAATCCTGTCGTCCCGACGGTGCAGAAGGGCTTCGGCCCGAGTGAGGGCCCTGTTTCACGGAAGTGGAACAGGGCCTTCGGCATGTGTGGCGACAAGGCCTTCGGCGTGCGTGGCGAAAGGCGCGTCCCGGGCCGCTGGGAAGGCGGAAGCCGGGCGGCGGACCTACGGTGGTTCGAGCGGCGGTCCGAGCGTTGCGCGAGAGCACCTCCGGACCTCCGCGGTACGGAAACGGTGTTCCGAAGGAGGCTGCGATGGAGGAGCACTTCGTCTGGGTCACGACGCGCCGTATCAAGCCGGGCACGCTGGCGGAGTTCGAACGGGCCTGGCGCCCGCACCCGTATCCGCGCGGCCTGCTCCGCGCCTTCGCGTACTGGTCCGAGGACGGGCACGAGATCACCGGCGTCTCGATGTGGGACTCCAGGGCGGCCTGCGACGCCTGGCGGGCCTCCGGTGAGGAGCACGAGCGGCGCACGGCGATGGCACCGTACGTCGTCGAGGAGCGGGAAGGCTTCTACCGGGGCGGGGAGCTCAGAGTCCCCACGCACTGAGGTCGTGGGGTGCCGCGGCGCCCGGGAGGCCGTCGGCGCCTCCCTCGGCCGGCCGCGGCTGGACCGGTGTGGGGGAGCGGTTTCCGTCCACGTAGGGTGATCAGCGGACGCGGACGTTGCCACAGGCGCACCAGCAGTTGACAAGTTTAGGTATGCCTAACCTAAACTCACGCACCGTGTCCACGAGTGATCAGGCCGCACCGCCCGGTGTGCCCACCTTCTCAGCCCGCCGCGTGCCGGTGCTCCTCCTGGGAGTTGCCGCGCTCGCGGTGTGCGCCGTACTGAGCCTCGCCCTGGGCGCGCGCTCGGTACCGCTGTCCACCGTGACCGACGCCCTGTTCGGCGGCGCCCACGGGCGCGACGCCCTCGTGGTCACCGGGCTGCGCCTGCCGCGTACCGTCATCGGACTGGTCGTGGGCGCCGCACTCGGCCTGGCCGGCGCGGTCGCCCAGGGCATCACCCGCAACCCGCTCGCCTCACCGAGCACGCTCGGCCTCAACGCGGGCGCCGGCTTCGCCGTGGTCACCGCCATCTACGCGCTCCACCTGACCCGGCCCGTCGAGTACGTGTGGTTCGCCTTCGCCGGGGCCGCGGGCGCCGCCCTGCTCGCGCAGGCGCTCGGCCGGCGGGCCGGCGACCTCGACCCGGTGCGGCTCGCCCTCGGCGGTTTCGTCCTCCAGCTCGTCCTGCTGTCCTGGACGTCGGCCGTGATGCTGACCAGTCAGCGCACCCTGGACGAGGCCCGCTTCTGGCTGGCCGGCTCGCTCGCCGAGCGGCCGCTGGACGTGCTGTACCCGATGCTGCCGACCCTCGCGATCGGTGCGGTGCTCGCCCTGGCCCTCGCCCCCGCGCTCAACGCCCTGGCACTCGGCGACGAGACGGCCCAGGCGCTCGGCGTCCCGGTGACGCGGATCCGGCTGGCCGGCACGCTCGCGATGGTGCTGCTCGCCGGCTCCGCGGTCGCCGTGGCCGGGCCGGTCGCGTTCATCGGGCTCGCCGCACCGCACCTGGTCCGCCCGCTGCTGGGCGGCGACCACCGGCTGCTGGTGCCCGGCTGCCTGATCGCGGGCCCTCTGCTGCTGCTCGCCGCCGACGTACTGGGGCGGCTGGTGATCCGGCCGTCCGAGCTGGAGGTCGGCATCGTCACCGGTCTCCTCGGCGCGCCGCTGCTGGCGCTGCTCGCCCGGAAGGCGGCCCGATGACCGCCACCGCCCCCGTGCCGACCGCCGCCGCCCGGCCCCGTGACGTACGGGCCCGGCAGCGCCGCCGTACCGCGCTGCTCAGCTGTGGCGCCCTCGTCGTGCTCGGCGTCCTCGCCACCGTCTCCCTGACGACGGGTGAGATGGCGCTGTCGCCGTCCGTCGCGCTGCGCGGCCTGATCGGCCTCGGAGACCTGGGCGATGTGTACGTCGTCCAGGAGTTCCGGGCGCCGCGGCTGGTGGCGGCGCTGCTCGCCGGGGCCGGTCTGGCCGCGGCCGGCGCCGTGCTGCAGCGGCTGTTCCGCAACCCGATGGCCTCTCCGGACGTCATGGGCATCACCGGAGGCGCCTCGTTCGGCTCGGTGGTGCTCCTCGCCACCGGCGCCTCGCAGACGCTCATCCCGGTGGGCGCGCTGGGCGGCGGTCTGGTGGCCGCGCTGCTGCTGGGAGCGTTCGCCTGGCGCTCCGGGCTCGCCGTCACCCGCCTGGTCCTGGTGGGCCTCGCCGTCCAGGCGGGGCTGGCCGCCGCGGTGAACCTCATGGTCGTCCGCTTCCCCGCCGAACTCGCGGGCTCGGCGCGGCAGTGGACGACCGGCTCGCTCTACGGCCGCACCTGGACCGAGGTCTGGGGCGCGGCCGCCGCCCTCGCCGTGGCACTGGCCGCCGTGTTCGTCCTCAACCGCCGGCTGGCCGTCCTGGACCTGGGCGACGACTCGGCCGGCGCGCTCGGCCTGGGCGTCTCCGCCGCGCGCCTGCAACTCCTCGTCGCCGCCGTGACGCTGGCCTCGCTGGCCGCCGCGCTCACCGGACCGGTCTCCTTCATCGCCCTCGCCGTGCCGCACGTCGTGCGCTTCCTGGCCGGCCCGCCGACCGCCGGGACGCTGGCGCTCACCGGCCTGACCGGCGCCGTGCTGCTGCTCGCCTCCGACCTTGTGGTCCAGCACCTGCTGCCCGTCGAGGGGCTGCCGGTCGGCGTGGTCACCGCCACCCTCGGCGCGCCCTGGCTACTGGTGCTGATGTTCCGACAGAGCACGCCCGTGAAGAGGAGTTCCGTATGACCGTCCAGCAGTCGGCACCCCAGGAGCCGAACACCCAGGGGCCGGCCGCCGAGGAGCGGAACGCCCGGCGGCCGGATGACCGGCCGCAGCCCAACCAGCTGGCCGCGCACGGCCTCGACCTGCGCTACGGCGACCGGGTGGTGGTCGGCGGGCTCGACCTGGTCCTCCCCGGCGGCGCCGTCACCGCCATCGTCGGCCCCAACGCCTGCGGCAAGTCCACCCTGCTGCGCGGGCTGACCCGGCTGCTCGCCCCGGCCGGCGGCACCGTCACCCTGGACGGCTCGGACATCCACCGGATGTCCGCGCGCTCCCTCGCCCGCCGGATGGGCCTGCTGCCACAGCAGCCGGTCACCCCCGAAGCCATCACCGTCGAGGCACTCGTACGGCTCGGCCGCTACCCGCACCAGCGGCTGCTCAGCCCCTGGTCCGCCGCCGACCAGGCCGCCGTGGACGCCGCCCTGGAGCGCACCGGCACCACCGGACTGCGCGACCAGCCCGTCGACCAGCTCTCCGGCGGCCAGCGCCAGCGCGCCTGGATCGCCCTGGCCCTCGCCCAGGACACCGAGCTGCTGCTGCTCGACGAGCCCACCACCTTCCTGGACCTGCGGCACCAGCTCGACGTGCTCGACCTGGTCGCCGACCTGCACACCGAAGCCGGCCGCACCGTGGTGATGGTGCTGCACGACCTCGGGCAGGCCGCCCGCTACGCCGACCACCTGGTGGTCCTCAAAGCGGGGCGGCTGGCCGCGGCCGGCACCCCGGCCGAGGTGCTCGACGCGGACCTGGTCAAGTCCGTGTTCGACGTGGAATGCCGGGTGATCCCCGACCCCGAGACCGGCACCCCGCTGGTCGTCCCCAAGGGCAAAGCGGCCCGGCACACCGCCGCCGCTGCCCGCTGACCCCCCCCGAACCCCCACACCACGTCACCCCCTCCCCCTCTCCGCTCACAGCAAGGAAACCCCATGTCCACCAGATCTCCCCTGCGCGGATCCCGCCGGCTCGGCGGCGCGCTGCTGACCGTGGTCCTCGGCGTCGGCGCCCTGTCCGCCTGCGGCAACGACGAGAAGACCGACGGCGGCGACCAGGCCGGGGCGTCCGCCGCCGGCTTCCCGCGCACCGTCAAGACCGCGATGGGCGACGTCAAGGTCCCCACGAAGCCGAAGCGCGTCGTGGTCCTCGACACCGGAGAGCTGGACGACGTCACCATGCTCGGCATCAAGCCGGTCGGTGCCGTCTCCCCGCACATGAAGACCGCCGGCGGCTTCCCGAACTACCTCCAGGGCAAGGTCGAGGGCGTCACGGACGTCGGCCCGCTGCTGGAGCCCAACCTCGAGAAGATCGCCTCCCTCAAGCCCGACCTGATCCTCTCCTCCAAGGTCCGGCACGAGAAGATCTACGACAAGCTCAAGGGCCTGGGCATCCCGACCGTCTTCACCGAGACCACCGGCGGCCCCTGGAAGGACAACCTCAAGGTCCACGCCAAGGCGCTCGGCATGGAGAAGGAGGCCGACGCCGCCCTGAAGAGCTACGAGGGCCGCGCCAAGGCCCTCGGCGAGGCGATCGAGAAGAAGTACGGCAAGATGCCCACCGCGTCGGTCGTCCGCTTCGTCGCCGGGCCCACCCGCCTGTACCAGCGCTCCTCCTACAGCGGCGTCGTCCTGGACGACATCGGCCTCAAGCGCCCGGAGTCCCAGTCCTCCACCGACCCCAAGGTGACGATGAAGGACGTCAGCGCGGAGCAGATCGACCGGGCCGACGCCGACCTGGTCTTCGTCACGCTCGCCGACGACCCGCAGAAGACCCAGCAGAAGACCGTGACCTCCAACCCGGTCTGGAAGGACCTCAAGGCGGTCAAGGACAACAAGGTGTTCGAGGTCCCGGACGAGACCTGGATGTCCGGCATCGGCGTCCAGGCCGCCGAGAAGATGCTCGCCGACGTGGCCAAGGCCGCCGGCGTCGAACTGCCCAAGAAGTAACCGCCGCCGGGGAACGGGCGGGCCACCGTCCCACACCGCCCGCCCGTTCCCCGTGCCCGCGCCATGCTCACCGCCGGTCCGCCGCCGGCTCCGCTCGTTCCGGAAGGGGCGCCGCTGATGCGGCTCTACCTGCTCGCGCTCAACCCCACCGACTCCGTCTCCGAAGGCTTCCTGCCCGCCGCCGCCCGGCTCGGCCTCGACGTCACCGTCCTGACCGACCAGCCGGAACCGCACCGGCGCCGCCACCCGCACACCGAGATCCTCGAGTGCGACGTCCGCGACTTCCGCGCCGTCATCACCCGGATCGCCACCCACCACCCGGCCGCCGCGGTCTTCACCAACAGCGACCACCTCCAGACCCAGGCCGCCCTGGCCGCCGACTACTTCGGGCTCCCCGCCAAGGACTGGCGCGCCACCCTGCGCGCCAAGGACAAGGCACAGCTGCGCCGCCACCTCGCCGCCGCCGGCGCCGACACCGTCTGGTCGGCGGAGCTCCCCGCGGACCGGGACCCGGCGACGCTGACCGGCCTCGACGTGCCGTACCCCTGCGTGGTCAAGCCGCGTGAGGGCGTCGCCAGCGAGGACGTGGTCCTCGCCGACGGCCCGGACGAACTGGTGCGGCACGCCAAGGAGATCCAGGCCCGGCGGCCGGGCGCGGCCCTGGTCGTCGAGGAGTACCTCGCCGGTGAGCTGTACACCCTGGAGACCCTCGGCGACGGCCGGATACGCCACGTCCTCGGCGGCTTCCACACCACGCTCTCCGCGCCGCCGCACTTCATCGAGCAGCGGCACACCTTCGTCCCCGAGCACCCCGAGCCGGTCGTCGCCCAGGTCCTCGCCCAGCTCGACGCGCTCGGTGTCGGGTTCGGCGCCTGCCACACCGAGTTCGTGGTGCACCAGGGCCGCGCCCGGATCATCGAGGTCAACTACCGTGTCATCGGGGACCAGTGCGACCTGATGCTCGCCCAGCTGCTGGACATCCCGCTCTTCGCGCACATCCTCCGCACCCACCTCGGCGAGCCGCTCCCCGTCGACCTGGGCGCCCGCACCGACGGCGCGGCCCGCATCGACCACCTCTGCGCCCCCGCCGCCGGCACGCTCACCGCGGCCCCCGAAGCCACCGAACGGACCGTCGACGGGGTCCGGCTGACCTACCGCCCGCTGCGGGCCCTGGGGGAGCGGCACGAGCTGTACCACACCAACCGCGACTACGTCGGCGTGCTCCGGGCCACCGGCACCGACCAGCAGGCGGTGGACCGGGCCGCGGACCAGCTGCTCGCCGCGCAGCGTTGGGAGATCACCCCGTGACCGGCACCACCACGCTCTCCGACGCCACGCCCTCCGCCACCGCCGAGGCGGATCTGCTGCTGCGCGTGCTCAGCGCGCTGCTCCGGGAGGACGTCGTCGGCCTGCGCAGCCACAGCGCGCCCGTGGAGCGCGCGGACGGCCGGTGGCTGCGGCGGGCGGCCGCCGACGGCGACGCGCTGCTGCTGCCGGTCGCCGAGGACGGCTTCCAGTGCGAGACGGCCGCCCGCCGGCCGCTGCTGCTCCGCGAGTCCGACGGCACCGAACTGGCCACCACCGACGAGATCCTGGCCGCGCTGCGCGCGCTCGCCGACCCCGTCGACCGCGACGGCTTCGACGCCTTCGCCGAGGAGTGCCGTCAGACGCTCGCCACGATGCGGCTGCACACCGAGGCGCGCGGCGAGGTCCTGGACCGGCTCACCGCCCGGTACGGCGCCGACCCCGCCCACTGGACCGGCCTGGCCGGCGGCCTCGCCCACGACACCCTCGCCGCCCACCACGACCACCCCGTCTACCCCACGGCACGCGGCCGCTCCGGCCTCGGCGAGGACCAACTGCGCGCCTGGGCGCCGGAGTTCCACCCACGCTTCGCGCTGCGCTGGCTCGCCCTGCCACGGCACGCCGTCACCCTCGCCGAGGGTGCCACCGGTCTGCCCGGCCACTGGCCCACCCCGGCGGACCTCGGCCTGCCGGAGCTGGAGCGGAGCCACCTGGCCCTCCCCGTCCACCCGCTCACCGTGGGCGCCCCGCTGCGCGAGGCCCTGCGCGAGGCCGGCCTGGAGGACCAGGCGCACCTCGCCGGGCAGCCGCACCTGGAGGCGATACCGACCCTGTCGATGCGCACGGTCGCCCTCACCGCCGACCCCGCCCTGCACCTCAAACTGCCGCTGGCCACCGCCACCCTGGGCCTGCGCAACCGCCGCACCATCAAGCCCCACACCCTGGTCAACGGTGCCCTGGGACAGCGGCTGCTGGAGACCGTCATCGCCCGCGAACCGCGCTTCGAGGGCAGGATCCTGCACGCCGACGAGTCCACCTACGCCCACGCCGGCCATGAACTCCTCGCCACCCTGTGCCGCCGCTACCCGGCCGGCCTCGACGACGCCGTCGTCGTCCCCCTGGCCGCGCTGCTGAGCGAGGCACCCGGCGGCCGTCTGGTCGTCGACCACCTCGCCGACCGGTTCCACGGCGGCGACCCGATCGCCCTGCTGGACGCCTGCCTCACCCTCCTGTTCGACTGGCAGACCACCCTCTTCGGCTACGGCATCGGCCTGGAGTCCCACCAGCAGAACATCTCCCTCGTCCTCGACCGGGACGGCGGCGCCACCCGGCTGCGGCTGCTGTTCAAGGACAACGACGGGCCACGGATCAACGCCCGCCGGCTGCGCGACACCCTCGGCACCGGCGCGTTCGACCCCGCTGCCTTCGCCGACCCCCGGATCCTCGTCGACGGCGACGAGCCGGTGGCCGACCTGTTCACCACCATCACCGTGCACCTGTGCGCGGGTGCGTACGCCTTCGGGCTCGCCCGCCACGGCCGCGCCCCGCTGGAACGGCTCCTCGGGCTCGTCCGCGACCGCCTCGCCGAGGCCGTCGAACGGCTCGGCGGCGCGCCCGGCGGCCCCGGGGCCACGCTGCGCACGCGGGTCCTGGACGCACCCCGCCTGCCGGTCAAGGCGATGGTCACCGCGGGCACCCTGCTCAGCAAGGAACGCTCCGGCGCCGCCGACATCAACAAGCACTACACGCACGGCCCCAACTACCTGCGGCGGCCCGGTGGTTCACGATGACCGCCACCGCGTCACCGGACCGCGCCCGGGCCGCGGCCGATTCCGCCACGGTGGCCGGGCCGGCCCCGGCCGCCGCTTCCCCGCTCAGCCGCCGGCACATCCACGCCGTCGCCGGCTGCTACTTCGTGGCGTCCTTCGCCGCCCTGGGCCTGCCGCCCTACCTCTCCGCGATCCTGCCGGAGCTCGGTGACCACACCGCGCACTGGGCCGGCCTGCTCTACGTCGTCCCCACCGTCTTCGGCGGGCTCGGCGCCCCGCTGTGGGGCCGGCTCGCCGACCGGTTCGGCCGCAAACGGCTGCTGCTCCGTGCCCAGCTGGGCCTGGCCGTCTCCTTCCTGCTCGCCGGATGGGCCGACTCCCTGGCCGTCTTCACCGCGGCGCTGGTCCTCCAGGGCGTGCTCGGCGGCACCTTCGCCGCGTCCAACGGCTACCTCGGCGCCGCGCTGGAGGGCCCCGCGCTGTCCAAGGCGCTCACCCTGATGCAGGGCAGCGCCCGCGCCGCCCTCGTCTTCGCACCCATCGTCGTCGGCGCACTCTCGCCCTGGCTGTCACCGCACCGCCAGTACGCGCTGCTCGCCGTGCTGCCGCTCGCCGCGGCCCTGATGCTCGCCACGCTCCCCGAACCGCGCGAGCAGGAGAAGCGGCCCGGCGCCCAGGCGGCCGACGCGGCCGGGACGGCCGGGAAGGCCGGGGACGAGCCGGCCGGGACCGGACCCGCGCCCGGGCCCCTGCGCGCCCTCTACGCCTTCGAGTTCGCCTTCGTCTTCTCGACCGTCATCTCCTTCCCGTATCTGATCTCCCTGATCGAGGAGCGCATACCGGGCGCCTCCCCGCTGCTCTCCGGAGTGCTCTTCGCCCTCCCGCACCTGTGCTACCTGCTGTGCGCCATGGCCGTGCACGCCGCGTTCCACCGCCGCCCCCGGCTCGGCATCACCCTCGGCTTCGGCTGTATCGCGCTCGGCCTCGCCGCACACGTCCTGGCCGACTCGCTCGCCGCCTTCATCGCCGTACGGCTGCTGCTCGGCGCCGGCCTCACCCTCGGCCTGGTCTGCCGCTCCGTGCTCGCCGCCGACTGCGCCAAGGGGCGCGCGCCGGGCGGGATGTTCGGCTCGCTGGAGTTCGTCTCCAAGGCCGGCGCGGTCGCCGCCGGCCTGGCCGCCGCGGCCGGCAACAGCTTCTTCGGGCCCGCCGCGCCCCTGTTCACCGGCACCGCCGTCGCCCTCGCCACGGTGCTCGCGGCCGCCCTCCCCGCCCTCATCCGTCGCCCTTCCCAGCCCCTTTGGAGCCGTTGATGTCGCTGCCCGCCGGCACCGCCCCCCTCCAGGCGCCCTCGCCCACCGCCACCCCGGACGGCCTGCCCACCGCCGACGAGGCCGTGGCGCACACCCTCCTCAACTGCCTGCTGCGCGAACTGTCCGGCCCCGAGCACCAGACGGCCGTCGCCGACGGCCATCTGCTCCTCCGGCTGCCGCGCCGCGGTGTGCTCCTCCGGGTCGCGCTGCGCCGCACCTCGCTGCTCGGCGCCCACCGGTTCACCGGACCGGTCACCGAACAGCGGCCGGACGGCGGCTGGGACAAGACCGACTGGCGCCGCCTCGCCGAGTACGCGGGGGCCGAACTGTCGCTGCGCACCGGCGTGGACAACGAGGAATTCCGGGAGCAGATCCACTCCAGCCACCAGGCCCTGACCGCCACCCTCGCCGCGCACACCCCGGCCCGTACCGGCGACGGTCCCGAAGACCCCCTCGCCGCCTACCTCGTCTCCGAACAGTCGCTGCTCTTCGGCCACCGGTTCCACCCCACCCCCAAGGCCCGCACCGGCGACCCGGCCTCCTGGGCGGCGTACGCACCCGAGACGGCGGCGTCCTTCCCGCTGCGCCTGTTCGCCGTACGCGACCACCTGATCGCCGAGGAGTCCGCGGCGGCCGGCGCGACCGCCGCGGTGGACGCGCTGCACCCCGCCGTGCCCGACGGCTACCGGCTGCTGCCCGCCCACCCGTGGCAGTACGAACTGCTCCACCACCACCCCGCGTTGCGGGCCGCGTTCGACCGCGGCGACCTCCTCGACCTGGGCGTGAGCGAACGGCCCTTCGCGGCCACCGCCTCCGTCCGCACCCTGTACGACGGCGACACGTTCCTGAAGTTCAGCCTGAACGTCCGGATCACCAACTGCCTGCGCAAGAACGCCAGTTACGAGCTGTCCGGCGCGGTCGCGCTGACCCGCCTGCTGGCGCCGGTCCTCGCCGACCTGGAGACCCGCTACCCCGGCAGCGCCATGCTCCGCGAACCCGCCTACCGCAGCCTCGCCCTGCCGGGTCCCGACGGCAGCCCGGACCGCACCCTGCTCGAAGGGTTCGGCATGATCGTCCGCGAGGGTCTGGACCGGCGGCTGGCCCCCGGCACCACCCCGCTGCTCGCGGCCGCGGTCGCCGACGAATACCCGACCAGCCCCGCCCACATCTCCCGCCTCCTGGAGGGAGCCGGTCCGCAGACCGCCCTGGACTGGTGGGCCGCCTACCTCGACCTGCTGATCCCGCCGGTCCTGGCCGCGTACTTCGAGCACGGCATGGTCCTCGAACCGCACCTGCAGAACGTCCTGGTGTGCGTCGACGGCGACGGGATGCCCGCCCAGGTTCTCTTCCGCGACCTGGAGGGCACCAAGCTCGTCCCCGACCACCACGCCGACACCCTCGCCGCGCTGCCGCCCGAGGTCGCCGGCCCGATGACGTACGACGCCCAGCGCGGCTGGGACCGGGTCGTCTACTGCCTGCTGGTCAACCACGTCGCCGAACTGCTCGCCGCGCTCGCCGACCTGCACCCGCACACCGAGGCCGAGCTGTGGGCGCGGGTCCGCGCCGCCATCCAGGCCTACGCCGACGCCCACGGCTGCCCGCCCCTGCTCAGCGCCCTGCTGGCGGGCGTACCGCTGCCCGCCAAGGCCAACCTGCTCACCCGCTGGGAGCGCAAGGCCGACCGGGACGCCGGCTATGTCCGCCTCGCCTCCCCGTTTCCCCTCGCCGAACACGTACTGACCGGCGCCGCCCGCACCGACGAGCCCTGGAGCACCGCCCGATGACCGCCCCCACCGCCGCCGTCCGCGAGCGTGCCCTCGCCCTGCCCGGCGACCAGCTGCCCGCCTACCTCTACGACCTGGCGGCGCTGCGCGACCACGCGGCCCGGGTACGGGCGGCGCTGCCCGAGCGCGTCGAGCTGTACTACGCCGCCAAGGCCAACCCGGAACCGGAGATCCTGGCCGCGCTCGGCCCGTACGTGGACGGCTACGAGGTCTCCTCGGGCGGCGAACTCGCCCACGTCCGCGCGACCGTGCCCGGCCGGCCGCTGGCCTTCGGCGGCCCGGGCAAGACCCCCGCGGAGATCACCGCGGCCCTGGCAGCGGGCACCGAACGCTTCCACGTGGAGAGCGTCTGCGAACTCCGGATGCTGGCCGCCCTCGCCGCCCGCACCGCCCCGGACGCCCGCATCCCGGTCCTCCTCCGCTTCAACCTCCCGCTGGCCGCCGACTCCCTCGAGGACAGCTCCCTGGCCATGGGCGGCCGCCCCAGCCCCTTCGGTCTCGACCCCGCCGAGGCCGACGAGGCCGTCCGCCTCCTCACCGACGGCTCCTGCCCGCAGCTTGAGTGGCGCGGCGTCCACGCCCACCTGGCCTCCGGCCTCGACGCACCGCAGCTCCTCGACGCCGCCGAGTCGATCGTGACCTGGTCGCTCGCGCTGGCCGGCCGGCACGGCCATCGCCTCGCCGAGGTCAACGTCGGCGGCGGCATGGCCGTCGACTACGCCGACCCCGGCACCCGCTTCGACTGGGCGGCCTACGGCGCGGGCCTGGCCCGCCTCACCGACGCCCACCCCGGCCTGCTGCTCCGTATCGAACCCGGCCGCGCCCTGACCGCGTACTGCGGCTGGTACGCCACCGAGGTGCTGGACGTGAAGCACAGCCACGGCGAGGAGTTCGCGGTCGTCCGCGGTGGCACCCACCACCTGCGCACCCCCGCCACCAAGGGCCACGACCAGCCCTGCACGGTCCTGCCGGTGTCCGCTCCCTGGCCCCACCCCTGGCCGCGGTCCACGGCACGCCAGGACCGGGTCACCCTCACCGGCCAGCTGTGCACCCCGAAGGACGTCCTGGCCCGCCAGGTCCACGCACCGGGCCTCCGGGCGGGCGACCGGGTGGCGTTCGGTGTCACCGGCGCCTACGCCTGGAACATCTCCCACCACGACTTCCTGATGCACCCGCGTCCGACGTTCCACTTCCTGGCCGGCGGTACCGGCTCCGGCCGCACGGAGGCGAGCTGACATGCTGCGCCCCAACGCCGTCAAGCGGAAGCTCGCCGAGGGCGAGGAGGTCCACGGCCTCTTCTGCTCGGTCCCCTCCGCCACCCTGGTCGAGATGATCGGCTGTGCCGGATACGACTTCGTCATCCTCGACACCGAGCACACCCTCGTCGATCCGCAGCAGCTGGAGCACCTGATCCGCGCCGCCGAGGCCACCGGCCTCACCCCGTTCGTGCGGGTGCCCGAGGCCGACCCCGGCGCGGTGCTGCGCGCGCTGGACGCCGGGGCCATGGGCATCGTTGTCCCGCACGTACGGACCCGGGCCGACGTGGACGACGCGGTCCGGGCCGCGTACTACGCCCCCAAGGGCATGCGCTCCCTCAACGGCGGGCGCGTCCCCGGCTTCGGACTGATCGACCTGCCGGAGTACGTGAACCGGGCCAACGCCGAGGTCATGCTCATCCCGCTCATCGAGGACGCCGAAGGCGTGGACGCCATCGACGGCATCCTGGCGGGCGGCGGCATCGACCTCGTCCTCCCCGGCCCCGGGGACCTGTCGCAGTCCTACGGCGTGCCCTGGCAGCTGCGCCACCCCCGGGTGCGGGACGCCGTGCAGCGCCTGCGCACCGCGTGCGCCGGCCACGGCGTGCCGTTCTGCGCGATGGCCCGGACCCCCGAACGCCAGGCGCAGTGGCGGTCCGACGGCGTCCGGGCCTTCGTCCTGGGCGAAGCGAGCGACCTCGCCGCCACCGCTCTGCGCGACCACCGCGCGGCCCCCGCTCAGGGCTGAGCCGCGCCCGGCCGTTACTCAACTGGTGGTTAAGGCCGCCGAAGTTCACTGTCCGTAAGTGGACTGGTGCGTCCCGTTCGTTGCGTGCAAGTATGGGGAACGCGGCGGGAACGGCCTTAACTGTTCGTTGGGTTCGCCGTGGGACGTCGCGGGATGTCGTGGGGTTTCCGAAGAGCGTCGGTTCGGGGAACGGGGGATGGGCGTGGGAGGCGACGACCGGGCCGGAGCCGCGGGCAGTGTGCTCGCGGAGCGGCTCAACCACCTCTTCGCGAACATGCACCCGCCCGGTGCGCCGTACACCAACGCCTTCGTGGCGGAGGAGATCAGCGGCGGGGCCGAGGAGTACGGCGGGGTCAAGGTCACCGAGCAGTACCTGTCGATGCTGCGCAACGGCAAGCGGGCGAACCCGGGTCCGGAGCTGCTGCGCGCGCTGGCCAAGTTCTTCGCCGTACCGGTCGGCTATCTGCTGGGGGACCTCTCCCAGCCGCAGGCCGCACGGGTGGAGGAGGAGGTCCGCTTCCTCGCCGCCATGCGGGACCAGCGGGTGCGGGCGATCGCGCTGCGCTCCGTCGGTCTGCCGCCGGAGGTGCAGGACAGCCTGACGACGATCATCTCCCAGTTCCGGCAGCAGATGAACCTGCCGGCCGACCCGCCGGAACCGGGGGGTGAAACGGGGTGAGCGGGCCGGTCGGGACCCTTGACCGGGGCCGGCCCTTCGCCACCTGGCGGCCGGCCGGAGACGAGGACGGGACGAGCATGCGAGTGGGGCGGATACGCAGGCGGTGCAAGCGGCTCATCAAGGAACTGGCGCTGCCCGCCACGACCGATCTGCGCGGGCTGTGCGACATCGTCGCCACCCGCGTCGAACGGCCCGTGCGTCTGGTGCCGATGAGCCTGGGCGGGGTCGTCTCGGGCATGACGGCCGTCACGGACGACGGCTACTGGGTCTTCTACGAACTCAGGACCTCACCCTGGCACCAGGCCCACATCGTGCTGCACGAACTGAGCCATCTGCTGCTGGGCCACGGCCAGGACCCGGCCATCACCGAGGACGCGCTGAAGATGTGGACGCCGTCGGTCGATGCCGCCACCGCCCTCCGGCGGATGGGGCTGACCATGGGGCTCGCCCGGCACCACGGCTACGACAACCTCGCCGAACGGGAGACCGAGGTGCTCGGCACGCTGCTGATGGAGCGCGTGGTGCCCACCGTGGCCGAGCGTGAACTCCCCCTGGAGGGCCAGGCCGCGGAGCTGGCGGCGGCCCTCGGGCCCGCGCTGCAGCACATCCGGCGGGCGCAGGACGCCCCGGCCGGGGGAGCGGGCGCCGACGGCGTCGGCGCGGGCGCGGCGGGCGACGGGAGGCCGCGTGTTTGACCTCATCTACCTCTCCTTCGGGATCGCCGCCTGGGGCATCGTCGGGTACAAGTCCCTCGCCTGGTTCCGCGACCGCGGCAACACCGACCTCGGACTCGCCTGTGTGATGACCGGCGGGGTCGCGACGGTCTTCCTCTTCTCCGCGCCCAGCCTCTACCGGGCCTTCGACCGGCTGGTGGGCGTGGCCAACCTCGCCATGGTCTTCCTCTACTCCTCCGTCGTGGTGTTCGCCACCGGCGCGCTCGTCCTGCTGCTGCGCTGGACGGCCGGCGAGGGCGGCGCCGCCCGGGCCGGTGCCCGGAAGCGGGCCCGCGCCGCCGTCGGCACGGTGGCCGTGCTGTGGGCGGTGGCGATCACCGGCTTCGCGGTCGGCCGCCCCGACGCCGTCGAGCACCCCAGGGACTTCAGCACCGCCTACACCGACTCACCCGGAGTCATGCTCTTCCTGGTGCTGTATCTGGCCATCTTCGGATCGAGCCTCGCGGCCCTGGGTACGCTCTGCCCCCGCTACGCGGCCCGGCTCGGCGGCACCCATCTCGCCCGCGGCCTGCGGGTCCTCGCCGCGGGCTGCTGGCTCGGCCTGGTCTACTGCGCCTGCAAAGTCATCGGCTTCGTCCTGTCCTGGACGGGGCACCCCGCGCTCTGGCTCTCCAACGGAGTGGCGCCCCTGAGCGCCTCGGTCGGCGCGATCCTGGTCCTCGCCGGCTTCGCGCTGCCGGCCGTCGGCCCCCGGGTCGCCGCCTGGCGCCGACTGCGACGGCTCTCCCCGCTCTGGCGGACCGTCACCGCACAGACCCCCGAGATCACCATGGAACGCTCGGCGTGGCCGCTGCGCTGGCCGTTCGCCGACCTGGAGTGGCGCGCCAACCGGCAGATGGCCGAGATCCGGGACGTACAGCGCGGAATCCGCCGCCATGTGGAGTCGGACGCCGTCGACATCGCCCGGGAACGGGCCCGCGCGGTCGCCCTCGACGACCGGCAGCTGGCCGCCGTCGCCGAGGCCGCCGCGCTCCGCCGGGGGCTGGAGAACCGCGCGGTCGGCCACGTCCCGCTCCACGGCGCCGACAGCGTGGTGGTGGCCGACGGCTCGGACCAGGCCGGACTCACCGCCGAGTACGAGCACTTGGCGCTGGTCGCCGACGTCTACCGCTCGCCGCTGATCGAGACCGTCCTCACCGAACTGCGCCAGCGGAGCGCGATGGCACGCAACTGAGGAACCGAAGACGTGGTGGCCCGGCACGGGGGTCCGGGCCGCCCGGCACCACGGAGGTGGCACCGGTCCACGCGGCCGGTGCCACCTCCGCTCGTACCGCCGCACGGCATCGACCGCGTCAGCGCTGCGGAACGAAACGTGCGGCGAACACCCCGTCCGCCGGAGGCCTACAGTCGGGATCATGCAGAACACCGCCGGGACGGGCCCCGCCGCCCCCCTCGACCCGACCCCCCTCCTCGACGATCCGCACACCGCGTACGCGGCGCTGCGCGAAGCCGGCCCGGTCCACCGGATCACCGGTACCGACGGGAACCCCGCATGGCTGGTCACCCGCTACGACGACGTCCGCCGCGCGCTCGCCGACCCCCGGCTCTCCCTGGACAAACGCCACGCCACCCCCGGCGGCTACCGCGGCCTCGCGCTGCCGCCCGCGCTCGACGCCAACCTCCTCAACATGGACCCGCCGGACCACACCCGGATCCGCCGACTGGTCGTCAAGGCCTTCACACCGGGCCGGGTCGACGCCCTGCGCGCCCCCGTACGGCGGGTGGCCGACGGCCTGCTGGACGCCATGGAGCGGCGCGGCGCCCCGGCGGACCTGATCGCGGACTACGCGGGGCCGCTGCCGATCGCCGTGATCTGCGATCTGCTCGGGATCCCGCCGCACGACCGTCCCGACTTCCTGGCCTGGTCCAACGCCCTGATCACCCCGGACCCGTCCCGGCCGGAGTCGGCGAAGCAGGCCGTCGGGGCGATGCTGGAGTTCTACACCGGCCTGATCGCCGCAAAGCGGGCCGAGCCGGGCGACGATCTGCTGTCCGACCTGATCGCGGTGCGCGACGACACCGACGGCAACGGGCACCGCGACCGGCTCTCCGAGGACGAACTGACCTCCCTCGCCTTCCTCATCCTCCTCGCCGGTTACGAGAACACCGTCCACCTCATCGGCAACGCCGTGCTCGGCCTGCTCGACCGCCCGGAACAGCTCCGCCGGTTGCGACGGAATCCGGCCGAACTCCCGACCGCCGTCGAGGAGTTTCTCCGCTACGACGGACCGGCCCCCCTGGCGATCCGCCGCTTCCCCACCGAGGACATCGAGATCGGCGGCGTACGCATCCCGGCGGGGGACACCGTGCTCCTGTCGATCGCGTCCGCGAACCGCGACCCGGCCCGATTCCCCGGCCCCGACACGCTGTCCCCTGGCCGCGACGTCTCCGGGCACCTCGGGCTGGGCCACGGCATCCACTACTGCCTCGGCGCCGCACTCGCCCGCATGGAGACCGTCACCGCGCTCGACGCGCTCCTCGGCCGCTGCCCGGACCTCCGCCTGGACGTGCCACGTGACACGCTGCGGTACCGCAGAACGCTCCGCTCGCGTGGCCTGATTTCGCTCCCCGTCGCCTGGTAATCCGCACACGCACAAGTTTTTGGAGCGTGACCGTTCCCCGATGCGGTAGAAAGGTTCCTGTGACCCGCCCGGTGTGCATCCCCCGTCGCACCGGGCGGGTCCTTCTGCGTGCCCGTCGTTTGCACTCATTGCGGATGCGATCCGCCGCCCGCGGCAGCCGGGCGGGCGAAACCGCTGTGCTCCATCCGGCCCAGCAACGCTGCGCGCGGCCGCTGCCCTACGTAGCGTGACGGCATGGCACGTGACGCACGAGTATCCAAGAAGGCAGCCGCGATGGCCCTGGCCGCCGTCGCGGGAATGTCGCTGACGTCCATACCGGCCGCTGCGGCCGTCCGCCCGACGGCCCGTCAGCCCGTCGAGACCGCCCCCGGCATACCGAAACCGCCCACCGGCCTCTCCGCCCTGTCCTGGCTGGTCGCCGACGCGGACACGGGCAACGTGCTGGCCGCCAAGGCCCCGCACCGCAGACTCGCCCCCGCCAGCACGATCAAGACGCTGTTCGCGGTCACCGTCCTGCCCAAGTTCTCCTCCGGCACGGTGCGCCGGGTCAGCACCGCGGACCTGGCCGGCCTCGGATCCGGCAGCAGTGTCGTCGGCGTCAAGGCGGGCCGCCGCTACACCGTCGACGACCTGTGGCGCGGCGTCTTCCTGCGCTCCGGCAACGACGCGGTACACGTCCTCGCCGCCATGAACGGCGGCTGGCAGAAGACCGCCCAGGAGATGGAGCAGAACGCCCGCAGACTCGGCGCGCGCGACACCACCGTGAAGTCCCCCGACGGCTATGACGCGCCCGGCCAGGTGTCCTCCGCGTACGATCTGACCGTCTTCGCCCGCGCCGGACTCGCCAACGCCGACTTCGCCCGCTACTGCGGCACCACTCGCGCCCGGTTCCCCAGCGTTGGCGGCACCCCGATCGAGAACTCCAACCGCATGCTGGCGGGCTCGCACGGAGTGCCGCGCTACCCCGGCATCATCGGCGTGAAGAACGGCTACACCAGCAAAGCCGGCAACACACTGATCGCCGCCGCCCGCCGGAACGGCCGTACGCTCCTGGTCACCGTGCTGAACCCCCGGTCGAAGGTCGCCAACAGCGTCTACAAGGAAGCCGGTTCACTGCTGGACTGGGGCTTCCGCTCGGCCGGCACCGCCGAACCGGTGGGCACCCTGCACGCCGTACAGAGCGGCCACGACGGCCAACCGCTCCTCCCGGCGGCCGCCCAGGCCGACGCCGCCGGCATCCACCCCGGATCCCCGTGGCGCCCCGCCCTCGTCCTCGGCGCGGGCCTCGCCGGGGCCGCGATCGTCGGCCTGGCCGGCCTGCTCGCCATGGGCCGGCGGGTACGCGGACGCAGTGAGTGAGACGGACCGGAGGACCGGCGCCTGCCGGGCAGCCCCGTGGGCCCCGGCCGCCGCCCACTCACCGGTCGTCACACAGGGCATCCTCCGGCCGCCTCATCGCCACGGCACAGACGAGGCGCGCTCCCCACTGCCGACACAGTCCCCATGCCCTTCCCCGCCCCCTTCCCCGGGCCGGTCAGACGGCCGGTCAGCTCCCGGGCCCAGGCCCGCAGCCCCGCGACATCGACCCCGTAGGGAGCGGCGTCCCCGTACGGCGCGATGGCCGCCGAGCCCCGGCCCAGCAGCGCCGCACCGCCTGCCGGGTTGCCCCGCGCCGCATGGGTGAGCCCCACCGCGAGCTGTGCGAGTCCCCGCCACAGCTCGCGCTCCGCCTCCGGCGCCGCCTTCCAGGCGTCCTCCAGCACCTCATGCGCGTGGAACGGCATCCCCTCGTCGAGCAGCCGCTGCGCCTCGGCCAGCGCCGCCGCCGGTGCACGGGACACCCCCTCGGGCTGCCGTGCCACGCCGGGCGCACCGTACGGCAGTGGCCGGCCCAGCCCGTCCCGCGGCCGGGCATTGCGGGCCCGCCCCCGCTCATCACGGTCCCGCCGCCGGACGCCACGCTGCCCCGCACCGGACCCCGGCTCCCCGCCGCCGGCAGGCTCACCTTGGACGTGCTGCACATCATTCACCCTTCGATTGTGCGCCCTCCCCACACCGGCTAAGGGACGCGCACGGGTGAGGAAGCGTCCGGTACGCGAAGGGACGGCGGGCCGGAGCCGTCCGCCGGGACGGTCCAGACGTCGGAGGCCCGGCCGTCGCGGCCCGGCAGCGCGTAGGCGAGGGTGTGGTCGTCGAGCCAGGCGGCCTGGTCGTCGACGCTGCGGGTCTCGGCAAGCGGGTGTTCGTGGAGCGTGCGCAGATCCAGCACGTACAGCCGCCAGGGGGCGGCGGCGTCCGCACGGACCCGCTTTTTGAAGGCGAGACGGGTGTTGTCCGGCGAGAGCGAGGGGCACTCCACGTTCTCGCGGAGCGTCCGCGCCGCCCACCCGCGCATATCGCCCTGGACGAGGTACGTCTTGCCCTTGGTCGACACGGTGGCGTAGAAGCGGTTGTCGTCGCGGGCGAAGGAGACACCCCAGTAGTTGACATCCGGCGAGTGGTAGCGGCGGCCGTCGAGGGTGAGCGGGATCTCCTCCATGTTCTTGATGAGGTAGCCGGTACGGGTGTCCAGGATCGAGGTGCGGGTCGAGAACGAGGTGGTGGCGTAGGAGTCACCGGTGGCGAACATCGTCCAGGACAACATCCGGCCGGATGCCGACACCCGGGCACGGTTGGGGATGCCGGTGAGCGCGATCCGCCGCTTCTCGCGCAGCCGCCGGTCCAGGACCACGGCGTACGACCGGGGCGGGATCCCGGGCCGGCGCTGGAGGCACAGCGCGGTACCGGTCGCCGCGTAGAAGCGGTCGCAGGCCGGGCCGTCGGCGGCCGTCGTCCGCGCGGCGGGTGCCGGGAGCCGGGCCACCCGGCCGGCTCCGGCGCTGCGGAAGTACAGCCGGCCGTGGTCGAGGCCGAAGGCCGAGGCCGGGTCGGTGGGTTCGGCGCGCCGGGCGGCGCCGACCGTGTAGACGACGGCGACGGCGGCCAGCAGCGCGGTCGCGACCGCCACGGCGACGATCCGGGCCCGGAGGGAGAGCGAGACGACCCGGGAGGAGGACGGGGGCATGGTCATGGCCGCTCCGGTCCACGGAGCAGGACGGCGGCCGCCACCAGCGCCGCGGCCAGGGCGAGGGCGGCGAGGAGCAGCGCGGGGCGGGCACCCCACAGCGTCCAGGCGGCGCCGAATCCGGCGGCCGCCAGCAGGCGGCACACCGCCTGCCCGGTCTGCAGCAGCGCCATCCCGCTGGCCCGCCGCGCGGCCGGAAGGACCGGACCGGCGAGGGCCATCAGCACCCCGTCCGTGGCCGCGTAGAACACGCCCAGCAACAGCAGCACACCCACCAGCAGTACCGGTCCGGCGCCGGTCGCCAGCAGCAGGAGATAGCCGCCGAGCAGCGCCGCGTGTCCGCACAGGAACGGCACCCGGCGGCCGATACGGTCACCGAGCCGCCCGGCCGGCACCGCGAGCAGCAGATACACCGCGGCCGCGCCCAGCGGCAGCAGCGGGAACCAGCTGACCGCGAAGTCCAGTTGGCGCTGCACCAGCAGGTAGAGGAACGCATCGCCGATGGTCGCCGCGCCGAGCAGCGCCGCCGCCACGAAGATCCGCCGGAAGGCGGGGTCGCGGAGCGGAGCGAGGAGCCCTGCGCGGGACCGCGGGGTGGTCGGTCCTCCGCGTCCCGCACGGGGCGGCGCGGGCGGCCCGGCCCGCCCCGGTACGAAGGCGACCAGCAGCAACACCCCGGCCACCCCGGCGCAGAAGCTCACCACGAACACCGCGTCATAGGCGTCGGCGGTGGCCCACAGCAGGGCGAACGCGGCGAGCGGTCCCAGCAGGGCGCCGGTGGTGTCCATGGCGCGGTGGACGCCGAAGGCCCGGCCGAGCGCGTCCGGGGGAGCGCTGAGCGAGATCAGCGCATCGCGAGGAGCGGTACGTACGCCCTTGCCGATCCGGTCCGCCGCGAGCGAGGCGCCGATGCCGAGCGTGCCGCCGCCGGCGAACAGCAGCCCGAGACGGGACAGCGCGGAGAGCGCGTAGCCGGCCCCGGCGACGAGCTTGTGGCGCCCGCCACGGTCGGCCGCATGCCCGCCCAGCAGCCGCACCAGCGCTGTCACGCCGTTGTAGAGGCCGTCGAGAAAGCCGAACTGGAGTGGCGACAGCCCCAGTTGGAGGACGAAGTAGAGCGGCAGTACGGCGGTGACCATCTCCGAGGAGACATCGGTGACCAGGCTGACCGCGCCAAGGGCCAGGACCGGCCCGCCGACGCGGCCACGCGTCGCCTTCCTCGCCGTCGTGGCCGCGTCCGTGGTGGCGAGGTACATCAGCCGGACCGCCCGCGCGCCGCGGTACCGAAAGACATCAGTGGCACTGGTATTCCGGACTGCTGTCCTTCGTCTTCCCGTCCGTGCCCACCAGCTCCCAGGAGAAGCCGGTGTCGGTGAAGTTCAGCTTCACCACCCCGAAGGTGTCGGTGATCCGCTTCTCGCTGTTCGGCTGGACCTCTTCGATGGCGTATGGGTTCGCCCCGCCCATCCCGGCGAGGAGCTCGACGATCCCGTTCTGATCGGCCCTGCCGTCCGGGTCCTGGGGTGCGAAGCGTTCGTAATGGTGATCATGGCCGTTGAGGACCAGCTCGGCCTTGGCGTCGTGGAGCAGTTTCCAGGCCGGGCGGCCGACCGGCGAGTTGCCGTGCTCGCCGGAGGAGAAGAGCGGGTGGTGCCAGTAAGCGGCCACGCACTTGCTGGAGTTGGCGGCGAGGTCGGCCTTGAGCCAGTCGAGCTGGGTGGAGTTCAGGCTGTTGGAGTCCAGCGCGATGAAGTGCCAGTTGCCCTGATCGTAGCTGTAGTAGCTCTTGCCCTCCGGATAGGCGATGGACCCGAAGTAGGCCTTGTACCCGGCGAGTTCCCCGTCCGGGTCGTAGGTCTCGTGGTTTCCGGCGATCGGGTGCGTCTTGTCCTTGAAGGCGCCCCAGGACGTGTCGTAGTAGCGCTGGAAGTCCTTGAGCCGGGCCTTGTCGTACTGGTTGTCCCCCATGGTGATCACGAACGCGGGGTTCATCTGCCGCACCAGCGCCGCGGTCCTGGGGTGCTCGCAGCCGCTGTCGCTCGCCGTGCACTTCTCGGCGATATCGCCGGCGGCGGCGACCGTGAATCCGCCCGCCGCGCGGCCGGGTGCGGCGTCCGCACGGTCCGCGGCCGACCACAGCGCGACACCCCCGACGAGCGCGAGGGCCGCACCCGCGGCGACGGGTATCGCCAAGCGGGGGTTCCTGACCAGAGGCTGCATATCCGTCTCCTGTGGCGTGGGGGAGCCGTCGGGGGCAACCATGGCGGCGCGACATGTCCGCGTCAAGAAAAATACGAGTCAGTACGGTGTACCACCCGCACACACAGGGTGACGCGCACCCCCACCGGCCCTCTCCCACCCACCCACGGGAGGGTCCGGCCCGCAGGACGCCAGTCCGGAGGGCCGGACCCGCGACGTACAGCCCCGCGCAGCGGCAACAGCGCCGCAGGCGCAACGGCGGGAGACGCCAAAAACAAACGGGGCGCCGCGACGGGCCACAACGGCGGGAACCCGCACGGCGGGACGGCCGACAACGTGGGAAGCCAGCCAAGCGCAGCGGAAAGCGTAAGGTGAACGACATGGCTGCCCGCCCCCGCGCGCCCCAGCCCGCCGTGTCGGTGCCCGACGACTGGCCCGCCCACCCGGACCTGACCCTTGCCCTCAACGGCATGGGCGCCTTCGACTGGGATCTCGACAGCGGGCTGATGCACCTGGACCCGCCCGCCCTTGAGGTCTTCGATATGCGGCCGGCGGAGTACGACGACCGGCCGGAGACCCTGAACCGGCGCGTCCCGGAGCCTGAGGCGGCCCGGCTGGACGCCCTGGTGACCCGCGCCCTCAAGGACGGCAGCGACTCGTACGGCGCCTACTTCCGCGTACGGCTGAGGGACGGCGAGCTCCGCTGGACCCACACCCAGGGCAGTATCCGCCGCGACAGCACCGGACGGCCCCGCCGCGTCATCGGCGTGGTCCGCGACGCCACCCATGAGTACATCCATGCCGCGGAGCGGCTCGCGGTCGATGAGGAGCGGCGCCGGCACACCAGCGTCGTCGAGCGCACCACCGTCGCCCTGGCGCACGCCAGAACGGTCGGCGAGGTCATCGCGGTACTCGCCGACGAGCAGGGGCTGAGCCGGCTGGGCGCGGAGAACGTCATCCTCGGGCTGGTCGAGGCGGGGCGGATCCGGCTGGTCTCCGAGGGCAGGGCGGGCAGCTTCGTCCCCGATCTGGAATACACCCGGGTCGCCGACGCGTTCCCGATGAGCGAGGTGGCGCGGAGCCACGCCCCGCGCTATGTGCGCAACCGCGCGGAGTTCCGGTACGGCTACCCCCGGCTGTGGCACGCCATCGAGCCGCTGAACGTCAACTCCGCCGCCTATCTGCCGCTGATCGCCCAGGGCCACCTGCTCGGTGTGATCGGCCTGTTCTTCGAGCGGGAGAACGACTTCCGCGACCAGGAGCGCAGTGTCCTGGTGGCCCTCGGCAGCAGCATCGCGCAGAGCCTGGCCCGCGCCATGCTCTACGACCAGGAGCACGAGATCGCCGCCGGCCTCCAGCAGGCGATGCTGCCGCGCCGGATCCCCGGCGTCCCCGGCGCGCAGATCGCGGTCCGCTACCGCTCCGCCCGGATGGGCCGGGACATCGGCGGTGACTGGTACGACGTGATCCCGCTGCCCAACGGCCGGGTCGCCGCCGTCGTCGGCGACGTCCAGGGCCATGACACCCAGGCCGCGGCGCTGATGGGCCAGCTGCGGATCGTGCTGCGCGCCTACGCCGCCGAAGGGCACGCCCCCGCCACGGTCATGGGCCGGGCCTCGGCCTTCCTCGACGAGCTGGAGACCGACCGCTTCGCCACCTGCATCTACGTCGACGCCGACCTGAGTACCGGCGCCGCCCGCATCGTCCGGGCCGGCCATCTCGACCCGCTGCTGCGGCACGCCGAGGGCATCTGCCGCCGGCTGCCGGTGGCCGGCGGGCTGCCGCTGGGCATCTCCTCCGCGTTCCGGCGGCTCGACTACCCCGTCACCACCGTCCGGCTCGCCCCCGGAGACACCCTGCTGCTGTGCACCGACGGCCTCGTCGAACGGCCCGGGACCGACCTCGACGAGGGGATGCGGCACCTGGCCCGCGAGGTCCGCGAGGGCCCGCAGAACGTCCAGCAACTCGCCGAACGGCTCTGCGAGTCCGCGGGCGACCGCACCGGCGAGGACGACATGGCGCTGCTTCTGCTGCGCCGGCTGGGCGCCCCGGAGCACGACACCGTGGGACGGTTCCGCCGGCACGTCGCCCCGGCCGACCCGGAAGGCCTCTCCGCCGCCCGGCACATGATCCGGGCCGCGGTGCGCGCCTGGGGCGCGGCCGAGCGGGCCGAGGAGATCGAGCTGGTCGCCGACGAGCTGATCACCAACGCGCTGGTGCACACCGACGGCGGGGCCGTGGTCCACATCCGGATGCCGCACAGCGTCGAGCGGCGGCTGCGGCTGGAGGTCGAGGACCACTCCAGCAGCCTGCCCCGGCGCCGTGAACCGGGCGAGTCCGGCGTCTCCGGCCGGGGCCTGCTCCTCGTGGACCGGCTGACGGACGTCTGGGGTGTGGAGCCGCGCGGCGGCGGAAAGTGCGTATGGTGCGAGTTCAACTGCCCCTGACCGGGTGGCGGTACCGCCCGGCATGAGCCGGGGGGAGCCCCGAGCCACCAGCAGGGGAGCGAACGGGCGCCGAGGGATCGGCACGGGCGAGTGAGGACGGCTTCATGGCAACGCGGGCTGCGGAACAGTGCGAGGAGGCCCGCCGGACGGCGGCGCGACTGGTGGCGGAAGGCGCCCGGAACGTGGCGATGACCTGGGTGGACAACGCCGGCATCACCCGCGTCAAGGCCATCCCGGCCCAGCGGCTGGCGGACGCCGTGACGCGCGGGGTCGGCGCGGCGCCGGTCTTCGACGTCTTCACCTCCGACGACACGATCACCGCGTCCGACCACCTCGGCGGGCCCGACGGGGACCTGCGGCTCTTCCCCGACCTCGGCCGCCTCACCACCCTCGCCGGCCAGCCCGGCTGGGCCTGGGCGCCGGCCGACCGCTATGAGCAGCTCGGCGCGCCGCACCCCGCCTGCCAGCGGCTGTTCGCCCGGCGGATGGCCGAGCGGGCCACCGCGGCCGGTCTGGAGGTGCGGATGGGCTTCGAAACCGAGTGGGTGGTCACCCGCGTCCCCGAGCGCCGCCCCTCGGCCGCCCCCGAGGCGTACGAGGAGCTCGACTACCCCTGCGCGGGCCCCGCGTACGGCATGACCCGGATCGTGGAACTCTCCGACTACCTCCGCGATGTCACCGAGGCGCTGGCCCTCCAGGACATCGACGTCCTCCAGCTCCACCCCGAGTACGCACCGGGCCAGTTCGAGGTCAGCACCGCACCGGGCGACCCGGTACGCGCCGCCGATGACGCCGTCCTGGTCCGCGAGACCGTCCGCGCGGTCTCCGCCCGGCACGGGCTGCGCGCCTCCTTCGCGCCGTCCGTCGTCGCCGGACAGGTCGGCAACGGCTGCCACCTCCACCTCGGCCTGTACCGCGACGGCCGCAGTCTGCACCGCGCTCCCGACGCCGCCTGGGGCCTGGCGCCGGACGCGACGGCGTTCCTCGGCGGTGTCCTGAACACCCTCCCCGCCCTGCTCGCTCTCGGCTGCCCGTCACCCGCGAGCTATCTGCGGCTCCAGCCCTCCCACTGGGCCGGCATCTACCAGTGCTGGGGCGTGGAGAACCGTGAGGCGGCGCTCCGCCTGATCACCGGCGCTCCCGACGACCCGGACGGCGGCCACGCCGAGGTCAAGCCCTTCGACGCCGCCGCCAACCCCTACCTCGCCGTCGGCGGGGTGCTCGCCGCCGGACTGCACGGCATCGACACCGCCGCCCGGCTGCCGGCGCCGCAGAGCGGCGACCCGGGCCACCTCGGCGTCCGTGAACGCGCCCGGCGCGGCATCGTACGGCTGCCCGCGACCCTCACCGAGGCCGCCGACCGGCTGGAGAAGTCGGCGCCGCTGCGCGAGGCGATGGGCGAGGTGCTGCACGGGGCGGTGCTCGCGGTCCGGCGCGCCGAGGAGGCGCACTTCGCGGACCACGGACCGGAGGAGATCGCCGCCGCCACCCGCTGGCGCTGGTGATGGCCACGGACGTCCCGGGGAGCGGCCCCGGCCCGGTCGACGGACTGCCGCCGCTGGTGGACCACCACTGCCACGGCGTGCTCCGGCACGACCCCGGCCCCGGGACGTTCGCCCGGTACCTCACCGAATCGGACCGGCCGCCCGCGGCGGGCACCACCTTCTTCGACACCCAGACCGGCTTCGCCGTGCGCCGCTGGTGCCCGCCGCTGCTCGGTCTGCCCGCGCACTGCCCGCCCGCCCACTACCTGGCCCGCCGCCGGGAGCTCGGCCCCGACGAGACCCGGCGCCGCCTGCTGCGCGCCACCGGCATCGGCACGTACCTCCTGGACACCGGGCTGCCCGGCGAGCTGACCGGGCCGGCGGAGACGGCTGCCGCCGGCGGCGGCACCGGCCACGAGATCGTCCGGCTGGAGACGCTCGCCGAGCACACCGCGGCCGCCGTACGGAACCCCGACGACCTCCCGGACGCGCTCGCCCTCGCCGTTCAGGACGCCGCGCGCACCGCCGTGGCATTCAAAACCGTCGTCGCCTACCGGCACGGCCTCGCGCTGTCCCCCGAGCCGCCGGGCACCGACGCGGTACACGCCGCCGCCCGCGCCTGGTCGGCGGCCGGCACGTCCCGCCTCACCGACCCGGTCCTGCTGCGCCACCTGATCCGGCTGGCCGTCGCCACCGGCCGCCCCCTCCAGCTCCACACCGGCTTCGGAGACCCCGACCTACGGCTCGACCACGCCGACCCGGCACTGCTCACCGGCTTCATCCGGGCCACCGCCGGCACCGACCTGGTGCTGCTGCACTGCTACCCGTACCACCGCCAGGCCGCCTACCTGGCGGCCGTCTTCCCGCACGTGTACGCCGACATCGGGCTGACGCTCACTCACACCGGCCCGCGCGCCGCCGCCGTCCTCGCCGAGTTCCTGGAGCTCGCCCCCTTCGGCAAACTGCTCTTCTCCACCGACGCCCATGGGCTCCCCGAGCTGTACGTCGTCGGCAGCGCGCTGTTCCGGACCGCGCTGGCGGGCGTGCTCGGTGCGTGGACGACGGCCGGTGCGTGGTCGGAGGAGGACGCCCGGCGGGTCGGAGCGATGATCGCCGCAGAGAACGCCCAACGGGTGTACGGACTTCCCTAGGGTCTGCCCGATGGGCCGGACCCCGGCATGCTTTACTGCGACCCGTGGCCCGTACAACGACCTCCGACGAGACCTCCGACGACACCTCCCCGGCGCACCCGGCAAAGCGTGAAATACCCACGCGCTCCCGGATATTCGCCGATCTGACCCCCCTGCGCATATCCCCGGACTACCGCCGCCTGTGGTGCGGCAACACCGTCTCCTGGATGGGCCAGCAGATGACAGCGCTCGCTGTCTCCCTCCAGGTCTACGCCATCACCCGGTCCACCTTCGCCGTCGGCCTGGTCGGCCTGTGCTCCCTCATCCCCCTGGTCGTCTTCGGGCTCTACGGCGGCGCGATCGCCGACACCGTCGACCGCCGCAAACTGGGCCTGTACAGCGCCGCGGGCGCGACCGCGATGTCCGTCGTGCTGGCCGCCGCGGCGCTCGCCGGATACCACCGGGTCTGGCTGCTCTACACCGTCGTCGCCCTGCAGGCCGTCTGCTTCGCGATGAACTCCCCGGCCCGCTCGTCGATGATCCCCCGGCTGCTGCCCACCGAGCAGCTGCCGGCCGCCAACGCCCTCAACTCCCTGACCAGCAACCTCGGTCTGATGGGCGGTCCGATGCTGGGCGGCGTCATCGTCGGCCTGTGGGGCTACCAGGCGGCCTACCTCATCGACGTGGTGGCCTTCAGCGGTTCGCTGTACGCGATGTGGCGGCTCCCGGCGATGCGCCCCGACCAGGGCGAGGGACCCCGGCGCCGGGCCTCCGTCCTCGACGGCCTGCGCTTCCTCGCCACCCGCCCCAACCTGCGGATGACGTTCTTCACCGACCTGGCGGCGATGGTTCTCGCCCAGCCGCGCGCACTCTTCCCTGCGGTCGCGGTGCTCTGGTTCGCCGGGGACGCCAAGACGGTCGGCCTGCTGGCCGCCGCACCCGCCGTCGGCGCCGTCCTCGGCGGACTGTTCTCCGGCTGGCTCGGCGGGATCCGCCGGCACGGCCTGGCGATCCTGCTCGCGGTGGCCTCCTGGGGCGCGGCCATCGCCTGCTTCGGACTCTCCCGGCACCTCTGGATCGGCCTGTTCTTCCTGGCGGTGGCCGGCTGCGCGGACACCGTCTCGATGGTGTTCCGCAGCACCATGCTCCAGGCCGCCACGCCGGACGCGATGCGCGGCCGCCTCCAGGGCGTCTTCATCGTGGTGGTGGCGGGCGGCCCGCGCCTGGGCGACTTCCTCGCCGGCTCGGCGGCCGATCTGACCTCCCCGGCCATCGCGATCACCGGCGGCGGCCTCGCCTGCGTCCTCGTGGTCATCGCACTGGGCTTCGGCCGCCGCGACTTTGCGCTTCGCTAGGGCCTGTCCGCTGCGCTTGGCCGGCTTCCCGCGTTGTCGGCTGCGGCGCCGCGCGTGTTGCTCGCCGTGGCGCCTGCGGCGGGCGTGGGTTTGTCGGGTGCGGGGCCGCTCCTCCGGACTGCCGTCCTGCGGAGCGGCCCCTCCCGTGAGGGGGAGGAAAAACGCTGAGTGGGGGCGTACACAAGTGGTCCACTACCCGCGCGTACGGGATGACGGCCACCCCCACCCACAAGATCCCCCACCCAC
>NZ_BBUY01000010.1:61479-66388 GCF_001590865.1 Streptomyces sp. NBRC 110611
CGACACGGCGGGAAAGCCAACAACGTGGGAAGGCAGCCAAGCGCAGCGGACAGGCAGACTGGAAGTGTCGCCCCCACCCCTGAGGAGGCCCCCGTGCACGCACGTGATCCCCAGCCGTCCCCGAGCCCCGTTCCGGAGCCGCTTCCCGGGCCGCCGGTGCCGCCTCCGGAGCCGGAGCCGATACCGCCGGAGCCGGAGCCGATCCCGCGTCCGCCAGGGCCGGACCCTGTCCCGGACCCGTCACCGCAGCCCTCACCGCTCACGTAGGAGGTGCCGATCATGGCCATCGCCACGGTCAACCCGGCCACCGGCGAGACCCTGAAAACCTTCGCGGCGCTCAACGCCGGCGAGATCGAAGACCGCCTGGTCAGGGCGGAGGAGGCGTTCCAGGAGCACCGCACCACCTCGTTCGCCCGCCGCGCGGAGCTGCTGCTCAGGGCCGCCGAGCTGCTCGACGAGGACCAGGACGGCGTCGCCCGCACCATGACCACCGAGATGGGCAAACCGCTGGTCCAGGCCCGCGCGGAGGCCGCGAAGTGCGCCAAGACCATGCGCTGGTACGCGCACCACGCCGAGGAGCTGCTCGCCGACGAGCGCCCCGACCCGGCGGACGTCCGGGACTCCGGTGCGATGCGCGCCGTGGTCCGCTACCGCCCCCTCGGCACGGTGCTGGCGGTGATGCCGTGGAACTTCCCGCTCTGGCAGGTCGTACGGTTCGCCGCGCCGGCCCTGATGGCGGGCAACACCGGGCTCCTCAAGCACGCCTCGAACGTTCCGCAGACCGCGCTGTACATCGAGGAGCTGTTCCGCCGTGCGGGCTACCCCGACGGCTGCTTCGAGACCCTGCTGATCGGCTCGGGCGCGGTCGAGGAGATCCTGCGCGACCCGCGGGTCGCCGCGGCGACGCTGACCGGCAGTGAGCCGGCCGGACGCTCGGTGGCGGCGATCGCCGGTGACGAGGTGAAGAAGACCGTCCTGGAGCTCGGCGGCAGCGATCCGTTCCTCGTGCTGCCCTCCGCCGACCTGGACAAGGCGGCCCGGGTCGGCGTCACCGCGCGGGTCCAGAACAACGGCCAGTCCTGCATCGCCGCCAAGCGGTTCATCGTGCACGACGACGTCTACGACGCCTTCGCCGAGCGGTTCACCGAGCGCATGGCCGCGCTGACGGTCGGCGACCCGATGGACGAGCGCACCGAGGTCGGTCCGCTCTCCACCGAGCAGGGCCGCTGGGACCTGGAGGAGCTCGTGGACGACGCGGTCCGTCAGGGCGCGACCGCGCTGTGCGGTGCCCGGCGCCCGCCGGACCACCGCGCCGGCTGGTTCTACGAGCCGACGGTCCTCTCCGGCATCACGCCCGGCATGCGCATCCACCACGAGGAGGCCTTCGGCCCGGTCGCCACCCTCTACCGCGCCGCCGACCTGGAGGAGGCGGTACGGCTCGCCAACGACACACCGTTCGGTCTCAGTTCCAACGCCTGGACCCGTGACCCGGCCGAACAGGAGCTGCTGGCCCGGGACTTGCAGGCCGGCGGGGTCTTCTTCAACGGTATGACCGCCTCCCACCCGGGCCTCCCCTTCGGCGGCGCCAAGCGCTCCGGCTACGGACGGGAGCTCTCCGGGCACGGGATCCGGGAGTTCTGCAACATGACGACGGTGTGGTACGGGCCGGAGGAGTGACACCGCGGGCCCCGGCGCGGTCAGCCGGAGGCGCCGGCGCGGTCAGTCGCGGACCGGACCGGGGCCTTCCGGCACCACGAACTCGCACCACAGCGCCTTGCCCGCCCCGCGCGGCTCCGCACCCCACCGGTCCGCGAGGGCGTCGACCAGCAGCAGGCCCCGGCCGGAGGTCGCGGTCTCCCCGGGGCTGCGCCGTCGCGGCCACTGGCTGGAGCGGTCCTCGACCTCCAGCCGGATCCGGCGCGGGGGGCCGGGCAGCAGTTCCACGGAGACCAGGGCGCCGCTCTCGGTGTGCGTCAGCGCGTTGGCGATCAGCTCGGACGCGGCGACCTCGACGTCGTGCGCGATACCGCCCGCCCGCCACTGGTCCAGCGTGCGGCGCACGGCCGAGCGGACCTCCGAGGTACCCGAGGGGTCGGCCTGATGGACGTGCAACCGCAGCCGCGGCGTGGTGGCGGCGCCGGGCCCGGGCAGCCGGTGCAGCAGAAGGAGGGCCATGTCGTCCTCGGGGCCGGGCTCGGCCCACAGGTGGTCGGAGAGCCGGTCGGCGAGCGCCTCCAGGTCCGTGGGGCCGCTGCGGACCGCCGCGGACAGCGCGTCGATGCCCGCGGAGATGTCCTCGCCGGGCTGTTCGACCAGGCCGTCGGTGCACAGCAGCAGCGTCGACCCCGGCTCCAGGAACAGCTGGGTCTCCGGGAAGTGGTCGTGTCCGAAGGCGGTCGCCAGGCCGAGCGGCAGCCCGCCGCGGACCTCGGGCCAGTCGATGTGCCGGGCGGCGGTGCTGATCAGCGGCCCCAGGTGACCGGCCCGTGCCACGTGCAGCGCCCCGGACTCCAGGTCGGCCTGGACGTAGGTGCAGGTCGCGAAGCGCTCGGTGTCGAGTTCGGCCAGGAAGCGGGAGGCCCGTACCAGCACGGTCTCCGGTGTGTGCCCCTCACTGGCGTACGCCCGCAGCGCGATCCGCAGCTGGCCCATCACGGCCGCGGCGTGGGTGTCGTGGCCCTGTACGTCGCCGACCACCAGCCCGGTGCGCCCCTGGGGCAGTGCGATCACGTCGTACCAGTCGCCGCCGACGTCCCGCCCGACGCTCGCCGGGTGGTAGCGGACAGTGACCGCACCGCCCGCGAGCGGCGGCAGCCGCCGCGGCAGCATCGTCTCCTGAAGCCCCGTCGCGAACTCCCGCTCCTGGTCGAAGAGGGTGGCCCGCTGCACCGACTGGGCCACCACACCGGCCAGCGCCAGCGCCAGGTTCCTGGCCTCCGCCGACTGCACCGCCGGCTCGCTGTTGAACAGCCCCAGGCCGCCGATCACGGTGTCCTGGGCGATCAGCGGCAGGAAGGCCGAGCTGCCGGGCGGAATGGCGTCGGTGTACGGGCGCAGCCGGGGGTAGCGGGCGATCAGTTCGCCGCGGGTGCTGAGGAAGACGGGCTGCTGTGAGCGGGCCGCGTCGGACAGCGGCAGGGTGTCGTCCAGCCGTGCCGTGTTCAGGTCCGGGGGAGGCCCGCCCTCCAGCCCGGTCGCGGCGATGATCCGGAACCTGTCGTTCTCCACCAGGCCGAGGATCAGCCCCTCCGCGCCGAACCGCCGGGTACTGAGGGTGCCGGTCAGCACGCGCGTGACATCCGCCATCGACAGCGCCCGCGCCAGCGCGGCCGTGGTCTGCTGCACCATCACCGTCTGCCGCCGGCTCTCCTTCTGGAGCGAACGCAGCAGCGCGGAGTCCGCCAGCTCGCCGGTCGCCTCCCGGACGATGCCGATGACCCGGTACGGCGCCCCGTCCGGGTCGTGCAGGATCCGCCCCTGGGAGTACGTCCAGCGCCGGGATCCGTCGCGGCAGCGGACCTGGAAGTACACGCCGTACGACGAACGGCCCTCCTGCAGGGCCTGGGAGAGAGCCTCGTCCAGCCGGAGCGCCTCCTCCGGAGGAACCCGCACGATCCGGGACATCGGCGCGCCGTCGTACTCCCCGGGGCGCAGATCGAAGACGTCCATCGCACCGGGGTCCAGGACCATGCACCCCCCGTCCAGGTCCCAGTCGAAGGTGCCCGTCCGGTTGAGCGCGAGCCGTCGGCGCAGCCCGACCGGCTCGTGCCGGGACACCCCGGGCGCGTCCTCCGCGACCCGGCGCCGGTTCCGGTCGGTTCGGGGGGCGTCGCCCTCGTCGGACGGTCCGGCCGGCGGGGCGGTCATGAGCGGTCCCACCTCGTGTCCCGGGAGCGCGCGACAGATGCGCTCACCATGCGAACACCCTAGGCGGGGGCCGCGACCCCCGCATGTCCGATGCGTCGGGTTACGGCGTGTGGGTGACGGCCGGCGCCGCCACCGGGAGGGCGTGCCGCGTCCGGTGCGCCAGGGTGGCCCGTCGCGTCGCCACATCCACGGTGTACGCGTCGAGGGTCAGCCGCGCGGCGGACACCTTCAGCACCATGAAGCCGTGGTCGGCGAAGTTCTGCCAGGCCGCCGGGTGCTGGAAGTGCGCCTGGCCGTCCTCCGTCTTGGCGGACGCCCCGCACACCACCTGCCGGGTGCCGCCGGTACGCGCCGTCGGCTCCAGGATCTGAAGGGTGTGGTCGTGACCGGAGAGGATCAGATCGGCCCGGCCGCACACCACCTGCTCGTACATCTCCTGGAGATGGACACCGCTGGTGTAGTGCCCGATCTCGAACCCGTCGTACGCACCGGCGCTGCCGTGCTTGCCGTTGTTCAGGTACGGGTGATGGCTCAGCACCACCTTCCAGCGGGCCCGTGAGGCGCGCAGCGCGCCATCCAGCCAGCTTCGCTGCTCGCGCATGTACGGGCCGTCCCACCGGTAGTACGGGTCGAGCTGGACGACGTACGACGACCACGGAACGGTGTCGACCGCGAAGAACTCCACCAGCGGATCGGCGGCCGGCAGCGGCACGCTGTAGTAACGGCTCGGCATGTACCAGCGCTTGGAGGTCCTGGCGTAGGCGACCTCGCGGTCACCGCGCGACGGGTCGCCGCCGCTGCCGGGTATCAGCCCCGAGCAGTCGTGGTTGCCCAGCACCATCAGCCAGGGTACGTCGATGCCGCTGTTGGGCTTCTCGAACTTGTCCTGGAACTCCGTGTCGTGGTCGGACTCCGGCCCGTTCTCGTAGATGTTGTCCCCGAGGCCCACCGCGAGACCCACCTGCTCGGCCCGGCAGATGTCGCGCGCCGCGGCGGCCACCGCGTACTGCGCCTCGTCCCCCGTCCCCGCGTCACCGGTGAC
>NZ_BBUY01000010.1:66717-67691 GCF_001590865.1 Streptomyces sp. NBRC 110611
GGACGGCGAACTCCCCGCTGCTGTTGGGGTGCCCGGGGAAGGGGAAGGCGTCCGGGCCGCCGGGGCGGGGGGCGGCGTGCGCGGACGGCTCCCGCTGCGCGGGCAGTACGGCCAGCGCCGCCCCGGCCATCGCGCCGCCCAGCAGCGTCCGCCGGTTCACCCGGTGCGGCACCCGTCCCGTCGTGCGCACCGGCGCCCCGGCCGTGGCCGCGCGCCGGTGCAGCCACTCCCGCTCGGTCATGTCCGCCTGCGGCGGGATCAGTTCGTCATCGCACATGCCTGGCTTTCTCTCACGGCCGGCGGGGCCGATGGTGACGAGGACATGAAGCGGGAGTGGACGTCCGGCAAGCACGAGCGGCGGTGCGGTACTTCGGTAACCGGGCGTCCCCGGGAGGCGTCAGGGCGTGAGCGGCTCCCCGTGCCGCCCCGCTCCCGCGGCGAACCGCGCCGCGCCCGTCATCGCCTCGGCCAGCACGCCCTGCCCATGGCGGAGTTCGTCGCCCATCGCGGTCTCCTCGTCCCTGCCTTCCTGGTCCAGCAGGGAGGCCCGGTCGCTGCGCAGGCACGCCTGCGGGAAGCGGGCGAGCTCGGCGGCCAGCAGCTCCGCCTCCGTGCGGGCCGTGCCGGTCGGCACCACCCGGTTGGCCAGCCCGATGTGCAGCGCCTCCGTGGCCGGGACCGGGCGGCCGGTCAGGACGAGGTCCATCGCCCGGCTCGCGCCGATCAGCCGCGGCAGCCGCACCGTTCCGCCGTCGATCAGCGGTACGCCCCAGCGGCGGCAGAAGACCCCGAAGACGGCGTCCTCCTCCGCCACCCGGAGGTCGCACCACAGCGCCAGCTCCAGCCCGCCGGCCACCGCATGGCCGGCGACCGCCGCGATCACCGGCTTGCCCAGCCGCATCCGGGTCGGGCCCATCGGCCCGTCGCCGTCCGGGGCGACGCGGTTGCCGCGTCCGGTGCCCACCGTCTTCAGG
>NZ_BBUY01000010.1:67716-90429 GCF_001590865.1 Streptomyces sp. NBRC 110611
GTCAGGGCGTGAGCGGCTCCCCGTGCCGCCCCGCTCCCGCGGCGAACCGCGCCGCGCCCGTCATCGCCTCGGCCAGCACGCCCTGCCCATGGCGGAGTTCGTCGCCCATCGCGGTCTCCTCGTCCCTGCCTTCCTGGTCCAGCAGGGAGGCCCGGTCGCTGCGCAGGCACGCCTGCGGGAAGCGGGCGAGCTCGGCGGCCAGCAGCTCCGCCTCCGTGCGGGCCGTGCCGGTCGGCACCACCCGGTTGGCCAGCCCGATGTGCAGCGCCTCCGTGGCCGGGACCGGGCGGCCGGTCAGGACGAGGTCCATCGCCCGGCTCGCGCCGATCAGCCGCGGCAGCCGCACCGTTCCGCCGTCGATCAGCGGTACGCCCCAGCGGCGGCAGAAGACCCCGAAGACGGCGTCCTCCTCCGCCACCCGGAGGTCGCACCACAGCGCCAGCTCCAGCCCGCCGGCCACCGCATGGCCGGCGACCGCCGCGATCACCGGCTTGCCCAGCCGCATCCGGGTCGGGCCCATCGGCCCGTCGCCGTCCGGGGCGACGCGGTTGCCGCGTCCGGTGCCCACCGTCTTCAGGTCGGCGCCGGAGCAGAACGTCCCGCCCTCGCCCCACAGCACCGCCACCCGCGCCGCGTCATCGGCGTCGAAATCCCGGAAGGCATCGGCGAGTTGACGTGCGGTCGCGCCGTCCACGGCGTTGCGGGCGGCCGGCCGGGAGAGCACCACCGTCGTCACCGGACCGGCGCGTTCGATCCGTACGGACATCAGCCCGCCTCCTGCCCGGCCGGCTCGCTGTCCGGGCAGGGCCGGACGCGCTCCAGGATCGCCGTGAGGCCGGCGCCGGCCGGCAGAGTCCCGTACGCATGACCCCACTCCCCGTCGAGCCGCGAGGCGCAGAACGCGTCGGCGAGCGCCGGATGGCTGTGCCGTACCAGCAGGGACCCCTGGAGCACCAGCGCCATACGTTCCGCCAGTGACCGGGCCGTCAGCTGCGCCCGCTCCGGACTGCCCAGCGCGCCGAGCATCTTGCGGACCCCGGCCACCGCGGCGTCCAGCCGCCGGTCGGCGCCCGCCGCGGACTCCACCTCGGCGAAGAATGCGTCCAGCGCGGCCGGTTCCCTGCCCAGCGCCCGCAGTACATCGAGGGCCGCGACATTGCCCGAGCCCTCCCAGATGGACAGCAGCGGCGCCTCCCGGTAGAGCCGCGGCATGCCCGAGTCCTCGACATAGCCGTTGCCGCCCAGGCACTCCAGCGCCTCCGCCGCATGGCCGCTGCCCCGTTTGCACACCCAGTACTTGCCGGCCGCCAGCGCCAGCCGGCGCAGCGCCGCCTCCTGGGCGTCCCCGCCCTGCGCCCGGTCCACCGCCGCGGCCAGCCGCAGACCCAGCAGCGTGGCCGCCTCCGACTCGATCGCCAGGTCCGCGAGCACCGACCGCATCAGCGGCTGCCGGTCCAGCTCCCGCCCGAACGCCCGGCGGTGCGCGGTGTGGTGCAGCGCCTGCCGCAGCCCGGCCCGCATCCCGGCGGCCGACCCCAGCACACAGTCCAGCCGGGTCATGTTCACCATCTCGACGATGGTCCGCACCCCACGCCCCGGTTCGCCGACCGGCCAGGCCACCGCCTCGTCGTACTCGATCTCCGAGGACGCGTTGGAGCGGTTGCCCAGCTTGTCCTTGAGCCGCATCAGCCGCATCCCGTTGCGCGTGCCGTCCGGCAGCACCCGCGGCAGCAGGAAGCAGCTCAGCCCCTCCGCGGTCTGCGCCAGTGCCAGGAACACATCGCTCATCGGCGCCGAGGTGAACCACTTGTGGCCGGTGAGCCGGTACGTGCCGTCGCCGGCCGGTACCGCCCGCGTGGTGTTGGCCCGTACGTCCGAGCCGCCCTGCTTCTCGGTCATCGACATGCCCGCGATCAGGCCCGCCTTGGTCAGCGGCGCCCGCAGCCCGAAGTCGTAGGTGCGGGAGGCCAGCAGCGGCTCGTACCGCGCGGCCAGGTCCGGTGCGGCGCGCAGCGCCGGGACCGCGGCGTACGTCATCGAGACCGGGCAGCCGTGCCCCGGCTCGGCCTGCGACCAGACGTAGAACTTGGCGGCGCGCACCAGATGAGCCCCGGGACGGCCGTCCGTCCATGGTGCGGCGTGCAGCCCGTGCTCCACCGCGACGGTCATCAGCTCGTGCCAGGCCGGGTGGAACTCGACCTCGTCGATGCGGTGCCCGAACCGGTCGTGGGTGTGCAACCGCGGCGGCTGTTCCTCCGCCCGGCGCGCCTGCTCCTGCACCGCCGCCGAACCGGCCAGCGCGCCCAGCGCGGTCACCTCGCGTACCCCCCACTCGGCTCCGTCCCGGCGCAGCGCCTCCAGGAGAGCCGGCTCGTCCGCCGTGCTGAATCCGGTCAGCGGCGGTGCCTGATTCACGACTTCATGAGTGACGGTCATACCCCGACGTTACAGAATCCCTACAATCGTGGGAAGAATGTAATGCCGACTGTGCGTCGGCGCCCGGAGGCAGGCGGGAGTTCGACGACAGGGCCTAGGATGTCCGATACAGATGCCGGTACAGATGAACGACACCGCCCCGCACGGCGACTCCAGCGCCACCGCCGCCCTCGCGCTGCGGCCGCTCACCGCGCGCTCCATCGTGCTGAGCACCCTGCTCGGCCACCATCCGCCCCGGCTGCCCGCCCGCGCCCTGGTACGGGTCGGCGAACTCTTCGGCATCGCCGAGGGCACCGTCCGCGTCGCGCTCTCCCGCATGGTGGCCGCCGGCGACCTGCGGCAGACCGACGGCTGCTACGCGCTCACCGCCCGCCTGCTGGCCCGTCAGTCCAGGCAGGACGAGAGCCGCTCACCCAGGACCCGGCGCTGGCACGGGGACTGGGAGATCGCCCTCGTCACCACCCCGGAAGGCCGGCCGGCCGCCGAACGCACCGCTCTGCGCCAGGCCATGGCGGCACTGCGGCTGGCCGAACTCCGCGAGGGCAGCTGGCTGCGGCCGGCCAACCTCGACCGGCCGCGCCCGCCCGTCGCCACCGAGCAGTGCACCTGGCTCACCGGCACCCCGGACGGTGACCCGGCCGGACTCGCCGCCCGGCTCTGGGACCTGGACGGCTGGGCGGCGCGCGCCCGCGCCCTGACGGCCGCGCTGTCCCGCGCCGACCCCCTCGCCGACCGCTTCACGGTCGCGGCCGCCGCCCTGCGCCACCTCCTCTCCGACCCGCTGCTGCCGGACGCGCTGCTGCCCGGGGACTGGCCGGGTGAGCGACTCCGCGCCCGCTACGCCGAGTTCGAGCAGGAGCTGAGCGGCCTGCTGCGGCAGTACGTGGCCGGCTGACCCCGCCGGCGGCGGGAGCGGTACTCCGGCGGCCGGGGCAATCAGAGCGGCAGTACGCACACCGGCATCGGCGCCGGGAAGGGCGCGCCCGCGCTCCTGAGCAGCCCGGTCCGGGCGTCCACCGAGAACACCGTCACCGACCCGGACTTCTGGTTCGCCGCGAACAGCCAGCGCTCATCGGGCGAGAAGGCGATCTGCCGGGGGAAGTCCCCGCCCACCGGCACGGTGTCCAGCAGCCGGAGCCGTGCCCCGCCCGCCTCCACGGCGTAGCGGGTGAGGCTGTTGTGGCCGCGATTGGCCAGGTACGCGAAGCGGCCGTGCCGGGTGACCAGGAGCTGCGCGGGGTGGCTGGTCCCCGGGCCGGTTCCGGTGGACTGTGGCCGGCCCGGTGTCAGGCGTCCGCTCGCCGGGTCGTAGGCGCAGACCACGACCGTGTTGTCGACCTCGTTGGCCAGGTACGCGAAGCGGCCCGAGGGATGGAAGGCCAGCTGCCGGGGGCCGGCGCCGGGCCGTAGCGTCGCATACGACACCTGGGTGAGCCGCCCGTCGGAGGTGTCCAGCCGGTAGCTGTAGACGGTGTCGTTGCCGAGGTCGACGGCGAGCACATGGCCGCCGTCCGGGCTGGTGAGGATCTGGTGGGCGTGCGGCCCGTCCTGGCCGGGGCCGGGTGGCGGGCTGTGGTGGGTGACCAGGTCGGTGCGCTCGCCCAGGGCGCCGGTCGTCCGGTCGACGGGGTGTACGGCCACGCTGCCGGAGAGGTAGTGGGCGCTCAGCAGCCAGCGACCGCCGGGGTGCACCGACAGATGGCAGGGCCCGGCACCGCCGGTGGGGCGGGCGCCCAGCACCACGGGCGGCGCACCCGGCACCAGGGCGAGGGCGGTCACCGCGCCGGGGGCCCGCTCGTCGACGGCGTAGAGGGCGTCTCCGGAGGGCGCGAGCGCGAGGTAGGAGGGGTCGGCCACCCCGGACACCACACCCGTGGCGGTGATCCGCCCGGTCCCGGTGTCGTACGTACCGAGTCCGATGCCGGTCCCGCCGCCCTCCTTCGACGTGTAGGTGCCCAGGAAGAGCGGCCGGGTGCCGCGCGGGCGCGGGCCGGACCGCTGCGCGTACCCGGTCGGCCGGGCGGTGTGCCCGGCCCGTGCGGGTGCGGTGTCCGCGGCGGGGAGCAGTATCGCGCCGGCCGCCCCGGCGAGCCCTGCGGCGGCGGTCCGCAGGACGCGCCGGCGGCCGGGAGGCGTCCGCCCGGTCCGGGGCGGCGGTCCGGTGCATCCGGCTGTCATGCCAGCAGGGTGGCCCGGCCCGCCCGTCCCGGCAAGGCGTGACGGGGATACGGATCGCGTACGGGCGGCGGTCCCCCCGGCAGGCGGTGATACCGACAGAGCCCGGCAGAAGGCCTGTCAGAAGGCCTGTCAGAAAGCCCGCCAGAAAGCCCGTCAGGGGTCCGGGCCGCCCGTACGACCCTGACGGACCCCTACATCCGGAAGATGACCATGGCACCTTCCGTAGCACTTCAGTCGTACGCGACAACACATACGCGGACTGATTCGCCACCCCCCTCACCGCCCGTAGTTTCGTGGCCAAGGCACGGAGATGACCGAGAGGCCACGGATTTATGTACGGCAAGGCGTTCGCCCCTGAGTACCAGGGCGAGTTGGGTGCGGCACTGGGCGTGAACTCCTCGTACGAGGAGGTACTGGCCACGGCGAGCCGTGCCCACGCCGAGGCGGGCACGGCACTGGAACGGGCACGGGCCGGGCTCGCGGTCGCCGAGGCCAACCGGCGGCTCGGCCGGGTCGCGGAAGCGGGCGCCGCCTGGCGGGCCGGCTACCGCAGCGCCCGCGCCGCCGGCGACCGGGGCGCGATGGCCTGGGCGCTGTGGAGCGGCGGCACCCTGGCCCGGCAGTGCGGCAGCCTGCCGCTCGCCCGCCGGCTGCTCACCCACGCCGTGGCGCTGGCCGCCGAGAGCGGCGACCGTCTCGCCCATGGCTACTCCCTCGCCGGACTCGCCGAGACCGGCCGCATACAGGGCGACTACGCGGCGGTCGCCGACCTTCACGAGCAGCTGCTCGCCCAGGCCCGGGCGCACGGCGAGGCCCGGCACACGGTCTGGGCGATGTCCGGTATCGCCCAGATGCACCGCAATACCGGTGACTTCGACAAGGCCCTGGAGCTGTTCGAGGAGTCCGCCCGGATCGCCGAGCGGGGCGAGGACGCCCGCGGGCGCGCCTGGTCCCTGCGCGGTGTGGCGGACGTCCTCTCCGCACGCGGCGAGACGGACCGGGCGCTGGCTCTGCTGTCCGAGGCGGAGAATCTCTGCCGGGCCATGGACCTGGCCTCCGCGCTCGCCTACAACCACAAGATGCGCGCCAACGTCCTCTACCGCGCCGGACGTTATACGGAGGCACGCGACACCTACACCCTCTCGCTGCGGGAGTTCCGCGAGATGCGGGAGCCCCGGGGGACCGCGCTGTCCCGGCTGGGGCTGGCCAAATCGCTCTCCCGCCTCGGCCGCGACCGGAGCCGGACGCTGGACGAACTCGCCGAGCTGGAAGGGGAATTCGCGCGCATAGGGCTGCGCCATGCGCGCGAGAGGGTCATCGCATTCCGTGCAGAGCTGACCGCCCGACCGGCGCCAGGAACTCCCGCTCCTCGGTACGATGCCACCACGCCCCGGTCTGCCGCAGTTCCCGCCAGGTCGTGAAGCGGTAGCGGAAGACCCGGGCCCTGATCCGGGCCGGCGGCAGGTCGGGGAACGGATTGGTGCGCAGCAGCCGGAGGGTGTCCCGGTCGTTCTCCAGCAGCCGCGCCACGAACGGGACGAACCATGACCGTGCGTAGGCCGGCGACAGCGCCGCGAACCACATCAGCCAGTCGAGCCGCAGGTGCCATGGCGCGAACTGCCGTGGCAGCCGGCGCACATCGCCGGGTTTGCCGTGGAACTCGTAGGCGACCCAGGTCGTGCCGGGCCCGGTGACCGCGTCCGCGGTGCCCTCCACCACGATCTCCCGGCGCACCCGTGTGATCGTGCCGAAGGCGCCGTACGAATTGACCAGGTGCAGCGACTCGTAGGAGGTGTTCATCATCTGCTGCCGGCTCAGCAGATTGCGTGCCGGACGGTAGCTGAGCAGCACGACGCCCGCGGTGGCCGCCAGCACCAGGACCTCGAACCACAGCGGCGGCGCGGGCGGCTCGCCGGACGGCCCGCCCCACAGCGGGGCGGCCGTCGCCATGGCGAGTGCGATGGTCACCCAGTTCAGCCAGGCGAAGTTGCCGGACAGCACCAGCCACAGCTGGGTGACGATCATGCCGACCGCGGCCCACCCGGCGATCGGCTGGGGGGTGAACAGCAGGACGGGAAGGCCGAGTTGGGCCACATGGTTGGCGGCCACCTCGGTCTTATGCAGCGGCTTCGGCAGATGGTGGAAGAACCAGCTCAGCGGGCCGGGCATCGGCTGGGTCTCATGGTGGTAGTGGAGGCAGGTCAGATCGCGCCAGCAGCGGTCGCCGCGCATCTTGATCAGTCCGGCCCCGAACTCCACCCGGAACAGCAGCCAGCGCAGCAGCCACATGACCGTCACCGGGGGAGCGGTATCGGCGTTGCCGAGGAACACCGCGAGCGAACCCGCCTCCAGCAGCAGCGATTCCCAGCCGAAGCTGTACCAGGTCTGTCCCACGTTCACGATGGACAGATACTGTGCCCACAGGACCGCCCAGCACAGCATCGACGCCCACAGCGGCACCGCGTCCGCGGCCCCCGCCACCAGGGCCGCCGCCAGCGCCGCCCCGGACCACGACCAGAGCGCGAAGAACCGGTCCGAGTAGTGCCAGTGGAAGACCGACGGTGACGCGCGGAAGGGCACCAGCGCCACGAAGGCGGGCACCGGCAGCATGCCGCGCGCGCCGATGAGTGCCCGGAACTGCCGTACCGCCGTCAGGAACGCGACCAGGTAGAGAACGGCCAGCATCCGCTGGAAGACCAGCCGCCCGAGCCAGTAACCGGAATCCGAGAACCATGCCACTCACCCATGGGTAGCACTGCGGCCGCGCGGGCGGGCACACTCCCTCCGCGCGGTCACTCTCCAGCGTACGGATCGGGGCATATGCAGCAACCTTGGGGCCATTCGAGTGAGTGACGTGCGTCACACATTCCACGCGCTTTCCCGTCACTTACGGGGGGTGGAATTCCCGCCTTCCGGTGAACCGCCTATCTCACCGGAAAACGTCGAGCGCCGTGCGTGCGCCGTCGTTACTCTGAGGGACGACGGACGACCTTTCTGGGAGACGCCAACACCATTGGCCCGTCGCGGGAACGCCGCAAACCTTGGCCGACCTCCCGGTTCATGAAAAAGGCGCCACCGCGTCGGACCAGTACCTCGATGAAGGAGTGCGTGGTGGCTTTGCACAAGGCTCAACACAAGCAGCCCCGCCTGAAGCAGGGCGAGCGACCAGGTCGCATCAAGGAAGTCCGCAATCTCGACGTCTGGGACCGCTGCGCGCCCGTGCGCCTCGCCGGGTGCGATGACGACCCCGCCGAGCCGTACATCATCCGCGGCATCGACTGACCGGATCCGCGGTATCGGCTGACCGGCCCATCGCTCGGGCGCCGGCCTCGCCTCGGGGAGTGACCCGGGGTCAGGGCCGACGCCCGAGCAGGCACAGCAGGCGGGTGAGATCGTCGGCGTCCGGCGGCGGTTCCACCGCCGGAGCGAACAGCCCGGACGCGCCGAGCCCCGGAGCGTACGGCTCCACCTCGCGCAGCGCCGCCGTCGCCAGCTGCCCGGGCAACCGCTCCTCGGCACCGATCGCCCGGGACAGATCCCAGGAGTGCACCACGGCGTCGGCCATCATCTGGGCGCAGTACGCGCCGGCCGGAGCGGGACCGTACGACAGCCGGACCGTACGGCCGAGGGCGCCGCGCTCCGCGAACGCCGCCACGGCCGCCACCGCCGCCCGGTCCCAGGCCGCGGCCGGGGCGTCCCCGAGCACATCACCGTCGTAGACCGCACCCACATCCGAGATGCTCGCGCCGTCCCGTACCAGGCGCGGCACCCACAGCTGCTCGGCGGTGAGGTGGTTCACCAGATCGCGCACCGACCACTCCGAGCACGGCGTCGGGCCGTCCCACTGATCATCCCGGACCGTGTGCACCCGGCTGCCGAAGAGCGCGAGTGCCTCGCCATGGGTCCGCAGGATCTCGTTCTCCCTCATGTCCTCCGAGCATAGGAGCGGGCACCGGCCACCGCCCCGCGGCCGGGTGGCCGGCGGAGCGCCGGCAGCGCACCCCGCGCTCCGACGCACCCTGGAAATGGATCCTGGGTTACCGGTTCAATTGAGCGGCCCGGACGCACCCTCTGGAGGCATCATGGCAGCCGTCGTCCCACCCGCCGCCGGCGCTCCGGCCATCCGCTGCGCGGACCAGGAACGCGGGTATCCGGCCTTCCTCGAACGGGCCGCATGCATAGCGACCGCACTGCGCGCGGCGGGCGTCGACCCCGGTGACCGGATCGCCGTCGTGATGCGCAACGGACTGGCCCATCTCGAGATCACCACCGGCGCCGCCCTGCTCGGCGCCTCCGCCGTCCCCGTCAACTGGCACTTCCAGCCCGACGAGCTCCGGTACGTGCTCACCGACAGCGGCAGCAAGGTCGTCTTCGCCCACACGGACATGCTCGACCGGGTCGGTGCCGCACTCCCCGAGGGGGCCCGGATCATCGAGGCCCCGGTGCCCGCGGGCACCGCGGCCGCGTGCGGCTTCCCCGCGCCGCCGCCCACCGGGGCGTACCCCCTGCTCGACGACTGGCTGGCCGGCCATGAACCGCTGGACCGACCCGTCGACGAACGACCGCCCGCGGTCATCTACAGCTCCGGAACCACCGGCCGCCCCAAGGGTGTCCTGCGCGAGCCGGTCCCCGCGCGGCGCCTGGCGGAGGCGGTGCGGACGTTCCTGGAGTACTTCGCGGTCGAGCCCGGCGGCCGTACGCTCATCCCGGCGCCGCTCTACCACGCGTCACCCAGCCGGCATGCCACCCTCGCCCTCGCCGCCGGCCTCGACATCACCCTGATGCCGCGCTTCGACGCCGAGGAGTTCCTGCGGCTGGTCGAACGGCACCGCATCGAGCAGGTGCAGGTGGTGCCCACCATGTTCGTACGGCTGCTGCGGCTGCCCAAGGACGTACGGGAGCGCTACGACCTCTCGTCGCTCACCTCCGTCGTGCACGCCGCGGCGCCCTGCCCGCAGCACATCAAACACGCCATGATCGACTGGCTGGGACCGGTACTGCGGGAGTACTACGGCAGTACCGAGACCGGCGCCGTGACCTGGTGCGACAGCGCGGAGTGGCGGGACCGTCCGGGCACCGTCGGACGGGCCGCGGCCACCGCCGGGGTCGCGGTCCTCGGCCCCGGCGGAGAGCCGCTGCCGGCCGGCGTCACCGGCGACATCTACGTCAAACCCGCCGACAGCTGGCCGCGGTTCAGCTACCTGGGCGACCCGGACAAACGCGCCGCCATGGAGGCGCCGGGCCTGCCCGGATACGTCACCATCGGCGACGTCGGCCATGTCGACGCGGACGGCTACCTCTACCTCAGCGCCCGCCGCAACGACATGGTCATCTCCGGCGGTGTCAACATCTACCCCGCGGAGATCGAGGGCTGTCTGCTCGCCCTCGAAGGGGTGCGGGACGCGGCGGTGTTCGGCATCCCCGATGAGGAGTTCGGCGAGGTCCTCGCCGCGCACCTGGAGACCGAGCCCGGGGTACGGCTCGGCGCCGCGGCGGTACGCGCCCACGTCGCCGAGCGGCTCGCCCGGTACAAGGTGCCACGGGCCGTCGTCTTCGAAGAGCGGCTGCCGCGCGACGATTCGGGCAAGCTCTTCAAACGGATCCTGCGGGAACCGTACTGGGCGGGACACGACAGCGCGATCTGAGATCACCGGTGGAATCAGCCAAGGAAATCAACCGGTGGAATCAGGAAGCGGAATCGACCGGCGGACTCATCCCGCGCAATCGACCGGCTGGGTCAGCAGGGGGATTCCAGTATCGGTATCAACTGTTCCTCCTCATGGGCAAGATGGTCCTCCACCTCGGCCGTGAGGCGGTCGACCTCCGCGAGCAGTACCTCGGAATCCGTGCCGTCGGCGGAGATGACGTCCTGGAGTTCCGCGAGGAGCGCCGCGAGCTTTTCGTGTTCCGCGCGCATCCGGGACAGGGCCGGGCCGAGTTCCGGATGGTGCCGGCCGAGCATCGGGAACATCCCGGCTTCCTCGCCCGTGTGGTGGTTGTGCAGACCCTGGCAGAGGGCCAGGCAGTTCATCCGGAGCTGGACGCCGAGATGACCGGCGCCCGTCGCGGCTATTTCCCCGCGGATCAGGGCGAGTTCCCGCCGGAATCCGTCATGCACCGCTTTCAGCGCCGCGCCGGGCGAGGCTGCGGAGATGTTCGGCGGTCCGCCGGGGATCTCCTCCAGGGCGACGACCGGCAGCACCCGGTCCGTCTTCGCCTGGTACGCCGCCCAGCCGGGGTCGGCCTCGGCCGCGCGGGCGAAGGCCCGGTCGCGCTCGGCGCCCTCCAGGACGACGGCGCGTGCCTCGTAGGTGAAGACACCGGCCTCGACGGTGACGAGGGGGCTGGCCACCAGGTTGTGGTACCAGGCCGGATGCTTCGGCGCGCCCGCCGCCGAGGCGATGACCAGGACGCGTCCGTCGCTGTCGGGGAGGTAGCCGAGCGGGGTGGTGTGCCGGGCGCCGGACCGGGCGCCGGTGGTGGTGAGCAGCAGCAGCCGGCCGCCCTCGAAGGGGCCGCCGACGCGCCCGCCGTTGGCGCGGAATTCCTCGATGACCTGTTGATTGAAGTCCATCGGCATCAGGTGGTTTTCTCCGGATTCGGTGTGTGCGGGGGTGCCCGCGGACCGTGCGCGGGCATGGCGAAGAAGCCCGACCGGCGAGCGCGGGCGTGCGGAAGCAGCGCGGTGAGCGCTCGCCGAAAGGGCGAATTCCTCGGGAAGACGCGCCGCATCGGCCGCGGGATCGCACGATCGGCCGCGGTGCGGCATGCGGGCATAGTGCAGGCACGCGAGATACGCATGCAGGTGAAAGGCGCGCAACGCGCTGTCTGAAAAGGCGATGAGGGGCGGGGCTCTGCTGGCCCGCCGCGCGGTCACGTGGTGACCGGGAACCTCACTCGCTCATGGCCCATGGCCGACCCGGTAGTCACGGCGTCAAAGGTAATACCGGAAAGCCGCCGAGGCAATGCCGAGGCGATAAAGCCGCCGGGGCACTACGGAATTCGCGGGTCGGCCGGGGACGGGTGGGCGCGCTGTGCGACGCCCCCGACTGCCGGATCACTGCTGCGGCAGCACCACCGCCTTGACGGCAGTCGCCTCGCGGGCACCGGCGGTCAGGGCGAGTTCGACGTCGTCGAGGCCGTAACGATGGGTCACCAGGCGGTCCAGGCCGACCTCGCCCGAGGCGGCGAGGGCGAGCGCGGCCGGCCAGGTGTGGGCGTAGCGGAAGGTTCCGGTCAGCTCCAGTTCGTAGTCCTGGAGGCGGGCCAGCGGCAGAGTGACCTCCTCGCTGCCCATGCCCACCAGGACGATCCGGCCCGCCCGGGCCACCTGGCGTACCGCGTCGGCGATCGCGGGGGCGAAGCCGGAGCACTCCAGCAGTACGCTCGGCTCGAAACCGGTGCCGGAGAGCGGGTGTCGGGCGACGTCGACCACCGCTGTGGCGCCCAGCTCCGCGGCCAGCGCCAGCCGGTGCGGGTTGACGTCGGTCACCACGACCTCGCGGGCGCCGAAGGCCCGGGCGGTCTGCAGGGCGACCAGGCCGATCGGCCCCGCACCGGTGACCAGCACCCGGTCGCCCGGCTGGATCCGGGCCTTGCGGCAGGCCCAGATGCCCACCGAGAGCGGTTCCAGCAGCGCCGCGGCCTCGTCGGAGACGGTGTCGGGGACCGGGTGGACGAAGTCCTCGTGGGCCAGGGCGTACTGGGCGAAGGCGCCGTCCGCCTGGCCGGGAACCGCGTAGAAGTGCATCGCCGGACAGAGGTTGTAGCGCCCCGTGCGGCACTGGGAGCAGCGGCCGCACGGCGTGCCCGGCTCGATGGACACCCTCTCGCCGAGTACCTGTCGGCCGACGCCCTCGCCGGCCGCGACGACCACCCCGCACGGCTCATGACCGAGGATCAGCGGCCCGTCCAGCGCCCGGCCGCCGAGCCGGCCCTCCTCGTAGAAGTGGACATCGGATCCGCAGGTACCCACCGCGAGGACGCGTACCAGGAGCTGACCCGGTCCTGGTACGGGGACCGGGACCTCTTCGACGGCGATCCGGCGGGGCCCGCGCTGCACCGCGGCGCGCATGGTCGCCGGGACCGGGCCGGGCCCGGCCGTCACCTGTGGCGTCGCGCCCGTCATACCAGCGGTCCGTTCGGGAGGATCTGCAGCTTGCGTCCGGAACCCTGCCGGAAGGTGTCCAGCGCCGTGGCGTACTCGTCGAGCCCGAAGCGGTGCGTGATCATGGTCTCGGCATCGATGACGCCCTTGCCGAGCAGCTCCACGGCCCGGCCGTAGCTGTGCAGGATCGCCATGCTGCCGACGATCCGGATCTCGTCGTTGTAGAGCCGGAACGGGGAGAAGCGCGCCAGCTCCTGGTCGGGGGCGCAGCCGAACTGCTGGAAGGTGCCGCCGCGGACCGGCCGGGTCAGCCCGTCCTCGATGGCCCGGATGCTGCCGGTGCAGTCGGTGACCACCTCCCAGCCGCGCGGGTGGGTGTCGGTCAGCTCGTCCGCGCTGGTGGCGACGGCGTCGGCGCCGAGCCGGCGGGCCACCGCCAGCCGGTCCTCGTTGAGGTCCACGACCGAGACCGAGGCGGCGCCGGCCCGTTGGGCGACCTGGAGGTAGAGCAGGCCCATGGTGCCCGCGCCGTAGATCAGGAAGTGGTCACCGAGCCGGGGAGCGACGATGTCGAAGCCGCGCACGATGGTGGAGAGCGGCTCGATCAGCGCGGCGTGCGCCGGCGGCACGTTCTCGGGCAGCCGGTAGCAGTTGTCGGCCGGCACCCTGACGTACTCGGCGCAGGCACCGTCGACGGTGATGCCGATGCTGCCCCACCGCTCGCAGAGGTTGCCCCGGCCGATCGCGCAGAAGTGGCAGGCGCCGCAGTAGAGCGCCGGGTCGGCGGCGACCGCCTCGCCCTCGGCGAACTCCGTGACGCCCGCGCCGACCGCCGCGATCTCTCCGGAGAACTCGTGCCCGGGGATCACCGGGTAGCGGGTCGGCCCGAACTCGCCCGCCAGCATGTGCACATCGGTTCCGCACAGACCGGCGGCGGCGACCTTGACCACGACCTCGCCGGGGCCGGGCGTGGGATCCGCGACGGTGGTGACGTTCAGTTGGTTCGGTTCCTCGATGACTACTGCGCGCAAGGGAGTTACCGCCTTTCGGGAGCGCTAGCGGGGGCGGGTAGGTGGGGCAGGGGCAGGGGCCGTGGGCTTCAGGCCGCGCGCAGGCTGCGCGACTCGACCTGCTTGATCTTCTCGACCTTGGGTGCGGAGCCGCCACCCGCGAAGTCGGAGACCAGCCAGTGCTGCAGACACACCAGTGCGGCCTCCACCCCCATGGTCCGGTTGCCGAAGCAGGCGATCTGCGCGTCATTGGACTTCCGGGCCCGTTCGGCGCTGTAGCTGTCGGGGATCTGTGCGGCGCGGACGCCGGGGACCTTGTTGGCGGCGATGGCCATCCCGATGCCGGTGCCGCAGACCAGTACCGCGCGCTCGTACTCGCCGCGCGCCACGCTCCGCGCGACGCGCTCCGCCACGTCCGGATAGTCCTCGGTGGCACTGGCGCTCATGTCGGTGACCGGGTGGCCGTGCCCGGTGAGGTAGTCGATCATCGCGTCCTTCATGACGGTCCCGGCGTCGTCGGCGCCGATCGCGATGCGGTGGGTGGGCTGCACGGGAACTCCTCGGGGTGAGTGGGACGGTGGTGGGTGCGCGGCGGGGGAGCGGGCTGACGGTCAGCCGCCGGAGACCTCTTCGAGGACCGCGCGGAGGCCCTCCGTGTCATGGGCCAGGCGGCCGAGGAAGAGCCCGTCGACCGCGCCGGCCAGCTTGGTGTACGTACCCGGCCCGGCGGTTCCGCCGTAGATAACCCGGCCGGGTACGTCGTGATCGCGCAGTGCGTCGCGGAGAGCCGCGGTGACCGTACGGACATGTGCGGCGGGTGCCGGCTCCCGGCCGCCGATCGCCCACACCGGTTCGTACGCGAGGACGACCTCGCTGCCCGGGGTGGCGCCCGCCAGCGCCGCCCGTACCTGGGCGAGGGTCTCCTCGACGGCCGCGACGGGGTCGCCGCCGCGCCGCTCGCCCGCGCAGATCACCGGGATCAGCCCGGCCCGGGTGGCGGCACGCGTCTTGGCGGCGACCGTCTCGTCGGTCTCGCCGAAGTGCCGGCGGCGCTCGGCATGACCGACCTCCACATAGCGGGCGCCGGCTTCGGCGAGCATCCCGGCGGAGACCTCGCCGGTCCACGCACCGGCCTCGGCCCAGTGCACGTTCTGGGCACCGAAGGCGATACGGGTCGGGCCGAGCAGCCCGGCGGCGTCCGCCAAGGCGGGGAAGGACGGCAGGACGAAGAGGTCGACGGGGCGGGGGAGCGCGGTCAGTACCTCGTCCAGCGCGGCCACCTCCGCGAGCCAGCTCCGGGTGCGGGCCAGGCCGAAGTAGAGCTTCAGCGAGACACCGACGATCGGGCGGGGGCCCAGGGCGGAGGCCGAGTCCTCGGAGGACGTCGAGTTCTCAGGGATCACGTCGTTCATGATGTTTCAAACAGAATCACATGCGAAGTTCTCAAATCAAGGCGTGAACTTCACAAAATGTGCTGTGATTCCCCGCCTCGCCGCGCACCATGACCGCCCGATGACCGCCCGATGACCGCCCGATGACCGTCCCCAGCCCTCCGTGGTGACCGGCGCCCCGGTCGCCGCCCCCGGGCGGAGGGCCGCCGCACCGGGCCGAAACTTCCCCGTCCCCCTCCGGCCCGGTCCGCCGTCCCCGCTAAAGTCTGGTCAACAGCGCAGGTGAAACCGCTTCCACAGGGTGCCGGGGCGGTCGCCCCGGGGGGAGGAAACAGACCGACATGAGCCGCCGTTCCCATGGATTAATGGCCGTCTGGGCCGAGGCGCAGCGCCAGCAGCAACGCCGGCAGGAGGCCCAGCGTCGCGCGCAGCTCCAGCACCAGCGCGACCAGGAACGGCAGGCTCGGGACGCCGAGCGCGCCATGGCGCGGATGCACCGCGAACGGCAGGTGGCCTACCGCCGGCAGCGCGAGGCCGACGCCCGCCGCCGCACCGAGGAGCTCGACGCCCGCGTCGCCGCCCTGACCGGTCTGCTCGCCGACGGCTGCCGTGCCCCCGCCTTCACCGCCGCCGCGCTGCTGCGCCCCGAGCGCGTCGAGGAGTTCGCCCCCGGAGCCCTGGCGACCCCCGTGCCGATGCCCGACCCGGCCCGCTACCAGGTGCCGACCGGTGGCTGGCATGTCGGGGCCGTGCGGCGCGACCGTGCCCAGGAGGAGGCTCGCGCCCGCTACGAACAGGACTGGTACGCCGCCCAGGCCGCCGAGAGCCGGCGGCAGGCCCAGCTCGCGGCGTACCGGCAGCAGTACGACCAGTGGGCCGCGGGCGCACTGGCCGGGATCCGGCAGCACAACGCCGGTATCGAGGAGCTGCTCTCCGCACTGCGCGGCGGCGAAGCGGAAGCGGCCGTCGAGTACTTCTCCGCCGCGCTGTACTCCTCCACCGCCTGGCCGGAGGGCTTCCCCCGTCAGGTCGCCGCCGCCTACGATCCGACGGCCCGTCAGCTCGTCCTCGACTGGGAGCTGCCCGGCTACGACATCGTTCCCGCGACCAAGTCCGTCCGGTACATGCCCACCGCCGACCAGGAGAAGGAGACCGCCCGGCCGGCCGCCCAGCGCCGCGCCCTCTACCGCGACGTACTGGCCCAGAGCATGCTGCTGGTACTGCGCGACCTCTTCGCCGCCGACGGCCACGGCGTCCTGGACTCGGTGGCGCTCAACGGTTTCGTGGCCGACGTCGACCCGGCCACCGGCCGGCCCGCCCAGCTCTGCCTCGCCACCGTCATGGCCTCCCGCAGCGCCTTCGACGCCCTCCGCCTCGAACAGGTCAGCGCGGTGGAGTGCCTGACCGACGCCCTGCGCGGGCAGCTCGCCGCGCGCCCCGACCAGCGGACCGCGGTGCGCCCCGGACGGCTCCCCGGCGATGTCGGCGGCGGCACCACGGTCGTCACCCACGGCACCGACGGCGAACCGGACCTGTACGAGATGGACCCCGTCGCGTTCGAGAACCTGGTCGCCGAGCTGTTCCGCGCCATGGGCATGCAGGCCGTGACCACCCAGCGGTCCGGTGACGGCGGCGTCGACGTGGACGCCCTCGACCCCGACCCGATCCGTGGCGGCAAGATCGTCGTGCAGGTCAAGCGCTACCGCGACACCGTCCCGCCCACCGCCGTCCGCGACCTCTACGGCACCGTCCAGGCCGAAGGCGCCAACAAGGGCGTGCTGGTGACCACCTCCCGCTTCGGTCCCGGCTCCCACACCTTCGCCAACGGCAAACCGCTCAGCCTGATCGCCGGCCCCGAACTCGTCGACCTCCTCGGCCGGTACGGACTGCGCGGCCGGCTGGGCGGCGGCGAACGGTCCGGCACGTCCCGGACCGCCGACGAGGCACCGGACCACAACGTCCTCGGCATGAACTGGTCCGGTGACGTCGCCCTCGACGTCTGTGCCCTGGTGTGCCGGGGAACCACGGTGCTCAGCGACGACCACTTCGTCTTCTACAACAACCCGCACACCCCGGACGGCTCGGTACGGATGCTGCCCGGCTTCGCCCCCGACCGGGCCGCGGTGCAGGTACGGTTCGAGGGGCTGCCGCCGGATGCCGACCGGCTGGTCCTGGTGGCCGCCGTCGACCCCCAGGCCGACCCCGACGCCGACCTCTCCGGCTTCACCGACGCCCGGATCCGCCTGCTGGACGCCACCGGGGCCGAGCAGGGGCAGCTGGAGGTCTCGGACGGCCGGCGCGGCGAGACCGCCCTGGTGCTCGGCTCGTTCCGCCAACGCCCCGGCGGCGACTGGGACTTCGTCATCGGCGGCAAGGGCTACCCCGGCGGCCTGGAGGCCCTGGTGCAGGAGTACGGCATAGCGGTCGCCTGAGTGGCTCCGGGGTCAGAGGCCGGCCAGTTGTGCCAGCAGCCGGATCTCCGTCAACTCCTCCGCGCCGCCGGCCGTGTCGTCGTGATCGGCGCTCCACAGGGCGCTCTCCACGCCGCGGGCGACCGACCAGGCGAGCAGCCGCGCCGGGTCCTCGTCGAGCACCTCGGCCACCAGCGCGTACCGCTCGCGGAGCACCCGCCGGGGATCGGGGTGCGCGAACGGGTCGTCGATCTGCATCAGCAGCGGCCAGGGGTCGTACGCCGGGTCGCCGGCCATCGGTTTGGGATCGATGGCCAGCCATGGGCGGCGCTCGGCCGCGAGGACGTTGCCCGGGTTGAAGTCGCCGTGCACCACCACCTCGCGGGTGGCCGTCGCGGGCAGCGTGCGCAGCAGATCGGCGCCCAGGGCCACCAGCCCCGGGTCGTAGCCGGGCCGCAGCCGCCGCATGCGCTCGGCCACGAGGTCCGCCCACTCGGCACACACCGCGTCGACCCGCTCCAGCCTCCCGTCCGGTCCGTCCGGTCCGTCCGGTCCGTCCGGCGGGGCGGGCGCGGCTGTCCAGAGCTCCCGCAGGAGGTGCGCGGCGAGGGTGAGCCGCTCGGCGGGCGGCAGCGGGGCGTCCCCGAGGCGAATGCCGGGCCGGCACCGCTCGATCAGCAGCGCGCCCGGACCGCGGTCCTGGCGCAGCAGCCGTACGGCCCCGTGGCCGTCCCACGCGCCCAGCGCCGTCCCCTCACCCTCGGCCTCGCGGTGCGGCCAGGTCACCTTGAGGACGGCCGCTGTGCCGTCGGGCAGCTCGGCCGGGGCCACCCACGAACAACTGCCCCCGTGGAACGGTGCGCCGAGCCGCAGCTGCCAGCGCTCCTCGACCTCCCGCACCATGCCCGGCAGTCGTGCCAGCCAGGACCGCCCGGAGGCGGTGCGTCCCATCTGCTCGACAACGGGAAGACGGGCCGGGAAGCGGTCACCGCGGTACGTGTACGCCATCCGGGCAGCCTAAGTCCCGTCGCTCCGATCTCCCACGGAGTTTCGGGGTGACCCGTGCCGGTCGGCCAGGGCTCCGGCGGCCGCCGTGCACGGCCGGTGTGAAACCCTGGAGCGGCACGACACGAGTACGACACGACCAGGTGTGGCCAGGCCCAGGGAAGGAACCGGAGGCAGTGAGCGAGAGTGCGGCCGTCCGGCCCCGGAATCCGCGCGGACAGGGGGAGCGTCTGCGGGAGGAGCTGCTGCGGGCCACGGAACGGCTCCTGGAGGAGGTCGGCAGCGAGGACGCGCTGTCGCTGCGGGCGGTGGCCCGGGCGGCCGGCGTCGCCGCGCCGAGCATCTACCGGCACTTCTCGGACAAGACCGAGCTGGTCTGGGCGACACTGGAAGTCAGCTACGAGCGGCTGGCGGCGGCGATGTCCGAGGCGGCCGCCACGGCGGATCCCGGCGACCCGGTGGCGCGGCTGCGTGCCCAGCTGCGCGCGTACTGCCGCTACGCCGTCGCACACCCCGCCACCTACCGCCTCCTGTACGAGACCCGGCAGACGCCGGTCGGTCCCGAGCGGCTCGCCGGGCATCCGGCCGGGCTGCTGGTGCGCAGCTGGCAGCGGGCGCTGACGGCGTGCGAGGACGCCGGCTGGCGGGTACGTGGTTCCCGGTCCGAGGCGCCGTATGTGCTGTGGTCGTCGGTGCACGGCCGGGTCATGCTCTGGCAGGTCATGCCGAGCCGTAAGGACGCGCGGCGGCTCGACCGGTTCGTCGACGAGATCCTCCAGCTGCTGCTGGAGCGCTGAGCCGCACACGCACGTACCGGGCGCCGCCGCCCGCCCGGCGCACGTACCGGGCGCGGCTGCCCGCCCGGTCCCCCTCCCACGCCCTGTCATCGCCCGGGCTCGCCCCGTCGTCGCCACCCGGGCGGCTGCCCGGCCTTCCGTACCTGACCACCCCCCCGGCGCGTTTACCTGTGTATTACACATGTAAGTTTACGGGTGTTAGGTGAACGTCCGACTCAGGGCGCACGCCGTTGTCGGCATGCGCGTGCAGCCCGTCGAATGAGATGAGCGAGATGACACTTTCCACCGCCCCCGCGCCGCTCCCCGTGGAACCGCCGAGCGGCTGCCCCTTCGACCCTCCCGCCGAGTTGACCGCCCTGCGCGCCGAGCGGCCGGTCTCCAAGGTCGCGCTGCCGGACGGCAGTTGGGCCTGGCTGGTCACCCGTTACGCCGACATCCGGGCAGTCCTCGGCGACACCCGCTTCAGCTCCGACACCACCGTCCACGGCTACCCGCTCAGCGGGATGACCGGCGGCCCCAGCACCCAGAACCGCGGCTTCATCCGGAGGGACCCGCCCGAGCACACCCGGCTGCGGCGGATGGTCACCCGGGAGTTCATGGTCAAGCGGGTCGAGGCGCTGCGCCCGGAGATCCAGCGCATCACCGACCAGCTCTGCGACGCGATGGAGCGCGCCGAGGGGCGCGAGCAGGGCGGGGTGGACCTCGTCGAGGCGCTGGCGTTGCCGGTTCCCTCGCTGGTCATCAGCCTGCTGTTGGGCGTTCCGTACGAGGACCACGAGATCTTCCAGCGGCTCACCGGCAAGCTGCTCTCCCGCACCATCGCCGACGACGAGCGCGAGGCCGCCCGGACCGAACTGCGTGACTACCTCGACCGGCTGGTCACCGCCAAGGAGGCCGACCCGGGTGACGACATCCTCGGCCGGCTGATCGTCGAACAGCAGCGGACCGGTGAGATCACCCACGACCAGACAGCGGCCTTCGCCTCCCTGCTGCTGGTCGCCGGGCACGAGACCACCGCCAACATGATCGGTCTGAGCGCCCTGACCCTGATGCGCGATACCGCCACCGCCGAACGGCTGCGCCAGGACCCCGGCCTGATCCGTGGCGCCGTCGAGGAGCTGCTCCGCTTCCACAGCATCATCCGCAACGGGCCGCGCCGGGTCGCCACCGCCGACGTCGAGATCGGCGGGCGCCTCATCCGCGCCGGGGAGGGCGTCGTGGTGGCCGTGGCGTCCGGGAACCGCGACCGGAGCGTCTTCGCCGACGCCGACCGGCTCGACGTCCGCCGGTCCAACGCTCAGCATCACCTCGCCTTCGGCTACGGCATCCACCAGTGCCTCGGGCAGGCACTGGCCCGTGTCGAACTCCAGGTCGTCGTCGGGACGCTGCTGCGCCGCTTCCCGACGCTGCGGCCCGCGGTGCCGATCGAGGAGGTCCCGTTCCGTACCGATATGGCGATCTACGGCTGTCACGCCCTGCCCGTCACCTGGTGACCGGCCGCCGCACCCGCCGCACCTTCCACCTGCCACCCCGCATCCCACGGAGTTCCACCATGAAGATCACCCTTGACGCCGACAAGTGCTGCGCCGCCGGCCAGTGCGTGCTGATCGCCCCCGAGGTCTTCGACCAGCGTGACGAGGACGGCGTCGTCGTCCTCCTCGACGCCGAACCGCCCGCCGAGCAGCACGACGCGGTACGCGAGGCCGCCGCCATCTGCCCGGCCGCCGTGATCGAGGTGCGCGCATGACGCCCCGGCCGATCGCCGTCGTCGGCGCGTCGGCGGCCGGCCTCGCCGCGGCCGAGGCGCTGCGCCGCTTCGGCTGGACCGGCCCGCTCACCCTCATCGGCGACGAACCCCATCCGCCGTACGACCGGCCGCCGCTGTCCAAGCAACTGCTGCACGGCGCATGGGAGCCCGAGCGGCTGCTGTTGCGCACCGCGGAGCAGCTCGCACCGCTCGGCCTCGACCTGCGTCTCGGCACCCGCGCCACCGCGCTCGACGTGGCCGACCGCACGCTCACCCTCGACGGCGGCACGGCGGTCGCCCCGCGCGAGCAAGGCGGAGAGCGGGAGACGCTCGCCTGCGCCGGGGTGATCATCGCGACCGGCGTCGCGGCCCGTACGCTGCCCGGCGCCGACCGCACCACCGGCGTGCACACCCTGCGCACCCTCGACGACGCGCTGGCGCTGCGCGCTCGGCTGACCGGCGGCGGACGCCGACTGGTGATCGTCGGCAATGGCGTGCTGGGCTGCGAAGCGGCCGCGGTGGCACGGGAGTTGGGGCACGAGGTCACCCTCGTCGGCCGCGCACCCCTGCCGATGGCCGGAGTTGTGGGCGACGGTATCGGCGAACTGCTCGCCGAGGAGCACCGGGCGCACGGCGTGCAGCTGCGCACCGGGACCGTCACGGGTCTGGAGACCTCCGGGGACCGGGTCACCGGCGTACGGCTGGCCACGGGGACTGGGGGTGCCCCCGGCAGTGCGGGAGGCACCGTGCTGCCGGCCGACACCGTACTGGTCGCCATCGGCTCGGCGCCCGCCGTCGGCTGGCTCGGCGACGACCCGGCGCTGGACACCTCCGACGGGCTGCGCTGCGATGCGTACTGCGCCGCCGCCCCCGGCATCTACGCCGCGGGCGACGTGGCCCGCTGGGACCACCCGGTGCACGGCCGTCCGCTGCGCTTCGAGCACCGGATGAACGCCACCGAGCAGGGCATGGCGGCGGCCAGGAACCTGCTCGCCGAGCTGGGGGAGACCGGCGAGCGCAAGGAGTTCGCGCCCGTGCCGTACTTCTGGTCCGACCAGTACGCCCGCAAGCTCCAGGCGTACGGGCCGACCGCGGGCGCCGACCGCGTCGAGACCACCGTGCTGGACCGGGCGGAGCGCCGGGCCGTCGCCCTCTACGGACGCGACGGGCACGCCGTCGGTGTCCTGGCGACCGGACTGCCGCCCCGCCAGGTCCGTGCCCTGCGCGCGGTGGTCGCCGCACCCCTCCCCTGGGAGCAGGCACGCGACCGGGTGGCCGCCGCGCTGGCCGGCGGCTGACCGGGCCCGAGTGCCGTCGGACCGGGACCGGTCACGGCCCGCCGTGTCCGGCCGCGCGGCGGGCGGTGCCCACCGGCGGCGGCGCGGCGTGTTCCCCGGTGCCCCAGTCCGACGGCTCGGTGCCCAGGGTGAACGCCAGATGGTGTCCGGAGCGCAGCTCGCCGGTGGTGAGGTACGTCCGGTCCCGCTCGGTGCCGTCCAGCCGCACCGAGCGCACATAGCGCTTCGCGGACGACGTCCCGGGGGCGCTGATGGCGAACCGCCCGGCCGGGTAGTAATGCCGGTCCAGCGTCAGCTCCACCCGGTCGAAGACCGGTGTGCTCAGGCCCCAGG
>NZ_BBUY01000010.1:90733-110608 GCF_001590865.1 Streptomyces sp. NBRC 110611
GTCCCGGGGGCGCTGATGGCGAACCGCCCGGCCGGGTAGTAATGCCGGTCCAGCGTCAGCTCCACCCGGTCGAAGACCGGTGTGCTCAGGCCCCAGGTGTCGGTGCCCGGCTGCACCGGGAACACCCCGAGGGACGACAGCACCATCCACGCCGACATGGTCCCCAGATCGTCGTTCCCGGTCATACCGGCTGGTGTGTCGGTGAACAGCGTCAGCGCCGCGTGCACCACATCGGTCGTCTTCCAGGGACGGCCGGTGGAGAGGTAGGTGTACGGCGCGATCAGGTCCGGCTCGTTCTGCGGGTTGTACTTGTCGGAGTTGTCGTAGTCGTACGGGCCGTTGACCCACACCTCACGGGCGGTCTTCTCCGGATCCCGCAGCAGCTCCCGGTAGGCGAAGAACGCGTCGAGCCGCTCATCGGCCCGGTCCGGGCCGCCGATCAGCTTCAGCATCCCCGGCAGGTCCTGCGGCACCAGCCACTGGTACTGCCAGGACGTGCCTTCGTGGAAGCCCTCGCTCCTGGCCGGGTCGGCCGGGCCGGTGAACGCGCCGTGTGCGTCCCGCGCCCGGAAGAAACCGGTCGAACCGTCGAAGATGTTCCGGTAGTTGCGCGCCCGGGCCGCATACCGGTCGGCGTCCGCCCGGTGCCCCAGATCGCGGGCCATCTGCGCCAGCATCGCGTCCGACAGGGCGTACTCCAGGGTCGCCGAGGCGCCGTGGTCGAAGTCCGAGTCGCCGGGCTTGGGGTGCGGGCGGCCCTTGAGGTACGGCACGAAACCGTCCTTCAGATACGGGGCGTTGGCCTCCCGCCCGACGGCCGGTGAATCCGCCGGCGGCACCCCGTCGGCGTTCTTCTTCAGCGCCGCGTAGGCCTCCTCCTCGTGTCCGGCCAGCAGCCCCTGCTGGTAGGCGTTGGTGAGGAACGGGGTCACCGGGTCGCCGGTCATGATGTTCGTCTCGACCGTGCCGTAGCCCCACTTGGGCAGCCAGCCGCCCTCCTTGCCGACGCGCAGCACCGACAGTGCCATATCGCGCGACTCCCGCGGCGCCAGCAGGGCGAGCAGCTGCGCCTGGGTGCGGTAGGTGTCCCACAAGGACCAGTTCTGGTAGTACGCGGATCCCCCGGACTCCGCGGTGCGGTGGACCCTCCGGTCCCATCCGGTGTAGCGCCCGTCGGCATCGCTGCCGAGGTTCGGCGCGAGGAACGACCGGTAGAGGGAGGAGTAGAAGGTACGGCGCAGCGCCGGGCCGCCACCGCCGACCTTCACCTGGGCCAGCCGCCGCTCCCAGGCGGCGTCCGCGGCGGCCCGTACCCGGTCGAAGGAGCCCCCGCCCTCGGCGCGCAGGTTACCGGCCGCGCCCGCCGCGTCGACGTAGCTGAGGGCGGTGGTCGCCTCGACCGTACGGTCCGCGCGGGTGTCGAAGCGGGCGTAGGCGCCGTGCCGTCCGCTCGCCGTCGACTCCTTCGAACCGGGTGTCACCTTGTCCCCGTCCCAGGTTCCGTAGGACGTGAACGGCCGGTTGAAGCGGGTGAGGGTGTGGACCGTGTACGGCTGGGTGTCCTGGCAGAAACCGCGGCCGGTGATGGCGGTGCGGATGGTGCGGGAGTCCAGCACCTCCACCCGGGTGGAGACCGTCCTGTGCAGCGACTGGCCGGTGTTGAGCAGCACATTGGCCTGATCGGTGGCCGGGAAGGTGTAGCGCTGCCGGCCGGTGCGGGCGGTGGCGGTCAGCTCGGCGGTGATGCCTCCGTAGGAGGTCAGCCGGACGCGGTAGTAGCCGGGGCGGGCCGACTCTTCGTCATGACGGAAGGCGGCCGCGTACGTCGCGTAGTCGGTCTCGGTGATGCCGCCCGTGGTCGGCAGCACCGGCAGATCGCCGCCGAGTTCGCAGCCGACGCCGGAGAGGTGCACCGAGCTGAACCCCCGGATGTGGTCGTCGTCGTAGTCGTAGCCGGTGTTGTGCCCGGTGTCGGGGGAGAGCTGCACCATGCCGAACGGTACGGCGGCACCCGGAAAGGTGTTGCCGTCGTTCCGGCTGCCGATGAACGGGTTGACCAGGCCGGTGAGCGGGCCGCCGGGCGGGGCGCCGGACGGCTCGGCCTGCGCGGCGGGGACCGCGAGTGCGCTCCCGGTCAGCGCGGCCGCCAGCACCACGCCCACGCCGCGCAGCCGGATGTGACGGGGATTCGGCATGGATCCGGACCTCCGGAGAGGGGAGAGTCGACAACGTTGTCGAGCGCGCGCCCATTCTTGGTGACGGGCAGGTGCACGTCAAGGGTGCACGCAAGGGCGGGGCCGCGTCCCGGACCCTGCGCGACATGTCGCGGTCACGTCAAAAATCATGGGAACCTGCCTTGCCCTCTTCCGGGGTGCGTGCCTCAATGGATGCGCGATTCAGGTTGCTGACTCTGCGTCAGGTCCGGCGGGTCCTGGCGTGGTCGGTACGGGTGCCCGACCGCGGGCCCCGCGTGGCTGCCTGTCGTTCCCTCATGCACCCCTCGACGGCCGGTGTCACGGACCTGCCACCCCCACACGAAGGCGGTATCCCCCATGAGGCACATCGGACCGGGCACGTACGGCATGGCTGCGGCGCTCGGCGCGGCGATCGCCCTCGCGGGCACACTGGCGATGGCGCCGGGCGCGGCCGCGGTGACGCCCGGCACCGCCACCCTCTCGTTCGACTGCGGTTCGTACGGCTCGGGCGAGGCGACGCTCACCGCGACCCAGGACGGCACGGCCGCCACGATCGAGGTGTCCACCTCGGCGATCACCTCGCCGATAAAGATCGGTGCGAACTCGGTCGAGTCGACGCTGAAGCTCAAGAACGGCTCGGGCACCACGGAGTTCACCGGCAAGGCCAACCCGGAGATCCCGGCCGGGAGCGCGGTCTCCACCGGGCCGCTGAAGGGTACGGTCGCCGCCGGCGACAAGCTGGAGGCCACATCCCTGACGGTCAGTGTGCTGGGGACCACGGCCACCTGCGACGCCACGTCGGCGCAGTCACCCGGGCCGTTCGAGTTCTGACCGGTCGCTTCCGGCCGGTCCGCGTTCCGTCATCCGGTCCGGCCGCAAGGGGGACCGGCGGGGCATCCGCCCGCCGGTCCCGGTCCGGCCCCCCGGCGTCCGTCTCACCGGTGTCCGGCCCCCGGCGTCCGTCTCACCGCCGGGTTCCGCTCATCCGGAGCTGTCGCTCTTCTCCCGCGCCAGGTTCGAGTGCCGGTAGGAGTACGCGAAGTAGACGACCAGGCCGACCAGGAACCAGACCGCGAAGCGCACCCAGGTCTGCCACTCCAGGAAGGTGATCAGCCACACGGAGAAGCACACGCCGAGCGCCGGCACCACCGGCATACCCGGCGTACGGAAGGTGCGCGGCAGGTCGGGACGCTTGTAGCGGAGGACGATCACCGCGATGCAGACCACCACGAACGCCAACAGGATGCCGATGTTCGTCAGCTCGGCCGCCTCGCCGATCGGCAGAAAGCCCGCGATGACCGCGGAGGCGAAGCCGACGATCCAGGTCACCCGGACCGGCACATGGCGGGTGGGGCTGGTCTTGGCGAACCACTTCGGCAGCAGACCGTCGCGGCTCATCGAGAACCAGACCCGGGTCACCCCGAGCATGAAGGTGAACATGACGGTGAGGATGCCGATGATCGCGCCGACCGCGATGACATCGGCGAGCCCGGTCAGCCCCACCGACTTGAACGCCGACGAGAAACCGCTCTCCGGGTCGATGTCCTGGTAGTTCTGCATTCCCGTCAGCACCAGGCAGGCCAGTACGTACAGCACCATCGAGATCACCAGCGAATAGATGATCGCCCTCGGCATATGGCGCTGGGCGTCCTTGGACTCCTCGGCCGCGGTACTCATCGCGTCATAACCGAAGACGGCGAAGAACACGGTGGCCGCGCCGGTGAACGCCCCGCTCACCCCGAAGGGGAAGAACGGCTGGTAATTCTGCGACTTGATCTGGAAGAAGCCGACGGCGATGACCACCGCGACCACCAGGACCTTCAGGACGACCACGACGGTTTCGAAGCGCGCGGCGTTCTTGATACCGAGGGTCAGCAGATAGGCGATCAGCAGGCAGAGCAGCGCCGCGAACAGGTCGACGCGGTGTCCCGGCCCGGTGCCGGGCGCGCCCAGCATCCAGGCCGGCAGATCGAGGCCCACCTCGCCCAGCAGAAAGCCGAAATAGCCGGAGATGCCGATGGCGACCACCGCGACGATCGCGGTGTATTCGAGTAGCAGATCCCAGCCGATGAACCAGCCGGCCAGCTCACCGAGCACCGCATAGCCGTAGGTGTACGCCGAGCCCGCCTTCGGGATCAGCCCGGCGAATTCCGCGTACGAGAAGGCCGCCGCGGCGCTGGCGACACCCGCGATGAGAAACGAGATCAGGACCGCGGGCCCGGCCTTGCCGTTCGCGACGGTGCCGGCCAGCGTGAAGATTCCGGCGCCGATGATGCCGCCGACACCGATGGCGGTCAGCTGCCACAGGCCGAGTGCCCGGGTGAGCTGCTGGCTCGCGGAGCCCTCCGCCTCCTCGATGTGTTCGATCGGTTTGCGGCGCAATGCGCCCTTTCCCGCGCGCAACCCCATGCGTCAGCCCTCCGTAGGCTCACTCCGTCGTGCTCCAACGGCGGATCATCATGGTCCCTCGCGGGCGCTGGAGGAAGGCGACTCCCTATGCGGGGCCGGACCCGCCGGGAGGCACCCACCGACATGCAGGGAAATACCCGTCAGCCGGCGTCCTCCAGACGGAAGCCGACCTTCAGCCCGACCTGATAGTGGTCGATCTCGCCATTGACGAGATTCCCGCGCACCTCGGTGACCTCGAACCAGTCGAGGTTGCGCAGGGTCTGCGAGGCACGCCTGACGCCATTGCTGATCGCGGCTTCCACACTCCGCTGCGACGTACCGACGATCTCGGTCACGCGATACGTGTGGTCGGTCACGGTGCTCTCCCTGGGCCGGGGCGGCGCTCCGCCCGTCCACCTCCGACCATGCCGCAGACCTGTGCACCTCACCAGCGGAGCACCCCCAACGGCCCCGCGCTCTCCCCAGGTCCCGCACCCTCCCAGGGGCTTGGCGGTCCGGGGCCCATCGGTCTAGGGCACGACGGTGACCGGCCAGCGGCCGGCCTTGACCAGGCGGACCGCGACCGAACCCATGATGCGGTGCCCGGCCGACTCCGACGCGCCCACCACCACCGCGTCGGCCTTGAGCTCGTCGGCCATCTGGACCATGCCGTTGTACGGGTCGCCGCGCAGGGTGTGGAACTCCCAGCGCACGTCGTACGTCCCCTGCACGCGCTCGGTGGCCTCGCGGATCCCGGCCATCAGCTCCTCGGCGACCTCGTTCGTGGTATCCAGCACCGGGGCACCCATCGCCGCCCCGGCCGGCAGCACCGGCTGGACGTAGACCAGCACCAGCTTCGACCCCTGGCGTCTGGCCAGCCCGGACGCGTACGCCGCGGCGCGCCACGACGAGTCGGAGCCGTCGACGCCGACGACGATGACCTTCGGACCGTCCGTTCCGCGCTCGAACCGCGCGGCTGCGTTCTCCTCCACACGGGGAGGCTATCCGTACACGCGTGCTGACGTGGCTCCCGGGTCACCCCGCCGCGCGCCACGGCGGGTACGCCGGACAGGGGTCAGGCGGGGGCCGGCGGCCAGGCTTCCGGCGACAGCACGCCCAGCACATACGCCTTGGCGACCAGCGCGGTACGGCCCTGGACGCGCCAGCGGCGGGCCAGCCGGGTGAGGTGGTAGTTCACCCCGTCGACCGTCAGGCCCAGCGCCGTACCGATCGAGGCCGTGGTGGCGCCGCCGGCTGCGAGCGCCAGGATCCGGGCCTCCACCGGGCTCGCCGCGCCGGGCGGCGCCGCCGGCCGGGCGGTCTCGCGCACCCGCAGCACCGCCAGTAGCGCGGGCGGCTGTCCGGAGGGATCGCCGACCGGGTCCACCGTGAGTTCCCCCTCCCGTCCGGCGCCGTCGGCCCCGGCCCGCCAGTGCACCTCGACCGGGTAGCGGGACCGGCGGCCCAGCCGCAGCGCCTCCTCGATCCGCAGCAGCTGTTCCTGCGCCCGGGGCTTGAACAGGTCCAGCAGATTGCGGCCGCGCAGCTGTCCGGGAGCCGCACCCCACTGCGCGGCCATCGCCGGATTGGCGATCAGCACCACACCGTCGCTCCGGCACACCGCGATCGGGGTGGGGATGCGGTCCAGGAGGATCAGGAAGTAGTTGTGCCACGGGTCACCGCTGTGCGGCGCGGCCAGGTCGTCAGTACAGTCGTCCATTGTCCTTCCTCCGGTCCGCGCGCAAGAGCCCGCAGCGAAAAAACACTGCACAATCATGCAGTTGCCGGGCCGTGAGCCGTGCGCCGGGCCCCGCACGCTGGAGACATGACCGACACTCTCGCGCTCCACAGCGGCGGACGCGCCGCCGATGACAGCATCCCGGTCGCCGACCTCACAGCGGGCGGCCTCACCGACACACCCGTCCAGCAGGCCATGGACCTCGCCCGGGTCCACGGGCCGGTCTTCATACGCAAGGTTGGCGACCGCGAGACGTACTTCCTCAGCTCGCTCGACCTGGTGACCGAGGTCGCCGACGAGACGCGCTTCAGCAAGGGCGTCTCGGTGGTGCTGGAGAACGTCCGGGAGTTCGCCGGCGACGGTCTGTTCACCGCCTACAACGACGAGCCGAACTGGGCCAGGGCGCACGAGGTCCTGATGCCGGCCTTCGCGCTCGGCTCGATGCGTACGTACCACCCCGCGATGCTGCGGGTCGCCCGCCGGGTCATGGCCGCATGGGACCGGAAGGCGGCCGACGGCACACCGGTTCAGGTCGCCGAGGACATGACCCGCATGACGCTCGACACCATCGGACTCGCCGGCTTCGGCTTCGACTTCGCGTCGTTCTCCCGCGGCGAGGAGGCGCACCCGTTCGTCGAGGCCATGGTGCGCTGTCTGGAGTGGAGCATGCGGAAGTTCGCCCGTGACCCGGATGCCGACCACTCGGCGGCGGACGCGGCGTTCCGCGCCGACGCGGACTACCTCGCCTCCGTCGTCGACGAGGTCATCGCCGCCCGTACGGCGAGCGGTGAGACCCGCGACGACGACCTGCTGGGGCTGATGCTCGCCGCCCGCGGCCGGGGCGACGGCGACGGCGGCGGTCCCGGCGGCCCGTCCCTGGATCTCGCCAACATCCGCAACCAGGTCATCACCTTCCTCATCGCCGGCCACGAGACCACCTCGGGCGCACTCTCGTTCGCCCTCCACCACCTCGTCAAGGACCCGCTCGCGCTGCGCATGGTCCAGCGCGAGGCCGATGAGCTGTGGGGCGACCAGGACGACCCCGACCCGTCCTTCGAGGACATCGGCCGGCTGCCGTTCACCCGGCAGGTCCTCAACGAGGCACTGCGGCTGTGGCCCACCGCTGCCGCCTTCAGCCGCCAGGCCCGCGAGGACACCGTGATCGGCGGCCGCTACCCGGTCAAGGCCGGAGAACTGGTCACCGTGCTCACCCCGATGCTGCACCGCGACCCCGCCTGGGGCGACAACCCCGAACTCTTCGACCCGTCCCGCTTCGGCCCGGAGGCCGAGGCGGCCCGCTCACCGCACGCCTACAAGCCGTTCGGCACCGGTGAACGCGCCTGCATCGGGCGGCAGTTCGCGCTGCACGAGGCGACCATGCTGCTCGCCCTGCTCGCGCACCGCTACCGCCTGATCGACCACCGTGACTACCGGCTGCGCATCAAGGAGACCCTGACCCTCAAGCCCGAAGGGTTCACGCTCACCCTGGCCCCCCGGACGCCCGCCGACCGGGCCGCGGTGCGCGCCGCGCTCGGCGTCCTGCCCGGCGCCACCGAGGGCTCCGCGGACGACACCGCCGCCGATGCCGGACTCCCCACCCGGGTCCCCCAGGGCACCGGCCTGCTGCTCCTGCACGGCAGCAACTACGGCACCTGCCGCGAGTTCGCCGAGCGGCTCGCCGACGACGCCACCGGCCTCGGCTTCGAGACCGAGGTGGCGCCGCTGGACACCTGCGCGGGCCGGCTCCCCGCCGACCGTCCCGTCGTCATCGTCGCCGCCTCCTACAACGGGCAGCCCACCGACGACGCGGCCGCGTTCGTCCGCTGGCTGACGACCGCTCCGGACGGCGCCGCCGCGGACCTCCCGTTCGCGGTACTCGGCGTCGGCGACCGCAACTGGGCCGCCACCTACCAGCACGTACCGGCCCTCATCGACGACCGGCTCGGCGCGCTCGGCGGCCAGCGGCTGCTGCCCCGCGCCGAGGCCGACGCCTCGGGCGATCTCCGCGGCACCGTCAAGGAGTTCACCGCCGCGCTCCGCACCCGGCTGCTCAGCCGGTACGGCGACCCGGCCAGTGCCGGTGCCGCCCCCGCCGCCGAGGACACCGGCTACACCGTCACCGAGGTCACCGGCGGCCCGCTGGACGCGCTCGCCGCCCGGCACGGCCTCACCCCGATGACCGTCACCGAGGCCTACGACCTGACGGCGCGGGACTGGCCGCGGCCCAAGCGCTTCCTGCGGCTCGCGCTGCCGGACGGCGTCTCCTACCGCACCGCCGACCACCTCGCCGTCCTGCCCGCCAACGCCCCGGCCACCGTCCAACGGGCGGCCCGCGCGCTGGGCGCCGACCTCGACACCGTCCTCGCGCTCCACCCCGGCCGCCGCCCCGGCCGCGACACCCTCCCCGTCGACCGGCCGCTGACCGTACGCCGGCTCCTCACCCACCACCTGGAGCTGGCGGCGCGGCCCGCACCCGGGCAGGCTGTCGCCCTGCTCGCCCCGCACAACCCCTGTCCGCCCGAGCGGCACGCTCTGGAGAACCTGGACGAGGACGACCCGCGCACCCTGATCGAGCTGATCGAGGACCATCCGGCGCTGCGCGGGGCGCTGCCCTGGCCGGTGGTCCTGGAACTGCTGCCACCGCTGCGCACCCGCACCTACTCCGTGTCGTCCTCACCCGCCACCGACGGACGGCACGCCGACCTGATGGTCTCGCTGCTGCCCGGTGGCACCGGTTCGTCCCATCTGCACACCCTGCGGCCCGGCGACACGGTCCTGGCCCGCGTCCAGCCCTGCCGGGAGGCCTTCCGCCTCGACCCGGACGACGACACCCCGGTCATCCTGGTCGCCGCCGGAACCGGCCTCGCGCCCTTCCGCGGCGCCGTCGCCGACCGCGTCGCCACGGGCCGGACCACCCCCGCCGTGCTGTACTTCGGCTGCGACGACCCGGCCGCGGACTTCCTGCACGCCGCGGAGTTCGCCGCCGCCGAAGCCGCCGGCGCGGTCTCCGTACGCCCTGTCTTCAGCGCGCGTCCGGAGCACGGCCACCGTTACGTCCAGCACCGCATCGCCGCCGAAAGCGCCGAGGTGTGGCAGCTGCTGCGGGCCGGTGCGCGGGTCTATGTGTGCGGCGACGGCAGCCGGATGGCACCGGGCGTACGGGCCGCCTTCCGCGAACTGCACGCCGCGCACACCGGCGCCTCCCCACAGGAGTCCGAGGCCTGGCTGCGCGAACTGACCGCCTCCGGCCGCTATATCGAGGACGTGTACGCGGCGGGCTGACGCGGTGGCGGACGGCCCCGCGGTCCGGCCGGCCCGGGGCCGTACGTACCGTTGGGGTGCGGCCGACCCGGGCCGTACCGTTCACCGGTCGGGCCGGCGCCCGGCCGGCAGCCCGACCAGGGGGGACAACGGCATGACCAAGGCACTGATCATCGGAGGCGGCATCGCGGGCGCGGTGACCGCGATGGCACTGCAGAAGGCCGGTATGGAGTCCGAGATCTTCGAGTCCTACCCGACCGGGGCGGACGACGTCGGCGCCTTCCTCGTCGTCTTCGCCAACGGACTCGAAGCACTCCGGGTGATCGACGCACAGGCTCCGGTCGTCGAGCACTCCTTCCCGGCCCAACGGGTGGCGCTCATCGGCAGCGACGGCGCACGCCTGGGGGAGCGGCCCATCGCGGGCACCGAACAGGGCGCCGGCCTCGGCCCGCGCACCCTGCGCCGGGCCACGCTCTACCAGGTCCTGCACACCGAGGCCGCGCGCCGCGGGATCGCCGTACGGCACGGGAAGCGGCTGACCGGTGCCGAGACCGTGCGCACGGCCGGCGGCACGCGGGTGATCGCCACCTTCGCCGACGGCAGCCGCGCCGAGGGCGACTTCCTCGTCGGCGCGGACGGCCTGCACTCCGTCACCCGCACCCTCATCGACCCGGCCGCGCCGCGCCCGCGCTACACCGGCCAGAACACCGTCTGCGGCTACACCCGGGACGCCGATGTCGCGCTGCCGCCGGAGACCTACACCATGATTCACGGCAGCCGGGCCTTCGTCGGCTGCACCCGTGCCCCCGACGGCGAGATCTGGTGGTTCGCCAACATCCCCGGTACGGAACTGGACCGCGCCCACCCGCCCGCCGCGGCACCCCGGGCCTGGCGCGAACGGCTCGCCGGACTCCTCGCGGACGACGACACGCCGGCCGCCGCCATCGTCCGCGCCACCGACGACCGCATCGTCGCCTCCAACGCCTACGACCTCGCCTCCACCCCGACCTGGCACACCGACACCATGGTCGTCCTCGGCGACGCCGCGCACGCCGCCGCGCCCAACGCCGCCCAGGGCGCCTCCATGGCCATCGAGGACGGCATCGTCCTCGCCAAGTGCCTGCGCGACCATCCGGAGCCGCGGCGCGCCTTCGTCGCGTACGAGCAGCTGCGCCGGGAGCGGGTGGAGAAGGTCGTCGCGGCCAGCGCCGGCCTGGCGCAGCGCATCGCCTCGGGTACGTCCGGGGGCCGCCCGGCCCGTGCGGACGGCGCGGAGCGCGGCGGCCCGGGGGACGGCAACTGGCTGACGGGGTACCGGATCGAGTGGTGAGGGGGGAGGCGCGGCCGGGCCGGGAGGGGACGGGGCGCGGGTCGGTCGTCGTCGCTACTTCCCGCCCGGCTCGCTCAGCCCCCTCCGTCCGGTCCGCCCGCCCGTCCCCGGAAGGTGGACGACGAGCAGGACGATCCCGGCGACCATGATGTTGCGGGCCGCGGCTTCCACGCCGTTCCAGTTCTTGGACTGCCACATCGCGAACCACTCACCGCCGATGGCGAGGAATCCCGCACCGAACAGCACCAGGATCATCAGCAGGCCGATGGTGCTGACCAGGCGGGCCCGGGCGAGGCCGCCGCGCCGTGGCCCGATCGCCCAGAGCACGGTGGCGACGGCCAGGGTCAGCGCGGCGGCGGTCTCCCAGACGATGATCGCCACGTACACGGCGTCCTGCAGCGGCTGCGAGGTGATGGCCCGCCACATCAGGTCCGGGTCCTGGAACGTGGTGTCCATCGCCAGGACATGCCGGACGAACTGCTGGTTGGTGTCGAAGTCGGTGATATTGCCGAAGGCGACGAGGGCGATGTAGAGCGCCACCGTCCCGGTGAGCAGCGTTGCCGCGAGCGACAGTCCGGTACGGACGTGAGGGTCGGCCCCGGGGGCGGCTCCCTTCCCGGCGTCAGCCGTGCTGCCGCCGTGGGTGTTGGTGTGGTCGTCGGTACCGGCCATGTGCGTGCCTTTCCCTGGTCGGCGGTGTCCTCCGGTGTGTGTCCCGCTTCCGCCGACCCCGTGGTCCTGATCGTGGTCAACTTCCGTACGCTACTCCCCATTCGACCGCACGATCGACCAGTCGAGTGAATATGCGGTTCCGCATGGCCGGACGGCCGGAGCCGAGGACCACAGGAAAGCGGGGAGCATGAACGGGAAGCGGTGCGTGGGGACGGTAGCCGCCGCGGCGGCGGCGATGATGGCGGTGAGCGGGCCGGCGAGCGCCGAACCGGCCGCCCTGACCTACGGAACCAGCACGTCCGTGGGCGTCCACAACGCCTACGAGAAGGAGAAGTACCCGTACTTCGCGGACGCGCTGGACTCCGGCGCCGCGCTGCTCGAACTCGACCTCTGGACCAATGGACTGGGCAGGTCCTGGCGGGTCTCGCACGGCAACCCGATGGGCAACAAGAACAACTGCGAGGGCGCCGCGAACCCTTCGGAGCTCCGCACCAAGAGCCGTGACCAGGACTTCGGCGGCTGCCTCGCGGACATGAAGGCCTGGCACGACGCGCACCCGGGCCACCGTCCGATCCTGGTCAAGGTCGAGCTGAAGGACGGATTCAACGCCAAGGGCGGCCGTGGTCCGGCCGAATTCGACGCACTGGTGCGGCAGAAGCTGGGCGACGCGGTGTACGGGCCGGGCGAGCTCACCGCCGGGCACGCCACGCCCGACGAGGCGGTGCGGTCCGGGGGCTGGCCCGCCCGGGCCGAGCTGGCCGGGAAGTTCCTCTTCGAGCTGATACCCGGCACGGTGGAGGAGAGCAATCCGCTCGACAAGCTGTGGACGGACGTCGAGTACGCGACGTACCTGAAGGACCTCGCCGGGCAGGGGCGGCTGGCCCGGTCGACGGCCTTCCCCGCGGTGCACGGGGCGGCGCCCGGCGACCCGCGGGACCGCTACGCGGACCCGGCGCTGCGCCCGTGGTTCGTGGTCTTCGACGGGGACGCCGCGACCTACCTGAACGGGTCCATCGACACCGCCTGGTACCACGCCCGGCACTACCTCCTCGTGATGACCGACGCGCACAAGGTTCCCCCGGTGATCGACGGCACCCGGCCCACCGAGGCCGAGGCGCTGGCCAGGGTCGGCCAACTCGCCTCCGCGCACGCCAGCTTCGCCACCGCCGACTGGTATCCGCTGCCGTCCGTCCTCAGGACCGTGGTGCCACGCGGGGCCTGACGCCCGGCGTGGGGACGGAGCCCGTGGCCGCGCGCCGGTAGAGCGCGGCCACGGCCCCGCCGAACCGGCTGCTGTACGAGGTGAGGTCGTCACCGCCCTCGTCGAGGCCGCCGATCACCCCGATCAGCGTTCCGGTCCCGGTGGCCGGATCGAGATCGGTGAGCCACGGCCCGCCGCTGGTGCCGTTGGGGAACCCCGGGCAGGAGAAGCGCAGCTGCGTCGGGCTCTCGGCGTCCGCGGTGTGCCGGCAGCCGACCGGTGTGTCCCGGTCGGCGGGGTAGCCGGTCAGCAGCGCCGGGCGCCCGGCCGGGGCGCCGAACCGGATCCGTTCGGCGCCGGTGAGGTCCTCGATCCGGCCGCCGGCCGGGCCGTACCTGCGGACGCGCAGGAACGCCACATCGCGGTCCGGGTCCCGGTCGCTGATCCAGCGCGGATCGACGTGGACCCGGGTGGGCACCCACAGGCCGTACGGCGCGATCCCGTCGTGCAGGCCGGGAGCGAAGACGAGCCGGGTGCGGAACCCGCCGTCGTGCACGCAGTGCGCCGCGGTGGCGACGAGGTCCCCGGCGGGGGAGTGCACCACGCTCGCGGTGCAGTGGTGGACCGGATCGCCGTCGCCGTCGGGTGCGAAGAGCGGGCCGACGGCCGGCGCGGGCGCGGCCGGGGCCGCCGCCGGCGGCCGGGACAGCGGCGGCGGGACCACCGGCGGAACCGGCGGCGCGGCGGTCCTTCCGCCCTCGTGCCGGGCCGTCACGGGCGGTCCGGGCCGCTCCTCGTACGGACCCGCGAGCACCGCCGCGGCCGCCTGGTCGCCGTCGGCCCGGGTCGCGCGGTAGGAGCCGGTGGCACGGTCCCCGGCGGCCAGGTACGGATCGCGCAGCGGCAGGGTCAGCGCGAGCGCGGTGCTGCCGACGACGGCGGTCAGTGCCCCCAGCGCCACGGTCACCCGCAGCGGGATGGCGGGCCGGGCGCGGCGGGTGTGCGTTTCCACGGTGTGATCTTCCCCGACCTTGCGGTGCCCCGCACGTTGTCGGCGTTCCCGCCGTGGTGGTTGCTCGCCGTTGCGTCGGCGCGGCGCCCTGTACGTTTTTGGCGTTTCTCGCCGTCTCTCCCCCACTGCCTTAAGGGCGTGGGAGGTACCCCCAGCGGCGCTGTTGCCGCTGCGCGGGGCTGTACGTCACGGGTGCGGCCCTCCGGACTGGCGTCCTGCGGGCCGCACCCTCCCGTGGGTGGGGGGGAAGAAGACCGGTGGGGGCGGAGGTGAGGGGTCAGGCGCGGGCCGTGGACAGTGACAGGGCGTAGCGGTCCGCGGTGTCCGTCCACCAGTGGGTCAACTCCAGGCCCGCGTGGGCGAGTTCCTTTTCGACGCGGGCCCTGCGGAATTTCGCCGAGACCTCGGTGCGCAGGTCCTCGCCCGCCTCGAAGGCGACGGCCAGGTCCGCGCCGGGGATCTTCACGGTCAGGTCCCGGCGGGCCCGCAGCCGCATCTCGATCCACTCGTTCTCGGCGTTCCACAGGGCGACGTGGTCGAAGTCCGCGGGGTCGAAGTCGCCGTCCAGTTCGCGGTTGATGACCTCCAGTACGTTCTTGTTGAACGCGGCCGTCACACCCCGCGGATCGTCGTACGCGGCGACCAGCGTGGCTTCGTCCTTGACCAGGTCGGTGCCGAGGAGCAGGGCGTCGCCCGGGGACAGCAGGGCGCGGACGGTGCGCAGGAAGGCGGCGCGCTCGTCGGGGAGGAGATTGCCGATGGTGCCGCCGAGGAACGCCAGCAGCCGCGGGCCGGGCGTGCCGGGGAGCTCGATGCCCTGCTCGAAGTCGGCGACCAGTGCGTGCACGGTCAGCCCGGGGTGCTCGGCGAGCAGCGCCTCGCCGGCGGCGGCCAGTGCGGATTCGCTGACGTCGACGGGGACATAGCTGTGCAGTCCGGTGAGCGCGCCGATGAGGTGGCGGGTCTTGTCGGACGATCCGGAGCCCAGCTCGATCAGGGTGCGGGCGCCGGTGGCGGCGGCGATGCGGCCGGCGTGGGTGAGCAGGATCTCCCGCTCGGCGCGGGTCGGGTAGTAGCCGGGGAGCTGGGTGATCTCTTCGAACAGGTCGCTGCCGCGGGCGTCGTAGAACCACTTGGGCGGCAGCTGTTTGGGCGTGCGGGACAGGCCCTGGACGACATCGGCGCGCAGCGCGGCCGCGGTGGCGTCGGCGGGGAGGGTGCGGGTGATGCTGAGGGGGGTCACGTAGCGGGCTCCTTGAGCGGGGTGTGGAGGACTTCGGTCCGGGTGGCGCGCAGCAGCGTGCGGTCCGGGACCTCGGTCCAGTGGGGTGAATCGTCGTGGGGTTCGGCGGCCACCACCCGGCCGCCGCCGGGGACGGCCAGGTGGAACAGGGTGTCGCCCCAGGCGGTGGCGGCGATGGTGGTGCCGTCGGTGAGCAGCAGGTTGAGCCGGGAGCCGGGCGCGGCCGCGGCGACGGCCCGTACGGTGTCGGCCAGCGCCTCCCCGGGCTCGTCGCCGCGTGCGAGCCGGTGGTGGACCAGGGCCCAGAGGAACGCCGCGTCGCAGCGGGCCTGCAGGCCGAGCAGCTCCTCCGGCGGCAGTTCGGCGGCCAGGGGCGCGAGGGCGCCGGGCCAGCCGGTCACCGCGCCGTTGTGGCTGAAGAGGTAGCGGCCGGCGGTGAACGGCGCGGCCGCCGCCTCGGCGTCCGGGCCGGCCACGGTGGCGTCGCGTACGGCGGCCAGCAGCGCGCCGGTGCGGACCACGCGTCCCAGGTCGAGCAGTTGTTCATCGGCCCAGATCGGCCCGGCCCGCCGGTACCGGGCGGGCACCGGGTCGCCGGGCGCGTACCAGCCGACACCGAATCCGTCCGCGTTGACCGTGCCGTGCCGCTGGCGGCGCGGCGCCCAGGACTGCCGGTACAGGCTGTGCGGCGGGGTGAGCACGATCCGGCCGAAGGGGATCTCCGGTCCCAGGTAGGCGAGGTGGCGGCACATCAGGCCATGACCTCCCGGGCGGACGGGGTCATCCGGCCACCTCCGGACCGGCGTCGCGGGCGGTCCGGAAGCCGGCGAAGATCTGCCGCCGGACCGGCAGGTCCCAGTTGCGGAAGGTGCCCCGGCAGGCGACCGGGCCGACCGCGAACGACCCGCCGCGCAGGACCTTGTACCGGTCGCCGAAGAACACCTCCGAGTACTCGCGGTAGGGGAAGGCGGCGAAGCCCGGGTACGGGAGGAAGCCGCTCGCCGTCCACTCCCAGACGTCTCCGATCAACTGGCGTACCCCGAGGGGGGACGCGCCGTCGCGGTAGCTGCCGACCGGGGCGGGCCGCAGATGCCGCTGGCCGAGGTTGGCGTGCCCGGGGGCGGGGTCCTGGTCGCCCCAGGGATAGCGGGTCGACCGCCCGGTCGACGGGTCGTACCGGGCGGCCTTCTCCCACTCGGCCTCGGTCGGCAGCCGCCGCCCGGCCCAGCGGGCGTAGGCGTCCGCCTCGTACCAGCTGACGTGGAGCACTGGCTCGTCCGGCGGGACCGGTTCGGTCACCCCGAATCTGCGGCGCAGCCACTGGCGGCCGTCCCGCTTCCAGAACAGCGGGGCGCGCAGGGTGTGTTCCTGGACCTGGACCCAGCCATCCGGGGTCCACCAGCGAGGGTCCCGGTAGCCGCCGGCCTCGATGAACCGTTGGTAGGCGCCGTTGCTGACCGGTGTGGTGTCGATCAGGAACGGGGGGACCAGCCGGCGATGTGCGGGCCGTTCGTTGTCCAGAGCCCAGGGCTCGGTGGACGTGCCCATGATGAACGGACCGCCGGGGACGAGGACTTCGGCGGCCAGGACGTCCACGTCGGCCACCGGCGGCTCCGCCTCGCCGAGCACCGGGGACCCGCGACGGAGCTGGTGCGTGATCAGCATGGTCTCGTCGTGCTGCTGCTCGTGCTGGGCGATCATGCCGAAGGCGAAGCCGGCGTCCAGCAGCGGGCCGCCGTGGAGCGGGGTGTGCTCCAGGACGTCCAGTACCCGGCCACGTACCTCGGTGAGGTAGGCGTGCGCCTCGTCGGGTGCCAGCAGCGGCAGTGCGGGGCGCTCGGCGCGCGGATGCTCGAAGGCGTCGTAGACGGAGTCGATGTCCGGCCGCAGCGGGTCACGGCCGCCGACGGTGCGCAGCAGCCACTGCTCCTCCTGGTTGCCGATGTGTGCCAGGTCCCACACCAGGGGGGACATCAACGGGGAGTGCTGGGCGACGAGATCGGGGGGTTCGACGCAGCTGGTCAGCAGGTGGGTGCGGGCACGGGCGGCGAGCAGCGCCGAGGCCGCCCGCTCCCGGAGGAGTTCGGGATCGGTGGTCACGGGCTCTCCTTCTCCGGCACGAGTGCGTGCTCTGCGGCGCGCGGGGCGTCGAGGTAGTCGTCCGCCGGACAGCGGCCGCGCGCCACGTAGCGTTCGGCGAACTCCGCGACCGCCGCGCGTACCCGGGGGGAGGCGCCGAGCCGGGGCAGTGCCTCCTGTGCGGCGGCGAAGCAGCCCACCGCCGCGGTGTGCAGCTCCGGATCGGTCAGCGCCCGGCGGGCCGCCCGCCGCCACAGCGGGTTGCGCGGGGCCGGCCGCTGCCCCGCCGTTTCGGCGAGGGGTTTGACGAGGCGGTAGGCGCGCTCGGTGGCCTCCGGGTCGTCGAACAGCGCGGCTGTGACGGCCAGTGGTACCACCCATCCCGCGTCGCCCGGCTGCGCGTCGATCATGCGCAGCTCCAGGTGGCCGCGTGGCCGGACCGGCGGGAAGAGCGTGGTGACGTGGTAGTCGAGGTCCTCCTTGGTGGGCGGCCGGGGCGTGCCGGTACGGATCCATTCGCGGAAGGTGAGCCCCTCCGGCGCGTCCCAGCTTCCGTTCTCGGTGCGGACGCACATCACGGGAGCGTCCAGGGCGTAGCGGGTCCATGCGTCGCGTGGACCGGATCCCTGCGGCGGCGCGAGGGTACGGTCCGGGTCCATCCGGGACCAGACGGCCTGCCGGGTGCTGCGGTAGCCGGTGGGACAGCCCTCGCTGGTGGGCGAGTTGGCGAACGCCGCGGTCAGCACCGCGCCGAGCAGATGCGCCAGCAGCCAGCGCCGGCCCAGCCCGAGCGGCCCCGGCTCCTCGTGCCCGGCATCCACGCAGACCTGCACGGACGCCGTGGCACACATCATGTGGCGGCCGGCGGAGCCCCAGCGGTCGAAGTACGCCTCCATGGCGTCGTAGCGCGGGTCGTGCAGGACCCGTCGCGGGGCGTGCCACGGATTGTGGCCGTGACCGGCCATGCCCAGCCCCCGGGCCAGCAGGGCGGGGCGGACCAGCGCCAGATCGGCCGACATGGCCTCGACGCACTCGGTGAGGGAGGTGGCGGGCAGCGAGCTGAGCTCCAGCTGGCCGCCGGGTTCGAAGGTCAGGGGGGAGGTGAGGGGGAGGGCGCGCAGGGCGTCGGCCGCTTCGTGCAGCCGGTCCGGTGCGACCGGACATCGGGGGTGCCGGGTGTCGTGGAGGAGCCATTCGAGCTCGACGCCGATGAGGCGCGGCGGACCCGTCTTGAAGCATATTCCGTGTAGGTGAGCTTCCAGTTCCGCTTCCGATACCGCGGGCCGTACGGGCATGGAACCCCTCTCCCTGGTGGGGACGGCGGCAGGATTGCCGCCCTCCACCTAATAGGGTGCGGGGCGCCGCACTCAAGGGGACGTCGCAGTACGGCCGGTCGGGTGACGGGAACGCGCCCCGCCGTCGCGGGCTCCGTGGGCGGCCGGCGTCACTGCCGGTAGCCCGCCAGGAAGCGGCCGATCCGGCAGATCGCGGCGTCGAGATCGTCGGCGTACGGCAGGGTGAGGATGCGGAAGTGGTCCGGGCGGGGCCAGTTGAAACCGGTGCCCTGGACGACCTGAATCTTCTCCCGCAGGAGGAGGTCCAGGACGAACTTCTCGTCGTCGTGGATCTTGTGTACGGCCGGGTCCAGGCGGGGGAAGGCGTACAGCGCGCCCTTGGGTTTGACGCAGGAGACACCGGGGATCTCGTTGAGCCGCTCCCAGGCCCGGTCGCGCTGCTCGCGCAGCCGGCCGCCGGGCAGCACCAGCTCCTTGATGGACTGCCGGCCACCGAGCGCCGCCTGGATCGCGTACTGGGCGGGCGCGTTCGGGCACAGCCGCATCGAGGCGAGGGTCCCCAGGCCCTCCAGGTAGTCGGCGGCGTGCTGCTTGGGGCCGGAGACCACCAGCCAGCCGGAGCGGAAACCGGCCACGCGGTAGGACTTGGACAGCCCGCTGAAGGTCAGGCACACCAGGTCGGGGGCGAGGACCGCAGAGTGGTGGTGGACCTCGCCGTCGTAGAGGATGCGGTCGTAGATCTCGTCGGCGAAGACCATCAGCTGGTGGCGCCGGGCCAGATCGAGCATGCCCTCCAGCAGCTCGCGCGGATAGACCGCGCCGGTGGGGTTGTTGGGGTTGATGATGACCAGTGCCCGGGTCCGGTCGGTGATTTTCGAGGCGAGGTCGTCGAGGTCCGGCAGCCAGTCGGCGGACTCGTCGCACAGGTAGTGCACGGCCTTGCCGCCGGCGAGGGTGGTGACCGCCGTCCAGAGGGGGAAGTCGGGGGCCGGGATGAGGACCTCGTCGCCGTCGTCCAGCAGCGCCTGCACCGCCATGGAGACCAGTTCGGAGACGCCGTTGCCCAGGTAGATGTCGTCGACACCGACGTCGGGCAGCCCCGCCCGCTGGTAGTGCTGGGCCACCGCGCGGCGGGCCGGGAGGATGCCGCGGGAGTCCGTATAGCCGTGTGCGCGGGAGAGGTTGCGCATCATGTCCTGGAGGATCTCCTCGGGACACTCGAAGCCGAACAGCGCGGGGTTGCCGGTGTTCAGCCGCAGCACGCTGTGCCCGGCCTCCTCCAGCGCGTCGGCGTGCTCGATCACCGGTCCGCGGATCTCGTAGCAGACGTCGTTCAGTTTGCTGGACTGCTTGAACTGCATGCGGCGGCCTCCCGGTCCCCTCGCTCACCGCTCGGCGCGGCGAGCACTCGCAAACACCGTACTTGGTTTTACCAAGTGTGGACTTGGAAAGTCCAACTTC
>NZ_BBUY01000010.1:110911-125428 GCF_001590865.1 Streptomyces sp. NBRC 110611
CTGCATGCGGCGGCCTCCCGGTCCCCTCGCTCACCGCTCGGCGCGGCGAGCACTCGCAAACACCGTACTTGGTTTTACCAAGTGTGGACTTGGAAAGTCCAACTTCTGGCTATGCTGAGGTCATGCCGCGCCGAAGCTATGACCAGTACTGCGCCGTCGCCCGGGCCCTGGACGCCATCGGTGACCGCTGGACGCTGCTCATCGTCCGGGAACTGCTCGGCGGTTCCCGGCGCTACACCGACCTCCACGCCGACCTGCCGGGCGTCAGCACGGACATGCTCGCCTCCCGGCTCAAGGGCATGGAGCGGGACGGCCTGGTCACCCGCCGCCGGCTCGCCCCGCCCGGAGCCGCCTCCGTCTACGAACTCACCGACCGCGGCCGCTCGTTGCTGCCCGCGCTCACCGCCCTCGCCGACTGGGGCGCGCCCGCTCTCGACGAGAAGTGCCCGACGGACGCGGTGCGGGCCCACTGGTTCGCCGTCCCGCTCCTCGCCCGGCTCACCCGGCACTTCGCGGACGACGGCGTCGGAGTGGTCGATATCGCCCTGGACGAGGGCGAGTTCCATGTCGTCCTCGGAGGTGACGGGCCCGGCTACGCGGACGGCCCCGCCGAGCACCCCGACATCCGCCTGCGGATGGACACCGCGACCTGCGCCGACCTCGCCCATGACCGCCTCTCCCTCGCCGAGGGGATCGCCTCCGGCCGGATCGAGGCCGGCGGCAGTCCGGCGACCGGGCCCCGGGGCGACGCCGGGTGACGGGGCGTCGGTGAGCGCTCCCGGGGGCGAGATGGCCGGGACTCGGCGGAGACTGTTCCGTCGGGGATACCGACCGCTTAGTATGCCGCTGGCGAGGGAGCCGCGTGCCCTTCGTGCCACCCCGTGTACCCAAGGCTGTGGAGGCACCAGGTGAAGGCATGGCGCGTACATACGAACGGCGAGCCGCGCGCGGTGATGCGCCTGGAGGAGGTGCCGGACCCCCGGCCGGGGCCGGGGCAACTGCTGCTGCGGGTGCGGGCCGCCAACGTCAACTTCCCCGACGCGCTGCTGTGCCGGGGCCACTACCAGGTGCGGCCGCCGCTGCCGTTCACCCCGGGCGTGGAGATCTGCGGTGAGGTGCTCGCCGTCGGGGAGGGAGCGGCCGGTGCGGTCGGCGCGCGGGTGCTGGCCCAGCCGCCGCTGCCCCAGGGGGGATTCGCCGAACTCGCCGTCGTGGACGCGGCGACGGTCCGCCCCGCCCCCGAGGCCCTGGACGACGCCGGGGCCGCCGCGCTGCACATCGGCTACCAGACCGGGTGGTTCGGCCTGCACCGCCGGGCCCGTCTGCAACCGGGGGAGACCCTGCTGGTGCACGCCGCGGCCGGTGGTGTCGGCAGCGCCGCCGTCCAGCTCGGAAAGGCCGCCGGGGCGCGGGTCATCGGGGTGGCCGGTGGCGCGGACAAGGTCCGCATCGCCGCCGGACTGGGGTGTGATGGCGTCCTCGACCGGCGCACCGACGACATCGTGGCCGGGGTGAAGGAGGCCACCGGCGGGCGCGGCGCGGACGTGGTCTACGACCCCGTGGGCGGCGACGCCTACGCCAGGTCCGTCAAGTGCATCGCCTTCGAAGGCCGGGTCATCGTCGTCGGCTTCGCCGGCGGTACCGTTCCCACCCCCGCCCTCAACCATGTCCTGGTGAAGAACTACTCGGTCCTGGGGCTGCATTGGGGCCTGTACAACACCAAGGCCCCGGCCGCCGTCGAGACCTGCCACGAGGAGCTGACCAAGCTCGCCGCACAGGGCGTGGTCCAGCCACTGATCGGCGGGCGGGTGCCGTTGGCGGGGGCCGCCGACGCCGTCCAGCGGGTCGCCGACGGGCACTCCGTCGGGCGTCTCGTAGTGGTTCCCGGAGCCGGGGAGGCCCGATGACCGACGCCGCCGACCTGCGCCGGCGCACCGCCGAGCTGCTCGCCGCGCACCCGCCCACCCGTCTCCCCCCACCACCCTCGAACGAGGGCCCCGCAGGCCCGCACCTTTGGTCTGCCACGGACCGGCTGGAGTTCCTGCGGGCCCGCTTCGACGCCGGGCTCGCCTGGGTGCACTTCCCCGAAGGCCTCGGCGGACTGGGCACGCCCCGGCCCCTGCAGGCGGTGGTGGACGCGGAGCTGGCGGCGGCCGGCGCCCCCGACAACGCCCCGGACCGGATCGGCATCGGCCTGGGCATGGCCGCACCCACCATCCTGCGGTTCGGCACCGACGAGCAGCGGCGGCGCTTCCTGCGCCCGCTGTGGACCGGCGAGGAGGTGTGGTGCCAGCTGTTCAGCGAGCCCGGCGCCGGCTCCGACCTGGCGGCGCTGGCCACCCGCGCGGTACGCGACGACCGGGGGGACTGGATCGTCGACGGGCAGAAGGTCTGGACGTCCAGCGCGCATCTGGCCCGCTGGGCGATCCTGATCGCGCGCACCGACCCCGAGGTGCCCAAGCACCGCGGCATCACCTACTTCCTCTGCGATATGACCGACCCCGGCGTCGAGGTGCGGCCGCTGCGGCAGATCACCGGTGAGGCCGAGTTCAACGAGGTCTTCCTCACCGGCGTCCGGATCCCCGACGCCCACCGCCTCGGTGCGGTCGGCGAGGGCTGGCAGGTGGCACAGGCGACGCTGATGAACGAGCGGGTCGCCATCGGCGGCACCCGCACCCCCCGCGAGGGCGGGATGATCGGCGTGGCCGCAGCCGACTGGCGGGCCCGCCCCGGTCTGCGCACCCATGACCTGCACCAGCGGCTGCTGACACTGTGGGTGGCGGCCGAGGCCGCCCGGCTGACCGGCGAACGGCTGCGGCAGCAGCTGTCCCAGGGCCAGCCCGGCCCGGAGGGCAGCGGCCTGAAACTGGCCTTCGCGCGGCTCGCCCAGGAGATCAGCGGCTGGGAGGTGGAGTTCCTCGGCGAGGACGGACTGACCTACGACGACTGGACGATGCGCCGCCCCGAGGGCGTCGACTTCACCGGACGTGAGGCCGGCTACCGCTACCTGCGCGCCAAGGGGAACTCCATCGAGGGAGGCACCTCGGAAGTGCTGCTCAACATCGTCGCCGAGCGTGTGCTGGGGCTGCCGCCCGAGCCGCGCACCGACAAGGACGTCGCGTGGAAGGACCTCCCCCGATGACCGCCGGGACCCGCTCCGTGCCCGCCGCCCCCGAGCCCGACCTCCGGTACTCCGAGGAGGAGGACGCACTGCGCGCCTCCGTACGGGCGCTGCTCGCCGACCGGAGCGATCCGGCCACCGTGCTCGCCGGACTGGAGGCGGACACCCCCTGTGACACCGGACTGTGGCAGGCCCTCGCCACCGGGATCGGTGCCGCTGGCCTGCTGGTCCCCGAAGCGCTCGGCGGTGCCGGTGCGAGCGCCCGGGAGGCCGCCGTCGTCCTGGAGGAGCTGGGCCGCTCGGTCGCCCGCGTCCCCTATCTCACCAGTGCGGTCATCGCGGTGACCGCACTGCTCGGCTGCGACCACGGCCGGGAGGAGGTCGCCGCACCGCTCGCCGCGCTCGCCGAAGGCCGTACCGTCGGCGTGCTCGCGGTCCCGTTCACCACCGCGCCGGGCCGGGTGCCGGACCCGGCCGTACGGGCCGAGCGGGGCGGCACGCTCACCGGCCGGGCGACCTCGGTCGCCGACGCCGCGGCCGCCGGGCTGCTGCTCGTGCCCGCCCAGGGGCCCGACGGCCCGGCGCTCTACGCGGTCGAGGCCACGGCGGACGGGGTGCGGGCCGCGGCCGTCACCCCGCTCGACCTCACCCGCCCCCTGACCCACCTCACCTTCGACGGCGCCCGCGGGCGGCTGCTGGCCACCGGCGACCGGGCCCGTACGGCTGTGGAGCGTGCGCTGCTGACCGGGGCCGGACTGCTCGCCTCCGAACAGCTCGGGGTCGCCGAGTGGTGCCTGGCCGAAGCCGTGCGGTACACCACCCGGCGCACCCAGTTCGGCCGTCCCGTGGGCTCTTTCCAGGCGCTCAAGCACCGGATGGCCGCGCTGTGGCTGGAGGTCACCTCGGCCCGGGCGGCCGCCCGTTACGCCGCGGACGCGCTGGCCACCGACAGCCCGGATGCCCCGGTGGCGGTGGCGGTCGCCCAGGCGTACTGCGCGCCGGTGGCGGTGCGCGCCGCCGAGGAGTGTGTCCAGCTCCACGGCGGGATCGGGATGACCTGGGAACACCCGGCGCACCTGTTCCTCAAGCGGGCCAAGAGTGAGGAGCTGGCGCTGGGGTCGCCGGGGCGGCACCGGGAGGCACTGGCGGGGCTGGTGGACCTCGCCCCTCCGCCTTCGGCGTAGCCGCTCCGCCTTCGGCGCAGGGGCGTCGCGGGGGCGTCCTCGTACCGGCGTCCTCGGTCCCACCGGTGCGAGGGGTTCAGCCGGTGACGGTGAACGGCCTGCTGAAGCCGCGGACGGCGGCGTTGCCGGTGGTCGCCACCTCGAGGAAGTAGTGCCGGCCGGGCGGTACCGGGGGCAGTGTCGCGATCGCCTCGCCGGTCGCCCCCGCGCCGGCCCGGGTCGCGGCCAGCCCCATCCGCTGGGAGAAGCCGTGGCCCAGGTCCGCGCGCAGCCAGACGTTCACCTTCTCACCGGTGCTGTTCTTCCACGCCACGGCGAAGCTGCTGTTCGAGCGGAGGCCGATCCCGGCCCGGGGCGCGGTCACCTCGATCCGTCCCGTCACGGGCGGGGTGAACGGGACGGCGCCGGAGGGGGCGGCCGGCGCGCCGAGGGCGGAGGTGGCGGCGCGGGCGGCCGAGCCCGGGTGTCCGGCCGTGACGGTGCGGCCGCCGCCCGCCGGCGGCCGGCTCCCGGCCTCGGTGCGGTCGGGGGTCAGAGTGATCACCGCCATGCAGCCGATGGTGGTGACGGCGGCGGTGACGGCCAGATTCGTGGCCACCGAGGCTGCCCTGGACATCGTCTCCTCGTTTCCTCGGGGGAGGGATGAGCCGGAGCATCCCCGGCCCGCCGACCGGCGAAAACGACGCGCTGAGCGACCACCTGGATGGTCATTTCCGGCGCGACAGGCGGGGAAGGACGAGGGACAATCCCGGGGCCGGACCATGTCGATCACCGGACGGGCTATGTCGGAAAAGTTCCGTTCGGGTAGCGTCGAACCCATGAACACCGCAACCCGTCGTGCGCTGATCGGACCGGTTCTGCTGATGGTGGCCGCCCTGCTGGCGGTGGCCATGGCCATGGCGCCCGGAGCCCGGGCCGCGGGCGGGCTCGACGAGGCCGCCGCCGCCCTGAAGAAGGGCCCGGTCTACGTCGATCCGCGCGCCGCGGGGATGCTCTCCGCCGCCGAGGCGGACGCGCTGGCCAAGAAGATCAAGGACGCGGACAAGCCGGTCTTCGTCGCCGTCCTGCCGAAAGCCGCCGAGTACCAGCCCAGCACCCTGCTGAGGAACCTGCGGACCAAGGTCGGCATCAGCGGCCTCTACGCCGTCGAGCTCGGCGACGGCTTCAACGCCGGCGCCGACGCCAGGGTGATGTCGCGCAGCTCGGTGCAGAACCTGGTCGGCGCGGTCAAGGGGTCCTCGTACCCGACCGTCGCCGAGCGGCTCAACAGCTTCGTCGACAGCGCGGAGCAGTCGGCGCGCGGCCACGCCCCCGACTCCTGGGGCGGCGGCACCGGCGGCACCGGCTTCGACACCGGTACGGCGATCGGCCTCGGCGTACTGGTGGCCGTCGGCGGCGGTGGCGCGTACGCGATCGCCCGCCGCAACCGCCGGCGCCGGGCCGAGGCGGAGCGGGCCGCGCTGGAGGACCTGCGGGTCGTCGTCGACGAGGACATCACCGCCTTCGGCGAGGAGCTGGACCGGCTCGACTTCAGCCCCGGCGAGCCCGGTGCCGACGAGGCGATGCGCACGGACTACAGCCAGGCGCTGGACGCGTACGAGAACGCCAAGACGGCGATGGCGGCGGCCCGGCACCCCGGCGATGTGCAGGCGGTGACCCAGGCCCTGGAGGAGGGCCGGTTCGCCCTGGCCACGCTCGCCGCACGGCGCGAGGGCCGCCCGCTGCCCGAGCGCCGGCTGCCCTGCTTCTTCGACCCGCGGCACGGCCCGTCCGTCGTCGACGTCACCTGGGCCCCGCCGGGCGGCGCGGAGCGCACCGTACCGGTGTGCGCCGCGGACAAGAGCCGGCTGGACGACGGCCGGGAACCGCTGGCCCGCACGGTCCGCACCGAGAGCGGCGACCGCCCCTACTGGGACGCGGGCCCGGCCTACGCCCCCTGGGCCGGCGGCTACTTCGGCGGTGGTCTGCTGCCCGGTCTCCTGGTGGGCACGGTGCTCGGCAACATGATGATGGCGCCGCACGCCTACGGCGCGGACTTCGGCGGCCCGGCCGGCGCCGACGGCGGCGACGTCTCCGGAGCCGACTTCAACCCCGACGACTTCGGCGGCGGCTTCGGCGGCGGCGACTTCGGGGGCGGCTTCGGTGACGGCGGCGGTTTCGGCGGCGGCGACGGGGGCTTCTGACGGGGGCTTCTGAGGCCACGGGGTTCTTCCGGGACAGACCCCTGGCCGTCCTCCGACTCACCACGGGCCGGTGAGCGTTCACCACAGCTGAGCGCTCGCCGGCCCGTCATGCGTACCCTCCGGCCCGTCGTACGCACCCCCGGCCGGTGTGACGGGCATTCAGGTGCCGTGCCTCCCGGATGGCGGGCGGCCGAGCAGGTCACGTCCCGCGGCGCCGCGGGAAGCCGCTGGAACGCCACCGGGCCAGGGGCGGCGGGGATTTGGCAGCCGGGGCCGCCGGTCCCGCCCCCATGCCGCCGGGGATCTTCCCCATGCCGCACTTCACGGTGTCGAGCACGCTCACCACATCGGATCCGACGTGCTCTCGATACCGCGAAGGAGATCCCCGATGGAACGCCGCATGCGCAAGGCAGCCCTCTGGGGCGCGATCGCCGCCGCCGTCCTGGCGGTGGCCGGCCCGGTCGGCCCGGCGCGCGCCGTGCCGTGGCCCGGCCCGACGCCCCAGCCGTCGCCGCGCGGCATGCTCGACGCGATGGGCCGGGACCTCGGACTCTCCGCGGATCAGGTGCGTATCCGGCTCGCCCAGGAGGCCGACGCGCACCGGGCGGCCGCCGCCGTGCGCCGGATGCTGACCACGCCGCCCGCCGGGATGTGGTTCGACAAGCTGAGCGGCAAGCTGGTCGTCGCGGTCACCCGTGCCGCCGACGCCCAGCTGGTGCGGACCGCCGGCGCGGAGCCCAGGACCGTACGGCACAGCCACGCCGCGCTCACCGCGCTGGTCCGGCAGATCGACGACCGGGCCGGCCAGGGGGTGCCCGGCGTCATCGGCTGGGGGGTGGACGAACGCGCCAACGGGGTGGTCATCCGCGTCGACCGGACCAGGAGCACCGCGCGGACCGCGGCCTTCGAGGACACCGTACGTGTCCTCGGCGCGCGGGCGAAGGTGCCGGTCACCGTCGAGCGGACCGACCGGTCGCCGCGCCAGCAGGACGGCACGGTCGTCGGCGGGGAGCGCTGGATGCCGGGACACGAGGGCATCTGCTCCGTCGGCTTCTCGGTGACCGGCCGGCACGACTTCCAGGGTTTTCTGACGGCCGGTCACTGCACCCTCACCCCTGACCAGGCCGCGTACGGCAGCGACGGCAGCCGGATGGGCACCTCCAACCCGGGCGGCGACCGCAGCGTCAACGGACGGGAGGGGGACTTCGGGCTGGTGGAGGTCGACCAGCCGGGCTGGACCGTCAGCCCGGACGTGGCGGGCCAGGGCGGGGCGCGGGTCGCGGTGACCGGCGTGCAGGAGGGGCTGGCCGGGATGTCCATCTGCCGCTCCGGGCAGTCCAGCGGCTGGCACTGCGGTGAGATCACCCGGGTCGACCAGACCGTGGACTACGGCACGATGGTCATCGAGGGGCTCTCGTACACCAACGCCTGCTCCGCGGCCGGTGACTCGGGCGGCTCGTACGTGACCCAGCCGGACGCCCCGCTGGCCGTCGGGGTGCACTCCGGCGGCGGCGCCGCGCACTGCGACGGCGGCGGGGACACCGTCACCATCTTCCAGCCGGTCGGCGAGGCACTGGCCCGGTGGGACCTGAGGCTCAAGACGGACGACGACTGACGCCTACCGTGTGCCACCGCTTTTCGCCTGCACTTTTACGCCTGTTTTAATGGAGCCGCTTAATTGCGAGAACGTCGCAATAACAGTCGATCTTCATTAGGGGTGTGGGCATGACGGCCCGGTCCATACGGGGAGTGACCGCCGCGGCGCTGGCGGGTGCCATGGCGCTGCTGGCGGCGGCCTGTTCGACGCCGAACGACGGCGGCCGGAGCGGCACGGGCCCGGGGGACCCCAGCACCGCCGTCGTCGGGATCGCCAACGAGCCCGAGACCCTCAGCCCTCTCCTCGGCTACGGCAAGGACGGCAACTCCAAGATCTTCGACGGGCTGCTCGCACACGACGCGGGAATGAAGCTCAAGCCCGCCCTCGCCGCCGGGCTGCCCAAGGTATCCGACGACGGCACGACCTACACCTACACCCTCCGCAAGGGCGTACGGTTCTCCGACGGCAAGCCCTTCACCGCCGACGATGTCGTCTTCACCTACGAGACCATCCTCGACGAGAAGACCAACAACGCCTCCAAGGCCGAGCTGGACGCCATCGACAAGGTCGAGAAGAAGGACGCCCACACCGTCGTCTTCCACCTCAAGTACCCCTACGCGCCGTTCGCCGAGCGCACCGTCCTGCCCATCGTCCCCCGGCACATCGCCGAGAAGCAGGACGTCAACAGCGGCGAGTTCGCCACCAAGCCGGTCGGCACCGGCCCGTACCTCCTCACCGGCTGGTCCAAGGGCGAGAAGCTCACCTTCAAGGCCAACCCCGCGTACTGGGGCGGCGCGCCGAAGGTGAAGAAGCTCACCATGGCGATCATCAAGGACGACGACGTCCGCGCCACCCGCCTGCGCACGGGCGAACTCGACGGCGCCATCCTGCCGCCCAACCTCGCGGCCACCTTCAAGGCCGGCGAGGACGGCAAGGGGCTGCGGACGGTCACGGCCAAGACCTTCGACTACCGCAACGTCACGCTGCCCAGCGCCAACCCCGTCACCGGCGACCAGGCCGTCCGCCGCGCCCTGGACGTCGCCGTGGACCGCGCGGCCATGGTCAAGGGCATCCTCGAAGGCGCGGGCAAGCCCGCCTACGGCCCCGTGCCCACCGACAGCCCGTGGTTCGCCAAGGGCACCGAGCGTCCGCACGACCTGACGAAGGCCCAGCGGATCCTGGACGACGCGGGCTGGAAGCCGGGCCGGGACGGCATCCGCGAGAAGGACGGCCGACGCGCCTCCTTCACCCTCTGGTACCTCTCCGGCGACACCCTCCGCCAGAAGCACGCCCTCGCCTTCGCCTCCGACGCCAAGAAGGCCGGTGTCGAGGTCAAGGTGCAGTCCGGCACCTGGGAGGCCATCGAGCCGAACATGAAGAACGACGCGGTGCTGGGCGGCGGCGGCAGCCCCGCCGACCCCGACTTCGACCAGTACCTGCTGCTGCACTCCTCCCTGGCGGGCGACGGCTTCAACAACATGTCCCGCTACGCCGACACGACCGTCGACGAGCAGCTCGAAGCGGCCCGCCGCACCGACGACACCGCCCGGCGCAAGGCCGCCTACGACAAGATCCAGCAGCGGCTGGCCGAGAACCCGGCCTACGTCTTCCTCACCCACGTCGACCACCTCTACGTGGTCAAGGACAAGTGGCAGGACCTGACCACCCAGGTCGAGCCGCACGACCACGGCCTCGGCGCGGGCCCCTGGTGGAACGCAGAGGACTGGCAGCCCAAGAAGTGACCGCCCGGACCGCTCCGCCCTGGGGACCGATGGCGCGGATGGCGGGTCGGCGGGCGCTGCTCGCCGTCCCCGTCCTCCTCGCCGTCACCTTCGGCGTCTTCGCGATCGCCGCCGCCTCGCCCTTCGACCCGGTCACGGCGTACGCGGGCGGGGCGGGGCTCACCGCCTCCCAGGAGACCCTCGACCAGCTCCGCGCCAACCTCGGCGTCGACCAGCCGCTGGCCGCGCGCTGGTGGCACTGGCTGACCGGCGCCCTCACCGGCGACCTCGGCCAGTCCACGTCGCTGCGCCAGCCCGTCGCCCAGGTCATCGGCGAGCGGATCGGCTGGTCCGCGCTGCTGTGCGGGCTCGCCTTCGCCGTCGCGGTCGTCCTCGGCACGGCGCTCGGCGTGCTCGCGGCGCGCCGCCGCGGCGGGCTCCTCGACCGCGCCGTCACCTCCGTGTCGTACGCGCTGGAGGCCGCACCCCCGTTCTGGCTCGGCCTGCTCGCCATCTGGCTGTTCGCCCTCAAGCTCGATGTGCTCCCGGCCGGCGGCCTCACCGACACCGGTACCGAGACCGCCACCGCCGGGCAGATCGCGACCCACGCCCTGCTGCCCGCGCTGGTGCTCGCCGTCTCCCAGCTCCCGTGGTTCGTGCTGTACGTACGGCAGGGCGTCGGCGACGCCCTGGAGGAGGATCCCGTGCGCGGCGCCCGGGCCCGCGGCCTGCGCGAGCGCACGATCCTCGTGCGGCACGCGCTGCGCTCCGGGCTGCTGCCCGTACTGACCCTGATCGGCTCGCGGGTGCCGGAACTGATCACCGGCGCGCTGCTGGTGGAGACCGTCTTCAGCTGGCCCGGCGTGGCCTCGGCCACCGTCCAGGCGGCGACCGGCGTCGACTTCCCGCTGCTCGCCGCGCTGACCGTGCTCGCCACCGCCGCCGTGCTCGCCGGAAACCTCCTGTCCGACCTGCTGTACGGACTGGCCGACCCGAGGGTGGCCTTCGATGGCTGACACCACCACACCCCGCGACTGGTTCGCCCGCCCGGACCCGCGCGGCGGCCGGCGCGGCACCCGCACGCTCCGCCTCCGGGCCTCGGCGGGCCTGATCGCCGCCGTCGTCCTCGCCGTACTGCTCGTCCCGCCGCTCGTCCCGCTCGACGAACAGGCCGTCGACCTGGCCGCCAAGCTCCGGCCACCGTCCTGGGAGCACCTCTTCGGCACCGACGAGGTCGGCCGGGACCTGCTGCTGCGCTGTGTGTACGGGCTGCGGATCTCGCTGCTCGTCGGCGTGGTCGCGGCGCTCGCCGCCACCGTGATCGGGACGGCGGTGGGCGCCCTGGCGGGCGCGCTCGGCGGCTGGGCCGACCGCCTCGTCATGCGCGTCGTCGACCTGTTCTCGTCCGTGCCGCATCTGCTGCTCGGCATCTTCGTCGTCGCGATGTTCCGGCCCGGCGTCTGGCCGGTCATCCTGTCGGTGGCCGCCACCCACTGGCTGTCCACCGCGCGCATCGTCCGCGCCGAGGTGCTCTCGCTGCGCTCCCGCCCGTACGTCGACGCGGCGGTCTCCGGCGGCGCCTCGCGCCGGCGGGTCGCCGTACGCCACCTCCTGCCCGGTGTCCTGCCGCAGGCCGGGCTGGCCGCCGTCCTGATGGTCCCGCACGCCATCTGGCACGAGTCCGCGCTCTCCTTCCTGGGGCTCGGGCTCCCCGCCCACCAGGCGAGCCTGGGCAACATGGTCAACAGCGCGCGGAGTTCACTGCTCGCCGGCGACTGGTGGCCCACCCTCTTCCCCGGCCTGTTCATCATCGTCCCCACCCTCGCCATCGCGGGCCTGGCCGGCGCCTGGCGGGAGCGCATCAACCCGCGCCGCCGATCGGAGCTGATGCTGTGAACGCCGTACCGCCCGTGCTGTCCGTACGCGATCTCTCCGTGCGGTTCCGGATGCGCACCGGCCGCCATGTCGCCGCCGTCACCGGAGCCCGCTTCGACCTCGCGCCGGGGGAGTGCCTGGCCCTGGTGGGGGAGAGCGGCTGCGGCAAGTCCGTGCTGGCCTCCGCGCTGCTCGGACTGCTGCCCGCCAACGCCGAGACGGCGGGTTCGGCGCTGCTCGACGGGACGGACCTGCTGCGCGCCTCCGAGCGGGAGCTGTCCCGCACCATCCGGGGCCGCCGCGTCGGACTCGTACCGCAGAGCCCGTCCGCGCACCTCACCCCCGTCCGGACGGTCCGCTCCCAGCTGGAGGAGACCGTCCGGGAGCTGACGGACACCGCCAGGCCCGGCCTGCGCGCGGCGGCGGAGGCGGCCGCCCAGCGCGCCGCCTTCCCGCTGGACCACCTCGACCGCCATCCGCACCAGCTCTCCGGCGGCCTCGCCCAGCGCGCCGCCACCGCCCTCGCGCTCGTCGGGGACGCCCCGCTGCTGCTCGCCGACGAACCCACCACCGGCCTCGACCGCGCCCTGGTCGACCGCACCGTTGACGAGCTGCGCCGCCACGTCGACCGGGGCCGCGCCCTGCTGATGATCACGCACGACCTGCCCGCCGCCGAGCGCATCGCCGACCGGGTCGCCGTCATGTACGCCGGCCGGATCGTCGAACTCGCCGACGCCGCACGCTTCTTCGGCGCCCCGGGCCCCCGCCACCCCTACGCGCGCGGACTGCTCGACGCCCTCCCCGACCGCGCCTTCACCCCCATCCCGGGGATGCCGCCGGAGCTGGGCGACCTCCCGTCCGGCTGCGCCTTCGCCCCCCGCTGCCACCGGGCCACCGCGGACTGCGCGACGGTGCCCGCGCTCGCCGACGGGGTCGCCTGCCACCACGCACGGGAGACCGCCGATGCTTGAACTCCGGGACATCACCGCCGGATACCGCCGCCGTGACCCCGTCGTACGCGGCGTCTCGCTGGCCATCGCCCCGGGCGAGGCGGTCGGGCTGCTCGGACCCAGCGGCTGCGGCAAGTCCACGCTCGCCCGGGTCGCCGCGCTGCTGCACCGGCCCGAAGCCGGCACCGTCGTCCTGGACGGTGAGCCCGCCGCCGGGTGGCGTCACCGTGCCCCGCGCTCCCAGCGCACCGCCGTCGGCGTGGTCTTCCAGCAGCCCCGGCTCTCCGCCGACCCCCGGCTCACCCTCGCCGCCCTGATCGCCGAACCACTGCGGGCCACCGGGCGCCGCACCGGCATCCCGGACCGGATGAAGGAGCTGGCCCCGCTCGTCGGTCTGGGCGACGATCTGCTGGCCCGGCGCCCGCACGAGGTCAGCGACGGACAGCTCCAGCGCGCCTGCCTCGCCCGGGCCCTGGTGCTCCGGCCCCGCTGGCTGGTCTGCGACGAGATGACCGCGATGCTCGACGCCTCCACGACCGCGGCCCTGGTGGCCGTCGTCGAGGACTACCGCCGCCGCACCGGCGCCGGGCTGCTCGCCGTCGGCCACGACCGCACGCTCCTGGAGCGCTGGTGCGACCGCACGGTCACGTGGTCCGAGCTGGGGCCCGAGGTCTGACCGCAGGCCCTATGGCCTGGCCGGTACCACCATCACCTCCGTGCCGGCCGCCCGGATCCGGCGGATCTGCTCCGCGGCCAGACCGTCGTCGACGATCAGCAGGTCGAAGTCGGTGAGCGGGGCGAGGGCGTAGAGGCCGCCCTTGGCGAACTTGGTGTGGTCGACCAGCAGGACGCGGCGCCCGGCGCACTCCATCATCGCCCGCTTGACCTGCACGGTCTCCGGCGAGGTGTGGTAACAGCGGCCGTTGGTGACGGCCGTGGTGGACAGGAAGAGCACATCGGCGCGGAACGCCCGTACCGCTTCGGCGGTGTGCGGGCCCATGAAGGCGTCATAGGCGGGGAAGTACGTGCCGCCCAGGGTGATCAGGGAGATCCCGGGCTCCTTGGCGAGCGTGGTGATGGCGGGCAAGGAGTTGGTGAGCACGGTCAGCGGGGCGTGCTCGGCGGCCTGGTGCGCCAGCAGCAGACAGGTCGTGCTGTCGTCGAGCAGCACCGACTGACCGGGGACCAGCTGGGTCGCGGCGGCCCGCGCCAGCTGCAGCTTGGTCTGCGCCATGGTGGCCATGCGCTCCGCGACGCTGCCGTGGAACTGCGCCGACGGCAGGCCGGTCGCACCGCCGCGCACCTTCCGCAGCCAGCCCTGCGCCTGGAGGGCGTCCAGGTCGCGGTGCGCGGTCATCAGGCTGATACCGAACTCCGCGGCGAGGTCCGCGGTGCGGACGAAGCCGCGCGCGATGACCGTCTCCCGAACACGGCGTCGCCGTTCCTCCTGGGCCTCGACCCGGTCCATCGCGCCCCTCTCCTCTCGGTTTTCCGTGCTCATGCGCCGCGTTATGTTCGCACGGACTTAACACCGCGCGGGTCCCTGGGCGGGCGGCCTGACACGACACAACATGGCTGGTCGGGGGCCTGACGTGAACATTCGGCAGGCCGTTGACGAATCGCGTACCGCTTGGCTTACTTCCCACGTTGTCGTCTGCGGCGCCGCGCGTGTTGCTGGCCGTGCGCCTGCGGCGGGCGTGGGTGGGTCGGGTGCGGGTCCGCTCCTCCGGACTGCCGTCCTGCGGAGCGGCCCCTCCCGTGAGGGGGAGGGAAAACGGTGGGTGGGGGTGGACGCGAGTGGTCCACTGCGGACACGTACAGAGCTACGGTCACCCCCACCCACAAGATCCCACCCACCCACGGTAGGGGGCGCACCGCAGGACGTC
>NZ_BBUY01000010.1:125766-195784 GCF_001590865.1 Streptomyces sp. NBRC 110611
AGTCCGGAGGGGCGCACCCGTGACGTACAGCCCCGCGCAGCGGAAAACAGCCCGCCGCCAGGCGACACGGCGGGAAAGCCAAAAACGTGGGAAGGCAGCCAAACGCAGTGATGCTCACCATCGACGTCGGCACCACGGTGATCAAGTCCGTCGTCTTCGACGACCACGGCGCCGAGATCGCCGTCGCCCGGCACGCCACCGAGGTGCTGCGCCCGCACCCCGGCTGGGCCGAACAGGACATGGACGCCGTCTGGGACGCCGTCGTCCGTACGGTCCGCACTGTGCTGGACGGGCTGGCCGACCCGGTGTGGCTGGTGTCCTTCACCGCCCAGGGCGACGGCTCCTGGCTCGTCGACGACCGCGGCCGCCCCACCGGACCCGCCATCCTGTGGTCCGACGGCCGCGCCGGGGACCTGCTCACCGCCTGGCGGCGGGACGGCGTCCTGGAGGCGGCCTTCCGCCGCAACGGCTCGCTGACCTGTGCCGGGATGCCCAACGCGCTGTTCAGCTGGCTCGCCGCGCACGATCCGGACCGGCTGGCCCGCTCCGCCACCTCGCTCACCGCCGCCGGCTGGCTCTTCCTGCGCCTCACCGGAGTCCGCGCCAGCGATGAATCGGACGCCTCCGCCCCGTTCCTCGACCACACCACCGGCGACTACGACCCGTACATCCTCGAACTGTTCGGCCTCACCCCGTACCGGCGGCTGCTGCCCACCGTCCTGGGCGAGGAGCAGCGGATCGCCGAGATCACCGGCACCGCCGCAGCGGAGCTCGGGCTGCCGGCCGGGCTCCCGGTGGTGATGGCGCCCTACGACATCGCCGCCACGGCCCGCGGTGTCGGCGTGGTCAACCCCGGCCAGGCCTGTGGCATCCTCGGCACCACGCTCTGCACCGAGATCGTCCGTACGGAGATCGACACCACCGGCGAGCCGGCCGGTGTCAACATCGCCTACCGCGGGCGGGAGCGGGTGCTGCGCGCCTTCCCCACCCTCAACGGCGCCGAGGTGCTCGGCTGGGCGGCGCGGCTGCTGCACCTGCCGGGCCCGCCGGAGCTGGCGCGGCTGGCCTTCGAGTCCGAACCGGGTGCCCGGGGCCTGATGTTCCTGCCGTACCTCTCCCCGGCGGGCGAGCGCGCCCCCTTCCTCGACCCGGCCGCCCGCGGCTCCTTCTGGGGGCTGTCCCTGGAGCACACCCCCGCCGACCTGGCGCGCGCGGTCTTCGACGGGCTCTCGCTGGTCCTGCGGGACTCGCTGGCCGCCGCCCGTACGGACATCAGCGAACTGCGGCTGTGCGGCGGCGGTGCCAACAGCGACGCCTGGTGCGCACTGATCGCGGATGCGACGGGCCTGCCCACCGCCCGCTCCGGCGACACCGAACTGGGCGCCAAGGGCGCCTTCCTCACCGGCCTGGTCCGCACCGGCGCCGAGTCCAGCATGCACCGGGCCGCCGACAAGTACGTCCGGATGCAGCGCGGTTGGGAGCCCGATTCGGAGCGTGCGGCGTTCTATGCCGCGCGTTACGAGGACTTCCTCCGGTGGCGCGGGCTCGCCCGGGAGGCGGGCTGGCGCCCCGGCGCCGCCACCGGTCCCGCCGTCCCCACCCCTGGAGGCACCCTTGTCTGACCTGCACCGCCCCGGCCCCGCCGCTCCCGCCCCCGACGGCGTCTGGCTCGGCCTGGACCTCGGCACCCAGAGCGCACGCTGCGCCGCCGTCGACGGCACCGGACAGGTGCTCGCCACCGCCGCCCGTCCGCTGACCAGCCGGCGCGACGGCAACCGGCACGAACAGGACCCCGAGGAGTGGTGGCGCGCGCTCGCCGCCGCCTGCCGGGACGCCCTCGCGGACGTCGACCCGCGGCGGATCCGCGGACTCGCCGTCGACGGCACCTCCGGGACGATCCTGCTCGCCGACGCCCACGGCACCCCGCTCACCCCGGGGCTCATGTACGACGACGGGCGCGCCGCCGAGCAGGCCACCGCCGTCAACACCGCCGGGGCCGCGGTCTGGCAGGAGCTGGGCTACCGCAGCATGCAGCCGTCCTGGGCGCTGCCCAAGCTCGTCTCGGTGCTCGCCGGCGCCGCACGCCTCCCGGCCGGGGCCCGGCTGCTGCACCAGACCGACCTGATCACCTGGCGGCTGGCGGGCCGTCAGGTCGCCGCCGACGCCGGCCACGCCCTCAAGACCGGCTACCACCTCGTAGAGGAGCGCTGGCCCGACCGGGTGATGGTCGAACTCGGCGTCCCCGAGGGGATGCTGCCCGAGGTGGTGCGTCCGGGCAGCGTGCTCGGCAGTGTGTGTGCGGAGGCCGCCGGGGCCACCGGCATCCCGGAGGGGACCGCGATCGTCGCCGGGACGACCGACGGCTGTGCCGCGCAGATCGGCGCCGGGGCGCTCGCACCGGGCGCCTGGAACTCGGTGCTGGGCACCACCCTCGTCCTCAAGGGCAGCAGCCCGCACCTGGTCCGCGACCCGGCGGGCGTCGTCTACTGCCACCGCGGCCCCGGCGACAGCTGGCTGCCGGGAGGCGCGTCCAGCAGCGGCGCCGGTGTCCTCGCCCGGCGCTTCCCCGGCGCCGACCTGGACGCGCTCACTGCCCGGGCCGCGGCCCTGGACCCGGACGCGGTCGCCTATCCGCTGGTCGCCGGCGGCGGCGAACGCTTCCCGTTCCGCGCCCCCGACGCCGAACCCTTCCTGCTCGGCCATGCCCCCACCCGCGCCGCCGAGTTCCACGCCTGCCTGCTCGGCGTCGCCTGCCTCGAACGGCTCTGCTTCGACTACCTCGACCACCTGGGCGCACCCGTCGGCGGCCCGCTCACCCTCACCGGCGGCGGCGCCCGCAACGCCTACTGGTGCCAGCTGCGCGCCGACGTCCTCGGGCGTCCCGTACGGCTGCCCGCCCAGGCCGAGGGCGCCATCGGCATGGCGGTCCTGGCCGCCACCTCCTCCGGCGTCGGCCTCCAGGAGGCGGCCGCCGCCATGGTCCGGACCGACCGGGAGCTGACGCCCGGGCCGGAGCGCACCGCCCGCTGGGCCCCCGTCTACCTCCGCTTCATCGACGAACTCACCCGCCGCGGCTGGCTCGGCCGGGCAGTGGCCGACCACGCCCGCAGGAGGGCAGCACAGTGACCGACTTCATCCTGGTACGTCATGGCGAGACCATCTGGCACGCGGAGAACCGCTACGCCGGCCGCACGGACGTGCCGCTCACCGAGCACGGCCGCGCCCAGGCCGCCGCCCTCGCCACCTGGGCCGCCGGCGCCGGTCTCACCGCCGTCCGGAGCTCTCCGCTCTCCCGGGCCCGGCTCACCGCCGCGCCCGCCGCCGCGGCCTGCGGCCTGATCCCGCGCGTCGACGAGCGGCTCTACGAGGTCGACTTCGGCCAGGGCGAGGGGCTGACCAGGGACGAGATGCGGGCACGCTTCCCCGAGCGGCTGGCCGCCTTCCTCGCCGACCCGGTGGACGACCACCTGCCCGGCGGCGAACACCCCCGGCACGCCGCCGCACGCGCCGCCGACTGCCTCGCCGACATCGCCCGTGAACAGCCGCACGGCCGGGTCCTGCTGGTCGCGCACTCCACCCTCCTCCGGGTCCTGCTCTGCCATCTGCTGGACATCCCGCTCGCCGGCTACCGCCGGGTCTTCCCCGAGCTGCGCAACGGCGCGCTCACCGAGATCCGCGTCGAGCACGGCCGGACCGCGCTCCTCACCTTCAACGCCCCGGCCACCTCCGCGCTCCACTGACCGCACCACCCCCTCAGGAGAAAGCCCCGCCATGACCACCACCGTCCTCGCCGCCGGCAACCACTTCATCCGCCCCGGCCTGTTCACCGAGGCCGTGCGCGCGGCCGCCGGGAACACCCCGCTGGACATCCGCGAGCTCCGGTTCGACTGGCCCCACACCGCCTTCGGCCCGGTCGCCGAGGTCATCGAGGCCTCCGGCAGTGAGGAGCAGATGATCGAGGCCCTGCGGGGCGTCGAGATCTGCGTCACCGAGCACGGCCCGCTCACCGAACGCGTCCTCGCCCATGCGCCCGGCCTGAAGCTCTTCTGCACCAGCCGCGGCGGGCCGGTCAACGCCAACCTCGAAGCCGCCACCCGGTACGGCGTCCCGGTCTGCTACGCCCCCGGCCGGAACGCCACCGCCACCGCCGAGCACACCCTCACCCTGCTGCTCGCCGCGGCCCGCGGTGTCGGCGACACCCACGCCGATCTGCGCCGCGGCAACTGGCGCGGCGACTACTACGACTACGACAACTGCGGCATCGAGATCGACGGCACCACCGTCGGCCTGATCGGCTTCGGCGCCATCGGCAGCCGGGTCGCCGGGGTGCTGGCCGCGATGGGCGCCCAGGTCCTCGTCCACGACCCGTACGTGCGCCCCGAGGCGCTGGCGGGCCGCGCCGAACAGGTCCCGCTCGACGAGCTGCTGAGCCGCTCCCGCATCGTCTCGCTGCACGCCCGGGTGACCGAGGAGACCATGGGCATGATCGGCCGCGATCAGATCGCCGCCCTGCCGCGCGGCGCGATCCTGGTCAACTGCGCCCGCGGCGCGCTGCTCGACTACGACGCGGTCTGCGACGCTCTGGACTCCGGACACCTGGCCGGTGCCGGTTTCGACGTCTTCCCCGAGGAGCCCCTGCCCGCCGGGTCCCGGCTGCTGACCGCCCCCGGTGTCGTCCTCACCCCGCACATCGCCGGCGGCAGCCGGCAGGTCGCGCACAAGGCGGCGGCGATGGCCGCCGCCGAGGTGGGCCGCTATCTGCGCGGGGAACCGCTGGTCCACTGCGCCAACCCGGAAGTGCTGAGGTAGGCCGTTCCGCCCGGCCGGTGTCCGCGCACGACGGAGGCCACCACCGTACGGTGGTGGCCTCCGTCGTGTCGCCGTCGGGTCCGCCCGTGAGGGCCGCGGTCAGCGCCGGCGGACCAGCGGGAAGGGCAGCGTCTCGCGGATCGACAGGCCGGTCAGGAACATCACCAGCCGGTCCACGCCGATGCCCAGACCACCGGTCGGCGGCATCGCGTACTCCAGGGCCTGGAGGAAGTCCTCGTCCAGCTCCATCGCCTCCGGGTCACCGCCGGCCGCCAGCAGCGACTGCGCGGTGAGCCGGCGGCGCTGCTCGACCGGGTCGGTCAGCTCCGAGTAGGCGGTGCCCAGTTCGGTGCCGAACGCGACCAGGTCCCAGCGCTCGGCGAGCCGCGGGTCCTTGCGGTGCTGCCGGGTCAGCGGCGAGACATCGGTGGGGAAGTCCTTGTAGAAGGTGGGCAGCGTGGTCTTCTCCTCGACCAGCCGCTCGTACATCTCCAGCACGATGTCGCCGCGGCCCATGTCCGGCCGGACCGGCACCGCCGACGCCTGGCACAGCCGGCGCAGCGCATCCGGGCCGGTGTCCGCGTCGACCTCCTCGCCGAGCGCCTCGGAGATCGCCCCGTAGACGGTCTTGACCGGCCAGATCCCCGAGATGTCGTGCTCGACCAGCCGCCCGTTGGCGTCCGCCTTGCGGGCGGTGGCGCTGCCGAACGCGGAGATCGCCGCGCCCTGGATCAGCTCCCGGGTCAGGTCGAGCATCACGTCGTAGTCGGCGAACGCCTGGTACGCCTCCAGCATCGTGAACTCGGGGTTGTGCTTGTAGGAGATGCCCTCGTTGCGGAAGGTCCGCCCCATCTCGAAGACCTTCTCCATACCGCCCACGCACAGCCGCTTGAGGTACAGCTCCGGTGCGATGCGCAGGTACAGGTCGAGGTCGTAGGCGTTGATGTGGGTGTGGAACGGGCGGGCGTTGGCGCCACCGTGGATCTGCTGCAGCATCGGGGTCTCGACCTCGAGGTAGCCGCGGTCGATCAGCCCCTGGCGCAGCGCCTGCACGGCCGTGCTGCGGGCCCGCAGGTTGTCCCGGGCGTCCGTCGAGACGACCAGGTCCACATAGCGCTGGCGGACCTTGGCCTCCGGGTCGGACAGGCCGCGCCGCTTGTCCGGCAGCGGGCGCAGGCACTTGGCCGTCAGCCGCCACTGCGAGACGAACACGGTCAGCTCACCGCGGTCACTGGTGCCGACCTCGCCCTCGGCCTCGACGTGGTCACCGAGGTCGACGTCCGACCCGAAGCGGGCCAGCAGCCCGGGGCCGCTGTCGTCCCGGGTCAACGCGATCTGCAGATCGCCCGACCAGTCCCGGAGCACCGCGAAGAGCACCCCGCCGTGGTCCCGGGTGAGCAGCACCCGGCCGGCGATGCTGACGGTCTTGCCGGTACGCGTCCCCGGCTCCAGGTCCGGGTGGTCCTCGCGGACCTCGCCCAGGGTGTGGGTACGCTCCACGCCCACCGGATACGGGTCGGTGCCCGCCGCGCGCAGCCGCTCCAGCTTGCGGTGGCGCACCCGTACCTGCTCGGGCAGCGCCGCCAGCTCCTGCTCGCGCAGCTCCTCCTCGGTGGCCGGTGCCGCCCGCACCAGGCCGAGTTCGTCGAGCGACGGCAGACCGGCCGTGCTCGCCGGCGCCAGCATCTTCCGCTTCCGGTGGCCCTTGCCCCACAGCTGGCCCAGGCTCGGTACGGCCACGAAGCCCTCGGCGATACCGGAGCCCAGGGCGATCCGGGCCAGGGCGCCGGCGTCCGCGTAGCACAGGAACCGCGGGTACCACTCGGGGTTGTACTTGGCGTTGGAGCGGTAGAGCGCCTCCAGCTGCCACCACTTGGAGAAGAAGAGCAGCAGCCGGCGCCAGACCTTCAGCACCGGACCGGCGCCGATCCGGGCGCCCTCCTCGAAGGCGGCACGGAACACCGCGAAGTTCAGCGAGATCCGCCGCACCCCGAACGCCCCGGCCTGGGCGCAGAGCCGGGCCACCATGAACTCCATGACGCCGTTGGGCGCACTGCGGTCACGGCGCATCACATCGAGCGAGATGCCGTCCTTGCCCCAGGGGACGAAGGAGAGGAGCGCGATCATGTTGCCGTCGCTGTCGAACGCCTCGGCCAGCAGGCACTCCCCGTCCTCCGGGTCGCCCAGCCGGTCCAGCGCCATCGAGAAGCCGCGCTCGGTCTCGGTGTCCCGCCAGGCGTCCGCGCGGTGGATGACCTCCTGCATCTCCTCGTCGGTCAGCGCGGAGTGGCGCCGTACGCGGAAGGTCGCGCCGGCCCGCTCGACCCGGTTGACGGCCTGGCGGGTGACCCGCATCTCCCGGCCGTCCAGGTCGAAGTCCTTCACGTGCAGGATCGCTTCGTCGCCGAGCTGCAGCGCCCCCAGCCCGCAGCGGGCGAACGCCTTGGCGCCGCTCTCGCTGGCGCCCATCACGGCCGGCTGCCACCCGTAGCGTCCGGCGACCTCCAGCCACGCCTCGATCGCCTGCGTCCACGCCTCGCGGTCACCGACCGGGTCACCGCTGGCCAGGCAGACCCCGGCCTCGACGCGGTACGTGACGGCGGCCTTGCCGCTGGGGGAGAAGACCACGGCCTTGTCGCGGCGGGTGGCGAAGTAGCCGAGCGAGTCCTGGCTGCCGTAACGGTCCAGCAGCGCCCGGATCCGGGCCTCCTCGTCGCCGTGCAGCGCGGCCTCCATGCGCTGCGAGCGGAACAGCGTGAGCGCGGCGTTCAGCAGCGCCAGCAGACCCAGCAGACCCAGGACGGTGCCGATCCAGTGCGGCGGATGGCCTTCGAACTCGTGGTTGCTGACCAGCCCGCCGAAGACACTGTTGGCGGCCCACAGCAGCCGGTCGCCGCCGCCGGCCTTCAAGGTGCCCGGCACCATTGCCACCAGACCCCAGCCGAGCAGCACCGCCGCGGCCAGTCCGCCGGCCAGTACCCCGATGGCCCGCAGGAACGCGCCGCGCCGGGTGATCGCGTAGAACTCGCGGTGCGAGACCAGCAGCAGCACCACCAGACCGGTGTTCAGCACCAGCGAGAAGGTGTACTCGCGGTACCCGTCGGCCAGGAACAGCGCGTCCGCCAGGATGACCAGTGCCATGTAGGCCACCAGGACCCACAGCGCCACGCGTTTGCGGGCGGTCAGCGCCGCGGCGAGGAGGAAGCAGAACGCCGCGTAGGCGAAGTTGGACGCCACCACGATGGTGAGCGTGTCCAGCCAGTAGGTCACCGGGTGGAGTGCGCGCCGGAGGGGCCCGATCAGCGCCGTCAGGGCGCAGTAGAGCCCCAGCGTGCTGAAGATGATGGCGAAGCCGTTGGGGATACGGCGCTGGAAGCGCCGCCACCCCGTGAGTTGATCCTGGTCCTGCACGGTGCTCATTCCGTCACACTAGGGTCTGAAAGGGGTCAGCTGCTCGACGTGAGGGCGCTGTTTTGCCGGGGAAGGGACCGACTGACAATCCGGTCTCCGATCCCGGTGTTCCGGTCGTCGCTCCCTCGTAGGGAGGACGATCGTACGGATGACGCGGTGACCTGGGTCCGGTCGCCCTCGGGGACCTTGCCACAATCCCGCGTCGCGGCCGAGTCGGGGCAACTCCGGCCGATGAGGAAATTGAGGTGGTAATCCTTCGCGAAGTAGCGGCCGCCCCCGGAGTCCACCCCGTTGAGGTCCGCCCGCAGCGTGAGCCTCGTGCCCGGTTTCGACGGCTTCGCGGGCCGCCAGTCCACCCGGTCCTTGCCGCTGTCGTCCCTGACCCAGGCCCACGCGCCGGTCACCCGGTCGTCGGCGGTGAGTGTCAGGCGCCGCTCCACCGTGGCCCGGTCGGTCACCGGGAAGTCGAAGGTGATCGTGATCGGCCGGTCGGGGGCGATCACCGCGCCCTGCGAGCCGGGGTGGATGACCAGCTTGTTCAGCTTCTGCGCCTTCGCCGTGATCACCGACTCCTTGATCGCGCCGAGGCTGCCGCGCGGGTCCTTCGTTCGGGCGACGACGGAGTACTTGGTGTCCGGTGCGGCCTTCGCGCTGGACGTCCAGAGGGTGCCGTCGTCGCCGAGCCCGCCCGGCAGCTGCCGGCCCTGGGGGTCGGTGACCGTCACCGCGGTCAGCACCCCGCCCTCGGCGGTCACCGTGAGGTTGTCGCCGGCCTGGACGGTCCGGGTCCCGCTCGCCGCGCCCAGCACCACCTTCACCTGGCCGGTGGCGGACGCCGCCGACGCGCCGCCCCCGCAGGCGGTGAGCGCCGCGATCCCGATCACCGGTATCAGGGCGAGCGCGGCACGCGCCGGCCGGGGAGGCCGGCGGCGGGGGGCGGGGGTCTGGCTCATAGACGGCTTTCCGTGTGGCGCGGGGGAGGGCGGCGATGTCGGCCGCTAAGACGGATGATTCGCACGCTCCGTTGCGAGGAGTGATGTGATCCACGTCACGTTGAAGGGGTGTGGTGTGGCCGGTGACGCGCAGTGAACCCCCAAATGGAGCATAAGCAGCGAACAAGCCATACATCGATATACGCCAAAATGGCCACCCATTGCCGTCCGTTCGGGCGGCGGTTGAGGAGGAGTGCGTCCCGTGGCTGTTTCAATCTCGGTCGTGCTGCTGCTGGTGATCCTGACGGCGATCTTCCTGCGCAGCGGAAAACTCAAGGTCTCGCACGCCCTGGTGTGCGCGCTGCTCGGCTTCTACCTGGCGAGCAGCAGCCTCGCCCCGGACATCCACCAGGGGCTGGCCGGTGCCGCCAAGATGGTGAGCAGCGTCCGCCCGTGACCGGGCCGTGGCCCCTCAGGTCCGTGCGTCCTCGAGCGCTCCCCCGAGGGAGAAGACGCCGACGGCATTGGCCACCGGCCGCTCCGCCCCGCCCGACGGATGGTTGCGGACCGTGATCCCGCCGACGTCCCCGTCGTAGGTCACCAGCGTCGAGGACCCGCCACCGTCCAGATTCACCGCGTCCCGCGCGCCCAGCTCGTCCATCAGCAGTGCGAGCTCCCGTACCGTCAGCCCGGTCCGGCCCTGGCCGGGCTGCCCGTCCAGCGCCAGCAGGTACAGCACCCGGCCGTCGTCCCCGATCCCCGCGGACGTCCGCACGGCCACCGCGACGGTGTCCAGCCCCGCCACCGGCTCGGCGTCCCGCACGATCGGGAAGCCGCCGACCGCGAACCGCAGCGGGGCCTGCCCCCGGCCGACGAGCCGGTAGCCGACCCGCACCCGCTCGCCGACGCGCAGTGCGCGCAGCTGCCGGGCGCCCTCCTCCCGGCCCACCAGCACCACGTTCCCCCGGGCCACCCCGCCGGAGCCCGGCAGGTCGCCGACCGCCACCACCCGGCCGTACCGGACCGTCACCTCCGCGGTGTCCGGGCTGCACGGCGCCGCCCGGTCGGTGTCCGTACCGCACGTGGCACGCATCCGGGACGCCGGGCCCCACTGCGGGGTGTACGCACCGATGCCGTCCACGGGCAGCGCGTACTGGTTCAGCCCGCTCAGCGGCAGCAGGCCGCCCGGGACCAGCACCACGCCGCGCAGCGTCAGCCGGTCCAGCCGGGCCCGGTGGTCCGCACCGACGCCGATGACATCCTCCGTGGTCGCGCCGGGCGGCATGACCGGCCCGAACCGCTGCCCATCGGGCACCGCGCCCTTCAGCTGCCGCCCCGACGCCACCGCCGGGCCCACCGACGCGCCGGTCGCCGCCACACCCGGGTGCTGGCGCTCGTCGATGTGGAAAAAGTCGCCGTTCACGGCCGCCACCGCACCGCCCGCCGCCGCCAGGACGGACACCGGTGAGCGCGCACCGACCGCGCCCGGATACAGCAGGTCCACCGCGACCCGCGGATCGGTGAGATCGACCGTCAGCAGATGCCCGTGCACGATGCCGCGCGGCACCGTCATCAGGAATTCGCCGTACGTCACGCCGGGCGCCACCGCCACGGCGTCCGAGCGGTGCAGGGCGGAGGCCGCGGCGGCCGGCGCCCCGCCGGCCGTCCCGGCACCGGCCAGCACCATCCACGCCACCCATACCGTCAGTGCCGCACGAACCCGACCGCCACGCCGCTTCACGAGCCCCCCTGACCTCACGCCAACTGCCCGGTTTTCCCGGGAAGTTCATCCGCGCGGTGCGCGCGCGTCGTTCACTGTCCCGCGTTCATGTGGCGGGGAGGTGCCGGACGTCTGTCCACCCGTGGAACGCGGTGGTGCCACCGGGCGCCCTCGCACACCACGGGCCACCGGCGCGGCCCGTCACCTCCGGCGGCCCGCCCGCTCCCGTGCGCTGCCGGCGGGCGGCGCATCGAACACGTCGAGCTCGGTGTCCATTTCGAACTGCCAGGAGACCTCGCGGACCAGCTGCAGATAGCGTGCCCAGTCCCAGAACTCGCCCGGGTCGGTGTGGGTGCTGCCGGGGACCTCGACGTGGCCGATGATGTGCTCGCGGTCCTTGGGGATCCCGTAGCGGTCGCAGATGGCGGCGGTGAGCCGGGCGGAACGCCGGTAGAGCCGCTTGGTGAACCACGTCGGGTCATCGATCCACCCCTCGTGCTCGATGCCGATACTGCGGGTGTTGTAGCCCCAGTTGCCGGCGTGCCAGGCGACGTCCCGTTCCCGGACGCACTGGGCGATGTGGCCGTCGGCGGACCGTACGACGTAGTGGGCGCTCGCCCGGTGTGCAGGGTTCCGGAACAGCCGGAGGGTGTCCCGGTAGGTCTCCTGCGTCACATGCACCACGACCTTCTCGATCGGGTGCTGTTTCGGGCGGTTGGCGGCGGTGTAGTTGGACGGGCTCGCCGGGATCCACTGGACGTGGGGGTAGGCGTCGCCGCCGCGCGGCCGCCGCTGCGGAGCGGCAGCGGCCGAGGCGGTGAGGGGGGTGAGTGCGGCGGAGGCGGCCAGCACGGCGGCGCCGGTGATCAGGCTCCGGCGGGCCGGGTGGGGGTGGGAAGGAGCCATCGGTCTCCTAGCGAGGGACATACCGGTTTCCACCGGTTTGCTTCCCTGGCTTATGGTATTTTAATCCCCCCTCATGAGGGGTCCGTTCGGGCTGGGCCGCGACTTTTCCGGATATCGCCCTGATGGGCCGTCACCCAGCCGCCGGGCCCGCCGCCCTGACGGCGCATCGCGGACGTGGCGCCCGGATGACGGCCCGGCATGTCAGCGGCCGACCTCCACATTTTCCAGGATGCCCAGTGCGTCCGGCACCAGCACGGCCGCCGAGTAGTAGGCGCTGACCAGGTACTTGATGACCGCCTGGTCATTGATGCCCATGAAGCGCACCGAGAGCCCCGGCCGGTACTCGTCCGGGATGCCGGTCTGGTGCAGCCCGATGACGCCCTGGTTCTCCTCGCCGACCCGCAGCGCCAGGATCGAGCTGGTCTGGTCCGCGGTGACCGGGATCTTGTTGCACGGCAGCAGCGGGATGCCCCGCCAGGCCCGTACCGTGGCACCCTCGCACTCCACGGTGCTCGGGTAGACGCCCCGGGCGTTCCACTCCCGTCCGATCGCCGCGATGGTGCGTGGATGTGCCAGCAGGAACTGCGTCTTGCGGCGCCGGGAGATCAGCTCGTCGAGGTCGTCGGGGGTGGGCGGGCCGCTGCGGGTGTGGATGCGCTGCTTGAGGTCGGCGTTGTGCAGCAGCCCGAACTCGGGATTGTTGATCATCTCGTGTTCCTGACGCTCGCGCAGCGCCTCCACGGTCAGCCGGAGCTGCTGGTCCAGCTGGTTCATCGGGCCGTTGTAGAGGTCCGCGACCCGCGAGTGCACCTTGAGCACGGTCTGCGCGACGCTGAGTTCGTACTCCCGTGGTGTCAGGTCGTAATCGGCGAAGGTGCCCGGCAGGACCGGTTCGCCGACGTGCCCCGCGGCCAGTTCGATCGCTGCCTCGCCGTACTTGTTCTGCGCCGGTACCAGCGCCGTCGCCGTACGGAATTCCTCGATGTGCGTCCGCAGGGAGTCGCTCTCGCCGAGCGCCGCTTCGAAGTCGCTGCGGTAGAGGGTCAGCGCCGTCACCCGGGTCACCGCCCGTACGGAGTGCTCCCACTCCGCGTCGGACGACAGCAGCGCCGCCGCGCCGATGGCGTCACCGTCGGCCAGCGTCCCCAGGGACGTTTCTTCGCCGTACCTGCCGGTGCCGGTGCGGTCCAGCTTGCCGTGCGCGATCAGGATGACCCGGTCCGTGGGCCCGCCCGCCCGGACCAGTACATCGCCGGGGGCGAACTCCCGCTGGACGAAACGGCCGGCCAGGGCCTCCAGCGCCGAGGCGTCGTCGTAGCCGCGCAGCGGCGCCAGTTCCCGCAACTGTGCCGGGATGACCCGGACTTCGGAACCGGTCGAGAAGAACTCGATCCGGCCGTCGCCGAGGGTATGGGTGAGCCGGCGGTTGACGCGGTACGTACCGCCGGAGACCTGGGTCCAGGGCAGGACGCGCAGCAGCCAGCGGGAGGAGATCCCCTGCATCTGCGGCACGGTCTTGGTCGTGGTCGCCAGTTTGCGGGCGGCCGAGGTGTCCAGGCTGGAACGGTTCTGCGCGATCCCGGGGTGCGGGACGGACGTCGGGTCCACCGATGTGGTCATGCGGGAGGCTCACCTGTTCTGTCGGTGTTGCGGTGCGTGGTGCGGGCGGTACGTGCTGCCGAGGCGCCGGCTCACTGCCCGATCTGTACGTCTTCGAGAATTCCCAGCGCGTCGGGCACGAGAACGGCCGCCGAAAAGTAGGCACTGACGAGGTATTTGACGATCGCCCGGTCATCGATTCCCATATAGCGCACCGAGAGACCCGGCTCGTATTCATCGGGAATTCCGGTCTGGTGCAGACCGACCACGCCCTGGCTCTCCTCGCCGGTACGGAGCAGCAGAATCGAGCTGGTCCGCTCTTTCGTCACCGGAATCTTGTTGCACGGGAAGATCGGCACCCCGCGCCAGGACGGCAGTGAATGCCCCATGAAATCCACCGCGGTCGGATACAGTCCGCGCACACTGCACTCCCGGCCGATCGCGGCGATCGTCTGCGGGTGGGCCAGCAGGAAGCCCGGGTCCTTCCAGACCGTCGCGAGCAGCTCGTCGAGGTCGTCGGGGGTGGGCGGGCCGCTGCGGGCGTGGACGCGCTGCCGGAGGTCGGCATGGTGCAGCAGCCCGAACTCGGGGTTGTTGATCAGCTCGTGCTCCTGGCGCTCGCGCAGTGCCTGGATGGTGAGCTTCAGCTGCTCCTCGACCTGGTTCATCGGGTCGTTGTAGAGGTCGCCGACCCGGCTGTGGGTGCGCAGGACGGTCTGCGCGACGCCGAGTTCGTACTCCCGCGGCGTCGCGTCGTAGTCGACGAAGGTGCCGGGCAGAGACGGTTCGCCGCGGTGGCCGGAGGCGACCTCGACCGCCGACTCGCCGGCCTCGTTCGCCCGGCGTGCGGTCGCGTTCCGCTCGACCGACGCCAGATGCTCGCGCAGCCCGGGGGAGCGGTCGATGATCTCCCGGGCGGTCTGCCGGGACAGCGACAGCACGGTCACCCGGGTCACCGCGCGATAGCTGAACGGCCAGGTCCCCCCGGTGGCGGTGAGCGGGCCGTCGCCCAGGTGGTCACCGCCGGCCAGTGCGGTGACGGTGGTCTCCTCGTCGTACCTGCCGGCGCCGATACGGTCCACCCGGCCGTGCACGATCAGCACCAGCCGGTCGTCCGGCGTACCGGCCTCGGCGATCAGCTCGCCGGGCGCGTACTCGTGCTGGGTGAACCGCCGGCCGAGTGCCGCGAGCACCTCGGTGTCGGTGAAGTCCCGCAGGGCGCGCAGTTCCCGTAGCTCGTCCGGGATGACCGAGGCGTCGGTGCCGTTGATATCGAAGTCGATACGCCCGTCACCCACGGTGTAGGCCAGCCGGCGGTTCACCCGGTACGTGCCACCGGACACCTGTACCCAGGGCAGCAGCCGCAGCAGCCAGCGGGACGTGATGCCCTGCATCTGCGGCGGGGTCTTGGTGGTGGTCGCCAAATTCCGTGCGGCGGTGGTGCTCAGACTGGAATTCTGGAATTCTTCCGCACTGCCGGGCAGCGATTCATCGGTAATGGTCACAATGCGGCCCATCTCCTCGAAGGTGCATATCGGCCTGCGTGCCCGGAAACCCCTGGATCGGCAAAGTTCCGCGGCAGCCGAACTGACCGTAGTGGCACTCTTTTTATCGACACAATCGCTCGATGGAGTGGCATGGAGATAATATCCCGCGGATAGGTTTAGCGGAATCAGGGATGGGGAGAGTGTGCCGGGGAACGGGGCCGGCCGCCGGGCCACGGCATCCGCCCGCACGCAGCCCGACGGCACCGCGGTCACCGCCGTAGCAGCGCCGCCCCGTCGGTGAGCGTCGCCGCCAGCCGCTCCCAGGCCGCCCCGTCCCGCTCCACGGGCTCGTACTCCTCGCCCCGCGCGGTGCCCCAGCGGCGCGCCACCGCCGCCGGGTCCTCGCCCAGCAGCAGCCCCGCCGCCTGCGCGGCCGCACCGAGCGCCACCAGCTCCTGGGCCCCGGGCACCACCACCGGGCGGCCGGACAGCCGGCGCACGGTCTCCCGCCAGGCCGTCCCCCTCGCCCCGCCGCCGATCAGCAGCAGTGGCGCGTCGGCCGGGGCGCCCTCGTCCAGCACCCGCTCCAAGGCCTCCAGCAGCGCGAACACCGCCCCGTCGTACGCGGCCTGGAGCACCTGGCCGGCCGTGGTGTCGTGCCGCAGCCCGTGGACCAGCCCCGAGGCCCGGGGCAGGTTCGGGGTCCGTTCACCGTCGAGGAACGGCAGCATCACCACCGCGCCACCCGCCTCCACGGCCTCACGGTCGCGGCCGAGCAGCGCCGCCACCCGGTCCACGGCGAGCGTGCAGTTCAGCGTGCAGGCCAGCGGCAGCCAGTCGCCCCGGGCATCGGCGAAGCCGGCGACGGTGCCGGTCGGGTCGGCGGGCCGGAGCGTGGAGACCGCGTACACCGTCCCCGAGGTGCCCAGGCTCAGCACCGGCTGCCCCGGGCGCAGCCCCAGACCGAGCGCCGCCGCCATGTTGTCGCCGGTGCCCGCGGCCACCAGCGCGCCCTTCGGCAGCGGCAGCTCGTCGGCGTGTACGGTCCCGGCCGCCTCGCCCGGCCGCGCGACCGGGGGCAGCGCCGCGGGGCCGAGCCCGACGTGTGCCAGGACCTCTGTGTCGTAGGACTCGGTGGCGGACGCCCACCAGCCGGTCCCCGACGCATCGCCGCGATCGGTGACGGCCTCGCCGGTCAGCCGCTCGGTGAGGTAGTCGTGCGGCAGCCGGACCGCGGCGGTGGCGTCGGCCGCCGCCGGTTCGTTCGCCCGCAGCCAGGCCCACTTGGCAACCGTGAACGCCGGCCGCGGCACGCTCCCGATCCGTTCCGCCCAGGCCTGAGGACCGCCCAGCTCCGCGATCAGCCGCTCGCTCTGGGGAGCGGGCCTGACGTCGTTCCACAGCATGGCCGGGCGGACCGGCGTACCGGCCGTGTCCAGCACGACCAGCCCGTGCTGCTGCCCGGCGACGGATACCGCCGAGACCTGCCGCACCGCGTCCCCGCACCGCGCCAGCGCCTCCCCCAGCGCCCGCCACCACTGCCGGGGGTCGGTCTCCTTGGCCTCGCCGCCGCTGACCGGGTGGGGCGCCTGTCCCCGGGCGATGACCGCACCGGTCTCCGCGTCGACGCCCAGTGCCTTGGTGGACTGTGTCGAGCTGTCCACGCCGACGACGAGCGGTCCGGCTGCCTGTGCGCCCATCGTGCACTCTCCCTCGGCGGCCGGTGTCCATGGTCGGTGCCCCGGGGGATCCCGGGTGCGCTGCCGCGTAGTAGTGGTGACCGCGACGGATATTAGTGGTGAACCGGGGGCGGGCCGGGGAACACCGGGAACTTCCGGGGCCGTAGGGTGTCCGGCGGCCTGTTGTCACCGGTGCCCGCAGGACAGGCCGGTGCCATCGGGCCGACAACAGTGCCCATAGGACGGACATTTCAGACGTGAAATGTTCCAGCTTGGTCACCAAGTCCCGCCGAGCCCGTCACCACGTCCCGCCGAGCCCAGTGAAGAAGCGATCATTTCCGCCATGAGCTTTCCTCCGCCCCCGCCGCCCCACCAGCCGAACCAGCCGCCCCACAACGCTCCGGGCGGCTTCGGCCCGCCGGCCGGCGGCTTCGGTCCGCCCCCGGGCGGCGGCCAGGCGCCCGGAGGATTCGGCCCGCCCGCCGGCGGCTACGGTCCGCCGGGACCGGGCGGACCCGCCGGCCCCGGCGGCCCCGGTGGCTGGCAGCAGCCGCCGGCCGGTCCGCCCGGCGGAGGCGGCAACGGCAAGATCATCGCGGCGATCATCGGCGGCGGCGCGGTGGTCCTGGCCGCCGTCATCACCGTCATCGTGATGGTCAACAGCGGCGACGACACCACCCACCGCGCCCAGCCGCCGTCCGGTGCGAGCGCCGCCGCGAGCGCGTCCGCCACGCCCTCCGCCTCCCCCTCGTCCTCGGAGTCGTCCGCCGGCCGCCCCGGGGAGAGCAGTGGGCCGACGCCCTCCAGCAGCACGATCCCCTTCTCCCGGCTGCGGGTGGGCGACTGTTTCGACCTCCCGGTGGGCGGCCGCGGCCACAACACGTCGGCGTCCTGCAACGGCCCGCACGACGCCGAGGTCGTCGCCACCCGCCGGCTGGATCCCGGTCTGACGACCGAGTCCGAGATCAAGAGCAAGGCGTCGTCGCTGTGCCGCGGCGAACTGGAGCGCAAGGCGGCCCGGCAGCCCGCGGGGACCGCCGAGGGCAGCTACGTCCAGTTCCCGACCCTCGACGGCTACAAGTTCGGCGTCAGGTCCGTCAGCTGCAGTCTGCTGGCCGAGCGGACCGGCACCAAGAAGCTGACCAAGCCGCTGTCCTGAGCCGGACGGCCGGCACGGCCGCCGCGCTCGGCCGGTCAGGACGGGCGGCCCCGACCGCCGAATGCGTCGGGGCCGCCCCCGGCCGACGGCCGGCGCGCCGGTGCCGCACCGCCGTGGGCCCCGTCGTCCGCCCCGCCCGCCCCGGCCCCCGCCGGATCCAGCACCCGGGCCAGAAAGGTCCGGGTCCGCTCGTGCCGCGGGGCTCCCACCACCTGCTCCGGCGTGCCCTCCTCGACGATCACTCCGCCGTCCATGAACACCACCCGGTCGGCCACCTCCCGCGCGAAGCTCATCTCATGGGTGACGACCAGCATCGTCATCCCGTCCCGGGCCAGCCCGCGCATCACCGCCAGGACGTCGCCGACCAGTTCGGGATCGAGGGCCGAGGTCGGCTCGTCGAACAGCATCAGCTCGGGGTCCATGGACAGCGCACGGGCGATCGCCACCCGCTGCTGCTGCCCGCCGGACAACTGCGCCGGATAGGCCGGTGCCTTGTCGCCCAGTCCGACCCGCGCCAGGTTGGCACGGGCGATCCGCACCGCCTCGGCGCGGTCGCGGCGCAGTACCCGCCGCTGGGCGATCGTGAGGTTCTCCAGTGCGGTCAGATGCGGAAAGAGGTTGAAGGCCTGGAAGACCATCCCGATCCGCCGCCGGACCCGGTCGATGTCCACATCGGGATCGGTGACCTCGGTGCCGGCCACCGTGACGCGGCCCGCGCTCGGCTCCTCCAGCAGATTCACACAGCGCAGCAGCGTCGACTTGCCGGAACCCGACGGGCCGATGACGCACACCACCTCACCGCGCGCCACCGAGAAGTCGATCCCGCGCAGTACCTCCAGTTCGCCGAAGGCCTTGCGCAGGCCCCGTACCTCGATGGCCGGTGCGTCCCCGGCGGCCGCCTTGCCCGCCTTGCCCGTCTCCATCCCGGTCACCTCGCCTTCGCGGTACGTGCTTCCAGCCGCCGGACCAGCTGGCCCAGCGGGAGGGTGATCACGAGGTAGAGCAGCCCGGCGATCAGGATCGGCGTCAGGCTCTTGTGCTCATTGAGCGCGTCCCGGCCGAAGTTGGCCAGCTCGAACTGGTGGAGCGCCAGACCCAGCAGATACACCAGCGACGAATCCTTGGTGAGCAGGATCAGTTCATTGGTCAGCGGCGGCAGCACAATACGGAAGGCCTGCGGAATGACGATCGACACCATGGCGCGACCGTGCGACATACCCAGCGAACGTGCCGCTTCCAGCTGCCCCTTGGGCACCGCCTGAATTCCGGCGCGAATCGTCTCCGCCATATACGCCGCGCCCACCAGCCCGAGCGAGAGCATCACGGTGACATCCATGTCGAGCGCGACTTCGAATGCCAGCGGAACACCGAAGCCCAGCGCGATGAACACCAGCAGTGCGGGAACTCCGCGGAAGAACTCGATATAGGTGACGGCGATCCAGCGGTACGGGGGCACCGACGACAGCCGCATCAGGGCCAGCACCAGCCCCAGCGCCAGGCCGAACCCGAAGCCGAGCAGGGTGTAGCGGACGGTATTGACCAGGGCCGTGGTGATGACGTCGGGGAAGAGGGCCTTGGCGACCTCGATGTCGAAGAACGCGGTCCGCAGCCGGTGCCAGTCGGCGACCAGCGCCAACGCCACCACGGCGATGACCAGAACGCCGTACTGCACGCCGCGGAACAACCGCGCGCGCTGTCGTCTGGAGAGCGGCATGGGTACCGGCCTCAGCTCTGCGGAGCGGAGCCGAACCACTTCTTGTAGAGCCGATCGTAACTCCCGTCGGCTCTGGCCTTCTTGAGGACCTCGTTGATCTTCTTGCGCAGTGCGTCATTGCCCGTGCGGACACCGAAGCCATACCGCTCACCGGTGTCGAACTCCGCCGCGACCGCGGTGTCCGGGTTCTCCTTCACATAGTCGAGCAGGACGCCGTTGTCATTGATGCCGGCCTCGACCTGGCCGGATTTGACCGCGGTCAGCAGCAGCCCCAGGTCCTCGAACTCCACCAGTTCGACACCCTGGCCGTGCTTCTTGGCGTAGACGCCGCCGGTGGTGGCCTTCTGATATCCGAGCTTCCTGCCCTTGAGGTCCTCGATTTTCCGGTAATTCCTGCCCGGCTTCGTCAACAGCGCCTGGGTCGCGTCGAAGTACGGATCGGAGAAGTCCATCACCTTGTCGCGGGCGGGCGTGATCGTCATTCCCGCGGCGGCCAGATCGCATTTGCGGATGGTGAAGTCCTGGCCGGTCTCGATGCCCTCGAAGGGGGTGTTGACGATCTCCTGCCCGACGCCCAGATCCTTGGCGACCAGGTCGACCAGGTCCACGTCGAACCCGACGACCTTGCCGCCCTTCTTCACCTGGAACGGCGCGTACGGAAGGTGGGTGCAGGTCTTGAGCGTTCCGGCGGCGACCAGTTCCGGTTCGCCGGAACCTTTCTTCCCGGCAGAGGTGGTGGCGCTGCACCCCGCCAGGACGGTGAGAGCCGTGGCGACGGCTATGACGGGCAACGCGGAGCGAGCGGACACTGGCCCTCCAGGACAGGACGACGATCGGCCGAAGCCGTACATCAAGATCAACCAAGCCGTGCGTGCTGCGAGTTGGCTGCATCCTGCCACTGGCCAGGGGCGTTGACTCCGACCTGTCGGTTGCGTCTGTGTAACGCCTCGTACCCGCGTACGGCCTGTGTGCCGGTCCCGGCCCCGTTTCCCGGGGGCCCGTCAGCGTCCGAGGACGGCCGCGATCTCCGCGATGACCTCCGGACCCACCCGGCAGCAGCCGCCGATGAGCCGGGCGCCGTCCGCGGCCCAGCCCGCCACCCGGTCCGCGCTGAACGCCGGGCTGCCACACCACGCCCGGGCCCGCGCATCCCAGCGCTCCCCGCTGTTCGGGTAGACCACCACCGGTTTGCCGGTGACCTCTGCCGCCAGGCGCACCGCCCGGTCCGCGTCCTGCGGTGCGCAGCAGTTCACCCCCACCGCGATGACCTCGTCCGCCTCCGCCGCCGGCGCGAACGCCTCCGCCAGCGGCTGCCCGGCCCGGGTGCGGTCGCCCGCGATGCTGTACGACAGATACGCCGGCACGCCGAGTCCGCGCACCGCCCGCAGCAGCGCCCGCGCCTCATCGGCGTCCGGCACCGTCTCCAGCGCCAGCACATCCGGGCGCGCCGCGGCCAGCACCTCCAGGCGCGGCCGGTGGAACCGCTCCAGCTCCGCCACCGGCAGGCCGTACCGGCCGCGGTACTCGGAGCCGTCCGCCAGCATCGCCCCGTAGGGCCCCGCCGAGGCGGCGACGTACAACGGGCCGGCGGCCCCGCCCGCCCGCGCCCGCCGGGCCGCCTCCCGCGCCAGCTCCACGCTCCGGCCGAGCAGCGCCGCGGCCTCCTCCGCGCGGATACCGTGCCGCGCGAAGCCCTCGAACGTCGCCTGATAGCCGGCGGTGATCGCGACCCGCGCCCCCGCCTCGTAGTACGCCAGATGCGCCTGGACGAGGGCCTCAGGGTCCTCGGCCAGCAGCCGGGCGGACCACAGCGCGTCGCCCAGGTCGTGTCCGGCGGCCTCCAGTTGATTGGACAGCCCGCCGTCGAGGACGACCGGGCCGGCGGCGAGGGCGTCGGCGAGCGCGGGCCGGGCGGGGGAGGGCAGGGTGCCGGTCATGCGTGAACCTCTCGTCCCGGACGGCCCCGCCGCCGACTGCCCGGGGATCTCCCTACCGGGCGGCGGGCTCGCCGGCCGGCACCGCCTGGATGTCCATTTCGATACGCATCGTAGCGCCGATGGCCGCGATACCCCGGCTCAGCAGCTTGTGGTAGTCCAGTGTGAAGTCCTGGCGGTGCAACTCGGTCGTCGCCGTGCACGCCGTGCGGGTCTCGCCGAACATACCGGTGCCGAGGCCGAGGTAGCGGGTGTCCAGCTGGACGGTGCGGCTGACGCCGTGCAGATGCAGCACGCCCTGCACCGACCAGCGGTTGCCGCCCTTGTGCACGAAGCGTTCGCTGACGAACTGGATGGCGGGGTAGGCGGCGACGTCGAGGAAGTCCGCGGAGCGGAGGTGCTCGTCGCGCATCTTCACGCCCGAGTCGATGCTGGCCGCGTCGATGTTCACCTCGACCCGGGAGTCCGCCATCCGCTCGCCGATCCACAGCGCGCCCTCGAAGCGGTTGAACCGGCCGTGGATCTCGGCCATCCCGATGTGCCGGGCGCTGAAGCGGATGGACGTGTGGTCCGGGTCGATCCGCCACTGCCCCGGCCCGGGTGCCGGCGGCGCGGGCGCCAGATCCAGTGCGACCGGCCGCAGCGGGGTCCGTTCCCCCTGGAGGACCTGGCACGGCACACGCTGCGGCTGAAAGCCATCGGCGGTGACGACGAGCTGGTACTCACCGGGCATCAGGGTGGCGCCGAACATGCCGTGGGGGTCGGTCTGGCCGCGCATCACCTCCTGCCCCTCCTGGTCGCGGACGGCTATCTCGGCGCCGGTCATCGGCAGGCCGACGGGGTCGTGGACGGTCAGGTCCACGGCACCGGCACCGCGGGGTACGGGGAGCCGGGTGCCGCGGAGCGCGCGGTCGCGGCGGCGGAGCAGGAACGCGAACGCCATATGCAGAACGGGCCTCTCGGTCAGTTGGGACAACAGGTACATCCTGCCATTGGTCCAGACCACTTATGTCATCGGCTGTCGAGAGAGCGGCAGGCGTGACATTCGTCGCTCCGTTCGTGTCCTCGCCACCGGGGCGCGGAGGGCGCCCCGCGGAGAAGGGGCGCCCCATGCGTCAGCTCTCGTCCAGCAGCACGGCCAGCGCGCCGGCCGGATCTTCGTCGGCCGGGCCCGCCGGGACCCACTGTCCGTGCTCCGCGCGGTAGGGCCACCACCGCCCGTCCCGCCCGTAGCGCAGCTGCGCCGAGCCGCCGTCCAGTGTCCAGCGGTTGCCCCGGCCGCGCGGCGGACCGGACCCCTCCTCGCCCCAGGCGGCGGCCAGTTGGGCCGTGGCACGGGCCAGCGTCGCCGCGTCCGGTGTCCACTCCTCGTCGAGTACGGAAAGGCCCGCCGCGCCGCCCTGCTCCCAGGCCCGTACAGCCGTCGCCAGCCCCTGGGAGCCGCGCCCCGAACCGGCTGCCAGGCGCGCCGCGATCCGCGCCCCGGGCCTCGCGGCCGCCAGCCGCACCGCGTCCTGGGCCTCCGTCAGCGGCGCCGGCACGCGGACGTCCGGATGCCCCGGGGAGAGCGCGTCCGCCAGCAGCCGCCGGGCCCGCGCCGCCGCATCACCGATCAGGAACTCCAGCGCGGGCACGTCCAGTCCGGGCGCGGGCGGGGTACCGCCGCCGAGGGCCGGTGCAGCGGCCGGTGCGGTGACCGGTGGGGGCGGCGCGGGCAGCGGCGGCAGAACGTCGCGCGCCGCGTACGCCTCGGCGGCCGACACGCCCGCGGCGGCCTGTCCGGTCCCCGCACCGGCCGGGGCCTCCGCGTGTGCCGCGCTGCGCGCCTGGAGCTCGTCGAGCAGCTCCCGCTCCCCCCGGCCGCGCAACAGCAGCAGGACGAACGGGTCCTGGTCCAGCAGCCGCGCCACCTGATAGCACAGCGCCGCCGAGTGGGCGCAGTGGTCCCACGCCCCGCAGCCGCACTCCGACTCCAGCTCGCCGATGCCCGGCAGCAGGTCGATTCCGGCGGCGGACGCGTCCTCGGCCAGCGCCGGCGGCACCTCGCGGTCCAGGAGCGCCGCGATATGCCCGGCCCGGTCAGCGACCAGGTCCAGGAAGCGGTCCCAAGCCGCGCTCCCCAGCTGGTGCAGCAGCACATCGACCCGGTGCCGGGTATGGTCCCGGTCCTGGACGAGGGCGGTGATCCGGCCGGGGCGCACCGTCACCGCGCCGACCGCACCGGCCCGCGCGTGCCGCCGGCCCTGCTTCACCTGCTCCCCGTCCAGCGCGGAGTCCTCCAGCGCCTTCAGCCACGCCTGCCCCCACCAGGTGCGCGCGAAGCCGCGCCCCCGGGCCGGCGGCAGCGCGGTGAACGTCCGCTCGGCCGGAGCGGCGTACGCGTCGTCGAAGTGTCCGGTCATCGTTCGCTCCCTCGCAGTGCGACCAGGTCCGCCAGCTCGGCGTCGGTGAGTTCGGTCAGCGCGGCCTCGCCGGCACCGAGCACCGCATCCGCCAACCGCTGTTTACGGCGGAGAAGTTCGGCGATCCGGTCCTCGATCGTGCCCTCCGCGACGATCCGGTGCACCTGCACCGGCTGGGTCTGCCCGATGCGGTACGCGCGGTCGGTGGCCTGCGCCTCGACGGCCGGGTTCCACCAGCGGTCGAAGTGCACGACATGGGACGCCCGGGTGAGGTTCAGTCCCGTCCCGGCCGCCTTCAACGACAGCAGGAAGACGGGCACCTCGCTGTCCTGGAAGCGCCGCACCAGCTCCTCCCGCCGGGCCACGGGCGTCCCGCCGTGCAGGAGCTGGGCGGGCACTCCGCGCGCCGCGAGATGGGTCTCCAGCAGCCGCGCCATCTGCACGTACTGGGTGAAGACCAGCACGCCCGCGCCCTCGGCGAGGAGGGTGTCCAGGAGTTCGTCGAGCAGTTCGACCTTCCCCGAGCGCCCGGGGACCTGCGGGTCGGCCTCCTTGAGGTACTGCGCGGGGTGGTTGCAGATCTGCTTGAGCGAGGTGAGCAGCCTGACCACCAGCCCATGGCGGGCGAACCCGTCGGTACCGGCGATCTCGTCGAGCCCCTCGCGCACCACCGCCTCGTACAGCCCCGCCTGCTCCTTCGTCAGCGTCACCGCACGGTCGGTCTCCGTCTTGGGCGGCAGCTCCGGCGCGATCCCCGGATCGGATTTGCGGCGGCGCAACAGGAACGGCCGGACCAGCCGGGCCAGCCGCTCGGCCGCGGCGGCCGCCTCCGGGGACGCCGCCGGACCGCCCTCGACCGCCTGCGCACAGCGGCTGCGGAACCGGCCCAGCGGCCCCAGCAGTCCGGGCGTCGTCCAGTCCAGGATCGCCCACAGCTCCGACAGGTTGTTCTCCACCGGCGTTCCGGTCAGCGCCACCCGCGCCTTCGCGGGGACGCTTCGCAGCGCCTTGGCGGTCGCCGAGAACGGGTTCTTGACGTGCTGCGCCTCGTCCGCGACCACCAGCCCCCAGCCCACTGCCGCCAGCTTCCCGGCGTCCAGCCGCATCGTTCCGTACGTGGTGAGCACGAACTCGCCGTCCGCCAGACCGGCCAGACTGCGCCGCCCGGCGTGGAAGCGGCGCGCCGGCGTACCCGGTGCGAACTTCTCGATCTCCCGCTGCCAGTTGCCCATCAGGGAGGCGGGGCAGACGACGAGCGTGGGACCGGCGGACCCGGGATCGTCCTGCCGGTGCAGATGCAGCGCGATCAGCGTGATCGTCTTGCCGAGTCCCATGTCGTCGGCGAGGCAGGCACCCAGGCCCAGCGAGGTCATCCGGTGCAGCCAGTCGAGGCCGCGCAGCTGGTAGTCGCGCAGCGTCGCGGTGAGCGCCGCCGGCTGCCGGACGGGCACGGCACCGGCGCCCTCCGGATGGGCGAGCCGGTCGCGCAGCCGGGCCAGCCATCCGGAGGCCTGCACCGCCACCCGGCCGTCGCCGTCCTCGACGCTCCCGGTCAGCGCCGCGCCCAGCGCGTCGAGCGGTGTGATCTTCCGGTCCCGGCGGTCCCGGGCGGCCCGTACCGCCTCCGGGTCGATCAGCACCCACTGGTCGTGCAGCCGCACCAACGGCCGCCCCGCCTCGGCGATCCGGTCCAGCTCCGCCTTGTCGACCTCCTGGCCGTCCACGGCGAACCGCCAGCTGAACGACAGCAGGGCATCGGCGGACAACAGGGAGGGCGGCCCGGCCTCCGGCCCGTCGGTGTTCCCTTCGTCCGCCGGCCCCACCACCGCCCGGGCGGTGAGCGTGCGCGCCAGCGCCTTCGGCCAGTGGACCTGCACCCCGGCGGCGGCCAGGGCGCGGGAGGCCGGGCCGAGCAGTTCGGCGATCTCGTCGTCGGCGAGCTCCAGGGCATCGGGCACCGCCGCGGACAACAGCGGGGTGAGCGGCGCCCAGGCAGCGGCGGCCCGGCGCAGGGTGAGCAGCGCGTCCATCCGCGCCTGCGGCCCGAACGCCTGCCCGGCCGGCGAGGCCCCCGCCCAGACCTCCGCGGCGTCCGCGACCAGCGTGGGATCGGTGAGGCTGTGCAGCTGGAGGACCGCGTGGAAGGTGGCCGCGGAACCCTCACCCGCGAGCTCGTCCATCCCCTCGCCCTCCGCCATCCCCCGTACCTCCACCCGCAGGGAGATCCGCACACCGGCGTCATGTCCGGCGGCGACGTCCGCCGCCCAGGCGCGCTGTTCGGGGATGTGCTGCGGAACGGGCGCCGCGAACGCCGGCCCGCCGGTGGCCAGCGCGGCGGCGGGGGAGCGCGGCAGCCCGTCCGCCACCGCGTCGAGGAAGTCCCGTAGGTGCCGTTCGGGGTCCGCCAGCTCCAGCGGGCCGGTTCCCGGGAGCGGGACGGCATGCGCGTACGGGGGCATGGCGGCGGCGAGGTCCCGCAGCCGCTCGATGTCCGCCGGGTCGAGCGGACCCGCCCGCCAGGCGTCGAACCCGCCGGGGCTCACCCCGGGCAGCAGTCTGCCGCGCGCGGCCAGCTGGAGCGCGAGCACGGACGCGGCTCCCCAGAAGACCGTCGCCGGATGGGCGCCCGTCATGGCTCGCGCACGGGTGAGCAGGGGCACCGCGTCGGCCACGGACAGCTCCAGGGCCGGGACCTCGCACACCGAGACCCCGCCGCCGTCGTCCGGCACGACGACGTTCAGCCGTGTCACCTCCGCGGCGCCCCCGAAGATCTCCCCCAGGGGCTCGCCGTCCGGCCGCCAGAAGGCGACGCGTCCGGTACGGGGCGGATCGGACGGCCGGAAGGCCGCCGCACAGGGGGACGGCCCGGAGAGCCGAGCGGGTGTGACCACAGGGAGGGTTGTCACGGGGTCGCGAACTCCTCAAGTTTGACTACTTGCGCCTTGAAGCGCCCGAGGGTACAGGATGACGCGCCGTGGGAGGGAACCCGCAGCAGAAAAACGGCGTTCAATGGAGTAGACAGAGCGCGGCACATGCGCCGCGGAAGGGGCGTGAAGGATGTCCACACAGGCAAAGGTCGCGATCGGCGGTGTCGCGGTGGGAGTGATCCTGCTGTGGCTGCTGCCCTTCTGGGCGGCCGTACTGGTCATGGTCGGAGTCCCGGCTGTCGCGTACCTGACCCTCGACCCCGCCCAGCGCCGCCGGCTGCGCAGGGCGGGCCGCAAGCAAATCGGCCGCTGACCGTCCGCTGCGCTTGGCTGGCTTCCCACGTTGTCGGCTTTCCCGCCGTGGGGGTTTCTCGCCGTTGCGCCTGCGGCGGGCGTGGTTTGGTCGGGTGCGGGTCCGCTCCTCCGGACTGCCGTCCTGCGGAGCGGCCCCTCCCGTGAGGGGGAGGAAAAACGGTGAGTGGGGGTATACGTGAGTGGTCCCCTGCGCGCGTACGGGGCTACGGTCACCCCCACCGGGAAAGTCCCCCCTACCCACGGGAGGGGGCGCACCGCAGGACGGCAGTCCGGAGGGGCGCACCCGTGACGTACAGCCCCGCGCAGCGGCAACAGCCCGCCGCCAGGCGCACGGCGGGAAAGCCAAAAACGTGGGAGGTCAGCCAAGCCCAGCGATTTGGCGGTACGGTCCTCGCCATACCCGCCGACCCGCACCCTGGAGGAGACCGGCCCATGAACGCCGCACAAGGGGCCCTGGAGGGCGCAGCCCCGGACCCCGACCCCGAGTTGGCCCTGAAAATCCTGGTCGCGGGCGGCTTCGGAGTGGGCAAGACAACCCTGGTGGGGGCGGTCAGCGAGATCCGTCCCCTGCGTACCGAGGAAGGGCTCACCGAGGCGGGCGAGACGGTGGACGACACCGGGGGAGTGGACCGCAAGGTCACCACCACGGTGGCCATGGACTTCGGCCGTATCACTATCAGGCAGGGGCTCTCGCTCTACCTGTTCGGCACCCCGGGGCAGGACCGCTTCTGGTTCCTGTGGGACGACCTGTCGGAGGGCGCGCTGGGTGCCGTCGTCCTCGCCGACACCCGGCGGTTGCAGGACTGCTTCCCGGCGGTCGACTACTTCGAGCGCCGTGCCATCCCCTTCCTGGTGGCGGTCAACTGCTTCGCGGAGTCACGGTCCTACGGGGCGGACGAGGTGGCCCGCGCACTGGATCTGGACCGTGGTACCCCGGTCGTGCTCTGTGATGCCAGGGACCGGGACTCGGGCAAGGAAGTGCTGGTCCGGCTCGTCGAACACGCGGGCCGCCGGCACTCCGGACGGATACCGGCCCCGGTGGGCTGAGCGGCCGCCGGGCAGGCGCTGACACCGGCCGCCTCGTGACCCATACGCGGTCAGTCCGCGAGCGCCGCCATGGCGACGACCCGGTCGATCGTGACCCGGACCACTACCTCGCCCGGAACGGCATGGCGTGCGCCGAACTCCTGCGCGCGGTCCTCGCCCTGGTAACGGGCTGCGATCCGGGTCGCCCAGTGCCGCACCTCCGCCAGATCATTGCTGATCGTCGCCGATCCCTGGACGACCACGAAGGAGAACGGCAGCCGTTCCTCGTCGGCGCAGAGCGCCACCCTGCCGTCGCGGACCAGATTGCGGCCCTTGACCGAGTCCACCCCGGTGTTGAACACGAGGTCATCGCCGTCCATGAGGAAGCACACGGGGGCGATGTGCGGACTGCCGTCGGGCCGCACGGTCGCCAGCTTGCCGGTCCTGGTTCCCTCGGAGAGGAACCTCTGCCACTCGTCCTTGGTCATTTCGTGCGTCATACCGGCATCCTCTCCGCGTGCCACGGCCCGGTGCGGTGGGGCACGCCGGGCCGCGGGGCCGCTTGCCGGGACGGCGGACGTGGGACAGGCTGGCACGGCAGGCCGCGGACGGACCGCGGACTGCCGTCCGGCCCGGAGAGCGGACGGGGATGCGGGGAGGAAGCGGCAATGGCATTGAGCAGCGGACTCGACTGGCTGCTGGACGATCTGACCAAACGGGTGCGGAAGGTACGGCATGCGCTGGTGCTGTCCACCGACGGGCTGGTGACCGGCGCGAGCGAGGGGATGGAGCGGGAGGACGCCGAGCATCTGGCCGCGGTCGCCTCGGGACTGCACAGCCTCGCGAAGGGATCGGCACTCCACTTCGCGGCCGGGCGAGTGCGCCAGACCATGATCGAATTCGACGACGGGATGTTGTTCGTGACCGCGGCCGGTGACGGCAGCTGTCTGTGCGTACTGGCCGGTGCCGACGCCGACATGGGGCAAATCGCCTACGAGATGACGCTGTTGGTCCATCGTGTCGGGGAACATCTGGGCGTCGCCTCCCGTCGGCCGGAGAGTTATCCACAGGCCGGAGACAAGGGTTGACGCACCGTCGTTGACGGCGGCTACAGTCGTCACTATCAGTGATCGACAGAGTGACGGGGGAACCGACATGACGGTGATGTGCGACGGGCGGCAGACGCTCTCGGCGGGGCGAGCGGCCCGCGAACTGGAGCTGAGGAGCGGTGAGTTCGAGCTCGCCGTCCAGCTCGGAGAAGTACGAACCCTCCCGGCCGGGACCGATGGCCGGCCGGGCGGCACGGCGACGCCCGTCCGACGCCGGGTCCCGGCGGAGGAGATCGCCCGGCTGCAGGCCGAGCCGGGCTTCCCGGAGGCGCTACGTGAGCGCATCCGCACGGTCGGCACGAACGAAGCCGCCGCACTGATGGGCATCGGACCCGGCAGGGCCCTCCGCCTGACCCGGGCCGGCTGCTTCGGTCCCGTCCGGTTCTATGTGAACCGCTACGGCGCGGTGGTCTGGCTCTACCTCGCCTCCGAGGTCGCCGAATTCGCCGACCGTGAACCCGGCTTGCTGCGGGGTGCCGTCCCCACCGCGATGAGGGTGATGCTCGAAGAGGGACAGGACTGGCGCGCCCGGCAGTGGCGCAGCCGAAGGGTCGCCCAGCTCATGGGGCAGACCGAGGACCCGTGGGAATCGGCAGCGGCGATCGCGGCCGTACTCCCCCCGGAAGAGCTGGCCTCGGTGGCCGACAACCCTCTCGAGCGGACCCTGCTCCGCCGGCTCAGGCCCACCCTCGCGACGGTGCTCACCGCCACTCCCGCAGCGCGTGAGACCGTCGAACGGGTCCTGGCGGCGGACGAGTTCGACGAAGTCCTCTGGTATCGCGTCAATCTCGCCCGAGCCCTCGAAGAGGCCCGCAGCGAAGAGCCCGCGCGGCTCCGGGCACCGGCCGCCGCGGCGACGGCCGCCCACCCGGCTCAGCCGTCCAGTTTCCTGAACAGCCCTTCCTGGACGACGGAGACCAGCAGTCTGCCCTCCCGGTCGTAGATCCGGCCGCGGGCCAGGCCCCGGCCGCCGGTGGCGATCGGCGACTCCTGGTCGTAGAGGAACCACTCGTCCGCGCGGAACGGCCGGTGGAACCACATCGCGTGGTCGAGCGAGGCCATGTCGAAACCACGCCGCCCCCAGAGCGGCTCGATCGGGATGCGGACGGCGTCCAGCAGCGTCATATCGCTGGCATAGGTCAGCGCGCAGGTGTGCACCAGCGGATCCTCGCCCAGTGGCCCGACCGCGCGCATCCATACCGCGCTGCGCGGCTCCGCATCGCCGATCTCCTCCGGCGTCCAGCGCAGCCGGTCGACATAGCGGATGTCGAAGGGCTGCCGGCGCGCCATCCGCTCCAGAGCCTCGGGCAGACCACCGAGGTGTGCACGGACCTCCTCGGCGACCGTCGGGAGATCCTCCGGGCCGGGCACTGCCCGGCGCATCGGCAACTGATGTTCGAAGCCGGGTTCCGGCTTATGGAAGGAGGCGGTCAGATTGAAGATCGTGCGTCCCTCTTGGACCGCGACGACCCGGCGGGTGGTGAAAGACCTCCCGTCACGGACCCGTTCGACCTGGTACACGATCGGCACACCCGGCCGGCCCGGCCGCAGGAAGTACGCGTGGAGCGAGTGGACCGGGCGGTCGCCCTCCGTGGTCCGGCCGGCGGCCACCAACGCCTGCCCCGCGACCTGGCCGCCGAAGACCCGTTGCAGCGATTCCTGGGGACTGCGTCCCCGGAAGATGTTCACCTCGATCTGCTCGAGATCGAGCAGATCGACCAGCCTCTCCGCGGGATTGGTCATGACCAGTGGCCCTCCGTCCGCTTCCTCGGCGGCCTCGGGCGAAGCCGCCGGCTCACAGCTGACCCACATCCGTGACCCGCACGACCGCGCGCCCCTCCTCGTCGGAGGCGGCGAGGTCCACCTCCGCGGAGATGCCCCAGTCGTGATCGCCGTTCGGGTCGGCGAAGGTCTGCCGCACCTTCCAGAGGCCGTGCTCGGCGTCCTCCTCGATCTGCAGCAGCTTCGGACCGCGCGCATCCGGACCGGTTCCCAGCTCGTCGTACTCCTCCCAGTAGGCGTCCAGGGCCTCGCCCCAGGCCTCGGCGTCCCAGCCGGACTCGGCATCCATCTCCCCGAGTTCCTCGGCCTTGTCCAGCGCCGCCAGTTCCACCCGCCGGAACATCGCATTGCGCACCAGCACCCGGAACGCCCGGGCGTTGGCCGTGACCGGCCGCACCTGGTCGGCCCGCTCCTGCGCCTGGTCCGCCGTCTCCTCCTCGGGGTTGGCGAGCTGCTCCCACTCGTCCAGCAGACTGGAGTCGACCTGCCGCACCATCTCGCCCAGCCAGGCGATGATGTCCTCGAAGTCCTCGGACTTGAGATCGTCCGGCACGGTGTGGTCCAGGGCCTTGTACGCACTCGCCAGGTAGCGCAGCACGATGCCTTCGGTACGCGCCAGCTCGTAGAAGGACGTGAACTCGGTGAAGGTCATGGCGCGTTCGTACATATCGCGGATGACCGACTTCGGCGACAGCGGATGGTCGCCGACCCACGGGTGGCTCTTGCGGTACAGCCCGTAGGCGTGGAAGAGCAGCTCTTCGAGCGGCTTGGGGTACTCGACGTCCAGGAGCCGTTCCATGCGCTCTTCGTACTCGACGCCGTCGGCCTTCATCTGGGCCACGGCCTCACCCCGCGCCTTGTTCTGCTGCGCGGCCAGGATCTGCCGGGGATCGTCCAGGGTGGACTCCACCACCGAGACCATGTCCAGCGCGTACGACGGGGACTCGGGGTCCAGCAGGTCGAAAGCCGCCAGCGCGAAGGTGGACAGCGGCTGGTTCAGCGCGAAGTCCTGCTGGAGGTCCACGGTCAGCCGGGCGATCCGGCCCTCCGCGTCCGGCTCCGCCAGTCGCTCCACGATCCCGCCGTCCACCAGCGACCGGTAGATCGCGATGGCCCGCCGGATGTGCCGGAGCTGATTCTTCCGCGGCTCGTGGTTGTCCTCCAGGAGCGTGCGCATCGCCTCGAAGGCATTGCCCGGCCGGGCGATCACCGACAGCAGCATCGCGTGCGTCACCCGGAACCGCGAGGTCAGCGGCTCCGGATCGGAAGCGATCAGCTTCTGGAAGGTGTTCTCGCCCCAGTTGACGAATCCCTCCGGCGCCTTCTTCCGCACCACCTTCCGCCGCTTCTTCGGGTCGTCGCCCGCCTTCGCCAGCGCCTTCTCGTTCTCCACGACATGCTCGGGCGCCTGCGCGACCACAAAACCCGCGGTGTCGAAGCCGGCCCGCCCCGCCCGGCCCGCGATCTGGTGGAACTCCCGCGCCCGCAGGGTCCGCACCCGCGAACCGTCGTACTTGGTCAGGGCGGTGAACAGCACCGTACGAATAGGGACATTGACCCCGACGCCCAGTGTGTCCGTACCGCAGATGACCTTCAGCAGGCCGGCCTGCGCCAGCTTCTCCACCAGCCTGCGGTACTTCGGCAGCATCCCCGCGTGGTGCACGCCGATGCCATGGCGGACGTACCGCGAGAGATTGCGCCCGAACTTGGTGGTGAACCGGAAGTTCCCGATCAGCTGGGCGATCTGGTCCTTCTCGGCCCGCGTACACATGTTGATGCTCATCAGGGCCTGCGCCCGCTCCACGGCGGCGGCCTGGGTGAAGTGCACGATGTAGACGGGGGACTGCCGGGTCTCCAGCAGCTCGGTGAGCGTCTCGGTCAGCGCCGTGGTCCGGTACTCGTACGACAACGGAACCGGCCGCGTCGCCGAGCGGACCACCGACGTCGGCCGCCCCGTGCGCCGCGTCAGATCCTCCTCGAAGCGCGACATGTCGCCGAGCGTCGCCGACATCAGGATGAACTGCGCCTGCGGCAGCTCCAGCAGCGGAATCTGCCAGGCCCAGCCGCGGTCCGGCTCGGCGTAGAAATGGAACTCGTCCATCACGACCTGGCCGATGTCGGCGTCCTTGCCGTCCCGCAGCGCTATCGAGGCGAGTACCTCGGCCGTGCAGCAGATCACCGGAGCGTCGGCGTTGACCGATGCGTCACCGGTGAGCATGCCGACGTTCTCGGTACCGAACAGCTTGCACAGATCGAAGAACTTCTCCGACACCAGGGCCTTGATGGGCGCGGTGTAGAAGGTGACCTGGTCATGGGCGAGCGCGGTGAAGTGCGCACCGGCCGCCACCATGCTCTTGCCCGAGCCGGTGGGGGTGGACAGGATGACGTTCGCCCCCGAGACCACCTCGATCAGCGCCTCTTCCTGGGCGGGGTAGAGCGAGAACCCCTGCTGCTCGGCCCAGCCCGAAAAGGCTTCGAAGAGGGCATCGGGGTCGGCGTCGTTCGGCAGATGATCGATGAGGGTCACGCCCCCATACTGCCTGGCTTCCCCCCGGATCACGGAACCGGCGGCTCGCAACCCCACTCCACGCGGCTCAGCACCCCCTCGTCCCGCCCGCCCCACACCCTCGCCCGCTCCGCAAGACCACCCGCGGCAGCCTCCTGCCCTGCCGCCATACCTAGGATGACCTGCGGAAACGAGGGCCTCCAGGCGTGCCGCCGGCCGGCCGTCCCTCGGCAACCCACCGGCCTGAACGGCTGCACGCCCCCGACGCGCAGGGAGTCAGCCGCGTCCCCACAGCCCCCTCATCGGCCGAAGCCCCGTGTGCACCCGACGGCTTCCATGCAATCTCTTCACATTCCGTGCACGGTCGCCGACTCACTGTCGCTCGTGGTGCCGGTGAGTGCGGCCGGCGCGGCGGCGACGTGGCGGAGATCACCGTCGGGAGGGCGGGGCCGGGCGGCACCCGATCCCGGCGGGGAGATCATCTGGCGTTACGCTGAGTTGCCGATCGGCCGTCAGACACGTGACCCACGAGTGCGCGAAGCAGGAACAACGGCCACGCAAGTAAGAGAACAAGGGGTGGGAACGACCATGATGGGACCGGCGCACTCGCTGTCCGGGGCCGCGGCCTGGCTGGGTTTGGGCGCGGTGACCGCCGCCGCGGGACAGCCCATGCCCTGGCCGGTGGTCGTCTGCGGCGCTCTGATCTGTGCCGGAGCGGCGCTCGCTCCGGATCTCGACCACAAGTCGGCCACCATCTCGCGGGCCTTCGGGCCGCTCTCGCGGATGGTGTGCGAAGTGGTCGACAACCTCTCGCACGCGGTCTACAAGGCGACCAAGATGCGCGGCGACTCGAACCGTTCCGGTGGTCACCGTACGCTCACTCACACCTGGGTGTGGGCCGTGCTGGTCGGTGGCGGGATGTCGTTGCTGGCGATGCAGGGCGGCCGGTGGGCGGTGCTCGGCATCCTCTTCGTGCACATGGTGCTCGCCATCGAGGGGCTGTTGTGGCGGGCGGCGCGGGTCTCCAGCGATGTGCTGGTGTGGCTGCTGGGGGCGGCCTCGGCCTGGATCCTGGCGGGCGTTCTCGACCAGCCGGGCAACGGGGCGGGCTGGCTGTTCGACGGGCCCGGGCAGCAGTACCTCTGGCTGGGGCTGCCGATCGTGCTCGGTGCGCTGGTCCATGACATCGGCGATGCGCTGACGGTCTCCGGCTGCCCCATCCTGTGGCCCATCCCGATAGGCCGTAAGCGCTGGTACCCGGTCGGGCCGCCGAAGGCCATGCGGTTCAAGGCCGGCAGCTGGGTGGAGCTGAAGGTGCTGATGCCGGCGTTCATGCTGGTCGGCGGCCTCAGCGGGCTGGGCGCGCTCGACTACCTCTGAGGCGGATTCGTCGGAGGCCGGCGGCGGGTGGTGCCTGCTGCCCGGCCCCTGCCGCCGGCCTCCGCCCACGCCCGGCCTCGTCCACGACGTGCGTGCGCCGGAACCTGCCCCGGGAACATACGGCGTCGACGGCGTGCCCCGCCGGTGACGCGTTCCACCCCTTCACCCTCGCCCTTCACCCCCCGTGCCAAGACCGCCACAGCGCCGCATAGGCGCCATCGGCCGCGACGAGTTCGTCATGGCTGCCCAGTTCGCTGATCCGGCCGTTCTCGACGACGGCGATGACGTCGGCGTCATGGGCGGTGTGCAGGCGGTGGGCGATGGCCACGACCGTGCGGCCCTCGAGGACCTTGCCCAGAGAGTGCTCCAGGTGGCGGGCCGCCCGGGGGTCGAGGAGCGACGTGGCCTCGTCGAGGACCAGGGTGTGGGGGTCGGCGAGGACCAGGCGGGCCAGGGCGATCTGCTGGGCCTGGGCCGGGGTCAGGGTGTGGCCGCCGGAGCCGACCTCGGTATCGAGGCCGTCGTCCAGTGCCCGGGCCCAGCCGTCGGCGTCCACCGCGCCCAGCGCCGCCCACAGTTCGGCGTCCGTGGCGCCCGTGCGGGCCAGCAGGAGGTTGTCGCGGAGCGAGCCGACGAAGACGTGGTGCTCCTGGTTGACCAGCGCCACCTGCTCGCGGACCCGCTCGGCCGGCATCGCGGACAGCTCGGCGCCGCCCATGGTGACGGAGCCCGCCCGGGGGCCGTAGATCCCGGCCAGCAGCCGTCCGAGAGTCGATTTCCCGGCGCCGGAGGGGCCGACCAGCGCGAGCCGGCTGCCCGGACGGATCCGCAGCGACACGTCGCGCAGTACGTCGACGCCGGTGCGGTAGCCGAACGTCACCTCGTCGGCGTGGACATCGCGCCCGCCGGGGGACAGGTCCGGGTCGCCGGCTCCGGGGTCGATCTCCCGGACGCCGACGAGGCGGGCGATGGACACCTGGGCCACCTGCAGCTCGTCGTACCAGCGCAGGATGATGTTGATGGGCTCGGTCATCATGTGGGACAGCAGCGCCCCGGTGGTCAGTTGTCCCGGGGTGATCCACCCCCGCATGACGAACGCGCCGCCGAGCAGCAGCACCGCGCTCATCAGCAGCACATGTGTCAGGTCGATGACGGGGAAGAGGACCGAGCGGAGGAAGAGCGTGTACCGCTCCCACTGGGTCCAGGCACGAATGCGCTGCTCCGACAGGTCGATCCGGCGCCGGCCGAGGCGGTGCGCCTCGATGGTGCGTCCGGCGTCGACGGATTCGGTGAGTACGGTGGACACCGCAGCGTAACCGGCGGCCTCCGAACGGTAGGCGCTGGGTGCCCGTTTGAAGTACCAGCGGCAGCCGATGACCAGCAGCGGCAGGGCGATCAGCACGGACAGCGCGAGGGGCGGCGCGGTGATCGTGAGCCCGCCGACCAGCAATATCACCCACACCACGCCGATGGACAGCTCGGGTACCGCCTCGCGCATCGCAGTGGAGAGGCGGCCGATGTCCGTGGTGATCCGCGACAGCAGATCGCCGGTACCGGCCCGTTCCAGGACACCCGGCGGCAGCGCCACGGACCGTACGAGGAAGTCCTCCCGGAGATCCGCCAGCATGCGTTCGCCGAGCATCGCGCCACGGAGCCGGACCATGCGGACGAAGACCGCCTGAGCGGCCAGGGAGAGGGTGAACAGGGCGATGGTCCAGCCCAGTTGGAGGTCGCGGGAGTCCGCGGCCAGCCTTTCGACGACTCCGCCGAGGAGGTAGGGGCCGACCATCGAGGCGATGACCGCGGCGGCGTTCACGGTGACCAGGACCGTGAAGGCGCGGCGGTGACGGCGGATCAGGCCGCCGACGTAGCTCCGTACCGTCGCCGGAGAGCCGACGGGGAGGGTGGGAAGGGTCTGCGGGGCGTCCGGGTCGTGGTCCGGCGGTGCCAGGCCGATCATGCGGTCTCCTCGATCCGGCCGGTCGGCAGCGCCGGCTCGGTGTCCGTGGCGCGGGTGACGATGGCGCGGTAGGCGGGGTGGCTGTGCAGCAGTTCGTGGTGGGCGGCCTCGGCGACGACCTTGCCCTCATGGAGGTACGCGACCCGGTCGGCCCGGTCCAGCAGCAGCGGGCTGGAGGTGAGGACGACCGTCGTACGGCCCGTTCTGATCCGCCGCAGGCCGTCCGCGATACGGGCTTCGGTGTGCGCGTCGACGGCGCTGGTGGGCTCGTCGAGCACCAGCACCTCCGGGTCCGTGACCAGTGACCGGGCCAGTGCCAGCCGCTGCCGCTGGCCGCCGGAGAGCGACCGTCCGCGCTCGGTGAGGTGGGCCCGCATCGGGTCTCCGGAGCCGTCGGCGGACGCCTGGGCCAGTGCCGTCAGTACATCGCAGCACTCCGCGGCGGTGAGGGCGTCGGCCGCGGGCACCCGGCCGGAGGACGGGACGTCGAACAGCTCGCTCAGGGCGCCGGAGAGCAGCACCGGGTCCTTGTCCTGGACCAGGACGGCCCGGCGGGCGGTGTCCCGGGGGAGGTCGTCCAGCGGAGTGCCGCCGAGAGTGACGGACGGCAGGCCGGCGGCGTCATCCGCACCGCCGTCGCCCTCGCCCCCGTCGTTCCACGGCGGGTGGCCGCCGAGGCGTTCGGCGAGCCGCCCCGCCGCGTCGGGGTCACCGCAGACCACCGCGGTCAGCCGGCCGGCCGGGGCGGTCAGCCCGCTGACCGGGTCGTGCAGGGCACCGGCGGGCATCTCCGCGGGCTCGGTGGTGCGTCCGCCGGCCGGCCGGCTCTGGGCCAGTACCCGGGCCGTACGTTTCGCCGACGGCCGGGCGAAGGAGTAGGCCTGGGCGATCTCCTCGAAGTGGCGGAGTGGGAAGAGCAGGAAGGTGACCGCGCTGTAGATGCCGACGAGTTCGCCCACCGCGACCGTGCCGTCGAGGGCGAGCCGGGTGCCGTACCAGACCACCGCGATGAGCAGCAGGCCCGGCAGCACCACCTGGACGGCGGAGATCAGCGACCACATACGGGCGCTGCGCACGGCGGCCTCCCGTACCTCCTGGGAGGCGTGGCGGTAGCGGCCGAGGAAGAGCTCCTCGCCGCCGATGCCGCGCAGGACCCGCAGTCCGGCGACGGTGTCGGAGGCCAGCTCGGTGGCCCGGCCGGCCTTGTCGCGCTGGATGTCGGCGCGCCGGGTCGCGGGCGGCAGCAGGGGCAGCACGGCCAGGACGAGGACGGGCAGACCGAGCGCCACCAGGATGCCGAGCTGCGGCTGACGGATGACCAGGACGATGGCGACGGCGACGGTGGTGACCGCTGCCGCGCCGAACCGGGCGACCGTCTCGGCGAACGTGCCGATCTTCTCCAGGTCGCCGGTGCTGACCGCGGCGATCTCGCCGGCCGCCACCCGCCGCGTCATGGCCGAACCCAGCTCCGTGGTCTTGCGGGCGAGCAGTTGCTGTATCCGGGCGACGCTGGTGATCCAGTTCGTGACGGTCGCCCGGTGCAGCATCGTGCCTCCGAGCGCGATCAGCACGCCCAGGACCACCATCAGGCCGCCGGACAGCGCGAGCCGGCCGCCGTCCCGGTCGACCACGGCCTGGACGGCGAGGCCGACCGGCAGCGGGAAGGAGGCGACGGCGCCGAAGTTCACCAGCCCCCAGAAGAGGGCCTTGAGCTGGTCGCCGAGCTGCTGTCCGCAGAGCCACAGGAGGAAGGCGCCGCCCGTACGGACGTCCGGGACGCCGGGGTCGGGGTGTGGAAGATCGCGAATATGCATGAGGTTCCAGGCGAGGTCGTGGTGGGTGGCCGGCAGAGCGCCGTCCCGGCAGGCGGAATGCCCTCTCGCCCGTCTCGTCGGCGGAGGTGCTGGAAGACTGGCCCGTGGGGTGGGCCGATTTCAAAGGGTTTTCCGCCGCGGACCGGTGATTCGGACAATCGTGTGGTGATCTGCGCGCGGCGAGCGGGCACTGAGGGCCTGTCAGTCGGACGGTGCCACCATGGGCGCATGCGAACAGCGGGCGGTGCGGTGCGGACGGCGGCGGTGGCCGTGGCGGGGCTGGTCCTTCTCGCGGGCTGCGGCGGTGCGGGCAGCCGGGACGAGGGCGGCAAGGACGACGGCGCCGCGAAGGGCGAGCGCCCCGGGGGCCCGCCGCGTGGTGCGCCGGTCACCGCCCGCCCCGAGAACGTGCCCGGGAACGTGCCCGGGATCGGCACCGCGTTGCGGTCGCGGATCCCCGCCGACTCCCGGCAGGTCGTCGCGGTCTACGGAAAGGGACCGGACTCCGCCGACTCCACCGTGGTCCTGTACGAGAAGAGCGCGAAGGGGTGGGACCAGCAGGGGAGTTGGGCGGCGCACAACGGGCGGCGCGGCTGGACCGTGGACCATCACGAGGACGACAAACGCAGCCCCGTGGGGGTGTTCACCCTGACCGATGCGGGCGGTGTGCTCGCGAACCCCGGCACCCGGCTGCCCTATACGCACTCCTCGGCGTTCACCCCGCCCTCGTACTGGCCCAAGAACACCCGTAACGACTTCGACTACGTCATCGCGATCAACTACAACCGGGTGAAGGGCATCTCGCCGCTCGATCCCACTCGCCCGGAGGGGCGGTCCAAGGGGGGCGGGATCTGGCTGCACATGGACCACGGCAGCGGCACGTCCGGCTGTGTCAGCGTCTCGAAGGCCGGGATGCGGTCGTTGCTGCGCGCCCTCGATCCGGCCCGGCACCCGGTGGTGGTCATGGGGGACAAGGCGCGTCTCGCTTCCGCCTGACGGGCGTACGGGACGGGGGTGGCGCGGAGCAGACCACCCCCGTATGCGGGCCCGGCGGGCGTCACCACCCGCCGGGCCCACGGCGTCCGGCGCTGCCATGGAGTCCGGCGCCGCCACGGAGTCCAGCCGGGAGTCCGCCCTCCGCGGCGCCCGGCTCACGGCGTCCGGCCGCCCGGCTGCTCACTCCTCCGGCTTCTCCGAGTCCACGCCCGGCCGTGCCCGCTTCCACAGACCACGGGTGAAGTCGGGTATCTCCTGCGGGGCGCCGTTCGCCCTGATCGAGCGGTCGCTCAGCGGTACCGGCGCCGTCCAGGTCGCGGCGTCGTACACGTCGAAGTCCGGTACCAGGCCCAGCCGCATGCACTGCATCAGCCGGAAGACCAGCATGTAGTCCATCCCGTCATGGCCGCCGGGCGGGTTGGTGTGCTCCTTCCAGAGCCAGTGGTCCCACTGCGTGTACCTGCTGAAGTCGCCCCACTCGTCGTTGCCCTGGTCCGGTTCGAGGTAGATCCGGGCGGGGTAGTCCTCGAAGACGCCCTTGGTGCCGCCGAGGCTGTTGATGCGGCTGTAGGGGTGCGGGGTGGAGACGTCGTGCTCCAGCCGGATCACCCGGCCCTTGGCGGTCTGGACGAGGCTGATGGTCCGGTCGCTCCCTACGTACGACTCCTTCCAGCTGGGGTCGTTCGGCGGCATGTGGTCCTTGCGGTACGCGGCCAGGCCCAGTGCGGGGGTGCCGATGCTGGAGATCCGGACGGCGCGGTCGCCGCGGTTGATGTCCATGTAGTTGGCGACCGGGCCGAAGCCGTGGGTGGGGTAGAGGTCGCCGCGCAGCCGGGTGTGCCACAGCCGGCGCCACGGTCCCTCGTAGTACGTGGGGTCGAACATCAGGTCCCGCAGGTCGTGCAGGTACGCGCCGGCGCCGTGCAGCAGCTCGCCGAACAGGCCGGCATGCGCCATCCGGAGCACCCGCATCTCGTTTCTGGCGTAACAGCAGTTCTCCAGCTGCATGCAGTGTCTGCGGGTCCGTTCGGAGAGGTCGACCAGTTTCCACAGCTCCTCCATGCGCAGCGCGACCGGGCACTCCACGCCGACGTGCTTGCCATGGAGCATCGCCGCCTTCGCCATCTCGAAGTGCAGGTCCCACGGCGTGGCCACGTAGACGAAGTCGAGATCGCCGCGCCGGCAGAGGCGCTCGAAGTCGTGGTCGCCGTTGGTGTAGACGGCGGGTGCGGGCTGTCCGGCGTTGGTGACCTTCCTGGCGGCCCGCGCGGTCTTCTCCTTCACCGGGTCGCAGAGTGCGACGACGCGGACGCCCGGGACCGCGAGGAAGAGGTCGATCATGCTGCCGCCGCGGTTGCCCAGGCCGATGATCGCGACACGCACCGTGGAGCGCCGTTCGAAGGGGACCCCGATCATGGTCTTCCCCTTGGCCGAGGGGGCGGCGGCGGTCGTCGAGGGACCGGCGGCCCGGGGTGCGGCCGCGGCGGCCGGACCGGCCGTCAGTCCGCCCAGTCCCAGTCCGGCGCCCGCCGCACCGGCGGTCCACAGGACCGAACGACGGCTGGGGCCCGTCTCGTCGGGGTGGTGGTTCTGCGGTTGTGCCTCGTTCATCGGTCCTCCAGAGGAGCGGTGGTGCGCCGGGGCATACGTGAACCTCGGTCAGGACCTTGGCGGCCCGGGGCCGGAGGCACAAGAGGGCCGAGGGGATTCTCGTGGCGGCGGACGCGGACTCTTCGCCCGCACCAACGGGCCGGTGTGTGAGGCGTGGTGCCGCGCGAGGGGATGCGGCGTCACCAGCGTCTTTCGCAAGTAACTGAAAAGCCTTGCGACAGGGGTTGACGTGTTCACGATGTTAACGGCAGGCTCCGTACGGAATCCCCCACAGCGGCCTGGCGCGTGGCTGCTCTCGTGGGCGCGGTGCGGGACACCGCGCCTCATGCTGAAGGAGCCGCAAGATGCTGCAACGTTCCCGTCTGCTGGGCGGGGCGCTGGCCGGAGTGCTCGCCGCGGTTGGTCTCGCCACCGTCGCGCCGTGGTCCTCCGAAGCCACCCCACCGGGCCGCCAGGAGGCCACCCCGCCGGGCCGGAAGACCGTCACCGCCACGCTGTTCGAGCGGAAGTACGCGGATGTCGCCAAGGCCTGCACCGACCAGTTGGGCCCGGCGGGCTACGGCTATGTCGAGGTCTCGCCCGCCTCCGAGCACATCCAGGGCGACCAGTGGTGGACCTCGTACCAACCGGTCAGCTACAAGATCGCCGGACGGCTCGGCGACCGGGACGCGTTCGCCTCGATGGTCGGCGCCTGCCACACCGCCGGTGTCAAGGTCATCGCCGACGCCGTCATCAACCACATGGCGGCCGGATCCGGTACCGGCACCGGCGGCACCCCGTACACGAAGTATCAGTACCCGGGCCACTACCAGGACCAGGACTTCCACGCGTGCCGCAAGGACATCTCCGACTACACCAACCGCGACGACGTCCAGAACTGTGAACTCGTCGGGCTCGCCGACCTCGACACCGGCAGCGACCACGTCCGCACCGCCCTCGCCCGGTACCTGGACGACCTGCGCTCCCTGGGCGTGGACGGCTTCCGGATCGACGCCGCCAAGCACATGTCCGCCACCGACCTCGCCGCCGTCAAGGGCAAGATGCGCGACCCCGGTTACTGGGTGCAGGAGGTCATCCACGGCGCCGGCGAGGCGGTCCGGCCCGACGAGTACACCGGCACCGGCGACGTCGACGAGTTCCGCTACGGCAGCCACCTCAAGAGCGCCTTCCAGGGCGGCGGCCTCGCCCAGCTCAAGTCCGTCGCGGACGGCAAGCTCGCCGGCGACCGGGCCCGTACCTTCGTCGACAACTGGGACACCGAGCGCAACGGCTCGACGCTCTCCTACAAGGACGGCGCGGTCTACACCCTCGCCAACGTGTTCATGCTCGCCTCACCCTACGGCTCGCCGAACGTCCACTCCGGCTACGAGTGGTCCGACAAGGACGCCGGTCCGCCCAGCGGGAGCGGCGGCTGGACCGATCAGCACGCGAAGCGGGAGATCACCGCGATGGTGGGCTTCCGGAACACGGTGGGACAGGCCGAACTGACCGACTGGTGGGACGACGGCGGCAACGCCATCGCCTTCGCGCGGTCCGGCAAGGGCTTCGTCGCCCTCAACAACGGCGACGGTGAACTCAGCCGGACGTTCGCCACATCGCTGCCGGCGGGGACGTACTGCAACGTCCTCGCGGCCGCCCCCGACAACTGCGCCGGCCACACCGTCACCGTCGACGGCGACGGACAGGCGCGCGTGACCGTCCCGGCGAGAAGCGCCGTGGCGCTGCACGTCGCACGCTGACCGGCCGGGGTCCCTCACCCACGGTGCGGACGACCGGGGGACGCGGGCCGGGTCGCCCACTCCAGCGCCAGGAGGGCCGAGCGGTAGCCTCGGCCCTCCGTCGCGTGGTCCATACCGATCTCGCACATCCGGTTCGCCGACAGATGGGCGTCGAAGCGCCGCGCGGTGACCTCGGCCGCCTCCTTCGCGGTGGCCGCCTCGGTCAGCTCCCTGTGCAGCATCCCCCGGTCCCCGGCGAAGGCACAGCAGCCGGTGTCGTCCGGGACGACCACCTCCCGCGCACAGGCCCCGGCGACCCGGCGCAGTTCCGCCTCGTCGTCCAAGTGCCGCATGGCGCAGGTGGGGTGGAGCACCGCGGAGCCGAGCGTACGCAGCACCGTCAGGTGCGGCAGCAGCTCCTCGGCGGCCCAGACGACGGAGTCGACGACGGTCAGCCCGGCGTGCAGCGCCCGGTGGTCCGGGCTCAGATACGGCACGACCTCGTGGGCGAGGCCCAGGGTGCAGGACGAGGCGTCCACGACCAGCGGCAGCCGCCCGCCGGCCGTCCAGCGCCAGGCCGCCTCGACGATCCGGTGGGCCATCACCACCGCGCCGCGCCGGTAGCCCTTGGAGTGCCAGATGGTGGCGCAGCAGGTCCCGGTCACGTCCGGCGGAATCCACACCGGGCGGCCCGCCCGCGCCGAGACCGCCACCACCGCCTCCGGCAGCGACGACCCCGGGTGCCCGGCCGGGCCGGCGAAGATCCGGTTCACACATGCCGGGTAGTAGACCGCGGACGCGCCCGCCTTCCGCGTCGCGGGCAGCCGGCGAGCCGCCGCGCCGGGGATCCGCGGCAGCCACTCCGGCACCAGGTCGGGGCGTACGGCCCGGCGGGCGGCACCGGTCAGCGCGGTCAGCGGACGGTCGCCGGTCCGGGCGCGGATCCGGTCGGCGGCGGCCACCGCCAGCCGGGCCGACCGCTCGACCGCCGCGAACCGCCGGGCGGCCCGCTCCGCCAGCCACTCCTCGCGCGCCGAGTGGCGCCGGTGCCGGAAGTCCTTCATCAGCGCGCCGGTGTCGATCCCCACCGGACAGTCCAGCCGGCAGGTCGAGTCACCGGCGCAGGTGTCCACCGCGTCATAGCCGTACGCGTCCAGCAGCGCGGTGCCGACCGGGGATCCGGGTGGCTGACGGAGCATCTCGCGGCGCAGCACGATCCGTTGGCGGGGGGTGGTGGTCAGGTCCCCGCTGGGGCAGGTCGGTTCGCAGAAGCCGCATTCGATGCACGGGTCGGCGAGGGCCTCGACCCGGGGGATGGTCTTGAGGCCCCGCAGGTGCGCCCTCGGATCGCGGTCGAGGACGACGCGCGGGGCCAGCACACCGTGCGGGTCGATCAGCCTCTTGACGCGCCACATCAACTCCGTCGCCCATGGCCCCCATTCGAGCTCCAGGAACGGGGCCATGTTGCGGCCGGTGGCGTGCTCGGCCTTCAGTGAGCCGTCGAAGCGCTCGACGGTCAGCCGGCAGAACGCGTCCATGAAGGCCGCGTAGCGCGCCACATCGTCCGGTTTCGCGGCGTCGAAGGCGAGCAGGAAGTGCAGATTGCCGTGGGCGGCGTGCCCGGCGACCGCCGCGTCGAAACCATGCCGGGACTGCAGCTCCAGCAGCGCCGTACAGGCCTCGGCGAGCCGGGCCGGGGGCACCGCGAAGTCCTCGGTGATCAGCGTCGTACCGGACGGCCGGGAGCCGCCGACCGCCGTGACGAACGCCTTGCGGGCCTTCCAGTAGCCGCCGATCACGGCCGGGTCCCGGGTGAAGGCATTGGTGACCGACGCCACCGGCGCGACCAGCTCCAGCTCCGTCAGCACCCGCGCCGCGGCCCGCTCGTACGCCGCCCGGCCGGCCTCGTCCGGCGCCCGGAACTCCACCAGGAGCGCGGTGGTCTCCTTGGGCAGCGCCGCCCAGTCCGCCGGTACCCCGGGCACCCGCACCGACGCGCGCAGCGTGTTGCCGTCCATCAGCTCCACGGCCCGTGCGCCCGCCTCGGTGAACCGTGGTACGGCCGCGGCGGCGGCGCTCAGTGCCGGGAAGAACAGCAGCGCGCTGGAGGTGTACCGGTCCAGCGGCAGGGTGTCGAAGACGGTCTCGGCGAGGAAGCCGAGGGTGCCTTCGGAGCCGACCATCAGCCCGCGCAGGATCCCGGCCGGTGTCGTGCCGTCGAGAAAGGCGTCCAGGCGGTAGCCGCTGGTGTTCTTGATCTCGTACTTGGCGCGGATCCTGGCCACCAGCTCCGGGTCGGCCTCGATCTCCGCCTTCAGCCCGAGCAGGCCCGCGCAGAGCGCCGGTTCGGCACGGGCCAGCGTGGCGTCGGCGTCCGGGTCGGCGGTGTCCACGATCGTGCCGGACGGCAGGACGACGGTGACCGAGGCCAGCGTCCGGTAGGAGTTGCGGGTGGTACCGGCCGTCATCCCCGAGGCGTTGTTGGCGACCACTCCGCCCAGCGTGCAGGCGAGCGCGCTGGCCGGGTCGGGCCCCAGCAGCCGGCCGTGGCGGGCGAGTGCGGCGTTGGCGCGCAGCACCGTCGTGCCCGGGCGGATACGGGCCCGGGTGCCGTCCCCCAGCACCTCGATCCCGGTCCAGTGCCGGCGTACGTCGACGAGGATGTCCTCGCCCTGCGCCTGGCCGTTGAGGGACGTCCCGGCGGCCCGGAACACCACTTTCCGGTGCTTGCCGCGAGCGTAGGAGAAGACCGCGGAGACGTCGTCGACGTCCTCGGCGACCACCACCACCTGCGGCACGAAGCGGTACGGGCTGGCATCGGAGGCGTAGCGGACCAGGTCGGAGATCGTGTGCAGCACCTTGTCCGGGCCGAGCAGTGCGATCAGGTCGCCGCGCAGCGGCTCGGGGGTGCCGGAGGCACGCCGGGCGGGCACCCGGTCGTACACGGGGCGGCCGCCGGTGGTGGGACGCAGGCGCTCGGGCTTCGGCTCCAGCAGGGGCATGGCACGGTACTCCTCGGCTCGATCGGACGTCAGGCTCACTGCGGGCCGCCCGGTCCGCCGGCCAGGTGGACGGGGGACTGTCACTCCGGCCCTCGCGGTCCGGCGGTCGGCGGAGCCAGGATCTCCTCCGCGGTGGCCCGCGTGCACCGCGCAACGCGCGCGGTCGGCCGATGCGTGCCGCACCAGCCGCACAGTGCCCGGCCCGGTGAGCGTGGCGCTGGGGACAACGCACCGTGGCGGGGCCGGCCTGCGGGGCGGGCAGGGCGCCGTGCCGGACCACGCTCAGCTCCGACTGGAAGGCAACAGCAGGCATCAGGGTCGAACGTCGTGCGCGCCCGATACAAGCCCCTCGCACGCCACTTCACCGCATGTCGTTCCGCCGGCGCCGGTCCGCCGCGCGGGCATCGTCGGTACGGTGGCCCTCCGCCACGGGCCTGTCGCCCGTCCGTTCGGATTGCGAGATCTCCGATGAATCAGCCTGCAGCCCATAAATACCTGGCCGCGGCGGTAGTGGTGCACAACGGTCGTGTGCTGATCGTTCGCCGTAGCTACCGCGAGCGCTTCCTGCCCGGCACCTGGGGTGTGCCGTGCGGCAAACTCGACCCGGGGGAGTCCGCCGAGAGCGGCGCCCTGCGCGAGCTGAAGGAGGAGACCGGACTCCTCGGCGCCATCGTCGCGCACACCGGATCGTCCGGATTCCTGAGCGACTATCGCGGCCGACACGTCCACAACCACCAGCGGAACTTCCTCGTCCGCCCGCTGACCTTCGACGTCGTGCTGCCCAGCCCGGATCAGGTCCACCGCTGGGCCCGGCCGTCCGAGCTGGCCGGGGCCGGGGTGGACGCGTACAACCTCGAGGTGATCCGCCAGGCGCTCGGCGGCCGGTTCGACGCGGCCGGCCGGCACGTCCTGGCGGCCCGCATCGGCGGTCCCGGGCCGGTGCCGGTCAGTAGCCCAAAGAGCGTGCCAGCGCGTCGAGTTCGGCAAGATAGACGGCCGGTGGCAGCGGAACCTTGGGCCGCGGCCGGGCACGCAGGGACCCGCCACTTCTGACCGCCGTACCGCCCGTACCGGCGCCGCCGTGCCGGACGTAGACATCCGTCACCGAGCGCTGCGGCGCCGTCTCCAGGAACAGCGTGACCGTCGGCTCCTCACTCACCACCCGGTGCAGCGTACGGGCGTCCAGGCCATAGCTCCGTCCGGGCCCGTACTGCTCCGTAGCCAGCAGCCGCAGCCGCGCGTCCCCGACCCGCCGCAGCCGCCAGGCCCCGCCCGGGCCGTCGATGGACTCCCGGTAGGCGGTCGCGGGCACCCCGTCCGCCGCGGGTTCGTAGCACTCCATCCGGACCCGGCCGCGCACCACGGCCGAGGCGATGGCACAACGGTGGTTGTGGATGTCCTCGGGGGACGGGCCCGCCGCGCCGTGCCAGAAATGCACCCGCAGTACGAAACGGGGTGCCCCGGACAGCAGCACCAGCTTGTCGAAGCCCAGCACATGGCGGTACGAGAGCCGGGTGCACTCCGGCAGGTCCAGATCCCCGGCGGATAATCGCCGCACTAGCGGACCGAGCGCATCCGGACGGGCCAGCCGGGCGATCGCCGCCCGTGCCGCCTCGGGGGACGGCGGCCGCGGCCCGCCGCCCAGCCGTGCCACCAGCAGCCGCCGGGCTTCCTCGACCTGCATCTCCGCCTCCCGTTCCCGATGCCGCCGACCGCCGGCGGCACCGCGCAGCCGAACCGGCCGATGTCAGGGCCGGTGGACCAGCAGTGCGTACCGCCGCAGCACCGACAGGCCCTGATACGCCATCCACACCGGGTGGCCCATGGGGCCGTCGTCCCACCGCCACACCCCGCCCCGCTGCATGCCCCGCACCCGCGCCACCGCGGTGGCCAGCTGCCCCTCCCAGGCCTCCGGCCCCACCCCCTCCGCCGCCACCCGCCGCGCCCCGTCCGTCATCAGCGCCCGGGCCACCCACGCGGCGGAGAAGTGCCGCACCGACAGCAGCTCCTGATGCAGCGGATCCTCCTGGTCCGGCCGGCGGACCTCCTCCTGGCAGTTGTCCAGGTCGGACCCGGCACCGCCCGCCACCGCGCCCGCCATCAGCCAGCGCAGCCCCTCCTCGCGCACCGCGCGCTGCCGGGCGTCCTCGCCCAGCACCCGCGCGGCACGGTCCAGCGCCACCACCGCCCGTGCGGTGTGCGCCGCCGAGGGCGCCGGATTGCCGTGCCCCGTGGCCAGCGCCGCGCCCCAGCAGCGGTGGCCGCCCCGCGCCGGGTCGGCGGTGGCGCCGTTGACCAGCACCTCGCGCAGACCGCCCAGCGAGCGGGAGCCGGGCGCCGCCCGCAGCAGCCCGCGCAGCACATTCGTCACGACATACGTGTTGGCCAGCCCCGACGCGTCGTGGTCCGGGTCCAGCAGCGCCTCGCAGGAGTGTATTTCGGCCTCGAGCAGCCGTGGATCGGCGCCGGCCCGCGCCAGCGCGCCCAGCACGATCGCGGTCACTTCCGGGCGCGCCCCGCTGCCCTGCGAGCGGGCCGCCCACCCGCCGCCGGGAAGCCGCAGCCGCCACAGCGTCTCGGCCACCTCACCGGCCCGTATCCGGCCGTCGTACGGGGCGATGTCGAGCAGGAGGTGCAGCCCGTACGCAGTGCCGAACGCCGTCGGGTGCACCGGGGGACCGCTCTCCGCGAGGGAGTGCGGCCAGCCGGTCAACGGCCCCCGCCCGGGCACCTCGATCACCGAAACGCCGCGCTGCAGCGCCTCGTACGTGCCGTCCATCAGATCGGGCAGCGACCCGGCCGGCACGGAAGCGTGCCCGGGCGGTGGCACCTCCACGGCTATCGCGGCGCGGGCGCGCAGCAGCGCCGCCGACAGCCACACCACGGCACCGACCCCGACACCCGCCACCGCCGCCACGCAGTACCGCGCCACCTCATCCGTGAGGTGCGGCGGAAGGACCCCCACCAGCGCCTCGAACACCGCGAACGCCGTGGCCACCACGCCCAGCCGCCCCAGCCACGTCAGCAGCCGGGACGGCGCGGAGGCCCACGTGGCGGCGAACGCCGGCCGCCCGGGATCCGGCACGGGCACGCCGTGGTCCGCGCCGGACCGCTGTGGTGGTACGTCCTGCCGCAGCATGGTCTGCTCCCTCCCCCCGGGCGCACGCCCCCGCACCGCGTGTGCGAAGACATCCCGATCAGTGTAGAAATCCCCACTGACAGCGGGGTCGCACACCTGTCGTAGCGCCCGTCCCGCCACCGCCTTCCGCGCGGACTCGGTCCGGCTGCCCGGGCCCCGTCAGCAGAATCACCTCCAGCGTCCGCGGCCCGTGCACCCCCTCCACCCGTGACAGTTCGATATCACTGGTCGCGGACGGGCCGGACACCCAGGTCAGCGGGCGCTCCGGCGTCAGCCGCGCCAGTGCCTGCGGCACCGAGCCGACCACCTGCCCGGGAACCCGGACGACACAGATGTGATGGTCCGGCACCAGCGTGATCCGGCGCCGGCCCTGGCCGGGTCCGGCATCCAGGACCAGCGTGCCGGTCTCCGCGATGGCCACCGCACAGCCCGTCACCACACTGTCGACGGTGTCGAGTTCGGCCGCCGTCACCGATTCCCGGTCCTCGACCCGGGTGACACCGGAGCCGGGCGACAGCGCCGCTCCCAGCCAGGACGGCTCCAGCCCCGCCGGCACCACCACCGACCGCGCCCCGCGCGCCCGCAGCAGCCGGCCGATCAGCGTCGGCAGCCCCTCGGCGTCGCTGCGGTGCACCAGCGCCCGGTAGTCCGCGAGGTTCTCCGCGAGCAGCTCGACGGTCTCCGCGGCCGTACGGGCGCCGTGCACCCGCCGGTAGTCCCGGACCACCGCCGGATCGTCCTGCCCCGCCCCGGGCGCCACATCCGCCAGCGCCCGGCGCACCCGCGCCAGCACCACATCCCGGCTGGTCATGTGCCCTCACCTCCCGCCCGGTCCCGCCGCCCGGACCCCTCGGACGACGTCCCGCGGGTGCGCTGCCACCAGTCACGGAACGACTCGGCCGGTACCGCCGGCAGGTCGCGGGTCCGCGACCACGCGCGGCCCGGCCCCGGCAGCCGCCGCGGGTGGAGCCGCCGGGTCCGGGCCGCCAGGTGCATCCCGCGCCGCAGCCCGCCCGGGTGGTCGAACGCCCAGGCCGCGGCGCGCATCGCGGCCCGCTCCGCGGCATGCCCTCGGGCCGGTCTGAGCACCGTACGGGTGCCGCGCACGGTGACCGGCCCGCCCTCCACCACCCGCTCCCGCAGGTGCACCAGTACCTCGGGGATGTCGATGGCGACCGGACACACCTCGTAGCAGGCCCCGCAGAGCGACGAGGCATACGGCAGCGAAGCCTCCAGCGCCCCCTGAACTCCGCGCAGTTGGGGGGTGAGGATGGCGCCGATCGGGCCGGGGTACGGCGACCCGTACGCGTGCCCGCCGGCCCGCTCGTACACCGGGCACACGTTCAGACAGGCCGAGCAGCGGATGCAGCGCAGCGCCTGCCGCCCCACGGAGTCGGCGAGGGTGTCGGTCCGCCCGTTGTCGAGCAGGACGAGGTGGAAGGTCCGCGGCCCGTCGCCGTCCACGGTGCCCGTCCAGGTGGAGGTGTACGGGTTCATCCGCTCGGCCGTCGAGGAGCGCGGCAGCAACTGGAGGAAGATCTCCAGGTCCTGCCAGGTGGGCACCACCTTCTCGATCCCGACCACCGAGATCAGCGTCTCGGGCAGGGTCAGGCACATCCGCCCGTTGCCCTCGGATTCCACCACCACCAGCGTGCCGGTCTCGGCGACCATGAAGTTGGCACCGGAGATCCCCACCTTCGCGGAGAGGAATTTCTCCCGCAGGTGCAGCCGGGCCGCCTCGGCCAGCTCGGCGGGGGAGTCGGAGAGCCCCTCCGGCGCCGGACGCCCCCAACGCCCCATCTCCCGGCGGAAGATGTCCCGGATCTCGGAACGGTTGCGGTGGATCGCCGGGACCAGGATGTGCGACGGCAGATCGCCCCCGAGCTGCACGATCAGCTCCGCCAGATCCGTCTCATACGCCCGGATGCCGGCCCGGGCCAGCGCCTCGTTGAGCCCGGTCTCCTGCGTCGCCATCGACTTGACCTTGACGACCTCGCGCTCCCCGGTCTCCGCCACCAGCGCGGTGACGATCCGGTTGGCCTCCTCGGCGTCCGCCGCCCAGTGGACCTGCCCGCCCGCCGCGATGACCGCGGCCTCCAGCTGCTCCAGGTAGTGATCCAGACGGCGCAGCGTCCGGTCCTTCACTGCGGCGCCGGCGGCCCGCAGCTGCGCCCAGTCGTCCAGTTCGGCCACCGCCCTGGCCCGCTTGTCGCGGATGGTGCGGGTGGCATGGGTGAGGTTGGCGCGCAGCCGGTCGTCACGGGTGGCGGCCGCCGCGGCCCGGGGAAACGCCGGCATGCCCACGTAGGTGCCGCTCACCGCCCGCTCCCTTCCGTACTGGCTTCCGCGCCGGCTTCCGTACTGGCCAGGATCTCGGCGATATGGACGGGGCGGACCCGCGAGCCCTGCCGGGCGAGCGTGCCGCCGATGTGCAGCAGACAGGAGTTGTCGACGGTGCAGACCGCCTCCGCGCCGGTACCGATCACCTGCCGGACCTTGTCGGCCCCCATCGCCGCCGACACCGCCGGGTTCTTCACCGCGAACGTACCGCCGAACCCGCAGCACTCCTCGGCGCCCGGCAGCTCCCGCAGCTCCAGCCCCCTGACATGCGACAGCAGCCGCCGCGGCCGGTCGCCCAGGCCCAGCATGCGCAACCCGTGACAGGTGGGGTGGTACGTGACGGTGTGCGGGTACCAGGCACCGACGTCCTCCACCTTCAATACGTCCACCAGGAACTCGGTCAGCTCGTACGTCTTCGGCACCGCCAGCGCCGCCGCCTCGGCGAGCTCCCGGCCGCGCCCCTCGGCGGCCGTCTTCGCCCCGATCCGCGGGTAGTTGTCGCGCACCATCGCCGCACACGAACCGGACGGAGTGACCACATACTCGTAATCCCGGAACGCCCGGTCGAACCGGCGCACCAGCGGTTCGGCCGCATGCCGGTAGCCGGTGTTGAACTGCGGCTGGCCGCAGCAGCTCTGCCCGGCCGGGAAGTCGACCGCCACCCCCAGCCGTTCCAGCAGGGTGACCACCGCCCGTCCCGTCCGGGGATGGAGCAGGTCGTTGATACAGGTGACGAACAGTGCTACACGCACGTTGCCATCTCCTTTCGGCTGCCCCGCACCCCTGGCGGCCGGCCGCCTCCGCGGTACATGATCACCTGTCAGCTCATCCTGCCCCAGCAGCAGGCACAGGAGAAGAACCGGGAGCCGAGGACGGACCATGCCGAGTACCGGAAACATAGCCGAGGACCGGGCGCCCGACGGTGCCCGGCCGCCGTCGCGGCCGCGGCAGCTGGTCGCCGCTGCCATCGGCAACGCCGTCGAGTGGTACGACTGGTACGCGTACTCCTTCCTCGCGGTCTACTTCGCCGAGCAGGTCTTCCCCCAGGACACCGGCAATTCACTGGTGCCGCTGCTGTCGACCTTCGCCGTCTTCGCCGTCGGCTTCTTCATGCGGCCGGTCGGCGGGCTGCTGATGGGGGCGGTCGCCGACCGGCGCGGCCGGCGCGCCGCACTGACCGTCACCATCCTGCTGATGGGCGCCGGCAGTCTGCTCGTCGCCCTCACCCCCACCTACGCGGCCACCGGTGTGCTGGCACCTGTGGTGCTGGTCGTGGCCCGCCTGGTGCAGGGCCTGTCGGTGGGCGGGGAGTTCGCCGCCTCCACGACCTTCCTCGTCGAATCGGCCGGGCCGGGCCGGCGCGGACTGTTCGCCGGCTTCCAGTACGTCTCCACGACGATCGGCCAGCTGCTCGCCTCCGGAACCGCGGCGCTGCTCGCCGCGCTGCTCACCGAACGGCAGATGGGCCAATGGGGCTGGCGGGTGCCGTTCCTCGTCGGCGCGCTGCTGAGCCTGCTCGGCCTCTGGATCCGGCGCGGCGCACAGGAGACCCTGCCGCAAGCTCTCCACCCGGTCCGAGCCGGGGAGACCCCACGCGCCGCACAGCGGGCCGCGGACCGCCCCGGGCTGTTCGAGGCCCTGCGCCGGTACCCCCGCCAGTCGCTGCGGATCTGCGGCATCACCGCCGGCGGTACCCTCGCCTACTACACCTGGACGACCTACCTCCCCACCTACGCCCAGGCCAACGCCGGCTTCGACAAGAGCGACGCGCTCACCGCCGGAACCGTCTCCCTCGTCTTCTTCGCCCTGCTGCAGCCGCTGGGCGGCCTGCTCTCGGACCGCATCGGCCGCAAACCACTCCTGCTCGGCTTCTCCCTGGGCTTCGCGGTCCTCGCGGTACCGCTGCTGCACCTGGTGACCGACACCTTCCTCTCCCTGCTCCTGGTCCAGTGCGCGGGCATGGTGCTGCTCACCGGATACACCGCGATCGCCGCCGCCGTGAACGCGGAAGTGTTCCCCGCCCGGGTCCGCGCCGCCGGCATCGGCTTCCCGTACTCGCTCACCGTCGCCCTCTTCGGCGGCACCGCCCCCTACATCGGCACCTGGTTCAAGCAGGCCGGGCACGCCGGACTCTTCCCCTGGTACGTGGCCGCGCTCTGCCTCGTCTCGTTCCTCGTCTACCTGACCCTGCCGGAGACCGCTCACCAGCCGCTCGACCGCTAGCGGTCGCGTACCCCGGTGTCCGCCGCGTCCGCTGTGTCCGCCGTTTCCCTCCCCTGCACGCGAAGCGCCGCCCCTCCCGGGACAGGGAGAGGCGGCGCCGCAGTGCGTGGTGCGTCAGACGAGCCAGCCCACGAAGTGGACGACGCAGGCAAGCAGGTCGGTGACGACGTTCATGTAGTTCTTCTCCTTGTGCAAGTACGTGTGGTGGGACAACCACGTGTGATGGGTCAACTCTCCGGCCCAGCAAGGGAGTCGGCCGGAGTCACGTTGACGGTCTGCAGCCCGTCGCTCGCGCCCCGTAAGCATCACCCACCCAGTGGCGCCTCGTGAAGCCCTCCCATCCTCGATCACGCTTTCTAACGAACACTCGCTCTCACGTTCGTTTGTTCGCGCGACTGTTACGCGTAATGCATCCGCATCCGCCCCAACTGATCCCCGGCTCCCCGGCCGCGCCGAAGCCTCCACCCCTACCCCGCACCCACCCCCGCACCCACCCTCACACCGGCCTCCGCCGGACTCCGCTCCGGCAGCCACCGCCGGAGCTCCCGCACCGCGGCCCGCCCGGCCCGGTTGGCGCCGATGGTGCTCGCCGACGGCCCGTACCCGACGATATGGATGCGCGGGTCGCGCAGCACACGGGTGCCATCCATCCGGATGCCGCCGCCCGGCTCGCGCAACCTCAGCGGGGCGAGATGGTCGATGGCGGCCCGGAAGCCCGTCGCGTACAGGAACACATCGGCGTCGACCGCGCGCCCGTCGGCCCAGACCGCGCCGGTCGGCGTGATCCGCTCGAAGAGCGGCAGCCGCTCCAGCACGCCGTCCTCGCGGGCCCGCCGGACCGCCTCGGTCATCGGCAGTCCGGTGACGCTCACCACGCTGTGCGGCGGCAGCCCCCGCCGTACCCGTTCCTCGACGAGGGCGACGGCGGCCCGCCCTTCCTCCTCGCCGAACGGGCCCGCACGGAAGACGGGCGGCCGACGCGTCACCCAGGTCGTGTCCGCCGCCACCGGCCCGATCTCCAGCAGCTGCTGAACGGCCGAGGTCCCGCCGCCCACCACCACGACCCGCGCGCCCCGGAACTCCTCCGGCCCGGGGTACCACGAACTGTGCAACTGCCGCCCGCCGAACGTCTCCTGTCCCGGGAACCGCGGCCAGAACGGCCGGTCCCAGGTCCCCGTCGCATTGATCACCGCCCGCGCCGCATAGTCCCCCTCCGACGTCTCGATCCTCAGCCGCCCGTCGCGCCCTGCCCCCATGCTCTCCCGGACCGCCGACACGCTCACCGGCCGGTGCACCCGCAGCCCGAAGGCCTGCTCGTAACGGTCGAAATACGCTCCGATCACCTCAGACGAGGGACGCCGGGGATCAGCCCCGGCCAGCTCCATCCCGGGCAGCGCATGCATCCCATGCACCTTCTCGTACGTCAGCGTCGGCCACCGGAACTGCCAGGCGCCACCGGGCCGCGGGGAGTGATCCAGCACCACGAAATCCCGGTCCGGCACATAGCCCACCCGCCGCAGATGAAACGCGGCAGCCAGCCCGGCCTGCCCGGCCCCGATCACCACGACCTCGACCGCACGCACCCCGGAGTAGTTCATGCTTCTACCAACATCCGGCCGGCCCGATCTCTTCCCGGCTCGACGGGCCATCTCTGAGAAGATCGGCATATGGCTGCAAGCTTCACGACACGAGAGATCGACATCCGCACCGGTTCACGCGAGACCGTTTACGACCTGACCCGGGAGTGCACGACCTTCCTGCGAGACGTCGCCCAGGGCCAGGACGGATTGCTGAACGTCTTCACGCCGCACGCCACTGCGGGCGTGGCCCTCCTGGAGACGGGCGCGGGCAGCGACGACGATCTGCTGTCCGCGCTCCACGATCTCCTGCCGGCCGACGACCGATGGCGGCACAAACACGGAAGCCCCGGTCACGGCCGCGACCACGTGCTCCCCGCCCTCGTGCCCCCGCACGCCACACTCCCCGTGGTCGCGGGAGAACTGGCCCTCGGCACCTGGCAGTCCGTCTGCCTCGTGGACACCAATATCGACAATGTCAACCGTCAGGTGCGGCTGAGCTTCCTGGGCTGACCAAGATCGTCCTGGGGGTGGCCGCGAAATCTCCCTACCCTGCGTGCGCGAAACGGGGAGACTTTGCGCGGTACGGACCTGGGCATGATCGGACGATCTTACGACGCATGCGGAAAATGCCTGCTGGGCGTGCGCAGGCTTTCGTGTGTGAAGGCGGCCACGCCATCACCGGAGCGACAGCGGGAACACGTTCTCACGGCCGCCGCATCCGTCGGAGGGCACACGTCATCGGCTGGCCGACGACTGGGAGGTGTCGGGAGCCACGGACCCGATGACCCGGCCCAAGCTCGGCCCGTGGCTGCGTGACGAGAGGGGGCCGTATGACGGCCTTGTGGCTGCGGCCGTTGACCGCCTCGGTTGCAGTGTCGTCGACTGCTTGAATACCGGCTACAAAATGCTTGACGAGGGGAAACTGCTTACGGCCTGTGGGACCTCGACGACCAGGTGGACGAGAACCGACCATCAAGACGCGGGCAGCCGGACGCCCCAAAGGCAAGCCCTCGTACGGATTCCAATACGTCCGGCTCGTAATGGGCGGCAAGGTCGACCACATCGAACTGCACCCGCACGCCTCGACCGCGATCAGGCTCGCCGCTCGCCGCATCCTGGCGGACCCTGAGCACAACACACCCAGCAGCGAGGCGGCTCGCTTGAACCGCGCCGGTGAGCTGGCCCCGTCGATCACTTGGCCGTGATGTACGGAAAGCCGGCGCGTGGCCGGCCGTGGCATCCGACGAGCCTGAAGAACATCCTTCTCTCCGAGGCGGTGCTGGGCTACCTGATGCACAACGGCAAGCCCGTCATCGATCAGGAAGGGAACCCCGTACACCTCTACGAGGGCCTCTGGAACCGGGCAACGCACGAGGCGCTGAAGAAGGTTCTCACCACCAGGCCGACGTGGTGGAAGGGCCGCCGATCGAACCGCAGCTATCTCCGGCGCGCGCCCCTTTCGCACGTGTGCCGTGGCGTACCCACTTTGAGGTGATACAGGGGCCATCGTGCGTAGCGGAACGTTGCGTTCGGAAGAGGCTCCCTGTGGACTGCGGCCGGAAGAGCCGCTGCCGAGACGAAGGGGGGCAGACCATGGCAGCCGTCAACAAGATCGTGGCTGACGTCAGCACTTCCGGGGAGAAGCACGCCGATACCCGCGCGATGGTCTGGCTGGGGATCGCCGGCCGGGAGTTGCGTCTGCCCACCGGAAGCGAGGACGACTTCGCCCGCGGCGCCGAGTCGACGCCAACGTCCGGAATGCCGAACGCAACGATCCGCGCAATCCCTCTCCGGACACCGCGGACCTTCACCGCTACCCCGTCCACGTCCGCGTGGCACCGCAGGACACCGAACCGGACTGGTGCCTGGAGGATGTCACTGTCACCGTCCACTCCGGCACGGCCCGGCACGAGTTCACCGCCCTGCGCCTGGACGGCCGCGGCGAGGGCCGCCTCATCTGGCTTAACGAGGCATACGGCACCGTCGTGCACCTGCGCCGCACCGCCGGCCACGGCGAAGGCGCCCGCCCAGGTGTGCCCCGCCTGCACGACCATCCAGAGGCGGACGTCTGGCCGGATCAGGCGTCTCCCCACCGAGCCGGAATGCAGCGGAGCACACCGTGACAATCACCGAAACACCCCCCTCGGCATCGGCCCCGAAGACGGCTGCCTGCTCCTGCGACCAGGTGCGGGCGCGCGTGGACAACGAGATCGAGGAGCTCCTTGCGGCGAAGGCCCGCATCGCCGACCTGGAGGGAATGCCGTATGAAGTCGCCGACGCTCTGCGCGTGTTCCTGGCGGCGGGCGGCAAGCGCATCCGGCCCCAGCTGTGCGTCCTGGGCTGGCACGCCGGCGGCGGGCACGGCCACCCGGACACCGTCATCCGGGTGGCCGCGTCGCTGGAGATCTTCCACGCCTTCGCGCTCATCCGCGACGATGTCATGGACAACTCGGACACGCGTGGCGGGCAGCCCACCGTCCACCGCGCCCTGGCCGCCGGCCACGCGATGTGGCGCACCCCGCGCGCCGCCCGGCGGCTGGGTGAGGCGGGCGCGATCCTGGTGGGCGACTTCGCGCTGGCGTGGGCGGCGGAGCTGCTGCACTCGGCGGGGCTGTCGTCCGCGCGGCTGCAGAAGGTGCTGCCGCTGGTCGACACGATGCGCTCGGAGGTGCTCTACGGCCAGTATCTGGACGTAACGGGCACCGCTTCCCCTCATCACAGTCTGGAGCGGGCTTTTCGGATCATCCGCTACAAGACTGCGAAGTACACCGTCGAGCGGCCCCTGCATATCGGGGCGCTGTTGGCCGGGGCCGACGGACCGCTCCTTGACGGGCTGAGCGCTTTCGCCTTGCCGCTGGGCGAGGCTTTCCAGCTGCGCGACGATCTGCTCGTCGCCTTCGGCAGTCCGCAGCAGGCGGGCAAGCCCGCCATCGACGATCTGCGGGAGGGTAAGCCGACGGTGCTGTTCGCACTGGCCTTGCAGCACGCGCAGCCCTCTCAGGCGCGCCGCCTGCGCTTCCTCTACGGCGATCCGCAGCTGGACGAGGACGGCGCGGCGGAGTTGCGGGGCCTGCTCACCGCGACCGGCGCAGGCCGTGAGGTGGAGCGGATGATCACTGCGCGGTACGAGCAGGCGACGGCGGAGCTGGACTCCCTGTCCGTCCCCGCCGGTGCCATGAGGCGGCTGCGGGAGTTGGCCGGCCAGGTCGCCTTGCGCACTGCCTGACTGTTGGGGAGGCCGGCCTCCCGCGCTGTTGCGCGAGGTGGCGGGTCGGAGGGAGAGACTGTGGCTGCTATTGCCTTCCTGGGGTTCGTGGCGGTGCTGTTCGCCGGATCCCGCTGGACTCCCGGGCGGCTGGTGCCGGCCGCCACCCTGGGGGGTGATCAGGCACCGGCCTACCGCCTCAACGGGGCGGCGCTCTTCGCGTCGACCGTATCCGCCGCGGCGGCCTGCTGGTTCTTCGCGCCGCATGCCCTGGCCTGGCCCGCCCGGCACTGGTGGGAGCTGTGCGTGGCGGCGAACGTGTTCGCCTTCACTGCGGCCGGAGTGCTGCTGGTCGCCGGTCGCCGCCGGACACCCGCTGCGGCTCGCCGCAAGGGGTGGCGGGGGGTACTCGCCGACTACTACTACGGGGCCGAACTGAATCCCGTGTGGGCAGGGGTGGACCTGAAATTCTTCTCCTACCGCCCCTCGCTGATCGGACTGTTCGCCTTCAACGCGTCGACTGCCGCAGTCCAGTACGCGGATTCCGGGACACTGAGCGGGAGAATGATCCTCTACCAGACCTTCTTCTTCCTTTACCTGGCGAATTATTTTCAGTTCGAGGGGGGAATGGTGTACACGTGGGATCTGATGGCCGAGCGCTTCGGGTGGGCGCTGGTATGGGGTGACTACGTCCTGGTTCCGTTCTTCTACAGCATCGCCGGATTCACACTTGTGCGGGTGCACGAGCCGCTGCCGTTCTGGCTCGCGGCGCTCTGCTGCGTTCTCTTCGTGTTCGGTTTCTGGCTGTTCCGCGGCGCGAACGACCAGAAGCACCGGTTCAAGACGGACCCGACGGCTCAGATCTGGGGCCGGCCGGCCGAGGCGCTCGGGGGCAGGCTGCTGGTGTCCGGGTTCTGGGGCATCGGCAGGAAGCTGAACTACACCGGTGAGCTCCTGGTCTACCTCAGCTGGACGCTGCTGTGCGGGACGGCGTCCGCATGGCCGTACCTGCTGCCCGCCTTCCTGCTGGTGCTCTTCATCCATCGCGCGCACCGGGACGACCGCCGCTGCCGGGCCAAGTACGGCCGTCTGTGGGAGATGTACTGCGCCCGGGCGCGGTTTCGGATGTTCCCGTTCGTCTACTGAGCCGCTCCCGGGGACCGGCTCAGAGCCCCAGCAGCGCCACCCTGCCGCCCTCCGGCTCAGGTGGCACCCCGACGTGGCGTCCGCCCAGCCATCCCAGCCACCGCACCAGCCCGGCGACGGTCCTCGCGGAGTCGAAGGGATCCCGGTGCTCGTCGGTGATGGTTCGGGCCAGGGCACCGAGGGCGATGCAGGCCACCGAGCCGCCGAGCGCCGTCCTGCGATCCTCCTGGCCGCCGAGGAGTCGCATCGTGCGCGCGCGCTCCCGTGGATCGCTGCGCCACAGCTCGCAGATCGACCGCCGGACCGCGACCGTGGCCCGGTCCTCGCCGGTGAACGCGCGGTGGATGGCGGCCGCGAGCAACTCCGGCACCCGTGAGCGCGCGGATCGCAGGCGGCGGTACGGCTCCGCGGTGCCGCACTCGGCGAGGCACTCGGCGTCCAGGAACGCGCACGTCATACCCTGGGCGGCCAGCGGGTGGCCGTGCCCGGCCGCGTCCCCGACCAGCGCCACCTTCCCCTGCCCGAAGTTCGTACGCCGGCGGAAGGAGTTGGCCGCCCACTGGAGCTCGCCGCGGCGCAGCACCCCGCGCAGAGCGTCGCCCAGCGGCGTCGGCAGATGCGGCAGGTAGCGCTGCTCGAAGTAGTCGCCCACCTGCCGCGCCCCGGGGCGGGTGAGTGGCACGTCCAGGGTGACGCGCACCAGGTCGGCGGCGATACGGTAGGCCAGCACCGGGCCGGGCCCGCCGAGGAAGAGGTGACCGTGCTCCTCCGCCGGCAGGGAGACGTCGCGCAGACTGGCTCCCGCCATGTGGGACAGCGCGACCGGCCGCGCCGGTTCGCCGCGCAGATCCCGGCGCACAGATGAGGCCCGCCCGTCGGCGCCCACCACCAGTCCGGCCGCGATGTCTCCCCGGCCGGTGCGGCAGCGGCCGTCCGGCGTCAGCCCCAGGAAGCGCTGCCCCGTGGCGAGTTCGACGCCGGGCTGTCGGCCGAGGGCGTTGTGGAGTTCGTGTACGAAGGTGTGGTGCGCCGCGGTCACGGCGCTGCCCCATTCATAGGGCAGCAGGATGGGCGGTTCACCGCAGCCCGGGTGCACGACGAAGCCCCGGTGGCGGAGGAACCGGGGCGGGCGCAGCGGCACCCCCAGGCGGGACAGCGCGGCCACCCCGGCTGGATGGAGCCACTCGCCGGCAAAGCGGGCCGTGCGGTCCGGGTGTGGTTCCAGCACCAGGACCGTTGCTCCACGGCGTGCGAATCCCAAGGCCGCGGCGCAGCCGCCCGGCCCGGCACCGACCACGACAACGTCTACGGCCGTCACTCCAGTCACACGACATTCCTTCGTTCGAGTTGATGTGGATGGCCACTCGACTGCTTGGCGGGCGTGGTACCTAACATCTGACTCGTGGGGTTCACCATTTACACATTAGAGCGGCGTCGGATAACCCTCCTGAACTTTCAGGGAATTCAACCGACCGGGCCGGCTGGGGGGGAGGAGCGTGATTCTGGTAACGGGCGCGACCGGTCACCTGGGTGCGAATCTTGTGCGCCGGCTTCTGGCGGACGGTGATGAGGTCCGGGTATTGCTGAGAAAGCCGGCGAAAGCCTCGGAGGCGCTGGCAGGACTTTCGGTGCACGAGGTCGTGGGCGACCTCCGCGACCCGTACGCGGTGGCGGCCGCCGTCAAGGGGTGCGAGCGCGTCTACCATTGTGCGGCGCGCGTCTCGACCTCCGCGCGGGGTCACCGCGAGATCTTCGACGTGAACGTGCTGGGCACCCGCAACGTGCTGCGGGCCGCTGGGCAGCACGGTGTGCGCCGTGCGGTGGTGACCGGGTCGTTCAGTGCGACGGGCGCGCCGGTGGGCCGGGCCGCCGTCGAGTCGGACCTGCACTACCCGTTCGCGGAGCACACCCCGTACACGCGCAGCAAGGTCCTGGTCGAGCACGAGTGCTGCAAGGCCGCCGCGCAGGGGATCGAGGTGGTGGTCGCCGTGTCGACGGCCATCATCGGCCCGCACGACTACCGGCCGTCGCGGATGGGCCGCGTGCTTCTGGATCTGGCCCACGGGCGGCTGCGCGCCTACCTGCCCGGGGGCTTCGAGTTCGTCTCCGTCGCGGACCTCGTCCAGGGCCATCTGCTGGCCATGGAGCACGGCCACTCCGGGCACAAGTACCTGCTGTCCACCGAGTTCCGCACGGTGGACCAGATGATGGACCTGTTCAGCCAGGTCACCGGACAGCCGCGGCCGAAGCTGCGGGTACCGGCCGGCGCCATGGCGGCGCTGGCCCGGCTGGCCGAGGGGCCGCGCGCGGTGCTGGCGCCGGACCGCGAAGCGCGCTTCACCCCCGCCGCCGTACGCTTCCTGCGCTCCGAGCGACGGGCGGACTGCTCGCTGAGCCGGGAGGTCCTGGGCTACCGTCCCACGAACATCGCCGACGCCGTGGAGCAGGCGTACCGTAGCTTCGTCGATCGCGGACTGGTGCAGCGGCGCCGTCACTCGGCCCCCGCCGCCGGTCGGAGTGACGGTGCCGTTCCCCCGCACTCCGCGACGGACCGGAGATCCCAGGGGGTTCGGGCCCGATGACCGCCGGCGCACACGAGGCGGGCAGGCGCGAAGCCCTCCCCGCGCCCCGCTTGCCCGCCCGTCACCTTCCCTGGCTGGGACCGCTGCGAGCGTTCCAGCGCGATCCGGTCGCCCTACTGCGTGCCGCCCGCGAACGGGCGGGCGACGTCTTCGTCTTCCCGCTGCTGGGACAGGACGTCGTCTTCGCCGCCGGCCCGCAGGCGCATGCCGAGGTGTTCGAAGCGGACGAGTCGGTGCTCAGCCCCGGCGAGGCCTACCGCTTCATGGCGCCGGTGTTCGGCAAGGGGGTCGCCTACGACGCGGAGCCGCAGGAGATGGACGCGCAGGTGGCCCATCTGCGCCAGGCCCTGGGGTCCCGGCAACTCGACGGCTACGCCCGCATCATGGAGGCGGAGACCAACGCGCTGGTGGCAGGGTGGCCCGAGCAGGGCGAGGTCGATTTGCTCACCGAGCTGAACCGAGCGACGGTGGCGATCGCCACGCGCTGCCTGATCGGCGAGGAGTTCCACCGCCGGATGGGCGCGGACCTGCCCCGCCTCTACCACGATCTGGAAAGCGGCATCCGGCTCGCCGGCATCTTCAGCCGCCGGGCGCCCATCCCCGCGTTCCGCCGCCGCGACCGGGCACGGGCGGCCATCGCCGACACCATCGCGCAGGTGATCGCCGAACGCCGGGCCCGGCCCGCGGAGAACAGCGAGGCCTGCGGCTCGGGCCAGGACATGCTGGCCACCCTCCTTTCCGCCCGGACCCCCGGCGGCGAGCCACTGCCCGACGACATCGTGGTCGGCATCCTTATCGGGATGATTTTCGCGGGGCAGCACACCAGCACCGTGCTGGCCGCCTGGACCGGCGTGCTGCTCCTGCGCCATCCGCAGTACGTGCCGCGGCTGCGCACCGAGCAGGACGCGGTCTGGGAGCGCGGCGCTGAGCTGAGCCCTCGCGTGCTGCATCGGATGGAACTGCTCGAAGCGTGTGTCCGCGAGGCGGAGCGGCTGTACCCGCCGCTGATCCTGCTCATGCGCAAGGCGCTCCGGGACACCGAGGTCCGCGGCCGCCGCGTGCCGGCCGGATCACTGGTGATGGTCTCGCCTGCGGTGTCGCACCGTATGCCGGAAGTCTTCCTCGACCCGGACCGCTTCGACCCCTCGCGCTATGAGGAGGGGCGCGCCGAGCACCGCCAGTCCTACAGCCTCATCGGCTTCGGCGGCGGCAAGCACCGCTGCATCGGCCTGGCCTTTGCCTACCTGCAGGTGAAAGCCGTGTGGAGCGTGCTGCTGCGCGAGGTGGAACTGCGGCCCGCGGGGCCCGGGTACGCACCCGACTACTCCACCTTCGTCGCCGCACCCGCCGCCCCCTGCACCGTCCGCGTCCGCAAGCGCTCCCCGGAGGCGCCGTGACCAGCGAGACCCGCCGCACCCGCCCGGAACCGTCCGGACAGCCCCCGACCTTCGCCGAGGCGCGCAGCAAGCGCGCCAAGGTGCGCTCCGCCGGCATGGATCCGGACTACTGGTACCCCGTCGCCTACGAGCACGAGCTCGCCCCGGGCACCACCCTGGCCACCCGTTTCTGGGGTCACCCCCTCGTGGTCTACCGCGGCGCGGACGCCAGCCTGCATGCGCTGGAGGACCGTTGCGCCCACCGGCAGCTGAAGCTCTCCGGCGGCGAAGTCAACGGCTGCCACCTGACCTGCACGTACCACGGCTGGACCTACGACGGCGCGGGCAAAGTCGTGCACTATGCGCACGACTTGTTCGGCCGCGCCCAGCCCGAGGTCAAGGTGCCCAGCTACCCGGTCACTACCCGCCACAAACTGATCTGGGTCTTCCCCGGCGACCCGCAGCTGGCCGGCACCCGGAGCATCCCGGACATCCCGGAACTGTCCGGTGCCCGGCCCTGGGCACGCCTGGACGTCTCGTACACCTGGCAGGCCCACCACTCCATGGTCATCGACAATGTCAGCGACTTCACCCACGCGTATTTGCACCGCCGCTTCCGCCCCTTCTGGGACGCGAAGCTCACCCGCCACGAGCTCGTCGGCGACCGGGTGGAGCTCAGCTACGACACCTTCATCGGCGGCGGCCGGTTCACCTCCCGCTTCGTGGACCGTCGCAAGGTGGACACCACCTCCATCGAGCTCGCCTTCGACTACCCCTACCAGCGCTCCGACACCGGAGGCTCGATCAAGCACTGGTGCTTCGTGCTGCCGCTGGACCGGCGCACCAGCCGGGTGTTCTTCATCTTCTACTTCGACGAGCTGAAGATCCCCGGCACCCGGTGGACACTTCCCCGCCGGCTCATGCCCGCTGTCATGCGCGCCGCGGGCGCCCTGGCCGTCAAGCCGCTGCTGCGCGAGGACGGGGAGGCCGTCGAGGCCGAGCAGCTCGGCTACGAGACACACCACACCGCCCCGATCGTCGAGCTCAACCCCGCGGTGGGCCTCTTCCAGGACCTCACCGTGCGCAAGTGGGAGGAATACCTTGACCGAGACCGGGCGCGGCCCCACCGCTCCAGCATCGCCGCCGCCGACGGCCGCGTCGTCCCCGAGGCCCCGGCCGGCCGCACGGGCTGACCGCCCACGGGTGGCCGTACTGGGCGGCGGCACCGGCGGCATCGCCGCGGCTTACTTCCTGTCCGGCGACTGCGACGTCACGCTGATCGAGTCCCGCTCCAAGGTCGGCGGCGTCTGCGAGTCGGTGGTGGTGGACTGCCGGGGCACCGCGGTCACCGTCGACGTCGGCCCGCAGTTCTTCCACCCGGACACGCATCCGATCTACCTGGCACTGCTCGAGGAGCTCGGCCTGTTCACCCCGGGCGACCCCGGCGGCGACGACACGTCGGACGTGCCGGCCTCGCTGTGCCTCCAGTCCCTCCACGGCGGCTCGCCGCGGTTCTCCTCGGCCGCACCCTTGCGGACACCCATCAGGGCCGCGGAGTTCGCGATCTACACGCAGAAGGCGCGCGCCGCCGTGCTGAACAAGATCCCCTGGGAGCTGACCACCGAGGACTGGATCGCCGGGCTTCCGCTCACCAGGGGCTTCAAGAACGACGTACTGTTCCCGCTGATCGCCTCGCTGATCGGCACCACGCGCGCCAACCTCTCCAGGGCTTCAGCGCGCTTCGCCCTGGAAGTGTTCGCGCTGGCCTTCCCACCGGCTCGTGAGCTCCACAAGGGTGCGCGCATCTGGAGTTCCACCATCGGCATCCGGGGGAACCTGCAGCGCATGTTCGACCGGTGCCAGGACGCCAAGGTCGAGGTCGGCTCTCCCGTACGAGAGGTGTCCCAGAGCGGTGGCCAATGGTCGGTACGCACCGCGGCAGGCGTCTGCGGCCCCTTCGACGCCGTGGTCCTCAACGCCCCGCCGTACACCAGCAAGTCGTTCTTCAAGACGGTTCCCTGGGCCGCCGACGTCATCCGACTGCTGAGCGCCTACGAGTTCTTCGAGTCCCGTGTCGTCGTGCACAAGGACCCCTGCTACGTCCACCCCGACCGCGGCATGTGGGCACTGGCCAACGTCGGGGCCGCCGGTGACGAGTGGGAGACCAGCGTCTGGCTGGGTGCCCTCCACCCGAAACTGCCCGGCGGCGACACAGTGGACGTGTTCAAGTCCTGGTCACAGCGCCGGCGTGCGGACCCGGCGGACGTGCTCTGCGAGCGCAGGTACCGGCACATCCTGGTCACGCCCGAGGTCGCGGGAGCGATCCGCTCGCTCAACGCGCTCCAGGGCCGCAACGGGCTGTACTTCTGCGGCAACTTCACCTGTGGGGTCGACCTTCAGGAGACCGCACTGTACTCGGCGATGAAGGTGGCCGACGCACTCGCACCGCACAGCGCCACGTTGGCCGCACTGCGCAGGCGCCTGGCCCTGCGAGGGCGCAGCGGAACCAACTACGACCTGTGACCGCAGCGGCAGCCACCAGATCCGCACCCGCGAAAGGAGCACCTTGACCGAGACCGACCCCGCCGGCCAGCGGCCGCCGACGCCGACGGCCGCACCCCCGCCCGCGCTGTCGTCGCCCGCCGCGCGGGCGGACACCCGCCTGGCGCACCGTCGGGCGGTGCGCCACCTGCTGTCCCTGCAGCGCGAGGACGGCTGCTGGGAGGGCGAGATGGTGTGGAACACCATGATCCTCTCGCAGTACGTGATCGTCCGCGCGCTGGTATCCTCCCCCGTCCCCCCAAAGGACCACGCCGGCGTCGTACGGCACTTCGAGGCGACATGCACTCCCCAGGGCGGCTGGGGCGCGCACCCGGACGCCGGCCCGTCGGTCTTCTGCACCACGCTCGCGTACTGCGCCCTGCGCCTGCTGGGGCTCGACGCCGCCCATCCGCTGTGCGAGCGGGCCCGCTTCTGGCTGCACGCCCAGCCCGGCGGGGTACGGGCCATCCCCACCTGGGGCAAGCTCTGGCTGGCCCAGCTGGGCCTGTACGACTACGCAGCCGTCAACCCGCTGCCCCCCGAGGTCTTCCTCCTCCCCCGAGCCCTGCCCTTCCACCCCGACCGCTTCTATTGCCACACCCGCACCATCTACCAGGCCATGGCCTACCTCTACGGCGCACGCGCGGTCACCCGCCCGGCGATCGCTCCCGACCTGCGCCGCGAACTGTTCGCCGGCGACCTCCCGGTTCCCGCCGACCGCGCGCTGCTCGGCGAAGACGCCCGCTTCCCCCCGCACCCGCTGCTGCGCGCCGCCTTCAACGCCCTGTCGTGGTACGAACGCTCTCCCGTGCGCGCACTGCGGGCCCGCGCGCTGCGCCGCTGCCTGCGCCGCGTCGTCCACGAACAGGCGGTGACCGGCCAGGCGGGGATCTCCCCGGTGAGTTCGCTGCTCAACGTGCTGGTGCTGCACGCCTCGGGCGCCGCCCCCGAACGCGTCGACCGGGCCCTGGCAGGCCTGGAGAGCTGGCGCTGGCAGGACGAGGCGGAGGGCATCCGCTACGCCGGGGCCCGCTCGCAGTCCTGGGACACCGCCTTCGCCGTGGAGGCCCTGACGGCCGGTCCGCGCGATCGGACGCCGGCCACCGACGTGCCCGCCGCGCTGCGCGCCGCCTGCCGTTTCCTGGCCGGGGCCCAGCTCACCGGCAACGAACCGGACGCCGTGGTGACCGCCCGCGCCCCCAGCGACGGCGGCTGGTGCTTCTCCGACGGCGCCCACCGGTGGCCGGTCAGCGACTGCACCGCCGAGGCGGTCGGTGCGCTGCTGCACGCCTCCGACGCCCAACCGGGTGCGCCGAGCCTGCTGTCCGCGGACCGGATCGCCCGGGCGCGGGCCTTCCTGACGCACCGGCAGAACCGGGACGGCGGCTTCGGCACCTACGAGCCGCGCCGGGCGCCCCGGCTGCTGGGGCGGCTCAACCCCGCCGAGATGTTCACCAACTGCATGGTGGAGGACTCCTACACCGAATGCACCGCGTCCGTGCTCGTGGCGCTCGCCGCGATGCGCGGACACGGCGCGGCGGCAGATCCCTCGCGGACCGAACGCGCGGTCCGTTTCCTGCTGCGCAGCCAGTACGCCGACGGCTCCTGGCCCGCGGCCTGGGGGGTGCACCGGATCTACGGCACCTACTTCGCGGTGCGCGGCCTGCGCGCGGCAGGCCTGCCCCCCGGTCATCCGGCGTTGCGGCGGGCGGCCACCTGGCTGGAGTCGGTGCAGCGCGCCGACGGCGGCTGGGGCGAGCACCACAGCGGCTGCCTGCGGGAGAGTTACGTCGAGGACGCGGTCAGCCACCCGGTGCAGACTGCCTGGGCGCTGCTGGCCCTGCTGGACGTGCGGACGCCGCACTGCGAGGCCGTGGAGCGCGGACGCGCCTGGCTCTGCGCCCACCAGCAGCCCGGGGGCGGCTGGCGGCAGCAGGCGCCGACCGGGGTCTTCTTCGGCTCGGCGATGCTGGACTACCGGCTGTACGCGGCGTACTTCCCGCTGTGGGCGCTGGGGCGGTGGCTGACCGCCGCCCACGACCCAGGGGACAGCGAGTGAGGCTTCCGCGCGGCACGGGCCGGGCCGCGCGGCACCCCATGCGGCCTGCGGAGGGCAACGCGCTACTACGGTGGTGCGCGCGGCTTGCGACCCGCCATCCGTGGCGGGTGCTGGCCGTCGCCGTGCTCGTGGCAGGTATCGCGGCGCCCGCGGCGGCGTCGGTCTCCGACCGCACGGTGTTCGGTGAGTACCAGGTCCCGGGATCGCCCTCGGACCGGGCAGCCGACGTGCTGCGGGCACGCGGCGACACCTCCCAGCCCGATCTCGTCGCCGTCGTGACCCCGCGCGACGCGCACACCCCCTCCGCCACCGTCCGGCTTCAGGCCCGGGAACTCGCGATGAGTCTCGCCCGCCGTCCCGAGACCGCCCACGTGGACTCCGCCTGGGAGCCCGGCGACCCGCACCGGCTGCTCTTCCGCGACGGGATGTCCGGTACCGTGCGCATGCTCCTGCACGGCGACCGGATCGAGCGGCAACGCGTCGTCGACGCGCTCATCACCGACTACTCCGGTCCACGGGGCCGCGTCGACGTCCGGTTCACCGGCGTAGCGGCCCTTGAGCACTCCGGCGACGCCCTCGGGCACGACGAGTTGCGCCGGCTGGAGTTGCTGGCCGCCGTGCCGACGGCGGCGCTGCTGTTGCTGTGCTTCGGCGGTGTCCTCGCCGCTCTCCTGCCGTTGCTGATCGCCGGCCTGACCCTGCTGCTCACCGCTGCGGTGCTGTGGGCGGCTGCGGGCGCGACGACGGTGACGGGCTCGACGCTCAACGTGGCCAGCTGCCTGGGCCTGGGCCTGGCCGTCGACTACTGCCTGTTCCTGTTCTACCGCTACCGGCGGCACCGGACGGCGGGGGACAGCGTCCCGGACGCCGTCACGGCCATGCTGCTCAGTACCGGCCGGATGGTGCTGTACTCGGCCGCAGTAGTCTCCCTCAGCATGGCCGCGCTGGTGCTGTTCCCGCTCGACCACCTGCGTTCCTTCGCCGTCGCGGGCGCCGCGGTGGCGCTGCTGTCCGCGCTGGCGGCCCTGACGCTGCTGCCGGCCGCCGTGGTGCTCCTGGCTCCCCGGCTGGACGCGGGGCGGCGGGGACTGCTGCGGCCAGGCGGCTTCGCGGACACCGGGCGGGCGGGCGGTTGGCAGCGGCTCGGCGCCGTCGTGATGCGCCGCCCCTGGCTCTTCCTCGCCGCCACTCTCATCCCGTTGCTGACGCTGTCCTTCCCGTTGACCCAGGCACGGTTCGAGGGCCCCGACATCACCGCGCTGCCCACTGGGTCCCCCACCCGTACCGCCGCCGAACGGCTCGCCTACGAAGCCGGTCCAACCGGACCACCGGTGGCGGTATCAGTGGCGGTGACCGACCGCACGGCGGCCTCGGGCAGGAGCCTCGCCGCCTACGCCGGCAGGCTTGCCCAGGTGCCCGGCGTGCTGCGCACGGCGGCAGACCCGCGGGCGGGAACCGTGCAGGTCCACTCCCGCGTCACCCCCGCGTCGCCGGAAGGGGTGCGGCTGGCCGAGCGCCTGCGCGCCGTCCCGCCCCCTGACGGCGGTGCACTGCTGGGCGGGCACGCCGCCCGCACGCTCGACGTGCGCGACACCTTGCTCACCCGCATCCCCTGGGTACTGGGAGCAACGGCGATCGCGGCCCTGGTCCTCATCCATCTCTTCACCGGGAGCGTGCTGCTACCGCTGAAAGCCGTGCTGCTCAACCTGATGAGCCTGTGCGCGGGTCTCGGGGTAGTGGTCTGGATCTTCCAGCAGGGACATCTGCCGGGATTTTCCGACGGGGCGCACGACATGGTCGTACCGATGCTGATGGTGTTCCTGACGTTCGGCGTCTCGATGGACTACGAGATGTTCCTGCTGGCGCAGATCAGGGAGGAGTACCTGCGCGACAGCGACACCTCGCGGGCCGTGGCCCGTGGGCTGGGCG
>NZ_BBUY01000010.1:196363-223123 GCF_001590865.1 Streptomyces sp. NBRC 110611
CCGTGACCCGTCGGCCTTCTCCGCGACCCGCACCCGGGCCGCTCCGCTCACCGACGTCCGTCCGCCCCTTTCTGGAGGAATCCAGCCATGCCTCCCGCACCCAGCGACCCGCGCCTCCCGCGAACCGCACAGTGGCTGGTCAGCCTGCGCTGGCTGTTCATCGTCCCCCTCCCGCTCCCGCTCCCGAAGGTGTACGCCCTCGCGGAGGAGCTGAGCGGCCGCCTGCTCCGCCGGGGCGACGCCGTACAGTGCCACCAGCGACAGGTCAGACGCATGCAGGAGCAGGTCCGCAGGCGCGTCAGCGAAGGCCATCCCGGCCTGCTGTGCACCGCCCGCCCGCAGTGGCGGTTGATGTCGCACTCCCGCAACGAGTCGTACAAAGAGGGTGCCCACCTCTCCCCGCCCGACTGGACGGCATCGAGACGTCCTCCTGCCGACACGGCCTGTTCGCCGAGAACGTGGCCTTCATCGACATCTGCGACAAGGTCCGCAGCAACTGACATCCCAGGAGGGGAGCACACCGTGCGCACGATGACGACCGCACAGCCCGGGGCCGGGAGCCGGTCCGCGCTCGCCCGCGGCGACCGCCTCGTGCTGGGCTTCCTCGGCTTCAGCATCGCGGCGGCCTTCACCGTAGAGCTGTACTTCCTGCTCAATTTCCAGGACATCCACGTGCAGACCGGCAGCTTCGCCCGACTGTTCGAGATCTACGGGGCGGGCGACCGCACGTACTACGGGGAGGGTGATGTGCACCTCCCCTACGCCCTGGAGACGATCAACGTCTTCGCCATGCAGATCCTCAACTGCCTCCTCGGCTACGCCATCGTCCGCCACCGTAGCTGGCGCCATCCGCTCCAGCTCCTCATCGGGACCTATCTGGCCGGATCGGTCGTCCTCTACTTCTGGCACGCCCACGTCGCCGGATACCCCGACATGCCGGACCACCGGCTCTGGAACTACTTCATCTTCTACGCGCCCAACCTCCCCTGGCTGGTGGGCAACGCCTGGCTGGCCGCCGTCTCGTACCGCTACTTCGTCCGACGCGAATCCGCGACGACGGATCGGAGTGTGTAATGGGGGAGCGGATCGCGATCGTGGGGGCCGGGGTGTCCGGCCTGGCCGCCGCCTGGGCCCTCACCAGGCATCCCGGGCAGTACGACGTCCAGGTGTACGAGCGGGGCCCGACCGTTGGCGGAAACGCCCAGACGGCGGACTTCCCGCAGAAGGACGGCGGCACGGCACCGGCCGACATCGCGGTCACCGCTTTCATCCCCTCCGTCTACCAGAACTATGTGGAACTGCTGCACCGGCTGGGCATTGAGACCGTCGACACGAGGTTCAGCTATGCCGTGCAGTACGGGGACGAGGTCTACGCGCACGACACCGACACACCGCTGCGGCAGCGGCTTGCGGGCGACATCGCCCGCTTCCGCCGCATGCTGCGCGTGATCGGGCGCCTGAACGTCCTGAACAGCCGGCCGTCGCTGACGCTCGCCGCGAGCAATCCGTTCAACTACCTCACCATGCGACGGGCCTTGGATGTGTGGGGCATCTCGCAGGAGTTCCGCTACAAGCTCCTGAAGCCGCTGTTCGTGAACTTCGTCCTCACCTCGGGCGTCTTCGAGATGCCGGCGTCGATGTTCGTGCGCTACATGGACTTCTTCGACATCGAGCGCAGCACCCCCATGGTCACCTGGCACGGCGGCACCCGCGCCGTCTACCGCGCACTCACCCGGGACTTCACCGACCGGATCCGCACCGACTGCGCCGTCACCGGGGTGACCCGCCGCACCGACGGTGTACTGGTGGAGGCAGCCGGCACCACGCAACGGTTCGACCAAGTGATCTTCGCCTGCAACGCCAACCACGCGCTGGCTCTGCTGCGGCCGCCCAGCGCCCGGGAACGCCGGCTGCTGGGAGCCGTACGCTACGACGCCGGACTGCATCGCGAAGCGGTGGTCCACACGGACGACTCGCTGCTGCCCGACGACGCATTGCGGATCTCCGGCTCACGCAGCACATTCGTACGCCAGTACGGGGACCTGCCCGACAACTACGAGGTCACCTACATCATGCACAACCAGCAGCCGTGGGGCGACGGAGCCGCCTCCCCCTGCCTGGTCACCTACAACGCACAACGGCCGCCCGCGCCGGAGAAGACCCTCGGCCGCCACCGGTTCCAGCACGTCATGCACGACCTGCGGCACACCGTCGCGCTCCACCCGCTGCTGCCGCTCCTGCAGGGCCGCCGCAGAACCTGGTACTGCGGAGCCCACATGACGATCAACAGCCAGGAGCACGCTTTCCTCTCGGGCCTCGCCGTGGCTCGCCAGCTGGGCGCGGACTACCCGTTCCCGGAGAACAGGGAGGCCACCCGTTGGTTCAACTTCTACGGCCGCATGTGCCTGGGAGCCCGCTTTCGGCGTGTGCGCTGAATGACGCAGGTCGGCGGCGTGAGCGCGTGTGACGGGGCGTCGCCGTGAACTCGCGTCACACCTTCCACACACTCTTCGCTCCTCCGGGTCGGAATCGTCTCGGAACGGAAGGAATCAGCGACCTTTGCCTACTGTCGGACGCATGCACAATCCGAGCGCCGCCGATGCCCGTGACGTCCTGAAAGCCACCAGCCGCACCTTCTTCCTGCCCATCGACGACCTGCCACCCGGCTTGCGGGAAACGGTGATGGCGGCCTATCTGACGCATCGCGCAATCGACGAAATCGAAGACCACCCGGAATTGGAGGACCAAGCCAAGGACTGGCTGCTGAGCACGCTCAGCGCGGGTATCCGCGCCGCCGTCGGGGGTGAAGACTTCATGGCATGCTTCGGGGACGCGGCGCGGCAGCTGCCCGAGGTGACGCTCCGGCTCGACGAGTGGCTGGCACTGGCGCCCGCCGACATCGCGCCCCGGGTCTGGGAGACCACCGCGTCCATGGCGGAACGTATGGCCTCCTGGGCCCGCTCGCACTGGCGCATCCGCACTCCCGCCGACCTGTGCCGCTACACCTTCGACGTGGCCGGCAGTATCGGTCTGCTGCTATGCGATGTGCACGCCTGGTACGACGGCACCATCGCACCCCGTGCCGAGGCCGTGGCCTTCGGTCGCGGGCTCCAGTCGGTGAACATCGCGCTGGACGTGGATAAGGACCGCGCCCGCGGCCAGCGTTTCCTGCCCGACGGCTGGGGCACCCCTGACCTGCTCTCGTTCGCCCGGGTGCAACTCGCGCGCGGCCGGTCCTACCAGAACGCGCTCCCGCCGGGCGGGCCCGCGCACGCGTTCACGCGCATCCCCCTGGAGCTGGCCTGGGCCAGCCTGCGCGTCATCGAGGACAGCGGACGTCGCCTGACCCGGCCCGAGGTCGAGGAGATCGTCGCCAAGGCGCGGGCAGGGGTATGAGGCCCGGGGCCGGCTCGACAAGTCGGCGCGACTGCCATATGCGCCCACGCCCGGACACGCTCCCCGCACCGGGACCGCTCCCCCCGCTCGATCAGGGCAGGTCGATGTCCAGGTGGCCGATGTGGTGAACGCTCACGTCGAGGCCTTGCCTGCGGCGGCCACGGTCTCGAAGTACGCCCGGCGCCTCCCCAAGGTGCCCGGGCCGGGACGGCGACTCTTGCGGACCGGGGCGGCAACGTCGCTGCCGGTCAGCCGGCGAGAGGTGATGACCACGGCACCGGACTGGTGCGCCTCGCAAGCCGGATGGGCGGGGGCTCCCTCAACATCATCAGCGGGGGCGTGCAGCATGGCCCGCGGACGGCCGGCTGAGAGTCGGCTTAAGCCCGGATCCACCGCCTCGTTGTGGTGACGGGGAATGTGTTTGAGCATGCAGATGCCCTCTGACTTGGGTTGATCTCGGTTGCTGAGGCCGAATCGTTCCGCGTCGAGAGGGCATCTGACGAGTGCGCGCTTCTCATGATCTGGGCCGGGTTCCGGTGAGTTTCGACGAGCCGATCGGCGGCTGCCGTCCCTGCGCCTCCTGAGGGGATGCTTTGACGCACCGTCAGTTTGGCGTGGATGCCTGTTCCTGGTGGGGCGGGTGAGCCGCTACGGTCTCTCTCCGTTCGTGGTTCAGGCCCGTGGTTCAGGCCCTGTGAGGCCGATGGCTCAGGCGGGCTGTTGGGCTGTGCGGGGGGCCGGCGACCCGGCAGCGGGGCGAGATGAGGAGTGATGTCATGGGTATGTCGTCGACAGTGCGGCGCAGAAGCGTGCTGGGGTACGGGGCCGGGGCGGCCGGTGCCCTTGCTGCCGGGGGCCCGGCGACAGCTGCCCACGCGGCGCCGGGCGCATCCCCCCAGGGAAGCCCCCGGCGCCGCCGCGCGGGCCGTCGTGTCGCGGTGTTCGGCGCCGGACCGGCCGGGCTCACCGTGGCCCACGAACTCGCCGAGCGCGGCTTCGAGGTGACGGTCTATGAGCGGCGTAACGTCCTCGGCGGCAAGGCCCGGAGCATCCCCGTCCCCGGCACCGGCACCAAGGGCCGCCGCGACTTGCCCGGCGAGCACGGCCACCGCGGCGTGTTCGGCTTCTACCACAACCTGCCCGACACCCTGCGCCGCATCCCCTTCCGCGGCAACGCCCACGGTGTGCACGACAACCTCGTCCGGGCCGCCTGGGTCCAGTTCGCGCGCACCAGCGGCCGTCAGGCCATCGACATCCCCGGCACCCCGCTCGGTCCCGGCACCCTTGACCCCGAAGCGGTGATCCAGCTCCTCGCCGGGCTCGCCGAGGAGGTCTTCCACCTGCCGCCCTGGGAGGCCGCGCTCGGCGCCCGCAAGCTGGTCATCCTGATGACCAGCGGCAAGGAGCGGCGCTTCGGGCAGTGGGAGTACGAGAACTGGTGGAAGTTCATCGAGGCCGAGGGCAAGTCCGCGGACTACCGGCGGCTGCTCGGCGGCGGCGTCCAGGTCATCCAGGCGCTCAAGCCCACCTCGGCGTCCGCCCGCACCTGCGGCCAGGGCGGCGAGGCGATCGTCTGGGACCTGCTGCAGCTGGGCAGCGACGGCCCCAACAACCGCGTCTTCAACGCCCCGACCAGCGAGGCGTGGATCGACCCCTGGGGCGAGCACCTGCGCTCCCTCGGCGTCACCTTCCAGACGGGGCACAGCGTGGAGTCCCTCGTGCTGAGCGGCGGCCGCATCAGCGGTGCGATGACACGCGACCCCGGCGGCCGCACCGTACCCGTGGACGCCGACCACTATGTGGTGGCCGTCCCCGTCGACCGCGCGGTGCGGCTGTGGAGCCCCGAGCTGCTCGCCGCCGAGCCGCGCCTGAAGGCCACCAAGAAGCTCAACACGACCTGGAGTCAGGGCATCCAGTACTACTTGACGCACCCTGTGCACGTCGTGCCCGGCCACGTCGCCTACCCCGACTCGCCCTGGTCCCTGGTCTCGGTGAGCCAATCCCAGTTCTGGCACGAGGAGTTCACCACAACCTGGGGCGACGGCGACACCCGCGACTCCTTCTCCGTGGTCATCTCCAACTGGGACGAGCCCGGCGTCCTGTACGGCAAACCGGCCCGCCGCTGCACACCGCGTCAGATCGCCGCCGAGGTCTGGGCCCAGATGAAACAGGCCCTCAACCGCCCCGGCCTCGCCCGCCTGACCGACGACAACCTGCGTACGTGGTTCCTGGACCCCGCGATCACCCAGACCGGCGGCGCCGAACTCGCCAACGAGGAGCCGTACTTGCTCAACGATGCCGGATCCTGGGACCACCGCCCCGACACCACCACGGCCATCCCCAACCTCTTCCTCGCTGCCGACTACGTACGCCAGTACAGCAACGTCGACTTCTCCTCCATGGAAGCCGCCAACGAGGCGGGCCGCCGCGCCGCCAACGCCATCCTCGACGCAGCGGGCGCCACCGAACCCAAGGCACAGCTCTTCGCGCGATACGAACCTGAGGAGCTGGACGCGGCCAAGCGCCTGGACACCGACCGCTACCGCCGCGGCCTGCCGCACGTCCTGGACTTCTAGGAACGGCCCTCCCAGCGGCCGGCAAGGCGGGTCATCGGCCGACCTCCACCGGGGCGTCCGGCACGGTGGTCGCCGTACCGGACGTCACGGTGCGCAGTGCCGGGGTCGGACGGGGTCGGCCAAGGGTGAGTAGGGCGTACACGGACCCACCCACCGCGGCCGCCAGCAGGAAGCTGACGTCGATCCCGCCCGTGTACGGCAGCAGTGGACCCTGATAGAGGGGGGTGTCCACGTCCATCAGGCCGACCGCCGAGCCCAGCACCCAGGCGATCGTGGCCCGGACGTTCCAGCCTGCCCGGTACCAGTAGCGGCCGCCCCGGGTGCCACGGTTGTAGACCTGTAGGGCGTCCGCGTCGTAGTCACCGCGGCAGCGGATGAAGCCCATCACGACGATCACCGCCCAGGGCGTGCACAGGGCGGTCATCAGCAGCACGAACGAGGTCATCGCGTCCTGCGCCTCCCACAGGAAGTGGCCGCCGTAGACCAATGCGGTGGAGATCGCGGCGACCACGTACGTGGCCTGGGTACGGGTCGCCCTCGGTACGATCGCGTCCAGATCCAGGCCCATGCTGTAGAGCATCAGACCGGCGTTGCCCACCGAACCGGAGGAGGCGTTGAGCAGCAGCAGGCCGAGGTACCAGAACGGGGCGCCGGCCACCAGCGGGCTCGCGTAGTCCTCACCCGCGCCGACCGCCAGGGCGCTGAACGTACCGAAGAGCTGCGGCACCAGCAGGCCCACCACCAGGCCGAGGTAGGTGGCCGCGAAGACCTTCTGCGAGGTGTGGCGGCGGGGTGAGACATAGCGGCTGTAGTCGCCGAGCAGTGTGATGAAGGCGATCGGGCCGCTGAGCCCGGCTACGACGGTCGACAGCAACCAGGTCTGCCAGAAGCCGCCGAGCGCGTACGCGGTGCCGGGCACGGGGGCGGCGCCGAAGGTGGGAGCGTAGGCGATCACACCGACCGCCAGCAGCACGGTCAGACCGATGGCGAGCACTTTGCTCAGGCGCAGCAGCACCCGGTAGCCGTAGACCGCGCCTACCGCCGTACCGCCGGCCAGCACCGCGTAGACGACGGCGTACGACACGCCGCCGGTCGGCAGACCGATCAGACGGTGCAGAGTGCCGACCACCACGTCGCCGCCGACCCACAGCGTCAGCGCGGTGTAGCCGAGGGAGAGCAGCAGGCCGATCACCGAGCCGAGGAGCCGGCCGCGCACCCCGAAGTGGGCACCGCTGCTGGTGGAGAGGTTGGTCGCACTGCGCAGGGAGACCAGCGCGAGCGGGGCGGTGAGCACGGCGCCGACGAGGGTGCCGGCAGCCAGTGAGCTGGCCGAGCCCCAGAAGCCGAGGCCGAAGGAGACCGGCAGCCAACCGAAGATCACCACGCCGAGGGCGAGGTTCGATCCGAGCAGGATCGAGACGAGATCACGGGGACCGCTGGTGCGTTCCCCATCCGGGATGGTGTCGACTCCGCGTTGTTCGATCGGCATGAGGGCTCCCCTGAGAGGCCGGACAACAGTGTGTGAGCAGTGAGCAGTGCCCCGCGTGCGGTGCGTCGTAAGGGGGGACAGCGCTCGGGGGCGAAGGGCGCTCGCGCCGTGGGATCTCTGAAGGGGCCGCCCTGGGATCTTCCGGGGATCAACGGTCGAGATCGTTTGATCGGTGCTCTATCAAGCGCATATTGAGAACTGCGCTCAATGTGACCCACGCCTGTAGAGCAGGTCAATACCTTGGCATTGACAGATTTCACTGATTAGAGTGACGCTCTAATCGATCGGGAAGGTGGGACGGATGCGGCTGACCCCGACGGAACGCGACCGGCTGCTGTTGTTCAGCGCGGCCGAGCTGGCTCGGACGCGGCGGGCCCGTGGCCTGAAGCTGAATGTGCCCGAGGCGACCGCGTTGATCGCGGACACAGTCTGCGAGGCGGCGCGGGACGGGCGCCGCCTCGCCCAAGCCATCGAGGCGGCACGCAGCGAGCTCGGCCCGGACGATGTGCTGCCCGGAGTGGCCGAGGTGATCACCGAAGTGCATGTGGAGGCCGTCTTCGACGACGGCTCCCGGCTCGCGGTGGTCAGCGACCCGATCGGCGCCCGCGGCGCGGCGGGGGAGGCGGACGAGACCGCCCCGCTCAAACCCGGCGCCGTACTCCCCGGCCAGGCCGTCCCGGAGCTCGAACCTGCGGTGGTGCTGACGGTGCGCAACACCGCGACCGTGCCCATCAGCGTCACCTCGCACTTCCACTTCTTCGAGGCCAACCCCCGGCTGGACTTCGACCGGTCGTCCGGGTACGGCATGCGGCTGTGCGTACCGGCCGGCTCATCGGTGCGGTTCGAGCCCGGAGGCGCCACGGACGTCGGCCTGGTCCCGATCGGCGGCGACCGGGTCGCGATCGGCTTCGCCGGCCTCGTCGACGGCCCGCTCGACGGGCCGGGCGCGAAGTCGGAAGCGCTGCGGCGGGCCGCCGCCTGCGGCTATCTGGGGGCGGAGGAGCAGCAATGACCATCGACCCCCACGAGTACGCGTCGGTGCACGGCCCGCGGGCCGGCGACCGGGTGGTCCTCGGTGACTCGGGCCTGGTCGTCCGGGTGGAGTCGGACTCCCAGCGGCCCGGTGATGAGTTCTTGGCCGGTTTCGGCAAGACCGCCCGTGACGGCCTGCTGCTGAAGGCCGCCGCGGTCCGGGAGACCTGCGATGTGGTGATCAGCAACGTCCTGGTCATCGACGCGGTCCTGGGCATCCGCAAGGTGTCCATCGGCATCCGCGAGGGCCGCATCCACGCCATCGGACGGGCCGGCAACCCGAACACTCTGGACGGCGTCGACGTCGTCGTCGGCACCGGCACCTCGATCGTCTCCGGCGAGGGCCTGATCGCCACTGCCGGCGCCGTCGACACCCATGTCCATCTGCTCTCACCACGCGTGATGGAGGCCTCGCTGGCCTCCGGCGTCACCACCGTCATCGGCCAGGAGTTCGGCCCCGTCTGGGGCGTCGGCGTCAACTCCCCCTGGGCACTGGCCCACGCCTTCGGCGCCTTCGACGCCTGGCCGGTCAACATCGGGTTCCTGGGTCGCGGCTCCTCCTCCGGCGAGGCTCCGCTGGTCGAGGCGCTCGCCGAGGGCGGCGCCTGTGGCTTCAAGGTCCACGAGGACATGGGTGCACACGCCCGCGCCCTGGACACCGCGCTGCGCGTCGCCGAGGACCACGACGTCCAGGTCGCGCTGCACAGCGACGGCCTCAACGAGTGCCTCACCGTGGAGGACACCCTGCGCGTCCTGGACGGCCGTACCATCCACGCCTTCCACATCGAGGGCTGCGGCGGTGGCCACGTCCCCAACGTCCTGAAGATGGCCGGCGTCCCCCACGTCATCGGCTCGTCCACCAACCCCACCCTCCCCTTCGGGCGGGACGCGGTCGCCGAGCACTACGGCATGATCGTCTCGGTCCATGACCTGAAGACCGACCTGCCGGGCGACGCAGCCATGGCCCGCGACCGTATCCGGGCCGGCACGATGGGCGCCGAGGACGTCCTGCATGACCTGGGCGCGATCGGCATCACCTCGTCCGATGCCCAGGGCATGGGCCGAGCCGGCGAGACCGTACGCCGTACCTTCGCGATGGCCGGCAAGATGAAGGCCGAACTCGGGCCCATGGCAGGTGACGGCGCCCACGACGACAACGCGCGCGTGCTGCGCTACATCGCCAAACTCACCATCAACCCTGCCATCGCGCACGGCCTCGCGCACGAGATCGGGTCCATCGAGGTCGGCAAGATGGCCGACATCGTGCTCTGGACTCCGTCGTTCTTCGGCGCCAAACCGCAGTTGGTCCTGAAGTCCGGCTTCCCGGCCTACGGCGTCACCGGTGACCCGAACGCCGCCACCGACACCTGCCAACCCCTGGTACTCGGACCGCAGTTCGGGGCGCACGGCGCGACCCCAGCCGATATCTCGGTCGCCTTCGTCGCACGCGCCGCGGTAGAACAGGGCGATGACCACCTGCCCACCCGGCGCCGCCGGGTCGCCGTCCGCGGCACCCGCGGCATCGGCCCCGGCGACCTGGTCCACAACTCCCGGATCGGACAGGTAAAGGTGGACGCGCGCAGCGGACTGGTCACCCTGGACGGCGACCCGATCCGCTCGGAACCGGCCGACACCGTCTCGCTCTCCCGCCTGTACTTCCTCTGAACCCCTCCGCCCGCTGAGCCGCGTCTGTGACCGCCCCCGCCCACCGACCCTCAAGGACCCCACATGAACATCCCTGTCACCGACGGCTTCCGCATGCCCCCGGAGTGGGCCCGCCACGAGCGCACCTGGATGGCTTGGCCCGGCCCCAACGGCACCTTCGCCGAGGAGGGTGGGGAGATCTTGACCGAGGCCCGCCGCTCCTGGGCCGCAGTGGCCCGCGCCGTGCGCCACTTCGAGCCGGTCACCGTCGTCGCCGGCCCCGGCCAGTCAGCCGGCGCCCGGGACCTCCTCGGTGACACCATCGACGTCGTCGAGCGCCCGCTGAACGATGCCTGGATGCGCGACATCGGCCCCACCTTCCTCACCGACGGCAAGGGCTCGCTCGCCGCCGTCGACTGGACGTTCAACGGCTGGGGCGCACAGGAGTGGGCCGACTGGCACCTTGACGCGGCGATAGCCGCCGAGGTCAGCGCGTTGACCAGGGCCCGCCGCTACGCCTCGCCCCTGGTCAACGAGGGCGGTGGTATGCACGTCGACGGCGAGGGCACCGTACTGCTCACCGAGACCGTGCAGCTCGACCCGGGCCGCAACCCCGACCGAACCCGGGAGGAGGTGGAGGCCGAGATCCACGCTCACCTCGGCACCACCAAAGCGGTCTGGCTACCGCGCGGTCTGACCGCTGACTACGGCAAGTTCGGCACCCGCGGCCACGTCGACCTGGTAGCCGCCTTCGCCCGCCCCGGCACCGTGCTCGTCCACACCCAGCCCGACCCCGACCACCCCGACCACGTCCTCTGCAACGAGATCGTCAAACAGCTGAGCTGCGCCACCGACGCCCGGGGCCGCCGACTGGAGGTCGTCGAGGTGCCCGCCCCGACCGTCATCGAGGACGACGGCGAGCTGGTCGACTACTCGTACATCAACCACTACCTCTGCAACGATGGGGTGGTGCTGTGCGGATTCGACGACCCGCGCGACGAGCACGCGGCAGGAATCTTTCACCGCCTCTTCCCCGACCGGACGGTGGCCCTCGTGGACGCCCGTACGATCTTCGCAGCGGGTGGCGGTATCCACTGCATCACCCAGCAGCAGCCCGAGGTCTGACCCGCAGCCCCGTGAACCGGTAGGCCGTAAACCCGTAAACCCATAAGGATTCACCAGGAGGTTCCTTGTGTCCGGTCCCGTGCGCCGTCCCCGGCGCCGGCTCAACCAGCCCCGCGAGCAGGTCCTGGCCGCGGCAATGGCCACCATCGCCACGGAGGGCCTGGACCGGCTCACCATGGCGGGCCTGGGCCGCGAGGTCGGCATGAGCAGCGGTCACATCCTCTACTACTTCGGTACGAAGGACGAGCTGCTGCTCCAGACCCTCCAGTGGAGCGAGGAGCAACTCGGCGCCGAGCGCCGGGCCGCTCTCTCCCGCCGCCTCCCAGCCCGCGAACGGCTGGACGCCCTGGTCGACCTCTACCTCCCCGAAGGCCATCGCGACCCCCGCTGGACGCTGTGGCTGGAGGTGTGGAACCGCTCCCAGAACGCCGACGACGAGACCCGCGAGCGACAGCTCGACCTCGAACTCGCCTGGCACCGCGACCTGGTCGCCCTCCTCGTCGAGGGCGCGTCGAAGGGGGAGTTCCGGGCTGTTGACGCCGAGCGCTTCGCCACCCGCACCCGCGCCCTCCTCGACGGCTTCGGTACCCATCTCGTCGTCGGCCTACCCGGCATCGACCGCGCCCAGGCCTGCGAGCACATACGCGACTTCCTGGACGAGTCGCTCTCCGTACCGCGAGAGTGAATGCCGCCTCGACGCCCGGGGCGGCTTCGTCCACCCACCTCTGCCCGGTGGTCAGGTCCGGCGCGGTGCCTGCCATCTCGTACGCGAAGCCGGTCCAGGCAGGCAGGGCCCTCGGCTCGTCCGGACGTACGTGCCAGCCACCGCCGAGCGCTGGTTGGGTTACGGCGGATGGATCGACGCGGCAAGGAGGCGCTGCGTGCCCTCGACGCGCTGGGGTGCGCGCGACGGGCAGGACCTATGCTCCGCTGGTCGGTTACGGCGACTACGGGGTGCAGCCCCCGAGCGTCCTGGCACAGGCCCCGACACCCGGGAGGAAGGGCGGCCCGCCCTGGGGTGTGCTCCGCTACACCACCGACAGCTCGTACCTCCTGTTCAAGGTGCTGACTCGGGGATCCGACCGGATTGCCGTCAACCGCAGTGCGGCCCGCCGGATCATCGAACTGCCCGAGTTCCGGGGAGCGGGGGCCGGGCAGGGCGAGAAATGGCCGAGTGATTGTGCGCACGGTCCGCTCTCGACCAGCGAGGGGGCGGGTGGGCCCACGGAGTGGCTGCGGGCGGGGAATCTTCAGCACGTGACGTACGTCGTGCGGAGCCTGCCCGGCGGCTGATCGGTCCGCCGCGAGCGGGTGTCCGCCGTTTCTCACTGCTTACGGGTGAACCATGAAACCACGCCCTCGCGCCGACCGGGACTGGACGATCGCCACCGCTATTGTCAGCTTTTGTGTCGTTGAGCTGTGCGTTTGTGAACCTCAAACCCGGCGTCGGAAAGACGACGAGTGCTGTGTGGCTGGCCCATGCCTTGCATGAGTCGGGTCTGTCGCCGCTACTGGTCGACGGTGACCCTGCCGCTTCCGCGCTGCGCTGGAGTGAACTGGCCGGTGGCTTTCCGTTTCCGGTGATCGCTCTGCCGGTGGGGGACGTCCACCGCCGCGTGAACGACTTCCTCGGCAACCGGCAGGCCGTCGTGCTCGATGCGCCCCAGCTGGAGGACCACCCCCGCATTGCGCGCAGCATCATGAGGTACGCCCGCGAGTGGATCGTGCCTGTGACCCCCGCCCCCATCGAACTGGACCGGATGGCACCCATCCGCAGCGAGATGGCGGATGTGCAGTCCCTGCGTGCCGAACCGGCCCGCACGGCGGTCCTGCTCAATCGCACCAACCGTCCCGATGCCACGCGCACCGGGCCCGATGCCGACGCTCGTGATGCGCTCAGCGAGCGGGGTTTCGAAGTGCTGGACACCCAGATCGCGCGGCTCGACCTGTATTCCCAGTCTTTCGGAAACCCGGTCCAGGCCAAGGGCTCGGCATACATGGACTTCGCGGAGGAACTGATCAAGCGTCAGGATGAGGTATGAGCCAGCGCAAGGACAACTACCGCGCGGCATTGCAGCGCGGGCAGGACGTCTCCGCACCCCGGCCCACCAAGGTCACCGCGCTGCGGAGCAGATACCTCCGGGTGACCGTCGAGGTGGATCCCGACTTGCGAGGCGATCTGACCCGATGGGTGGGAGGGCCGGTCTCCTCAGTGGTGCTCATCGGCTCGACCGTCCTGCGTACCCTGGCCGCCACTGTCGGCAGGGTGTCCGGGCCCGGAAGCTAGACTGGTTCGCCTGGTCACCGCAGGGGGAGCACATTTTTCCTCTTCAGACCAGTGTGGTGCAGCCGGGGCGCGTGTGTTCGGTTAATGTGGCTGTGCCGGTGGCTCCGGCGCGAGAGATCGTATCCGGAAGGCTCCGGGTGCACCGGTACTCCGCGTCGGGCTCGGGTACCGGCGTTCCTTCCCTGCCTGCACGAACGCAGGGAGGGAACTGGCAGAAGCAGACCGCAGGTGAGATATGGAGACCGGCGTCGTGCCCGTCGCGGGCCCGCTACGGCGACCGCGAAACAGGGGGACGGAGCAGCGGCGCACGGTCCGGAGCGGGGGCGAAGCGTCATGGACAAGGCCGTGCTCACGGCCTCCGGTCTCTACGTCATCGTTCTGCTGCGGGCCGGAGGGACGTTCGCCGTCGGGTGGCTCGCCGGTGCCGGTACCAGGCGCAGCAGGTTCGCTGAGCGGATCTCCTCGGCCAAGTACAGGCGTGCCGAACGGGCGATCCAGCGGTGGGGTGCGCCGGTGGTGGCCGTCTCCTTTCTGACCGTCGGTTTCCAGACCGCTGCCAACTTCCTCGCGGGGAGTATGCGCATGCCCTTGTCGCGCTACCTCCCCGCACTGTTCGTGGGGGGAGCGGGCTGGGCGCTGGTCTACGCGACGGCCGGGCTCGGGGCGCTCGAACTGCTGGCAAGGCTGTTCGCCGAGCGGACGGTAATCGGTGTGGCCGCGGTCGTCGGCCTCCTCCTCGCGGTGTGCGGGGTGGTGGTGTACCGGCGAAGAAAGGCTGCCCCGGCATCCCGCGACGCCGCGGCCGAGGAACCTGAAGGGCCGCACGGCACCGTGTAGCGCCGACTTTGTCGGCCGGAACCTGGGTGCCGTTCCCTCTCCCCAACGCCGACACGGTCCGCGTTCCGTCCTGCGCCGGCCTCTCGGGCTGACATTCGTGACGGCGTCGGCGGACGTCCCTGCGCTGTCGCCGGGTACCGTGACGGTTGCCTTAACGGAGCTTCGCGGACACGAACGGTGACCAGCCGGGGTGCTCTGTTTCGTGTGCCATAGGCTGGATGCAGGGTGGGGAAGGAAGACTTCGCTGAAGTACCGTGGAGTGACGTGGCTTTGGGGGAGTGCGGGTGGATACCGACGGCGTGGTCAATCCTGTGCCGGGGCAGCCGGGACCAGCGGCCGTCTCCGCGGAGTCCGAGCCCATGACGCCGTCACGAGCCAGCAGGCTCGATGACCAAGTTCCGTTCCTGGCCCGGTTGGAGCACCAGGAGCGGGTCGCGCTGCTGGAACTCGGCCGGCCCATGAAGTACAGCCCGCGGTCCGTCCTGGTGCATCAGGACGAACCGTCCACCCACGTGATGGTCATCCTCTCCGGCTGGACCAAGGTCATCCACTCCGCGGCCAACGGCTACGAAGCTCTGCTCGCCCTGCGGGGGCCGGGCGACATCGTCGGGGAGGCCTCCGCGGTCAGCGGCCGCTCGCGCTCGGCGACGGTCGCCGCACTCGGAAAGGTCGAGGCGGTCACGATCGAGCGCGGCAGATTCCTGGACCATCTCGTGGAGTTCCCGGCTACTGCCCTCCAACTGCTCAGCCTCATCGGGGACCGGACACAGGCCAGCGACCGGCGACGCGTGGAGCAAGGGGCGCTCGGGGTTCGTGAGCGGTTGTCGCTCCTGATCCTGGAGCTGTCGCGCACACACGGGGTGCAGGATGCCGAGGGCGTGCGCCTGACCACCGGTCTCAGCCAGCACGAGCTGGCAGGCGCGGTCGGAGCCTCCCGCGAGGCGGTGGCCAGGCTTCTGAAAGAGCTGCGGGACCGCGACATCGTCCGCACCAGCCGCAGAGGATTGGTCATCGTCCGCCCGGACCTGCTGCGCCGGATAGGGGGCGGCGAATAGCCGACGGCTGTGCAGTGGCGGCGAGTTGTGTGCCATCGGCTACAGACGCTGTGTGCAGCCGTTCCTTCTCCACTGTCAGACCCCTACGAGATAGTGCTCCGGACCGAGCCCGACCGTCCGAGAGGCACCTATGACTCTGGCCCTGACAGAACCCGTCAACCGCACCATTCTGCTGCTGGACATCGAGGACTTCAGCCGACGGGGCGATGTGGTGCAGGCCTGCCTGCGCCGGGAACTGCACAACGTGGTGGAGGACACCCTGGCTGCGGCGGGTGTCGAGAGGAACATGCAGTACCGCGAGGACCGCGGGGACGGCCTGATCGTGCTGGTCAGCGCCGACATCCCGAAAACTGTGCTTCTCCGGGCCCTGTTGACGACCACCCCGGATGCGTTGTGCCAGTACAACCGGCTGGCATCGAGTAGCGCCCAGATGCGGCTGCGGATGGTACTGGCCGCAGGGGAGGTCGCCTTCGACCCGAAGCAGGGCACGGTCGGCGGGCTCGTCGGCCACGACCTCAACCAGTCCTGCCGGCTGCTCGATGCCGACGCCCTGCGCGAAGGGCTCGCGCAGCGGGACGCGGACTGTGTGCTGGGGGTGTCGTCCCCCGTCTACGAAGGAGTGGTCCGCCACGGACACCGCGGACTACGCCCGGAGGAGTTCCACCACGCCGCGGTGTCCGTGAAGAAGGACCGACTCGACCTGTGGCTGCACGGTCCGCTCCCGCACGTCACCACCGTCCCCGCCCCGGGACCCGCGCCCGCCGGGCGCGGCGGCGGGGGTACGCACAACGATGCCGCCGGGCAGGCTCCCGCGGCGCCTGTCTCAGCGCCTGCGAGCACCGGGGCAGCATTCGCGTTCAACGGCGGGACCGTGTCGGTCGGCGGCAGCCAGGTCAACGGCGATCAGACCGGGGTCAGCGGCGGCCACGTCGCCGGGGACGTGGTCATGGGCTCTGTCCGGCACGAGGGCCGGAGCGAGCAGGCATGAGCGAGCAGCCCGGTGACAAGCAGACGGATCGCTCCCAGGGCGACACCGACCCGGCGGCCGACCAACAGGAGCAGACCCACGACGAGCACACCGAGGCGGAGGACGACCGCCCGCAGGACCCATGGGCGGCGCGGCGTGAGCTGTACGAGCACGTACCGGCCGCGGTCAGCGGCAGCCTGGTCGGCGGCGACCAGACCGGGGTCAGCGGGGGGAGCGTCGGAGGAGACGTCGTTCTCGGCACCAAGGTGGAGCACCACTACCGTTTCGGCACCGCCACCCACACCTCCGGAGACATCCCCTCGCCCGAACTCGACCAACTTGCCCTCGAGTTCGCCGGGTACGAGGAACTCGTACACCCCCTACGCGACCGGCTGCGTGAGAAGCGGGTACTCGTGCTGTACGGCGCGCCCTTCACCGGCCGCCGCAGTGCTGCCCTGATGCTGCTGCGCTCCCTGGACGCCGTGCCCGTACGCGCCGTCGACCCCAACACCCCGCCGACCGCGCTGAAGGACGAGGTGAACAGCGACTCGCACGGCTACCTCGTGAGCGACCTGGTGACGGGCAGGGAGAATCCACTGCGCGACATCGACCTGTGGGCCCTGCGGGACGCCCTCCAGGAGAAGGACGCCTATCTGGTCATCACCGTCGACCTGTTCGCGACCCTGCGGGGCGTCGACCCCGTCCCATGGGTGCCGCCGTCGCCCCAGGCTGTGCTCCGGTCACACCTGCACGCCCTGGTGGACGACCCGCGGAGGGAGCGCGAGCTGCTGGCTCTGGAACTCTCCCAGGAGTTCCTCGACCGGGACGACCACCAGCTGCGGGAGGCGGCGGCGTTCGCGAAGGCACTGGCCGAACACGCGGACGGCACGACTACTCGGGAGGAACTTGCGCACGTGGGCCCGAGGCTGGTCCGCGAGCAGGTCCGGGAGTGGTTCGGGGGCGACGAAACCCAGCTCCGGGACAAGGCGTTCCTCATCTCCCTGGCCGCGTTCGACGAGGCCGCCTACGCCCTGACCGCGGAGCTCAGCGACACCCTGTACGCGCAGTTCCAGAGAACGGAGGACGCCGGGAGGGAACCCCGGGTCGGTATCTTCGCGACGTCCATCACCACACGCCTGCGCCTGGCCCGCGCTGTCGAGTACTGGAAGGAGGAACACACCGAGTGGGGCCCCGTGCGCCAGCGCGTGGCGCGCTTCCAGGAGCCCAGAGTCTCGGTCGAGGTCCTCCGAGAGGTCTGGACGAGCCACCCCTCCGCACGGCCCGCTCTGCTCGCGTGGCTCCGGGAGCTCGCACAGGACGGCCGGCCGCTGGTGCGTACCCGCGCGGCAGTGACGGCCGCGGTGCTGGCCCAGACCGACTTGCCGTCGGCGATGGCCCTGCTCATCGAGGGCTGGGCGAAGTCCAAGCTCTACCGCGACTGCCTGGTCGCCGCCAACGCCCTCGCGACGGCGCACGCCGTCGGCGCCCCGAACATCCCGTCGATCCTGCGCTCCTGGTGCGAGGAGGAGGCCGGACCACGGCTTCGCTGGACAGCCATCCGGGCCTACGCTCTGGTGGGCCCAAGGATGCCCGACGAAGCGCTGAAGGCGTTGGCGAATGCCGCTCGCACCGGGGATGACGAGCAGGAGGCGCAGCACATCGCCGAGTCCGTCGCGCTGCTGCTGAGCGACGAATCGGCATCGGTGCGCAGCCGGGTGGTACGAGGCCTGGCCGAACTCCTCCGGGACGGGCCTGCCGGCCGTCGCCTGGCGCTGCACGGGTTTGTCCTGGCCTGCGCACGCGCTGACAGCCGGCTGTTGTTGCGGTGGCACGCGGAGGCCGCCTCAACGGGGCCGACCGAGGACGCACGGTGGCTGTCCCTGCTCTGGCAGACCGCCCTGGGCGATCTGCGGTACACAGCCGATGCGTTGAAGGCGCTGGCCGGATGGGTCCGTGAGGCGGACGGCGATCCGCAGGCCGAGCGGGAACTGGCGATGCTGCTTCCGACGCTTGTCGGCTCCGATGAGGACCGTAAGCGCCTCGATCACATGCTCGGGGCACTGCGCGACCGGCGAGGGGGCGGCCCGCCCGCGGTGGCTCATCGTCTGATGGCCGTGCTGTGAGGCGCCGCCTCTCGTCTGCGGCCACGGGCCGCGAAATTCCGGATCATGCTGAGTGAGGAGAATGAACCATGGTGGACATCCGCCGCGAGCCCGACTGGGACCAGGGAGCGGACCGGCACAGTGAGCTGATCGACCCGGTATTGACCGTGCGCCAGTTGTCCCGGTTCGACTACCGCAGGGGTTACAGCCGGATCGACAATGCGCTGGTCTTCACCACGGACAAGGGGGAGTTCGATGTCTACCTGCCACCCCATCGGCCGTCGCGCCCGCTGTTCGCCACCAGGCGGTACACCGCGGTCTACGAAGTCGACATGGGGGTGCACACCTGCACCGTGTCGCTGCTGCTGCCCAGCGACAACGACGCCTTCGACTTCACCGCCGAGACGGAGCTGACCTGGCAAGTTTCCCGGCCGCAACGGTTCGTGGCCAGCGGAGAACGGGACGTGCCCGCTCTCCTGAGGCGCCGGCTGGAGCAGCTGATGTACCCGATCAGCCGTGGCTTTCCGATCGACCGGAGTGCGGATGCCGAACGCGCCGTCCACCAGGTGCTCGCCAAGGTGGGCGAGTTGGGGGACGAAGCGGGGCTGCGCACGTCGTGTGCCGTGCGGCTCAGGCCGGACGACGAGGTGATCGCCCACCAGCGGGAGCTGCGCCGACTCCGGTACACCGACGAACAGCTCGGCATGTCACACGACGTGGCCATGCGGGAGGACCGGCTCAGCGCGGAGCGGAATGTGGAGCGGGCTCAGCACGATCACGAACTGGTCATGCTGCAGGGCCGCCAGGATGAGGAAGCGCGGCAGCTGGAAGCGGAGAAGATCCACTACTACGAGTACCACCTCCAGCACGGCGGCGTGGCGATGTGGGCCCTGCACCTGGCGCAGCATCCGGAGGATTCCCGGCTGGTGATGGAAAACCTGCAGAGGGACCAACTGGACCTGATCCGAAGTCAGTCCGAGGTCGCCCTGCAGGTGTTCAAGGAAGGGAATCCGGAGGACTACCAGCGTGCGGGCCTGAACAAACAGGCCGTGGAGATCCTGGAGGGGCTCCTCGCCCGCAACCTGCCCGGCATTGCTTCTGCTCCTCCCGCACCGGACTCCCCGCCCTGGGCAGGACCCACCGGCACCCCGGTGCACTTCCTCGAGAAGAGGGACGGGGCCTCCGCCAACAGCGCCGAGGAGAAGCGATGAGCAGCAGCGGGACGGAATTCCCGTCCGTGGGAGCCCGTCTGCTCGCGGAGCTGCGCTCCGAGACGGCCCGTGCGGACAGTAAGGCGTCTCTGCTCTTAGGGGTGATGAGCATGACCGTGAGTCTGCTCGGTGGCCTGGTCGCGGCCCACGGATGGTCTTTATCGGGGCTCTCCACCCCCGGGAGCGTGCTGTTGTGGGTAGCCATGGCCGCCCTGGCCGGGGCACTGGGGTGCCTGCTCCTCGCCGTCCTGCCCCGGTACGGCACCAGCCGGTGGTCTCCGGGGCGGCCGTTGACGTACTTCGACGACATCCGCCGGGCCACGGAGGACGGTCGGCTCGCAGAGGCCCTCGCCGCCACCGAGGCAAACCAGGCGGATGGGGTACTCGAGGCACTGGCCCAGAACAGCCGCATCGTCGGTGCCAAGCACTGGTGGATCCGGACAGGCCTGGCCGCCTACTGCGCGGGAGTGGTGCTGCTGGCCATCGCGCAACTCACCTCCTGAACGCACTTCGCCGACTTGCCTCCTACCGCGCCGCGACGATCCGGGCCGTACGCCTAGACAGGTAACTACCATGACCGCTCCTCCCGATCCCGCCCACCCTGGCCGCACTTCCCCGCCCGGTCCTCCGGCCCATCCGGCTGTGGTGGCCTCTCCGTCCCCGCCCTGTCCCAACGAGACGATCCCGCCCCCGCCGCCGTACCCGGGCAGCACGACGCGGTACGGTGCCGCCCGCCATGGCGGCCGGCCCAAGGGGCACTCCGGTCCCGGCCCCGGGAAGCGTGAGCCGCACGAGGATGTCGGCCACCGTGGGCGTGTGCATCTCGCCAAACGGCAGCGGAGCATCGATGGTGCGGCCATGGCCCAACTGTTACTGCAGTTACCCTCGTTCCTCGCGAGCCTGGTGATCGTTGCTGCGCTCTCTCAGCTCCTGCTCCCTGACATGGGCTGGCTGGGGGCCTTGCTCTGGCTCGCTTCGGGGGCCATGGCATTTCACCGGCCCACGGAGCGGGCCCTCGCCCGGCATCTGCTCAACCTGCGTCACCCCACCCCAAGGGAACTGAGCCGGCTGGAACCACTGTGGCGGGCAGTGACCGCACGGACGGGTGTCGAGGGCCTCGCGTACGAGCTGTGGATCGAGGACAGCGATCATCTGAACGCCCTGGCCGCGGCAGGACACATCGTGGGCGTTACCCGGTTTTCGCTGGAGCGTCTGTCCGATGGCCAGCTGGCCGCGGTACTCGCTCATGAACTGGGGCACCACGTCCGCGGCCATGCCTGGTCCTCGCTCCTGGGGCAGTGGTATGCGGTTCCGGGACGTCTTGCGTGGGCTGTTGTACGGAGGCTGACCCGGTTTGTCGCCGCCATCGGGCATGGGCGCATGGGTTTCTGGGCGGCGGTGCTGCTTCTGGTGGCGGGTACCGCCGTCCTGCTGGTCGCGCTGGAGTACTGGTTCGTCACTCTCACGCTGGTCGCTGCCCCGTATCTGCTTGCCGCCGTGACCCGCCGGGCCGAAGTACGGGCGGATCACCATGCGGCAGCGGCCGGCTTCGGGCCGATGCTCGCCGAGGTGTTGCACATGATGCAGGCGGCGGATCGGGACAGTGGATCCGTGACGGCTTCCGCCCTGTCCGGGTGCGGTCATACGGCTGCGATGGGCACGAGAACCCCATTTCGTGGCCGCGGACAGGGCCTCTTGGGAAGGCTCCTGTCCTCGCACCCCGACTACCACACGCGCCTGCACCACCTCGCGCCGTATCTCAAGCAACGATGAGCCTGCGCGACGATCGGAGCAGGCGACAAGGTCGGCGAGGGAACCGAACTGCGGTGCCCCGGAGACCCTACTGATCCCTTGAGGTGCCCCTTGGTGCAAATGGGGGCAGAGGCGAAGAATGTTGCAAAGATGATCTCTTACCGTTCCTGAAGCTTAATCAGATTTGCAAGGAAGAGTCGTGAAGTTATAGGCATTGAACGTTTTTGACCGTTCTATGAGGGACTCTCTGTGCGTAGCGTGCGTCGTGTGGGCGTCGTTCTTCTCGCTCTCCTGATAGCCGTGTTGTGCGGCACCGAACAAGCCGCGCTGGCGGTGGAGCGGTGGGACAGCGAGCGCCTGCTGGGCGTGAACGCTCCGGTTCAGCAGTGGGGTTCCGCTGACGGGCGCGGCCATGCGGTCTCGGGGGCGGAGACGGGAGCCCGGGCCGGCGGCGGTCGCCCCGGAACGCTGGAGGCTCCTGGGCAATTGCCTGCCGAACGCCAGGTGAAGGGCGGGGCGTTGGGCGACACGTCCGCGCCGCCCACGATGGGGCGGGTCGAAGAGGTCCCCGCGCCGGAGGCGTCCGAGCCGAAGGGGTTCGACCCCAAGTCCAGTCAAGAGCTCGCCGGGGAGCGGGCCGAGCGGCAGAGCACGTTCCGCAACGAGGACGGGACGTACACCACTCGCTACTACGATGAGCCGGTGAACTTCCCTGCTAGGGACGGTAGTTGGCAGAAGATCGATGCCACGCTCGTCCGCCCGGAGAAGGTGGAGGGGCCGCGCACCATGAGTGCGGAGCCCCCGGCATGGACGACCCGGTCCACCCGGTCCGGCATCACCTTTGCGCCACACGCGGACGCCGATCCTGTGTTGCGGTTGGAGGTGGGAGAGGGGCATTCCCTCACCTACGGTGTGGAGGGCGCCGCGCATGTGGCCGGGACGGCGGATGGTGCCGTCATCACGTACGCCGATGCCCGGCCCTCAGCTGACCTGCAGTATGTCGCCGGCAACGACTCGGTGAAGGAGACCCTGCTCCTCAAGAGCAAGGACGCGCCGACCGAGTGGCGCTTCCCGCTCCAGGCGCGGGGGCTGACCGCGAAGCTCGACGAGCACGGCGGGGTCGGGTTCGAGGACAAGTACGGTGAGCAGCGTGCGTGGATGCCGCCGGGCTGGATGGAGGACTCGGCCCTGGCCGACAACGCCAACCAGGGCGAGATCTCTTCCGGTGTGCGCTACAGCCTGGAGGAGAAGGGCAGCCGGCAGGTCTTGGTCGTCTCCCTGGACAAGGAGTGGCTCAGCGCACCGGAGCGGGTCTTCCCGGTAAAGGTCGACCCGTCGGTGAAGGCGGTCTCCGCCACGTCCGGTACGTATGTGCAGTCCCCCTACAACCAGAACTTCTCCAGCGACACCATCCTCAAGGCCGGTACGTACGACGGCGGCAAGCACAAGGCGGAGTCGTTCCTGCGGTTCAACGGTGTGGAGTCGTCGCTGAAGAACGCCTGGGTGCTCGGCGCGAAGCTGTCGCTGTACAACACCTGGTCCTACTCCTGCCAGGCACGTCCGGTGACCGTGCACCCCATCACGTCCGACTGGTCGGAGAAGAGCGCCAACAAGTACCCCGGACCGGCGACCGGGGCGTCGCTGGTGTCCAAGAGCTTCGCGCACGGCTGGCGCCCGAAGGGCACCACCAGTTGGTCATGCGGTCCTGCCTGGGAGGGCATCGACCTGGGGGCGGCAGGCCGCAAGCTGGTGGACGACTGGACGCACGGCCGGAAGAAGAACTACGGCCTGGCACTGAAGGCCTCGACCTCGGACTCCTACGCGTGGAAGCAGTTCGGGTCGGACAACTACCCCAACGGCAAGCCGAGTCTCGATGTCACCTGGGACAAGTACGGGGCCGGCTACAAGGTCGGTGCCTTCACCAAGCCCGTGACCGCGACCGCCGAGGGCTCGATGAAGGTCACCGTGACGAATCAAGGGCGCGAGACCTGGGGCAAGAACAGCAACTACAAGCTGCGCTATACCCTCTTCGACGCCAACGGCAAGAACATCACGAACGTGTCCAAGATGGTGTGGACCTCCATGCCCCATGACGTCAAACCGGGCGAGAGCGTCACACTGGATGCCAGGATCGCTCCGATGGCACCCGCCACGTACACGCTGGTGTGGACCATGGACGACAGGGGCACCGTCGAGTTCACGAAGCGGGGCGTGCCCGGTGCCGCCGTCAAGTTCTCCGCCGCGAACATCCCGCCGCAGCTCACCGCGGAGTCACCGGCCAGCGGCGGCGTACTCACGTCCCTGACCCCGACCCTGTGGGCGTCCGGCAAGGACTTCGACCACTACCCCAGCGGCTCGTTGCAGTACTCCTTCGAGGTCTGCGAAGCCGAGGGCAAGGACGCGCGCAAGAACTGCCGCAGCGGTCCGCGCGGCACCTCGCAGCAGTGGTCGGTGCCCAGTGGCTGGCTGTCCTGGAGCAAGAACTACGCCTGGTATGCCTACGTCTACGACGGGAAGGACACCTCGCGCCGTCCGAACCCGGCATACTTCAGCACCCAGATCCCGCAGCCTGCGGTGACCGGTCACCTGGGCGGCGACGGCGGCCGGGAGTTCGGTGCGCAGGCCGGCAACTACTCCACGGCGGCAACTGATGCCGCCATGCCGACTGTCGGTCCCGAGCTGTCGGTCACCCGCACCTACAACTCGCTCGATCCGCGTACCGACAACGCCTTCGGCACCGGCTGGTCGACCCGCTGGGACATGCGGGCGCAGCACGAGAGCACCGGCGACGTGGTGGTCACGCTGGCCAACGGCAGCCGGGTACGCTTCGGCCGCGAAGCGGACGGCAGCTACACCGCACCGGCCGGCGGCATGGGCACGCTCACGCAGGTCACGGGCGGCGGCTGGGTGCTGCGGGACAAGTCCGCCACACTGCACACCTTCGACGCCTCAGGCCGTCTGACGAAGATCACAGACGGCGCCGGACGCGAACAGCAGCTGACCTACCACGACGGCGAGCTGGCTCAGGCGAAGGACGTACTGTCGGGCCGGACGCTGACCTTCAGCTGGCAGGACGGCCGGGTCGCCTCGGTGACCACCAACCAGGTCGGCGCCCAGAAGGGCGGGCTCACCTGGACCTACGCCTACGCCGCCGGGCGCCTGACGAAGGTCTGCCCGCCGGACTCTGACACCAAGTGCACGGTGTACGAGTCCACGGACGGTTCGCTCTACCGCAGTGCCGTCCTGGACCGGAACCCTGTGTCCTACTGGCGGCTCGGCGAGGAGAACGGGGCTACCGCGAAGAGCGAGGCGCCCTCCTCCACGGGGCTGAACGACGCCCTCTACCGGGACGTACGGCTCGGCGGGGGTGGGGCCCTGAGCGGCACCAGCGACACGGGTGCGGAGTTCGGTGGCGCGGATTCCTATGTGGAGCTGCCCGAGGACACCTTGCGCACCTCGACGTTCCTGACCACCGAGCTGTGGTTCAAGACCACCCAGCCCGGCGTGCTCGTCGGTTTCCAGGACGGGCGGCTGGATGAGGGCCGGCCCGTCGACTGGGTGCCGCCGATGGCGATCGACAAGGACGGCAAGCTGCGCGCGCAGTACTGGACGGGGAAGGTCCAGCCGATCGTCAGCAACGCTGCGGTCACGGACGATACCTGGCACCACGCGGTGCTGACCGGCGGCGGCACCACTCAGTCCCTCTACCTCGACGGCAAGCTCGTCGGCACGCTGACCGGCCCGATCGACCACCGCAAGATGTCCTACGCGTACCTGGGGGCGGGCTACTCCAGCCCCGGCTGGGACGGCCAGGGAGCCGGCGTACGCCACTTCAAGGGCAGCATGGACGAAGCCGCCGTCTACCACCACGCGCTGGACGCGGCGACAGTCGCCGAGCACTACTCGGCCCGTACCGCCGTCGGCCAGGTCTCCAAGGTCACCACGCCCTCAGGGCGGGTACACGCCCAGGTCGCCTACGACAACAGGACCGGCCGGGCCACGCAGATCACCGACGCCAACGGCGGTACGTGGAAGGTCTCCGCCCCCGGCTACTCGGCCGGTTCCGCAGCCTACGCCGCCGCCGTCCGCGCAACGGGACCCGCCGGCTACTGGCGGCTGGGCGACCGCAGCGGGGCCACCGCCGCCAACGAGATATCCGACAGCGGCGACGGCTCGTACCTCGACGGTGTGCGACTCGGTGCGGTCGGTGCGTTCGCGGATGGCGACGACAGCGCCCTGTCGCTCGACGGAACCAAGGGCGCGCTGGAGGTACCCACCGACGCCTTCGAGAAGAGCGGCCCGATCTCGGTGGAACTGTGGTTCCGTACGGACAAACCGGGCGTCCTCTTCGGGATGCAGGACAAGGAACTCGGACAGACGCCATCGCACTGGAACCCGAGTCTGCTGGTGGACGCCGAGGGCAAACTGCGGGGCCATCTGTGGGACGGGTCGGCGAAGAATCCGATGGTGTCGCCGAAGAAGGTGACAGACGGCACGTGGCACCATGTGGTGCTCACAGCTTTCGACTCCGGCCAGATGCTCTATCTCGACGGTGAGCCCGCAGGTTTCAGGAGCGGGACCGTGAAGCCGGAGACGACGAAGTACGCGTATTTCGGTGCCGGTTACTCCAGCCCGGACTGGGACGGCCGTAAGAACCGCGAAACCGCTTACTTCACCGGCCAGTTGGACGAGGTGGCCCTCTACACCCGCTCCCTGAGCCGGGTGGATGTGACCGGGCACTACCTCGCGCGTAACGGACTGGTGGCCGGCAACGGTACCGACTACCAGGGTGTGATCACTTCGGACGCGCCCAGCGGCTACTGGCGACTGGGCGAGGTCGAGGGGGACAAGGCGCACAGCCGCACCGCTGTCCGCGACGGCACCGGCACCTACAAGAAGGCCCAGCTCGGGGTATTCGGAATCTTCGGCACCGCCGACAACTACGCGGTGCGGCTCAACGGCAACGGCGCCGTCGCCATCCCATCCCAGGACCTTGGCGGCACCTCCGATGTGTCGGTGGAGCTGTGGTTCCGTACGGACAAGCCCGGTGTCCTCCTCGGCATGCAGAACAAGGAACTCGGCCAGACAGCAACGCTGTGGACCCCCAGCCTGGTGGTGGACGCCGATGGCAAGCTGCGCGGCCATTTCTGGAACGGCTCGACCTCGGACCGGATGACGTCCGGGGAGAAGGTGACGGACCGCCAGTGGCACCACGCTGTGCTCTCGGCCTCCGGCAGCGGCCAGTCGCTCTACTTGGACGGCGTACGAGTGGGCTTCTTGAAGGGGG
>NZ_BBUY01000010.1:223438-262658 GCF_001590865.1 Streptomyces sp. NBRC 110611
ACGGACCGCCAGTGGCACCACGCTGTGCTCTCGGCCTCCGGCAGCGGCCAGTCGCTCTACTTGGACGGCGTACGAGTGGGCTTCTTGAAGGGGGCTTTGCGGCCGCAGGAGGTGAAGTACGCGTACTTCGGTGCCGGTTTCTCCAGCTCGGACTGGGACGGCCGTAAGAACCGCGAAACGTCCTACTTCACCGGCGAGCTGGACGAGGCCGCCATCTACCCGAAGGCACTGACCGCGGACCAGGTGGCCCGGCACTACCGGGCCCGGCAGTCCTCCGGCATCTCGTCGCTCACCTCCACGGTCTCCGTGACCGACCCGGATGGCCGTACCAGCAGCGTCTCCTATGACGCGCTGCGCGGCCTGCGTCCGGTGGCCGCCACCGACGCCGACGGCGGGCGCACCACCTACGCGTACGACACCGGCGGCTTCCTGCACACCGTGACAGACCCCAACGGCCACGCCACGGTCACCGGGCACGACGCACGCGGCAACACCGTCTCCACGACCACGTGCCGCGACGCCGACTCCTGCTGGACCTCCTTCACCGACTACTACGTCAATACCAAGGACCCGCTGGACCCCCGCAACGACAAAGTCGTGGCGACCCGCGACGCCCGCTCCACCAGCGCCAACGACGACCGTTTCAAGACGGCCTCGAGTTATACGGCCCTGGGGCTGCCCGACAAGACCACACTCGCGGACGGACGCACCGCGAGCACGACGTACACGACGGGCAAGGAGGCGGCCCAGGACGGCGGCACCATGCCCGCCGGGCTGGTGAGCACACAGACCGCGCCCGACGGCGCCGTAACGCGCTTCGAGTACTACGCCGGCGGCGATCTGGCACAGGTCACCTCGCCCTCCGGCATGGTCACCCGCTTCACCTACGACGGCCTGGGCCGCAAGATCTCCGAAACCCAGATATCGGACAGCTACCCCAAGGGCGTCACCACGGCATACGCCTACGACAACCTGTCCCGCGTGGTGTCCGAGACGGGCACCGGAGCCAAGAACGACATCACCGGCACCACCCACACCGCCCGGATCACCCGGTCCTTCGACGCCGACGGCAGACTGCTGACCGAGTCCACCGAGGACACCACGGGCGGTGACGCCAAGCGCACCACCACCCACCACTATGACGAGCACGGGCGCGTGGCCCGGACCACCGACGCCGAGGGGTACGACACCGCCTTCGGATACGACGCCTTCGGCCGGACGGCCCGGCGCACCGATGCGGTGGGCAACACCTTCACCTACGCGTACACGCCCCGCGGACAGCTGGCCGAGACCGTGCTGAAGGACTGGAAGGGAGACGCCTCCGGCGAGCCCCGCGACCTCGTCGTGGCCTCCCACGCCTATGACCCGGCAGGCCGGCTGGCCGCCACGACCGACGCGATGGGCGCGACCACCGCGTACACCTACTTCGACGACGGCCTGCCCGCGACCACGACGGCGAAGGATGTCGTCCAGGCCGACGGCAGCAAGCACGACATCGTCCTGGAACAGAATGGCTACGACGGTGCGGGCCACCTGACCCAGCAGACCACCGGCGGCGGCCGCACGACGGTCACACGCGAGGTGGACGCCCTCGGCCGCACCACCCGCAGTGTGCTCGACCCCAAGGGGCTCAACCGCGCGACCACCTACACCTACGACAAGGGCGACCGCATCACCGAAGAGGCGACCGCCCTGAGCACCAAACGGATCACCTATGACTCGGCCGGCAACCCGCTGACCGAGACCGTCGACGACGGCAAGCAACAGCGAACCACCCGGCACACCTACGACCAGCGCGGTCTGCGCACCTCGACGGTCAGTCCCCGCGGTACCGGAAACGATGCCACTGCCGCGGAGTTCACCACCACCTTCCGCTACGACGCCCTCGGACGCCCCGTGGAGCAGATCGCCCCGCCCGTGCGGGCCGAGCAGGGCGGCGAGAAGGCCACGACCGTCGCACCGGCCACCCTCACCGGCTACAACACCTTCGGCGAGGCCACCGAGGCCCGCGACCCCAACGGCGCGGTGACCCGTGTGCAGTTCGACAAGCTCGGACGCGCCACCGCCGTCACCCTGCCCGACTACACCCCGCCCGGCAGCGACAAGAAGATCACCGCGGTCCGCAAGACGTCCTACGACGGCCTGGGCCGCACCACCTCCACCACCGACCCGCTGGGCCGGGTCACCGGATTCGACTACGACCAGTTCGGCAACCTCACCTGGCAGACGCTGCCCATGCCGCACGACAAGGTCGTGCTCGGAATGCCGCACCTGTCGGAGACGAAGGGCAGCCGTTTCGGCTGGACGCCCACCGGCCTGCCCCTGTGGGCCACCGACCCCAACGGCGCCCGGAGCGGAGCCACCTACGACGGGCTCGGCCGCAAACTGACCTCGACCGTCGTCGACCGGTACTCCCCCCAGCAGAACCTGACCACGCACTACACCTGGGACGACGCGGGCAACCAGACCGCGTCCACCAGCCCGGCGGGACGCACCACCACCGCCGCCTACAACGCGGCCGGCGAGGCCGTCAAGGTCACCGACCCCGCAGGGGGCACCACGGCCTTCGCTTACGACGCCCTGGGCCGGCGGACCGAGACCACCGACGCCACCGGCCGCAAGAGCACCGCACAGTACGACGGCCTGGGCAACGTCATCGGCACCACCGACTACGGCACCGGCACCGAGCCGCTGCGCTCGACCAGCACTCAGTTCGACGCCGACGGCAACCGCGTCGCCGCCACCTCGGCCACGGGCAACAAGGTCGCCTTCGCCTACGACGCCCTCGGCCGGCTGACCAGCCAGACCGAGCCCGTCGCCGACGGCACCTCGATCACCACCGGATTCGGCTACGACGCGGCGGGCCACCGCACCCGGATGACCGACGGCCGCGGCAACGCCACCACGTACACCTTCACCCCCTGGGGACTGCCCGAATCCACCATCGAGCCCGTCACCGAGACCCACCCCGAGGCCGCCGACCGTACCTGGACCACCCTCTATGACGCGGCCGGACAGGACATCACCGAGCTACTGCCCGGCGGCTTCCAGCGGCACCGCACCTTCGACCTCTTCGGCCGCCTGACCAAGGAGACGGGCCAGGGGGCCGAGGCCGCGACCGGCGAACGCACCCTCGAGTACGACCTCGTGGGTCGGCTCACCGCGATCAGCACCGGCGGCCTGCTGGACCGCAACACCTACCACTACAACGACCGCGGCCAACTGCTCGCCGCCGACGGCAAGGGTGGCAAAACCGCCTACACCTACGACGCCGACGGGCACATGACCTCCCGGACAGACTCCGCCGGCACGACCACCTTCGCCTACGACGGCGCAGGCCGTCTCCACCTGACTCAGGACGCCCTCACCGGTGCCCGCTCCCTCACCTCCTACGACGCCGCAGGACGGATCACTCAGGAGCAGTACGCCACCAAGGCGAAGGACTCCGGCGCAGACTGGGCCGATGGCGCACGACGCAGCTACGACTACGACCCACTGGGCCGCCTGGCCGACGACAAGATCACCGGCCTTGACGGCAAGAGCGAGGTCACGGCCACCGCTTACGGCTACGACCTCGACAACCGTCTCACCGCCAAGACCACCCGCGGCACCGCAGGGGCCGGGACGAACACCTACGGCTATGACAAGGCAGGCCGCCTGACCTCCTGGAAGAGCGGCGACACCACCACCTCCTACGAGTGGGACGCGGCAGGCAACCGCACCAAGGCCGGCGGCACCGCAGCCAGCTACGACGCACGCAACCGCCTCCTCACGGAAGGGGACACGCACTACGGCTACACCGCCCGGGGCACCCTCACCTCGATCGACTCCGGCAAGGGCACACCACGCCGGATCACCTCCGACGCCTTCGAACGCCGCATCACCGACGGCGACACCACCTACGCCTACGACTCACTGGACCGTGTCACCCTGCGCGGGGAGACCGCGTTCACCTACGACGGCGGCTCCCACAACGTCGTCAGCGACGGCACGTACCGCTACAGCCGCACCCCGGGCGGCGACCTGCTCGGCACCTCCGACGGCAAGACGGAGGCCCAGCGGGCGCTGACCGACCGGCACACCGATCTGGTCGCCGGCCTGTCCGCGGACGGCACGAAGGTCACCGGCTCCACCGCCTACGACCCCTTCGGCACGGTCACCGCCAAGCAGGGCACCACGTCCTCGCTGGGCTACCAGTCCGGCTGGACCGACCCGGCCGGCGGCGACGTCAACATGGCGGCCCGCTGGTACCAGCCGGGCACCGGATCCTTCGCCTCCCGCGACACCTGGCAGCTGGACCCGACTCCATCGACCCAGGCCAACCGCTACGCGTACGGCAACAACGCACCGCTGGACTACACCGACCCGACCGGGCACTGGGGCTTCGGGGACATCCTGAACTCATACGTCAACGGCGGCAAGAGGTATCTCAAATCGCTCTACGACACCTACAGCTATCCCCGTCGGACCATCTGGGACCTGTTCACTTCCCGTAAGACCTGGTCCTTTTACCCGGGCGGCAAATTCGGCGGGTCGGTGACCGGCTCTGTCGGCGGCGGTTCGTACGGCCGATCGGTACTCGGTTCCGCGGGTGGCGGCGGGTACTCCCGGCGCGGACCAAGGCGACGTGCACCGAGGTGGTATGCACCGGTCGCGCCCGTCCTCTTCGCAGGGGGAGGCGGAGCCGTGGGCGGTGCGGCAGTCCTGGCCCCCAAGCTGCCCCCGCCGCCCCCGCCGCCTCCGCAGAACCCCAACCGGGGCCCACACCCGAAGCCGGCTCCGACCCGCCCGGCCCCGAAGCCGGACTGGAACCCGAACAGCGGCAAGTGGACACCGGGCGATGGCTGGAACATCGTCCTCGGCGCACTCCACATGATCGATATGTTCGGCGACACCCAGTACACGCCGGACCAGCTCGATGAGCCACAGGTGCATCCCGCACCGGAGAACAATCCGGGAGGAAAGAACGACGGTCGTATGCGCCAGGACAACAGGTGCGACGTCGGACCGGGTGTGAGCCCGACCGGACACGCGGTCTACCTCCCGCGCGAGCGGTATTACGACAGCTTCGAAGGGAGCTACCAGTGCCGGGCGACTGGCGTGTACGGGCTGCTTGACGTCAGCGACTACAACAAGGGGCGGAAGGCGCCTGGCACGAACACAAATGGATCCACGCAGCCACCCGGTATGCGAGAGATGGAAGAAGCCCAAGGGGAGAAAGCGGCCAATGGTCACCTGATCCCTGCTGCAGCGAGCGGTTCAGGAATCGACTTGCGAAATCTCGTCGCCGAATATGAAAAGACGAACCACCCTTACCTCAACTATGGAGTGGAACTAGATATCAGGAAGGCAGTGAAGAGCGGCAAGCGTCTTGCGCTCTCTGTTGTGCCGCACTACGGAAGACGGGACTCGGGTATCCCGACGAGTATCGAGTACAACTACTCTGTACTGGAAGACGGGACGAGTAAGCACTGCGTAATCCATCAGTCGCCGACAGGTGGCACTACGACAGGCAGCTCCAACTGCCCTAGGAGGTAAAGGAAATGACGGAGAGCCAATACTTGGAATCAGTCTTTGCCATGCTGGGGCAGCCGGAGAGTCGTCATGCAGATCCAGCAGCGTGGGAGACCCTGGAGTGCGAACTGGGGGTCGAGCTTCCTGTCGACTACAAGGCCATCATCGACGGCTACGGGCCTGTCAAGCTCAATGGACACCTCAACCTTGACCATCCCGCGGCGGAGCGATGGAACTTGAGGCAGGCAATGCAGAGGGACGCTCTTGTATGGTCCGAAGTCCCCTGGGAGGAAATTGAACTGGATACCGACCCGCGTCCGTCTCTTGGGATCTCAGACATGAAGTTCGGGACCCCGGATGGGCTGATTTACGCGGTCGGCACCAACCGTGATGAGGCCATCTTCCTCGGTAAGGGAACAGGGCCTCAGGGGTGGCGAGTCTTTGTGGCAAGGGATGATGATTTCTTCGAATACCCCATGCCGTTTGCTGAGTGGCTGTATCGATACCTGGTCGGCGAAGATATGGCGGGGCCGAACAGCTCGGCTTTCGTCCCCGGCCCCGTCATGTTCGAGAGCCTCCCGATGTCTGCGAATGAGACCGTAACGGCTTGGTACGGGCCCGACCGGGGGATGTGAGAGGCTCAGGTCTGAACCAGTTCTGAGGTGGGCGTGGTGACGTATCAAGGGCATCCGCAGTCGGTAGGAGACTTGCGATGAAAGTACGGGGGGAATGTGGGCAACGGTGGGCGTGGCTGGGTGGCCGTGGACGCGCTAAGACGTGTCATGCCTTCGAACTGCGGCGCTGATGAATGTGTCGGCTGGGACACGCTGGCCGCGGCGTGGGGTACGGCACTGCCCTCGGATTACCAGGCCTTTATGGCGACGACTGACGGCTTGGTGTTGTGTGGTGCTTCTTCGGCAGCGCGGGGGTGCTGCTGTTGTGCGCCGGCGACGGATGGCCGGGCTGCCGAGTCGTCTGCTGAACCGAACCCGCTCCCTCTGCTCCCTCTCCTCCCCATGAGGCCGGCGCCGTGCGCGCCGGCCCACATCCCTCATCAAGGAAATACCCGTACGTGAAGATCCGACTTCTCCGTTTCGCTCGCCAGGGCCTGTGCATATCTGCCCTCGCTGCCACCCTCACCACGGCTGTGACCGCAGGCCCCGTTGCCGCCGAAGCCAGTGAAGTCACCCCCGATCCCGGGGCACCTCAGGCTCAACCTCGTGGTGTGCCTGACCTGGCCCTGCCCAAGTCGATCGGGAGCGGTGGTCAGAACGGCGGCAACAGCGAGGGGAAGAGCTCCGTGGGGGAGGAGGGAAAGAGCCCGGCACGAGCGGCGGTGACCGGCATACCGGCGACCGCACTGGACGCGTACAAGAAGGCCGCTCAGGCAGTGGCCGACAGCCGGCCGGGCTGTCATCTGCCGTGGGAACTGGTCGCGGGGATCGGCCGGGTGGAGTCCGTGCATGCCTCCGGCCACGGACTGCGCGCCGACGGCACCACGGCCACACCGATCCGTGGGCCGCGCCTGGACGGGCGCGGCTTCGCCCTGATACGCGACACCGACGGCGGGCGCTGGGACGACGACACGGAATTCGACCGGGCGGTGGGGCCCACTCAGTTCATACCCTCCACCTGGCAGACCTGGGGCGCCGACGGCAACGGAGACGGCATCAAGGACCCCAACAACTTCTACGACGCCGCATTGGGCACTGCCCGCTACCTCTGCGCCGGCGACCGCGACCTGCGCCGCGGTGCCGACCTGGACCGCGCCATCCTCAGCTACAACAACTCCCGCGCATACGTGAACGCCGTGCTGGAGTGGATGCGCACCTACCAGGGCAACCCCGTCACCGAAGTCGCCGACACCACCTCAGCCACACCTCACCAGCCGGATCCAGACGCCAACCCTCCGCACCCGCCTGCCACTTCTCCCTCTCACCAGAACCATCGGGCGAGCGTGGGCACGGCCGGACATTCCGGGGCAGCCACCACGCCGACCCGGCCGCTGCGCCCGGCCGACCAGCCTGCTGCGAAACCGACACCCACGGGCACGCCACGGCCAGAACACAAACCCGCCCCGGAGACCAAGCCGAAGCCAAAGCCGGAGACCACCTCACGCCCGCGTACAGCCACCGCTCTGGAACGCATCGGTCCCGCATCTCCGGAGACCACCGCCGGACAGACCCTGGACGGGCAACTCCGGGTGCGCACCGTGGACGTGCACGGCGCTCCGGTTCCCCTGGCGAGAGTGACCTACGAGATCCAGGGCGTCACCACCGCCCGATTCCCCGACGGCGCACGACGCGTCACCGGCATCAGCGACCCTCGCGGCATCGTCACGGTACCCGGCCTGCACGTCGGCGACATCCCTGGCGCCTTCAACGTCCGCGCTACGCTGGGCAGCGACCCCGCCGCACATCCCGTGACGTTCACCGTCGCTGTCCGCCCCATCCCCGCCGATGCCCTGACCCTCCTGACGGAACGCCCTCTGGAGGCGGTGGCCGGCAGTCGGCTCACCGACGGTGTACAGGTCCGTGCCACCCACCGTGGCCGGCCGGTCGCAGGTACCCAGATCACCGCCACTCTCATTGGCCCTACGGAGCAGCCGGCCGAGAACCACCGGGGGCCGCATTTTGAGGACGAGCGCGGTGAACCGGTACATACCATCAGGCTCCCTGCGACCAACCGCGCAGGCGTGACCACTCTCCCGCTGCTTCAGGCCGGCGAGCATCCCGGTGTCTATATCCTGCGCCTCACCACCCACGATGGCATCAGCGCGGATAGCACCCTCACCGTCACCGCACCGAAGTCGAAAAACTGACCACGAGGAACGTACGTCCGCCCCGGCTCCGGTGCCTGGTTCTGCCACCCGCAGCGCTGCCGAGCCGGTCGGCCAAGGCTGCGTGGAGGAGGGGGTCGGCGACGGCGGTGAGGAGAACCCCGACCCGGATCCCGTCCCGGCCGCGACCCGCCTCACTCCCGGACCCGGACGTGCAGGGAGCGGCGGCCGACGTGGGTCAGCGCCCGAGGTCGGCGTAGCCCACGACCTGGAAGGCGAGGACGACGACCATGGCCGACTCCGCGACCGAGATCATGAGCAGCGGCCAGTCCTTCGGGCCGAGCACCCAGTAGACGGCGAGTGCCGCGAGCGGGGTCACGCAGAAGGTCAGCAGATCCACGGCGAGCTGGAACCGCTTGCGGGAGTTCCGGTGGGCGTCGCGGCGGTGTGCCGATTCCCAGCCGAAGACCTCGGCCCCTTCCTGGGTGAGATCCTTCAGCCGAGGCGCCAGCTCGTCCCGTATGTACCGGCCGACGGCCGAGATCTTCTCGTCGTTGACCAGGTAGGTCCAGCCCAGGGTGACCGACAGCGGCGGCAGCAGAAGCAGCAGTTCGAGATGGTCGGTCCGGGCCAGCGTCGAGCCGACGACCGCCGCCATGACGCCGAGAGTGGCGTAGATGAGATTGTCGCGGAAGCCGATACGGGCTCGCTGTTCCTGCTTGATCTGCTCGTACTCGGCGAGCAGGAGTTGGCCGGTGTCGATCACTCTACTTCTTCCTCCAGTCGAGACAGCTGGGCCTCCAGGCCGCTGAGGCCGGTTTTCTTGGCGCCGCCGCGGAGCCGGGACACGTCCGGAACATCCAGGTCCAGCTGGCGGGCCAGGCGAGCGATGAGCTCTTCGGCTTCCTGCCGGGTGATGTGTCGCCGAGAGCCGAGGCGCTGGTCCAAGCGGTCCAGCAGAGCGCGCTTGCGTGGTGTCTCCGCCGGGCACCACACGCGGAAGAAGCGGCTGCCCACCATGCGGTAGGAGCCGATACGGGTCACCGGGAGCCCGTTGTCGCCGAAGGCGGTGGCGGGCAGCGAGACCGACCAGGTGCCGTCGTCGTCCTGCTCCGGAGCGACCGAGGTGAACTCGTGCTCGCGGAGAAAGTTCCGGGCGGCTCGCTGGACGCGCTCGTCCGCCTCGTCTTCCTTCTCCTCGTTGTCGAGGGCGTGGGTGAGTTCCGGAGTACGGGCGCAGAGCTCGCTGAGCTCCGGGTCGTGTGCGCTTCCCGCACCTGCCTGGCCGTAGACGAGCAGTCCTTTCCGTCCGCGCACCAGGTAGACCGGCAGGAAGACGAGCTGCTCGTCCAGGCTCTCCAGCGCGTCCAGAGCGACCGGCAGATTGAACCGGACCCGGTCCTTACGGTTCTTGAGACGCTCCAGGGCCGTGCGGTCGAAGCCGGACGTCACGTGCAGCGGGGTGAACCTCGGGTAATGGTCGTTCCGTGTCGCCTGGGACAGTCCGTCGCCGGACAGCAGGGTCACGACCTCTTCGTCGTAGTGGGCCCGGGTCAGCGGGGTACAGCTCAGGGCCTCGAAGTACAGCTTGCGGCGGTCCTGGCGGGTGACCACATAGCGGATGTCGTCGTCCACGGAACGCTGCCCCAACGACGTCAGGGACAACCGACCCCCGGCCTCCCGCACATGGCCGATCGCGGTCAGGAAGCGTACGGCCTGCGCGACCAGGGCATGGTCCAGGGCGAAGAACGTGGCGAGCTCGTCGACGGTGTGCAGGCCGCCGTGGCGCAGCCCGCGCCCCAGGAAGCGGTCGATGAGGAAGAAGTCCTCGCCTTCGGTGACGTCGGCGCGGATCTCCACCTGCCAGACCGGCAGCAGCAGGGCGTAGAGCCGGGCCGGGACGATGCCCTGGCCGAAGGCGGCATCCTCCAGGACCCGGTCCTCGGGGAAGGACATCAGGCGCTGGGTGGTGGTCATGGACGGTCTCCTTCCGAGGCCACGTCGGCAGCGTGCTCCAGGTCCGGCACGGCCTCGGCGAGTGCCGCCATGATCTCCCGGTAGTCCCGCAGGTCACCGCGGTCCACCAGGTGCCTGTGCAGGTCCTCCGCGAGAGCGCGGAAGCCGGGGTCGTCCGCGCGGAGCAGGGTGCTCAGGTCGCCGGTCAGGACCAGCTGGCTCTTGGCGCGGGTGAAGGCGATGTTGGCGCGGCGCAGCTCCTTGAGGAAGCCGATCCGGCCCTCGCGGTTGCTGCGGGTGAACCCGTACAGGACGACCTCGCGCTCCCCGCCCTGGTAGGAGTCAACGCTGCCGACCGAGGCGTCCGCGAGCTGGGAGTCACCGATCAGGGGGGCGAGGTGGCGGATGACCTCCATGCGCTGGGCGAGGTAGGGGACGATCACCACCCACTCGGAACCCCGCCCGTGGTAGAAGGCGGCGAGGCGGGCCAACAGGCGTGCCTCACAAGGGTTGAAGGAGCCCTTGCGGCCACCACGCTCGGCCTGGCGTCCACTCGACTCACGACGTACGTGCTCGGGTAGCGCGGCGGTGTCGACGAAGGCCATCGGGCTCGCGAACAAGGGGTCGGTGTGCCGGTGTTCCTTCTCGGTGAGCAGCTCTCCTCGGTAGAAGGAAGCCGAGATGAAGTCGGCGATCTCAGCGGGCATCCGGCGCTGCCGGGTCAGCTGGACGACATGGGAGGCGGGCAGCCCGGCGCGCAACTGCTCCAGGGCGCTCTGTGACGTCAGGCGCAGGAGTGCGGGGTCGCCGGTGCCCTGGGCCCATTCGGCCACCGTGGTGTCGAGGAAGGGCGGCAGCTGCCGGTCGTCGCCGACCAGGACGCCGCGCCGCACCCGGGTCAGCGGCACCAGGGCGTCCGGCACGCCGATCTGGCCGGCCTCGTCGACGATCCCCAGGTCGAAGTCGACGCCGGACAGCTCGGGCCGGGACGCGGCCCCGATACAGGTGGCGCCGATCACCTGGGCGTAGCGGACGAGTTCGGGCACCAGCTGGTTCGGGTCCTGGCCGATGGCGGCCTGCCATTGCCGGGTGAGTGCGCAGCGCTGGGCGAGGAGCGGCAGCGACGCCTCCAACTGCCCGTGCAGGGCACGCAGGGCGGCTGCCGCGTCGGCCGGGTCCTGCTCTCGCGTGGGCGCGGACACGTCCGGCATGACGGTGCCGAGCGCATGTACGGCCATGTCGGCGGCCTCGTAGGCGGAGAGCAGGCCCTCACCGAGCCGTTGCCGCGCCGCCTGACGGGCGGCCAGGGCCGAGCCGACCGCGGCGTCCTCGCGCGCCGCGCGGTCCGCCTCGGCGCTCGCGGCTTCGGCCTGCCGGTGCAGCTCGGGGCCCAGTGCGTCGAGCCGCTGAATTTCCTGCCGGACCCCGCTGAGCTCCTCCTCCGCGCGGCGGGCCCTGGAGCGGTGCAGCCGACCGGTGAACAGGGCGTGGGAACGCTGCTGTTCGGACTGCATCTTTGCCTGCAGCAGCGTGGCCCGCTCGGCGAGCGAGGCCCGTGCCGACCCCCGCTCGGCCTCCTCACGCCGGAGCGCGGCGAGACGCTCCAGAGCTGGTGCGCCGGCCGCGCGGGCGGCGGCCTCGAGCCGCAGGGCGGCGGCCCTCTCCCGCTGGGTCAGATCGTCGACCTGGTGGAGCCGGGTGGCGAGCTCCGCCGTCCACGGACCGGCGGCCTCCGCGTCCCGGTATGCCTGGGTGCGCTGGGCCATGGCATGGCGGATTCCCTCGGAGAGGTTCTCCGACTGCTCCTCCAGGAGCAGTGGTTTCACATCGGCGTGGACCTTGCTCTCGTCCCCGACCCGGATCACGACGAGATCCCGCGGCAGCCGGGCCAGTACGTTGTCCACGGCGCGGTTGGTGTGGGACGTGACGAGGACCCGGCCGCCGCCGGAGGCGGTCGCGAGCGCGGTGGTGTGGGCGATCTCGGTGATGGTCCGGGTCTTGCCGGTACCGGGCGGCCCGAGCACCACCAACAGGTCCTCGGTCGTCAACGCCTTGCGGAACGCGTCGAGTTGTTCGGGGTCGAGCTCCTCGTGCGGCCGCGCGGTCGTGGCCGGGATGGCACGCACGCGGTGCTCGACAAGGGCCGCGAGCAGGCCCGGGTTCTTGGTGTCCCGCGCGCGGAGGCTCGCCACGGCCTGCCGCTGCTTGTTGAAGACCACGTTGCTCGGGACGAGTTCCAGGGCGCCGCGAGTGGGTATCCGGTCCCACGACACTGGCTGGTCGAAGCGGACGGTAACGGAACTTCCCGCGACCCGGCTCACCTTGCCGCGTGTCTCCGTGTCGCCCTGAACCCGGACGAACTTACCGGTCGGCGGCGACTCGGGCCCGACGAGCTGGAATTCGTATGCCGACTGCGGAGTGTTGCCGCGCCTGCCGCCGGTGGCCGTGAGGCGCTGGTACGGGAAGGGGGCGGCTTCGCGCTCCTCCCGGGTGGTGATCTCCTCGGTCGTGTCGATCAGCCGGTCCACCGTGTCGAGGAACTCCGTCCGGGCCTCGCCGGCGGTGGGCTCCGGCGGCTGCGGCTCGGCGTCGCGGAGACTCTCCCAGGCCTTTTCGAGGTCCTGCCACTGGGCGTCCGAGCCCTGGGGCACCGCCCTCAGTTCGAACACCATCTGCCAGGCGGGCGGACGCACCAGAAGACAGGACCGAGCGAGGCGCGCGTGGTCGGCGAGGCGCAGCGGGTCGATGTGCTTGACGAAGTAGCCGGTACCTCGGTTCGTGGCCTCCAGGCGCAGCCGGTACGTACGCGTGTGGACCAGCAAGGACGGTTTGTACTTGCCATTACCCGGGCTGATGCTCACGGCGGCGCCGCTTCCGAGCTCGTTCAGGTCGTGGACGATCCGCGCGACCTCGGGCGGCAGCCCGGCGCTGGACTCGGACTTCGTACGGAGCTGTTCGTCCAGCCTGATTCCCGGTACAAGCACCAGCGGAGCGCGCAAGGCGACGGTGGTGACGGACATCGGCGACGCTCCTCAGCGCGGGGACGGCGGGACGGACGACAGCTCACGGGCGGCGGCGACCAGGGCAACCCGGAACGCACGGATCCCCGGGCGCACCCGCGGGTCCTGCCGCAGCGCACCGGCGACTGCGTGGACGAGGCTGTCCGGCACGGCGGCCGGACCGCGGTAGGGCGGCAGCCCGGGGGCGGGGGCCCGGCCGGTCAGGGCTTGGTGCAGCAGCGCACCCAGCTGGTAGACATCGGTGGCGGGACCGGGACGGAAGCCGGAGCCGTACCGCTGCTCGGGCGCCTGATAAGGCCCCGGATTCTCGCCCATGCGGGGCGGCACGGCGGCGAGACCGAAGTCGCGCAGCACCATCCGCGGCCGGTTCATGACGACCGAGGTCGGCCGGAGCACCCGGTGCGAGAACCCTTCGCGGCTCAGCCGCTCCAGGACCTCGGCCACTTCGGCGAGCCCCTTCACGATCGACCACAGCCGCATCGGGTCCACCGGCGCGGGCGGCTGGGGCAGCAGTTCGTGCAGCGTCTCCAGCGGGCGGCCGAGCTTCGGGTCGGCCGGCCACTCCAGAGCGAGGGTGGCGGTGTTCCCGCTTGCCGTCAGCTGTACGACGCCGGGGCCGCGGAAGGCCCGGCACAGCCCGGCCTCCTCGTGGAACACGGCCAGGGGGTCGACGTGCGCGACGGGGCGCGACGCCGTCCACTCGACCTGGCGCAGCCAGGCGTAGGCGCCGGGAGAGCCCGAGCCGGACACCACGCGGGCCACCGCCTGACGCCGTACCACGTCGCCGTCTCGCGATTCGTGGAGAAGGTCTCCGGGACCCTCGTACAGCAGGTATCGCTGCCCCTCGACCTCGACGACGGGCTGACTGTCCCAGACCGCGGGGCCGGACGCGCGGTCGGGTCCGGACACCACGACGACAGCCGGCCCCGGAGCGGGCCCCGGGGCCGGTGGCCTGACGGGGCGCAGGTCGCGCAGCACCCGTACCGCGAAGGCGGCGGCGTGCCGGGACGCCGTCTCCTGGGAACCCCCGGCGTCGGCGGACGCCTTGTCGGCGTCGGCGTGGTCGCTGATGCCACGGATGGCGAGCATCCGCACCGTGCCGTGCATGGCGGCCGCGCGTGCGACGCCCTGGCTCTCCATGTCCACGGCCGCGGCGTCGTTGTAATGCCTGCGGATCCGGCGGGCGGTCTCGGAGCCACCGAAGCCGACCAGCACGTCGCCCGAGGCGATCGGCTCGAAGTACACGCTGGGATCCGGCGTGGGGCGCGCGTCGGGGGAGAGGAAGGCCCACGGATCGTTGCCTTCCCGGCGGGCGGAGCGCACCAACTGGTCCATGACGTGCGCCGGTTCCCAGGCCTCGGGCCGCGCGCTGAAGCCGTCCGCGCTCTCACGGCCGCCGTGGTAGCCGTAGACCTTGCTGGCGACGACGACGTCACCGAGCCGGATGTGGTCCTTGAGCGCACCGGCGACGCCAACGAAGAACACCGCCTCGGCGTCGAAGTGCTCGATCGCGGGCTGGGTGATGAGCGCGGCACGCGTGTTGGTGGGGCCCGTCTCGGCCAGCGCCACTTCCCAGTTGAGGCCGGGTATCCGGCCGACGTCGAGAAGGGTGCCCTGCGGCAGCTCGACCTCGCGTACGTCCTCCAGGTGGCGGCGCACCGCCTCGTACTCCACCTGCAGGGCGGTGAGCACGACCACGGTGGGCCGCCGGCTCCTTGCTCCCCCCAACGGAACCCCTCGCCTTCCCGGAATCTGCGACGTGACCCACGACTCCCGCGACTCCCGCCGACGCATCCGCCCGGCAGCTGAAGTGGAGTTGAGGATCACTCTAGCCCGTAAGTCCCGGAGACCATTCGGCAGTTGGCCGACATGCCGGCACGGCGGACCAACCACGGCCGACTTCTGCACGCCTTGCGGAGCAGTTGAGTGGAAAGGGTCGTGGGCGGGCGGGAAAGCGGCCGTAACCGCAGGTAAGTGAGCAGTTTCACTCGGTGTGCAGCCCTGCTTGTCATCCATGTCCGGGCTCCTGGCTGTCATGATCCCTACCGGCGGGGGATCCAGTTGGTTCCGTACGGAACGAAACAACGGCGAAGACGGGTGTGTTGGCGTGAGATCAGCGTGGTCGCGGTGGGTTGTGCCGAGGGGGGCGGGCACCGGCGCGGGCTCCGTTCCGAGGGGGGCGGTGGCCCGTCGTTCGGTGACGAGAGGGCGCTTCGTGGTGGTCGGCGCGTTCGTCGTGCTCCTCGGACAGCTTCTCGGCGGGCTCTCCGCTGAGGCGCAGGCCAGCGTCCTGCCGGGATCGGCGTTCCCTCTCGTCCTCGACGTGGACTTGACGCCGAATCCGGTGTGCAGCGGTCCCGTGCACGGCACGGTGCAGGTCTACGACCCCGCCGCCGCGAAGGCCGGAGCCACCGTGGAGTGGCGCGTACGTGCCGGTGCGGAGCAGCTGGCCGGCGGGCGCGTCCGTATGGCTGCGCATGTCGGCACGGCGGAGTTCAGTATCCCCTTCGAGCGGGTGCCCGCAGCCGAGACCGCCTTGCAGATCGACGCCCGCGTCGCCGCCTCGTCCGACGGCCAGGCGCCCGGCCGCTACGGCAAGGTCTGGCGGGACACGATACGGCGGGGATGCGATCCGGTGCGCGTGGCATCCGTGGGCGACTCCGTGGTCTGGGGACAGGGACTGGATCACGACCAGAAGTTCCCCTACCTGACGGGTAAGTTGCTCGGCCGCGAGACTGGCCGGGGCTTTGAGCACCTGGACTACTCGATCTCGGGCGCGGTGCTCGACGCGCCCGAGCTGCCCGCCGGCAACGATGACGCGGCCTGTCTGCACACGACGGAGAAGCAGGATCCGGACGGCGACGGGGAGATGGAGTTCGGCGAAGTCACCCAGCAAATGCCGGACGTGTTCTGTCAATTGGAAAAGGCAGGCGCGCAGGCGAAAGCAGGTGGCTACGGTCTCGATCTCGTCGTGATCAACGGGTGCATCAATGACCTCGATCCGTTCTTCGGCATCGGCGTCGGCATCACTCCCGGTTCGGAAAATCTGCCCGAAGCCGTCAAGCGTGAGTGCTCCGGCATCGGCGCGGCAGCGGAGAATCCGGCCAAGGACGTGCCGTACTTCAGTGGGGCGAAGGTCGGATACGGCGGACGGGGGATGCGGGCGGCGATCGAGAAAGCGCATTCCCTGCCGGGGCACCCCAAGGTGATCGTCGCCGACTTCTACTACGCGCTGAGTCGCAGCAGTTCTCCGATCCCGGTGAAGACCTGTTCCACGCCGGGAGTCGCCCGCGGATGGCTGACCTCGTGCAGGAGGGCCCTGGGCGGCGTGGCTGACCGCTACGAGCAGTACACGCAACTGGCCAATGCCGCCTACCACCAGGCGGCGGCCGAAGCGAACAAGGCGTCCACGGACGGGCCGTACGCGGTTGCGGCCGATGGGCTTTTCACCGTGGACAACGCCCTTCTCGCCCGGGACTCCAAGGTCTGGAACACGCCGGTGACCGACCCGGCGTTCCCCCTGCGCACACGGGCCTGCCCCGAGCTCAGCCAGACTCCGGCGCAGTGTCTGACTGCGGCCGTCGGCCACCCCGACATCGAGGGGGCCCGGCAGTACGCCGATGCCTTTCTCCTCAACCCGAGTGTGCGCGACTGGTTCCACCTTCCCCGGCAAGGGCCCCGGGCACAATTGAACGTCCCGGAGAGCGCGCACGTCGGAAGTGAAGTGCCCATGTCCGTAACGGTGAACGGAGAGCCGCCCGCCGCCGGGTACCGATACCACTGGTATTTCGGAGACGGTACGCAGCAGGAGACCGGCGAGGCCGCCGTCGCCCATGCCTACGACCGTAAGGGGCCCTGGTTGCCCCGGCTCGTGATGACCGGTCCGGACGGTGGAAAGGTCCTGGTCGAGACCGCCCGGACCGTCACCACGGACTGAAGACTCCGACCGAGGGGCGCCCCGCGGGCGCGGGCCCGCGGGGCGCCCCTCGGCGCGGCTAATCGCTCACCTACGGCTGAGCGACCCGTACCGGCTTCCTTGACGGCTGCGTGATCCGTGCGCGCTTCGCTATCCGTACTCGCGGGGGAACTCGCCCACCTTGCGCAGTAGTGTGAACAGCGCCGTGGGCGAGGCGGCGACGTCGTTGCCGCCGGCTTTCAGGATCGCTTCCAGGATCTCGCTCCTCCTGGCAAGTGCTTGGTCGGAGGTGTAAATGAACACGGGCACATCGCCCCCACGCGCGCGAATCTCCTTGGCAAGTTCCAGGCCCGCATCTGGATGGAACCCACTGTTCTCGTGCCGTGCCATGCCGGAGAGTACTGCGTCGAACGGCGGCGCCGCCGCGGACAGAGCCTCGATGCACCTGCGGGTCGACGCGACCTGTACCACGTCCACGCCCAGAGTCTGCAATTGCGCCACCTCGTAGGCATTGTTCGATGGGTTGTCGTCCACCCAGAGAATTCTGCGGAGGAGGTGCGCGGGGTGTTCGGACTCTGTTGGTGGGTATCTGGACTCTGTTGGTGTGGGTGCGGACGTACTGACCGAAGCCAGCTTTCCCTGGATATCGGCAGTGGATTTCAGGATTTTTTCCGAGAGCTCTTGAACCGTCAGCTCCGCCGTCCCGACCTTGACGGTGAATCCCCGAGACTCGGCGATACGCTTGATGGTAGGGAAAAGCTGCCAGATCACCAGGCCGACGATGAGTGGCCATGCCAGAGCGGTAAGCGCGTAGAGCAGATCCGCGAAATCTTTCATGACGCCCCTGGTGTGGTAAAGCCGATAGATATAGGGCGACTACAGGATGAGACCGGGCCCCAGTGCAGGAAGGATGGCGGCGTTGCTCTCAAGCGCTTCGGAGGAGGAGCCGGTCGAGCCGGATGAGTCGGTCGAGTCGGATGAGCCGGCCGGTGCGGCGAGGGCGGGGCTGCCCAGGGAAAGCAGAACGGCGGCTGCCAGGGCAGTGAACGAACGGCGGATGTGCTTCATCGAGTCCTCTTGCTGTGTACGGACTGCGCGCGGCAGGGGCGGCGCGTGGTTGTTGGCCGGCGGTCAGGATCGATCCGCGAGGAGGGTTTCCCCTGCTTCGCCCGTGCAAACGCATAGTCACTCTCGTGACGGAGGGTGCGCGCTGCCGGGTGTCTCGCTACTTCCGGACGGCGGTCAGCAGGTCCGTCGTTGTGACGACCTTGGCGAAGCCGCCCCCGTGCAGGGAGATCGCGGACGCCGTGGCCAGTTCGTCGGCCGACTTCCGCCAGCCGAACGGGCCCGTCAGGTCGAAGGTGTGCGTGGCATCGAGCGGGAACAGCACCTGGTAGCCGAGGTTGCCGCCCATCCGGGCCGTGGTCTCCGCGCACATGTTGGTCTGGATCCCGGCCACCACGAACTGGGTGATCCCCGCCGCCTCGAACCAGGCGTGGAGGTCGGGAGTGCCGTAGAACGCCGAGTTCACGGTCTTCGTGACGAGCAGTTCCGGACCGCTGCCGAGGCCGCGCCGTGCCTGCACGTACTCCTTGAAGTCGTTGCCTTCGTAACCGGGCCGCAGTGGTGATTCGAGCTTGGGCGAGTCATGGCGTACGAAGACGACGGGGCGGTCCGTTTCCTGCCAGGCGGTGATCAGCGCGGCGATGTTCTGGTCAGCGGCAGGGTTGTTGCGCGGTCCCCAGAACTCCTCCTCGTCGAACCCCTTCTGGACGTCGATGACAACCAGTGCCGCGTTCCGCGCGATGTCTGGCTGCGCGTCTGCTTTCCTGTCCGTGTCCGTGTCTGTGTTCGTGCCTGCGTCCGTGTTTGTGTTCGTGTTCGTAGGCATGTCGAGGTCCCTTTCGTTCTCCGCGATCCGTGCGTCTGCGGTTTGCGGATTGCGGTCTGGCTGTTGTTTGCGATCTTCATGTTGGCGTCGGCGGAGGGCAGATCCCAGATGTCCGGAAGTCAGCGATCGATGGTTTACTGCCAGCGTGACGTCACCTCATCGCATCGCGCTGCTCGCCTTCCCCGGCATCCGGGCCTTCGATGTGACGGTGATCACCGAGGTATGGGGCATGGACCGTACCGACCGCGGGGTGCCCGCCTTCGACCTGCGCCGGGTCGCCGCGGACCGGGCACCGGTACCGATGCGTGGCGGTCTCACCCTCGCGCCGGATCGGACTCTGCGCTGGCTGGACCGCGCCGAGCTGATCCTCGTCCCCGGCCTGGACGACTGCATCACCCCCGCCCCCGCAGCCGTACGCGAGGCGCTGCGCCGCGCCCACGCGCGCGGTACCACCATCGCCGCACTGTGCGGCGGCGCGTTCACGCTCGCTCAGGCCGGTCTGCTCGACGGCCGCCGCGCCCTCACCCACTGGAACCTCGTCGACCTGTTCAGGCAGCGGCATCCGCAGGTGCGGGTCGAGCCCGACGCCCTGTTCGTCGAGGACGGCAACCTGTGGACGGCCGCAGGCACGGCGGCGGGCATCGATCTCTGCCTGCACCTCGTACGGACCCGTCACGGTGCCGAAGCCGCCGCGACCATCGCCCGGTCGATGGTCACCGCACCCTTCCGCACCGGCAGTCAGGCCCAGTTCATCGAGCACCCCACCCCTCGCACCGACCGCGACGCGGATGCACTCGCCGCCGTGCGCGCCTACGCCATCAGCCACCTCCACGAGCCGCTCACCGTGCCCGCGCTCGCCGCACGCGCCGAGATGTCCCCACGCTCCTTTGCCCGGCACTTCACCGCCGCCACCGGGACGACCCCGCTGCGCTGGCTCCTCGACCAGCGCATCGCGGCAGCCCAGAAACTCCTCGAACACACCGATCTGCCCATGCCCGAGGTGGCTCGCCGGGCGGGCTTCGGCAGCGACGTCACCATGCGCCAGCACTTCGCGACCCGCCTCGCCACCAGCCCGCGCGCCTACCGCGCCTCCTTCACGAGCGGATGAGGGCGGATCGGGCGCATTCTCTGCCGCATCCGCATCCGCATCCGCATCCGCATCCGTACTCCAGGCGTGCTTCGCGTTCTCGCCGAGGTGGCGAGCTGGTGCGGTGCATAAGCGGTGCATAAATCGTGTTGTGGGTCCAGGGGTACGGCCATAAGGTCACCGGCATGTCTTTGCGTCTTCGTATGCGTCAAGCACTGCCGGAAGCGATGCGTGCCCGTGACAAGGTTGCGGTGAGTGCGCTGCGCGCAACGCTTGCTGCGCTGGACAACGCCGAGGCGGTGCCCGTGGACGATGGCGAACTTCGCGGGGTGGCCCTTGAGCACGCGCCGGTCGGGGTCGGTGTCACCGAAGCTGTTCGGCGTGAGCTGAGTGAGCGGTGTGTGGTGGATATCGTGCGCGCCGAGGCCGCCGAACGGCTGGCGGTGGCAGGGCAGTTGACCGCGCCCGCGCACGCTGAGCGAGCCGCGCAGCTCCGCGCCGAGGCCGCCGTGCTGCTGCGGTTCCTCGACGGCACCGAATCCGCGCCGGAGGACGCAGCGCCGCATCGCTCCACGTGCCGGCACGCGTGATCGCGATGAAGATGAAGTCGTCACCCGGCTGAGGGCGGGATGGGGGATGCGGCCGCACCGTCCTCGTCGGGGTGGAGAAGCCCGAGGAGGCTTCTGCCCTGGACCTGGACCTGGACCTGGACCTGGCCCCTGGCCCTGTGCGTATGCCGTGGGTGGGGCGCGCCCGAGTGCCGCGGTCACGGCCGGGCTGTGGCCGGTGCGGGGGAGGTCGTGCGACGAGGCAGGACCAGCGGAATTCCGCTCTCCGGATGCCCGATCACCTCGACCGGCTGCCGGTACACCCGTGACAGCAGCTCCGCCGTGAACACACTGCCCGGCGCCCCCTGAGCGGCAATCAACCCGTCGTGCAGCACGGCCACCCGGTCCGCGTACGCTGCGGCCAGTCCCAGGTCGTGCAGGACGACCACCACCGCGTCACCAGTGGCCGCCCGCTCCCGGCAGATACCGAGCACCAGCTCCTGATGACGTAGGTCCAGCGCCGCGGTCGGCTCGTCGAGCAGCAGCAGCGGGGCACGTTGTGCCAGTACCCGGGCCAGCGCGACGCGGGCCCGTTCGCCTCCGGACAGTGCGGCGAAGGGCCGTCCCGCGAAGCCGGCGACCTCGGTCGCCGCCATCGCCTCCGTCACCGCGGCGTCGTCCGTGTCCGCAGCTGGTGTTCCGGCCCACGGAGCCCGGCCCATGCCCACCACCTCCGCCACCGTGAACGGGAACGACAGCGTGGCCGACTGCGGAAGTACGGCGCGGCGCAGCGCCAGCTCCGCGGCCGACCAGTCACCGGCCGGCAGCCCGCCCACCCGCACCGTGCCGGCGATGGCGGGGAGATCGGCGGCGAGCGCGGCCAGCAGCGTCGATTTGCCCGCGCCGTTCGGCCCGACCAGTGCCAGCACCTCGCCGGCCCGCGCGGTCAGATCCACCCCGCGCAGCACCGTACGGCCACCGAGCCGCACCTCCAGCCCCTCCGCCTCCGCGTAGGCGGTACCGGGCGCCACCGTGCCGGGCAGCCGCCTGCCCCGACGGGGGAACAGCCGGTGGAACGGTCTCCCGGTCACGCCCCGGGCAGGTCCCTTGCCCAGCCACCTCATGTCCTGACCAGAGCTCATGCCCAGCCTCCTCATGCCCTGATCGGGGCTCATGCCCAGCCTCCTTGTCTGCGCCGGGTTCTGCGCAGCAGCCAGAAGAAGAACGGGCTGCCGAAGAGCGCGGTGAGCACACCGAGCGGCAGCTCGGCGGGCTGCGCGACGGTGCGGGCCGCGAGGTCGGCGACGACCAGCGTCAGCGCGCCGCCGAGTGCGCTGCCCGGGATCAGGAAGCGGTGCCCGGGGCCGACCGCCATCCGCAGCAGATGCGGTACCAGGAGCCCGACGAACGTGATGACACCGGCCACCGCGACCGCGGCGCCGGTCAGCAGCGCGACGACCAGTATCAGCGCCCTGCGCAGCCGTTCGACGTCCACCCCCAGATGCCGGGCGGGCCGCTCGCCGAGCGCCAGCAGATCCAGCCGCCGCGCGTACAGCGGTGCCACCGCCAGGCCCACGACGGCACAGGGAAGTACCGCGAGCACCTTCGGCCAGGTCGCCTGGGCCAGCGAACCGAGCTGCCAGAAGGTGATCTGGGTGATCTGCGCCGTGTCGGCGGTGAACAGGAACAGGCCGATCAGGGCGCCCGCGAAGGCGTTCACCGCGATGCCGGTGAGGATCAGCGTGACGACTTCGGTGCGCCCGCCGGAGCGGGAGAGCGCGTAGACGGTCAGCACGGTCAGCAGACCCGCGCCGAACGCGCAGACCGTCACGGTCCAGTTGCCGAGGAACGTCAGCCCCAGGGCGATGGCGCCGACCGCGCCGACCGCCGCACCGGACGAGATGCCGATGACTCCCGGCTCGGCCAGCGGATTGCCGAAGACGCCCTGCATCAGCGCACCCGCGCAACCGAGGGAGGCGCCGACCAGCATCGCCAGGACCACCCGCGGCAGCCGGACGTGCCACAGCACGCTCTCACCGGCCCGGTCCAGTGCGCCGCCACCCAGGTGCAGTTGATGCAGCAGGGAGCGGGCGACGTCACCGACGGGGATGTCGTACGCACCCGACCCGGCGGAGAGCAGAGCGGCGAGCAGCAGGGCGGTGGCGAGGCCGAGGGCCAGACCGAAGGTGTGTGTGCGGCGGAGACGGCCACGGGAGCCGGTGCCGGCCGCGGTGCTGGCTGCGGTGCCCGCCTCGCCTGCCTTGCCCTTCGCACCCTCCTTGCCCTCCGCGCCCTCCGTTCCATCCGGTGGGCCCCCGCCGTCCTTCGTCTCCACTGTCGCCACGTTCGCCGCCGTCACGTCCGCTGCCGTCACGACTGCCGCCCGGTGTGGATCTGTGTGACCAGCGAGCGCAGCACCTGGTCGGTGCGCGGGCCGAAGTTGAGCAGCACACCGTCGTCGACGGATGCCACTCGGCGGTCCGCCCCGGCCGGCGTCTCGGCCACACCGGGGATCTTCACCAGCCCGTTCACCCCGCCGACCGACTCAAGACCCTCGGTCATGACGAGGATGACGTCCGGCGCGGCCTTCGCCAGTGCCTCGCTGGTGATCGGTGTGAAGTCCTCGGTCAGCCCGGAGGCCTTGCCCGCGTCGACCCCGCCGGCAGCCTCGATCAGCGAATCGGCACCGGAGCCGGGACCGCCGAGGAGATAGACGGAGGCGGAGCCACGCAGGTAGAGGAAGGCCACCCGGGGCCGGTCGGCGGGCTTGCCGTCCTTGTGCGGAATGGCGCGGCGCACGGCCGACATCCGCTGGTCGGTCCGGGCGACCAGCGCGTCCCCCGCTTTCGGCACTCCGAGGGCGTCGGCGACGGCCGTGATGCGCTGGTCGACGTCGGAGAGCGTGGTCGCCGGTTTCAGGACGACCAGGGGGACACCCGCAGCACGGATCTGCTCGATGGCCTCGGCCGGGCCCGTACGGGAATCGGCGAGCACCACATCGGGCTTGAGCGAGAGCACGTTCTCGGCCGAGACGTCATGTGCGCGGGTCACCACGGGCAGCTTGCCCGCCTGCTCGAAGGTGGTGGTGATGTCCCGGGCCACCACCCGGTCGCCGAGGCCGAGGCTGAAGACGATCTCGGAGAGGGCCCCGGTCAACGGCACGATCCGGCCGGTCTTGCGGATCGTCACCTGGCGGCCGTCGGCGGAGCGTACGGTCGTCGGCAGTGCGGCCTTCGGCGCGGGTCCGGAGAGCGGCTCGACCCGGTCGGCGGCCGGTTTCGCCGCGCCGGTGGCGGCAGGTCCCGGTGCGCCGCCCGTACCGGTCCCGTCGGCCGAACAGCCGAGGAGGACCAGTGCGAGGGCCGCCGCACCGGACATGGCGCGCAGGCACCTGTCCCAGTGCTGGACGCGTCGTCGAAGGGGTGCGGTCACTGTCCCGCCTTTCTCTGTACGCCGGTTCACCGGGTCCGGCGAGTCCGTGCGGAGCCCGGGTTCCCCCAGAAGCAAAGTTAGCTTAGGTTAGCCTTGCCTAAATTGCGAGTCCTTTGGGGGCGCCTCATGCTGCCGTTGCCACCGGCCGCCGACCTTGCCGACGGCCGTACGCACCCTCCCGCCTGCGGCCCGTTCCGTCGCCGCACCCGGTTGGTATGTCACGGTCTGCGGCGCGCGCTGCTCCGGATGGTCACCATCGCGCTCGGCGTCGTCCTGCTGGCAGGCGCGCCGGCCACGCTCCTCCCAGCCGGCACGGCGCACGCGGCGGACCGTACGCTGGCCGGGGGGCGGCTCGACTGGGCGATCAAGTCCTCTTTCCAGTCGTACGTCACCGGCCCTATCGCCCAGGGGAGTTGGCGCCTCACCGGCGGCTCGGCCACCGTCGGCGGGAGCCGCTTCCGCTTCCACTCGGCAACCGGCAGCTACGATCCGGACAGCGGTGCCTTCACCGCCGGCTACTCCGGAGGCGTGCACTTCACCGCCCACCGGAAACCGGACGGCTCCTACGAACTCGACCTCACGATCAGCCGGCCCCGCGTCGCCCTCTCCGGCGGCAAGGGCACTCTCTACGCCGACATGACCAGCAAGGAGAAGGGCACCGGCAAGGTCACCACGGCCGCCGGGGTGCCGCTGGCCACGCTCGACGCCAGTGGCCTCGACACCCGCGGCGGCGGCACCCCCGTCGCCCTCGACAATCTTCCGGCCACCCTCACCGCGCAGGGCGCCCGTGCCTTCGCCGGCTACTACCCCGCCGGTACGCCCCTCGACCCGGTCAGCTTCTCCGCCGACGTCCGCGTCGGGGGAGGGGGAGAGCCGGGCGACGGCACGGGGCACGGGACGGGGCATGGCCAGGGCGACAACAAGGCCGAGGGGGAGGACAAGGACCCGCACAAGGGTGAGGACACGGGCCAGGGCCAGGACGGCGGCAAGGGGGACGGTGACGGGGCATTCGCCGACGCGGCCGTGGACTGGGGCGTACGCCGGACCTTCCGGGAGTACGTCACCGGCCCCGTCGCCCGCGGCCGCTGGCGGCTGAGCGACGGCGCCCAGGACGGTGGTGCGCTCTTCCGCTTCCCTGACGGCAGCGGTGCGTACGACGCCCGACGGCACACACTCGACGCGCACTTCAGCGGTACGCTCCGCTTCACCGGTACCCACCTCGACCTCGCGCTGAGCGCTGTCACGGTGACCGTACGGGACGGCACGGGCACCCTCTCCGCCGATGTCACCACCGGGGCGACCGGCGGTAAGGGCGCCCCCATAATCGCCCGTAACACTCCGCTGGTCACTTTCGACGCCGGCCAACTGAGTGCCGACAACGGTCTGATCGCCGTCAAGGAAGCGCCGACGAAGCTGACGGCGGAAGGGGCGAAGGCGTTCGCGGGTATGTACCCGGCGGGCACGGCCATGGACCCGGTCTCGCTCGCCGTCGCCGTCAAGGAAGGCACTCGGCTGCCCGCACTGCCCGATCTCGGCAGCGATCCCACGTCGGCTCGCGCTCCGCAGACGAAGCCGCAGGCGGAGCCGAGGACGGCGGACCGGCCGGGGCAGGCGGCCGAGGAGGGGCACGCCGGCTCTGCGGCCCGGCCGTTGTCCCTGGTGGCGGGCGCCATCGTGCTCGCCGGTGCGGCCACCTTCCGTGTCCTGCGGACCCGTCGCCGCCGCGCGGCCCCGAACCCCCCGCCCCCGACCGGATCCTGACCCCTCGCCGCACGCCCTCGCGCCCCTTTCCCCTCGCACCCCTTCCCCCTTTTCCCTCTCGCCCCCTTTTCCTCCTTTCCCCTTCCACCTCTCCCTCTTTCCTCGACCCCCTTTCACATATCCACTCCGCTATCCACTCCACGAAGGAGACGTCACACTCATGCCCGCCACACGCAGATCCCTCGCCTTTGTCGCGGCGCTCGCCACCACCGCGGCGCTGGGCATGCCGTCCGTGGCCCTCGCCGCCGGCGGGGAATCCGGAGCCGCACGGATCGACTTGAAGCACGGCACTCTCGACTGGGGAGTGAAGGAGTCGTTCCGCAAGTACGTCAGCGGGATCGCATTCGGCACGATCACGGCCGCCGACGGCGCCGAACAGGCCCCGGAAAACGGCCCGTTCACCTTCACCGGCGGTACCGGAAGCTACGACACCGGAAGTCATGCCGTTGCCGCCACCTTCCAGGGCAGCGTCCGCTTCACCTCGCGGTTTCACGGTTTCGACATCAAGCTGGCCGACCTCAAGGTGTCGACACACGGAACCGACGGCACCATCACCGCCGATATCACCGCGTCCGGTAAGACCCAGGACGATGTCGCCCTGGCCTCGCTGAACTTGGGCGGGGTACAGCCCGGCAGTGGTGCGGACGGGGCGATGACCTTCGCGGGAATCCCCGCGAAACTGACCGCCGAGGGCGCGAAGGCCTTCAACGGCATGTACCGGGAGGGCCAGGAACTCGATCCCGTCAGCTTGTCCGTCACTCCGGCGACATCCACCGGCAAGCCCGCCCCGGCCCCGGCCCCGGACCCACACCCGGCCCCGGCTCCGGGCCCGGCCACGAACCCGGATCACGAGCGCACTCCGGACCAGATACCGCCCGCTCGGCATCCGGCGGAACGGCCGGCCACCAAGGCCGCTACGGCCGCCACCGGAGAGATCGTCGACGGTGCCCTCGACTGGGGCGTCAAGAAGTCCTTCCGGGACTATGTCACCGGACCGATCGGCGGCGGAAAGGCCGAAACGGACGGTGGCGCCGCGGCGTCCGGCGCCGGCTACCGCTTCCCGAAGGGCCACGGTACGCACGACGCCACGAAGGCCACCCTGGACGCCGGCTTCAACGGCTCCGTACGGTTCCTCGCCCACTCCGGTGCCCTGGACCTGAAGTTCGGCAACCTCAAAGTCAAGGTGCAAGGCAGCAAGGGCACGCTGACCGCCGATGTGTCCGCCAAGTCCCGCACGTCCGGCAAGGTCACCACCACCGACGCCATGCCGGTTGCCGACCTGAAGGTCCCGTCGGGCGCGCTCAACCCGGCCAAGGGCGTCGTCACGCTCGACAAGGTCCCGGCCACGCTCACCGCTGCGGGCGCCACGGCTTTCGACAACATGTACAAGCCGGGACAGGCCCTGGACCCGGTGACGCTCGTCGTCTCCGTGGACAAGAACGCCCAGCTTCCGAGCGGTGAAAACGATTCGGCCAACGGTGGTTCCGGTTCCGGTTCCGGTTCCGGTTCTGGTACCGGTTCCGGTGCCACCGCCTCAGGCTCAGGTTCTGGCTCTGGTGCTGGTGAGGCGTCGGCGGTCGGCGGATCCGGGTCGCCCAGCTTCAGCAGCGGCACCGGCGGCGGTGCCCTCGCCGCCACCGGCTCCAGTGTCCCCAGCGGCACCCTGCTCGGTACCGCCACGGCCCTGGTCCTCGCTGGAGGCGCCACGGTGTACGCGGCCCGGCGCCGCACCACTCGTTAGCCGACGACTCACCCCCCAGCAGGAGATCTCTGCCTGGAAGGAGCCGCTGGAGCCGGGCCGCCCTCGGGCCAGTCCGGCTCCAGCGGCCGGGCGCCGGCGGCGTCGGCCCGCTCCGCTGCGGTGCGCCGTCCAGGGGCCACCCGATGCAGCCATCCAGGGGCTACCCGATGACGAGCGGGAGCTTCGTCGTCAGCTCGCCCAGTTCGGCCTTCTCCGTGTCGGTGGGGGCGCGACGCCCGGTGCCGATCAGGAGCGCTTCCCGGTCGGAGAGTGACGCGGGGAACGCGGACCCGGCGATCTCTTCCAGCATGTCGCGGGATCGGGCGAGCCCCTCCGCGGTGGGGCCTGTCCTGCCCGAACTGAGTGGAGAGCCGGGGGAGGGTTCCCCCGCGTCCGGGAGGTGTGCGATCAGGTCGAGGTGGTGCAGCGTCCACTCCAGGACGTATGCGGAGAGGTAGTCGCCCGCGGTGAGAATCTTGTTCTGGGTGCTGACCGGGAGGTCCGGGTCGGCGAGTTGGGCGGCGCGGCCGGCGGCGGAGCCGAGATCGTCGAGGTGGAACTTGAGCAGCCGGGGCTCCTCGTACGCGGCGGCCAGCCGGACGATCAGCGCGTCGAGCGGGTCGTCGCCGGTCGGTGGTGTATCGGCGACGTCCCAGTAGGTCACCGCGTCGTGAGTCGGTTCCGATTCGGCGGGGGTCACGAGGGTGATCAGGACGTCCTGAGCATCGATGATCAGATGGCACACCAGGTCCCGTACGAGCCAGCCGGCGCAGCCGGACGGCCGCACGAAGTCCTCGTCCGGGAGTTCGGCGACCGCCGTACGCAACGCCGTCCAAGAGCGTGAGAAGAGATCCACGTCGGCAAGGTAGTGCGGTACCACACAGGCGGACAAACGCTTTTGGCCGTGGACTCGCGCTCTCGGGTTCTCGGGCCCTCGGACGGCCGGCGGGGGCGGCGTACGTCCCGTGCTCAGCCGGCCCCGTGCCGGGGAACGGTGACCTTCACGATGCGGCCGGAGGCTTCGGAGACGAACAGGGCGCGCTGTGCGCTGTGATCACCGAAGCCGCGGGCGAGCCGCACGCTGGTCGGCATGCGCAGGCCGGTCGCGAGGATGCAGGAGCGGCCGGTGGTGGGTTCCACCTGGATGAGTTCGCCGTCCCGGAAGGAGGTGACGAGCAGATTGCCGTCGAAGGCGGTGAGGTCGTCAAGGAGTTTGATGTCGAAGGGGCGGGGGCTGAGGTGGGTGACCGTGGTGTGGTGGGCGGGATCGTTCAGGGGGATCCGTACGACGGGGGAGGCGGCGTTGGTGAGGACGCTCGCGTACAGCTGGTCGCCGACGATCTGCAGGCCGTTGGTGCCGAAGATGTTCGCGGCCCGTGTCCACTTCTCGTCCGTCGTGCCGTCCGGGCGAATCTTGAGGATGCCGGTGGCCAGTTCGCGGCCGAGGTAGAAATTGCCGTCGGCGTCGATGGCCAGACCGTTGACACCGGACACCCCGTCCACCACCTTCACCGGTTTCGGCGTGGCGGCGGTCGGGTCGAAGCGGAGGATGCCGCCGCCCGAGACCCATGAAGTCAGGGGATTCAAGCCGAAGTTGACATACATCATCCCGTCGGGTCCACGCCGGATGCCGCCGGGTCCGTTCACCGGGAAGCTGGTCCTGAGCGTCCCGTCGGGGGCGTACCCCTCGACCCGGTGCCGGGTGACGTGCGAGACCCAGAGTGTGCCGTGCCCGTCGAACTCCAGGTTCTCCCGCCAGTCGAGCAGGGGTGGGCCGCCCGCCCGGAATACCTCCGTGTGTGCCTGTTGTGCGCACCGGTCGAGGGGTGCGGTGGTGGGTGCGGGTGCCTTGACTGCCGACGAGGTGCGGGACGTGGCCGTCGGTGCTTGGGGCGTGGCCGCCGACGCCGGTGGGGCGGTGAGTGTCAGTGCGGAGGCCAGGACTGCCGTGCAGGCCGTCCGCCGCAGGAAGGCCGCCACACGGGGGTGGTGCGTCAGAGCCCTCCTCTGTTCCGGCTCCGGACGCGCGGTGGGTTTGCCGGTGGGTCCGCCAGTGGGCCCACCGGTGGGCTTTCTGTTCATATCAACCCTCATGAAAAGCAGGGTAGTTGGGCATATGGCGGTGGGCCATGGTGCCCATGGGGCGGGCTGCGCGAACGAGGCGAGACGATTCGTCTTGCCAGGGTGGCTTCCGGGGGGTACGGTGCTGCGCATGGGTTCCCTGTTTCTGTGATGACCGGGCGCGTGGCCGCGTCGAGCTGAGCTCCGCCGCCACCGTCGCCCTCCCGTGTGCCGACGCCCCGTGCGGGCCCGCCAGGTACGCGGACGTGTCATCGACCTCTGCCATCTGACATCTGCCCCGGCGGTCTTGTCGCCGAGAACAAGGGGGTACCCCCATGCACGCCTCTTCGACTTCTCCCTTTTCCTCCCCCTCCTCTTCCTCTCCCTCCGTCGCCTCCACTGCCTCCCCCTTCGCCGCTGCCGCCTCTGTCCGCACCGCGCAGCTGGCGTTCCACGACGTCACCAAGCGCTACGCCGACCATGTCGTCCTCGACGGGGTCTCGTTCGCCGTCAAACCAGGGGAGAAGGTGGGTGTCGTCGGCGACAACGGGTCGGGGAAGTCCACGCTCCTGAAGCTGATGTCCGGGCGGCTGGCGGCTGACAACGGCGAGGTGACCGTCCGCGCGCCCGGCGGTACCGGCTACCTCGCGCAGGCCCTGGAGCTGCCGCCGCAGGCCACCGTCCAGGACGCCGTTGATCTCGCCCTGGCCGACCTTCGTGACCTCGAAGTGCGCATGCGCCGGGCCGAGGCCGACCTGGGCCGCCGGGACGTGGAGGCCGGGCTCGACGGCGCCCTCGCGGTCTACGCGGACCTGGTGGAGCGCTACGAGGCGCGCGGCGGATACGCGGCCGAGGCACGGGTGGACAGCGCCCTGCACGGCCTCGGGCTGCCGACCCTGGCGCGCGGCAGGCGGCTGGGCACCCTGTCCGGTGGTGAGCGGTCCCGACTGGCGCTGGCCGCCACGCTCGCCTCCCAGCCGGAACTGCTCCTGCTGGACGAGCCGACCAACGACCTGGACGACCAGGCCGTGAGCTGGCTGGAGGAGCACCTGCGGGCTCACCGGGGCACCGTGGTCGCGGTCACCCATGACCGGGTGTTCCTGGAACGGCTCACCGCCACCGTCCTGGAAGTCGGCTCCGGCACGGTCTCGCGATACGGGGACGGATACGACGGCTATCTCGCCGCCAAGGAGGCCGAGCGCCGGCGGCGGCTACGGGAGTACGAGGAGTGGCGGGCCGAACTGGCCCGCAACCGGCGGCTGGTGGAATCCCAGGTGGCGCGGCTGAACGGCATACCGCGCAAGCTGCCGTTCGCCGTCTTCGGCCATGGCGCCTTCCGGTCGCGTGGCCGCGGACACGGTGCGATGGGCCGTATCCGCAACGCCAAGGCGCGCCTGGAGCGGCTGACGGACGACCCCGTCGCCCCGCCCGCGGCCCCGCTCGTCTTCACCGCCCGTATCGCCACGGCGGCCGGGCAGGAGAAGACTCCGGGCGAAGTGCCGACGCCATCGTGCCAGGTGGCGGCCGAAGTCCTCGGCCTGCATGTCGGGGGTCGCCTTCGGCTGCCCGCACTGCACCTGGGGGCCGCCCAACGGCTGCTGGTCACCGGGCCCAACGGGGCGGGCAAGAGCACCTTGCTGCGGGTGCTGGCCGGGGAACTGCGGCCGGACAGCGGATCGGTACGGGTACCCGGGCGCGTCGGGCACCTGCGGCAGGAGGGGACGCCCTGGGCCCCGGATCTGACCGTGCTGCAAGCGTTCGCCCAGGGGCGCGCGGGAACGGAGGACGAGCACGCTCAATCCCTGCTCTCGCTCGGCCTGTTCGGACCGGCGGAGCTGCGGCTACGGGTGGGGGAGCTGTCGTACGGTCAGCGGCGCCGGATCGAACTGGCCCGGCTCGTCGTCGAGCCGGTGGACCTGCTGTTGCTGGACGAGCCGACCAACCATCTGTCTCCCGCCCTCGTCGAGGAACTGGAACGGGCACTGGCCGACTACCGGGGCGCCGTGGTGGTCGTCACCCATGACCGCCGGATGCGCTCCCGGTTCACCGGCTCCCACCTCGCGCTGCGGGACGGCCGGGTCGCGCATTTCCGCGAGGGCGACCGGAGCTGACGGCCAGGCCACTGGGCCGCGTCGTCATCCCGGGCCCCGTCGTGTGAGGGTTGTCCTTCCGGTACGGCATCGGGGCGAGAGCTGGACGGTTGCGGGACCGGAAACGGAAGAAGTCACAGGAAGGGAAGGAGCTACGGCATGGGCAGCAGCCAGGGGACGGGGAGAACCCGGGGGAGGGGAGGCGGGATACCCGCCCCTGAGACGGAGAGGCATGTGGCGCGGATGCGGCAGGACCGGTGGAGGCGGCCGCTCCGGGCTCGACCGGACGGCATGGCGTGGGCACCCGTCACCACACTGCTGGTCCTCTCCCTGAGCGCGACCTGTGGGGTGATGACCCAGGCTCAGCCGGCGGCCGCGACCGGACTCCACTCGGGCCCGGTGGCGGCGACGCCTTCCGCTTCCGCCCGTACGCCGGGGCCCGGCGCACCCGCGAACGTCAGGATCAGTGAGGGGCAGGTCGGCGAGGTCGGGCCCGGGGGGACCCTCACCTACCCGAGCGTGACGAGTTGCCTGACGGTGACCGTCCGCCTCCGGGGCGGCGGAATGGTGGGCGCGCACGCCAGCCTGTTCCAGGTGCCGGGGGAGTACCGGTCGGACCGGATCCTCGCGGCGGTCGGGCAGCGCATCGGCGCGCGGGCGGTACGTGCGGTGGAGGTCAGGGGTGCCGTCGGTGCCTGGCACCCGAGCTACTTCGCCAAGGCGATCGAGAGCCACGCGGAGGGCGAGCGGGTACCCGTACCCACCGAGCCCGACCCGGACGGCCTGGCCAGGGCGGTGGCGGACGGACTCGGGGTGCCGCGGGACAAGGTGACGGTCGAGGACCTTCCCGACGGCGACCAGACGGTGAGCTGAGCCGAGCGGCCGTCGTGCGCGGGGGCGGCGGCCGGACGCGGACGTCCGGGACGGGCAGGCGCCGTCCCGGACGGCTCAACGGGGCGGCCGCGGGGCCGGGGGGACGGTCAGGAGGCGGTTGAAGTAGTCGTCCGGTACGCCTTCGTCCACCAGCCTGCCGTCGATCTCCACCCAGGCGTGGGCCGTGAACGGGGGCACCAGGCGTACCCCGGTGCACCAGGTGGGCCAGGTCCCCCCGAGGCGGCACAGCAGCGCGGTGCCCAGTGAGCGTGGCAGGCAGCCACGGGGGCCCGCGCAGAAGAGGCTGACGGCACAGATCGCGTCCCGGGCGGACTTGGCCTGCGCGGCGGACGCGGGCGCCGCGCCACGGCGTACGGCCTCGAGCACCGCCCGGATCCGGCGTGGTGGCAGGACGGACAGCGGGAAGGCGGCGAGGAGGACGAGCCGTGCGGCCAGCCGCCGGGTGCGCGGGATGCCCGTTGGCCGAGTCAGTGCGCTCGGTGTGGTCATGCGGTCAGCCCCGAGGTCCGCAGCAGGTCGAGGAGGGCCGCGACATCCTGTGCGGCCCGGGACCGGCCGATGTCGAACTCGGCGACGACCGCGTCGACCGCGTCCGCTTCCTCACCGCCTTCGAGCAGTGTCCGGATCACGATCGTGCCGGTGGGGTTGAGCTCCCAGTAGTCTCCGCTGCGTTGGTCGAGCAGGACGGTGCCGTACTCCGTCTCCGCGGCGGTGACATCTTTGGCGAGCTGCAGTGCCATATTCCGAGTCCTTTTCTGCCGTGCGCCGGAGAGGCTTTACCGCCGTGCCGGAGAACATCTTCCTCCGTGCGTCGGCGACCCTTGAGCCGTCAGTCGAACCGTCAGTCGAGCCGTCAGTCACTGGAAATCTCTTGCCGCTTGCGAGAAAGGCTTCGCAACCACACTTCGCAAGCGATCGTCGAATACAGAATTGCTTCTTTGAGTTCGGGTGCGGAGGGCCGTCGGGCCAGCTCCCTCAGCGCCTGCCCATCCACCAGGCCGAGCCGGGCCAGATGGGAGTCCTCCCACAATTCCATGAGGTCACCACGGCGTTCACGCAGCCCGTTGGCGGCGTCCATGGACGCCTGTGCCTTGTTGGCGCGCTCCAGACACACGTCCGGCACGACCTGCCGCATCGCGGCGGTCAGCAGCGGCTTGTAGGCCCAGGGCGTGACGCGCTCGACGGGGTCGGCGGCCAGGCAGGCCTCGATCACCCGGTCGTCGAAGAACGGTGAGGCCATGGGCACGCCCGCGCGGGCGGCCATCCGGTCCCACTGCCGGACGATCCGCGTGCAGCCGCGGATCTGTTCGAGGTCGGCGTGCATGCCCCGGTCGGGGTGGAGCGGAACGGCGCTCTCCGCCGCGTCGCGCAGCGCCCGCCCGGCGATCTGCGCCGCCTCGGGGGTGACCCAGTCGAACAGGCGCGGTGCTGATCCCCAGCCGAGGGCTCCGCTGACCAGCGGCGCCGGCGCCTCGCGCAGCCGGCGGCCGGTGTGCCCGAGCCACTGTCCGTACGAGCGGGAGTCGGCCAGGGCGCGCACGGTTGCGCCCAGCGGCCAGTGGAACAGCGTCCGGAAGCCGCGCAGGTTCCGGAGGGCGCGCAGCGGTCGGGTCCGGACCAGGCGGTGGTAGTACGCCTCGGAGCACCAGGCGACATGGTCGCCTCCGATCCCGGTGAGGTGCAGTCGGCTGCCTCGCCGGCCCAGCTCCGGCAGGTGGTACAGGACGCGGGACCGGTCCATGACGCCGATGGTGGGCTCGTCGATGAGGTCGTCGATGGCCAGCAGGCCGTCGTACACCAGCGGCGATTCGTCGGCGTCCCAGATCACGTGCTCGACGTCCGGGAGGAAGCCGGCGGCCTTCTCGGCCCAGTACAGGTCGCAGTCGGCGGGGTCGCGGCCGGGCCAGGTGCTGGCCACCACATGGGCCGGTGACCGTGCGGCCAGGAAGCAGACCGAGGTGGAGTCCAGACCGCCGGACAGGTCGCAGCTGACCACGCCGCCCGCGTGGGTACGGGCGTCGACGGCCTCCGACAGCGCCTCCCGCACCAGGGGCGCGCTCTCGGCCAGGGAACGTACCGGCTCGGGCGGTGTCCACCAGCGGGCGTGCCGCGCGGTCCGTCCGTCCGGCGCGATGATCAGCGCGTCCTCGGGGGGCACGGCCGTCACGCCGCGCCAGAGAGAGGTCTCCGACAGCGGGTAGGGCGTCGGCCACAACAGCCGTACGGCCAGCCGCTCCTCGTCCGGCTCGGCGCCGATCGCGGCCGCGAGCACATCGGCGCTGGTGGCGGCCACCCGCACGCCGTCGACGGCGGTATGGAAGACGAGGCGGAGGCCGGACGCGGTCCCCTGCACACGCAGTCGCCCGTCGAGCGCGGCGACGAGGTGGAAGCTGCCGGGCAGCCGTCGGGCCAGTGCGTCGAGGTCGGTGAGGTCCCGCAACCGGTCTGCGTACCCCTTGAGTTCGTCCGCGCCGACCGGGCAGCAGCCCACCACGGCGAGGGCGGTCCGTCCGGCGTACGCGGTGACGATTTCCTGGTCGCTCCACCGGCCGGCCAGCCACGGCCGGCCCGAGGGATGTGCCAGGACCCGGACTTCCGGACGGAGGAAGGAGCGGGCCGCGGCGATCGCCTCCGCACGGTCGGGAAAGACCGCGAAGTGTGCGTCACCGGGGCCCACTCCCCCCGTCTCATACGACGTGGACATAGCGCGGATACCGAGAGCCGATACCGCCTCAGTTCTTGCTGAGGATGAGACGGTCGTTACCGGCCCTCCCCAAGAGACCGGTCAGCTGACGGAACGTGCCGAGACGGACGAGTGTCGGGGCTTCGTACGCCTTCTTCATGACGCCTCCTCAGTAGTGATGTACCTGTCGTACGCCCTGGTCGAACCTGAAATCGATATGCCGGAAACCCGCTGCATTCGCGATCTCCTGGATTTCGTCGTATGCCAGGGGCTTTGACGCATAGGAATACTAGCGTCATATCGGCGATGCACGGCAAGCCCACGTAGGAAAGAAGGACAATCCACCCTGCATTCAATATCCCTTTCGTGTACGGGTGATGCCGGGTGTGAGTGCTGTTTCCCGTGAGTAAGGAGAGGTCTCGTATTGGGGAACTGAAATGGGGTATCGCGTACGACGGAAGAATCGGTGTTCGATGAAATTCAGCTGGCTGCGCCGACGACGGCGGTGAGAAATGCGTCGCGGGCCGGCCCGGGCTGCCGGGGCGCGGCGTGGTGCGGGTCGGCGTCCCGGCGGCCGGGCCGCCGGGAGCCGATCCCGCCCACGGGTGTGGGCCGGCGCCTCAGGCGATCCAGCGCAGTACCGCGCCGAAGCCGCCCGACGGGCCCGGCACGCCTTCGGGGACCAGCAGCACCTCGGCGTCGGCCGCCGCCGCGGCACGCAGCACGGCGTCGTCCGCACGTGCCCGCTGGGGCTTGCTGACGCCCATCGCCTGCGCCTGGCCGCGCTGGACGGCGACCTGGTCGACGCCCGGCCCGATCCAGACGTCGCGGCCTGCGTCGGACGCGTCCTGCCCGAGGAGCAGGGTGTCGACCTGGTGGCTGCGGGCGGCGTCCACCACGGCCGGCACGCCCTCCGCGGCGTCTCCGGGGTTGCTGTCGACACCGCGGGCACCGTGCTCGCCGGGGCGGCCGCGCCCGGCGCGGAAGCGGTTGAGGGCGTCTTCCAGCCGGGAGTGCGCGTACTGCGCGCGGGCCTGCGCGATCTCCCGGTTGAGCAGGCGCTTGGAGGCGCCCGCCGACCTGCTGCCGTTCTCGGCCTCGACGGTGACGGCCCGTATCCGCTCGGGCAGCCGGTTGTACACGGCGCGGCGCTCGCGGGGGTCGCCGGTCAGGACCAGCAGCTGTGCGCCGCTCTCCGGCCACTGCCGGGTGAGCTCGTCGGCGATGATCTCGGCGGTCTCGTTCCAGGTGTTCTCGACCTTGTTCCGGTAGTGCCACTCGTACCGGTCCGTGGGGATGCTGCGGTGTCCTCGGCCCCGCCACTCCTTGCCGTCCGCGGTGGCCACCGTACGGCTGCGCTGCGCCTCGTGGAGCTCCATGTCGGCGCCGGTGCGGTCGATGTACGCGACCATGCACGCCGGCTGCTCACCGATCAGGCCGGGAAGCGGGGCGATATGCGGCAGCAGGGACCACGTGGCCTCGCCGGTGATCGGGGGCACGCTGAGCGGGATGTCGAGCACGACCTCGGCGCCCGCGGCGAAGACGGCACGGCCGGGCGGCGCCCCGGAGACCGGTTCATGGGCGAGCCGGTCCATCACCGCGCGGCACGTGTACGCATCGGCACCCGCGTCGATCAGCTGCGACGCGATCGAGCGCTCGCGGAGTTTCTGCTGCTTCTGCGCGTCCTCGGTCGCGCGGGTGGTGTCGATGTACACAGAGGCCCATGGGCCCGGACGGTCGAAGAGCGGCTTGAGAAATCCGAGTTCCATGATCTTCCCCCGGCTCGGGGACAGTGGTACTACCAGATTAGGGCGATCTGCGCGCGGAGCCCGTCGCAGTGTTTTCCTTGCGAAGGAACCGGCGCAGCCGTGGCAGGGTCCAGGTGTTGATCACCTCGTCCGCGGTCAGCCAGCCCCGCTGCGCGATGCCCACGCCGTAGCGCAGGAAGTCCAGGTGGAGCGGTGCGTGGGCGTCCGTGTTGACGGCGAACTTCACGCCGTACCGCCTGGCGCGCAGGATGTGCTCGTCGGACAGGTCGAGTCGGTCGGGGTGGGCGTTGATCTCCAGTGCCGTCCCGGTGCGGGCACAGGCGGCGAACACCGCGTCGAGGTCCACATCGAGGGCCGCGCGCTTGCCGATGATCCGGGTGGTCGGGTGTCCGATGATGTTGACCTGTGGGTTCTCGCAGGCTGTGAGCAGCCGCCGGGTCAGGGCGTCCCGCCCCTGGCGGAAGTGGGAGTGGACGGAGGCCACGCAGACGTCGAAGCCGCGCAGGAACTCCTCCGGCCAGTCCACCGTCCCGTCCGGGCCGATGTTGAGCTCGGTGCCGTGCAGCAGGCGCATCTTCCGGTGCTTGCCGTCGAGCGCGCGTACCCGCTCGCGCTGGGCCAGCATCTTGTCGTCGGTCATCCGCTGCATGGCGAGGTCCGGGGCGTGGTCGGTGACCGCGTAGTAGCGCAGGCCCCGCCGGGCCGCGGCCGCCACCATCTCCTCCAGCGGGGCGAGTCCGTCCGTGAGGTCGGTGTGGGTGTGCAGGTCGCCCCTGATGTCCGCCTCCGTGACCAGGTCCGGCAGCTCTCCGCGCAGCGCCGCGGCGATCTCGCCGCGGTCCTCGCGCAGGGTCGGCGGGATCCAGGGCAGACCGAGCCGGGCGTAGACCTCTTCCTCGGTCTGCGAGACGATCTTCTTGCCGCTCTTGGCGTGGAACAGGCCGTACTCGGAGAGTTTGAGCTTGTGGCGCACGGCCATCTCGCGGGTGCGGATGTTGTGCGCCTTGGAGCCGGTGAAGTACTGCAGCCCCGCGCCCCAGGAGTCGGGCGGTACGACGCGCAGGTCGATCTGGAGGCCCTTGGCGGTACGGATGGAGGTCTTCTTCGTGCCGTGGGCGATGACCTCGGTCGTGCCCGGCAGCCGCACGAAGGTGTCCATGAACGGGGCGGAGACCGCCGCCGCCACGAGGATGTCCACATCCCCGACGGTCTCCCGCATACGGCGCAGCGAACCGGCGTACGCACAGCGTTCACAGCCGGACAGGGCGGACAGCTCGGCCACGATCTCCTCGGCGATCTCCATGGCGACGTTGACCGGCACCCGGTCGCCCGAGGCTCGCAGCTGGTCGATGCCGTGGAGGATGTTCTCCTCGGTCCGCGGGCCGAAGCCCTTGAGGTCGCGCAGCCGTTCCTCGTGGATCGCGTCGACGAGTTCGGGCACCGAGGAGATGTGCAGGTCCTGGTAGAGCGTCAGGGCCTTTCTGGGGCCGAGGGTGGGGATGGCCATCAGCTGGCGTACGCCTGCCGGGATCTTCGCCCTGACCTCCTCCACGGCGGGCATCGTGCCGGTCCGCAGGTACTGGGTGACCTTATCGGCGATGGACCTGCCGACGCTCGGGATCTCCAGCAGGCCCGTGATGTCGAGCTTCGACACATCGGCGTGGTAGCCGCCGATGGCACGTGCGGCCTTCTCGTAGGCGCGGGCCTTGAACGCGTCTCCGCCGGTGATCAGGACGAGGTCCGCGTACTCCTGGAGCAGCGCCTGGACCTCCTCGTTGGGCCGGACCACAGCCCCATTTTAGTGCGGACGGGCCTCCGTGGCGGCCTGAGCCCTTCCCCGGGATACCCGGGATCAGCCCTCTGACCTGGGCCGGTCCTGCTCCGGAGCCGGACCGGGGGATCAGGCGAGAGCGAAGTACCGCACCCAGATCCACCCCGCCGAGAGCACCACCGTGACGGCCGTGACGATCAGGCCGTACTTGGTGAACTGCCAGAAGCTGATGGGCCGGCGGCTGCGTTCGGCGATGCCGAGGACGACGACGTTGGCGGAGGCGCCGATGGCGGTCGCGTTGCCGCCC
>NZ_BBUY01000011.1 GCF_001590865.1 Streptomyces sp. NBRC 110611
TTGACCCTGCTCTCCGTGTCGTCCCGGTCAGTGACCGAGGGTGAGCCATGCAGTCACGAAGATAATGCGTCCGCGTGCGGTGTGAAGGCCCCTCGCGACTCGGTCATCCTGCTAACTCCCTTGCGTCCAGGGGAAGTTTGCGGGAATTGCGGCGGTGTAAGGCGCTGAGGGCTTGGCCGTCGCACAGCGCACGGGGAATCGGGACCCGATGCCGGCGGAGGGTCAGAGTTACGTCAACGTCTTCGAACTCCCGCGCGGTATTTGCCGACGTGAAGTGACGATGCTTCTGACACGTCGCACGCCGTCCGGTGTGCCGTCTTCCGGAAGAGGGGTACGTGGAGGAGTACGCGATGGGGCGGTGCGGCGATACGGCCGACCGGCCGGGCTCGTGTCCCGGCAGGCTCAAAGTCTTTCTCGGGGCCGCCCCCGGGGTGGGCAAGACCTACCGGATGCTGGACGAGGGGCGGCGCCGGGCCGCGCGCGGCACGAACGTGCTGGTGGCCCTGGCGGAGTGCCACGGCCGTGCGTCCACCGAGGCGATGCTCGAAGGACTCGACACACTGCCACGGGCGGTGCGCGGGCACGGGGGCACGGACTGCACCGAACTCGACCTCGACCGGGTGCTGGAGCTGCGCCCACGGGTCGTGCTCATCGACGAACTCGCGTACACCAACGCGCCGGGAGGCCGCCACACCAAGCGCTGGCAGGACGTCGAGGAGCTGCTCGGTGCCGGGATCGATGTCGTGACCACGCTCAACATCCAGCACCTGGAGTCCCTCAGCGATGTGGTCGAGAAGATCACCGGTGTGCCTCAGCACGAGACCGTGCCCGACGAATTCGTCCGGCGCGCCGACCAGATCGAGCTGGTCGACCTGCCGGCCGAGGGGCTGCGACGCCGTATGGCACACGGCAACATCTACCCGCCCGAGAAGGTCGACGCGGCGCTGTCGCACTACTTCCGGCTCGGCAACCTCACCGCGCTGCGGGAGCTGGCGCTGCTGTGGGTGGCGGGCAGGGTGGACGAGGCGCTGCGCAAATACCGGGACGAGCACCGCATCGGCCGGGTGTGGGAGACCCGCGAACGCGTGGTGGTGGCGCTCACGGGCGGCCCGGAGGGCGCGACCCTGATCCGCCGCGCCGCCCGGATCGTGTCCGGGGCCTCCGGCGGTGACCTGCTGGCCGTCCACATCACCCGCAGCGACGGACTGGCCGCCGGTTCGTCGCTCGCCGCGCTGGCCGGGCAGCGGCAGCTCCTGGAGAGCCTCGGGGGCAGCTACCACTCGGTGGTCGGTGACGATGTGCCCGCCGCGCTGCTGGACTTCGCCCGGGCCCGGAACGCCACCCAACTGGTCGTCGGCGCCAGCCGCCGCGGCCGGCTGCGGCGGGTGCTGACACCCCGCGGGGTGGGGGAGACGGTCGTCGGGCTCTCCGGTGACATCGATGTCCACATGGTCACCCACGAGCACGCCGGCCAGGGGAAGGGAAGAAGACGGACCGCCCTCGGCAGGGGGCTGCCGCACTCGCGCCGGGTGGCCGGCCCGGCGGCCGGTCTCGTCCTCCCCGCGCTGCTGACGCTGCTGCTGCGCGGCATCTCGGGTCCGCTCGCCCTCAACCTCACCAGCGAGGCCCTGCTCTTCCTGCTGACCGTGCTGGGGGTGGCCTGCCTCGGCGGCGTGGTCTCCGCGCTGCTCGCCTCGGTGACGACGTCGCTGCTGCTGAACTACTACTTCATCCCGCCCGTCGGCCACTTCACCTTCGCCGAGGCCAATATCGTCGTCGCCCAGGCCGCCTTCACCACCGTCGCGGTAACCGTCGCGGCCATCGTCGACCGCTCGCTGCGCCTGAGCCGGCGGGCCGCGCGGGCGACCGCGGAGGCGGAAACCCTGACCTCGCTGGCGGGCGGCATCCTGCGGGGGGACCGGTCCGTGTCCGTTCTCCTGGAACGCACGCGCGAAACCTTCGGCATGGACCGTATCGAACTTGTCGGCGCCCCAGGCCCGGTGAGGGCTTCAGGGCCCGCGAGCGTTTCAGGCCCCGCGAGCGCTCCAGGGCCCGCGAGCGACCCGGTGCCCGACCACGAGACCAGGGTCCCGATAGGAGACGACAACGTGCTGGTGCTCAGCGGCCGGCGGCTGCCCGCCTCCGAGCACCGCGTCCTCACCGCCTTCGCCGCGCACCTGACCGCCGCCGTCGAGCGCGGTCGGCTCGTGGAGGCCGCGGCCGAGGTCGAGTCGGTCAAGGCGGCCAACCGCATGCGTACCGCACTGCTCGCGGCCGTCGGACACGACCTGCGCACGCCCCTCGCCGGCAGCTGGGCCGCGATCAGCTCGCTGCGCAGCCGCGATGTCGACTTCTCGCCCGAGGACCGTGAGGAACTCCTCGCCACCGCCGAGGAATCCCTGGCCAAGCTCAGCCGCCTGGTCGACAACCTCCTCGACCTGAGCAGATTGCAGGCAGGCGCGCTGACGCTGCGCCTGGAACCCATCGCCCTCACCGAGGTGCTCCCCACGGCGCTGGACACCCTGCCCGGCTCACCTCCCCGTGCGCTCGTGGACGTACTGACCCAGGGGCTGGAGACCGCCCCCGACGTGCTCGCGGACCCGCCGCTGCTGGAACGGGTCATCGCCAATCTGGTGGCCAACGCGGTACGGCACTCGCCGGCCGGGCGCCCGGTCACCCTCAGCGCCAGCACGCTGGCCGGGCAGGTGGAGCTGCGGATCACCGATCGCGGGCCCGGCATGCAACTCGCCGACCGGGAGCGGGCGTTCGAGCCGTTCCAGCGCCTCGGCGACACCGACAACACCACCGGACTCGGGCTCGGCCTCGCCCTCTCCCGCGGTCTTACGGAGGCGATGGGCGGCACCCTCACCCCCGAGGACACCCCCGGAGGCGGCCTGACAATGGTCGTCTCCCTGCCGGCCGCACCGGTCCCGGCGGTGGTTTCCCCCGGGTAGGACGCGTACATGATGGGGGGCGTAGGACACCAGGCCCGCCTCGGGCACGTCTCCGGCGCTGCCCCGGCCGAGGGGCGCGCCGCGGGACGCCCCACACCCCGGGGCGCCGCCCACTTCTCACGGCAACCCGGATGCCTTGCTTCTCACAGCAACCCGGATGCCTTGAGAACGGCGCGTGCCTCGTGCCCGTCGATCCGGTCCGCCAACTCCTGGAGCACGTACGCACCGTGGCGCAGCGTGCCCCGGTCGAGTGAGCGGCGGACACCGGCATCGAGGAGGTGCCACACCAGCGGATCGGCCTCCAGGACCCGGCGGTCCAGCTCGAGCCACCGTCCGTGGACGTCCCGGAGGACGAGGCGCCGACTCCAGGCAGGGCGTGCGCCGGCTCCTGACCCGATGACACCTTTCTGACGTGGTGTCGCCCGTCCTTGTCGGTTCCTTGACGGGGGAGAAGCCCACGCAGGAGAGCTCGCCGCAGGCAACCAGGTTTTCCTCGTGCAGATCGGTAGCGCCGAGAGCGCCGCACAAGCAAACGAGAGCGCCGCACAAGCAAATCAGTGCACCGAGTCGGTTTCTCGGGAGCCGTCAGGGGCATTGCCCGGCTGCCTGTACTGCGGTCATGCAGTCCCGCGGTTCATTCCATTGGAGCAGTCCGGCTGGTCCGGCTGGCGGTCTGATGGTCACCTGAAGGGGCGGATAGGGCCCGGCGGCCGTGATATCGAGGCCGGGCTCGCTTCCGGTACCGGCGAGGGCTTCCGGTGCCGGCGAACCCATGTCCTGTCCGCTCCGGTCACGGCCACGCGAGCGGGAGCAGAGGTGAGCTTCATGTACGAGATGCGCGCCGGGCCTGCAACGACCGCCACCACGGGACTGGCATGGCATGTGATGGCCAGGGACGAGGCCGATGCGACATTGTGCGGGCGACGGCTCACGGCCAGCGGGCGAAGCCCGGCGACGAGCCAGGATCCGCCGATCGGGAGATTCTGCGCACCGTGCATGGCTTCCTTCCGAGCCGCATTGGATGACGTCCACGGGGCATCTTCAGCGCAGGGAGATCCGGCGGACCTGGCGCAGCCGTCCCCGCGGCGACAGGGGCGAGGGCAGGCACCGGATCACGGTTCAGCGACGTCCGTGTCGAGTGAGGGGCTCTCATGACTGTGCCACCGCCGGGGCCGTCTCGCCCGCCGCACCCCGAGCCGGTGCCGCCGACCCCCGAACCTCCTCCCGTTCCTCCCGAGCCGGTCCCAGGTCCGTACCCCGAGCCCGGGCCCGAGCCGGTTCCGCCACCCCCGCATCCGCCATCCGGGCCCGGGCCCGAGCCCGAGCCCGGGCCCGGATTCGGTCGCTCCCTGCACCCGCACGTTCTCCCGCCCGCTTCATGACGGCGCCGGACGCCGCGCCGGACGCCGTCCCGGAATCGACGACGCCGGACGGGGGCTCGGACACCGCCCGGGGCGACGCGTCCGCCTGGACGGTGCTGCGGACGCGCCACGTCCCGCGCCTGCTGTCGGCGTCGCTGATCGGCCGGCTGCCGACCGGCATGGTCCCGCTCGCGCTCGTCCTCGCCGTGCGTCATCACGGCGGCGACTACCGGCTGGTCGGGGTGCTGACGGCGCTCTATGCCGCCGGAGCCGCGGTCGGCGGGCCGGCCATGGGGCGGCTCATCGACCGTACGCGGCAGCCTCCCGTCCTGCTGTCCGGCGCCATGGCCTCCGGCACCGCGCTGGTGGCCCTCATGCTGCTGGACCCGGTCCGCTCCCCGGTCCTCGCCGCCCTCGCCGCGGTCGTGGCGGGGGCCGCCACGCCGCAGCTCGAACCGTGCCTGCGGGTGCTGTGGGAGCACGTCCTGCACGGCGAACGGGCGGTGCGTGCCGCGTTCGCGCTGGACGCCGCCACTCAGGAACTCGTCTTCGTGTGCGGCCCGTTGCTGGTGTTCGGCGCGACCACGCTGCTCGGCCCTCCGGGCGGGCTGCTGACCGCCGCGGTGATCGGCCTGGCGGGCACCGCCGTGTTCGCCACGGCCTCCCCGGCCCGGCGGTGGCGGGCCGCCCGGTCCGGGTCCGGGGGCCGCCAGTGGGCGGGCCCGCTGCGCAGCGGGCGGCTGGTGCGGCTGTTTGCCGCGCTCGTGTGCGTCGGTGCGACGATCGGCGCGTTCACCGTGGCCATGACCGGCTACGCGGACGCGGAAGGCAGCCTGGGCGCGGCGAGCTGGCTGGTCGCGCTGAATGCGGTCGGTGCCCTGCTCGGCGGCGTCCTCTACGCCGCCGTCCCGGTGGCGCGGCGCGAGGACCGCCGACTGCTCCTCCTGCTGGGGATGCTGGCGGTCGGCTATCTGCCCTTGGTCCTCACCCCGGCCGTTCCCGGGATGGCGCCGCTCTCCCTGGCCAGCGGGTTCGCGCTGCCCGCCGTGCTGGCCTCCGCGTTCGCCCTCGTCGCCCGGCTGGCGCCGGCGGGAACGCTCACCGAAGCGCACGCCTGGATGATCACTTCCTTCGGCGCCGGCAACGCCGGTGGGTCGGCGCTCGCCGGCACACTGGTCGACCTGGCGTCCCCGGCCGTTGCGTTCGCCGCCGCCGCGTTGTGCGCCACGGCCGCCGTGGCCCTCTCGCCCGGCGGAGCGGCCGACGACGTTCCGGTCAGGACTTCTTGACCACGCTGGACTTGAGCTGCATGGAGCCGAATCCGTCGATCTTGCAGTCGATGTCGTGGCCGTCCACCCCGTCGACGAGGCGGATATTGCGCACCTTGGTGCCGGCCTTGATCCCGGTGGGGCTGCCTTTGACCTTCAAGCTCTTGATCACGGTTACCGAGTCGCCGTCGGCCAGGACGTTGCCGACCGAGTCCCTGATCACCTTGTCGCCGGTGTCACCCGCGGGTTCGGCGGACGCAGGCGTCCACTCGTGCCCGCATTCCGGACAGATCAGGAGCGCGCCCATCTCGTAGGTGTACGCGCTGGAGCACTCGGGGCACGGCGGAAGGTTCTCGGTCATCCCACCAGTCTATTTCAGTCGCAGGTATGCGGATGTATGGAAGTCGAGAATTGCGAAAATTTGCAATTGCCTACATGCTGTACCGGCCGTGTCCGTACGTAGCCGCGGGCACGGCACCCAGAAGTGCGCCGCCCCGCCGGTGCTGTGCGTCGAGTGATCGATCGAGGATGTCCGTGCTGGTCCCGCTGTATCAGGCCAAGGCCGAGTTCTTCCGGATGCTGGGGCATCCGGTCCGTATCCGGGTGCTGGAGCTGCTGCAGGACGGGCCGATGCCGGTACGGGAGCTGCTCGCGGAGATCGAGGTCGAGCCGGCGGCGCTGTCCCAGCAGCTGGCGGTGCTGCGCCGCTCGGGCATCGTCACCTCCACCCGTGAGGGCTCCACGGTCGTCTACGAACTGGCCGGCGGGGATGTCGCGGACCTGATGATGGCCGCGCGGCGGATCCTCACCGAGATGCTGACCGGGCGGAACGAGCTGCTGGCCGAGCTGCGGGAAACCGAGGTCGCCGCCAGGTGAGCAGCTCCCTGCCCGGCCGGGTGTGGTCCTCGGCCCGTTCCCTCCTGCCCGCCCGCGCCGACCTGGCGGCGATGGGCCGTAATCCGCGCCGGGACCTGCTGGCCGGGCTGACCGTGGCGATCGTGGCCCTGCCACTGGCGCTGGGCTTCGGGGTCTCCTCCGGCCTCGGCGCGGAGGCGGGACTGGCGACCGCGGTCGTGGCCGGTGCGCTGGCCGCGCTCTTCGGCGGCTCGAACCTCCAGGTGTCCGGGCCGACCGGCGCGATGACCGTGGTCCTCGTCCCCATCGTGGCGGAGTACGGGCCGGGTGGTGTGCTCTCCGTCGGACTGATAGCCGGTGCGCTGCTGATCGCGCTCGCCGTCGCACGGGCGGGCCGCTTCATGCAGTACGTCCCCGCGCCGGTGGTGGAGGGCTTCACCCTCGGCATCGCGTGCGTGATCGGGCTGCAGGAGGTGCCGAACGCGCTGGGTGTGGCCAAGCCGGAGGGCGACCAGATCCTGGTCGTGGCGTGGCGGGCGGTCGAGGCGTTCGTACGGCAGCCGAACTGGACCGCTGTCGGCCTCGCGCTCGCCGTGGCCGCCGTGATGCTGATCGGCGCCCGGTGGCGGCCGGCCATCCCCTTCTCCCTCGTCGCGGTGCTCGCCGCGACCCTCGCCGCGCAGCTCTTCCACCTGGACGCCGCCGAGCCGATCGGCGACCTCCCCGCCGGCCTGCCCGCACCGTCCCTGTCCTTCCTCGACCCGGCCGCGCTCGGGTCGCTGCTCGCGCCCGCGGTGGCGGTGGCAGCCCTGGCGGCGCTGGAGTCGCTGCTGTCGGCGTCCGTCGCCGACGGCATGACGGTGGGGCAGCAGCATGATCCGGACAAGGAGCTGTTCGGGCAGGGGCTGGCGAACCTGGCGGCCCCGCTGTTCGGCGGTGTCCCGGCGACCGGCGCCATCGCCCGTACCGCCGTCAATGTGCGTACCGGCGCGGGCTCCCGGCTCGCCGCCCTGGTCCACGCCGCCGTGCTCGCCGTGATCGTCTTCGCCGCCGCGCCGCTGGTCTCCCGTATCCCGCTGGCCGCGCTGGCGGGTGTGCTGCTGGCGACCGCGGTCCGCATGGTCGAGGTCGGCTCGCTGCGGGCGATGGCGCGGGCCACCCGCTCGGACGCCGTCGTCCTGGTGCTGACGGCGGTGGCGACGCTGGCTCTGGACCTGGTCTACGCGGTCGTCATCGGCCTGCTGGTGACCGGAGCGCTGGCGCTGCGCGCGGTGGCCAAGCAGGCCCGGATGGAGCGGATTTCCGTCGTACCGCACCTGCCGGGCGAGGACCGTGTGGCCGAGCACGCGCTGCTGGCCGAGCACATCGTGGCCTACCGGCTCGACGGCCCGCTGTTCTTCGCCGATGCGCACCGCTTCCTGCTGGAGCTGTCCGAGGTCGCCGACGTACGGGTGGTGATCCTGCGGATGTCGCGGGTGTCGACGATCGACGCCACCGGGGCGCTGGTCCTCAAGGGCGCTGTGGAGAAGCTGAACCGGCGCGGCATCGTCGTGCTGACCTCGGGTATACGGCCCGGCCAGCGGCGGGTCCTGGACTCCGTGGGCGCGTGGGAGCTGCTGCGGCCGGAGGGCCGGGAGTACGCCACCACCACCGAGGCGGTCGAGGGCGCCCGAGCCCACCTGCGATCCGCCGGAGTCCTCCCGGGCACCGGCACCGGCACCGTCCCCGGCCCCGGCACCGTCCCGGGCCCCGGGCCCCGACCCGTTTCCGTGATCACCGAGGAGTCCTCCCGATGACCACCCCGCCCACCGCCGCCCGCCGCATGGTCGACATCTCCGGCGAGGAGGCCCTGTACCTGCTCGAAGGCGCCTCACAGGGGCGGCTGATGTACGAGCAGCGGGAGCTGACCGCCGTCCGCCCCGCCTCCCATGTCCTGGAGTACGGACGCCTGATCCTCCGTACGCCGGTCCCGGCCGGGGCCCTCTCCGGCCGGATCGCCGTCACGTACCACGCCGACCAGATCAATCCGGCGACCGGCACCGGCTGGGCGGTGACCGCGTCCGGACCGGCCGAGGTCATCGCCGCCGGCGACGAGGCGGCGCACTACCGGCGTACCCTTCCCGGCTGGTCCCATGGCCCCCACGACACTCTCCTGCGCATCCAGCCCCAGACCATCAACGGCTATCGCTTCGCCCGCGCCACCGACCTCACCGGGACGACGCCCGGGACGCACGGGCCCGCGCCCCGGTAACCACTCCGCCCGTGTGGCTGCCGGGCGGCTGTGACGCCGACGTGCCAGGTGCCTTCTGTCGCCATAACGTGGACTTGCCGTGCGGAACCTGTGGTCTGTGGCCCTGTGCCCGGAGCCGGTCACGCGCCCGGAGGCAAATCGTGTGCCCAGAGGAGAACGGAGAGCCTCATGCCCGGTCGTACGCTCCAGGACAAGGTCGTCGTCATCGGTGGCGCGTCGAGGAACCTGGGCAGCCTCATCGCCAAGGAGTGCGCCCCGGACGGGGCGAAGATCGTCGTGCACTACAACAGCGATTCCTCGCGCGGCAAAGCTGAGCAGACGGCCGCCGACGTGCAGAAGCTGGGTGGGGACGCGATCACCCATCAGGGTGACCTGACGAAGGTCGCGGAGGTGGAGCGGCTCTTCGACGCCGCGATGGAGGCGTTCGGCGAGGTCCACTGCATGGTCAACACGGCCGGCATGGTCATCAAGAAGCCCATGGTCGAGACCTCCGAGGAGGAGTTCGACAAGATGTTCGCCGTCAACACCAAGGCGGCGTACTTCATGATGCGCGAGGCGGCCAAGCGTCTGCAGGACGGCGGGAAGATCATCACGATCGTGACCTCGCTGCTCGCCGCCTACACCGGCCTGTATTCGGTCTACGCCGGCAGCAAGTCCCCGGTCGAGCACTTCACCCGGGCACTGTCCAAGGAACTGTTCGGCCGGAACATCTCGGTCAACAACGTCGCGCCCGGTCCGATGGACACGCCGTTCTTCTACCCGGCCGAGACCGACGACTCCATCGCGTACCACAAGTCCTCCGCGATGAACGGCGAGTTGACGAAGATCGAGGACATCGCGCCGCTCGTGAAGTTCCTGCTGACGGACGGCTGGTGGCTCAACGGCCAGACCGTGTTCGCCAACGGCGGCTACACCACCCGCTGAACCTGGCGTAGCCGTAGCCGTAGCCGTAGCCGTAGCCGTAGGCGTAGGCGGCCTCGGCCGGTGGGCTCCGCGCCGTCGGGGGCCGGACGGCCCCTGTCCTGGGACGGAGGTCCGTGATGGGTGTCGCCGACGTGGTCGTGGTGGTGGCCGCGGCCGGGCTGATCGCGGCCTTGGGATGGTTCTTCTTCGGCCCGCGCAAGGCCCGTGCCGCGACGGTCGAGGACGGTGTGCAGCGGGCCGAGGTCACCGTACGGGGCGGCTATCACCCCGACGTGATCCTGCTCCGCCAGGGGGTGCCGGCGGAGCTGGTCTTCGACCGGCAGGAGACCGGCGAGTGCACCTCACGCGTCGTCTTCCCCGACCTGCACGTCAGCGCCGCACTGCCCGCCTACACCCGCACCACCGTACGCGTCAGCCCGGAGCGGGCCGGATGGTTCGGGTTCGCCTGCGGGATGAACATGATCCGCGGAACGCTCGTGGTCGAGCCCGCGGCGGGCACGAAGGCGCCGCCGCCCGGCGCGGGTGAGGCGGCGGTCACGGCTCGGCCGGCGGGCGGGGCTCCGGCTGCCGGGACGGCGGCTGAGGCGGAGGCGGCCGAGGCCGCCGAGCGGCGGGCGGAGATCAGGGACCTGGCCCGCCGGGTCGCCGTCGGCGCGGTGCTGACCCTGCCGGTGCTCTTCGCCGTGATGGCTCACGAACTGTTCCAGGCCGACTGGGTGCCCGGCTGGCTGCTCGGCCACTGGTTGCAGTTCGCCCTGATCACGCCGGTGATGTTCTACACCGGCCGGCCGATCCACGTCACGGGCTGGCTCACCCTGCGCCACCGCGGCGCCGATATGAACTCCCTGATCACCCTGGGCACAACCGCCGCGTATGGCTACAGCCTCCTGGTCACCCTCGTTCCGTCGCTGTTCCCCGCCGAGGTGCGCGCGGTGTACTACGAGGCGGTCGGCGTGATCCTCACCCTGATCCTCCTCGGGCGGCTGCTGGAGGCCCGTGCCAAGGCAGGAACCGGCGAGGCGATCAGGGCGCTGCTGGGGCTGCAGGCCCGTACCGCCCGGCTGATCCGTGACGGCACCCAGCAGGAGGTGCCGGTGGAGGACGTGGTCGTCGGGGACGAGCTGGTGATCCGCCCCGGAGAGCGAGTGCCGGTCGATGCCGAGGTCCTGTCGGGGTCTTCCCCCGTGGACGAGTCCATGGTCACCGGCGAGCCCATGCCGGTCACCAAGCGGGCCGGGGACACCGTGATCGGGGCCACCGTCAACGGCACCGGATCGCTGCGCGTCCGCGCGAGCAAGGTCGGGGCGGACACGATGCTGGCCCAGATCATCCGCCTGGTGCAGCAGGCCCAGGCGTCCAGGGCACCCGTCCAGCGCCTCGCCGACGCGGTGTCCGCCTACTTCGTCCCCGCCGTGATCGCCCTCGCGGTCGGCACCTTCGCGCTGTGGTTCACGACCGGTCCGGCCCCCGCCCTCACCCTCGCGCTCGTCTCCGCTGTCGCGGTGCTGATCATCGCCTGCCCGTGCGCGCTCGGCCTGGCGACCCCGCTGTCGGTCATGGTCGGCACCGGCAAGGGCGCCCAGGCGGGCATCCTCATCCGCTCCGCCGAGGCCCTGGAGACCGCCCACAAACTCGACACCGTCGTGCTCGACAAGACCGGTACCGTCACCGCCGGCACCCCTGTCCTCACCGATGTCCACGCGGCCGGCGGCCATACCGGCGACGCACTGCTGGCCCTGGTCGCGGCGGCCGAGGAAGCCAGCGAGCACCCCCTCGCGGCAGCGATCGTCAGCGGAGCCCGCCAACGCGGCCTCACCCTGCCGGAGACGAGCGAGTTCACCTCGGTCACCGGCAAAGGCGTACGCGCCACCGTCGGGGGCCGCACCGTCCTCGTCGGCACCGCCCTGCTCCTCTCCGACGCCGCCGTCGACCCCGCCGGACTCGAACCGGTCGCCGCCGCCTGGTCGGCAGCGGGCAGGACGCCCGTCCTCGCCGCCGTCGACGGCGTACCGGCCGGAGTGATCGCCGTGGCGGACACCGTCAAGGACGACTCCGCCTCCGCCATCGCCGCCTTGCGCCAACTCGGCCTGGACGTCGTCATCATCACGGGCGACAACGCCCGCACCGCCGGCGCGATCGCCCAACAGGTGGGCGTGGAACGGGTGCTGGCCGAGGTGCTGCCCGAGCACAAGGCCGACGAGATCCGCCGCCTGCAGGCCGAAGGCCGCACGGTCGGCATGGTCGGCGACGGCATCAACGACGCCCCGGCGCTGGCCGCCGCGGACGTCGGACTCGCCATCGGCACCGGTACCGACGTCGCCATCGAAGCCGCCGACATCACCCTGATCTCCGGCTCCCTGACCGGCGTCGTCACCGCCATCCGCCTCTCCCGCGCGACGATGCGCAACATCCGGCAGAACCTGTTCTTCGCCCTCGTCTACAACGCCGTCGGCATCCCCGTCGCCGCGGGAGCCCTCTACCCCCTCTGGGGCATCCACCTCAGCCCGATCATCGCGGCCGCCGCGATGGCGCTGTCCTCCCTGTCCGTGGTCACCAACTCCTCCCGGCTGCGCCGCTGGCACACCCCGTCACTGCCGTCCCGCCCGGACCGCGCCGGGTAGGTCCTTCAGACCTCCGGGACGACGGCCACCGGGCAAGGGGCGTGGTGCAGGACGGCGAGTACGACAGGGCCGGGCGCGAGGGCGGAGCGTCGCACTCCGCGTCCGATGACCAGCAGACCGGCCTGCGAACAGGCCGCCAGCAGCACGGGCGCCACTCTGCCGCTCGCCATGTGTTCGATCACGTCGACTTCGGGGAACTTCGCCCGCCAGGGGAGCAGCGTGTCGGTGAGCGCCTGCTCATCGCCGCACACCGGCCCGGCTTCCCCCGGCGTCCGGCCGGCCGAGCCCGGTACGGGACGACTTCGCTCGTCCGGTTGCCGCACCCGCACGGCCCGCAGGCTGGTGTGGTGGACGCCGGCGGCGGTGAACCCGAAGTCGAGTACCGGCTCGACCGCCGCCCCGCTGTCCCGTACGCCGATGACGATCTCCGGCTCGGCGTACTCGGCCTTCTGCTCCCCGCGCACCGTGACCACCGGGCACTCCGCGCTGCGGAGCACATGCAGGCTCACCGAGCCGAGCAGGAAGCCGTCGATGGCACTGTGCCCACGCGATCCGAGCACCAGCATCGAGGCCGTTCCACTGCGCTTCGTCAACGCCGCCACAGCCTCCTCCGGGACCAGCTCCGTCGTCACCGAGATCCCCGGATACGCCGCACGCGCCGCGGCCGCGGCGGCGTCCAGCACCTCGGCGCCGCAGCGCTTCCGGTCGGCGTCCCGGTGCGCGTCGCGGACGCTCAGCGGCTGCGAGGCCCACGAATGCAGAAGGTGCAGCGGCAGGCCGCGGGCCGCGGCCTCCGTGGCGCCCCAGTGCACCGCCGGCACGCTGTTCCCCGTGCCGTCCACTCCGACGACGACCGACCCGGTCATGACACACCTCCGTGGAGCCGGAGCCACGGACACATCTCTCAGGTCCCTTCGTCCCCGCTTCACAGCGTGCCACTGACTCCGCTGACCTGCAGGTTCAGCAGGAGATGGCGACTCGCCGCAGCTCATGTCGTCTCCGCGGCGCGGACGGATACGGAAAAGCACCCACCGACCTGTTCTGCGGGCCCGTGCCCCTGGAGGATGCGCCCGTCCACCAATTCGGGGGTGATCCTGATGAAGGCCTCGTCCGCGACCGCTGCCCAGGAGCGAAGACCGGCCGCACGCAGCCGTGCCTTCTCCCGTGGGTCGGTGACCAGGGCGGCGCGGCCCGTGACGAGCACGCTCCAGCCGCTGTGCGCGGCCGCGTCGAACTGGTCCGCCTGGAAGGCCACGACGGCACCGTCGACGGTGTGTGCCATGCGCGAGAGGGCCGAGGTGCGCAGGACCACGGACTGGTCGTGGTCGAGCGAGAAGCTGACCGCCGCGCCGGTGCTGTGTGCGTCCCGGTGCTGTGTGCGCCGAGGTCAGGGCACGTCCGCGGGGGCGTCCGGCGACGGCGCGCGCGTCGCTCGGCTGTGGACGGAATCCGGACCCGTCACGTCGAAGCGGACGTCCACGACTCCCTCCACGGCCCGTATGAGGCGCGCCGCCACCGGGACGAGCGAGGTATCACGGACGTGGCCGCTGACCGTGGCCACCCCGTCGACCACGGTGACCCGGAGATCCCCCGCGGGGGCCGCGAACAGGTGGTCCACGATGTCCGCGCGGATCTCCTCCGCCAGCTCGTCGTCGGATCGAAGGAAGACCTTCAGCAGATCGGCCCGGCTGACGATTCCCTGGAGCATTCCTTCCGCATCCACCACCGGAAGGCGCTTCACCGACTGGTGCGCCATCGTCCGCGCCGCCGCGGCCAGGGTGGCGTCGGCATGAACGGTGAAGGCGGGCGTGCTCATCAGCTCCCCGGCCGTCAGCGCGCCGGCCTTGCGCGTGTCGTCGAGGCGCCGCAGTTGCTCCATCCGATCGGGATCGGACTCCCGGAACTCCTCCTTCGGCAGCAGATCGGCTTCGGACACCACGCCGATCACCCGCCCTTCGCCCGCCAGTACCGGCAGCGCGCTCACCTGCCACTGCTCCATGGTTTCGACGATCTCCTTGAACCGCGCGTCCCGGCCGACCGCGACCACGGTCCGTGTCATCACATCGCCGACGATGTGCGGTGTGTGCGCCATGACGCCTCCTCGGTTCGCCGGCACACGGCCGGTGCGGCACCCCCTCCAGCGTGCGTTGCCCCGGAGTGCCGGGACAGGGGCCGGTCGGCCCCCGCACGGGCCCTGCGGCCCGGGAACCCCGTCCCGCCGGCCATCGGCAGGACGGGGCCGGGCTCCGGTCACCGCATGGTGGTCAGTGCCGCTCCTTGATATCTGGCGCCGGCGTTCCAGAGGAGGAAGGAGTTCATACCGCCCCCGGCGGCCGCTCTGATCTGGTCGGCGACTTCGCCGGGGCCGTAGTGGACGCCCAGGGAGAAGTCCTGGAGCCAGGGGACGATCGTGGCTCCGGTGCCCTTGACCTGGTGGGCGAAGTCGGCCAGTGACCGGTTGACGATCGCGTACGGGCTGGCGTTCGGGCTGGCGACCCCGTACTCACCGGCGGCCCAGTGCGAGGGGTAGACCATCGGGGCGATGTAGTCGGCGTGCTGGGCTATCGCGGAGATGTCCTGGGCGATCTCGGCGGGCCTGGTGGCGGCGATGCCGTAGACCGAGGCCCCGAGGTACGCCCCTTCCGGGCGGATGCGGCGGCGGGTGTCACCGACGAACTCGGCGATGGACGCCTCCGGAGTCCGGTTGCCCAGACCTGGGAAGCGCAGTGTGGAGAGCTTCCCGTCGGGGCGGCGCACATAGTCGTAGAGGATGTCGTCGAAGCCCAGCTTGGCCGCTTCGACGGCGAGGTCGATGTTGTACCGGCGGACCTCGGGGTCGGCGAAGTTGGTGAAGGAGAGCCGGCCGTAGTGGCCGCCGTCGTACGGGCTGCCGTCGGGGGCCTGCACCAGGCGGTGGTCCTTGCCCTGACGGTAGGACGCCTCGGCCAGGACGGGGTCGCGGAAGGCGACGATGCGCCCGACCACGCGGACCCCCATGCCGTGCAGCTCGTCGAGTACCGCGCGGGCGTCGTAACGGGCCTTCACGGCGCCGATCTCGCGGGCCAGCGGCACCTTGGAGTCGTAGCCGATCTCGCCGGATTCATCCTTGATGTCGAGCTGGATGGCGTTGATCTTCTTCTCTCTGACGAGCTGGAGAATCGGCTCGCGGACCGCGCGCGAGGTCCAGCCGATGGAGGTGAGGTGCGCGGCCCGGGTGAGGGGATAGCGCACGGCAGGGCTCACGTGTCCGCGGGTGACGTTGCCGCCCGCGTCCGTGGCCGCCACATCGATGCGGTCGGGGGGCTGTTCGAGCCGTTGGGAGAAGGTGCCGTCATCGCCGACGGACACGTCCGCACCGGCCACCGAGACCTTCACCCGCCCGGCGTCCTCCACCCGGCCGCGCACCGTCACCGGTGCACCGGGCTTCTTGGCGCGGGCGTCGGACAGCCGCAGCTTGGGGGCGGTGGTGTCCACGGTGAACGTCCGGGATATGCCGCGGAGGAAGGGCAGCCCGCTGGGGGACTCGGCGGTCATGTCATGCCTGCCCTCGGCGAGGGCGGGAGCGTCGAGGACGAGGCGGCCGCCCGCCAGGTGGGTGCGTACCGGCTTCCCGTCGAGCCGCACCTCCAGCTCGGCCAGGTTGGTCCCTTCCTTGGCCGCGATGGCGAGCCGCGAGTTCGCCACACCGGATCGACCCAACACGCCCTCGCTGCCGAGCCCTTCGACCCGCAACTGGCGGGACAGGGACTCCAACGCGAAGGCGCCGAGTGCCGTGCAGCCCGGGATCACCAGGCAAAGGGATATGACGGCGAATCGTCTCCGGGTGCTGGGTCCGCTGCCGTGTCCGCGCATGTCCACTCTCCCGTTCTCGAAGGGTGTTTCTTCGTGATGGACATAGCCGCCACACCGCCCATCCATGATGTTTCGCCGAACAATCATGCATTCGGACTACGTTGCCGGGGCGTGCATCACACTGTTGCCCGAGGCTTGGAGGCGACGGGAACCGTCTCGCCCCAGCCCGGAGGTCACCATGCGCCCACCTCACCGAAGCGGCGGCATGGTCGCGGCCGCGTCAGCCGTCCTGCTGTTCGCCGCCTGCTCGACGGCCCCCTCCCCGCCGGACCGAGGCCGGGGCGGGCCGCCGGGAGGGGTGCGCGAGGCCGGCGGGCACGCAGCGGTCGCCGACCCGGCCACGGTGCGGGCCGACGAGCTCGGCGCGGTCCCGGTGCTGATGTACCACCAGCTGGTGACCGAGCCCCGGAGCGTGTACGACCGCACACCGCAGGACTTCCGTGCCGAGCTGGAACGGCTGGCACGGGAGAGGTACGTTCCGGTCACCGCACGGGATTTCAGCGGCGGGAAGATCGACATCCCCGCCGGTACCCACCCCGTGGTGCTGACCTTCGACGACTCGACCGTCAGCCAGTTCCGCCTGGGCCCGGACGGCAGGCCCGCCTCCGACACCGCGGTGGGCATCCTGCTGGACGTCGCCCGGAAGCACCCGGGATTCCGCCCGGTGGCGACCTTCTTCGTCAACGCCGACCCGTTCCGCGAGCCCGGCGGCCGGACGTCGTTGGACTGGCTCGTGAAGCACGGGTTCGAGGTCGGCAACCACACCCTGCGGCACACCGCGTTGGGGACGGTGGACGATGCCGAGGTCCAGGAGGCCATCGCCGACAACCAACGGGCCATCACGCAAGCGGTTCCCCGTTCACCGGTGGTGTCGATGGCGCTTCCCCACGGGTCGATGCCCCACTCCCGGCAGTTGGCGCAGGAGGGCGCCGCCGACGGTGTCCGCTACCGGCACCAGGGCGTCTACCTGGTGGGCTCCAACCCGGCGCCCTCCCCCTTCTCGACCGCCTTCGACCCCGTGGCCATCCCACGGATCCGATCCCAGGAGGCCACCGGCCCGGATGCCCCGTTCACCTCGGCGGCCTGGCTGGACAAACTCCGTGACGGAACGGTCCGGCGGTATACTTCGGACGGCGACCCGAAGAAGATCAGCTTCCCCGGGACGGAGACGGACCGCCTCGCCCCGGCCCACCGGCAGGCCGCCCGGCCGTACTGAACGGGAGAGGGCGCCTCCGGCCCTGGTCGTGGGGGGAGTGCCTCCGTGATCTGCGTTGTCAGTGGCAGCTGGTGTACTACATCCGCGCGGTCGGCGCAGCGCGCACCGACCGCGCCTGCTGAGATCCAGCCACGAGACATGTAGGAGACCTCGGATGCGTACTCTGATCAGCACCGCTTTCATCTCGCTCGACGGTGTGGTGGAGGCTCCGGGCGGCGAGCCCGGCTACCGGAACTCCGGGTGGACCTTCAAGGACATCGAGTTCCTGCCCGAGGCGTTCGACATCAAGGGCCGGGAGCAGAAGGAAGCCACCGCGATACTGATGGGCCGGACCAGCTACGAGGCGTTCAGCCCGGTGTGGCCCGACATGGAGGACTTCGCCGATTACAAGGTGATGCCGAAGTACGTCGTCTCCACACACCCTCACCGAGGACGATCTGGTGTCGAACTGGGGCGAGACGACGATCCTGCGCTCGCTCGACGACGTCGCCGCGCTCAAGGAGACCGAGGGCGGCCCGATCATCGTCCACGGCAGCGCCTCCCTGAACCAGGCCCTTTCGGACGCCGGCCTCATCGACCGCTATCACCTGCTCGTCTTCCCGCTTCTGCTCGGGGAACATCTTCGACGTCATCCACTGACGCATACGGCCCGAGATACTGCCCGATTCCTGGAACAGGTCTTGCAGCGGTGTCATGGTGACGTCGGTGCCGACCGCGTCCACGTGCCGTCCGCCAGGGCCGCCAGAACTCGACGCTTGAGCTCGGCGCGCTGCGGGCTGTTGGCGAGCGACCTGGGCAGAGAACCGTCGTACTCTTCGTGGGGCCGCAGCTCGGCACGGATATAGGCGTATTCGGCGGCGCGTCGTTCGCTGAGGAACTGGCTGGCCGTGGCTTTGGCCTCGGCGTTGGCGATCAGGTACGGACTCTCGCGCTCCCGTTCGCGCAGCGCCTGGGTGATCTGGCGCACGTATCGCTTGTACTCCAAGCGACGCTGCTGGAGGGCCGCGAGGAAGCGCCGGGCATTGAGTACCGAGATCGCCTGCTCTTGAGGAAGAGCGTAGAAGTCGTCCGGGAGCGTTCCCAGCCCGTGAGGGGATCCTGCACGAGCCTGTTCGGCGACCATGAACCCGAGCTCCCGCAGGGCGTTCTCCCAGCGACCCAGCAGCAGGGGGTGGCGCAACGCCATATTGCGTTCTTCCTGGTTCTTGGCGTCGTCGGCCGCCGCGTGTCTCACGGCGATACTGCTGGCGGCGAGGAGGTCCTCGACTTCCGGGGTGCGCGGCGCGGTGATCTGGCCGCAGGTACAGGCGTGCTGGATGTGCTCGTGCACGTTGCTGAACGAGGGTTCCTCGGGGGCATCGTCCAGCTTCCGGCGGACGCGCTCCTGCTGCAGAAGATCCGCGAACTCGCCTGGGAACGCGACTCTCAGCCAGCCCTGGGCGGTGAGGTGGGAGTTGGTGCCGTTCTTGCGCTCGGGGCTGCGGTTGAAGTCGTTACGGCGCAACTTCTTGACCAGGACACCGGCCTCGTGCCGCCGATGGCGAACGCGGCGAAGCCGGTGCTCGGTGGCCTCCAGGCGGGGGTCGCCGGTGTAGCGCATCCGTTCAACGGCGACCTGGAGTTCTCCGCAGGCGCAGAGCAACGCGTCCTGCCAGTCCAGTCGCCACTCGGCTTTCCGCAGCAGGCGACGGGTACGTTGCGGGATGTATCCGTTGGTGGCTTCCGCGATGGCTACGGTGACGAGTTTGTCGAAGCTGTCGGTGACCAGCCGCGCCAGCTCGTCCGTTGGAATGTACTCGACGTCACTGAGCCTCAGCCTCTCCACCGTCCCCACCGCCTCCGACACGCTTGCTGATCGGTACGCCGGTACAACCGGTACGCCGTCTGCCGGTACGCAGGTACAGCTGCGAGTCCCGCTGCCCCACCCTTCCGGCAGCCTATCGAGAAGCATGTCGGCCTGGAGCGCCATCGATCGGGTCGGGGTGGTGCGTTGTGCCGCCGACAGGCAAGATCGCTGAATGCCTCATCTCGGACTGGTGACCATTGTCGTACGTGACTATGACGAAGCCATCGCCTTCTATCAGGACGTCCTCGGCTTCGAGCTTCTGGAGGACACCCGGATCGATGACCGGAAGCGGTGGGTGGTCGTGGCTCCGCCGGGAGCGCGGGAGACGGCCGTGCTCCTGGCCAGGGCCGCGACCGGTGAGCAGGAGGCCCGTGTCGGCGATCAAACCGGCTGCCGGGTCGGCTGGTTCTTGTACACCGACGCGTTCGAGCGCGACTACGCGCGCATGCGGGCGGCCGGAGTCAGGTTCGACGAGGCACCCCGGCACGAGCCGTACGGCACGGTGGCCGTCTTCAGGGACCTGTACGGCAACCGCTGGGACTTGATCGCCCCATTGCCCAGTTGACCGTCGCCCCATTGACCGTTGCCCCATTGACCGTTGCCCCGTTGACCGTTTCCCCGGCTAACCGCTGGCGCTGGAGGGAGCCTTCGCCGGCCTTGCAGGTTCCCGACGTGAGCCGCGCGCCGGCGGGCCCGCCCCAACATCAGTACTGCAGCCGCGGTTTGTGACGGTAGCGGCGCCTTAACGGCACCGGCCCCTTAACCGAGGGTCGTAGTGCCACGGCCCTCTCCCAATACCGCCCGGATCACGTGCCGGGCGGTATGGGCCATCGCCGGATTCGTCTTCCGGTAGTACGGCAGCGCGATGAGTGCCTGCGAGAGCGTTCGTCCCCGGCCGCGGTTCCAGGTTGCGTCGTCCACGGCGAGCGCCTCGCGGAAGATCTCCCTCGCATCGGCCGGGAGCAGATTCCACGCCGGGAACAGATCGCAGGCCGGATCGCCCCTTCCCATGCATCCGAAGTCGATGACCGAGGTCAGCCTGCCACCGTCCACCAGCAGGTTGCCCGGCATCAGATCGGCGTGCAGCCATACCGGTGGCGCGTCCCAGCCCGGGGTCCGCAGTGCGTTCTCCCATACGGCGGTCGCGGCATCGCAGTCGACGCCCTCCTGCGGGATCCCGCGCAGTTCCTCGATCGCCGCCCGGGTCGATGCGTCGAGCGAGGCGAGCTGCCCGCCTCTGTGTGCCTGCGGAGCCCCTGGCAGAGTGATGCTCCGCATCGCCGCCACGAACCCGGCCAGGTCCCTGGCCAGCAGCAGGGGCTCGCTCAGCGCTCCCACCTCCGGGTTTTCCCCCGCCCGCCACCGGTACACCGACCACGGCCACGGATACCCCTCGGCGGCCCGACCGGTCCCGAGGACCTCAGGGATGGCCACGGGCAGGTGTGGTGCGAGGCGGGGCAGCCACTCCTGCTCCAGCGATACGTCCTCGGCTCCGCCTTTCACCAGCGGAAGCCGTACGACCATGGCGTCGCCCAGCCGGTACATGGCGTTGACCGTGCCGCCGGCGGACGGACAACGCACCGTCTTCAGCCCCGCCCACTGAGGGAACTGCCCGGCGATCAGCCGCTGTACGAGGTCGTCGTCGACGGGATGTTGGCCGGGGTGCATCTGCATCTGCCCTGTGCGCTTGCGCCCTGTGCTCATGGGGCGTCATCCGATCGCCGGCCACCATCGGGTGTCAAACGCTTTCCGTCGGTACAGCTGATGGCCCTCGACTTGGACGTCATCTCATTTGGAGAGTCGCGGTAGCAGATGAGGGTGCAGGCGATGCGACGCTTCTTGCGTAACCAGTTCCGGAGGCGGGGAGTTGGCGTAGCGCTCACATCCCCCTTTCCATGGCCCGCGTGTTCACCGAGTCAATCGCGCGGTGCGACCAGTCCAACTCCCCACAGGAACCGAGCTCGTCGAGGGCCAGGCGGTGCAGCTTCGCCCACACCCGGGCCTTCGTCCACTCGGTGAACCGGCGGTGGGCCGTTGCCCCGGACGGGCCGAACGACGCAGCGGGTAACTGCTGCCACGTGCAGCCCGACGTCGCGACAAACACGATCGCGGCCAGCACTTCACGGTTACCGTGCCGACGCCGCCCGCCACCCTGCGGCCGGGTTGGCGCCTCCGGCACCACCCGCTGGAACAATTCCCACAATTCGTCCGGCACCAGCCGCTCAACGATCCCCGTCACAAGCGACAGGCTACAGAGCGCCAAATGAGATGACGCCTGATACGGCATCAGTTATCCACGGTGCTGCATGAGTACCTCGGGTCGAACCCCATGAGAAGGGTTGACCAGTTGATCCTGGCATGTATTCTCTAACGGCATCGTTTAGGAAGGCCTCAGTAGACCTCGGGGGGATCCTTGTTAGACCGGTTCGGTTGGCGGCTGCACGTTGGCTATCCAGTTACTGTCAGTGGATATATCCATAACGAGGCCTACTTTCGCGGGGCATACGGTTTCAGCGGGGGCCCGTCCATGGCCGTGTAACTGTTGAATTGCTCGGATGCCACTGCGGGATGGGCACCGAGTCCGCCTTCCGCTACGTCAACGAGGACCTCGACACCCTCGCCGCGCCGGCCCCCAGCCGGGTTGCCGAAGCCAATCCGGATCCACTCCGCCAGGCCGAACACCCCGAACACGGCATGAACGTGCGGGTGCTGGCCACCACTGCCCTGGCACGCCTGCGAGCCCTCGCGGAGCGGCCCTTCGCCCGGCGCCGGCGCCCCGGTTTTCGCGGCCCTCTCATGGCGATGCCGAGGTCGTTGAGACGGCCATGGCCGTGGCGACGTAGAAATCTGACTCCGCCCGTGGTTCTTTCGTGGCAGATGAATAACAGCAGCGAAATAACTCACTGAACAAAGGGGAAAGTCTTGACTGAAACGTTTTCTGGTCGGCGTATAGAGATCGCCTGGCCCGACCTGGGGATCACCGTGACCGCGGAACTCGACGGTCGCAACACTGAACTTGCCGACGCGCTGTGGGGCGCGTTGCCCTACCAGAGCCTGCAGGGACACGCGCTGGTGGCCGGACAGCATCTCTATCACGCGGCACCGATACCGTCGCTGCTGCACTTATCCGCGTCTACTCGGATCGCAGATCGACGCGAGGCGCCTGATGGGACCGTATTCTGCTCCGCGCTACAGCATTTGGGCATCAAGTACGGCACATTGACCGAACCGATGCCGGCCTCCCCGGTGGGCCAGATCCGGCAGGAGGATATGCCCGCACTACTGGAGGCGGGGAAGGCGACCTGGGATTCGGTCTATTCGACGAAGAAGCCGATCCTGGTAGAGGTCCGCAAGGCAGGAGCCGAAGGCGGCCACCGTATTCCGCGTTTGACCGCCGCAGATCCCGAGGCGAACCGTCTCATACACGACGTGCACACCGCTACCGAGCGGGCCTGGCTGTCCGCACCGCAGGAACTCGCTGATCTCCACGAGGGGTTGATCCCTTCCGGGGCAGGGAGCTTCGAGACGGTGTTGCCGACTCTGTTGTTCGTCAACGGTGAGACCCGCCCGTTGGGGTATGCCACCTACGGTGGTCTGGTCCGGGCCGCGGTCCAGGGCATGCCGATGGATTCATTGCGTCACATGGCGCGTCTCCTGGTCGGCATTCCGGCCGAGTTTCTGGGCTACTGCGGCCTGGAGCAGCTGTGGAGTTTCACCGAGCGCTTCCTGACCTGCCTCGACCGGCTCGATCGCGACGATTTCCTGAGTGTGGCGAGCCAACTGGCCCTCTACATCAACTGTTTGGGCGGTTGGAATCTGCACCTGTACCCGTGGGAAACCGGAGATCACCTGCGTCAACTGCGCACCGGCGAAACGATTCACCAGTCATGAGCCGACTCCCTGAACGCACGGACGCCGTCGTCATCGGCGGGGGCGTCATCGGCAACTCGATAGCGTGCCAGCTCGCCGAGGCAGGCGTCGGTACCGTCCTGCTGGAGCGTGGCGCGCTCGGGTCGGGATCGTCCGGGACCACGGCGGGCGTGGTGCGTACCTACTTTCCCGGCAACGCGCTCATCAGCAGCCTTGCCGTCCGGAGCCTGGCGGCTTACCACGCCTTCAGCGAACGGACCGGGGCCGACCTCGGTTTGCAGCGTATCGGCCTGCTCGTGCTCTTCACCGACGAAAACCAGGTACAGGACTTCCAACACACCCAAGCTGCCCAGCAGGCAGCCGGAGTGGATGTCGAACTCGTGACCGCCGCTGAAGCGGCGCGGCTCAACCCGCTGGTCGACGAGCGAACCATCCTCGCGGCGGCCTGGTCGCCCGAGGCCTACGCCTGCGATCCCGCCGCGATCGTACGCGGCTATGCCACAGCCGCCCAGCAGGCCGGCGCCATCCTGCGCACGGAAACACCCGTCACCGGCATCGACCCGGACGGGCGGGTCCACACGCCCGCCGGCAGCATCCGCGCCGACACCATCATCTGCGCGGCGGGCCCCTGGGCGGGAACCGTCGCCGCCATGGCCGGCGTGCCCGTTCCTGTCACCACATACCCCGTCGAAATGCTCCTGACCGGCACCCCCGGTAGTGCCCCGCGCAATGCTCTGCCGATGACCATGCACCCGTCCAGCCTGCGGATGCGAAGCTGGGGAGACCGCATCCTCGTCGGGATGGGCCGCCCCGCTCCGGACGAAACCCGACAGGCCTGGCTACAACGGGTGTCACACCACCTCGGCACGACCTGCCCGACCCTCGCCGGCAACGGCCTCGAGCACGGGTGGAGCGGAGACCTCGATGTCAGTCCGGACGGGATGGCTTTCATCGGCCGCGATCGCTCCCGCCCGTTCCTCTACGCGGCTGGATTCTCCGGTCAGGGACTGTGCCAGGCGCCTGCCGCCGGAGAGATCATCCGAAACCTCGTGCTCGACAAGGAGTCCTGGATCGACACAGCCGACCTCTCCACCGCCCGCTGCCTCAGCGGTTCGGCCGAGACCGGGTAGGAGAAGCAGCCCAGGACCTCCATGCCCAGGTCGCAGAAGGACCTGAGCAGTCATTTGTTCCATTCTTTCGAGAGGGAAATCCATGGTCGAGCACACTGGCGGAGAGTTCGTTCGGGAGATGATGCGGTGGCACTTCAGTCCGGAGACCGGTTCACCGTTCTGGCTGAAGCGGGCCGAGACGCTCGACTTCGATCCGCTGACCGATGTCCGGGATTTCGACGATCTCGGCTTGTTTCCCAATGTGGTGGACGAGCTGCGCGATGTCGGCGTCCGTGAGCTGATTCCCCGTGGCTACGGTGACGAGCACGGGGCGGCCGTCTACGAAAGCGGCGGTACCACAGGGCAGCCCAAGCGAGTGATGTACGCCGCGGAGTGGCATCGGCGCAGCGTCGAGTGGTTCAGCGAACGACTGGACGCTCACGGCGTACCGCGCAATGTCGACTGGCTCAGTGCGGTTCCCACCGGGCCGCACAATGTCGGAGCAATGGCGATCGACACCGCGATGATGCGGGGCGGGCTGAACTTCAGCATCGATCTGGACCCACGATGGGTGAAGAAGGTGCTCGCGCAGGGCCGGACGGACATGGCCGAGGCCTACACCGATCACCTCGTCGAACAGGTCGGCTACATTCTGGCCGGCCAGGATGTGGGCGTCCTCTTCGCCACCCCGCCGATGCTGGAGCGCCTCGCGCAGCACGACGAACTGGTCGAGTTGGTGAACCGGAAGGTTCGCGCGATCATCTGGGGCGGTACACATCTGGACGCCGACACCCGAGATCTGCTGCGCGACGAGGTCTTCGGAAACGCCACGTTCGTCGGCGGGTACGGCGGCACGATGATGCTGGGGACATCGGTGGAACGACCCGGCCTCGGCGACGACGAGCCGTGCGTATTCGACTCCTTCGCTCCGTACACCACGTTCCGGGTGATCGACCCCGGCACCGGCCAGGTTGTTCCGTACGGCGAGCGCGGGCAGATAGTCGTGCATCACATGAGCCGAACTGCCCTGCTGGTCAACAATATCGAGCGGGATTACGCAACCCGGATCGCACCGCTGGACGGCGGCTTCGGCGATGCGGTCGCAGACGTCGCACCCGTGGCGTCCTTCGGCGATACGACGGTGATCGAGGGCGTGTACTGATGTTGCCCCTGGACGTGCTCGGCCCCGGCGGCCCGTATCGGTCCCGGCGCCAGGAGACCATTCGAGATCTTCCTGGAAACCCGGTCGCGACACTGAGTCTCGCACCCTCGCTCTACATCGCCCGCGCGATAAAGGCCCTGCGCCGAGCGCCGGCGTTACCCGTCGACGCACGGATCGCGGCGTTCGCGCAGGCGGCCCGGGCCTTCGCCACACAGCCGATCGCGGGACTGACGGCACAGGAATATCAGCACACCGTCAGCGCGGTCACCGGGATACCGATCACAGTGGTGCGCAATGCCACCGACGACATCGCGCGGGCCGCCGAGCGGATCCACCACAGCGTGGAGAACGCGCGGCCGGCCGGTGCGGTCGGATCGTGGCGCGATCCGCGGGCCCGGGGCGGTGCGGCGGTGTGGACCCGGCGCGGTGCGGTATTCGCCGTCCATGCGGCGGGCAATCACCCTGCGGTGCACCAGGGTTGGCTCGATGCCCTCGCGCTCGGCTATCGCGTCGCCGTGCGTCCCTCCCGCCGTGAACCGTTCACCCCGCATCGGCTGGTCACTGCCCTGCGCGAGGCCGGTTTCGGCGACGAGGGAATCGTCTTGCTGCCCACCGACCACAACGCGGCCGACGATATCCTCCGGCACGCCGACTTCGGAATGGTGTACGGCGGTGCGGATGTCGTGGGCAAATATGCCGGTGACCGACGCATTCTGCCGCAGGGCCCCGGGCGCTCCAAGATACTCATCACCGCCGAAACCGAGTGGGAGCCGATCGTCGACACCATCGTGGAGTCGATCAGCAGTGGCGCGGGCGTCGGTTGCGTCAACGCCACCGGCGTCCTGGTCGAGGGCGACCCTTCCCCCGTGGCCGCGGCGATCGCCGAACGCCTCGCCGCGCTGCCCAGCCTGCCCGCGACGGACGAACGCGCAGTCCTGCCCGTGATGCCCGTCGGTCCCGCCCGCCGGTGGGACACAGCTCTGCGGCAGCGGGCAGCAGGCACCAAGGCATGGCTAGGCGGTGACAGCATCGTCCACGATCTCGGCGATGGTTCCGCGGTGCTCCGGCCGGCGGTGCACCAGCTCGACAGCCCGTTCGCCGAACAGCTCGGGATGGAGTTGGGCTTCCCCTGTGCGTGGGTTGCCCCGTGGGACCGCGGCGCCGGGATCCGGCCGCTGCGCGACACCCTCGTCCTCACTGCCGTCACCACCGACGAGAACCTGATCGACGAGTTGGTGGCCGAGCCGACCATCGGCAACGTCTACGTCGGCGACCATCCGACACCGTGGATGGCACACGGGCTGCCGCACGACGGCTACCTCGCTGAATTCCTGATGCGCACCAAGACGATTCGCCGCTGACCGACGGGGGGACGGTGCCGAGCACCGTCCCCCCGTCTGCCGAGGTCAGCGGTGGTCCGCGAGGTGGGACGTGTCGTTCAGCGATCGCACCGACGCACTCCCCTCCCCGTCATAGGCCACGACCGACAGGGAGGCCGCCGACAGTTCCATCCGGAACAGCGACGCGGGTGGCGCGCCCAGCGCCAGCCGAACCAGCGTCCGCAACACCCCGACATGCGAAACGACCAACACGGTCTGCCCCGCGTACCGCGCCAGGAGCCGGTCCCGTGCGCGCGCGGCCCGGCGCGCAACCACGGTGAAGGTCTCCCCGGTTCCACCCGGCACCGCCGCCGGGGAGGCGAGCCACGCTGCCATCTCGTCCGGGTAGCGCTCGCGCACCTCGGCGAACGTCAGTCCCTCCCAGGCACCGAAATCCACCTCGGTGAGCCCTTCGTCGACCTGGACTTCCAGGCCCAGCCGTCGTGCCGCCGTCTCGGCCGTCTGCTGGGCTCGGCGAAGTGGTGAGGACACCACCGCCTGGACCGTGCCGCGTGCCACGAGCATCCTCGCGGCGGCCTCGGCCTGCCGCCGCCCGGTCTCCGACAACGCCGGGTCGGAGCCGCCGCTGCCGGACAGCCGCTTCTCCGGTGTCAATGCCGTCTCACCGTGGCGCAGCAGCACAAGGGTCGTGGGGGTGCCCTGGCCGGCGAGCGTGAGATGCCGGCCGGCCGCATCCCGGCTGCTGGTTCTGGAGCCGATGCGCATCGTGCCGCCCCTTTCGATTTTCGATCAGAGCCCCCGTCGTGGGCGGCATTCCGGCGAAGTGTGTGGCTCAGCGCAGCGCGGCGATGACCGGCGCGAAGATCTCCATGTTGTATTCCATCACCGTGAAGTAGGTGAAGCCGTAGCGTTCGCGGCGTTCCTTGAGCTGCTGCGCCATCTCCGTTGGGGTCCCGATCAGCACACTGGGCAGCTCTTCGGGGCTGTGCGCGGAATCGGGCGGCAGCAGCGGCTCGAACCTGTCAGGTACCGTGGCGCGTTCGGCGGGCGGAATCACCTGCTGCACCAGGATATTCAGCTCCACGGCGTCGGCGCGGTCACCGAGTAGGCCGCGCACGTAGGCGACCCGTTCTTCGGTCTGCTCGATGCCGGCCACATGGAGTACATCCCCGGTGATGTTGGCCCAGCCTCCGGTGAAGGCGATGATGTCGGCGTGCGTGGCGGCCAGTCGCAGCAGCCGGTCGCCCCAGCCTCCAATCAGCAGTGGTGGCCCGGAGGGTTGGGCCGGACGCGGCAGATATTCCGGGTCCGCGAACAGACGGCGCAACGTGGTGACCGTCTCTTCCAGCTGTTCGACCCGCTTGCCGCCGCTGGGGAACGGTAGCTCCGCGGCGTCGAACTCGGCCTTCACATAGCCCGCACCGAGCCCGAGTTCCATACGCCCGTCGACGAATTGGTCGGTGCTCGCCACGTCACGGGCGAGAAGCGCGGGGTTGTAGAACGGCGTGTTCAACACGAACGTACTCAGCCGCACCCGTTCGGTCGTTTCGGCTGCGAGCACCATTGCTGGAAACGGCGCGGAAAACCCCAGGTGATCGGCCACTCCGACGACATCGAAACCGAGTTCCTCGGCTCTGCGGCACTTCGCGCTCCACTCACGTCGCGAACCGGGAACGAACATGTTGACGCCGAAGCGGAAGGGACGCTGTAAAGGCATTGCGCCTGTATACCATACGATGATCGTCCTGTTGTTCCCCTGGGGACGACATCATCTCACTCGTCGATCACCGCCGACTGCCTCTGGTCTTCGGTGAGTTGTGCCGGACAGCCGCCGCGGTCCCGTTCCTGTGATGAATTGTCAGGAAGGCGGACGTGCCGAAGCAGGGACCGCGCCGGCTGCCCGGCTCGGACGGGATTGTCGGGCCGGCTCAGACGCCGGAGGAGACCTCGGCCTTCTCGTCGGCCCCCGTGTCCTTCCCCTCGGCCGCCGCTGCCCTGCGATTGCGCTGGACCGAGGAGAAGAAGGACCAGGCGATCAGGACGACGCCGACGAGGCCCGTGATGACCTCGTGGATCTCGTACTGGATGGTGACGAGCAGGATCACGGCGAGGGCGCCGATCGCGTAGTGCGCGCCGTGCTCCAGGTAGACGTAGTCGTCGAGGGTGCCCTGGCGGACCAGGTAGACCGTGAGCGAGCGGACGTACATCGCGCCGATGCCGAGGCCGAGCGCCAGCAGGACGATGTCGTTGGTGATCGCGAAGGCGCCGATGACGCCGTCGAAGGAGAAGGACGCGTCCAGGACCTCCAGGTAGAGGAACATGAAGAACGCCGCTTTGCCGGCCATCACGACCGCCGGGACCTTCTTGCCGCTCCTCCTGGCCGCTTCCTCGGCCGCGTGCTCGCGCTCCTCCTCTTCCTCGAGCCTGTTCTCGAAGTAGCCGGAGAGGCCGCCGACGACCAGGTACGTGATCAAGCCTGCGATGCCGGCGATCAGGACGGTCTCCGTCTTGTCCGCATGGCTGCCGCCGTGCTGGTGGGCGTTGGTGGCGAAGGTCATCGCGGAGGCGAACAGCACGACGAGCGCGATGCAGACGGAGAGCATGTCGACCTTGCCGAGCCTGGCGAGCGGACGCTCCAGCCAGCCGAGCCACTTGATCTCCCGGTCCTCGAAGAGGAAGTCGAGGAAGATCATCAACAGGAACATGCCGCCGAAGGCGGCGATCGACGGGTGGGCGTCGGTCACCAGCTGCTGGTACGTGTCCTTGTCGTCGAGCGCGAGCCGTACCGCTTCGATCGGACCGATCTTGGCGCTGATCGCGACGATCACGACCGGGAACACGAGCCGCATGCCGAAGACGGCGATCAGGACACCGGCGGTGAGGAAGATCTTCTGCCAGAAGGCATTCATCTTCTTCAGGATTCCGGCGTTGACCACGGCGTTGTCGAAGGACACCGAGACCTCGAGGATGGACAGGATCGCCACGATCCCGAAGCCGGTCCACCCCCCGTATAACACCGCCGCGACCAGGCCGAGCGCGGTAACCGCGAACGACCAGCCGAACGTTTTCAGAAGCACTGGCTACCCAATCGTTTTGTACGGGTTTCCCCCGCGCCGCACCTGGCTTTGCGAAACATTGACCCGAAGTCTAGAGCGATGCCTCGTAGCCCTGACACATACCCCGGGCCAACGGCGCGGAACTTCCGCTCGCCGCCGTGCCGTTGGACCCTGCCGAAGGTCATCGCCGCCTGCGTGGACGCGTCTTCGCTGAGGTCATGGCGGACGAGCCCCTGGCCGTCGGCCCGGTTCACCACGCGGATGAACGCATTGCCGACCTGGCCGAAAGTCTGCCTGCGGTCGTCAAGGTCTGCCCGCGGTGGCCCAAAGTCTGCCCGCGGTCGTCGGGGTCACTCTCCGTCGCACCCAGGGGGTTTGGGGGCATGGATCCGCTGTGGAAACCGCGTGGAACCCGCGGCCGCCCGCGTGGATACTGATCACCATGCGCATCGACTATGACCCCGCCGAGATGACCCGCAACGAGTTCTACAAGTTGTTGACCGCGGTAGTGGTGCCGCGGCCGATCGCCTGGGTGTCGACCACGTCCGCGGACGGGACGCACAACCTTGCACCGCACTCTTTCTTCTCGGTCGCCAGTGTCACGCCGCCCGTTGTCCAGTTCAGCTCCGTAGGGCGTAAGGACACGCTGCGCAACATCGAGGCGACCGGGCAGTTCGTGGTGAGTCTCGCGCCGGAGGAATGCTTTGCGCAGATCAATGACACGGGTACCGAATTCCCGTACGGGGTGAGCGAATTCGAAGCGGTCGGGATCGATTCCGAGCCCAGTCTGCGGGTCAAGCCGCTGCGGGTGGCGGCCTCGCCGGTGGCGCTGGAGTGCGAGGTGCACACCACGGTCGGCATCGGGGATGCGACGGTCGTATTCGGGCGTGTGGTGCATGCGGTGGTTTCGCAGGACGTGCTGGTTGACGGGCACCCCGACATCGCCCAGCTGAAGCCGTTGTCACGGCTGGGGAAGGAAGAGTGGGCCACGGTCGGTGGCATACGGGAGATCTCGCGTATCCGGTACGCGGACTGGCGGGGGCCGGCGGGCGGGAGGCAGGACAGGTAGGTGGGACGGACGAGGCGGGGACGTGCGGGACGCGGGGAGATCAGTTACGTACGTCGAGTACGGACAGTTTCCGAGCGATCGCTGTCCTGCGCAGGCTCAGGTCGAATGGTGAGGGCATCGCGGTGGGCGAGGGCGGACGAACCGCGTACCTGGAGGCCGTCGAGGAGTTCCCGGGTCGCGGCGGTCACGGCTGCCACGGCGTGATCGAACACCTCGCGATTGTGGGCGGCCGGGGCGCGGAATCCGGAGACCTTGCGTACGTATTGCAAGGCCGCTGCCCGGATGTCCTCATCGGTGACCTCGGGGGTGACAGGTGGACGGAGCGTCTTGATGCTGCGGCACATGAGTCCAGTGTGCCTCCGGGGACGGGGCGGGGTCAGGGGATGGATGAGGACGGGGACGGGGGCAGGGACGGGGGACGGGGCGTGCCGGGTCAGGTGTCGAGGCCTGTTTCTCGCATGGTGATGTTGAGGCGGCCGGCGGCCAGGCCGGTGGCCGGGTCGCCGGTGCCGGGGCGGACCTTGGGTACCCCGTGGTACGCGAAGCGGGACGGGCCGCCGAAGACGAAGAGATCACCGGAGGCAAGCTCGATATCGGTGTAGGGCTTGGTCCGGGTCTCGGTGTTGCCGAAGCGGAAGACGCAGGTGTCGCCGATGCTCAGGGAGACCACGGGGGCGCCGGAACGCTCCTCCTTGTCCTGGTGCATGCCGAGCTTCGCCTGGCCGTCGTAGAAGTTGATCAGTGCGGTGTCCGGTGTGTAGCCGTCGCCGGCGGCCGGGTCCTGATACGCGTCGGCCAGTGCGCGGCGGCCCAATTCGACCATCCAGGAGGGGAACGCGGCGACCCGGGCGCCGTTCACATCGTCGGCGGTACGGGTGTACGCGTACGGCTGCCAGTGCCAGCCGATGCATACCGTCTGGACGGACATCACGCCGCCGCGCGGCAGCTTGGTGTGCCGGATCGGGGCAGGGCCGCGCGCCCAGCGACGGCAGGCGGTGACCAGCTCGCGCTGCTGCTCCAGGGGGAGCCAGCCCGGGACGTGGACGGCGCCGGGAGCGACTTCCCGGCGGCCGGTGGCGGTGGGATGGGGGTTCTCGAAGCCGGGGAGCGGGGTGCTCATGGATTCCTCTGGCTTGCTGCGCTGTCCGCACTCATCTCTTCCAGCGTGCCACGGGCCGCTCTCTTCCAGCGTGCTACGGGCTGCTCTCTTGCGGCGTCGCCACGGCCGCGGGAAGTCCGGATGGCTGTGTGATGCGTCCATAGGTCGGACCATTTTTTCGTTTCGCCCTTGACCGTGACCGCGGGGCTGAGGATTCTGCACAACGGTGAGTAGCGATGCGGTAAGAAAGGCTGGAATCGGCATGAATCCTCAGACGACCGCCCGCGTGAACCCCCGCACGGACGATGCGGTCCGTGGTCAGAGCCCCCGCACGGACGATGCCGTCCGTGGTCAGGACCACCGCACGGCGGGAGCCACGGAAAGCCCGGCGGCCCGCCGGCTCACCGCCGCCGACCCAGAGCGTGGCGCCTGGCAGAAGCCCGGCTACCGGGTCGTCGAGACCGCGCTCGAGGTCACGGCCTACGCGCTGCACGTCCGCTGACGGCGCTGCCATGCTGCTGCAGGTGCTCGGCACCGCGGCGGGTGGCGGAGTGCCCCAGTGGAACTGCGCATGCCCCGGGTGTTCCGGCGCGCGCGCCCACCCCGACCGGCGCCGCCGCCACGCCTCGCTCGCCGTACGAGCCGACGACGACCACTGGTACCTGATCAACGCCACCCCCGATATCGCCGATCAGATCGAGCACACCCCCGCCCTGCACCCGGGCCCTGCCGCACGCCGAACCCCCATGGCGGGCATCGTCCTCACCGACGCCGAACTCGACCACACGCTCGGCATCGCACGCCTCCGCGAGGCCGACCGGATAGAGGTTCTCGCCACCGTGCCGGTCCGTGCGGCGCTGTGCGAGCGGGCGCACCTCGACGGTCTCCTGAAGTCCTATACCGCCCTCGAATGGCGGGAGTTGGGCTCCGTCCCCGTACCGCTGAGCCAGGGATCCGACGTCGAGATCAGCGCCGTTCCGATCTCCGCGAAACGACCCCGGTACGCCGGCGGGTACGTGGCCGCCGGACCGGGAAGTGAGGCATCGCCCCGTAACGCGGCCGATCCGTGGGTGGTGGCGCTCCGTCTGCACGACCGGCGCACGGGAGGCACCGCGCTCTACGCCCCCGCGCTCGCCGCCTGGCCGGACGCGTTCCGCGAGGCGTTGGCCGGGGCCGATGTCGTGCTGCTCGACGGTACCTTCTGGGACGACGAGGAGCCGCGCCGCAGTGGCTTCTCCACCCGGACCGCGACCGGCATGGGGCATCTGCCGATCAGCGGTCCGGGGGGCACCGCGGTCCGGCTGGCACCGCTCGCCGCCCGCTGCCTCTACACCCACCTCAACAACACCAATCCGCTCGTCGACCCCGCCGCGCCGCAGCACAAGGAGCTGGCGGCGCTCGGCCTCGCGGTGGCCGCGGAAGGCATGGAGATCGCTCTGTGAGCACGACGGAGACCGCCCGGTGAACATGAGCATGAGTATGGGAATGAGCGTGAGCACGAGGGAGGCCGCTCCGTGAGTACGCCGTTCGAGGAGCGGCTGCGGTCTGTGGCACGCGACAGCTATCACGACCGGCACCCCTTCAACATCCGTATGCACAGAGGGGAGTTGTCGCCGGATGAGCTGCGCCGGTGGATCCGTAATCGCTTCCACTACCAGCGTCATATCCCCGTCAAGGACGCCCTGATCATGGCGAAGCTGCGCACTCCGGAGCTGCGCCGGATGTGGCTGCGGCGGATCCAGGAGCACGACGGTCAGCAGGACGGCGAGGGCGGTATCGAGCGCTGGCTCCGGCTCGGGGAGGCGGCCGGACTCGACCGGTCGCTGCTGATGGACGACACCGGTGTGCTGCCCGGCGTACGGCTCGCCGTCGACGGCTACGTCAACTTCTGCCGGCTGCGCTCACCGCTGGAGGCGGTCGCGGCCTCGCTCACCGAGCTGTCCGCCCCGGACATCATGCGCACCCGGATCGACGCCTTCGAGCAGCACTATCGCTGGATCGACGCGGAGGGGCTCAGCTACTTCCGCGGCCGGCAGAGCCAGGGGCACCGGGACAGCAAGGAGGCCCTGGCGCTGGTCCTGGACTGGGCGCGTACCGGGGCCGAGCAGGAGCTGGCGGTGGCCGCGCTGACGTTCAAGTGCCAGGTGCTGTGGTCGCTGCTCGACGCGGTCGAGCTGGGGGAGTGTCCTGTGGCGGAGGCACGCCCCGTAGCGGGGGAGCGTCCCGTAGCCGAGGAGTGGCGATGACGGACTGGCGGCCGGTGCTCGCTCCTGCCGTGCAGCTGCGCCACGACCGGGTACGCGACACCGATCTGCTGCTCCTCCCGGAACGTGTCGTGGTGCTGGAAGGGAGCGCGGGCGCTGTACTCCAGCTGTGCGACGGAGAGCGCGAGGTGCCGGACATCGTGGCCGAGTTGAGCCGCCGGTATCCGGGTGCGCCGGTGGCGGCCGAGGTGCCGGAGTTCCTCGGGCGGATACGGGAGGAGGGGTGGCTGCGATGACCCGACCGCCGGGGCGGAGTGCGGTGCGGCGGCCGCAGCCGCAGCCGCCCTGGGCCCTGCTCGCCGAACTCACCCATGGCTGTCCACTGCGCTGCCCTTACTGCTCCAACCCGGTCCAGCTCGTCGGGAGGGGAGCGGAGCTGACGGCCGGGGAGTGGGCGGATGTGCTGCGTCAGGCGGGGGACCTCGGGGTGGTGAGTGCGCACCTCTCCGGTGGTGAACCGCTGCTCCGCTCCGACCTGGAAGCGATCGTGGCGGCCGCCGACCGGGCCGGGATCCACACCCAGCTCGTCACCAGCGGTGCCGGACTTAGCCGGGCGCGGCTGGACCGGCTCATCGGCGCCGGACTGCGCAGCGTGCAGCTGTCCGTGCAGCACGCCGACGCGGCGACATCCGACCTGATCGCCGGGCGCCGCTCCTTCGCCGGCAAGGAACGGGCCGCGCGCCTGGTCCGCGCCGCCGGGCTGCCGCTCGGCGTCAACGTCGTGCTGCACCGCCACAACCTGGACGCGCTGGACGCGCTGATCGATCTCGGAGAGAGCTGGGGCGCGGACCGCATCGAACTCGCCAACACGCAGTTCTACGGCTGGGCACTGCGCAACCGCGCCGAGCTGCTGCCCTCCCGCGCACAGCTCGACCGCGCGCGGCAGACCGTGCGACGCCGACGGGAGGAGAGACGTGACGGTACGCCCGAGCTGGTGTGGGTGGTCCCCGACTACTTCGACGGTGCCGCCAAACCCTGTATGGGGGGCTGGGGCGCCGTCTCCCTCACCATCGCGCCCGACGGTACGGTTCTGCCCTGTCCGGCAGCCGCTTCGATCCCCGGCCTCGATGCCCCCAACATCCGCGACCACCCGCTGGCATGGATCTGGCGCCGCTCCTCCGCCTTCACCCGCTACCGGGGCACGGCGTGGATGCGTGAGCCCTGCCGCAGCTGTGACCTGCGTGAGAAGGACTTCGGTGGCTGCCGCTGCCAGGCCTTCGCGCTCACCGGCGATGCCGCTGCCACCGATCCGGCCTGCCGGCTGTCCCCGGACCATGCCCTCGTACGCGACCTGATCGACACCGCGGCGGAGCGGCCCCCCACCGGGCTCGGACGACCGCGCGGCAACGCCCCTTAAACGCCCCTTGGCGGAATCGCCGTTCAGCGGATTCAACCCTCGGCGGAGGCGGTTCTCCCGTGCTGCCGGACACTACTCCGATCGGGTGGGGATCCGCCGTCGGCCTGCGGCTGTTGCCGCGGGCCGACGGCGGTGCGTGGCTGGGGCGGGGCGCGGCTCGGGCGGCTGTTGTCAGTGGTGACCCGTACGGTGGTTGCCGTAACTATCCGAGCTGCTGGCGCTCCTCGGATCCGCCTCGCTCCTGTGACAGCGCACGGGAGCGAGGCTCCGTCTCCGGTGTGCCGGCGGTCCCTCTGGGAATCGGCCGTTTTCCCCGCTTCCTGAGGCGCGGTGCGCGGGGGTGGGCGACGATGGAAGTGCCTGGGTGCGGCGGCGCGCGTGGAGCGGCGGCGGGGAGCGATACCGGCGCCGGAAGCACCTGCCGAGCCGTATCGGGAGGCCCCGATGGATTACCCGGAACGCTATGAGCTGGTATTTCAGGCCCTCGCGGCGGAGGACGACGTGGTGATCGTCCGCCGCACCGAGCAGGCGGGAGCGGGCGGGTATCCGGTGTACGAGGACGAGTCGGGGATCGTACGGGCGGAGATCAGCGACCGGGGCGAGGTGCGCATGCTGGCCAGCGGCGGACATCAGGCGCCTCGTACGCCGATCCTGGCGCGGCCACTCACCCATTGACCGACTGTTGCCGGGCCGGGCCAGACCAGGCTGGGTTGGGCCGGCCCTCGGCGCCTACGCCCCGTCGGATGTCGGTTGCCCTGGGTGTATTGCCCTGAGAGGCCGCCGCATGCAGCCTGCTGCCCTGTTACTCGGAGTGGCCGAGAGCGTGCCGGACCGCCGCCTCGGCGTGCAGCCGGGTGGTCGGGAAGACCGGTACCGGGCTGTGTTCGGGGCCGATGAGCAACTCGATCTCGGTGCAGCCCAGCACCACACCCTCGGCCCCGGCGGCGACCAGGTCGCCGATGACGGCCATGAAAGCCGCACGGGATTCCTCGCGGACGATGCCGCGGCACAGCTCGTCGTAGATCACCCGGTGGACCGTGTCCCGTCCGGCCGCGTCCGGGACCAGGACGTCCAGGCCGTGGCTCGCCAGGCGGCCACGGTAGAAGTCCTGCTCCATGGTGAAGGCGGTGCCGAGCAGGCCGACGCGGTGCAGGCCCTTGGCGCGTACGGCTTCCGCGGTGGTATCGGCGAGGTGAAGCAGCGGGATGCCGACCGCGGCGGCCACCTGATCGGCGACCTTGTGCATGGTGTTCGTGCAGATCAGCAGCGTGTCCGCACCGGCCGACTCCAGTGCCTTGGCCGCTTGCACGAGCACATCGGCCGCCTCGTCCCAGCGTCCTTCGACCTGTAGCCGCTCGATCTCCGCGAAGTCGACGGAGTAGAGCACACATCGCGATGAGTGCAGGCCGCCCAGACGTTCCCGGGTCAGTTCGTTGAGGAGACGGTAGTACTCGGCAGTGGACTCCCAGCTCATGCCGCCGAGCAGTCCGATCGTTCGCATCATCGCGTCACTTTCGCATATGGATACCGGCCCCCACCAGGGATTTCCCGACCCGGCTGCCGGTGCGCCGACGCCGGCTGCCAGCGCACCGGCAGCTGTTCCGTCCCCCGGACGGCAGAAGTGAATACCGTGGTCGAACGCGGTGTGCCCGCGGGCATCGCGGGTGATGTCGAAGTCGTCGGTGGCGACGAAGCGTTCACGGTCCCGTGAGGCCGAGGCGAGGACGGCCAATACCGGCCCGCGACCAGCAGCAGGAATCGGCTGGCCGGCGCGGCCCGCCCGGTGACATGCTGTGCGGCGTGAACGGACCCCAGACCTCCTTCAGTTTCGCCCCTGAGCTGCACGCTTTCGTCACGGCGGAGCACATCACCGCACGCGCGCCCGTGGTGACCGACGGTTCCTCGACGCTCGGACATGTCGTCGAGTCGCTGGGTGTCCCGCTCACCGAGGTCGGCAGGCTCGTCGTGGACGGCAGCGAGGTCTCCGTCGCGCACATCCCGCGCGCCGGCGAGCACATCGAGGTGCGTGGCGTCGAACGCCCGCAGCGGGTCCCCGGCGCACCGCTGCGGTTCCTGCTCGACGTCCATCTCGGCACCCTGGCGCGCAGGCTGCGGCTGCTAGGCGTCGATGCCGCGTACACCAACGAGGACCCCGGCGACGCGGCACTGGCCGCGCTCTCCGCGAAGGAGCGGCGGGTGCTGCTCTCCCGGGACCGGGGGTTGCTGCGCCGGCGGGAGATCTGGGCGGGCGCCTTCGTCTACAGTGACCGGCCCGACGACCAACTCCGCGACGTACTGGAGCGCTTCGCCCCCACGCTCGCGCCCTGGACGCGGTGTACGGCGTGCAACGGCCGACTGGCGGACGCCGACAAGGAATCGGTCCGGGAACACCTCCAGCACGGTACTCAGCGGACGTACGACGTCTTCGCGCAGTGCACCGCCTGCGGGCGGGTGTACTGGCGCGGTGCACACCACGCACGGCTTGAGGCGATCGTGGAGAAGGCGCTCCGGTACAGCGCCGGATGAATCGAGGCCTCTTGGCCGTGCGCATTCCCGATCCGGGAGAGGTGGGCACGGGGGGGGCGGGCCGCCGTGGATGTGCGCCCCGTTCAACTCCACCTGTTTGTAAGGCATTTGGGCGTGGGGACGGGTGACGCTGTCCTTCGCGGGCCGGGCCGGGGCGGGCTGTGCCGGGGCGGGCCGCGCCGGCCGGGCGGGCTGGGCGCGGGGCTCGGGCCGGGCATGGTGGCGGCCCGTGGCACGGAGCCTCCCGGACCCGGCCCGACGACGCCGGCGTGTCGCGGAGGCTCTCGCGACACGCCCACGCCCCCGGACGCATTCCCGAACACGTCGCTGAGCCGTTCCCGGACGTGTCGCTGAGCCGGAATTCTCCCGCGTCCTTGCGCGGCGGTGCGCTGTGGACCGTCGTCGGAGCCCCCTTAGCCCACTCGTTGCGCGACACGCCGACGACGCGCGCCATCGAACGGGTGAATTCGTTGCCTCTTGCCACCCGAAGAGCCCAGGGGGTACCTCGAACGCAACGTTTTCCGGTGGTGCGCGGCCGCGATTCGGCTGACGGTGATCACGTCGCTACTGCGATCCGATGTGCCGACAAAGAGTCAGCCTTCGCAGTCGCGCCGAAAGGAACATGTCCCCATGCGCACTGCTCGCACACTGTTCGCTTCGGCCGCCATCACAGCGGCCCTCGCAATCTCTGCACCTGCCGCCAATGCCATGATCATGGAGGACATTGCCTCGAAGGGAAGTGCTTCCTCCAGCGACGACGACCACGGTCGGAACAGCAAGCGCGACCGCGACGACGACCACGGGCGGGGCAACGGCCGGGACCGCGACCGTGACCGTGACCGCGACCGCGACCGCGACGACTGTGACGGTCGCAACTGGGGTAACGGCCGGGACAAGGGCAACGGCCACGACAACGGCAACGGCCACAGCTGGGGCAACGGCCACGACAACGGCAATGGTCACAGCTGGGGCAACGGCCGGGACAAGGGCAACGGCTACGGCCACGGCTCCTGGGACCGCTGCCGTAAGCCGAGCGGCGGCGTCCACACCGGCGGTGGAGCCCTCGCCAAGGTCGTGGTCAACGACTGGGATGACGACGATGACCACGGGCGTGGCGGCGGCCGTGACCACGACTGGGGCAACGGCAGCCGGGACCACGACCACGGCGGCTGGCGCGACCACCACCGCCGTCCGCACGGTGGTATCCACACCGGTGGCGGTGGGATGGCGACCGGCGGCGGCCTGGCGGCCGGCTCCGTGCTGATGCTCGGTGGTCTCGGAGCCGGTGCCTACATGCTGCGTCGCCGCAACGCCTCCGGGTCTGCGACGGCCTAAGAGGCTGCCCCGTACGGAGGTCGCTATGCCGTCGCGGCCACCGTTCCTCGTGGACGGTGGCCGCGGCGATTGCGTTCGGCGGCTTCCCTGCCTCGTCGCTGCCCCCTACATGAAAGGCATCCGCATATGACTGCCCAGCAGTCGCCGCCCCAGCCGAATCCGAACCCGTCCCGGACCGCCCAGGCGCCCCGTCCCGTCGGCCGCGGCCTGTTGTGGTCCGCGGCAGCGTTCCTGCTGGGCTCCCTCCTCGTCTACAACTCCGTGGACACTTCGGCAGACCCCAAGCCGCAGTCCGGCCCGGCCGTCGCCGCCTCCGCCAGTCCCCAGACGAACGGCTCCTCCTCCGCGGCCGTCCGCGGTCTGGAGATGGCCCGCTCCGCACCGAAACGGCTGAGGATTCCTGCGATCGCCGTCGATGCTCCCTTCACCCCGCTGTCCCTCGGCCCGAGCGGCCAGCTCGACGCCCCGCCCGCGGGGAACAGAAACCTCGTCGGCTGGTTCAAGGACGGCGCCTCCCCGGGGGAGCGCGGAGCGTCGATCCTCGCCGGCCATGTCGACACCAAGACCGGACCCGCGGTGTTCATGCAGCTTGAGTCCATCAAGCCGGGCAGCACGATCAACATCACCCGTGAGGACGGTACGGTCGCGATCTTCAAGGTGGACTCCGTCGAGACCTTCAACAAGAAACAGTTCCCCAATGACCGGGTCTACGCCGATGCGCCGACCGCGCAGCTCCGCATCATCACCTGCGGCGGCGCATACGACCGGAAGGTCAGGGATTACGTGGACAACGTGGTGGTGTTCGCCCACCTGGCATCGTTCCGACGTGCCTGATCGGGGTCGGCGGTACGCGATCCCTGCCGGTACGAGAACCCTGCCCGTACTGCGGGACAGGCCCAGGCCGGTTCCCCGCCGGCCTGGGCGTCGTCATGTCACCCGGGTGGCGGCGACGGAGCCCGCCCGCGACACGACGGCTCACCCGGTCGGCCCAAGCGCCGGCCCCATCCGCTCCCATCGGCGGACGGCCGTGTCCCCGCGCCAGGTGGGAACAGCCGGGCGAGCGCCCCCGCGCCCGGACCGGCGGGTGTAACCGACGGTCTATCGTGGGCGCATGTCCGCCCCTGAACTGATCCGTATCGTCTCCCGCGACTCGCCCATGGCCCTGGCCCAGGTGGAGCGCGTCCGCACCGAACTCGGTCTGCTCCACCCCGGAATCGCCACCGAGGTCGTCCCGGTCAAGACGACCGGCGACCGCTGGCTGGGCGCGCTCTCGCAGGTCGAGGGGAAGGGGGCGTTCACCAAAGAGGTCGACGCGGCGCTCCTGGCCGGTGAGGCGGACCTCGCGGTGCACTGCGTCAAGGACATTCCGGGCGACCGCCCGTTGCCGGCCGGCACGGTTTTCGCCGCCTTCCTGGAGCGCGATGACGTCCGCGATGCGCTGATCCATCCGGGCGGGCTCACCCTCGACGAACTCCCCGCAGGCACCCGGATCGGTACCTCGTCGGTCCGCCGGATCGCCCAACTCGCCGGCTCCCACCCGCATCTCCAGTGCGTACCGATGCGCGGTAACGCCAACCGCCGCATGGAGAAGCTCGCGGCCGGCGAGGCGGACGCACTGCTGCTGGCCGTCTCCGGCCTGGAGCGCATCGGCCGGACGGATGTGATCACCCAGATCCTGTCCGTGGACGAGATGTGCCCGCCCATCGGTGCCGGCGTGCTGGCACTCCAGTGCCGCGAGGACGATACCGACACCATCGACGCGGTCAGCGGCCTGGGGCATCCCCGGACGTACCAGGAGACCACCGCCGAGCGCATGCTGCTGCACGTTCTGCAGGGCCACTGCAACAGCCCGATCGCCGGCTATGCCAAGACCGACCGGCGCGGTGAACTCTCCCTGCGCGCCTGTGTGTTCAGCCCGGACGGCAAGACCGTGCTCAACGCGCACGAATGGGCCGGGCCGCTCACCCCGGAGACGCTCGGCACGTCGGTGGCGGTAGCCCTGCTCCGCCAGGGCGCGCGCGAACTGATCGACGGCATCGCGCACTGATGTCATCGGACCGCCCGGTAGGTGTGATCCACCACAGCCAAACCGTGCGTTCGGTCATCAACGGGAACCAACGGATCAGACTTCGGAGAAGCAACGGTCTCAGGCTCCGGACTGATCTTTGCGTGCTCGCCGCACGCATGACAGGATATCCGCGCCGCACGGGGGAGCGGCGCATGAGCGGGGACAACCTCCCTTAGCGCACCAGGAGTTCAGCCCACACCTGAAGTGGTGGTGCTCCTTCTTCCCGGGGCGGCGAGACCTGCTGAGCCGCAACTATCACACACACGGGAATGGAAATCGGACACCGAGATGAACACCACCGCCACCACGACACAGACATCCAGCCGTACGCCGATCTACGAAGAAATGGTCGAGAAGCACGGCGATGTTCTCGCCGAAGTCCGTGAGGTCGCCGAACATTCGCAGCAGAAGGTGTCCCAGGCCCTCGACTGGAGTGATCTGCGCCGCCCGCGCGACTAGCGTCAGCCTGCTGTGGGGAATGTGGGGAAAACGTCCAGCAGTCGCGGGGGAGCCGCTTGCTTCCACGAGTCCACGAGGATGTCCCGCAGCTCGTCCATGTCCTCCAGCTCGGCGATCCGCACCCGCACCCATGCGGAGCCGGCCTCATGTGGCGGCACCCAGAATTTCCTCGGCTCCGCCGCGATCAGTTCCTGCCGCTCATGGACCGGGCACCGCACGGCGAAAGACGTCTCATCGTCGGGGATCGTGAGGAACATCTTCCCGGCGACCCGGAAGGTGGGCATCTCCCAGGCGATCTTCTCCACTGTCTCCGGCAGGGAGAGGGCGATACGGCGGACATCAGCGGAATCGATCACGCCACTACCTTAAGCGCATGAGGACACGTGCGAGACGCGTGCGAGGGCACCCCGGAGGTGGTCGGAACCCCCCGGAGGTAACCTGAAGCCGATGCCCCTGCCCCTGCCCAGGCCGGGGAGGTCGGTGTATGACCTCAAGCGAGAGCCCCCGCCCCAGTAGGGCGGATACGCCCCGTTACCTGCCGATCGCCGAGCACGGTCTGATCGGCGATATGCGTACGTCGGCGCTCGTCGGGACGAATGGCACCGTCGACTGGTACTGCTGTACACGCTTCGACGCGCCCAGCGTCTTCGCCGCGATCCTGGACGCCGATCGCGGAGGGTCCTTCGAACTGGCCCCGGACGTGCCCGCCCGGACGAAGCAGTTCTACTTCCCCGACACCAACATCCTGATCACCAGGTTCTTCGCGGAGCACGGCGTCGGTGAGGTCCAGGACTTCATGCCGATCGTCGACGACTCGCGCGAGGCGGACCGCCACCGGCTGATCCGCCGGGTGCTGTGCGTACGCGGAGCGCTGCCCTTCACCGCCCGGGTGGCGCCTCGGTTCGACTACGGCCGGCAGACGCACGCCGTGCGTCGTCGGCAGGGCCACACGGTCTTCGAGTCGCCGGATCTCTCACTGGGACTGACCTCCAGCGTTCCGGTCGAGATCGACGGCCCGGACGCCTGGTCGTCCTTCAAACTGCACGAGGGCGAGTCGGCGGTGTTCGCGCTCGACCGGATCGGCGACGGGGTGGAGCCGCGGGCCTGCCCGGTGCGGGAGGCGGAGGAGCAGTTCAGTGCCACGGTGCGGTACTGGCGCGGCTGGCTGTCGCAGTCCCGCTACCGAGGGCGCTGGCGGGAGATGGTCCACCGTTCCGCACTCACTCTCAAGCTCCTCACCTACGCACCGACCGGAGCGATTGTGGCCGCGCCGACCACCAGCCTGCCCGAACAGATCGGCGGTGAGCGCAACTGGGACTACCGCTATGTGTGGGTGAGGGACGCCGCGTTCTGTATCTACGCGCTGCTCAGACTTGGATTCACCGATGAGGCCAAGACTTTTGTGCACTTCCTCTCCGGCGTCATCTGCCGGAACTGCGGCTCCGTCGACGTCTCCGTGGCCGGCTCCGGCGCCGGGGGCGGGGCTGAGGCCGGACCCGGCCCCGGACGCGGTAGCCCGTTGCAGATCATGTACAGGATCGACGGCCGCAGCGAACTGCCCGAAAGCGAGCTGCCCCACCTGGAGGGCCATCTGGGCTCGGCTCCCGTCCGTATCGGCAACAACGCCGTCAATCAGCTCCAACTGGATATCTATGGGGCCCTTATCGACTCCCTCTACCTCTACGACAAATGGGGGGAGCCGCTGTCCAGCAACGAATGGGACACCATCGTCGATCTGGTCGACTGGGTCTGCGACAACTGGGATCAGCCGGATGAGGGCATCTGGGAGACCCGTGGCAGCACCCAGAAATTCCTCTACTCGCGATTGATGTGCTGGGTCGCGATCGAGCGGGCGATGCGGATCGCCGGGCACCGCGGCCTGCCTGCGGACATGCTCCGCTGGGGCCGGGCCCGTGACACGATCTACCGGCGGATCATGGAGCGCGGCTGGTCCGCGGAGCGCAAGGCATTCGTCCAGCACGAAGGCGACGATGTGCTCGACGCCGCCGTCCTGATGATGCCGCTGGCCAAATTCATCTCTCCCACGGACCCGAAATGGCTTTCCACTCTTGACGCATTGGGAACGGACCTGGTGTCCGACTCCCTGGTCTACCGCTACGACCCGAGCCGCAGTCCGGACGGGCTGCGCGGTGAGGAGGGCACCTTCTCGATCTGTTCCTTCTGGTACGTCGAGGCGCTTTCCCGCGCGGGCCGGGTGGACGAGGCCCGGCTGGCCTTCGAGAAGATGCTCACCTACGCCAACCACCTCGGGCTCTACGCCGAGGAAATCGGCCGCACCGGCGAACAGATAGGCAATTTCCCCCAGGCCTTCACCCACCTCGCGCTGATCAGCGCGGCGTTCAACCTGGACCGGGCGCTGGGGTGACCGTGCCGAGAGCGTCAGGCCGTGCCGTGGGGCGGCCGCCTCCGCGCAGCCGCGGATCTGTGCGGAGGCGAACCGTCTTCATGCCGGATTTACAGCGGCCGGGCCCACAGGTCCCACTGCAGGCCTGAGCCGTCGCAGAAGGGGTCGGCCCACTTACCGCTGGAGACCAGGTCGGTGCCGGCCTCCTGGCATCCGCTGAGGGTCCAGAACTTCTTGCCGGTCCAGACCGTTCCGGGAGGACCGTCCATCGGCTCGGCCCGGTGCTGGGCGTGGGCGGCGGTGGACTCCGCGGTGTGCTCCCCGGTGGTGGCGTTGGCCTGAGCGGCGCCGCCCAGGCCGGCGACCGTGAGAGCCGTCGCGGCGAGTGCGGTGAGCAGAATGCGCTTGTTTCGCACGTGTCTTCCTTTCCCCGTAGTGGTCGGGGCCCGTGTGGGCCCGTCGCTCCGTACACGGATACGGGGAGGGCGCCGTATGACAGCGCGGCGTGTGAGGTGGGTCACGTTGTGGCGAGGGTTGGGGTGGTGGGGCTGGCGGCTCCTGGGCGGTGAAGTGTCCGGTCTGCGGGTTTACCTGTTCTTTTCGGGGTGTTGGCCGGAGGTGCTTGCCTTCGGGGTGCGGAGATGGATAACGTACCCAGCGGTCTAAAGCTTTCTGGACAGCTTTAGTGAAAGCTAAACCATGGCATCGGTTTCCTGGGTGGGGGAGAAGCATGCAGATCAACGTTGCCGTCGCTTACCACAGCGGATACGGCCACACCGCCAAGCAGGCGGCAGCCGTGGCGGCCGGCGCGGAGAAGGTGCCCGACACCCGCGTACACCTGCTCTCCCTCGCCGAACTGAACGACGAACTCTGGGCGGCGCTGCAGGAGGCCGACGCCGTCGTCTTCGGTACGCCGACGTACATGGGTGGCAGCAGCGCGGTCTTCCGTACCTTCGTCGAGGCCACCAGCCAGGTCTGGGGCGACAACATGCGCTGGAAGAACAAGATCGCCGGCGGCTTCACCAACAGCGGCAACATGGCGGGGGACAAGCTCAACGCCCTCATCGACATCGCCCTGTTCGCCGCCCAGCACGGCATGATCTGGGTCGGCCTGGCCGAGTACGGCGGCTGGAACACCTCCTCCGGCAGTCCCGAGGACATCAACCGGCTCGGCAGCTGGCTGGGCGCCATGTCCCAGTCGAACAACGACGAAGGGCCCGACGTCACGCCCTGCGCCGGCGATCTGCGCACCGCGGAGGCGCTCGGCCGCCGGATCGCCGAGACCGCCCACGTCCACCGCGCCGGGCGCGCCGCGGTGTCGCTGGAGGACGTGTCCGGCTGATCTCCGGCAGCCTCTCCTGAGGCGTACCGGCGGAGGGGCGGCGCAACATCGGGCCGGGGGAGGGCGGTTGCTGGTGCCCGCAGGCGCCGGCGACTCTGTCCCGGGTGCCAGGCGCGGCCCCTCACGGTGCCCTCACGCGGGGCTCGGACCTGAGCCGGGTGCCCCGGTGCACGGTGCGGTGCGTACGCCGATCCTTCGCTGACGCCCCATCAGAGCCGGCTCGGGCGGATCCATCTGCTCGCTCCGTACAGGGCGGCAGGTCCCCCGGCGCATCGGCCGAGGTCACCCCACGGCCCACCCATCCCCTTCGGCAGTCCCACCTTTCCGTACCGCGCTCGCGGAACCTCGCGTGCCCGGCGATTCCCGGCAGGGTCCGCCCGCGTGGCCGTCCGTCCTGCCATCCCACCAGGAGACACGAGGAGATCAGCCATGTTCCAGACCACCACCGACGCCGAGTTGACCGGCAACCCGATCGACGAAGTGATCGGCTCCACCATCCGCTACGCGGCGCTGACCACCGCCGCCAAGCTCGGCGTCTTCGCCGTCCTGGAGGACGGCGGGCCCAAGACGCTCGACGAACTGGCCGCGGCCATCGGCGCCGGTACCGACGGGACCCGGGCGGTCGCCGACGTGGCCGCCGTCCTCGGGTGGCTCACCCTGGAGGACGGCCGCTACCGCAACGGTCCGCTGGCCGAGCGCTGGCTGGGCAAGGACGCCGAGTTCGACTTCACCCCGGCACTGCTGTGGGCGTACGAACTCACCAACGTCCTGTGGGAACTCCCGCAGGCCGTACGGGACGGCAAGCCCGCACAGTCCCTGTGGGAGCGCTGGGCCGACAACCCCGGGGCCGGGCGGGACTTCGCCGCGTATATGAAGGTCAAGTCCCGGCTGACGGTGGACGCCATCGTGGACGCCGTACCGCTGCCCGACGGGGCCCGGCGCCTGCTCGACCTGGGCGGTTCGCACGGACTGCACTCCCTCGCCATGTGCCGCCGGCACCCCGGGCTCTCCGCGACCATCCTCGATCTGCCCGAGGCGCTCGCCGACACCGGCACCGCGATCGAACAGGCCGGTCTCGCCGACCGGATCACCCTCCAACGCGGCAGCTTCCTCAGCGGCGACCTCGGCAGCGGCTACGACGTGGTGTTCCTCTTCGAGATCGTGCACAACCACACCGACGCCGAGAACCGGGACCTGATAGCGCGGGCCGCCAAGGCTCTCCGGCCCGGTGGCCGGATCGCGATCCTCGAGGACGTCCGTGGCGAGCGGCCCGAACCGCACAACGCCGCGTTCTCCCTCGCCATGTACGCCTGCTCCGGCGACCGCACCTACAGCCTGCCGGAGATCTCCGGGTGGCTGACGGACGCGGGTCTGAAAACCGTCGAGCGGATCAGCCTGCCCTCGTCCGTCTCGCTGGTCGTCGGCAGCAAGTAGCGCCGGCCGCCGCGGAAGGGGGGAGCACGATGCAGATCGATCTGGCACACCGGTCGACCCGTTCATGGCAGATGGCCGCGGACCTCGCGAGAGAGGTGTACGCCCAGGCATACGGTGCCGAGGTGGCGCCCCGGCCCGACTCGTTCATCGTCGCCCGCCCCGCCTGCTGCCGGGCGGAGCCGGGCGCCGCGCCACTGGCCTGCGCGGGGCTGACCTTCGGCCGGGACCAGGCGCTGTTCTCCGAGCGCTACCTCGGCACCGGCGTCGAGGAGGCCATCCTGGCCCGCCTCGGCGTCGCGGTGGACCGCGGCCGGGTGGTGGAGGTGGGGGCGCTGGCCACCCGCCGGGTCACCATCGGCCGGGAGCTGGTCAGAGCCACCCCGATCGTCGCCTGGTGCCTGGGCATGGAGTACATCCTGTGCACCGTCACCCGCCGCCTGGTCACCATGCTGGGCCGCACCGGCATCCGCTTCGTGCCGTTCGCTCCCGCCGACCCGCGCCGGCTGCCGCCCGACGAGGCGGCGCGCTGGGGCACGTACTACGACCACGAACCACAGGTCGGCGTCATCGCCCTGAACGCGCTGGACCGGCTCTTCTCCGACGCCACCGGACGCTACTCCGTCACCGATCTGCAACTGAGCATCAGCGCCTTGGAGGTGGCCGGACATGCGGGCCATTGAGGAGATACTGACCCGGTTCGCCGAGTCGCGGCGCCCGCTCATCGAGGTGCTGGACGAGGACGGCACCCCGGCGCGCGTCCTCACCTACCGGGAGGTGACGCGCCGGGCCGCGGACCTCGCCCGGCGGTTCGGCCGACGGTCAGGCCGGCCGGCGCGTGTCGGTGTGCTCTGCGGCAACACCCCCGAATTCGCCGTCGCCGACCTGGCGTTGCTCATGGCCCGTGCCATCGAGGTACCGGTCCCGCTCGCCTTCTCCGCCGAACAGGCCGCCGGTCTGCTGGCGGACACCGACCTGTGCGTGGTGGACGCCGCCGGAGGCGCGCGCCTGCGCGAGTGGGGGCGGAGCCGGGTCCTTCCCCCCGGCTGCACGGTGCTGCCGCTGTCCGTGGACGGACCCGTACCGTCCACGCCCCTGGTACCGCCGCCGGCCGGTACCACCCCCGCGGACCGGGACTGGGAGTGCAAGGTCATCCACACCTCCGGAACCACCTCGTGCCCCAAGGGCGTACGGATCCGGGCCCGGGCCCTGGACGAACTGCTGGGCTCCCTGCGCCGGGTGATGCCGTCCGGCGCGTTCGCCCGCTACCTGTCGGTCGTACCGTTCAGCCTGCTCATCGAGCAGGTCACCGCTCTGTACATGGTGCTGCTCGACGGCGGGACACTCGTCCTGATGCCGCCCGGCAAGGCGCTCGTCGGCACCGCGGCGGGGGCCGCCGCCGACTGCCTGCCGTATGTGGCGGCCGCCCGGCCCACCGCGCTGGTCGCCACCCCCACGCTGGTCGACGCCCTCGCCGCCGCCGCCGACCGCGCCGCGGACCGCGCACACCCGGTCGCCCCGGCCCTGTTCGGTACCCGCGAAGCACCGCTCATCTGCTGCGGCGGGGCACCCGTGCACCCCGACCTGCTGCGCCGCCTGGACGCCCACGGCCTGCCCGTCCACGAAGGGTACGGGCTGTCCGAGAACAGCTCCGTGGTCAGCTGGAACACCCCCGCCGCGCGCCGCCTCGGCACCGTCGGCCGCCCGCTGCCGCACGTCCGCGTCCGCACCGCCGACGACGGCGAGCTCCTGGTCCGCAGCTCCTCGCTGTTCGCCGGTTACACCCGCAACGACCCCTCCAGCCTGGCCCTCGACGCCGACGGCTGGCTGCACACCGGCGACCTGGCCCGGATCGACGAGGACGGCTTCCTCACCATCACCGGACGCAAGAAGAATGTCATCATCACCGCGGCCGGCCGCAATATCGCCCCCGAATGGGTCGAGGCCCAGTACGCCCGGCTGCCCTTCGTCCGCGCGGTCGCCGTCGTCGGCGAGGGGCTCGACACCCTGCACGGGCTGTTCCTCGTCGAGGAGGCCACCGACATCACGGCCGCCGCGGTGGCCGTCCGGGAGTTCGGCGAAGCGCACCTCTCCGACGTGGAACGGGTCGCCGTGCCGCACTTCCTCGCCGACCCACGCCTCTACCGCAGGTACTTCACCGTCACCGGACGGCCGATGCGCCAGGCCGTCCGCACCGCCCTCGTCAACGGAACGCTGTACGACCACCAAGGAGCTGACGCATGACCGCGCACGCCGACGTCCTGCCCTACGGCGCCGCCACCGGCCGGCTCGTCCTGCCCGCCGACGACAGGTCACTCGGCGCACTGGACCCCGCATGGGTCACCGGCCTGCTGGCTGACGCCGGATTCCTCCTCTTCCGGGGCTTTCGCACCGGCCTCGCGGAGTTCACCGCCTTCGTGAAGGCGCACTCCGGCCGGATCACCCTCGACCCGGCGCGCTCCTTCCACGGCGGCGAGGTCGCCCAGAAGGTGGACGCCGGCACCGGCGCCGTCGGCCTGCACCTGGAGAACGGCAACAGCCCCTTCGGCCCCGACCTCACCTGGTTCCTGTGCGAGAAGGCCGCCGCCAGCGGCTCCCGGACCACCGTCTGCGACGGCTACCGCGTCTGGGACGCGGCGAGCGACACCGCCCGCGCGGTCTTCGGCACCCAGGACATCATGTACGGCCGCCGTGTCGAAGAGCCCAAGTGGAAGGCGTTCGTCTGCCACCAGACGGAGGGCCGCAAGGAGCCCGACGACGTCACCTTCGCCGACTTGAAGGAGCTGCTGGGCGGCACCGTCACCACCACCCTCCAGCTCAACGACGACGGCTCGATCCACTACGCGTACCGCACCGGCGCCGCCCGTCCCACGCTCTTCGGCAGCCGGCTCGCCTGGGCCAACAGCGTCTTCGGCCCGTCCTACAACTACGAGGCACCACGCATCACCTTCGCCGACGGCACCGCGATACCCGACGCGCTGCTCGCCGAACTCCGCAGGATCACCGACGACCTGACCGAGGAACTCGACTGGCAGGACGGCGATGTGGCGCTCATCGACAACACCCGGGTGATGCACGGCCGCCGCGAGATCCTCGACCCCGGCCGGACCGTCTACAACGCCCAGAGCTACCTCGACCCGGCGCTGCTGACGGCCGTACGGACCGGAAGGGCACAGGGGTGACCGGCACCACCGCGGCCCCCGGCCTCGACGACGCGCGGGTCCGCGCCGTCCTGGACGAGATCGCCCGCGCCGCCGAACGCGACGACCAGGACGTGATGCGGCGCGCCTACGCCACCGCCGCCGACTGGCCGCGGCCGCCCACCGCCCGGCAGGCCGCCGACCTGTGCGCACAGGCGGCGCTGCCCGTGCACCCGGAGGTCGGCACCTTCCTCTACCAGCTCGTACGGGGCCGGCGTCCGGCACTCGTCGTGGAGTTCGGCACCTCCTTCGGCGCGTCCACGCTCTACGCGGCCGCGGCCCTCCGCGACAATGGCGGCGGCCTGGTCATCGGCTCCGAGCTGCACCCCGGCAAGGCCGGGCGGGCCCGCGAGCACCTGGCGCGCGCCGGGCTCGCCGACTACGCCGAGATCAGGACCGGCGACGCCCGTGAGCGGCTCGCCGACCTGCCCGGGCCGCCCGACCTCGTGCTGCTCGACGGGTGGAAGGAGCTCTACCTCCCGGTCCTGAAGGTCCTCGAACCGCAGCTGCGCGCCGGCACCCTGATCGTCTCCGACAACCTGCCGATGCTGCCCCCGGAATTCCTCGACCACGTCCGCACCGCCGGGCACGGCTACCTCTCCCAGCGGCTCCCGCTGGGAGAGGGCATCGAATTCACCGTCCGTCTCCAGGAAGGCCCACCGCACCGATGACCCACCGCACCCACCGACGTACCCTCCTCCGGGCCGGCCTCGCCGCACTGCCGCTGACCGCGGCGGCACCGGCCGTCGCAGCGGCCGCCGAACGGCACGGCCGGCTCACCGCCGCCGCCGTCGCCCGGTGGACCGATGCCTACCTGGAGGCCTGGCGGACCAAGAACGACGTCGCCGGCGGCCAGCTGTTCACCCCCGACGCCCTGTACGAGGCGGTGCCCGGCGTACCGGAGCAGACCTTCCGCGGCCGGGAGGCGATCGAGCGCTACTGGCGCGAGGTCACCGCCGACCAGAGCGATATCACCGGCCGTCACGGCACGCCGATCGTCACCGGGGACCGGGCGGCCGTCGAACTCTGGGTCACTCTGCGGTCCCCCGCGCTCAACCCCGACGGCGACCACTGGGCCACCCTCCTGGAGACCAACATCCTGCTCTTCGCCCCCGACGGCCGCTGCCGCCGCAACACCGAGTACTGGAACATCCGGACCGGCCGCCTCACACCGCCCCAGGGGTGGGGCACCGCATGACGCCGCCCGCCCGCCCGGGTGGCCGGCCCCGCCTCAACGGCGGATCAGCACACCCTCCTCGATGGCGGCGAGCGCGATCCGCAGCTGTTCGCTGAGGGCCCTGGCGGTGTGCTCCGGAATGCGGTCGACGAGCCGGGCGTGCACGGCGGTCGTGGCGCGCACCGCCGCCTCGGCGGTCTCCACCCCGAGCGGAGTCAGCTGCACCCAGCTGCTGCGGGCGTCGTCCTCGGCCGCCGCGCGGGTGACGTACCCGGCGGCCACCAGGCGCTTGACGACGTTGCTGGTGCCGCCGGACGACAGCAGGAGGGCCTGGGTGAGATCGGTCGGCTTGAGGCGGTACGGCGCGCCGATCCGCCGCAGCGTGGCCAGGACGCCGTACTCGGCCTGGGTCAGCCCCAGCTTCTCCAGCTCGGCCGCCGCCGCGGTGTCGAACGCCGAGACCAGCAGGGCGCTGCGCTTGGCCAGTTCCAGGGGCAGACCGGCGATTTCGGGCAGCTCCTGTCCCCATGCCGAGATGATCTCGTCTACGTGGTCAGGCTCCACTGCCATCCGCCTTCTCTCTGCCACACTCCGTTCAACGATATCCCACCGCTCCGACGGAACCGTTTCTGACCTGCGGAGACCCGGGGCGGACACAGATCGCCGACGCACGGATCAGGGAGCGATCCGCCAGCTCAGCTCCCCGGACAGCGGCTTGCGCAAGGCCGGTTCACGCACCGCGTCCGTGCGGTCGGTGGCGCGGGCGGTGACCGTATGGCCGCGGCCGTCCGCCGGAACGCCGAGCGTACGCGGGACGACCGAGACCCGGCCCCGCGCGGCCTTCCGCTCGCGGCCGTCGACATACCACCTCACCTGCGCGGAGGCGGGCACGCCGACGCGGATGCGGTCCCCTCGGTTCAGCGCACGGTCAGTGGCGACCGGACTGCTCAGCACGCTCGCATGGCGGTAGAAGGCGGCGATCATCGCCTCCCGCCCGGGGAGGTTGAACTCCCGCCCGAGCGTCCGCATGATCGAGTTCTCGGTGGGCCGGTTCAGCCCGTACTGGTAGTAGCCGCCGCCCTCGTACGCGCCGACCGGGCCGCCGTCCGGCGACTCCTGGCCGAGCCAGCGGTACCACTTCTGCTGCTGGGCGGTCATCTCGTCGGCGGACAGTGTGCTGAGGTTGACCTGCGCGGGCTCGGGCCCGGTGTAGGTGCCGTCCTCGCCGTAGTCGTACTCGTCGGCGAGCTTGCCGAGCGAGTGGCCGGTTTCGTGTACCGCGATCTGGTCGGACTGGTCGTTGTCGGAGGAGGCGGTGGCGATCCCGTCGTAACCGACCTGCGAGGAGACGTCGTTGTACCCCGCCCCGCCGTACTTGGTGGAATTGCCCAGGACGACGACGAGGTCGGCGGCCGGAGCCTTGGAGGCGTACGCCTCGACCTTGCCGGTGTCGACACAGAGCAGGCGCTCGATTCCGGAGCAGAAGAAGGCGGAGTCCAGGGCGGTGTCGCGCACCACGTCCTGCGCCGGGTCACCGGAGACACCGGACTCGTTGGAGACGGCGTCGACCGCCCAGATGTTGAACAGGCCGGTGTACGAGGCGTACGGCTCGACCGCGGAGATCTTGGCCCACTTGGCGCGGACGTCGGCGTGGAAGTCCTCCTGCTGGTCGGCGGTGTAGCCGTCACCGACGAAGACGATGTCGAGCTTGTCGCCGACCGGGCCGTTCTCCACGATCGGGGTCACCTCGCCGTCGCCGGCGGCGATCGCGGCCTTCGCGGTCCGGGAGAGCGGCTTCGGGGCGGGGACGGTGGCATGCCGCGGATGACCGCCGGCCCCGGTGAAGTACTCGACCCGCTGGGTGTGCCGGGGCTCCGGGGCAGAGCCCGGGCCCGGGGCCGGAGCACCGTGCGCCGTGGTCGCGGCCACGGTGCCGGCGGCCAGCGCGGCGGCGGCCAGGCCCGCGGCCGCCGCGGTCCGTAGGGAGAACCGTATGGAGGTACGTCTGAGCATGGGGGGTTGTCCTTCCGAGTCCCACTGAGGAGAGGGGCTGAACCGGATTCAAGCGCGCTCAACGTAGAGGCTCCGGCGGACAGGGGCAATGGATGATGCTTCAAACGACCTGCTGAACAGGAGAGTTCGGGACGGACCGGGCGGCAGCGGCGCGCCGTACATGTCCCGGTTCAGCGTTCGATGCGTGGACGCAGTTCCTGGGCCAGGGCGAGGGTCAGGGCCCTGAAGATACGGACCTCCGGGTTGCCGTCATCCGGTCGGACGGCGAGATAGCTGCTCTCCCAGGGGGCGTCCAGGACGGGCACGAACGCCGCGCCCGGCCAGGCGTAGTAGCGCGCGAAGGACTTCAGGCCGGAGCCGGCCGCGCGTCCGGCGACCACACCGGTCAGGACCTCCTGCGGCGTCAGCGCGCAGTCCGGGCTGCGGCGCTGCGCCTCGTGGTGGAAGTACAGGTAGTCGGTGAAGCTGGCCGGGGTGTGGCCCGGTACCCGGAAGAAGGGCAGGTCGACGATGTCCGCGACACGTACGCCCTCCTCCCGGGCATCGGCCAGCGCGGACGACTCCGGCACCGCCACGATGCGCTGCTCCGTGGTGAGCCGGTCCACGGCGATGCGCTCATCGTCCGGCGCCGGCCGGATGAACGCCACGTCCACCCGGTCCTCGGTGAGCGCGGTGACATGCTCGGTGAAGTTCAGCTGCCGAAGGTCGACGGGGACGTCGGGGCGGGCCCGCCGGAAGGCGTTGATCGCGGCGGGCGTCAGCTCGGCCGACCCGTGGCCCATGATGCCGATCCGCAGCGGGCGGGGCGTATCGGGCAGCGGCTCGCGTACGACCTCGGCGATGTCGTCCAGGGCGGCGTTGGCGGTGGCCAGCAGGGTACGGGCGTGCCCGGCCAGCCGCGCTCCGGCGCGCGTGGGGGAGACCGGGTTGCGGTGCAGCAACTGGGTACCGAGCTCGCTCTCCAGCTGCCGCACATGCTGGGTGACCGCGGGCGGGGAGAGGAACAGCCGGGCGGCGGCCCGTTTGAAATGCCGTTCCTCGACCACCGCCAGGAACGACGACAGCAAGCGAAGGTCCATGCCGGCCAGCCTAAAGGGACGGCTGAGCGGTCCCGTAAGGGCGTTCATGATTCGTGAACGCGGGCCGCTTCGGCGGGCCGGCGGTGGTGAGACTGAGCGCCATGAACAGCTCAGTCAAGCTTCCGGCGCGGCCCGGAGCGTGCCCCGCCGATCACGCCTCTTGCCCTGCTCCCGCGCCGCCGTGGCGCCTCTACGGGCGACGCGTCGCCTGGATGATGATGGCCTCCGGCTGGAGCGCCAACCAGTTCTCCGCACTGCTGGGCGCCTACCGCACCGAGGCGGGCCTGTCGGAGTCCGCGGTGACCGGGCTGATCGCGGTGTACGTCCTCGGTCTGATCCCCGGACTGCTGGCCGGCGGCCCGCTGGCCGACCGCTACGGCCGTCGTCCGGTCGCGCTCCTCGCCCTGGGGGTCAATCTGCTGTCGACCTGTGTGCTCATGGCGGGCTCGGCCGAGCCATGGTGCCTGCTGCCGGGCCGGGTGCTGACCGGCCTCGGCGCGGGCGCACTGCTGGCCGCCGGCAGCGCATGGGTCAAGGAGCTGTCCTCCCCGCCGTACGACCTGACGGCGCCGCCGGGCACGGCGGCCAAGCGGTCGGGGATGTTCGTCTCCGCGGGCTTCGCCTCGGGAGGGCTGGCCGCCGCGCTGATCGCCCAGTGGGCGCCGTACCCGATGCTCTCCGCCTATCTGCCGCACCTCGTACTGGCCGTGGGAGCGGGAGCCGCCGCGTTCGGCGCGCCGGAGTCCCGGCCGGAGCGGCCCCGGCGGGCGGAGGAGGCCGGCGCCACCTCTGCCGCGCCGGTACCGGAAGCGTTCCCGCGGGCCCGTTTCTGGCGGGCCGTACTGCCGGTCGCCCCCTGGGTGTTCGCGGCCCCGACGGTCGGTTTCGTCACCCTGCCTCGCCTGGTCGACGGCGGCGTGACGGGATGGCAGACCATGTACGCCGGAGTCGCCACCGCCGTCGTCCCCGGCGCCGGGCTGGCCGTCCAGCCGCTGGCCCGGTACCTCGCCACCCGGCACCGGCTGGCCAACGGGGTCGCCGGACTCCTGGTCGTCGCGGCGGGATTCGGCTGCGCCGCACCCGCCGCGGCCACCCGGCAGCCGTGGTTCGCGCTCGCCGCCGCCGCGATCCTCGGTGCCGGCTACGGGCTGACCCTGAGCTTCGGCCTCACAGTGGTCGCCGCCCTCGCCCCGCGGGCCCGCCTGGCCCGGCTGACCTCCCTGTTCTGGACGCTGGCCTACACCGGCATGTTCGCCCCCTACGCCCTCACCGCACTGGCCTCCGCCGCGCTCGGCGTGCCCGCGCTGCTCGCGGCGGGCGCTCTCCTGGCGGTGCTGGTCTGCGCGGTGTTCGTCCTGCTCAACCGGGGCGGGGGCGGTGTCACCGCGGCACCGCTCAACTCGCCGGCGTCACCTGCTTGATGTACGCGTCGCTGAGGTCGCGTATGTCGACGGAGGCGTGGACCGTGACGCCGGGCACCGATGCCGTGTGGCTGCGCACCAGGTCCAGGATCGACTGGCTCAGCGCCGACTTGGTCTCCGCCGTACGGCCGGGCAGGATCGCCAACTCCACGTGGATCAGGGCCTGTCCGGGCTCGTCGTGCGCGATGACGGTCTCGTCGACGCGGCGGAAGCGGGTCTTGCAGCTTTCGATGGTGATGCCGTCGGCCGTCTTGGCGGCCAGTGAGTGCAGCTCGCGGGCGAAGCGGCGGCGGTCGAAGGATTCCTGCAGCGCTGCGTCGTAGTCAACGAGGATGTGCGGCATGTGCTCTCGTGCTCCTTGCGTCGCGGATGCGGGGTTGGGGAGGTGGATGTGGGGTTGGGGAGTGGGCTGCGGAGTGGAGTGGGAGTCGGGTCGGGGGAGTGGGGTTGGGGAGGTGGAACGGGTACGGATGGGGACGCTACCCGACCGTGCGGCGGGTGGTCGGTCCGGTGACCAACAGCACACATACTGATCAGTAACGTCACCGCTCCGCGGCCCTAAAGTGAGGCCGGACGGCGTCGCCGGGTACCCGGCGAAGGCCCCGCACCCCTCGATCCGACCAGGGAGACTGCATGCGCTCTCCGAAGGACTTCTTCCGCCCGCTGGCCGTCGGTGCCCCGACACCGGTGCGCGAGGTACCGTTCCGGCCCTCCCGGATGATCCACTTCTTCGACCCCGGCAACGAGAAGATGGCGGCGAAGGTACCGGCCATCGCTCCCACCGTGGACGTCCTGCTCGGCAATCTGGAGGACGCCGTCGCCGCGGACCGCAAGGAGGCGGCCAGGTCCGGCCTGGTGAAGATCGCCAAGGCCACGGACCTCGGCGACACGCAGCTGTGGACCAGGATGAACAGCCTGGACTCGCCGTGGGCGCTCGACGACCTGCTGACCCTGGTCACCGAGATCGGCGACAGACTCGACGTGATCATGGTGCCGAAGGTGGAGGGCGCCGAGGACATCCACTACGTCGACCGGCTGCTCGCCCAGCTGGAGGCCAAGGCGCGGATCCAGCGGCCGATCCTGGTGCACGCCATCCTGGAGACCGCCACCGGCGTCGCCAACGTCGAGGAGATCGCCGGAGCCAGCCCCCGGATGCAGGGCATCTCGCTCGGCCCCGCCGACCTGGCCGCCAGCCGCCGGATGAAGACCACCCGCATCGGCGGCGGCCACCCCGGATACCTCGTCCGCGAGGACCCGCACGGCACCGCACCCCGGGCCACCTTCCAGCAGGACCTGTGGCACTACACCCTGGCGCGGATGGTCGACGCCTGCGCGGCGCACGGCATCCTGCCGTACTACGGGCCGTTCGGCGACATCAAGGACACCACCGCCTGCGAGGACCAGTTCCGCAACGCCTTCCTGCTCGGCTGCGTCGGCGCCTGGAGTCTGCACCCGGTGCAGATCGCCATCGCCAAGCGGGTCTTCTCGCCCGCCCCGGCCGATGTCGCCTGGGCTCGTCAGGTCATCGACGCCATGGGCGACGGCACCGGCGCGGTGATGATCGACGGCAAGATGCAGGACGACGCCACATACAAGCAGTGCCAGGTGGTGGCCCGGCTCGCGGACGCCCTGGCCGCCCGCGACCCCGAACTGCGCGACGCCTACGCCGCGGCGGAATCCCACCAGGACTAGGGATTTCCGACACAGGCCCCAGCACAACGACGAGGAGTAAGACCGATGCCCGACGCGACCCTGCGGCCGCGCCGCTCCGTGCTCTACATGCCGGGCGCCAACGAACGCGCCCTGGAGAAGGCCAAGTCCATCCCCGCCGAAGCCCTCATCCTCGACCTTGAGGACGCGGTCGCCCCCGACGCCAAGGCGGACGCCCGCAAGCGGGTCGCGGCCGCCGCGGCCTCCGGGGAGTACGGCCACCGCGAGGTGACGATCCGCGTCAACGCGCCGGGCACACCCTGGTACGCCGACGACCTGCGGGCCGCCGCCGAGGCCGGCCCGGACGCGGTCGTCGTGCCCAAGGTGGAGTCCGCCGACACCGTACGGGAGGTCGAGCGCGCACTGGAGGCGGCCGGCGCCCCGGACCGTACGGCCGTCTGGGCGATGGTCGAGACCCCGCGCGCGATGCTGGACGCCCGCGCGGTGGCCGCCGCCAGTGAACGGCTCACCGTGCTGGTGATGGGCACCAACGACCTGGCCAAGGAGCTCCACGCCGAGCACGTCCCCGGCCGCGCCCCGCTGCTGACCGGTCTGTCGCTGGCGCTGCTGGGTGCCCGCGACGCCGGCAAGGCGATCCTGGACGGTGTCTACAACGACGTGCAGAACCCCGAGGGCTTCGAGGCCGAATGCGTGCAGGGGCGGCAGTTCGGCTTCGACGGGAAGACCCTGATCCACCCCTCGCAGGTCGAACCGTGCAACCGGGTGTTCGCTCCGTCCGCGGAGCAGATCGACCGCTCGCGGAGGATCATCGCGGCGTTCGAGGAGGCGATGCGCGAAGGCCGCGGAGTCGTCACCGTCGACGGGCGGCTGATCGAGAACATGCATGTGGAGGAGGCTCGGCGGGTCCTGGCGCTTTCCGCTGCGCTTGGCTAATCGCTGCGCTTGGCTGACCTCCCACGTTGTCGGCTGTCCCGCCGTACCTTCCGTTTCGCCGTTGCGCCTGCGGCGGGCCTTGTGTGTCGGGTGCGGGTCCGCGCCTCCGGACTGGCGTCCTGCGGCGCGGCCCCTCCCGTGGGTGGGAGGGGAGACGGTGAGTGGGGGTGGGTGTGGGTGGCTTACTGCCCGTGACCGTGCATAGAGAAATACCCCGGACCGAATTGACGGCCGGGGTATTTCTCTGCGTATATTGGGGGCTTCTCTGTTGATGAAGAGTAAAGAACAGATCCACCTTTCAAGTTGAAGAATATCCGAGCGGAGCTGAATTGTCAAACGAGGAATTGCGGCATGAGCAGGAATTCGCCGACATGCTCTACCGGCGCCTCGCCGAACTCCGGGCCGGGGCCGAAGCGGCGGTGCGGCAGGCGCTGCCCGAGGACCTGACCAATGCCCAGGCGCGCCTGGAACGCGATGTCCTGATCGGCGAGCAGTCCGGTCTGCTCGCCGCCATTGACGCGGGCGAGCAGGGCCTCTGTTTCGGTCGGCTGGCATTCCGTGACGGGCGCGATCACCACATCGGCCGCATCGGTATCCGGCGTGAGGACGCGAACCGCACCCCGCTCGTCATCGACTGGCGGGCCGAGGTCGCCCGCCCCTTCTACCTCGCCACCGGGCACACCCCGATGGGGCTGCGCCGCAGGCGGCACATCACGACGGAGGGCCGGCGCGTCACCGCGCTGCACGACGAGATCCTCGACCTCGCCGACACCCAGCGCACCGGACACGAAGGTGCCGACGCGGACGCCGTGCTGCTGGCCGCGCTGGATGAGGCACGCACCGGCCGTATGCACGACATCGTGCAGACCATCCAGGCCGAGCAGGACCGCATCATCCGTGCTCCGCACCACGGGGTGCTCGTGGTGGAGGGTGGTCCGGGTACCGGGAAGACCGTTGTCGCACTGCACCGCGCGGCATACCTGCTCTACGCGCACCGTGAGCTGCTGGCCCGCCGCGCCGTGCTCATCGTCGGCCCCAACCCGGCGTTCCTCGGCTACATCGAGGAGGTACTGCCCGCGCTCGGTGAGACCGGGGTGCTGCTCGCCACCCTCGGCGAGCTCTTCCCGGGCGTGACCGCGACCGGTGCCGACACCGCCCGGGCGGCCGAGGTCAAGGGCCGCGCGGCGATGGCGGACGCCCTGGCGCAGTTCGTCCGCGACCAGCAGCGGCTGCCCGACCCGGTGACCGTGATCGACCACGAGGACGGCGAGCTGCGGCTGGACGCGGAGATGGCGTCCGAGGCGCGGCGCCGGGCGCGCGAGACCGGGCTGCCGCACAACCTCGCCCGGCCCCACTTCGCGTTCCGCGTCATCGACGCGCTGACCGCCCAGCTGACCGAGCGGATCGGCGCCGACCCGTACGGCGGTCCCAACCTGCTCGGGCCCGACGACATCGCCCAGCTGGGGAAGGCGGTCGCGGCCAGCGCCGAAGTGCACCGTGCCATCGAGGAGTTGTGGCCGGCCCTGACACCGGAGGAGCTGGTCGCCGACTTCCTCGCCGATCCGGTGCACCTGCCGGACGCCGACGCCGAGGCGATCCGCCGCTCGGGCGGCGCCTGGACGCCCGCCGATGTGCCGCTGCTGGACGAGGCCGCCGAACTGCTCGGCCACGACGACACGGCGGCCCGGGTCGCCGCCGAGGCCGAGCGCCAGGAGCGGATCGCCTACGCACAGGGCGTGCTGGACCTCGCCTACGCCTCGCGGACCCATGAGTTCGAGGACAAGGACGACGAGGACTCCGAGGTGCTGGGCGTCCAGGACCTCATCGACGCCGAGGTGCTCGCGGACCGGCAGGAGGAGGCCGACCACCGCAGCGCCGCCGAACGCGCCGCCGCCGACCGCACCTGGGCCTTCGGCCACATCATCGTGGACGAGGCGCAGGAGCTCTCCGCGATGGCCTGGCGGCTGCTGATGCGCCGCTGCCCGACCCGCTCGATGACCCTGGTCGGCGACCCGGCCCAGACCGCGGAGCCGGGCGGCTGCGGCTCGTGGGACGCGATCCTCGCGCCGCACGTCGACGACCGCTGGCAGCATGTCCGGCTCGGCGTCAACTACCGCACGCCGACCGAGATCATGGAGGTCGCGGCGCGGGTGCCGCGGTCCGCGGACCCGGCGTTCGCACCGCCGCGCTCGATCCGCTCCACCGGCGTACGGCCCTGGGCGCGGCACACCGACGACCTGCCGGGTGCGGTCGCCGAAGCCGTCGCACGGGAGACCCAGGAGGCGGGCCGCCTCGTGGTGATCGCCCCCCGGGGCCACCACGAGGCTCTGGCGTCCGTGCTTCCGGCCGTCTCCGCCGGCCCCTCGCCGGATCTGACCAGTCCGGTCGTGCTGATCGATCCCCGGCAGGCCAAGGGCCTGGAATTCGACACGGTGCTGGTGGTGGAGCCGGACGAACTCGGGGCGAGCGACCTGTACGTCGCGCTCACCCGGGCGACCCAGCGGCTGGGCGTGATACACACCCGGCCGCTGCCCGCGGCGCTGGAGAGCCTGCTGCCGTCGGCCGCCGCCGCACCCGGTCGGTGAGCAACCGGGGCCGGGCCCTGTCGTCACGCTCCTGAACTCCTGCCCGCCGTAGGGCCGGCGGGAGCGTGACGGCAGGGCTTGCGGACGCCGGGGACGCCTGCGCGCCCCGTCTACGCCCCGGCAGCCCCTGTGTCACGGGTATGGACACGACCGCCTCCGGCAAAGGATCACCCCGTCCCAGCCCACGCCCTGCGGGAATCGGAGGTCCGGATGCCGGGGAAGCACCGGATGCGGCGGTGTCGTCACCGCACCCAGCACCGCGCTCGTGACGCCGCGTCCCGGACGGACGGGATCCGTACGGCGCTGGTCGTCGCGGTGGCCGGTGGTGCTCTGTGCGGCATGCTCGCCTCTCCCGTTCCGCCGGCTTCCGCCGAGGACCACCTTGCCGTCGCCGCGCGCCAGGTCGTCGAGCTGGTGAACGGGGAGCGCGCCGGGCACGGGTGTCCGCCGGTGCGGCCGGACGACGCGCTGCGGCAGGCGGCCCAGCGGCACGCGGACGACATGGCGGCCCGTGGTTTCTTCGCCCACACCGGCCCGGACGGCACCGGTCCGGGGCAGCGCATCACCGCGGCCGGCTACTCCTGGTCCGTGTACGGCGAGAACATCGCCGTCGCATGGCCGACCCCCGCCGCCGTCATGAAGGCCTGGATGAACAGCCCCGGCCATCGCGCCAACATCCTGAACTGCGACCTGGCGGAGGTCGGTGTGGGCATCACGTTCGGGACCGGCGGACCGTGGTGGGTACAGGACTTCGCCACCCCGGGCTGAGCCCTGCCGGAGGCCGGGCGTGCCCGGATATCGGGCACCACCTGCCTTTTTTCGACAAATACCGTTCTGCTCGGGGTCATTCCATTGACGTCACGCCGTTCACGGTGTGATGGTACGGCCGCTCGGCCATGGGCATGCCATGTCGGCGGCACGTCTCCGTCCAGGGCCGGGCGTTTCACCAGTACCTCCACCGGAAGTACTCGACACCCCCCTCAAGGAGCCATGGTGATACGAAGATTCACGGTGACCGGGGTCTCCCTCGCGGTCACCCTCGGAGCGGCCCTGCTCGGCGCGGATCCCACGGTCGCGGCCGCACCCGCGCACCTCGCCGCCCCGGACGTCGACGTGGCCAAGGTCCAGGCACACCTCACCGAGCTGCAGGCCATCGCGAACCGCAACGGCGGCAACCGAAGGTCCACCGGGCAGGGCTACCGGGACTCCGTCACCTACGTCAAGAACAAGCTCAAGGCGGCCGGTTACTCCGTCAGCGAACAGCCCTGCACCTCCGGCTGTTCGTCCGGGGCCGGTCCCAACCTGATCGCCGAGTGGCCCCAGGGAGACGCCGGCACGGTGTACATGTTCGGCTCGCACCTCGACGGCGTCAGGGCCGGACCGGGCATCAATGACAACGGCTCCGGCTCCGCCGCCCTGCTGGAGACGGCGCTCACCCTCGCCCGGGAGAACCCCGCCATGGCCGCCCGGGTCCGGTTCGCCTGGTGGACGGACGAGGAACAGGGCCTCAACGGCTCCGACTTCTACGTCCGGTCGCTCTCCGCCGCCGAGCGCGGCAGGATCAAGGCGTACTACAATTTCGACATGGTCGCCTCCACCAACGGCGGCTACTTCATCAACCACGTCGACTCCGCCGCCGCCCAGCCGATGAAGGAGTACTGGGACTCCCTCGACCTCCAGCCGGAGGAGAACACCGAGGGCGCGGGCCGCTCCGACGACTACTCCTTCGAGCAGGTCGGCATCCCGACGTCCGGCTACGCGATGGGAGCCGGCGCCCGGAAGACCTCCGCACAGGCGGCCAAGTGGGGCGGCACCGCCTACCGCTCCTACGACCCCTGCTACCACCAGTCCTGCGACACCACGGACAACATCAACGCCACCGGACTGAACCGCAGCGCGGACGGTATCGCGTACACCCTCTGGAAGCGTGCCGTCAGCGGCACGGGCGCAGCCGCCGGCTGACCCCGCCCCGATCGCCCCGGAGGGGCGCGACGACCGGCATCGGCACACCGATCGCCGGCCCTCAGTCGGCCTTCCGGGGCAATCGGCGTGCCAGGTTTCCCGCCAGATGCCGGGCGGCGAACGCCCCCTCTCCGTCGCGCGAGCTCAGCAGCCGCAGCAGCTCCACCGCCGCCTGCGCCTCCCGGAGCGTCAGCAGCGGAAGGCGCTCCTCGTCGGCGTCCACCACACCGTCCACCAGCCCCAGCAGCCGGTCATCCATGTCACTCATGATCGGCACAACGGGGCGCACTCGCGGAGAGTCACGGCGCGGGCGGCCGCGACCGCTCGGCGCACGCGGCGGTCTCGCTCCCGTGCCGGCGGTAGGGCAGGAGCGCGTGCACGGTCTTGCCGTACGGTGTCGGGCATACCGAGGTGGCGATCGCGAGCTGCCGGACCATGGGCCATCCGAAGCCCCCGCGGTCACCGTCGACATCCGGGCGGCGCGCCACCGGCGGGTCCGGACAGCCGTCACTCACGGCCACCGCGACGGCGTCGCCGCAGACGGCCAGGCGCAGGGAACACGAGGGGCCGCGGGCGTGCCGTACCGCGTTCGTGACGAGCTCGCTGACGACGAGCACCACGGCATCGGCGGCGCCCGGGTCCACCGGCGGCCGGAGGGATGCCAGGAAGCCGTGGGTGGCGGTGCGGGCGGCGGCTGCCGCGTGGGGGCAACTGTCCAGCGTCACCAGGTGCGCGGACGGCGTCGCGCCACGGTGCAGCGCCGTGGGGCTGCTCATGAGGTTCACCTCGTTTTCGGGCACGGGTCCAGCTCACGGAGAGTCAGCTCCCGTTCTGCCGATCGTCGGTGGACGAGGTATGGCCACGGCAATGACCTGCTGTGCCATGGCCGCCCTCCGGACGCAGCTGCTTCTACCCCGGTCACGCTGCGTTGATTCGTGTACCCGACGCCCGGTCCCCGGTCCTGGCCGACCGGGGACCGGGGACCGGGCGTCCTCCTACGAGGCGGCCTCCTGCCCGGTGAGCATGGCGGCCAGGACGGCGTGCCGGTCCTCGCCGGGCCGGGCGCGCAGCGGCTGGGCCAGCCGGTCGGCGCGGTAGTGCCAGTGGTGGTCGAGGTCCGGATGGACCTCGTCGGTCTCGCCGAACGCGCTGTCGCTGCCGAGCAGCCGGGCCAGATCGGCGGCGAGCTCCGGCCAGGCGACATGGCCGCTGACCGCGTTGGCGACACCGTGCACCGGCGCGTCCAGGCACGAGACCACCGCGCGGGCCAGCGCGGCCGCGTGCACCCAGGCCGCTCCGTACCACGCGTGGCCCTGCGCGCCCGGTCGCGGCAGGTCGAGCGGCCGGCCCTCCCGGACCGCCTGGTAGAGCAGTCCGGTGGCCCCCCAGCGCAGCTGGTCGCGCAGCCGGTCGTGCGGGCCCCACACCAGCGGGGAGCGGACCGCGCTCGCCCCGCCCCGGCCCCCGGTGCCGGCCGCCCGCAGCAGCAGCCGCTCACAGTCGGCCTTCGCCCGGCCGTACGGGCTGAGCGGCTCGCCCGGTGCGGCCTCCTCCGCCACCGTCCCGTCGGCGGGGTGCCCGTAGGCGTCCACACTGCTGACGAAGACGAACGGCCCACGCTGCCAGGCCTCGGCCATCGCCGCCATCGCCGCCATATCGGTCTCGGGCCGGGTGAAGGTGCAGGCGGCATGGATGACGGCGTCCGCGTCGGCCACGGCCCTGCGCAGTCCGTCCGGATCGCCGAGGTCGCCCTCGACCACCTCGACGCCGTCCGCCGCGACCAGGTGGGCGGATTCGGGGCGGGCCAGGGCCAGCACGGGCCGCCCTTGGGCGGCGAGTTCGCGCAGGACGAACGCGCCCACCCCGCCGGTGGCGCCGGTGACCAGCACCGCGCCGGTGCGGGACCGCCGCGGCCGGGCGGACCGTGCCGCGGGCGCGGCGGCGCGCTCGGCCGCCCGGGTGTCCAGCAGCGCGGTGACCGCGCGCGGCGTACGGGCCTGCATGATGTCCAGGCCGGTCAGCGGCAGGGTCAGCGCCTGGCGCAGCCGCTCGGCGAGCTGGACGGCGATCAGCGAGTGGCCGCCGAGAGCGAAGAAGTCGTCGTCGGGGGCGGGCGTCCGGCCCAGGAGCGCCGCGAAGCCGTCCCGCACGGCCGTGGCACGGGGCTCGTCCGGTGCGGGGGCGGCCGGCAGCCCGGGCAGCCGCGCGGGGTCGGCCGCGCCGTCGGCGGTCCGGGGGAGCGCGTCCAGCAGGGTGACCGCGACCGGGACCAGGTCCGGCGCCAGGCCGTCCCGCAGGTACGCCCGCAGGTCGGCGGGCGCGGGGCCGATCCGCTCCGGCAGCACCGCGAAGGCGTACGGCCGGCCGTCGGGTGCGGTCACCACCGCGGCCTGGGAGACCTGGGGGTGGGCGCTCAGCAGCACCTCGGCCGGATGCCCGCCGGGCCCGTCCGGGGACGCCGGTACCGCTGCCGTCGCCGGTGCCGTGACGGGCAGTTCGGAGAGCCGGTGGCCGGGGGCGTCCGCCACCGCGGCGAGCAGCGCGGCGTAGCCGGCGCCCAGGCCGGCCGCGGCCTCCTCGTCCAGCGCGGTCCGGCGGTACTGCACGAGACCGGCGGGCCGTTCGCTGTCCACCAGGCCGAAGGTGAGGTCGAACTTCGCCTCCCCGACGCCGACGTCCACGTGCTCGCTCACCGTCCCCGGGAGCTCCAGCACCGTGGGCGCGCCCAGGACGTCGGCGGTCACCCGGACGAGTGCTGTCCCGTCCGCGCTGCGGGCGGCGGCGCCGAGCCGCTCCAGGATCAGGTCGAACGGCGCCTCGCGGTACCGCTGGGCGTCGAACAGCGCGTCCCGTACCCGCTCCAGCAGCGTGCTGAACCACGGATCACCGGAGGCGTCGACGCGCAGCGGGAGGGTGTTGACGCACAGCCCGACCAGGCCGCGCATATCGGCGCCCTGCCGGTGGGTGCCGGCGACGCCGATGACGAGGTCGTCCTGCCCGGTGAAGCGGTGCAGCGCGGCGAAGGCCGCGGCGAGCGCGACGGTGAACACCGTGGCCCGGTGCCGCCGGCCCAGCTCGCGCAGGGCCTCCGGCACGTCCGGGGCCAGCGGCGTCAGGTGCGTGGCGGCGGGGCGGGCGCCGGCGTCGGCGGGCGGCCGTACCGGGCCGGGCAGCGGCGGCGGAGCGGCGCCTTCGAGGAGCCCAGCCCAATGGCGTACCCCGGCGTCGAGGCGGTCGGCGGCCCGCTGCTCACGCCGGGCGAACTCGGCGTACTGCGGCGGCTCCGCGCGCCAGGCGCCGGGTGCCGCCTCCGGCGCCGCGGCGTCCGCGTAGAGCGCCCCGAGCTCCGCCGCGACGGTGTCCAGGGACGGCCCGTCGATGGAGATGTGATGGAACGTCAGCGACACGGTGTGGTCCCGTTCGCCGTGCCGAAGGACCAGGGCGCGGGGCAGCGTTCCGGCGGACAGGTCGAACGGACGGCGCGCCTCCGCCACCAGCAGGGCCGGTGCCTCGTCCACGCCGGCGTCCACGACCGGTACCTCGATCGTCCCGGGCGCGGCGCACACCTCCTGGTACGGCTCGCCGTCCCGCTGCCCGTAACGGGTGCGCAGGATCTCGTGGCGGCGCACCAGCGAGGTCAGGGCGGTGGCCAGCGCGTTCACATCGAGCGGGCCGCGCAGCCGGGTGGCGAACGGCACGGCGTACGACGCGCCGCCCTCGCCGAGCCGGTCCATCAGCCACATCCGGCGCTGGGCGCGGGAGAGCGGCGCCGGGCCGGCCTGGGCGGCGGCCTCGGGACGCGGGGCGGGGCGAGGCGCCCGGGCGCGGGCCCGGCGCAGCAGCTCCTCCTGCAGGGCGGGGGCCGCGGTGCGGTCAGTGGTGGCCATCGGTGTCCTCCGGGGCGTGCGGGTGCAGATCGTGGTGTGCGGCGAGCAGCGCCCGCTCGACGAGGGCGGCCTGGTCCGCCACGGTGGGAGCGGCGAAGAAGTCGGCGAGCGTCAGCTCCACGCCCAGCTCCTCGCGCAGGTCGTCGGTGACGGCGAGGGCCAGCAGGGAGTGGCCGCCCAGGGCGAGGAACTCGGCGTCCGGGCGGGACACTTCGCGCCCCAGCGAACGGCTCCACAGCTCGGCCACGGCCTGCTCCAGCGGCGTCAGCGGCGCGGCCGGGGCCGTGCCGTCGTCCCCGGTGAGCAGGTCCGTCAGCGCGCGGCGGTCGACCTTGCCGGACGGGGTGAGCGGCAGCTCCCCGACGACGGTCAGCTCGTCCGGCACCAGATGGGCCGGCAGGACCGCGGCCAGCCGGTCCCGCAGCCCGGCCGGCCGGGGCACCGGCCCGGGCGCGGCGACGACGAAGGCGACCAGCCGGGCGTCGTCGGGGGAGGGGCGGTGCACGGCGACGGCGGCGTCGGCCACCTCGGGCTGCTCCCGCAGCGCGTGTTCGACCTCCCCCGGCTCGATCCGGAAGCCGCGGACCTTCACCTGGTCGTCCGTGCGCCCGTGGAAGTCCAGCACACCGTCCGGACGCCGCGAGACGACATCGCCGGTGCGGTAGAGCCGGCCCCACTCCGGATGGGAGACGAAACGCTCGGCGGTCAGCTCCGGCCGGCCGATGTAGCCCAGCGCCAGCCGGCTGCCGCCGACCCACAGTTCGCCGCGCTCACCGTCGGGCACCGGCCGGCCGCTGTCGTCCACGACGTACACCGAAGCGCCCGCGATGGGCAGGCCGATCGGTACCTGCCCGTCGCAGTCCGCGTCGGTGACCCGGTGGGCGGTGGCGAACGTCGTGGTCTCCGTGGGCCCGTAGCCGTTGACCAGCTCCAGCCAGGGGAACGCCCGCAGGACCTCGCGGGCATGGTGGGCGGCCAGCGCCTCCCCGCCCACCACCACCGTGCGCAGCAGCGCGAACAACCGGGAGTGGCGCACCGCCAGCTGGTGGAAGAGCGCGGTGGTGAAGAACGCCACCGTGACGCCGTGGCGCTCCGCCTGCTGGGCCAGATCCTCCAGTGACGGCCGCTCCACGGCACACACCACCACCGCCGCGCCATTGGCGAGCGCGCTCCACACCTCGAACGTCGAGGCGTCGAAGGTCATCGGCGAATGGAACAGCACCCGGTCACGGGCGGTCAGGGTCACATACGCGGGATCGGTGACCAGCTCGGCGATGGCACGGTGCGCGACCGCCACACCCTTGGGCCGGCCGGTGGACCCGGAGGTGAACATGATGAACGCGGCGGTGTCCCGGTCCGGTTCGGCGGCGGACGCGGGGCCGGCCGCCGGTGCCTCGGCCGCCGGTGCCTCGGCGGTCAGCGGCTCGTCGTCGGCCAGGAACACGTCGGCCGGCGGCTCGTCGGGCAGCGCGAGGGTGGCACCGGCCGGCGCGGCGGACTCCAGCAGCTTGCCGTCCCCGACGGTCAGTGACACGCCGGCGTCCGCGGCCAGCGCCTCGCTGCGGGGGCGCGGATGCGCCGGATCGAGCGGTACGCAGACCGCGCCGGCCCGCCACAGCGCCAGCTGGGCCACGACGGTACGGGCCGAGCGCGCCATCAGCAGCGCCACCGCGTCGCCCTGCCGTACGCCGTGCCGCCGCAGGTAGCGGGCGAGGGCCCGGGCCGCGGCGTCCAGCTGGGCGTAGGTCAGCGTGCGGTCGCCGTCGGCCACCGCCAGTGCGTGCGGGCTCCGTTGGGCATGCCATGCCACCAGAGCGGGCAGACCGGCCGACGGCCCGGGACGCACACCCGGGTCGGCGGGCGCGGCGAGGCCCCCGGAGGCGGCGGGCTCGCTCGGCAGGCGGTGATCGGTGGACACGGGCCCTTCCTTCCGGAGGTCGTGGGGGTAGGGGGAGTGGGTGGTCATCTCAGGCTCCCGCCGGGCTCAGGGCCGCGCGCCGGGCGTCGACGAGGGCCGCCACCGCACGCAGGTCGGGCTGCCGCAGCAGCTCCGGGGCGCGCAGCCGTACCCCGCCGTCCCGCTCGATGACGGTCAGCAGCCGGGCGGCGAGGATCGAGGTGCCGCCCGCCCCGGTGAAGCTGTCCGCCAGGGTGACGTCCGGGCGGGCGAGGAGGTCCCGCACCGCTTCGAGCACCAGCCGCTCACCGGGAGTTCCGGTCCCGGCTCCGGCCTCCTGGCCGGCCGGCGCGGCGGAGCCGCCTCCGCTCGCCTCCTCCGTCGCCCGGCGGGTCAGATCGGCCCGGTCCACCTTGCCGTTGGCGTCCAGGGGGAAGGACGCGACGATGCGTACGTCCGACGGTACGGCCTGCTCGGGCAGCCAGGCCCGGACCCCGGGGAGCAACCCGTCCGCGGTGGGGGCGGCACCGGCCGCCGGCCGTACGTACGCCACCAGGCGGGCCCGACCGTCAGGCGTCCGCGGTGCGACGACGACGGCGCTGCGCACCGCCGGGTCCTGCTCGAACGCGGCCTCCACCTCCGCCGGTTCGATCCGCACCCCGCTGATCTTCACCTGGTCGTCGAGCCGGCCGAGGAACTCCAGCTGCCCGTCGGCCCGCATCCGCACCCGGTCGCCGGTGCGGTACAGGCGGTCCACGCCCGGCAGGCCGGCGCCCTCGGGCGGCGCGATGAAGCGGTCCGCGGTCAGGGCGGGGTCCAGGTAGCCGAGGGACAGACACCGTCCGCCCAGGAGCAGTTCGCCCTCCGTGCCGCGGGCGACGGGGAGTCCGTCCGGGCCGGTGACGACGACGGTCGCGCCCGGGACCGGCCTCCCGATGGGCGGCGCGCTCTCCTCGTCCGCCTCCGGGTCCGTGCCACGCATGGCGCAGGTGGTGGCCATGACGGTGGCCTCGGCCGGCCCGTAGGCGTTGTGGACGGTGGCGGTCACGTCGGCGCCGGGGCGGCGGCGCAGACGGTCGCCTCCGGTGAACAGGTGGCGCAGCGCCAGGCCGGCGGGCCAGGGCCGGTCCAGCAGCGGCTCGATCATCGGTGTCGCCGAGACCACCACCGTGACCCCGGACGTACGCCACCACTCGACGAGCACCTCGGAGTCCCAGCGGACCTCGTCCGGCGCGGGCACCAGCGCCGCGCCGGACGTCAGCCCGGCCCACAGCTCCAGCAGGTGCGGGTCGAAGGCCACGCCGATGAGCAGCGACTGCCGGTCCCCGGGGGCCAGTCCGGTCTCGGTGCGGAACCAGTCGAGCAGTGTGCCGAGCGCGTCCTCGGCGACCGCCACCGCCTTGGGGCGGCCGGTCGAACCGGAGGTCAGCACGGCGTAGAACGCCCCGGCCGGCGCGGACCGGGCCCCCTGCGGCGGCTCGGCGAACGCCGCCACCGCCTCGGCGGGGGCGTTCGCGCCCGCCGACGGCAGCGGCAGCGCCACCCGCTCGGCCGTCCGGTACCGCGACGGCAGCAGGCCCGGTTCGCCGATCAGGCAGACCACGTTGAGGTCCTCGGTGACGGCGCCGACGCGGCGCTCACCGGGCTGCGGGCCGAGCGGCAGATAGACGGCGCCGAGCCGGGCCAGCGCGACGGCGCACACCACCAGCGCGGCGGACCGGTCGAGGCAGACGCCGACCAGGTCGCCGGGCCGGACCCGGCCGCGCAGCGCCTGTGCGACCTCGTCGGCGGCGGCGTCGATCTGCCGGTACGTCCAGGTGTGGGCGCCGTCGAGTACCGCGGGGGCCTCGGGCGAACGGGCGGTCCACGCCGCGAAGCGGGCGAGCGGACCGGCCGCGGGGCCGGCCTCGGGGGCCGCGCCATGGGCGATGCCGAGCGGGGTCTCCGGCGGGGCGGAGGGTACGGCGGGGACCGCTCGGGCGGTCTCGGGCTGGGTCATCACGACTCCGTCAGGGGGGACGTAGCGGCAGGGACGGGCACGGTGGTGGCGACGGCCGCGAGGGCCTCGGCCTGCTCGGCGAGCACCGGGTTCTGGAACAGCAGCCGCAGCGGCGGGCGGGCGCCCAGGTGGGGCTCCAGCCAGGCGGCCAGCTGCGCGGCGAGCAGCGAATGCCCGCCGATGTGGAAGAAGTGCGAGGCCGCGCCGAAGTCGCGGTGGCCCAGGACCTCGTGCCAGCCGTCGGCGAGCAGCGCAGCCAGCGGGTCGTCGGGCACCGCTCCGGCGGCCTCGCTCTCCGGGACCGGCGCCACGGGCGCGGCCGGCTCCAGCGCGGCGGCCCGCCGGGACAGCGCCACCCGGTCCGGTTTGCCGCCGGCCAGCCGCGGCAGCGTGTCCAGGCGCGCCCACCGCGCGGGTACCAGGGCGGTCGGCAGGCGGCGGCTCAACTCCGTGTGCAGCGCCTGCTCGTCGCAGGCCGCCACCTGGTCGGTGGTGTCCTCCAGGAAGCCGACGAGCCGGGGGCCGCCGGAAGCGTCGCGGTCCAGGACGACGGCGCAGGACCGGCCGCCGAGCGCCGCCGAGGCGGCGGCCTCCACCTCCTCCAGCTCGATGCGGTAGCCGCGCAGCTTGATCTGGTTGTCCCGGCGTCCCAGGAAGTACAGCAGCCCGTCGCGGCCCCGGTAGCCGACGTCTCCGGTGAGGTAGACCCGCTCGCCGCCGAGTGCGTCGAGGGTGCGGAACCGTGCCGCGGTCGCCTCGGGGTTGCCGACGTACCCCTCGGCGAGTCCGGCGCCGGCGATGGCGAGTTCCCCGACCGCGCCGTCCGGCAGCGGACGGTGACAGTCGTCCAGGACGTGGATCCGTTCGCCGGGCAGCTCGCCGCCGAGCGGGATCTCGGCCCCGTCGGCCAGGCCGTCCCGGGTGATCTCGTGGACGGTGGAGCTGATGGCGGCCTCGGTCACCCCGTAGACGTTGAGCACGGTGGCGTCGGTGTCGGCCAGGAACGCGCGCAGCACATCGGCGGGGAGGCGCTCGCCGCCGAGGGCCAGCAGCCGCGGCGCCCACCGGCCGTCGCGGAGCGCGGGCCGGAGTTCCTCGCGGGTGGCGAGGAAGTAGCTGGTGGGCAGGTTCGCCACGGTGACGCGGGACGCGGCCAGCAGCTCGGCCAGCTCGCCGCCGGTGGGCACCTCCTGCTCGGGAACGACCAGGCACGCGCCGGCGTGCAGCGACGGCAGCACCTCTTCGAGGGCCACGTCGAACGACGGCTGGGCGAACAGCAGCACCCGGTCACCCGTGGCCAGCCCGAACCGCTCGGCCGTGCCGGTCAGATGGTTCTCCAGCGCGGCCCGCCCCACGGCGACGGCCTTGGGTATGCCCGTCGACCCGGAAGTGTGAATGATGTACGAGGCGCCGGGCACCGTCTCGGCGTTCCGGGCCGGGGGGAGAGCCGGGGCGTCGACCGGGGCGGCCGGCAGACCGGCCGGGACGGCGACGGCGGAGGCGGTGGCTCCGGAGGGGGTGAGGACGAGGGCCGGGCCCAGCCGGTCCAGCAGCAGCTCCAGACGGGCCGCCGGGTCGGACGGCGAGAGCGGGCAGTACACCGCCCCGGTCCGCAGGCACGCCAGCAGCGTCACGACGGAGTCGGCGCCGCGCGGCAGCACGGCGGCCACCGGCTGACCGGCCGTCACACCCGCCTCGCGCATTCGCCGGGCGAGCGAGGCCACCTGGGCGTCGAGGTCGCCGTAGGTGATCCGGCGGGCGCCGATGAGCAGCGCCGGGAGCTCCGGGTCGTGGTCGGCGGCGGGGTCGAGCGGGTCGCGGCCGGTCGCCCGGGGCGCGGCGGCCGGGGCGGGCGCGGCGGGCGGCGGCGCCAGCTCGGCGAGGGTCGTGCCCGGCGCGTCGAGGTAGGCCCGCAGCAGGTCCAGGAGCCGCCCGGCGAGCAGCTTCGCCACGTCCTCGTCGAACAGGTCGGCGTCGTAGTCCCAGACCAGGGTCATGCCCGCGGCGCCGTGCCGGGGGCTGACGCCGCGCCGGTCGTCCGGCAGCAGCACCACGTCCAGGTCGAAGCGGGTGGTGCCGGTGTTGAAGCCCTCGAAGAGAGTGATGTCCAGACCGGGGACGTCGATCTCCGGGAGCTCGGCGTCGTGGGCGCTGAACATCACGCTGAACAGCGGGTTGTCCGCGCCGGAGGTGTGCAGGCCGAGCGCGCGGGTCAGCTCCTGGACCGGTACCTCCTGGTGCGGCAGCGCGCGGATCAGGGTGTCGGTCACCTCGTCCATGGACTCCTCGGCCGGTGCGGCCGGGTCCAGCCGCAGCGGCAGCGGAATGGTGTTCACGAACATGCCCACGGTGTCCTCGAACCCGCGGGGGCGGTTGCCGACCGCGGTGCCGACGACCATCTGCGAGCGGCCGCTGTGCCGGCGCAGCAGCTCGGCGAAGAGGCCCAGGAGCGCGGCGAAGGGCGTGAGCCCCCGGTCCCGGGCGTGCTCCCGCAGGCGCTCGGCCAGATCCGCGCCGATCGACTGGCGCAGCTGGCCGCCGTGGTGCCGGCGCCGGGCGCCGGGCCGGGTCAGCCCGGGCAGCGGCATGTCGTACGCCAGCTCTCCCAGTTCACCGGTCCAGAACGCGAGCCCGGCCTGCCGGTCCGCCTCGGTGGCGGCACTGTCCGCCGCCCGGGCCCGGACGTGGTCGGCGTACGAGGACGCGGCGGGCAGCTCGGCCGGCTCGCCCAGGACGCGGCCCCGGTAGACGGTGAAGACGTCGCGCAGCAGGATCGCGAAGGAGTGGCCGTCGTGGATCAGATGGTGCTCCACGTGGATGAGCCGGTGCCGGTCCGCCGCCAGCCGCACCAGGGTCCAGCGCAGCAGCGGCGCCTCGTGGGTGTCGAGCGGTGTCTCGGCCTCCGTGCGCAGCAGCTCCTGGAAGGCCGCCTGGGGGTCGGCGGCCGTGCTGAGGTCCACGGTCCGCAGCCGCGGCCGGCAGCCCTCGGCGACCCGCTGGCCGGGCATCGCCCCCGGGACGGCGACGAGCTCCAGGCGCAGACCGGGGTGCCGGTCGAGGACGGCGGTGAGCGCGTGGTGCAGGGCCTCGGCGTCGAGGGTGCCCCACAGGTCGAGGGCGGCGGTGAAGTTGTAGGCGCGGCTGCCCGGTTGCACCTGTTCGTGCAGCCAGACGATCTCCTGCGAGGAGGAGAGCGGAAGCATGGGCGGTCCCTGAGGCGTCGTTGGGTCGGGGAAGGGGCGGCGGGCCTGGGCGGCCGGCCGCGGGTGCACGGACCGGCCGCGGATCGCGCATGCCGGTTCCGTGATGTCGGGTTCTGGTGCCGTGGGTCCGGTCCGGCGGATACCGGTCCGGTGGCTACCGGTCCGTGGCGGGGCGGGTCCGGTGGTCGGGTGGGGCCGGTACGGGCCGGGGTGCGTCAGCCGGCCATCGGCGCCGGTGCGCGCAGGGCGTCGGTCAGCGCGGCGAAGGCGGCTTCCGCGGTGTCGTCGGAGTGCACCGCGCGGTCCCAGACCATGCGCAGGTGGATCTCCGGCCCCTGGGTGACGGACACCGCGAAGGGGCCGCGGACCGGCCGGCCGTCGATGTGGGTCTCGCGGCCGGTCACACCGCCCAGCCGGAGCGGCGGACGGCGCCGGGCGTCGTCGACGGTCAGCAGCCCGTCGAGCCGGCCGGTCCAGCCGGAGCCGGCGGCCCGGGCCGCGTGCACCACCTCGTCGAAGGGGGTGGCGGCCCGGTCCAGGTCGTCCCACCAGGCCCCCGCGGTCTCCTCCGGGGCCGCGGCGGCCTGTCCCGTCGCGGTGGGGAAGACCACGGTGTTGAGGAAGCAGCCGAGTACCGGTGCGGCGCCCGGAGGCCGGCCGCCCCACGGATAGCCGAGCGGCACCACATGGCCCCGCCCGTACAGCACCGCCGCGGCCGCGCGGCAGGCGTCGAGCAGTTGGGGGAAGGACGCGCCGCCCGCCGGGACGGGGAGGGACAGGTCGGCCGAGCCGCTCGGCAGCCCGTCCGGGGCGGAGGCCTGCGGACCGGGCGGCGGGGCGCACTCACGGACCGCGCGGAGCCGGTCGCCCCAGTACTCCAGCGCCGCGGGCGAGGCCGCTCGCGCCTCCTCGTCCAGCTGGAGCAGCACGGCCTCCCGGTAGGCGTCCACCTCGGCGGCGACATCGGCGGGGGACAGCCCCTCGGCCGTACCGCCGGCGGCGTAGGCGGCGCCCAGCTCCTCGACGATCCGGGCCAGCGAGCTGCCGTCGCACGCGGCGTGGTCCAGCACCACGGCGAGCACCTCACGCGCCTGGTCCGTGGACTCGAAGGCCCCGGACTCGGCGGATCCGGACCGGTCGTCCGCTGCTGCCGCCCCCTCCTCCGTCAGAAAGAGCCGCAGCGGCGGACCTTGCGGCGCCCAGGCGCGCAGCACCCGCCGCAGCGCGTCGGCCGCGCTCTCGCCCGGTGCGCACGCCACCCGCTCCACCGGAACCTCCGGTGGCCCCAGGCGGAGCACGGGGGTGGCGCGCAGTACGGCCGGCCGGCCGCGCAGGACGGGGTGCAGGGCGGCGAGGCGACGGGCGGCCGCGGCGAGGCGCCGGAGGTCGACCGTGCCGCGCGGGAAGGAGAAGAACATCGGCACGAGATCGGGACGCCCGGTCGGATCCATGGCCCGTACCAGCACAAAGCGGCGCTGGGCGCCGGTGACGGGCAGCAGGGGCGATGCCTCGCCGCCGTCGTCGAGTCGGCGGAATCGGTCCAGATACTGGTGCGTGATGCTGAGCACGCGAAACCTCTCTGTCGTTGCCGGTCGTGCCGCAGGGGACAGCGGGACGACGGGCAGTGAGTGGGGGCAGGCCGGCGAGAGCCCGGTACGGGCGGATGCTCCGGTACGCGTCAGCCGCGGGCGGGCGGCTCGGCGGGCTCGTCGGAGGCATTCGCGGGGGCGGGCACGTCCTCGCGAATGAGGGCGTCCGCGCCCGTGCGGCCGAGGTCCGCGGCCGGGGACGGCCGTCCGGTGTCCAGGTCGCCCGGGTCGGCCATATCGCCTGCGCTGTCCGGCAGTTCGCGCATCCGGCGGAGCGGGGAGAGCAGCAGCGGCAGCGGTACGGCGAGGAACCCGGCCGCGCAGCAGGCCAGTGCCGTACGGGCGCCGAACGCGCCGGCCAGCGCGCCGCCGGCCAGGGCGCCGAGCGGCAGGGTGCCCCACATCACGAAGCGCAGGGTGGCGTTCATCCGCCCGAGCAGCCGGGGCGGACACAGCATCTGGCGGAAGCTCACCTGGGCGACGTTGTAGACGACCGCACCGAAGAACACCACGCCGGAGCCGACCGCGAACAGCGCCGCACCCGCGCCCTGGCCGGCCAGCGGCCACAGCACCGCGAAGGGGCCGGTGACCAGGGGGGACAGCCAGATGAGCCGGGCCTGGCCGAACCGGGCGGCGAGCCGGCCCGCACATACGGCGCCGGCCAGCCCGCCGATGGCGGACGCGGAGAGCACCAGGCCGACCGCTCCCGGTTCCAGACCGAGCACCCGGACCAGGAAGACGGACTGCGTGGCCATCAGCATCGCGGAGAAGAGGTTGGCGAGGCCGGTCGCCCCGGCGATCATCCGCAGCAGCGGGTGGCCGAAGACGAACCGCAGCCCCTCGGCGACGTCCTTGCGCAGGGCGGCACCCGGCTCCCGCTGCGGGCGGCTCTCCGGATGTTTGACGCGCCACAGGAACAGGGCGGAGAGCGTGTAGCCGGCCGCATCCGCCACGATGGCGAGCGGCGCCCCGAGCAGCTGCACCAGGCCACCGCCGACCCCCGGTCCGGCGACCTGCGCCGAGGAACGGATGGTCTCCAGCGCGCCGTTGCCCGCGACCAGCTGGTCCTTGGGCAGCAGCTGGGGCAGGAAGCTCTGATGGGCCACATCGAAGAAGACCGTCGCCACGCCGGTGATCAGGGCGACGACGTACAACTGGGTCATCGTCAGTACATCTGCGACGGCGGCCAGCGGCACACTGGCCATGGCCGCGGCCCGCACCAGGTCGGCCCGGATCAGCAGTGGCAGCTTCCGCATCCGGTCGACCCAGGCCCCGGCGGGTAACCCGACCAGCAGGAACGCGGCGGTCTCCGCGGCCGTGAGCAAACCCACCTGGAAGGCGGGAGCGTTGAGCTGGAGTACCGCTACGAGGGGCAGGGCGACCAGGGTGACCTGGGCACCGAACTGTCCGGCCGCGGCGCCGGCGAGCAGAAAACGGAAGTCACGCCTGCGCAGCGGGCTGCTGGCCGCGGATCGGGATCTGACGGGCATGGCTATGACACTCAGGTATCAGCCGATCAACAGTCAAAACAAGGAGCACAGTTTCAGTCGGTTTTCTTCACCTTTTGCTCACGTGGGCAGGAAATTTTACGCGAGATCTCGGCAACCACCGGAGGAATGAGGTCCAAAGCGACCGCTGCGTCCCCTGTGCACCGCTCGCAGCCGTCCACGAGCACTCCGTACACCCGGAGTCCGTGGTCCACACTGTGGCCGAAAACCGCCACCGCTGTCTCTTTATTAACGGCTCCTTTCACTTTCCCCGCTATACCGCCCGTCGGGCAACGTCCAGGTGTCCCTCCGGCTCAAGGGCCCAGGCAGTCGGTGAAGGTGACCCGGTCGCTCCCGCCGTCGAGGAAGTCCGGCGGGGAGTGATGGCGCAACAGGCACATGTCGTAGCGGGCGCGGTGGGCCGGGGCGCCGCCCGTCGCGCCGCCCCGGCCGTCGCCGTCCGGCTCGTAGCGGTGCCGTCCGGACAGCTGACAGGAGTCGTAGCGCACCAGTGGACCTCTGGCGCCGATCTGGTAGCGGTGCGGAACGGTGTCCGCCGCAAACGGCTTGAACGCCAGCGCGGTGTCGTCGCAGTCGTTGAAGTGCACCGTTCCGCCGTCCCAGGCGCAGTAGATCACCAAGGTGTCCGGGTGACGCACCTCGAAGCGGATGTCCTCGGCGTGGAAACGCTGGACGGAGTCGTGGTGCGGCCCGCGCGGAAAGCGGAAGAAGGTGCTGGTGCGCCCGTACTCGCCGGAGGCCGTGGGCCGCCGGCCGGTGATGATGTACGAACCACCGCGACAGGCGAGGGAGCCCCCGTAGGGGAACTCCAGGAAGTTTCCCCAGGAGTACTCGACCTTCATGTCGTTGAACCAGTAGTTGACGAACTGGTCCTGCTGCTGGGGGCTCGGCGACTTCTGCGACAGACCGGAGTAGAGGAACGCCTTGCGGTAGGCGCCGCCGACCCGGCAGGCGTCCCAGCGCATCTCCGAGTTGGTGTTGCTGCCGTCGAGGGCGAGCCCGTAGGTCCACTCGCCGGTCCACTCGCATGCTGTGAAGCGGTAGTCCTGCGCCTGGCCGGTGGAGTAGGAGTAGAAGAACGAGGCCCCCGGGGTGCCGGAGGCGAACGCCATCTGCTCGAACGACACATTCGCCCAACTGTCCTCGTTGCGGCACAGATAGGCGCCCTCGGCCCGGGAGGGGGTGAAGAGGAGCTGCGTCATCCGCTTGCCGGCCCCGCGGAACCGCAAGCCGTTGGCCTTGAGTCCGCCTGCCGGGGCGTCGAGCAGGGCGTGCGGCGCCCGGATGAGGTACGTACCGGCCGGCACCTCGATCACCGTCCGGCCGACGTGGTCCCACACCCGGCCGGCCGCGTAGGAGTAGGCGCGGGCGAAGGCCCGGCTGTCGTCGGTCCGGCCGTCGCCCTTGGCGCCGCAGTCCGCCGCCACGTCGATGACGTCCTTGCCCTGGGGCTTACGGCCGGAGACGACCGGAGGCCGGGCGCCGTCGGACGCCTTCCCGGTGGTGTCGGGGGAGGTGGAGGAGTCGCATCCGGTGGCGGAGGCGGCCAGGGCGGCGGCCGTTCCCGCCAGCAGCGTCCGGCGGGTGACGCCGCCAGGGGACGGAGAAGCGCTGCTGCCTGCCATGATTGCTCCTTCGGAGGGGCATACATCGGAGCCGTTGAGCGAAATCGGGTGGGGAAATCGGGTGGGGGAAACATGAGCCGGTTCGGGTGTGCGGTCAGAGAGTTGTCGGCGGCCCAGAAGCCCGCGAAGGGAGTGTCCCTGTATTCGCGGTATGTGAACCGTCCGGCCGGCCGGATACTGGCCGCGGCGTCCTACAGCGTCAAACTGACACCCAACCAAGTCACGGTGATCAGCGCGGTATTCACCTTCTCCGGAGTGGTGATGATCGCCGCGTTACGCCCCTCGGCCGCCACGGCCCTCGCGGTTTTCCTGGTGCTCTTTCTCGGTTTCGCCCTGGACTCGGCCGATGGTCAGCTCGCCCGGCTGACGGGCACCGGAAGCTCCGCGGGGGAGTGGCTGGACCATGTCGTCGACTGCGCGAAAATGCTCGCCCTGCATATGGCCGTGCTGGTCTCGTTCCACCGACACTTCGGATTCTCCAACTCCCTGCTGCTCCTCGTCCCGATCGCCTTCCAATGCGCCGCGGTACTGGTCTTCTTCGGCGGTGTCCTCACCGAACAGCTCAAGCGCGCGGAACGGCTGCGGAGCGGGGCCGGCGGCCGTCCGGCACCCGCGCCACCGGCCTCCCTCGTGCGGTCCGTGGTCCTGCTCCCGGTCGACTACGGCGTTCTCTGCGCGGTGTTCCTGCTCTTCGGCAGCCGTGCCCTCTTCGTGGGGGCGTACTGCGGGTTGCTCGTCGCCCATGTCCTCTTCATGGTGGCGTTTCTGGTCAAGTGGTACCGCGAACTCTCCGCCCCCGGCCGCACGGCGGAGAGCTGAGTCCGGATCGGCTCACGCCGAACTCGCCATGCTGTCCAGTGCCTTGCGCAACAAGCTGCTCGAGGTGTGCACGGTGTAGGGGAAATACCTCACCTCGACCCCGACCGTCGCGAAATCCCGTTCCAGTTTGTCGCCCTTGGCCGTGCCCCTCCAGTCGTCGCCCTTGAAGAGCACGTCGAACCGTACCTGCCGCCAGGTATCCAATTTGTCGGGGACCGTCTCGACAAATGCCGCGTCCACGAACCGGATACTGCGGATGATCTCCAGTCGTTCGGTGAGCGGAACGACCGGTGTTCTGCCCTTGGCCCGCCTCGCCATCTCGTCCGAGACGACGCCGGCCACCAGATAGTCGCACCGGCTCCTGGCATGCCGGAGAATGTTCAGATGCCCGACGTGGAACAGGTCGTACACCCCGGGCGCGTACCCCACGCGGTGCGTCATGCGGCTCCATGCCCTCCCATGCCCCTCATCGGTGAGCGGTCACTTCCTGGCGGTCACATACACCGGGCCGTTGCGGCCCGAGACATTGGTTCCGTCGGTGACCTCGAGCGAGTAGCGGTGCCGCGAACCGGGACCGACGGAGTCCGTATAGCTCATGTCCGGACGGTTCCAGTAGCGCGAATCCCGCTTCAGCGAGGCCAGCTGGGCGCCGTCGCGGTAGATCTTGTAGGTCAGGACACCGTCGTCCCGGTCCCAGGAGGCCTTCCAGGTCAGTGTCACCCGGCCGGGGGACCGGCTCGTACCGCTCATCAGCGGTACCTGCGGCGCACCGGTGTCCGGGGCCGCCGCGAACCGGGTCAGGCCCTGCTGCGGTGCCTCGTTGACGGTGGTGAACTCGCCGCCCGCCCAGAGGATTCCGTCCGCCATGGCCAGCGCCCGCGGCCCGATCCGCTCCCCGATGCCGTCGTTGGTGTCCGGGAACCACGGCAGGAGCGTCTTGTCCTCGATCGACTGGGCCAGGAAGTGCTGGCGGTTCCGGATCTCCGGGAATCCGCCCGGGGTGCCGGAGCAGTTGTGCGCGTGTGAACCGCTGTACAGGACGCCCCGGTACGGCAGCACGGCCTGGGTGGCCCCCAGGCAGGTGTCCTTCCACAGCTGTGAGCCGTCGGCGAGCCGGCCCGCGATCCGCCCGTCGAAGACGCCCCCGCCGGTGCCCTCGGCGCCCAGGTAGAAGCGGGTGCCGTCGTGGGTGAGCGCCTTGACCGCCGACCTCCGGGGTATCCAGCCCTTGAACGTGTCGACGACCTTGCCCGTTGTCGCGTCCAGCCCGGCCAGTGCGTGCACACCCGGCGGACTGCCGTTCACCGAGGTGAACCGGCCACCGATGATGACCTTGTTCAGCTGCGGGGCGACCGTGAGGGCGTTGACGCCCGGCAGGGGATCGTTGGGGACCGACGAACCGCGCACCGTCGCCTGGAACGGCAGCAGCTCACCATTGGGCCGCAGTGCGGCGATCCGCTCACGGGTCCGGCCCTGGACGGCGGTGAATCCGCCGCCGAGGTAGACCGTGTCGGCGGTGACGTCGATGGCCCGTACGGTCGAACTGACCGTGGGCTTCCAGCTCGTGGCGATGGTGCAGTCGTCGGTATTGAGGGCGGCGGTGTTCGACCGTCCGGCCGGACCGGCCTTGCCGAACGAGCCGCCGATGTAGAGCAGCGATCCATCGGGCGAGGCCCTGAGCGCCCGGACGGAACCCTTGCCGCCGGTGAACGCCGGGGCGCACGGCAGCGGTTGGCCGGTTCTGGCGTCGAAGGCCGCGAAGTTGGTGCGGGCCAGCTCGTGGGCGCCGGGCGCGGCCCCCGGCGGGCGGATATGGCTGAACGACCCTCCCGCGTAGACAACGCCCTTGGCGTAGGCCAGGGACCAGACGACGCCGTCGGTCTGCCAGGTGCGCAGCGGATCGGCGGTGAGGGTGGTGGTCTCATCGGTGGCCCGGGCGGGGCCGGCGGCCAGAGCCGTCGACGCCGCGCCGAGCACCGCGGCGGTCAGCAAGAGATGGACGGATCTGTTCCGTTGGCGCACAGTTCCCCCTGGAAGCATGGCGCGAGCGCGATGACCGGGACAGGAAGCGGGAACGTGAGGAGACCCGAGCCGGCGCGGCCCGTCATTCACCGTGAGTTGTCCGCACCGCGCTTGCGCAGTACCCCGAAGAACTCCCCCACCCCCAGCGGAACACGATAGCGCCAGACCAAGATCCCCCATGCCCCGATGGACAAAACAGTTCCAAGGAACGTACCGGGCACACTGTCGCCGGACAGGGCCCGCACGCCGAACGCGAGGGGCGCCACCACCCCGACGGCGACCAGCGCGGCCAGCAGGTACCCCCGGTCCACCGTCCGGAATCCCAGACACCGGCGGGCGAGCAGCGCCGAGACCCCGTTGTCCACCACGCTCGCCAGCCCCCAGGCAACGGCCGCGCCCAGCACGCCGTACCGGGGCACCAGCCCTATCCCGCCGCCCAGTTGGATCACGAACGCGGTGCCCGCGACCGCGAGGTTCCAGACGCTCCGTCCGGCCATCAGGATGACCGTCTGGGCGTTGCCCGCCCCGACGTTCACCAGACCGGCCACCGCGAGTACCACCAGGCCCGGCGCCCCGTCGGCGAAGCCGGGCCCGAACAGCGACAGCACGGTCCGCGGATAGGCCGCCAGCAGCACGAAGACCGGCCAGGAGCACAGGGCGATCCACCGCGTCGACAGCCGGTGCAGATGCTGCGCCCCGGCCTCGTCGCCGCCCGCCAGCAGACGGCTGATCTGCGGTGACACCGCCAGCCGGACCGCCAGCTGCAACATCGTCCCGGCGGTGACCAGCCGCCCGATCGCGGTATGGACACCGGCCCCGGCGCTCGTCCCCAGTGCCGACAGCAGGATCACACCGATCCACACCGCCGCGATGTCGAAGAGCGCCGAGACCGCCCGCGGCCCGGCGAAGCACCAGAACTCCCGTACCGGCGTCGGCGCACGGCCGGTACCGGGACGAGCGCGCCGCGCCCTGCGCAGCGCCACCCAGGCCGCCGCGGCGCCCAGCACCCCGGGCACCAGCCAGGCCGCACCGATACCGGTCACGCCCGGCGCCCACAGCACCACCGGCACCGCGAGCAGCACCCGCAGCACCGGCTTGCCGATCTGCTCCACCGCCACGAACGGCACCACCGAGCCGTACCCCCGGGTGGCACCGAGCAGCACCAGCGCCACGGTCGTCACCGGCAGGAACACCGCGAACAGCCGCACCACCCCGACGGCCTCGCCCGGACCGAGACCGGGCAGCAGCCGGCCGGCGAGCCCCGGCGCTGACCACAGCGCCGCCGCCCCCGCCGTACTCGCCAGCAGCGCCGGCGCCACCGCGGTCCGCAGCAGCCCCGGTACCCCCGCACCGCCGGTCAGCTCCAGGTCCCGGGAGACGAAACGGACCAGCGCGGTATCGGCGCCCAGCTTCAGGGCGTTGCTCACGATGGTGAAGGCCGCCACCCCCGTGAAGACCGCGCCGGCCCCGCCCGCCCCGAGCCCGTGGGTGACGACGGCGACCAGGACGAACCCGAACACCGCGTTCGCGGCCGCGCCCGCCAGCCCGAACAGACTGCCGCGGGCCGTCGTCGCCACCCCGCGCCCGCCGCCCTCCTTCCGTACGGACACCGTCTGTGCGGACACCGTCTCGTCCCGGCGGTCACCGGACACCGCCTCGTTCCGGCGGTCGTCGGAGCCCGTCGGCCGGACGCCCGTCATCCGCGCCGGGACGAGGGGCCGGCGTCGGCGGACAGCCGGTCCTCCCGCACCGGGTCCGGCCGGGTGGCCGGCAGCCTGACGGTCCGCGGGGCGCGCCGCCGCCGCTCACGGCGCGCGGGACCGCCGTCCAGGAGCCGCCGGAGCCACCTGCGGCGGCTCCCCTTGTCCAGTACGGCGCCCAGGATGTGCCCGCCCGCGCCGGTGATCAGTTCCCGCACCCGGTCCAGGTCGTCCCGGCGCACCTCGTGGAGATCGCAGACGACGACCACACCGGCCGCCTGCTTGGCGACGGCCAGCCCGTCCGCGTGGGCGAGCAGCGGCCCGGTGACGACCACGACATGTTCGTCCGGGCCCGACGGCGTGTTCAGCAGCCGGGCGAACTCCGGTGACGCCAGGGCCCGCGCGGGATTGGGCACCTCACGTCCCGGCAGCAGCTCGAACCGCCCGTCGACGCCTGCGTCCACGGTGAACCGCTCGCCCTCCGCCCAGCCGCCCGGCACCGGCCGGCCGTGACCGGGGCGCAGCGGGAGCCGCCCGGCGAGCTCCGGTGTCCGCAGATCCGCCTCGACCAGCAGGATGTCGCTGCCGATCTCCGCGAACGCACCGGCGAGGTTGACCGCGACCGACACGGTATCGGTGGTCCCCCTGGGAGAGACGACCAGCAGGCTGCGCCGCCCCGCGAACCGCCGGTCGTGCACCATCCGGAAGGCAATCGTCCGATAGGCCTCGGCGCGGTTCCCGCGGCCCGGCCGGCCCACCTCCAGCACCCCCGCCCCACCCCGCCGGCGCGGCAGGATGCCCAGCACCGGGGCCCGCAGATTCTCCTGCACCTCCGCCACCGACCGGACCCGCGGTTCCAGCACCGAGCGCACCCAGGCCGCGAGGATGCCCACGGCCAGACCGGCCACCGCCCCCGCGGCCAGGAGCACGGCCGGCCCGGGGCCGGACGGGAAGGCCGGCGGATCGCCCCTGCGGACGATCTCACCCGGCGTGGTGTCCAGGGACTTCAGGCTGGAGATCCGGCTCTGCAGATCCGCGATCTGCGCCACCACACTGCCCCGCTCGGACTCGTCGCCGGCCCGCCCCGCCCCGGCCCCCTCGCCCGCGATCCGCCGGTCCAGCACCCTCCGCTGTTCCAGCAGCGGCCTGAGCTCGGCGTCGAGCTTGCCCACGGTCGTGGCGATCCGCCGGGCAGCGGCTTCCTGACGGTACGTCAAGTAGGCCTGTACGAAGGCGTTGACCAGCCGCGCCGCCCGGTCCGCCGAGCCCGCTCCGTACTCGAACAGCAGTGTGTGGGTGTCCGGCGGATTGCTCACCCGCAGATCGCGCTGCAGAACGGCCGGGTCCGTCCGCTCGCCCAGTGCCCTGGCCGCGCCCGCCGCCACCGAGGCGCTCTGCGCGATCTGCCGCTCGGTACCCATGCTGAGCTGCTTGTCCGCCGACACCCCACGGGCCTCGAAGGGTGCCGTGCCGATCGCCTGCACCACCACCTCGCCCGTCGCCGTGTACGTCGGCCCGCCCAGCAGGTGCACCGCGCCACCGCCCACCACGCCCAGCAGCAGCCCCAGCACGATCAGCGCGCGATACCGGAAGAGCTGCCGCAGCTGATCGCGGATCTGGTCGGGCTCCTCCGCCGGCTCGTCGAAGACACTCACCCGGGTACTCCTCCTGTCGGTAGCGGCCGGACGCCACGGCGTCGCGCCGTGGCCACCGGAGCACCCGCGGACTCCGGCGCCGACGACGGAACGGCCGGCCGTCGCCGGGACCTACGCGTGATCAACAACGGGACGCACACCAGCAGCGCCAGTGGCCCCACGATCGCCATCAGACTGCCGCGCAACAGCACCAGCTGGTAGCAGCCGAAGGCCGGCACCAGCAGCGCGGCAAGGGTTCCCGGACGCCGCCGCAGCCGGTGCCGGACGTCGTCGATCCGCCGGCCCACCGCCCCGACCAGGCCGAACACGGCAACCACCGCCGGAAACCCCGCCCACATGTACGACTCGATCCACAGCGGCGCGGAGAGGTTCTCGAAGCGGTACCCCGCATGCCGGGCCAGCAGGATCCCCGCATCGTCCGGCTTGCCCGGCCACGCCGTCCGCGGCACGAAGAACAGCGGCGGCCCCAGCGCGGCCGACGGCGTGAAGCCATGCGTACGGACCCGGTCCACCCCCGTCGCGATCTGCTGGAACGCGTCGTAATCCCCGTTCGACGTGAACTGCTCGGCGAGCGAGACGACCCGCACCGGCTCCCGCTCGTCGTAGCGGAAGTAGTCGCTGTACGGGAACACCACCAGCACCACGGCCGCCACACCCGCCGCAGCCACCCGGAAGGCCCGCGCCCCACGCAGCCAGGACGCGCCGAAGAGCAATGTCAGCAGTACCGTTCCGGCCCAGAAACGCGGCCGGCTGATGGGGTTGTTGACCACCACGTTCAGCGCGATCAGCAGCGGCAGCAGCAGCCACCGCAGCCCGCGCAGGACCCGGTCACCCGCCCGGAACCGCGGCACATGCACCAGCGCCACCAGCGCCCAGAACGCCGGGACCGACAGCACCCACGCCCCCAGCGCCCGGTCCGCGGGCCCCGACGACCCGGCCCGCGCCGCCTCACCCGCGGCCTGCCGGCTGAGGAAGAACGCCGACAGCCCGCCCTGCCCGGGCACCAGCACCGCCGCCAGCAGCAGCGCCGCCCCGCACAACAGCAGCACCCGTCCCGGCGACAGCCGCCGCGCCAGCACCGGTCCGAGGACCGTGGCGGCCCGTCCGGCCCGCCAGGACGCCAGCGCCGACCCCGCGCTGTACGCCAGCAGCCCCGTCTCCACCAGAACCGTGGTCAGAAACGCGGTCCGGGTATCGACGGCGAACCCCCGCGGATACGCGTCCGTCGCCAGCATCGCCAACGGCGCCAGCCCCAGCCACACATACGAGAAGAGCCAGAACCCGAACGCGATCACCCGGGCCCGCGCATCCGTCAGCACCCGCGCCAGCGCGCCACCGGTGTGCACCACCACCACACCCTGGACGACGAGCGCGGCACCGAAGCGGGCATCCGACGACCGCAGCACCAGCAGCGGCAACAGCACCACCAGGAACAGCACCCAGCAGCACAGCGCCGCGACGGCCCGCCCCGGCGGCCCGCCGCCCGCCCGCCGCACCGGCACCATCGGAACGGCCCACCTCCCCCCAACTCCCCACCAGTGACCACAATTTAAGCGACACCCCACGACCCGGTCGGCTCCGGTATCCAATCGCAACCCGATTCCCGGCAGCAGGGCCCGAGCCGCTCCTACCATGACCGCACAGCCTGAGGGGGGCAGCCGTGGACAAGGCATTCGCGGGCCGGTGTGTACTCGTGATCTCCACCAACTACGCACCCGAACACACCGGCATCGGGCCGTACTCGACCCAGATCGCCGAGCACCTCGCCGCCTCCGGCGCCGACACCCACGTCCTCGCCGGCATGCCGCACTACCCGGCCTGGCGGGTGGCGGAGGAGTACCGCGGCCGGTGGCGGATCCGGGAGCGCCGCGGCGGGGTGACGGTCCACCGGCGACGGCACACCGTCCCCGCCCGGCAGACCGCCGCCCGCCGTGCGCTGTTCGAGGCGAGCGTCCTGGCCCACGGCGCCGCCGCGCCACCACCGGTGCGGCCCGACGTGGTGCTCACCCAGATACCCACCCTGGCCGGGGGAGTGCTGGGCGGCCGCCTGGCCCGCCGCGCCGGGGCACCGCATGCCGTGATCGTCCAGGATCTGATGGGGGCGGCCGCCGAGCAGAGCGGCATCCGGGGCGGGGGCCGGGCGGCCGCCCCGGCCGCGGCGGTCGAGAGCCGAATCCTCCGCGCGGCCACGGTCGTCGGGGTGGTGCACGAGTCCTTCGTGGACCGGGTCACCGCCATGGGAGTACCCCGCTCCCGGGTACGCCTGGTGCCCAACTGGTCCCATGTACGGGGCCCGAGCGGCGACCGGCGGCGGACCCGGGCGCGGCTGGGCTGGGCGGCCGGCGAGACCGTACTGCTGCACGCCGGCAACATGGGCCTCAAACAAGGACTGGAGGTCCTGGTCGAGGCCGCTCGGCTCGCCGACCGGGAAGCCGCCGGGGTACGCGTCGTGCTCATGGGAGACGGCAGCCGCCGCGCACATCTCCAGCGCCTCGGCACCGGGATCTCCTCGCTGTCCTTCCTGCCGACCGCGGACACCGCCGACTTCCCCGACGTACTCGCCGCCGCCGATGTGCTCGCGGTGACCCAGCGGGCCGCCGTCCTCGACATGAGCCTGCCGTCCAAACTCACCTCGTACTTCATGGCGGGACGGCCGGTGATCGCCTCGGTGGCCGCCGAGGGCGGGACCGCCCAGGAGGTCCTCCGCTCCGGCGCCGGGGCGGTGATCACACCGGAGGACCCCCGGGCGCTGCTCGCCGAACTCCGCGCACTCGCCGCCGACTCCGCACGGGCCGCCCGGCTCGGCGCCCGCGGCCCCCAATACGCCGAGCAACGGCTCAGCCGCCGGGCGGGCCTGGCCCGCGTCACCGACCTGCTGCACTGCGCGGCGGCCACGGCGGGCGGCGGCCGGTAGGCGGCGGCCAGGCCGGGCGGCAGCGGTCGTGAGACGATCGCCGGCAGCCCGGCCGGGACCGCCAACGGCGCGGCAGGGGACGGAGGTTGAGGCCCGCCGCCGCCTCACCCGACCCGCCTCGCCGACCGGTACCACCGCTCCAGCTCATCGGCCACCGCCGCCAGCGAGAACTCCGCGTCCACCGCGGCCCGCCCCGCCTCCGCCACCCGCGCCCGCAACGCGCCGTCCTCCAGCAGCCGCAGCACCGCCTCCGCCAGCCGTTCCGGCGTGCCATCGGTCACCACGGCCGCCCCGCGCCGCCGCAGCGCCCCGGCGATCCCGCAGCTGTCCGTACAGACCACCGGCGTGCCCACGGCCAACGCCTCCAGTACGCCCATCGGAAACGGCTCCGCCACGCTCGGCAGGACGTACACGGTGGCCTGCGCCGTCCGCCGCACCGCCGCGTCATGGCCCAGCGCGCCGCCGTACCGCACCACCGAGGCCAGCCCCTCCTCGGCGATCAGCCGCCGGACCGCGGGCAGCCGTCCCTCGTCCGCGCCGTGCAGGGTGAACGACACCTCCGGCCGCTCGCGATGCACCAGCGCCGCCATCCGTACGAACGCCTCGGGCCGCTTGCGTCCGTGCAGCCGGGCCAGGAACAGTACGTCCGCCGGCCTCCGCCGCACCGCCGGCGCCGTGGCACGCACGCCGTTGGGGAGCCTGACGAGCGGCGGCCCGCCCACTCCCAGCACCTGCCGCAGTCCGGTCTCCTCCGGCCCGGTCAGCACCAGCACCGCGGCCGCCCGGCGCAGCAGCGGGACGTACACCCGGTCGAAGAGCCGGGCGACGGCCGTACCGCGCGGCTGGACCATGCCATGGGTCTGCGCCAGGAACGGCCGACGCCGCGCCACGGCCACCATCAGCGCGGCCAGCGACACCAGGTCACGTCCGGCGTGCAGATGCAGGACCTCGGACCGGCCCGCCCGGCGCCACAACAGGGGCAGCAGACCCGGATGGAACAAGCCGAGGAAGCCCTGCCCGGGGACGAGCGTACGGGCGGTCCGCGCGTGCAGCGGCACCCCGTCCACCGTGTGCGGCGGCGCGCCCCGCCCGCGCCACAGCGACACCAGCCCGACGTCGTGCCCCCGTGCGGCCAGTTCGCCCAGCTGCCCGGCCGCCACGCTCACCGGGCCGCCGTACGCTCCGTCATCGCTGACCAGGGTGACGACATGGGTGATCCTCACCGGCCACCCCCGGCGGTGTGCACGGTCCCCGGCGGGACGTCCCGGTGGGCGACCGCCCCCGCGCCGACCACCGCACCCGCGCCGACGGTGACCCCGCGCAGCACCATGGCGCGGGCCGCCACCCAGGACCCGGTGTCCAGTCGGATCGGGCCGTTGTCGAACTCGAAGGTGGGCGAACGCCGTTGATGGCTTCCGGTGCAGAGCACCGCCTCCTGGGAGACGCACACATCACCGGCCAGGGTGATCGGCTCCAGATTGATCAGCCAGGCGCCCTCGCCCACCCAGACGTCGTCACCGATCGTCAGCTTCCACGGCCACTGCACCCGCACCCGGTGCCGGATGAGCACCCGCTCCCCGATCCGGGCGCCGAACGCCCGCAGCAGCACGGGCCGCAGCCGCGGCGGGCACCACCACTTCACGAACACCACATGGAGCACCGTGAACCAGGCGGCCTGCATCAGCAGACCGCGGCCCTTGTCGTAGCCGGCGCCGCTGAAGCCGCGCAGCCGGCGGGCCGGGCCGGGGGCGGTCACCGGTCCACCCGCACCCGGTGGCCGCGACCGGGCCCGGAGAGCTCGTCCGCCAGCCGCCGTACGTCGGACTCCACCATGATCCGCGCCAGCTCGTCGAACCGCACCTTGGCCGACCAGCCCAGCAGGCTCCTGGCCTTGGACGGATCGTCGATCAGCGCGTCCACCTCACTGGGCCGCTCGTACTTCGGGTCGAAGCGCACACTGCGCTCCCAGTCCAGCCCGACGGTGCCGAACGCGGCCTCCAGGAAGTCCCGTACGGTCGCGGCCACGCCCGTCGCCACCACATAGTCGTCCGGTTCGTCGCGCTGCAGCATCCGCCACATCGCCTCGACGTACTCCGGCGCGTAGCCCCAGTCGCGGACCGCGTCGAGGTTGCCCAGGTACAGGTGCTGCTGAAGGCCCGCCCGTATGCGGGCCACCGCGCGGGTGATCTTGCGGGTCACGAAGGTCTCCCCGCGCCGTGGACTCTCATGGTTGAAGAGGATCCCGTTCACCCCGAACAGGCCGTAGGCCTCGCGGTAGTTGACCGTGGACCAGTACGCCATGACCTTGGCGCAGCCGTACGGGCTGCGCGGATGGAAGGGGGTCCCCTCGTGCTGCGGCGGCGGGGTGGAGCCGAACATCTCCGAGGACGAGGCCTGGTAGAGCCGGGTCCGGACCCCGCTGGCGCGGATGGCCTCCAGCAGCCGCAGGGCACCCAGACCGGTCACATCGCAGGTGTAGAGCGGCGCGTCGAAGGAGACCCGGACATGGGACTGGGCGCCGAGGTTGTACACCTCGTCGGGCCGCACCTCGCGCAGCAGGTTCACCAGCGCGACCCCGTCGGAGAGGTCCACGTGGTGGAGCAGCAGCCGCCGGTCCGGGAGGTGTGGATCCTGGTAGATGTGGTCGATGCGCCCGGTGTTGAAGCTCGACGAGCGCCTCATCAGCCCGTGCACCACATAGCCCTTGCTCAGCAGCAACTCCGCCAGATACGAACCGTCCTGCCCGGTGACGCCGGTGATGACCGCGGTCTTGGACATGGCTTCCCCCACGCGAACTGATAGGTGCGGTTTTCCGGAACGGCCGGTGGATGTATCGGGTTTACTGCCACAATCCGCCGCATGGACGACTTTCTGCCCCCACCCGCCCGGGTCTTCGTCGCAGGTCACCGCGGCCTGGTGGGCTCCGCCGTGACCCGGCGGCTGACCGCCCAGGGCTACCGCGTACTGACCCGGACACGGGCCGAACTCGACCTGCGCGACGCCCGGGCCACCGCGGCGTTCCTCCGGAGAGCCCGCCCCGACGCGGTCGTCCTGGCGGCCGCCAGAGTCGGCGGCATCATGGCGAACAGCACGCACCCCGTCCCCTTCCTGGAGGACAACCTCACGATCCAGCTCAGTGTCATCTCCGGCGCACACCATGCGGGCATCCCGAGGCTGTTGTTCCTCGGATCGAGCTGTATCTACCCCAGGCACGCGGTCCAGCCCATCACCGAGGACGCCCTGCTGAGCGGGCCGTTGGAGCCCACCAACGAGGCATACGCCATCGCCAAGATCGCCGGCCTGGTCCAGATCCGGTCCTACCGTCGGCAGTACGGTGCGTCCTTCATCTCCGCCATGCCGACCAACCTCTACGGCCCAGGCGACAACTTCGACCCGGCCACCTCGCACGTCCTGCCGGCCCTCATCCGGCGGTTCCACGACGCGAAGGAAGCGAAGCTCACCGACGTCACCGTCTGGGGCACCGGAACCCCACGGCGCGAATTCCTGCACGCCGACGACCTGGCATCGGCCTGCGAGGTGCTGCTGCGCCGCTACGACGGCGACGCTCCGGTCAACGTCGGCTGCGGCGAGGACCTCACCATCGCCGACCTTGCCGCCCGTGTCGCCGCCGCCGTGGGCTACCGCGGACGGATCACCTTCGACCCGTCCCGCCCCGACGGTACCCCGCGCAAACTCCTCGACATCAGCACCATCCGCGCCCTGGGCTGGGCACCGGCCGTCCCGCTGGCCGAGGGCATCGCCCAGACCTACCGGGCGTGGCGCTCCGCACCCGACACGCCGGCCTGAGCCCACCGGAGCCGGGCGGTACGCACCAGGGGCGTGCCGGGTGCCACCGCGGTCAGTACGCACCGCGCCCGTCCACCACGGCGCGTACGGTACGGGCCAGCAGGCCGATGTCGCGGGCGTAGGACCAGTTGTCGACATAGCTCAGATCCAGCGCGACGGTCTCGTCCCAGGAGAGCTCGGACCGCCCGCTGACCTGCCACAGACCGGTCAGCCCCGGCTTCACCGACAGCCTGCGCAGCTCCGTCCCGTCGTACCGCTCGACCTCCTCCGGCAACGGCGGCCGCGGACCGACGAGCGACATATGACCGGCCAGAACGTTGAACAGCTGCGGCAGTTCATCCAACGAGAAACGGCGCAGCACCCGGCCCACCCGGGTCACCCGGGGATCCCGCCGGATCTTGAACATCGCGCCGTCCTGCTCGTTCACCGACTCCAGCGCGGCCCGCATCCGGTCGGCGGTGACCACCATCGTGCGGAACTTCCACATCCGGAACGGCATCAGCTCCCGGCCGACCCGGATCTGCCAGTAGAACACCGGGCCGCCCGTGGACAGCCGTATCGCCGCCGCCACCATGACGAAGACGGGGGACAGCAGCACCAGCAGGAGCAGCGCCCCCAGCCGGTCCGTGACCCCCTTCCACAGCACCGGCAGCCCCCGTCTCGCCGCCGGTGCGATATGCAGCACCGTCAGCCCCGCCGCCTCCGCCAGCCGGACCCGATGCTCCGCCACATCGACCAGCCCCGGGAGCACGGCCAGATCCAGGCCGTGGTCGTGCAGTGCCCAGGCGACGCGGCGCACCCGCCCGGCCGTCAGCCGCCGCCCGGGCACCACCAGCACCAGATCGGCGTCGAGCGCGGCCGCACACCGCAGCACTGTCTCCCCGTCCCGCGCCGCCCCTTCAGGCGCGTCCCCGTCGCAGGCCAGCCTGCCGGGCACCGGGAGCGCCGCCCCGCCGGGCTCCTCCCCGACCAGGCAGCTCCCGATCACGACGTACTCATGGTCGGTGCGCCGCGTCAGCCGCGCCAGCACGAGGTCGACGGCGCCCGCCTCCCCTACGACCAGCACCCGGCGCAGCGCCCGCGCACGCCGGCGGGCGGCCATGAGACACCGGTGGACGAGCGTGCGGCGGACCACGGCCACGGCCAGACACGGCACCAGCGCGACCACACAGTCCGCGAGGGCGACCTCGATCCGTGCCGCGACACAGGCGACGGCCAGGACGCCCAGCATGGTCAGCCAGTCGCACAGCACCGGCAACACCGCCCCGGTTCCTGCCGGTTCACCCCTGCGGTAGCGATTCCTCACCACCCCCACGACCAGCCACGCCGCGCCGGCCGGCACGGCCATGAGCAACGGCTGAGGCCACGGCTGCGGATCCCTCGCCGCGGCACAGAGCACGCCGACCGGAACCGCCGCGGCAAGCCCGTCCATGACCAACGCCGCCTGTATCAGCCGCCGTTCAGAACCACTGCCGCCCCTGCTTCCGCCCCCGCTTCCGCCTCCCCGCCCCGGCGCGCATGTACGATCCCGCTCAGTGGCCCCGGCGGGCGGTGCGGCCACCCGCGGCCCGCCGGTAACGAACAACCCCATGGCCCCCCACTCGGTCGTTCCCTCATGTCCGGTGCGGCCGGACCCCCCTGGCGCATGGCCGCGTCCGTGTTGGACGTGAACGTTAGAGGACGTTGCGCCCGACTGCTGCGGTTTACCTATTTTGAGGGTTCTTGTGGCCGCTTGTTGAGAGCTTCCGCTTGGTGAGAGCTTCCACCCGAGTGCGGCTCCGCCCGGCCGGGTCGGACAGGCCCTAAGGCTCGATGTCGAGCACGTCTGCCACCGGGCGCCGGGGCGTAGCGGGGCCTGGGGGGCCGTACCCCATGCGCAGCACCATCTGCACGTACCCCGTTCCGGCCACGGGATCGCGCAGCGGCCAGCGAAGATCACGCCATTCGACGGCCTGGGTGGCGGGGGAGCTGACCATTCCCTCAAGGGTGGCGCGCAGCAGGACGCGTTCCATGGCCTGCCCGGCCCGCAGCCAGTCCGCGGGGCGATCGCCGGCCGTGCTCAGCACGGCCAGATGAGGGGAGCTCTCGAACGCCGCGGCACCGCGGCCGGGCACCGGCCTGGCGCCCGCGAAGTCACGCATGGGGGCCCGGCCGCCCCGTTTGCGTGGTCCGAAGGCGTGCTCCGGGACTCCCGACCCGACCGCGTCCGTCGCCGTGGCGGCCGTGCGCGTCCAGCGCAGCAGTTCCTCGACCCGTACGCGGTCGGTGAGGTTGCGTGCCTCGGCCTCGGCTGCCAGTTTCAGCACCCATTGCAGATGCCACCCGGTGGGAAAGTCGAGTACGCATCCTTCCCGGCGGGCGGCGTCGAGCAGGGCGGACCGGACAGCCTCGGGTATGTCGGTTTCGTCGAACGGGTAGCGGCTGGTGTGCCGGCGGTGAACCGCCGGATACAGCTCGTCGAGGTCGCTCTCGCTGCTGCCCAGGCCGGTCAGCTGCACCGTGGCGAGGAGTGCGGGGTCCGTGGGGTCCGGAAGCAGCCGGGTCGCCGGATACCAGCCGGAATGGGACACCGCGACCCGCAGGTTCAGCAGCGCCGCGCCGCAGCCGATGTGGAGGGCCCGGGTGTCGGGGTCGGCGTACGGCAACGCGCGATCGAGGTCCGCGCGGAGATCGAAGATGCGGTCGTGCCGGTGGTAACGGAAGTGCCACGGCTGGGCGTTGTGCATGGACGGGGCGGTGGCCGCGTCGTCGGCGAGCGCCATGATGCGTTTCTCGGAGAGCAGTTGTGTGGTCACTGGAGGCTCCCTCGGCTCTCACCACTTCCGTCGGTCACCGCTGTCAGCCGGTGTCGATGCGCCGTCCCGTCAGCTGCCGGGGCTCGACCAGGATCCAGAGCGGGCGTTCGCCGCCCGCCCATGGCTCGGAGTGCGCCTGCTCGCTCAGCCGTCGCACCGTGTCGGGCTCGGTGACGCTCCGTGCCCGTCCGTGGACGAGGACGCTCCACCCCTGACTCATGGCCTCGTCCACGTGATCGACCTCGAACGCGACATCGGAGTCCGCGGCCGCCGCCGGAACGGTGCCGGGCGCGGTCCGGAAGGCGATCGCGCCGTCGATGACCTCGTAGTTCACCGGGAGCACCGCCAGTCCGTCCGGCGTTGCCACGGCGATGCGCCCCACACCATGCGTGCCGAGCCGCTCCCGGCATTGGTCGGGGTCCAGCTCCCGGAGCTCGGGGTGGCGGGCGGCCGGTCCTTCGCCGGGCGGCAGATCGGCACCACCGCCGCGCAGACGGGCCACCGTGGTCCCCAGAGTGCCGGCGAGGGCCGTGAGCGTGGCGAGGTCCGGGTTGGCCGGCCGCTCTTCGACGTAGGCCAGATAGGGCGCGCTGATGCCGGCGCGTCCGGCCAGCTCCGCGCGGGTGAGCCGCTGCCGTCTGCGTTCATGGGCCACGCGTCGGCCGATGTCTCCGGGGTCGAGCGGCCGGCGGGTCGGCCTGCCGTTCCCCGGGGGCTCCGCTCCGGGATGTTCGCCCTCGGGCTCGGGCGCGTGCTCGATGTGGTGGATGTGCGCGTCGGGCCCCGGGAACACCAGCGTCACGTCGTTCGTGTCCGACCAGCGCACGTCGTAGGGCGGGGTGCCGTCGTCGTGATGAATGCCGATGATCTCGCCGTCCCGTCGGGTCGCGCCCGTGGCCGGACTCTCGACAACGAGCTGATCGCCGATGTGCGCCCGCATGGTCATCACCGCTCTCGAATGCGCTCTTCTCCAGCGTGCGCCTCCAACGTGGCATACGGCACGCCGACGGCATGGGCCCGGAGAGCCCTTATCGAGGGGCCGAACGGTCCTGATCCGCCGACGGGGGCCGGTTGGACCCTTCAGGTGAGCCCGGAGCGGATGAGGATGGAGGTGGACGAGGGAGAAGGACATGGAACACCGAACCGTCGGAGAACTCATGACCAGGGACGTTGTCCGGGTACGGCCGGACATGCCGTTCAAGGAGATCGTCAGGACGCTCGCGGAGAACGATGTCACCGCCGTCCCGGTGGTGGACGCCACGGGACATCCGATGGGGGTGGTCTCCGAGGCGGACCTGCTGCGCAAGTCGGCCGATCAGGGCGATCCGTCCGGCCTGACGCCGATTCCGCACCTGGAGGCCTGGGAGCGCGCCAAGGCCGAAGGCGCGAGGGCGGAGGAGCTGATGTCCGCTCCCGCGGTGTGCGCGAGAGCGGACTGGAACGTGGTCGAGGCAGCCCGCCTCATGGAGGTCCAGAACGTCAAGCGGCTGCCCGTCGTGGACGAGACCGACAAGCTGGTGGGCATCGTCAGCCGCCGCGACCTGCTCCGGATCTTCCTCCGGCACGACGACGCCATCCGCGAGGAGATCAAGCGGGATGTGCTGGACCGGACCCTGCGCCTGGCTCCCTCCGGAGTGACCGTCGAGGTGCGCGACGGGCAGGTCACGCTGAGCGGATCCGTCGAGGCCAAGAGCCTGATCCGGGTCCTCGACCGGCTGTGCCGAAGCGTGGACGGCGTGGTCTCGGTCGCCGAGCACTTGCGCTACGGGACCGACGACACATGAGCCGCCGCGACGGAGGCCACCAAGGCAGGAAGGGGCCCGGGCAGCAAGGAGGCGGTCATGCCGCACACCCCGCACCGTGTCAGTGACGTGATGACACAGACCGTGGCCGCGGTCGACCGCGCGGCCCGGTTCAAAGAGATCGTCGAGACCATGGAACGGTGGCAGGTCAGCGCTCTGCCGGTGCTGGCGGGGGAGGGCCGGGTCGTCGGAGTGGTCTCCGAAGCCGATCTGCTGCCCAAGGAGGGGTTCCGGGAGTCCGATCCGGACCGTCTGGAGCAGCTGCGGAGCGTGGACGACGTCCGCAGGGCGGAAGCGGTCACGGCGGGTGAGCTGATGACCAGCCCCGCGCACACCGTACGGGCCGACGCCACGCTCTCCCAGGCCGCTCGGATCATGGCACGGAAGTCCGTCAAACGGCTGCCGGTGGTGGACGCGCATGGGCTGCTGCGCGGCATCGTCAGCCGCGCCGACCTGCTGAAGGTGTTCCTGCGCTCGGACGAGGACCTGGCGCAGGAGGTCCGCCGGCACATCGGTGAGCTCTTCGCCGCACCCGCCAGGGATCTGAACGTCTCGGTGGCCGACGGGGTCGTCACACTCGGCGGGCGCGTCCGGGACACCTCGCTCGTCCCGGTGCTCGCGCGCCTCGTGCGGTCGGTGGAGGGGGTGGTGGACGTGGAGTTCGAGGTGACCGGCCACGATCCCGTGCGGTCGGGACCGTCCGCCCCGGACCGGCGGACGCGGCGGTGGTGAGACGGAGCGGTGGCCGCCGGCCGGACGTCAGCCCAGAAGCGCTGCCGCGTGATCGGGCACGTACCTCTGCAGGTCCCGGGGCGGGCGTCGGTACCCGGTGGCCGGCGGCCGCGGCGGCAGTTCGAGCACCGGCGGGGGGATCTCGTGGTACGGCACGGTGGACAGCAGGTGGGCGATCATGTTCAGCCGGGCCCGGCGCTTGTCGTCGCTCTCCACGACGTACCACGGCGCCTCGGCGATGTCGGTGTGCACGAACATCTCGTCCTTGGCCCGTGAGTAGTCCTCCCAGCGGGTCAGCGACTCCAGGTCCACGGCGGAGAGCTTCCAGCGCCGGGTGGGGTCCTTCAGCCGGCGCCGGAAGCGCTGCTCCTGCACCTCGTCGCTGACCGAGAACCAGTACTTGCGCAACAGGATCCCGTCCTCGGCCAGCAACCGTTCGAAGACCGGGCACTGGCGGAGGAACCGCTGGTACTCGGCCGGAGTGCAGAATCCCATCACCCGCTCCACACCGGCCCGGTTGTACCAGCTGCGGTCGAACAGCACGATCTCGCCCGCCGCGGGCAGATGCTCCACATAGCGCTGGAAGTACCACTGGGTGCGTTCACGCTCGGTGGGCCGGGGCAGCGCCATGATGCGCGCCACCCTCGGGTTGAGGTACTGGGTGACGCGCTGGATGGTGCTCCCCTTGCCGGCCGCGTCGCGGCCCTCGAAGACCACGACGAGCCGGGCGCCCTCGGCGCGCACCCACTCCTGGAGCTTCACCAGCTCGGTCTGCAGCCGGTACAGCTCGCGCTCGTACACCGGCCGAGGCAGCTTCCCCCGCTCGTCGTCGCCGTGCTTCGCCATGCGACGACGGTACGAGGAAACGCCCCGCCCAGCTCAGGGGCGAGCCCGGCCCGCCGCCGATCGGGCGAGGGAGAGCCGGGGGACCGGGTGGGCCGGACGGGACGGACGGAACGGGTGGAACGGGCGGGCCTCGCGGACGACGGTCCCGTGCGAGGTGCCGCACGATGCCGGAAGCTGGTGGCAGAGCACGAACGCGCGCGGCAGCGCCGGGGGCGCCGGCCGTTCCATTCGCCTGGTGGAGGTGGCCATGGGCAGCCCACCCGAGGAGCACGGCCCGATCGTCGTCGGGGTCGACGGATCGGAGTCGTCCAAGGAAGCCCTGCGCTGGGCGGTGCGTCAGGCGGAGCTGACCGGGTCCGCCGTCCACGCGGTGATCGCGTGGGAGTACCCGCCGCTCTACGGTTCCATCGGCTGGCTCGACGCGCCGCAGGAACTCGGCGGGGACATGAAGGCATGGGCCGGCCAGGCTCTCGACGGTGCCATCAGAGAGGTGGTGAAGGCGGGCGAGGCTTCCCGCGTCAAGGCAACCGTGGCGTACGGAACGGCGTCCGCGGTGCTGCTCGACGCGGCCCGGGGGGCCTCCCTCCTGGTCGTCGGCAGCCGGGGCCATGGCGGGTTCACCGGGGTGCTGCTGGGATCGGTCAGCCAGCACTGCACCCAGTACGCGCCCTGCCCGGTGGTGGTCGTGCGGGGCACGGACCGGTGAGACCGGCCCGCGGGAAACCGGCGGGTGACCAGCGGCCGCCCCGGACCGCCCCGGACCGGACCACCACCTGCACAGGCACTCCGGGCTGGGCGAAGATAGCCCCATGGTTGTGACGATGGAGTGGACTCGATGCGCGGGAGAACGGCCACTGTGGCCGTCGGGGGGCGGCAGGAGGCCGGTCCGGTGAGTGCGCCGCTGTATCAGCTGAAGGCGGAGTTCTTCAAGAGTCTGGGGCACCCGGTGCGGATCCGGGTGCTGGAGCTGCTGAGCGAGCGTGAGCACGCGGTATCGGAGATGCTGGCGCGGGTGGAGGCGGAGCCGGCGTACCTCTCCCAGCAGCTCGCGGTCCTCAGGAGAGCCAATCTGGTCGTCACCCGCAAGGAAGGGTCGACCGTCTACTACTCGTTGACCAGTCCTCATGTGGCCGAGCTGCTGCAGGTGGCGCGCACCATCCTCACCGGGGTGCTGACCGGTCAGGCCGATCTCCTGGCGGATCTGCGGGCCGCCACACCGGAGCGCAAACCGGGCCGCGCGCCGTCGTAGCCCGTCAATCGGCGGCGCGGGGAACCAGCCGCTGCGAGAGAGTGTCACAGCAGACGTGTCGATCCATCCGCAGCACGTTCAGCATGCACACCCCGACGTCACCGCAGGCCACATGGTGGTCTGCGGTGACGACGCCCTCGCCCACCGGCTGGCCGCCGAACTACAGGAGATCTACGGCCAGTCGGTGGTACTCGTCACCCCGTCACCCGGCTCGGCCGGCGGAGCGCGCTCTTCGCCGATGAGCCCGGGCAACGGACGTGTATCGGCACTGCGCGAGCGGTTGACGGCCGCCATGACGCGGACGACCCGTTCAGAAGCGGGAACCCCGCACACCATGGAGGCTCCCGAACCGGACGAAGCGGTGCTGGCCGAAGCCGGGATCGGACGGGCCGTAGCTCTTGCGCTGGTCTATGACGACGACGAGACCAACATCCGGGCCGCGTTGATCGCCCGCCGCCGCAACCCGCGTATCCGGCTCGTCATCCGCCTGTACAACCGCAAGCTCGGCCAGCATCTGGAAGAACTCCTCGACCAGACCGCCCTGGTCGTCACACCGGGCCTGGATCCGGCGGAGCTGGACGCGTCCACGACGGTGCTCTCCGACGCGGACACCGCGGCTCCGGCCCTGGCCGCCACCGCGGTCGCCGGCAGCAGCAAGGTCGTCCAGGCCGACGGGCTGCTGCTGCGCGCCGCGGAGCGCACCCCGCCCGGCCGAGGGGAGATCGCCGACCCGGGACTGTGCACCCTCGCGCTCCTCTCGGCGACCACCAGCGACCCGGCGGGCACCGAAGGTTCGGACGGCAGCGGGGACGAGGCGCCGCGCCTGCTTCCGGACGACAGCAGTGTGGCCGCCGCCACGGGCCGCGGCACCGTCGTCCTGGAAGCCGTCTCCTACGCCGGCCCCTCGACCCCCACAGGCCCCCTGGCCGGCCGCTCGGTCTCCCTCGGCTCCCTCTTCTCGCGCCGACTGCGGTGGTCACTCGCCGGAGGGGCCGCCGCCGTCCTCGCGCTGGCCGTCACCTCGTGGATCGTGACCGGCGACGACCCGCGCCACGCCGCCTACATCACCGTGCTGGACCTGCTCGCCATCGACGACCCCGCCATCGGCGAGGAGACCGGCCGCCAAGTCCTCCAACTCCTGGCCGGAATCCTCGGCCTGCTGCTCCTGCCCGTCATGGTCGCCGCCGCCATCGAAGCCCTGGGAACCTTCCGCACCGCCTCCCAGCTGCGCAACCCGCCCCGCGGACTGTCCGGGCACGTCGTCCTCCTGGGGCTGGGCAAGGTCGGCACCCGTGTTCTCGCCCGGCTCCGGGAACTCGACATCCCCGTCGTCTGCGTCGAGGAGGACCCCGAGGCCCGCGGCCTCACGCTCGCCCGACGGCTGCGGGTGCCGACCGTGATCGGAGACGTGACGGAAGAAGGCGTCCTGGAGGCCGCGAAGATCCACCGAGCACATGCCCTGCTCGCCCTCACCAGCTCCGACACCACCAACCTCGAAGCCGCCCTGTACGCCCGCTCCGTCAAGCCCGATCTGCGGGTGGCGCTGCGCCTGTACGACGACGGCTTCGCCACCGCCGTCTACCGCACCCTCCGCACCGCCCACCCGAGCGCCCTCACCCGGAGCCGCAGCGTCTCCACCCTCGCCGCGCCCGCCTTCGCCGGGGCCATGATGGGGCGTCAGATCCTCGGTGCCATACCCGTCGAGCGCAGTGTCCTGCTCATCGCCGCGATCAGGGTGGCCGGCCACGCACAGCTGGAGGGGCGCACCGTGGGCGACGCCTTCCGGCCCGGCGCATGGCGCGTACTCGCCCTGGACGCCGCCCCGCCGGCCGACCGGCTCCCCGATCTGGCGGCCCCCCGCCGGCACAACGCCGAGGACCAGCCGGCCGGGCTGGTCTGGGACCTGCACCCCGGCTACGTCCTCCAGCCCCAGGACCGGGTCGTCCTGGCAGCCACCCGCCGAGGCCTGGCCGAACTCCTCAGGCGTCCGGTACCCGGCGGCGTCGACGGAGCGGGAGACGGAGTGGGAGGGTGATCACCTCGGGGAAACTCACTGGCGAACGCGGGCTCTCACGGCTGAACATGGTACGCATGAGTGACCAACCCGCACGATGGAGCCGGGCAACCATCCACCCCGACATGTGGGCCGACCCGGGGGACGACCCGCGCCACAGCGAAGGAGCCGGCCCGGACGGCGAGCTCGCGACGCTACAGGACTTCCTGACGGGCTACCGCATGACGCTGCGGATGAAGTGCGAGGGCCTGGACGCCGAGCAACTGGCGCGCCGGTCGGTTCCGCCGTCGACGATGTCGCTGCTCGGCCTGCTTCGGCACCTCGCCGAGGTGGAACGGGACTGGCGGAACTGGATCAGTGCCGGTGACCCACTGCCGAGGCTGTACGGCGCGAAGGACGCGGACTTCGACGGAGTCGTCGCCGAGCAGGCCGAGGTGGATGCCGCGTACTCCGATCTGGAGCGCGAGCAGGCCGCGACCGATGCCGCGCTGGCCGAGCACTCGGACCTGGGCGCGCGTCTGGGGAAGGACGGGACCTCGGTTCGGGAACTGATGGTGCACAGGATCGAGGAGTACGCCCGCCACTGCGGGCACGCCGATCTGTTGCGCGAGCGCATCGACGGCCGGGTGGGCCAGTGAGCCAGGGACGGCGGGGTCAGCGGTAGTCGGGGTTGGGGAAGTCGAAGCGGCAGCCCGCCTCCCACTGCGAGCGCTGGTTTCCGTGGGCCGGGATGCCGCCGGCGTCCTTCAGCAGTCGGGCCAGGTGGAGCAGGTTCCACGTCATGAACGTGGTGTTGCGGTTGGTGAAGTCGTTCTCCGGGCCGCCGGAGCCGGGGTCGAGGTAGGACGGGCCCGGACCGGCTTCGCCCACCCAGGCGGCGTCGGCCTGTGGCGGGATGGCGTAGCCGAGGTGCTGGAGGGAGTAGAGGACGTTCATCGCACAGTGTTTGGCGCCGTCCTCGTTCCCGGTGATCAGGCAGCCGCCGACGCGCCCGTAATACGCGTACTGGCCCTGGTCGTTGAGGAGGCCGGAGCAGGCGTAGAGCCGCTCGACGACCCGTTTCAGCACGGAGCTGTTGTCGCCGAGCCAGATGGGGCCGGCCAGGACCAGGATGTCGGCGTCCATGACGCGCGGGTAGAGCACCGGCCATTCGTCGCTGCGCGCCCCGTATTCGGTCATGTCGGGGTAGACGCCAGGTGCGAGGTCGTGGTCGACGGCACGGAACTCGTCGACGCGCACGCCCTGTTGCTCCATGATGCGGCGGCTGATGTCGACCAGTCCCTCGGTGTTGCTGGTCTCGGGGGAGGGTTTGAGGGTGCAGTTGATGAACAGCGCGCGCAGGTCCTCGTAGCGGCGGCCGGGGCCAGTGTCGTCGCAGCCGGCGGCCGTGGAGGGGGCTGGGGTGGCGGAGTGGGCCATGGGGATCCGTTCACGGTGGGGAGGGCAGGCTGCTCTGCGGCGTGTCGACGAGCAGGGTGAGGACGTAGGTGACCGGGTGGGTCGAGGGCAGGCCGATGTCCTCCGGGCGGGCCAGGTCCGGTTCGGCGCGGAGGCAGAGGGCGACCGGACCGTGGCCGCTGACGGTGTAGTCGAAGGTCTGGAGATCGCTGAAGCCGGCGATGCGGCCTTCGTTGGGGAGGCGCCCGTGGCCGGTGAGGGTGCTGTGTGCGCGGTGCGGAAGCCTATCGGCGGTGCCGGTGGGATGGCAGTCCGGGCCGGTATGCGGCTTCCACTGGGCGGGACCGCCCGGGAGCTGGATCTGGACGCGGGCGCCGTCGGGGACGCTCTGCGGGCGCCAGGTGCCGTTCCACCACCACAGGTTGTCGTGGTGTACCTGGGTGAACACGTAGGGGTGCCGGTGAGTGCCGGGATCGGCGGGGACGGCTGTGAGCGGTGGCGGTGGCGGGGGATCGGCGGTGGGACCCGCTGTGGCGGGTGCGGGGATCTGGAGGAGGCCGGCCAGGACGGCGACGGCTGCGAGGCGGCGGCTCATCGGGCTGCGCCGCCGGCGCGGGACGGGTTGCCGGGGGTGCCGGGGGGCGGGTTGATGAGGAGGTTGCCCATCATGCCGTTGTCCTCGTGGGGGAGGATGTGGCAGTGGTAGACGGTCTTGCCGGGCGCGTCGGGCCTGAAGTACGTGCGCAGGGTGAACTCCCCGTTGGGCGGGACGCGGAAGGTGTCCCACCAGATGTCCGGGTCGGTCTGCCAGGTGGTGTCCCCGGGCGGGATGCCCTTGACGTCGATGACCTGGAACGGGTTGACGTGGATGTGCATCGGGTGCTGGAAGACGTCGGTGACGTTGACGAACCGCCACTCCTCCACCGTCCCGGCCTCGACTTCCGTGTCGATGCGGTCCGCGTCGAAGAGCTTGCCGTCGATGAAGAAGCGCACGCCGGCTCCGGACGCACCGGAGATGTCGCCGGTGAGGGTCAGGGTGCGGCGGCGGGCGACCGGCAGAGCGGGCATACGCGGGGGTTCGACCAGGCGGTGCGGGATGGCGCCGGACGTCTTCCGGCCGGTGACCTCCAGGGTGCCCAGTTCGATGGTGGGGCGGGGGCCGCCGGGGTGACCCTGGTCGTAGGGCCGCGTAGATGCGGTACCGGCCCGGGGCGCCGCCGCGTACGACGAACTCGGCGCGGTTGCCGGAGCCCAGCATGAGGTGGGGCACCGGCCGGGTGTGCCCGAAGGGGATGCCGTCCTGCCCGATCCAGTGCAGCGTGTGGCCCTCGACGTGCAGCCACATCGACCGGTGCGGTGCCGCGTTGAGTACCCGCCACCGCTGGGTCTCGCCGGGCCTGAGGGAGACGGTGGGCCGTAGTCGGCCGTTGAGCGGGAACTGCATCCGGCTGGGCACGGCCGGGAGCGTGGTGAACGGATCATCGCCGCCCGTGGGCAGGATGAGTGCGGTGGGGTTCTCGCCGTTGCCGTCGAGGCGGAGGGCGTTGATGACGATGGTCCGCTCGCGCATGTCGGCGATCTCGGGCACGCGGTCGACGGCGCCCTCGACCACGATCGGGCCGGCCAGTCCGGACCACGCCTGGTGGGTGGTGGAGCCGTGGTAGTGCGGGTGGTACCAGAACAGGCCCGTCGGCTGGTCCTCGGGCACGTCGTAGACGTACTGGTGGGACTGGAGCGGGGCGACGGTCACGTAGATGTTGTCCGCCTGGCCGGCCGGGGAGACCTGGAGTCCGTGGGTGTGCAGATTGATGGTGACGGCCTGCTGGAGCAGCGCGCTGTCGTCCATGGCCACCGGCACGCCGGTGTTCACCATCCGGTTGCGCAGCAGGATGCGGACGCTGTCACCGGGGCGGATCCGCAGGAGTTCGCCGGGCAGACGACCGTTGTAGGTGTCCAGGTGCAGCCGCTGCCCGCCCACGGTGGGGCGGGTGGTGGCCACGGTCAGGGTGTGCTCCAGCAGACCGGCGCGACTGCGGACCTCGGGCAGATCGGGCAGCGGCGGCCCGTCCACGGCCCGTCCGCTCGTGCCCGTTCCGGGGACGGCCCCGGTGAAGGCGGTCAGCGTGGCGCCCGTACCGACACCGCCCAGTCCGCGCAGCACGCTGCGCCGCGCGATGCTCCGGGCATGATTCATCCCTGCGCTCCCGTACGTCTCGGTAGCTCTCATATGACGGGATGACTGCCCCGCGGCCGGCGCGATCGCTTTCCGAAACGCCGGGCATTCCCCCAGGCGGGCGTCCCGTATGCCCAAGAAGGGGGGAAGCGGCGACGCGCCGGCGCTCTCGGCCTCACCAGCGCTTGCTCAGGCCCGCGGCGCTCAGGCCAGGGCGAAGTAGCGCAGCCAGAGGTAACCGGCGGAGAGCAGCACGGTGGCGGCGGTCACGACGAGGCCGTACTTGGTGAACTGCCAGAAGGAGATGGGCTGGCGGTTGCGTTCGGCGATGCCGAGGACGACGACGTTGGCGGAGGCGCCGATGGCGGTCGCGTTGCCGCCGAGATCCGCCCCCAGGGCGAGGGCCCACCACATGACGTGATCGCCGGCACCGCCCATGGCGTCTACGAGGTCCTGGGTCACGGGCGCCATGGTGGCGACGTAGGGGATGTTGTCGACGATGCCGGAGAGGGCGGCGGAGGCTCCGAGCAGGACCATGGACCCGCCGGCCTCGTTGCCGCCGATGGCGTCGGCGAGGCCGTTCGCGACCTGCTTGATGACGCCGGTGTCGATCAGCCCGCCGATCATGATGAAGAGACCGGCGAAGAAGGCGAGTGTGGGCCATTCGACCTCGCCCAGGACCTCGCCGGTCTCCACGGCGGAGATCGCGACGAGCAGCCCCGCCCCGAGCAGGGCGACGACGCTGGGCTCGTAGTGCAGCACGGGGTGCAGGACGAAGCCGGCCACCACCAGGGCCAGGACGACCAGGCCCTGTACGAGCAGCCGCGGGTGCTCGATGGCTTCGCGCTCTTCGAGCGCCATGATGTCGGCGGCGCGGTCCTCGTCGTAGACGAAGGTCTTGCGGAACAGGAACCGGCACACCGCGATCAGGACGACTATCAGGACCGCGCTCAGCGGCGCGAGGTGGACGAGGAAGTCGTTGAAGGTCAGCCCGGCCCGGCTGGCGATGATGATGTTCGGCGGGTCGCCGACGAGGGTCGCGGTGCCGCCGATGTTGGAGGCGAGGACCTCGGCGATCAGGAACGGCGCCGCGGGCAGCCCGAGCCGCTCGCACACCAGCAGGGTGACCGGGGCGATCAGCAGCACCGTGGTGACGTTGTCCAGCAGTGCCGAGGCGACGGCGGTGATGACTATCAGCATGGCCATCACCCGGAACGGTCTGGCCCGGGCTCTCTTGACCGACCAGATGGCGAGGTATTCGAAGAGTCCGGTCTTCTTGAGTACGCCGACGATCATCATCATGCCCATCAGCAGGAAGATGACGTTCCAGTCGACGCCCGAGTCCTCGGAGTAGAAGGCGGAGACATCGTCGGTGGCGCCGATGGCGAGCATCAGGCCGGCGCCGCCGAGGGCGGCCGCGACGCGGTGGATCTTCTCACTGATGATCAGGGCGTAGGTGCCGAAGAAGACGACGATCGCCGCCCAGCTGTGCCAGTCGTTCATGTCGCTCCAAGGTCTATCCGGCGGACTGCAGGAGGCGGTTGAGCAGGTGCGCGGCGGTGATGACGCCGAGCAGGTGGATGCCGTCGTCATCGCGGTCGGCGACGGCCACCAGCGGGCTGCGGGTGATGGCCATGAGGGCGGCGACCTCGATGGCGGTGTCATCGGGTGCGGCGATCGGGGGCGGCGCCGCGGAGTGGGGAAGACAGTCGCCCACCTGGCGGCCGCGCAGGTTGTCGCAGAGGCGGTCGGCGTGCTTCTCGTCGATGACGGCGGCCAGGGTGGGGTCCTCGATCACATAGGCCGGGACCAGCACCTTGATGAGCTGGGAGGCGGGCAGGATCGCCTGCGGCTCGTCGTTGTCGTCCAGGACGAGCAGACCGGGCAGCTTGTGCTCGGCCATCAGCCGCGCCGCGGCCACGGCGTCGGTGGTCAGGCGGACGGATTCGTAGTCCTGGGCCAGGTCGCGTGCGCGCACAGTGGGCCTTCCTCATACAGGGGGAGCGGGCCGGAACTCGGCGGGGACAGCACGGCGGAGGGGAGAGGCCTCTGCCGTACGGACAGGGCGGTCGTGATCCGCCGCAGAAGTGATCCAGCAGGCGGTCGGATCCTGTTCGACCGCCTCGCGGGCAGCCGGACAGGCATCGTCGTCGGCCGGCACGGGCGCACACGGACGGACAGCGCTGTGCCGCCCGCGTGCGCACAAGGCCGAATCCCCTACTCGCGTCCCGTTGCGCCGACGGCGGGCACCGGGTCGCGGTCGCGGTGTCGAACCTTCCGCGCCTCGTCATTGTCGTCGGGTATGCCGACGAGGTCGTCGACGTGGAACATGCGGGCGATCGGCACATCCGTGCTGCTGTGCGCGACGATCGAGAAGGCGATGCACACCGCGATGAGGGTGAACGCCTCCTGGCCCTGGGGAATCCCGGCCTGCAGGACCAGCAGGCCGTAGACGACGGACGCGAAGCCCTTCGGCCCGAACCATGCCGCGGTCAGCTTCTCCCGTCGCGTGAAGCGCGTACCGATCAGGGACAGCAGCAGCGAGGCAGGACGGATCAGGATGATCGCCAGCACGACCGCCGCATAGCCGCCCAGCGACAGGTCCGCGAACAGACGCGGTGTCAGCAGCGCGCCGAAGACCAGCAGCGCCGCGAACTTGGCCAGCTCCGCCAGCGCCTCCCCGAGCGGCTCGAACGCCTCCTTCGCCTCCGGGGAGACGTGTACCAGCACCGCCCCGGCGGAGAACGCGGCGAGGTAGGGGTTGGCGTGGGTGAGGTGGCAGGCGGCGTAGAGGATCACGCCGATGGCCAGCGGCAGCAGCGGCTGCAGCTTGGGCTCCGCACCCAGCAGCCGCAGCCGTACCACCTGGGAGACCAGCAGCGGTCCCACGATGCCGAAGCCCAGGCCCATGGCCAGCTCCAGGGCGATCCCGGAGGCGTCCACCGACGCGTGGGCCCCGGTGGACGCGGCCGCGATCAGGATCAGTACGACCGGAAGTGCCAGGCCGTCGTTGATGCCGCTCTCCACGTTCAGCAACTGACGGAGTTTGGCGGGGACCTCCTTGCGCCCGACGATCGCGGAGGCGAAGACCGGGTCGGTGGGCGCGAGTACCGCCCCGACGAGGAAGGACGTCGTCCAGTCGAGCCCCACCAGGAAGTGGGTGATCAGAGCCATCCCGACGAAGGCGAGCGGCATCCCCAGACCCAGCGCACGGGCCGGGTTCTTCCAGTTGGCACGCAGCTTGGGGAAGGAGACGTGCATGCCGTCGGTGAACAGCACGGCGAACAGGGCGAGGTCCGCCGTCACGGACACGATCTCGCTGTCCGGAGTGATGTGGATCAGGCCGAGAGCCCCGTCGCTGACCAGCGCCCCGCCGACGAGGAAGAGGAAGGTGGTGGACAGGACGGTACGGGCGGCGAGCCCGGAGAGGAGAACCGCGATGAGCAGTGCGACGCCGAAGACAGCGACGAGCACCATGAGACGAACCCCCGATCGGTTACCAGATCAACTGTTTGTTGACCGCCGACCAGACTTCCCGGCTCACCACCCGCAAACTTACACGACTCTTACGCTTTGTTGACACAGTCTTCGCGCTTGCGCGTGCCGTTCGGCGGCGCGGCTTGCCAGGAGATCTGCGAAAACCCTGACGCTGACGACGGCCGATCCGTATCGTCAGCGAACGCCGGCGCATTCCCGCCCCGAGCGCACCTCCGTGACCACTCACCCCCACGCGACCGCCCACCCTCCCCACGCGACGACTCGCCCTGACACCACGACTCGTCCTCACGCCACGACCCGACTCACCCGTCACTCGCGCGATCACTCCCGGGCCCTTGCCGCCACCCACAGTTGCCGATATCGAGGAGCAGCGATGACAAGCCTGATCGTTCCAGTCATGATCACATTTGGGATCTTCCTGCTCGCGATGGTGGCGGTAGGTATCTGGACGTATCAGGACACCCTGACCTTCTCCGACTTCGCCCTGGGCGGGCGACGGCTGAGCGCACCGGTGGCCGCGCTCTCCGCCGGCGCCAGTGATATGTCCGGCTGGCTGTTCCTGGGACTGCCCGGAGCAGTGTACGCGGGCGGCATCGGCGCCTCATGGCTCGCGGTCGGGCTGGCCATCGGCACCTATCTCAACTGGCGCCTGGTGGCGCCCCGTTTGCGTACGTACACCGAGCGGGCCGGTGACGCCATGACGCTCTCGGCGTATCTGGAAGAACGTTTCGAAGACGGCAGCAGACTCCTGCGCGTGCTGTCGGCAACGGTCATCGTCGTCTTCTTCACCGTGTACGTCGCGAGCGGACTCCTCGCCGGAGGCGTGCTGTTCGAGGGGATCTTCGGCGGCGGCTTCGAATTTGCGCTGACCGTCTTCGCCGTGGTCATCGTCGTCTACACCGTCCTGGGCGGCTTCCGCGCCGTCAGCGTCACGCACTCGGTGCAGGCCACCCTGATGTTCGGCGCGGCCGTGGCCCTCCCCGCGATCGCCATCGGCATGTTCGGCGGCTTCGACGCGCTGCGTACCGCGATCACTGACAAGAGCACCTCTCTCCTGGACGTGACCGCCAAGGCCGGCTTCGGCGCCGACCGCTGGACATCCGGCGAGCCGCTCGGCGCCGTGGCCGTCGTCTCCCTCCTCGCCTGGGGGCTGGGCTACTTCGGCCAACCGCACATCCTGGTCCGCTTCATGAGCATCCGCAGCTCCCGTGACGTCCCCTTGGCCCGCCGTATCGGCGTGGGCTGGGTCGTGCTCTGCCTCGCGGGCGCCGCGCTCATCGGACTGGCGGGAATCGCCACGCTGGACCGCCCGCTGGACAACCCGGAGACGGTCTTCATCGCACTCGCCGCCCAGCTGGTCAACCCGTGGGGCGCGGCCGTCCTGCTCGTCGCCGTACTGGCCGCGATCAAATCCAGCGCGGACAGCCAGCTGCTGGTCTCCGCGATGGCCCTCACCGAGGATTTCTACGGTGCTTTCCTCAAGCGGCGGGCCTCCGACGCGTCGAAGGTCCTGGCGGCCCGCGCGACGGTGGTGGTGGTCGCCCTCGTCGCCTACGTCATCGCCCTGAGCGGCGGTGCCGTGCTCGACATCGTCGCGTACGCCTGGGCCGGTTTCGGGGCCGCCTTCGGCCCGGTGATCCTGCTGTCCCTCTACTGGCCGCGGATGACCCGCGCCGGAGCGATGGCCGGCATCGTGACCGGGGCGGCGACCGTCCTCCTCTGGAAACAGATCGACCCGCTGCTCGGCCCACTGCAGTCGGGAATCTACGAAATGGTGCCCGGCGTGCTCGCGGCCACCGCTGCGGCGCTCCTCTTCGGCGCATTCGTCGGCCGCCCGCCGCGCCGCTCCTGGTCGGGCCCCATGGCGCCGAAGGCCGCCGCCGCACGCGGTCTGAGCGCACACGACATGGCATGACGCGCGGCGTCGCGGACGTCCCGTAGAACGGGGACGCGCCAAGGGGCACGCTCCTCGTCACCTCAGCGCTGGGGAGCGCCGGAAAGCGGACCGAACAGCTCAAGTACGGGTGCGAAGGACGTCGCCGCCTGTCCCACCCTGCCCTGGGGGCCGAGGTCGTTGAGCCTGGCCAGCTCGTAGTCCACGCTGAACAGCAGCGGACGGTCGGTCTGCGTGGCGTTCGCGGTGGCGGGCGAGACGCTCCCCATGGCTCCGGAGGCCAGGACAAGAGCCGCAAAAGTCCGGTGCATTCTGGTCATGCCGTTCTCAACGACAGGTCAGCCGGAAGGCAACGCGCGGACGAAACACCGAAGTAGCGCGGACGTACCGCCGAAGAAGAGCCCACGCGCCACCGAAGGAGAGCCGACGGAGCGGCGTTGAAGGGCTGTTGGAGGGCTGACGAAGCCCGAAGTCGGTTTCACCAAAAAGGATCAGGAAAGATCAATAGGGAACAGGAAGGCTACAGTTAGCGGGCCTTGACCTGGCGTCACGGAGTGAAGGGGAGGGCGAGCCGCATGGATATCGACGCCGCGGTGTTCGACGTTTTCGGGACCATGACCGACTGGCGGTCCAGTGTGGCCGACGCGTTGGCCGACATCGGTGACCAGGCGGGCCTGCGCGCCGACTGGCCCGCTGTCACCGACACTTGGCGCCGCCGCTACCGGCCCGCCCTGACCAGGGTCGTGACGGGACAGCTGCCCTGCATGCCCCTCGACGACCTGCACCGGCTCACCCTCGACGAGGCACTCGTCGCCCACGGCCTCGAAGCCCTCGGTGAGGCGGACCGGGACGCGCTGGTCGGAGCCTGGCACCGGCTGCGCGCCTGGCCGGACGCCGCGGCCGGTCTGGAACGGCTGCACGGCAGCCGCGTGATCACCGCAACGCTGTCCAACGGCGGGGTCGGCCTCCTCACCCGCCTCACCAAGCGGACCGGGCTCCGCTTCGACTGCGTCCTCTCGGCCGAGCTGGCCACGTCGTACAAGCCCGACCCACGGGTCTACCTGTCGGCCGCCGAACTGCTCCGCGTGGAGCCACAGCGGCTCCTGATGGTCGCCTGTCACGCGGACGACCTCGAAGCTGCCGCCGGCGCCGGGCTCCGCACCGCGTACATCCCGCGCCCGCTGGAGTGGGGACCGGAAGCCGCCCCGGTTCCGGCACCGGCGGAGGTCGATCTCATCGCCGCGGACGTCATCGATCTGGCGCGCATCCTCACCGGGGCCGGCTGAGACGTCAGGTGCTCAGCAGGTGACGACCTTGCCGTAGGAGCCCCTGCCCCAATGCCAGGTCCATGCCTGACCGTGCTGGTAGGTCAGGCAGCGCGAGTCGGGTCCCCAGTCGATGACCACCTTCAGGTGCATGGCCTTGCCGCAGTCGTTCCCCACGGTCACCTTCTTCTCGTGCTTGATGACGTCCCGCCGGACGCACCCCGGGGCGGTGCCCAGGATGCCCGCGCCCTCCGTGGTCCCGGCGGTGGCGCGGTCGTCGGGGCCCACCTGCGCGGGCGCGGCCACCGCGGGCCCGGCGGGCAGGGCGAGCCCACCGCCGAGCGCCGCCGCGGCGACGGCGAGTACGAGGCGCTTGCGTAGCGTGTTCCTCATGACGCGGAGTCCTTTCCTCTGGTGCTCTGGCGTTCCCTGGCGTGAGGGAGGGCGGCGGGTCACGCCGCCCGAGCTGTGCCATCGAGCGTGCGGGGCAAACCGCCGGGAGGGCCACCCCCGCCGCCCAACTGCCGTACTCCTGGGATGTCCCACCCGCTGACCAGCGCGAACGGCACGGGCCAGGACGCCGCTGTGGGACGCGGCACGGCATCCACCGCTCGGCCAGGGCTGCGGTGGAGCGGCGGGGGAGCCGAGTTCAGGCGAACCCGTGTCGGTCGGGAGCGCTGTCTGGCACAGTGTGGTGCGTTGTGTGGTATCGGGAGATCAGGAACTGATCCTGCGGGGGGACCATGCAGGCCGGTGAGGTCAAGAGCACGCCTGAATACTGGGATTCGGCGCATCCTGTGCTGGAGATCCTGCGCGCCCGGCGCGACTCCGGAAGCTTACCGGGGCAGCGCAAGGACGGTGCGACCGTCGCCCTCGCCGTCGAGGGGGGCGGTATGCGCGGGGTGATCTCGGCGGCGATGCTCACCCAGCTCGAGGACTACGGCTTCACGAACGCCTTCGACGTGGTCTTCGGCTGCTCCTCCGGGGGAATCAACGCGGCCTACTTCCTCGCCGGGGAGACCTGGTATCCGCTGTCGATCTACTACGACGACCTGACGACCAAGCGGTTCGTCGACTTCTCCCGGATACTGCGCCGGCGCCCGATCCTGGACCTGGCCTACTCCTTCGACCACATCATGGAACGGGTCAAGCCCCTGGATTACGAGGCCGTTCTCAGGTCGGCGGTTCCCCTGGCCGTCCCGGTCACCGACGTCGATGCGCTGGAAACCGTGGTACTGCGGGACTTCGCCTCCAGACAGGACCTCAAAGCCGCGCTGCGCGCCTCCGCCTGGCTGCCGATCGCCCTCCCCGGCACCACCGCGACACCCGACGGGCGACGCGCCGTCGACGGCGGCGTGCTCACCGCCCTGCCGTTCCGGCTCGCGGTCAACGACGGCTGCACACACATCCTTTCCCTCAGTACGCGGCCGATGCGGCCGGCCGATGACCGGCTCTCCCTGCTGCACCGCGGCACGTATCTGCACCTCGAGCGGATGCGCCGCGGTCTCGGCAGCGGCTATCTGGCGGCGATCCGTCAGAAGCACCGCGATCAGGACTGGCTGCGCCGGCTGCGCACGGCCCCCGGAGCCGGTTCCCCGTACGTCCTCGATCTCGCACCGCTGCCCTGGATGCCCGAACTCAAACGGCACGAGCTGGACCGGCAGCGGCTTCTCGACAGCGCGCGCATGGCGTACGGGATCGCGTTCTGCGCCACCGAGGACAGGCCGGTCGAGCTGCTGCGCCGCGGAGGCATCCGTGCCATGCCGAGACTGAGGGTGGTGGAATCCGCGGATGGCGAGCCAAGGCGCGACGCTGGATCTGCTGCTCGCAGCACTGCACGGCCTGACGGGATATAGCGACCGGCACCTGGCCCGGTTGCGGACCCTGCTGGAGCTGACCGCCGACGACCAGCCGGAGACGGCCCGGCAGCGGGCCCGACGCCTCAAGCTGTGGCGACGCCTGCTGCAGGACATCCCCCTGGACGAGCGGTCGTTCGACGACCGGTTCGGCCTCGCCGGCAGACAGGCCGCGATCTCGGGCCTCACCTCCTGGTGCCTCGGCTACCGCGCGGAGCCCGAGCGGCGCCGCGCGAGCCTGGCTCCGCTGTACGGATTCGTCAGCCTTTTCCTGCTGACGCTGATCGGCCTCGCCGAATCCGAGGCGCAGCGTTCGCTTCCGCAGGCCACGGCCGACCTGGGCGGGAGCGACCGGGCGCTGACCCATGACTGCGCGGGCGTCTGCGGAGTACTCGTCACGGAGGACGCGGTGGCGGAGGTCATCGCCGAGGTCTACAGCCCGCAGCCGCAGCCCGGTCGGCGCCGTGCGGCCGCGGACACGGACCCCGCCGAGGGCGAATGGCGGGCGATGCAACGGAAGTTGCGGTTCCACCGGCACGGCACCACCTCGGTGATCCTGCGCGGCGCCACCGCGAGGACCGTTCACGGGACCCGCCCGGAATTCGCCCTCAAGCTGATCCTGTACCCGTTCACCAGGATCGGGACCCTCACGCGCGCCACCCGCGAGTACGCGGAGACGTACGGCACCTCCGGCACCGGTTCACGGCATCTGGTGCGGATCTGGGCCAGCTACGACAGCTGGATCCTGATGGACTTCATCAAAGGCAGGACGCTCGCCGAAGTCGTCCGCGAGGAGTGGCAGCGGGAAGCGGGCGTCCCGGGCCGCCCGCTCTCCCTCCGGCTCGACCGGCTCCGGGAGAAGGGGTCCCTGCTCTTCGACGCACTGGAGGACCTCCAGCGCATCGCGCGGGAAGCCCCGGCGCCCGGCCGGCGCATGGGCGTACACGCGGACCTCTCACCGTCCAACATCATCGTGTCCGACGCCGACGGCGCCTTCCGGCTCATCGATCTGGGCCGGAACTACCTCTACACCCACACCATCACCGGGAAGGCAGGAGCCGAGTCCGCCTTCATCGCGCCCGAGGTCAAGGCAGGCGACCATGAGATCGCCCGGGCCGACCTCTACTCGCTCGGCCAGCTGCTGGTCCTCTTCGGCACCGGAAGCGTGAGCCTCGACGGTGTGGTGCCGGACATCTTCTATATGCGCGCCGATCTGCTCGCGCGCTTCCTGGAGGACCTGGTCGACGCCGATCCGGCGCGGCGACTGCTCATCTTCCCCACCGGTCCGGCGCCGTCCGTGTCGTTCGCCCAGCTGAGGAGCAGCTTCCTGGCGGAGCTCGAGATGGTGCAGGCCGCCGAGCGGGGCGAGTGCGATCTGCGGATCGAGACCGGCTGGCGGGCACTGCGCGAGCTGCTGCGCCCACTGGCCGGTGATCCGGGGCGCGAGTGGCGGCTGTGGCGGATGCGCAGGGGGCACAGCACGCACCCGGTCGCACACCGCCGGCTGTTCACCAACTGGCTGCTCGCCTGGTCGCTGCTGTCGACGCTGATCTGGGCGGTGACGAACTCCACCGTGATCACCTGGCTGCTGCGGGACCTGGACCTCGACTGGGGAAACAAGCTGGTGGAACTGGTGCAGCACATCGGCGGCGACGGCAACGCCCCCGAGGGTCTCCCCATCGTCGACTCCTGGCGGCACAGCGACTACCACCTGCCGGACTGGCGCGCCAACCTGCCGGCCCGGATGGTCGGGCTCTCCTACGCCATCGCGGCGCCCAAGTACTACCAGATGCTCTTCGCCGGGCTCACCCCCCTCGCCATCGGGTGGCGGGCCGGCGCGATGACCCGGCTGGCCCTGGTGACCGAGGTGGTCATGCGGATGATGGCCGTCGCGCCGTGTGCGCTCGTGCTGGCGGTCACCCTTGTCGAACCCCGCTGGTGGCCGATCAACTCGGCGATCGGGCAGTGCCTGACGTGGCTCGCGAACTTCGTGACCCTCGCCTACGTCCGCGCGGTCATCACCCGCTCGCGCCGGCTCGGGCTCAGCACGGTCCCCGGCGACGACGGCAAGATCACCGGCCTGTCGTCGTTCGCCCAGTGGGTGCCGACCTCGCTGTTCTACGCCATGGCCGTGCTGACCATCGGCACCTGTCTCTACCTCCAGCTCCTCCAGGACGTCTATGTGTACGCGCTCGCCGTCACCTCGACCAATGTCTTCCTCTTCTACGTCATCAAGTGCGGCGTCGGCGGTCCGACGATCCGGGTGACGATGGTCCGCACCTGCCTGGCCGCCGAACGCGTGGGCAGGTGCCGGTAGCCGTTCCGTCCTGCGCAGTTACTGTGATCTGCGCTTTCGCGAGCTGCCGGTCAGGCACACGGCTGAGGAGGGGGAGACCGCGGTGGCCGGCGGTCTCCCCCTCCTCCCGTTGCCGGTCAGTGCAGCCGCAGCGCCTTACGGACCGTCGTGAACAGGTCGGTCTGGTTCGTCACGCCGAGCACCCGGTACGCCTGCGGGCCCTGGGCCGCGATCCGCACCTGGGTTCCGGTGTGCTCCTGGGCCTGACCCGGTGTGTTCGTCGAGTAGTTGACCTTCAGCTGCCGGCCCTCGTTCGTGACCAGGGTGGAGGACAGGCCGGGCGGGGTGGCCTCCAGCGGGACGATCTGGCTGGTGTGGCCGTGGTCGGCGGTGGTCACCACGAGCGTGTCGGGGTGCTTGGCCGCGTAGTCCCGGGCCACCTTGACCGCGCGGTCGAACGCCGCGGTCTCGCCGATCTGCCCGCACGGGTCGGCCGCGTGGTCCCGCTTGTCGATCGAGGCGCCCTCGATCTGCAGGAAGAAGCCCTTCTTGGACTGCTTGGCCTGCTGCTTGGCCTCCAGGAGCTGGAGGGCCTTGGTGGCGGAGTCGGCGAGGCTCGGTGTGGTGCGCGGCCGCTCCGGGTTGGAGGTCACACACCGCTGCGGGTCCGTGCCGCCGACCGCGGCCGCCTTGCCGGTCCACTCCACCGGCACATTGCCCGGGGCGAACAGGCCGAGCACCGGCTTCCCGGCCTTCGCCGCCTTGAGCGAGGCCCGGTCGGTGACGACCTGGTAGCCCAGCTTCCGCGCCTGCTCGGTGACCGTCAGCCCCTTGTACGTGCCGTTGGTGACCTTCTGGTCGAAACGCTGCTTGCCGCCGCCGAGCAGCACGTCCACCTTGTGGTCGACGGACTGCTCGGCGATCGAGCCCGGCCCGCCGGCCGCGACCGCGTCGCTGGGGCACTTGGCCATGTCGGCCGGGCCCTGGCACGAGCGGTCGGAGACGTGCGAGGCGAGCGCCGCCGGAGTCGCGTCGGTCACCTCGGCGGTGGTGACGCTGCCGGTGGCGTAGCCGTTCTTCTGGGCCAGCTCCAGGATCGTGGGCACGGCCTTGTCCGTGCCGGGCGTCTTGGAGAGGCGGCCGTTGACGGTCTTGGTGCCGGTCGCCCAGCCGGTGGCGCTCGCCGCGGAGTCGGTCACGTAGTCCGGGCTGCCGTCGGCGCGCACCGAGTACGTCGTGTACGTACCGGTCAGCGGGAACTTGTCCATGTTCAGCCGGCCGTTGGCGCCCACGGTGTAGTCACGGGCCAGGGTGATCTCCGAGTCGCCCATACCGTCGCCGATCAGCAGGATGACGTTCTTCGCCTTCCCGCCCTTGACCGCGTGCTCGGCCTGCGCCGTGGTGTCGGACGCGCCGGCGCCGGAGCTGGCGCCGGCGGCGGAGGCCACGGCCACGGCGGCCGTGGTGGCGGCGACCACGGCGCCGGCGATCGTGAGGTGGCGGCGGGACGGTATGTGCATGGCGGGGATTCCTCGATTCGCAGGTGGCCCACGGGGCAGACGAGCGCCAGCTCACCAGCCGTCGGTGAACCGCAGGTGACATTCCGGCGCTGTTGCCGCATCGGGGACATGACAGAAGCCGGTGCGATGGCCGCCTGTCGTCCGCTGGGGAGGGTGCGATCCCGCTGGGCGTCCTCACCGCCCGGACTCCGGTACGGGTCTGGTCACCCCTTCCGCATACCGGTGTAGCCGTGGCGCTGCTTGGGCTGCTGCTGCGGGTCGTAGCCGGGGAAGGGGCGGTCGAAGAGCCAGTTGTAGAGCATCTCCCGGCAGATCTGCGGCTGGAACGCCGGCACCTGGTGTCCGGCGTCCGGCACGCTGACCTGCGTCAGGTTCCGGTGGCGGCGGACGAATCCCTTCGGGTTCCCCTGCGCCTGCGTCCAGATCAGCCGGGGAGCGTTGCGCCACTCCGCGTGCTCGTGCTCGCCCTTCCGCTTCATGAGGTCGTCCAGGATCTCCTCGGTGCTCTGGTACCCACAGGCGGTGTCGAAGTTCCCGGTGTAGAGCAGGGTCTGGTAGCCCTTGTCGATGATGTCGGTGTACAGCCCGGAGCAGTCCGCCATGTTGTCCTCGACCAGCCATTCGGCCACCGGACCCTCGTTGTCGGCGCACTGCCAGGTGACGTCCGCCGGAACGTGCAGGGACTTCTTCACTTCCGCGGTGTCCAGGTACGCGCGCAGGCCCCCATGGGAAGGTCGTCCCAGCGCCGCACATCGTAGAGGTCGAAGTTCCCGCCGTACGCCAGGGTCGTGGCCACCAGATCATTGCCGAGACCGGTGGCCTTCTTCATCTCTCCCGCATCGAGGGCGGCCCGGAAATCGGCGTAGGAGTGGTACAGGGAGTTCTTCTGACCGAGGCCGATGAACCCGGCCGTATAGGCGTAGTCGATCAGCGTGCGGAGCGACAGCTTGGGCTTGATCCAGCCGTTGCCGACGGCGATTCCCGCAGGTCGAGGTTCCGTTCGCCCGCGTGCTGACGGTTCTTCCGGTCGATTTCCAGGGCGATCGCCGGCACGTACTTTCCGGCGTAGCTCTCACCGCAGACGTACTGCGGGCACTGCGCGTACTCCGGGTGCGCGCCGAAGAACTTCTGCAGCCCTTCCCAGAACATCCGGCTGAGGGTGCTCTCGTCCTGGACGTACTCCCCGGCATCGGAGTAGCTGTATCCGGTGCCGATGGGCTGGTCCCAGTAGACGATATGCGCCTCCTGGTTCCAGGTGTTGGGGGTCACCGATATCGTCCCGGCCGCATCGTCGCCGATGGTCAGCGGTCCGTTCTCCAGGAACAGCCCCAGCAGTGAGGAGGCGCCTGGTCCGCCGTTGAGCCAGATCAGCAGTGGCGTCCGGCTGATCAGCTCCTGCTGGTCGTGGACCGCGACATGGGGGTTGCAGGTCTGACTTTCGAAGAACCAGTAGAAGAGGTGGTTCTCGGTACCCGGATGCTCCGTGCTGTCGAGGTGCACATGCCCGGAGTAGGAGCGCGCTTTCTTGGTGTCCTTGGTGTAGAGATCGATGCGCCGGCTGTCGGGGATGTTCGCCGGAATCGAGGTGACGAGGTCTTCTGCGGACATGGTGCACCCTCCGTTCGGCAGCGAGACGGACCAGGGGATCAGGGGGCAAGGGGGCGGCGCAGGTGGGACGGTGAGCGGTAGGAGCGGGTGAACAGCCCGGCCGTCCGCTCCGGATCCTCGAGAACTCCTATGCGCTGTCCCTGGAGCAGTTGCAGGGCGGGGAACCGGCCGGGCTCGAACAGCAGGATGTTCAGCGAGCCGCCGTACTTGAAGTTCCCGAACCTCTCGCCCTTTTCCACCTTGACCGGTTCCTTGAGCGGTCCCTTGAACTTGTGCCGGAAATTGACGGAGGCGATGGAGTTGAGGCCGACGGGGACCAGACCGACGTACCCTTCGCCGTCCCGCTTTCCCCAGCGATCCAGGTACTCCGTCCTGATGATCGCGTATCCCCGGCGGAAGTCATCGAACATCGAGTAGTCGTATCCGTAGCCGACGTCCCCCTTGTCCAGCAGGCCGGGGAAGTCCCGCATTCCGTAGTACACGCCACCGATGCTGTCGCTGGCCTCCACCACATGCCCCTTCACCGGGGAGTGGTACCAGTGATAGCTGTCGGGCATCAGGATGCACGACACCGCCGTACCGCCGATGAACCTCTCGGCGTAGCTGGAGTTGCCGAGCAGCTGCGCGACGTTCATGGTCACCGTCTTGACCGGGATCGGCGTCTTCTCGGTGAGGTCATCGACGATCATGTTGATGACGCAGTCGGCCGGGGCGACCACCACACTGTCGTCCTCCTTGGCGGCGATCGGCCGCTTCTCCTTCCTGATCTTCCGGATGAAGAACTCGTTGAAGGTCTGCCAGTCCTCGTGCTCATATTCGGCCATGCGCTTCGGCCCGAGCTCGTCGATCCACTTCTGGATGAGTTCCTGGGCCCGCGGCCCCGACTCGTCCATCTGCATACCTTGCAGGTTCGTGAAGTCGGCTGTTCTTCCAGTCGCAGCGCACCTCTTCCGGTGTGTCATCCGGGAACGGCACGACATTCTCGACCGCCGCGTCGTACAGGGTCCGGAAACCCCGGTGGTCGGTCTCGTACCACATGGTGATTTTCTTGAGGAACTCGTCGAGGTTCTCCGAATACGATGCGTCGCTCTGCAGCACTATCCTGTCTCCTCCCGCTTCCGCATGGTGAAGTCCGCCGGTGGCAGCTCGGCCCGGCGCGGTGCCGCCGCCCAATGTGCCGCGTTCCCGGACCCCGGCGCGAGCGCGCGAATCGGCCACCGGACGGCACGCGCACCAGGAGCCCCCGCTACGCCAACTCTCGCAAAGTGCCGATGCTTTCCAGCCATACGCTCCCCGAAGCCGAAGCCGGTCTCTTCCCGGCCTCGCGCCCCCTTAAGAGACCCCGATATGGGCTCCCGGTGAACCAGATGGTCGCGGCACACGTCATGTACGGGGACCGGCATGACCGCGCTGTGCCATGGTCGGTCGGCCGCACGAGATGTGGGGAAGTGAAGGGGACTTTGACCAAGGGGCGAGTATGGGGCGTGACAGGAGACTGGACCGGTGTGCCGGAGAAGTGTGCCGATTCCCACGACGGGTTGGCGTTGTTGCGGCCTCGTGGGCTGATGGATATGCGGGGACGGGGCGGCACCCCTGCCGTCCTGGCGTATCCCACCGGCGCAGTGGTGGTGGTCTCCGGATTGCCGGGAAGCGGTAAGAGCACCCTGCTGCGGCGCTTGGCCGGCGCAGCGCCGGTCATCGATCCACGGGCGCTCCATGTCGCGTACGAAGCGGTGATGCCCGCCTTGCTGCCCTATGCGCTGTACCGGCCCTGGGTGCGGTTGGCGCACTTTCGCCGGCTGCGCGCCGCGGTGCGCGGCGGCGGGCCGTTGCTGGTCCACGACTGCGGCGGCAGGCCGTGGATGCGCCGATGGCTGGCCAGGTGCGCCGGACGTCAGGGACGGGAACTGCACCTGGTCGTGCTCGACGTGGGAGCGGCCGAGGCGCTGGCCGGCCAGGAGGCGCGGGGCCGATGGGCGCCCCGGCGTGCCTTCGCCCGGCACCGCAGGGGACTGGACCGTCTGCTGCGCGCACTGTCCGCACCCGGCGCCGCGGATGCGCCTGACCCCGCGCCCGACCCCGCCCCTGACGTGGTGCCGGAGGCGGCCTCCGTGGTCCTGCTCGACCGCGGGTCGCGGGAGCGAGTGGCGGCGGTGGAATTCGGTCCCGAGCCGGCCCGGTCCCGGCCGCCGCTGGCCGGGCCCGGCCGGGAGCGCCGTCCCGCCGCGGTCGCCATCCCCGGCGGCGGACGGCGCTCCTGATCACCGCGCCGGCGGCACCGTCAGCGTGTGCCGTCGGCAGGTCCCGGACGTGCGGGGACGCGACTCGCCGCCCCCTGCGCCGAGACCGTCACCGTGACCCGCCCGGCGGACCCTGGCGGTGTCCACACCCGGACCGTGCCCCGTTCCCCTGCCGGTACGGAACGTGGCCAGGCCACTGCCGGGCCCTCCACCGACACCCGCCACCCCGCGGCCGTGGGCGGCGCGGACAGTTCGCTGACGCCGGACCGCCCCGGCAGGTCGTAGACGAGGCGGAACGTCCGCGCCGCAGGGGCGTAGCGCTGCTCGCGCACCGTGCCGGCGACGGCGGGGGCGTAGGGACGCGCGGTCTGTTGCTTGTTGGCCTGGAATCGGCCGTCCTCGCCGACCGCGCAGTACCCGCCGCCGTAGCACCACACATAGCCCGCCCAGCCGGCGCTGTAGCGGTCGAGGGAGGCGAGGGCATCGCCGTAGAAGCGCGGCATGTTGGGCAGCGAACTGTCCCGGGGGCCCCATTCGCCGACCACGACCGGGATGCGCTGGGCGCTCGGGTAGCGGGTGACGGCGTTCTCGTAGGTCTCGATCCAGCGCGCCGAGGGGTCGTAGTCGCCGCCCGCCTCCATGGTGGCGTGGTAGAAGTGCGGTGCGTAGACGACCTTGGAGTCGTGGATACGGCCGAGCCCGGTGGGCAGCCCCTCGCCGACGATCGGGGTCGGTTCGACGAACAGCCTGCTGTGGCGGTCGACCGTGCGGATCGCCCCCGCGATCCGGTTGTACATCGGCGTCAGTTGCTCGGATTCGATGCGGTGGGCGGCCGTCGGAAGGTCCTCGCCCGCGCGCAGCCGCCCCATGGGTTCATTGATCAGGTCGTAGCCGAACACGGCGGGGTGGCCGGCGAAGCGCCCGGCGAGCACCTGCCACATACGGGCCTGTGCCCGCTGGAGGTCCCGGTCCTGGTAGAGGTGCTCGAAGGCGGCCTGCACGGCCGGTTCGAAGTACTCCGCGAACCAGTCCTCCGGGTGCGGGGTGAAGGGCAGCCCGTCGGTGCGGGTCGCCCACTCGGGGACGCCGCGGTGGCCGAACCGCGGGCCGAAGACGTCCTGGTGGGCGTCGATCACGACCTGGACGTGCCAGCGGTGGGCCCAGTCCAGGATCCGTTCGATCTTCCGGAGATAGCGCGGGCTGTAATGGCCGGGCCGCGGCTCCAGGTCGTCCCAGAAGACCAGCAGCCGCGCGAAGTTGAAACCCTGGCCGTGCAGATCGCGGAAGTGCCGCTCGGTGACGGCGCTGAGTGCGTCGGCGCCGCGGTGTGTCTTGTCCTCGACGTTCCAGCCGCGCAGCGTGAGCGTGCGCCCGCGGTCATCGGTGAGCGGCGGCGGAGACAGCGAGGGTGACGACCGCGGTGACGGTGATGGCGGCCCGCCCGCCCGCGCCGCGCCCGGTGCCAGCAACGCGACGACGATGGCCAGCGCCGCTCCCGCCTTGACCGTCTTGTAAGTCTTATGCGTCTTGTGCGCCTTGGCCACCTTGAGTGCCGTGACCGCCTTGATGACGAATCCGCACGTGCCCATGGTTCCCCCAGGTTTCCCGGCGACACCACCTTCCGAACAGATGGCCGCCTGCCCCGCCCCTGAAACCTGGTGCGTCGCCCGGGGGGGGGCTCCCGCTGTGCCGTCAGTCCCCGACGGCGCGGCAGACGTCGAGGAGCGGGGCCAGCCGGCGTGCGGGGGTGGCGGGGTGGACGGCCAGGTAGGTCTCGGCGGTCAGGCCGGGCGGGTCGACCGGGCGGAAGACGGTGCGGCCGGTCGGCAGGAACCGGGCCTGGGCGGCGTAGAACACAGTCCAGCTGGGACTGCCGGTCGCGATGGCGGCGAGGGTGTCCTGGTCGGTGGTGAAAGCGGGGCCGAGGACGGGTTCGAACCCGGCGTCCTGGCACGCTCCCAGGACCAGGTCGACGAGCTGTGGGTTGGCTTCGCGGGAGACGAGGCGCAGCGGGATGCCGGCGAGGCCGGCGAGGGGCACCGAGGCGCGGACGGCCAGCGGGTGCGCCGCGGGAAGCGCCACCACGAGCGGGTCCGTCCAGAGCGGCAGGAGATCCAGGCCGGGGCTGTGCGGCAGCCCGCGGACGAAGGCCGCGTCCAGCGTGCCGTCGCGTACCGCCTGCAACCGGGCGGTGGGTGTGGCGCTCACCAATTCCACGGTGAGCTCGGGAGAACGGTCCGCCAGGGACGTGAGGACGCGTTCGAGCCGTACTCCGAGGCCGACGCTGGTGCCGATGCGCAGCACCGTGGCCTCCCTGGCCCGGATGTCGGCCATGGCGTGCAGCGCGGCGTGCTCCGCGGCCAGGAGGGTGCGGGCGTGCGGCAGGAAGGCCGCACCGGCGGGGGTGAGGGTGACCTGGCGGGTGGTGCGGTGGAACAGCTCCAGCCGGAGTTCGCGTTCCAGTCGCCGGATGTGCTGGCTGACGGTCGGCTGGGCGATATGCAGTCGCTCGGCGGCCCGGCCGAAGTGCAGCTCCTCGGCGACGGCTACGAAGTAGCGGACCTGGCGCAGTTCCATTCCCACGTCCCCTTCATTCCGCCTCTGACTGTTCCGCCGCTGATTCGGCTTCTGATTCCGCTTCTGAGCCATCGCGCTTGTTTCGTGGCGCTTGATTCATTGCGCTTGATTCATTGCGTTCCATGATGAGTGTACGAGCGAACTGCGTCTTGGTCGGAATGCGTCACCACGGTGAACTGGCTCTGCTCAACACCGCGGCCGAACGGAGCGGTGCGGACGAGACAGGAGGATGACCATGGCGTACGCCACTGTGAACGGGATCCGGATGCACTACACCGACGAGGGGACCGGAACGCCGGTGCTGTTCCTGCACGGCTGGGGCACCAGTGGCCGGGCCTGGGACGCCCAGGTCGCCGATCTGGGCGCCGACCACCGGGTGGTGACCTTGGACTGGCGGGGTTGTGGCCGCAGCGACCATCCGGCCGACGGAAACACCATCGCCGGCAACGCCGCCGACGTCCTGGGGCTGATGGATGTCATCGCTCTGGACCGGGCCCTGTTGGTGGGCAACTCGATGGGTGCGGCCTTCGCCCTGGAGGCGGCGCTCATGTCGCCGGAGCGGGTGACAGGCGTGGTGTCCATCGACGGGCCCGGCTACTGGCCGAGCCAGGGCATGTCCGACACTCTGCCCTTGCTGCGGACGGCACTCTCCACCGATCGTGCCGCGGCTCTGGCCGATTGGGTGCCGCAGTGGTTCGGCCCCGAAGCGGACCCGGACCTGGCGCGGCAGACGGTGCGACAGGTCCTTCAATCGGGCCTGTTCATCGACGAGTTGTTCGCGGACCTCGCGGTCTACGACCCGCGCGAGTCACTCGCCCGGCTGGCCGTGCCCGCGGTCTTCGCGCACGGCCGACTCGATTCGCAGATCCCCCTGGAGGTGTCCCGGACGCTGGCCGAGCTGGCCCCGTACGGCGAGTACCACGTGATCGAACGGGCGGGCCATCTGCCGCATCAGGAACAGCCCGCCATGGTCAACGCCCTGATCCGCGCCGTACTCGCCCGACTGGCAGGACTTCGACAGAACTGACGGCAGGACTCCGTCGGGGGAGTCGATCACTCGATCCGAGCGGCGATGGCCCGGGCGCATTCCCACGACTCGGTACGGGTGGTGTCCACCTCCAGGTCATAGAGCATGCCTTGGTGGACCACCTCCGCCTGCAAGGCAGCCATGCCCCGGACCCGGTCCCCGCGGGCTACCTCGCGGCCTGCGGCGACCGTGCTCTCACACCTGACACCCACCCAGAGGACGTCCAGTCCGGCAAGAACCTTCCGCCACCGCTGCTGGGACGTCGCTCCATCGAGGAATACCTCATCGATGATGACCCGGGCGCCCGCACGGACCGTCGCGGCGATCCCTTCGCTCCACGCTGCTTGAAGCATCCGGAACTCCGGCCCGACGCGCACTCCGCCGTCTGCGGCGATCTCGATTCCGGCATCCGAGGTCTGCATGGACGCGGGCATGGCCTCGATCAGCGAATCGACCCCGACGGCGAGCCATGGATCCGGCAGAACCGCCTGCAGACACCGGACAATCCCGGATTTGCCCGAGCTGGAACCGCCGTTCAGCACGATCACCTGAGTCTTCTGAGTCACCTGAACCACCCGAGCCACTGAGCCACCTGAGTTGTCACCGCACCAGTAGAGGCACCCCTCAGGGCACCCGCAACGCATTTTTGTACAACCATTCGCTCCGCCAGTAGTCACGTATGCGCACGCACCTGACAGCTCAGGCAACTCAGGTAACTCAGGCAACGTCTCGGGAAGGTCTCCTTGATGAAGTTCCGCCAAGCCCTGACGGCCGCCGCAGCGGCAGCCGTCATCGTGCCCACCGCCGTACTGGCCGCGCCCATCGCCGCGTTCGCCACGGAAGCCCCGAACCCGTCGGCGCCCGACACCACGCGGGACAGCACGTCCGGCGGGTCCATGTCCGAGGAGAGGCCCCCGGGTGCGGAGTGCGCGAGCGCGCCGAAGTACTTGCAGATGGCGATCGAGGGTCTGCAGTCCGAGTTCATCGCCGGTGCCGACTGGAGTCTGTCCTCCATAACGGTCACCAACACATCCGACAAGGCCATGGAGAAGGTCAGGCCCAAGCCCTATATCTCCTCCGCCGAGATCGTCGACCGTCCGTACGAAGAGCTGGAGGCGGAGTTCCGCAATCCGGTGACGGGCAAGTGGCTGAGCTTCGAAGACGCCACGCATGACACCGCGTTCACCGGATTCCCCGTCGCCGCGCACAGCACCGTCACGCTGCCGCTGCGTGTCCGCGCGATCGACCCGGCCAAGCCCGGCCGCGGTTACGCGATCATGGAGGGGATGTTCTCCAACCAGGACGGCTCCTGCGGCTTCTCCCACCACGAGCAGTACGACTTCAAGATCCTCCCGGCGCGCGGCAAGCCTGGTAAGCCGCCGCAGGGCGGTGTCAAGAACACCTCGGCTGAGGGACAGGGACAGGGGCAGAGCCGGGGACAGGAGCAACTGGCCGCGACCGGCGCGTCTTCCGCGCTGCCGACGATCGCTCTGGCGGGCGGCGTGGCGATGGCCGTAGGAGCGGGCGCGATCATCACCGTACGCCGCCGAAAGGCCGCTGCCGGACCCGGCGATGGCACGGGAGCCACAGCGTAAGGATCTGAGGGCCGAGCCCGGGCCCCGGCGGCAGTTCGGGACCCGGCCTCGGCCACTCCAACGCGCCTGCGGTCGCGCCTGCCGACGCGCGCGCCGTAGCGGTATCCCTCAAACCCCCTGCATCCGCAGTCCGTTGATCACCGCCTCCGGTGGCGTGCCGCCCGTCAGCTCCAGTGCGGTGATCCGGTCCGACTCCCCGGCCACGAACCGAACCTCCCCGCCGGGAAGCCGCACCACGGTCCCGGACGCGTCCAGCGGCACCGCCGTCAGCGTTTCCACCCAGGCCGCGGCCTTCTCCGGGTCCGGCGTCTCGATGACGAAGCCGGCCAGGTCGTGCTCCCCGCGTGTGATCAGCCCCGACTCCTTCAGACCATTCATCACCTCGGGGTCGATCCGGTACGTGATGAAGAACGGCGCCCAGGCCGGCGCGTCCAGGAGCATCACCTCCTGGAACCACACCTTCCCTTCCTGGAATTCGCAGGTGTGCACCTCGATCCGGTGCCCGGCTCGCCGCAGCCGTTCGGCGGTGGCGGCCGTATCGGTCACCTGCACCGCGAAGTTCAGTGCCCCGCCCCCGCCCGCCAGAAGGGGGTCGATGTACTGCATCCATGAGGCCGTGGCCCGCCCGAACGGCGAATCGGGAAACACCTCCCGGTCCACGATCGTCAGAATCTCGATATACCGCTCATCCGGCCGCCACCCGCCGTTCTGAAACCCCTCGAACGGCTCGTTGGCGTGTGCCGGCAGCCCGGCCGCGCTGTACTGCCGCGCGGCCTGCTCGACGTCGGGCACCACATGCAGCAGATGGTCGAATCGCGGCGACTCCGCCGCCAGAACACGCAGGTTGGACTCTGTGGGCACAGTTACCCTCCCCAAGTAAGTTAGGTAACCCTAACTCACTTGGGTGATCGGTGGGTCCATGCGATACGTCGGTGATGCTCATACGTGGTGCCGGCGGAGCGCCGCTTCCGCGCGGGCGGCGAAGTCCAGCACGGTGCGGGCGCCGAGAGACCAGCCCCGGGCGGTGGGACGGTGCAGGGTCTGGATGATCAGAACCGAACCGTGGGGGAGCGGATCGATTGTCAGCCGTTGAGCCACTTGCCAGGTGTGGTACTGGTCCGGTCCGGCGGTGGCGGGGGTCAGTGCTTGAGCCAGGTCGAGCAGCTGGGCGTCCGAATTCAGGCGGTTCGCGAGTACGGCGTCTCCTTCGAAGAGCGCGTTCGCCGAGCCGGAGTTCGCTGAGCCGGAGATCGCAGGGCCGGCGCTCGCCGAGCCGGAGATCGCAGGGCCGGCGTTCACTGAACCGCGGGCCGGGGCCGCACTCAGTTGGATGCGCGACGGAACCTGCGGCTCCAGGGGCACCGCGTAGACGAGGTGACCCAGTCCGAGGCTGCGGCGGATGCCTGCGCGCCCACTCATGACCGAAGCGCGCAGTTCGAAGGCTCTGGGCGTAGGGGCATCGACGTAGGCGAAGCAGTGTGTGGGCGCGGGCATTCCGCTGAACCGCTCGCGCGGCGGGAGCAGGCTCCCGGCCGGTACGCCGGTGCTCTCGGCCGGCAGGGGTTCGGTCAAGGGCGGCTCGGCGAGACCGAGTTCGCTCCCCAAGGCTGCGGCGATGCCGGAGGCAACCTTCTCCGGAGATGCGTTGCGGCCGGTCCAGACGGCGGCGGGCATGGCAGTCCCCTCGGTCGGTCAGGAGAGTCCGGAGGCTTCCAGGCGTACCTGCGTAGCCTGTTCCTCGTGCCCCATGAGTGCCAGCAGTTCACTCAGACGCCCCAGCGCCGCCCGCCGTTCCGCATGGAATCGCCCCGGCCGGACCCGGGTGAGCTCACGCCAGGCATCGGCGGCCTCCCTGGCTCGTGCCAGCGCTTCCGCCTGCCGCCCCTGAGCGGCCAGCTCATCGCGGCTGTCATCCAACTGCTGGGCCTGACGCAGCAGTGTCTGGCTGCGGTCTTCCGTCGGAGCCGGCGCGGCGGCCTCCTCTCGGGCCACCCTCCGCCTGCGTACGGCCACGCTGAGGGCTCCCACCAGGGCGATCAGCGCGCCTGTGATGACGGCGGAAACCAGCTTGTGCAACAGATCATCCATCGGGTCCTCGTTTACTTGCTGCTGCTTACTGCTACTTACTGCTGCCTACGTTCGGCAGGTTGCCGGACCACCATCGCGTGACGCGTTGAAATGCCGATGAAACCCGGATGGTGAAGCCCTGGTGAGGGTGGGGCGGGAGGCTTCGGAGACCCATGTGGCCGTCATCACATTCCTCGGCTGTCACAGTCGCGGCCCGGGACGTGTCCTCAAGGCGTCAGGGTCAGGTCGATCTGGTCGGAGGTGGTGGTGATGGCGCGAGTGGTAGTGGTCGGCGCCGGATACGCAGGTGTGATGGCCGCGAATCGGCTGGCGACGGTCGGACGGTCGGCCGCGAGTGTGACGGTGGTGAACCCCCGGCCGGAGTTCGTGGAACGCGTCCGGTTGCACGAGCACGCCGTGGGTGTGACGAATGCGGTGCGGCCGTTGAGCGGTCTGCTGCACCGTGATGTGCGACTGCGGGTGGCGGCAGTGGAGGCGATCGACGAGCGATCGGTGCGGCTCGATGACGGTGGGGCACTCGACTTCGACTATCTGCTCTACGCGGTGGGCAGCACGGCTGCCCGAGGCGTGGCCGGGGCCGAGAACGCGTGGAGCATCGCCGACCTCGATGGCGCGGAGTCGTTGCGTACGCGATTGCGGCACCTGGCTGCGGGGGCGCGTGTCGTGGTGGTCGGTGGCGGCTTGACGGGGATCGAGAGTGCGGCCGAAATCGCCTACCGGTACCCGACTTTGCACGTCGAGTTGGTTTCGCGGTCGGTTGCCGCAGGGCTGCCCGATACGAGCCGAGCGGCTCTTGAACGCAAGCTTGTGCAGGCCGGGGTTCTGGTGCGCACCGGCCTGCGGGTCACAGGAGTCCGCCCGGATGGTGTCGACACCGCCGCCGGCCGGCTGCCCAGCGACTGCACGGTATGGGCAGGCTCGTTCGACGTGCCGGACCTGGCGCTGCGCAGCGGTCTGCCCGTAACGTCGGACGGCCGCCTGCGCACCGACGAGACTCTGGTGTGCACAGGGCATCGACGGATCGTCGGCGTCGGGGACGCTGTCGCGCCACCCGCACATGTCGGGGGCCACCTGCGGATGAGTTGTCAGGCAGCGATGCCCCTGGGTGCCCACGGCGCTGACACCGTGCTCGCGTTGATACGGGGCGAACGACCGGCGCCGGTGTCGATCGGCATGGTCGGACAGGGGATCAGCCTCGGACGGCGGGACGGATTCGTCCAGGCCACACACCGGGATGACACCCCTCGGGGGTTCGTGTTGTCCGGACGGGCGGCGGCGGTGGTCAAGGAAAGAGTGTGCCGCTTCACCGTCGCCGCGATGCGGTTTCCGCGTGCCTACCGGTGGCTTCCCGGGGCGGTACCGACAGGGTCCGCGCCGCCCCGCCCGCAGCCCGACGAGCAGCGAAGCGCGTTCCGGAGAGACAAGAGCAGCCGGCCCGATCCGGCCGGTACTACACCGACAACGTGGAAGCGAAAGGAGCATCAGCATGAAGGCCGTCATCGTGTGCGCCTCCGTGTCGCATGGCAATACGAAGAGGATCGCCGACGTCATGGGCCACGTCCTCAAGGCGACTGTGGTCGCCCCTGAACAGGTCGATAGGGCAGAGCTGTCCAGCTGTGACCTCGTGGGATTCGGATCGGGGATCTTCTCGGGCAGGTTCCACCCACGGCTGCGCCAGTTCGTACGGTCACTCCCGGAGGAGGAACGAGGCAGGGCGTTTGTGTTCTCCACCAGCGGACTGCCGGAACCGCCGTTCCAGCCCATCACCCGCCCCCTTGTGCGGCTCCTCGAGCAGAAGGGCTTCGAGGTGAGCGCGACCTTCTCGTGCCGCGGGTTCGACACCTGGCTGCCGTTCAGGCTCGTCGGCGGTATCAACAAGGAACGGCCCGGCGCCACCGACCTGGAGGCCGCGCGCACGTTCAGCGAAGGGCTACGAGCGCGGATCGGTGCGATGTCCTGACCGGGGAAGACGAGGCGATAGCCGACCGGCAGGCGGCGACAGAGCAGTAGGCGGCCACTCCACCCGAGTGGCCGCCTGTTTTCTTCGGCACTGCGAGCGGGAGACCGCCGTTGCGGGCGGAGGTTATCGGCCACCTCGCACACGGGGTGGCTGGGTGTCAGGGCTCATTCGCCACACCGGATCCTCCTGCTCGAAAGGTTAATTATTGAGACATGGCAGGCATGGCGATCATGTCTGGCCGGTCAGGGCGGCCGGATGGGCCGACCGCCCCCCGCCCGTTCGGTGGCCCAAATTCGATGGTCTTCTTCCGGCCGCCTCGACCAACATCATCTGACGTTGATTCACTTGCGCCACAGGAGCCTCATGGGTCGGCCGGCCCGTCACGGGGCTCCTTCTTGATGCATGCGCTCATACGGAAGGGGCCAGGATGACGCAGCCGGAGCAGCCCGACCACTCAGCGGGCCGGGCACAGCTCAGCCTCGGGATCGCCGCCGCGCGGAACCTGTCGACCACCACCAAGACCGTGCCGCAGATGCAGGGCCTCAGCTCACGGTGGCTGCTGCGGATGCTGCCCTGGGTAGAGGTGAAGGGCGGTACGTACCGGGTCAACCGGCGGCTGGTGTACGAGATAGGCGACGGCCGGGTGACGTTCGTCCAGGAGGGGACCGCGGTCCGGGTCGTCCCCGCCGAGCTGGGCGAACTGCCGCTGCTGCGCGGCTTCGACGACGAGGCGGTGCTGCGGGCCCTGGCCGAGCGGTGTGAGCAGCAGGAGTACGAACCCGGCCAGGTGATCGCCAGGCAGGGTCGGGCCGTCGGCCACGTCTACCTGATCGCGCACGGCAAGGTCGAGAAGCTCGCGCCCGGCCAGTACGGCGAGGAGACCCGGCGCGGCGTGCTGTCCGACGGCGGGTTCCTCGGCGGGCAGATGGTCGCCGAGGAACCGGGCACCTGGGAGTTCACCGTGCGCGCGATGACGGCGTGCACGGTGCTGGCGCTCCCCAGGGCCGCGTACGAGGAGATCGCGAGCCGGAACGAGGGGCTGCGGGCCCACGTCCGGCAGCGCCAGGCCGAACAGGCGCAGCCGCGCAACAAGAAGGGCGAGGCGGCCATCACCCTCGCCTCCGGCCACACCGGCGAGCCGGTGCTGCCGGGCACGTTCGTCGACTACGACCTCCGGCCCCGCGAGTACGAACTGAGCGTCGCGCAGACGATCCTGCGGGTGCACAGCCGGGTCGCGGACCTCTACAACGAACCGATGGACCAGGTCGAGCAGCAGCTGCGGCTGACCATCGAGGCCCTGCGCGAGCGCCAGGAGTCCGAGCTGGTCAACAACCCCGAGTTCGGGTTGCTGCACAACGCCGACTACAGCCAGCGCATCTCCACCCACTCCGGCCCGCCCACCCCGGACGATATGGACGAGCTGCTCAGCATGCGACGCGGGACCAAGGTGTTCTTCGCCCACCCGCGGGTGATCTCCGCCTTCGGCCGCGAGTGCAACAAGCGGGGACTCGCCTTCGACACCGCCGAGGTCGGCGGACACCCGGTGCCCGCCTGGCGTGGCGTCCCCATCCTTCCCTGCGGCAAGATCCCGGTCTCCGAGCAGGGCACCTCCGCGATCCTCGCGATGCGGCTGGGCGAGGGCGAGCAGGGGGTCGTCGGCCTGCGGCAGACCGGGATACCGGACGAGTACGAGCCGGGCCTGAACGTCCGGTTCATGGGCATCAACGACCAGGCGATCATCTCCTACCTGGTCAGCGCCTACTACTCGGCGGCCGTTCTCGTGCCCGACGCACTCGGCGTTCTGGAGAACGTCGAGGTCTTCGGCACGCCGTCGTAAGGAGGAGCAGTCCGTGTCATTGCTGTCCCGGCTCGTGGCGCCCACGGCTCGTCACGACGTGGCGCGGCTCGTGGCCGCCCTGCTCGCCGAGCACTCGGGTGTCCGCCCGGAAGGGCCGGCCGAGGAATTCGTCTCGCGGACCGGGCCGCCGCGGGGGCCCGTCCTGCCCACCGGGCCGACGGGCCTGGGCACGTCGGCCGCCCGTATCGCGGCCAGGCGCAAGGAGGTTGAGGGCACCGGGCGCCGCAAGGAGGTGGAAGACATCGGGCGCCGCCAGGGCGTCGAGGGCGGGGCCGGTGTCCCCGAGCTGTACTGCCCGCCCGCGCTCCGCGACGACCCGGCGCTCGCCGAGGAGGTCAACACCCGTCTGCTGGCGTGGGCCGAGGAGATCGGCCTCTACGCCGGCCGCCTCAACCGCGTCCGTGCGGCGGACTTCGGGCGCCTGATGATGCTGGCGCACCCCGACACCGACGATCCGGACCGGCTGCTGGCGGCCGGCAAGTGCGCCCTGGCGGAGTGGGCCACGGACGACTACTACTGCGACGACGAGACGATGGGATCCGCGCCGGTGCTGCTCGGCGCGCAACTCGGTGTCGCTTATGCGGCCATCGACCCCGCCCACCCTCCGCTCCGCTACGTTCCCGCCGTCGAGCGGGCCATGCAGGACGACCCGGTGCGGACCGCCCTGCGCTCCGGCTTCGCGCATATGGCCCGCTACGCGGACTCGTCCCAGCTGGCCCGGCTGCGCCACGAGGTCGCGGTGCTGTTCGTGGGCTACGGACAGGAGGGGTCCTGGCGCTCCCAGGACCGGATGCCCGCCGTCTGGGAGTACCTGGCGCACCGTCAGTTCAACAGCTTCGTCCCCTGCGTCGCGATGACCGACATGGTGGGCGGTTACGTACTGCCCGCCGCCGAGTACGCCGAGCCGCGCGTCCGCCGCGCCGTGACCATGGCATCCACGGCCGCCACCCTCGTCAACGACCTGTACTCGATGGCGAAGGAACACCACTCGGACGGTGTGGAGTTCAACCTGCCGACGGTGATCGCCGCCGAAGAGCGCTGCACACCGCGCGAGGCGGTCCAGCGGAGTGCGGCGATCCACGACGAACTGGTCCGCACCTTCGAGGCCGAGGCGGCCGCTCTGGCCCTGACCGGCTCACCCCAGCTGCGCCGCTTCCTCACGGGGGTGTGGGCCTGGCTGGGCGGCAACCGCGCCTGGCACAGCGGCAGCCGGCGCTACACCTCCAACCCTGCCGATACCCCCTCCAACACATCCTCCAACACCCCCTCCGGCACGTCCTCCGGCCCCCTTTCCTGATTTCGCACACTGCAAGGAGCCCCCTACATGACCACCACCCCCGCCTCCGCCCCCGCCCCCGTCCTGCGCACCGCGTACCAGAAGTCCGTGGCGGACTACTGGAACGCCGAGAAGGACCCGGTCAACCTGCGCCTGGGTGACGTCGACGGCCTCTACCACCACCACTACGGGATCGGCGACTACGACCCCGCCGTCCTGGACGGCCCCGAGGACACCCGCGACGAGCGCATCATCGCCGAACTCCACCGCCTGGAATCGGCCCAGGCCGACGTCCTGCTCGACCACCTCGGCCCGATAGCCCCCGGCCACCGCCTGCTGGACGCCGGCTGCGGCCGCGGTGGCTCCAGCATCATGGCCAACGCCCGCTTCGGCTGCCAGGTCGACGGCGTCTCCATCTCCGAGGCCCAGGTCGAGTTCGCCAACGGCCAGGCCCGCAAGCGGAGTGTGGACGACAAGGTGCGCTACCACTTCCGCAACATGCTGGACACCGGCCTGCCGACCGGCGCGTTCCAGGCCATCTGGAACAACGAATCCACCATGTACGTCGACCTGTTCGACCTCTTCGCCGAGCACGCCCGCCAACTGGCTTTCGGCGGCCGCTATGTCGTCATCACGGGCTGCTACAACGACGTGACCGGCGGCCGCTCCAAGGCCGTCAGCCGCATCGACGAGCACTACACCTGCAACATCCACCCGCGCAGCGCCTACTTCAAGGCCATGGCCGCCAACGGCCTGGTCCCGATGAACGTCGTCGACCTGACGGACGCGACCATCCCCTACTGGGAGCTGCGCGCCCAGTCCTCGCTGGCCACGGGCGTCGAGGACCCGTTCCTGACGGCGTACAAGGAGGGCAGCTTCCACTACCTGCTGATCGCCGCGGACCGGGTCTGAGCGACCGCGCGAGTCGGCCAAAGACAAGGCCGGGTGGCATCAATCATGCGGCCGGCCCGCCGCTGCTCTTGCCGCGGTCACGAAGGCGGCGATCGCCGGATGCGTACCACCGCCCGCGCGGAAGGCGACCTTTGACCGGCGGAACAGCGGCAACTTGGTCAACACCACGCCTGCGGGGCTGTGCGCGGTGGCCGTTTCCGGTATGAACCCGGCCCCTTGTCCGGCGGCGGCCAGGGCCAGCACGGTGCGGAAGTCGTTGACCTGGTGGCGAATTCTCGGTTGGAACCCGGCCGCCTGGCAGGCGCGTACGGCCATCGCGTGACCGGTTGTGCCCTCGCGAGCGGTGATCCACGGGACCTCGTCATAGGGGCCGAGCAACTCGGCCAGTGTGCCGCTGCCGCTGGTGGCCTCGGCCGTGGTGGTGGCGGCGAGGTACATCGGCTCCTCCAGCAGGGGCACTTCCTCCACGGTGGTGTCCGGTGACGCGGGTACGAAGTCGTAGTCGTGGACCAGGGCCACGTCGAGTTCGCCGGCGCGCAGGCCGTCGGAGACGCGCGCCGAGTCGATCTCCTGCACCATCGGTTCCAGCGCGGGATGCCGTTCGGCCAGCTCGGCCAGCGCGGCGGGCACGATGGTGTGGCCGGCGGAGGGGAAGGTCCCGATGCGGAGCGGCCCGCCGATACCCTCCCGCGCGCCGGCCAGTTCGGCGACCGCCAGCTCAAGGCGTTGCAGTACGGCGTCGGCGTGTGCGACGAGGGACCGGCCGGCGGGCGTGAGGACCACCCGCCGGCCGCTGCGTTCCAGCAAGGCCACGCCTGCCTCGCGTTCCAGCACCCCCAGTTGTTGGGAGACGGCGGATGCGGTGAAGGTCAGCGCCTCGGCCACGGCCGCGATCGTGCCCCGCCGGTCCAGTTCGCGAAGCAGGTAGAGACGACGAAGATCGAGCATAAGGTGAGCTTAGGTATAAGAGAAGAAATCGGAAATGGATCTACAGGGTCGTTGTGGGCCAGGGTGGGGCCATGGCATCCCAGACATCCGATCCGAAGTTCACCGGCCTGTACGTCCCCTTGGTGACTCCGTTCACCGACGACCTGCGCCTGGCCCCCGACGCGCTGGCCCGGCTCGCCGATGAGGCGCTGTCGGCCGGTGCCGCCGGGCTCGTCGCCCTCGGCACCACCGCGGAAGTGGCCACGCTGACCGCGGAGGAGCAGCAGACCGTGGTGCGAGTCTGTGCGGCCGCCTGCCGGGCGCACGGCGCCCCACTGATCGTCGGCGTCGGCACCAACGACACCGCCGCCGCCATCGAGTCGTTGCGCGAGCTGGCGGCCACCGGTGACGTAGCCGCGGCGCTGGTACCCGCGCCGCCCTACATCCGCCCCGGTGAAGCGGGGACACTGGCGCACTTCGCCGCGCTGGCCGAGCACGGCGGCGTACCGCTGATCGTGTACGATATCCCCTACCGCACCGGGCAGACCCTCAGCGCCGGCACCCTCGCCGCACTCGGCCGCCTGCCGGAGGTCGTCGGGGTCAAGCACGCGACCGGCGCGATCGACGCGACCACGGTCGAGTTGCTCGGCTGCCCACCGCCCGGATTCGCCGTGCTCGGCGGCGACGACGTCGTCATCTCACCGCTCGTCGCGGCGGGCGCCCACGGCGGAATCCTGGCATCGGCCAATATCCGTACCGCCGACTACGCCGAACTGATCTCGCTGTGGCGTCGCGGTTCCGGTGCCCCCGCCCGCAGGCTCGGAGCCGAGCTGGCCCGGTTGTCCGCCGTGCTCTTCGCCGAGCCCAACCCGACGGTGATCAAGGGAGTGCTGCACGCTCAGGGACGGATCCCCAGCCCGGCCGTCCGGATGCCGCTGCTGGCCGCCGCCACCAGTTCCGTCCGCCGAGCAGCGCTTCTGGCCGGCGGCCGCGCACGCCACGGGTCCGCAGCCTGATCCGGAGGCCGGGCGGTACCGGGGCTCCGGCTCGGATCACCGGGCGGAGACCTTGTGGACGGTGGTGTCGTCGGGGTTCAGCCGTCGCCCGTCCGCGGACAGCACTTCCAGAGCGCGGAGGCGGTGTCCCTGCCGGCGATCGACCAGCTCTGAGTGCGGTTCGCCGGGGGCGAAGAAGTTCTGTTCGCCCCACTGCCGAAGCGCCACGATGACGGGGAAGAGCGCCTCGCCCTTCGGTGTCAGTACGTACTCGCGGTAGGCGCTGCCGTCCGAGGCGGGGACGGATTCGAGAACACCGCCGGCGACCAGGGTGCGCAGACGCGCGGTGAGGATGTTCTTGGCCACGCCGAGGCTGCGCTGGAACTCGCCGAAGCGCCGGCTTCCGTCGAAGGCGTCCCGCACGATCAGCAGGGACCACCAGTCGCCGATCGCGTCCACGGACCGGGCAACGGGACATGCGCTGTCGTCGAAGCGCGTCCTGGTCACCATGGTGTCCCTCACTACCGTCAGCGCTTGGTGGCATGTTGCAACCAAATTCGGAAGGGGAGTGCCGATGCCCGGCAACAGTGAGGCCGTGACACGACGGACCGGGGCCCGCAGCGGGGAGAGCCCCGGGCTCGTCCTCTCCCGTGGCGTCGTCATCTTGTTCGCCGTCGCCTGCGGGGCCGCGGTAGCCAATGTCTACTTCTCCCAGCCGCTCCTGGTGACCATGGGCCACGACCTCGCCATGAGCCCGGCGCTTGTCGGCAGCGTGGTCACCCTCACGCATGTCGGATACGGACTGGGCCTCTTCTTCCTCGTGCCGCTGGGCGACGTGGCCGACCGCAGACGCCTCATCGTGGCCCAGTTGCTGCTCCTGCTGGTGGCGCTGACCGTGGTGGCCACCGCCCGCACGGCGGCCGTCCTGCTCGCGGGCATGGCCGCGACGGGGCTTCTCGCGGTCGTCACCCAGACCTTGGTGGCCTTCGCGGCGGCACTGGCCCCGCCCGCCCGGCGCGGACGGGTCGTCGGTCTGGTCACCAGCGGCGTGGTCACCGGAATCCTGCTCGCCCGCACCGCATCCGGACTCCTGGCCGATCTCGCGGGCTGGCGTTCCGTCTACCTCGCTTCGGCGTCGCTCACCGCCCTGCTCGCCGTGGTCCTGTACCGCATCCTGCCGCGCCACAGTGACGCTCCGCCGACAACCCTGCGCTACGGACAGCTCCTCCGCTCCACGATCACCCTGTTCGCACGGGAAAGACTGCTGCGGCTCCGGGCCCTGTTCGGTCTGCTGGTCTTCGCCGCCTTCAGCACCCTGTGGAGCAGCGTCGCGCTGCCGCTCAGCGAGGCCCCGTACCTCCTCTCCCACAGCGCGATCGGGGCGCTGGGGCTGATCGGTGTCGCCGGCGCCCTGGCCGCGACCGTGGCGGGCCGCCTGAACGACCGCGGACACTCCCGGCGGACCACCGGCATCGCCCTGGCGCTGCTCGCCGCCTCGTGGCTGCCCCTGGCCTACACCCGCAGCTCGCTCTGGGCCCTGTTCGTCGGGGTGATCCTGCTCGACCTCGCCGTGCAGGCGGTGCACGTCACCAACCAGACTCTGATCTACGCACTGCACCCGGACGCGGGCAGCCGGCTCATCGGCGGATACATGGTCTTCTACTCGATCGGCAGCGGCACCGGCGCCCTCGCCGCGACCTCCCTCTACACGGCGGCCGGCTGGGGCGCCGTATGCGCACTGGGTGCCGCGTTCAGCTGCTTTGGGCTCGTACTGTGGGCGGTCACGCGACGCAGCACCCCGGATCCGACCGCCAAAGTGCCGTCCCGCAGCGGAAGTTGAGGTGTCATGGCGAACCGTCACCACCTGGTGGCGCCGGAGCGGGGGGCGGGGCGACCTGGTCGCGGTAGTGGCGCGCGATGTCCCCGGCCGTGGTGAACCAGACGCCGTCGGCGTTCCGCCGGATATGGTCCAGTGCAGCCCTGAAGTGCCTCAGCCGGAACGGCTGTCCGACGATGAAGGTGTGGACGGAGATCCCCAGCACCAGCGGCTGCCGGCGGGACTGCTCCAGCATTTCGTCGAACGAATCCCTGATCATGTCGGCGAAGGCGGCGGCCGTCCCATGGTGGAACACGATCATCGGGACGTCGTTGACCTCGTGGGGGTACGGCAGGCTCAACAGCGGGCCGCCACGGGTGCTCAGCCATACCGGCTGGTCGTCCATCGGCCAGTCCATGGTGTAGAGGAAGCCGCGTTCGGCGAGGAGGTCCTCGGTGACCGCGCTGGGGTTGGCGCCCGGGCTCATCCAGCCGGCCGGGCCGGTGCCCTCATGTGTCGCGATCGCCCGGTAGGCCTCGTCGACGACGCGTCTCTCGGCGGTCTCGTCGAGCTCGTTCGGATGCACCGAGTTGGTACGGCCGTGCGCGACGAATTCGCCGCCGGCGTCCCGGAACGTGCCGATCAGCTCGGGAGCGTGGTCGTAATCCGCCGTGTTCAGCAGAACCGTGGGGCGGATGTCGTACTGCGCGAGGGCGTCGGCGATGCGGAAGCCGCCGACCCGGTTGCCGTACTCCCGCCAGGCCCAGTTGTACGTGTTGGGGTGCGGCAGCCCGGGGGAGTACGAGAGGCCGAGACCGCTCTCCCCGTAGGCGAAGTGCTCGGTGTTGACGGCGACGTACACGGCGAGCCGCGCTCCGCCGGGCCAGGTGAAGTGCGGGCGGGAGACGATCGGGGAGTACCCGAAGCGCCCGTGGGTGGGCAGGGTCACTGCTGCTCTGCTCCTCTGCTCCTCGAAATGGGAAGGCGGAGTTCGGCGATGGCTCCACCGTCGGGGGCGTTGGCGAAGCGGAGCGTGGCGCCGAGGACGTGGGCCTGGCCGGTGGCGATGGTCAGGCCCAGGCCGTGGCCGGTCCGCCTGCCGACGTCGGACCCGCCCGACTGGCTCCGGAAGCGCTGGGGGCCCTGGTCGAGGAGGTAGGCCGGGTAGCCGTCGCCGTGGTCCCGCACGGTGATGACGGGCGCGTCGACGGTGACCACGACGGGCGGGCGGCCGTGTTTGTGGGCGTTGGCGACGAGGTTGCCCAGGACGCGTTCGAGCCTGCGCCGGTCGGTCTCCACGCAGGCGTCGCGTACGACGCGGACCTCGGTCGCCGTGCCCGTTGCCCGGACTGCGCGTTCGGCCAGCGGGCCCAGCTGGTGTATGTCCAGGTCCGCGCTCTCGACCTGTGCGTCGAGCCGGGAGATCTCCAGCAGATCCTCGGTCAGCCCGCGCAGGGTCCGGACGCGGTCACGCACCATGTCGGTCGGACGGCCGGGGGGCAGCAGCTCGGCCGCCGAGTGCAGTCCGGCCAGCGGGGTGCGCAGCTCGTGGGAGACGTCGGCGGTGAAGCGCTGTTCGCTGTGCAGCCTGGTCTGCAGACTGGCGGCCATCGCGTCGAGCGCGGTCGCCACGGCGGCGGCCTCGTCCTGGGCGCGGTCGGGGCACCGGGCGCGGGGGTCGTGCACACGGGCGTCGAGATCGCCGGTGCTGATGCGCCGGGCGACGCGGGCGGTGTGGTGCAGCCGGCGGGTGATACGGGAGACCGAGACCAGTCCGGCCCCCAGGGTGACGACGATCGCCGCGGCGGAGGAGCCGATGATGGCCCCGTCCAGGCCGCGCAGGGACGCCGCCTGTTCGCTGTAGTCCAGCCGTACCGCCAGCACTTTGCCCCCGGCGACGGGCGTGGTGGCCCACATCACGGGGTGGCCCCGGTGGGTGGCGAGCTGGGTCCCGCGCTCGTGCCGCCGCACGGTCATCTCACGGAGCGGTACGGGAAGGTCCGGCGGGTCCACCGCGACGTTGCGGTCGAGGGGGTCCCCGGCGACGTACGCGGACATGCTGCGGTCCAGTTCCGACAGCGCGGTGTTGCGGGCACGGTCCTGGGTCTGCCGGTCGACCAGGACGTGCACCAGGATGCCGATCACCGTGGCGAGTAGGCAGCACATGACGGTGATGAAGACGGCGGTCTTCCAGTAGAGCGTCGCCGTCCAGGCGGGCAGCCACCGCGGCGGACGCAGCCGGAGAGTGCGCACGGCCCGGCTCACCCGCCCGAGGGGGTTGCCGGGGACGGGATGCGCCGTGCGTAGCCGACGTCCTCGATCGTCATGCGCTGGTGCCGCGCATCCCACGCGTAGACCGTGCGGCTCTCGTAGCCGGGCGCGTCCCCGGGCTCATGAAAGACCAGTTTGCGGTCGGCGACCTCCACCGACTGCGGGTAGCTGGTGGCGTCCAGGATCGAGTTCACCACCCCGTTCTTGAGCGTGTAGGCGTAGGTGATCAGGAGATGGTCCGCACTGTCGATGCCGACGATCAGCTCGTCCTTCCCGTCGCCGGTCAGGTCGTGGTACTCAGGGGCCCGCACCGGACAGGACCGCGGGCCCGGCCTGCCGGCACAGGCGCGGATCGTGCGCTCCTCGTCCTGCTCGAAGACCTCGATGTCGCGGCGCTTGTCCGCGTCGATCTGCGCCAGGAGGACGGAGCGCGCGGACACCTTCCGGATGTCCCCGGACGGCACCCGCGGCAGCGCGGTCAGCGGCTGGGGCGACTCCTCCCCTCCGGGAGGCGGTGAGCTCGGCGGCGCGGGCTTGTGGTCGGGCCACAGTTGTTCCGGACCGGTCACGGCGGACGCGTGTCCCGCACCCTGCGGCGCACCGGCCTCCGCACACCCGCCCAGCAGGGCCGCCGTGCCCGCCACCGCGGTCACCAGCGCCACCGCCCGTACGGCGGCACGGCGCGAGCGCAGGCCACGGACAAGGGGGACGGCGCTGTTCTCGGGAGGCATGGCGGCTGGGACGTACGGGGGCAAACACCTTCTCCGCGACGCTCTGCGGCTGTTCGACAGGTCTGCACACGGTAACCCAGCGGTTGTAGGGAACCAGTGGTGTGATCCGTCACACCACCGGTCGCCTGCCCGGTCGCCTGCCCGGTCGGCTGCCCGCCCGGTCGTCGCGCGCGATCACCGGTGCGTGGGGCCGCCCCGCTCGCGGGCCGCGTCGACGTTCGGCATCAGCTCGCAGAGGTGCGGCGGCTCCCTCGGTCCGAGCCGCGGCCTCCGGTGGCAGCGCTGCCCCTGGCCCGCCGGTCGCCTCCCGTGGCCCGCCGGTCGCCTCCCGTGGCTCTCCGGTTGCCGCCGGTGGCTTGTCGGCCGCCGTCCGTGCCTCGCCGGTTGCCGCTTGCTCGTCGGCCGCCGTCCGCCGCATCGGACGCGGCCCGCCGGTCGGCATTGCGGCCGCCCGCGCCGGCAGCACCACCCGTGGCCTCGCCGCCGTTGCGGCGTCGGCGGCCGGACCGCTTACCGGGCTGGGTGCCGGCCTTCCGGCCGGGGCGGGACGAGGCCGGCGCCGTCGGCTGGGGGACCTCGATGGTGACGGCCACGCCGGACGGCTCGCGGGCGCCGGTGATGGTGGCCAGCTGCGGGTCGCTCGACGTGACGCGGGCGGTCCGCGGACGGATGCCCGCGTGCGACATGAGCTGGGTGACGGCTCGCTTCTGGTCGGGCAGGACCAGCGTGACCACACTGCCGGAGCCGCCGGCGCGGGCCGTTCGGCCGCCCCGGTGGAGGTAGTCCTTGTGGTCGGTGGGGGGATCGACGTTCACGACGAGGTCGAGGTCGTCGATGTGGATGCCCCGGGCCGCGACGTTCGTCGCCACCAGGGCGGTGACCTGGCCGTTCTTGAAGTGTTCCAGGGTGCGGTTGCGCTGCGGCTGGGAGCGGCCGCCGTGCAGCGCCGCCGCCCGGACACCGGCGGCCAGGAGTCGCTTGGCGAGCCGGTCGGCGGACCTCTTGGTGTCGAGGAAGAGGATCACCCGGCCGTCACGGGCCGCGATGCGCGTGGTGACGGCCTTCTTGTCGGTCTCGTCCAGGACGTGGAGCACATGGTGCTCCATGGTGGTCACCGCTCCCGCGGACGGATCCACGGAGTGCACCACGGGGTCGGTGAGGAACCGCTGCACCAGGCGGTCGATATTGCGGTCCAGGGTGGCCGAGAAGAGCATGCGCTGTCCGTCGGGCCGTACGTGCTGGATCAGCTTGGTGATCTGCGGCAGGAAGCCCATGTCGGTCATCTGGTCGGCTTCGTCCAGCACGGTGATGCGTATGTCGGTGAGTACGCAGTCCCCGCGTTCCACGAGGTCGTTGAGCCGGCCGGGCGTCGCGACGAGTACCTCGGCGCCGCGTCGGAGCGCAGCGGCCTGCTTGGTGAGGGACAGCCCGCCGACCACGGTGGTCAGCCGGAGGTTCACCGCCGTCGCGTAGGGGGTGAGGGCGTCCGTCACCTGCTGGGCGAGTTCACGGGTGGGCACCAGGACGAGGGCGAGGGGGGCTTTGGACTCCGCGCGCAGTCCGGCCGTGCGGGCCAGCAGCGGCAGCCCGAACGCCAGGGTCTTGCCGGAGCCGGTGCGTCCCCGTCCCAGCAGGTCACGGCCGGCGAGTGAATTGGGGAGCGTGGCGGCCTGGATGGGGAAAGGGGCGGTCAGGCCTTGTGCCGTGAGGGTCTTCAGAAGCCCCGCGGGCATGTCCAGATCAGCGAAGTCCTCGACGGCGGGAAGTGCGGGTGTCGTGCTGTGCGGGAGCCGGAATTCCCTCGGCGACGAGGGGGACGGCGAGGGCGACGAGGAGCGCCGGTTCGACTTCTGGGGCCTGCGGGACATGCGGTTATCTGCCTTCCTGGAACAGCGCAAACCGGGGTCTGCACCTTGACAGTGCGGACCCCGGCGAGTGGATTACGTGTCCGGCGATCAGGCGGGAACGATGTTCTCCGCCTGCGGGCCCTTCTGGCCCTGCGTGACGTCGAAGGAGACCCGCTGGCCCTCCTGGAGCTCACGGAAGCCCTGGGCCTGGATGTTCGAGTAGTGGGCGAAGACGTCGGGGCCGCCGCCGTCCTGCTGGATGAAGCCGAAACCCTTTTCGGCGTTGAACCACTTCACGGTTCCCTGTGCCATGACGTTCTCCTTCTGTAGGCAGAGGCCCCATCCGGAGATGCCGGAAACAAATAATGCGCCTGAAGGAGAAACATTCCCGTCAGGCGCACATAGGTTCATGGGTACCACAACTGCAACCTCGGAACCGTAGCACAGCACGCCGACCCGCGCCCGGGGGGGCTCCCCAGAGCCCAGAGCCCAGAGCCTCTCGGTGATCGTGATGGTCACCTGGCCGCCACGGCGCGCAGGCCAGCGGAGGCCAGCGGAGATCAGCGCAGGTCAGCGCAGGTCGGCGGAGATCAGCGGCCGAGGGCGTTGCGGAGCTGCTGTTTGTTCATCTGGGAGCGGCCTTCGACGTTCTTCTTCTTGGCCTCCTCGTACAGCTGGTCCTTCGTCGGGCCCTGGGAACCGCTGTGGGAGCGTTCGCCGCCCCGCTGCGAGGCGGACTTGCGGTCCTGGGTGGAGACCCTGCTGGAGGTCCTGGACTCGCCGGAGCGGGCACGTTCCTTGTTCACGGTGCGGGCGGCGATCTCCTTCGCCCGCTTGGTGGACTCGCCCCGTTGCTCGGCGCTCTCCTTGATGTGCTCGTACTGACGCTCACGCTTCTTGCTGGACCCTGCGGGCATGACGACTCCTGACGTGCCTGACCGGTCGGCGATGACATGTCACCGGGAGGCGCGCACGATGGCGCGACCGCCGGTCACTTCTCCAGTTCACCGCTGATGACGCGTACGTGCGACACGAGCGGCCCGACCGTGCGGGACGGCCCGGCTGCCCTGGTCTTCACCGCGACCGCTGAGGGCGGTGACGAGCGGTCGGGTCGGGCTGGCACCGGGGACACCACACCGTGCCGCGTCCGGCGCTGCGCCCCCGGTGCAACCGGGCGGCGCAGCGCGGACAGGCCGGGTTGGGGTCGTCGCGGTGTCCGGTCAGCCAGGACCTGCGCGGCGGTACGCGTCCGGCCCGCACGGCCGCACGCAGGGTCCGGCGCAGCTCCGCGTGGAGGCGCGTGCACTCGTCGTCGGTCAGGCCGCGGGCCCGGCGGGCGGGGTGCAGCCGGGCGCGCCAGAGAATCTCGTCGGCGAGCAGATTGCCCAGCCCGGCCAGCGCCGACTGGTCCATGAGGACGGACTTGACGGTGCCGTGCCGTCCGGCGACCGCGCCCCGGAGGTCCGCAGCGGTCGCCGTCGCCGCGTCCGGCCCCTGGTCACCCAGCATCCGGGTCAGTCCGTCGTCGTCGACCAGCCACAGGCCCTGGAGTTTGCGCTGGTCGCGGTAGCGGAGCTGACGGTCCTTGCGGACTGTGAACACCACCCGGTCATGGGCGTGGACCGGGTCACCCGGGGTGGCGCACACCAGCTCTCCGGTCATGCCGAAGTGCAGCAGCAGGGTGGGGCCGCCGGTGCGGGCGATCAGCCACTTCCCGTGCCGCTCGGGGCGGCCGAACCTGCGGCCCTCCAGCGCACGCCGCAGCCGAGTGGCGCCGATCCCGTGGAGGACGCCCGGGTCGCGGACCTCGATCCGCCGGATCACGCGGCCCTGCGCGCAGGATGCCAGGATCCTGCGGAACGCCTCGACATCGGGCAGTTCGGGCATGCGTCATCCCCCCATCCACCCCGTCCACCCCATTCGCCGCCCCGCCGCCCGGCTGCCCGGCTGCCCGGCCCGCCGACGGGCGCGGCTCGCCGGCTACCAGTAGTGCCGCCGTCCGCCGACGGCGTGGCCGACGGCGCCGAGGACCCACAGAGCAGCTCCGACAAGGACCAGGATGACCCCGATGGTCCACAGTATGGAGATCTTGAGCACGAAGCCGATCAGAAGCAGGACGATGCCAAGAATGATCACAACATTCTCCGTTCTCGCGAGAATGCCCTACTCACACTGTGATCCGCTCCGGCCCCCTGGGCAACAGCGGATCGCGCACGCTCCCGTGACCCTAGGCTTGCTTCAGAGGTGAGGAGCCCGTCATGGCCACCGGCGACGTAAATCCATCCGGCGTCTTCAGTATCGAGCTCGGTGGTTGGGAGGTGGAGACGGTCCAGAACGTGACCCTTCCGACGCACTCTCAACCGGGCGAGTTCACGATCATCCGTGGCCTGGACCGCAGCCCGCTCTTCACGGCCTGGGTCGATGCCGGCCTCCAGACAAAGAGCCTCAAGAGGAAGAGGCGGACGGATCGCGGATCCACCCACCAGGAAGTCATCACCGTCCTTGAGTACGACAGCGAATACCACGAGTTCGTAGCGCGGCACTGCTTCATCCATGCACGGGCTTCGAGCCGGAAGCCGTTGGAGGAAGACGCATCCAACGCCGAGCCGGCAACCGAGGTGGTCACCATCGCTTACGAGGACTACACCGTCGAACTTCCCGGCTGACGACTGCTGGGATCAGGTTTTGCTGTGCTTCCGGCGCACCATTTCGGTGATCCAGATGGGCGCGAACGGAGAGGTGCAGCCCGGGGAAGCCGGGTAGTCCTTGAGCACCTCCAAGCGCTCACCGATGCCGATGGCACGGGTGCGGTGCTCAGCGTGCTCGATACCGATCTGGGCCAGGCAGTGGTTCATCGCCCACTGCAGGCGGTCCGGGGCGCCCTGCATCTTCACCTCGATGACGTCGAGCAGTCCTGCGAGGTCGAGGCCCTCGGGCCGCTTCGCCACGCGTTCGGTGGTCAGCGCCCAGCCGGCACTCGCGACCACCGGATCCGGATCGGCGGACCAGGCCACGCGCAGCTCCTCGGCGTGCGGGTTCTTCTTCACGACGTAGTTCACGAGCCAGTCGTGCACCTTGGGCGTGCGCGCCTCGCGCAGCATGACGTCCAGCTCGTCACGCTCGAACGCCTTCGGGCGGCAGATCAGGATCGCCAGCAGTCTCGCCGCGGTGTCCTTCGTCTCCCAGAGCCGGCATGCGAGTTCCTGCTGGGTCTTGAGCCGTTTCGCGAGCGCGCGCAGCTTGCCGAGGTTCACCCCGTGATCGTCACCGTGTTTCTCGTTCACCGCGCGGGTCTTCGGATCCTCGAGCTCGGCCAGCTCTGCCATCACCTCGGACACCGTCGTCCCGGCCATCTCAGCCTCCTGTCCCTCGGGTGCGAGATGCAGCCTACGGCGGAAGCCGGCCCCCTTCCGCGACACGCCGTTCGGCGGCGGCCGCCGACAGCCGGTTAAGCCGCGGGTCCGTCGGGAAATGGTGTGCCATGTCGGTCGACCACAGTCAGGCTCCGGTGCTGGAAGCGCTGGCCGAGTACCACGCAACGGGCCGCCTCTCGTTCAGCCCGCCTGGTCACAAGCAGGCGAGGGGCGCCGATCCCCGCGTACGTGAGGTACTGGGTGACGCCGTCTTCCTCGGGGACGTCCTGGCGTCCGGAGGCCTGGACGACAGGCGTACCCGCAGCAGGGTGCTCGAACGTGCCGAGAGCCTGATGGCGGACGCGGTACGCGCCTCCCACACCTTCTTCTCCACATGTGGCAGCTCGTTGTCGGTGAAGGCCGCCATGCTCGCCGTCGCGGGGCCCCACGAGAAACTGCTCATCGGCAGGGACGCGCACAAATCCGTGGTCTCCGGGCTGATTCTCTCCGGCATCGAACCCGTGTGGGTCGATCCGCGATGGGACGCCGACCTGCATCTGGCGCACCCTCCGTCCGCCGAAGACTTCGAGGAGACGTTCCGGGCGCACCCGGATGCCAGGGGAGCGCTCGTGACCAGCCCGACACCGTACGGAAGCTGTGCGGACCTGCGGGCCATCGCTGACGTCTGCCACCGCAGGGGACGGCCACTCGTCGTCGACGAAGCCTGGGGCGCGCATCTGCCCTTTCACGATGCGCTGCCGTCCTGGGCGATGGACGCCGGCGCCGACGTCTGCGTCACCAGCATCCACAAGGTGGGCAGCGGCCTGGAGCAGGGATCCGTCTTCCACCTGCGGGGTGACCTGATCGATCCGACCGTTCTGCGTTCCCGGGCCGACCTGCTCGGTACCACCAGCCCCTCCGTCCTGATCTATGCCGGACTCGACGGCTGGCGTCGGCAGATGGTTCAGCACGGTCGGGACCTCCTCACCCGCGCCCTCGACCTGGCGGCGCGCGTCCGGACGGCCATCGAGAGCATCGGGGGAGTCCACGTGCACGATCGCGCGGACTTCTGCGGACCGGGGCTGGCGGACGACTTCGATCCGCTGCCCGTGGTCATCGACGTCAGCGGGCTCGGAACAACGGGATACCAGGCGGCGGACTGGCTGCGAGCCCACCGCGACATCGACGTCCATCTCTCCGACCACCGCCGGATCAACACGCAGCTCACCCATGCCGACGACCAGGAGACCGCGGACGCCTTGGTCGAAGCGCTGCGGGCGTTGTCGTCCGCGGCGCCGGGCCTGCGCCGCGCCCGGCGGGTGGAGGTCCCCGCACCGTCGGAGCTCCGGATGCGGCAGACATGCCTGCCGAGGGACGCATGTTTCGGTGACGTGGAGGATGTGGAGGCCGGCCAGGCCGTCGGCCGGGTGGCTGCGGAGATGCTGACTCCGTACCCGCCGGGGATTCCGGTGGTGCTTCCCGGTGAACTCATCACCGCGCCCGTGATCCGCTACCTCCGTACGGGAATCGCCGCGGGCATGAACATCCCCGACGCTGCCGACACCGAGCTGCGGACGGTCAGAGTCGTCGCCTGAAACGCAGGCCGTTTCCGTGTGCCCGGCCGGGCAGGAGTGCGCCTGCGCCCGGCCGGTCCCTGGACGGACAGCTGCCCCACGGGGAGTCGGCGTCAGCCGGGCAGGAACTGCTGGCCCGCGTCGTAGATCAGCAGGCGGCGTTCGGGCCACAGCCGTGCCTCCGGGCTGATCAGGTGCGGGCGCAGGGTGCCGTCGTGCATCAGGTGCAGCACCCGGACCTGACGGGCGAGGACCAGGAAGTCGGCGATCATTTTGCGGTGGCAGCGCCACCACACGGACTCGGCGCACATCACCGCGGTGCGCTCCGCGGCGGCGTCGGCGAGCAGGTCGTCGACCGCGGTGAGGAACTCCGGGGAGCGCATATGTGCGGCGTATCCGGCGAAGGCCCGGTTGCGCAGCGCGGTGTCGGGCGTGTCCGGCCGCGCCGTCCGCCGTCCGCCGAGCCGCTGCTCCCATCGGTAGGCGATACCGGCCTGCGGCAGCCACTGCTCCATGAGGTGGCGTCCGGCGTCAGGGTTGTACCGGCTGCCGGGTGCCCTGCGCACGTCTACCAGGCGGTGCACCTCGGCCGACCGCAGCAAGCGCGTCATCTCTGTGGCATCGGCCGTGCCATGGCCGAACGTCAGCAGGTGCACGGGAGCACCGGCCCCGGCAGTGCGCCGCGACGCGGCACCAGCGGCATCAGGGGCATCGGCAGGCCGGTCTTGGTCTTCACACCGAGCCATGGACAGTGGCTCCTCTCCGTCCTGTGCCACGTTCCCCTGCGGGTCCACCAGGACGCGCCCAGGACGGCGGATCCGTCCGGTGTCACAGTGGGAAGTGTGATGTCGTCGAAGGGGCTGACCATGTGCGTTCCGGGGATTCTGCTGCTCGCTGCGGCCCGGGCGTTTCCGGCGGGACGGTGACCATGGCAGCGACCAGGGCGTTGGCGGAGTACCACCGTAAACGTGACTTCGCGAAGACCGGGGAGCCGAAGGGTGACCGGGCCGGCACCTCTCGTGACCGTCCGTGCTTCGTGGTGCAGATCCACGATGCCAGCACACTCCACTTCGACTTCCGCCTGGAGGCGGACGGAGTACTGAAGTCGTGGTCGGTGCCCAAGGGGCCCTCGGACGATCCGCACGACAAGCGACTGGCCGTGCCGACGGAGGACCACCCGCTGGCGTACCGGGACTTCGAAGGGATCATCGCCGAGGGCGAGTACGGCGCCGGCACCGTCATCATCTGGGACGAGGGCACCTACCGAAACCTCACCACCGACCGTCACGGCGAGGAGGTCGGCCTCGCCGACGCCCTGGAGAAGGGGCACGCGTCGTTCCGGCTCGACGGATCCAAGCTGCACGGCGACTACGCGCTCACCAGGATCCGAACGGGCCAGGCCGGCGACCGTGCCGCCTGGCTGCTGGTGAAGCACGACGGCAAGCGCGCCGCCGCCCACGGCACGCCCGACCCCCGCCGCGCGCGGTCGGTGCGCAGCGGGCGCACGCTGAAACAGCTCGCGGCCGAAGCTCCGGGAGACCGCACGTGAGGGCGGGATTCCTCGACCGCGTGCCGGAGCGGCAACGGCAGCTGCTCCGCCACGCACCGCGCGCCCGGTCGACCGGGCCGCCGATGCTGGCCGTCCTCAGCGACCGCCGCGCCTTCGACGACGGTTGGCTCTTCGAGCGGAAGCTGGACGGTGTCCGGGCCCTGGCCCGGCGCGACACCGACAAGGTGCGCCTGACGTCCCGGAGCGGCAAGCCGCTGAACGCCACCTACCCCGAACTCGTCGACGCGCTGGCCGCACAGGACTGCGAGGACTTCACCGTGGACGGTGAGATCGTCGCGCTGAGCCACGGCCGCACGGACTTCTCCCTGCTGCAGCAGCGGATGGGGCTGACGGATCCGGCCGCTGTCCGGGCCAGCCGCGTCGCGGTCCACTACTACCTCTTCGACCTCCTCCGCCTGGACGGTTACGACATCACCGGGCTGCCGCTGCGCACCCGCAAGGCGCTGCTGCGTGACGCCCTGGAATTCCGCGCTCCGTTGCGGTTCACGCCGCACCGCAATCAGGGCGGCCAGGACCTGCTGGACCAGGCATGTGCCCGTGACTGGGAGGGGCTGATCGCCAAACGCGCCGGCGACGCCTACGTCCGCAAGCGCTCCACCAGCTGGCTGAAGCTCAAATGCAGCGCAGGGCAGGAGTTCGTCATCGGCGGCTTCACCGAACCGGCCGGCAGCCGTGTGGGGTTCGGGGCCCTGCTGGTGGGCTACTACCAGGACGGCCGGCTGCGGTATGCGGGCAAGGTCGGCACCGGCTACGACACCGCCACCCTCGTCGAGCTGCGCCGCCGCCTCGACGGCCTGGTCCGGTCCCGCTGTCCGTTCGTCGACGAGGTCGGCGAACGGACGGCGCACTGGGTGCGGCCCAGGCTGGTCGGCCAGTTCGACTTCACCGAGTGGACCCGGGCCGGCCGGCTGCGTCACCCGCGCTTCCTGGGGCTGCGCGACGACAAGCACGCCACCGACGTGATCCGCGAGCGGCCGGCCGGAGGGACGTCATGAGCGCCGCAACGAGCCCCGCACGGAAGTTGCGGGCCGGACGCCGCACCGTGGAGATCAACCGCCCGGACAAGGTGCTCTTCCCCCGGGACGGCCTCACCAAGGCCGACCTGGCCGAGTACTACCGCAGCGCCGCCCGGGCGATGCTGCCGCACCTGCGCGGCCGCCCGCTGATGCTGGAGCGCCACCCCGACGGAATCGACGGCGAGGGCTTCATGCAGAAGGACGTGCCGGACTACTTCCCCGACTGGGTGCACACGGCCGAGCTGCCCAAGGAGGACGGCAGTGTCACCCACGTACTCTGCGACGACACGGCCACCCTGCTCTACCTCGCCGACCAGGCGTGCATCACACCGCACCGCTGGCTGGCGAAGGCCGACCGCCCCGACTGCCCCGACCGCCTGGTGTTCGACCTGGACCCGCCCGCCGACGACTTCGCCCCGGTACGGGAGGCCGCCGGCCTGCTGCATGACCTCCTGGACGAACTGCGCCTGCCCAGCGCCCTGATGACCACCGGATCCCGGGGCCTGCACGTCCTGGTCCCGCTGGACCGTCGCACGCCCTTCGACGATGTCCGTGCCTTCGCCCGCGATGCCGCCGAGCTGCTCGCCGGCCGGCACCCCGACCGCCTCACCACCGAACCCAGGAAGGACGCCCGGCGCCACCGGCTCTACCTCGACGTACAGCGCAACGCCTACGCCCAGACCGCCGTCGCACCGTACGCCGTGCGCGCACTGCCGGGCGCCCCCATCGCCACACCACTGGCCTGGCCGGAACTGGATGAACCCGGCCTCGCCGCGCAACGGTGGACGCTGGAGACGATCGGCGAGCGCCTGCACGACAACCCTTGGCGGGACAGCCTGCGGCGCGGCCGTTCCCTCACCCCCGCCCGCCGCCGCCTGGCGCGCCTGTGCCGCGCCGGGTGACCGCCTGCCCCATGGGAAGTGCGGCCGAACGGCCGTCCGGTGTCGGCGGACATGAGGCTGTTGGGGCAGACCTTGGGGGCAGACCACGGTCTGCTGCCGCGTGGCGCGCGTCCCGCACAGGGAATCGGAGGCACCATCACCACAGGACAGCCGCACAGCTCGGGATACGGCAGGGACGTCATGCCAGAGCCGACCTCGGACCGCAGGGCAGCCGCCGAACGCTTCTCACGGCGCGACGAGGCACGTCCCGGCTCCGCCGGGCAGCGGTACGACGCGGGCCCCTACGTGCCCCGGCGCGGAGGAATCGCGGCTCTTCGGCGTGCCGCGGAGGACTGCCAGGGCTGCCCGCTGTACCAGGACGCTTCGCAAACCGTGTTCGGAGCGGGCGATGCCTCGGCCCGCGCCATGTTCGTCGGCGAGCAGCCGGGTGACCAGGAGGACCGCCAGGGCGAGCCGTTCGTCGGGCCGGCCGGCGGTCTGCTGAAGAAGGCGATGCGGGAGGCCGGCCTCGACGTGGATCAGGCGTACTTCACCAACGCGGTGAAGCATTTCAAGTTCACCCTCGCGACGAAGGGCAAGCGTCGGATCCACAAGCCCCCCAGCCTGCGGGAGATGTCGGCCTGCCGTCCTTGGCTGACTGCCGAGTTGCGCCTGGTCGGCCCGGAGGTGGTGGTGGCGCTCGGGGCTACCGCCGGCAAGGCGCTGCTGGGGCCGTCGTTCCGGGTGACGAAGGACCGGGGCGCGCTCATCCCCCTGCCGGAGGAGCACGAACCGGGAGGCAGGAGGACAGGTCAGGCAGGCGAAGGGGGGTATGTCGTGGCGACGGTCCACCCGGCGGCGATTCTGCGTGCCGAGGACCGGAGGAAACCGTATGAGGGGTTGGTGTCGGATCTGCGGGTGGCTGCCGGGGCACTGGCCCGGTAGCCGGCCTCTGCTTCCGGTGCCCCGTCCGTGGGGCTTCGTCGCGGCTCCGCGCGCGCCTGTCGGGGAATCGGGGTACGGAGGGAACATGCAACGCATCACGGCGATGGTGGGCGGCTGCCCGATGGTGGCCTGGCGACGTGCCGGGCGGCGTCCCTCGGTGGTCTGCCTCCACGGCGCCGGAGTGTCCAGCAGGGAGTTCCAGCCGTTCGTCGAGGTGCTGGGCCGTGACCGTGACGCGTGGACCGTCGATCTCCCCGGGTTCGGCGCCAGTGGCAGGCCTCCGCACCCGCTCGTCCTGCGGGCGCTGGCCGACGCGGTCGTCGAGTGGCTGGCCGCTGTCGACCTGGACCAGGCCGTACTTCTCGGGGGTTCGTTCGGCTGTCAGGTGGCCGTCGACGCCGCTGTCCGGCACCCGGACCGTATCGCGGGCCTGGTGCTGGTGGGACCGACCGTCGACCCCGCGGCGCGCAGCTTCGCCCGCCAACTGCTGCGCTGGATGCGCAATTCCCCGCACGAGCGGCTCTCGATGGCACCGCTCAACCTCGCCGACTACCGCGACGCGGGCCTGCGCCGCGTCGTCGGCGCCTTCGTCGAAACGCTGCGTGACCGTATGGAGGACAAGCTGCCGAGTGTCACCGTGCCGACGTTGGTGGTCCGAGGGGCGAGGGACCGGATGGTCCCCCAGGACTGGGCGGAGGAGGTGACCCGGCTGCTTCCCGCAGGCCGGCTGGCGGTGGTACCCGACGCCGGCCACATGGTTCCCTACCGGCGGCCGCATGCGCTGGCAGGCCTCGTCGACGATTTCCTCACCCACGAATGCGAGGGCGGCGGGGCGGGCGACGGAACACGGCCGGGGGACAGGAGGGCAGCGGGATGAAGGCGTCCAGCGCCGTCGCCGCGTTCGACTCGGCCACCGGCATGCTGCGCGCCCTGTCCCGTTTCCACACGGGCCGGGACGTGCCGGCCATCGGCCAGGTCCCGGCCGCACTCGAGCTGCCGATGTCCGGACTGCTCGGCGCTGTGAACCGGCTGCCGGTCAAGGCCAGGGAGTGGGTGTACGCGGCGAGCGGCTGGGCCGAGGCCATCCCGCTGCGCAGGGTCGGCGATGTGCGTGCGGATGATCTCGCCACATGGGTCACCCGTCACTACCCCCGCCGCCGCTATCCCGTGATCTTCGTCGGGTCCGCCAACGGCGCACTGGTCCACCTCGCCGCCGCGCTCGACGCGGCGTGGCTGCCGCAGACGCTTCTGCTGCCCGTGCGCCGCCGTGGCGTTTCCCCGGACGATCCATGTGGCGACCTCGCCGCGGTGGAGGGGGCAGGCCGAGCGCTGCTCGCCGCCAACCCCGACTTCGTACTGCATCACATGCACGACCCCAACCAGGACCGGCTCATGATCGCCGGAATGACGTACTTCCGGGCCAAGTGGTGCCGGCTGCCCGAGGCGTACCGCCGGTTCATCCGCCACCACCTCGCCCCCGGCGGCAGGATCGTCGCCGTCGACTGCACCTTGACCTGGCCCACCACCAGGGTCGATGACCGGTATGTGTTCCAGTTCGGTGCGCTCGGCGACGCGACACCGGAGGAGTACCGCCGGGGCGGTCCTCGCGTCACCGACCTGCTCGCCCGCTACGGCGCCACAGCGCGCCGCTGGGACCCGCCCGCCGCCGACGGCGAGAGTCCCGAGGCGGAGTGGGGCATGCAGCCGGCGCTGCTCGACGACCTCTCCTCCTTCGCCGAGCGGCACCGGCTCGACCTGGACCTCCTGCGCTTCGACACCCCACAACGTCTCAGCCCTGCCGTCGCCGACCTCTACCGCTCCTGGTACGCGGGCCGGAACCTGCCCGCCGACCGCCTCCTCGTCGAGTCGTTCCTGCTGCTCGACCCCTGGCAGGCGCTGCGCACCGGCTCGGTGCCGTACTGGGCCGTCTTCGGCACCGAGACGTTCCGCGCGGGCCTCGAGGCGTACTTGGATTCCACCGATCCGTATGACGAGATCCGCGTCCTGCTGTTCAACCACGGCACCGAATCCATCGGCCTGGCCAGTGCGGACGACTGGCGGCGCACGGCCGCTCGGGCCCGCAAGATCGGTGTGCTGACCGGCATGGACGCCACCGCCTACCCACGCGACTTCGCCAGCCTGGTCCGCGCGCATCGCGAGCTGCGCAAGATCCGCACCCGCTATCCGATGCCGTTGCCGCTGGACACGGCAGACGCCGCCGCCGTTCTGACGAACCGTGACGAGGTCATCTGGCGGCCGGCCAGGTGACCGCCGGACCCAGGTGCGCGCCGGCTCGGGTGCGGGCAGCAGCACTTGCCCCGCTCGTAGTGGAGGACCAGAGTGAAAGGGAGGCCTCGTGGCGAGCCGTGCCTGAGGGAGTGCGGTCATGAAACGCTCACGCACGGGAACCGAACCGGTCACTGCCCGCAGTGCGCTACGGCTCCGGCTGATCCTCGCGTCCGGCGCCCTGGTGGTCTTCGCCACGGGAACCATCCGCTTCGCGAGCTGGGCGCGCGCCTCCCAGCCGAACGATTCACCCGGTCCCACCGTCCTTCTCGCCCTCTCCGTCGTCTGCGGTGTGCTCGCCCTCGTCGCGGCACTGGACCTCGTCGTCATCCTGCGCCGCTGCCGCCGCGAGCAGCGTCCGGGCGGATGAGGGGCTGTTCGAGCGGCAGGGCCGGGCTCGTCGGGCGATGATGGAGTACGAAGACGTGTGCGTCCGCGCGAAGGCGGACGGCACGTGTCCGCGCTTCGGGACACCTGCTTCGACAGACAGCCTCGTCCCGCCCAGTGGGTTGAGTCGTTCATGTCTTGGAGGCTCAAGATGTATACGACCAGGACAGCAGTGGCGGTAGGTCTGATGGGCGTCGCCGCACTGGTGTTTTCGGCTCCGGCCGTGGTGCCCGCCGAACAGAGCGCGGCCGCGGCCCCCAGCGTGGTCTGCGGAACGGAGCGTGTCTCCGGGCTCGCTGTGATGGCCGACGAAGCCGTGCCGTGTTCCACCGCGCTCCAGGTGGCGAGTGCCTACACCAAGGTGTGGAAGAGCGCCGGTGACTCAGGTGTCCTGGTCCGTGTCGGGGATGCCACGTGGAGATGCCAGGAGCGGCAGGGCGATCCGAATCCGTACCAGAGATGTGTCAACACGGCCGACAGCGGCCAGTGGGTCACGCTCGTGTCGTAGCGGGGCCTGCCGGACGTCACTGGGGGCTGTTGGGTGATGGCACAGCCGACGATCAAGGGGGATCAGCTCATCCTCCGTCTGACGTGGTCGGAGAAGGTGGCCGCGAGGCGCGGCCGGGTGCGTGTGCCGCTCTCCGCTGTGCGCACCGCGGTGATCGAACCGGACTGGTGGCGTGCCCTCCGGGGGAGGTGCGGACGAGGCGTCTGGGCGCCCGGAGTGGTCTGCGTCGGCGTACGCCGGCACGTGGCCGGAAGGGATTTTGTGGCGGTACGGCCCGGTGCGCCGGTGCTGTGCATCGGGCTGCTGGCGCCCTCGCCCTTCCGGCTCCTCGTCGTCTCCGTACCGGATCCCGACGCCACGGCGGCCTGGCTGCGCAGTGTCGCACCGAACCTCGTCGCCGCTGCCGGCGGTGGGCTGTGGCGGTCGCTGCCCGTGCCCGAGGAGTCGCCGGAAGCGGGGAATGTAACGTGAGAAATACGCAGGAGCCGGGCGCCGGGGGAGCAGGTGTGCCCCGGGTTGTGTGGGGGCCGCGCAGACTCGACGGAGGAGGCCCACGATGGCTCGGATCGCGCTTCGTGACCCCGCCACGATGACCCCGCGCGAGCGGGAGCTCTACGACCTGTTCCCCATCAACCTGGTACGGGCCATGCTCGTCGCGGACCCCGATATCACCGAGGCTTTCCTGCGCCAGGGCAACGCACTGCAGAATGCGGCACTGAGCCCCGCCCTGCGGGAACTCACGATCCTGCGGGTCGCCGCCCTCACCGGCTGCGACTATGAGCGCCACCACCACGAGCCGCGGGCGAAACAGGTGGGCGTCCCCGACCAGGACATCGCCGCGGCCACGACCGGCGATCTCTCCGCCCTCGACCCCACGCAGGCCGCGCTGTTGCGCTACGCCGAGGAGTGCGTGACCCAGCAGAAGGCCGACGCCGCGACCTTCGAGGCCGCCCGCGCCGCGCTGGGTGAGGAAGGTACGGCGATCGCCACCATGCTCATCGGCCACTACGTCCTGAACGCGATCTTTGCGGAGAACCTCGAAGTCGACGTCGACCAGCGGCCACCCGACTGGTCCGCCGCTGACAACACGGGCCGCGCGCGGCGAGAGGAGAGGTGAGGCGTCGCAGTCGCCACGCCTCGTCGCGGCGGTTTGGCTTGCCGGTCGGTCGTCACCGATGCAGCCTGGAAACACCAGCGCGCGGTCGGACCCGACGTGTCGCCGCAGGTTCCACGACCGCAAGGGAGTACTGCGATGACCACGGTAAATGCCATCGGCGGCCCGGTGGACACGGCCGGCCTCGGACGCACCTACATGCACGAGCACATCTTCGTCTTCAACCCCGACATCCAGCAGAACTGGCCGCAGGCGTGGGGCAACACCGACGACCGGGTCGCGGATGCGGTCGGGCAGTTGCGTGAACTCGCCCAGCAGGGCGTGAAGACGATCGTCGAATGTACGGCGCCGGGCAACGGCCGCAACGTTCCGCTCATGCAGAAGGTCGCCAGGCAGGTGCCCGAACTCACCATCATCGTCTCGACCGGCCTGTACACCATCCGTGACCTGCCGCTCACGTTCTCCGCGCGCCCGGCGCTCCAGCGCCTGGGGATCGACCAACCCGAACCGCTCATCGACAACTGCGTCCGTGACATCAAGGAGGGCATCGCCGGCACCGGCGGCGTCAAGGCCGGACACCTCAAGTGCGCCATCGACGAATTCGGCCTGACCGAGGACATCGAGCGGGTGATGCGTGCCATGGCCGCAGTGCACCACCAGACGGGCGTCCCGATCACCGTGCACACCCACCCCGACTCCAAGACCGGGCTGGAGGTCAAGAGGGTGATCTGCGACGAAGAGGGAGTCGTTCCGCACCGCGTGGTGCTCGGACACAGTGGGGACACCACCTCGCTGGACCACCTGCGCGAGCTGGCCGACCACGGCTTCTGGCTCGGCTTCGACCGTTTCGGCGTCAACCTCCCTCCTGGCCATGGGCTTCCGACGTACGAGTCCCGCAACAAGACCCTGATCGAGATGTGCGACTTGGGGTACGCCGATCGCATCGTCCTGTCCCACGACGTGAACTGCTACATCGACTGGATCGACGAGAAGCTGCGCCACGCGCTGCTGCCCGACTGGAACTTCCTGCACCTCGGCAACCAGGTACTGCCGGACATCCGCAGAGGCGGCGTGACCGACGAGCAGATCAACACGATGCTCGTCGACAACCCACGCCGCATCTTCGAAGGGACTTGACGTCACGCTGGACTGGGGGAGGGGCGGGCCGGTGCGGCCCGCCCCGGTGGTGTGGGTCAGAAGGGCTTGGTGGGCAGGTACTTGCCGTCGAGGGTGATGACGGCGCGCTCGCCGCCGTCGGGGTCGGCGACCTTCTTCACATCGAGCTTGAAGTTGATCGCGGAGATGATGCCGTCGCCGAACTGCTCGTGGACCAGGGCCTTGAGGGTGGTGCCGTAGACCTGGAGTATCTCGTAGAAGCGGTAGATGGTCGGGTCGGTGGGGATGCCGCCGGGGATCGAGCCGCGGGAGGGGATGGTCTGGAGCAGCATCGCCGCGTCCTCGTCGAGGCTCAGCAGCTCGGCGACGGCCTTCGCGGACTGCTCGGGCAGGGGGTGCTGGCCGAGGACGGCGGCGGTGGTGAAGGCGACCGACAGGCCGGCCGTGTCGGCGATCTGCTGCCAGGTGAGGTCCTTGCGGGTCTTGGCTTCCACGGCCTGCGCGGCCAGGGCCTGGCGGGCGGCGGGGTCGAACTGGGCATGCACCATGAGAGGGCTCCTTTTCGGGGAGTGTCGTTCTTTCCGGGGGTGCCGTTCCGCGTGGGAAGAGGCGGAACGGCGGGTTCTTGGGGCAGGGGCGATGGCCCCGGCGTGCCGTGCTGCGGGTGGGCTGTGTCAACGCCTCGGGCAGCGCCCGGGCGGGGGCTCGGGCCGGACTTCGGTCAGGACGCGAGGGCGGTGACCGTGCCGGGCGCATCGAGCGCTTCGACGTGCCCGGTGGCGATGTCGAAGACCCAGCCGTGCAGTGTCACTTTCCGCTCCGCCAGCGCTTGGGCGACAGAAGGGTGGGTGGCCAGGTTCGCCAGCTGCGCGTACACGTTCTGGAGTACCAGGGCCCCGGTCTTCTCCGGGCCTGCTGCCAGGCCGGCGGTGCGGGCCAGGGCGGCGTCCGCGTGCCGCAGCCAGTCGGCGACCACCGGCGCGCCGCTGAGGTCGTGGCCTTCGGCCAGGGCGGTCATCGCGCCGCAGGCGGAGTGCCCGCAGACGACGATGTCGGTCACGCCGAGCACGGCGACGGCGTATTCGATGCTCGCCGTGACCCCGTTGGCGCAGGGGGTGTAGGCGGGGACGAGGTTTCCGGCGGTCCGGATGACGAAGAGCTCACCCGGCTCGCCCTGGGTGATCAGCTCCGGTACGACCCGGGCGTCCGAGCAGCCGATGAACAGCGTGTGCGGCCTGTGGTGCGCGGCCAGGCGGGCGAAGAGGTCCGCCTTGGCCGGGAAGACGTCCTGCTGGAAACGGGCGATGCCGTCGGCGAGGTCGGGCATGGGTCACTCCTTCGGTGGCTGCCGGCTCTGGGGCCAACACAGTCAACGGTGCATGACCTGTGCCTATAGTGTCCAACAGTTACTGGCCATGATTCCTATTGCTGACATCTATAGCTTCGGAGCTTCGGGTTTCTGATGCGGCTCGCTGGTCCGTCCGGAGCTGCGTCACCCGCGCTGTCTGCTCGCCGCGGCCTCCGGTATCTCTGGCATTTCCCCCAGTCTTTCTCGCTCAGGATGGTGGCGCGCGGCGGCTGGGGCTGAAGGAAAGGGCCTGCGATCCCCACGGGGACGTCGTCGTGGAACAGCCCTGCGGGGAAGAATCCTGTCGGCGAAGGTCGGGGTACGAGCAGCGTGTTCAACAACCAGCAGAACCCACAGAATCAGCATCTGTCACGGCGACGCCTGCTCGGACTGGCCGCGCTCGGCGGCGCCGCCGTCGCCGGAATGACCACGATTTCCGCTGCCCCGCGAGCCGCGGCCGCCGACCGGCGCGCTCCACAGGCCGGCAGCGGCTCGTTCGTACCGGCCGTGGTGATCGGTACGGGATACGGCGCCGCGGTGTCCGCGCTGCGGCTCGGCGAGGCCGGAATTCCCACGCTCATGCTGGAAATGGGCCAGTTGTGGAACAAGCCCGCCGACGACGGCAACGTCTTCTGCGGAATGCTCGCGCCCGACCGCCGCTCCAGCTGGTTCAAGTCGCGCACCGAGGCCCCGCTGGGCTCGTTCCTGTGGCTGGATCTGATCAACCGGGACATCGACCCGTACGCGGGCGTGCTGGACAAGGTGCACTTCGACCAGATGTCGGTGTACGTGGGGCGGGGAGTGGGCGGCGGCTCGCTGGTCAACGGCGGTATGGCCGTCGTGCCGAAGCGCTCGTACTTCGAGGAGGTCCTCCCGCGGGTGGACGCCGCGGAGATGTACGACCGGTACTTCCCGCGCGCCAACTCCATGCTCAAGGTGAACCACATCGACAAGGGCTGGTTCGAGGAGACGGAGTGGTACAAGTTCGCGCGGGTCTCGCGCGAACAGGCGGGCAAGGCGGGGCTGGGCACCGCCTTCGTCCCCAATGTCTACGACTTCGGCTACATGCGGCGCGAGGCGGCCGGTGAGGTGCCCAAGTCCGCGCTGGCGGGCGAGGTCATCTACGGCAACAACCACGGCAAACAGAGCCTGGACAAGACCTACTTGGCCGCCGCGCTCGGCACCGGCAAGGTCACCATCGAGACCCTGCACCAGGTCAAGGCGATCCGTCAGCAGCCGGACGGCAGCTATGTGCTGTCCGTGGACCAGATCGACGCCGACGGCAAGACCGTCGGACACAAGGAGATCGCCTGCCGTCACCTGTTCCTCGGAGCCGGCAGCCTCGGCTCCACCGAGCTGCTGGTCCGCGCCCGGGACACCGGAACACTGCCCGACCTCAATGCCGAGGTCGGCGCGGGCTGGGGCCCCAACGGCAACATCATGACCGGCCGGGCCAATCACCTCTGGCACCCCACCGGGGCCCACCAGTCGTCGATCCCCGCCCTGGGCATCGACGACTGGGACAACCCCGCCGCCCCGGTCTTCGCGGAGATCGCGCCGATGCCGGCCGGCCTGGAGACCTGGGTCAGCCTCTATCTGGCGATCACCAAGAACCCCGAGCGCGGCACCTTCGTCTACGACAAGGCCGCCGACCGGGTCGCGCTGCGCTGGACCCGGGACCAGAACACACCCGCGGTCAACGCCGCGAAGTCGCTCTTCGACCGCATCAACAAGGCCAACACGACGATGTACCGCTACGACTTGTTCGGGCCGCAGCTGAAGAACTTCTCCGACGACTTCAGCTACCACCCGCTCGGTGGCTGCGTCCTTGGCAAGGCCACCGACCTCTATGGCCGGGTCGCTGGTTACCGCAACCTCTATGTCACGGACGGCGCACTCGTACCGGGGTCCATCGGAGTCAACCCCTTCGTGACCATCACAGCGCTGGCCGAGCGGAATATCGAGCGGATCATCGCGGAGGACGTCAGGGCCGCGCAATAGCGGCCGCTGCCGCTATCCCGGCCTCCGCCGCCCGCCGCTTCCGCCGTTCCGGTGCGTGCTTGCCGGACTCCGTCTGTCATCGCTGAAAGGACATCAATGGACGCCGCCCGACGGCCGATCCTCTTCGTCAGTCTTCCGGAGAGCGGTCTGGTCAATCCGTTGCTGGTGCTCGCCGAGGAGCTCTCCCGCCAGAAGGTGCCGGATCTCTGGTTCGCCACCGATGAGCCGCGGCGCGGGGACGTGAAGAAGATCGGGGTGGGGTCCCCGGTGGAGTTCGCCTCGCTGGGTGAGGTGGTCACCGAGTTATCGGCGGTGACGTGGGATGACGCGGTCTATCGCGAGGTCACGCAGTCCTCGCGCTTCAAGGCGCATCGTGCGGTGGTCCGGCATTCCTTCAAGCCCGGACGGCACGAGGAGAAATTCCGCAAGCTGGCGGCCGTTGTCGACGAGGTGCGGCCGGCGCTGATGGTCATCGACTGCATCAGCTCCTTCGCGATCGAGCTGGCGATGGCCCGCAGGATTCCGTTCGTACTGAGCGTTCCGTTTGTGCCGAGCAATGTGCTGACGTCGTTCATCCCCTTTTCCAAGGGTTACACCCCGCGGGACTTCCCGGTGCCGCACACGGGGCTGCCGTATCCGATGACTTTCGCGCAGCGGGTGACCAATACGCTCTTCAAGTGGTGGAACGTGGCGATGTTCTGCACGCCCGAGATGAGCAAGGCGGTGGCGGAGGAGAACCGGCGGCGTCAGGCGCACGGGCTCGGAAAGCTCAGTCTGATGGCAAGGATCGAGTACGCCGATCTGGTGCTGTGCAATTCGATCGCCGAGCTCGACTACCCCTTTGACATTCCGGAGAAGGTGCGGCTGGTCGGTGCGATGGTGCCGCCGCTGCCGGAGGGCCGGCAGGACGACGATCTTTCGCGATGGCTGGACGAACAGCCCTCGGTCGTCTACGCGGGGTTCGGAACGATCACCCGGCTCACCCGGGAGCAGGTCCGCTCCATGGTGGAGGTCGCCCGTCGGCTCGAGGGGCGGCATCAGGTGCTGTGGAAGCTGCCCTCGGAACAGCAGCATCTGCTGCCGCCGAAGGAGTCGTTGCCGGAGAACCTCCGGATCGAGAGCTGGGTTCCGTCGCAACTGGACGTGCTGGCCCATCCGAACGTGAAGGTGTTCTTCACCCATGCCGGCGGCAATGGCTACAACGAGGGCGTGTACTTCGGAAAGCCGCTCGTGGTACGGCCGTTGTGGGTGGACTGTTACGACCAGGCCGTACGGGGCCGGGACTTCGGCATCAGCCTGACCCTCGACCGGCCGCGCGACATGAACGTCGATGACGTGCTCGACAAGCTCACGCGGGTGCTGGAGACCCCTTCCTTCCGCGAGAACGCGGAGCGGCTCGGTGCCCTGCAGCGTGCGGCCGGCGGGCGGGAGACCGCTGCCGGGCTGATCCTCGGACATCCGGCCCTGGCGTAAGGACGCACCGGCATTCACGTCCGTGCGGGGACGTACACGGACGTAGGCAGACGTACATGGACGTACACGCGAACGTACACGCACGTACGAGGACTACGAGGAAGACAAGGGAGAGGCAGCGGATGTCGTTCAAGTACCCAGTGTCCAGGCCCGCTCTGGACGGCAGCGAGCTGGAGTATCTGACCAGTGCCGTCAGCGACGGCTGGATATCGTCCCAGGGCCCGATGGTCCAGCGTTTCGAGCGCGCCTTCGCGGATTACAACGGCGTCGCGCATGGCGTGTCCTGTTCCTCCGGGACCGCAGCGCTCACGCTGGCCCTGCGGGCCTTGGGTATCGGTCCCGGTGACGAGGTGATCGTCCCGGAGTTCACCATGATCGCCTCGGCGTGGGCGGTCACCTACACCGGCGCGACGCCCGTGTTCGTCGACTGCGGGGACGACCTCAACATCGATGTCACCGGCATCGAGGAGAAGATCACCGCACGGACCAAGGCCATCATGCCCGTCCACATCTACGGCCGCCGCTGTGACATGGACGCGATCATGGACATCGCGTACCAGTACAATCTGCGGGTCGTGGAGGACAGCGCCGAGGCCCACGGCATCCGCCCGGTCGGCGACATCGCGTGCTATTCCCTGTTCGCCAACAAGATTATTACGGCCGGTGAGGGCGGCATCTGCCTCACCGGCAACCCGGAGCTGGCCGGGCAGTTGGCGCATCTGCGGGCCATGGCCTTCACCAAGGACCACAGTTTCCTGCACAAGAAGGTCGCCTACAACTTCCGTATGACGGCGATGCAGGCCGCCGTCGCGCTCGCCCAGACCGAGCGCCTGGACGACATCCTCGCAACGCGGCGTGAGATCGAGCGGCGCTATGACGAGGGGCTCGCCGGTGTTCCCGGCGTCACGCTGATGCCGCCGCGGGACGTGCTGTGGATGTACGACCTGCGGGCCGAACGCCGCGAGGAGCTGCGGGAGTTCCTGGCCGGGGAGTCCATCGAGACCCGGCTGTTCTTCAAGCCGATGAGCCGGCAGCCCATGTACTTCCACCCCGACTGGCCCTCGCTCAGGGCGAGCACCTTCGCCGAGGACGGGCTGTACCTGCCCACCCACACCGAACTGACCGCAGCGGACCAGGAGTTCGTGATCGACCGGGTCCGGGCGTTCTACGGGGCCGGCTGACCGGCTCGTCCGAGAGGGGAGAACCACTCATGACGCACCACACGGACACGGACCCGGACCCGGCCGTTGCCGAGACGGATCCGCTGGTAGTCGACTTCCCGGTGCGCAAGCCCGGCGTGCCGTTCCCGCCGCCCGACTACGCCGACTACCGCGACCGAAAAGGGCTGGTCCTGTCGCACCTGCCCGACGGCAAACGGGTGTGGCTGGTCACCCGGCACGAGGACGTACGCGCCGTCCTGACCAACCCGGGCATCAGCTCCAACCCCGCACACGAGGGATTCCCCAACGTCGGGGAGACCCTGGGCGTGCCCAAGCAGGACCAGATCCCGGGCTGGTTCGTGGGAATGGACTCCCCCGAGCACGACCGGTTCCGCAAGGCCCTCATCCCGGAGTTCACCGTCCGGCGGGTCCGCGCGATGAAGCCCGCGATCGAGCGCACGGTGGAAGCGCAACTGGACGCCATGCTGGCCGCGGGCAACACCGCCGACCTCGTCGCGGACTTCGCCCTGCCCATCCCGTCCCTGGTGATCTCCGCACTGCTCGGCGTACCACCCGCCGACCGCGAGTTCTTCGAGTCCAGGACCCGGGTCCTGGTCTCCCTCCGCACCTCCACCGACGAGGACCGGATGGCCGCCGGCCGGGACCTCCTGCGCTATATCAACCGACTGGTGGACATCAAACAGAAGTGGGGCGGCGACGACCTCATCACACGGCTTCTGGCCACCGGCGCCATCGCCCCCCACGAGATGTCCGGCGTGCTGATGCTGCTGCTCATCGCCGGCCACGAGACCACGGCCAACAACATCGCGCTCGGCGTGGTCACGCTGCTGACGAACCCCCAGTGGATCGGCGACGACCGGGCCGTGGAGGAGACGCTGCGCTTCCACTCGGTCGCCGACCTGGTGTCCCTGCGGGTGGCGGTCGAGGACGTGGAGATCGCCGGCCAGCTCATCAAGGCGGGCGAGGGCATCGTGCCGCTGGTCGCCGCCGCCAACCACGACGAGAACACCTTCGCGTGCCCGCACGCTTTCGACCCCTCCCGGTCCGCCCGCCACCATGTGGCCTTCGGCTACGGCGTGCACCAGTGCCTGGGGCAGAACCTGGTGCGGGTCGAGATGGAGGTCGCCTACCGCAAGCTCTTCGAGCGCATCCCTGATCTCGAACTCGCCGTCCCTGTCGACGGGTTGGACATCAAGTACGACGGCGTGCTCTACGGCCTGAAGGAACTGCCGGTCCGCTGGTAGCCGCCGGGCGGCCACTCCACCGCAGGACAGATTCCACCGCAGGAGAGATAACGACATGCGTATCACCGTTGACGCCGACCGCTGCGTGGGGGCGGGCCAGTGCGTGCTGAACGCGCCCGCCCTCTTCGACCAGGACGACGACGGGCTCGTCACCCTCCTCGCCGAGCCCGGGGCCGACCAGGAGTCCACGGCCCGGCTGGCGGGCGCCCTGTGCCCGTCCCGGGCGATCACCGTGCACGAGAACTGAGCCACGACCTGGGCAGGAGCTGGTGTCCGAACCCCGGCCCGTCCCCGCAACCGACGAGAGTGCTCGAGAACGATCCGGGAGTGATGGTGCCCGTCCACACAGATGACTACGTGCTGACGCCGCCCGCCGACGTGGCGGAATTCCTGGGCGGTTACACGCTGCCCGAGGTGTTCGAGGCCGCGGTGGAGTCCGCCCCCGACACGGTGGCCGTCGTCGACGGGGACCGCTCGTGGACGTGGGCGCAATGGCGCGCGGACGTCGCCGCGCTGGCCCGCGGCCTTCAGGAGTCGGGCGTCGCGCCCGGCGATGTGGTGGCGGTGCAGCTGCCGAACTGCTGGGAGCTTCAGACCCTGCACCTGGCCGTCGCCGCTGTCGGGGCGGTGCTGCTGCCCGTCCACGAGGGCACCACCGCCCCGGAGCTCCACGCGCTGCTGACCCGGGCGGAACCCGTCCTCCTCGTCCGGTCGGCAGCCGGGAGCGCCGCGAGCGCCGGGAACGAGAGTGCGGCGACGGCTCGTTCGCTTCTGGAGAGCGTGCCGTCGTTGCGTGACGTGCTGGCGGCCGGTGCGTGGGAGGCGGCGGGGTGCGAGGAGCCGGGGTGCGAGGATCCGGGGACCGGGTCGCTGGACGGGCTGTTGGCGGCCTGGGCGGGCCACCGGCCCGCGCCGGTGGACGTCACCCCCGACCTGCCGCTCGTCCTGATCTCTTCCTCCGGGACGGCCTCGGCACGGCCCAAGCTCTGTCTGCACAGCCACGACGGTCTGCTGTCGAACACCGCCGCCGTCACCGCCGGGGCCGCTGACGCCTTCGGCGGTACGGTCCTCGTGGCCTGCCCGATGACCCATCTGTTCGGCCTCCAGGCCATGCACGCGGCGCTGTTCGCCGCACACGGGCAGGTCCTGCTCACCGGCTGGGACGTGGACCGTTTCCTGGAACTGGCGCGGGAGCACGCACCCCGTGTCGTCTTCGCCGTGCCCGCGCAACTGCGGGACGTCGTCGCGCGGCTGGCCAGGAAGGACGAACCGGCGGGCTTCGCGCCGTACCAGGTCCGTACGGCGGGGGCCGCCGTCGCGCCCGCGCTCGCCGCCCGGGTACGCGCCGTCCTCGACTGCGAACTGGCCGTGGTCTGGGGGATGTCCGAGATCGGCGCCGGCACCTGCACCCGGGCCCACGACCCCGACGGCAGTGTGGGAAGGCCGGTCCGAGGCGTGGCCGTGCGGGTCGTCGACGAGCGCGGCGAGGTGTGCGCGGCGGGGGAGAGGGGCGAACTCCAGTACCGCGGGCCGGGGCTGTTCCGCGGCTATTTCGGCGAGCCGGAGCTGACGCGGTCGGCCCTCACCGAGGACGGCTGGCTGCGGACCGGCGATCTCGCGGCCATCGGCGGGAACGGCGTGGTGGTACTGCACGGCCGGGCGGCCGAACTGATCAACACGGGCGGCCGGAAGTTCAGCGCCACCGAGGTCGAGGGGCTGCTCGCGGGCCTTGCGGACCTGGGCCCGCTGGCCGTGGCCGGCGCACCGGACGACCGGCTGGGGGAGTACCCGTGCCTGGTCGTCACCGACCGCGCGGACCGCACGATCGGGCTGACCGAAGTGACCGCGTACCTGCGTCGGCTGGGGCTCGCCGACCACAAGATCCCCCTCGAACTGGTCCACCTGCGCGAGCTGCCCGTCTCTCCGGCCGGGAAGCTCGACCGCCGGGCGCTCCAGCGGCTGCTCGGCGGCCTCTCGGAGGTGTCCGTTCCGGCCCGGCTCGGCGCGCTCCCGCCGTACACGGTCGAGGAGGCGCTGGAGCTCGTACGCGACGGCGTCGGCCGGCTGCTCGGGACCGGCGGCACGGCCGTCCCCTTCTCACCCGACGCGGACTTTCCCGACACGGACTTTCGCCAGCTCGGCCTGGACTCCATCCGCGCGGTGCGGCTGCGAAACCTGCTGCGGGAGGAGACCGGGCTGCCGCTCCCGGCCACGCTGGCTTTCGACTTCCCGACCCCGCGGGCCGTCGCACACGTACTGGCCGAGCAGGAGGAGCCGTCCCGGGAGGAGTCGTCTCGCGTAGAGCCGGCTCACGTGGCGTCGTCTCGCGTAAAGCCGTCGCACGTGGAGTCGTCCCCCGTGGAGCCCTCGCACGTCGAGTCGTGTCGTACCCCGGTGGACGGTGCCGATCCGGTGGCCATTGTCGGCATGGCCTGTCGGCTGCCGGGCGGAGCCGACTCCCCCGAGGCCCTGTGGCAGCTGCTCGCCGACGGGACCGACGCCATGTCCCACTTCCCGGAGGACCGCGGCTGGGACCTGGACCGGCTCTTCGACGAGGACCCCGACCGTCCTGGTGCCTCCTACGCGCGCGAAGGCGGCTTCCTGTACGACGCGGGGGACTTCGACGCGGGCTTCTTCGGACTGTCCGACCAGGAGGCGACGGCGACCGATCCGCAGCAGCGGCTGCTCCTGGAGGCGGCCTGGGAGACCTTCGAGCGGGCGGGCATCGACCCGAAGTCCCTGCGGGGCAGCCGTACGGGCGTGTTCACGGGCGCGATGGACCGCGGCCACGGCGCCCATGCGTCCGCCACGCCCAGCGCGTGGGAGAGCATGCTCATCACCGGGGCCGCGGCCAGCGCGATCTCGGGGCGCATCGCCTACACCTACGGCCTCGAAGGCCCCGCGATGACGGTGGACACCGCCTCCTCGTCCGCTCTCGTCGCCCTGCATCTGGCCTGCCGGTCCCTGCGGTCGGGCGAGACCGACCTGGCGCTGGCCGGCGGCGTCACCGTCATGGCGACCCCGGCACCCTTCGCGCACTTCTCCCGGCTGCGCGCGCTCTCCCCCGACTCCCGCTCGATGGCGTACGCCGACGCCGCGAACGGCTCCGCATGGTCTGAGGGCGCGGGGCTGCTGCTCCTGGAGCGGCTGAGCGACGCCCGGCGCAACGGACACCGTGTCCTGGCACTCGTACGGGGCACCGCCGTGAATCAGGACGGCGCCTCCAACGGGCTCACCGCGCCGAGCGGGCCCGCACAGCAGCGCGTCATCCGCCAGGCACTGGCCGACGCCCGACTGACGCCGCAGGACGTGGACGCCGTGGAAGGGCACGGCACCGGGACGCCGCTCGGTGACCCCATCGAGGCCCAGGCCCTGCTGGCCACATATGGCCAACAGCGGGCTGAGGGACGGCCGTTGTGGCTGGGGTCGGTGAAGTCGAACATCGGGCATACGCAGGCCGCCGCCGGGGCCGTCGGGGTCATCAAGACGGTTCTCGCGCTGTGCCACGGCGTACTGCCGCGGACGCTGCACGTGGACGCTCCCTCGGCCAAGGTGGACTGGTCCGCTGGTTCGGTACGGCTGCTGACCGAGCCCCGGCCCTGGCCACGGGAGAGCGGACGCACGCGCCGGGCGGGGGTGTCCTCGTTCGGACTCACCGGCACCAACGCGCACGTGATCCTGGAGGAGGCGCCGGGCGGGGCGACGGGAGAGGAGCCGCAAGAGGAGCCGGAAGGGGCGCCGGCGGCAGCGCGGTGTGCGTCCGGGGCGGCTCGGGGCCCGGAGCCGTCCGGTGACGTGGCGGTGCCCTGGGTGCTGTCCGCCCACAGCCGGGCGGCGCTGCGGGCGCAGGCCCGGCGGCTGGCCGAGGACATGACCGCCGACCCCGGTCCACGGGCCCAGGACGTCGCCCATGCCCTGGCCACCACCCGCACCCGGCACCGGCACCGGGTCGTCGTCAGCGGCTCCGACCGGTCACAACTGGTCTCCCTGACCGCCGAGTTCGGGCGCGGCAGGCGTGCCGCGGGCGTTGCCCTGCACGATTCTGCGCCCGGCGGGCTGGCCTTCGTCTTCCCCGGACAGGGCAGCCAGCGCACCGGCATGGGGCGCGAGGCGGCCGAGGCGTTCCCCGTCTTCGGGCGGGCGCTGCGCGAGGTGTGCGCCGCGCTGGATCCGCTGCTGGAGCGCTCGCTGACCTCGGTGATGTGGGCGGCTCCCGGCTCCGAGGAGGCGGCTCTCCTCGACGACACCACCTACACGCAGCCCGCACTGTTCGCCGTCCAGGTCGCCCTGTACCGGCTGTTCGAGTCCTGGGGCGTGGTGCCGGACCACCTGGTGGGGCATTCGGTCGGCGAGATCTCCGCCGCACATGTGACGGGCCTGCTGTCTCTCCAGGACGCGTGTGCCCTGGTGGCGGCCCGGAGCAGGCTGATGGGCGCGCTGCCGCCCGGTGGTGCGATGGTGGCGGTGCGCATCACCGAGGCCGAAGTGACCCCGTGGCTGGCGGAGCACACGGACTCCGTGTCGATCGCGGCCGTCAACGGGCCGCACTCCCTCGTGCTCTCCGGAGCCGAGGCCCCGCTCGCCGTGCTCACGGACCGGCTCGGCGCCGCCGGGCACAAGACCCGGAGGATCACCGCGAGCGTCGCAGCCCACTCGCCCCTGATGGACCCCATGCTGGAGGAGTTCCGTACGGTCGTCCGTACCCTGACGCTGCCCGAAGCCGAGCCCACCGTTCCGCTCATCTCCACCGTCACCGGCCGCCCCCTGACCGGCGAGGAGGCGCGCGACCCGGACCACTGGGTGCGGCATGTGCGGCAGTCCGTACGCTTCGAGGACGCGATCGGCCGGCTCCGTGACGAGCGGGTCACCGGGTTCCTGGAGCTGGGCGCCGAACCGGTGCTCACGCCGATGATCGACGAGTGCCTGGAGTCGGCCGACTCGCAGAGCGGGGCCGCCGTGGTGCCGAGTCTGCGTACCGGGGTGCCGGAGCGTCAGGCCCTGCTCACCGCGGTCGCCCGGGTGTATGCCCATGGCGTGCCCGTCGACTGGGACACGGTGCTTCCAGGAGCCCGGCCCGTCGCCCTGCCGACGTACGCGTTCCAGCGGCGGCGGTTCTGGCTGGCGTCGGCTCCTGTGCGCCCGGCGGGTGAGGTGGCTGCCGCGGGTGGGACGGCGGACGGTGACGAGCCGCCGGGGCTGGAGGCCCGGCTGGCCGGCCTGGACGACGTCGAACAGGAAGCGCTCGTACTGGCTTTGGTGTTCGCCGAGACCTCGGCCGTGCTCGGCGGCCGGGAGATGCAGGGCGGGGAGGCCGACCGTACGTTCAAGGAGCTGGGCGTCGAGTCGGTTAACGCCGTCGAACTGCGCAACCGCCTCATCGCGGCCACGGACCTGCGGCTTCCCGCCACGCTCGTGTACGACTACCCCACGCCGAATGCCATCGTCCGGCTCGTCCGCGAACGACTCGCGCGGCCGGCCACCGCCGCGCGCGATCTGGCCGCTGTCGTGGCCGAGTTGGAGACCCTGGTCACGGCCGGCGCGGAGGTCTCGGAGGAGACGGTGGCGCGGCTGACGGCGGTGACGGCGGGGGCGGCAGGGAAGACCGGGTCGGCCGACGGTGGGGAGCGTGAGGCGCTGAACCTGGCGTCGGCCAGTGACGAGGAACTGTTCCGGCTGATGGACGCGGAGAGCTGACGTCCGGTTAATTCCCCGTTCCTTTGTGGGTGTCGCGCGCCCAAAAAAGCCCGTTCGGTGCGGACTCCGGTTATGCGTTCGTGCCGAGCACCGGAAAATTCCTAGTTTTCTTCGGTAAAGGCGCCGCGGTCCGGGGGGGCGTACCGGATTCGGTGATGGCCGGTTTCAGTTGGCGGGAAATGCGATGGTGTGGACTCGGGAATTCCCTAGTGTGCCCGGAATTTCTTGACACCGGGACCGCCCGCTTGGAAACGTGCGATTACCCAGTGTCCGGACCGCGGCGTTTCCGATGCCATTCGACGTCAAGAGGCCAAGTGGCCAAGAGAGCCAAACAGTCAACTCGGCTCTGCGTTTGGGCGGTCTGTTCTATGCGGAGGAGAGGAATGAGATGTCCAAGCGTGCGCTGATCACCGGAATTACCGGGCAGGACGGCTCCTATCTGGCGGAGCACCTGCTCGCGCAGGGGTACCAGGTGTGGGGTCTGATACGAGGTCAGGCGAACCCCCGCAAGTCGCGGGTCAGCCGCCTCATCTCGGAACTGTCGTTCGTCGAGGGTGATCTGATGGACCAGGCAAGCCTGGTCTCCGCCGTCGACAAGGTGCAGCCCGACGAGATCTACAACCTCGGTGCGATCTCCTTCGTACCGTTGTCCTGGCAGCAGGCCGAGCTCGTCACCGAGATCAACGGCATGGGTGTGCTGCGCATGCTTGAGGCGATCCGCATGGTCAGCGGCCTGAATGGCTCGCGTAGCGGCGGCAACGGCCAGATGCGCTTCTACCAGGCGTCCTCGTCGGAGATGTTCGGGAAGGTCGCCGAGACCCCGCAGTGCGAGACCACCATCTTCCGGCCGCGCAGCCCCTACGGCGTGGCCAAGACGTACGGGCACTTCATCACCCGCAACTACCGTGAGTCCTTCGGTATGTACGCGGTCTCCGGCATGCTGTTCAACCACGAATCTCCGCGCCGCGGGGCGGAGTTCGTGACCCGGAAGATCTCCCTCGCGGTGGCCCGGATCAAGCTCGGGTACCAGGACAAACTGTCCCTGGGCAACCTCGACGCCGTACGTGACTGGGGCTTCGCCGGAGACTACGTCCGTGCTATGCAACTGATGCTCCAGCAGGACGAGCCGGGCGACTACGTGATCGGGACCGGCCAGATGCACTCGGTCCGCGACGCGGTCCGCATCGCCTTCGAGCATGTGGGCCTGAACTGGGAGGACTACGTCAGCATCGACCCCTCGCTGGTGCGGCCGGCCGAGGTGGAGATCCTGTGCGCGGACGCCGAGCGCGCCCGCGCCCAGCTGGGCTGGGAGCCCCGCGTCGACTTCCCCGACCTGATGCGCATGATGGTCGACTCCGACCTGCGCCAGGCGTCCCGCGAGCGGGAGTACGGGGACCTGCTGCTGGCCGGCAGCTGGTAGCCGGCAGGGCACACGGGAGACCCCGGCCGGGTGTCTCCCGTACGGCTCCGGTTCGGCGGCCCGCCGAACCGGAGAGCACGGACTCTAGGTGATTTCCGGCCTTCCTCCTTGTGGAATGGACGGTGGACCACAGGGGCCGGTGAATCCGCCGCCGCGTTCCGGCGGACGGACCGGCCCCCTCGCGAGAAGGACGGAGCCAGCGCCATGACGACGACCACGGAGGAAGGACTCTGGGCCCGGTGCTACCACCCGGCGCCGGACCGCCCGCGCCGGCTGGTCTGCTTTCCGCACGCGGGTGGTTCGGCGTCCTTCTTCTTCCCCGTGTCGGCGCAGCTGTCGCCCGTGGCGGAGGTGCTGTCGGTGCAGTACCCCGGCCGCCAGGACCGGCGTACCGAGACCAGCCCCAGTGACATCGCGACCATGGCCGATCAGGTGTACGCGGCCCTGCGGGGCCGGCTCGGGTCGCGGCCGACGGCGTTCTTCGGGCACAGCATGGGCGCGCTGGTGGCGTTCGAGGTGGCCCGGCGGCTGGAGGCGGACGGCGGCGCACTGACGCACCTCTTCGCCTCGGGCCGGCGCGCGCCCTCGCGCTACCGCGCGGAGAGCGTGCACCGGCGCGACGACGACGGGATCGTGACCGAACTGAAGCTGCTCGCCGGTACGGACGCTTCGCTGCTGGGTGACGAGGAGGTCCTGCGCATGATCCTCCCGGCGATCCGCAGCGACTACACCGCGGTGGAGACCTACCGCTGCGACCCCGGAGCGGCGATCAAGGCGCCGATCACCGCGTTGACCGGTGACAACGACCCCAAGACCACACTGGAGGAGGCCGAGGACTGGCGCGCGCACACCACGGACGCGTTCGACCTCCGGGTCTATCCGGGCGGCCACTTCTTCCTCGGCCCCCAGGCTCCCGCCGTACTGGCGCTGCTGCGAGCGCACCTCACCGCGCAGGAGTGCGCGCGCTGATGTGCCTCCTGAGGTGGTTCCGTGGGCACGGAGTCTGTGGATCATGTACTCTGGCGCACGTCGGACATCACTCTTTGGTGTGATTTGCAGCACGATGTGGTGACGCCTCGTCGCATCCGCTGTGTCTCGGAGGTGCGGGGGTCCCATGGTGCGAGACCGGAGCGACACTCCCCGCTTAGCCAGGGCGACTCCCTGCCCGGTCAGGACGTTGGTCGGCCGGGCCGGTGACGTGGGAGCGCTCAACCACCTCGCGCGCGAGGCGCGTTGGGGGCGTGCGAGCTCGGCGGTCGTGACCGGTCCGGCCGGAATCGGCAAGTCCGCCCTCCTGCGTGCTTTCCTCGGTGGAGACGCCTGCCGGCACGCGACGGTTCTGCACGGCATGTGCGAGGAGGGCGCCGCGGACGACGCCTTGGGCGGCGTACGCACTCTGCTCGGCCCGGCCGTACGGGAGGCCGCCCCCGAAGCCGCGGCTTGCAGCCTCCCCCTCCTCGCTCCCGGCGCGCTGGCCGGTGAGCCGCCGCACGCCCCGGCCGTCCAGCGCGCGTTCCACGGGCTGTACCGCCTCGCGGCGGACGAGCTGAGCCGCGGCCCGCTCGTCCTGGCTCTGGACGGCGCCCACCACTGCGACGAACTCTCCCTGCGCTGGCTGGACTTCCTGCTGCGCCGCGCCGACGGCCTCCCCCTGCTCGTCGTCCTCGCCCAGCAGGCCGAGGCCACCGGCCCCGCTCACGGTGCCGCGGCCCACCGCGCCCTGACGGACCTCGCCGCCCGCCGCGGCACCACGACGCTGCGCCTGCGGCCGTTGACCGAGCCGGATGTCGCCGAGCTCGTACGGCAGTTCTTCCGGGAACCCGCGGCCCCGGCCTTCGTCACCCGCGCGTGGTCGGTGACCGGAGGCAACCCTCGTCTTTTGGAGCGCCTGCTGTGCGAACTGCGGGGTGAGGGCGCCGGTTCGGGCGTGGGCGGCGCCGACCGGATCGCCGAGACCGGCGGTCGCGTCCTGGCCTGCTGGGCACGCGAACTCCTGGACCGCCGGCCGTCCTGGGTCGGCGAGGTCGCGCGGGCGGTGGCGGTCCTCGGCGAGCGGGGCGCCGACCACGTCGGCCCGCTCGCCGCTGTCCCCGCCGATGTCGTCGAGGATGCTCTGGCGGTGCTGCGCGAGGCCGGACTGCTGGCGCCCGGCGGCAGGCACCTGGTGCACGGCGCGGTGCGCGCGGCGGTGCTGGCGCCCCTGGACGCTCAGGAGCTTTCGGGCCTGCGGACGCGGGCGGCCCTGCTCCTCAGCGACGCCGGCCGGCCCGCCGAAGAGGTCGCCGACCACCTGCTGCCGCTGCCCTCGATATCCGCACCATGGATGCCCGGCGTCCTGCTGGAGGCCGCGGTCCGGGCCGAGGTGCGCGGCGCTCCGGAGACCGCGGCCCGCTACCTGTACCGGGTACGGGAAGTGGACCCCGACAGTGTGGAGGTCCGCGTCCGCCTGGCCCGGGCACTGGCCGAGAGCGACCCGTCCGAGGCCATCGGCCTGCTCCGCGGAGCGCTGGGGCCCGGCGTCGACATCCGCACCCGGGCGAGGATCGCCGCGCAGTTCGGCACGACCTGCCTGGCCGCGCGGGACAGCTCCGCCGCCCTGGGCATGCTCGAGGACGTCCTGGACGCTCTCGGCGCCGACCTCGGGCCCGACCCCCTGCCCGCCGACCGGGAACTGTGCACGCTCGTCGAGTCGGTGCTGCTGATCGTCGGCTCGCACGGCCGCAGCACGCTCGCCGCGACCCGGAAGCGGGCCGCGATGATGACCGTGCCCGAGGGGGACACCCCGGCCCAGCGCCAGAAGCTGGCGGCGATGGCCGTACTGACGGCACTCGACGACCAGGCCCCCGAACCGGCGGTGGGGCGCGCCCTGCACGCGGCCTGCTCACCCCAGCTTCCGCTGAAGAGCTGGTCCCTGATCAACTCGTCCTTCGTCCTGGGCCTCGCCGACCGCACCGAGGACGCCCTGCACGCGCTGGACCGTCTCCTGCGCCACGGCCGGGAGAACTCCGCGTTATGGACCTACTCCGTGGCCCTGTCCAGCCGCGCCCTGCTCCTGCAGGGCCTGGGCGCACTCCCGGACGCGCTCGCGGACGCCAGGACCGCGGTGCAGATCAGCAGCGCGGAACGGTGGGGCGAGATGGTGGTCCTGCCGAGGGTGGCCCTGGCGGGCATTCTGGTGGACCGGGGCGAGGCCGCGCATGCCGCGAAGCTGCTGACCGGCATCGGACCCGCCTGGCGTGACCAGTACGTGTGGACCCACCACCGTTACCTCCTGACCCGCGGCCGGGCCCGCCACGCCCTGGGGGACGCGGAGGGCGCACTGGCGCTGTTCCGCGAGTGCGGCAGGTCACTGGAGGAGGCCGAAGTACGCCACGCGGCATACCTGCCCTGGTGGGCGGAGGCGGCCTGCGCGCTCGCGGAACTGGGCCGCGCCGAGGAGGCCCGGGAGCCCGCCGCGCACGGCACGCGGCTCGCACGGCGCTGGGGTACCCCCCGCGTCCTCGGCCTGGCCGCCCTGGCCCGCGGTGTGGCCACCCCCGGTGAGCGGGGCGTGGAACTGCTGGGCGAGGCGGTGCGGGAGCTGTCCGCCTCACCGGCCCGGGTCGAACACGCCCGCGCCGAACTCGTCCTGGGAAAGGCCCTGCTGGCGGCCGACGACCGGCGCGCCGCGCGCGAGCATCTGCGCGCCGCGGCCGACCTCGCCCAGCGCTGCGGCGCCCTCGCGCTGGGGCAGCACGCCCGTGGCGCCCTGCTGGCGGCGGGCGGCCGGATGCGGAAGATGACCGCCTCGCCGCTGGACCTGCTCACCAGCATGGAACGCAGGGTCGCCGGCCTGGCCGCCGGCGGCGCCACCAACCGCTCGATCGCGCAGTCGCTGCACGTCAGCGTTCGCACGGTCGAGACGCATCTGACCAGTGTGTACCGCAAGTTGGACATTGCCGAGCGTGCCCAGCTCGCCGCGGTTCTCCGCTCCCCGGGCGTCCACGGGGCACGGGTACCGCGGCAGGCGTCGCGGCCGCGCGGGCAGCGCTGAAGGCGACCGGGGGGATGTCTGTGACAGGGCTGAAGTATGAGCAGCTATACGCTGGGTTTATACGTGCGGGGCGCCGGGGTACCGATCCCCCCTTGCTCGAACGCGAGGCGGAGCAGGCGCAGTTGGCGCAGGCGGTGGCCGCGCTCGACGAAGGGCGTCCCGCCGTCGTCTCCGTGACCGGCCGCCCCGGCTTCGGCCACAATGCCCTGCTGCGCTGGACCGCCCGCCTCGCGGAGGAGCGCTCGGTACGCGTCCTGCGCGTCGTCGGCTCCCTGACCGAACGCGACCTGCGGCACGGAGCCGTCGCCCAGCTCCTCACCCCGTTGGGCGAGGTGGCCGAGCGCCCGTTACGGGTCCTGCGCGGGGACCACGAGCCGGACGGCCTGCCGGGCCTGCCCGAACTCCTGCACTGCGCCCGCCGAACACCCACGCTCGTGACGGTGGAGGACGCACAGTGGCTGGACGCGGCCTCCCTGCACTGGCTCCAGGCCCTGGTACGCCGGCTGTCCACTGGCATCTCCCTCGCCCTGCTCATCGGCCGCACCGGCCTGGACCCGCACGGCCCCGACTGGCCGGCCGATGCCGCCCCCGCCGCGCCGCTGACCCGCCATCTCACCGTCCGGCCGCTCGGTCCCCGCGCGGTCTCCGCCCTCGCCGAGCAGATCTGCGGCACCCCCTGCGACGAGGCGTTCGCCGCCGCGGCCGCCGAGGCGTCCCAGGGCAGCCCCGCCGTACTGCACGCGGCCCTGCACTGCTTCGCCGACGCCGGCCACCGGCCGACCGCCGACCACGTCCCGCAGCTGCGCACCCTGATCACCGGCATCATCGGCGACCGCGCGGGGCGCGCCCTGCGGGGCCTGACCGACGAGGCCACCGCCGTGCTGCGCGCGCTGGCCGTCGCCGGCGACCTGCTGGACTTCCCCCTGGTCTGTTCCCTGGCCGGGCTGCGCACCGTACCCGAATCCCGGCTGCGCGTGGCGCTGGAAACGGCCGGCTTCACCGTCCCCGACGGCTCCTACGAACGCATCCGCCTGCCCGTCGTCCGGGACCGCATCCTGGAGGACACACCCGCCGCCGAACGCGCCGTCCTGCACGCCCGCGCCGCCCGCCTCGCCTACCGGGCCGTGGCCGACGACGAGGACATCGCCCGGCTCCTCCTCCAGGCACCCCCCATCGGTGAGCCCTGGGCCGTCCACGCCCTGCGGGACAGCTCCGGCGCCGCCCTGCGCCGAGGCGACTTCGCCCGCGCCGCCACCTACCTCGAGCGCGCCCTCGACGAGCCCCAGGACCCCCTGCAACGCGCCCACCTCGGCCTCGACCTGGCCAGCGCCGAGGCCGCGGCCGCCCCGGAAGCCGCCGACCGCAGGCTCACCACCCTCCTCCACGCTCCGGGCGAGGGGGAACCATGGGCCCAACTGCGCATACGGGCCCTGGACATGGGCCTGGCCCGCGGCGACGACGCCTGGGGCCGCCGCGCCGCCGCCCAGGCCCTCGCCACCGCCCACGGCAGCGAGCGCGACGACCTGATCGCGCTGTACTGGTACGCCGTCGAGACCGGGCCCGAGGCCGCCGACGTTCCCACCCCCGACGTCCCCGCCCTGCCCGAACACCCCCTCGCCGCCGCCCAGGCCGGCCTGCGCGCCTGGCAGCTCGTCACCCACGGCCGGGACCGCGACCTGGCCGCGGAGCTGGCCCGCCGCGCCCTGGCGGCCGGCAACGCCGCACCCGTCATGCCCCGTCTGGTCGCCGCCAGGGCACTGTGGCTCACCGACGCCGCACCCGAAGCCGAGGACCGCCTCGCCGCCATCGTCGCCGAACTGCGCCGCCGCAACTGCCCTCCCGCGCTCGCCCGCGCCCTGGTCCTCTGCGCCGAACTGCACGTACGCGGCGGCCGCCTGGACGCCGCCGAACGCGCCGCGGACGCCGCCGAACGGGTCCTGCCCGCCGCTTCCTGGCACCCCCTGGCCGCCCCGCATCTCCTGGCCGTACGCACCGTCATCGCGCTGGAGACCGGCCGCCATGACGAGGCCCGCGCGCTGTTCGACGCCCCCACGCCGCCCGGCTCCGCATACGGCGCCTACTGGCCCTACCTGCTGTTCACCCGCGCCCGCGTGGCCGCCGACGAAGAACGCCCGGCCGAGGCCGCCGAACTGTTCAAGGAGAGCGGACGCTGGCTGCTGCGCAGGCATTGGGTCAACCCCATCGTGCTGCCCTGGCGTTCGCTGGCCGCCCGCGCCTGCCTCACCCTCGGCGACCGGGAACAGGCCCAGCGCCTGATCCACGAGGAACTCACCCTCGCCCGCCACTGGGGCGCCCCCAGCGCACTGGGCCTGGCCCACCTGTCCGCCGGATACCTGGGCCGCCGGGAGCCGTCCGCCGGTGTCCGCGAATCCCCCCTCGTCCCGCGCGACCTGCGCACCCGGCTCACCTACGCCTGGGTCCTGGCCGAGCGCGCCACCGAGGAAGTCACCAAGGGCGACCGTGCCGCCGCTTCCCGCCTGCTGACCGAACTGTCCCGCCTCACCGCCACCCACACCTCCGGCCGCCTGGCCGAACGCATCCGGTGGCTGACCTCCCGGCTGGACGAGCCCGCCACCCCGGACGACGCCACCCTCCCCGAGGAGTGGGCCGCCCTGTCGCCCGCCGAACGGCAGACCGCCGAACTGGCCCGCCGCGGCCTGGGCAACCGGCAGATCGCCCAACGGCTCGCGGTGAGCCGGCGCACCGTCGAGCTCCGGCTGAGCAGTACGTACAAGAAGCTGCACATCACCTCACGCAAGGAACTCCGCGCGCGGAGTCTGCCGACGGAAAGGGATGTAACCGATGCTGTATGAGCGGGAACCGGAACTGGCCCGGATCGACACCGCGGTACGCCGGGCACAGGCCGGCCGCGCCTCCGCACTGCTGCTGGCCGGCCCCGTGGGCATCGGCCGTTCCGCGCTCCTCCAGGAGGCGGGCGACCATCCCCCGGGCGCCTTGCGGGTCTTACGGGCCAACGCCGCGTCCATGGAGCAGGACTTCGCCTTCGGCGTCGTCCACCAGCTCCTGGGCCCTCTCCTGGCCGGTGACCTCACCGTCCCCGCCGACGCGGGCGGCGCGGCCCGGCCGGACCCCACGGGCGGCCTCCCCGCTCCCGGTGACGAGGACGCCGCCGGCTCCGAAGTCGTGCTGCACCGCCTGCGGTCCCTGCTGGCCGAGGCCTGCGCCACCACGCCCGTCCTCCTCCTCGTCGACGACCTGCAGTGGGCCGACCTCCCCTCCTTGCGCTGGCTCGCCTACCTGGCCCGGCGTCCGCACGGGCTGCGCGCCGTCCTCGTGTGCACCCTGCGCGACGGCGACCCCCGTGCCCAGCACCCCCTCATCCGGGGTATCGCGGACGCCGCCGACATCCTGCGCCCCGGCCCGGTCTCGCTCGACAGCACCCGGGCCCTGATCCACCACCACTTCGGCGAACCCGCCGACGACAGCTACGCCCACGCCTGCCACGACACCTGCGCCGGCAACCCCCTCTTCCTCCGGTCCGTCCTGCGCGACCTGGCCCTGAGCGGCCATCGCCCCACCGCCGAGCACGCCGAGCAGGCCCGCGTGCGGCGCCCCGCCCAGCTCCGCGACCGCCTGGCCGGCTGCCTGCACACCCAGCCCGGCCCCGTACGTGATCTGGCCACTGCCCTGGCCGCCTTCGGCGACCACGGCGAGCCCGACCTCATCCGGCGCCACGCGCGACTGGACACCACCGGCTACCGGCAGGCCCTGCGCACGCTGCACCACCTCGGTCTGCTCGGACCGGTGCCGGGCGCCGCGGAGTCGGGGGAGGGGCTTCCGGCCCAGGACCCGGCCGCCCAGGACACCCCGCGCTTCCTCCACCGCGTCGTCCGCGACGCCGTGGAATCCGCCCTCACCGTCGCCGAACGCGAACGCTCCCGGTACGCCGCGGCCGAACTCCTCCACCAGGCCGGCCACCCCGCCGAACACGTCGCGGACCTGCTGATGGCCGTCACCGCCACGCACCGCCCGTGGGCCGTGGAGGTACTGCGGGCGGCCGCGGAGGCCGCGCTGCGCCGCGGGGAGCCGGGCCTCGCCGCCCGCCGTCTCCAGCGCGCCCTGCTGGAGAGCACCGCGGGCGACGGCGAGCGCGCCCGCCTGCTGATCGAGCTGGCCGGTGCGGAACGCGGTATCGACCGCGCCGCCTGCGAACGCCATATCAGCCAGGCCGTCCGCCTCCTGCCGTCGGCGACCGACCGGGCCGCCGCCGCCCTGCGCATCCCGCCCAGCTTCCTGGGCGAGGCGCCCCCCTCGGGGGTGGACCTGCTGCGCCGCGCCTCCGAAGACCTCGACCCCACGGCGCCGCACCAGGGATGCGCGCGCGAGATCGTCCTGCGCCTGGAAGCGCGGCTGTGGCATGCCGGCCACGAGAACCCGACGGAACTGACCGGTGCGGTGGAACGCTTGCGCGCACTGGGCTCCCCGCCCCCCTTGGACACCGGCGGCGCCCGCGAACTGGCGGCCGTGCTGACCAACGCGGCGGTGCTCTCCAGCGCCTTGCCGGCACCGGACGTCGCGGCCCTGGCCGAAAGGATCCTGGAGCGCGAGCCGGTGACCGCCGCCCGCGCCGGCACCGCACTCCCCCTGGTCGCGGTCGCCCAGTACGCCGCCGACGCGGTGGAGGGCATCCACGCCCGTCTGTCCTGCGAGCGGCACTCCGACGGCTCGCACGCGGTGGTGCACGCCGAGCACGCCCTGATGCAGCTCGCCTGCGGCCGCCTGGTCCAGGCCCGCGAGCAGGGCGACCGGGCCGCCGAACTGGCCGACGCGGACTGGCGCGAGCCCACCGCCGTCGTCCGGGCGGCGGTGGCCATGGAAACCGGCGACATCCAGCTGATCGAGAGCCTCCTCGAGGACGCCGGGAAGCGCTGGCCGGACAGCCTCGCCCTGACGGCCATGCTGCAACTCCTCAAAGCCTCGCTCGACGCCCGCCGTGGCCGTGGCGCCCACGCCCTGCGATCCCTCCTGGCCTGCGGCCGCCAACTGGAAGCGGCCGGCTGGCGAAACTCCGCCCTCTACCCCTGGCGGCCCCGCGCCATCGTCCTCCACCACCGCCTGGGCGAGGCCCGCCAGGCCCGGGCCCTGGCGGAAGAGGAACTGGCCTGGGCGCGGCAGTGGGCGGCCCCCGCCGCGCTCGGCCGCGCCCTGCGCCTGAAGGCCCTCCTGCCCGGCGGAGGCGGCGTCCCCGCCCTGCGCGAGTCCGCCGAGATCCTCCGGACGTCCGCCAACACGCTCGAACTGGCCCGTACGCTCCTCCAGCTGGGCCGGGCCATGGAGGGCGGCAAGGAGTCGAGGGCGGTACTGCGCGAGGCCGCCGATCTCACCACCGCCTGTGGCGCGCCCTGGCTGACCGAACGCGCCTGCGCGGCCCTGGGAACCACCGCCCCGAGCGTGGAGGCACCGCTCACCCACAGCGAACGCAAGGTCGTTTCTCTGGTCGGCCGGGGCCTGACCAATCAAGAAATCGCCGATGAACTCGGTGTGAGTACCCGTGCCGTGGAGAAGCATTTGACCTCGTGTTACCGGAAGTTGGGCGTGGTGGGGCGACGCGAGCTGCTGGGTGGCCGGAGTTCGGGCAGAGCGTTCGCGGCGCGCTGAGTGCGCGGTGGTGAGCCCCTCTCGCAGTGCGGCTTACCGGCGGTAAGCGGATCGGGGTGTTCGGGGGCCGAAAGGGCAACCGCGGGGCATTCGCAGGGACCGAAAGGGCAACGGTGGGGCGGGGTGTTCGGGGGGACCGAAAGAGCGGGGCGGCACCGTACCCTGCGGGAGTGCGACCACAGGTTTAGCGGTGGGGGGCCGGGACGGCGTTGACGTTTGTCTGGATCGCTCCATAGTGTCGATTGGGTCGGGGAGATCGGAATTCATTCCCGACGGCTGCCGGGCCTTCGTGTATCCGGCCCGAGTCGTTCTCCGTTTCCTCTTTCTCATTCGATCTCTCTCGTATTCCTGGTTGCACGGGGGTTGGAAAGGATGTCGGTCCTTGATGTTTTCTGCTCTGGAGGATTCTCCGCAGATTTCGGCAGGCCGGAGTGCGGTCGGTGCGCTCGGCACGGCGGTGCGGCAGGAAGAGCGGCCGTCGTCCGACCAGCCGGGCGTGTGCATGGCCGTACTGGACTCGGCGCTGACGATACGCCAGGCCAACCAGGACTTCTTCCGGCACTTCGCGAGCCCCGCCGCGGCCTCCGTCGACGTACTCGATGCTCCCCCCTCCGACTCCTCGGCATCGCCACCCGACGTCTGCGGACGCAGTTTCCGCGATCTGGTGCACCCCAGCGTGCGGCAGCCGCTCATGCGGCAGTTCGAGCGGCTGGTGATGGGCCGCCGGGACCGGTTCGCCGCGCACGTGGTGGCGCTGCGGCCGACAGGTGACGCGTTCACCGGCAGCCTCACGGCCTCCGCGGTGAGCGGCGACGGCCCCGACCCGGCCGCGGTTCTCGTCCTGATGCGGTCGGGGGAGAGCACGGAGGACGACGCGGTGGTGGCGCCGCGAAAGAAATTGCTCAGCGAGATCGACGCGCGCATTCTGGAGGGAATCGCGGCGGGCCTGTCCACCGTTCCGCTGGCGTCCCGGCTGTATCTCAGCCGGCAGGGAGTGGAGTATCACGTCACCAGACTGCTGCGGAAACTGAAGGTCCCCAATCGCGCGGCCCTGGTCTCCCGCGCGTATGCGATGGGGGTGCTGACGGTGGGGACCTGGCCGCCCCGCGTCGTGGACGACTTCATCAAGTAGCCCAAGCGCCCCAAGGGGACACAGCCAAGGGGGCACAAGGCGCCGGGGCGCCGCGGAACATCCGCGGCGCCCCGGCGCCCTGGTGTGCGGGCCGGCCCCGGTGTCCGGCCGACTCTAGGGAATTCCATGGCAATCCCCGCCGAGACTGGACGTGTGGCGTGCGGGAAGTCGAGCTGCCTCGTGCCGGGCACGCAGAAACGTCAGTCGCTGTGGAACAACCGTCCCCAGTGCCGGATGCCCACATCGAAATCCTCTGCTGTCCGCCGGTCTTGAGATGGGTTGGGTTGAAGTGGCGAACATGGACCAGGAACAGAAACTCCGCGACTACCTGAAGCGGGCGAGCGCCGATCTGCGGCGCTCCCGGCAGCGGGTGGGCGAGCTGGAGGCGGCGGCCCGCGAGCCGATCGCGATCGTGGGCATGAGCTGCCGCTTTCCCGGAGGCGTGAGCAGCCCCGAGGAGCTCTGGTCCCTGCTCGTCGCCGACGGGGACGGCATCACGGCGGCCCCCGATGACCGCGGCTGGGAGCTGCCGGCCGAGGACGCGGGGCAGTTCTCCGGCGGATTCCTGCACGACGCGGCCGAGTTCGACGCCTCCTTCTTCGGGATATCCCCCCGTGAGGCACTCGCCATGGACCCGCAGCAGCGACTGCTGCTGGAGTCCTCCTGGGAGGCCTTCGAGCGGGCCGGTATCGACCCGGCGGCGGTCCGGGGCTCCCGGACAGGCATGTTCGTCGGGGCGATGCCCCAGGAGTACCGGGTGGGCCCGGACGACGACGTCCAGGGCTTTGCCCTGACGGGCACCACCACCAGCGTCATCTCGGGCCGGCTCGCGTACTTCTTCGGGTCCGTGGGCCCGGCCGTCACCGTCGACACTGCCTGCTCGTCGTCCCTCGTGGCCCTGCACCTGGCCGCCCACTCGCTGCGCCAGGGCGAGTGCTCTTTGGCGCTGGCCGCCGGCGTCACCGTGATGTCCAGCCCCACCACCTTCGTGGAGTTCAGCCGCCAGGGCGGGCTCTCCGCCGACGGGCGCTGCCGTTCCTTCGCCGACACGGCGGACGGCACCGGCTGGGCCGAGGGCGTGGGCGTCCTGGTCCTGGAACGCCTCTCGGAGGCCCAGCGCAACGGACACCAGATCCTGGCCGTCGTCCGGGGCTCCGCCGTCAACCAGGACGGTGCGTCCAACGGGCTGACCGCGCCCAACGGCCCCTCGCAGCGACGGGTGATCGAGCAGGCGCTGGTGAGCGCGCGGCTCTCGGCCGACGAGGTCGACGTCGTCGAGGCGCACGGCACCGGCACCACCCTCGGCGACCCGGTCGAGGCCCAGGCGCTGCTGGCGACCTACGGCCAGGGCCGCGACGCCGACCGCCCGCTGCTGCTGGGCTCTGTCAAGTCGAACCTGGGCCACACCCAGGCGGCGGCCGGCCTGGCCGGTGTGATCAAGATGGTGCTGGCCCTGCGGCACGGCCTGCTCCCGCGCACGCTCCATGTGGACGCGCCGTCCTCGCACGTCGACTGGGAGCAGGGGGCGGTGCGCCTGCTCACCGAGCAGGTCCCGTGGCCGCGGGGCGAACAGCCGCGCCGGGCCGGTGTCTCCTCGTTCGGGCTCAGCGGCACCAACGCGCACACGATCCTGGAGGAGGCCCCGGCCGGCCCGTCCCCCGAAGCCGGCCAGGGAGACCAGGGAGACCAGGCAGGCCGGGGAGACCAGGAGGCCACCGTACGGCCGGCCGCCGCCGAGACCGTGGCGGCGGGCGCCGTCCCGTGGCTGGTCTCCGGCCGCACCCGCGAGGCGCTGCGCGCCCAGGCGGCGCGGCTGCTCGACCACCTCACGTCCCGCCCCGGTCCCACCCCCCTGGACGTGGCCTACTCCCTGGCCACCGCCCGCTCCGGCCTGGAACACCGCGCTGCGTTCACCGCGGACGGCCTGGACCGGGCCCGCGCCGCCCTCACCGCGCTCGCCGACGGCGCGCCGGCGCCGGGCCTGGTGCAGGACACCGCCCGGACGCGGTCCAAGCTCGCGTTCCTCTTCGCCGGACAGGGCTCCCAGCGGCCGGGTATGGGGCGTGAACTGGCCGCCCGCTTCCCCGTCTTCGCAGCCGCCCTCGACGAGGTCCTCACCCACCTCGACCAGGGACTCGAACGGCCCCTGAAGGACGTGCTGTTCGCCGCCGAGGGCACGCCCGAGGCCGCCCTGCTCGACGAGACCGGCTACGCCCAGCCCGCGCTCTTCGCGATCGAGGTGGCGCTGTACCGCCTCGCCGAGTCCTTCGGCATCAAGCCGGACTTCCTCGCCGGGCACTCCATCGGTGAGATCGCCGCCGCGCATGTGGCCGGTGTCTTCACCGTGGCCGACGCCGCGGCCCTGGTGCTCGCCCGCGGCCGCCTCATGCAGGCGCTGCCCGAAGGCGGCGCCATGGTCTCCCTGGAAGCCACCGAGGCGGAGGTCCGGCCCCTCCTGGAGGACCGGCCGGACCGGGTCTCGGTCGCCGCGGTCAATGGACCCGCCGCCGTCGTGGTCGCCGGCCGGGCCGACGATGTCACCGCCGTCGCCGAGCACTTCGCCGCGCTGGGCCGCAAGACCAAGCGGCTGCGCGTCTCGCACGCGTTCCACTCCCCGCTCATGGAACCCATGGTGGAGGAGTTCCGCTCGGCCGTCTCCCGGCTCACCCCGCAGGCCCCCGTGATCCCGGTCGTCTCCGGCCTGACCGGCACCCTCGCCACGGTGGAGCAGCTGACCTCGCCCGACTACTGGGCGGACCACGCCCGCCACGCCGTACGGTTCGCCGACACCGTCGCCTGGCTCGACGGCCACGGCGTCGCCACCTACCTGGAACTGGGCCCCGACGGCGTCCTGTCCGCCATGGCCCAGACCTGCCTGGACGCGGCCGGCCCCGCCGACGGTGCACCCGGTTCCGCCGACGGCCCGGCCGATGTCGCTGCCGCCACGCTCGCCCTGCTGCGGCCGGGCCGCCCCGAAGCCGAGACGCTCACCGCCGCGGTGGCGGGTCTGCACACCCGAGGCGTGGCGGTCCAGTGGGAGGCCTACTTCGAGGGCACCGGCGCCCGGCGCACCGACCTGCCCACCTACGCCTTCCAGCGCCGCCGCTACTGGCCCAAGGGCGTTCCCGCGACGGGCGGTGACGTGCGCGCCGCCGGCCTGGGCGCGGCACACCACCCGCTGCTGGCGGCGGCCGTGTCGGTCGCCAACTCCGACGGCCTGCTGCTCACCGGCCGGCTGTCGCGGCGCACCCACCCCTGGCTCGCCGACCACGCCGTGCGCGGCACGGTGCTGCTGCCGGGCACCGCCTTCCTGGAGCTGGCCGTGCGTGCCGGGGACGAGGCCGGCTGCGGCCGCGTCGAGGAACTCACCCTGGCCGCCCCGCTGGTGCTGCCCGAAGAGGGCGGCGTCCAGGTACAGGTGTGGGTGGGCAGCCCCGACGAGTCGGGCCGCCGCGCCGTGAGCGTCCACTCCCGCCCCGACGGGCCGGAGGAGCTCCCCTGGACCCAGCACGCCGCCGGCACCCTCGTCGCCGGCGAGCACCCCCCGGCCGGCTTCGACGTCACCGCCTGGCCCCCCGCCGGCGCGCGTCCGCTGGACCTGGACGGCTTCTACGACCGCATGGCCGACACCGGCTTCGGATACGGCCCCCTGTTCCAGGGCCTGCGCGCCGCCTGGCGCAGCGGCGACGACGTCTACGCCGAGGTGGCCCTGCCGCAGACGGACGGCTCCGACGCCGCGTCCGCCGAGTCGTCCGCGGCGTTCGCGCTCCACCCGGCCCTGCTGGATGCCGCGTTGCACGCCGCGGCCTTCACCGGCCTGGGCGAACACGCCCGCGGCGGCCTGCCCTTCTCGTGGCAGGACGTGACCGTGCACGCGAACGGGGCGACGACGGTCCGCGTGCAGCTGACTCCGGCCGGCGACGACGCGGTGGCCATCGAGGTCGCCGACACCGCCGGCGCCCCCGTCGCCTCCATCGGCTCGCTGGTCCTGCGCACCGTGCCCGACGGGCGGATCGGCACCGCCGACTCCCTCGTCCGGGACGCCCTGTTCGAGCTGCGCTGGACCGAGCCGCGCCAGACCGTCCCGGCGGCTCCCGCCTCGGCCGCCGTCCTCGGCCCGGACCTCTTCGGCCTGGAGCGGGCCCTCGCGGTACCGGACCTCGCCGTCACGGCCGTCACGGCGCTGCCCGGCCCGGACGACGGCCACGTCCCGGACGTGGTCCTCGTCCCCGTCGCGGGTGCGGACGGTACCGCCGGTGCCACCGATGACGCGGTCGTCACCTCCGTGCACGCCCGCACCGCGCACGTCCTGGAGCTCCTGCGGACCTGGCTGGCGGACGAGCGGGCCGAGCGGCACGCCGCGTCCCGGCTGGTCTTCGTCACCCGTGGCGCGGTCGCCACCGACGCCCGGCAGGCGCCGGACCCGGTGGCCGCCGCCGTCTGGGGCCTGGTGCGGGCCGCGCAGAGCGAACACCCCGGCCGCTTCGGGCTGCTGGACCTCGACCCCGACACCGCCGAGCCCGCCGCCGAGCCGCTGTCGCGGGCTCTGGCGCTGTCCCCGGACGAGCCGCAGACCGCCGTCCGCGGTACCGCCGTGCTCACCGCGCGGCTCGCCCGCGCCCAGGCGCCGCAGGCCACCGCGGAGTGGGACCCCGAGGGCACCGTGGTGCTCACCGGGGCCACCGGTGGCCTGGGCCGCGTCCTGGCCCGGCACCTGGTCACCGAGCGCGGCGTACGGCACCTGCTGCTCACCAGCCGCCGCGGCGCCGACGCCGACGGGGCCAGGGAACTCGTGGCCGAACTGACCGGGCACGGCGCGCGGGTGGCCCTCACGGCATGCGACCTGGCCGACCGCGAGGCCGTGCACCGGCTGCTGGCCGGAGTACCCGCCGAGCACCCCGTCACCGCCGTCGTGCACAGCGCCGGCACCCTCGACGACGGATTGATCGAGTCGCTCACCCCCGAGCGGACCAGCGCGGTACTGAGGCCCAAGGCCGACGCCGCATGGCACCTCCACGAGGCCACCCGGGACCTGGACCTGGCCGCCTTCGTCGTCTTCTCCTCCCTCTCCGGCACCGTGGGCGCGGCGGGCCAGGGCAACTACGCCGCCGCCAACGCCTTCCTCGACGCACTCGCCCAACTGCGCCGCGCCCAGGGCCTGCCGGGGCTCTCCCTGGCCTGGGGACCGTGGGCGCCCACCGCAGGCATGACCGGCGGCCTGACGGACGAGGACCTCGACCGCCTGGCCCGTATGGGCACGCCCGCGCTCACCGAGGAACAGGGCATCGCCCTCTTCGACGCGGCCACCGCCACGGACGCCGCCGTCCTGCTGCCGACCCGGCTCGACCTGTCCGTCCTGCGCGTCCAGGGCCCGCAAGGTCTCCAGGGTGCGGTACCGCCGCTGTGGCGCGGCCTGATCCGCACCCCGGCCCGCCGCACGGTGGTCTCGGGCCCGGAGGCCGCCACCACCCTCGTACAGCAGCTGTCCCGGCTGGCGGAGCCCGACCGCCGTGAGGTCGTGCTCGACCTCGTGGCCGGCCAGGTGGCCGCCGTACTCGGCCACGCCGGCACCGCCGACATCGACCCGCGGCGCCCGCTGCGGGAGCTGGGCTTCGACTCGCTGACCGCCGTGGAACTGCGCAACCGGCTCAGCGCGGCCACCGGCCTGCGCACCGCCGCGACGGTCATCTTCGACTACCCGACCGTCGACGCCCTCGCCGCGCACCTCCTCGCCGGGCTCATGGGCTCCGAAGCCGCCGCCGCGGCCGGTGCCGCCCCCCGCACCGCCGGTACCGCCACCCACGACGACCCCATCGTCATCATCGGCATGAGCTGCCGCTACCCGGGCGGCGTCGCCTCGCCCGAGGACCTGTGGCGGCTGGTCAGCGAGGGCACCGACGCCATCTCCGGCCTGCCCACCGACCGGGGCTGGGACCTGGACGCGCTCTACGACCCGGACCCGGACCGCACCGGCACCTCGTACTCCCGCTTCGGCGGATTCCTGCACACCGCCGCCGACTTCGACCCCGCGTTCTTCGGCATGAGCCCCCGCGAGGCCCTGGCCACCGACTCCCAGCAGCGGCTGCTCCTGGAAGCGTCGTGGGAGGCCGTCGAGCGTGCGGGCATCGACCCGGTGTCCCTGCGCGGCAGCCAGACCGGCGTGTTCGCGGGGGTGATGTACAACGACTACGCCACGGTGCTCGCCGGCGGGCAGTTCGAGGGCCACCAGGGCAGCGGCACCGCCCCGAGCGTCGCCTCCGGGCGCATCTCCTACACCCTCGGGCTCGAAGGCCCCGCCGTCACCGTCGACACCGCGTGCTCGTCGTCGCTGGTCGCCATGCACTGGGCGATGCAGGCACTGCGCGCGGGGGAGTGCTCGCTCGCGCTGGCCGGCGGGGTCACCGTCATGTCGACGCCGGGTGCCCTCATCGAGTTCTCCCGGCAGCGCGGCCTGTCCCCGGACGGCCGGTGCAAGGCGTTCGCCGACGGCGCCGACGGCGTCGGCTGGTCCGAGGGCGTCGGCGTGCTCGTCCTGGAACGCCTCTCCGACGCCCGCCGCAACGGCCACCGGGTCCTGGCCGTGGTACGCGGCTCCGCCGTCAACCAGGACGGTGCCTCCAACGGCCTGACCGCTCCCAACGGCCCCTCCCAGCAGCGGGTGATCCGGCAGGCGCTGTCCGCGGCCGGCCTGTCCGCCACCGACATCGACGCGGTGGAGGGGCACGGCACCGGCACCACCCTCGGCGACCCCATCGAGGCCCAGGCCCTGCTCGCCGCCTACGGCCAGGACCGCGACCCGGACAGCCCGCTGCTGCTCGGCTCCGTCAAGTCCAACATCGGCCACACCCAGGCCGCGGCCGGCGTCGCCGGCGTCATCAAGATGGTCATGGCCATGCGCCACGGCGTGCTGCCCCGCACCCTGCACGCCGACGAGCCGTCCTCGCATGTGGAGTGGGACACCGGGGCGGTGCGCCTGCTCACCGAGGAGACGCCCTGGCCGCAGGCCGGCCACCCGCGCCGCGCCGCCATCTCCTCCTTCGGCTTCAGCGGCACCAACGCCCACCTCATCGTCGAGGAGCCGCCGGCCGCCCCCGAGCAGCGCACACCGGCGACGCTCACCCCGGCCGTCGTGCCCTGGACCCTGTCGGGCAGGAGCCGGGCGGCGCTGCGGGACCAGGCCGCCCGCCTGCGGTCCTTCCTCGACGAGCACCCCGCCCTCGACCCGGCCGACGTCGCGCTCTCCCTCGCCACCACCCGCTCGGCCTTCGACCAGCGCGCCGTCGTCACCGGCGACCGCGACGAACTGCTGCGCGCGCTGGCCGACCTGGCCGCCGACCGGCCGGGCCCGGCGCTCACCGAGGGCGAGGTCGGCGGCGCGGGCAAACTGGCCGTGGTGTTCTCCGGACAGGGCAGCCAGCGCCCCGGCGCCGGCCGTGAACTAGCCGCCCGCTTCCCCGCGTTCGCCCAGGCCCTCGACGAGGTGACCGCCGCCCTCGACCCGCACCTCGACCGTCCCCTCAAGGACGTCCTGCTCGCCCCGGAGGGCAGCCCCGAAGCGGCGCTGCTGGACCGCACCGAGTGGACCCAGCCCGCGCTGTTCGCCGTCGGGGTCGCGCTCCACCGGCTGCTCGGCACCTGGGGCATCCGCCCCGATGTGCTGCTCGGCCACTCCATCGGCGAGATCACCGCCGCGCATGTCGCGGGCGTCCTCTCGCTGTCCGACGCGGCCCGCCTGGTGACCGCGCGGGGACGGCTGATGCAGGCGCTGCCCGCCGGCGGCGCGATGATCTCCGTTCAGGCCGGCGAGGACGAGACCGCGCCGCTGCTCGCCGGGCGCGCGCACGAGGTCTCCCTCGCCGCCGTCAACGGCCCCCGCAGCGTCGTGGTCGCCGGAGACCTGGCCGCCGCCGAGGAGATCGCCGCCCACTTCGCCGCCCAGGGCCGCAAGACCAAGCGCCTGACGGTCAGCCACGCCTTCCACTCGCCGCTCATGGAGCCCGCGCTCGACGGGCTGCGCGAGGTCGCCGCCGAACTCACCTACCACGCACCGGACGTGACCGTCATCTCCGGCCTGACCGGACGGCCCGCCACCGACGACGAGCTGCGCTCCGCCGACTACTGGGTCGCGCACGCCCGCGGCGCCGTCCGCTTCGCCGACACCCTGCGCGCCGCCCACGACTGCGGCGCCGGCACCTTCCTCGAACTCGGCCCCGACAGCGTACTGTCGGCCGCCGCCGAGGAAGCCCTCGGCGACGAGGCGGACGCGCAGATCGTCCCGCTGCTGCGCGCCGGGCGCGGCGAGGAGCGCTGCGCGGCCACCGCGCTGGCCCGCCTGCACGTACGCGGTACGGCCGTCGACTGGCCCGGGTACCTCGCCGGCACCGGAGCACGCACCGTCGACCTGCCCACCTACGCCTTCCAGCACGAGCGCTACTGGCCCGAGCCGGACCCGGTCCGCCGCGCGCAGGCCACCGCCGACCCCGCCGACGCCGAGCTGTGGGGCGCCGTCGAACGCGGCGACACCGCCGAGCTGGCCGCTCTCCTAGGGCTGCGCGACGAACAGCACGCCTCCCTGTACGCGCTGCTGCCCGCGCTGTCGTCCTGGCGCCAGCACCGGCACGAGAAGGCGCTGCTGGACTCCACCCGCTACCGCGTCACCTGGCGTCCCGTGCCGGCGGCCGCCGCGCCCGTACTCGACGGCAGCTGGCTGCTCGTCACCGCCGACGGCATCGACAGCGACGAGATCCGGCACGCACTGCGCGGCCATGGCGCCCAGTTCGAGACCCTCGTCCTGGACGCCGCCTGCCACGAACGCACCGAACTCGCCGCCCGGCTCGACGCCGTACGCGCGCAGGGACACGCCTTCTCCGGAATCCTGTCCCTGCTCCCGCTCGCCGACCGGCCCGGCCACCAGCCCGGCGCCGAACCGCCGGCCGGGCTCGCGCTCAGCCTCGTGCTGACCCAGGCGCTCACCGACGCCCCGCTCGACGCCCCGCTGTGGACCCTGACCCGCGGCGCGGTCACCACCGGCCCGGCCGACCCGCTCACCAACCCCCTCCAGGCGGCGGTCTGGGGGCTGGGCCGCGTCGCCGCCCTGGAGCACCCGCAGCTGTGGCGCGGCCTGATCGACCTGCCGGCCACCCTCGACGCCCCCGCCACCCAGCACCTCGTCAGCGCGCTGGCCGCACAGGGCGGCGAGGACCAGATCGCCCTCCGCGCCACCGGAGCGTACGGCCGGCGCCTGGTGCGCCACCCACAGGCCGAACTGCCCCCGGCCGACGCGTTCACCGCGCACGGCACCGTGCTCATCACCGGCGGCACCGGAGCGCTCGGCGCCGAGACCGCCCGCTGGCTCGCCCGCAGCGGCGCCGGCCACCTCCTCCTCACCAGCCGCCGCGGCCCCGAGGCCCCCGGCGCCGCTGAACTGGCCGCGGAACTCGAAGCGTTGGGAGCCGAGGTCACCCTCGCCGCCTGCGACACCGCCGACCGTGGCGCGCTCGCCGCACTCCTGGCCTCCGTGCCCCCGGAGCACCCGCTGACCGGCGTCGTGCACGCGGCCGGCGTCGGCCAGCAAGCCCCCCTCGCCGAAACCTCCCTGGACGACGCCGCCGGGGCGATGGCCGCCAAGCTGCTCGGCGCGGCCCACCTCGACGCCCTCCTGGACGGCCACGACCTCGACTTCTTCGTCCTCATCTCCTCCATCGCCGGAGTGTGGGGCAGCGCCGGCCAGAGCGCCTACGGCGCCGCCAACGCCTACCTCGACGCCCTCGCCGAGCACCGGCGGGCCCGCGGCCTGCCCGCGACGTCGGTGGCCTGGGGCCCGTGGGCCGAGGCGGGCATGGCCACCCACGAGGCCGTCACCGACCAGCTCCACAAGCGCGGACTGCGCTTCCTCGCGCCCGCGACCGCCCTGGCCGAACTGCGGCGGGCACTCGTCCACGACGAGGTCACGGTCACCGTCGCCGACATCGACTGGGAGCGCTACCACCCCGTCTTCACCTCCGCCCGCCCCAGCGTCCTGTTCGACGAACTGACCGAGGTCCAGGCCCTCGCACCCACCGACGGCGCGGCCGCCGCGCCCGAATTCGCCGCGCGCCTGCGGGGCCTGGACGAGGACGAGCAGCAGCGGCTGCTGGCCGACCTGGTGCGGGCCGAGGCGGCCCTCGCCCTCGGCCACGACTCCGCGGACGCCGTCCCGGAGCGGCGGGCCTTCCGCGACGCCGGCTTCGACTCGCTGACCGCGGTGGAACTGCGCAAGCGGCTGGCCGCCCTCACCGGCCTGGCGCTGCCCGCCACCCTCGTCTTCGACTACCCGACCCCCGCCGTCCTCGCCCGCCATCTGCGCGAGGAACTCCTGGGTGCCGACGGTGCCCAGGCCGCTCCCGCCGCCGCGGCCGTCCCGTCATCGGGCGGCTTCGACGAGCCCATCGCCATCGTCGGGATGAGCTGCCGTTTCCCCGGCGGCGTCCGCTCCCCGCAGCAGTTCTGGGAGCTGGTCAGCGAAGGCGTCGACGCGATCACCGACTTCCCCGTCAACCGCGGCTGGGACACCGGCCTGCACCACCCCGACCCCGACCATGCCGGCACGACGTACTCCAGTCAGGGCGGCTTCCTGCACGACGCGGGCGAGTTCGACGCCTCGTTCTTCGGCATCTCGCCGCGCGAGGCGCTGTCGATGGACCCCCAGCAGCGGCTGCTGCTCGAGACCACCTGGGAGGCGTTCGAGTACGCCGGAATCGACCCCACCACAGTCCACGGCACCGCCACCGGCACCTTCATCGGCTCCACCTACCAGGAGTACGGGTTCGGCGTGGGCGACAGCTCCGCGGGCCACCTGGTGACCGGCACCAGCCCCAGCGTCCTGTCCGGGCGGCTGGCCTACCTCTTCGGCCTCGAAGGACCGGCGGTCACCGTCGACACCGCCTGTTCCTCGTCCCTGGTCGCCCTGCACCTGGCCTGCCAGTCGCTGCGCAACGGCGAGAGCTCGCTGGCCCTGGCCGGCGGCGCGACCGTGATGACCAGCCCCGACTCGTTCGTCGCCTTCAGCCGGCAGCGGGCCCTGGCCGGCGACGGCCGCTGCAAGGCGTTCTCCGACGGCGCCGACGGTATGACCCTCGCCGAAGGCGTCGGCATCCTCGTCCTGGAACGCCTCTCGGACGCCCGCCGCAACGGCCACGAGATCCTCGCCGTGGTCCGCGGTTCGGCCATCAACCAGGACGGCGCCTCCAACGGCCTGTCCGCCCCCAACGGCCCCTCCCAGCAGCGCGTCATCCGCCAGGCCCTGGCCAACTCGGGGCTGGCCGCCGCGGACATCGACGCCGTCGAGGCCCACGGCACCGGCACCGCCCTCGGCGACCCCATCGAGGCCCAGGCCCTCCTCGCCACCTACGGCCAGGGCCGCGACCCCGAGCAGCCGCTGCTGCTGGGCTCCGTCAAGTCCAACATCGGCCACACCCAGTCGGCGGCCGGCGTCGCCGGCGTCATCAAGATGGTCATGGCCCTGCGCCAGGGAGAGCTGCCGCGCACCCTGCACGCGGACACCCCCTCCCGCCACATCGACTGGACCCCCGGCACCGTCGCCCTGCTGAGTGAACCCGCCGACTGGCCCGAGGGCGGGCGCCCGCGCCGCTGCGCGGTCTCCTCCTTCGGCATCAGCGGGACCAACGCCCACACCATCCTCGAAGAGGCCCCCGGCCCGCGCGAGACGGCCCCCGCGCAGGCGGTGCCCCCGGCCGGTGGCGCCGTCCCGTGGGTGCTGTCCGCCCGTACCCCGGGAGCCCTGCACGCCCAGGCCGCGAACCTGGCTGCCCGCCTCGACGGCGAGCAGCCGCCCGGCGCACTGGACATCGGCCACAGCCTGGTGGCCTCGCGCACGCTCTTCGACCACCGAGCCGTCGTCGTCGGCACCGACGACCGGACCCGGCGCGCGGCCCTCGACGCCCTCGCCGCCGGCGGCTCCGCACCCGGCGTGGTCCAGGGCACGGCCGACACCGATGGCAGGACCGTCTTCGTCTTCCCCGGCCAGGGCTCCCAGTGGGCCGGCATGGGAGCACGGCTCCTGGAGGAGTCCCCGGTCTTCGCCGAGCGCCTGGCCGAATGCGCCGCCGCCCTCTCGGAGTTCGTCGACTGGTCCCTGACCGACGTGCTGCGCCAGGCCGAAGGCGCGCCGACGCTGGACCGCGTCGACGTCGTCCAGCCCGCCTCCTTCGCCGTCATGGTCTCCCTGGCCGCGCTGTGGAGCTCCCACGGCATCACCCCCGACGCGGTGGTCGGCCACTCGCAGGGCGAGATCGCCGCGGCCGCCGTCGCCGGGGCGCTCTCCCTGGAGGACGCGGCCCGCGTCGTCGCGCTGCGCAGCCAGGCCATCGCCCGCGGGCTGGCCGGATCCGGCGGCATGCTGTCGGTCCCGCTGCCCGCCGCCGACGTCGAACAGCGCCTCGCCGGGGCCGGGTACCACGCCCTGTCGGTCGCCGCCGTCAACGGCCCCCGGTCCATCGTCGTCTCCGGCGCCACCGCGCCGCTGGACGCCCTCCAGGCCGAGCTGACCGGCGAGGACATCCGCGCCCGGCGGATCGCGGTGGACTACGCCTCGCACTCCGCCCAGGTCGAGCTGCTGCGGGACGAGCTGCACAGCATCCTGGCACCGGTGCGCCCGCGCCCCGCGCAGGTGCCCTTCTTCTCGACGGTGACCGGCGACTGGCTGGACACCACCGGTATGGACGCCGACTACTGGTACGCCAACCTGCGGCAGACCGTCCGCTTCGAGCCCGCCGTCCGTGAACTCCTCGCCCAGGACCACCACTTCTTCATCGAGGTCAGCTCCCACCCGGTACTCGCCGTGGGCATCCAGGCGACCGCCGAGGAAGCCGGTGGTGCGGCCGCGGTGCTCGGCACGCTGCGGCGCGACGCCGGCGGCGCCGACCGCTTCCTGACCTCCCTCGCCGAGGCCTTCGTCCGGGGCGCGGACGCCGACTGGGCCGGCGTCTTCGCCGGCACCGGCGCCCGCCGGGTGCCGCTGCCCACGTACGCCTTCCAGCGCGAGCAGCTCTGGGCGATCCCCGACCGGTCCGGGAACCGGCCCGAAGCCGACCCCGCCGACGCGGAGTTCTGGACGGCCGTGGACGAGGAGGACGTCGACTCCCTCGCCTCCAGCCTGCGCCTGGACCGCGCCGCCCTGGAGCCCGTCCTGCCGGCGCTCTCCGACTGGCGCAGGCGCCGCCGCGACCGGGCGGCCGTGGACTCCTGGCGCTACCGCGCCACATGGAAGCCGCTGACCGCCCTGCCCACGGCGGCCCTGACCGGCACCTGGCTCGTCGTCACCGCGGAAGGCACCGCCACCGAAGGCACCGCCGCCGAGGACATCGCCGGCGCCCTCACCGCGCACGGCGCCGGCACCCGCACCCTCGTCCTGGACGACGCCTGCCTGGACCGCGCGACGCTGGCCGCGCGCCTGGCGGACCTCGACGGTTCCGCCGACCTCGCGGGCGTGGTGTCCCTACTGGCCGCGGCCGAGGAGCCGAGCCCGCACCACCCGGCACTCAGCCGCGCGGTGGCCCTGACCCTCGCGCTCGTCCAGGCACTCGGCGACGCCGGAATCGACGCGCCCCTGTGGTGCCTGACCCAGAGCGCCGTCTCCACCGGCCGCGCGGACCGGCTCACCCGCCCCGCCCAGGCCCAGATCCTCGGCCTCGGCTGGACGGCCGCACTCGAACACCCGCAGCGCTGGGGCGGCCTGGTCGACCTGCCCGAGGAGCTGGACCGGCGGGCCGGTGAGCGCCTGGCCGCCGTCCTGACCGGCCGTACCGGCGAGGACCAGCTCGCCGTCCGCGCCTCGGGCGTCCTCGCCCGCCGCGTCGTACGCGCCGCCCCCGCGGACCCCGCCCCGGCCCGCCCCTGGACGCCGAGGGGCACCACCCTCGTCACCGGCGGCACCGGCACGCTCGCCCCGCACCTGGCCCGATGGCTCGCCCGGCAGGGCGCGGAGCACCTCGTGCTCACCAGCCGCCGCGGCCCGGCGGCCCCCGGATCGGAGGAACTCGTCCGGGAACTCGCCGAGTTGGGCTGCGAGACCAGTGTCGTCGCCTGCGACCTGACCGACCGCGACGCGGTCGCCCGGATGCTCGCCGCGCTCGAGGCCGAGGGCCGCACCGTACGCACCGTCGTGCACACCGCCGTCACGATCGAGCTGGCGACGCTGGACGAGACGACCCCCGACGACTTCGCGAAGGTCCTGGACGCCAAGGTCACCGGCGCCCGGCACCTGGACGAACTCCTCGGCGACGACCTCGACGCCTTCGTCCTGTACTCCTCCACCGCCGGCATGTGGGGCAGCGGTGCCCACGCCGCCTACGTCGCCGGCAACGCCTACCTCAACGCCCTGGCCGAACACCGCCGCGCCCGCGGCGCCCGGGCCACCGCCGTCTCCTGGGGCATCTGGGCCGACGACCTCAAGCTCGGCCGCGTCGACCCCGGCCAGATCCGCCGCAGCGGACTGGTCTTCATGGACCCCCAACTGGCCCTCACCGGCCTGCGCCAGGCCCTCGACGACGACGAGACGCTGCTGGCCGTCGCCGACGTGGACTGGGAGCGCTACCACCCCGTCTTCACCGCCGCGCGGCCCACCCGGCTCTTCGAGGACCTGCCCGAAGTCCAGCGGATCGAGGAGCACACCACCCACGCCGCGGAGCCCGGCAGCGAGTTCGCCACCCGGCTCCTCGGGCTGGCCGCCGCCGAGCAGGACCGGATCCTGCTGGATCTCGTCCGCAGTGAGGCGGCCACCGCACTCGGCCACGCCTCACCCGACGTGCTCTCCGGACAACGCGCCTTCCGTGACGTCGGTTTCGACTCGCTGACCGCCGTCGACCTGCGCAACCGGATCGCCGCCGTGACCGGGCTCGCTCTGCCGAGCACCATGGTCTTCGACCACCCCAACCCGCTCGCACTCGTCGCCTTCCTGCGCGAGTCCCTCACCGGGGCCGCCACCGGCACCACCGCCACGACCGCGACCACGAGCACCGCCGCTGCCGCCGACGAGCCCATCGCGATCATCGGCATGAGCTGCCGCTACCCCGGTGGCATCGGCTCCCCGGAGGACCTGTGGCATCTGGTCGCCGAGGGCGGCGACGCCACCGGCGAGTTCCCCGCCGACCGCGGCTGGGACGCCGAGGGCCTCTACGACCCCGACCCCGACCGGGCCGGACACACCTACGCGACCCGGGGCGGCTTCCTCCACGACGCCGCCGACTTCGACGCCTCCTTCTTCGGCATCTCGCCGCGCGAGGCCCTGGCCATGGACCCCCAGCAGCGGCTGCTGCTGGAGACCTCCTGGGAGGCGATGGAACGTGCCGGGATCGACCCCGCCACCCTGCGCGGCAGCAGCACCGGCACGTTCATCGGCGCCAGTTACCAGGACTACGGAGCGGCCGGCGCGCGCCCGGAAGGCGCCGAGGGACACCTGATCACCGGCACCATCTCCAGCGTCCTGTCCGGCCGGCTCTCCTACACCTACGGCTTCGAGGGCCCGGCCGTCTCCCTCGACACCGCCTGCTCCTCCTCCCTGGTCGCCCTGCACCTGGCCTGCCAGTCACTGCGCAACGGCGAGAGCTCGCTGGCCCTCGCGGGCGGCGTCAGCATCATGTCCACGCCCGGCGCATTCATCGGCTTCAGCCGGCAGCGCGCGATGGCGGCCGACGGCCGCTGCAAGGCGTACTCCGACCAGGCCGACGGCATGAGCCTGGCGGAAGGCGTCGGTCTGCTCCTCATCGAGCGGCTCTCCGACGCCCGCCGCAACGGGCACCAGGTCCTGGCCGTCATCCGGGGATCCGCCGTGAACCAGGACGGCGCCTCCAACGGCCTGACCGCGCCCAACGGCCCGTCCCAGCAGCGCGTCATCCGCCAGGCCCTGGCCAACGCCACGGTGGACCCCGACAGCATCGACGTCATCGACGGACACGGCACCGGCACCGCGCTCGGCGACCCCATCGAGGCCCAGGCCCTCCTCGCCACCTACGGCCAGGGCCGCGACCCCGAGCAGCCGCTGCTGCTGGGCTCCGTCAAGTCCAACATCGGCCACACCCAGATGGCATCCGGCGTCGCCAGCGTCATCAAGATGGTCATGGCCATGCGCCACGGCACCGTGCCGCAGAGCCTGCACATCGACCGGCCCTCCTCGCACGTCGACTGGAGCTCCGGCACCATCCGCCTGCTCACCGAGCCGCTGCCCTGGCCGAGCACCGGACACCCGCGCCGCGCGGGCGTCTCCTCCTTCGGGCTCAGCGGCACCAACGTCCACACCCTCCTCGAACAGGCCCCGGAGGACCGGCCCGAGGAAGCCACCGACCCCGCTCCGGCCGGCCCGGCCGACCCCGCTCCGGCCCCTGTCCCCCTGACCCTGTCCGGACACACCGAAGCGGCCCTGCGCGCACAGGCCGGGCGGCTCCTGACCCACCTCGCCCGCCACCCCCGGCTCCCGCTGACCGACCTGGCGTTCTCGCTCGCCACCTCCCGGGCCGCCCTGGAGCACCGCGCGGCCGTCGTCACCGACGACCCCGACACTCTCACCCGCGCCCTCACCGCGCTGCGCGACGCGGCCCCCGACGGCGGACTGCTCACCGGCCGCCCGGACCACGGCCGGCTGGCGTTCCTCTTCACCGGCCAGGGCAGCCAGCGCCCCGGAATGGGACGCGAGCTCTACGACCGCCACCCGGTCTACGCCCAGGCCCTGGACGCCGTACTGGCCCGCTTCGACCTCGAACTGGACCGTCCGCTGCGGGAGATCCTCTTCGCCGGCCCCGGCACCCCCGAGGCCGCGCTGCTGGACGACACCGGGTACACCCAGCCCGCCCTCTTCGCCCTCGAAGTGGCCCTGTTCCGCCTCGTCGAGTCCTGGGGCCTGCGCCCCGACTACGTCGCGGGCCACTCCATCGGTGAGTTCGCCGCCGCGCACGCCGCCGGAGTCCTCTCCCTGGAGGACGCCTGCACCCTGGTCGCCGCCCGCGGCCGGCTGATGGCGGCCCTGCCCGCCGGCGGCGCCATGGCCTCCGTCGAGGCCACCGAGGACGAGGTGCTGCCCCTCCTCCCGGAGTACGAGGGGCGCCTGTCCGTCGCCGCCGTCAACACCCCGGCGTCCCTGGTCGTCGCGGGCGACGAGGACGCGGTACTCGCCGTGGCGGACCGCTTCCACGGCCTCGGCCGCCGCACCAAGCGGCTGCGGGTCAGCCACGCCTTCCACTCGCCGCATATGGACGCGATGCTGGACGACTTCGCGCGCGCCGCCGAAGGTGTCACCTTCCACCGGCCGTCGCTGCCGCTGGTGTCCACCCTGACCGGCGAGTTGGCCACGGACGAGGAACTGCGCTCGGCGCAGTACTGGACCCGTCAGGTCCGCGGCACCGTCCGCTTCGCCGACGCCGTACGGCACCTCACCGAGCACGGCGTGACCACCTTCTTCGAGCTCGGACCGGACGCCGTGCTCAGCGGCGCGGTACGCGAGGGCGCCGCCGAGCGGGCCCACGCCACCGCCGTTCCGGCACTGCGCCGGGACCGGCCCGAGGCCCCGGCACTGACCACGGCGCTGGCCCGGCTCCACCTCCACGGCGCGCGGATCGACTGGGACGCGGTGTTCGCCGGCACCGGTGCCCGCCGGACCGACCTGCCCACCTACCCCTTCCAGCGTGAGCGCTACTGGCCCGAGGCGACCGCCGAGGCCGCCGCGCCCGCGCACCCCGCCGACGCGGCGGACGCGGAGTTCTGGTCGGCGGTGGAGCGCGCGGACCTCGCGTCCCTGGGCTCCTCGCTGGACCTGGACGACGACACCCTCACCGCCGTCGTACCCGCCCTCTCCTCCTGGCGGCGCAGGAGCCGGGAGCACTCCACCGCCGACGGCTGGCGCTACCGGACCACCTGGAAGCGCCTGACCGGCACGGATGCCGCCGGGCACCCGGCCGGGACCTGGCTGGTGCTCGAACCGGCCGACGGCGAGCGGGCCTGGCTCGACCCGGTCGCCGGCACCCTGGGCGCCGACTCCGTACGCGTCCGCGTCACCGCCCCGCAACGCCGGGACGACCTGGCCGGGCGGCTGAGCCAACTGGCCGCCGAACACGGCGGGTTCGCGGGCGTCCTGTCGCTGCTGGCGACGGCCGGCGAAGACGCCGAGGATGCCGAGGGCACCGCTGACGCCACGGCCGCCGGGCTGCTGCTGACGGCGACCGCCCTGCAGGCCCTGGGCGACGCGGGCATCGAGGCCCCGCTGTGGTGCGTCACCCGCACCGCCGTGGCCGTGGACCGCGCCGAACACCCGGCCCGCCCCGCCCAGGCCGCCGTCTGGGGCCTGGGCAGAGTGGCCGCACTGGAGCACCCGCGGCGCTGGGGCGGCCTCATCGACCTCCCCGACGAGCCCGACGGCACCACCCTGCGCCGCCTGGCCACCGCCCTCGCCGACAGCGGCGGCGAGGACCAGCTCGCGCTGCGCACCACCGCGGCCTTCGCCCGCCGCCTGGCACACCACCGAGCCGCACCGGCCCCCGACGCGGGCACGTACCGACCCACCGGCACCGTGCTCGTCACCGGCGGCACCGGCGCCCTCGGCGGCCACGTCGCCCGATGGCTGGCCGAGGCGGGCACCCCGCACCTGCTGCTGGTCAGCCGCCGCGGCGCCGACGCCCCCGGCGCCGGCGACCTGGCCGCACAGCTCCGGTCCCTGGGGGCCGAGGTCACCCTCGCGGCGTGCGACACCGCCGACCGCGAGGCGCTCACCGCCGTACTGGCCTCGGTCCCCGACGAGCACCCGCTCACCGCGGTGTTCCACACCGCCGGCACCGTGGACGACGGCACCCTGGACACGCTCACCCCCGAGCAGTTCACCGCCGTCCTGCGCGCCAAGGTCACCGCCACGCTCCACCTGCACGAGGCCACCCGCGACCGGGACCTGAGCGCCTTCGTGCTCTTCTCCTCCGTCGCCGGCACCCTCGGCGCGCCCGGCCAGGGCAACTACGCCGCCGCCAACGCCTTCCTCGACGCCTTCGCCGAACACCGCCGCGCCCACGGCCTGCCCGCGACCTCGCTGGCCTGGGGACCCTGGGCCGAGAACGGCATGGCGGCCGACGGCACCGGCATCCAGGAACGCGTCCGCCGCGGCGGCTTCACCCCCATGGCGCCGCGACTCGCCCTCACCGCCCTGCGGCGCGCGATCGAGCACAGTGCCACGACACTGACCGTCGCGGACATCGACTGGCAGCGCTACGCGGACGTGTTCACCGCGCTGCGCCCCAGCCCCCTCGTCGGCGACCTGCCCGAACTGCACCGGGCCACGGCGCCCGCCGGGACACCGGAAGCCGCGCTGCGGGAACCGGCCCTGCGCCGGCAGCTCGCCGGGCTCTCCCAGGCCGCGCGCCCGCGCTTCGTCCTGGACCTGGTACGTACCCAGGTCGCCGCGGTCCTCGGACACTCCGGCACCTCGGACATCGGCGCCGAACGCGCCTTCAGCGACCTCGGCTTCGACTCGCTGACCACCGTCGAACTGCGCAACACCCTCACCGCCGCCACCGGCCTGGCACTGCCCGCGACCCTCGTCTACGACTACCCGACGCCGACCGCACTCGCCGACTTCCTGCTCGCCGAACTCCTGGGCGGCACCCTGCCCGACCCCGGCACCCCGGCCCCCGCCGGCCGGGCGGCGGACGACGACCCCATCGCCATCGTCGGCCTGAACTGCCGCTTCCCCGGCGGCGTACGGTCCCCCGAGGACCTCTGGCGGCTGCTGAGCCACGGCGAGGACGCGATCAGCGGATTCCCCGCGGACCGCGGCTGGGACCTCGACGCGCTCGCCCAGGGCGCCTCCGCCACCCTCGAAGGCGGATTCCTGGACGGCGTCGGCCTCTTCGACGCCGCCTTCTTCGGCATCTCGCCGCGCGAGGCCCTGGCCATGGACCCCCAGCAGCGGCTGCTGCTGGAGACCTCCTGGGAGGCGTTCGAGCGCGCCGGAATCGACCCGACCACCCTGCGCGGCAGCCGCACCGGCGTGTTCGTCGGCACCAACGGCCAGGACTACGCCACGCTCCTGCGCCGGGGCACCGGCACCGCCGACGTGCGCGGCCACGTCGCCACCGGCAACACCGCCAGCGTCCTGTCCGGCCGCCTCTCCTACGCCTACGGCCTGGAGGGCCCGGCCGTCACCGTCGACACCGCCTGCTCCTCCGCCCTGGTCGCCCTGCACATGGCCGCGGGCGCTCTGCGCAGCGGCGAGTGCACCCTCGCCCTGGCCGGCGGCGTCTCGGTGATGTCCAGCCCCGACTCCTTCACCGAGTTCACCGTCCAGGGCGGGCTGGCACCCGACGGGCGGTGCAAGCCGTTCGCCGACGCGGCCGACGGCACCAGCTGGTCCGAGGGCGTGGGCATCCTCGTCCTGGAACGGCTCTCCGACGCCCGCCGCAACGGCCACGATGTCTGGGGCATCGTGCGCGGCACCGCCGTCAACCAGGACGGTGCCTCCAACGGGCTGACCGCGCCCAGCGGACGGGCCCAGCAGCGCGCCATCCGCCAGGCCCTCGCCGACGCCGGACTCACCCCCGCCGACGTCGATGCCGTCGAGGCCCACGGCACCGGCACCACCCTCGGCGACCCCATCGAGGCACACGCCCTCATCGCCGCCTACGGACCGGACCGGCCGAAGGACCGCCCGCTGCTGCTCGGCGCCGTCAAGTCGAACCTGGGGCACACCCAGGCCGCGGCCGGCGTCGCCGGCACCATCAAGGTCCTCCTGGCGATGCGCCACGGCGTCCTGCCCAAGACCCTGCACATCGACTCCCCGTCCGCGCACGTCGACTGGACGGACGGCACGGTCTCGCTCGTCACCGAGCAGCAGGAGTGGCCCGAGACCGGGCACGCCCGGCGGGCCGGCGTCTCCGCCTTCGGCGTCAGCGGCACCAACGCCCACGTCATCATCGAGCAGGCGCCGGACGCCGAGGAGCCCGCGGCACCGGAGCCCACCACGGTCCCGGGCCTCGTGCCCTGGCCGGTGTCGGGCACCTCCGAGGCCGCACTGGCGGCACAGATCGAGCGGGTCTCGGCGCTGACCGGCCCGTCACCGGTCGACGTGGGCCACTCCCTCGCCACCGGCAGGGCGGTGTTCGCCCACCGCACGGTCCTCGCGGCCGACGGAGACGGCGTACGGGAACTCGCCCGCGGCGTCACCCGGGAGACCGA
>NZ_BBUY01000012.1 GCF_001590865.1 Streptomyces sp. NBRC 110611
CCATGTTCGTCGGCTTCCACGGCACCTTCCTCGTCCAGCACTGGCTCGGTGCGGAAGGCATGCTGCGCCGGATCCCCGACTATCTGGCCGCCGATGGTTTCACCACTCTCAACACGGTCTCCAGCATCTTCTCCTTCCTCCTCGGGCTCTCTCTCCTGCCCTTCCTCTACAACGTCTGGAAGACCGCGAAGTACGGTGAGAAGGTCACCGTCGACGACCCGTGGGGCTACGGCCGTTCGCTGGAGTGGGCGACGAGCTGCCCGCCGCCGCGGCACAATTTCCGTGCCCTGCCGCGTATTCGCTCCGAATCCCCGGCATTCGACCTGCACCACCCGGAAGTCGCATGAACATGGACATGAGCATGGACCGGGCCATCAATGAGATCGAGGGGTATCTCCTCTGGGAGGGGGAGAAGGACCGGGCGCGTATCCGCGCGGATGCCTTCTGTGCCGGTCTGCCCTGGCTGACCGACGCCCAGCGGCAGGAGGTGGCGTCGCGCTACTGCCGGGATCAGCGCAATGCGTCCCGGGAATTTCTGGAGCGCATTGCGGCCCGCAGCATCACGCTGCGGGCCGAATACGAAGGCGTCTACCTTGCGTTGCGAAGACGGCTGATCACCGCGTTCCTGGCCGGCGCACTGGCCGTGGTGGTGCTGGTGACCGCGACGGCCGTCAGCCTGGCGTCCCGTTGAACGAGGCGTCGGCCGGTGGTGCGTCAGCCGGTGACGGTGATCTGGGACGCGGGGTCCGTGGTGTCCGTGATCTTGTAGGTCGCGTTGAACGCCGAACTGGTCGCATTGGTCGGGCAGCCGAAACCGCCCTCCACCTTCACGGGCACCTTGGCGTCGGTGAAGGTGAGGGTGGACGGCGCGCCATTGGTCCAGGTGCCGTTCACCGTCGCCGCCGAGCCGGGCGCGGTGGTCACCGTGCAGGACGCCAGTCCAGTGGTCTTGAGGACGACTCCGCCGGAGGGGATGGTCAGCCCGGCGGTCGCCGGGGTTCCGTGCTGCATGGTCACACCCCAGGTGCCGGTCGAGGTGACCGTGGCATCGACTCCCGGCATGCTCGTCGTGCACGACTCGTAGGTCGCCGGGGTGGTGGAACTGCTCACCGGACCGGCCTCGTTGTGGTTACCGGGCGCGGCCGGCACCTGCCCGCTGGAGGCGGAGGTGGTGCAGGTGACGGTCACCGAACCGGCCTTGAAGGTGGCCTCGCCGGTGAGGGTGGCGGTAAAGCCGTGCCCCGCAGGGCTGACGGTGGTCGCGGCTGCGGCTGCGGCTGCGGCTGCGGCTGCGGCGGTGGCCGGCGTCCCGGCCGGATGTGCCGTGGCGGGGCTCGTCACGCCGAAGGCCAGCCCGAGGGCCGCGACGGCCCCGGTGCCGGCAGCGCATAAGGCGCGTCTTCGGGTGTGCCGCAAATGTGCGGACTGCTGCGTCGTCATCGTGCTGCCTTTCCAGAGGGGGTGGTACCGGACGTGGGGTGCGGCAGAGCGCCGGCCGCCGGCTGCCAGGCAAAGATCATCGAACCGCCGAGAATCCCGATGACCGTCCCGATCAGGAATCCGCCGAGGTTGGACATCACCAGCGCGGCCGCCGCACAGAGAACGGTCAAGACGCCCGCGATACCCCGATATTGCGGTGCGAACCACGCCGAGAGCCCCATCAGGATCATCACCAGTCCCATCAGCACCGACGGGATACCGGCGATGCCCTGTTGCAGCATGATCTTGAGCGGTGCCAGCGGGATGGCGCAGATCTCGGCGCCGGCGACGACGGCTGCCAGACCGCCCCAGAAGGGCCGCCCCTTCCGCCAGCGCCGCCAGGTCAGAAGCATTCCTTCGAGCCCTTGGAGACCTTCATGCTCAGCCCGGAGAGCTTGAACGTCCCCGCGTTGGTGGCCCAGGCGGTCTGCCGCAGCTTGGTGATGGTGACGTCGTCGGCCTGCTGGGCGAAGAGGTCCTGCAGGCCCTGGGCGTTGCTCGGTCCCTTGTTCAGGGTGGAGGCGTCCCGGCCGATCTCGATGTTGCGGAAGGACGCGTTACCGGCGAGCTGGGTGGCGTCCACGAAGAGGTTGGTCGCCTCGACGGGTGTGTCGCCCGTACCGGCGCTGAGATTGAGCGAGATGTCGCCGATGACGGGCAGATGCGTGACCACCGACTGGCACAGATGGCTCATCCGGGCCGTCTTGATGGCGGTCACCGCGACCGGCAGGAGGTCACCTCTGGCATTGCGGTCGATGCTGCCGTACTGGGCGAAACCGTCGCCTTTGAGGCTGTCGGCGGACACCTTGAACTGCTGTCCTGATACGGCGAACGACGCCGCGAGGGCCCCGTTGGCCAGAGCGATGCCCAGCGCCGCGGTACCGGCGAGGGCCGGGACGGCCAGCACGGCGAACCTCCGCCAGCTGATGCGTCCCGTGACGGGTCTGCCCTGAGAGTCCTTCATGGTGTGGGTCCCCTTCGAAGAGCGTGGAGCGCGCACCGTCGTTACCCATGGGGAGGTGCGCTACCTACGGGGGTAATGGGTGTAAGCGGGCATGGGGGGTATGAGGGCCTGCGACTGCCACGAGCCGCGAACGAGCCCACCAACGAGCTGTGAACAAGTTGCGGACGAGCTGCCAACAAGCTGCGAACTGCCGCGTGTTACTTGCGAGTTAAAGGTAGGTCCGCCCATGAAGGCTGGCAAGGTTGAGTGACGAACCGATTTCGGACAGACCGCGACCCGTCCGCCCGCCCTCTCCCGCACTCCCACACCCCCGCTCTCCCGCTCTCCGCCGTGGGGTCGTGGGACGCGTCAGCCGTAACGCACCCGTAGCTCCTTGACGCCGTTGAGCCACGCCGAGCGCAGCCGCCGGGGCCGGCCCGCCAGGGATATCCCGGGCATGGCGTCCGCGATGGCGTGGAAGATCAGGTTGATCTCCAGGATCGCCAGGGACTTGCCGAGGCAGTAGTGCGGTCCGCCGCCCCCGAACCCCAGATGCGGATTGGGGTCGCGCAGGATGTCGAAGACCTCCGGACGGTCGAAGACCTCCGGATCGTTGTTGGCGGAGGCGTAGAAGATCCCCACCCGCTGTCCCCTCCTGATCCGCGCGCCGCCCAGTTCGGTGTCCTGGGTGGCGGTGCGCTGGAAGGAGACCACCGGGGTCGCCCAGCGCACGATCTCCTCGGCCGCCGTCTCCGGCCGCTCGCGCTGGTAGAGCTCCCATTGCCCTGGGTGGGTGAGGAACGCGTGCATCCCATGGGTGATGGCGTTACGCGTCGTCTCGTTTCCGGCCACCGCCAGCAGCAGCACGAAGAAACCGAATTCGTCGGAGCCGAGATTCCCCTCGTGCTCGGCCGCCACCAGCTGACTGACGATGTCCCGCGCCGGACACTCCTTGCGCGCCGTGGCGAGGTTCATCGCGTACGAGATGAGCTCCATCGCCGCGTCGGCGCCGACCTCCTGGGTGATGGCCAGTTCGGGATCGTCGTACGCGACCATCTTGTTGGACCAGTCGAAGATGCGGGCCCGGTCGTCCTGGGGGACGCCGATGAGTTCCGCGATCGCCTGGAGGGGGAGTTCGCAGGCCACGTCGGTGACGAAGTCCCCGGTGCCGCTGTCCCGCGCCGTGGCGACGATATGTTCCGCCCGTCGGCGCAGCGCCTCCTCCAGGGCGCGGATGGAGCGCGGGGTGAAGCCCCGCTGCACTATCTGGCGGACCCGGGTGTGCTCCGGCGGGTCCATGTTCAGCATGATCAGCTTCTGTGCGTCGATCTGGTCGCGGGGCATCGACGCGTTGAAGCGGATGATCGAGGTGTTGAGGTTGGCGGAGAACAGCTCCGGCCTGGTGGACACCTCTTTGACGTCCTGATGGCGCGTGACGGCCCAGTAGCCGTCGTCGTCGAAGCCGGCGATGCCGTGCGGCTGCGCGTTCCACCACACGGGCGCGGTCTGCCGCAGCTGGGCGAACTCGGGGAGCGGGACGCGGGACTGGTAGACGTCGGGATCGGTGAGATCGAACCCCTCGGGCAGCGCTGGGCATGGCATCGGCGGCTCCTGGTCCGTGGCTCCGGCTCCGTCCGGCGCACCTGACGTACCGTCAGGCGAACGGAGGTCGCGGTGAAGGTAGTAACGCGTTCCGCAAGTGGCAAGGGGCTTGCCTGCCTCTTGCGCCCCGGAGGGCGGCTCACGAGACTGTTCGCACAACTAGAACGCGTACTAGTTCTTCTTCCGTGGGTGCCGGGACGCCCTCGGACGCGAGGAGAGGACGAGTCAGTCATGGCCGCGGAACCCGTCATCGTCGAAGCAGTACGCACCCCGATCGGCAAGCGCGGTGGTGCGCTCGCCAACCTCCACCCCGCCTACCTCCTGGGGGAGACGTACCGCGAACTCCTCGCCCGTACCGGCATCCAGCCCGACTGCGTCGAGCAGATCGTCGGCGGCACCGTCACCCATGCTGGTGAACAGTCCATGAACCCGGCCCGCAACGCCTGGCTGACCATGGGCCTCCCGTACGAGACCGCGGCGACCACCGTGGACTGCCAGTGCGGCTCCTCCCAGCAGGCCAACCACATGGTCGCCAACATGATCGCGGCCGGGGTCATCGACATCGGCATCGGCTGCGGCGTCGAGGCGATGTCCCGGGTGCCGCTGGGCAGCGGTTCCAAGCACGGTCCCGGCAGGCCCTGGCCCGAAGAGTGGAACGTCGATCTGCCCAACCAGTTCGAGGCCGCCGAACGCATCGCCCGCCACCGGGGGCTGACCCGTGAGAACGTCGACTCGCTCGGCCTGATCTCGCAGGAGCGGGCGGCCGTCGCCTGGGCCGAGGAGCGCTTCAAGCGGGAGACCTACGCCGTCCAGGTCCCCACCACCGAGGACGAACAGGCCGCGGGCCAGGGCATGTGGCGGCTGGTCGACCGCGACGAGGGGTTGCGCGACACCAGTATGGAGGCGCTGGGCGGACTCAAACCCGTGATGCCGACCGCCGTCCACACGGCCGGCAACTCCTCGCAGATCTCCGACGGTGCCGCCGCGGTGATGTGGGCCTCCAAGCGGATGGCGCGCGCCCTGAGGCTCACCCCGCGGGCCCGCATCGTGGCCCAGGCACTGGTCGGCTCCGATCCGCACTTCCACCTGGACGGCCCGATCGACGCCACCCGCGCGGTACTCGGCAAGGCCGGGATGTCGCTCAAGGACATCGACCTCGTCGAGATCAACGAAGCCTTCGCCGCCGTGGTGCTCTCCTGGGCGCGGGTCTTCGAGCAGGACCTGGAGAAGGTGAACGTCAACGGCGGAGCCATCGCCCTCGGTCACCCGGTCGGCGCCACCGGCGCCCGGCTCCTCACCACCGCCCTGCACGAACTGGAGCGCACGGACAAGGAGTTCGCCCTGATCACCATGTGCGCGGGCGGAGCACTGGCCACGGCGACGATCATTCAGCGGCTCTGAGCGGCGTCTCCCCCTGGAGGGTCTCAGGGACGGGCGGCCACCAGCAGGTCGACCACGTAGGTCTCTGCCACCCTCTCGTCAGGGAAGAGCCGGCGCAGGTGGTCGCGCTCCCTGGCGAGGAAGGCGTTGTTGTCGGCGGCGTCGAGGACGAGGAACGCCGAGCGGCTGCTGATGTTGGCGAGATGGGTGTCGAGGGGGACCGTGCGGCTCCAGCGCACCTGGCGGCGCGCGACACGGAGATCTGCCAGGCCGGCCAGCCGGACGGCATCGCCGTCGTCGGGGCGGGGGCGCCCGGAACGCGGCGTCCCTCCGCAGTGGGCGGCGACGCGCTCGTCCTGGGCGGCGATCCACGGGACGTCGAAGGCGCTGGTGTTCCACCAGACCGCGAGCGCGCCGCCGGGACGCAGGACGCGCAGCGCCTCGGGGACGGAGCGGGCGGTGTCGGTCCAGTGCCAGGACTGTGCGTAGGTGATCAGGTCCTGGGAGGCGTCGGCGAGCGGCAGGGCATTGCCGTCGCCCCGGACGACCGGCACATCCGGGAGCGCCTCGCGGAACTGGGCGGCCATGGTGCCGCCCGGCTCGACGGCGATCACCCGTGCGCCGCGCTCCCGCAGGAGGGCGGTGGCGATGCCGGTGCCGGCGCCGATGTCGGCGACGCGGCAGTCCGCGAGCGGGCGGCCGATGAACTCCTCGACCGAGGCGAACAGCGCCGGCGGATAGGACGGCCGGCTCGCCGCGTACTGGGCGGCGGCGGTGTTGAACGCATGGGCGCGTGGTGTGGGGGTCATCTCCTCATCTTGGCGGAAGGCCGCGTTATGGACGGCGGCCCGCGTTATGGCGGAGGCGGAGGAGAGGACGGACGGAACGTCGCGGGCACATCGAAGGCGGCGCGGCGGGTGGCGCGGCGCAGGGCCTTGAGGATGGTGCCGCCCAGGGTGAAGGTGAGGATCACGGTGACCACGGCCCGGGGAAGGTCCCAGCCGAGGGACGTGGCGAGGCAGTAGGCGATATAGCGGGCGAGGTTCTGATCGAGCGGGTCGCCGGGGACGAAGGAGACGCCCGAAGCCATACCGGCAATATAGGGCCAGCCCTGGAGGTTCATGATCACGCCGTAGAGCACGGCGGCGACCGCGCCGTACGCGGCGAGCATGACCAGTTCGCGGCGCCCACGCAGCCGGTCGGACCCCGGCAGCAGGCCGGCGCCCATCGACACCCACCCCATCGTCAGCATCTGGAACGGCATCCAGGGGCCGACGCCACCGGTCAGCAGTGCCGAGGCGAACATCGCCACGGAACCCAGCACGAAGCCAAAGCCGGGGCCGAGCACCCGGCCCGACAGCACCAGCAGGAAGAACATCGGCTCGATACCGGCCGTCCCCGCGCCCAGCGGGCGCAACGCCGCTCCGGCCGCCGCCAGCACGCCGAGCATCGCGATGGCCTTCGCATCCAGGCCGGTGTCGGCGATGGTCGCCACCACCACGGCGAGCAGCATCGGCAGCAGCGCGGCGAACAGCCAGGGCGCGTCCTGGGAATGGGCGAGCCCGGACGCGGAGTCGGCGAGCAGCGGCCACCCGAAAGCCATCACGCCGGTGACCGAGACCAGGGCCAGCGCGGCGACGGAGCGGGGCCCGAGCCGTACGGGTCGGGTACTCATCCGGTGGCCTCCAGGGCGCGCGCGACCTGAGGAACGGTCAGCCAGGGCAGCGGCGCCAGCACCTTGGCGACCTGCGGGGCGAAGGAGGGAGAGGAGACCACGACCTCGTCGGTGGGCCCGTCGGCGACGATCTCACCGTCCGCGAGGATCACCACGCGGTGCGCCAGTTCGGCGGCGAGCTCCACATCATGGGTGGCCAGGACGATGGCGTGGCCCTCGGCCGCCAGGTCGCGCAGCACCTCGGTCAGGCGGGCCTTGGCGGCGTAGTCCAGACCACGGGTGGGCTCGTCGAGGAGGAGCAGCGGCGGGCGGGCGGTCAGTACGACGGCGAGGGCGAGGGCGAGCCGCTGGCCCTCGGACAGGTCACGGGGGTGGACGGAGTCCGGCACATCGGGCAGCAGCCTGCCGACCAGAGTCCGGCAGCTGCCGGCGGGCGCGCCCGCGTCCTGGTCGGCCGCGGCGCACTCGGCGGCGACGGTGTCGGCGTAGAGGAGGTCGCGGGGTTCCTGCGGAACGAGGCCGACGTGCCGCAGCAGGGTGCGGGGGCTGGTGCGGTGCGGTACGGCACCACCGACCCGTACCGACCCGGAGGACGGCTGGTGCATGCCGACGAGCGTGCCGAGGAGGGTGGACTTCCCCGCACCGTTGCGGCCCATCAGCGCGATGGTCTCGCCGGCCCGGACCGTCAGGTCCACCCGGTGCAGTGCGTCGATCCGCTCCCGGCGGACACCGAGCCCGGAAACCTCCGCGACGGGGCCCGTGGGGGCCTGTGCGGCGGAGTCCGTGGGGGCCTGTGCGGCGCTGCCGCCGTCGGGCACGTCCGGCGCCGGCACCGGCACCGGCCCTGACACCGGCACCGGACGCAGCCGCTCGCGGAGCGGGGCGGCCTTGCGGCGGGCGTCGCGGACGGAGAGCGGCAGGGGGGACCACCGTGCCAGCCGGCCCAGGGCCACCACGGGGGGATGGACGGGAGAGACGGCCATGACGTCGGCCGGGGCGCCCATGACCGGGGGTGCGCCGGGGGAGGGGAGGAGAATGACCTGGTCGGCGTACTGAACCACGCGTTCCAGGCGGTGCTCGGCCAGGAGGACGGTGGTTCCCAGGTCGTGGACCAGGCGCTGGAGTACGGAGAGCACTTCTTCGGCGGCAGCCGGGTCGAGGGCCGAGGTCGGCTCGTCGAGGACCAGGACCTTGGGGTGCGTGGTGAGCACCGAACCGATCGCCACCCGCTGCATCTGGCCGCCCGAGAGGGTGCTGAGGGCACGGTCGCGCAGCTCGGCGAGGCCCAGCAGGTCCAGGGTTTCCTCGACGCGGCGGCGCATCACATCAGGGGCGAGGCCGAGCGACTCCATGCCGTAGGCGAGTTCGTCCTCGACGGTGTCGGTGACGAAGTGGGACAGCGGGTCCTGGCCCACGGTGCCGACGACATCGGCGAGTTCACGCGGTCGGTGGGTGCGGGTGTCGCGGCCGTCGACGGTGACGCGGCCGTGCAGGGTGCCGCCGGTGAAGTGCGGGACGAGACCGCAGACGGTGTTCAGGAGCGTCGACTTGCCCACGCCGGAGGGGCCGACCAGGAGGCAGAGTTCGCCCTCGGGGACGATCAGATCGATGCCCTGGACGGCCGGCCCGGCGGCGTCGCCGTACGTGACCGAGACCTGCTCGAACCGGATCACTGGGTGGGCTCCTTCTTGTGCCGCTCGTACGTCTCGGGCTTCTCGTGCGTGCCGGGCTTCTCGTACTTCTCGTGCGTCCCGGGCTTCTCGTGCCTCTTCTGCTTCCCGCGCTGGGCGGATTCGGCGCGTGCCACGGCCGGGCGCGGGGCCGGTGCCACGACCGCCGGGAGCAGCCCGAGAAGGACGGCCGCGGCCGGCCAGAGGGGGAGGACGGGAGCGGTGAGGGGCACCGCGGGCGGGTGCAGGGCGGCGGGTGCGCAGGCGTTGGCCCAGATCATCGCGGCGGCCACGGCGACACCGGAGCCCGCGACGAGGCAGGCGCGCGGACCCCAGCGCTCCGGGCGGTAGCGGGTACGGACCGAGCGGCGGCCGCCGAGCCACAGTCCGCCGAGGGCCGCGGCCAGTCCGCCCAGCAGCAGCGGCAGCCCGTAGCCGCCCCCGGCGTCGCCCAGCAGGCCGTAGGTACCCGCGCAGATGCCGAGCAGCCCGCCGAGGGTGAGCGCGGACGTGGTGTGCCGTACGGCGCGCGGCACCCGTGCGCTCCGGCCGTAGCCGCGGGCGTCCATCGCCGCGGCCAGCGCCACCGAGCGTTCCAGCGCGCCCTCCAGCACCGGCAGGCCGACCTGGAGCAGCGCCTTGAACCCGCGGTCGGGGCGGCCGCGCAGCCGGCGGGCGGCGCGCAGCCGCTGGACGTCGGCGACCAGGTTCGGCGCGAAGGTCATGGCGACCACGACCGCCACGCCGGCCTCGTACAGCGCGCCCGGCAGGGACTTCAGCAGCCGGGCCGGGTTGGCGAGCGCGTTGGCGGCGCCGACGCAGATCAGGAGGGTGGCCAGCTTCAGCCCCTCGTACAGCGTGAAGACCATGCCCTCCGCGGTGACCCGGCCGCCGAGCCGGACGCCCTGGGCCCAGTCCGGAAGGGGCGCTTCGGGCAGCGTGAACAGGGTGTGGGTACCGGGAACGGGGGTGCCGAGAACGACCCCGAAGACCAGCCGGATGGCGATCACGACCAGGCCGAGCTTGACGAACGCGCCGTACGAACGGGCCCACGGCGCATCCGTACGGCGCGCCGCGACCACATAGCCGGCCACTCCCACCAGGAGTCCCAGCAGCAGCGGGTTGGTGGTGCGGGAGGCCGCGGTGGCCAGGCCGAGCGCCCACAGCCACCAGGCGCCGGCGTGCAGCGCGGTGGTACGGGTCGCCTGCGGGGCGCTCATCCGCGCCGGCGGCGCGCCTGCCACCCGGCCGCCGCGCCCAGTACGACGACGGCCGCGACACCGCCGAGCAGTCCGGCGGACGGCCCGTCGTCGGTACCGGAGCCCGCGCCCCCGGTGCCGTCACCGCTCGCCTTGGAGCCGGAGGCATCGGCTCCCTCGGTTCCTTCTGCCTCCTCGGCTCCCTCGGCGCCCTTCGAGCCGCTGCCCTTCGCCCCGCCGGATCCGTTCACCTGGTCCCCACAGCCCGCCTTCGGGAAGCCGGCGATGGCGCACAGCAGCGCGCTGGAGTCGTAGCGCAGCGGCGGCGCGACCGCGGCCAGCGCTTCGCCCGCCGAGGCGTCCTCGGGCACCTGGGCGCACTCCGTCCGGGTCTTCGGCGGCCGCTCGCCGTCCGGCGCGTCCGTGGCGGTGCCGAAGTCGATGACGACGCCGATCCGCTTACGGCCGTCCTTGGCAGGGGTATCGCGGCAGATCGCGTCGAAGTCCGCGGCGGTGCGCGGCGTGCCGGCCGCCGCGGAGTCGGCGCTGACGGTGAAGCGGAAGCCCTCGACCGTGCCATCGGCCGGCCGTACGGTGCCTGGCCCCGCGGTGGCGTACGTCCAGGATCCGGAGCCGCTCGGGCCACTGCCGCCCTTGGCGTCCGCACCCTGCCAGAAGGACCAGTAGCGGTACTCCTGGGCCTGGGCCGGCCCGGCGCCCAGACCGACGGCCGCACCGGCCAGCAGCAGCGTCCCGAAGCCCCGCCCGAGAGGCGTCAGCCGAGTCCGCCGAGTCCGCCGAGTCCGCTGGTGTCGCTGAGTCCGCCGCGTCCGCCACATCGGCCGCGCAAGCCGCGTCATCCGCATCAGAGGTCGTTCTTCTTCCTGCGGCCGCTCAGCAGGAAGCCGACGCCGGCACCGATGGCGAGCCCGACGCCGATGACCCACCAGAAGCCGAAGCCACCGCCGCTGCCCTGGGAGTCCTCGGACGCGTCCGCCCCCTCGGCGCCCTTCCCGTTCACCGCCGCCGGCTTGGGGCCGGTCGCGTTCAGCGCGGCGACCAGGTCCGTACCGCCGAACGCCCGCGGGTCGCTACCGGTGGCGTGCGCGGCGAGTACGAGCTGGGCATACGCGGCCGGGCCGTTCTGCTCGGCCCAGTCCGCCGCGTTCCGCTCCAGCCACTTCAGCGGCTTCCGGGCCGCGCTGCCGTGCCCGCCGGCGGCCAGCGCGACCACGGCATCGGCGGTGTTGCCGACATCGGGCTGCTTCTCCTGGCCCGGCATCGCGGAGGGCAGGTGCTGCTCGTTCGCGTCGAGCTGTGCGACGAGGTAGGCGGCCCCGGCGTCGGCCGCCCGGTCCCGCCCCGCGGTCCCCTCCTGCTTGCCTTCCTCGCAGCTCAGCGGCTTGACCGGGGTGTCCGCGCGGTCACCGGCCGGCGGTACGACGAAGCCCATGCCGAGCAGGCCGGTGGCGGCGGCCGCCGTGGCGTCCGCGTTCGGCGCCGCTCCCTTCAGCTGGAAGGTGAAGGCGCCCCGCTCGCCCTCCTTGGCGTCGCAGCCCAGCTGGAAGGTGAGCAGCCCGTCGTACGGGTTCTTGCCGCCCTTCGCGGACGTGACGGACTCCGCCTTCTCACCGGCCACCGTGAGCGCGCCGATGACCACCGAGGTGGAGTTGGCGTCGCTGGGCGAGCCGGGCATCGAGCTCCAGCCGCCGTCGTCGTTCTGCACCGACTTCAGCCAGTCCAGGGCCTTCTTGACGGTGTCGCCGTGCCCGCCGAGGGCGGCCAGCGCCTGCACCGCGGCGGCCGTCTGGTTGGTGTCCCGCATCGTCTTGGCGTCACACGGCTTGCCCGGCTCGGCACGGAAGGCGGCGAACGAGCCGTCCGCACACTGCTGCCCGGCCAGCCAGTCCACGGCCGGCGCCGCGGGCCGTACGCCCACCGTGTGCTGCGCCAGCAGCGCCAGCGACTGCCGCCAGACGCCGTCGTACTGCGGGTCCTTCGTGCCGTACAGCCCGCTCGGCAGCTTGCCGGCCGACGGGGACGGCGACGGAGCGTCCGCGAACGCGGCGGGCGCCGCGGCCGTGCCCAGCACCGCCACGGCAGCCAGCGCCGTGGCGGCGCGGCGTGCCAGGAAGGCGACGGGGTGCGTCAGCGGAGCCTGGGGAGCCATGGAAGCCATGGGGGCCATCGGGTCGGTGCCTCTCGGGTCGGGTCGCGGCGGTGGTACGGAGCCGCGCTCGGCAGGCCGCGCGCGCCGATCCTGCGATCGGGCGCGCGAGGACACCGGGCTCAGCTCCGCATACCTCGACGGTGCCGCGCACCGGGCCGTCCGCCCGGGTGGGCGGCCTCCGGATCCGGTGGCGGGAGCCTTGGTCGTGCCCCATCGGGTGCTCCGGCTCGTACGGCGGGGGCACCGCCTGGTGCGCACCGCCGTCCTTACGGTTGCGGGTCAGCGCCGGATTTCCACCGGCTTTCCCCGATCAGGTACGGATGAAGTTGTCCCGCACACCTTAACCGGCGCCAGGTGTGCGCTCGCCCGCACGTATGAGCCGACCACGGGCATCAGGCATCAGACATCGAGTATCGGGCATTTTGCACATTCCAGGCATTTCGGGATTAGCGGATTGAGTGGTCGAGCGCTCGCCGCTCTCGTCATGGACTCCTGTAACTAGAACTGGTATCAGTTCTGACGCGGTACGGAGCACCGGCGTCGGACAGCGGCCAACCCGCAGGAGGCGGCAGCGATGAGCGACCTCGTCGAGCACGGAAAGCTCTACATAGGCGGTGAGTTGGCCGATCCGGCCGGCCGGGACACGATCGAGGTCGTGTCGCCGCACACCGAACAGGTCATCGGCCGGGTCCCGCACGCCTCGCGGGCCGATGTCGACCGCGCGGTGGACGCCGCCCGTACGTCGTTCGAGTCCGGAGTGTGGTCGAACGCTCCGCTGGCCGACCGGATCACGGTGGTGACCCGCATCAAGGACGCGCTCGCGGCGCGCAGCGAGGAGGTCGCCAGGATCATCAGCTCCGAGAACGGCACCCCGGTCACCTCCGGCCTCATGGTGCAGGCGCTGGCCTCGGTGCTGGCCTGGGACGCGGCACTGACCGTGGCCCGCGACTTCTCGTTCGAAGAGCGGCGGGACGGTGTGCTGGGGCCGATTCTCGTACGCCGGGAGCCGGTCGGTGTGGTCGCGGCCGTGGTGCCGTGGAACGTCCCGCAGTTCACCGCCGCCGCCAAGCTCGCACCGGCGCTGCTGGCCGGCTGTTCGGTGGTGCTGAAGGTGTCGCCGGAGACCCCGCTGGACGCGTACCTCCTCGCGGGGATCGTGACCGGGGCCGGGCTGCCGCCGGGTGTGCTGTCGATCCTCCCGGCGGACCGCGAGGTCAGCGAGTACCTGGTCGGGCATCCGGGTGTGGACAAGGTGTCGTTCACCGGCTCGGTCGCGGCCGGCAAACGGGTCATGGCGGTCGCCGCCCGCAACCTCAGCCGGGTCACCCTCGAACTCGGCGGCAAGTCCGCGGCGTTGATCCTGCCCGACGCGGATCTGGACGCCGCGGTGGCCGGCATCGTGCCGTTCGCCTGGATGATCAACGGCCAGGCCTGTGTGGCCCAGACCCGGATCCTCGCGCCGCGCAGCCGCTATGACGAGATCGCCGAACGCTTCACCGCGGCGGCCGCCGCACTCACCGTCGGCGACCCACTGGATCCGGCCACCGAGGTCGGACCGCTGGTCGCCCGCCGCCAGCAGCAGCGCTCGCTGGACTACATCGCCCTCGGCAGGCGGGAAGGCGCCAAGGTCCTCACCGGCGGCGGCCGTCCCAAGGAGCGGACCACCGGCTGGTACGTCGAGCCGACCCTCTTCGGCGAGGTCGCCAACTCCATGCGGATCGCCCGCGAGGAGATCTTCGGCCCGGTCATCTGCCTGCTGCCGTACGAGGACGAGGCGGAGGCGGTCCGGATCGCCAACGACTCCGACTACGGGCTCTCCGGCTCGGTCTGGACCGCCGACGTCGAGCACGGCACCGGCATCGCCCGGCAGGTGCGTACCGGTACGTACTCGGTGAACACCTTCAGCATCGACCTGCTGGGCCCGTTCGGGGGCTACAAGAACTCCGGCATCGGCCGGGAGTTCGGCCCCGAGGGCTTCGGCGAGTACTTGGAGCACAAGATGATCCATCTGCCGGTGGGTGCCTGATGGCGGACCGCTGGCGGGTGGCGGTGGACCGGAGGGTGTGCATCGGGTCGGGGATGTGCGTCGCCATGGCACCGGACGGCTTCCGGCTGGGCCCGGCCCGTCAGTCGCACCCCACGGCGACGGAGACGGACGCCGCGGAGAGCCTGCTGGCGGCGGCCGAGGGCTGTCCGGTGGAGGCGATCGCCCTCACCGCCGCCGACAGCGGTGCGGCGGTCTTCCCTCCTGAGGAGTGACCTGAGGAGCGAGGGGTTTGGGGGGAGCGGGCACGGGCGAGGGCCGGTACCGGCGAGGGCCGGAGCGGTGCGGCAGAATCCACGTATGCGTGTAGTGATCCTGTGCGGTGGCGAGAGTTCGGAGCGAGACGTCTCCTTGGCCTCGGGCTGGTCGGTCGCCCGGGCCTCGCTGGAGCGGGGACACGAGGTGGTGCTGGTCGACCCGGCCGCCGAGGTGCCGGTTCTGGCCGGGCCGCTGCGCCCCGGTGACGCGGTCGACGGCGTCGGGGTGGGGAAGGAGCCGCCGTCCCTGCCGGACCGCCATCAGCTGCGGCGGCGCATGCACGCCGCCCTGACCGGCGGTCCGGTCCTGGAGCTGCTGCGCGGGGCCGAGTCGGTGTTCCTGGCGCTGCACGGCGGCTGGGGCGAGGACGGGCATGTGCAGGCGCTGCTGGAAATGGCCGGTGTGCGGTTCACCGGTGCGGACAGCGCGGCCTGCGCGGCGGCGTGGCACAAGGGGCGGGCGCAGGCGGTGCTGGGCGCCGCGGGCGTGCCGGTGGCCGAGCGGGTGCTGTGGCGGCCCGTGGCGGGTGAGGTGCCGCAGGACGTGCGGCGGCTGGTGGCGGCCGGACCGGTGGTGGCCAAGCCGGTCGCGGACGGTTCGAGTGTGTCGGTCCACCGGGTCGACTCGCTGTCACAGCTGGCGCGGGTCGCGGCCGAGGTGCACTCCGAAGGCGGTGAGCTGCTGGTGGAACCGTTCCTTCCGGGGCGGGAGTTCACCGTCGCCGTGGTCGGTGACCAGGTGCTCCCCGTGGTCGAGATCGAGCTGACGACGCCGTTGTTCGACTACACGGCCAAGTACCAGCCCGGGGCGGTCGACGAGGTGTGTCCGGCGCGGATTCCGGCCGACTTCGCCTCCCGGCTACAGGAGTTGGCGCTGCGCGCACATCGGGCGCTGGGCTTCGGCAGCGCCACGTACTCACGCGCCGACTTCCGCTGCGACGCCGACGGTGAGCCGATGTGCCTCGAGGTGAACGCGCTCCCGGGCCTGACCGCGACCAGCCTGGTGCCGCTCGCGGCGACCGGGGCCGGCTGGGCCTACCCCGACCTGATCCAGCGCATCGTGGACCTCGCGACGCGCTGAAGTACGCGGGCGGCCTGCCTTTGCCGCTACGGCTACCGCTACCGCTACCTCTGCCCCTGCTCCGGCGCCGTCACGTCGATGAGGCGGCAGACCGTCTCGATGTCTATCTTCACCTGGGCGATCGACGCGCGCCCCGACAGCCAGGTGATCAGCGCCGAGTGCCAGGTGTGCTCGATGACCCGGACCGCGGACAGCTGCTCGGGGGTGGCGGGCCCGTCCAGGCCCATCGCGTCGAGGATGATCGCCGTCGTCAGCCGGGAGACGGTGTCCACTTCGGGGCTCACCGACCGGTCCGCGAAGGTCAACGCGCGCACCATCGCATCGGCGAGATGCGGCTCGCGCTGCAGTGCGCGGAAGGCCCGCATCAGGGTCTGGGCGACCCGCGCGCCCGGCTCCCGCTCGGACGGCGGCCGCTTGCGCAGGGTCTCGTGCATGTGCTGGAGCTGGTCCTGCATGGTGGCGACCAGCAGATGCACCTTGGAGGGGAAGTAGCGGTAGAGGGTGCCGAGCGCGACGCCGGAGGATTCGGCGACCTCGCGCATCTGCACGGCGTCGAAGCCGCCACGGGACGCCAGCTTGGCGCTGGTGTGCAGGATGCGGCGGCGCCGGGCCTCCTGACGCTCGGTCAAGGGAGGACTCGCGGGAAGTGTCGGCCTGGCCGCCCTGGATTCCGTAGTCATATTTCCCATTCCATGGCATTCCGTCCGCGATGCGGTGAGTGCCGGTGCTGTGATCGGCACAGCATGGCAGGGGTGCGGGTGGTGGCGCGAATCACCTGGTGCGGCACTTCTCGCATCGTTCTCGGCCGGTAGATTCGAAGCTCGGTGAACTGGTCGGTAGCTGCCGGTGGCTCAGGGCCTGTCCTGGCTCAACAGCTCGGCAGTTCTGAAACTTGTTCTAGATTACCGCCAGCGGTTACGCTCCGGCGAAAGTCCAGCGAGAAGGGGGCCGTGCGTGACCGCAGAGGCCGTCCAGGCAGCCGCGCGCGCCGAGGCCACCACCCCGAGTGACCACGGGCGCCCGTCGCGCTCCGAGGCCACCGCCCACGGCGACCACGGGCGCCCCCTGCGCATCGCGATGCTCACGTACAAGGGAAACCCGTTCTGCGGCGGACAGGGTGTCTATATACGCCATCTCTCCCGCGAACTGGCCCGTCTCGGCCACACCGTCGAGGTCATCGGCGCCCAGCCCTATCCGGTCCTCGACGGGGGCGTGCCCCTGACCGAGCTGCCCAGCCTGGACCTCTACCGGCAGCCGGACCCGTTCCGTACGCCGAAGCGCGGCGAGTACCGCGACTGGGTCGATGCCCTCGAGGTCGGCACGATGTGGACGGGCGGCTTTCCCGAGCCGCTGACCTTCTCGCTCCGCGCCCGGCGCCACCTCGCCGCCCGCCGCGGCCAGTTCGACGTCATCCACGACAACCAGACCCTCGGCTACGGCCTGCTCGGCGGCCCGGGCGCGCTCGGTGCCCCGCTGGTCACCACGATCCACCACCCCATCACCGTCGACCGGCGGCTCGACCTGGCGGCCGCAAAGGACTGGAAGCGCCGCGCCTCGGTCCGCCGCTGGTACGGCTTCACCCGGATGCAGAAGCGGGTGGCCCGACGGCTGCCGTCCGTGCTCACCGTCTCCGGCTCCTCCCGCCAGGAGATCGTGGACGACCTCGGCGTACGTCCGGACCGGATCCATGTGGTCCCCATCGGCGCCGACACCGATCTGTTCTCGCCGGATCCGGCCGTCCCCGAGGTGCCGGGCCGGATCGTCACCACCTCCAGCGCCGACGTCCCCCTCAAGGGCCTGATCCACCTCGTCGAGGCGCTCGCCAAGGTACGCACCGAGCACCCCGACGCCCATCTGGTGGTCGTCGGCAAGCGCGCCGACGACGGGCCGGTCGCCGCCGCCATCGAACGGCTCGGACTGGGGGCCGGTTCCGGCGCCATCGAGTTCGTCAAGGGCATCACCGACGGCGAACTCGTCGACCTCGTCCGCAGTGCCCAGGTCGCCTGCGTCCCGTCCCTCTACGAGGGCTTCTCGCTGCCCGCCGCCGAGGCGATGGCCACCGGCACCCCGCTGCTGGCCACCACCGGCGGCGCCATCCCGGAGGTCGCCGGACCCGACGGCGAGACCTGCCTCGCGGTGCCGCCGGGCGACGCCGGAGCGCTGGCGACCGGGCTGCTCCGCCTCCTGGGCGACGAGGAGCTCCGCCGCAGACTCGGCGCGGCCGGCCGGGAGCGGGTGCTGGCCCGCTTCACCTGGCGGCAGGCCGCCATCGGCACCGCCGAGCGCTACCGCGAGGCGATCGCCCTCCGGGGCGGCCGGACCGCGGCCCCCGTCCCGGGCACCTAGACCGGCCTCACAGTCCCCCACATCCCACAGTCCCTCACAGTCCCACAGCCCCCACCGCCACCACCCGCCGCCGGACGAAAGCAGAACGCCGTGCTGACCGTCGACTTCTCCCGCTTCCCGCTCGCCCCGGGCGACCGCGTGCTCGACCTGGGGTGTGGTGCCGGCCGGCACGCCTTCGAGTGCTATCGGCGGGGCGCGCAGGTCGTCGCCCTCGACCAGAACGGTGACGAGATCCGTGAGGTCGCCAAGTGGTTCGCCGCGATGGAGGACGCCGGGGAGGCCCCGGCGGGCGCGTCCGCCGTCGCCATGGAGGGCGATGCGCTGGCCCTGCCGTTCCCCGACGAGAGCTTCGACGTCGTGATCATCTCCGAGGTGATGGAACACATCCCGGATGACAAGGGCGTGCTCGCCGAGATGGTGCGGGTACTGCGCCCCGGCGGCCGGATCGCCGTCACCGTGCCCCGTTACGGACCGGAGAAGGTCTGCTGGGCACTGAGCGACGCCTACCACGAGGTCGAGGGCGGCCATATCCGCATCTACCGCGGTGAGGAGCTGCTCGGCAAGATACGCGAGGCCGGCCTGGAGCCGTACGGCACGCACCACGCACACGGGCTGCACAGCCCCTACTGGTGGCTCAAGTGCGCCTTCGGGGTGGACAACGACAAGGCGCTGCCGGTGCAGGCGTACCACAAGCTGCTGGTCTGGGACATCATGAAGAAGCCGCTGGCCACCCGGCTGGCCGAGCGGGCGCTCAATCCGGTCATCGGCAAGAGCTTCGTGGTCTACGCGACCAAGCCGCATCTGCCGGAGGCGACGGCCGCGGACGGGACGACCCGGTCCGCCACGACCAAGAGGTCCGCCGCGACCAAGGGCTCCGCCGCGTCCAAGGGCTCTGACGCGACCAAGCGGTCCAGCGCGACCAAGGCCTCCGCCGCGACCAAGCGCTCCGCAGGGACCGCCAAGTGACGAGCCCTGGACGCACCGAACGGCTCGTCCTGCCCGGGGTGCTCACCGCCGAACAGGCGGCCCGTACGGTCGCCGGCATCCTGGCGGCCCAGCGCGAGGACGGCGCGATCCCCTGGTTCCGGGGACACCACCTCGACCCGTGGGACCACACCGAGGCCGCCATGGCCCTGGACGCGGCCGGCGAACACGGGCGCGCCGAGGCCGCGTACGACTGGCTGGCCCGCCATCAGAACCCGGACGGGTCCTGGTACGCGGCCTACGCCGACGGCGACGCCGGGGCACCCACCGACCGGGGCCGGGAGACCAACTTCTGCGGCTATATCGCCGTCGGCGTCTGGCACCACTACCTGTCCACCGGCGACGACGCCTTCCTCGACCGGCTGTGGCCCACGGTCTACGCGGCGATCGAGTACGTCCTGGAGCTGCAGCAGCCCGGCGGCGAGATCGGCTGGAAGCGCGAGGACGACGGCACACCCGTCACCGACGCCCTGCTGACCGGCTCGTCCTCCCTCTACCAGGCGCTGCGCTGCGCCCTCGCGTTCGCCGAACACCGCGAGGAGCCGCAGCCCGACTGGGAGCTGGCCGTCGGCCGCCTGGGCCACGCGATACGCAGCCACCCCGAGCGGTTCCTGGAAAAGGCCCGCTACTCCATGGACTGGTACTACCCCATCCTGGGCGGCGCGGTGCGCGGCGAGGAGGCCAGGCGCCGTATCGACGCGGAGTGGGAGCGTTTCGTCGTGCCGGACCTGGGCGTCCGCTGCGTCCTGCCCAACCCCTGGGTCACCGGTGGCGAGAGCGCGGAGCTGGCGCTGGCGCTGTGGGCGATGGGGGAGTCCGAGCGGGCCGTACAGATCCTCACGTGGATCCAGCACCTCCGCGCCGAGGACGGTATGTACTGGACCGGCTATGTCTTCGACGACGACGCGATCTGGCCACGGGAACGGACCTCTTGGACGGCCGGCTCGCTGCTGCTCGCGGTGGCGGCAGTGGGCGGTGACGAGGCCACGACCTCGGTCTTCGGCGGTGAACGGCTGCCGACCGGCCTCGACCCGGACTGCTGCCGGTAGGCGGCCGCGCTGCCGGTGGGGGTCCGCTGCCGGTGGGCTGACCTGTACGGGTCGGGTCTTCCCCGTATGGATCACCCCGGGTGGCGGGGGCACGGCGGGCAGGGCAGGCTGCGGATAAGTGGATTGCGGCGAATCAGCCCGCCGGAGTCGTGTCGCGCTCTTCTCCCCGTCCTGTACCGGAACTCGCAGCGACGGTAGCGGCACCCTCCGGCGGGCCATCCGTGCGATCGGCGACCGGGAGGTGCCGCCACCCCCGGCACAATTGAGCAAATGAGTGGCCGCACTCGCCGGCATCGCCCTAATGTGCGATACATGACTCTCCAAGGCTCCCTCACCCATGAGGAATACTGCGCCCAACTCCTCATCGAGACCGAGAAGTTCCGGGCGGCGGTACGCCATGGCGATCTCTCCGCGACCGTGCCGACCTGCCCGGACTGGACACTGGCCGATCTCGCCCGGCATGTCGGCGGCGCGCACCGCTGGGCGGGCACGATCGTCGCCACCCGAGCGACGGAGAACGTCGATTTCGCGGACGTCCCGGAGGGGGCCGGTCCGGCCGGCGAGGACGCGGCGGCCCTGGACGCCTGGCTGGCGGAGGGCGCGGAGCAGGCCGTGGCCGCGCTGCGCGAGGCCGGTCCCGATACAGAGGTGTGGACCTGGGCGCCGGTGCGGCGGGCGGGCTTCTGGGCCCGTCGGATGACGCACGAAACGGTGATCCACCGGGCGGACGCCGCACTCACCTCGGGCGCTGCCTTCGACGTACCGCCCGAGGTCGCCGCCGACTGCCTGGAGGAGTGGCTGCAAATGGTCGGCCTGCCGGAGTTCGCGGCGCGCAAGCCCGAGATGGCCGGCGTACTGGGCCCCGGCCGCACGCTCCACCTCCACGCGACCGATGCGCCACCGGAGCTGGCCGCGGAGTGGCTGATCGACCTCACCGGCGACGCCGTCACCCACCGCCGGGCCCATGAGAAGGCCGCCGTCGCCCTGCGCGGCCGGCTCACCGACCTTCTCCTGGTCATCCTCCGCCGGCAGCCGGCCGATTCCGGGAACGTGGACATCCTGGGCGACCACACGCTTCTGGACCGGTGGCTGAAGGTCGTCACCTTCGCGTGACGAGGGCGGACGCCAGGAGCGGGACCAAGGCCAGGTGCCGGACCAAGGCCAGGAGCCGGGGGCAGGTGTCGGACCAAGGTCAGGCGTTGGACCAAGAACGGGTGGACAGCACCAGCGAGTACCCATCCGGGTCCCGGACGGTCACGCCCCAGGTGTCCCAGTAGGGATTGTGCGCGGGCACGCGCATGCCGCCGTGTCGTTCGAGCCGTGCCACCAGAGAGGCCGGCACCGGTTCGCCGAGATAGACCACCAAGAGGTCCTCGGGGGTCGGCTGCGGGTCCACGGGGGCGAGCGGATCGTGGACCAGCTCAAGGTGCCAGGCGGCATGCGGCCAGCCGACCATCAGGAGTGAGTGCTGGTGTGGGCCTGGAGTGCCGTCCGACGCGTGCCGGTACAGGATCTTGAGGCCGAGGCCGGAGACCCAGAACCGTTCCGCTGCTGCCAGATCACGTGACGGGCGCGCGATACGCACATGTGCGGTGCTGTTGGCCGGCATGCTGTCGCCTCCTGCTGGGTCGACTGGTCGTGAGGGAAGAACCGTCGCACCGGAGAGTAGGGGGCAAACGATCATGTGCGTATCGGGCGTTGGCCTTAGGGCCTGTCGTTCAGCAGGACCTGTCGTTCAGCTCGGCCAGGATCCGTAGCGTGTGCGGGTCCGGGGCGGTGATCAGCAGATCGGTGACCGGGCCGGAGCGCCACAACTCCAGGCGTTCGGCGATCCTTTCGCGTGGACCGACGAGGGAGATCTCGTCGGCGAAGGCGTCCGGGACGGCGCGCACGGCCTCGTCCCGGTGGCCTTCGAGGAAGAGTCGCTGCACCCGCCGGGCCTCCTCCTCGAACCCCATCCGTGCCATCAGATCGGCATGGAAGTTCTTGGCCGCGTGGCCCATACCGCCGATGTAGAAGCCGAGCATCGCCTTGACCGGCAGCAGCCCCTCGGCGACATCGTCGCAGACCACGGCGCGTGCCAAGGGGGCGATGAGGAACCCGTCCGGGGCGTCGGCGAGTGAGGCCCGGTAGACGTCGGTGCGCTGTGGGGACCAGTACAGCGGCAGCCAGCCGTCCGCGATCCGGGTCGCCTGGGCGATGTTCTTGGGGCCCTCGGCGCCCAGGAGGACGGGCAGATCGCGGCGTAACGGGTGGGTGATGGGCTTGAGCGGTGTGCCGAGGCCGGTGCCGTCCGCGCCGCGGTAGGGGTGGGCGTGGAAGAGCCCGTCCACCTCCACCGGCCCCTCGCGGCGCAGCACTTGGCGGATCACGTCGACGTATTCGCGGGTGGCGGTCAGCGGGCTCCTGGGGAACGGCCGTCCGTACCATCCCTCGACGACCTGCGGTCCGGACAGCCCCAGGCCCAGCAGCAGCCGGCCGCCGGAGAGGTGATCGAGGGTGAGGGCGTGCATCGCCGTGGCGGTGGGCGTACGGGCGGCCATCTGGGCGACGGCGGTGCCGAGCCGGATGCGTGAGGTGTGGGCGGCGATCCAGGTGAGCGCCGTGAAGGCATCCGAGCCCCAGGCCTCCGAGGTCCACACCGAGTCGTAGCCCAGCCGCTCCGCCTCACGGGCGAGTTCCAGGTGCCGGGGGTCGGGGCCACGGCCCCAGTAGCCCAGTGCCAGACCGAGTCGCATACGGGTCGCCTCCCCGGGACGCCGGCCGTCGGCCACTGACGGTGTGTCAGGTGCGTCGGCCCGGCGAACTGTACGGCCGTCCGGCGGACACCGCAACGGCCCCCCGCCCGTAGGGGACGAGGGGCCGCGAAAGGACCGTTGGCCCGTCCGGAAGTCCGGAGGCCCGGAGGCCCGGAGGGCGGTACACCGGTGGTGCACCGTGCGGACGGTGGTGCGTCCGGTTCAGCCGCGCTGGATGCCGGTGGTGTCCTGCAGGACGCCGCGCCGGCCGTCCTGGGTCTGCGCGATCAGGGCCTGGCCGCGCTGCTCCACCGCGAGGTACCAGGTGCCGGGCGCCAGTTCGGCGATCGGCGACGGTGAGCCGTCCTCGCCGTACAGCGGACGCGCGACGGGCACCGCGAACCAGAACGGCGCGAAGTCCGCCGGGGCCCCGCCCGCCGGAGTGCCGCTCGACGGGGTGGCGCCTGCCGGGGTGGCGCCCGTCGCGCCGCCGGACGTGGCATCGCCCGGGGCCTGCTGCCCGGGCATCTGGCCGGACTGCTGGCCGCCCGGGTAGCCATAGCCGTAGCCCTGGTCCGCCTGCTGCTGGGTGCCGGGGTAGCCGTAGCCCGGGGTGGCGCCGGCGCCGTACGGGGCGGCGGCCTGCGGCTTGGGGGCGCTGATCAGGGCGGCTTGCAGCGCCGGGACGAGAGGCGTGGCGATGGCGCCGCCGGCCAGGATCAGCGCGGCGATCAGGCCGAGGATCAGACCGGCGCCGGCGTTGGCGCCGACGATGCTCCAGAACGCCGTCCACGCGGCGAAGACGCTCAGGGCGACACCGAACTGGGCGAGGTCGATACCGATGACCTTGCGCGGCTGCGGCAGCATACGGGTGACGGCGATGATCGCCGCGGCGATCACACCGGCCAGGTAGATGCTCATCAGCGTGGGCAGCGAGTCCCAGGCGTTGAGGCTGCTGACGTTCTGTGCCGCGGCTTCGCAGTACTTGGCGTACGGGCCGGTGCAGTCCGGGGCGCCGCTGAAATCGAGGAACGAGGCGATGAACAGCAACACCGCTGCTCCGATCACCACGCCGTCGCCTCGAGTGAGGGAGCGGATGTTCACGTAAGGGTCCTTTGTCTCTTTCGTGGGTCTGGTCGTCGCGGTTGCGGTGCGCGCGGTGCGAGGCACGGCGGTGGCCACCCATCGTAGAGGGGAACCTATCGCCGGATCCGGCGGGCCGTCCCCTTCGTTTCGGCGCGCTGCCGGACGTCGTCTCGAAACCGGTAGTCGATCGCCAGGGCCGGCGTCTCGGGACGTACGTTCACCTCACCGTCTCAAGGCGCCCGTTCGCCGCGTCGGACGTCGTTCACCGTGTCGGGAATCCGGATCGCTGATCAATGCCTCAAGAAGCCGGATCAAGGCGTTGAGGCGACGGACCAAAGCGTCAAGAAGCCGATCAAAGCGTTAAGGAGTCGGCTCAAAGCGTCAAGAAGTCCGTAATGCCCTTGGTGATCCCGCGGGCGGCCTTTTCCCGCCACTGGGCGTCGGTCAATTGCGCGGCATCTTTCGGATCGCGCATATTGCCGCATTCGAGGAACACCTTGGGGACGCCGGAGAGATTGAGGCCGCCGAGATCGGAGCGGACGTCGAGGCCGTTGCCGTCGCCGAGGTAGTTGGACGGCGCACTCCCGGTCGCCGCGCGGAATTGGCCGGCCAGCCGTTCGCCCAGTTGCCGCGAGGGCCCGACGATCCTGGAGGTGTCGGCCCGGCCGGCGGTGACCCGTGCGGGGAGGATGACGTGGAAGCCGCGGTCGCCGATACCCGAGCCATCGGCGTGGATCGAGACCGCGGCATCGGCGTGCGCCCGGTTCCCGATGGCCGCGCGCTCGTCCACGCACGGCCCGTACGGGCGGTCGTCGTCGTGGGTCAGGACCACCTTGACGCCCTGCCGCTCCAGGAGGGCGCGGGCGCGCCGGGCGACGTCCAGGGTGAAGGACGCCTCGGCGTAACCGTCTTCGGTGGCGGTGCCGGTGGTGTCGCACTCCTTCCGCCCATTGCCGATGTCCACCAACTGGGCGATCTGCCGGCCGTGGTCGCGGTTGCGCAGGTTGTGACCGGGGTCGAGCACCACGGTCCGGCCTTCGAGGCCGCTGTGCGGACGGGGCTCGGCCTGCCCGTGCCCCGGGCCGCCCGGTCCCGTCGTGCGGTCGCCTCCGCGTGCCCCGCCGTCTCCCCGCGACTCTCCGTCCCCGGGCGCGTCCCCCGCCGGCCGGCTCGGACTCGGCGCGGGCTGCCCCGCTCTCGCCGGCTCGCCGCCGTCACCGCCCGACGAGCGCAGGGCCAGCCAGCCTCCGAAGCCGACGACCACCAGCGCGGCCAGTGCCATCAGGACGGTGCCGCGCAGGCGGCGGTGCGGGGGGAAAGTACTGCCGTTCGACACGTCCGCGATGGTAGCCCGCACCGCCTGCCCGCCCGGATGCCGGGCCTGCCCGCCCGGGTGCCGGCCTGCCCGCCCGGATGCCGGGTGTTCAGCTACCGGCCCCGGTCCGCCGCAGGACGTGCAGCGACCCGTGCGCCGAGATCTCGGTGAACGCGCCGGAGTCCAGCGCCCTGCGGTAGATCCGGTACGGGGCCTGCCCGCCGTCCGCCGGGTCCGCGAACACATCGTGGATGACCAGCAGCCCGTCGGGGGCGAGGTGCGGCGCCCAGCCCTCGTAGTCGGCGGTCGCGTGCTCGTCGGTGTGCCCGCCGTCGATGAAGACCAGGCCCACCGGCGCCTGCCACAGGGCGGCGATCTGCGGCGACCGGCCCACCAGGGCGACCACCTGGTCCTCCAGACCGGCGGCGTGCAGAGTGCGGCGGAAGGTGGGCAGGGTGTCCATCCGGCCGACCACGGGGTCGACGACGGACGGGTCGTGGTACTCCCAGCCGGGCTGCTGCTCCTCGCTGCCCCGGTGGTGGTCGACGGTGACGGTCGTCACCCCGGCGCCGCGCGCCGCGTCCGCGAGCAGGATCGTGGACCGGCCGCAGTACGTGCCGACCTCCACCAGCGGCAGCCCGAGCGCCGCCGCCTCGACCGCCGCCGCGTACAGCGCGAGCCCCTCGCCCACGGGCATGAAGCCCTTCGCCGCCTCGAACGCCGCGAGGACTTCCGGCCGGGGAGCGCCGTGAGCGCCGGGAGTGCCTGGAGCGTCGTGAGCGGTGGGCGCGGCGGCGGGGCTCGGAGCGGGGGGAGTCGGAGCCGTGGGGCGGCCGGACATGGGCTTCCTCCTGGTGTGCGGTCGGGTGGCTCATCGTGCCGTACGGGGTGGGGAGGGGCGCGTAGGGGTGTACGGCGGGGGAGGGGCGCGGACCGGTGGCGCTGTCCGCCGGTCCACTCTCCACATCCCCGACCGGTATCAACTACACCAACATCACCGGGGGTTGAGGATTCACAGCCCTGCCGCGACCCCGCCTCGGCCCTGCCGCGACCCCGCCTCGGCGTTCCACTTCCCCCCGGCTGCCTTCCGCCCGCGGACCTAGGTCCCGGTCAGGTCGTGGATGCGCCGATATACCGATGCGGTGTGCAACGGTCGAGTGCGACGATGGTCCGCATGCCCCCGATAGCCACGTCCCGCTCCCAGTCCCAGTCCCATTCCCAGACGCCCCGCCGGACCGCCGCACCACCGTGGCTGGTGATGCTGCTGGTCTGCGCCGGACAGTTCCTGGTCGTCCTCGACGTCTCCGTCGTGAACGTGGCGCTGCCCGCCATGCGGACCGGGCTGGGGCTGAGCGAGCTGGGTCTGCAGTGGATCGTCAACGCCTACGTGATCACCTTCGCGGGCTTCATGCTGCTCGGCGGGCGGGCCGCCGACCTCTTCGGCCGTAAGCGGATCTTCGTCCTCGGGCTGGCGCTGTTCACCCTCGCCAGCGTGGGCGGCGGGCTCGCGCAGCAGCCCTGGCAGCTGATCGCGGCCCGTACGGTGCAGGGGGTGGGCGCTGCCGTGCTCTCGCCGGCCACCCTCACGATCCTCACCACGTCGTTCCCAGCCGGCCCGGCACGTACCCGCGCCATCGCCACCTGGACGGCGGTCGGTGCCGGCGGTGGTGTGGTGGGCGGTCTGGTCGGCGGGGTGCTCACCGAGTACCTGTCGTGGCGCTGGGTGCTGCTGATCAACGTGCCGGTCGGCGCGGTGGTGCTGATCGGCGCGGTGCTCTGGCTCACCGAGAGCCGGCAGGGGGTCGCGCGACGGCTCGATGTGCCGGGGGCGCTGCTGGTGACCGGCGGGCTGGGCCTGGTGGCGTACGGAATCGTGCGGACCGAGACGGACGGTTGGGTCTCCTCCTCGGCGCTGCTGCCACTGGCCGTCGGGCTGGTCCTGATCGCGGCCTTCATCGCCGTCGAGGCGCGCGCCAAGGCGCCGTTGATGCCGCTGGGGCTCTTCCGGCTGCGTTCGGTCTCGTCCGCGAACGCGGCGATGCTGCTGGCCGGCGCCGCGATGTTCTCGATGTGGTACTTCCTGTCGCTCTACATGCAGAACGTGTTGGGGTATCAGCCGCTACAGGCCGGGCTCTCGTTCCTTCCGCACTCGCTGTCCATCGTCCTGGGCTCCAAGATCGCGCCCCGGCTGATGAACCGGCTGGGCGCCAAGACCCTGGCCGTCGTGGGCGCGGTGATCTCCGCGTCCGGCATGGTCTGGCAGGGGACGATGGGGGTCGACGGAACGTACCTCGGCACCCTGCTGGGGCCCGGCATCCTGATGGCGCTCGGCGCGGGCCTGACCGCGACTCCGGTCGCCTCCATCGCCACGTCCGGTGCCGACCCCGCCGACCAGGGCCTGGTCGCCGGCCTGATCAACACCTCCCGTCAGATGGGTGGCGCACTGGGGCTGTCGGTGCTGTCCACGGTGGCTGCGTCCCGCATCGAGGCGGGGCACGGCCCGAAGTCCCTGGCGGACGGGTACGCGCTGGCCTTCCAGGCCGGCTCGGCGGTACTGCTGGCCAGTATCCTGCTGATGATCATCGCCTTGCCGCGCCACCGGGCGGCCGCGGCGCAGGGAAGCTGACCTGCGGACCGGCCCGGTCCGCAGGTCGGCCCAGCCGCCCGGCCCAGCCCGCCTCAGCTCGACAAGGTGCTGACCCGAGGCCCGCAAGATGACGCCGTGGGCGGGTCGGGTACTTCCGGGGGCGGGGCGGATGGGCTATACATGAGAGCCATCGGCTAGAACGCGTTCTAGAAGTGTGTCCATGTGCGCCGGGTGAGCGCGGCCGCGCCGACCAGATGCGACCCCGGCCAGGTCGACGGTGCGGACGGCCGGGCCGGGGTCTTCACGCCGTGGTGAAGGAGAGCAGCGACCCATGCCGATCGATGCCGCCAAGGCCACTTCCGCGGAGCCCCGGGCCACCGAACTCGCCTGGGACCACAAGGACGTACAGCTCTATCACCTCGGCATCGGCGCCGGCGCGCCCACTCCGGAGAAGCCGCACCCCGCTACCGACCCGGACGAACTGCGCTACACCCTGGAGAGCGCGCTGCACGTCCTGCCCAGCTTCGCCACCGTCGCGGGATCGGGGTCTCCCCGGCTAGAGCGAAGCCGAGAGCTTGGGGAAGGAATGGCGGTGGTCGGCGGCCTGTCGGCGCCCGGTATCGACGTCGACCTCGCGGCCGTCCTGCACGGCGGGCAGACCGTCACCCTGCACCGCGCCATCCCGGTGCGCGGCCGCGCCACCCAGACCTCGTCCGTCCCGGCCGTCTACGACAAGGGCAAGGCCGCCGTCATCGTGCTGCGCTCCGAAGTCGCCGATGACGACGGTCCGTTGTGGACCTGCGACACCCAGATCTTCGTCCGTGGCGAGGGCGGCTTCGGGGGCGACCGCGGACCCTCGGTGCGCCTCGACCTGCCCGAGCGCGCCCCCGACCTGAGCACCGAGCGGCACATCCGTGAGGACCAGGCGCTGCTCTACCGCCTCTCCGGGGACTGGAACCCGCTGCACGCCGACCCGGAGTTCGCCGAGCTCGCCGGCTTCGACCGGCCGATCCTGCACGGACTGTGCACGTACGGAGTCGCGCTCAAGGCGGTGGTCGACACGGTGCTCGGTGGTGAGGTGTCGAAGGTGCGGTCGTACGCCACGCGGTTCGCGGGGGTGGTCTTCCCGGGCGAGACGCTCGGTATCCGGATGTGGCGGGAACCCGGGCGGGTCCAGGTGTCGGTCACCGCACCCGGGCGGGACGACGCGGCGGTGCTGGCGGACACCGTCGTCGAGCACAGCTGATCGCCGTCCGCTGTTCGCCGTCCGCTGTTCACCGTTCGTCGTTCGTCGTTCGAGAGGAGCCGTGACATGCGCGCAGCCGTACAGCACGAGACCGGGCAGGACAAGCTCGATGTGCTCGACGACATCGAGGCGGTGGGCTTCGGCCCCGGGAAGGTCAGGATCCGCATACGGGCGACAGGGCTGTGCCACTCGGACCTGTCGGCGATGAGCGGCGTGCTGCCGCAGCCCGCGCCCTTCGTTCCCGGTCACGAGGGCGCCGGGGAGATCGTCGAGGTCGGCGACGGCGTCACCGGCCTGGGCCAGGGCGACCGTGTGCTGATGTGCTGGCTGCCCGCCTGCGGCAGCTGCCCATCCTGCAAACGCGGTCAGACCCACCTCTGCCTGACCGGATTCATGAACGCCGGTACGCCGAACTTCCAGCGCCCCGGTGGGCAGGTCTTCGGATTCGCCGGCACCGGTACGTTCGCCGAAGAGGTCGTGGTCGCGGCCAACTGCGCGGTCCCGATCCCGGACGACGTCCCGTACGAGATCGCCGCGCTGATCGGCTGCGGCGTGACGACCGGGCTGGGCGCCGCCCTCAACACGGCCGAGGTGGCGGCCGGGTCCTCGGTCGCGGTGATCGGGTGCGGCGGCGTCGGCATCTCCACCATCCAGGGCGCGAAGGTCTCCGGCGCGGCACAGATCGTCGCCGTCGATCCGGTGCCCGGCCGCCGGGAGGCCGCACTGCGCTTCGGCGCGACCGAAGCCGTCGCCCCCGAGGAGTTCGCCGATGCCAAGGCCCGGATCACCGCGGGGGAGGGCTTCGACTACGTCTTCGAGGTGGTCGGCGCGTCCGCCACCGCCCGCACGGCCTACGAGATGACTCGGCGCGGCGGCACGCTGTGTGTGGTCGGCGCGGGCGCCATGGACGACACCTTCCGGGTCAACATGTTCGAGCTGTTCTTCGACGAGAAGCGGATCCTGCCGTCCCTGTACGGAGGCGGAGATGTGCTGCGGTCCTACGAGCGGGCGATCGCCCTGTGGCGGGCCGGCCGGATCGACCTCGAAGGCCTGATCACCCACCGCGTCCGGCTCGCCGAGATCAACGAGGCCCTCGACCAGATGCGTTCGGGGACCGCGCTGCGCACCTGCATCGAGATCTGACCGCGTGCAGAGCCGTCTGGCTGTAGGAAGAGCCGTTTGGTCGCAGGGGAAGCCGCCTGGCCGCAGGAAGAGCCGTTTGGCCGCTGGAGAGGACAGGAGCAGGAATGGCAAAGCCACTTGAGGGCCTGACCGCGATCGTCACCGGGGCCGGACGCGGTATCGGCCGTGCCGAGGCCCTGGAACTCGCCCGCCTGGGCGCGCACGTCGTGGTCAACGACTACGGGCAGAACGATGACGCCGAGGACGTCACCGCCGAGATCCGCGCGGCCGGTGGTCAGGCGGTGGCACACCTAGGTGACGTCGCCGACCACGAGCAGGCCCGTGCGCTCGTCCAGCTGGCGATCGACACGTACGGGCAACTCGACATCCTGGTCAACAACGCGGGCATCCTGCGCGACCGGATGGTGTTCTCGATGACCGAGGACGAATGGGACGCTGTCATCCGCGTCCATCTCAAGGGCCACTTCAACACCATCCGGTTCGCAGCGGCCCACTGGCGTGAGCGCGCCAAGGCGGTCGGCGGCCCGGTGTACGGCCGGATCGTCAACACCTCATCGGAGGCGTTCCTCGCGGGCTCGGCGGGCCAGCCCAACTACGCCGCGGCCAAGGGCGGCATCGTCGGCCTGACCACCTCCACGGCGCTGGCGCTGGCCAAATACGGTGTGACCGCCAATGTGATCTGCCCGCGCGCCCGCACCCGGATGACCGAGGAGATCTTCGCCGGCTTCGCAGAGCCGGCGGACGGCGCGCTCGACGCGCTCGCGCCGGAGCACGTCGCACCGCTCGTCGGCTATCTGGCCTCACCGGCCGCGGCCAAGGTCAATGGCCAGTTGCTGGTCGTGCACGGCGGAATGGTCGCGGTCGTCGAACGTCCCCGGGTCGCCGCCAAGTTCGACACCACCGAGGGGGTCTTCGGCTTCGAGGAGCTGGACGGCCTGCTGACGCCGTACTACGCCTCGCGTCCGCCGAACGAGACCTTCGCGGCGGCCGAGGTACTGGGCCTCAAGCACGGCGTCAAGCAAGGCTGACGGGCCGGGGCCGTGGTCGCCACCCCCCGGGACTCGGGATGTGCGTGGAGACCACGGCCGGAATGGCCGGTAGGTGCGTCCTGCGTTCTTCCGCCTGCGTTCTTCTGTCGGCGTTCTGCTGCCGGCGTCCTTCCGCTACGTGCGAGGTGTTACTGGTCCCGGCGGTGCCGGCCGTGGGCGGCCGATTCGGACTCGTCCGTGGCCGCCGGGCCACGGTGCCTGCCTGCGCCGGCGGCCTCGGCGGCCTGGGCGGATGCCTCCTGAGGGCGCGCCTGGGTCGTGTCGGTTCGGGCTTCGGACATGGGAAGAGTCACTCCGTCAGATCGCTTACGGCTCTGCGCGTCGGAGCCTCGCCCGACGACCGCCGAGGCTGCCCCCGAACGGCACCGTCGACGGCCGGTCAACCGGCTGCGTAGCCCCGCCCAAAAAGTCTAACCGGGTGGGAAAACAGGCTCCACTGGGACTACCGAGGTGCGAGGGGCGCCTGTTGCAGGGGGACTGGCCTGCACATCGGGGGATGCGCGGGGGCGTGCTGCGGTTCCCCGCCGAGGACTTGGGCATGTGCAGATCCTGTGGAGTGGTTGTCGGCATCCACCGCATCCGGCATCACCCCTCCGTCGGTTGCGGCGGTGATCCCGATGTTCTCGACGTTCTCGATGTCCCCGATGTCCCCGAAATTCCTGACACCAGCCCTCGGGGGCGCGCCCTCCAGACTCGTCAGCCTCTCCAGGCCTTCCAGCCCCTCCAGGCCCTTGAGACCTTTCAGACCTCTCAGGCCCTTCAGTTTCACCGGCCCCTTCAACTCCACCGGCCCGTCCAGTCGTACCGGTCCGTTCCACTTGACCGGCCCGCTCCCTCTCGTCAGCCGGTTCGCCTCCTCCTTCCCGGCCCTCCTCTCCTTCCCCACCGGCTCCCACGCCCGCACCGGCTCCCATTTCCCCACCCGGCGTACCGTTTCCGCTGCCTCCGATGCCTCCGCTGCCTCCACCACTTCCGCCGTCTCCGTCGGTTCCGCCGCCCCCACCGTTGCCCTCCGCCGCACCGGCTCCGCCGGCTCCGGCGGTAGCGGTACGGTCACCCGCGCCACCCCGCACGGCTCCAGGCCCGTCGCACACGGCAGCAGCAGTTCGCCGCCCGCCGTCCACAGCCCGGTGCCCGCCAGCCACCCGGCCGGTACGGGCAGTTGCCGCAGCTGCCGCCCCATCGGCCGCCAGGTCCCCAGCCAGGTGCCGTGCGGCGCGTCCATACGGAACGCGACCGCGCAGCTCTCGGGCGCCAGCATCTGCCCCGGTTGGACAGCGAACGGAGTGAGGGCGAGCGGAGTGATGGCGGCGCTCCGCCCCGCTTCCCCCGCGCCCCGCTCGCGCCCCCCGGAAGCGGGTCCGACGGGCCGCAGGCATTCGGGGAAGCGCACCGGTCGCCTGCTGCCCAGTACGCCCCAGCCGAGCCGGTCCTCTCCGGGGGCGTCCGACCGTACGAGCAGCAGTCCGCTGTCCGGATCGGCGAGCAGCAGCCGGTCATTGCTCTCCTCGGTGATCTGCAGCAGCAGGCCGGTCTCGCCGCTCCGCTCCAGATCGACCGTGATCGTCTTCGTTCGGCCGTCCAACTCCCGGTCCAGGGCGAGCAGTCGGCCGCTGCGGTCCAGCCAGGCGCCGCCCGTGCAGCGCCCCGGGATCTCGGCGATCCGCTCGGGCCCGCCCGTGCCGCCGTGCACCAGCCACAGGCCGGTGCGGTGCTCCCCGGGGGCCAGGGCGAAGCCGAGCGTTCCCTTGGGAGAGGGCGGCAGCAGGGTGAGTTCGGGTGCCTCCACGGCACCCAGTAGCAGTTCGCCGGTCCCGGGGCCCGTCGGGTAGAGCAGGGAGACGGCGAAGCGGTCGGCGACCCGGCGCAGGATCAGCACCCGGCCGTCCGTGAGCGGCAGCAGTTCGCTGTCCGGCTCTTCGGGCTGGCTGCCCGGCAGGGGGACGGCGTACGGCTCGGGGCCGCTCAGCGTCCAGCGCTCCGGGAACCAGCTGCCGGCGGCGTCGTCGTGACGGGCGAGCCGGGCGCCGTACGAGCCGTCGGCGGCGATCGTCAGAGCCGCACGGCGCGGGCTGTCCGGCGCGTGAGCGCCCTCAGTGGCACAGATCGTCATCGAGTGGTCACCTCCAGTGGGCAACCGAAGCTACTTTTCGCACTTCCGGCCGATCAACGCGAGTTGCTGCACTTCACGCATAAGGGTGGCGGTCGTCCGGTTCGCCGGTGGCGGGCCGGGTGGTTGTGCCTTCCGTTGCGATGGTGGGTTACCCGGTTACCCGGCTACCCGTTGTCGCGACGGTGGGTCACCCGTCGCGACGGCGGTGACGGCGGTGACGGCGGGCGAGCGTCCCGGCCGGCGGGGGCAGGGCCGGTGGGGCCCCTGCCCGGGCGCGGTGGTCGCGCGTCCTGCCTCGACCGACGCCCGTCCTGTCACACCCGGGAGGTAATCTTCCACCCGTGCCCGTACTGTCTGAAGTCCTCGCCGCGCTCGACGCTCTCTGGCCCCCCGAGCGGGCCGAAGGGTGGGACGCCGTAGGCACGGTCTGCGGTGACCCCGATGCGGAGGTCCGCCGTGTGCTGTTCGCCGTCGACCCGGTCCAGGAGATCGTCGACGAGGCGGTGCAGCTCGGCGCCGACCTCCTCGTCACCCACCACCCGCTGTACCTGCGCGGCACGTCGACGGTCGCGGCCTCGACCTTCAAGGGCAAGGTCGTGCACACCCTCATCAAGCACGACATCGCGCTGCACGTGGCGCATACCAACGCCGACACCGCCGACCCGGGTGTCTCCGACGCCCTGGCCGGCGCCCTGGATCTGCGGATCCTCCGCCCCCTGGTGCCGGATGCGAGCGACCCCTCGGGCCGCCGCGGCCTGGGCCGGATCTGCGAGCTGGCGCATCCGATGACGCTGGCCGAGTTCGCCTCGTACGCCGCGGCCCGTCTGCCGTCCACCGCGCAGGGCATCCGGGCGGCCGGCGATCCGGAGCGCGAGATCCGGACCATCGCGGTGTCCGGCGGCTCGGGCGACAGCCTCTTCGGCGACGTCCGGGCGGCCGGTGTGGACGCCTTCCTCACCGCCGATCTGCGCCACCACCCGGCCTCCGAGGCCACCCAGCACACCCGCGACGGCTCGCCGGCGCTGCTCGACGCCGCCCACTGGGCCACCGAGTGGCCGTGGTGCGAGCAGGCCGCGGCCCAGCTCGACGCGGTCTCCGACCGCCACGGCTGGGGACTGCGTACGCATGTCTCCCATACGGTCACCGACCCCTGGACCGCCCACGCGGCGTCCACCCCCCTGTTCACCCCGACGCACACCACAGGAGCCCCACGCTGAACGCCGCGCCCGCCGACCAGATCCGCCTTCTCGACGTCCAGGCACTCGACGTCCGGCTCACCCAGCTCGCACACCGGCGCAAGAACCTCCCGGAGCTGGCCGAGCTGCAGACCCTGGAGGCCGACCTCACCCAGCAGCGCGACCTGCTCGTCGCCGCGCAGACCGAGGAGAGCGACACCCTCCGCGAGCAGACCAAGGCCGAGCAGGACGTGGACCAGGTGCGCCAGCGCGCCGCCCGCGACCAGCAGCGCCTGGACTCCGGCGCCGTCACCTCGCCCAAGGACCTGGAGAGCCTCCAGCACGAGATCGCCTCGCTGGCGAAGCGTCAGGGCGATCTGGAGGACGTCGTCCTGGAGGTCATGGAGCGCCGCGAGGCAGCCCAGGAGCGGGTCGCCGAGCTGACGGCCCGGGTGGACGCCATCCAGGCCAAGGTCGATGACGCGGTGGCCCGTCGGGACACCGCGACCGACGAGATCGACACCGAGGCCGGCACGGTCACCAAGGAGCGCGAGCTGACCGTCGCCGACATCCCCGCCGATCTGCTCAAGCTCTACGACCGCATCCGCGCCAAGGAGGGCGGCATCGGCGCGGCCCGCCTCTACCAGCGCCGCTGCGAGGGCTGCCGCCTGGAGCTGAACATCACCGAGCTGAACGACGTACGGGCGGCCGCCGCCGACACCGTCGTGCGGTGCGAGAGCTGCGGCCGGATCCTGGTCCGTACGCCCGACTCGGGCCTGTAGGCCGCCATGCCGCGCACGCTGGTCGTCGAGGCGGACGGCGGGTCCCGGGGCAACCCGGGGCCGGCCGGCTACGGCGCGGTCGTCCTCGACCCGGAGACGGGGCAGGCGCTCGCCGAGGCCGCCGAGTTCATCGGCACCGCGACCAACAACGTCGCCGAGTACAAAGGCCTGGTGGCCGGTCTGCGAGCAGCGCATGCGCTGGATCCCGAGGCGCGGATCCAGGTGCGGATGGACTCCAAGCTGGTCGTCGAGCAGATGTCCGGGCGCTGGCAGATCAAGCACCCGGACATGAAGCCGCTGGCCGCCGAGGCCAGAGCGGTCTTCCCGCCCGGACAGGTCAGCTACGAGTGGATCCCCCGCTCCAGGAACCAGCACGCCGACCGGCTCGCCAACGAGGCGATGGACGCGGGCAAGAACGGCAAGCAGTGGGAGCCGGGGGACTCCCGGGCGGCGCTGGCCGCCACATCCGCCACACCTGCCACACCCGCTACATCCGCCACCGGGCCCGCCCGCAGTGCCGCCGCCCGCGCCGCGGACAAGGCGGCGGACGAGGCCGCGGAGGCTGCCGAGGCGGGGGAGGCGGGCGCCCCGCCGGCCGGCTGGGGCAGCCCCGACCTCGGCGTACCGGCGACCTTCGTCCTGCTGCGGCACGGCGAGACGGCGCTGACGCCCCAGAAGCGGTTCTCCGGCAGCGGCGGCACCGACCCCGAACTCTCCGCCGCCGGACGCCGCCAGGCGGCGGCGACCGCCGCCGCGCTCGCCGCCCGGGGCACGGTCCAGGCCGTCGTCAGCTCACCGCTGCGCCGCTGCCGGGAGACCGCACAGACCGTCGCGGACCGGCTCGGCCTGGAGGTACGCGTCGAAGACGGCCTGCGCGAGACCGACTTCGGCGCCTGGGAGGGGCTGACCTTCGCCGAGGTGCGCGAGCGCTTCCCCGACGACCTCGACGCCTGGCTCGCCTCGTCCAAGGCGGCGCCCACGGGAGGCGGCGAGTCCTTCGCGACGGTCGCCCGCCGGGTCGCCGTCGCCCGTGACAAGCTCCTGGCCCGGTACGCGGGCAAGACCGTGCTGCTGGTCACGCATGTCACGCCGATCAAGACCCTGGTCCGGCTGGCCCTCGGCGCCCCGCCGGAGGCGCTCTTCCGGATGGAGCTCTCCGCGGCCTCGCTCTCCGCGGTCGCGTACTACGCGGACGGCAACGCCTCACTGCGGCTGCTGAACGAGACATCGCATCTGCGGTAGGGGCTCAGCCGGCCCGAGCGGGCGGCCTGGCGTCCCGTCAGCAGTGCTGCGGGGCCAGGGCCGCGGCCTCGCGCGCGAGGCGCTCGACCCGTGGCCAGTCCTTCGCGGCGAGCGCATCGGCCGGCAGCATCCATGTGCCGCCCACGCAGCCGACGTTCGGCAGCGCCAGGTACGAGGGGGCCGACGCCAGGCTGATCCCACCCGTCGGGCAGAAGCGGGCCCGGGGCAACGGGGCGGCCAGCGACTTCAGATAGGCGGTGCCGCCCGCCGCCTCGGCCGGGAAGAATTTCATCTCGGTGATGCCCTCGTCCAGCAGGGTCACCACCTCCGAGGCCGTCGAGACCCCCGGCAGGAACGGTACGCCGGAGTCCCGCATCGCCCGCAGCAGCCGCGGTGACCAGCCCGGACTCACCAGGAACCGTGACCCGGCCGCGCCGGCCGCGACGACCTGCTCAGAGGTCAGCACAGTGCCGGCGCCGACCACCGCGTCCGGAACCTGCCGGGCGATCGCCCGGACGGCGTCCAGCGCGGCGGGCGTGCGCAGGGTCACCTCGATCGCCCGAAGTCCGCCGGCGACGAGCGCCCGGGCGAGCGGTACGGCGTCGGCGGCGTCGTCCAGTACGACGACCGGGATGACGGGGGAGAGTCCCAGGACCGAGAACGGGGGCCCCGCCTGCTCATGACGGGCGGCGGGCACGGAGGAGGCGCTGGTCACGCGGCCCATGGTGCGCCTGTCCCCCTACCCTCCGCAACGATCGTTGCACATGCTGCAACCAGGGCGGGAAGGGCGCGGGAAGGGCGCAGGAAGGGGGCGGAAGGTGGGCGGGACTGCCTGCCCGCCTCAGGAGGCTCTCCTCAGGCCTCCTGAGGCAAGGCCTCGGCCCTCGGTCCTCCTAAAGCTCCGTCACGATCACATCAATGGCCCAGGCCTTGCCGGCCTTCCCCGGAGCCTCCGCCTCCACCACATAACCCAGGTCGCGCAGCGCCTCCACCAGCTCCGCCGGCCCCTCCGGCGAACAGCCCGCCGACAGCAGATCCCGCACCATCCGCCCCTTGGTCGCCTTGTTGAAGTGGCTGACCACCGTCCGCTTCTCGACCCCGGCCACGATCTTCGACTGGAGTACCCGCACCGTCGCGGTCCGGTCGGCCACCTCGCCCTTGGGCTTCCACGCCGTGGCGTACGCGGCGGACCGCAGGTCCAGCACCAGCCCTTCCCCGGCGGCCTCCGGCATCACCTCCGCCATCGGCGCCCGCCAGTACGCGCCCAGCGCGCCCAGCCCCGGCAGCTTCACGCCCATCGAGCAGCGGTACGACGGAATCCGGTCGCCGATCCGTACGGCGCCCCACAGACCCGAGAACACCAGCAGGGAACGCTCGGCCAGCTTGTGCGCCCGCGTGTCCAGGGACGCCAGCCCCAGCGCGTCGTAGAGCACACCGGTGTAGATCTCCCCGGCCGGCCGGGTACCGGCCGTACGCAGCCCCGCGTTCTTGGCGATCTCGCCCTTGAGGCCGTCGCTGAGCCCGAGCACCTGCTGGGCCTTGGCCTCGTCCGCCGTACACAGCTCGACCAGCTCGTCGAGCACCGCCTGGCGCGGCACGGACAGCCCCGGCAGCGACAGCGCACCGATCTCCAGCGGCGCCCCGGTCCCTCCCGCGGCCTTCCCCTCGGACGGCGGCAACAGCACGAGCACGGTGTTCTCCTTCACGGCGGTACGGGATGGTGCGGTACGAGATGGTGTGTGGTGGTACGGGGCAGTACGGGTGGGGTGCGGCCCCGCCAAGAGCGTATGGCCTGCGCCGGACGGACCGGTCATCCGCCCTCCCCCGCCGCCCCACGCCGGCCGCCCCACGCCGGCCGCCCCACGCCGGCCGCCCCACGCCGGCCGCCCCACGCCGGCCGCCCCGCGCCTGCAGTCCCGCGCCGGCTGCGCTCCATAGCGCGCGGTATGACCATGGCGGTACGTCCACAGCGCCGCGGTACGTCCATGGCGCGCCGCCCGCGCCCACCCGCCCTAGGCTCGATCCCATGCCCCGTCGCCATATGCATGTGACCGACGCCGCCGACGCCCCGTTGCGGGCCGCGCTGCGGGAGCTGCGCGGCCGGCTGGAGGTTCCCGACCACTTCCCGCCCACGGCACAGGCCGAGGCGGAGAGCGCCGCCCGCGCGCCGCGGATCCCGGCCGGTGACGGGGCGGTGGCGACCGAGCACACCCTGGAGGACGCCACCGACCTCCCGCTCTTCACCATCGACCCGCCCGGCTCCCGCGACCTGGACCAGGCCCTGTTCCTCTCCCGGCGCCCGGGGCCGTCCCCGTCGCCGACCGGTGGCGGCGGTTTCCGTGTCCACTACGCCATCGCCGACGTCGCCTCCTTCGTGACCCCGGGTGGCGCACTGGACGCCGAGGCGCACCACCGGGTGACCACGCTCTACTTCCCGGACGAACGGGTTCCGCTGCACCCGTACGTGCTCAGCGAGGGTGCCGCCAGCCTGCTGCCCGACCAGGACCGCCCGGCCGTCCTGTGGCAGCTCGACCTCGACCCGTACGGAGAGCTGACCGACGTCTCCGTCCGCCGCGCCCTGGTCCGGTCCCGCGCCCGGCTCGACTACGCGGGCGTCCAACGGGTCCTCGACGACAAGACGGCCGAGGAACCGCTCGCCCTGCTCCGCGACATCGGGCTGCTACGTGAGGAACTGGAGGTCGCCCGGGGCGCGATCTCCCTCAGCGTCCCCGAGCAGGACATCGTCGAGCACGACGGCCACTACACCGTCGAATACCGCGCTCCGCTCCCCGCCTACGGCTGGAACGCGCAGATCTCCCTGCTCACCGGAATGGCCGCGGCCGAGCTGATGCTGGCCTCCGGCACCGGCATCCTCCGCACGCTGCCCACCGCGCCGGACGGCTCGGTCGCCCGGCTGCGCCTCACCGCCCGCGCGCTCGGCGTGGACTGGCCGCACCACACCTCGTACGCCGCGCTGATCCGCAGCCTCGACCCGGGCCGCGCCACCCACGCCGCGTTCCTCCAGGAGTGCACCGCCCTGCTGCGCGGCGCCCGCTACACGGTCTTCGACGGCGCCCCGCCCCAGCCCTCCGAGGCGGTGCACGCCGCCGTCGCCGCCCCGTACGCCCACGCCACCGCGCCGCTGCGGCGGCTCGTCGACCGCTACACCTCCGAGCTGTGCCTGGCCGCCTCGGCCGGTGAGGAACCGGCCGACTGGGTCCGGGCGGCGCTGCCCGCCCTGTCCCGGGAGATGGAGCTCGGTGCCCAGCGCGCCAACCACATCGAGCGGGCCTGTGTCGACCTGGTCGAGGCGGCGGTGCTGCGTGACCGGGTCGGCGAGGTCTTCGAGGGCCTGATCGTCGACATCCAGAAGCAGGGCCCCCACCAGGGCACCGTCCACCTCTACGACCCGGCCGTCATCGGCCACGTCGAAACCACCCCGGACGGCCCCGCGCTCTCCCTGGGCCGCGCCCTCCGCGTCCGCCTCACCGCAGCCGACCCCGGCCGCGCCCCCGTTCACTTCACCCCCGCCTGACGGCGTCCCCCTACGCGACGGAGGCACCTCACCCCCCGTGCGACGGAGGGCAGCTCACCTCCCCTCCCTGCCTCCCCCTCCTTCCCCTTCTGGGCGAACCGAAGATCGTGGTACACGGAGGCGATCCGGTCCAGCGGGATCCGCAGGTCCCTCCGGGCCCCGTCCCGTAGCCGCAGCACCCCCGCCCCCAGCACATGGGGCCGGGTGACCGCTGCCGCCTGGAAGCCCAACATCATCAGCAGCGTGTAGACATCGACGACCAGCAGCACCGCCTGCGCCACCGGAACGCGGTCGAGCAGTGCATGCATCCCGGCCGTCTCCACGACGCACACGAACGTCACCCCGTACACGAGCGCTGCCTGGGCCGACGCATACGCGAAGGCCTGCTCGCCGGCCGTCACGCCGATCCGCCGCCGTGCCACCCAGCACCCCAGGCTCCCCACCCACCGGCCCTCATACGCGACCAGCCGCCGCACCACCCCACCACCCTTCCACCTCATCGCGCACGCTCCGCGACGATCCGGATCGCCCGGCGCACGGCCTCGGCCTGCGCAGGTGCGAAGTGCGCGTAGTGCGCCGCCATAAGCCCGCCATCCGCCGCCCTCAAACGGCCGTCCATCGCTCCCGGCGCCATGGCCACCGCCCCGAGCACCTCCGTCACCCCCTTGCCCGCCCCACCGCCCGCGGATTCGAGCAGCGCCAGCACCTCCCGCTCCTTCGCCGCCATCGCGGGCTCCGGGCCGGGGCGCTCGGCCGACGTACGGGTCATCTCCCGGAATATTGCCGCCAGTTCGTCCGAAACCGGCCCCTCGGCGGGCAGTCCGCCATGCTCCTCCGCCTGCCGTTGCAGCGCGGCCAGCCGGGCCCTGCGCGCCCGGATCTCCCTCTCCTGACGGGCCAGGTCCGCATCCAGCTCGGCCAGCACCTCGTGCAGCTCCTTCCCGGAGTCGTCGGCGAGGACGTCCCGCACCTCGTCCAGCCCGAGCCCCAGCTCCGTCAGCCGACGCAGGCGGGCCAGCGCCACCGCGTGCCGTAGCGCGTACTCCCGGTAGCCGTTGGCCCGGCGCGCGGGCTCGGGCAGCAGACCGAGGCCGTGGTAGTGGCGTACGGCACGGGTGCTGACCCCGACCAGTCCCGCGATCTCACCGATTCTCATGCGGCCAGTAGAAACGTTGACGCCGCGACAAGGTCAAGGCCCGCACGACACCACCCGAGCACTGCACACGTCACCACGCGGGCGCCGCACGGGCCCCGTTCACCGCACCGGCCACGAGCCATGCCTCCGGACCGGGCACGAGCCATGCCGCCGCACCGGGCGCGGGCCCGGCCTCCGCGGCAGGTAGCATGGTCGGCACGGCGGACGAGCCGGCCGGACGGCCGCGTGGGGATCTTCGATCCTCCCGAGGAACGTCCGGGCTCCACAGGGCAGGGTGGTGGGTAACGCCCACCCGGGGTGACCCGCGGGACAGTGCCACAGAAAACAAACCGCCGGAGGCTTCGGCCCCCGGTAAGGGTGAAACGGTGGTGTAAGAGACCACCAGCCTCCGAGGTGACTCGGAGGGCTAGGTAAACCCCACCCGGAGCAAGGTCAAGAGGGGGCATCACCTGATGCCCCTGCGCGGACGACCGAGGGCTGCCCGCCCGAGTCCGCGGGTAGACCGCACGAGGCTGCCGGCAACGACAGCCCTAGATGGATGGCCGTCTCCCCTCGGCCCGCAAGGCCCGAGGGCGACAGAACCCGGCGTACAGGCCGACTCGTCCGCCGGCCGACTGACGGAACCCTCTGACCAGCAAAACCGCAGGCCAGAGGGCCTTTCGTCGTCCTCGGTGTTGCGGTCACTTGCTGACTCTTCGCGCCGCGCCGTCGACTTGCGGCGTGAGCCGGTTGATGACGTTCTTGATCGCGTGGAGGGGGCGCTGGAGACGCGCTTCCACCGAGACTCGGCAGTGCGTAAGCGCCGCTCGGTCGACGCTCGGACTGACCGCGATCCACCGGCCACCGCCTCAGCATCATGCTCGTGCCAGTTCACCGAGGTGTGTCGGGAAGAATCGTCCGGCTGCGGACACGCACTCACCACGGCCGCGGGCACCGTTCGAACACATCTGCAACATGAGCGGAACTCTGCCGGACCCCACCGACAAACGACGGTCGGTGTCTCCTCAATTCACAAGGATCCACGGGGCCTTGGGCACTACGGTGCCCTGGCTGCCGGCGGTGACGAGCCCCGGCGGGCGGCGATGAGTGAGAGGGGTGGGAGGGGGACACTCGCCCCCTCCCCATGGGCGTGACTAGCCCCGACAGCGCGGGAAGGGGCGCTCCCACCACCATGAGGCTCACAGCAATCGCGAGCGATGCGTTCATGATCTGGGCAACGGCCCCTTGTGGGAGCTCCACTCCGCATACGTGCCCGATGACGTATGTGATCTTGTAGATGGCGTAGCGGGAAATGAGTACCAGCCCAAGCCGGATTGTGCGGAATCCGGCCCGTAGCAGCGTAGCTGGTGAGCTCTTGCTGACCTGCCAGAACAGCGATGCCGTAATCGCCAGCGCAGCTCCGAGACAGGTCTCAAGAATGAGCCAGTAGGAGACGGCTGCGGTCAGAGCTATCCGAAGCACCGAAGGGCATCGGTTACAGCCAGGGCAACGTTCGCTCCCGAGTCGTCGCCGGACAAGGGGCGTTGACCGGTCCGCGCCCGAATCAAGGACGCCAGGAGCTCCGCCTCCCCCTCCTGCTTCTGCTCCGTGGTGTAATTCACCCGGCCCAGGACGCGCTTCACCATCTCCGGGTCGAGGGTGGGTAGTAGGCGCCCGACGAGCGAGCCGCCCGAGTCCAAACCCTGCGTGGGCCCACCCAGAATGTGACCAGGCTCAGCAAGATGATGTGCTCGGAATCGCAGTCGGGACGTAGTGGGTTCGTAGCAGATGTAGTCGGCTTCTTGTGTGGTGTGGACGAGGGTGAGGTGGGGGGCCGGCCCCGGTGTGCGGCGAGCGCCTGCCCCTGTCGTGCTCGATGGGCACCTCTTCACGAGAAGTAACAACGAGGGCCCGGGCGCGTGCTGCGGCCGGGCCTGGTGAGGGACGATTCGGTGCCGCCGGTGGTGTGCGGAGTGCAGAGAGGAATCTGTTCGAAGGTGACCGGTGCTCTGGCATATCGTCGCCAGGTGTCATCTTTCGCCAGAGAACAGCATGTCGGTGCCCCGGAAGCACGAACCGAGGATGCTCTTCGCCTGTCCGCCAGTCCGGACGACATCGGGCACCTTGTGTGCTGCCGGGCGCTCTCCTGGCGCACCGCTTTCTGCGGAGCCGAGGGGGACACGATCAATCCGGCTCCCGAGTTGGTGTGCACGATGTGCGTGGAACAGGCCGAGGCCATGTGGCCGGGCATTTTGGCGGACCCGGAAGCGTTCTGTCCTGTCGATGGCCAGCCATGCCCGGATGAGCACGAGATCGACCTGCGCATCGCGTGGGAGACGGGTCCCCCGGCGCCGTAGCACTGGATCAGAGCTCTGCGCCACCTTGTTCCGATTCTCGCGCCGGCGAACCTGGTCCTAGGCGGAAGCAGCGTGATGATCGAACCAGTCCCGAGAAGCCGCCCACTCCGCGGCCGAGCCGGCCTGCTGTAGACCGGCCGAAACAGCCCCGCCAAGGCCACACGCAACCTTGCCGGGGCTGCCTCATACCCGCAGAGGACTGGAGGAGTGGTGATCCACGCGGGTAGCAAACGAGGCCCGCCCAGGACCCTTCATACGGAAGGTGGCGAAGAAGAGTCCCGATGCCGGGCCAGTGGCTCGGACAACCGGGACTCTTTCTCGTTAATGATCTTTCTTGCCGTCCTCGTTGCAGCCCATGCTGGAACCGATCGGGCTGGACTGTGCGCCCGGGGAGCCTTCGCCGTTCAGCAAGTTGCCAAGGAGGCCGTTGAGGATGCCGATCTGGCCGAGGATGTCGATGTTGAAGTCGTGTTGCTTGCAGAAGCCGCCTTCTCCGCCGGCGTAGGCGTTGCCGGTACCGAGGAAGCTGACACTGCCGAGAATGGCAGCCACGGCGGCTGCCCTGTAGAGCTTGCGCATCTCTCCTCCATCAAGGGAACCGTTGCGATCTGTGAAAGATCGACTTCGAGCAGTGATGTGGAGATTAATATGACAATAGGACCGATGCTGGTCGGTGCTGGCATTCGGCGTACACCGCAGGCCGGCCGGATGACGGATCGACCGCGCCCGCTGCATCCCGTATGTCCGTCCGGTTGTGGAGGATGTGATCCAGGCACGCCTGGCGGCTGTCCGGGCCCAGTACCGTGGCCCAGCCCTCGGGGCGGTCGATGAAGGACGGCCACAGCGAGTGCTGTCCCTCGTCGTTGACCAGTACGTAGAAACTGCCGGTGGCGTCCTCGAAGGGATTGATGCGCGTCATGGGGATATGGCCTCTCTCGTGGGTGGCGGCGGTCTTGGACCGGCACGCCGTCAGCTCCGGTCGGTGCCCGGGGCGGGGCAGTCGTGCGCCGCGAGGCGGTCGGTCACGATCCGGGCCAGCTCCCGCGCCTGGTGTTTGACGAAGTAGTGGCCCGCTCCCGGGATGACGGACAGCTCGACTTCGGAGGCGAAGTGCTTCCAGGCGAGATGGCCGCTCTCGAAGCCCTCGGTGGCCTCGTCCGCGCTCCCGATCACCACGTGCACCACGGCCTCCAGCTGGCGCCCCCATCCGGTGCGCGCCGCGGCCTGGAAGCGGGCGCCCTGCACCATGTCGTGGCGTACGACGTTGAGGACGGTGCGCAGGTCTGTGTCGTCGAGGGCCCCTTCGAAGCCGCCCAGCGAGCTCAGATAGGCGTGCAGTGAGGCGTCGGAGCGCGTGCCCGCCGTGTCCGGCAAGGATTCCGGGTCGGGGTGGGGTAGCGCCGCACCGACGAAGACGAGTTCGGGTGTCCGGCCTTGCCGCTCCAGTTCCCGTGCCACCAGCAGGGTCAGGGTCGAGCCCGCGCAGTGCCCGTACAGGGCGAATGGTCCGGTGACCGACGTGGTGAGCTCTGCGACGATGCGTTCGGCAGCTTCCTCCCAGGTCAGCAGCGGCTCATCGGGTATGGAGGGGTCGTGGCCCGGCAGTCCTGCCGCCAGCAACTCGATGTGGGCGGGCAGCTGATCGGCGAGCGGCTGGTATGCGGTCGCGGCTCCGCCACCGTAAGGAATGCACACCAATGTCAGCGCGATGTCCCGCTCTCCGTCGGGCGTCAGCCGGTTCAGTATGGGGCGCTCGCCGTCGGACTCGGCCAGCGTCCGCATCCGCTCGGCGAGCGCCTGAGGAGTGGGGTGCTGGAAGACGTCGACCACCGACAGCCCCTGGTCGAGGCGGCGGGCGATGCGGACCGCCTTGAACGAGTCCCCACCGAGGTCGAAGAAGCTGTCCTCGATACCGATCCCGGGAGCGCCCAGCAGCTCACTGAACGCCTCGGTCACCTGGCGCTCCACCGGATCGCGTGGTGGCGTGGCACTGTGCGCCCGGATCCTGGTGGGCTCGGGCAGCGCTCTGCGGTCCAGCTTCCCGTTGGCGGTGAGCGGGAGTTCTTCCAGCGCCACCACGGCCGCGGGAACCATGTGGGAGGGCAGCCGCTCGGCGAGGGCGGCGCGCAGTCGGGCCGGTTCGCATGCGGCGACGCTCTCCGGCACCACATATCCGGTCAGTGCGGCGTCACCGACGGCGTCCTTGCGTACCACTACCCGGCCGTCCCGCACTCCGGGCAGTGCCCGGAGTTCCGCCTCGATCTCGCCGGGTTCGATACGGAAGCCGCGGACCTTCACCTGCTCGTCGGCGCGTCCCAGGTACTCCAGGCGTCCGTCCGCCGTCCAGCGGGCCAGGTCGCCCGACCGGTAGAGACGGGATCCCGGAGGGCCGTACGGGTTGGCGACGAAGCGCTCGGCGGACAACTCGGGACGGTTCAGATACCCCCGGGCCACCTGCTCGCCCGCCACATACATCTCGCCCGTCACCCCGACGGGAGCCGGCTGCAGACCGCTGTCCAGGACGTACACCCGAAGCCCGGGCAGCCCGGTGCCGATCAGGCTGCCCGGCTGCCGCGCGGCCGTGACCTCGTCCAGCGCGACATGGCTGACGTGGACGGTGGTCTCGGTGATGCCGTACATGTTCACCAGCACCGGGGCATCGTCGCCGTGCCGCGCATACCAGTCCGCCAGCCGGCCCAGGTCCAGGGCCTCGCCGCCGAAGACCACGTAGCGCAGTGCGAGCCGGTCACCGAGTGCCGGGGCGTCCTGGTCGGCCTGCATCAACTGGTAGAAGGCGGACGGTGTCTGGCTGAGTACGGTGACACGCTCGGCCACCAGCAGGGCGAGGAAATCCTGCGGGGAGCGGCTGTCGGCGTACGAGACCACCACCAGCCTCCCGCCGTGCAGCAGCGGCCCCCACAACTCCCAGACGGAGAAGTCGAAGGCAGAGGAGTGGAACATGGTCCACACGTCGTCGGCACGGAACGTGAAGAGCCTCGCGGTGCCGGTGAACAGTGCGGCGACGTTGCGGTGCGGCACCACAACGCCTTTGGGGCGTCCGGTGGAACCCGACGTGTAGATGACATAGGCCGGGTGGTCCGGTGTCAGCGCAGGGGTACGTTCCTCGGCCCGGAGGTCGGCGGCGGGCAGTGACGCGGCCGCGGTGCGCACCGCGGGGTCGTCCAGCAGCAGGACGGGCACGTCGGACGCCGGTAGTCGGTCGGCCGTCCCGCCGGTGGTGAGCAGGAGCTCGGGGGTTGCGTCGCCGAGGATGTAGGCGATGCGGTCGGCCGGGTAATCGGGGTCGACGGGAACATAGGCCGCTCCGCTCTTCACTACCGCGAGCAGCGCGACGATCAGCTCCGCCGAGCGGGGCAGCGCGACGGCCACCAAGCGCTCGGGGCCCGCGCCCCGCTCGACGAGCAGCCGGGCCAGCTGGTTGGCCTGCGCGTTCACCTCCTCGTACGTCAGCGAGGTTGCGCCGGAAGTGACCGCGGGGGCGTGTGGGGAGCGCCGCACCTGCGCTTCGAAGAGCTCGGCGAGCGTCGAGGACGGCACCTCGTCGGCCGGATTCCCGCCCTGGCTCCACTCCGCCACCAGACGCTTGCGTTCGTCGGCGTCGAGCATGTCGGTGACGCCAACCGGCTGTGAGGGGGCAGCGATGGCTTGTTGGAGGAAGGTGGCGAAGTGTTCACGATGGCGCCGGATCTCGTCGGTGCCGTAGACCGCCGGGTTGGCGTCGATGTGGACGCGCAGGGTCTGCGGCAGGTCGTGCACCGTGAAGATCAGATCGTCGACCGGGCCGAGCGTGAGGTTGCGGAGCGCGCCGCAGTGTGCGCCGAACGAGAGGTTGTAGTTGAAGGGGAGCACGTTGACCTGTGGGCCGAACACCCGTCCGGCGTCCCCTAATCGTCCCAGGTCACGGCGGAGATCCTCGTATCGGTAACGCTGGTGACGCAGTGCCTTGCCGGCTTCCTCACCCACCTGTCGCACAAGGTCGGCGCAGCTCATCTGCGGGCGGACCGCCAGCCGCAGCGGGACGATGTTCGATGCCATACCCGGTGTGTTGCGCGCCGCGGGGCCGCGGCTGGGGACGGGCAGCCCGAGCACGATGTCGTCGGCGCCGGTCAGGCGGTGGACGTAGGCGGCGGTGACGGCGATGATCACCCGCGGCCAGGTGGTCCGGAGCTCACGTGCCAGCTCGCGCAGGGCGGCCCGCTCGACGGCCGGTACGTCGAAGGCCTCCCGCAGGAGTTCGCCGGCGACCGGCGCGGTGCGCTCCGAGAGGCTGACCACGTCCAGTAGGCCGGCCATGCGCTCCCGCCAGAACTCCCGGTCCACGGCACGTCTTTCGGAATCGCGGTAGCCACGGTCCTCGTCCACCAGATCCCGCAGCCGGCCAAAGGGAGAGGCGGGTACGGACTCCCCCTTGGCGAGCGCGGTGTAGACCGCGGCGGCCCGCTGGGCCACGAGCGAGGTGCTCAGCCCGTCGAAAACCAGGTGATGCCATCGCTGGTACCACAGGTGCCGATGCGGCGACACGCTGAGGATGGCATGGGTGAACAGCGGCCCGCGGCACGGGTCGAGGGGCTTCTCCAGGTCGGCGTGCATCCACCTCTCGGCAGCGCCTTCCGGGTCGGCTGCGGCGCTCAGGTCGAGCAGTTCGATCGGGATGTCCTGTACGTCCCGAGGCCGCTCGACGCGCTGTAATGGACCGTTGTCGTGCTCCGCCCCCAGTATGTGCGGTGCCTCGGACTCGAAGAGGGTGCGGCGCACAGCGTCCCGGAGGAGCGGGACATCGACGGGCCCATCGATCTCGAAGCAGTTCGTGATGGCGTAGAACGGATTGTCCGGAGCGAATTGCTGTGCGTACCAGATCCCCGACTGTGCGGCGGTCAGGGGCAGTTGGGCATCTCGATCAGTTGTTGTTCCCATGGGCGTGAAGCCTATGGCTCCGCAATCTTGGCCGCTCGCGAATGCCCCGGGCTGCGGCTCACGTCTCACCTCTCACGTCTCACGGAGGACGCGGACGGCCGGCTCAGTCGATACTTCAGCCGCCTGTGATGTCGCCGATGATGTGGGCGATGACCCAGATCGCCCAGGCCAGGGGCAGCAGAGCAACGTAGGACACCGCTCTCCGCAGCACGGGCGTGCCCGGATCCAGCTGCTGCCCCGGCTGCCCCGGAGCAGGCTCGGTGAGCTTGTTCAGCTTGGTCCTCGCCAGAGCGTTCCAGATCAGTGTGAACGGCGTGAAGAACACCAGCGAGAACGGGCTCCACCACCCCAGTGCCAGCGTCGCTGCGGTCATCTGCCGGAACACCGCGGTGCCGCACGTCCGGCAGAACGGCCCCTCCAGTTTTTGGAAGCGCATCATGATCAAGAGGCCCTGATGCGCGCGAACGGTCACGGTCGCGGCCGGCATCGCCCCGCATATTCGACAGAAGCCCTTCTGGGGAGCCGCATACGGAAGTCCCGGCTGGGCCGGGGTCCCTGGCCACCCATGGGCATATCCCTGCGCTTGCATGGGCGCCGGCGCCTGCGCCTGCCCGGGCACCCCGTACGGCTGCTGCGGCGGCACCGCCTGCCAGGCTCCCTGCCCTTGCTGCACTCCCGGCCCCGGGCCGTACGAATTCCCGTACGCACCCGGCGAAGGTGTAGAAGGTGTAGCAGGTGTACTCACGCGTTCCCCGTTTCCATCAGGCCTTCTGCATGTTCTACGTGTCCGGCGTCGACTGCCCAGTCAGCACCGCCGGGAGATACAACCCCAAAGCCGCTGACCTCGCAACATCAGCAAGGCGGCCGAAGCCTGTCCGGCGAGCTGCTCGGGCGGCGGTGTGGGCGACCGGCCTGGACTGACTCCACGGCCAGCCGACAGTCGGAATCCTCTTGTATTTCGTTAATTGATAGGGGATTGGGGCTTGATGGTCTGCTGGGGCTGAAGTGCTGTCAGGGTGGGGTCCCCGTGCGGTAGCCTGGCCTTGCAGTCCTATCCGCTGGAGGGGGATCCGTGGAGATCGAACAGCTGCTCGCATTATCGGGTGCTGGACTTTGGATTCCGGCCTTGGTTCGGATGGGGCTTCGGCGGATGGCTTGCTGTCAAACGGTCAACCTCGCAGGGTGTTTAATGCCGATCACCTGAATGCCTCCTTTGGAGGTGCTGGCGGGGGCGTTGGTCTGGCCGCGTTCTCCGACAACCTTGGCAGCGATACCGTTGCGGGAAAGATATTTCTGTACCTTGCTCCGGTGGGAGCCGTGGCGTTCGCGATCCTCATGAGTTGGATCTTCGTGAAGCTTGAGCAGCGCGAGATTCGCAATCAGAATGCGAAGGCGATTGCGACAGTGGAGATGGAACTTGGCAGTCAGGGCATCTCGCTGGAGCGTAAGCAGGAACTACAGCAAATTCTCAAGTCGCTGAAGGACGAGAAGATCGCTCATCGGCTTTAGGGGGGATCCAGGTAGGGGGGATCCAGGGCGGCGCAGGCGGCGTGGGGCGTGCCTGTGGGTGTTCTGGGTTGCTGTTCACTCGTGAGAGGTAGGCGGGTGTCGGGTAGCCCTCTGGCGGGAGCTGCGACTGGCACGCTGTGGTGGCATGACCACTACCAGCAACAGTGCGATCCTCGAAGAGTTCCGGCGTATGGACGCCGACGGCGACGGAGTCGTCGACCTCGCCGACTTTCTGCGTGCGCCACGTAAGCTCCTCGCCGCCCTCGACATTCCGGAGGACGCCCCCAAGGCCCAGGCCCTGATCCGGGCCAACGAGACGCAGTGGGAGTCGTTCCTCTTCCTGGGGGACGCCGACCGCGACGGGCGCCTGACCTCTGACGAGTATGTGACCACCCGCACCTCACCCGAGTTCCGTTCCCCGAAGCGGCCGGGCAAGGGCGAGGTCTGCCAGACCCTCTTCGCCGTGCTCGACGGTGACGACGACGGCAGCATCAGCCAGGACGAGTTTCTCCGGGCGGCCGACTTCCTGTGCATGCCGCCTGCCGAGGCGTCGACCTACTTTGCGACGCTCGACAGCGACAAGGACGGACAGCTGAGCGACAAGGAGTTCCTGAAGGCGGTCAGGCGCTTCTACACGAGCTGAATCACCAGCGCGCCGGGCACGGCCGGAGAAGCGCAGCACAGCACGGCCGGAGGCGGCTGCCACCGGCCGTGCTGTGCCGCGCGGTTGGTCAGGACGGTGCGTCGTGGATAAGGACGGTCCTGTGGTGGGTCAGGACCAGGTGACGGGGAGGGTGAGGGGGGATTTGCTGGGGGACTCGTCGTCCCAGACGGCGGGGTGTCCGTCCGCCGGGGTCAGGTTCGGGAAGTGGTCGAACAGGGCTTCCAGGCCCACGGTCATCTGGGCCCGGGCGAGGTGCGAGCCGATGCAGTTGTGCGCCCCGCGGCCGAACATGAGGTGTGGGTTGTCGCTGCGGCACAGGTCGAGCCGGTCGGCGTCGGGGAAGACGGTGCCGTCGCGGTTGGCGGCGGCGAGCACGGGCAGCACGGCGTCGCCCGCGCGGATCGTCTGCCCGTGCAGCTCGAAGTCCTCGACGGCCTGGAGGACGACGACACCGTTCATCACCGGTACGTAGCGGACGAGTTCCTCGACCGCGCGGGGCAGCAGGTCGCGGTTGTCGCGCAGCCGGGCGTAGTGGCCGGGTTCGGTCAGCAGAGCCACCACGGCGTCGGCCAGGAACATCGTGCTCGTCCGATAGCCCGCGACGAGCATGGACAGGCCGAAGTTCACCACGCTCTCCTGGTCCACGACGCCGGCGTCGCACTGGCGGACCAGTCCGGTGAGCATGTCGTCGCCGGGCGTGCGCCGTTTACGGTCGATGAGTGAGCCGATGTACTCCCGCAGTTGACGGGTGACCTTGCGCCCCTCCTCCAGCGTGAGCATCGCGCCGAGCGCGGCGTCCGCCATGGGCAGGAAGTGCTCGCTGTCCTCGTACGGGATGCCGACCAGGTCGCACATCACCCGCAGCGGATAGGGCTCCAGGTAGCCCGCTACCAGGTCGCCCGGCCGGCCGCCGGCGGCGAAGGTGTCCAGCAGTTCGTCCGCGGCCCGGCGCATGACCGGCACCTGGCGGCGGATGGCGCGGACACTGAAGGGCTCGGCCAGGGCCCGGCGCAGGGCCAGGTGCTGGGGGCCGTCCAGCTCCATCATCGTGACCAGGCCCGGTTCGGCCGCGCCGGCGTCGTCGTTCGCGTCCGGGCGGGCCGGCCAGTCGTTGATGGTCGGCCTGATCAGCCGGGGGTCGGCGATCAGCTGCCGGACATCGTCGTAACGGGTGACGTACCAGGCGGTGGCGCCGAACGGCAGACGCACCTTCGCCACCGGGCACTCCCGGCGCAGCTGCTCGTACTCCGCGGGCGGGCCCATCGTGCCGAGCGGCGGTACGGGAAGGTCCAGCACCGGCGCGTCCAGCACCGGCGCGTCCAGCACCGGCACGTCGAGAACAGGCGCGTCGCGTACGAGCGTTGCGTCGGGTTCGGGCGCGTCGCGTACGGGTGAGTCCGCCGTGGGGTGCGGGCCGGCGGTCGCGGGGCACTCACGCATGCGATCCCTCCTGCCCCTCCCGCGGAGCCGGCGCGGCGGCGTGCCCGTCCGGCAGGGACGGCGCGGCGGGGCGCTCGATATAGCCGGTCGTATAGAAGAACTCCAGGTAGCGGTCGAGCAGTTGGGCGTCGACCGGCGGGCAGTCCAGGCCGCTGGCGGCGAGCGCGCGCTCGACGTTGTCACGGCCCAGGGTCGGGAAGGTCCCCTCGAAGAACATCTCCTTGACGGACATGTCCGCCTTGTTGCTGCGGTCCACGCACAGGGACACGAACGGCGCGGTGGCGCTCGTGGGGTGCTCTGCGACGTGCTGGACCAGTTCCTCGACCCACTCGTCGTACGGCAGCTGCTGGATGGTGTGCCCCGCGGCACGCATCCGGTCGAGGACGTCCTGGAAGGCGGCCGGACGCGGGTTGGTCAGGTGGTACGTGTCGTGGGTTGTGGGCTGTCCGGTGGCGATGTGCACGATCGCGTCGGCGAGGTAGTCGACCGGTACGAAGTCCATCGGCAGCGGGATGTCGGGCGCCAGGCCGGTCTCGGCGACCGTCTTGAACAGCGAGCAGATCGCGGTCTCGGTGTTGCAGACGCCGCTGCGCCGGTCGCCGGTGATCTCGTACGGGCGGTAGACCGCCACCGGGACCCCTTGGCGCGCGGCGTCCCGCAGGACCTCTTCGGCGACCCACTTGCTCTCGGCGTAGCCCATGGTGAGGCGGTCGGCGTGGTCCAGCGGCAGGTCCTCGTCGACGTGCCCGACCCCGGCCGTGCCGAAGCCGGCCAGCACCGCGACGGTGGAGAGGAAGTGCACGGGCACACCCCGTACGGCCGCCAGCCGGATGAGTTCCTTGGTGCCCTCGACGTTGGCCCGGCGCAGCGCCTCGTACGGGTAGAGGAAGTTGACCTGTGCCGCCGAGTGGATCACCAGGTCGAGGGAGTCGGCGAGCTTCTCGGCGTGGCCGGCCGCCAGGCCGAGGCCCGGCTCGGCGAGGTCGGCGGGGAAGCAAACGATGCGGCCGGCGTCGCCGTCGGCGGGCGAGAGGCCGAAGCGGGCCAGGTTCGCCAGCACCCGCTGCTGGGCGTGCGCACCGTCGCGGGCGCGTACGGGGCAGTGCACGCGGGCGTCGGTGGTACGCAACAGGCTGTCGATCAGGAAGGCGCCGACGAATCCGGACGCGCCGGTCAGCAGTACGTCCTGCGGCCGCTGCCAGTCGGGAGCGGGGCCCCGGCGTGCGGGCAGGGTGAAGCCGAGGCGTCCTTCGGCCCGGAGGTCCGCCGCGGCCACGGGGGCGGCGGTGGACGCGCGGCCGTCCTGTACGGCGGCGACGGCGGCGGCGAAGCCGCCCAGCGTGGGCGCCTGGAGCAGGCTGCGGATCAGTGTGCTGCCGTGCCGGGAGTCGATGCCGAGGGCCGCGAGCGTGCGGTTGACGGCCTCGGCGGCGAGGAGCGAGTCACCGCCCAGGCCGAAGAAGCTGTCGCCGGTGGCCGGGCGCACCCGGAGCACCAGCTGCCAGACATCGGCCAGGGCGTCCGTCAGGGGGTCTGTCAGGGGCTCCGTAAGGGGGTCTGTAAGGGGGGCCGCCAGAGGGGGCGTCAGGGCGCCCGTCGGGCCGGAGTCTCCCTCGGTGACCGGGGGCACCGGTGACGGGTCCGTGGGGTGGGGGCGTGCGGCCTGGTCCGGACGGCCGTCCCGGCCGGTGTGGTCCGCCCGGCCGGTGTGGTCTGCCCGGCCCGTGCGGTTCCCCTGATGCTCCCGGTTCTCCTGATCGGTCAGTGTCCGGAGCTTTCGCCGGTCGACCTTGCCCGCGGGCGTCACGGGGAACTCCGCGACCTCCAGAAGGCGCGCGGGCACTGCCGCGGCCGGCAGCCAGGCGGCGAGGTCCTGGCGGACCCGGTCCAGGGGCACTGCCGTTCCGGGACGGGCCGGGCTCACATAGCCGATGAGGCTCTCACCGGCCAGCTCGACGACTGCCTCGCCGACCGTGTCGTCCGCCCGGAGGCGCGCCTCGACCTCGTCCAGCTCTATCCGGTACCCGCGGAGCTTGATCTGACGGTCCGTCCGGGCGCGGTACTCCAGCACCCCGTCCGGACGCAGGACCACGCGGTCACCGGTGCGGTACAGCCGGATGCCGGGGGCGGAGGCAAACGAGGCAGTCCCGGCGGAGGGTGAGATTCCTGCGGAGGGAGTCTCGGACGGGGGAGTGGTGCCGAAGCTGCGTGAGAGGAAGCGGGCGGCCGTCAGGTCCGGGTCGCCGAGGTACCCCAGGGCCAGGCCGTCTCCGCCGACCAGCAGTTCACCTTCCTCGCCCACGTCCGCGAGCGTGCCGTCCTCCCGTACGACATAGCAGGCGGAGTTCTCCAGCGGCCGGCCGATCGGCACCGATGTCTGGTCCGGCGGCAGGTCGCGCACCAGGTGCGCCGTGGAGACCACGCTGTTCTCGGTCGGGCCGTAGAAGTTGACCACGGTGGTGTCCGGGCAGGCGGCCTGCACCGCCCGGGTCAGGTCCGGGTCCATCGCCTCGCCGCCCGCCGAGGCGAAGCGCAGCGTCCGCAGCGCCTGCGGCCTGGTGCGGGCCACGTGGTGGAACACCCCGGTGGTCAGATAGGCGACGGCGACCCGCTCGGTGACCAGCCGCTCCTCCAGCGCCGCCGGGGACAGCAGCTCCTCGCGGTCGACCAGGACGAGGCAGCCGCCGTTCAGCAGGGCGGACCAGATCTCGATCGTGGAGCTGTCCGAGGACAGCGCGTAGGCGTGCAGGACGCGCTCGCCCGGACGCGGCCGCTGGGTGACGAGGTCGGAGGTGGCCAGCCGGACCACACCGCGGTGCGGAATGGCCACCGCTTTGGGACGGCCGGTCGTGCCCGAGGTGAACATCACGTAGGCGCAGTCCGCCGGGGCCACGTCACCGTCCGGGGCCTGCACCGGGACCTGGACCTTGACCGGGGCCTGGACCTGTACCGGGCGGGCGGATGTCCGGCCGTTCAGGTCGATGCGGGTGCGGATGCGCCGGATGCGGCAGACGCTGCCCGGCAGGGTGACGACGGTCTGTACGCCCGCGTCGTCGGCCATGGCCTGCAGCCGCTGGGGCGGGTAGGTGTCATCGAGAGGTACGTAAGCGCAGCCGGTTTTGAGAATTCCCAGGAACGCGACGAGGGCGTCCAGGGATCGGCTTCCGCACACTCCGACGAAGTCGCCGGGACGTACCCCGGAGTCGTGCAGCCGGGCGGCTAATGCGTCAGAACGCTCCTTGAGTTCGCCGTATGTCAATGCCCGGCCGTGGTGGAGTACGGCGTTCGCCCGGGGACGCAGTGACGCCTGAGCGTCGAATAACTGATGGATGCTCTGGTTCCGGGGATCCCCGGAGACCTGCGGTGCCGGGAGGCAGGGCGCGCCATCGGCAGGCCCCGCTATCCAGGGTTCGGTCGTCATATCCAGTGCCACTGGAGTTCTCCCTGCTATTGCCTTGCCGCGCCGTGCACCAGCCGGCATTGCCGTGGTGAACAAGCCGGCCGTGGTGAACAAGTCGATATTGTTGCCGAATAAACTTTTCGGGTGATCGCTAGCTGAACTCCGCGGCGAATGCCGCGAAGTCGGCCGTACGCCAGCGCTGCGGGCGCATACGGATCAGCACGTCCTCGGTCAGCTGGTGGGCATTGGCCGCCAGGTAGTCCGTGGCTGTCTCCGCGTCCAGGTACCTGCGGGCCAGGGCCTCGCGGTCGGCGGCCGGCACCGGGTCGACCACGGACACCACCGGGCCTTCCACGCTGACGTATTTGTAGGGGGCCGATTCGCTCTGCACGCAGATGCTGAACCGTCCGGCGTCGCGAATAAGTCGGGCTTTCAACGACTCCCGGCCGGTCTGCACGATGACCTCTCCGCCGGGCTGGTAGCCGTACCAGACCGGTACCAGCAAGGGCGCGCTCTCGCCGCGTGGGTCGTCCACTCCCACGACGCCCACATGCAGTCCGGCGAGAAACTCCTCGCGCGCTGTGACGGACATGGCCAGTTCCATGACTGGTCACCTCATTCCGGAAAGGATTCATTGAAAAATCGGCAAAGGATGGGCTGCTCGGGGCGGGCGTTCAAGGACGGCCCTTTCTCCTCGGCGAGCCAGGCAGACAGTAAGAATCGACGCGGCCGGTGTCAACGACGACAGGGGGTGGCGCGCTCCGCGCTCTCCGCTCAATTCCGGTTCCCGGGGCGCGATATGAACGTTCGGCCGCGCTTTCCCCGGAAACCGCGGGCAAACCAAGCGCGAACCGAGTGGCCGAAAGCGAATTGTCGCAGGGGGCGCCACTGGCCTGGCGGATTGCGGAGCGTGCCGGGCGCGGCGGTGATGTTGGCCGGAAGTGTCCGGTGTCGCCCTCCCGCACGGCATTCCCGGATCCCGCTGTCCGGGTGACTCCGGCCCTCCCTGTGTGACGTTCGCCATGCGTGTCGCCGGATCGGAACCGTGGTGACGGATTCCGCCCGGGATCTCCCCTTCCGTTCCTTCATCGGCCGACGGGCGTCCGGGGTGTACGGAGGGGCCTCCGGCGCCCCGGTTGCCCGGGTTGGCCGCCTGGGTGATGCTGGAGAGCGCCAGGGAGTGGCCGGCCTGGAGTGGCGGGGCCGAGGCATGCCCTGTAGACGACAAACAGCAGGTCAGGGCGAACGACGAACAGTAGGTCAGGGCGAACCCGGATCGTGGGAATCCGTGCGGTTCACCCGGTCAGCCACGCTCAGCGCGACAGCGGGCGCGAGGGTGTGCATCGTGATTCGCATGAACAGAACACAGACGCATTTCCCCAAGAAAGCCGTTGCACGAGTACTCGCGGTCAGCAGTGCCCTGGGCATTGCTCTCGCGGCAGGGATGGCGACGGCCGGATCCGCCGTAGCCGCGATGCCCGCCTCACACGCCGTCACCAAGGCTGCGGCTGCGCAGTCGAGCCCGGCGGGTGGAGGCGGCGACGACTACCACTGTGTGATCGTCCTCCTCTGCAACTGACGGATAGATCACGCGAGTTCAGGCCAGGCGAGGCGGGCGATGCGGCCCGCGCGGTTCCCTCTCCGTCTCGTCCAGCCTGACGGTGGTGAGTAGGAGGTTCGCCAAGACGAGAACAGTTGAACTTTGACGGCCGCGCTGTTGAGGGAATCGACAGCGCCGGCCGATCGCGTCGTGGACGTCCGCGTACCCGTCGGCGTACGTCCGCGTGTGTCTGCGCGCGTCCGCGCGTCACCGAGTGTGTCCGTGCGTCTCCGTGCGTGTCCGGCGGAGGGGATCGTCGTTCTCATCGTAAAAGCTCATCTCCGCACTTCTCAAGGAGTTTTGATGCGACGAGTCCTTACGGCGGCCGCTACCGCCGCAGCCGCCCTGTCGCTGGGGTCGGCCGGCGCCGCCCAGGCTGTCGACCTGCCGCAGGCCACTGACCTGGGCAAGGTGACCGGCGGCGACACCGCCGGTCTGGGTGACGCGACGAGCGGGGCCGCGACGGCGGCCGGTCAGGCGACGAACGGGGCCGTGCAGGCGGCCGGCGGACTGGCGGGCGGGACGGTGCCCACGGCTGGTGGAGTAGCGGGCTCGGCGGCGGAAGTCCTGGGCGAGACGGCCAAGGCGGCCACGCAGGGCGGGCTGCCGACGGACGCCCTGCCCGCGGACACGCTGTCGACGGATGCGGTACCGGCCGATGGGGTGTCGGCCAAGCCGGTCCAGGGGCTGCTCGGTGGCCTGCCGACCAAGGGCCTGCCTGCCAAGGGTCTGCCGAGCACGGACCAGCTGCCGACCAAGGGTCTGCCGAGCACGGACCAGCTGCCTGCCAAGGGTCTGCTCTAGCCCGGCGCACGTCACCGGCCCCGCCCCGTCCCTCCTCGTAGGGCCGGAGCGGGGCCGTTTCCGTGCCGCCGACGCACTGCCGGCTACCGGTACCGGCTATCGGCTACCGGCTCGAAACCCCTCATTGGTGTAGGTGTGATTCACCTTCCACATGGGTAACACGCCTTTCCGATAGGGGCGTTACTAGGGGCGTTGCGGCGCAGGTCGAAGAAGCCCGTGACGCGAACTGGTGGGGGGAGAACCTGATGTCCGACCTGGCGGCCGTTTCGGCCGAGATCGCGCCCTACCTCGCTCTGGCGGCCAACAGTCTGGGCGCCTCCGTGATCGCCGCCGCACAGCAGCGGATCGCCGAACACACCGTCACGGCCGGCGAGGGCTTCTTCCGTCGACTGCTGCGCCGTGACGACGGCACCGTCGGCGGCATAGGTGAGGACACCGCCCAGCCACTCGACGCAGCCCGGGCGGATGCCCTCGACGCCCGGCTAGCCGCCCTCAACGACCAGGAACGCCGCCTGCTGGCCGCCGCGGTGAGCGACTGGCTGAGGGGCCGCGCCGAGGAGCGGGACGCCCCGGCGCTGCTGGACCACCTCACCCGGCACGCCGCATCCGCAGGCGTACGCATCGTCTACAACAGCCCCACCGCGACGGGACAGGGCAGCATCGCGGCCGGCGAGATCCGCGGCAACGTCTATATGGGAGGCAGTGGACACGACCAGGACGGCTCATGAGCGAACGCCCGGGCGAGCGCGGCGATATCTACAACATCCCGCGCGCGGACGGCGATCATTCCATCGCCGCCAACGCCATCAGGAACGTCATCATCAGATGGGTGATGCACCCCAGTGCACGCTGGCTGCCGCTGCTGCTGGCCTGCGCCGCGCTGGTGATCGCCGGTACGCAGTGGCCGGACGGGCCTGCTCACCAGTACGTCCTGTGGGGCACGCTCGCCGGGCTGTCGCTGATCTCGGCCGCCGCCCGGGTCCTCAACCGCAAGCCCCGCGATGCCCGGGTGGTCGGCGTCCTCTCCCTGGTCTCCGTTCTGACCACGGTCGGCGGCTGGCTGGCGTTCCAGAATGTCCTGACGCATGGCGAGGTCGATGTCACCGGGCGGGTACGCATGGAGGGCACTCAGCCGTTGGACGACGTGGCGCACCGCACGCTCACTTTGCGCCTCGACGCGTCCGCCCTGGCGGAGCAGCGGAACGCCCTGCGGCTGACCCTGGGCATCACCGACCACGACCCGGCCGGTCCGACCTGCCTTCCGGACACCCGCGCCACGCTCTTCCTGCTCGCCTCCGGCGCCGCCGCCCAGGTGACGGACGTCCCGCCGGGCGGCACCGCCGAGTTCACGTTGGGCGAGGGCGCCGGGACCGTACGCATCGGGGTCCGGCTGCACACCGCCCGTGGTTGCCGGATGGACGTCCATGTGACGGGCGCAGTGCTGCACGACGGGTAGCCCGGCGATGGGCAGCGACGGGCATTGACGGGCATCGGTGGGCATCGATGGCTGGTGGGGCGGCCCGACGACGAGGTACGAGGCCACAGGGAGGACGGGGGAGAGCCGTGAGGGACAGGGGATCGAGTAAGGGAGTCGGGCTGAGCGCGCCGGGCCGGAGGGGACGCCGTACGGTCGTCACCGCGGCCTTCCTCGTGTTCGCCGCGCTGACCGCGAGCGCCTGCGCCGACGCGGAGCCGCCATCTCTCTTCGCATCCGGCAAGGTCTCCGTCGGTACGAAGAACGACCAGCCCGGCACCGGGGTGGTCCACACCTACAAGTTCTCCGGCTTCGACATCACCGTCGCCCGGCAGATCCTCAAGTCCGTAGGCGCCGAGCCGGACTTCGGAATCGTGCCGTCCGAGGACCGCACCACGGTGCTCACCGAGAAGAAGAAGGACCTTGTCGTCGCGACGTTCTCGATCACCGTGGAGCGGATGAAGCGGCTGGACTTCGTGGGCCCGTACGCGTCCACGTACCAGGGCATCATGGTCCGTAAGGACGACCGCCGCATCCGCAGGCCCGACGATCTCTTCGGCAAACGCGTCTGCACCTGGCCCGGTACCACCTCCGCCACCACACTGCAGGGGCCGGAGTACAGCCGGATAGCCGTGTACGAGCGCCCGGACGCGTCCAGTTGCATCAACGACCTCAAGGTCACCAAGGTGGCCGACGCGGTGTCCACCGACCAGATGATCCTCTACGGCTTCACCCAGGAGAACCCGGACCTCCGGGTCGTCCCGGACCTCACGTACGGGTCCGCCAACCACTACGGCATCGCGCTGGCCAAGGGGCACCGCGCGGACTGCCTGAAGCTGCGCGACGCGTTGCGGGACTACATCGGCGGGAACAACTGGAGCCATGACTTCTCGACGTCCCTGTGGTCCATCCCGAAGGCCGACCCGAGGTGGGAGACCGACTACAAGCCGCGCCTGGAGACCATCGATTCGCTCTCCTGCCGGGATCAGCCCAGGACGTGACCCCGGCGGGCAGAGGGAAGGCCGCCGGAGCCAGTGGTCGGGTGGTCAGGGAGTCAGCGGGGCGGACTCAGGTGGCCTGGGCCTGGTCGTAGAGGTTCTTGGCGTCGTCGCCGAAGTACGGGCCGAACATCGTGTTCGGCAGGAACTGATAGCCGAAGCTGTTCACCGAGGATTGCAGACCGGTGCCGGTCTTCTCGTCGAACGAGGTGAACCAGGGGCCGCCGCTGGAGCCGCCGGTCATGTTGCAGGACAGTCCGTGGTCGTTGGAGAGCAGCGGATCCTTGATGGTGGTGCCGCTGCAGTAGATCAGCTTGCTGCCGTCGTACGGTGTGGCCGCCGGGTAGCCGAAGGCGTACATCGCCTTGTTGTAGCCGGAGTTGAAGGACAGGCCCTGGCCGCCGACGACGTCGGTGAGGCTCTTGCCGTCGAGCGGGGCGACGACCGCCGCTCCGACGTCGTAGTTGATGTCCTCACTCGCCGTCCACTGCGGGGTGGAGAGCGTCTTGGCGGCCGCCCACTTGCCGTACGGGGCTTGGCCGTCGTGGTAGCCGGGGACGAAGACCCAGTTGGTGTGCCAGGCGCCCTCCAGCTTCACACAGTGCCCGGCCGTGATCACTGTGTTCTTGTTTCCGCTGGTCACCGCGTCGCCGGAACAGGAAGCGGTACGGCCCTGGTAGGTGAAGAACACCCGGCCGGCGGTCTTGGTGACCGCGCCCCCGCCGGTCCACGGACCGCCGGCCTGCGGGATGGCGGAGGGGAGGGAAGCGAGGGAAGAGCGGGCGGAGAGGGACGGGAGGGAGGGGCGGGACGGGAGGGTGGGCGGCACGTTCACCGGGGTGCCGCGGGGGACCGTGGTCGCGGGATTCCGCGCGGGAGCGCCGAGGTCCAGCGGAGCGGCGGACCGCATCCGGCCCGCCGTCCAGAAGGCGTCGAGTGCGGCGTGCGAGGTCGTGGCGTGGTGGGAGTTCTGCGGGGTGGCGGCACCGGCCGAGCCGGCGGGGAGCAGCAGGGCGAGCAGCGTACCGGCGGCCGTCAGAGCGCCCAGGGCGGCCCGTCCCCTGCGCGCCGCCGGATGTCCGACGGCTGCGGATACGGCTACGGATATACCCTCAAGTGACGCTATGGAACGAGGATGTGGCCGCTCGCTTCGGCGCTCATTCCTGCGGTCGTTGTGCCGCGGCTCGGTTCGTCGGTCGGTTCGTCGGTCGTTTCGCCTCTCGGTTCGTCGGTAGGTTCGTCTCACACGTGACTCCTTCTGCGGAGGCGCGCACGGCAGGCGCACGCGGCCGTGGGGGCGGGCCGCGCGGCCGCGGCCCGGCAGACGAGTGGTGCGGATCCGAAGCCAGAGTGCCAGCGGAAGCGGCAGGGCGGGAGAGGGCGTACGGGGATTGAACCCGTACGGGGACGCGACGCGTTACGGCGGGTCATTCCATGGCGGGGGCTGCCCGTGACGGGAGCTGCCTGTACCGGGGACAGTCCGTACCCGGATTCAACCGCGTCCGATATACGGCATGTTCGTCGCCATCACGGTCGCGAACTGAACATTGGCCTCCAGTGGCAGCCCTGCCATATGGGCGACCGTGCGTGCCACGTCCGCCGCGTCCATCACCGGCTCGACCGCCACCCGGCCGTCCGCCTGCAGAATGCCGGTCTGCATCCGGCCGGTCATCTCGGTCGCCGCATTGCCGATGTCGATCTGCCCGCAGGCGATCCGGTAGGGACGTCCGTCCAGGGACAGGGACTTGGTCAGGCCGGTCACCGCGTGTTTGGTGGCGGTGTACGCGATGGAGTGCGGCCGGGGGGTGTGGGCGGAGAGAGAGCCGTTGTTGATGATTCGTCCGCCCTGCGGGTCCTGGGCCTTCATTGTCCGGAAGGCGGCCTGTGCGCACAGGAAGGCGCCGGTGAGGTTCACCTCCACTACCGCGTGCCAGTCGTCGTACGTCAGCTCGTCCAGCGGTAGCGCCTTGCCGAAGGTGCCCGCGTTGTTGAACAGCAGGTCGACCCGGCCGAAGCGGTCGCGTACGGCGGTGAACAGGGCGTCGACCTGTTCGGGGCGGGTGACATCGGTCGGCACCGTCATGACCGTGGGGCTGTCGATGTCGGTGAGGGCGACCAGACGGGCGGTCTCCGCCAGGGCTTCCGGGCGTCGCCCGGCCAGCACCACCGTCCAGTCGTCGTCGGTCAGTGCCTGGGCGACCGCCCGTCCGATGCCGGAGCCGGCGCCGGTGACCACGGCCACCTTCCGGGGTGTGGCGCCGCCCGGCCGCGCTTCCTGCGGCGCCGGCGCCGTCTGCGCGCTCTGCCCGCCCCGCGAGGAGGGCACCGGCAGCGTGGGCCGGGTGGTCGTCGCCACTCCGCCGACCTGCCCGGCCCGTGCCGTCGGCATCGCCTGTGCTGTCCCTGCCCGCTCCCGCTCTGTGTTCTGTGCCATGGCGGCAGCGTAAACGGCATACGGGCGGTGAACCGGGCGGTTGGCGCGCGTCTCGCCCGGTCCTGGCCACACCGGTTTGACGCATTCCGGATAGCCCCCCATGATCAGGGACTGGCCATGATCATGACAGTAGGGGAATGAGCCATGCGCAAGTCCGTGAAGAGCCTCGGTGTGGGTGCCGCGGCCCTGGTCCTGACGGCATTCCTGCCGACGACGGCGAATGCCGCCACGTTGCAGCCCAGTTGCGGCACCACCGGTGCCAACGGCAACCTCCGGGTGGAGAACTTCGGCGGCGCGACGTCGCACATCAAGGTGTCGATGACCACGTACGACACGCTCGCCGACGGCAAGAACCCGGCCATCCGGCTGCTCACGAAGAACGTCAACGGCAAGGTCAAGTACTGGTCCTGGCACGTCGGCAAGGGTGGTAAGGGGTCCTGGGGCAACTGGAAGACCTACGCCAACGAGGACAGCGGGATCTTCGACGTCGGCGTCCAGATCGCGCGGTTCGACGGTGGCCATCTCGTCAACAGCTGCACCGACTGGTCCTGACGGCCGGCGCGCCGAAGCCCACCGGGGAGCGGCCCGCCGCGTCACGCCCACCGCTTCAAGCCCGCCGCGTCACTCCCGCCGCTGGAAGCTCGCCGCTACGTGTGGAAGCGCTTCAGGACCGCTGCCTTCGCGGCGGTGAACTCCTCCTCGGTCAGGATGCCCTCGCGGCGCAGCTCGCCCAGATCGCGCAGCCGGCGGAGCAGCGCGTCGTGGTGGTCATCGTGGTGGCCGCCGTGGATGTCGCCGTGGTGGTCGCCCTGGATGTCGTCGCGGGCGCCGGCACTGACGCAGCCCGGTCCGGGAGCGGGCCGGGCGGAAGCGGCGGGTGCGGCAGGCGGCACGGGCGGGGCGGGCGCGATGGGCGCGGTGGGCACCGGCGGCGTCCCGGTCCCGCCGGGTGGGAACTTTCCGGGCAGGGGCGTGGCGCCGGGCAGGGGCGTGCCGCCGGGGGCGGAGGGATGGGGCAGTCGCGCCGCCACCGCGGTGGCCAGCAGCGCCGTCGTGCCGCTCTCCTTCTTGAAGCCCCACAACTCGATGGAGTTGGGGTCGTGCTCCGGCTTGACCGGCTCCGGCGTACCGTGGGTGCGAAAGCGGAGGTAGCCGGACTCCAGGCCCTCCGCGGCCCGCCACTCCACCGCCGCCAGGTCGGCCAGCGCGAACTCCCTGGGCCCCCAATTCCGCTTGGTCTCGCTGGTGGTCCAGCGCCACTCGATCCGTACCCGCTCGCCGTCGAAGGTGGCCAGGCCGTCCACCCCGGCGGCCGACAGCGGCACCGACGGGCCGGGCAGCAGATAGCGGTCGCAGGGCCCGTCCGGTATGCCCTCCAGGACCAGGGCCTGCCGGACCGCGTCCGCGAAGTACTCGGCGACATCGACCCGGCCGGGATCCACCGCCACCTGATACGGGTTCGCGCCGTCCGGCAGCCCGCCGCCGGTGACCTGCAACAGCGGATCGGCTCCGTCCCGGAGGCGCAGCCGAAGCCTGCCGCCCTTGCGGGCCGGTTCGTACGCGATCCCGGCGACCGCGGTCAGCGGCACCGTGAACTCGCCCAGGTCCTGGCGGAGTTTGTGCACCCCGCGTTCGTGTCCCGGCACGATGCGCACGCCCTCGCCGTCGAAGCTCCAGGTGCCGTCACGCCCTATCAGTTCTGCCACACCGCAAATCGTACGACCCCCCACCGACAGCCGCCGAGATCGCACGACCCTCCGCCGCGGCCGCCGGGTGCCTCGAATGTCCGACTGTGTCCGGTCCGGTCACAAGCATCATCCCGTTGTCATGCCCGTGTCGTACGTGGGACAGCGTCACGCCGTCCCGCGGCCCTGCAATGTCCGGGACAACCACAGCCAGGGGAGGGCCAGATGACGCACCCCGCACCGTACGAGCAGCAGATCCGGGCCGCCGCCGGGCACGTCGGCCGCCGCCGCTTCCTCACCGCCACCGGGGCCGCCGCCGCGCTCGCCTTCGCCGTCGGCGTCCCGGCCACGGGCGTCGCGTCCGTCGCCGAGGCCGATCCGCGGAAGATCACCGAGAACCCCTTCACCCTCGGCGTCGCGTCCGGCGACCCTCAGCCGCGCTCCGTCGTGCTGTGGACCCGCCTCGCCCCGCGCCCGTACGAGCCGGGATGGGGGTCCCCCCGCTCGAACGGAGTTGAGAGTGGGGGAGGGATGCCGAACGCCAGGATCACCGTCCACTGGGAGGTCGCCCACGACGAGCGCTTCACACAGATGGCCGGCCGCGGACACGTCGACGCCCACCCGGAGTTCAACCACTCCGTGCACATCGAGCCCACCGGCCTCGCACCCGACCGCGTCTACTACTACCGCTTCCGCGCCGGCAGCTGGACCAGCCCCGTCGGCCGCACCCGCACCGCCCCCGCTCCGTCCGCCCGGCCGTCCGCGCTGTCGCTCGCCGCGGTCTCCTGCCAGGCCTATCACGACGGCTACTACACCGCCTACCGGTATCTCGCCCACGAGGACCTCGACATCGTCTTCCACCTCGGCGACTACCTCTACGAGTACCCGGTCGACGCGGCCGGCGGCGCCCGCAACTACACCGACCGCACCCTGCCCGCGCGCTTCAACCGCGAGACGGTCACGCTGGAGGACTACCGGCTGCGCTACGCCCTCTACAAGTCCGACCCGGACCTGCAGGCCGCCCACGCCGCGCACCCTTTCCTCGTCACGTGGGACGACCATGAGGTGGAGAACAACTACGCCTCCGGCGTCAACGAGGGCAACCTCCCGCCCGCCGAGTTCCTCGTCCGCCGGGCCGCCGCCTACCGCGCATACTGGGAGAACCAGCCGCTACGGCGGCCGCAGCGGCCTCAGGGTGCGGATGCCCGGCTCTACCGCCGGGTCCACTACGGGCAGCTCGCCCAGTTCGACATCCTCGACACCCGCCAGTACCGCTCCGACCAGGCCTACGGGGACGGCTGGCGGGTCCCGGGGCCCGAGTGCGAGGACCCGCGGCGCACCGTGACCGGCGCCGCCCAGGAGCGCTGGCTGATCGACGGCTGGCGGCGGTCCACCGCCCGCTGGAACGTCCTGCCGCAGCAGGTCACCTTCTCCGAGCGGCGCAACGCCACCGGCTCCGGCTACCAGGTCAGCATGGACGCCTGGGACGGCTACACCGCCTCCCGTGAACGGGTGCTGGCCGGTGCGGAGTCGGCCGGAGTGGAGAACCTCGTCGTGCTCACCGGTGATGTGCACGTCCACTACGGCTTCGACATCAAGCGGGACTTCAAGGACCCCGGATCGCGCACCGCGGGTGTGGAGTTCGTGACCACCTCGATCACCAGCGGCGAGGACGGCGTGGACAAGCCCGCCAACTGGGCCACGTACATGGCCGCCAACCCACACCTGAAGTTCTACAACGGACGGCGTGGCTACCTCACCGTCACCCTGGACCGGGACACCGCCCGCGGCGACTACCGGACGGTGTCCGCCGTCACCACTCCGGGAGCGCCGATCACCACCGCCGCGTCGTTCGTCTCGGAGGCGGGCGAACCAGGGCTCAAGGCGGCCTGACGCTGCTGGGGCGGTACCCGTAGGGGGCGGTCGAACAGATCCCCTAGGGGGAGCGAGGGCCCCCTGCGGGGCCACAACGGGGTGGAGGGGGGCGGTATTCCCGGTGTTCCCGGTGTTCCCGGTGTTCTCGGTGTTCCCGGCCGCGGGGGTGCCGTCCCGTGCATGTCACCATGGGCGGACATCACTGATTCATGGAGACACTCATGACGGAGCACGGTTCGGCCGAGGCCAACGATCTTCCTGCGACAGCCGAGCCGATAGCTGGGCGGGGCGCGGCAGCGGACCGGGGCACACCGGCCGAACCGGCCGCGTCCCGCCGTACCAGTCTCCTCGTCACCCTTGTCCTCGGTGGGCTCACCGCGGTTCCGCCGCTCTCCATGGACATGTACCTGCCGGCCCTGCCGCAGGTGGGCGCCGCGCTGCACAGTCCGGCCGCCACCGTCCAGCTCACCCTCACCACCTGCCTGGCCGGCATGGCTCTGGGCCAGATGATCGTCGGCCCGATGAGCGACAAATGGGGCCGTCGGCGTCCGCTGCTGGCGGGCATGGTGATCTACGTCCTGGCGACCGCCCTGTGCGCGGTCGCCACCACCGCCGAACTGCTCATCGTCTTCCGCCTGTTGCAGGGACTGGCGGGCGCCGCCGGTATCGTCATCGCCCGCGCGGTGGTACGCGACCTCTACGACGGCGTCGCCATGGCGCGGTTCTTCTCCACCCTGATGCTGATCTCCGGGGTGGCACCGGTCGTCGCACCCCTCATCGGCGGCCAGATCCTCCAGGTCACCGACTGGCGCGGCGTTTTCGTCGTGCTCACCGCCGTCGGCCTGGCGCTCACCCTCCTCGTCTGGCGCACCCTGCACGAGACCCTGCCGCCCGCGCGCCGGCACCCCGGCGGCCTCGGCCAGACCCTGCGCACCATGCGCGATCTGGTCGCCGACCGGACCTTCTCCGGCTACCTCCTCGTGGGCGCGTTCGCGTTCGCCGCCCTCTTCGCGTACATCTCGGCCTCGCCGTTCGTCGTCCAGGAGATCTACGGGGCCTCCCCGCAGGTCTTCAGCCTGCTCTTCGGCCTCAACTCCATCGGCCTGGTCCTGGTCGGCCAGGTCAACGGCAAGGTGCTGGTCGGCCGGGTCCGTATGGAGAACGTGCTGGCCACCGGGCTGGCGCTGATCGCCGTCGCCGCGACCGCCCTGCTCCTGATGTCCTCCGGTGTCTTCGGCCACGTCGGACTGGTCCCCATGGCCGCCGGGCTCTTCGTCCTGATGGCCTCCATGGGCCTGGTCATGCCCAGCACCAACACCCTCGCGCTGCTGCGCACCCCGCACGCGGCCGGTTCCGCCTCCGCGCTGCTGGGCACCTCGACGTTCCTGCTCGGCTCGGTGGCCTCCCCGCTGGTCGGCATCGCGGGTGAGCGGACCGCCGTCCCGATGGCCCTCGTCCAGCTCGGATGCGCCGTATTGGCGCTCGTCAGCTTCCTGGGGATGTGCCGTCCGTGGCAGCGTAGAGAGGAGAAGAGCACCACGGAGCAGGTCTCCACGGAGCAGGTCTCCACGGAGCAGGTCTCCACGGAGCAGGTCTCCGCGGAGAAGGCTTCCACGGGGCAGGTCTCCGCGGAGTAGGCCTCCGCGGAGGAGAGCAGCAGTACGGGCGAGAGGACCGCGCGCTGAACGCATCCCGGCTCACCTACGGCACGCCGACCCGGGCGGGCCTGGACCCCGCCTGGGTGGAACGGCTGGTCCACGGCGTACGGACGCTGCCCGAGGGTCGGCCGCCGTGGTCGCCGGGAGCCGTCGTGCTGGCGGGCCGCGGACCGGTCGTGGTCGCCGAGGCCGCCGCCGGCTGGGCCCAGCGCTACCGTGCGTACGACGCCGAGCAGGACCAGGGCCTGGAGCTGCCCCGCGACCGGTGGGAGCCGATGCGGACCGGCACCGTCTTCGACCTCGCCTCGCTTACCAAGCTCTTCACCGCCATCGTCGCGATCCAGCTGGTCGAACGCGGCCGCCTGGTCCTCAACGACCAGGTCAAGGCCCATCTGCCGGCCTTCACCCCCGGCATCACCGTCCGCCAGTTGCTCACCCACACCTCCGGCCTCGCCCCCGAGCTCCCCTTCTACGAGCACCGGGAGCGCGGCGCCCAGCTGGAGTTGCTGTGGCGGGAGGCCGCGGAGCCCACCGGCCGCCCGGACACCAGCTACCTCTACTCCGACCTCAACCTGATCTGTCTCCAGCTGATCCTGGAGCAGCTCACCGGGCGCCGCCTGGACGCCCTGGTCCACGAGGGCATCACCGGCCCGCTGGGCATGACCAGCACCTGCTACGGCCCGCTGGCGCCGCATGGCGTCGCGGCGACCGAGGACCAGCGGCGCCCCTGGGCCAAGGTGGACCGCGGCATGCTCCGCGGCGAGGTGCACGACGAGAACGCCTGGGCGCTGGGCGGGGTGGCCGGCCACGCGGGTCTGTTCTCCACCGCCCAGGATCTGGCCGTGCTGTGCCGCACCCTGCTCAATGGCGGCGCGTACGGGCGCACCCGGATCCTCGGCGCCGGCGCGGTCGCCGCCCTGCTCGACCCGCCCGGCCTCGGGTTCGGCATCGACCAGCCGTACTTCATGGGCGAGTTGGCGGGGCACGGCGCCGCCGGTCACACCGGCTTCACCGGCACCAGCCTGGTCCTCGACCGGGCCACCGATACGTTCCTGATCCTGCTGGCCAACACCGTCCACCCCCGCCGCCGGTGCGGCGGCAGCGCCCCGCGCGCCGCGGCCGCCACCCGGCTGGCCCGGGCCGTGGTGGGCTCCGCCTGACCCCCTAAGCGCGGTTCCCCTAAGTGCTGGCCCCCGTGAGCGCAGCTCTCCCCGTGACCGCGCCCCCCCCGTAAGCGCCGCCCCCCCCGTAAGCGCCGCCCCCGTAACCGTCCGGGCCCGCCCCGCTCCCCGCGCCGTAGAATTCCTCCAATGCACGACGAACTGCGCGCCGCCCTGGCCGGCCTGCTCGACGGCCTGCCGCCCAAGCAGGCCGCGCAGGCCGTGGACCGCCTGATCAGCAACTACCGGGGCCGCACCCCCACCGACGCCCCGGTCCTGCGCGACCGCGCGGATGTGGCCGCGTACGCCGCCTACCGCATGCCGGCCACCTTCGAGGCCGTACGGGCCGCCCTGGCCGCCTTCGCCGTCCGCACCCCCGGCTGGTCCCCGGCCACCCATGTCGACATCGGCGGCGGCACCGGCGCCGCCACCTGGGCCACCGCCGCCACCTGGCAGGGGCACCACAGCACCGTCCTGGACTGGGCCGAGCCCGCGCTGGCGCTGGGCCGCGAGCTGGCCGGGGGAGTGCTGGACGACGTCGAGTGGTGCCGCCGGACGATCGGCGCGGGCCTGACGGTCCCCGACGGTACGGACCTGGTCACCGTCTCGTACGTGCTGGGTGAGCTGACCGAGGACGACCGGCGCGCGGTGGTCGACGCGGCGGCCCGGGCGACGGCTGTCGTGGTGATCGAACCGGGCACCCCGGACGGCTATGCGCGCATCCGTGACGCGCGCGACCGGCTCATCGCCGCCGGGCTGCGGGTGGTGGCCCCCTGTCCGCACAGCGCACAGTGCCCGATCGTCCCGGGCGAGGACTGGTGTCACTTCTCCGCCCGGGTGAGCCGGTCCTCCCTCCACCGGCAGGTCAAGGGCGGCTCCCTCCCGTACGAGGACGAGAAGTTCAGCTACGTGGCCGCCACCACGCTCGACGCATCGCCCGAGGCAGCCCGTATCGTCCGCAAGCCCCAACTCCGCAAGGGGCAGGTCCTGTTGGACCTGTGTACGGCGGACGACGGTCTGCAGCGGACGACGGTCACCAAGCGGCACGGCACCCGCTACCGGGACGCCCGCGACGCCTCGTGGGGCGACGCCTGGCCCGCGTAGGCCCGATTTCACTCACCCCCTCCGCGTCCGCTCCTGGAATCTGCGGAGCAGTTCCTGTCGCTGCGCCTGGGCATCGGCGTGCCCCTGGCCGCCACGGCCGCCGCCGGTGCCGCCGCGCAGCGAGCCCCGGGACAGCTTGTTGCGGGCCCCTCCGACGCCCAGCATTCCGTTCGCGTTTCCCTTGGCCATGGGACGTCCCCTTTCGTCTTTCGTCTCGATGTCCTCGGACCGACCCTGCGAGACGGTTCGTCTCGCAGGGCATGTCCTCACTATCTACCGAGACGTATCGTCTCGTCAAGACGATACGTCTCGCCTCTTGCTCGCTAGACTCCGTTCCATGGCCACCAAGACAGCCCCCGATGCCTCTCGCCGCAGCGAACGCTCCCGCCGCGCGATCTTCGACGCCGCCCTCGCCCTCGTCGGCGAAGTCGGCTACGAGAAACTCACCATCGAAGGGATCGCCGCCCGCGCCGGCGTCGGCAAACAGACCATCTACCGCTGGTGGCCCTCCAAGGCCGCCGTCCTCCTGGACGCGTTCACCGCCGACGTCGACGAGGACTTCGCGCAGGGCCTCCCGGACACCGGCGACCTCGCCGCGGACCTGAAGTTCGTGCTGCGGGCGACCGTCGACGAATTCAACGACCCGGTGTTCGAGGCCCCCTACCGGGCCCTCGCGGTGGCCGGAGCCAACGACGAGGAGGTCTCCCGCACCTTCGCCGCCCGGCTGATGGAGCCTGGTATCCGCGTCTACACCGAACGGATGCGGGCGGCCCAGGAAACCGGTGAAGTGGCCGCCGATGTCGACGTACGTGTGGCCGCCGAGATGGTGCTGAGTCCCTTCTCACAGCGCTGGCTGATGCGCACCGGTCCGCTGACCCACGAATTCGTCGATACCCTCGTCGACCAGGCGCTGAGCGGACTGCGCCCCCGCGACTGACCTTCGCGGGGCGGTCTGCGGGACGGTCCGCGGGGCGGCCGCGGGCGTCGCTGATGAGGTGAATTGCCGGTATTCGCCCGTCCTGCGTTCACCCCGGATCTCCACACCGGTCACCCGGGACGCAGGATGGTGGCAGCATTGATCCCAGACCACCGCTCGAAGTGAGGGGATAGATGGAACGCAAGAGCAGGTTCTCCCAGTGGCTGCGCCGGCCGAAGAGCGGATCGGACGGCGGCGATACGGACACGGGATCGGCCGCCGCGCGCGGCCGCGAGGACCTGCTGCTGGCCGCGGCCGGAGCGGGCTTCCCCATCGCCCCCGCGGCCCATCCGTCCGGCTACGGCTGTTCCTGTGAACGCATCGGCTGTCCGACGCCCGGACGGCACCCTGTCTCCTTCGGCTGGCAGACCGTCGCCACCACCGACCGCGAGAAGGTCACCGCCTGGGTCCGCACCCTCCCGCAGGCCAACTTCGTCACCGCCACCGGCATCGCCCACGACGTCCTGGACGTGCCCGTCGAGGCCGGCCGCAGCGCCCTGGGACGGCTGGAGGCGGCCGGTGTCGACGTCGGCCCGATCACCCTCAGCGGCGATCCCCGCTTCGGCGACGGCCGGATGCTGTTCTTCACCGCCACCCGCGGCACCCCGGACGACGAGGACGAGTGGTGGCCCTGTGAGCTGGACTGCCACCCCGAGACCCTGGACGAGCACCCCGGCCTGCGCTGGCACTGCCGCGGCAGCTACGTCCTCCTGCCGCCCTCGACGCTCCCCGGCGAGCAGCCCGCGGTCACCTGGCTGCGCGGCCCCGAGCTGCCGCTGCCCGACCCGCTGACCCTGCTCGCGTCGCTCACCGACGCCTGCGCCGAGTTCCACGACCGCGCCGGCCGCGAGCCGTACCACGAGACGGCAGCCTGGCCGATCGGCCGCTGAGCCCGGCCACGGACCGCCCGCCCGAAGACCGCCGGGCTCGTCGCCCACCGGCCACCGGCCACCGGCTACAGCGGCTTCACCTCGGTCTTGGACTCCCGGCGGTTCAGCACGGTGACCTTGCCGCCGGACCCTTCGGCCGGCACCGTGACCGCCTGCATCGAGACCGTGGTGAAGGCCATCCGGCTGATCGCCTGCTGCGGGTTGTGCGCACCCACGATCAGGCCCCGCAGGGCCGGCGGCACGGTGATCCGCGCGCCCGTCGAGACGGTCTTCAGCTGGTGGTAGAGCGTCGAGAAGAACACCAGCGCACCGCCGTCCGCGGTCCGCAGCGCCACCGGCGGATGGTTCGTGGCGGCGTCGTCCCACTGGATCCGCTGGCCGGGCAGGTTGGCGTCCCTGGCCCGCTTGGCCCGCCAGCCGTCGGTGTGCGGGCCGGGGGCGAAGGTGCTGCCCTGCCCGGTGTTGAGGTAGTCCGCGTAGGCACGGCTGAGCCTGCCGGGGGCGACCATCAGCCCGGACGCGCCGTCCGTCGGCACCGCCTCGGCGTAGCCGTCCTGGTCGGTCTTCAGCTTCGGCGCCTTGTTGCCGTCGAACTCCGCCAGGTACACCGCGCGCCACTGCTCGTCGATGCCGTTGCGGCTGAAGACCAGGAACCACCGGCGGAACGAGCCGTCGGCGCCCTTGCGGTTGGTGTCCGCGTCCGCGATGAAGTACCGCGGCCAGCCCTTCTGCTTGGGCACGGTGAAATGCGCGTCCTTGAACGTCAGCGCCCGGAAGCCGGGGTTGCCGCGCGGGTTGAGCGCATGCGCGGCCTTTATCCCCGCCTGGTCGAGGGCGAGCAGGGCGTCGCCCTCGAAGGACGGGTTCAGCTCCGGGTTCAGCTCGCGGTTGACCTTGTTGAAGCCGTCGGCGAAGCGCTGGAGGGCCTTGGCACCGTCAGCCTTCGACACCGCCGGCAGCGTCACCCGCTCGCCGTGCACCGTCACGCACCCGCTGAGTATCGCCAGCGCCGCCGCTGCCGACGTCAGTGTTACGGGCACCCGGAACGGCGACCTGCGTGTCATGGGGCTCCTTGGGGGCGACCGGGGCGGACCGGGTGGCCGCCGGGGTGGCACGATTCGGCGCAACCCTACCCGGGGCGAGGAACAACAACAGCGTGGGGACCAGATACAGAGCCCACACCGTGACCTGGAGGACGGTCGGGTCCGGCTGGAAGTTGAAGACGCCCTTGAGCAGCGTGCCGAACCAGCCGTCCGGCGGGATCTGCGCGCTGATGTCGAACGCCCGGCTGCCCAGCCCCGGCAGGATGTCCGCCTCCTGAAGATCGTGGAAGCCGTACGCCAGCACGCCCGCCGCGACCACCACCAGCATCCCGCCCGTCCAGGTGAAGAACTTCGCGAGGTTGATCCGGACCGCACCGCGGTAGAACAGCCAGCCCAGCAGCACGGCCGTCAGCAGCCCCAACAGCGCCCCGAGCAACGGCCGCACGCCGTCGTCCGCGGACTGGACGGCGGTCCAGACGAACAGCGAGGTCTCCAGGCCCTCCCGGCCCACCGCCAGGAACGCGGTGACCACCAGCGCCACGGTGCCCATCCGCAGCGCCGCGTCCAGCTTGCCGTGCAGCTCCCGCTTCAGATGCCGCGCGGTGCGCCGCATCCAGAAGACCATCCACGTCACCAGGCCCACCGCGACGATGGACAGCGAACCGCCGAGCGCCTCCTGCGCGGCGAACGTCAGGGTCTGCGAGCCGAATTGCAGCGCCGCGCCGAACGCGAGCGACAGCACCACGGCGAGGCCGACCCCCAGCCAGACCGGACGCAGCCCCTCCCTCCGGCCGGTCTTGACCAGATACGCGATGAGGATGCAGACGACGAGGCTGGCCTCCAGGCCCTCGCGCAGGCCGATCAGGTAGTTGCCGAGCACACTCATACCTCCTTGGTGAACAGCGCCCGGCCCCACCAGTCGTCCGCGTCCCGGACGCCCGGCGGCACCGCGAAGACCGCCGAACCCACGTGCTGGATGTACTCGTTGAGCGCGTCGTGGGCCGCCAGGTTCCGCTGGAGCGGTACGAAGCCCGCGCGGACATCGCGCTGGTAGGCGAGGAAGAACAGCCCCGCGTCCAGCCGCCCCAGGCCGTCCGTGCCGTCGGTGAAGGAGTAGCCGCGGCGCAGGATGGTCGCCCCGCCGTTGGAGTCCGGGTGCGCGAGCCGGACATGCGCGTCCGGCAGCATCGACGTCAGACGCGGCTCGTCCCGCTCGCGCTCCTTGCCGACCGGCGCGCCCTCGGCCTTGTCCCGGCCGAAGATGTCCTCCTGCTCCTTGAGCGAGGTACGGTCCCAGGTCTCGATATGCATCCGGATCCGCCGCGCGACCAGGTACGAGCCGCCGGCCATCCAGGCCGCCGCGCCCCTGGCGTCCTTCTCACCGACCCAGACATGCCTGTCCAGCGCCGCGGAGTCGGTGCCCGCGATATTGCGGGTGCCGTCCTTGAAACCCATCATGTTGCGCGGTGTCTGGGCCTCCGGCGTCGTCGAGGACGTCTTGCCGAAGCCCAGCTGCGACCAGTGGATGGCCGTCTTCCCGAACCCGATCCGGGCGAGATTGCGGATCGCGTGCACCGCGACCTGCGGATCGTCCGCGCACGCCTGCACACACAGATCGCCGCCGCTGCGCGCCCGGTCGAGGTTGTCGCCGGGGAACGCCGGCAGGTCGATCAGCGCCGGGGGCCGCCGCTCCCCGATCCCGAACCGGTCCTTGCCGTCCTTCTCGAACAGCGTCGGGCCGATGCCGAAGGTGAGGGTGAGCCGGGACGGCGGCAGTCCGAGCGCCTCGCCGGTGTCGTCCGGCGGCGCCTCGGGCAGTCCGCCGGCCGCTCCGGCGCCGACCGCGTCACCGGCGGTCATCCGCGCCGCCGCCTTCGTCCACTCCTTGAGCAGCGCGATCAGCGCGTCGCGGTCGTCGGTGGTGACGTCGAACGCGGCGAAGTGCAGCCGGTCCTGGACGGCGGTGGCGATACCCGCCTGGTGCCTGCCGTGGAAGGCGACCGCGGCACCCGCGGTGGCGTCCGCGCCGGCCGGCCGGGCGTCACCGCCGGTACGCAGCGCCGCCGCGGTACCGCCGGCCGCGACCGCGCCGAGCGCCAGCCCCGCGCCGCCCCAGCCGAGCAGCGAACGCCGCGAGGGCGCCCGCCCGTTGGTGCCGCCGCCGGCCGGCTCGCCTTCGGCGGCCGCACCCTCGACGGCCCTGCCGTCCTCATACGTCATCGGTGACCCCTGTCCGGTCGGCGCGGGCTACTTGGCACCGGTGGCCACGGCGGCGGCCAGCTTGGACAGCGGCTCGGCCAGCGCGTTGACACCGTCGGAGAGCTCCTTGCGCTCACCCTTGCCGACCGTGTCGTACGGGGCGAAGCCGTCCGCGGACGCGCTGTCGCGGTGCTTGTCCAGCTGCGCACGGATCGCCGTGAACTGCTTGTCCAGCTCCTTCGCCAGGGCCGGCGCGTGCTTGGCGGCGACCGGCTTCAGCAGCTGGTACGCCTTCTCGGCGCCCTCGACATTGCTCTGGAAGTCGATCAGGTCCGTGTGGCTGTAGCGCTCTTCCTCACCGGTGACCTTGCCGGTGGCCACCTCGTCGAGCAGCTCCTTGGCACCGTTGGCCATGCTCGTCGGGGTGATCTCGGCGGTGCCGACCCGCTTCTGCCAGTCCTTGAGGTCCGTCATGAGCCGGTCGGCGAGCTTCTTGTCGTCCTCGGAGATCTTCTCCGTCTCCCACAGGGACTTCTCCAGCTTGTGCCAGCCGGTCCACTCCTGGCCCTTGTCCAGGCCGTCCTCCCGCACATCGACCTTGGGGTCGATATCCCCGAAGGACTCGGCGACCGGCTCGGTGCGCTCCCAGCCGACCCGGGACAGCGCATAGCTCTTCTTCGCGGCCTCCAGGTCACCGGCCTTGACCGCGTCGGTGAACTTCCGCACCTCCGGGATCGTCCGGTCGGCCTGCTCCTGGACGTACGCGCGGTACGCGGCGACCGCGGCGTCCAGCTCGGGGTCCTGCCTGGCGGCGGCGCCCTTCCCGGTGACCGTCACCTGCTGCCGGATGCCGTCGCCCTTCATCCCCGGCTTGCAGGCGATTTCGTACGAACCGGCCTTGATCTCCGCGGTGATCTCCGCGGACGTCCCGGGACCGATGTTCTCCCGCTCGGTCACGATCCGGTCGCCGGGCGCGTAGAGGTACACCTCGGTGACCTTGGAGCCCTTGTTGTGCACCGCGAACCGGACGTGCCCGGCGGGGAACTCCTTGGCCGAGAGCTCGCAGGCGGAGTCCGTCGCGGTCACCTCGATCGTGCCCTTGCCCCCGTCCTTGCCGCCGCCTTCGCCGCCGCTCTTCGCGGCGCAGCCGGCGACGGCGGTGACGGCCGCGGCTGCGGCGACGGCGGCGACGGCGGAGGAGCGGAGGGCTCGCATACGGGCTCCAAGCGGGCTCGGCGGTGAACGGGTATCGCCGTACGAGGGCGACAGCCGACTGGGGCACGCCGTACGAGGGCGACAGCCGACGAGGGCGCTACTAAGGCGGCCCTAACTTATCCGAGACTTACCGGCTTCCGGCCGGCCTGTCCAGTGATTCCGCTCTCACGGATAACGGCCCGGTCAAGATCCCTCAACCGCCCCGCGCACCCCTGCTGTTCAATATCGGGATGACCGACATCGATGTGCTCCGGGTGTTCTGCGGGCCGGACGGGGCCGGCGGTAACGAGCTGGGCGTGGTACGCGACGGGGCCGCGATCCCGGACACCGCCGCGCGGGCCGCCCTCGCCGCCCGACTCGGCTTCAGCGAGACCGTATTCCTCGACGACGCCGCGCACGGCACCGTCGACATCCGCACCCCGAGCGTCCAACTCCCCTTCGCCGGGCACCCGCTGGTCGGCCTGGCCTGGCTGCTGCGGAACCTGGGCCGGCCGCCGCACACGCTGCGCCCGCCGGCCGGCGAGGTCGACGTCCGCTTCGAGGGGGACATCACCTGGGTACGCGGCCGCGCGGAGTGGGTGACCGCCCGCAGGACCGAACGCCACGCCTCGGCGGCCGAGGTCGACCAGCTGCCCGCACCGCCGCCGGGCGAGGGCTGGCTCTACGCCTGGGCCTGGCAGGACGAGCCCGCGGGCGTGGTCCGCGCCCGGGCCTTCCCGCGGCGCGGCGACTCCATCGTCGAGGACGAGGCCACCGGCGCGGCCGCCCTGCTGCTCACCCATGAACTCGCCCGCGCTCTGGACATCCGCCAGGGCACCGGCTCGCAGATCCTCACCCGCGCGTACCCGGACGGCACCATCGCGGTCGGCGGCCGGGTCCGCCACGCGGACGTCCATGGGGAGACGGGCGCTGGCTAGGCGCTCAGCGGGAACTGTTCGGCCAGCTCCCGGAACACCGCGCTGTTCAGCCGGAACGCGTGCCTGCACTCCTCGATCACGCGCTGTTTCTCCAGGTCGTCCACCGGCAGCGCGTCCAGCAGCGAGCGGTACTCGCGCTTGAAGGCGGCGGGGTTGGCGATCTCTTCGAAGACATAGAAGCGGACGCCGTCGCCCTTGCGGGCGAAGCCCCAGGTCTTCTCGGCGGTGCCGCGGATGATCTGGCCGCCGGAGAGGTCGCCGAGATAGCGGGTGTAGTGGTGGGCGACGTAGCCGGCCGGCCAGTCGCGGGCGCAGGCCGTGACGCGGTCGGCGTAGGCGGCGGTGGACGGGAGCGGCCGCAGCCCGTCACGCCAGGACGGCCCCCCGAGGTGCGCCAGGTCGCGCTCCAGCTCGGCGCTGCGGGCCAGCTCCGGGCGGATGAAGGGGCCCGCGACCGGGTCCTCGGCGAGCGCCTCGGCGGAGCCCTCCAGTGCGCGGTAGACGAACCACAGCTGCTCGGTGTAGCGCCGGTAGGCCGTGACGCCGAGCCGGCCGCCGAGAAGATCGCTCATGAAGGACGAGTTCTCGGCCTCGGTGTGCTGTTCGTGGGACGCCGTACGGATCATCGCCGAGAAGGGCGTCCCGGGCCCGGCGGGGGCGGGCGCGCCGGACGGAGTCGGGCTGGACGAGCTGGGCGCTGCCAAGGCGGACCTCCGGGGGCCGGGGTGGGGGTCCCCCCTGCTCATGGGGTCCCCCCTGCTCGAACGAAGTTGAGAGCTCGGGGGAGGATTCGAGAGCTTGGGGGAAGACGGGAACAGGGGACTCCGCTGAGCTGCGTGACCCGGCTCGGGCCCACTCAGCTACTTAGGCTTACCTAACTACTTGGGCTCACCTGAGTCAACCCTCTTCCCGACGACCTGTCGGTAACCACCCTACGGTCTTCCCGACGCCCTGTCGGTAAAAACTTCCCCACAAACCCGCCGCCCCGCTCCGTCCCGGATCCGGCACAGAGCGGGGCGGGGCGCTCCGCCGCAGGTCAGGGCAGGGTCAGGATCTCCACCCCGGTCTCCGTCACCACCAGGGTGTGCTCGAACTGCGCGGTCCGCTTGCGGTCCTTGGTCACCACGGTCCAGCCGTCGTCCCACATGTCGTACTCGTACGTGCCCAGCGTCAGCATCGGCTCGATCGTGAAGGTCATTCCGGGCTTGATGTCGGTGGTGTGGTGCGGGCTGTCGTAGTGCGGAACGATCAGGCCGGAGTGGAAGGACGAGTTGATGCCGTGACCGGTGAAGTCGCGGACCACGCCGTAGCCGAAGCGCTTGGCGTACGACTCGATGACCCGGCCGATGATGTTGATCTGACGGCCCGGCTTGACCGCCTTGATCGCGCGGTGGAGCGCCTCCTGGGTCCGCTCCACCAGCAGCCGGGACTCGTCGTCCACCTCGCCGCACAGGTACGTGGCGTTGTTGTCGCCGTGCACACCGTGGATGTACGCGGTGACGTCCAGGTTCACGATGTCGCCGTCCTTCAGGACGGTCGAGTCCGGGATGCCGTGGCAGATGACCTCGTTGAGCGAGGAGCAGAGGGACTTGGGAAAGCCGCGGTAGCCGAGCGTGGAGGGGTAGGCGCCGTGGTCGCACATGAACTCATGGGCGACCCGGTCCAGCTCGTCGGTGGTCACTCCGGGCTGGATGTGCTTGGCGGCCTCCGCCATCGCCTGAGCGGCGATCCGGCCGGCGATCCGCATCCGCTCGATCGTTTCGGTGTCCTGCACCTCGGGGCCCGTGTAGGGCGTGGGCGCGTCCTTCCCGACGTACTCGGGGCGCGGGATCGAGGCGGGGACAGGGCGGGTGGGGGAGATCTTCCCCGGGACAAGAAGCGACTGGCCAGACATGCCAGCGAGTGTATCCGCGGGCCGTCGGGCAGGATGGTGGCACGGAACACCCACAGGAGGCGGCGATGGCGCTGTTCAAGAGGCGGACGGTCGGAAAGCCGGGCGAGTGGTTCTACTGCCTCGCGCACCAGCGGGTGGAAGAGGGCCCCGAGTGCCGCGCCGCCGACCGCTTCGGCCCGTACGGCACCCGCGAGGAGGCCGCGCACGCCATGGAGACCGCGCGGGAGCGGAACCTGGAGTGGGAGACGGACCCGAAGTGGCACGACATGGGGAAGCGGGACCGGGAGGAGTGAACCCTCCGCCGCTCGCGGACGATCACTCACACCAGCCCCCACTCACCTCTCGCCACCCCTCCCACGGAGGGAAAGTCGCCTCTCCCCACCCCTCCCGCGGCGGGAAAGCCGAAGAACAACGGCTGGTCGCCAGGCCGGACGGCGCGTGGCCACCACGGCGGGAGAGCCGAAATCGGGGAAGTCACCAGTGGTGCGGCGGCCCCGCGGTCAGCTCGTCCGCGAGGCGGGCCAGCCGGTCGAGGAACCGGCGGCGCCGCCGGGGTGCGGGCAGGCTGTTCTCTCCGGCGGCCGCGCTCACCAGGTGCTGGACCGTATCGAGATCCAGGTCGGGGGACGTGCCGCCGGCGCCCTCGGGCGGGGCCGGCTGCGGGGCCGGGAGTGCGGTGAGCGCGTCATGGGCCAGGGCGTGAAGATCGCGGTCGCCGCCGTCCAGGGCGAGTACCGTCGCGCCGTTGCGGCGGGCGTCGTGCACCCGCTCCAGCAGCCCGGCGCCCGGCTGCCCCGGCGCGACGACCAGCAGTGTCTCGCCCCGCCCGGCCGCCGCCAGCCGGCCCAGCCCGACCCCCAGATGGCTGGGCGCGCCACCGGGGACGCGGTGCCGTACCAGGGTCGGTGACAGCTCCGGCAGGCCCGACCAGGCGGCCTCGTCGTCCAGGTGGGCGGCCAGGTGCCAGGGCTCGTACGTGGCGCTGCCGACGAGCAGCAGTCCGCCGCCGTGCGATCCGACGGCGGCTCGCAGCGACCCGGCGAACCGGCGGGTGGCCTGGATCCACTCGGTTCCGGCGAGGACCTCGCGCAGCAGCGCGACCCGTACGGCATCCATGGCCGGCATCCTGCCCCAGGGCAGCGCTGCCTGGTTGCCGATTCAACCGCTGTCACCCGTACGAAGGGGGCCGGAGGCTCACGGAGCGGAACAGAGGCCCACGGAGCGGAACTGAGGTCCACGGAGCGGAACGGGAGCCCGGCCGGGCCGGCCCGGCCGGGGCGGCCGGCGGGGGCGGGGTGACGCCACGTCAGGTACGGGCGCGGAGAGCGGGGTTCGATGGCGGGAGGGACGCTGTCCGGGGGCGCGGAGGGCGTGACAGGATCACTGTCATGACTACTCCTGACGATGTCACGACCCGCACCGCCCCGGCCGCCGGGAAGCCGGCGCCCCGCGACCCATGGGACCTCCCGGACGTCTCCGGCCTGGTGGTCGGCGTCCTCGGCGGCACCGGCGACCAGGGCCGCGGCCTCGCCTACCGGCTCGCCAAGGCCGGGCAGCAGGTGATCATCGGCTCCCGGGCCGCCGAGCGCGCACGGACCGCCGCCGAGGAACTCGGCCTTGGTATCGAGGGCGCGGAGAACGCGGAGTGTGCACGGCGCAGCGATGTGGTGATCATCGCCGTGCCGTGGGAGGGGCATGCCAAGACCCTGGAGGCGCTGCGGGAGCCGCTGGCCGGGAAGCTCGTCATCGACTGCGTCAATCCGCTCGGTTTCGACAAGAAGGGTGCGTACGCGCTGAAGCCGGCGGAGGGCAGCGCGGCCGAGCAGGCGGCGGGGCTGCTGCCGGAGTCGCGGGTCACCGCCGCCTTCCACCACCTGTCGGCGGTGCTCCTGCAGGATCCGCAGGTCGAGCAGATCGACACCGATGTGATGGTGCTGGGCGAGTCGCGCGCCGACACCGACCTGGTGCAGGCGCTGGCCGCCCGAATCCCCGGTATGCGCGGGGTCTTCGCCGGCCGGTTGCGCAACGCCCACCAGGTCGAGTCGCTGGTCGCCAACCTGATCTCGGTCAACCGGCGGTACAAGGCGCATGCGGGGCTGCGGGTCACCGACGTGTAGGGCCGGTCGCGGCGCCTGGCTCGCTGCCCGCGTGCGGCCGGCCCCGGGCGCCCTGCCGCCCGCGCGGCGGAAGGCTGCCGGGCGCCGCCGAAAGCCGATGGGGGACACTGGGGGCAATTGCCCGATCCCTCACCGAGGAGCCGACCCCATGCCCCGCCTCGCTCTCATGGCCACCGCTGTCTGCGTGCTCGCCGTTGTGGCAGCCGTCATCTCCTTCGTCGAGGGCAGCTTTATCGGGATCGTGTGGGTTCTGCTGGCCGGTATCTCCAGCAACATGGCGTGGTTCTACGTACGGAAGGCCAGGCTGGAGCGGGCGCAGGGGGCCTAGATCGGCCTGAATGCCGGCCTGAACCGACTGCATGCCGGCTTGAACTGGCCCGGACCGGCCCGGACCGCTGTGCGGTACGCGGGCGGCGGCCCGTAGCGGTGATGCGTAGTGATGAGCGGTGACGGCTCAGAGCAGGCCGCTGATCTGCGGAAGCTCCGGCGCGCCTTCCCAGAAGCGGAAGAGCTGCTGGCCGATGTAGGTGTCGACGGGGGAGACGCCGAGGCCGCCCAGGACGGTGTCCACGAAGTCGAAGAAGACCCGGTTGACCTCCGGGACCCACAGCAGCCCGAAGACCGCGAGCAGGCCGAACGGCGCGAACGGCGCCACCTGCCGCCGCAGCTTCGGCGACAGCCAGGGTTCGAGCACGCCGTAGCCGTCCAGGCCCGGGACCGGGAGGAAGTTCAGGATCGCGGCGGTCACCTGGAGCAGGGCGAGGAAGGCGAGGGCGAAGCGGAAGGCGGCGGGCACGCCGTCCAGGGCGTGCAGCCAGAACGGGGCCGTGCAGACCACCGCGAACAGGACGTTCGTCAGGGGACCGGCCGCCGAGATCAGGCTGTGCCGCCAGCGGCCCTGGATCCGGCCGCGCTCGATGAACACCGCGCCGCCCGGCAGGCCGATCCCGCCCATGATCACAAAGAGCACCGGCAGCACGATGCTGAGCAGGGCGTGGGTGTACTTCAGCGGGTTCAGGGTGAGGTAGCCCTTGGCCGCCACGGAGATGTCGCCGCTGTGCAGCGCGGTGCGGGCGTGTGCGTACTCGTGCAGGCAGAGCGAGACCACCCAGCCGGAGACGACGAAGAGGAAGACCGCGAAGCCGGGGTTCGCGGCGAGCGTGCCGCTCCACACGGCCCACCCCGACACCACCAGGACGGCGACGAGCGCGAGGAAGACCGGGCTGGTGCGGCGGTCGGCGCGCTGGATTGCTGTGGTCATGGTGCGGACTCCCGGGTGTCGTGATGCGCAGCCACGACGGTAACCGGAGCACGGGCCCACCGGGAACGGGTCAGGTCACCGGCCCCGGCCACGATCCGTCGGACCGGCCCCGGCCATGACCCATCGGACCGGCCCCGGCCATGACACATCGGACATCGGACCGGCCCGGCTACGACGTATCGGACCGGACCCGGCGAAACTCGGTGGCGAAACGGCTCGGGGCCTGGACGACAATGGGTCGGTGCGCTACGGAATTCTCGGCACCACCCAGGCCGGCCGGGCCGACGGCACTCCCGTCGCCCTCGGCGGCGCGCGCCTGCGTGCGCTGCTCGCCGCCCTCGCGCTGCGCCCGGGCCGCGCACTCTCCCCGGACGTGCTGATCGCCGACGTGTGGGGCATGGACCCGCCCGCGGACGCGGCGGGGGCGCTGCAGGCCCTGGTCAGCCGGCTGCGCCGGGCCCTGGGTCACCCCGCCGTCACTTCGGTCGACGGGGGGTACCGGCTGTGCGCCGAGCCGGACGCCGTCGATCTGCACCGCTTCGAACGGCTCACCTCGGACGGCGAGCGAGCGCTCGACGCGGCGGACCCGGCCCGCGCCGCCGAGCTGCTCGACGAGGCGCTGGCGCTGTGGCGCGGCCCGGCCCTCGCCGACCTCCCGGACGCCGGGGCGGAGGCGGCCCGCGCCGAGAGCCGCCGCCTGGACGCCCAGCGTCTCCGCCTCGCCGCCGACCTCGCCCTCGGCCGGGCCGAGCGGGCGCTGCCCGCCCTCCGCGCGCTGTGCCAGGACCACCCCCTCGACGAGCCGTTGCAGGCCCTGCGGCTGCGCGCGCTGCGTGCCGCGGGCCGTACGGCGGAGGCGCTGGCGGCCTACGAGGAGATACGCACCGGCCTCGCCGACCGCCTCGGCGCCGACCCCGGCCCGGAGCTGCGCGCCCTGCACGCCGAGCTGCTGGGGCCGGTGCCGGTGTCGGTGCCGCCGGTGCGGGGGCGGGTGCCGGATGCCGTGGGGCCGGGCGCACCCCCACCCGACCGGAGGCCGGGGAAGGGACGTCCGGCACCGGCACCCGCAGCGGCCCCGGAACCCGGCCGTTCCCCGGACGTTGCCGCTCCCGGAGCCTCCCCGGACACCGAACCCGGCGGTTCCCCGTACGCCGCTCCCGGCTCCCCGCCGCCCGCGCGGGCCCGCTCCGGCAATCTGCGCGCCCGGCTCACCTCCTTCGTCGGCCGGGACGCCGACCTCGCGGCGATACGGTCCGATCTGGCCGGGCACCGGCTGGTGACGCTGCTCGGGCCCGGTGGCGCCGGTAAGACCCGGCTGTCCCAGGAGGGCGCCGAACGGGCCGCCGCGGCACTGCCGGAGGCCTGGCCGCACGGCGTCTGGCTGGCCGAGCTCGCGCCGGTCGACGATCCGCAGACCGTGCCCGAGGCGGTGCTCACCGCGCTCGGCGCCCGCGAGACCGTGGTCCGCGGCACCAGCGCCGAAGGGCTGCGGGCCGCCACCGACCCGACCGCGCTGGACCCCCTCGCCCGGCTCGCCGAGCACTGCGCGGGCCGCCGGATGCTGCTGCTCCTCGACAACTGCGAGCATGTGATCGGCGCCGCCGCCGAGCTCGCCGAGCGGCTGCTCGCGGACTGCCCCGGGGTGACGGTGCTGGCCACCAGCCGGGAGCCGCTGGCCGTCCCGGGCGAGGTGCTGCGGCCGGTCGGGCCGCTGCCCGACCCGGTCGCGCTGCGGCTGCTCGCCGACCGCGGGGCCGCCGCCCGGCCCGGCTTCCGGGTCGACACCGACGAGGAGACCGCGGCGGCCTGCGCCGAGATCTGCCGTCGGCTGGACGGGCTGCCGCTGGCCGTCGAACTCGCCGCCGCCCGGCTCCGGATGATGACGCCGCGTCAGCTCGCCGACCGGCTCGACGACCGCTTCCGGCTGCTGACCAGCGGCAGCCGCACGGTGCTGCCCCGGCAGCAGACCCTGCGCGCGGTGGTCGACTGGTCCTGGGACCTGACCGACGAGCCCGAGCGGGCGGTGCTGCGGCGGCTGTCCGTCTTCGCCGGGGGCTGCGACCTGGCCGCCGCCGAGGAGGTCTGTGCGGGGGACGGCGTCGCGGCGTACGAGGTGGCCGGACTGCTCGGCTCGCTGATCGACAAATCGCTGGTGGTGGCGGCGCCCGCCGGCACGGGGGACGGCGCCGGCCGTTCTGGTGGAGGCGGTGCGGGCGCCGGGCGGCAGATGCGCTACCGGCTGCTGGAGACGGTGGGGGAGTACGCCGCCGAGCGGCTCGACGAGGCCGGGGAGCGGGCCGCCACCGAGCGCCGCCATCTCGTCGCGTACCGCGAACTCGCCCGTACCACCGACCCGTTGCTGCGCGGCCCCGGCCAGCGCGCCGGTATGGAGCGGCTGGAGCTGGAGCACGACAACCTGCGCACCGCGCTGCGCCGCGCCGTCGCCGCCGGGGACGAGCACGAGGCGCTCTGCCTGGTGTTGTCCCTCCAGTGGTTCTGGTCGCTGCGCGACCACCGGGGCGACGCCCGCCACTGGGCCGCCGCGGTCTCCGCGCTCGGCCCCAACCCCTTCCTGAAACCGGTCGAACCGGCCCCCGACCTGCCCGAACGGCCCATCGACAAGCCGCCGCCGATGTCCGCCGAGCAGCTGGTCGAGGCGCGTCGCGAGATCCGTCTGGTCGAGCTGTCCAGCATGGACAGCGACCTCGCGGCGCTGAGCTCGCCGGAGATGCAGGAGGACCTGGCCGGGGTCCTCGCCGCGTACCGCCCCGGCATGCCGCAGACCTGCAAGGTGCCCGGGGTGATGTGGTTCTTCGCGGTGCTCCTCACCGGGCAGGTCGAGAGACTGGCGGAGATGACCGACAGCGCGGTACAGGCCTGCCGCCACTACGGCTACGACTGGGAGCTCGCCTACGTCCTGCAGCTGCGCTCCAAGATCTTCAACGACCATCCCAGGGGGCTGCCCCAGGCGGCCCACGACGCGGACGAGGCGCTGCGGATATTCCTGCGGGTCGGTGATGCCTGGGGGGCGGCCGAGGCGCTGTCGGGGCGCGGCGAGAGCCATGAGAAGCGCGGTGCTTACGAGCGCGCGGCCGAGGACTACCGGGCGGCGATGGTCCACTCCGAGCAGCTGGGCGCGCACGCCCAGACCCTGCTGCTGCGCTGCCGGCTCGGCTCCGTGATGATCGAGGACGGCCAGGGGGAGGCCGGCGAGCGGATGCTGCGGGAGGTGCTGGCCGAGGCCGCCGCCGAGGCCAACAGCGGCCGGGACGCCGAGCCGTTCGCCCGGCTGACCCTCGCCATGCGGCTGACGCTGACCGGCCGGCGGGACGAGGCCCGTGAGCAGCTGCACGCGGTGCGGGAGCTGTTCACCCCGCGCGCCCCGGACCTGTTCGTCGGGATCCTGGAGATGTCGCTGCTCTCGCTCGATCTGGACGACGGGCATCGCGACGAAGGGCTGGTGACGCGGTTCCGGGCGGCCATGGCGCTGATGCAGGACGCGCTGACCCAGATGGTCGCCCCGGACGTTCCGGTGATCCAGCTCCTCACCGGGGCCCGGGTGCTGATGGCCGTACGCGGCGACTCGGCGGCCGTGGACGCGGCGCGCCTGGTGGGCGCGTACGACGCCCTGCGGGCCGAGGGCCATGTCCCGGCGCTGATCATCCGCGAGGACCGGGTCCGTACGGAGGCGGCGGCGCGGGCGCTGCTGGGCGACGCGGACTACGCCCGCGGGTACGCCGACGGCGGTGGCCTCTCCCTCGAAGAGGCCACCACCCTCATCTGACGCCGTCATCCGACGCCCTCATCCGATGCGCTCACGTCTTCTTGCGGAACTTCGCCACCGCGAGCGGCATGGTGACCGCCGTGATGGCGACCGCCCAGCCGAGCGTGACCAGCGTCGGATGCGCCACCGCGCCCTGGCCGTTCATCAGCGCCCGGGCCGCGTCCGCCAGGTTGGAGAGCGGGTTGACCTTGGTGAAGCCCTCCAGCCAGCCGGGCATGGACGAGGTCGGTGCGAAGATCGACGAGCCGAACTGCAGCGGCATCAGCACCAGCATCGCCACGCCCTGGACCGACTGCGGGGTCTTCATGGCGAGGCCCAGCAGGATGAATATCCACATCAGCGCGGCGCCGAAGGCCGTGGACAGCACGATCGCGCCGAGGAACTCCAGGAGGGAGCCGCGTATCTCCAGGCCGAGAAGGAAGCCCATGCCCAGCAGGATCGCGGTGGCGATCAGCATCCGGCCGACCTCGACGACGATCTTGGCTATCAGAACCGAGGACCGGGCGATGGGCATCGTCCGGAAGCGGTCCATCACGCCCTTGCGGAAGTCCTCGTTGACGCCGGTGCCCACCGCCATGGCGATGTTCATGCCCATCATCGCCATCATGCCGGGCACCAGGTACTGGACGTAGTCGTCCTGCTGTCCCTTGCCGGCGATCGCGCCGCCGAAGACGTAGACGAACAACAGGATGAAGATGACCGGCATCAGCACGGCGTCGAACATCGACTCCGGGTCCTGCTTGATCTGCAGGGCGTTACGCCGCACCAGCGCGCCGATGTGCCGCAGGTTGGCGCGGAGACCGATCCGGCCCTCCTGCGCACCGGGCTTCACCGGTGCCGCCGTCACCGTCGCCGCACTCATGCCGACACCTCCGCGTACTGCTGTTCCTCGGCCTCGTCGGCCCGTTCGGTGTCCCCGGCCTCGGACGTCTTCTGACCCGTGATGGCCAGGAACACCTCGTCCAGGCTGGGCAGATGGGTGGATATCCCGGCGAGTGCGAAACCTTGCCGGCCGAGCATCCCGACCACCGCCGTCAGCTGCTCGTCGCTGATGATCGGCACGTTGACCACACCCCCGTCGTGGTCAGCGGTGGCGCCGCCGATGCCGTCCAGACCGGCCTGCGTGACGGCGCCGGCCATCCGGTCCAGCTCGCCCGGATCCGACGGCCGGATCTGCAGCGTCCGCCCGCCGACCTTCGCCTTCAGCTCGTCGACCCGGCCCTCGGCGATCACCCGGCCGCGGTCGATGACCGTCAGCTCGTTCGCCAGCTGCTCGGCCTCCTCCATGTACTGGGTGGTCAGAAGGACGGTCGCGCCCTCGCGCACCATCCGCTGGACCTCCTCCCACACCTCGTTACGGGTGCGCGGGTCCAGACCCGTGGTCGGCTCGTCCAGGTAGAGGACGGCCGGGCGGCCGATCATCGAGGCGGCGAGGTCCAGCCGGCGGCGCATACCGCCGGAGTACTTGGCCGCCGGCCGCTTGGCGGCCTCGGTCAGCGAGAACCGCTCCAGCATCTCGTCCGCGCGGCGGCGGGCGTCCTTGCGGGAGAGGTCGAGCAGCCGCCCGATCATGTAGAGGTTCTCCCAGCCGGAGAGCTTCTCGTCGACCGAGGCGTACTGTCCGGTGAGGCCGATCGTGCGGCGCAGTGCGCGGGGCTGGCGCACCACGTCATAGCCGGCCACGACGGCCCGGCCGGCGTCCGGCACCAGGAGGGTGGACAGGCAGCGTACGAGCGTCGTCTTGCCGGCGCCATTGGGGCCCAGCACGCCGAGCACGGTGCCTTCCTTCACGTCCAGGTCCACTCCGTCGACGGCCTTGACGTCGCCGAAGTGCTTGACCAGACCGCGCACCTCGACGGCGTTGCCGCCCCTGGTGGTTATCGTCTGTCGCGTCATGCCCCCCACAGTGCCAGCCGCCACTGACAACTCCCCGACAGCCGGCTGACAGGCACGGAAACGGCGGCCGGAACGCGATGTTCCGGCCGCCGTGCCGAGGCTGGGCGCAGCCCTCGGCTGAGCTCACGGCGGAGCTCACGGACTCAGGTCCCAGGTCTCAGGACTCAGGTCTCAGTGGAAGGTGTGCTCCGCGGCCGGGAACGTGCCCGCGACGACGTCGTCGGCGAACGCCTTGGCAGCGCCGCCGAGCAGCTCCCGCAGGTCCAGATACTGCTTGACGAACTTCGGTACCCGGCCCGCGGTCATCCCGGCCATGTCGGTCCACACCAGAACCTGGGCGTCGCACTCCAGGCCCGCGCCGATGCCGACGGTCGGGATGTGCAGGGAGCGGGTGACCTCGGCGGCCAGTTCGGCCGGTACGGCCTCCAGGACCACCGCGAACGCCCCCGCGTCCTGCACCGCCTTGGCATCGCGCAGCAGCTGCTGGGCGGCCTCCTCGCCACGGCCCTGGACCGGGTAGCCGCCGAAGGCGTGGACCGACTGGGGGGTCAGCCCGACGTGCGCCATCACCGGGATACCGGACGAGACCAGCAGCTCCACTTGCCCGGCGGAGCGCTCCCCGCCCTCCAGCTTGACGGCACCGACCCCGGCGTCCTTCACCAGCCGGGTGGCGCTGCGCAGGGCCTGGACCGCCCCCTCCTGGTACGACCCGAACGGCAGGTCGCCGACGACCAGGGCGCGCTTGGTGCCCCGGACGACCGCCGCGGACAGGACGGTCATCTCGTCCAGGGTGACGGGCACGGTGGATTCGTAGCCGAGGTGACAGTTGCCCATCGAGTCACCGACGAGCAGAACGGGGATTCCGGCCTCGTCGAAGACGGCGGCGGTCATGGCGTCGTACGCGGTGAGCATCGGCCACTTCTCGCCGCGCTCCTTGGCCGCCGCGATATCGCGGACGGTGATCCGGCGTGAACTCGTGCCCCCGTACAGAGACGTGGGGACCGACTTCCGGGCAGGCGAAAGCTGCGTCATGGTGACGGCTCCTGTTCGTCATCTCGAGGCACCCTGACGGTGTCCCCGGACTCCCCACCATGCTGGCACGGCCCGTACGGAAAGGAAAAGGGGAAGAGGAAAAGGGGAAGAGACAGGCGAAGGGGAAGGGGAAGGAAGGGGGGAGGCGAAGGAAAGCAGGGAGGGAGCGGGGAAAGGGGCGGGCGACTTTCGATACGGAACGGGTTCGTATCGAAAAGTGCGTAGAGTGTTCGGCATGGCCACCTCATCTCCCTCGTCCCCCTCGCCCGCCACTCCGGACGAACCACCCGGCCGGCAGGTCCCCGAGCACATCCACCGGCGCCGCTGGGCGATCCTGTCCACGCTCATGTTCAGCCTGTTGATCGTGGTGCTGGACAACTCGATCCTCAACGTCGCCATGAAGACGATCGCCACCCCGGCTCCCACCGGCCTCGGCGCCACCCAGAGCCAGCTGGAGTGGGCGATCAACGCCTACACGCTGGTCTTCGCCGGGCTGCTGTTCACCTCCGGCCTGCTCGGCGACCGGCTCGGTCGCAAGAAGGCACTGCTCTTCGGGCTGGCGGTGTTCGGTACCGGCTCGGTGCTCGCCGCGTTCGCCGGCTCGCCCGCCCAGCTGATCGCCTTCCGCGCCCTGATGGGCCTGGGCGGCGCCTTCGTCATGCCGGCCACCCTCGCCATCCTGATAAACGTCTTCGAACGCGACGAGCAGCCCCGGGCGATCGGCATCTGGGCCGGCGGGGTGGGGCTGGCCATCGCAATCGGCCCGATCGCCGGCGGCCTGCTGCTCACCCACTTCTGGTGGGGCTCGGTCTTCCTCGTCAACGTCCCCATCGTGCTGATCGCGCTGACCGCGATGGTGATCCTGGTACCCGACTCCAAGGACCCCAGCCCCGGCCGGCTGGACCCGCTCGGGGTGCTGCTGTCCGTCGTCGGCCTGGTCCTGCTGGTCTACGGGATCATCAAGGGCGGACAGCTCGCCGACTTCACCGACCCGCGGGTGTACGGCACCATCGCCGGCGGGGTGGCGGTGCTCGCCGGGTTCGTGGTGCATCAGAAGCGCAGCGACCACCCGTCGATCGACATCGGCTACTTCCGCAGGCCCGCCTTCTCCGCCGCGGTCGCCGCCATCGCGCTGGTCTTCTTCGCCCTCATGGGCGTCACGTTCTTCACCGTCTTCTACGTCCAGAGCGTGCGCGGCTACACCCCGCTGCAGGCCGGCCTGCTGCTCCTGCCGATCGCCGTCGCCCAGCTGATCTTCGCGCCGCGGGCCCGGCTCGCCGTGGACCGGTTCGGCGCCCGGGCGGTGTGTTCGGTCAGCATGTTCGCGGTGGCCGGCACCATGGCCGGCCTCCTGCTGATGGACACCGACACCCCGATCTGGGTCATGGAGGTGCTGTTCTTCCTCCAGGGCACCGCCATGGCGCACATAATGCCGCCGGTCACCGTCACGGTCATGCAGACGCTGCCACGCGAGAAGGCCGGCTCCGGATCGGCGCTGAACAACGTCTTCCGGCAGGTCGGCGGCACCCTCGGCGTCGCCGTCCTCGGGTCTCTGCTGTCCACGACCTACCGCGACGGCATCCAGGGCACCCTCGAAACCCTGCCCGGAGTGCCGGCCGGGGCCCGGCACGCGGCCGGCGAGTCCATCGAGGCCACCCTCGGCCTCGCGCACCGGATGGGCCCGGAGGGCCGCTCACTGATCCGCTCCGCCCACGACGCGTTCATCCACGCCATGCACGTCACCGCCCTCGGCTCGGCCGTCGTCTCGGCGCTCGGCGCCCTGGTGGTGCTGGCGTTCCTGCCGGGCAGAATGGGAACGGCGCCGCGGGCGGCGGAGCCGCACGACGAGCGGAAGGCAGGCACAGCACGATGAGCCGGGCGGCCGAGGGCCCCGAAGCGGCGGCGGCCCCATCGCGACAGCCGGGACCGGTGCCGGGACCGGTGCCGGTGCCCGCCGAACGCCGCGGCCGGCCGCGCAGCGCCGCGGCCGACTCCGCCATCATCGAGGCCGTACTGCGCCTGATCGAGGACGGTGCCTCCATAGGCGAGCTGTCCATGGAACGCATCGCCCGCGAGGCCGGGGTGGGCAAGGCCACCGTCTACCGCCGCTGGCCCGGCAAGGACGCCCTGATGCTCGACGTCATGCGGTCGCTGGACGCCCACGGCCCGCACCTGGAGGGCGCCTCGGTACGCGACGACCTGGTCGCGCTGCTGGAGTTCCTGCGCCGCCGGGGCCTGGCCAAGCGCAACTCCGCGCTGCTGCGCACCGTCGTCAGCCATGTCCAGGCCCACCCCGAGCTGTGGGCCGAGTACCACGACACGGTCGTACGGGCCCGCCGTGAAGCGGTCCTCGGCATTCTGCGGCGCGGCGTGGCCAACGGCGAGATCCGCGCCGACCGCGACCTGGAGACCATCGCCGATCTCTTTGTCGGCCCGATGCTGGCCCGCGCCGTCCTCCATGAGTGGAAGGAACTGCCGGAGGGCCTCGCGGAGGACATCGTCGACATGGTCCTGGAGGGCGTACGGCCCCGGCCACGGGCCGCCGCGGGGTAGCCGCACCCCGGCGTACGCCCCGGCCCCCTGCTCATATGACCGGAACATGCCCGTTCTGTCACAGCGGCCGTCATGAACGCTCCGAACGGAACCCCGACCCGCCACTGCCCCGTCCTCACATCCGAGAAAGCGCACGAGGGATCTAAGAAAGTGCATTACGGCCATCGCCTAGGGTCAGTGGATCAGAGGCGGGGCGCACCGGAGCAAGGCAGTGAGGACAGCTACATGGCGCAGGCATACATGACGGAGCCGGGACAGGGGCAGGGGCCCGAGCGGGCCGGTTCCCGGGCCGAGCGCCTGCGGAACTGGTGGCGTCCGGAGGGGATGTGGCGGCGCGGCATCGTGCTCGCGGTGCTCGCCGTGCTCCTCGGGGTCGTGATGCTGCTGCACAGCCGGATCCCCAACGCCGTGGGAAACCTGGGGAGTCTGCTGGAGACGTTCCTGCCGTGGTTCGGGCTGTGCCTCCCGCTGCTGCTGATCGCCGCGGTGCTGCGCCGTTCCGCCACCGCGCTGGCCGCCCTCGTCCTCCCGGTCTTCGCCTGGGTCAGCCTCTTCGCCGGACAGATCACCGACAAGGCGGGGACGGGCGGCAACCTCACCGTCGTCTCGCACAACGTCGACGCCGACAACCCCGACCCGGCGGGCACCGCCCGGGACATCGTGGCCTCCGGGGCCGACGTGGTCGCCCTGGAGGAACTGACCTCCACCGCACTGCCCAAGTACCGTGACGGCCTGGCGAAGGCGTACCCGTACCGCACGATCCAGGGCACCGTCGGCCTGTGGAGCAAGCACCCGCTGTCCGACGAAGAGCCGGTGGACATCAAGATGGGCTGGACCCGGGCGCTGCGCGCCGTCGTCACCTACCACGGCCAACCGTTCGCGGTCTATGTCGCGCACCTGCCGTCGGTGCGGGTCAAGCTCGACGCCGGCTTCACCGCCAACCAGCGGGACGCGAGCGCCGAGGCGCTGGGCGAGGCGATCGCCGCCGACCCGGCCAAGAAGGTCTTCCTGCTCGGCGACCTCAACGGCACCATGAACGACCGCTCGCTCGCACCGGTGACCTCCCAGATGCGCTCCGCCCAGGGCGCGGCGGGCGACGGCTTCGGCTTCAGCTGGCCGGCGTCGTTCCCGATGGCCCGGATCGACCACATCATGGTGAAGGGCGTGGAGCCGGTGAAGGCCTGGGTGCTGCAGTCGACCGGCAGTGACCACCGGCCCGTCGCGGCCTCCGTCAAGATCTGACCGCCGAGGTCCGGCGGTGACGGGCGCGGCGCGGCGGTGACGGGCGAGGCGCGCTCGTCCCGTCCGTACCGGCGAGGGGATTCCTGGCAGCGGAAATTTCCCTGCGACGGAATACCGGGCCTGCGAGACTTTGTTCCGTAGCAGAACTTAGCGCACTCTTGTAGCGCATCCCCTCGTACGGAACGTCCGGAAAGGACCAGGTCTTTCATGCCCTTGGCTCTGCTCGCGCTCGCGATCTCGGCCTTCGGTATCGGCACCACGGAATTCGTGATGATGGGCCTGCTGCCCAACGTCGCGGACGATCTGGGCACCAGCGTGCCCACTGCCGGCTACCTCGTCTCCGCCTACGCCCTCGGCGTCGTCATCGGCGCCCCGCTTCTGACGTCCCTGGGGTCCCGCATCCCCCGTAAGCGGATGCTCGTCCTGCTCATGGCGCTCTTCACGGTCGGCAATCTCGCCTCCGCGCTCGCCCCCGGATTCGGTTCGCTGATCGCCGGCCGGCTGCTGGCCGGCCTGCCGCACGGGGCCTTCTTCGGCGTCGGCGCGGTGGTCGCCGCCCGGATGGCACGCGAGGGCCGGCAGGCCCGCGCGGTGGCCACGATGTTCCTCGGCCTGACCGTCGCCAACATCATCGGCGTGCCCGCCGCCACCCTGCTGGGCCAGCAGCTCGGCTGGCGTGCCACCTTCCTCGTCGTGGCCGGCATCGGCCTGGTCGCGATGGCGTCCCTGGCGCGGCTGATCCCGCCGCTGAAGGCCGACGAGCGCACCGGCCTGGGCCGCGAACTGCGCGCCCTCGCCAACGGCCAGGTGCTGCTGGCCCTGCTCACCACCGTCTTCGGCTTCGCCGGCGTCTTCGCCGTCTACAGCTACCTGGCGTCGATGATGACCGAGGTCACCGGCCTGGCGGAGGGCTCGGTGCCGCTGGTCCTCGCGCTCTTCGGCATCGGCATGACACTGGGCGCCCTGGCCGCCGGCCCGCTCACGGACCGCGCCCTGCGCCCCACCCTCTACGGTTCGCTGGCCGCGCTCGCCCTCGTGCTGACGGCCTTCCACTTCACCGCCCAGGTGACCTGGGCGGCCCTGGTCACCGTCGTCCTCGTCGGCGCGATCGGCTTCCTGACCACCACGCCGCTCCAGATGCTGGTCATGAACAAGGCCCAGCAGGCCCCCACACTGGCCGCTGCCTCCAACCAGTCCGCCTTCAACCTGGCCAACGCGGGCGGTGCCTGGGTCGGCGGCCTCGCCCTCGCCGCCGGCTGGGGCTGGACGTCGCCGACCCTGGTGGGCGCCGTGCTGGCGGTGCTCGGCCTGGCCGTCGCGGCGGTCGCGGGGCTGATGGACCGGGGCGCGGCGGACGGCTCCCGCATCGTGGCCCGCAGCCCGGAGGCCGACGCGGTCACCTCCGAGACGGCCACCCCTGCCGGGGGCGGCACGTAAGGCCGTCCGGTATGCGGTAACGCCTTCCGGCCGGTATGTGGTAACGCCCTCCGGCCGGCCACGCCGCGTATCCACGCCATGTGTCCGTCCATGCCGTGTGTTCACGTCGCGTATCCACGTCGCGTATCAGGTCAGGAATACCCGCCCGCCCGCACTCGTTGTGGCCCCGCAGGGGGCGCTCGCGACCCTTAGGGGATCTGTTCGACCGCCCCCTAAGGGCCGTCAGCGTCCCTCGCGCCAGTGGTTGGTGATCGGGAGGCGGCGGTCCTTGCCGAAGACCTTGGCGGAGATCTTGGTGCCGGGCGGGTACTGGCGGCGCTTGTACTCCGCGTGGTCGACCATGCGCAGTACCCGGGTCACCAGGGATTCGTCGAAGCCCTGGGCGATGATCTCCTCGCGGCCGCGGTCCTGGTCCACGTAGAGCTCCAGGACACGGTCGAGGATGTCGTAGTCGGGGAGGGAGTCGGTGTCGACCTGGCCGGGGCGGAGTTCGGCGCTCGGCGGCTTGGTGAGGGTGTTCTCCGGGATCGGCGGGGTCTGGCCGCGGTCGGCGGCGGCCTGGTTGCGCCAGCGTGCGAGCTGGTAGACGACCGACTTGTAGACGTCCTTGATGGGGCCGTAGCCGCCCGCCGAGTCGCCGTAGAGCGTCGAATAGCCGCAGGCCAGCTCGGACTTGTTGCCGGGGGCGAGGACCAGATGGCCCTCCTGGTTGGAGATGCCCATGAGGGTCGTACCGCGCAGCCGGGACTGGAGGTTCTCCTCGGCGAGCCCGGTGAGCGAGAGGGACTCCATGTACGCGTCGAACATCGGGCCGATCGGCACCGTACGGAAGTTCAGGCCGGTCCGGCGGGCCAGATCGGCGGCGTCGGCGAGGGAGTGCTCGGAGGAGTAGCGCGACGGCATCGCCACCGCGTGCACCTGGCCGGCCCCCAGTGCGTCGCAGGCGAGGGCGGCGACGAGGGCGGAGTCGATGCCGCCGGAGAGGCCCAGTGCGACGCTGCGGAAGCCGTTCTTGGCGACGTACGCGCGCAGGCCGACGACGAGCGCGGTGTAGATCTCCTCGAGATCGCCGAGGCGTTCGGCCTCGCCGCCCAGGGTCTGGGGGACGTAACGAGGCAGTGGGTCGGCGGAGAGCGTGCGGTGGTCGACGCGCAGGCCGTCGCTCAGGACACCGGACGGCGGTTCGGGCGCCGCGGCCGGCAGATCGAGGTCGACCAGGACGCAGCCCTCCGCGAACTGCGGAGCCCGTGCGATCACCCCGCCGTCCTTGTCGACGACGATCGAGTCGCCGTCGAAGACCAGCTCGTCCTGGCCGCCGATCATCGCGAGGTACGCGGTGGTGCAGCCGGCCTCCTGGGCGCGCTTGCGGACCAGCTCCAGGCGGGTGTCGTGCTTGTCGCGCTCGTACGGCGAGGCATTGATGGACAGCAGCAGTCCGGCGCCGGCCGAACGGGCCGCGGGGACCCGGCCGCCCTCCTGCCACAGGTCCTCGCAGATGGCCAGCGCGATGTCGATGCCGTGCAGCCGGATGACCGGGAGGGTCTCGCCCGGTATGAAGTAGCGGAACTCGTCGAAGACGCCGTAGTTGGGCAGGTGGTGTTTGGCGAAGGACAGCGCGACCTCGCCGCGGTGGAGGACGGCCGCGGCGTTCTGCGGGGCGCCGGCGGGGCGTCCGTAGCGCGGTGCGGACGGCTCGCCGCGGTCGAGGTAGCCGACGACCGCCGGGAGCTCGCCCAGGCCCTCGGCGGCCAGCCGCCCCGCCAGCGTCCGCAGCGCGGTGCGGCTCGCCTCGACGAACGACGGGCGCAGGGCGAGGTCCTCGACGGGGTAGCCGGTCAGCGCCATCTCCGGGAACGCGACGAGGTGGGCGCCCTGGCCGGCGGCGTGCCGGGTCCAGTGCACGATCGTCTCGGCGTTCTGGGTGAGATCGCCGACGCAGGTGTCGATCTGATTGAGGGCGAGACGAAGTTGGGGCACCCCGCCAGTGTAATCGTCTTTCTGACGCAATGGGGGGGCGTACACCGGACCGGTGCCGGCCCGGGTACGTGCGTCCCAGGCGCCGGTTACGACCGGTAACCGATGACCGTCATCATCCCCGACTCCGAGTGGTAGATGTTGTGGCAGTGCACCATCCACAGGCCGGGGTTGTCGGCGTCGAAGTCGACGCAGACCTTCTTGTCCGGCAGCAGGATCGTGGTGTCCTTGCGGGGGCCGCCGTCGGGCAGCGCGAAGGTGTGCCCGTGCAGGTGCATCGGGTGCCACATCTTGGTCTTGTTGTGGAAGACGAGCCGGACCCGCTCGCCCTCCCGTACGGGGTACCGCTGTGACGGGGTGTACGGCTCCCCGTTGATCGCCCAGTCCCACTTCTCGTCGGTGCCGGTGAGATCCATCTTGATCGTGCGGTCGGGCGTGTGGTTGGAGAGCCGGACCTCTTCGGCGGCCTTCAGCTTGTCCGCGCCGATCCCGCCGCTCCGCAGTTCCTTCGGGCGGTGCTTGGGGTCGGGCGCCTCGCCGTCGCCGGTCCTCAGCAGGGCCTGTGCGGTCTTGTTGTTGGACTTGCCCGCGGAGAGCGCGGTGAGCGGGAAGACGCCGTCCTTGGCGGTGATCAGCACGTCGTAGCGCTCGGCCATGCCCATCACCAGGCTGTCGGTCTTCTTGTGCTCCACCGGGAAGCCGTCGCTGTGCGTCACGGTCATGATGTGGTCGCCGAGCGCGACCCGGTAGGCGGTGTCACCGCTGGCGTTGATGAGACGGATCCGGATGCGGTCGCCGGGCTTGGCGCGGAAGGTCTCGCGGTCGTCGGGCGACCGGCCGTTCATCAGGTGGAACGGATGCTCCACATTGGCCGCGAAGTCGTCCTTCCGGTGCTGGGAGTGCCGTGTGAGCAGGGCCCGCGCGGTCGAGGACCGCCCGCCGGCCCTCCCGCCCATCTGCATCTCGTCCTGCATTTCGCCGTGGCCCATGGCCCCGCCGGGCTTGTCCTTGTTCAGCTCCTCCAGCACCTCGTCCGGAGTGACCCCGTCGACCCCGTCCAGCCAGTCGTCGATCATGACGATCCACTCCTTGTCGTACGACAAGGGCTCGTCGGGATCCTCGACGATCAGCGGTGCGTACAGACCGCGGTCCACCTGTACCCCGACGTGCGGGTGCACCCAGTGCGTACCGGGTGTGCTGGCCGTGAAGACGTAGTCGAAGGAGTGGTCGGTCTTGCAGGCCCGCTGGGTGAGGTCGGGGACGCCGTCCATGTCGTTGCGCAGGTGCAGTCCGTGCCAGTGGACGGTGGTGGACTGCGGGAGACGGTTGTGGAGGGTCATCGCGATCCGGTCGCCCCTGGTGACCCGGATCTCCGGGCCGGGCAGCTGGTCGTTGTACGCCCAGGTGTCGACGGTGTATCCGCCCAGGTCGAACGTGGTCTGGTCGGCGGTCAGCGAGAAGCGGCGTACGGGGCCCGTGCCCCGCCTGCGCTCGGCCTCGACGACCTCCGGGCCTGCGGGGTCGACATAGCCCCGCGGGGTGTCATGGCCGGAGCCGCGCGAGCCGGGGGAGCCGTGCGGGCCAAGGGAGTCGCGCGAGCCGTCCGGGTAGGGTCTGCGGGTCCTGTGATCCGTGGCGGCGGCCGGTGGGGAACCGGCGGTCAGCAGCCCGCTGCCGGCGGCGGCGATACCCGCGCCGAGCAGGGCGCGTCGGGAGTGCGTACGCATGGGGAGAACACCTCGTGGCGATGTCGGTGTGGTGGACGGTCTGTGCGGGGGCGCTGCCGCGGACTCCGGCCGGTGCCGACGGCGCGGCGCGTTCCTCGCGCACGGGGGGCTGCCGGCAGTCAGCTGGGGGATATGTGTCGCGGCGGCGCGGATATCGGCCATCGGCCGCGCGGCGGCCGGGTGTGCGGCGGCCGGGTGTGCGGTGCCACGAGGGCCGTCGGACAGCCGGGGGTCGTCGGATATCCGGGGGCCGCCGGGAGCCCGGGGGCGTGCGGGGTGACGGGGCCGGCGGCCGGCGAGGCGCACGGCGCCGGCCGGCCGCACCAGGCGGTGGCCCTGCCCTGTTCACGCATCGCGGACCTTTCGACGGAGCGACCTGTTCCACGGAACGACGAGCCGAACGGGTGACATGCAGAACACCCGTCCCTGTACCTGTCCCCGGAACACTACCCCCGAGGGGTATTGCCATCCCGCAGAGTCCGCCGAACGGAGTGCCATCCGCCTATCCTTGGCCTTCCCTGATCACCTGGATGCCCGATCACCTGATGTCCGTGCCCCGTACCCGCGGTCCCGCCCGTCCCGCCGCCACCCGTCGTGCCCCCGCCCGGACGGCCGCCGCCCTGCTCCTGCTGGGCGCGGTCGCGTACACCGCCTGGGTGCTGGAGCTGGTGCTCGCCACCGGCCTCGACCCCGTCCAGGCGTACGTCAGTGAGCTGGCGGCCGCCGACCAGCCGCTGGGCGGGCTCTTCCGCGCCACCGACCTGGTCGCCGGGATCCTGGTGCTGGCCGGTGCGGCGGCCGCGCTGCTCACGACGGAACGCAGACCCTGGGCGACCGCCGGCTGGGCCGCGCTGGCGCTCTTCGGCGCCGCCACCGCGGTCGACTCCCGGCTCCCGCTGAGCTGCGCACCGACCAGCGACCCGGTCTGCGCGGCCCGGGAGACCGCAGGCCTGGTGCCGGCCACCCACACCGCGCACGCCGTCAGCAGCTCCTGCGCGATGGTCGGCGCGCTCGCCGCGCTGGCCCTGCTGACCGTCGCCGCCCGGCGCCACGACCGCTGGCCGTTGCTCGGCCGCTTCGGACCGCCGCTGCTGCTCGCCGAAGTCGCCGCCACGATCTGGACGCTGGCGTCCGTCGCGGCGTTCACCGCGGGCCGGGGCACCTGGGCCCTCGGCGCCGGCCAGCGCCTGCAGGTCCTGCTGGTCGCCGTCTACGTCGCCGTGCTCGCGGGCTGCGTGGCACGCTCGGGGCCGTCCGGAGCGGCCCGGGAACCCAGGACAGCGGGTGACGGGGACGCCGGGGCGGCGGGAGACGGAGGACGCGGCGGAGACGGAGGCGGGGAGGCAGGCGGAGAAGCGGACGGAGAAGGAGACGGGGAAGACGGAAGGGAAGGACGCCGATGAGGACGCCGATGAGCCGCCGAGACCTCCGCCCGCTCCCCGCCCCCGGCCGTTTCCTGCGCGTCGACGGTGTCCCGCTGCATGTCGTCACCGAAGGGGCCGGCCCGGTCTGTGTGCTCAGCAGCGGCCTCGGCATGGCGTGGTTCGACTGGGACGCGGTCGCCGCGCAGCTCGCCCGGCACCGCACCGTCGTCCGCTTCGACCGCCCCGGCCTGGGGCTGAGCGCCCCGGCGCCCGAGCCGCCCACCCTCGCCGCCGAAGCGGACCGGATCGCGCACCTCCTCGACGCGCTCGGCCACCGCGGCCCGGCCACCGTCGTCGGTCACTCGCTGGCCGGGTTCCACGCCGAGGCGTTCGCCCGGCTGCACCCGGACCGCTGCGCCGGGCTCGTCCTCGTCGACGGCAGCATCGAGGAGCGGCCGCGGCCCCGGCTGCCCCGCGCCGTGCGGACGGCCTGGGCGGGCGGGCTGGCCGACGCGGTGTCCGCCGCCGGTCTGCCGCGCGTCCTGGGGCCCGCCGTCCGCCGCCTGATAGGCCGCGTCTCCACCGTCGGCAGCCATCCGCCGCACCCCTGGGAGCGCGCCGGCTACCGCACCAGCCGCGTCCTGCGCGCCTGCGCCCTGGAGAACGCGACCTACCCCTACCAGGCCGCCGAGCTCACCGCGCTGCGCGCGCAGTGCCCGATGCCCGGCGCACCGGTGACGGTCCTGGCGGCCTACGACGGCAGTGAGACGGCCGGCCAACTGCGCTGGCTGGAGCGCCAGCGGTCGCTCGCCGCCGAACTGGCCGGCCGGTTCGCGGTGGCCGCGCCGGCCGGCCATCTGGTGATGGCCGATGCGCCGGAGTCGGTGGTGCGGGCGGTACTGGACCTGTCGGAGACGGGACGGGACACGGCCGCGCCCTTGCCCTAGGGCCTGTCCGATGGGTCCGCGTGGGCCCCGCCGACCCATCGGACAGGCCCTAGGCGGCCGCTCGCGGAGCCGGCCTCCCGGCTTGCCGAGCCGCCTCGGAGGTTACGGCTCGTTACCGCTCGGCGCATCGGCTCGGAGGTTACGGCTCACCGGTTCTGATTCAGGCCAAGGGTGCGTAATGTGACGGTAACCCCCTCACGTGATACTGGTGTGCCACGCACGATGTTCCACGTGCGCGGACAGGCCGATTGACCTGCAAGGATTGGTGACCCATGGACAAGCAGCAGGAGTTTGTGCTCCGTACGCTCGAGGAGCGCGACATCCGCTTCGTACGGCTGTGGTTCACCGACGTGCTCGGGTTCCTCAAGTCCGTGGCGGTGGCCCCGGCCGAGCTGGAGCAGGCCTTCGACGAGGGCATCGGTTTCGATGGTTCGGCCATCGAAGGATTCGCCCGGGTATACGAATCCGACATGATCGCCAAGCCGGACCCGGGCACCTTCCAGATCCTGCCCTGGCGCGCCGAGGCACCCGGCACCGCCCGGATGTTCTGCGACATCCTGATGCCGGACGGATCGCCCTCCTACGCCGACCCGCGCTACGTCCTCAAGCGCATCCTGGCGAAGACCTCCGACCTGGGATTCACCTTCTACACCCACCCGGAGATCGAGTTCTTCCTGCTCAAGGACAAGCCCGTCGACGGCTCGCGGCCCAGCCCGGCCGACTCCTCCGGCTACTTCGACCACACCCCTCAGAACGTCGGTATGGACTTCCGCCGGCAGGCGATCACGATGCTGGAGTCGATGGGGATCTCGGTCGAGTTCAGCCACCACGAGGGTGCCCCGGGTCAGCAGGAGATCGACCTGCGGTACGCCGACGCGCTCTCGACCGCCGACAACATCATGACGTTCCGGCTGGTCATGAAGCAGGTGGCGCTGGAGCAGGGGGTCCAGGCGACGTTCATGCCGAAACCGTTCAGCGAGTACCCCGGCTCGGGTATGCACACCCACCTCTCGCTCTTCGAAGGCGACCGCAACGCCTTCCACGAGTCCGGTGCCGAGTACCAACTTTCCAAGGTGGGACGGTCGTTCATCGCCGGCCTACTGCAGCACGCGGGCGAGATCTCCGCCGTGACCAACCAGTGGGTCAACTCGTACAAGCGCATCTGGGGCGGCGCCAACCGCACCGCGGGCGCCGGCGGCGAGGCGCCCTCGTACATCTGCTGGGGCCACAACAACCGCTCCGCGCTGATCCGCGTCCCCATGTACAAGCCGGGGAAGATGGGCTCCACCCGGGTCGAGGTCCGCTCGATCGACTCCGGCGCGAACCCCTACCTGACCTACGCCGTGCTGCTCGCCGCCGGCCTCAAGGGCATCGAGCAGGGCTACGAGCTGCCGGCCGGTGCCGATGACGACGTGTGGGCGCTGTCCGACTCGGAGCGCCGGGCGATGGGCATCGAGCCGCTCCCGCAGAACCTCGGCGAGGCCATCGAACTGATGGAGCGCAGCGAACTGGTCGCCGAGACCCTCGGCGAGCACGTCTACGACTTCTTCCTCCGCAACAAGAAGCAGGAGTGGGAGGAGTACCGCTCCGAGGTCACCGCCTTCGAACTCCGCAAGATGCTGCCCGTGCTCTGATGCCCGTGCTCTGACGTGTAAGAACCCGTGCTCTGACGTGTAAGAAGCTGCCTGGGCTCGGACACGCGAGACGCCGCCCGCGTGCCGAGCCACCGCGCCACCGAGAGGCTGGACCATGGCACTACCCGCTCCGCAGGGACGGCGGAGCAGCACCTTCACCCGGCTGCTGAGGCACGGTTTCACCGCCCCCTCGGCAGCCGCGGAGCTGCTCGACAGCCCTGACCTCGCCCCCGTACGGGAGGACTCGGCGCTGCTGGACGCGCTCGGGGCCACCGCGGACCCGGACCTGGCGCTGCGCGGGCTGATCCGCCTGGTGGAGGCGCTGCCGGAGGCCGAGCGGCAGACGCTGCTGAGCACCGTCGTCGCCGCCAAGCCGCTGCGCGACCGGCTGCTGGGGGTGCTGGGCGCTTCCGAGGCCCTCGCCGACCACCTCGTCCGGCACCCCGAGGACTGGCGGTCGCTGGTCACCTACGAGTCGGTCGATCTGCACCCCACCACACCCGAGTTCGAGCAGGCGCTCGCCGAGGGAATCTGGGGCGAGCGGGGCGCCGGCCGGCCCCGCGCGGACGCGCTGCGCGCCGCCTACCGCCGCGCCCTGCTGGGCATCGCGGCCCGCGACGTATGCGGCACCACCGACGTCGCCGAAGCCGCCGCGGAGCTCGCCGACCTGGCCACCGCCACGGTCCGGGCCGCCCTGGAGATCTCCTACGAGGAGGCGCCCGGCGACGCCGCGGTCAGCCGGCTCGCGGTCATCGGCATGGGCAAGTGCGGCGGCCGGGAGCTGAACTACGTCTCCGACGTCGACGTCATCTTCGTCGCCGAGGCCAAGGACGGCGTCGACGAGGCCAAGGCGCTGCAGGCCGCGACCCGGCTCGCCGCCCGGATGATGCAGCTGTGCTCCGACAACACCGTCGAGGGCACGATCTGGCCGGTGGACGCCAATCTGCGCCCCGAGGGCCGCAACGGGCCGCTGGTGCGCACCCTCAGCAGCCACCTCGCCTACTACCAGCGCTGGGCCAAGACCTGGGAGTTCCAGGCGCTGCTGAAGGCCCGCCCGATGGCCGGTGACCTGGGCCTGGGCCAGGAGTACGTCGACGCGCTGGCGCCGATGGTGTGGGACGCCACCGAACGGGAGGACTTCGTCTCCGACGTCCGCCAGATGCGCCGCCGGGTCGTCGAGAACATCCCCGTCGCACACGTCGAGCGGGAGCTCAAGCTCGGCCCCGGCGGGCTGCGCGACGTCGAATTCGCCGTCCAGCTCCTCCAGTTGGTGCACGGCCGCAGCGATGCCACGCTGCGCAGCGCCACCACCCTGGACGCACTGGCGGCGCTCGCGGCCGGCGGCTACGTCGGACGGCAGGACGCCGCCGCCCTGGACACCGCCTACCGCTTTCTGCGCACCCTGGAGCACCGGATCCAGCTCTTCCGGCTGCGCCGGACCCACCTGATGCCCGAGGATGAAGGGGAACTCCGGCGCCTGGCACGGTCGTTGGGACTACGGACCGAGCCGGTCGACACCCTCCGCAGGGAGTGGAAGTGGCACGCCAGGGAGGTGCGACGCCTGCACGAGAAGCTCTTCTACCGTCCGCTGCTCGACGCCGTCGCCCACCTGGAGCCCGGTGAGGCCCGGCTCTCCGCCAAGGCCGCCGGCCACCGCCTGGAGGCGCTCGGCTACGCCGACCCGGTCGCCGCACTGCGCCACCTGGAGGCGCTGGCGTCCGGTGTCACCCGCAAGGCCGCCATCCAGCGGACGCTGCTGCCGGTGCTGCTGGCCTGGTTCGCGGACTCCGCCGACCCGGACGCCGGACTCCTCAACTTCCGCAAGGTCTCCGACGCGCTCGGCAAAACCCCCTGGTACCTGCGGCTGCTGCGGGACGAGGGCGCCGCCGCCGAGAACCTCGCCCGGGTCCTCTCGGCCGGCCGGTTCGCCCCGGACCTGCTGCTGCGCGCCCCCGAGGCGGTCGCGCTGCTGGGCGCCCCCGATGGACTGCAGCCGCGCACCCGGGCCGCCCTGGAACAGGAGGTGCTGGCCGCGGTCGGCCGCGCGGAGGGGGCGGAGGCGGCGGTCGCGGCGGCCCGCGGGGTGCGCCGCCGGGAGCTGTTCCGTACGGCCGCGGCGGATGTGATCGGCGCGTACGGCACGGAGTCCAGCCCCGCCGACACCGACCACGGCCACTCCGTCGACGCGGTCGGCTCCGCGGTCTCCGACCTCAACGCCGCCACCCTCGCCGGTGCCCTGCGCGCCGCGGTCCGCGCCCAGTGGGGCGACACCCTGCCCACCCGTTTCGCGGTGATCGGCATGGGCCGGTTCGGCGGCCACGAGCTCGGCTACGGCTCCGACGCCGATGTCCTCTTCGTCCACGAACCGCGCGAGGGCGCCGACGAACAGGAGGCCGCCAAGGCCGCCCACGCCGTCGCCAACGAGATGCGCCGGCTGCTCGAACTCCCCTCCGCCGACCCGCCGCTGCCCATCGACGCCGATCTCCGCCCCGAGGGCCGCTCCGGCCCCCTGGTACGCACCCTCGCCTCCTACGCCGCCTACTACCGCCGCTGGTCACTGGTCTGGGAGGCGCAGGCCCTGCTGCGCGCCGAACCGGTCGCCGGCGACCCCGGCCTGGGCCGCCGCTTCACCGAGCTGATCGACCCGCTCCGCTACCCGGCCGAGGGCCTGGGCGACGACGCGGTCCGCGAGATCCGCAGGATCAAGGCCCGGATGGAGTCCGAGCGGATGCCCCGCGGCGCGGACCCCACCACCCACGCCAAGCTGGGCCGCGGCGGGCTGAGCGACGTCGAGTGGACGGTGCAGCTGCTCCAGATGCAGTACGGCTGGGAGATCCCCGCACTGCGGACGACCCGTACCCGCGCGGCGCTGGCCGCGGCGCACGCCGCCGGGCTGATCGACACCGAGGACGCCCAGACCCTGGACGAGGCCTGGGTACTGGCGGCCCGGGTCCGCAACGCGGTGATGATCGTCCGCGGCCGCCCCGGCGACACCTTCCCGGTCGACGGCCGGGAGCTGGCCGCGGTGGGCCGCTACCTCGGCTACGAGGAGGGACACGTCGGAGAGATGATCGACGACTACCGGCGGATCACCCGCCGCGCCCGCGGCGTGGTGGAACGGCTCTTCTACGGGGCGTGAGCCGGGCGCCCGGGATCGCCCTGCGCCCGGGATCGCCTACGCCCGGGATCGCCTGCGCCCGGGAATGGCTACCGAAGGGATCGGCTGAGCGTAGCGCGCGAGCCGATGCGGCAGTGACCCGTACCACAGATACGCCAGCCCGAGGCCCAGGCCCAGGCACAGCACCCCGCCCACCGCGTCCAGCCAGAAGTGGTTGGCGGTGGAGACGATGACCAGCAGGGTCGTGGCCGGGTAGAGCATGCCGAGGATCTTGCCCCACAGCGGCTTGGCCACCAGGGCGATGGTGATACCGCACCACAGCGACCAGCCGATGTGCATCGACGGCATCGCCGCGTACTGGTTGGACATCGAGGCGAGGTTGCCGGACGCCATCGAGCCCCAGGTCCCGTGCTCGGGGACGGTGTCGATGAAGCCGCCGCCCGGCATCAGCCGGGGCGGCGCCAGCGGGTAGAAGTAGTAGCCGAGCAGCGCGATGCCGGTGGTGACGAACAGCGCCAGCCGTGCCGCGGCGTAGCGGCCCGGATGCCAGCGGTAGAGCCACACCAGCACCCCGATGGTCACGATGAAGTGCAGCGTCGCGTAGTAGTAGTTCATCGACACGATCAGCCATGTGACGGAGTTCACAGCGTGATTGATGGTGTGCTCGACCGCGATACCGAGGGTGTGCTCCGCCCGCCAGATCCAGTCGGCGTTCTGCAGAGCCTCCGCCTTCTGCTCCGGGACCGCGTTGCGGATCATCGAGTATGTCCAGTAGCTGACCGCGATCAGCAGGATCTCGAACCACAGACGGGGCGTACGAGGGGAGCGCAGACGGGCCAACCGGCCCCCTGCCTCAGGACGGTCCCTCGTGATCTCAGGACGAACCGCACGCTCCCCCTTGGGTGGCGGGGTGGTCGGTGGCCCGTCCAGAGTCCTCGTATTCGCGTCACCCATAGGCAGACAGTCTGCCAGAAAAGGGTGTGCAGACGATCATCCTTCGGTCGGGTATTCGACTCCACGGATCGGTCCTGAGACGGACCCCGGCCCCGTACTTCCGAGGGGCATCCCCCTGAGGGCGCCGCACCGGGCCTTGTGAACCGCCGCACCGACGCCGGCCTCCGGGGGGCGGCGCCGACTACGGGAAGATCTCCCGTCCCCGTCCCCGTCCCCGTCCCCGTCCCCATGCCCGTCCCCGTCCCCGTCCTGTTCCGCCGGCAGTGAACCCCGGCCCGACCAGGCTCGACGATCACTACCGTCCAGTCTCATGACGACGATCACCACGCGCACGGTCCAGTACCCGGCCGACGGCCTGACGATGATCGGGCACCTCGCGCTCCCGGCCGGTGCCGACCGCCGGCCCGCGGTGCTGCTCGGACCAGAGGGAACGGGGCTCAGCGACGTCGAGCGCCACCGAGCCGAGGCCCTGGCCGAGCTGGGATACGTGGCGCTGGCCTTCGACCTCCACGGCGGGCGCTACTTGGGCGACCCCGAGGAGATGCTGGCCCGTTGCATGCCGCTACTCGCCGACCCCGACCGGATGCGAGGCATCGGCCACGCGGCGCTCGACGTGCTGCGCGCCGAACCGCGGACCGACCCCGACCGGATCGCCGCCGTCGGCTACGGCACCGGGGGCGCCATCGGGCTGGAACTCGGGCGCGACGGCGTCGACCTGCGCGCGATCGGGACCATCAACGCACTGACCACGGGCCGGCCGGGCGAGGCGGCACGCATTCGCTGCCCGGTGTGGGCCGGGGTCGGCTCGGAAGACCCGATCATGTCCGCCGAGCAACGGGACGCGTTCACCGCCGAGATGCAGGCCGCGGGCGTCGACTGGCGCCTGGTGGTCTACGGCGGAGCCCTGCACGCCTTCCACCACCCATCGGTCGACCACGCCGTGCGCCCCGGCGTCGGCTACCACCCACGGCACGCGCAGCGGGCCTGGCGCGATGTCGTCGACCTGCTCTCCGAGTGCCTGCCCGTGACGGAGTGATCTGGCCAGTCCGAGCCCGGGCGCCCGCCGACCGCCGTGACGCCTGGGCTCCACTGCCACGCCGGTGGGCTCCACTGCCACGCCGGGCGGGGCAGGCTGCCTAGGGAGCCCGCAGTGGGCGGGGGATGCGGGTGGTCTTCGGGGCCGAGGCGGTGGAGCCGCGTACCACCAGCTCGGGGTGGAAGATGAACTCGCTGTGCGGCGCGGGGGTGCCGCCGATCTCCTCCAGGAGCGCGCGCACCGCCGCCTGCCCCATGGCCGTGACCGGCTGCCGGATCGTCGTCAGCGGTGGGTCGGTGAAGGCGATCAGCGGGGAGTCGTCGAAGCCGACGACGGAGAGGTCGCGCGGGACGTCCAGCCCGCGCTGCCGGGCCGCGCGGATCGCGCCGAGCGCCATCATGTCGCTGGCGCACACGATGGCGGTGGCGCCCCGCTGGATCAGCGCGCTCGCCGCGGCCTGCCCGCCCTCCAGGGTGAAGAGGGAGTGCTGGATGTACGGTGCCACCTCGGCCGGGCCGGTCTGCAGCCGCTCCTGCATGGCGCGGGCGAAGCCCTCGATCTTGCGCTGGACGGGTACGAACCGCTCGGGGCCCAGCGCCAGCCCGATCCGCCGGTGTCCCAGCGCGCCGAGGTGGGTGACGGCGAGGTCCACGGCGGCCCGGTCGTCGGGGGAGATGAACGGCGCCTGCACCTTGGCGGAGAAGCCGTTGATGAGGACGAACGGCACGCCCTGGCCGCGCAGCCGCTCATAGCGCTGGGTATCGGCGGAGGTGTCGGCGTGCAGTCCGGAGACGAAGATGATGCCGGCCACCCCGCGGTCGACCAGCATCTCGGTCAGCTCGTCCTCCGTGGAGCCGCCCGGAGTCTGCGTCGCGAGGACCGGGGTGTAGCCCTGGCGGGTCAGCGCCTGCCCGATGACCTGAGCGAACGCCGGGAAGATCGGGTTCTCCAGCTCGGGGGTGATCAGCCCGACCAGGCCCGCGCTGCGCTGCCGCAGCCGCACCGGGCGCTCGTAGCCCAGCACGTCGAGGGCGGCAAGCACGGACTGGCGGGTGGTGGCGGAGACTCCGGGCTTCCCGTTGAGAACCCGGCTGACGGTGGCCTCGCTGACACCCGCCTGCGCTGCGATATCGGCCAGCCGGGCGGTCATGGGTGGGACCTTACCGTCCGGCTGTCAGATTGCCCACCAGGTACAGCTGTCACCGGGGAGCACGGCCGTCGTCCCGTTGACGGGCACCGGGGCGGAGGAGAGCAGCGGGGTGCCGGCGGCGGGCATTTCGGCGTCGTGGGGGAGGGTGTTGACCGTGCACAGGAGGCCGGCGCGGGTGAAGGCGAGGACCCCGTCGGGGGCCGGCTGCCAGCTCATCTCCCCGTCGCCCAGGCCCGGCAGACGGCGCCGCAGTCCGAGGGCGGTGCGGTAGAGCTCCAGGGTGGAGGCGGGGTCGCCGGTCTGTGCCGCGACGGTCAGGCCGCGCCAGTCCGCGGGCTGCGGCAGCCAGCTGCCGCCGGAGCCGAAGCCGTACGGCTGCTCCTCGCCGGCCCAGGGGAGCGGCACCCGGCAGCCGTCGCGGAAGCCGTCCTGGCCGCTCTCCTGGTGGCTGCCCTCGTGACGGCCGCGGAAGAACGCCGGGTCCTGCCGGGCCTCGTCGGGCAGGTCGGTGACCTCGGGCAGGCCCAGTTCCTCGCCCTGGTAGAGGTACGCGGAGCCGGGCAGCGCCAGCATCAGCAGGGTGGCGGCGCGGGCCCGGGCGAGGCTGCCGCCGAGGCGGGTGATGTGCCGTACGACGTCGTGGTTGGACAGCACCCAGGTGGTGGGGGCGCCGACCGAGGCGGTGGCGGCGAGCGAGGCGTCGATCACCGAGCGGAGCGCGTCGGCCCGCCAAGGGGTGTTGAGGAACTGGAAGTTGAAGGCCTGGTGCAGTTCGTCCGGGCGGACGTAGAGGGCGAGGCGTTCGGCGGTGGGGGCCCAGGCCTCGGCGACGCCGATCACCTGCCTGCCGTGGGCGGCGCCGTAGCCGTCCAGCAGGCGGCGCCAGGAGCGGTGGATGGCGTGCACCTCGTCCTGGTCGAAGAACGGCAGTACCTGCTGGCCGATCAGCTTGGCCTGCTCGCCGTGGCCGATGTCCGGCAGGCCGGGGGCCTTGACCATGCCGTGGGCGACGTCGACGCGGAAGCCGTCCACGCCCAGGTCGAGCCAGAAGCGCATGATGGCTTCGAATTCGGCGTGTACGTCCGGGTTGTTCCAGTCCAGGTCGGGCTGTTCGGGGGCGAAGAGGTGGAGGTACCAGTCACCGCGGTCGGTGCGGGTCCAGGCCGGGCCGCCGAAGACCGACTCCCAGTCGTTCGGCGGGAGTTCGCCGTGCTCGCCCTTGCCGGGGCGGAAGATGTAGCGCTGCCGGGACAGCTCGGGGTCCCGGAACCACGGGTGCCGGTCGGAGGTGTGGTTGGGCACGATGTCGACGATCACCCGCAGGTCCAGGTCATGGGCGGTGCGGATGAGGTCGTCGGCGTCCTGGAGGCTGCCGAAGAGCGGGTCCACGGCGCGGTAGTCGGCGACGTCGTAGCCGCCGTCGGCCTGCGGTGAGGCGTAGAACGGGGTGAGCCATACGGCGTCCACGCCCAGCTCCTTGAGGTGCGGCAGCCGTGCGCGGACCCCGGGCAGATCGCCGACGCCGTCGCCGTCGCTGTCGGCGAAGGAGCGGACGTACACCTGGTAGATCACGGCGTCGCGCCACCATTGCGGACCTCGGCCCGGTCCGGGCGCCTGGGGGGCGGTGCTGGGGGAGGTGAGTTCCTGGGTCATCTGCCGTCCCTGTCGAGATCGTCGAGGTCGTCGAGGTTGTTCCGAAAACGCCGAGGTCGTCGGGTTTGTCGAATGTGGGGTGGGGCGTCGAGGTCAAGAAGTGATCAGAGGTGGGTCACAAGGTGGGGAAGCGCCTTGACGGGTGTCTTCACGGAGTCAACGCTCGGGCGGTCGCGGGGTGACGGTGTCACCGGTCTCTCCAGGCTCCCGTTCCGGCGAACCCGCTGCAATCCCTTCCAGTAATCTTGCAGCAATTTGCCGCAAGGTCTTTCGGTTTCTTTGCCGTGCTGTTACGTTCCTGACCGCCATCTGAGGCATTTCCCTAAGGAGTTCACATGCGGCGTGGCATGAGGGGTGCGCGGGTTCCCGTGGCGGGGACCGGCCCGGCACGACCGGACAGGTCGGTTCTCCCGGCGGTGACCGGCCCGGCACGGCGGGGTGTTGCCGCCACCGCGCTGGTGGCGGGCCTGGCGCTGGTAGCGACGGCGTGCGGCGGCGGGGGTGACGGCGGCAACGGCAACAGCGGCGGCGAACTTTCTGGAACCGTTACGTTCTGGGACACCTCCAACGACGCCGAGAAGGCGACCTACCGCAAGCTTGCCGAGGGCTTTCAGAAGAAGCACCCCAAAGTCCGCGTTCAGTATGTGAACGTCCCCTTCGGGGAGGCCAACGCCAAGTTCAAGAACGCCGCCGGCGGCAACTCCGGTGCCCCCGACGTGATGCGCACCGAGGTCGCCTGGACCGCCGACTTCGCCAACCTCGGCTACCTCGCCCCGCTCGACGGCACCCCCGCCCTCGACAAGACCGAGGACTACCTCCCGCAGGCCCTCGGCTCCACCAAGTTCAAGGGCAAGACCTACGCCGCCCCCCAGGTCATCGACACCCTCGGCCTCTTCTACAACAAGAAGATCCTCAAGGACGCCGGCGTCGAGGTGCCCAAGACCTTCGCCGAACTGGCCACCGCAGCCGAGAAGATCAAGGCCAAGACCGGCGCCACCGCCCTCTATCTGCGCGGCGACGACCCCTACTGGTTCCTGCCGTACCTCTACGGCGAGGGCGGCGACATGGTCAACGCCCGCGACAAGGTCGTCGAGATCGACGACGAGGCCGGCGTCAAGGCCTTCAAGACCATCAAGGACCTGGTCGACTCCAAGGCCGCGATCACCGACGCCACCGACGGCCACGAGAACCAGCTCAAGGCCCTCAAGGACGGCACCGTCGCGATGGCCATCGACGGCCCCTGGGACATCGAGGCCGCCCGCGCCGGCAAGGCCTTCAAGGACAAGAGGAACCTCGGCGTCGCCCCCGTACCCGGCGGCAGCCGCGCCCACGGCTCCCCGCAGGGCGGCTGGAACCTCTCCGTCTACGCCGGCAGCGCGAACCTGCCCGCCGCCTACGAGTTCGTGAAGTACATGAGCTCGGCAGCCGTCCAGCAGCAGACCACCGAGCAGCTCAGCCTGCTGCCCACCCGCACCTCCGTATACGACCTGCCGGCCGTCAGGAAGAACGAAATGGTCACGTTCTTCAAGCCGGCCGTCAACGGTGCCGTACAGCGCCCCTGGATCGCCGAGGGCAACTCCCTCTTCGAGCCCGTCAAGGTCCAGATGAACAAGGTGCTCACCGGCGCCGCCACGCCCGAGGAGGCCGCCAAGGCGACCGGCGACGCCTACCGGAAGCTGCTCAAGGACTACAAGTGACCTTCGCTGTACGGGTACGCCGGGCGCTCGGCACCCACTGGTACGCATGGACGATGGTCGCCCCGGTGGTACTCGTCATCGGGGTGATCATCGGCTATCCGCTGGTGCGCGGCGTCTTCCTCTCGCTCACCGACGCCAACGAGGCCAACGTCGAGCGGCACATCGGCGTCAACCACATCCCCGCCACCTACACCTTCACCGGCCTGGACAACTACCAGGCCGTGCTCACCGACGGCGTCTTCTGGGACCGCCTCGGCTGGACCGTCGTCTGGACGGTCTCCTGCGTCGGGCTGACCTTCCTGATCGCCCTGACGCTGGCGAACATGCTCAACCGGAAGCTGCGCGGCCGCACCTTCTACCGCCTCGCGCTGATCCTGCCCTGGGCGATCCCCGCCTTCGTCTCCGTCTTCACCTGGCGGATGCTCTACAACGAGAAGCACGGCATCCTCAACAAACTGCTGGCCGGCGGCGGCCTGGACGGCATTCCCTGGCTCAACGACCCGACCTGGGCCAAGCTCTCGGTCATCGCCGTCAACGTCTGGCTGGGCGTGCCCTTCATGATCGTCGCGCTGCTCGGCGGCCTCACGTCCATCCCCGGCGAGCTCTACGAGGCCGCCGAGATGGACGGTGCGAGCGCCTGGCAGCGGTTCCGCCACATCACCCTGCCCGGACTGCGGGCCGTCAGCAGCACCGTCATCCTGCTCTCCACCATCTGGACCTTCAACATGTTCCCGGTGATCTTCCTGCTGACCCGGGGCGGCCCCGGCGACGCCACCGAGATCCTGGTGACCTACGCCTACCGGCTCTCCTTCGTCGACAGCCCCCGCGACTTCTCCGGGTCCGCGACCTGGGGCGTCCTGATCCTGGCACTCCTGTCGGTCGGCGCGGTGGCCTACCGCCGGGCGCTGCGCAAGCAGGGAGAGGTGTGGTGACCATGACCCGCAAACGCAACCAGCGCAGCCCGCTGGCCTCCGTCGGGCTGCACACCGGTCTGGTGCTCGCCGCGGTGGTGGCCGTCTTCCCGCCCCTCTGGCTGCTGGTGACGTCCTTCAAACCCAAGAACGACGCCTTCTCCACCAGCCTCGTCAGCCACTTCACCCTCGGCAACTACACCCACGTACTCGCCGATACGAAGTTCCTCACCTGGTTCGGGAACTCGGCGCTGATCGTCGGCCTGACCACCGTCCTGGGCGTCTTCACCGCCGCCACCACCGGCTACGCCGTCAGCCGCTTCCGCTTCCCCGGAATGCGCCCGCTGATGTGGCTGCTGCTGATCACCCAGATGTTCCCGGTCGCGATCCTGATCGTGCCGCTGTACAACCTGATGGCCGGCCTCGGCCTGCTCAACCAGCCGGTGGGCCTGGTCATCACCTACCTGACCATCGCCGTCCCGTTCTGCGCCTGGATGATGAAGGGCTTCTTCGACACCATCCCGGTGGAGATCGACGAATCGGGCCGGGTCGACGGCCTCAACCCCTTCGGCACCTTCTGGCGGCTGGTGCTGCCGCTGGCCCGCCCCGGCCTCGCCGTCACCGGCTTCTACACCTTCGTCACCGCCTGGGCCGAGGTCGCCTACGCCTCCGCCTTCATGACCGGCGAGGAGAACCTCACCCTCGCCGGCGGGCTGCAGACCTTCGTCAACCAGTACACCAACGACTGGGGTGCGATGACCGCCGCCGCCGTGATCATCGCCGTACCGGCCGCGCTCGTCTTCGCCTTCGCCCAGCGCCACCTCGTCGCCGGACTGACCGCCGGCACCACCAAGGGATGACATGACCACCCCACAGCCCAACTCCACCGCGCCGGCCCCCGAGGCGCCCCAGGTCTCCGAGGCGCCCCCGGCCCCCCAGGCCCCCGACTGGTGGCGCGACGCGGTGATCTACCAGGTCTACCCGCGCAGCTTCGCCGACGGCAACGGCGACGGCATGGGAGACCTCCCCGGCATCCGCAGCCGGCTGCCGTACCTGCGCGACCTCGGTGTGGACGCCGTCTGGCTCAGCCCCTTCTACGCCTCCCCGCAGGCCGACGCCGGTTACGACGTGGCCGACTACCGCGCCGTCGACCCGATGTTCGGCACCCTCGCCGACGCCGAGGGGCTGATCACCGAGGCCCACCGGCTCGGTCTGCGCCTGATCGTCGACCTCGTCCCCAACCACTGCTCCGACCAGCACGCCTGGTTCCGCCGCGCGCTGGCGGAGGGCCCCGGCTCCACCGCCCGCGACCGCTTCCACTTCCGCAAGGGACGCGGCGAGAACGGCGAACAGCCACCCAACGACTGGGAGTCCCTCTTCGGCGGCCCCGCCTGGACCCGCGTCCCCGACGGCGAGTGGTACCTCCACCTCTTCGCCCCCGAACAGCCCGACTTCAACTGGGACCACCCCGCCGTCCACGACGAGTTCCGCTCCATCCTCCGCTTCTGGCTGGACCGGGGCGTCGACGGCTTCCGGGTCGACGTCGCCCACGGCCTGGTCAAGGCCCCCGGCCTGCCCGACATGGGGCACACGGGCGAGCAGCTGAAACTCCTCGGCAACCAGTCCCTCCCGTTCTTCGACCAGGACGGCGTCCACGCCATCTACCGCACCTGGCGCACCGTCCTCGACGAGTACTCGGGCGACCGGATAGCCGTCGCCGAGGCCTGGACCCCCACCGCCGAGCGCACCGCCCGCTACCTCCGCCCCGACGAACTCCACCAGGCCTTCAACTTCCACTACCTGGGCACAGGCTGGGATGCCACAGCGCTGCGGGAGGCCATCGACGCGTCCCTCGACGCCATGCGCCCCGTCGGCGCCCCGACCACCTGGGTGCTGTCCAACCACGACGTCGTACGCCACCGCACCCGCCTCGGCGGAGACCTGGCCCGCGCCCGCGCGGCCACCCTCCTGATGCTGGCGCTGCCCGGCTCCGCGTACCTCTACCAGGGCGAGGAACTCGGCCTGCCCGAGGTCACCGACCTGCCCGACGAGGTCCGCCAGGACCCGTCCTTCTTCCGCGACACCGGCCAGGACGGCCTGCGCGACGGCTGCCGGGTGCCCCTGCCCTGGGCCGGCGAGGAGCAGCCGTACGGCTTCGGCTCCGGCGGCAGCTGGCTGCCGCAGCCCGCGGACTGGGCCCCGCTCACCGTCCAGGCCCAGACCGGCGACCCCGCCTCCACCCTGGAGCTCTACCGCACCGCCCTCCACCTGCGGCGTACGCATCCCGGCCTCGGCGCGGGCGACGCCGTCGAATGGCTGGACGCGCCCGACGGCATCCTGTCCTTCCGCCGCCCCGGCGGCCTGGTCTGCACGGTCAACACGACCGATGCCCCGGTCCGCCTGCCCGCCCCCGGCCGCCCGCTCCTCTCCTCCTCCAGTCAACTCCCCGTCCTGGACGGCGATTTCATCCTTTCCCCCGACACCACCATCTGGTGGGAGGAGTGACCCGACCCGATCCTCGTGAACCCGCCCCGTCCGCTCCCCGGCTCGCCCACATCGCCGCCGAGGCGCAGGTCAGCGAGGCGACCGTGAGCCGGGTCCTGAACGGCCGGGCGGGCGTCGCGGCGAGCACCCGTCAGCGCGTGCTCGCCGCGCTCGACCTCCTCGGACACGAGCGCCCCGTACGGTTACGGCGCCGCAGCGCGGGCCTCGTCGGGCTGGTCGTCCCGGAGCTGACCAACCCGATCTTCCCGGCCTTCGCCCAGGTCATCGAGCAGTCCCTGGCCGGTCACGGCTACACGCCGGTGCTGTGCACCCGTATCCCCGGCGGCGCCACCGAGGACGAACTGGTCGAGCAGCTGGAGGAACGCGGCGTCACCGGCATCGTCTTCCTCTCCGGACTGCACGCCGACACCCGCGCCGACCCCGCCCGCTACCACCGGCTGACCGCCCGCGGCGTCCCGTACGTCCTGATCAACGGCTACCACGAGACGATCGACGCGCCGTTCGTCTCACCCGACGACGGCGCGGCGGCCCGGATGGCCGTCCGCCACCTCGCCGAACTCGGACACGAACGGATCGGACTGGCCGTCGGCCCCGCCCGCTACGTCCCGTCCCGCCGCAAGGCCGAAGGCTTCGTGGCGGCGCTGGGGGAGTCGTTCGGCCTGTCGAGAGGGCAGGCCGAACGGCGCGTCCAGCACACCCTGTTCAGCGTCGAGGGCGGCCACGCGGCGGCCGCCGCACTGCTCGACGCGGGCTGCACCGGCATCGTCTGCGGCAGCGACCTGATGGCGCTCGGCGTCGTACGGGCGGCCCGCGGGCGCGGCCTGGACGTACCGGGACAGCTCTCCGTGGTCGGCTTCGACGACTCCCCGCTGATCGCCTTCACCGACCCACCGCTGACCACGGTGCGCCAGCCGGTACGGGCGATGGCGACCGCCGCGGTGGGCGCCCTGATCGAGGAGATCCACGACCGCGCGCAGGGCCGGACACCCACCCAGCGAACGGAGTTCGTCTTCCAGCCGGAACTGGTCGTACGGGGCTCTACCGGCCCCGTGCGTGCCCCTGCGCGGCGGCGTACGTGACGAACGCCGCCCAGGCGGTGGCCGGGATGCGGAGGTGGGGGCCGTCCGTGTCCTTGGAGTCGCGGACGTGGATGGCGGTGGGGCAGGGGGCGATCTCTACGCAGTCGCCGGAACTGCCGCTGCTGTAGGTGCTTTTGAACCAGGCCAGTTCGGGGGTGCTGCTCATAGCGCTCCTCGGATCTGCTTCAGCAGGCTCCCGGAGTCTTCGGGGGTGAGAGCCTGCGAAAGCAGTTTCGCATAGCGCATGTAGAGAGTACTGATCGTCTGCGGGTCGGTGATGAACTGGCTGCTCTCCTGTCCCTCGCAGTAGCCGAACCACTGGTTGTCCGGCGTCTCAAGAAGTTGCATCGGCCCGTCCAGCCCGGGATGGATGCCCTGGCTCAGCGGCATTACCTGCACATCGACGTTCCGGAGCGTCATGCACTCCAATACGTGGTCGATCACTCCCCGTATGGTGTCCGCGCCGCCGGTGGGGCGCAGGAAGACGTGCTCGTCGATGACGAAACTGAAGGTCGTGTTCGGCCGGTCCCGCAGGAGCTTCTGCCGTTCCAGGCGGGCGGCCACCTGGGTGTCGACCTCCTCCTCGGACAGCAGCGGGACACGGTTCTCGAACAGCGTCCGCGCGTACGACTCCGACTGTAAAAGCCCAGGCACGAGTCGGCACTCGTACGTATACAGACTGATCGCCTGCTTCTCCAGCTCCGCCCACTCCCGGAACCACCGCGCCAGCCCCGGTTGCTTCGACAGCCACCTGGCCGCCTTCCGCAGCACCCCGTTCGTGTGGAGCGCCTCTTCCGAGCGGTCGATGAACTTCTTCGACGGGAGGCGGCGGCCCTGCTCGACGGAGCCGATGTAGTGCGCCGAGTACCGGATCGTCGGGGCCAGGGACTCCTGCGTGAAGCCCGCGTTCTCGCGGAACCCTTGATAGACGGCGCCGAAGGTCCGCAGACTGCCGGATGGCTCGGGCCGGCCGCCGTTGTCGTAGTTGTCGGTACTGCTGTCGTCCATGTTTCGGGTACTCCCGATGTCACTGGTTCTGACCCCGCAAGTCACCTATGGTTACGGCTCGTTGCTCGCCCCGTCCACGTACTCAACTCGTACAGTTACCGAAGTACGAGTTGAGTTCGTGGCGTACGGGCCTGCGACCAGCAGCGTTGGCCGCATGCCAGCGCACATCATGGCCCGGGCTACCCAAACCCCGGTCACCGTACGTATGTTCACCCAGCGTTTCAGCGCCACCCGCCTGGGGGCCCGACTCGCCCGGCATCTCGCCGCCCACCGGCTCGACGTGTGGGGTTTCCCCTACGGCACCCGGTCGTCCAATGCCGCCTGCGCGATCGTCGCCGAGCTGACCGCCAACGCCGTGCTGCACGGCCACGTAGCGGGGCGGGACTTCGAGTTGAGTCTCGCGACCCTGTGTTATGCCGATATCGCTGCCGACGTCGGCACGGCCGCCGCCCGGCCCGGCACCCTCCGGATCGACGTCGCCGACACCCGCACCGAGCGGCGGCCGCCGCAGCCCGGCGGGCTCGCGGTCCCGGCGCGCGACGCCGAGGCCGGGCGCGGGCTGCTCGTCGTGTCGGCGCTCGCCACCCGTTGGACGGTGCTCGACCGCCACCCGATCGGCAAAGTCGTCCGCGCCGAACTGGACCTGTGAGCAGACCGGGCTTTGTGCCCGCCCGTCATATCCGCTTTCCGCCTCCTTTCAGTGGCCATTTATGATCTTGATCATGGAATCGATACCGGACATGGTGCTGCGGGGACGAGGTGTCGTCTTCCGGCTGGAGGCGTACTGGGTACGCGTCGTACGCGGCCGTACCACCTGGACGGTCCCGCTGGCGGCGATCAGCGATGTCGGGTACGCCGAAGGGCGTGTCCGGCTGGAGCTGGCCGCTGGTGGTGAGGGCGACTCGGTCACCCTCACCACCCGCAACACCACCGCCGCCGATGCCTTCGTGCGGCGGCTGCGGGACGCCGTATCGCGGGTGCCGACCGCCGAGAACGGGCCGGCCATGGTGATCGCGGAACACCGTGAGCGTCCTCGGCTGCGGTTGCCGGGACGGCCGCTGGTGTGGCTGGCGTGCCTCGCGGTGGTGCCGTATTTCTGGTACTTCGGAACGGCCATCAAGCTGGTCGGCGGGGACGACAGTGCAGCTGGCGCCCTGCTGGGCGTGAGCATGCTCTACTGCCCCTGGGGAGTGGTGCTCCTCGTCAAGGGCTGGCGTGATGTGGTCCGCGACGCGCTGATCCTGTGGCGGCGGGGCATCACCGTTCCCGGACGTGTCCGGGCGTACAAGTGGAGCAGTACGGGGAGCGACGGGAGCGGGGAGTACCGCCCCGTCTACGAATTCCGGACGCTGGAGGGGCACAAGCGCAGGGTCACCCAGTCGGTCGCTCACACCCACAAGGGCGAGGAGGGCCCGGTGGATGTGACCTACGACCCGCTGTCGCCGACCCGGGTCAGAGGCGAGCGCCAACGGCAACTCCTGGTGCGCGGCACGGTGATGATGTTCTTCGGCGTGCTCTCGGTTGTCCTGTTGCTCGTCCCTCTGTGCGTGATCGTGGTTTCGCTGCTGACGGACTGAACCGATCCGGTCGTGGTGGGCGGCTCAGACGACGGCGCGGCGGGCGTGGAAGAGGCCCCAGCGCAGCAGTCCCCGGTGGGTGATGTCCGCCCACAGGGGGAGGTTGGTGAGCAGGTCGTCGACGTAGGCCGGGCTGATGACCTTCCGCAGCTCGGCCGCGCGGCGGTGGACGTCCTCGTCGAGGCGGGCGTAGTGGGTCGCGAGGTCCGGGGTGCGGTCCTCGAAGGTGGTCTTGAGGCCGAGCCCGGACAGCTGGTCGAGGTAGAACGCCGATGTCGCCGGAGTACGTACGCCCAGGCGGGAGAATGCGGGCCGGACAGCCTCCACGGACTCTTCCTCGGCGGCCATGATGTCCGAGAAGACCAGGGCGCCCTCCGGTTTCAGTACGCGGACGGCTTCGGCCAAGGCGCCCGCGCGGTCCTCCACATGACACAGGACCTCCAGGGACCAGACGACGTCGAAGCGCCCCGCCTCGAAGGGCAGGTCGTTGAGGGAGCCGGTGACGACCTCGATCAGGCCGTCCAGGCCCCGTTCGGCGTTGGCCGCGCGGTGGCGCCGGTTGTGCTCCTCGCTGAGGTCGAGGGCCACGACCCGGCAGCCGAAGCGTTCGGCCAGCGCGCGGGACGATCCGCCATAGCCCGAGCCGAGGTCGAGCACCGTCGCGTCCGGGCCGAGCAGGTCCGGGACCCGGTCGGCGGCGCGCTCGACGGTGCGGTGCGAGGCCTGGGCGATCGCCTCCTGTGGGTGGGAGTAGATGCCGACGTGGATGTCCTCGCCGCCCCAGACGCTGTCGTAGAAGGCGTCGACATCGCCGGTTTCGTAGTAGCGGCGGGTTGATTCGGCATGGGTCGGTGCGCTTGCGTCGGCTTTGGTGCGGTCGTCGTCTTTGGTCTTGTCGTCCATGGCGGGTGGATTACCCGCCTTTCCAAGGTCAATTCACCCCGCTCGCCAGCTTGGCTGACTATGCGCCACATGGCCGAGAGGGGAATCCGGGGGGGCTGGTCGGCCGGTCCGGCCGGTCGGGCGCGTGGGCCCGTCGTGACGGACCTCCGGCCGGCCGGACCGGCTACCTGGGGAACGTAACACCGTTGCAATGTCTTGCGTAAGGTCTTGCAACAAGGAAGTGGTGCGGCTAGAACCATGACCCATGCCCTCCCACACCCGCCGGCCCGTCCGTCGCTCGGCCGCGGCCCTCGCCCTCGCGCTCGGTGCGACCCTGCTCGCCGCCTCCCCGCACGCGCCCGCCCAGGCCTCCCCGGCCGCCCCGGACCAGGCCCTGGCGCAGTGGATCGACCGTGACACCGTGGTCTGGAAGGGCGCGGAACGCGTGGACGCCCAGCTGGAGTTCGGTGAGCAGGGGAGTGCGACGGGCGGGCGCATCCGCCTCACTCCCGGCACCCTCAGCCCGGCCGAACGCGCCGCCTTCCCCCACCTCACCGGCTACCCGGCCTTCACCGTCGACCCCCGCGACCGTGACCTGGCCCGTACTGCCCTCCGTAGCCGACTGGTGGCCGTTCAGCGCCCGGCGGCCGGCCGTCGCACCGCCGCCGCCACCACCACCGGCGTACAGATACCCGGTGTCCTGGACGACCTCTACGGCGCCCGCGCCCAACGCGCCCAGCTGGGACCGGCCTTCCACCACGGACGCCCCACCCTCTCCGTCTGGGCGCCCACCGCCCGTACCGTGGCCCTCGAACTCGACGGCCGTACGGTCCCGATGACCCGGGACGACAGCAGCGGCGTCTGGCGCGTCCAGGGGCGGCGCGACTGGGCCGGGAAGCCCTACCGCTACCTCGTCACCGTCTGGGCGCCCGCCGCTGGGAAGACCGTCACCAACAAGGTCACCGACCCCTACTCCACCGCGCTGACCGCCGACTCCGCCCGCAGCCTCATCGTCGACCTCGACGACCCCGGGCTCGCCCCCGAAGGCTGGGCGGACCTGCACAAACCCGCGGCGGTGCCGCTGCGCCGGGCCCGTATCCAGGAGCTGCACATCCGCGACTTCTCCGTCGAGGACCGCACCTCCCGCCACCCCGGCCAGTACCTCGCCTTCACCGACCGCGGGTCGGACGGTATGCGGCACCTGAAATCCCTTGCAGCGGCTGGAACGTCTTACGTCCACTTGCTGCCGGCTTTCGACTTCGCCACCGTCCCGGAGAAACCCGGAGACCAGCAGCGCCCCGGCTGCGACCTCACCGCCTACGCCCCCGACTCCGACAGCCAGCAGGAGTGCGTGACCAGGACGGCCGCCCGCGACGCGTACAACTGGGGCTACGACCCCCTGCACTACACGGTCCCCGAAGGCTCGTACGCCTCCGACCCGTCCGACCCCTCGGGAACCGCCCGCACCGTTGAATTCCGCCGTATGGTGCAGGGCCTGAACGGTGCCGGCCTGCGCACCGTCATGGACGTCGTCTACAACCACACCGCCGCCGGCGGCCAGGACCCGCGCTCCGTCCTCGACCGCATCGTCCCCGGTTACTACCAGCGGCTCCTCGACGACGGCAGCGTGGCCACCTCCACCTGCTGCTCCAACACCGCGCCCGAGCACACCATGATGGGCAAGCTCGTCGTCGACTCCGTCGTCACCTGGGCCAGGCAGTACAAGGTCGACGGCTTCCGCTTCGACCTCATGGGCCACCACCCCAAGGCCAACATCCTCGCCGTCCGCAAGGCCCTCGACGCCCTCACCCCGGAGCGCGACGGGGTCGACGGCAAGGCGATCGTCCTCTACGGCGAGGGCTGGAACTTCGGCGAGGTGGCGAACGACGCCCGCTTCGTCCAGGCCACCCAGAAGAACCTGGCCGGCACCGGCATCGCCACCTTCAGCGACCGGGCCCGGGACGCGGTACGCGGCGGCGGCCCGTTCGACGCCGACCCCCGCATCCAGGGCTTCGCCACCGGCCTCTTCACCGACCCCAACTCCTCACCCGGGAACGGGGATTCCGCCACGCAGCGGGCCCGGATCCTCCACTACCAGGACCTCATCAAGGTGGGACTGACCGGCAATCTCGCCGACTACACCTTCACCGACACCACCGGCCGCCGCGTCAAGGGCTCGGACATCGACTACAACGGGGCACCCGCCGGCTATGCAGCCGCCCCCGGTGACGCTCTCGCCTACGCCGACGCCCACGACAACGAAACCCTCTACGACGCGCTCGCTTACAAACTTCCGCAAGAAACCAGCGCCGCCGACCGCGCCCGGATGCAAGTCCTTGCGCTCGCCACCGCGGCCCTTTCGCAAGGACCTGCGCTCTCCCAGGCCGGTACCGACCTCCTCCGCTCCAAGTCCCTGGACCGCAACTCGTTCGACAGCGGCGACTGGTTCAACGCCCTGCACTGGAACTGCGCCGACGGTAACGGGTTCGGCCGCGGACTGCCCCCGGCCGCCGACAACAAGGACAAGTGGCCCTACGCCAGGCCCCTGCTCGCCGGCTCCGCACTCGGCCCCGGCTGCTCCGCGATCAACAGCGCCTCCGCCGCCTACCGCGACCTGCTCCGCATCCACGCCACGGAACCGGCCTTCGGCCTCTCCACCACCGCAGCGGTTCAGTCTGCCCTCGCCTTCCCCCTCTCCGGCGAGCACGAGACCCCCGGCGTGATCACCATGCGCCTCGACGGCCTGGTGATCGTCTTCAACGCCACCCCGCACCCACAGCGGCAGACCGTCCCCGCCCTGGCAGGCGCGCCCTACGCCCTGCACCCCGTCCAGGCACACGGCGCGGACCCCACAACCGCCACGGCCTCCTACGACCGGCCGTCGGGCACATTCACCGTCCCGGCCCGCACGGTGGCCGTCTTCCGTCGTTAGGCGGGTTCGAGCAGCTTCTCCAGGAGGGTGACGGCGTACGGACTCCCGCCGCCGTCCCTCTTGCCGGGCTGCTCCCCGACGACGGTGTACCCGGCAGCCTCGTAGTACGTCCGCAGCCGCGGATTGGACGCCAGGCAGTCCAGCCTGGACCACCCCCGCCCCGCCGCGGCGATCCGGTGTTCGGCATGGGCCAGCAGCGCCCGCCCGGTACCGGCCGGCGCCTGCCCGCGGTCCACCATCAGCCGGTGCACATAACCCGCCTTCGGCGGCTGCGGCCCCCACGCCGGCTCGTCCTCCCACCACAGTTCGAAGGCGCCCACGATGCGCCCGGCCGCCTCCGCCAGCCAGACCTCGCCTTCCTTCATCCGCAGCCGGAAGTGCGCCGCATCCTTCCCGCCGGGCTTCCACTGGTCTATGCCGTTCCGCTGCATCCAGCGCGCCGCGGCGTCGTAAAGCTCCACCAGGACCCCGGGATCGGCGCCGTCATCGGCCGGCCGGAACGTGATCTCATCCATGGCGCAATGGTGACGCAACGGGATCAGAGATCGAGCACCAGCCCGCCGTCGCCCCGCGCCCGTGAGACGCAGATCAGCAGCGAGTCGGCGCGCTCGGCGTCGGTCAGCAGCTGGTCGCGGTGGTCCACCTCACCGGCCAGCACCCGCTGTTGGCAGGTACCGCAGAACCCCTGCTCGCAGGAGTACGGCAGATCCGGCAGCGCTTGTGCGCGGACGGCGCGCAGCACGCTGGTGTCCGCGGCCACCTTGACCGTCCGGCCGGTGCGCCGCAGCTCCACCTCGAACGGCGCGTTGTCGCCGGAGGACGCCGCGGGGGCGGCGGGCGTGAACCGTTCGGTGTGCAGGGTCAGGCCCTCGGGCCCGTCCGGCAGCAGCGCGGCGACCGCGTCCATCAGCGGGCCGGGGCCGCAGCAGTAGACGGCCGCGTGCGGGGGCGCGCCGGCGAGTGCCGCGGCGAGATCGGGGCGGCCGTCCTCGTCCTCGGCGACTACCGTGACCCGCCCCGAACCGGCCCCCGCCAGCCGCTCGATCTCCTTGAGGAACGGCATGGAGGCCCGCGACCGGCCGGCGTACAGCAGCTGCCACGGCACCCCGGCCCGCTCGGCCTGCCGCACCATCGGCAGGATCGGGGTGATGCCGATACCGGCCGCGATGAAGAGGTAGGCGGGGCTGTCGCGGAGCGGGAAGCGGTTGCGCGGTCCGCGGATCTCCACCTCCGTCCCCGCGTGCAGTTGCTCGTGCACCTCGCGGGAGCCGCCCCGGCCGTCCTCGATCAGCCGGGTCGCGATGGTGTACGAGCCGGGCTCCGCGGGGTCGCCGCAGAGCGAGTACTGGCGTACCGCCCCCGAGGGCAGCACCAGGTCGATATGGGCACCGGGCTCCCACGCCGGGAGCTGCGCGCCCTCCAGGCGCAGCCGTACCACGCCGTCGGCCTCCTCCGTCCGTTCCGCGATCAGCAACCGCCGGGCGGACGCGGGGCGTTGTGGGCCTCGGCGGCCCTGGTGACCCCGGTGGCCCCGGCCCGAGACGGGCTCGTCCAGAGCGGGTATCGGCCAGAGCGGCGAGGCCTTGATCCGTCGGCGCAGCGCCCGCCGGGTGGCCAGCGCCACCGCGGCGACCACCACAACCGTCCGCATACGGGGTATCTGCGTCATCTCTGTCATATCCGGCACCTCAGGCACCTCCACCGGGCATGCGGGCCTCGGCTGCGGTTGCGGGCGTGCGGGCCTCGGCGGCGGTCGCGGCGGGGGAGATGGCGAGGTAGGCGACCGCCTGCGCGGTGCTGCCGTGCTGTGAGGGGTGGTATCCGCGGCTGAGGTACTGCGGGATGGAACGGGCCATCGCCCCGGTGGTCGGCAGCACGCCGTGCCGCCCGGCGCGGAAGAACTCACGGAAGCCGGCCTTGCCGTCGACCAGTACCGGGTCGTTCGCCATGAAGAACCGGACGCCGCGCTGCCAGAGGAACACCAGCGCGGTGAACGCCGTGGCCCAGGTGCGCACCCGCCGCCGGTAGCCGCCGTCGAGGTGCATGAACAGGTCGAAGGCGACGGATCGGTGCTCGACCTCCTCGGCGCCGTGCCAGCGCAGCAGATCGAGCATCGTCGGGTCGGCGCCCCGGGCGTCCAGCGCCTCGGCGTTGAGCACCCAGTCGCCGAGGAACGCGGTGTAGTGCTCGATGGCGGCGATGATCGCGACTCGCTCCAGCAGCCACCAGCGGCGGGCCCGGCCCGGCGGCAGGGTGCGGTCACCGAGGAGCTTCTCGAAGAGCCAGTCCACCTGAGCGGTGTACGGAGTCGGGTCCAGGCCCTGTGCCTTGAGGTGCGGCAGCACGTCGTCGTGCGCCTGGGAGTGCATCGCCTCCTGCCCGATGAACCCGATCACGTCCGCGCGCAGCCGACGGTCGCGAATGTGGGGCAGGACCTGCTTGTACACATGCACGAACCAGCGTTCGCCGGCCGGTAGCAGCAGGTGCAGCACATTGATGGTGTGGGTACTGGCGGGGTCGCCAGGTATCCAGTGCAGGGGGGTGTCCGTCCAGTCGAAGACGACGTTGCGGGCTTTCAGCGGGGTGTGCTCGGACGCGACCGCCTGGGGCCGCAGCGAGGCCTTGTTAGACATGGCGTCAATGTACTGACGGGTAAGGGATACCGATAGCCCTCCGACGGCGATCCGACGAGGAATACCGTCCGTCCTCAGCCGGTTGCGGTCCCGCAAGGGAGCCTCGCTGCCCACCTTTTGATAGGCGTGGCAAAGTTCTCAAACCACCCGGCATGGGGCCTTGTCGGACACGTCGTCCGGCTCGACGAGGAGGGGGTGCCGGAAAGCCTGGAAAGTAATGCGCGGTCATTCTCTGGGAGGGGGGGGAACAACTGGCGCTCAACTCCGCCCACTTGATGATTGGTCACCCGGCTGAATGGTGAGAGCTGATCTTTCTCGCGCGTCAGCCACTGTCGGCATCTTCCAAAGGAACAGCTTCAGTTCGCTGTAGTGGCCACGTGATCGATTGAAGGGTAATGTTCCCGGTGTTCGGCGCCCGAAGGGTTCGAAGGACTCGAAGTGCGAGGTGCGCCGAACGGCGTCGTATTCCTCATTGACCACGAGGAGTTCGGCAACTTTAATAATCGGGGGAAAGAAGTCCAGGGGGACCTTTCGGTTTCCACGCCTGTTCAGGTTGCCCTATGCGGGCTTCCTCCCCCTTGCGACGACGCAAGGGATAGAACCCATGAATCGCAACACTCTCCGTATGGCTGCCGTTTCGGCTATCGCAACCATCGCCCTCGGTGGGACGGCGGGGCTGGCCCAGGCTTCCCAGGCCCCTGCGGCCGTCTCGGTCACCCAGCAGGCCGAGGCGAAGCAGGCTGCGCGCACCCTGCTGGCGAGCCCGCTGGCGGCCAGCCTCTCGGATGCCGAGCAGGCCGAGATGAGCAAGGTCGCCAGTGGCGAGTTCTCGGCTGCCGGCAAGTGGAGCGCCATCAAGGCCGCCTTCAGCAAGGTCGGCGGCTTCGCCAAGGCCGTTGGCGGCAAGTTCAGCGACTTCAAGAAGTGGTACGACGGTCTGTCCTGGTGGGTGAAGCTTCCGCTCCAGGCCGTCTCTCCCGGCCTGACGCTCCTGGAGATCTACAACGCTCTGCACTGATGACGGCTTGGTCGCGCGCTGCGTGCCCTTCCAGTAGCTGCTGAGTGATGTTGGTTGGGGATGTCCGGACATCCCCAACCGGCACCCGTACCACAGACACGGAGCATTTCGTATGACGGATATGAAACCTTCTCGCGCCGCGACCGAAGGCACGTGGATTGGGCCTCTTCTGCTGCTGGCGCCAGTGGTGGCAATAAGACTGCTCGCTGAGCCTTCCACGCTATGGAAGGCCCTTTCCTGGGGGTTCTGCGGACTGTCCGCCGTATTGGTGGTCGTCGGATGGACGGCGGTGGTCCGGCATGGGATGCGTGGGCTTTCGGCATGGATCTCTTGCATCCTTGTGCACGCACTGCTTGCCTGGCAGGTCATTGCCTTGGTGACGCAATAGCTCATAGGTAACGACACGCAGGTGTGCGTGTTTCGTTTGCCGGTCAGATGCCGGTCAGAAGCCGGTCTGATGCCAGTCAGACGTTTAGTCGTCAGACGTGTAATCGGGGGAAGAGGCCCATTTGGGGACCTTTCGGTTTCCACGCCTGTTCAGGTCGCCCTTCGAGGCCCCCTCCCCCTTGCGATAACGCATGACAACCCTACCTGAACCGCCGCAGCCATGATGTGCGGGGCCGCGAATGATGGCCTCGCCGACCCGGCTGACCGGTCTGTGAAGGAATCACACATTGAAGAAGGGCGACGTACTCGTCGAAGCCCGTGGCCTTGGCCGGTCCTTCGGCGCCAAGCGGGTTCTGGACAGCGTCTCACTTGACCTACGCGCAGGTGAGGTTACCGGCTTCGTAGGAGCCAACGGGGCCGGGAAGACAACAGCGATCCAACTCATGCTCGGGCTGTTGAAGGGAGAAGGACGCACCCATTTCTTCGGCCGCCCGATGGATGAGTGGGGCGCGCCCGGGACCGTCGTGGGTGCCGTCCTCGGCGGTGTGGCGGGACATCCCCGACACCGCCTGCGCGCTCATCTGCGTATGGTCGCCGCCGGAGCCTCCGTACCGGACAGCCGTGTGGACGAGATGCTGGAGACCGTCGGCCTTGCCGCTGCAGGCCGGTTGAGGCTTTCGGAACTGTCGCTGGGCATGGCACAGCGCTCCGGCATCGCGCAGGCGCTCCTCGGGGATCCACCTGTCCTGATTCTCGACGAGCCCGCAAACGGGCTCGACCCCCATTCGCTCCGCTGGCTGCGGGAGTTCCTGCGCGTTCAGGCGGCGCTGGGGCGGGCGGTGCTGGTCTCCAGCCACCTGCTGAGCGAGATGGAGCAGATGGCCGACCGTGTGGTGGTGCTGACCCGAGGCCGTGTTGCGGTGGATGCGCCGATGGCGCAGGTACGGGAGCGTGCGGCCGGTCTGCGCGCGGTGCGGGTGGAGGCCCCGGACCTGTCGGCACTGGCCTCACCGGTGGCAGCGAGCGGCGGGCAGCTCACCGCCACAGGCGGCCAGTGCGCGATCGTCACAGGCCTGGACCGGGTGCGGATCGGAACCCTCGCACTGGAGGCGGGGGTGCCCCTGTACGAACTGCGCGAGGAGCAGCCCTCGCTGGAGGACTTCTACTTGGGCATCGCGGAAGAGGAGTTCAAGATCTCGTGAGAGGAACCGGGATGAAGCCCCCCGCGTGTGTGGGGCCTGCTGATGCGTTCATCCGAGCGTGCCGGTACGAGTGGCGGCATCTGGCCGCACTGACATCGACATGGATCCTGCTCGCCGCGGTGGCGTCCCTCAGCGTGCTGACGGGCCTCACGGTCCTTCTCGACCTGGACAAGCAGCACACGGTCAGTTCCATGACGGTGGCGGACGCGATCGCCTGGACTCCGTTGTCCACGCAGGTCCCGGCCCTGTGCTTCTTCACGCTCATCCTGGGCACCGGACCCGTCTCGACCGATCTGATCTCGGGTGGCGCCCGGACGACGTGGCTGGCCGTGAACGGCCGCCGCACCGCGTACCTGGCCAAGTGCGCGGTCGGTTTCACCGTCGGAGCCGCCGTGGCCGCCGTGAGTGCGCTGGTAGGGGCGCTGTCCTGTGCGGCGGCGCTGGCATTGGCCGGTGCGCACCAGCCGGCCTGGGGCGGAGTGGTGGCTCCAGGCGTACGGTTCGTCGGCTGGATGGGGTGCTGGGCACTGCTGTGTCTGGCTCTGGTCGCACTGGTCCGCAGCCGGATGGTGGCGGTCCTGCTCCTGGTCCTGTGGCCGCTGATCGGTGAGCGCATCGCGGGCGCGCTGCTCGAGTACCTGGGGTTGGACGGCGTGGGCGACTGGCTGCCGTTCGCGGCCGGCCGGGCGATGCTGACCGATGTCTCGGCCTACTCAGCTGACGAACGGCCCTTTGCTCAGGCACTCGTCGGCTCCGAGCTGTCCCCACCTGTCGCCACGGCGGTGTTCCTCGCGTACGCGGCGGCCATTACGGCAGCGGGATGGTGGGCCTACAGCTCCCGAGATGCCAAGACGCCCTGATCAGGCCCGTTCCACGACCCGGTCCTGAGTATTCAGCCTGCGACGGTCGTGCAGGGCGGGCGGCGCGGCGCCTGACCCCCCGGTCCGAGCACAGGCCCCTCCTGCCACGGCCCTGCCCGCGACGCCACACCACTCATCAAGGAGACCAATCCCCATGCCGTTTGCACCAAGAGCTGTTGCGGGCCTGGCACTCAGCCTTCTCATGCTGGGCACCTCGACTGGCGCCGAAGCCGTTGCTGCCTCCGCGACTGCGATCGGACAGAACCGCACGACATACGAGCGCGACACGAGCAGCACCGTCCCCGGCAGCTACATCGTGACACTCAAGGACGCTGCCACCCACGCCGATTCGGCCGAGGGCAGAGCGATAGCCGAAAAGTACGGCGCAACCATCAAGCGGACCTATCGCACAGCCATCAACGGGTACTCCATACGAGCTTCGGAGACTCAAGTGAAGCGGCTGGCTGCGGACTCCGCAGTCAAGGCGGTGACACAGAACCGCACCCTCCACGCCGAAGGCGGCCGAGGCAGCCAACCCACTCCGCCGTCTTGGGGCCTGGACCGGATCGACCAGAAATCCCTTCCCCTCGACCGCAGCTACACCTACCCGAAGAACGCCGGGAAGACGGTCACGGCGTACGTCATCGACAGCGGCGTCCGCATCACCCACCAGGACTTCGGTGGCCGTGCCTCATACGGTTACGACGCCGTCGACCACGACAACATCGCCCAGGACGACAACGGCCACGGCACGCACGTCGCCGCCACCGTCGCAGGCAAGAAATACGGCGTTGCCAAGAACGCCAAGATCGTCGCAGTGCGGGTACTCGACGGCCTCGCCAAAGGCACTACTGAGCAGATCGTCGCAGGCATCGACTGGGTAACTCAGCACGCGGCCAAACCGGCAGTCGCCAACATCTCGATCACCGGCGGGGCAGACCCTGTGGTCGACCAGGCCGTGCAGAGATCCATAGCATCCGGCATCACCTACGTTGTGGCCGCGGGCAACGACAACAAGGATGCCGCCGGCTACTCTCCGGCGCGGGTGCGGGAAGCCATCACAGTCGGCGCCACAACGAAGGGCGACGCCCGCTACGAACTCTCCAATTACGGCTCCACGGTCGACATCTTCGCCCCGGGCTCGTCGATCACTTCGGCGTGGGGCAGTAGCGACCGGGCGTTCCTCGCCGACTCCGGTACGTCGATGGCTGCCCCGCACGTGGCAGGCGCGGTAGCCCTGTACCTGGCCGGCCACCCGAGCGCGCCCCCGAGCCGGGTGGCATCAGCCCTGACCGCTGCGGCCACGACCGGAGCAGTCACCGACACGCATGGCTCGCCCAACCGGCTCCTGAACATCGCACCACGCCAAAAGTGAGGTCCCCCGCTGCGTGGCGGCGCTCGCGAGCCGTCGACCTGTTGCGATGACAGGCCATGCCTCGGCGCGCGCCCCTTCGAATTCGAAGAGAGCTCTGGACGGTTTTCCCAGCCCGATTTGGGACCATGGTGAGGTGAACGGGAATCCGGATTTCGGCGGGGCCGAGCCGGTAGATGCGCTCGAGGTGGCGCCGACGGCCCGGACGGCGGTCGCGTGGCTGCCGCCGCGGACGCTCTGGCCGGTGATTCAGGACATCCGCTGGGAGCACGATCCGCAGGTACGGCGGTGGCCGCCGCACGTGAATCTGCTGTTCGGCTTCGTACCGGAGGAGGCGTTCGCGCAGGCTGTGCCGCTGCTCTCCGCCGGGGCGGCACAGAGCACGGCGTTCACGGCGCGCCTGGCCGGAGTGCGGTACTTCCGGCACCGGCACTACGCGACGTTGTGGCTCGATCCGGCTGCGGCCGACCCGGCACCGTGGTCCCGTCTCCACCAGGAGCTGGGGCTGCGGTTCCCGCTGTGCCACGGGCGCGTCGGCCGCTTCACCCCGCATCTGTCCCTCGGTCGCACCCAGGACCCCAAGCGCCTGGCCACCGAGTGTGCCGTCCGGCTCGGCGCGCTGTCGGCGGTGGTCGAGGAGGTGGTCTTGCTCTCCCGACGCGGTGAGGGACCCATGCAGCCCCGGGCCGTGATCACACTGGGCACGGGCGAGGTCCGCCGACCGCAGAAATGCTAGGGCCTTTCCGGCGGATCTTCGTGGCGCCCGGTCACTCGTCAGGTGGACCTTGGGAAGGAACGATCCGCCGTCAGGCCCGTCACGCGACCCGTCGGACAGGCACTAGTGCAGCGCCTCGATCCGCCCGCCGTTCGTCAGGCGGCCGGTCAGGTCCGCTCGGGTACCCGGTTGCGCGCGGAGTGTCAGGAATCGGCCGGGGGCGAGGCCGTTGACCCCGCCGGTGGCGGCGATCGACGTGACCTGATCGCTGCCGGCGGCCAGCAGCCACCGCTGTCCGCTGTCGCCTTGCCAGATCACCCCGGCCAGCGCCTCGGGCGACCGCGGCCCGCAGGCCGTGCCGCCCTCGGCGCGCGCCGCCACCACCCCGGCTGCGTACGGCCGGCCGGCCGGCGCCGGGGTCAGGATCTGGGCCATCGTCCGGCTGCCCGTCCCCCGCCAGGTCTCGGCCCGGGTGCACAGCCAGGCCGCGCTGCCCACCCCGCCGGGGAGCGGCTGCCGGGCGAACTCCCAGGCGTTCACCGTGCGGACGCCCCGCCCGCGCATCGCCGTCAGCTGGCAGCCCGTCCGCGCCCACGCCGCACCGCCCTGGGGGCCGTTCACCTCACCCGGCCCGCGCGGTGTGCCGTACGTCAGCCGGGCCGGGGCCAGCTCCCCGAGGTCGGTCAGCAGCCGGCCGCCCGTCCGCAGCGCGGGCCAGGTCGTGCACTGCTCGGCGGAGGCGGGCCGCGGTGTGGGCACCGGAGCCGTCAGTCCGTTCGCGTCCCGGTGCACCGGCTGCCCCGGCGCGTCCGGCGTCAGCAGATCGACCAGCCGCACCGACGGCACCCACGGGGCCGTCAGATAGCGGACGTTGGCCTCCGTGCGGCTCACCACCAGGGCGCCCGCCGAGTCGGCCGTCGCACCGTCCGTCCGGGCGAAGTCCAGCGCCGCGCCGGTGCCCGCGGACCGGCCCTCCCCGTCCGCGGCCTCGGCGTAGCGCACCACCCGCAGACCGTCGTGGAGGAGCACCACCACGGCATGGTCCACCGCCCCCGCGAAGAGCAGCTGCGGCGGCCCGGCGGCCGGGCCGGTCGTGGTGCCCGGGGTCGCCGACACCGGCACTCCGGCGCCGGGCCTGGCCCAGACGGCCAGTGCGCGGCGCAGCAGCGCCTTGTCGTGGACGCGGTCGCCGCGGGCCGGCCAGACGGAGAAGTCCTGCCGCTCCGCCGACGTCCAGGCCGTCGCCGGGGCCAGGGTCAACTTGCCGGGATCCAGGGCCGCCTCGGCCGCCGCGTTGCGCGCGTACGACGGGGCGGCCGCACCATCCGGGCCCCAGCCCTCGCCCGGCAGCCCCAGCAGCGCCCCGCACACCAGCACCGCCGCGCCCGCTGCCAGCACCGCCCGCCCGTGCTGCCGCCGGCGGATCAGATCCGTCGGCCTGGCCTGCAGCGCGCACGGGTCGAACTCCGGCGACTCCAGCAGCAGCCGGTCCCGGCTGCCGGCCGGCGTCTGCGCCTGCTCCGCCTCCTCCAGCGCCTCCCGTGGCTGCGCCACTCCGGCGGCCTCCAGCACCCGGCGCGTCTCGGGAGCGCTCAGCCGCTCCAGGTCACGCAGGACGAACGCCGCCCGGGCCGGTCCGGACAGCGCCGACAGCGCCTGATCCAGGGCGAGTTCATCGGCCCCGCCGGAACGGGGGAACAGCCGCAGCCCCCACACCTGCGGAAACACCGGTGGCAACAGGGCGCGCCGACGGCAGGCGGTCAGGGCGTTCCGCAGGACCCGCAGCCGTACGAAGGCGTAGCCGGGGTCGATGGCCGCCTCCGCGCCGGCGCGCTGGCCGGGCAGGCCGAGGCCGCGGGTGGAGCTGCGCTGGCGCGGCAGAGTGCGCTGCACCACGCCATGGGCGGCCAGTACGCGGCGGCTGCGGCTCTGGCCCGGCGGCAGCACGAGGTAGGCCAGCCGGACCAGCCGGGGGTAGTGCTCGACCAGCGCCGCCTCGGCCTGCTCTACGTCGATGACGTCACTGATGTCAGCGAAGTCGCTGACGCCATTGCTGTCCCTGACGTCTCCGACGTTCTCGGCGCTGCCGGGGGAGGTGCGGTCCGGACGCTTCGGTGTCGCCTGCTGCTGTCTCACGTTCGGTGAAACGAGTGAATCCTGCGTGGGTCACCGACGCGCCCGGAAGCCCCCGACGGGTGATCCGTTACCCGACGGGGGATGTGTTACTCGGGGGCGGGCCCGTGGTGCCGGTCGAGGTCGAACTCGCCGTCCCGGGCGCCGAGGACGAACGCCCGCCACTCCGCCTCGGTGTAGCGCAGTACCACGTCCGGATCCGTGGAGTTGCGCATCGCCACCGCCCCGCGCTCCAGGAAGGCGATCTCCACCGCCTCCGCATCAGGGTCGCCCGGGGCGCGCTGCCAGGTGGCGTCGGAGATGTCCAGGCCGTAGAGCCACTCTTTCTCGGCTGCGGTACCCATAACGTGGTTCCCCTCGCTCGTGATCCGTTCTCCGGCCCTGGACCGGAACGGTCAGCGTACGTGGTGAGCAGGTCGGCTAACCAGCGAACAGCGTGCCGTGCCGACTTGCTCGCACCGGGGGCTCACCCTGCGGCCCGTAGGTGACGGTGACGGTGACGTCGTAGTCGTGGGCGTGGGCGTGGGCGTGGGGGAGGGGCCGCGAGGGCTCGTCCAGGGGGGCGGCCGGGGCGGTGACCCGCCATCGGGCCGTGCCGGTGCCGCCGGGCGGGATGGACGGCAGGGACACGGGGCCCGGTCCCGGTCCTGGTTCCGTGCCCGTGCCCCGGCCCGTGCCCGGGTGCAAAGCGGTGGCTGTGGCGCCCTGGGCGTGGAGTGTCAGGGTGAAGTCGACGCGGCCCGTCGCGCGCAGCCCGTTGACGTTGTGCAGTGTCGCGGTGACGGTGGCCCGGCCGCCCGGCGGCAGCGTGGACGGGACGGCGGTGACGGTGAGGTGGCCCTGGTACGGCGCCCTGGCGAGGGCGTCGTGGACCCGGCGCGCGGTGCGGTACGCGTCGGCGGTGGGGCGCAGCGGATGGTCCTTGCGGGCATGGGTCCAGGGCTCTTCCCAGGCGTACCAGTCGAAGGTCTTCGGCGGCCGGTCCGCCGTCAGCGCGTCCGCCAGTTCGTCCAGGTACGCCTGCCACTGCGGGAGGTGCACCTCGCCGACCAGGCCGTGCCAGTCGCGGTTGGCGTAGTTGGCGAGTCGGCCGCCGTCGGCGGTGGACCGGTCGGCCCAGGTCGTGATCAGCGCGCGGGCGCCGTGCTCCAGCCGGGCCGCCTCCTCGGCGCCGGACGCCATGGCCCGGGCGTCCGCCAGCCACGGCCCGAGCAGGAACCGCCGGTGGGCGCCGGTGACCTCCTCGCTGAGCCGCATCAGCCGCAGCCACAGCCCGGACAGCGCCCGGAACGCGGCCACGTCCCGGCGCCGGTGGGCGTCGTACAGCTGGGGGAGCAGCTGCCAGGACCGGTTGGCGAGCGCCTGCCGGGCGGCGTCGGTGAGATCGTGCCGGTAGGCGTCACTGCGGCGCAGCGCGGGGCGTACCGCGAGCAGCGCGGCGAACGCGGAGTCGAAGACGGCCGGGTCGAAGGCGGGGGTCTGGGTGGCGTACGTGGTGCCGGCCCGCGCGGTCAGGCTGGGCCGCGCGGCGAACAGCGAGTCGTGCGGCCGGCCGTCCTCGCTGCTGATCTGGTACGCGCTCACCCGCAGCGCGGCGAACGCGGCGCGGGCCCGCTCGTCACGTCCGCCGTACCGCAGATCGGCATAGCCGTCGAACCACGTCACGCGGTCCACCGGGAGGTCCCGCCAGGCCAGTTCGCTGAACAGCTCGAAGGCCGCCGGATCCCGTTCCGCGGCCTCCGGCAGGTACGCCGTCCCGACCAGCCGGCTGCCCGGCTTGTCGCGCCAGGCCGTGAAGCGCTCGGCCCAGATGTGGGTCTTGGCGCCGAGGGTGGTGCGGCCCCCGAAGTTGGGGATGGAGCCGAAGGCGTACGGCACGCCGCCCCAGTCCGCTTCCCGGTCGGTGACCGTGTCCAGGTCGCTGAGGCCGTCCAGGATCAGCATCCGGTCGTGGTCGACGGCGTCCAGCAGATCGCGGCGCGGGTTCCGCTGCCAGCCCAGGATCACCCAGGTGGCGCCGGGGCGGGCGGTGCGCAGCGCCTTCTCCACGGCGCGGGCGGCGTCCGGCACCGGGACGTCACCGGGCTCGCCGCCCTCGTGCAGCAGATCCATCTTGAAATGGTCGGTGGGGCCCAGGAGTTGCTCCTGGTGACGGTAGAAGGCGGCGGCCACCCCGGCGAAGACCGCGGTGCGCGGATCCAGCCAGTCGGGGCGCGGCAGGCCCGCCCACCGGCCCTGCGGGACCGTCCTGGCGCCGGGGTTGCGGACGGCGAACCCGTCCGGGACGGTGCCGAAGTAGCCGGGCAGTACCGGACGCATGCCCAGCGCCCGCAGCCGGTCACAGATCCGGCGCCCCAACGCGGCACGTCTGTCGATCAGTTGGGGGCTCACCGGCCCGCCGTAACGGCTCATGTTCTCCAGCAGCCACCACGGCTGGTGCGAGGGCGCCGGGATCCAGGCGCGGGCCTCGGCGTCGGAGTAGCCGAAGCCGGTCAGCAGCCGGTGGTAGACGGCCTCGGTCCCCGGGGTGACCAGTACCTCGTTCACCCCGTGCAGTGCCAGGATGTCGATCAACCGCTCCCAGCGCGGCCAGTTCGCGTACGGGGCGGTGTAGCCGTCGTGGGTGTCGTTGAGGGCGAAGCGGTGCGGCAGGGAGGTGGCGCGCTCGAGCGGGGCGGCCGGAGCGGGCAGCCGGTCCGGCAGGCCGAGCTGGTCTCCGGCCCAGGACAGGTGGGCCCGGCAGGTGTACTTGAGGTACCAGTTGACGCCGGTCAGCAGCGTGGCCGGGGAGGTCCCGGCGACGGTGATCCGGCCCGTCGTGCCTTCGACCCGGAACCGGTCGGTGACGCCTCGGAGCGGAACGAGTGGGACGAGCCGGAACTGATCGGCGTGCCCGGGCAGCAGCCGGGCCAGCGCCGCCCGGGCCGGCTCCGTGTCGTACGCGGTGCCGCGCGGCGGGATCCCGGTCGCGGCGGCCCCGCCGAGCGCCGCCCGTGCGCCGATCGCCCCCGCGGTGCCCAGCACTGTACGTCGTGACGGTGAGCTCACCCGCGTCACGCTACAGCGGCCGCCGGCAGCCTCCCCGGGCCGTGAAGCGCAGAGTTCGGCGGAGGCTCATCCGTTTGCCCCCTGGGCTTCACGCGCCCGGCCGTACCGCGCGGGAACAGTCTGCCGCGTAGCGAAGGGCCAGGCCGTGTCTGCCGCCAGAGAGGGGCGCAGGTCATGTGCCGCGCAGAGACGGGCGCAGGTCATGTGCCGCGTGGCGAAGGACCAGGTCATGGTCGGGGCCCGTCGGTCCACCGCAGCCTCCCCACTCCCCATGGAGGGCTCCCATGAGCATGGCAACGACCGCATCCGCTTCCCTCCCCGGTCCTCTCCCCGCTCCTCCTCTCCCTGCTCCTCCTCGCCCCGATTCCCTCCCCGATTCCGTCCCCGCCGTTCCGGCCGCCCCCAAGGTCCCGGATTACACCGCGCGGATCGCCGATACCGTGGCGCAGATCCGTGCTGCTCAGCGGCTGCGTCATCAGGTCTTCGCCGGCGAGCTGGGCGCGGCCCTGGACACCCCGCTGGCCGGTCATGACATCGACGCCGTCGACGAGCTCGCCGACCACCTCGTCGTCACCCACACCGCGACCGGCGAGGTGGTCGGCACCTACCGCCTGCTGCCACCCGGCCGCAGCCCCCGGCTGTACTCCGACGGGGAGTTCGACCTCGGTGCGCTCCAGGCGCTGCGCCCGTCGCTCATCGAGGCCGGCCGGTCCTGCGTCCACCCCGATCACCGTGATGGCGCGGTGATGACCCGGATGTGGGCCGCGCTAGCCCGCTACACCCTGCTCTCCGGCCACCGCTATCTGGCCGGCTGTGCCTCCGTCCCGCTCGCCGACGGGGGCACAGCGGCCGCCCACGCCCAGGAGCTGGGCCGTACCCGCTACGCCGCCCCGCCCGAGCTGCGGGTCACCCCGCATCATCCCTGGCACTCCACGGTCCCGGTCCCCGAGCGGCCCAGCGCAGCCCAGCTGCCTCCGCTGCTCCGCGGCTATCTGCGGATCGGCGCCGTCATCTGCGGCGCGCCTGCCCACGACCCCGCGTTCGACGTCGCCGACTTCTTCGTCGTCCTGGACATGGAACGGCTCGGCGACCGCTACCGGCGCTACTTCCTGGGGGAGCGGTGACCGGGGGAACGGTGAACGGCCCCTGGGACACCCGATCCGACTGCACCTTGGACTGTGCCGCGCACGCCCTGCCCCGGGTGCCGGCGACCGGCATCGCACGGCGCTCCGCGGCGTTCGCGCACCGGGTGGGCCGGGCACTGGCGGACGGCGGCCGGATGGCCGATCCGGCGCGGCTGCGCAGCCACGCCCAGGCGCTGCTCGATGCGCTGGGCATACGGCTGGAGGGCCCGGAGCGCATAAGGCAGGACGTAGGGCAGGGCATATGGCTGGAGGGCCCGGAGGCAGGGGGCGGCGCGTTCACCGTTCGGGGCGGCGGGCCCGGCACCCTGATCGTCGTCAACCACATCTCCTGGCTCGACATCCCGGCCCTGTTGGCCGTCGAACCGGTCACCCTGCTCGCCAAGCGTGAGGTGGGCGGCTGGCCGGTCGTCGGCGGTCTGGCCCGCCGCGCCGGTACGGACTTCATCGACCGTACGCACCCACGGCGACTGCCCTCTACAGTGCGGGAGTTGGCGGACCTGCTGGCCTCCGGGCGGTCGGTGGCGGTGTTTCCGCAGGCCACCACCTGGTGCACCGCGGATCGGGGCACCTTCCGGCGGGCCACGTTCCAGGCCGCTCTCGACGCGGGCGCGCCGGTGCGGCCGGTGACCGTCGCGTACACCCAGCAGGGCCGGTCCAGCACGGTGGCCGCTTTTTGCGGCGAGGACACTTTCCTCGCCTCGCTGCGCCGGGTGCTCGCCGCCCGCGCGCTGACCGTGCGGATCACCGTGCATCCGGAGCTGACGGGGGAGGGGCTCGACCGGCGCTCCCTGGCCGCATCGGCGGAGCGCGCCGCTCTGGGCACGGGGCGCGGGGCCGGGGGCGGCGGGCGGCGCGCCCTCCCGCCGCCGCGCGAGCGGGAGGGCGCCGGCTCCCGGTAATCCCTCTAGTCCCGGTAGTGCTGGTGGCCTCGGTGGTCCTGCTGTGCTCAGGCGCTGGGCACGTACTTGTAGCCGACCCGGCGCACCGTCACGATCGAGGACCGGTGTTCCGCGCCCAGCTTGCGGCGCAGGCGGGCGACATGGACATCGACGGTGCGGCCGTCGCCGATATGGCCGTAGCCCCACACCGTGCTCACCAGCTGGTCGCGGGTGTGTACCCGGTGGGGATGCGCGACCAGGTGGGCCAGTAGCTCGAATTCCAGGTACGTCAGGTCCAGCGGGCGGTCCTGGACGTGCGCGGTGCGCTGCTCGGGGTCGATCCGTACGACGGCGTCGCCGGTCGGCGCGGCAGCGGCAGGAGCAGCGGGAGCGGCGGCGGACGGCTCCGCGGACGCCTCCGCGGTCGTTTCGGTGGCGGGCTCGGTGGCCGGTCGGGGCACGGCCGTGGTGGCGTGGTCGGCCGGTACGAGGACGAGGTAGCCGACCATCGGCGGCTGGCCGGGCCGCGCGGGCAGGCTGTGCGGGGGCGCCGGGAGCCAGGTGGCGCCGGAGTTCAGCAGCTCGGCGACGGGTGGGATCTCGTCGGGTGTCACGGCGCGCAGACGGTGGCCGCGCCGGTGCGGGGCGGTACGGGTGGAGAGAGGGGCCGTCGTGGAACCGGCGGTCAGGGTGCGGACGTTCGTCATGGGGCGTCAGCTCTTTCGCGCAGAAGGGGCGTCGGGGACGTCATGCGCGCGGGCAGGGCTGGGGACGCCGGTCGGCGGCGTCGGGGAGGTGTGTGCGGGCCCGCGCTCAGTGCGCGCGGCAACACAGACGATCGAAGGCGTGTGCCTGCCGGGACGGCCAGAAGGGCTCGAGGTCGCTGCGACCTGTTGCGCTGTCGGTAAGGCTGGCCATGGCCCCATTGAACCAGACGGCTGATGATCTGTCCCTCGTGTAAGCCGCACTCTGGCGGGATCCAGCCGCCCCCGGCCCGCGCGGGCTGCGGGACGCACGCCCACCTCGACTCCCACCCCTCGCCGACTCCCACGCCTACGCCGACTCCCACGCCTACGCCGGCTGCCGCTTCGTCTCCGCCGCCCGCATCGCGCACCCGGTCGCCACTCCGAGGGCTATCGCCACCAGATGCCCGGTGTCGGTGAACGTCCGGCCGCGCCGCAGTACGGGACGTATCCCCAGCGCCAGCAGCCCGGCCGTCGCCGTCGCCCGGGCGCCGCGGTGCGGGAGCGTTGAGGCGAGGGCGCCCAGCGTCGCGTTGAAGCCATAGCTCGCGCCGACGTCGAGGGCGTGCGCAGTGGCGTCGCGGGGAATGTGCTCGTCCCCCATGGCCTCAAGGGCAGAGGAGGCATCCCCACGCAACCGGCCGCGCAGCCCCGCGTAGACCAGCAGGCTGGCGCCTATGTGGCCGACCGCGAACACCCCCGCGGCACGGGCGGCACCCCAGCGCGCCTCGGCCGTGCCGAGGGCGGTGAGCAGCCCCGCGCCGTACGGCACCGGGAGCGGTTCCTCGACGAACGCGGCGCTGGTGACCAGCGTCTCCCACCGGCCCACGCGCAGGTTCGTGACGTTGGTGGAGTGTCTGCGCAGCAGCTCCGTACGCCGCCGCTGCGGCAGCCGGGCGGCGGCGTACGCGCCGAGCTGTACGGCGCCGACGTACAGCGGCGCGACCCAGGGCAGACGGCTCTTGCCGTTGATCGCAAGCATGTCCCCAAGCCTGCCAGCCACCACTGACAATCGGCGCTGCCCAGGGTGCACTTCGTCCGCCTCAGCCCTGGTCGCGCCGCGTCCGCCTCAGTCCTGGTCGCGCCGCGCCAGCCTCAGACCTGCTCGCGCCGCGCCAGCTCCGAGCAGCAGGTGTCCACGATCAGCCGGGTGACCACGTACGGATCGACGTTGGCGTTCGGCCGCCGGTCCTCGATGTAGCCCTTCTTCTCGACCTCGACCTGCCAGGGGATCCGCACCGAGGCACCGCGGTCGGAGGCGCCGTAGCTGAACGCGTCCCAGGGCGCGGTCTCGTGCGCACCCGTGAGCCGCTCCTCGATGCCGGTGCCGTACTGGCGGACGTGCTCCAGCGGCTTGTCGCCCGCGCCCAGCGCCTCACAGGCGGTGATGATCGCGTCGTAGCCCTCGCGCATCGCGCGGGTGGAGAAGTTGGTGTGCGCGCCCGCGCCGTTCCAGTCGCCCTTGGCCGGCTTGGCGTCCAGCGATGCGGTGACGCCGAACTCCTCCGCCGTACGGTGCAGCAGCCAGCGTGCCACCCACATGTGGTCGGCGACCTCCAGCGGCGACAGCGCGCCGACCTGGAACTCCCACTGGCCGGGCATGACCTCGGCGTTGATACCGGACAGGCCGAGGCCGGCCGCCAGGCACCGGTCGAGGTGCTGCTCGACGATCTCCCGGCCGAAGATCTCGCCCGCGCCGACACCGCAGTAGTAGCCGCCCTGAGGGGCCGGGTAGCCGCCGCCTTCGGGGAAGCCCAGCGGACGGTCGCCCTTGAGGAACGTGTACTCCTGCTCGATGCCGAAGAGCGGCTCCTGCCCGGCGAACCGCTCCGCCACCGGACGCAGCAGCGCACGGGTGTTGGAGGAGTGCGGGGTGAGGTCGGTGTTGAGCACCTCGCACAGCACCAGCAGGTGGTCGCCGCCGCGGATCGGGTCCGGACAGCTGAAGACCGGCTCCAGGACGAGGTCCGAGGAGTGCCCCTCGGCCTGGTTGGTGCTGGACCCGTCGAAGCCCCACCGGGGCAGTGTGCCGCTGTCCGCAAGGATCTTGGTCTTGGAGCGGAGCTTGGCGGTCGGCTCGGTGCCGTCGATCCAGATGTACTCGGCCTTGATGGTCACGGGGTCCTCTTATACGGGTCGGTGCGGGTACGCGTGCGGGGCGTACGAGCGCACTCTCGCAACCGGCCGTTTCTCGTCCGTTGCCCGTATGTGAACCGCAGGTTACCCAGTCGGACATCCGGTCGATCAGGTCGATCAGGTCGACCGGATCGATCAGGTCGCTTCAGGCCTGTCGCAGGGGGGGCAAAGCCCTTCTGGCCAGGGGCTTTTGTCAGTGGTGGCCGGTAGAATGGGAACCAGTCAGTGAGGGTTTTCCGACGCTCCAGGAGGTCGCCGATGGCCGCTGCCACACTCATGACGAAGCCTCTCCCGGCCCACCCGCTGCCCAAGAAACCGCTGCCCGCCGGATGGCCGCGCGAGCGGTACGAATCCCACAACCGCCGCCTGAAGGCCATGCGGCTGGCCATAGCCCTGCTCGACACCGGCGTCTACCGCCCCGAGCAGGCCAACAACCACAAGATCCGCAACATCGCGCCCCAGATCGGGGTGCACACCCCCTCCGACACGACCTGCCGCCTGGTGCGCGCCCTGCTCTACGACAACTGCTGACGGCTGCCCGCCCGACCTACTCACGGCGCCGGCGGGCGGCCCGGGGGCACTCTCCCCGGGCCGCCCGCCTACCCCGTCTCCTCGCCTCCCGCCGTCTCCTCGGTTTCCGCCATCCCCGTTCCTTCCGCCGTCCCCGTTCCTCCCACCGCCCCCGCGCCTTCCGTCATCCCCTCGACCTCCGTCAGTGCCTCCTCCAGCCACTGCACCCAGAAGGTCTCCAGCCCGATCCCGGCCCGTAGTACGAGCTGCCGCAACCGGTCCTCGGGCTCGGCCGCAGCACCGAAGTCGCGGTCCTCGATCTCCTCGTACTCCGCCAACTGCCGCCGGTGCAGGGCCAAGTGGCGCCGTAGCTCCTCGTCCAGCCCCGTCCGCCCGACGACCGCCGCCGCCCGCAGTCGCAGCACCAGCGCATTGCGGACCGGCTTGGCCTCCTGCTCGCCGGATGCCCACGCGGTCAGCTCGGCGCGGCCCGCCGGCAGCACCTCGAACTCCTTCTTCTGCCCCCGGGACGGCTGTCGCGACGGCAGCACGCGGATGAACCCGGCCTGCTCCAGCTTCCCCAGCTCGCGATAGATCTGCTGATGCGTGGCCGGCCAGAAGTACCCGATCGACCGATCGAACCTGCGGGTCAGCTCCAGCCCCGATGACGGCTTCTCGAGCAGGGCGGTGAGGATCGCATGGGGGAGAGACATGACAGCAGCCTAGCCACGCCGACCAGGCCGCAGCCGCCCGGTCGTGCAGCCGTGGTCACACGGCCCGGTCACGGCAGTCCGCCCGCAGCCGTCCGGTCACACGGCCTGCTCACAGCGCGGCCGCCAGCTCCGTCCCCTGCTTGATCGCACGCTTGGCATCCAGCTCGGCGGCCACGTCCGCCCCGCCGATCAGATGTGCCGCCCGCCCCTCGGCGCGCAGCTCCTCGTACAGATCACGCCGCGGCTCCTGTCCCGTGCACAGCACGACCGTGTCCACGGCCAGCGTGGTGGCCACGCCGTCCACGGTGACATGCAGCCCCTCGTCGTCGATCCGCTCGTACGTCGCCCCGGCGATCATCGTCACGCCCCGGTGGCGCAGCTCCGTACGGTGTATCCAGCCCGTGGTCTTGCCCAGGCCCGCGCCGACCTTCGACGTCTTGCGCTGCAGCAGATGGACCTGGCGCGGGACCTTGGGCCGCTCGGGCGCCCGCAGCCCGCCGCGCTCACCGTACGCGGTGTCCACTCCCCAGGCGCGGAAGTACGTCTCCGGATCCCGGCTCGCCCCGTCGCCGGCGTCGGTCAGGAACTCCGCGACATCGAACCCGATGCCGCCGGCCCCGATGATCGCCACCCGCTCGCCCACCTCCGCACCGTCCCGCAGCACATCGAGGTAGCTGAGCACGCTCGGGTGCCCGGTCCCCGCGATCTCCGGAACGCGCGGCGTCACGCCCGTGGCCACCACGACCTCGTCGTAATCCGCGGCCGTCAGATCGGCCGCCGATACGGAGCGGTTCAGCCGCACCTCCACGTCGCGCAGCGCCAGCTGCGCCCGGAAGTAGCGCAGCGTCTCGTCGAACTCTTCCTTCCCCGGCACCCGCTTGGCGATGTTCAGCTGCCCGCCGATCTCCGCCGCGGCGTCGAACAGCGTCACCCGGTGCCCGCGCTCGGCGGCCGCGACGGCGCACGCCAGCCCGGCCGGTCCGGCGCCGACCACCGCGACCCGCTTGCGCAGCCGGGTCGGCGCGAGCACCAGCTCGGTCTCGTGGCAGGCCCGGGGATTGACCAGGCAGGACGTGATCTTCCCGCTGAAGGTGTGGTCGAGGCAGGCCTGGTTGCACCCGATGCAGGTGTTGATCTCCTCGGCGCGCCCGTCCTCGGCCTTGCGGACGAACTCCGGATCGGCGAGGAAGGGCCGGGCCAGCGACACCATGTCCGCCCGTCCGTCGGCGAGCAGCTCCTCCGCCACCTCGGGGGTGTTGATCCGGTTGCTGGTCACCAGCGGCACCGAGACCGACCCCATCAGCCGCTTGGTCACCCAGCTGTACGCCCCACGCGGCACCGAGGTCGCGATCGTCGGAATACGGGCTTCATGCCAGCCGATACCGGTGTTGATGATCGTCGCGCCCGCCGCCTCGATCTCCTTGGCGAGCGCGATGACCTCCGCCAGCGACGAACCGCCCGGGACCAGATCCAGCATCGACAGCCGGTAGATCAGAATGAAGTCCGCGCCCACCCGCTCCCGGGTACGCCGCACGATCTCCAGCGGGAACCGCACCCGGTTCTCGTACGACCCGCCCCACCGGTCGGTACGGTGATTGGTCGCGCCGGCGATGAACTCATTGATCAGGTATCCCTCGGACCCCATGATCTCGACACCGTCGTACCCGGCCGCCCGGGCCAGCTCCGCCGCCCGCACATAGTCCTCGACGGTCCGCTCCACCTCGTCGTCCGTCAGCGCGTGCGGAGTGAAGGGGCTGATCGGCGCCTGGATCGCGCTGGGGGCCACCAGGCCGGGGTGGTACGCGTACCGTCCGAAGTGCAGGATCTGCATCGCGATCCGACCGCCCGCGGCGTGCACCGCGTCGGTCACCGTCCGGTGCTGGGCCACCTCCGCCTCGGTGGTCAGCTTGGCCCCGCCGTCGTACGGACGTCCCGCCTCGTTCGGCGCGATACCGCCGGTGACCATCAGTCCGACGCCGCCCCGCGCCCGCTCGGCGTAGAAGGCGGCCATCCGCGCGAAGCCGTTCTCGGCCTCCTCCAGGCCGATGTGCATCGACCCCATCAGCACCCGGTTGGGGAGTGTGGTGAACCCGAGGTCGAGCGGGCTCATCAGGTGTGGGTACGGGGTCACGGGGCTCATCGGGCCTCCTCGCACGGTGGGTGTACGCACCGTTGTAGACGAGCCCCGACCCCTTATGCAACAAGTTGCAAAAACTGTGAGCCACGCGACGCGACGCGGCTGTCCGCACCGGGGCCCCGCACCTGCCATGCCTCCCTCGTCGTGCCTCCCTCATCGTGTGTCGCGTCATAGACAGCGCCCCAGCCCCTGCGGCAGCGTCAATTCCACTTTTTCCCAGGGTAGTTGGAAGGGAAGTCAAAGGCGCGAGGGAAAGGCGCGCACCCGGAAGTCCCGCACCGGGAGAGTCCCGTACCCGGACAGGCACGCACCCGGAAGTCCGCACCAGGACAGTCACGCACTCGGGAAGGAACGAATGAGCACCTTAGAAGCCATGACGCTGGACCAGGTGGTCGACACAGCCCGGTACCCCCTGCTGGAACCGGACGGCGCCGAGAGCCGAGCGGTGGTGTCCCGGGCCCGGCGCGAGCTGGCCACCCTCGGTTGCACCGTGCTCCCGGACTTCATCCATCCCTCGCAGCGCGATGTCCTCCGGCGGGAGTGCTCCGCCCTCGCGCCCCGCGCGCACTTCGACGTCGAAACCGTCAACGTCTACAACATCGCCGTCGAGCCGTCGCTCCCGGCGGACCACCCCGGTCGCCGGGCTTTCGACCGGGGCAACGCCTTCGTCGCCCGAGACCGTATCCCCGCAGGCTCCTTGATCAGCCGGCTCTACACCCACGAGGCGTTCCAGCGCTTTCTCGCCCGCTGCTTCCACCTGCCACGGCTGCACGAACTGGCCGACCCGTACTCCGGGCTCGTCCTCAACGTGGTCGAGCCCGGCAAGGAACATCCCTGGCACTTCGACACCAACGAATTCACCGTGAGCATGCTCACCCAGGAGGCGCAGGCCGGCGGCGTCTTCGAGTACTGCCCGAACATCAGGTCCGCGCATGACGAGCGTTTCGACGACGTCCGGGACGTCCTGGCCGGCCGGGGCGAGCGGATGATCAAGCGTCTCCCTCTCCGCCCCGGTGACCTGCAGCTCTTCAGGGGCCGCTACTCGCTGCACCGGGTCAGCCCGGTCCGGGGCGAGACCGCCCGCCACTCGGCGATCTTCGCGTACAGCGAGCGCCCCGGCGTCATCGGGAGCGTGGCCCGCACCCGGCAGCTCTTCGGCCGGGTGCACCCCGCACACCTGGCCGCCGAGGGCCGGTCCGTACGCGGCGACCAGCTGCTGGACTAGGACCGGACCGCGGCCTGCCCGATCCGATGGCTCGGGCTTGGGCTTGGATCTGGGCCGGGGCATGCGCCCAGCCCTCGGCCCTCCCCGGGCCAAGAGCTGTTCAAACCCCAGCGTCCAGCTTCTGGGGAGGGCAGGCTCTCCAGAAGTCCCACGGTACCCGCACGCACCCACCGACAACCGGAATCGAGACCGCACGTGACCGACAGCCAGGTCGCCCCAGCCGCCCCCGCCGCCCCCACACCACCCCCGAGCACCACCTTCGCTCTGGAAGACAGCCTCCCCCGCGTCCCCCTGCCCGCCCTCGACGACACCTGCGAGCGCTTCCTCGCCTGGTGCGCGCCGCTGCTCACCTCTGACGAGCTGGCGGCGACCAAGGCCGAGGTGGCCGCCTTCCTCCGCCCCGACGGCCCCGGTCGCGACCTGCAGGCGGCCCTTCAGGAGTACGACGCCACGCCCGGCGTGCACAGCTGGCTCGACACCTTCTGGCCGTACCGCTACCTAGGCCGCCGGGACCGTATCGCCCTCAACGCCAACTTCTTCTTCCTCTTCCAGGACACCGGGCAGCCCCAACTGCCCCGCGCCGCCGGCCTGATCGCCGCCGCCCTCCACTACAAGCACCAGCTGGACCGGGAACTCATCCCGCCCGTGATCCAGCGCGGACAGCCCCAGAGCATGGAGCAGAACACGTTCCTGTTCTCCACCACCCGGATCCCCGGCCCGGAACAGGACACCGTCCGCGCCCCGTACAGCGAGGCCTGGCCGGGCCCGTCCGACGCCCGCCACATCGTCGTCTTCTTCCGCGGCACCATGTACAAACTGGACGTACTCGGCGCGGACGGCGCACCGCACAACCTGGACGAGCTGGAGAACGCCCTCCGCACCATCGTCCACGCGGACACCGGCGCCACTCAGCCCACCGGCCCCGACACAGCCCCCAACACCAACCCCGGCCCAACCCCCAACACAGACACAGACGCCGAAACCGACACCTCGGACACCTCGGATGCCTCCGATACTTCGGACACCTCGGTGGGCCACCTCACCACCATGGCCAGAGCCGAGTGGGCAGCCGCCCGCGAAGCCCTCCTGAGCAACCACCCCGCCAACGCCGCCGCCCTGGACGACATCGAAACCGCCCTGTTCTGCCTGTCCCTGGAGGACTTCGCCCCGGCGGACACCCAGCAGGCCTGCGACGAACTGCTCTACGGCGACCGCGGCAACCGCTGGTTCGACAAGGCCGTCACCTTCATCGTCTTCGCCGACGGCCGCGCCGGTATCAACGTCGAACACTGCGGCCTCGACGGCACGACCATCCTCAGCTTCGTCGACACCCTGCTCGCCACCCCCGCCGAGGAACACTCCCGCCGGTCCGGCGCCCATTCCCAGGGCCTCCCTGTCCCGAAGCCCCTCACCTTCCACCTCGACGAGGCCCTCCGCGCCCAAGTCCGCGCCGCCGCCGAGTCGTTCGCGCAGTACGGCGCCGAAACCGCGACGCAGACCGTCTCCTTCGACGACTTCGGCGCCGCCACCGCCAAGTCCCTCCGGATCTCCCCGGACGCCTTCGTCCAGCTCGCCTACCAACTCGCCCACCAGCGCGCCAAGGGCCACCTGGGGGCCACCTACGAGTCGATCGCCACCCGCCAGTGGCGCGGCGGACGCACCGAGGCGATGCGCGTCGTCACCCCGGAGATTGTCGACTTCGTATCCGCCATGCAGGACCCGGCCACCGGCCCCGACGCCCGCCGCGCCGCCCTGCGCGCTGCCGCCCGGGCGCATGTCACCCGTGCCAAGGAGTGCCAGGCCGGCGACGCCCCCGAACAGCACCTCTGGGAGCTGGAGCTCATCCAGCGCCGCCGCGGCCCGGAACTCGGCATCGTCGAACAGCCCGCCCTCTACCGCACCCCCGGCTGGCTCACCCTCCGCGACGACTACCTCAGCACCAGCTCGGCCCCCTCCGCCCACATCCAGTACTTCGGCTTCGGCTCCACCAGCAGCCGCTGCATCGGCGTGGCCTACGTCCTCCTACCCGACCGCTTCCACGTCTACCTCAGCACCCCCCGCCCGGTAGCCACCCAGATGCACACCTTCGCCCACCGTCTCCGCGAGGCGGTACACGAACTCCGCGACCTGCTGACCTCCGAATGAACCATCAATTGCACATGAGGACGATGACGCAGTGGTAGTCGTCGCCACCGCCGCCGCCCATCGGGCTCGACTGGGCAGCCGGGGCCTTTGCGGCGACGTGCGTGGCGGGCGTCGCGTGCGTCGCGGCCGCGGCGGACCCGGCCGTCGCCGCCCCTGCCGCAAGAGCAAGGCCCAGGGCAGCGCCGACCGCGAGTACTCGTGAAACAGCCTTCTCGGGGCAAACCATCGGCATACTGTTCATACGCATCACGCTGCCCACCCTCACGGCCACGGGCACGCCGAGCATGGCTGAACGGGTGTCCAAAGACGGCATTCGGACGCCCAAGACACCAAGGGCTGCCACCCCCGACCGGGGACGGCAGCCCTCACTGCTGCTCTGACGACACGTCTTAGATGTCGTAGTAGAGCTCGAACTCGTGCGGGTGCGGGCGGAGCTGGATCGGGGCGATTTCGTTGGTGCGCTTGTAGTCGATCCAGGTTTCGATCAGGTCGGCGGTGAAGACGCCGCCCTGCTGGAGGTACTCGTTGTCCTCTTCGAGGGCGTCGAGGACGGCCGGGAGGGAGGTCGGGACCTGGGGGACGCCTGCGTGCTCTTCCGGGGCGAGCTCGTAGAGGTCCTTGTCGATGGGCTCGGCCGGCTCGATCTTGTTCTTGACGCCGTCGAGGCCCGCGAGGAGGAGGGCGGAGAAGGCGAGGTAGGGGTTGGAGGACGGGTCGGGGGCGCGGAACTCGACGCGCTTGGCCTTCGGGTTCGATCCGGTGATCGGGATGCGCATGGCCGCGGAGCGGTTGCGCTGCGAGTAGACCAGGTTGACCGGGGCCTCGAAGCCGGGGACCAGGCGGTGGTACGAGTTGACGGTGGGGTTCGTGAAGGCGAGGAGGGAGGGGGCGTGCTTGAGGATGCCGCCGATGTAGTAGCGGGCGGTGTCCGAGAGGCCCGCGTAGCCCTGCTCGTCGTAGAAGAGGGGGGCGCCCGCCTGCCACAGGGACTGGTGGACGTGCATGCCGGAGCCGTTGTCACCGAAGATCGGCTTGGGCATGAAGGTCGCGGTCTTGCCGTTGCGCCAGGCGACGTTCTTGACGATGTACTTGAAGAGCATCAGGTCGTCGGCGGCGGCCAGGAGGGTGTTGAACTTGTAGTTGATCTCGGCCTGGCCCGCCGTGCCGACCTCGTGGTGCTGGCGCTCGACCTGGAGGCCGGCCTTGTCCAGCTCCAGGGAGATCTCGGCGCGCAGGTCGGCGAAGTGGTCGACCGGCGGGGCCGGGAAGTAGCCGCCCTTGTAGCGGACCTTGTAGCCGCGGTTGTTCTCCTCCGAGCCGGTGTTCCAGGCGCCGGCCTCGGAGTCGATGTGGTAGAAGGACTCGTTCGACTTCGTCTCGAAGCGCACGTTGTCGAAGACGTAGAACTCGGCCTCGGGGCCGAAGTACGCGGTGTCCGCGATGCCGGTGGAGGCGAGGTAGGCTTCGGCCTTCTTGGCGATGTTGCGCGGGTCGCGGCTGTACTGCTCGCCGGTGATCGGGTCGTGGATGAAGAAGTTGATGTTGACCGTCTTGTCCCGGCGGAACGGGTCCACCCGGGCCGTGGACAGGTCGGCGCGCAGGGCCATGTCGGACTCGTGAATGGCCTGGAAGCCGCGGATCGAGGAGCCGTCGAACGCCAGCTCATCGGCCGGGTCGAAGGCCGCTGCCGGGATCGTGAAGTGCTGCATCACACCGGGCAGGTCGCAGAAGCGGACATCGATGAACTTGACGTCCTCGTCCGCGATGAACTTCTTGGCCTCGTCGGCGTTCTGGAACATCCAACTCCTCCTAGCCCGGTCACCGGTCGGCGGACGCGGGATAGCTACTCGGAACGCGGCCATGTGCGGTGGCGCGCTCGCCCGACCATAGGCAGGTGGGATTTCCCAAGCATGACCCATTTGTTTCGCCGAGGTTAATCGCCGCGCTGTCGCCCTTATCCCCCAGTGTGCGTCAAATGGGGACATTTTGAGTGGTGCGCTGCGGACTGTCGAGCTGATCACGGTCGAGCTGGTCACTGTCGACTGACCTGATCACTGTCGACCGAGGGCAGGGCCCGCGTAGGGAACGTATGCCGTCGCAGTACCGTGGACGGGTGGACAACAGGCAAGCAATCGGATCGTGGATCTCCGGGCCGCGCGCGGCAGCCGAGGACATGGGCGTCGAGTTCGGATACCGCGGACAGCGGCTCGGGCTGCCGGAGGAAGGGCCGGGCTCGCTGGCCCGCCCCGGCCGCCGCTTCGCCGCGCTCTTCGTCGACTGGGCGCTGTGCCTGCTCATCGCATACGGCCTGCTCAGCGGAGGCAAGGCAGAAGCCGCGAGCAACTGGGCGCTGGTGGTCTTCGCGGTGATGAGTGTGCTCACGGTGGGGACGGTGGGATTCACCCCGGGCAAGCGGCTGCTGGGTCTGCGGGTGGTCGCGGAGAGCGGCGGCCGGATCTCGGTGCCGCGGGTCGTCCTGCGCACGCTCCTGCTCATCGTCGTCATCCCGGCGGTGATCTGGGACCGGGACGGCCGGGGGCTGCATGACCGCCTTACGCGTGCGGTTCAGGTGCGGATCTAGGGCCGGCGGCGGATCCGGGGCGCCGGGTGCGGATCCGGGGCTGGGTGCGGATCCAGGACCGGATGTGGATCCAGGACCGGATGAGGGTGTGCCGGATGCGGATGTGTATGCCGGGTTGCATTCAGAGTGAGCCAAGTCGAATACGTTGAATGTCGAATACGTCGAATACGTTGAATACAGAGAAACGGGTGGTCGGGACCGTTTGGTCCCGGCCACCCGTTTGAGGTGTGCGGCCGTTTGATGTGAGGTATACGGCCCGTCCCCCGGCGCGTCAGCGCATCTTGCCGCCGCCCTTGGGCATCCGCATGCCCTTCCCGGGAATCGGGCCCTTGGGGATGGGCATGTTGCTCATCAGGTCGCCCAGTGCGCGCAGTCGGTCGTTGACCGCCGTGACCTGGGCGCCGGGCAGTACCCGGGGCAGCTTGAGCAGGGTCGTACGGAGCTTCTTCAGCGGTACCTGGCCCTCGCCGTCGCCCACCACGATGTCGTGGACCGGGGCGTCCGCGACCGTGCGCGCCATCCGCTTCTTCTCGGCGGCCAGCAGACCGCGCAGCCGGTTCGGGTTGCCCTCGCCGACGAGCACGATGCCGGCCTTGCCGACGGCCCGGTGGACCACGTCCTGGCTGCGGTTCATCGCCACCGCGGGGGTGACCGTCCAGCCGCGCCCGACGTTGTCCAGTACGGCCGCGGCCGCACCGGGCTGGCCCTCCATCTGCCCGAAGGCGGCCCGCTCGGCGCGTCGCCCGAAGACGATCGCCATCGCGAGGAACGCCAGCAGGAAGCCGAGGATGCCCGCGTAGACGGGGTGGCCGATCAGGAAGCCGAGGGCGAGGAGAACGCCGAAAACGACGATGCCCACGCCAGCGACGACAAGACCGACCTTGGAGTCGACCCGACGGGTCATCTTGTAGGTCAGGGCGATCTGCTTCAGCCGCCCGGGGTTCTCAGCGCCGGCAGCGCCGTTGGAGTTTGCCTTCCTCGCCATACAGCGAAGTTTACGTGGCGTGCGGGTGCTGGGTCGCCGCGGCCTCCAGTACGTACTGGGCCTCGTACCGGTCCTTGGCGCGGCGGCGGTCCTCCAGGACCGATGTCCAGGCGTTACGGCGGGCGGTGCGCTGCCCGCCGCGCATCAGTACGGCCTCGACGGCACGCAGGGCACCGGTGACGGTGACGGAGACGGAAGGGATGGGGAAGGCGGGGGTTGCGCGGAGCGGCGCGGCCGGCATCGTGGGTGACTCCCTCTCTTGCTGTCGGTGAAGCGGGGGTGAGGTGCGGGAGCGGTGCGTGCCTCCATCGTCACGGAAAGGTGTTACCAACGGATGACCTGCTGGTCAAACACCTATGAAACGTTGACACGAACCATCCGGAACAGTGCGGAACGTTGACGCGGCCCGCCACGCCCCCCGTCCTGGGGGAGTGCGCGGGCCGCGTACGTCCAGCATGTGCCACGGTTCACAAGATGGCGCGCCGGGGAACTCAAACCGCCTGACTGGACGCCGTGGCCTCGCCCTGGTGCGAAGCGCCTGCTAGACGCTGTGCGATGGCCTGCTGGTAGAGGCGGCCGGCACGGTAGGAGGAGCGGACCAGGGGGCCGGACATCACGCCGGAGAAACCGATCTGGTCGGCCTCGTCCTTCAGCTCCACGAACTCCTGCGGCTTGACCCAGCGCTCCACCGGGTGGTGACGCACGGACGGGCGCAGGTACTGCGTGATCGTGACCAGCTCACAGCCCGCGTCGTGCAGCTGGCGCAGGGCCTCGCTGATCTCCTCGCGGGTCTCGCCCATGCCGAGGATCAGGTTCGACTTGGTGACCAGTCCGTAGTCGCGGGCCTCGGTGATGACCTTCAGGGAGCGCTCGTAGCGGAAGCCGGGGCGGATGCGCTTGAAGATCCGGGGGACCGTCTCGACGTTGTGCGCGAAGACCTCGGGCCGGGAGGCGAAGACCTCCGCCAGCTGCTCGGGGATCGCGTTGAAGTCCGGCGCGAGGAGCTCGACCTTGGTGTGCCCGCCCTCGCGGTCGGCGGTCTGCTGGTGGATCTGGCGCACGGTCTCCGCGTACAGCCAGGCGCCGCCGTCCTCCAGGTCGTCACGGGCGACACCGGTGATCGTGGCGTAGTTCAGGTCCATGGTGACCACGGACTCACCCACGCGGCGCGGCTCGTCGCGGTCGAGCGCCTCGGGCTTACCGGTGTCGATCTGGCAGAAGTCGCAGCGGCGGGTGCACTGGTCGCCGCCGATGAGGAAGGTCGCCTCGCGGTCCTCCCAGCACTCGTAGATGTTGGGACAGCCCGCCTCCTGGCAGACCGTGTGCAGCCCCTCGCTCTTCACGAGGCTCTGCATCTTCGTGTACTCGGGACCCATTTTCGCCCGGGTCTTGATCCACTCGGGCTTGCGCTCGATGGGGGTCTGGCTGTTCCGGACCTCCAGGCGCAGCATCTTGCGTCCGTCGGGTGCGACTGCGGACACGTCCGGCTCCCTACGACTTCGTTTCCTTGGCGTACACCAGGGTACGCCCGTCAATTCGCACGTCTTTACGTGCTGTGCCACTCGTACGGCAACCCCTGGCCGGAGGGGTTCATTCCCCGTGCGTCAGACCGCCCGGGGCAGCAGCTCGGCGTTCTCCAGCACGTCCCTCAGGTGTTTCTCGACGACCGGCAGTACCTCGGCGATGGTGACGTCGCGGCCCAGCTCCCCGGCGAGCGAGGCGACGCCGGCGTCCCGGATGCCGCACGGCACGATCTTGTCGAACGAGGTGTTGTCCGGGTTCACGTTCAGCGAGAAGCCGTGCATCGTGACGCCCTTGGCGACGCGGATGCCGATCGCGGCGAGCTTGCGGTCCTCACCCCGCTGGCCGGCGTTGGACGGCGCGTACTCGGGGCCCATCAGCCGCGCGTCGTACATGTCGTCGTCCGCCGCCGTGCCGGGAGTGCCGGGAGCGCCCGGAGCGAGGTCCAGCTTCAGCCCGCCCAGGGACGGCCGCTCGGCCACCGGGTCGCCCAGTACCCACACACCGCTGCGGCCCTCGACCCGGGTGCCCGCGATGCCGAACTCGGCGCAGACCCGGATCAGCGCCTCCTCCAGGCGGCGGACGTGGGCGACGACATCGACCGGGCGCGGCAGCTTCTGGATCGGGTAGCCCACCAGCTGGCCGGGCCCGTGCCAGGTGATCTTGCCGCCGCGGTCCACGTCGATGACCGGGGTCCCGTCCAGGGGGCGCTCGTCGTCCGTGGTGCGCCGGCCCGCGGTGTACACCGCCTGGTGCTCCAGCAGCAGGCAGGTGTCGGGCACCTCGTCGGCGAACCGGGCGGCGTGCACCCGGCGCTGCTCCTGCCAGGCCGCCTCATAGTCCACGGCGTCGGCACCGAAGCCCAGGTGTACGAAGCGCAGCGCCTCGGATACGGGGGGCGTCCCCGGAGAGATCGCGGTCACGGCAGCAGCTCCTCTTCGAACCTCTGGTGCGTCTGGTGTGCGCCCATGCCACTGTACGGCGGCCGGTTCCGGACCTTTCAGGCGCCCGGTGTACGCACCATCCGTGGACCATCCGCAGACCTCCGCCCCTGCTCACACGATCGGATGAACGTGTGGCTGAGGTGGCCAGAAACGTTCCAAAGGCCGTTACATTCACGCCGTTCTACAAGGGCGATGAGCATGCCGGACGGGGTCTGCCGAACCCGGCTGCCCGGCCCGGAAGGCAGGAGACCGGTAAAGCTGATGACGGATCGACCCGCGCACCACACCCCCAACCGCCAGCTCGCCGCGCTCATCGCCGAGGCGGGATTCTCCAACGCAGGGCTGGCCAGACGCGTTGATCAGCTCGGCATCGAGCACGGCCTCGACCTGCGCTACGACAAGACCTCGGTGACCCGCTGGCTGCGCGGCCAGCAGCCGAGGGGCACCACACCCGCGCTGATCGCGGAGGTGTTCACCCGCCGGCTGGGGCGCCGGCTGTCCGCCCAGGACCTCGGCCTGGACGCCTGTGCGCCGGTGTACGCCGGCCTGGAGTTCGCCGCCACCCCGAGCGAGGCGGTGGACATCGTCAGCGGTCTGTGGCGCAAGGACTCCGGCAGCCATGCCGAGCTGCGCAAGATCGCCTTCACCCCGGCCGGGCTCGTGGTGCCCAGCCGGGACTGGCTGATCGGCCGCCCCGACGAACGCGTCGCCCGCGGCGAGCCCGCCGCCGAGGCCGGGTCGGGCCGGGTGCCCGCCCAGAGCAGCCAGAGCGGTCAGGGCAACCAGAACATCCAGAGCGGCCAGGGCAGCCCGAGCGGCCAGAGCAGCCCGCTCGGCCCGCTCGGCCCGAGCGGTCATGGCAACCAGAACAGCCGGAACAGCCGGAACTCGGTGCCCCGCCAGCGCCGTACCGACCGGGGCGACCGGGTCGACCGCACCCAGGGCTCCCGGGTCACCTCCGGCGACATCGCGGCGCTCCGCTCGGTCGGCGAGCTCTTCCGGGCGCTGGACCACGCGTATGGCGGCGGTCACGCCCGGCAGGCGCTGGTGCGCTATCTGGAGCACGAATGCGAGCCGATGCTGCGCGGCACATACGGGGAGGCCACCGGCCGCCGGCTGTTCGCGGCCGCCGCCGATCTGACCCGGCTGGCGGGCTGGACCTCGTACGACATCGCCGCACACGGCCTGGCACAGCGGTACTTCGTCCAGGCACTGCGGTTGGCCCAGGCCGCCGGCGACCGGGCGTACGGCGCCTACGTCCTGGTGACGATGAGCCGACAGGCCGTCTATCTGGGGCACGGCAGGGAAGCCGTCCAGCTGGCACGCGTCGCCCAGCAGGGCATCGGCGGCAGCGCCCCGCCCGCCGTACAGGCGCTGCTGCACTCCGCGGAGGCGCGCGGCCACGGCGTGATGGGCGAGGTCCGGGCCTGCACGGCGGCGCTGGCCCGCGCGGAACGCGCGCTGGAGACCGCCCGCCCCGGTGACGACACCCCGTACTGGGCGCGATTCTTCGACGAAGCGCAGCTCGCCGACGAGTTGGCGCACTGCCACCGCGATCTCCAGCAGTACCGCGCGGCCTCCCAGCACGCCGAGCGCTCCCTTCAGCTGCGCGCCGCCGGGTTCGCCCGCAGCCGGCTGTTCTGCCGGGTGGTGCTGGCGACCGCGCGACTGGGGCTGGGCGAGCTGGAGCAGGCCTGCACGCTGGGCGCGGAGGCGGCGCTCCAGGCCTCCGAGATGCGGTCCGCACGCGCCCATGAGTACGTCAGGGAGTTCGAGCGACGGCTGGAGCCGTACCGGGACGCGGCGGCGGTCCGCGGTTACAGGGAGCGGGTGGCGGCGCTGGGCTGAGTCCGCTGGGCTGAGTCTGCTGGACTGAGTCCGCTGGGCGGGCGGAGCGGTTGGCCGGGGGGCGGCTGACTGGAGCGGCTGGGCGGAGGGGCTGGCTGGCGGAGCCGCTCATTCCGCGCGGTTCGGCACGGTACGGATCATGCCGCCGCGGACAGCGTGTCGTCCGGATCCGTCGTCAGGGCCGGCAGGCCGAAGTCCTGGAGGACGGCGCGGGCGGCGCGGCGGCCCGAGTTCAGTGCGCCCTGGAGTGTGCTCGTATCGCGGTGGTCGCCGCACACATACAGGCCGGACAGCACCCGGACGGGGCGCTCCGGATCGTGTGGCGCGGGCATCGCCGGTACCGCGTACGGGTCGTGATGCCCGGTCAGCAGCTGCCAGTCCTCGGCGCGCCCGCCATGGAGCCGGGCCAGCTGCGGCCGGACCGTCTTGTCGAGGACGGACAGCGGGAGCCCCGCCGCGGCGCCGAGCACGGTCGTGGTGACGAGGGACCGGCCGGGCGGCGTACGGGACGGGTCGATCGCGCCGGCGAGATAGCTGAATCCGGCGGGCCCGTCCGTCGGGAGGATGAGCGTCCGGTCACGGGTCGGCCCGCCGCTGCGGCCTCCGGACGTGGCCCCCGTGGTGTGGTGCAGCACCGTCACCGGGTGGAAGGCGGGGACCCGCAGCCCCGGCAGCAGCTCGGCGGCATCGCGCGCGCCGGTGGCCACCAGCACCGCCCGGCAGGGGATGGGGCCGTGCTCGGCGGTGCCGACACCTGTGGTGGAGACCGAGGTGACCCGGACGGACGTACGGACCGTGCCGGGCGGCAGTCCGGCGGCGAGCAGCTCGGGGACGGCCGCGGCACCGCCGGCCGGCAGCCACAGCCGGCCCTCCGCGTACGCCCGTAATGCGGCCGCCGCACCACGGCTGGATCCGCGCAGTTTGGGGTCGCACAGCAGCGCGGCCAGCAGGGGCCGCAGGAACGCGTCATGGGCGCGGGGCGGGAAGGCCGGGCGGCTCGCCAGGGCGTCGTGGATGGGGCGATCGGGCGGGGCGGTGGCCGGGGACGGACCGAAGGCGGCAAATGTGGCGAAGGTGGTGAAGGTGGCGGCGGGGGTCGGGCGGTCGGTACGGCCGACGGCGCGGCGGTCCGTGTGCGGGTGGAAGCGGTGGTCGGCGCGCGAGAGGGCGCGTGCCGCGGCGTGTGCGCCCCTCGTGCTCCGGGGGGCGCCGATCCGGTGCATCCGCTGGCCGTTGTGGACGCTCAGACCGGGCGCGAACGGACGGGGTGTCAGGTCCGCGAGCCCCGGCGTACGGCGCAGCTCGGCGGCGGAGACGGCGAGCGGCCGGCCGCAACGGTCCAGCCGGAAGCCGTCCAGCAGGTCGGTGACCGACCGGCCGCCGATCCGTTCCGCGGCCTCCAGGACCGTGACCGACACTCCCGCGCCGGTCAGATGCCGGGCGGCGGCGAGACCGGCCGGCCCGGCTCCCACGATGACGACGTCCACAGTCGATGTGGTGCGCAGCACATGCCCCTCCCGGTGGTCGGTCCCAGCTGTGGCGCACGGTTGTCATGCCCGCTGCCACACCCTGGAATGCCAGTGCGGAATGCCGAGTGGTGCGTGCGAGGACGGTACGGAGGCGGTGGCCGCTACGGCAGGGGGCGTCCGGGGCGCGCCGGGGCGCCGTGGGGAAAGGGACGGGGGAGACGGGGCGTCTACCCGGCCTGGACGGGCCGTACGGCCCCTATGCCTTGAGGGGAGCGACACGTCGGCGCGTCGGCACGTCAGCGCGTCGGCACGTCAGGCGTAAGGGCATCAGGGCGCGTCCCGTGTGGCGGATCGGATCGCGTCCAGGATGCGCGGATGGTCGAACGTGAAGCCGGAGTCCAGCAGCCGCCGTGGCACCACCCGCTGGCTGCCCAGTACGTCCTCGGCGAAGTCCCCGAGAGCGATCCGCAGCACCGGCGCCGGAACGCCGAACAGGGTGGGCCGGTTCAGTACGTGGCCCATCACGGCGGTCACCTCGCGGTTGGTGACCGGTTCCGGGGCGGTGAGGTTGACCGGTCCGGCCAGCTCCTCGGTGTCGATGAGGTGGCGGAGCGCCCGGATCTCATCGTGCAGGGAGATGAAGCTCCAGTACTGGCTGCCGTCGCCGAGCCGCCCGCCCAGGCCGAGCCGGAAGATCGGGAAGAGCCGGCCCCAGGCGCCGCCCGAGCGTGCCACGACCAGCCCGGTGCGGGCGAAGACGGTACGGATCCCCGCGTCCTGGGCCGGTTTCGCCGCCCGCTCCCAGGCCACGCAGACCTCCGGCAGGAACCCGGAGCCGGCCGGCCCGCTCTCGTCCGTACGCCGATCGCCGGTGTCGCCGTAGTAGCCGATCGCGCTACCGCACACGAAGACTCGCGGCGGGGCGGCCATGGAGGAGAGCGCCGTGGCGAGGGTCCGGGTGCCCAGCACCCGGCTGTCCCGGATCTCCTGCTTGTACGCCGCCGTCCAGCGGCGGTCGCCGACCCCGGCGCCGGCCAGATGTACCACTGCCGTGCAGCCGGTCAGCCCGGCCGTGTCGACCTCCTGCCCCTTGGGGTCCCAGCGCACCTCGTCGACGGCCTCCGGTTCGCGGCGGACGAGCCGGACGACATCGTGGCCGTCCGAGCGCAGGGACCGTACGAGTGCCTTGCCGATGAGTCCGGACGAGCCGGTGATCGCGATCCGCATGGGGCCATACTGCCCGCCATGCCGGAGCACTGCCCGCCATGCCGGAGCGTGGCCCGCCGTGCCGGAGCGCGGCCCGCCGTGCCGGAGCGCGGCCCGTCATGTGGGAGCGCGGCTCGGCGAGCACGCCGCGAGCCACGCCGTGAGCCACGCCGCGAACCCTGCCGCGAGCCACGGGAATGCCGCCCGCCCCCGTTGTGTTGTGGCCCCGCAGGGGGCGCTCGCGACCCTTAGGGGATGTGTTCGACCGCCCCTTAAGGGAACCCATGGCCAGGGCGTAGCGCAGGGACCTATGGCCGGAAGCGGTCCCACAGGGTGGGGAAGCGCTCCGCCAAGGCGTCGTCGTCTTCGAAGTCGATCACGGTGCCCAGCGGTTCGCGTGGTTGCGGCGGAAGCCCCAGATCCGGCATGGGGGACCCGGTGAGTTGCTCGTACGCCTCGTCCGCCGCATACCCCAGCTCCTCCCCGTCCCCGTCGACCTCGTCGTCGAAGTCGTCCAGAAGCTCGGCGAGGTCGTCCGGGTCGTGCAGCGCGCCTTCGAAGACCTCCCGGCCCTGGCCGATCAGCCAGCACCGGAAGTAGTCGAAGACATCGTCGCTGGCGCCGTCCAGGAGCACCGCGGCCGCCGCCCACAGGTCCCAGGTGTACGCGCGGTGGTAGCGCGCCTCGAAGTGACGGGCGAAGTCCAGCACGGAGTCCGGGTCGAGCTGCAGCAGCCGCTCGACCAGCACATCCGCCTGCTCCTGGGGATCGCCCTCGGCGACCTCGCGTGAACCGTCGATCAGCTCCCAGAACTCCGTCTCGTCCATCACCGCTCCAGCATCTGTCCTGCCGCCGCCCGCCGCATGCGGAGTGCCCCAGATGCGATGGGGTCGTTATCGGGGGGCGTGGCCGACCGGGCGGTGGCGGGCGGTACGGGGCCACGGCCGGTCAGTTCGGGGCGAAGGCCGGTCAGTCGGGGGGGCAGGCAGTCGGGGGCGGGCCGGTCAGTCGGTCCGGCGGTGCCCGGGCGGTGGCTGGGCGGCGTGTCGATGGTGCTCCGTACCGATGAGCCGTCGCGGGTGACCGTCACCAGCACCACTCGTTGGACGGCCTGCAATGACCAAAACGGTATAGACGGAAAAATCCGCCAATTCGCGAAGGGCTGTCCCAGGCCATGCCCATGCCTATGCCCATGCCCATGGACGAAGACCCGCGGGCCCCTCTCGAACGGGCCGAGGCGGCCATCGTCGAGCACTATCCACGGCTCGTCCGTCTCGCCTACCTCGTACTGCCCCCGTCGATGGGGCGCCACCGCCGGGTCCTGACCGCCCACGGCCTGGTCCAACGGGCGCTGCCACGGGCCGGGCGCCGCCGGCCGGCCGGCGGGCTGCCCGCGCAGCGCGGTCCGGTGCCCGAAACGGGCTACGACCTGGTGCGGCTGCGCACCCTGCGGCTGGCCCTGGCGTACGAGCGGCGGCAGGGCCGGGGGCTGCCCCTCCTGCCCGACGTGCGGGGGCTGCCCCTCCTCCCCGTCGTGTGGGGACTGCCGTTTCTCCCCGTCGTGTGGGGGTTGCGGCTCTTCCCGCGCGCCGGTGGTGCCGAGGAACTCGCCCTGGACCAGGCGCTGTCCGCCGCCCCGGCCTCGGTACGGGCCGCCATCGGGCTGTGGCAGCTGGAGGGCCTGGACGAGGACACCGCGCGTGCCGTCCTGGGGCGGGCCGGGGCGGAGGAGCCGGAGGCGGCCCAGCGGGCGGCCGAGCGGCTGGACCGGGAGACCGAGGGCGGCGCCGCGGCGCTGCTGGCCTCGGGGGAGTTCGACCCGTGCACGGTGCAGGCCCGGCCGACGGACCTGCTGCGTCGTCGGCAGCGGCTGCGCGCCTCCGCCGCGCTGGCCGCAGTCCTGGCGATCGGCGGTGTGGTGGCGGCGTTGGGCGGGGGAGCGGACCTGCCCGGCCGCACCGGGACCGCCGCCCAGCAGGCGCTGGACCCGGCCCGGCTCGTACGCACCCCCAACGAGCAGTGGGCCGACACCTCCCGGGTCGACTTCACCGCCTGGCCCGCCCGCGGCCGGCAGGCCGGTGACAAGGAGCTGCTGGGGCGGGCGCTGCGGGTCTGGGCGGCGCCGCCCGCCGACGCCCGGATCACGGCGGCCGCGGGCACCTCCACCCGCCCGCCCGGCCACCCGCCGCAGCTGCTGTACGCCGGGCTGATCGACAACGTCATGGTGGTGGTCTTCCACGACGGCGAGCGCCTGGTCCGCTACGCCGAACCCGAGGGCGCCACCCCCACCCTGCACTTCGCACGCGTCGACAACGCCGACCTGACCACCGGCGCGGGACTGGTGATCGGCCGCGGCAACGGCTGGATGCGCTATCTGCTCGCACCGTGGATCTCCGACGTCGGCACCCGTGACCTGCTGGCCCCGGGCCTCCCGCCGCACGGGCTGCACGTCGCCCCGGACGGCGTCACCGACCGGATCGCCACACCACCCCCGGCAGGCGCACCGTGCGGACGGTGGCCGGTGGCGCAGTTCCGCCCCTCGACCCGGCTCGGGACGGCCGCCCCGGCCTTCTTGCTGGCCGACCTCGACGACCTCGTACCTGTCCATCTGACGTATATGCCGCCGCCCTCGACTGGGGGGCCCGCCGGCGGACCCACCGGTGGACCCCCCGGCGGACCCGGTGGACCCGCCGAGGGGCCGTCCTCCGCTGCGGGGCCGCATCCCGCCTGGGGGCCGCGTGAGGCGACCGACGCCCCGGCGCTGCGGAGCTGGGCCCGTACCGCGTGCTCGCTGGGGGCGCTCCGGGGGGCCGGTGTACGGTCCGTCAACGACTGGGCGTTCGCCGAACAGGACCTCCCCGAGGGCGGCGGGCGGGCGTTCTGGGTGTGCTCCCGCGCCGACACCTGGCGCGGGCCCGGCACCGTCACCGTCCGGTTCCTGCCGCCCGCCGCCCGGCCCACCGACCCCGGCCGGATCGCGGGACGCGCCACCGGCACGGCCGCCTGCAGCCGCTTCGGCCCGCACGTCGTCGGGGACGTCCGCTGGCAGGCGAAGTCCGGTACGTGGTACCTGCTCGCGGCCGGCAGCCGGGACGTGAGCGGCCTCGACGCCACGGGCGGCGGCGTCCGGGCCGCCGGGACGACCAGCACACTCGCCGCGCCCGCCGGACCGGACACCCGGGCGGAGACCGGGGCGGAGACCGCGGTCGTCGGACGGCTGCGGGACGGCAGGACGGTCCGCGCGGTCGAGCCGTAGGAAGCGGCGCAGGAATACCGGTCCTGGAATGACGAGGCGCCGGAATAACGCGGTGCCGGAATCCAGACAGAAGGTGTCGGGTTTCGCTGTCAGGGTCGGGGCGTGCCGTACGAGGGCCCGCCGGGTCCGGGCATTCGACACCGAGGAGCAACGCATATGACGGGACATCAGCAGCAGGCGCGGGCCGAGCGTACGGACGACCGGCCCGTGGCGGCGGATCTCACCGGCCGGGTGGCGCTGGTCGCCGGGGCGACCCGGGGCGCGGGCCGGGCGATGGCCGTGGAGCTGGGACGGGCCGGCGCCCTGGTGTACGTCACGGGGCGGACGACCCGCGAGCGGGTCAGTGAGGTCGGCCGGCCCACGGAGACGATCGAGCGGACCGCGGAACTGGTGACCGCGGCGGGAGGCACCGGGATCGCCGTACCGACCGACCATCTGGAGCCGGCCCAGGTCAAGGCGCTGATCGAGCGCATCGACGACGAGCAGGGGCGACTGGACGTCCTGGTGAACAGCCTCTGGGGCGGCGACCGGCTGATCGAGTTCAACACCAAGCTCTGGGACCTCGACCTGGACAGCGGGCTGCGGATGTTCCGCCTCGGCGTCGACAGCCACGTCATCACCAGCCACTACGCGCTGCCGCTGCTGATCAGGCGGCCCGGCGGGCTGGTCGTCGAGATCACCGACGGCACCGTCGACTTCAACCGCGTCTACCGCGACAACCTCTGCTTCGACCTGACCAAGAACGCACCGCACCGCATCGCCTTCGGCCTCGCCGCCGAATTGAAGGAGTACGGCGGCACGGCGGTCTCGCTCACCCCCGGCTTCCTGCGGTCCGAGGAGATGCTGGACCACTTCGGGGTGACGGAGGAGACCTGGCGCGATGCGATCGCCAAGGAGCCGCACTTCGCGATCGCCGAATCGCCGGCGCTGATCGGCCGTGCCGTACGGGCACTCGCCGCCGACCCGGACAAGCGGCGCTGGAGCGGCCAGTCCCTCTCCAGCGGCCAGCTGGCGAAGGAGTACGACTTCACCGACACCGACGGCTCCCGCCCGGACGCCTTCGGCTACTTCGAGGACGTGGTCATGGGCGGGAAGGCGGGGACGGAGGCGGACTACCGTTAGGGGGAGGTATCGGGGAACTCTCGCTGAACTCCGGAGTTTCCCTTACGGGGCGGTCGAACAGATCCCCTAAGGGTCGCAAGCGCCCCCTGCGGGGCCACAACAGACTGAGGCAGGGCGGTATTCCCGTAACAATCCTGCGGGCTGCGTCCTGCGGGGCAGCGGGCTATGGCCATGAGCGCTGAGCGTTAGCTCTGGGCCGTGCGCTCTGGGCTGTGAGCCGTGAGTTATGTGTACAGGGCCGCTGTGCGGTGGGCGGCGGTGGTGAAGCGGGCGCGGAGTTCGGAGGGGGCGAGTATCTCGCCTTCCGGGCCGAGTGCGAGGAGTTGGGCGTAGGCCACCTCGGCGGACTCCACGGGCAGCGTGACGGTCAGCCGGCCGTGCTCGTCGGGTCCGCCGGCCGCCCGGGCCTTGTCGATCGCCTCGCGGGCCGCCGCGCGCTCCGTGACGTACGGCAGCTGCAGCACACCGCGCGCGGAGAGCCGTACCACCACCTCCTCGCGCAGGAGCGAGCGCGCGAACTGCTCGGCCCGTTCCGCCCAGAACGCCGGCAGATCGAACGACGCCTCGCGCGCGAACCGGCCACGCCCACCGCTTTCAGGGTGTTCGCTGTCGGTCGCGATGGAGTCGAACGTGATGGAGTCGATCGCGATGAAGCGGTCCACTCGGTACACCCGGAAGTCGCCCTGGGTACGCGCCGCCAGATACCAGACCCCGGCCTTCAGTACGAGTCCGTACGGCTCCAACTCCCGCTGCACCTCGGTGTCCTTGCGGAGGTACCGGGCGACGATCCGGCGGTCGTCCCAGACCGCGTCCGCGAGGGCGGGCAGCAGGGCGGGGGTCTCGGGCTCCTGGTACCAGGCGGGCGCGTCGAGGTGGAAGCGCTGGGCGGCGTCCGTCGCGGCGCCCCGCAGCTCGGGCAGCAGCGCGGCGGAGACCTTCAGCCGGGCGGCGGACGCGGCGTCCGCCAGGCCCATCTCGCGCAGCGCGGAGGGCACTCCGGACAGGAACAGCGCCTCCGCCTCGCTCCGGCCGAGGCCGGTGAGGCGGGTGCGGTAGCCGCCTATGAGGCGATAGCCGCCGGCCCGCCCGCGGTCGGCGTAGACCGGAACTCCGGCCTCGGAGAGGGAGAGCACGTCCCGTGCGACCGTACGCTCCGAGACCTCCAGCTCCCGCGCCAGCTCGGCGCCCGTCATCGACGGCCGCGACTGGAGCAGCAACACCATCTTGATCAGCCGTGCAGCACGCATGCCCTCATGATGCCGCCGCCCACTGACAGCGCCCACTGACAGCGCTCACCGGCAGCGTGCGCCCCGGCGCCGGACAAGGGAAAGGCCCGGCCGTAGTCAGGGCGTGGCCGGCCGGGCCGTGGGTTCCCGGGCGGAGGATCCGGGCGCGGGGAACGCCGCCTCCGCACGGGAGTTTCAGGTCCCCCGTAGGCGCGGGTGGCGCCCGGTGTCGGCCGGGGCCACCTGCGTCATACGCGTCACCCGCGTCATACGCGGCACGTGCGTCCTACGGGGAGCCGCTGTGTCGCGCTCAGAGCCCGTTCAGAGCCCGTAGCGCTCGCGGGCCTCCTTGACCGCGGAGACGGCCACCTCGCCGCGGCGGGCGAGCTGGGCCAGCGCGGCGACCACGACCGACTCGGCGTCGACGCCGAAGTGGCGGCGGGCCGCGTCACGGGTGTCGGACAGGCCGAAGCCGTCCGCGCCGAGCGAGGAGTAGTCCTGCTCGACCCACTGCGCGATCTGGTCCGGGACCTGGCGCATGTAGTCGGAGACCGCGAGGACCGGGCCCTCGGCGCCGTGCAGCGCCTGGCGGATGTACGGGACACGCTCCTCGCCGCGCAGCAGCGCCGCGTCCGCCTCCAGGGCGTCACGCCGCAGCTCGCTCCAGGAGGTCGCGGACCACACATCGGCGGCCACACCCCACTCCTCGGCGAGCAGCTGCTGTGCCTTGAGGACCCAGTGGATCCCCGTGCCCGAGCCGAGCAGCTGGATGCGCGGCGCGTCGGGGGCGCTGATGTCCAGGCCCGCGGACTCCGCTGTGTTGAACCGGTACAGGCCCTTGACGATGCCCTCGTCGATCCCGAGCCCGGCCGGCTTGGCGGGCTGCGGCAGCGGCTCGTTGTAGACCGTGAGGTAGTAGAAGACGTTCGGGTCCTCGCCCGGCTTGGCCTCGCCGTACATCCGGCGCAGACCGTCCTTGACGATCGCCGCCACCTCGTACGCGAACGCCGGGTCGTACGTCAGCGCGGCCGGGTTGGTCGCGGCGATGACGGGCGAGTGGCCGTCCGCGTGCTGCAGGCCCTCACCGGTCAGGGTGGTGCGACCGGCGGTGGCGCCGACGAGGAAGCCGCGGCCGAGCTGGTCACCGAGCTGCCACATCTGGTCGGCCGTGCGCTGCCAGCCGAACATCGAGTAGAAGATGTAGAAGGGGATCATCGCCTCGCCATGCGTCGCGTACGACGTCGAAGCGGCGATGAAGTCCGCCATCGAACCGGCCTCGGTGATCCCCTCGTTGAGGATCTGGCCGTTCTTGGCCTCCTTGTAGTACATCAGCTGGTCGCGGTCGACCGGCTCGTACGTCTGGCCCTTGGGCGAGTAGATGCCGAGGGAGGGGAAGAGGCTCTCCATGCCGAAGGTGCGCGCCTCGTCGGGGACGATCGGCACCCAGCGCTTGCCGGTCTCCTTGTCCCGGACCAGGTCCTTGACCAGGCGGACGAAGGCCATGGTCGTCGCCACGTTCTGGGAGCCGGAGCCCTTGTCGAAGGAGGCGAAGGCCTTCTCGGCGGGGGTGGGCAGCGGGGCGATCGCGTGCGTGCGGCGGGCCGGGGCCGGTCCGCCGAGGGCGGCGCGGCGCTCCTGGAGGTAGCGGACCTCGGGGGAGTCGGCGCCGGGGTGGCCGTAGGGGACCTGGCCGTCGACGAACTGGCTGTCGGAGATGGGCAGTTCAAGAAGGTCACGCATGTTCTTGAACTCGTCCACCGTCAGCTTCTTCATCTGGTGGTTGGCGTTCTTGGACGCGAAGCCCTCGCCGAGCGTGAAGCCCTTGACCGTCTGGGCCAGGATCACCGTCGGGGCGCCCTTGTGCTCCAGCGCGGCCTTGTACGCGGCGTACACCTTGCGCGGCTCGTGGCCGCCGCGGGACAGGTGGAAGCACTCCAGGATCTTGTCGTCGCTCAGGAGTCCGGCCATCTCGACGAGCGCCGGGTCGGAGCCGAAGAAGTCCTGGCGGATGTAGGCGGCGTCGCGCGTCTGGTACGTCTGCACCTGCGCGTCCGGGACCTCGCGCAGCCGGCGCACCAGGGCACCCGTGGTGTCGAGCGCGAAGAGCTCGTCCCAGGCGTTGCCCCACAGCGACTTCACGACGTTCCAGCCGGCGCCGCGGAACTGGGCCTCCAGCTCCTGCACGATCTTGAAGTTGGCGCGGACCGGGCCGTCCAGGCGCTGCAGGTTGCAGTTGATGACGAAGGTGAGGTTGTCCAGGCCCTCACGGGAGGCGAGTGCCAGTGCGGCGGTCGACTCCGGCTCGTCCATCTCGCCGTCGCCCAGGAACGCCCACACGTGGGAGGCCGAGACGTCCTTGATGCCGCGGTTGGTGAGGTAGCGGTTGAAGCGCGCCTGGTAGATCGCCGACAGCGGGCCGAGGCCCATCGACACCGTCGGGAACTCCCACAGCCAGGGCAGGCGGCGCGGGTGGGGGTAGGACGGGATGCCCTTGCCGCCGGCCTCCCGGCGGAAGTTGTCGAGGTGCTCCTCGGTGAGGCGGCCGTCGAGGAAGGCGCGGGCGTAGATGCCCGGGGCGGCGTGGCCCTGGATGTAGAGCTGGTCGCCCGAACCGTCGCCTTCCTTGCCGCGGAAGAAGTGGTTGAAGCCGGTCTCGTAGAGCCAGGCGGCGGAGGCGAAGGTGGCGATGTGGCCGCCGACCCCGTACTTCGAGCCACGGGTGACCATCGCGGCCGCGTTCCAGCGGTTCCACGCGGCGATCCGGGCCTCCATCGCCTCGTCGCCCGGCACGGCGGGCTCGGCGGAGGTGGGGATCGTGTTGAGGTAGTCGCTCTCCAGGAGCTGGGGCAGGGTGAGCCCCGACTCCTCCAGGGTGCGGCGCATCAGGTACGCGGCGCGGTGCGGGCCCGCTGCCTCGGTGACCGCGTCAAGCGACTCGCGCCACTCGGCGGTCTCCTCGGGGTCGCGGTCCGGGAGCTGGTCGAGCTGGCTGTACGGCAGGCGCACGGGATCGGGCATGGGTGGCCCCTTTCCGGACGGGGGGAAGCTCCGGGGGTGCCGTCGAGGCTCGGCCGCGCCCTGGGGCGACGGCGGGGTCTCGACGACACCCGGTGCGAGTTCGGCAGTTGCAGGTTCGGCAGGTTCAGCAGGTTCGACAGGCAGGGTGTCGCGCCCCAGCGGACGACGATACGCCCCTGATCGATGATCGATCAACGTCGACCGGGTCAAAAACCGCAGGTCGGCACGGGGTGTCACAAATCTCGGCACGCGGTGCCAGCTCCGGAGCCCGCCTCCGCTACGCCCCGCAGTCCCGCCCGGACCCTGGGTGCACACCTCGCCTCTCGGAGAGCGGCCCCTCCGGTCTCAGACCCTCGGTGCGCAGCTCAGCACATGCGCCTTCAGCAGGCTGCCGATCTTCGGATCGCGCCGCCGGAACGCGTCCACGATCTCCTGGTGTTCCTGGGCGTGCGAGCGGTGCTCCGGGCTGAACCAGCGGATCGACAGCGTCGTCCAGACCTCGATGCCCAGCGACTCCCAGGTGTGCAGCAGCACGGAGTTCCCGGCCGCCCGCACGATCTCCCGGTGGAAGGCCACCGTATGCCGCACCTGCGCCTCCCCGTCGGCCGCCCGCTCCGCCTCCCGCAGCGCGGCCACCTCCCGCTCCAGCGCCGAGGTGTCCTCGGCCAGCCGCCCGGCGGCCAGCTCCGCGGCCACCTGCTCCAGCCCGGCCCGCACCGGGTAGCTCTCCTTGAGATCGTCCGCGGTCAGATTCCGTACCCGGACGCCCTTGTTCGGCGCCGACTCGATCAGCTGGAGCGACTCCAGCTCGCGCAGCGCCTCCCGTACGGGCGTCTGGCTGACCTCCAGCTCCACCGCGATCCGCCGCTCCACGATCCGCTCACCCGGCTGCCAGCGGCCGCTGACGATCCCCTCAAGGATGTGCTCGCGGATCTGCTCGCGCAGCGAATGGACGACGGGCGGGGTCATGAGGTGCTCCTTCAGAGCGGGGGTGGCGAGGGCCGGGGCCGCTGGTGGGGGCCATTATCCGGGACACGGACCAGCGCGGGAGCCGGCTGCGAAAGCCGGCGTCCGGGACGTTGACGTGCGGAGATGAGGACGCAAAAGGGGCCGGTCCCGGTTCGTCGACGGACGAACCGGGACCGGCCCCTGCTGAACCTGCCTGCCGTGCTTAGAGACCGATCTCGGTCTCGAACTCGGCGGCCTCCAGGATCTGCTTGACCGTGGTCAGGTAGCGGGCGGCGTCGGCGCCGTCCACCAGACGGTGGTCGTAGGAGAGCGCGAGGTAGGTCATGTCGCGCACCGCGATGGTCTCGCCGAGCTCCGGGTGGTTGATGACCACCGGGCGCTTGACGGTCGCGCCGATGCCCAGGATGCCGACCTGGTTCGGGGGCACGATGACGGTGTCGAACAGCGCGCCGCGCGAACCGGTGTTGGAGATGGTGAAGGTCGCGCCGGACATGTCGTCCGGGCTGATCTTGTTGGAGCGGACCTTGCCCGCCAGCTCCGCCGTCTTACGGGCGATACCGGCGATGTTCAGGTCGCCCGCACCCTTGATGACCGGGGTCATCAGGCCCTTCTCCGCGTCCACCGCGATACCGACGTTCTCGGTGTCGAAGTAGGTGATGGTGCCCTCGTCGTCGTTGATCCGGGCGTTGACGACCGGGTGGGCCTTCAGCGCCTGGACAGCGGCCTTGACGAAGAACGGCATCGGGGAGAGCTTGACGCCCTCACGCTGCGCGAAGGCGTCCTTGGCCTTGTTGCGCATCCGCATGATCTTGGTGATGTCCACCTCGACCACGGAGGTCAGCTGCGCCTGGCCGTGCAGGGCCTTCATCATGTTGTCGCCGATGGCCTTGCGGATGCGCGGCATCTTGACGGTCTGACCGCGCAGCGGCGAGACCTCCAGCACCGGGGCCTTCGGCGCGGCGGCCGGGGCCGCGGCCGGAGCCGGCGCGGCGGCCTTGGCGGCCTCGGCGGCGGCGATGACGTCCTGCTTGCGGATCCGGCCACCGACGCCGGTGCCCTGGACCGTGGCGAGGTTGACGCCGCTCTCCGCGGCGAGCTTGCGCACCAGCGGCGTGACGTACGCGCCCTCGGCCTCACCCGCGGCCGGAGCCGGGGTGACAGGCGCCGGGGCGGCGGCCGGAGCGGCCGGGGCGGCGGGCGCCGGTGCCGGTGCCGGGGCAGCCGGGGCGGCGGGCGCCGGGGCAGCGGCGGCCGGAGCCGGGGTGACCGGAGCGGGGGCAGCCGCGGCCGGGGCCGGAGCGGCAGCGGGGGCCGGAGCCGCCGGAGCCGGGGCGGCAGCCGGAGCCGCGCCCTTCGCACCGATCACGGCGAGCTTGGCGCCGACCTCGGCGCTCTCGTCCTCGCCGACCACGATCTCCAGCAGGGTGCCGGAGACCGGCGCCGGGATCTCGGTGTCGACCTTGTCGGTGGAGACCTCCAGCAGCGGCTCGTCGGCCTCGACCTCCTCGCCGACCTCCTTCAGCCAGCGGGTGACGGTGCCCTCGGTGACGCTCTCGCCGAGCGCGGGGAGGGTGACGTCCGTGCCCTCGGCAGCGCCCGCAGGGGCGGCCGGGGCCTCGGCGGCGGTCGGAGCCGGGGTGGGCTCGGGCTGCGCGGCGGGGGCCGGGGCCTCGGCGGCGGCCGGAGCCGGCGCAGCCGCCGGGGCGCCCGTGCCGTCGTCGATGAGGGCCAGCTCGGCGCCGACCTCCACGGTCTCGTCCTCGGCCACCTTGATGGCGGACAGGATGCCGGCGGCCGGGGCCGGGATCTCGGTGTCGACCTTGTCGGTCGACACCTCGAGCAGCGGCTCGTCGGCCTCGACGCGCTCACCCTCGGCCTTCAGCCAGCGGGTGACGGTGCCCTCGGTGACGCTCTCGCCGAGCGCCGGAAGGGTTACGGAAACCGCCATGGTTTCAGTTGCTCCTTACGAATTGCTGTTGTGGTCGTCGCGCCCGGGTGGCGTCAGTCGTGGGAGTGGAGGGGCTTGCCGGCCAGGGCCAGGTGGGCCTCGCCGAGCGCCTCGTTCTGCGTCGGGTGCGCGTGCACGAGCTGCGCGACCTCGGCCGGCAGGGCCTCCCAGTTGTAGACCAGCTGGGCCTCGCCGACCTGCTCGCCCATACGGTCACCGACCATGTGGACGCCGACCACGGCACCGTCCTTGACCTGGACGAGCTTGATCTCGCCCGCGGTCTTGAGGATCTTGCTCTTGCCGTTGCCCGCGAGGTTGTACTTCAGAGCGACGACCTTGTCGGCGCCGTACAGCTCCTTGGCCTTGGCCTCGGTGATGCCCACCGAAGCGACCTCGGGGTGGCAGTACGTCACGCGCGGCACACCGTCGTAGTCGATCGGCACGACCTTCTCGCCGGCCAGCCGCTCCGCCACCAGCATGCCCTCGGCGAAGCCGACGTGCGCGAGCTGGAGGGTCGGGACGAGGTCACCGACGGCCGAGATGGTCGGCACGTTGGTCTGCATGTACTCGTCGACCAGGACGTAGCCGCGGTCCATCGCCACGCCCTGCTCCTCGTAGCCGAGGCCCTGGGAGACCGGGCCGCGCCCGATCGCGACCAGCAGCACCTCGGCCTCGAAGGTCTTGCCGTCGGCGAGCGTCACCTTGACGCCGTCGGCGGTGTACTCGGCCTTGTCGAAGAAGGTGCCGAGGTTGAACTTGATGCCCCGCTTGCGGAAGGCCCGCTCCAGCAGCTTGGAGCTGTTCTCGTCCTCGACCGGGACGAGGTGCTTGAGGCCCTCGACGACGGTGACGTCGGTGCCGAAGGACTTCCACGCCGAGGCGAACTCGACGCCGATCACGCCGCCGCCCAGGACGATCGCGGACTTCGGCACGCGGTCCAGCTTGAGCGCGTGGTCCGAGGAGATGATGCGGTTGCCGTCGATCTCCAGGCCCGGCAGCGACTTCGGCGTGGAGCCGGTCGCCAGCAGGATGTGGCGGCCCTGGACGCGCTGGCCGTTCACGTCGACGGAGGTCGGGGAGGACAGCCGGCCCTCACCCTCGATGTACGTCACCTTGCGGGAGGCGACCAGGCCCTGCAGGCCCTTGTACAGGCCCGAGATGACCTCGTCCTTGTACTTGTGGACGCCCGCGATGTCAATGCCCTCGAAAGTGGTCTTGACACCGAACTGGTCGGCCTCACGAGCCTGATCGGCGATCTCACCGGCGTGCAGCAGAGCCTTGGTGGGGATGCAGCCGTTGTGCAGGCAGGTGCCGCCGAGCTTGTTCTTCTCGATCAGGGCGACGTCGAGGCCCAGCTGCGCCCCGCGCAGGGCAGCGGCGTAACCACCGCTACCGCCTCCGAGGATCACTAGGTCGAAAACGGTGCTGGCGTCGTTCGCCACGTCACGTCCTCCATGCATGGGTGCGCCGGAGCCGGTCTTCGATGACCGGATCGCGGCTGGTGTTCGGCCGCTTTCACGTCGGCCCTGGGTAAGGGGGGCCCTGTCCTGCCGAGAACCCATCTTCGCACTTGTTCAACGAAGCCGGGACGGCGGGCCGGGCTCCGGGCGGCCGATCGGCCGCCCGAGAGGTCCTACTCGTGCGTAACGGGGTCGGATTTCGTCGAGGGCGAACACCCGGCCGCCTCCGTCGCGCCCCCGCACCCGCCGTACGCACACCGACGGCCCCGGGCGGTGCGCTCGGGGCCGTACGGACACGACGGGGCGGCCGGAACGGCGTCAGCCGAGGTCGCCCGCGGCGGTGCGCTCGGCGAGCCGCACCAGGGTGCGCACGGCGGAGCCGGTGCCGCCCTTGGGGGTGTAGCCCCAGGGCGAGCCCTCGTGGAAGGCCGGGCCCGCGATGTCGAGGTGCGCCCACGTGATGCCCTCGCCGACGAACTCCTTCAGGAAGAGCCCGGCGGTCAGGCCGCCGCCCATCCGCTCGCCCATGTTCGCGAGGTCGGCGACCGGCGAGTCCATGCCCTTGCGGAGGTGGGTGGGCATGGGCATCGGCCAGGACTGCTCGCCGACCTCCTCCGCGATCTCGTGGATCGAGGCGCGGAAGGCGTCGTCGTTCGCCATGATCCCGAAGTGGCGGTGGCCCAGCGCCAGCACCATCGCACCGGTCAGCGTCGCCACGTCCACGATCGCGTCCGGCGACTCCTCCGACGCCCGGGTCAGGGCGTCGGCCAGCACCAGCCGGCCCTCGGCGTCGGTGTTGAGCACCTCGACGGTCTTCCCGCTGTACATGGTCAGCACGTCGCCGGGGCGGGTGGCGGTGCCGGACGGCATGTTCTCGGCGAGCGCCAGCCAGCCGGTGACATTCACCTCCAGGCCCAGCCGGGCGGCGGCCACCACCGCGGCGAAGACCGCGGCCGCACCGCTCATGTCGCACTTCATGGTCTCGTTGTGGCCGGCCGGCTTGAGCGAGATACCGCCCGAGTCGTACGTGATGCCCTTGCCGACCAGCGCCAGGGTCCGGCTCGCCTTCGGGTGCGTGTGCGCGATCCGCACCAGCCGCGGCGGGGCGTCCGAGCCCTGGCCGACGCCCAGCAGACCGCCGTAGCCGCCCTTCTTGAGCGCCTTCTCGTCCAGCACCTCGACCTTGAGGCCGAACTCCTTGGCCGCGGCCTGCGCCTGAGCCGCGAACGCCTTCGGGTCGAGGTCGTTGGAGGGGGTGTTGATCAGGTCGCGGGCGCGGTTGACCTCCGCGGCCAGCGTCTGGGCGCGCGCGGCGGCCGCCTTGAACTCCTTGTCGCGCGGCTTGGCGCCGAGGATCGCGACCTCCGCCAGCGGCTGCGACGCGGTGTCGTTCTTCTTGCCGCCCTTGGTGCCCTGGCCGCTGTTGCTGCGGTACGCGGTGAAGGCGTACGCGCCGAGCAGCGCGCCCTCGCTCACCGCGGCGGCCGCCTCGGCGTCCTCGACCGGCAGCGCGAAGCCGGCCTTCTTGCTGCCGGCCAGCGCACGGGCGGCGCTGCCCGCGGCCCGCCGGAGCGCCTCGTTGTCATAGGCGTCGCCCTTCGCCGGGGCGTCGCCGAGGCCGACCGCCAGCACGACCGGCGCCTTGAGGCCGTCGGCGGCGGGCAGCTTGGTCGCCTCGCCCTCGGCACCGGTCGCGCCGAGGGTCTCCAGCACGGCGGCGAGCTTGCCGCCGAAGGCCTTGTCCACGGCCTCCGCGCCGGGAGCGACGACGACGCCCTTGGCGCCCTTGGCCACGCCGACGACGACGGCGTCCGCACGCGCCGTCGCGGCGGAAGAAGTACTGAGGGTCAGTGCAGTCACGGTGATGAGAGTCCTGTTCCGTCCGGGAATCCGTTCGCGCCTGGGGCGCTGCTGCGGCCGAGCCTACGCTTGGCGGCGCCGCCAGGCCCGGCCCCAGGGAAGGCGGAATGCCGTACCGCTGCGCGGCGGTGCGCCGCCCCCGGTGCCGTACGGGCCGGGGTGGCCCATGAACTTCCCCTGAAAACAAGGGAGTTGAGCGGGAGTCAAGGTCAGCCCAGCGTCAGTGCGATGAGCGCCGCCAGCCCCGCGCTCTCCGCCAGCGCGCCGAACACATCCCCGGTCACCCCGCCGAACCGCCGCCGGCAGTGCCCCAGCAGCAGCTCGCCGGCCGCCAGCCCGGCCAGCGCGGCACCCGCGGCGTGCAGCGCGCCGTACGGGCCGAAGCCGGCACCCGCGGCCGCGCAGCCGACGACCACCAGCCCGGCACACAGCGCCGCCGCCCGCACCGGGACCGTTCCGGCGACCGCCGCGCCCAGCCCCTCCGGACGGGCCGCCGGCACTCCCGTACGGGAGGCCAGGGTCAGCGCGGCGCGCCCGGTGACCGCCGCGACCGCCGCCCCGAGCGCGCCGTACGCCCAGCCGCCGGCGAACAGCCGGTCCAGCGCGGCCACCTGGGCCAGCAGGGCGAACAGCAGGGTGACGACCCCGAACGGACCAATGTCGGACCGCTTCATGATGCGCAGCGCGTCCTCGGCGGGCTTGCCGCTGCCCAGGCCGTCCGCGGTGTCGGCGAGCCCGTCCAGATGCAGGCCACGGGTGAGGACGGCGGGCACCACGGCGCTGCCGACCGCGGCGAGCAGCGGCCCGCCGCCGAGCAGCAGCACCGCCCCGCCGAGCGCCGCCGCGCACAGCCCGACCACCAGCCCGGCCAGCGGTGCGCAGAGCATCCCGCCGCGCGCCGCCGCCCGGTCCCAGCGGGTGACCCGCACCGGCAGCACGGTCAGCGTGCCGAAGGCGAAGCGCAGGGCGTCGGAAGGGGCCGGGGGAGCGGGGGTCTCGGTCACCGCGGCAGGCTATCGCCGGGGGCCGCCGCCTTCGCCGCCCGCCCCCGCGGCTTCGGGGGCTCGCCGCCGCCGGCGCTGCCACACCTCCCAGGCGCCGGACACCACCAGCACCCCGAGGATCGCCGCGAGATGCTCCTTGCCGGCCAGGTTGTTCTTGATGAACACCACCTCGAAGATCATCGCGAACACCACCAGCGCGGCGGTGAACCACGCCCGGTAGCGCCAGCAGACGAAGACCGCCAGCCCCACCACGGCCGCCGACGGCCCGGTGTCGGTGGCGTACTTGTCCGCGTCGGGCAGCCCGACGGGGCTCTGCGGGCCGATCCAGATGCCGATCCGCGCGTACATCGTCCCGCAGAGCGTGGCCACGTACGCGATCAGCAGCGTCTGCCGCCGGCCCACACAGATCTCCGCGATCCCGAAGACGACCAGGATCTGGGCCAGCGCGCCCCACACCGGAAGGTCCAGCGCCGGCACGAACAGCGACAGCGGGGTGCGCAGCAGCGCCACCCACAGGTGCTCCCAGGCCTGGATGGCGCCGATGTCCTGGACCGTCCGATAGCCCCAGGCCTGGTTCTGGACGAACTGGAAGACCACCGTGAGGCAGATCGCGGTGAGCGTCAGCGGAATCGCCCGCAGCTTCTTCGCGGCCAGCGCGGACCGCACCGTCCCGAAGAGCGGGCCCCACTCGGCCCGCGCGGCACGGCGCAGGACGGACTCCTCCCGCCGCCGCGGCGCGGGTGCCACCCGCCGCCCCGCCCCAGCCGAGCTCATCTCACGTTCTCCAGGTGCTTGCGGCCGAGCCACTTGGGCAGACCGGGTGCTTCCAGAAAGCCTTCCGCGCGGGCGGCGGCGAGACCGATCCGCAGCACATCGGTGCTCTTTTCGAAGAGCATGTACCGCGGCTCCCAGATCGGCCGGTATTTCGCGTTGGCGCGATAGAGCGATTCGATCTGCCACCACCGCGAGAAGAAACCGAGCAGTGAGCGCCACAGGCGCAGCACCGGGCCCGCGCCGAGCCGCGCACCGCGTTCGAAGACGGAACGGAACATCGCGAAGTTCAGTGAGAGCTGAGTGACCTCCACCTCGTTCGCACGCTGGATCAGCTGCAGGACCATGAACTCGATCAGCCCGTTGTCGGAGTCGCGGTCCCGCCGCATCAGGTCCAGCGAAAGGCCCCGCGCGCCCCACGGGACGAAGCTGAGCAGCGCCCGCGGCGTGCCGTCGGCGTCGGAGCACTCCAGCATCACGCACCGCCCGTCCGCCGGATCGCCGAGCCGGCCCAGCGCCATCGAGAAGCCGCGCTCGGTCTCCCCGTCCCGCCACTCGTCGGCCCGCCGCAGCAGGCGGTCCATCTCGTCCGCGGGGATGTCCTCGTGCCGCCGGATCCGGACGGTGTAGCCGGCCCGCTGGACGCGGTGGTGCGCTTGCCGCACGCTGCGCATCGCCCGGCCTTCGAGGGTGAACTTCGCGGTCTCCACGATCGCCTCGTCACCGAGCTCCAGCGCGTCCAGGCCGTGCCGGGCGTAGATGGTGCCGCCCGCCTCGCTCGCGCCCATCACGGCCGGCGTCCAGCCGTGCTCCCGGGCCTCGGCCAGCCACACCTCGATCGCCCCCGGCCAGGCCTCGGGGTCGCCCAGCGGATCGCCGGAGGCCAGCGACACCCCGCCCACCACGCGGTACGTGACGGCCGCCTTCCCGCTGGGGGAGAACAGCACGCTCTTGTCCCGGCGCAGCGCGAAGTAGCCCAGCGAGTCGCGGTCGCCGTGCCGGGCGAGCAGCGCGCGCAGCCGTTCCTCGTCGTCCCCGCTGATCGGCTCGGTGCTGCGTACCGACCGGAACGCCGCGAACAGCACCGCCACCAGCAACAGCGTGCTCAGCACATTGATCGTGGCATTGGCCCAGTTCGGGGTGGCGATCCCGGGGAAGTCCCGGTCGTCGCCGGCCAGCCACACCAGCCGCATCAGGCCGTACCCCCAGCGCTGCGCGAACGTCGACGAGGCGGGCTGCGCGGTGTTGGTGACGGTCACCAGCAGCGCCGCCAGCAGCGAGGCGACCGGCAGGCCGACGGCCGCGACCACCGCCGCCAGCTTGGGGTTCGCGCGGTCGCCCCTGGCGTCGAACTCCCGCCGGCCGGCCACCAGCGCGCCCGCGAACACCAGCGTCGCCAGCAGCGACACCCAGTTCTGCGGATGCGAACGGAACCCGGAGTCCACCACCAGCGCCGCACCGAACAGCAGCGACAGCAGCCCGGACAGCACCAGGTTCAGGATCCACGCCGCCCGCTTGCGGCGCCGCAGGGCCACCGCCATCAGCAGCGAGAAACCGCCGGACGCGAAGCCGGCCGTCAGCAGATACGGCGTGACGTACTCGTCGACGTTGTGCCGGCGGATGTCGTTGCCGAACGACACCCACACCGCGCCCAGCAGGTTGAGGAAGGTGACCATGCGCAGATACCAGATGCCGAACCCGGCGCCGCGCCGCGACCAGGGGCCACGGCGGTCTTCTTGACGGTCCTCGTCCTGCTGTGGACGGCCGTGCTGCGGACGGCCCTGGTCCCGGCTCACGCGATGTCTCCCACAAAAACGTATGACGGCGGATTTCATGGGACGTCGCCGGACTCCGGCCGCGGTCGGCCGGCGCCTCGATCAGTCGCGTTCGGGCAGCTCTGCCGCCAGGGCCGCGGCCGCCTGCACCAATGGCAGGGCGAGCAGCGCCCCCGTCCCCTCGCCAGCAGTGACGCCGTGGTCGAGCAGAGGGTTGAGTGCGATCCGGTCCAGCGCCTTGGCCTGGGCCGGCTCGCCGCTCGCCTGGCCCGCCAGCCACCAGTCCGGCGCCCGGAACGCCACCCGCTGCGCCACCAGCGCACAGGCCGCCGAGACCACCCCGTCCAGGATCACCGGCGTCCGGCGCACCGCGCTCTGCAGCAGGAAGCCGGTGATCGCGGCCAGATCCGCGCCGCCGGCCGCGGCCAGCAGCTCCAGCTGGTCGCCGAGCACCGGCCGCGCCCGGCGCAGCGCGTCCCGGATCGCCGCGCACTTGCGCATCCACGCCAGATCGTCGATCCCCGCCCCGCCCCGCCCGGTGACCACCGACGCGTCCGTACCGCACAGCGCGGCGATCAGCGTGCTCGCGGCCGTCGTCCCGCCGACGCTCAGATCGCCCAGCACCACCAGGTCGGTGCCGGTGTCCGCCTCCTCGTCCGCGATCGCCATCCCGGCCCGGAACGCCGCCTCGGCCTCCTCGGCGGTCAGCGCGTCCTCGACGTCGATCCGCCCCGAGCCGCGCCGCACCCGGTGGCGGGTGACCTCCGCGGGCAGCTCCTCCGGGTCGCAGTCCACGGCCATGTCGACCACCCGCACCCCCGCGCCCGCGCGACGGGCCAGCACCGCGGCCGGGCTCGCCCCGTCCAGCACGGCCCGTACGAGGTCCTTGGTGCCGCCGGCCGGCCGGGCCGAGACCCCCAGCTCCGCCACCCCGTGATCGCCCGCGAACAGCAGCACCCGCGGCCGCTCGACGGGCCGCACCGGCACCCGCTGCTGCGCCGCCGCCAGCCACTCGCCCAGCTCGTCGAGCCGGCCGAGCGCCCCCGGCGGCACGGCCAGCCGCGCCCGCCGCTCCTCGGCGTCGCGGCGCACCCCGCCGTCCGGGCGCTCGATCAGTTGGGCGAAGTCATCGAGGTTCAGGCTGCTCATTGGCGGCAGATTACCGGCAATACGTTCGGCATGCGGCAGGGTTGCCGGGCCGGACGGGCCGGTCCGGCGGCCGACCCCGGGGCGGACGCCGCAGACCGGACGCCGCGGACCACCGGTCAGGGGTCATGCCGCCGGACCGGCCCCGTCACCGCGCCGGGTCCCCGCGGTACGGCGTCGCTCCGCCGCGAACCGGACCTCCCACACCACCGGCCGCAGCGCCCGCAGCACCGGCAGGCGGTGCCGCGGCCCGGCCGGCCGCCGGGTGCGTACCGCCGCGACGCCCGGATGCGCGTCCGCCAGACCGGCCGCCCACCACGACGGCGCGTCAAAGACCAGCGCACCACCGGGGAACCGCTCCGCGCACGCCGCCACCAGGGCGCGCACGGCGGGCCGCGGCAGCCGCGTCAGCACCCCCGGCGCGGTGACGACGACCCCGCGCCACGGCTCCCGCACCGCGTCCAGCCAGCCGTGGCCGCCCGTCGCGCAGGCGACCGTCCGCCGCCGGGCGCCGTCCGGCAGCAGCATCCGGCGCAGCGCGGCGGTCTCCGGTGGCACCACCGTCAGCCAGGTCAGGCGGCCGTTGTCCAGCCGCCAGAAGCCGTTCTCCAGCCCTTCGCCGAGGGCGATCACCGTCGCGTCCGGATGCCGCGCCAGATAGGCGCGCACCACCGCGTCGGTCGGATCGGTTGCGGTCACGGGTCAAGGGCACCCGGCGCCACGCCGCCGGGGCAAGCGGACACGGGCCCTGACGGGCTGCCGTTCAGCCGCGCAGCGCAACCACGGGCCCCGTCAGGGCCCGTTCAGCCGCGCAGCGCGAGCGCCTGCCCGGCCACCACCAGCAGCACCTGCTCGCACTCCGCGCCGAACGCCGCGTTCAGCCGCCCCAGCTCGTCGCGGAACCGGCGGCCCGCCGCGGTCGCCGGCACCACCCCCGACCCGACCTCGTTGCTGACCGCCACCACCGGCCGGTGCGTCGCCCGCACCGCCGCCACCAGCGCATCGGTCCGCTCGTGCAGCGCTCGCCGGCCCCCGGCCTCCCAGGCCGCCTCGTCCCACGCCCCGACCTCGTCCATCGCGTGCGTCAGCCAGAGCGCCAGACAGTCGATGAGCAGCGGGGCGGTACCGCCGCCCGGCCGCCCGGTACCGCCGCCCGGCCGCCCGGCACCGGCGCCCGCACCGGCTCCCGGGGCCTCCGCACCCTCCGCGCCCTCCAGCAGCGGCACCAGGTCGCAGGTCTCGACGGTCCGCCACCCGCTGGGCCGCCGCTCGCGGTGCAGCGCGATCCGCTCGGCCCACTCCGCGTCGCCGCCCCGGGTGCCCCCGGTCGCCACGTACACCACGTCGGGGAAGGCCGCCAGCCGCCGCTCCGCCTCCACCGACTTCCCGCTGCGCGCCCCGCCCAGCACCAGCGTGCGCCGGGGCAGATCCGGTACCGCGTGATACTCCCCGACCACCAGTGAGCTGCCGTCCGGCACCGTACGGGCGCCCACCGCGGCCAGCCTCCGGTGCAGCTCGGGCCCCGGCGGCACACCGTGGTCGATATGCACCGCGACCACATCCGTCGCCGCGTCCACCGCCCCGCCCGCCCGCAGCCGGGCCAGCGCGTCCGGCCGCCCCAGCACATCGAGCAGCAACAGGTCGTACGGCCCGTCCCCGGCCGGGCCTTCGGCACCGGCGTGGGACGGGCCGTTGCCGTCCAGCCCGGCCGGCGCCGCACCCGGCGGCAGATACAGCAGGCGCTCGCCGTCCGGGCCGGAGACCTCGTACCCGGTACCGGGGATGTCCACGGCGACGGCCCGCACCCGGTGCCCGTCCAGCAGCGCCAGCTCCCGCGCATCGGCGACCCGGCCCGGTGTGGGCAGCCCGGCCGGCACCTCCATCGCCGGTCCGTCGTGCGGATGGGAGAGCAGCACCTGCCGGACGCCGGTCAGCGACTTTCCGGCCCGGGCGGCCGCGAACGCCGGGCCCGGCGTCAGATCGAGCAGCAGCGCACCGTCGACGAGCAGTGCGGTCGCCGCCCGCGCCTCGTCGCCGACGGCGGTCGCACAGGCGGCGCACGGGCAGTCCGGACGCGGCAGCCCCCGCGGGGCCCCGGTGCCGAGCAGAGTCACATCCACACCGCCGAGTTTCTCGCGTCGCTCCCCGGTGGGCGCGGCGGGGGCACCTCTCGACACGGCCAGTCCGGTGCGGCATGTTCCCGTATGGCGGGGTGGGGCAGGGCGGAGCGCAAGCAGCAACGGCTCCTGCCCGGGCTCACCACGACGCACGGGAATACGGCCGATAGGCTGCCGATCAGCACGGAAGCACGACAGGGCGGGGTGCGCCGAGCGCGGTCCGCCTGGCACACACGTACCCGGTGGGATCCAGGAGGCGTACATGGCGTGGACGTGGCGGTTCGAGAAGGCCGACGGTACGGAGACGGAGCCGGCCGTGGAACCCGAGGAATTCACCACGCAGGGCGACGCGGAGACCTGGATCGGCGAGCAGTGGCGGGCGCTCCTCGACGGCGGTGTCGACCGCGTGACGCTGTTCGAGGACGGCGCGGAGATCTATCCGATGAGCCTGCAGGCGGCCGCGGAGGACTGAGAACGAGAACCGCGGAGGACTGAGCGGGAGAACCGCGGAGGACGAGGGCTGAGAACGGCGCCGGGCCGGTCCCGAGAGGGGACCGGCCCGGCGTCACGACGTACCGTGGAGCACCGCGGACTACGGCCGCTGCCCCCGCTTGACCTGCGGCTTGGGCAGGCGCAGCCGCCGCATCTGCAGCGTGCGCATCACCGCGTACGGCTTCACGCCCTTGAGGTTCTCGTTCGGGAACCGCTCCCGCAGCAGCTTGCCCAGACGGACCCAGATCAGCACCGAGTCGAGCACGATCAGCACGATGATCGCGAGCCACGCCAGCAGCGCGATGCTCTGGATCGACGGCACCCGGATCATGGTGAGCACCAGGATCACCACGGCCATCGGCAGGAAGAACTCCGCGACGCTCCAGCGCGCGTCGACGTAGTCGCGGGCGAACCGGCGCACCGGCCCCTTGTCGCGGACCGGCAGGTACCGCTCGTCGCCGTTGGCCAGCGCCTCGCGCTGACGGGCCATGTCGGCGCGGCGGGCCTCCCGCTGGGCCTTCGCCGCCTCCTTGCGGTTGGCCGGCGTGTGCGCGCGGGTCCGGCGGTTCGCCTGGGCCTCACTGCGCTTGGGCGTCGGGCGGCCCTTGGGGGCCTGCGGGTCGCGGGGCTGCTGGGGCTGGTCCGCGGTCACCTTGGCGGTCGCGGCCTGCTCATCCTTCGAACGGCTTCGGAACACAATGCCCAAGGGTACGTGGTCGCGGTGCCCCGTCCAGGATCCGACGGCCACGATCCGGCAACGGCCCCCGCCCGCACACCGTGCCCGACCGGAGCAGCGCCCTGGACGGGACCCGTACGGAGCCCTGGCACGGCCCGGACGGAACCGGGAACACACCCGGGCAGAAGGGGCGGAGCACCCCGCTCCGGAGACCCCCTACTCCTCGCAGGGGAGGAGACGCACCGCGCGATCGTCCTGGAGGAGGAGCGCATCCGGGCGCGAACAGTGCGGTAATGGAACCAGGGCCCGTACTGTGGGGTCTGTAGATGTGCTGGAGCCGAAGCCCGAGGTGACTCGGTCAGAAGGGGGCGCGCGAGGCCCATGAGCGATGGTGTCATGAAGCGGATGGGGATGATCTTCCGCGCGAAGGCCAACAAGGCCCTGGACCGGGCCGAAGACCCGCGCGAGACCCTCGACTACTCGTACCAGAAGCAGCTCGAACTGCTGCAGAAGGTACGCCGCGGCGTCGCCGACGTGGCGACCTCCCGCAAGCGCCTGGAGCTGCAGCTCAACCAGCTCCAGGGCCAGTCCGCCAAGCTGGAGGACCAGGGCCGCAAGGCGCTGGCGCTCGGCCGTGAGGATCTGGCCCGCGAGGCGCTGACCCGGCGCAGTGCGCTGCAGCAGCAGGTCACGGACCTGGAGACGCAGCACCAGACGCTGCAGGGCGAGGAGGAGAAGCTCACGCTGGCCGCGCAGCGGCTGCAGGCCAAGGTCGACGCCTTCCGCACGAAGAAGGAGACGATCAAGGCCACCTACACGGCCGCCCAGGCGCAGACCCGTATCGGCGAGGCGTTCTCCGGCATCTCCGAGGAGATGGGGGACGTCGGCCTGGCGATCCAGCGTGCGGAGGACCGGACCGCGCAGCTCCAGGCCCGGGCCGGTGCCATCGACGAGCTGATGGCGTCCGGCGCGCTGGACGACCCGTCGGGTATGGCCAAGGACGACATCACCGCCGAGCTGGACCGGCTCTCCGGCGGCAGCGATGTCGAGCTGGAGCTGCAGCGGATGAAGGCCGAGCTGGCGGGAGGCCCGTCGGCCGGCAAGCAGGCCATCGAGAGCGGCCAGGGCGGCCAGGCCCAGCCCGCCCCGCAGCAGGAACAGCCGCGTTTCGACAAGCAGTGACGGCCGGCGGCGGCTAGCCTCACAGGGGCCCCTACAGGGACCGCGGACAGGGACCGCTCGCTCAGACCGACTGCCGGGATCGCTCACTGGGATCGTCGGGACACCGGACAAGGGAGACCGTCGTGATCGTACGGATCATGGGGGAGGGCCAGGTGAAGGTGGCCGATTCCCACTTCATCGAGCTCAACAAGCTGGACGACGAGCTGCTCGACGAGATGGAGGGCGGCGATCAGGAGGGCTTCCGGCGCACGCTCGGTGCCCTGCTGGAGGCGGTACGCCGACTGGGCGAGCCTCTGCCGGACGACGCCCTGGAGCCGTCGGAGCTGATCCTCCCGCCCGAGTCCGCCTCGCTCGAAGAGGTACGCGAGATGCTCGGCGACGACGGCCTGATCCCGGGCTGACCAGCCCGGGCCGACCGCACCACCGCACCACCGCCCCGGCCACCCGCCCGTCATGCTCATCCAGCGCATCACGGCCGGCTGACGGCACCTCCGCACCACGGCACGTCCGCCGCGACCGCCCACCTCTCCGCGGGCACCCGGACACCGCGCCCCGGTCCGACTTCGGACCGGGGCGTTACCGTTTGCTCTTGTGAGTCTTCTCGACCCCGGTCCGGACGGGCCCCGCGCCGCCGGGCGCTTCCAGTGGCACCGGAGGCATCCGCTGGCGTTCGACGCCGCCCTGGCGGTGGCCGCCTTCGCGTGCGTCCTGTGCGGCGCGGTCGTCGACCCGCACCGCGTCCACGGTCCGAAGTTCGCGCCGGAGCACCTCACCGCGACGACCGTGGTGCTGGCGGCACTGGCCTGCACCGCCCTGGTGTTCCGCCGCCGCCTGCCCCGTACGGTCCTGGCGGTCACGGGCGCGCTGACCATCGTCGAGCTGGTCGCCCGGGCCTCCGAGGTGCGCGCCCCGGTGGCCGCCGCCGCGGTGATCGCGCTCTACAGCCTCGCCGCGCGTACGGACCGCCCCACGACGTGGCGGATCGGCGCGCTGACCGTCGTCGTCCTGACCGCCTCCGCGATGCTCTACGGGCCCCGCCCCTGGTACGCCCAGCAGAACATCGCCATCTTCGCCTGGACGGGCATGGCCGCGGCGGCCGGCGACGCGGTCCGCAGCCGCCGGGCGTACGTGGACGCCATCCGCGAGCGCGCCGAGCGGGCCGAGCGGACGCGCGAGGAGGAGGCCCGCCGCCGGGTCGCCGAGGAGCGCATGCGCATCGCCCGCGACCTGCACGATGTCGTCGCCCACCACATCGCCCTGGTCAACGTCCAGGCGGGGGTGGCCTCCCATGTCATGGACAGCCGGCCCGACCAGGCCAAGGAGGCGCTGGCGCACGTCCGCGAGGCGTCCCGCTCGGCGCTGGACGAGCTGAGCGCCACGGTCGGCCTGCTGCGGCAGTCCGACGACCCGACGGCGCCCACCGAGCCCGCCCCGGGCCTGGGCCTCCTCGACCAGCTCACGGACGGTTTCGTCCGCGCCGGGCTCCCCGTCGACCTGGACGTCCCGGACGAACTGGGGCAGCTGCCCGCCTCCGTCGACCTCACCGCGTACCGCGTGGTCCAGGAGGCGCTCACCAACGTCCACAAGCACGCCGGGGAGGGCGCCCGCGCCACGGTCCGGATCGTGCGCGCCGAGACGGTGCTGACCGTGACCGTCCTGGACGACGGCGCGGGCCGGGCCGGCGTGCCCCGCCAGAAGGACGGCGGCCGCCCGGCGGGCCGCGGCGGCGGCCACGGCCTGATCGGCATGCGCGAACGCGTCTCCGCCCTGCGCGGCACCATCGCCACCGGCCCCCGCGCCGCCGGCGGCTTCCAGGTACGCGTCACCCTTCCCCTCCAGCCCGCCCGCACGGGAGAGCCATCATGACGATCAAGGTCCTGCTCGCCGACGACCAGGCGCTGCTGCGGAGCGCGTTCCGGGTGCTGGTGGACTCCGAGCCGGATATGCGGGTGGTGGGGGAGGCCTCGGACGGCGCCGGCGCGTACGCGCTGACGAGGGCCGAGCGGCCGGATGTGGTGCTGATGGACATCCGGATGCCGGGGACGGACGGGATCGCCGCGACCCGCATGATCACCGAGGACCCGGAGCTCACCGACGTCCGGGTGGTGATCCTGACGACCTTCGAGGCCGACGACTACGTGGTGCAGGCGCTGCGGAACGGCGCCAGCGGGTTCCTCGGCAAGGGCGCCGAGCCGGACGAGATGCTGGGCGCGATCCGCGTCGCGGCCGCCGGTGAGGCGCTGCTGTCGCCCGCCGCGACCAAAGGGCTGATCGCCAAGTTCCTCGCCCAGGGCGGCAGTCCGGGCGAGGGCGGGCCCGCCGGGCCGGGCGCGGAGCGGCTGGCGACGCTGACCGGCCGGGAGCGCGAGGTGCTGGTCCTGGTGGCCGGCGGGCACTCCAACGACGAGATCGCCGAGCGGCTCGCGGTCAGCCCGCTCACGGTCAAGACGCATGTCAACCGCGCGATGGCGAAGCTGGGGGCCCGCGACCGCTCCCAGCTGGTGGTCATCGCGTACGAGTCGGGGCTGGTACGCCCACGGGCGCAGTAGAGGCCGGGAAAACCCCTACTGCGAACGCGGTACGGGCCGGGGCCGGAAACCGACCTGCGAGTGAGGGAAACCGGTCCGGCCATGGCCGAAGGTGAAGTTGAAGGTGGAACGGGGCCGGTGACAGGCCCTGCCGTCGGGCCCGCGCCCGTCCCTGCGTCCGTGAGCACGTACACGTAGGCGCCGCCTTCCACGCCACACGAGCACCGTCTCCGCAACAGAAGAGAGAAACCCCACCCATGTCCTGGCTGTCCCGTCTCAGCCTCGTACAGCGGGGCCTGATAGCGCTGATGTCGATCGTCGCGGTCGTCTTCGGCGCGATCGCGATACCCCAGCTCAAGCAGCAGCTCCTGCCCTCCATCGACCTTCCGATGGTCTCCGTGCTGGCCCCGTACCAGGGCGCCTCCCCCGATGTCGTCGAGAAGCAGGTGGCCGAGCCGCTGGAGGACGGTGTCCAGGCGGTCGACGGCATCAAGAGCGTCACCTCGACGTCGAGCGAGGGCAACGCCGTCATCATGGCGCAGTTCGACTACGGCAACGACACCGACCGTCTGGTCGCCGATGTCCAGCAGGCCGTCAACCGCGCCCGCGCCCAGCTGCCCAAGGACGTCGACCCGCAGGTGGTGGCCGGCTCGACGGACGACATCCCCACCGTCGTCCTCGCCGCCTCCTCCGCCACCAAGGACCAGCAGGCCCTCGCCGACCAGCTGCGCCGCAGCGTGGTCCCGGACCTGAAGAACATCGACGGCGTCAGCCAGGTCACCGTGAGCGGCGTCCAGGAGCGGATCGTCGCCGTCACCCCCGACGACGAGAAGCTCGCCGCCGCCGGGCTCACCACCCAGGCGCTCGGCCAGGCCCTCAAGGCCGCCGGTACGTCGGTGCCCGCCGGATCCTTCGCCGAGCACGGGAAGAGCAAGACCGTGCAGGTCGGCGCCGGCCTCACCTCCGTCGCCCAGATCAAGGACCTGACCGTGGCCCCGGCTCCGGGCACGGGCGGCGCGGGCGCGGCCGCCGGCCGGTCCGCCGAGCCCGTCCGGATCGGCGACCTCGCCACCGTCAAGGAGGAGCAGGCCACCCCGACCTCCCTCACCCGCACCAACGGCAAGCCCAGCCTCGCCGTGACGGTCACCATGGACCAGGACGGCAGCGCGGTCGCGATCTCCGACGCGGTCAAGGACAAGCTCGACCGGATCCGTCAGGACCTGGGCAAGGGCGCCGAGGTCACGGTCGTCTCCGACCAGGGCCCGGCGGTCTCCAAGTCCATCGAGTCGCTGACGACCGAGGGCCTGCTCGGCCTCGTCATGGCCGTCATCGTCATCCTGGTCTTCCTGCTCAGCCTGCGCTCGACCCTGGTCACCGCGGTCTCCATCCCGCTCTCGGTCGTCCTCACCCTGATCGTGCTGTGGACCCGTGACCTCTCCCTCAACATGCTCACCCTCGGCGCGCTGACCATCGCGATCGGCCGTGTCGTCGACGACTCGATCGTCGTCCTGGAGAACATCAAACGGCACCTGGGCTACGGCGAGGAGCGCCGCGAGGCCATCCTCGCCGCGGTGCGGGAGGTCTCCGGAGCGATCACCTCCTCCACCCTCACCACGGTCGCGGTCTTCCTCCCGATCGGGGTGGTCGGCGGCATGGTCGGCGCGCTCTTCGGCTCCTTCTCGCTGACCGTGACCGTCGCCCTGCTCGCCTCGCTGCTGGTCTCCCTGACGGTCGTCCCGGTCCTGTCGTACTGGTTCCTGCGCGCCCCGGAGATCCCGGAAGGCACCAGCGTCGAGGAGCTGCGCCGCGCGGCCGAGGAGAAGGAGACCCGCAGCCCGCTGCAGCGCCTCTACGTCCCGGTGCTGCGCTTCGCCACCCGCCGCCGGGCCACCAGCCTGGTCATCGCCGTCGTCATCCTGCTGGGGACGTTCGGTATGGGCCCGCTGCTGAAGACCAACTTCTTCGACCAGGGCGACCAGGACACCCTCACCCTCAAGCAGGAGCTGACGCCCGGCACCAGCCTCGGCGCGACCGACGCCCAGGCCCGGAAGGTCGAGAAGCTGCTCGCGGAGAACGACGACATCGCCGACTACCAGGTCAGCGTCGGATCCTCCGGCTTCATGGCGGCCTTCGGCGGCGGCACCGGCGCCCACCAGGCCTCGTACCAGATCAAGCTGACGGACGCGGCGGACTCCGGCAAGGTCACCGACGACCTGCGGGCCTCGCTCGACAGGCTCGGCCCGGCCATCGGCGACACCACCGTCACCGCGGGCGGCGGCGGCTTCGGCAACCAGAACCTCAGCGTGGTCGTCAAGGCCGGCGACGCCGACGTGCTGAAGAAGGCCGGCGAGCAGGTCCGCAAGGCCGTCGCCGGGCTCGACGACGTCACCGACGTCCAGAGCGACCTCGCGCAGAGCGTCCCGCGGATCTCCGTGACGCCCAACGCCAAGGCGGCCGCGGCCGGTTACGACCGGACCACGCTCGGCGCTGCGGTCGCCCAGGCGGTCCGCGGCACCCCCAGCGGCACGGCCGTCCTGGACGACACCGAGCGCGACATCGTCATCAAGGCGGCCCACCCGGCCACCACCGAGGACGAGTTGCGGAACCTGTCCCTCACGACGCCGGCCGGCCCGGCGAAGCTCGGCAGCATCGCCACCGTCGAGACCGTGCCCGGCCCGGTGCAGATGACCCGGATCGACGGCGCCCGCTCGGCCACCGTCACCGCCAAGCCGACCGGTGACAACACCGGCGCGGTCAGCGCGGAACTGCAGCGCACGATCAATGACCTGAAGCTGCCGGACGGCGCCACCGCGACCATCGGCGGCGTCTCCCAGGACCAGTCCGAGGCGTTCTCCTCGCTCGGCCTCGCCATGCTGGCGGCCATCGCGATCGTCTTCATGCTCCTGGTCGGCACCTTCCGGTCGCTGATCCAGCCGCTGATCCTCCTCGTCTCCATCCCCTTCGCGGCCACCGGCGCGATCGGCCTGCTGGTCGCCACCGGCACCCCGATGGGCGTCCCGGCGATGATCGGCATGCTGATGCTGATCGGCATCGTGGTCACCAACGCCATCGTGCTGATCGACCTGATCAACCAGTACCGGGCCCAGGGTTACGGCGTCGTCGAGGCGGTCGTCGAGGGCGGCCGCCACCGCCTCCGCCCGATCCTGATGACCGCGCTGGCCACGATCATGGCGCTGCTGCCGATGGCGCTGTCCCTCACCGGCGACGGCGGCTTCATCTCCCAGCCGCTGGCCGTGGTCGTGATCGGCGGACTGATCACCTCCACCCTCCTCACCCTCCTCCTCGTCCCGACGCTCTACGCGATGATCGAACTCCGCAAGGAGCGCCGGGCGAAGAAGAAGGCGGCGAAGCGGGCGGCGAAGGACGGCGACGTGCGGCCCGAGGAGGCCGACCGCACGCCGGAACCGGCGGGCGTGTAACACCGCACCCGCGCCAATCAGCCCGTCCCAGCGATGCGCTGGGACGGGCTGACCTGGGCTTTCAGCCCTTGAGTGTCTGGACGAAGGCCGCCCAGACAGGGGCGGGGATGACGAGCGCGGGGCCGTCGGGGCACTTGCTGTCGCGTACGGGGACAAGGCCGGGGAAGTCGTCGCTGATCTCGACGCAGTTGCCCCCGTTGGTGTTGCTGTAGCTGCTCTTGCGCCAGCGGGCGGCGCTCAGCTGGGGGGTGTGTCGCATGACGTGTAGTCCTCCATTGCGTTTCGGATCAGCTTCACTGAGTCGGCCACTGTCAGGGCGTTGGCGCGAAGCACCTCGTACTGGCGCCGCCATTTCATCACCCGCGCCGGGTCCTCGTAGAGGTAGCCGAACTCGATGCCTTCTTCATAGGCAACCGTGGAGCTGTTCGGGAGCGTCAGCAGGGTCAGCGCGCCGCTCATGAGCGAGTGCCCACCCCCGCTGAACGGCATCACCTGAACCTTGCTGTCCCGAGTATCTGCCTGCTTCAGCAACGAAGCCAGCTGTGCGTGCATGCACTCCGCGTCTCCGATGCGCCGCCTGAGGACGGACTCGTCGATGATGGCCCACCGGAGCGGCGGGTTGTCGGAGCCCTGACGTTCCTGGCGGGAGATACGGGCGTTGACCCGTTCGTCGACCTGGTACGCGGTCAAGTCCTCCTGGCAGCAAAGCAGCGCACGGGCATAGTCGGGCGTCTGCAAGGGCCCGGGAACTACCTGCGGCTCGTAGTTCTCGATGACTGTCGCTTGCGCCTCGAAGTCCATGAACCGTCGGTACTGGTCCGGATGCGCTTCCTTCTTCGCCAACTGGTACAGGCCGTAGAAGTACTTGTCGGTGCCGAACGCCGCGTCCAGCGCCGGCGGCAGCTCCGGCGGCGGCATGATCTCCGCCGTCTCGACCCGGGCCAGTTGGCTCTTGCTGGAGTTCACGATGCCGGCCAGTTGCACCAGTGACAGCTTCGCCTCCTCGCGGTGGCGTCGCTGTTCGGAGCCGAAGTAGTGCCGGGCCGATACGTACGGCGTCAGGGACTTGGGCGCGAACGTCATGATGCACACCGTAGGTACGGCCGGGATCCGAACTCCAGGTGAGGCAAGGGGGAAAGAAATGTTCCAATCGGCGTATGAAGCGTTCAGGAGTGGGAGTGCGACGGCAGCGTGCGGCACGGGCGGGGACGATCGCTCTGCTGGTCGCCCTCGCGCCCGGGCTGGCCGCCTGCGGTGAGCAGGGGGCCCGGGGCGCGGGGCAGGAAGCGAGCGCGCAGGCCTCGGGAGCGGCGCGGGGGACACCGATATCGACGACGACATCGTCATCGAGGTGAACGCGACCGAGGCCGCGCTGCGCCCGCAGTACAGCAACTGCCGTTACGACAAGGTGCCCAACCCCACCAGGGCGAAGTGCACCTTCTCCGGGCCGCTGCGGGCCGGGGCGGCGTACGAGACCGACGGACCGGTCACGGCGGTGGTCGGTCCGACGGCGATGCACGGCAGGGTTGCGTACCACATGTACGCCGCCCACAACTGGCCCGACGAGGGCATCGGCACGGACCTGCCCGACTCGGCCCCGCGGGGAACGGGTGCACCGCTGGGGCTCCGTACCGTGGACGGCAGCGGTGACGAGTTCAAGACGTCCGGGTACGTGAAGTCCGAAATGGCCCTGGGTGAGCTGGCCTTCGACACCGACCGGACCAACGACGTCCAGGCCATCGGGTTCACCATCAAGGGCAAGGTGGGCGAGGAGGTCCGGGTCGGTGTGCCCAACCCGCGGAACGGCGGCGAGGGGGACACCCGGGTGACCCTGCCCGAAGGCGTCAGCGTGGTGAAGGACTTCGAGCCGGGCGCGAGCGAGATCAGCTACTGCCGGCCGGCGGACGGAGCGGCGCTGTGTCCCTGGTCGCCCAGGGACGCCACCGAGCTGGTCGTCCGTATCGACGAGCGGGTCGAGGGCGCCCGGGGGACGGTTACCGCGACGTCCGACCCGAAGGCCGACCCGAAGCAGGACAACAACACCGCGCCGGTGAAGGTCGAGTACACCGACTAGCGGGCAGACCGGCTGGCGGGCAGTGGCTCAGCGGGCGGGGCGGGGAGGTCCTCCGGAGGACCTCCCCGCCCGGGGCGCGCTACGGCAGGGCCAGCATCCGCTCCAGGGCCAGCTTGGCGAAGCTCTCGGTCTCCTTGTCGACCTCGATGCGGTTGACGGTCTTGTCGGCGGCCAGCGACTCCAGGGCCCACACCAGGTGGGGGAGGTCGATGCGGTTCATGGTCGAGCAGAAGCAGACCGTCTTGTCGAGGAAGACGATCTCCTTGTCCTCCGCGGCGAAACGGTTCGCCAGGCGGCGGACGAGGTTCAGCTCCGTACCGATCGCCCACTTCGAGCCGCGCGGGGCGGCCTCCAGGGTCTTGATGATGTGCTCCGTCGAGCCGACGTAATCCGCCGCCGCCACGACCTCGTGCTTGCACTCGGGGTGGACCAGGACGTTGACGCCGGGGATGCGGGCGCGGACGTCCTCGACCGAGTCGAGCGAGAAGCGGCCGTGGACGGAGCAGTGGCCCCGCCAGAGGATCATCTTGGCCGCCCGCAGCTGCTCGGTGGTCAGGCCGCCGTTCGGCCGGTGCGGGTTGTAGACCACGCAGTCGTCCAGGGACATGCCCATGTCGCGGACGGCGGTGTTGCGGCCCAGGTGCTGGTCCGGGAGGAAGAGGATCTTCTCCCCCTGCTCGAAGGCCCAGGTCAGAGCACGCTTGGCGTTGGAGGAGGTGCAGATCGTGCCGCCGTGCTTGCCGGTGAACGCCTTGATGTCGGCCGAGGAGTTCATATACGAGACGGGCACGACCTGCTCGGCTATACCGGCCTCGGTGAGGACGTCCCAGCACTCGGCGACCTGCTCGGCGGTCGCCATGTCGGCCATCGAACAGCCGGCGGCCAGGTCGGGGAGGATGACCTGCTGGTCGTCGCCGGTGAGGATGTCGGCCGACTCGGCCATGAAGTGCACGCCGCAGAAGACGATGTACTCGGCGTCCGGCCGGGCGGCGGCGTCCCGCGCCAGCTTGAAGGAGTCGCCGGTCACGTCGGCGAACTCGATGACCTCGTCGCGCTGGTAGTGGTGCCCGAGGATGAAGACCTTGTCCCCGAGCTTCTCCTTGGCCGCGCGGGCGCGCGCGACGAGGTCGGGGTCCGAGGGGGCCGGCAGGTCGCCGGGGCACTCCACACCGCGCTCGCTCCTGGGGTCGGCCTCACGGCCGAGGAGGAGCAGCGCCAGCGGCGTCGGCTGGACGTCCAGGGGCTGGGCGGTGGTCACGACACGCACCCTCTCTTCTCTGCGGACAGCGTGGAGGCACGCGCCGCGATCTGGGGCGCATGCCTTTTCGTCTATTTGACGCTATCTATCATAGCCGCTTCACGTCACTTTGACGATGGCCATAGTGTCGATGTGACGCATCAGTGCCCCGCCGGTGCCCGGCCGGGCGCGATCGGCCATCAGTTCCCAGCCGCCAGTGTGCGAGCATGTGAGAAGAGAAGTGCGCGAGCCGGAATTAATCCGGGACGTCATCGGTTCAGCCTGTAGCAACCGATGACAAGCGGTCCATACAACCCGGGAGAGATGTAGATGAGCGTGCAGGACGAGAAGACCACCGTCAGCGACGGCATCATCCTGTCCGACGCGGCCGCGTCGAAGGTCAAGAGCCTGCTGGAGCAGGAGGGCCGGGAAGACCTCGCGCTGCGGGTGGCCGTGCAGCCCGGTGGCTGCTCCGGCCTGCGCTACCAGCTCTTCTTCGACGAGCGCTCGCTGGACGGTGACGTCGTCAAGGAGTTCGACGGTGTCAAGGTCGTCACCGACCGGATGAGCGCCCCCTACCTGGGCGGCGCCTCCATCGACTTCGTCGACACCATCGAGAAGCAGGGCTTCACGATCGACAACCCGAACGCCACGGGCTCCTGCGCCTGCGGCGACTCCTTCAGCTAAGCCCGCGGACGTAGCACGGCGAAGGCGGCGCCTCCCTCAGCGGGGGCGCCGCCTTCGTCCGTTCCGGTGGCGGGTCAGCGCTTCGGCACGGCCTGCCCGGTCGACACATCGATCACCTTCCGGCCGTCCAGCGGCCGCTCCAGCGTGACGGTCCGGGTGAACTCCTTGGCGATCTTCACGCAGACCTGGCCCGGCTCCTTGTCCCTGCCGGTGACCGTGACCTTCACCGCGGTGGCGGACTCCTCGGCGCCGACCGAGTAGACGCTGCACACGCCGCCCCAGAAGTGCACGGTCAGCTTCCGGTCGCCGTCGCCCACGGCGTACGACTCCAGCGCCATCGCCCCGGGCTTCCCGGACGGGCTCCTGGGGGCCGGATCCTTGTGCGCCAGGTACTTCGGGTCCACCGCGGGGTGCGCGACGGTCGCCGTGGCGGCGTCCGGGCCGGTTCCGGCGTCCGGCTGGCGGACCGTGTAGAGCCAGGACGGCACCAGCGCCGGGCCGCCGCTCACGTACTGCATCGCGAGCCCGAAGCGCGCGCCGGTCACCTCGGCCGGCTTCTGCGCCTTCGTCGGCGCCGGCTCGCAGGGGGCGATCCCGCCCTTCCCGGCGTCCCGGGCGGGCGCCGAGGGGCAGCCGGCCGCCGGCGTGCGGCCGCCGCCCGAATTCAGCCGGTCCAGCGTCCTGCCGGCGCTCAGCACGGGGTAGACCGCACCCTTCACCGGCTGCGCCAACTGGCCGCTGCCGCCCACCACTTGACCGTCCGAGCCGACCTGCAGATCGCTCTGCCAGCCATACGTCGGCAGCCCGCCGAGCACCGGATCGGCGGTCACGATCCGCACCGCGCCGGACAGGCCGCTCGTATCCAGCCTGGCGTCCTGCTGGCCGAGCGCCGCGAGCACCGGCCGCACCGCCCGCTCGGCCCGCTCCGGCGACACCGCGTCCTTGCCGCTGCCGTCGTCCTGGGTCGTCACGTCCCCGCCGCGGTACGAAGGGCAGCCGGGCCGGCTCGACGCGGCGCCGCCCGGTCCCTCCTGGCCCGTACTGCTCTTCTGGCCCGTACCGCCCTTGGGGGAGGCCGGCTGCGCGCAGTTGGTGCCGCCCGGGGTGCCGTACTGCGAGAACGTCCAGGAGCCCGAGCCGGCCTTGCTCACCTGGAGGAACGGCCCACGGGCGTCCGGGGTGACCTCGCCGACCTTCCAGGTGGTGCCCTCCGACCGGACCTTCCCGGCGACATCCAGCGCCTTCGCCAGCCGTTCCACCGACGCCCGGCTGATCTCGCCCTCGGGGCGGTAGACGGGCGCGGAGTCCGGCCCGTCGGGCAGCTCCGCCACGGCCCGGTACTTCGCGCCCTGCGGATTGGGCTCACCGACCGCTATCGATCCGCCCGTGTAGCCGTCGAGGGCGAGCGGCGGGGGATCGGCCCGGCCCGCGGAGCCGGTGCCCGCGCCGGCGTCGTCGCGGCCCGACGCGGACGATGCCCAGTACGCCGCGCCGCCCCCGGCCAGCAGTACCGCGGCGGCCACCGAGGCGACCAGCACCGGGCTGCGCCGCCCGCGTTCCTTGGGGTGGTCGGGGATCCGGGGGGTGTCCTCGGTGTTCACCGCATCGCTCCTTCAGCTCCGCTGAACATCTGACGTGCCGCCCTTGGCGGGTGGACGCCGATGGGACGGAGCAGGGGCGCGCACGGTTCCCTGCGAGCCCCCGGGACCGTGCCGGTCGCCGTAGCCGGACATGCCACCCAGGAGGCGGCGGGGACCGTGACGCCGCTCACAGAGGTGGCCGGAGGGGGTGCGGGCCTGGTCATATGGGCACCGTACGCAGTCGCATACTGGGGTAAAAGGACTACTATTCCGTAGTTTCTCTCGTTCCGCGCGGTCGGGCTGACCGGATAGCCACGTCAGCGGGGTAGCGTTGCTCCACGTCCGCCCGTCCCTCCGCCCTCCGCAGGAGCAGACCCGCCGTGCGTATCGCAGTCACCGGCTCCATCGCCACCGACCACTTGATGACCTTTCCCGGCCGCTTCGCCGACCAGCTGGTCGGCGACCAGCTGCACACGGTCTCCCTCTCCTTCCTGGTCGACCAGCTCGATGTCCGCCGTGGCGGAGTCGCCGCCAACATCTGCTTCGGCATGGGCCAGCTCGGCATCGAGCCGATCCTGGTGGGCGCCGTGGGCAACGACTTCGCGGAGTACCGCGCCTGGCTCGACCGCCACGGCGTCGACACCCGCTCGGTCCGCATCTCCGAGGTCCTGCACACCGCGCGCTTCGTCTGCACCACGGACGCCGACCACAACCAGATCGGCTCCTTCTACACCGGCGCGATGAGCGAGGCCCGGCTGATCGAGCTCCAGCACGTGGCCGAGCGGGTCGGCGGGCTGGACCTCGTCTCGATCGGCGCGGACGACCCCGAGGCGATGATCCGGCACACCGAGGAGTGCCGCACCCGCGGCATCCCCTTCGCCGCCGACTTCTCCCAGCAGATCGCCCGGATGGACGGCGACAACATCCGCACCCTCATGGAGGGCGCCGCCTACCTCTTCTCCAACGAGTACGAGAGCGGCCTGATCGAGTCCAAGAGCGGCTGGACCGCCGAGGAGATCCTCGCCAAGGTCGGTACCCGCGTCACCACCCTCGGCTCCAATGGCGTCCGCATCGAGCGGCTCGGCGAGCCGGTCATCGAGGTCGGCGTCCCGGAGGAGAAGCGGAGGGCCGACCCCACCGGCGTCGGCGACGCCTTCCGCGCCGGATTCCTGTCCGGTCTGGCCTGGGGCGTGGGCCTGGAGCGGGCCGCCCAGGTCGGCTGCATGCTGGCGACGCTGGTCATCGAGACCGTCGGCACCCAGGAGTACGAGCTGCACCGCAGCCACTTCATGGACCGCTTCACGAAGGCGTACGGCCACGAGGCCGCGGCCGAGGTCCAGGACCACCTGGTCTGATCCGGCCGGAAGGCCGGGCCCGGACTGTTGTAGTCCGGGCCGGCCCTCAGACGCGGCGCCGTACGACGTAAGCGGCGCCGCGTTCGGCGGCCCGCTCGCCCACGTACTCCTGGCCGCGCATCGTGCACCAGGCGGGGATGTCCTGCCGGGCGGCCTCGTCGTCGGAGAGTACGGTCACCGTCCCGCCGGCGGGAACCCGGCCGATCGCCTTCGCCAGCTCGATGACGGGGAGCGGGCAGCGCTTGCCGAGGGAGTCGACGACCAGGCCCCGGGGCTCGGCGGGCTCCGGGGGCCCGGCGGCGTCGGCGGCCGTGGCCGGCGATCCGCCGGCCGCCCGTGGCCCGGCCGTGGCCGCCGGCACTCCCAGCCGTTCCCGGACCGACCGCACCACGCCCGGCAGCACCTCCAGGAACCGCTCAACATCCGCCTCGGCCGTCCCGTACGGCAGCGAGATCCGGACGTTCCCCTCGGACAGCACACCCATCGCCCGCAGCACATGGCTCGGTGTCAGGGTGCTGGACGTACAGGACGATCCGGACGAGACGGAGAATCCGGCGCGGTCGAGCTCGTGCAGCAGGGTCTCTCCGTCGACATAGAGACAGGAGAAGGTGACGAGGTGGGGGAGACGGTGCACCGGATCGCCGGCCACCTCGACATCCGGGACCAGCTCCGGCACCCGTGCCCGGATCCGGTCCACCAGGCCCCGCAGCCGCGCCGCCTCGGCTTCGGTCCCGGCGTCGGCCCGTAGCGCCCGCAGGGAGGCGGCGGCCGCGACGATCGCCGGGAGGTTCTCGAACCCCGCGCTCCGGCCCGACTCCCGCTCGTCCGCGGGCCCCTGGGGCGCGAACCGGGTGCCCTTGCGGACCACCAGCAGTCCCACCCCGGGCGGACCGCCCCACTTGTGGGCGCTCGCCGTCAGCAGCGACCAGGCACCGGGCACCTTCCCCCAGGCCAGCGACTGCGCGGCGTCCACCAGCAGGGGCACCCCGGCCTCCTGGCAGCGCGCGGCCACCTCCTCGACCGGCTGCTCGGTGCCCACCTCGTGGTTGGCGGACTGGAGCGCGACCAGCGCGGTGTCCGGGGTAAGCGCGCCGGCGACGTCCTCGGCCGCCACCCGGCCGGTACGGTCCACGGCCAGCTCCACACGGGTGCCGCCGGCCGCCGTGTGCGCCTCGGCGGCGTGCAGGACGGAGGAGTGCTCGACGGCGGAGTGCAGCAGCCGGCGGCCGGTACGGCGGCGGGCGGCCAGCGCGCCGGAGACTGCTGAATGCACCGCCCGCGTCCCCGATGGGGTGAATACCAGCTCGTCCGGACGGCAGCCGACCGCCTCGGCCGCGGCCTCCCGGGCGGCGTCCAGCAGCAGCCGGGCGCGGCGCCCCTCGCGGTAGAGGCGGGCCGGGTCGGCCCAGCCCTCGTCGAGCGAGGCGAGCAGGGCTTCGCGGGCGACGGGGTGCAGGGGAGCGGCGGAGGCGGCGTCAAAGTAGGGCACGTACGAGACGTTAGCCCAGTGCCGTCCTCGCCAGCGGGCCGTCGTCCCGTCCCTGCCGGGGCCGGCCGCCGCCCCGTCCGGAGCCGGTCGCCGGGGGTGCCCGGCGGCCCGTCGGCGGCCCCGCCCGGCAGGTTCCGGGCGCGCCGTCAGATGGCAGGTGGGGGCCGGTATTCGAGGGGGCGGACGGCGGCCCGCGGGACACCCGGCCACCCCTTCGGGGCGCGTCGCGGCGCGTTGGGCACCCTCCCCGCGCGACCCCAAATAGCGTCCAGTAGGGTTTGGTCCGCATAAACATCCAAACCCCTGCCCGACGCAGGGCGGCGACCGACCAGCGAGTAAGGCCGCAGCCGACCGCGCGGGCGAGACTCTCGGGAAGGCGCTACGTGAGTCCCAACGGCTCCGACCGCTCGTCGCGGCGCCCGATGCGGCGGAAGCTGCCGCAGGTGCTTGCTGCGGGCCTGGTCCTGGCGACCGCTACTGGTTGCACATACAAGGACTTCCCCCGCCTCGGTATGCCGACGCCCGTCACCGACGAGGCGCCGCGGATCCTTACTCTTTGGCAGGGCTCCTGGGCCGCCGCCCTCGCAACGGGCGTGCTGGTGTGGGGCCTGATCATCTGGAGTGTGATCTTCCACCGCCGTAGCCGGACCAAGGTGGAGGTCCCCGCGCAGACCCGGTACAACATGCCGATCGAGGCGTTGTACACGATCGTCCCCTTCATCATCATTTCGGTGTTGTTCTACTTCACCGCACGTGATGAGAGCGCGCTCCTGAAGACCTCCAAGAAGCCGGACCACGTGATCAACGTGGTGGGCTTCCAGTGGAGCTGGGCGTTCAACTACCTGGAGGACGTGGACGGCAAGAAGTCGACCACGAACATCAACGCCGGCGCGCTCGACGCGATCCCGGACAAGTGGAAGAAGTCCGCGCCGGCCGGTGCCGAGGGCGTCTACGACACGGGCATCCCGGGCACCCGGGAGAAGGGCAACCCCAGCCCCGGCCCGACCCTGTGGCTGCCGAAGGGCGAGACCGTCCAGTTCGTCCTGACCTCGCGTGACGTCATCCACTCCTTCTGGGTGGTGCCGTTCCTGATGAAGCAGGACGTCATCCCGGGCCACACCAACGTCTTCGAGGTGACTCCCAACAAGGAGGGCACCTTCATGGGCAAGTGCGCCGAGCTCTGCGGCGTCGACCACTCCCGGATGCTCTTCAACGTCAAGGTCGTCTCCCCCGAGAAGTACCGGGAGCACCTGAAGGAGCTGGCGAAGAAGGGCCAGACCGGTTACCTCCCGGCGGGCATCGCACAGACGGAGCACGCCAAGAACGCGGAGACCAAGAACCAGTGAGCATCCTCAACGAACCTCAGGGTGCCGCCGCCGAAACGGCTCCGGCAGCACCGCCCGTCCGCAAGAAGCAGCCCGGTAACACGGTCGTCAAGTGGCTGACCACCACCGACCACAAGACCATCGGCTCGCTCTACCTGATCACGTCGTTCGTGTTCTTCTGCATCGGTGGCGCCATGGCGCTGCTGATGCGCGCCGAGCTCGCTCGCCCCGGCACGCAGATCATGTCGAACGAGCAGTTCAACCAGGCGTTCACGATGCACGGCACGATCATGCTGCTGATGTTCGCGACGCCGCTGTTCGCCGGTTTCGCGAACTGGATCATGCCGCTGCAGATCGGCGCGCCCGACGTGGCGTTCCCGCGGCTGAACATGTTCGCCTACTGGCTGTACCTCTTCGGCTCGCTGATCGCGGTGGCCGGTTTCCTGACCCCGCAGGGTGCGGCGGACTTCGGCTGGTTCGCGTACTCGCCGCTGTCGGACGCGGTCCGTTCGCCGGGTGTCGGTGCCGATATGTGGATCAT
>NZ_BBUY01000013.1:0-76845 GCF_001590865.1 Streptomyces sp. NBRC 110611
CGACGGAGCCCGCGAGCGCGGCGTAGGTGCCCCCCACCGCCCGCTGCTCCGGCAGCGGGCCGGCCTGGGTGCGAGCCACCGGTCCGGACGGCGCACTCAGTTGTCGACGATGCGGGCGATGGCCTCCAGGCCGCCGAGGGCCTCGACGGTCACCAGCGGGTTCCAGAAGTCCTTGAAGCGGCTGACCTTCCCGTCCTTGATCCAGATCAGGGAGACGTACGACTGGTGGAACGGGCGGCCGGTGGCCCGGGCCGTTCCCGTACCCGTGAACTCGGCGACGAGCAGCTCGGGATCGGTGGTCTCGTGGAAGACCACGTCCGAGAACCGCACATCGAGCTGCTCGGGGAAGTTCTTCATATGGCCGAGGAGGGCCTCGTGCCCCTTGATCGTCGTGCCCCAGCCGGGCGGCGGGAACGGGAACTCCAGTACCCCGTCCTCGTGGAACAGGTCGACCCATGCCTCGATGTCACCGGTCTCCAGCAGCTCCAGTAAGCGGCCGAACAGCTCCCGGGCCTGGGTCCGTACGGCGGTGATGGTGGCGGTGTCGGTGTCGGTGTCGGCCATCGGGCTTCCTCTCACGTCGTGCTGTTGCTCATGCTTCTCAGGGTGTGCGGGTGTGCGGGGCGTGCCGGGTGGTCAGGCGGTGAGCTTCGCGATCACGCGGTCCAGTGCCGACGCCGGCAGGGCCCGGGCCAGTGCGGCCGCGGTGCGTGCGTCCCGGCCGACGCGGTAGCGGATACGCGGCCGGTCGGAGCTCAGGGCGTGCGCGACGGCCGCTGCCACCTGGCGTGGGGTGGTCCGGCTGCTGTGGGCGGTGGCGGCGTTCGCCCTGGCGAAGCGGGTGAACGCCGCGCGGTAGACGTCCGCCACGGAGGCCGGGGTGTGCTGGAGGATACGGGCGGCGCCGTCGTCGACCTTGTCCCAGATGGGGGTGGCGATGGCCCCGGGCTGCACCACCGAGACCCGTACACCGTGCGGCAGCAGCTCCCGTCGCAGTGCGTCGCTGAACGCCTCCTTCGCGAACTGGGCGCAGGCATACGCGCCGAGGTAGGGGAAGGCGAGCGAGCCGACACCGGAGGTGATGTTGACGACCCGGCCACGGGCGGCCCGCAGCCGGGGCAGCATCGCCTGGGTCACCTCCACACTGCCGATGACGTTCACGTCCAGCTGTCGGCGGAGCTCGTCCGCCGGGACGCACTCCAGGGGGGCGGAGACGCAGATGCCCGCGTTGTTCACCAGGCCCCACAGGACGGGTCGTCCGGACGCCCCGGAATCCGCGCTCTCCGCTGTCTCCGCTTGTACTTGTGCGGCGGCTTCCCGGATGGACTCCGGGGAGGCGATGTCCAGCAGCAGCGGGCGCACCCGGCCGTGGGCGGCCGCGGCGGCCACGGCCTCGCCGTCGCGTTCGTCGCGGACCCCGGCGTGGACGAGGAAGCCCCTGCGCTCCAGGAGGAGGGCCGTTTCGCGTCCCAGACCGGTGGATGCTCCGGTCACGACGACGGCGCGGTCACGGCGGCCGGGTGAGGGGGTGGAGTGCATCACGGCCCTTCCTTCGCCGGTGAGCCGGGCGCCGGCGGGGCATCCGGCAGGGCGGAGAGGAGGGTCGTGAGGCAGTCGTCGGCGAGCGCTTCCGCGGCGCCGTCCGCCAGTGCGCCGTCGATGTAGGTGAAGTTCCAGAACAGGTGGCCGTGGCTGGTGTTGACCACCCCCACGAACTGGCCGTTCACCGACAGCCCGGCGATGAGCTGGGCGTCGGAGACCTCCCAGGGTCCGACCTTGTCGGGGAAGTCGACCCGGCCCAGGTTGGACAGACAGAGGTTGATCGGGCCTTCCTCGTCCATGAACCGCAGGAGCGGCGCAGCCCCGGCCGGCGTCTCCGGGCACATCGAGCCGTAGGTGGTGATGGCGCTGAGGGGTTCGCCCCGTTGCTTACGGGCGGCCACATCCGCGCTGATGTGGCGGGCCGTCTCCCACAGCGGGCGGTCCGGCCGGTACCGGGCGACGGTGGGGACGGTGGCCACGTACGCGCCCATCTCCTGCGACAGGACGGGCGGTTCGAGCTCGCCCCGGAAGTCGACGGGTGAGCCGATGGACACATGCTCCTGTGCCCGCGCGCCGCTCGCGCGGGCCACCGCGGTCACCATGGCCGCCGCGAGCGCACCGTGCACAGTGGTGCCCTGCGCCCGGCAGGCGGCCACGAGCACGTCCAGCTGGTGCGGCGTCAGTTCGCGGTGCAGCAGCCGCGTCCGGCGTTCCGTGAACGGCACGGTGCGGGTCGGCACCACCCTGAGGGGGCGCAGTTCCGCCATGGTCCGCGCGTCGGCGGTCTGCTGCTCCCGGCTGCGTCGCGCGCCCTCGTCGCCGCGGTGCGCGGCGGGGAGCAGCTCCTCCACCGACGGCAGTGCCCGGTAGGGGACGCGGGAGATGCCGGAAGCACCAGGGGTGCCGGGCGTACCAGGGGTACCGGAGGTGGCGGGGGTACCGGACGACGGGGGAAGGTGTCCTTCCAGCTCGGCGGCGGCCTCGATCCACTCGCGCATCAGCGACAGCCCGGTCGTGCCGTCCGCGACGTAGTGGGGCAGGGTGAGGACCAGGCACTGCTCGGGGTGCCGGCCCCCGGCCGCGCCCCGGTCCAGGACGACGGCCCGGGCCAGTGGTCCGGAACGCTGGTCCACCCGCTCGACGAGGGCGTGCCCGTTCACCTCCGCCACCCAGTACGGCTCCCCCGCTCCTCGGTCCGCCTCCGCCGGCTCCGCCGGCAGTTCGTACCGGAGCGGGACGGTGAGGCCGTCCGCCGGGACGAAGCGCGGGTTCGCCCCGTCCTCGTCCGTCGCGATGACGACGTTGAGCAGCGGATGACGTGCGCTCAGGACGTCCAGGGCCGCGCGCCAGAGCCGTTCCGGCAGCCGTGCGTGCACCCTGGCGACGCAGACCCCGTTGAGCGGGGAGACCTGGTCGGTGATCCAGTACCAGCGCTCCACGGGGCCCAGCGGCCGCCACGAACCGTCCGGTGCGTGCCTGGGGGCCATCACGTCACGACCGGCCATCGCCCTCACCTCACGGCCGCCGGTCATGACGCCGCGACCGGACGGTAGTGGAGTACAGCGTCGTTCTGCTTGGCGAACACCGACTCCGGTGCGTACCGGAAGTACAGCTCGCGGGCGCGGACGGACAGGGGCTTCTCCCACTGCTCGATGCGGCTGAGCGTACGGGAGCTCTGGACCATCTGCCGGGTACGGGCCCGGCGCCGGTTCTCGTAGTCGCGCAGCGCACGCGGCAGGTCCTGCGCGCCGGCCAGGCACTCGGCCAGGACGGCCGCGTCCTCCATGGCCATGGCGGCGCCCTGGCCCAGGCTGGTGAGCATCGGGTGCGCGGCGTCACCGAGCAGGGTGACGGGGCCGTAGCCCCAGCGCTCCAGGAAGGGGCGGTCCCTGGCGGGCACGGTGACGATGTGCTCCCGGGGCGTCTGCCGGATGGCCGCGCCGACCTCCTCCGCCCAGCCCGCATAGGTGCGGAGGATCTCCTCCTTCGGGCCGTCCCAGGACCGGGCGACGGCGGCCGGCACGTTCCGGGTGCCCCACCAGTACGCACGGCCGTGGCCGATGTCGATGAGCCCGAACCGCTTGCCGGGCGCCCAGTAGTGGCCGACGTACCCCTTGGGCATCTTCGGGTGCGCGAACGGTACGGTCGCCAGCCAGCAGAGGTAGCCGTGCTCGTCCGGCCGTTCCGGGCCGGCGAGTTGACGGCGGATCGCGGAGTGGAAGCCGTCCGCGCCGATGAGCACATCGCCCCGGGTGCTGCGGCCGTCGGCGAACTCCACCGTCACGCCGTCCTCGTCCACCGTGAAGCCGGTGGCCCTGGCGCCGAGTTCGACCGGGCAGTCGTCGCCGAGGGCGTCCAGGAGCACCTGTTGCAGGTCGGCGCGGTGCACCGCGAAGTTGGCCGACTCAAGGCGGTTCGCGACCTCGCCCGTGCGCAGTGTGCGTATCGGGCGGCCGTCGCTGCGCAGGACGTGGATCGCGTCGAAGCTCCGGCTTCGCTCGTGCAGTGCGGCGTGCAGGTCGACGCCGACCGCGCGCAGTGCCGTCAGCGCATTGCACATGATGGACAGCCCGGTGCCGGCCGGCCGCAGTTCCGTGGCCCGTTCGTGGATCTCGACGCTCAGCCCCATACGGCGCAGCGTGGCGGCGGCCGTCAGGCCGCCGATGCCCGCCCCGATGATGATGACCTTGCGCCGGCGTGTGATCGTCATGAGTCCGTTCCGTCGTCGTCCAGGGGGTGTCCGGGTCCGGCCCGTGAGAGGCAGCGGAAGACCTGCCGCCCTCAGGGGCAGCGGATGACCTGACCCGCGTAGGCCATACCGCCGCCGAAGCCGAAGAGCAGGATGGGGGCGCCCGGGGTGATCTCCGCACGCTCCAGGAGCTTCGACAGCGCGATGGGGATGCTCGCCGCCGAGGTGTTGCCGGATTCCACGACGTCCCGGGCGACGATCGCGTCGACGGCACCGATCTTCCGGGCGACGGGCTCGATGATGCGGAGGTTCGCCTGGTGCAGGACGACGGCGGCCAGGTCCTCCGGCGTCACTCCGGCCTTGTCACAGGCCGAGCGGGCGATGTCGGGGAGGACGGTGGTGGCCCACCGGAAGACCCGCTGGCCGTCCTGGGCGAACCGGGCCGGATCGCCCTCGATCCGCACCACCTCGGACATCTCCGGTACGGAGCCCCAGACCGGCGGTGCGACGCCCGGCTCCTCCGAGGCGGTCAGGACCACGGCACCCGCTCCGTCCCCGACGAGGACGCAGGTGGTGCGGTCGGTCCAGTCGGTGAAGGCGCTGAGCTTCTCGGCGCCCACCACCAGCGCCTTGGTGGCGGTGCCGGCACGGATGAGGCTGTCGGCGGTGGTCAGGGCGTGGGTGAACCCCGAGCAGGCGACGCTGAGGTCGAGGGCGACGGGTCCGGGCATCCCCAGCCGCCGGGCGACCCGGGCCGCCATGTTCGGCGACCGGTCCCACGCCGTGCAGGTGGCGATGATGACCAGGTCGATCTCGGCGGCGTCCATCCCCGCGTTGGCCAGGGCCTTCTCGGCGGCCCGGGCGGCCATGTGATCGACCGTCTCGTCATCGGCGGCGATCCGGCGGGTCCGGATGCCGACCCTGGTACGGATCCACTCGTCGCTGGTGTCGACCATGGCCGACAGGTCCTCGTTCGTCAGCACCTTCGACGGCTGGTAGTGGCCGAGCGCCACCACACGTGATCCGGTCATCCCTAGTTCCTGTCGACGAGTTCCCGTTACTGGGTTCCTGTTTCAGAGTCCCCCGCCGCCGAGTTCCTGCCGAGGAATTTACCCGGATTTTCCGAACTTTCCGATCGGACGTTCCGGCCGGACTTTCCGCTTTCGCCGACACCCGGCGAGGGGACACGTACAGGGAAATATAAAAACCACGCACGGAGTGGCGCGGCTCGATTAGCGATCCTACCCGGAGGGCCTTCGGGTGGAGCCCGGATAACACCAAAAGCCCGTCGCTTCAATACTGAAGGACAACGCCGCACAGCAGGCCGGGGCCGGAGATTCCAGGGATTTTGACCACCTGAGGGCCCCTGCCGAAGGGTGTGCAACTGACTATTTCCGGCAGTTGCACACCCCTCCCCGCCGCATTCCGAAGACCACCGGAAGAGCACCGGAAGAGTGTTGCGCATCACAAACAGAGAATCCCGCTCATGGCACGGCTGGACAAAAATTCCTTTGACTACTAGAACGAAATACCGCAGGCCCTCAAGAGCGCCACTCACGCGAATCCAGAGCGGTCCGCCCTTTCAGCCGGGGGGCTCTCGGTGCGGGCCTGATCTGCTTCCGCTCCTGCCCCTCCGGAAAGGCAGTCCATTGACCACTCAGCCGCAGCTTCCGTTGAATGCGTATCAGCGGGACGTATGGGCCGCGGACTCGCTCCGGCCTGACTCGCCGCAGTTCAACTGCGGACTGCACGACCGCTTCGCCGGCCGCCTGGACCTGGACGTCCTGCGCGCCTGCGTGGAACGGGCCCTGGAGCGCAACGACGCCTTCCACCTGCGGTTCGACGAGCGGGACGGCCGGCCCTGCCAGTGGTGGGAGCACCAGGCCCCGCAGGTCGAGGTGGTGGACCTCCGCGACGCCGCCGACCCGGAAGCCGCCTGCGCCGCGTGGATGCGGTCCGCGCTCGACGACGCCTTCACCGCCCGCCGGGGCAGGCTCTGCCAGGCCGCGCTGCTGCGCGAGACGGACACCGTCACCCACCTCTTCCTGCGGACCCACCACATCGTCCTCGACGGGTACGCCCTCAACGAGTTCAGCCTCCAGGTCAGCCGCGACTACGCGGCGCTGACCGCCGGCGCCCCCCTCGACGAGACGCCCGCGCCGGACTACCGCGACTCGGTGCCGGAGGACGCGCGGTACCGGTCCTCGGACCGGTTCGACCAGGACCGGGCCTTCTTCCGGAGCGCCCTGGACGGCGTACGCCCCGCGCTGTTCCCCCGCGCGGCGGCCAGGCCGGAGCAGCGTCCGCGCGGCCGGCACACCTTCGTCGTCGAGGGTGCGCTGGTGGACCGGATACTCGCCGCCGGCCACTCCCCGTACGCGTACCTGACCGCCGCCTTCGGCGCCTGCCTCGCCCGGCTGCACCGCACCGACGAGGTCGTGCTCGGCGTGCCGATGCTCAACCGGCGCTCCGCAGCCGAGCTGCGTACCGTCGGCCAGTACGCCAACACCCTGCCGCTGCGCCTCACCACGCGGGACGGGCTGACCCTGCCCGAGATGGCGGCCGAGGTCCGCCGCAGGACCCGCGATCTGCGGGCGCACGAGCGGCTCGCCCTGGGCGACGTGCTGCGCGAACTCCCCGCCGGCCTCGCCGACTCCCGCCGGCTGTTCGACGTCACGGTCTCCTACCTCCGCTTCCCCCGCCCCGCGGCGCTGCCCGGTGTGCGACGGGAGACCACGCTGATCAGCACCCTGCACGAGGGCGAGGCGCTCTCCGTGGTCGTCCGGGCCTTCGAGGACACCAGCGACATCCACGTCGACCTCGGCTATGCGCGGGACGTCTTCGACGAGCACCTGCCCATCACCGGTCTGGCCGACCAGGTGCTCTCCCTGCTGCGCGCGGGCCTGGACACACCGGACCTGCCCTCCGGGCGGCTGCCGGTCCTCACCGACGCCCAGCAGCGCGAACTGCTGGCCTGGGGCACCGGCCGCACCACCGCGTTCGACCAGGACGCGACGGTGCACGGCCGGTTCGAGGAGCAGGCGCACCGGACCCCGGACCGCACGGCCGTGGCGGCCTGCGGTGCGGTGCCGGCGCTCAGCTACGCACAGCTGGACCGGCGCGCCAACCAGGTGGCCCGGCGGCTCCGGTCGCTCGGCGTCGTACCCGGCGACCGGGTCGCCGTGCTGCTGCGGCGCGGCCCCCACCTGCTCACGGCGCTGCTCGGCGTGCTCAAGTCCGGTGCCGCCTATGTCCCCGTGGACCCCGGCTACCCGGGCGCGCGGATCGCGTTCCTGCTGCGGGACTGCGGCGCCAAGGCGGTCCTGGTGGGCGACGGGCGAGAAGAGCCGGACGGGATACCCGCCGGCGTCGGCGAGGACCTCCCCGTACTGCCCGTCGGCACGCTGCTGACCGGACCGGACACCGCCCTCGAACCCGCTGCCTCCTCCCGCGACCTGGCCTATGCGATCTACACCTCGGGTTCCACCGGTACGCCCAAGGGCGTCATGGTCGAACACCGGTCGGTGATCAACCGGCTCGCGTGGATGCAGCGCCGCTACCCCCTCGGAGAGCGCGACGTCATCCTCCAGAAGACCCAGGTCTCCTTCGACGTCTCGGTCTGGGAGCTGTTCTGGTGGGGCGTCACGGGCGCTGCCGTGGCGCTGCTGCCCGTCGGCGGGGAGAAGGACCCGCGGCACATCGTGCGGGCGATCGAGGAGTGCGGTGTGACCACTCTGCACTTCGTCCCCTCCATGCTGGGCCCGTTCCTGGACCTGCTGGAGAGTTCCCCCGCCCGGCGCGCGGCCACGGCGGCCGTTCTGCGGCAGGTCTTCTGCAGCGGCGAGGCGCTGCCGGCCTCCCGCGTCGAGCAGTTCCACCGCGTCTTCGGGGCCGACGGCCCGCTCCTGGTGAACCTGTACGGACCGACCGAGGCGACCGTCGACGTGTCGTACCACGACCTGCCCGCCATCCCGGGAGCACCGGTCACCCGGGTGCCCATCGGGCGGCCCGTCGACAACACCCGGCTGTACGTGCTCGGTCCGCAGGACCGGCTGCAGCCGGCGGGCGCCGCGGGCGAGCTGTGCATCGGCGGCGTCCAGGTCGCCCGCGGCTACCTGGGCCGCCCGGAGCTCACGGCGGAGAAGTACACCGACGACCCCTTCGTCCCCGGGGAGCGGCTGTACCGCACCGGAGACCTGGCGCGCTGGCTCGCCGACGGCACTCTGGAGTACCTCGGCCGGATCGACGGGCAGGTCAAGGTCCGCGGCAACCGGATCGAGCTCGGCGAGGTACAGAGCCGTCTCGCCACCGCGCCCGGTGTGCGGGACGCGCTGGTCGTCGACCGCCACTCCCCCGCACGCGGCACCCACCTGGTGGGCTACTGCGTCGCCGACGGAGAGCTCGACGACGCCGCGCTCCGCGCCCATCTGACCGAGGCGCTGCCGGAGTTCATGGTGCCCTCGTACTTCGTACGGATCGACGGCATCCCGCTGACCCCGAACGGCAAGGCCGACCGCCGGGCGCTGCCCGAGCCCGCCGCGGCCCGCGGCGGCGACGGCACCCCGGCCGACGGGACCGAGGCGGCACTGGCCGCCGTCTGGTCGGAGGTGCTCGGTGTCCACCCGGTCGGCGTGCACGACAACTACTTCGCCCTGGGCGGGGATTCGATCACCATGCTCAGGGTGCGCGCCCTGGCGGAGGAGCAGGGCCTCCACTTCTCCCTGAGCGACCTGATGCAGGCGCCCACCGTCGCCGGGCTCGCCGCCCGCACCGGCACCGGGCCGCAGGACGCCGTCCCGGCCGGCCCCGCCGGGATCGAGCCCTTCGCGCTGCTCGCGGAGGAGGACCGGGCGCGGGCCGCGGCGCGTGGTACGGACGCCTTCCCGCTCAGCCGGCTCCAGCTCGGACTGATCTACCACAGCCTGGAATCGGAGAGTTCGGCCGTCTACCACGACGTGTTCCGGTACAGCTTCGAGATGGCCTGGGACGAGCAGGCGTTCCGGGCCGCGGCCGGGAGACTCGCCCGGCGCCATCCGGCGCTGCGCAGCTCCTTCGACCTGTCCGGATTCTCCGAACCGCTCCAGATCGTGCACTCCGGTGTCTCCGGCCTGTGCGAGGTCACGGACCTGCGCGACCGGGACGCCGACAGCGCCGCCAAGGAGATCGCCGCGCACATCGAGGAACGGCGCTTCCACCGCTACGACTTCACCGCCGCGCCCCTGTGCCGCTTCCAGCTCTATGTGTGCTCCTCCTCGGTCGAGCTGGTGCTGAGCTTCCACCACTCCCTGCTCGACGGCGGCAGCGTCGCCGCTCTCCTGGGCGAACTGCTCCAGGACTACGCGCACCACCTCGGCCCGCGCCCCGGCCCGGTGCCGGAGACCGCGCTGCCCTCGCTCGCCCACTACGCGCGGGCGGAGCGCGCCGCCCGGGAGTCCGAGGCGTCGCGGGCGTACTGGACGCGGCTGCTGGAGTCCGCCACCGTGCCCCGCTTCGAGGGGTTCCGCTCCCACCTGGCGCCGCGGGAGACCGGGCAGATCGTCCGGCACGTGGACGTACCCGCGGAGGTGGAGGCCGCGGCCCGCCGTCTCGCGGCGGAACACGGGATCCCGCTGAAGTCGCTGCTGTTCGCGGCCTATCGGCTCACGCTCGGCTGCCAGTTCGGCGCCGATGACTTCGCCTGCGGTCTGGTGACCCACGGCCGTCCCGAGGTACCCGGCGGTGACCGCATCGCCGGTCTGTTCCTCAACACCATGCCGGTCCGGCTCGTCCACTCCGGCCGGAGCTGGCTGGAGGTGGCGCGGCAGGCGTTCGCCCAGGAGCAGGAGAGCCACCCGCACCGCCGCTATCCGCTCAGCTCGGTGCAGGAGGCGCTGGGCAGGCCGGCCGTCGACGCCGCGTTCAACTACGTCCACTTCCACGTCCTGGCCCCCGCCCTCCAGCTCCCGGGCATCCGCCTGCGGTCCTTCCGGACCTGGGAGGAGACCAACTTCGCCATCCTGGTGAACGCCATCGCCGACCCGGCGGACGGCCGCGTCCGGCTGCGCGTGGACTACGACGGGCGGACCTTCTCGCCCGAACAGGCCGACCTCTTCGGCGCCGCCTTCACCGGCATCCTCCGCCGGATGACCGAACAACCCGAGGAACAGGTCGACTTCGGGTTCCTCGCGGACGCCACGGCCGGCACCGCCGCACCGTCCCCGGCCTCCCTCCCCGCCGCGCGGCGCACCGTGGTGGACCTCTTCGAGGAACAGGTGCGCCGCACCCCCGGCGCCCAGGCGCTCGCCTTCGACGGCGGCTCCTGGACGTACCGGGAGCTCGACGCGGCCGCGAACCGGGTGGCCGGACACCTCCGCGGCTGCGGCACCGGGCCGGGCGACCGGATCGCCGTCGCGATGGACCGGGCTCCGGAGACCGTGGCCGTGGTGCTCGGCGTCGCCAAGGCGGGCGCCGCGTGCGTACCGCTGGACACCGGCTACCCCGAGGACCGGCTCCGGACGATGGTGGAGCAGTCCGCACCGGTGCGGATCGTCGCCCACCGCGCGCACGCCGGCCTGGCCCCGGAGGGAGCCCGCACGCTGCTCGCGGAGGACGTCCTCGCCGACGACCCGCCGGCGGCCGGGCAGGGTGCCGACGCCATCGACGGCGCCGACGGCGGCCCGCGGCCGGCGCCCGAGCACATCGCGTACATCCTGTTCACCTCCGGCTCCACCGGAGCGCCCAAGGGCGTGGCGATGCCGCACCGTTCCCTGGCGAACCTGGTCACCTGGCAGAACGGCCGCCCCAGCGGATCCGCGGGGGGCAGGACCCTCCAGTTCGCGCCGCTCAGCTTCGATGTGTCCTTCCAGGAGATCTACGCCACGCTGTGCTCCGGCGGCAGCCTGCGGATCGTCACCGAGGACCGGCGCCGGGACATGGCGGCCCTCCTGCGACTCCTCGACGAGGAGGGCGTCGAGCGGGTCTTCCTCCCGTACGTCGCCCTCCAGCAGCTCGCCGAGACCTCCCAGGCCCTCGGCCTGGTGCCCGGGCGGCTGCGGGTGCTGATCTCCTCGGGGGAGCAGCTGCGGGTCACGCCGGAGATCCGGCGGCTGTGCGACGCGCTGCCCGGTGTGCTGCTGGAGAACCAGTACGGGCCGACCGAGAGCCATGTCGTCACCAGCTTCACGATGACCGGTGACAGCGCAGCCTTCCCCGCGCTGCCGCCCATCGGCAAGGCGATCGACGGCGCCGAGGTGCTGGTCCTCGACGACCGGATGCGCCCGGTGCCGGACGGCGTCCAGGGCGAGATCCACCTGGGCGGCAGCTGCCTCGCGGACGGCTACCTCGGCCGCCCGGACCTGACCCGGGAACGCTTCGTCCCGCACCCGGACGGCACACCGGCCGGCTCACCGGACCGCGTGCTCTACCGGAGCGGGGACCTCGGCCTGCGGCTGCCCGGCGGCGACGTGGTGTGTCTGGGCCGCGCCGATTCCCAGATCAAGGTCCGCGGCTACCGCGTCGAACCGGCCGAGGTCGAACTGGCCGTGACCGCCCTGGCCGACCGCTTCCCCGGCATCCGCGAGGCCGCCGTCGTGGCGCGGCGGCGCGAAGGCATCGACTCCTTCCTCGCGGCGTTCCTCGTCGGCGACGGGCCGGCGGCGGGCACCGTGGACGGGGCCGTCACGGGCAGCGCGGCGGACCCGGCGGCCGCGCCGGCCACGGCGGACACCGCCGAACTGCGCAAGCTGCTCCGGCGATCGCTCCCCGACCACATGGTGCCGTCCCACTTCGCGTGGCTGCCGCGGCTGCCGAAGACCCCGAGCGGCAAGCGCGACGACGCCGCGCTCCGCGCCCTACCCCTGGCCGACGGCGAACGGGCCCACCGGACCCCGCCGCGCGACGCGCACGAGCGGCTGCTGGTCACGCTCCTCGCCGAGCTGCTGCGGACCCCCGAGGTCGGCGTGCACGACAACTTCTTCGACCTGGGGGGCACTTCGCTCACCGCGATGCGGCTCATCGTGCTGATCGAGCAGCGCACCGGGGTGAACGTGCCGATGTCCCGCTTCATCATGTCCCCGACGGCCGCGGAACTGGCGTGCTTCCTCCGGGACGGCGGCGCACGCACCGCCGCCTTCGACCCGCTGGTGCCGTTCCGCACCGGCGGCACGCGTCCGCCGATGTTCTTCGTCCACCCCATGGGCGGCAATGTGCTGTGCTACGCGCCGCTCGTCGAGCGCCTCCCCGAGGACCAGCCCTTCTACGCCCTGCAGGCACCCGGGAGCGACGCCGGCACCGAGCCCCTGTCCAGCGTCGGCGAGCTCGCCGCGCACTACCTCGCGGCGATCCGCCGGGTACGGCCCGAGGGCCCGTACGTGCTGGGCGGCTGGTCCTTCGGCGGATTCGTGGCCTTCGAGATGGCCCGTCAGCTCACGGCCCAGGGCGCGGAGGTGGCGAAGACGTTCCTGCTGGACACCGTCGCTCTGCCCGAGGGCCGGCGGACCCGGTCGACCGACGACGCACTGCTCGGCTGGTTCTTCTGGGAACTCCTGTGGGCCAAGCGGGACGACGACTCGCCCCTGACCGGACCACAGGACGAAGCCGGCAGCCTGGACGAGCGCTTCGCGCGGATCGCGCGCCGGGCCGTCGAGCTCGGCGTGCTCCCGGCGGGCAGCTCCGGGGAGATCGTCCGCAGGCTGTTCCGCGTCTACGCCGGCAACTGGCAGGCGGCACTCGACTACCGCCCCGGGACACCCGACCTCGACATCACCCTGCTCCGTGCCCAGGAGCCGCTGCCCGCGGCGCTCACCGAGATGCACGAGTCGGCGAGGACGCTGTACCGGGATCCGGGCAACGGCTGGAGTGACCGGACGCGGGGACACCTGGAGGTCGTCGACGTACCGGGCGATCATGTGTCCCTCATGAAGGAGCCGCACGTGGCCACCGTCGCCCGGACGCTCACGGAACTGTCGCAGGCCGCTCTGCGGGGCTGACCTCCGCTCGGATACCGGCCGGGCGGCTGTGAGACGATCAAGGCGGAAGATCACGGGGTGGGCGCACGGAGAAAACCCGACATGACAGCGAACAGTGCTCCTGGCCGCCGGCCCGGTACGCGCGGTGCGGCGCACCATCCACCACGCGGAACACGCCGGCCGGCGGCGCCGGGCACGGCGGGCGACCGTCCGGCTCCCCCGACCACGAGCGAACGGGGGCAGGCCGCGGCGCGGCTCCTCGCGGCCCAGCCCCACCGCTCGGACCGGGCCATAGCCTCCGCCGTCGGGCTGTCCGCGCGTACCGTGGCCGAGTTACGCCGCCGCGCCGCCAAGGACGCACCGCAGCCCGCCGCCCGGGTCGGGCGCGACGGCCGGGTCCGGCCGGTGAACAGCGAGCAGGGCCGGCTGCTCGCCGCGGAGTACCTCACCGCCAACCCGGAAGCGTCGCTGCGGGCGGCCGCCCGGGCGTCCGGGATCTCGCCGGGGACGGTGCGGGACGTACGGGACCGGTTACGCCGCGGGGAACCCCCGGTCCCGGCACCCCGGCCGCACTCCTCGCACGACGGCCGGTCCGCCGCGGAACGCGGCGCCAGGAGGCCGGCACCCGGCAACGTCCAGCGGGCATGGCACGCGCTGAGCCAGGATCCGTCGCTGCGCTCCACGGAGGCGGGGCGGAAGCTGCTGCGACTGCTCGCCGCCCAGCCCGTCTCCCCCGCGCAACGGCGGAAGCTGGTGGAGAGCCTGCCTCCCTACCACCTCGATCTGCTCTGGCTGGTCTCCCGGGAGTGCGCCACCGCCTGGCAGGACTTCGCCGACGGCGTCGAGGCACACCGGCGCCGGATCGCGGACGGCAGCGGCCGGACGCCGCCCCCGCGAGCCCCAGGAGCCCCATGAGGCCCAAGGCCGGCGGCCCATGAGCCCCAAGGCCGGGCTTGCACTCCACGGTCGTGCCCGGGCCTATACCTTGAGGCGGTGACCCTTGACGACCTGAAGATTTTTGCCGAGGTGTGCCGGGCGCGGAACCTCAGCGTGGTGGCGCGGGAGACGAACCGCACCCAGTCCGCGGTGAGCCAGCATGTGCGGCGCCTGGAGAAGGAGATCGGCCTCCCCTTGGTGGAGCGCCGGCCACGCGGCGTCGAACCCACCGCGGCCGGCGAGATTCTCCACCGGGCCATATCCGACGGCCTCACGGCACTGGGCGATGGACTGCGGCTGCTCGACGAGCTGCGCACCGGCCGGAGCGGAACCCTCGCCATCGCCACCGGAGCCACCACGATCCGGCACTTCATGGGTGCCGCCGTCAAGGAGTTCCGTCGCCGATTCCCCGATGTGCGGCTGGAGTTCCACACCGAGCGCTCCAGCGAGCGCTGTCTGAACGCCCTGCGCGGCGGCCAGGTGGACCTGGCCTGGGTCACCATCACCCCGTCCGTCCAGGGGGTGGAGCAGCGGGCGGTCATCGACTTGGAGTGGGTGCTCGCCATGCGCCATGACGACCCGCTCGCCGCGGAGACCGAGCTGTCGGCGGACGCCCTGTCCCGCCTCTCCGGCATCCAGCTCATCCGGCCGCCGTCCAGTACCAGTTCGGGGCGGCAGGTCGACCTGCACCTCGGCCCCGACCGGATGGCTCGGCAGGCCCCGACCAGTGCCACCGACTGGGATACCGCCCTGCTCCTGGCCGAGCTGGGGCTCGGCCACGCCCTGGTCCCGGCGATGCCCGGGCTGAGCGGGCGACCGGGGAACGAGCTGCGGCTGGTGCCCGTCACGGGAATGTCGCCGCTGCGCGTGGAATGGGCCGCACGGCAGTGGTCGGCGCTGTCGCCCCTGGCCGAACAGTTCGCCGCCACGGTGCCCGGCTGACGGGCCCCGCACCGCCGGTCGCGGCGGGTGCGGGGCCCTCGGCCTGGCTTCCTCCTGCCGGGCCGTCGATCACACCGTCCTGGCGAGGCGGTCGGCGAGCAGCTTGGCGAAGCGCGCCGGGTCGGACAGGTCGCCCCCTTCCGCGAGGAGGGCGGTGCCGTACAGCAGCTCGGCCGTCTCGGCCAGATCCGCGTCGGCGGCGCGCTGTTCATGTGCCACCCGCAGCCCGCTGACCAGCGGGTGCTGGGGGTTCAGCTCCAGGATGCGCTTGACCGGCGGGGTGCCGTGGCCCATCGCCTTGTACATCTTCTCCAGGGCCGGCGTGATGCCGTCGGCGTCATTGACGAGACACGCCGGCGAGCTGGTCAGACGGGACGTCAGCCGTACGTCCTGCACCTCGTCGAGCGTCTCGCCCAGCCACGTCAGCAGCGGTGCGTACGCTCCGGACTTCTCCTCGGACAGCTCCTCGTCGGAGGGCAGGTCGACCGTGCCCCGCGCGGCGGACTGGAACTCCTTGCCGTCGTACTCCTGCACCGCCTCGACCCAGATCTCGTCCACCGGGTCGGTGAGCAGCAGGACCTCGTACTCCTTGGCCTTGAACGCCTCCATGTGCGGCGAGTTCTCGACCTGTGCCCGGCTTTCGCCGGTCATGAAGTAGATCTTGTCCTGGCCGTCCTTCATCCGGGCGACGTAGTCGGCCAGGCCGGTGGGCTCGTCGGCGGGGGTGGCGGTGGAAGCGAACGACGCGATGTCGAGGATCGCCTTGTGGTCCTCGGCCCCGCCCAGCAGGCCCTCCTTGACCACGGGCCCGAACTCGCGCCAGAACGCACGGTACTTCTCCGTGTCGTTCTTCATGAGGTCCTTGATGGTCGACAGGACCTTCTTCGCGAGCCGGCGACGGATCAGCTGGATGTGCCGGTCCTGCTGGAGGATCTCCCGGGAGATGTTCAGCGACAGATCGGCGGCGTCCACGACTCCCTTGACGAAGCGGAGATGGTCGGGCAGCAGCTCGCGGCTGTCCTCCATGATGAACACGCGCTTGACGTACAGCTGGACACCGTGGCGGCCGTCCCGCTGGAAGAGGTCGTGCGGGGCGCGCGCCGGGATGAAGAGCAGAGCCTCGTACTCGAAGGTGCCCTCCGCCCGCATCTGGATGGTCTCCAGCGGGTCCGTCCAGTCGTGGCTGAGGTGCCGGTAGAACTCCCCGTACTCCTCGTCCTTCACCTCGGAGCGCGGCCGCGCCCACAGCGCCTTCATCGAGTTGAGGGTGTCCTCCCCCAGCTTGACGGGGTACGAGATGAAGTCGGAGTACCGCTTGACGATCTCCCGGATCTTCCGCTCGTCCGTGTAGTCGTAGAGCGCGTCCTCCTCGTCCTTGGGACGCAGGTGGACGGTCACCGAGGTGCCCTCGGGCGCGTCCTCGGCGGTCTCCAGCGTGTACGTGCCGTCGCCGTCCGACTGCCAGCGGGTGCCCGTCTCCTCGCCGGCCTTGCGCGTGAGCAGGGTCACGCTGTCGGCCACCATGAAGGTCGAGTAGAAACCGACGCCGAACTGGCCGATCAGCTCGGCCGACTCCTTGCCCTTGCTCTCCCGGAGCTCACGCAGCATCTCGGCCGTACCGGACCTGGCGATGGTGCCGATGAGGCCCACGACCTCGTCGCGCGACATACCGATGCCGTTGTCCCGCACGGTCAGCGTGCGGGACTCCTGGTCGGCCTCGATGCCGATATGAAGGTCGTCGGCCCGGAGACGGTCGTCGGTGAGACCGGCGAGGCGGCGCTTGTCCAGGGCGTCGGAGGCGTTGGAGATCAGCTCGCGCAGGAAGATGTCCTTGTTCGAGTAGATCGAATGAACCATCAACTGCAGAAGCTGCCGCGCTTCCGCCTGGAACTCCAGCGTCTCGGTACTCATGACATCCTCCCCACCCTCCCTGCCGGTGCGACGTCACCGCGCGGAGGGCCTAGTCCAATGATTCGTGCAAGTGATACGTGCGGGCACGGAAGGTCCACGTACGCGGTACGCGGGCCCCCACGTACGCGGTACGCGGGCCCCATGCCGTCCGCGCCGGTCAGTCCTCGATCCAGCCGTGCCGCCTGCCGAGCAGCGCGAAGTGCTTGCGCACCGCCAGGATCTGCTGCCCCGTCAGCTCCGGTACGGAGGTCAGCAGCAGCTCGGTCACCTCACGCGTGTACTCCGCCGGGCTGAGCACGTCACACATCGGCTCCTGGCCGTCCACGAACTGCGGGTCGACCGACGGGGCCACCGATCCCACGGGCTTCCGCGGCCCGGCCGCGGCGCTCCGCACCGACGAGCCCTCCGCCTCCTGGGCGAACCTGACCCCGGAGGCCTTCAGACCGCGGTCGCCGTCCTCGATCTCGAACTCCACCGCCAGTCCCGAGCGCACCGACGACTCAGGAATGAGCAAGTCGTTGACGTGCAGGAAGACATCGTCCCCACCGTGGTCCGGCGCGATGAAGCCATACCCGCGCATACCGTCGAACCGGATCACTCGACCAACCGTCATCCCCAACCCCAAACTCCACACTGCACACTTTTCGGGCACCGTGCCCGACACCTTGGCCTGGATCGTAACAACACCGGTCACTCCCCTTCGAGCCACCGACACCGCGACCGTGACCTGTGCCCGGCCGCCCGGGCGAGTGGGCGGCCGGGCACAGGTCACGCGCTGTCCCCGGCTGCCCCCCGCTGTCACCCGCGGAGCGCCACGCACTGGCGGAGCAGTGGCTCCAGGCGCAGCTGGGTGTCCTCGCGTTCGAACACCTGCAGGGCGTCGAGACAGCTCACGGCCCACCGGGCTTCGTCCTCGTCCTCGATCCGGACGGCCACGGCGGTCACCGCACTTTCGAGGTCGAACGAGCCGTCCCCGAACTCCTCGTCAACGGCCCGGTATCCGGTGGCGAGCAGCGAGTCCGCGTACACACCGGTCGCCTCGACGAAGACTCGGGCCTCGGTCCGGTCCGTACGCAGGCCGGCCAGGCGCCGCAACACCTCGTCAGGATCACCGAGTTCGCGGTACAGGCGGTGTGCCCGGCCGACCAGGATCGGCCACCCGCCGGTCAGCTCATGGAGACGATCCAGGCGGTCTTCCGTGTGGAACATCTCCACACGTTGGGCCCAGCCGCGCAGGCTTCGGTGATCATGTCGACGCAGCACCACGGGGGCGGCCGACGTGGCCTCCGTGGCCATCAGCAGGGGGCGCCACAGGGCCAGCTGGGTGGGGTCGGTGACGAGTACCACCGCGCGGGTCACCCCCGGGGTGACGGGCAGCAGTGTCTCGGCGAGGTCGACGGCCTCCCGGCAGGTCTCGGGCCGTACCGGGTCCCGGTAGTTCACAAAGTCACTGATGACGACACGCCGTTCGCGTGGACGTCCGCCGGCGAGTTCCTGCTTGTAGACGCTGGGCTTGCCGACCGGCGGCAGCGTCCAGTCCGCGATGCGCCCGGCGATCGTGCGCAGGGTGTCGGCGACGTCGGTGACGCCGGTGGCGGATGTACCGAGGACGACCCTCGTCTGGTTGGATCGCTCGCCGAGAAGATCGTCCAGCTGGGTGACAGTGAGCGGAGCGGGCCGGCCGTCGGGCAGCTCGGGACGGCCCTCCTGCACGATGCTCTCCTGGAGTTCGCAATCCCGTTCGGCCCTGAGCAGCCGGGCATCCACCTCGTGGGAAGTACCGATCATGCGCAGGGCGTTGGGGCCGCGCAGATGCCAGCCCTGGCCGTCGTGGTTGGGAGCGAGGATTCCGAGGCCCACCATCTCCGAGAGATAGGCGCGGAAGCCCTCGGTGTCGAGCTGCTCGAAGCCCTTGCGCCAGAACGTCTCGCACTCCTCGCGCAGTTCTGTGTCGCTCAGCCGCACCTCCAGGCCGTGGTGGCGGGCGTGGTACGCCAGTACGTTGGCGATCACGTCGTAGCGGTGGTCGAGGCTCAGGGTGTCCTTGAACGCCGCCGAGATGCCGTCCCTGAGCCCGGTATCCGACTCCACCACTTCGATGTCGGAGAGCTCCACCGTGTACGGGGGTCCCTCGGCTCCGCGTCGCGCGCGCTTGCGGTGCATCAGCTCGACCAACCGGTGGCCGAACATCTGGAGCAGGAAGGGCTGGTAGGAGCAGTAGCCGAGCACCCGGTTGACGAGGTCCATGTCCTGGAACTCGAATCCGAGTGCCCGCATCGGCTCAACCAGCAGTTCGGCGGCGAACTGGGGAGCGAGCGGGCCGATCACCTTCGGGGTCTGCGCGAGGTGGCCGAACGGCCCGTTGCTCGCGAGCTTGGAGAAACGCTGCACGGAGTGCAGTCCGGCGAAGACAACCTTGGCGCGGTCCTTGGTGTCGGAGCCGAGGCCCTTGAGCTTCTTGGTCTGGTCGAAGCGGGGAGCATCCGCCTCGAAGAACTGGTCGCACTCGTCGAGCAGGATCAGCAGACGCCGGCGTGAGTCCGCTTCGAGCCAGGCCCGGACGGCGCTGCGCACCCGCTCGGAAATGTCCTGCCGCGACCTGCGGCTCTGTGGCCGGCCCGTTGTCACCTGCGCTGCGGCCAGCTCCCTGTCCAGGACGCTCCACAGAGCCTCGGGCCCCAGCGCGCTGCCCTTGCCGATGTTCTCCTGGTCGAGGTTGACGTACACCGCCTGGTGGTAGCCGGGGCGCTGCTCGACGAACCTCTCCCCGGCGTCGGCGAGCAGTGCCGACTTGCCCAGGCCGCGTCCACCGAAGATGACCTGGGTGCCGCGCGGGTCGATGATGCTCTTGCGTTCGGCGTCGCGACCGTAGAACATCTCGCCGCCGATCCTGCCGCGCTTCTCCCTGATGTAGGGGTTGACGCCGGAGAACGGCAGCAGGGTCTGCGTGGCCGTGCTGACCTGGCGGTTTCCCCGGGCGGCGAGGTAGGCGAGAGCCGCGTCGTCCACGACCAGCAGCGGCTGTAACCGGCTGGAGCCGGCGGCGAGTTCGATCCGCGACTCACAGCTGAGCGTGCCGTAGTAGACGACGAGAAGGCTCGCCCCGCTGGTGTCGCGCTCCGCCAGGCTCATGACGACCTTGGCGGGCGGTCGGCCCCAGACCATCAGCACCCGCAGGCTGCCGCCCTGCTCCCTGATCTGCGAGCCGAACGCGGGCGCCTTCGCCCTACCGTTGATCTCCACCTCGGTCACCTCGAACAAGCGGTACTCGCGCCTGTGCGGTGACCGCTCGTCCAACGGCCTGGCACTCTTGGAGTCGCAACCGAGGAGTTTGAGGGCGGGGAGAAGCTGCCGCTTGGCGGACACGACAAGCCGGTCCTTCGGCTCGGTTGCTGCCAGTTCCCGCCACTCGTCGAGCGCGTCGGCCGCAAGTGCCGCCTCGTCGGTGGAGAGAGCGCTGTAGTCCAGAACCTGGAGCACCGGGTGCTTGCCGCCGGACCGGACGAGGTCGACCAGACTGCGGTCGATGCCTCCCGGCAGGCCGTCAGGAACGGCCGGGAAGAACTCGGTCAGGTGGGACTCGCCGGTCTCGATCTCCGGGACGGGTTCGCCGATCTCCAGGAAGTAGACGAGATCGGCGGCGGTGGCAAGGCCTCCGGTGTCCAGGTGGCGCAGGACCTGAGCACGCTCCTCCGCTGTGAGGTCGAGGGCGTCGAGACGGGCCCGGATCCGGTCGGCCGCCTGCTGCCGGAAGTCGGGCAGGTGGCTGCGTACAGTGTCGAGCGACCGCCCTACTTCCATCAGTTCGTGGGTGTCGGTGCTGTCCAGCCGGTTGCGGGCGTCGGCCAGCAGCTCCTGGAGGCGGAGGTCCTGGTCGTCCGTCACGGCGCCGTCGGCCTGCGCGCGGTGCAGCTCGGCGACGAGTTCATCGTGGTCCCGCCGTAGCTCCGTGCGCCTGGTGGCCTCCCGCTCCTCGATCTCGACGAGTGCGGGCGGGGTGAACTCCCCGGGCCTCACGGCGGGCAGGGCGTCGCGTCCTGCCAGTTCGACGATGGTACGGGCGGCGGTGAACGCGCCACGGTTGAGCCGCTCGGTGAGGGCGTCCTGCCAGCTGCGGTCGACCGCTGCGAGGAGCCGGTCGAGCGACGGCCGCTCATCGCGGGTGTCGCACACCTTCAGGAGTTCCACGTCCAGCAGGAGTTCGAGGGCGACCGAACCGCCGGGGCGCGCGGTCGTGGTATCACCGGCCAGCAGAGCGAACAACTCCTCCATCGAGGCTCGTGCCGCCCATGCCGTCGAGGCGGCGAGGGCACCCGAGCGCCGCGCCGACTGCTCCAGCTCACCCAGGACCGAGTCCCTGCCGTCCAGAAGGGACTGCCGCAGGGAGGAGATCTCCTTGACCGCCCGGTTGCCGTCGGACCGGTCACTCCGGCGGATGCCGTCGAGCGCCAGGCACCACTCCTTGGCCAGGCCGACGGCTCGCTCGACGAGGTGGACCAGGTCCTGCCGCCCGGAGCCCTGCAGGGACTTGCCGCTGGACGAGCGAAACTTGCGGTCCATGCGGTCGATCTCGTTGCTTATCTCGTTCAGTTTCAACAGGCGTTCGACCTGCTCCCGCACCTGCGGCGCCGCGGCGCGGTGATCACCGGCCACGGTCGTGAGCAGTGAACCGAGCATTCCGTCCTCGGGAACCAGCCATCGCTTGGCGATCTCCGTCGCCCTCGCGAACCGCAGCCTCGGCGGAGCGAGCAGGGCGCGGCACTGCTCGCGCAACTCCCGGAGTCGGGCCTCCGTCTCGGACACGTCGGCGATGACGACCAGCGGGGAGGCGATCATCAGGGCACCACTGAGGGCACGGTCGGCCACGGCCGTCGCCGCCTCCCCGAGCCGGTCCGGCAGCCGGGGCACGAGCGCCTTGAGCTGAGCACCCGCCAGGTGGTCGCCGGTGAGCAGCGCCGTTCGCAGCAGGGCCGGCAGCAGGAGAAGATCACTGCCCTCCGTGTCCCGACCCGAGTATCCGCCGTCCTGCTGGAGCAGGTCCGCAGTCAGCCGGGCGCCCTGGCTGTCACCGGAGGTGAGCAGCGCGGCGGCACCGGCCAGGCGGAGCGCCGCCACCTGCGGCTCGGGGCGGCCGGCGGCCTTCGCCACATGGTGGGCGAGTCCGAAGCGCCGTTCCACGATCAGCTGCGTCAGGGCACCCTCGCTTGCCGACTTGTCGGAGCCCTCGTCCGCGGACGTACCCGGTGCCGGGTCGCTGTCGGCAGATATCACGGCCTGTGCGTTGTCGGTGTGGACCGGGTCCGGGGCCGTCCTCCGGGCAGGTACGGCGACTTCCGGTTCCAGGGCATGGTGGGACGCGGCCTCGCTCGCCGGGCTCCCGTCTGTCTGCTCGGCCGGCTGTGGGGTCCCGGGTTCCACGGTCGTGATGCTGCCGGCAGGCTCTGTGGTGCTCGCCTCGTCGCCGTCGATGCCGTTCTGCTCGCCGTCGATGCCGCCACGGTCGGCGGCCTCCGGCTGCGCCAACGTCAGTTCATAAGGCATGACCGCCGCCACGGCGCACGCGGGCAGTACCCGCGTGACCTCCTCCTGCAGAGCGAGGATCTCCGTCGCGGCGTCCTTCTGCCGCCCCAGCCGGATGAGCCGAGCCAAGGCGGCGAGCGCAGCGCTTTCCTGCTGCTGCGTCTGCTCCCATACCGGTGTGTCCAGCAGGCGGCGAGCCGTGTCACGCACGCTCTCGGCGGCAGCAGCGGCAGGGCTGTCCGGGCGACACGTGACGTCCAGCAGTGCCCGCAATGTCTCCCGTGCCTGGAGGTCCCGTTCGCGCGCGGCCCGGTGCGCGTGTGCGGCGCGCGTCATGTCCTCGAGGCGGCTGGATACCCCCTTGATCCCCGCAGCGCGGAACACCGCGTCGGCGCTTTCGAAGACCGCGCCGAGTGTGCTCAGCGCAGCCAGGTCCTCGTCCTGCGGAGGGCGGCCGTCCGCGACCGTACCGGTCACGTTCTCTGCGGCTTGCCGGGCATGTGCGAGGGCCGACTCCAGTTGCTGGCATGCCGCCTCCGGGGCCGTCACCTTCTCGGTCCTGGCGTCTTCCGCCGCCGAGGCGGGCACGTCGTTCGAGGCGGCAAGGTTCGGCGCGGCGTTCTCGGGTGCGGGAGCATTCGTCGCGAGCCGGTCGGTGCCGTTCGCGCGCCGGCGCTTCCCCTCGCCCGCGGCCGACGGCTCATGGTCTTCCGACGCGCCGGGATGGAAGCCCGGGTTCGCCGCCACGACGGACCGCGCCGCGTCACCGACAGCGACGAGTCGCGCCGTCTCCTTGTCGTCGGCCGTCGCCGCGAACCAGTCCTGGTCCGCCGCCCAGGCAAGGACGTAGGCGTCGGCGACGGAGGCGTTGCACCATGCGAACACCGTGGCCCGCACCAGCGTGGCTCCCCACCGCGACACGGGATCGGACACCGTCTCACCGTTCTGCGGGAGAGCGAACCTGCCCACCTGATTCATCACGGTGACCGTGATGTTCCTGAGTCCGCAGCTGCAGGTGTGCTGCCGTGACTCGCGTCGTAGCCTGGCGAGAACGTCCCGGCACAGGGCGCTGCCGGCACGTCGAGGAGCCGCCATGCGGATTCCCAGGCTGCGGAGCAGCTCCTGCCGGGCCTTGGGCGGCAGGGAGTTGAAGGCGAGTTCCACCATGCCGACCGTGAGGTCGTTCAGGGCGGTGGCCGGATGTTCCAAGGCGTTGAGTGCGGCGGCCAGGGCTTCGAGCCCCTCGGCCGAGGCACTCGGCGGGGACAACGGCGGCCCCGCGACGACGCGGTAGCGGTCCTGCATGTACGCGTACTCCGTTTCCGTGGCTGGTGTGCGGTGGGTTCCGCGGGATCGGCTGGCTCGGTGCGGAGGAGCCTTGAAGAGAGATGAGAAGAGGCGAACGGTACAAGGGCCGAAGAGGTGGGCACACGAGCCGTGAACGGATCAGCGGCCACGCGTGTGCTCGGTGACGAACGTGTACCCGTCGGGCAGTTCCCAGCCGTCCGCCTTGCCGAGCGTGTGGCAGTGCTCCCGGAAAGCCGTTCGCTGAGCTTCGCTCGGCGAACACCCTGGCCGCAGGCGACGCAGATGGCCGGGCACGAACTGGATTCCGCTCGGCCCCCCGCTGCCTGGTTCGGTACCGCCCCATGTGCGTATCACCCGAGGTCGAGCGGGCCGGTAGGCGATGAGAGGGATGGTCGGCTTCCCGGTACGTGCCGGGAAGTGCGGTTGCCCCCAGGCGTCGCGGCTGCCGAAGGCCTGCTCCAGGAGCCGTTCCGCGAGCAGTTCCACGACTGCCGATTCCAGCGCGGCGGCCTGTGACCGTGCCGGCCGGCGCCCATAGACCGCACTCGGCAGAACCGAACGGTCCAGCAGGGCATGGCCGTCCAGGGTGAGCAGCCCACAACGGCGCACCGTGCGCATCACCAGCTGCCGGGGACCGAGTCCGGCTGCCGTGTCACCGTGGCGGTCGCTGCCGGGAGCGTCCTCCCGGGTCAGAACGCGAGGGTCGAAGCAGTGCCCGATCATACGGTCGCCGATCTCCGCCGACTCCTGGAGGCGGGTAGTGGCCACACGGATCACCAGGCCGCCACGGGGCCAGCGGAGTTCGAGCATCAAGCCGGGAAAGAAGGCGCGGGGCCAGATGACCCCGGTCAGACGGCCGGGGTCGTCACCGAGTTCGGCGGTGACGACCTGAACTGCCTCACTTCCGTCCAATGTCGCGCCGGAGTGGGTGAGTTCGAGGCGTGCCGCGCACTGTCGGCCATGTGACCGGTGGAGTTCCCGCGCGACATCCGGATGCAGGGGGAGTCGGCCGTCGCTGAGGTGGGCCAGCCGCAGGGGTAACTGCCAGACGATCTCCTTCGCATCCATCCGTACGAGTGCGAGGGGACCGAGAGAGGCATCGTCGGGGAGGGGGAGATCGACCGGATCCACCTCCGCTTCCGGCTCCGGTGGCGCACATGTGGTGGACGTCCAGCCGCGTCCCGCCGGGATCAGAGGATCTCCGCAGGTTTCCGCCGTACCGGGATGATGGGATCGCCATACGCCTCCGCCTTCAAAGGTGTCGTCGAGCGTGATCCGGGAACCGTTCTCGAACAAGCCTTGGTTGCTGTCCCGTTGGACGACATCGGCGAGCGCCACATTCGCCCTGCACACCCCCGCGGCGTATCCCACTCCCTTGAGGAGTTCCGTTGCCCCGGGGAACCCTCGAAGCCGCGGTCCGACCGCTGTGTACACGGTGACCGGAGAGGTGAGGCCATAGCGCCGCCTCGCCGGGGTGGCCGCATGTTCTACCGCTGCCGCGAGGGACCTGAGGTCATCGCTGCCCAGCGGTCCGGTGTCGCGCCAGCTGTCCGCGAGGGAGGTCCGGGTCATGGCGTAGTGACCCCATGTGCGCAGCGCGTCACTGCTGTTGAGGACACCCCGCACCGTGTCGAGGAGACCGAGCAGCCCCACCCGCAAGTCGTCGTCGTGTCTCCCGCCCGCCAGTTCTGCAAGGGAAACAGGGACAAAGGGGCTGAGCAGCTGCTCGCGTGCCGTCGTCAGGAGATGGTCCGCATAGGCAGTCAGGTCGTCACGCCGAGCCGCCTCCGGGGACGGATAGCGCACATCGACGACGACATGGGCATCCCCGTTGATCCAGCGCCGGCGCGTGCGTAAGCGGTGGAGCTGGGCCGGTGACAGGCTCAGGGCCGGGCCGAAGGCGTGGAGGTCCGGAACCAGCAGCTCCCTTCGCCGTGGAGCAGCACCGTTCTCTGGCCGGCCCGGCCCCTCGGCGCCCGCAGGCGCCCCTGACACCCAGGCCGGTACGTCACCGAAGGCACCCAGATCCGGATGGGCGCCCTCCCGGTAGACGATCTCGGCGTAGAGAGGGTCCGACCCGGTAGCGACACGCACCATGGCGCCGACCGGGAGTACGGGAGCGCACTCGCCGAAGGTGATCACAGGGAAGTCGTCGAGGCGCAACGGGCTGCCGCCGTAGCCGTCGCCGCCGAGGTCAAAACCGAAGTACACGGCGTTGAAGGCGACGGCGGTGTGCACCGGCGCCGGGCGGGCCGCGACAACCGCTTCGAGATAACGCAGCAGGCGACCCCGTTCCTGTTCGGGTACAGCACCGTAGCCCTGTGTCATGGCAGAAGTCAGAAGAGCCCGGTCGCCATACGGGTCAGGCACCTCCGTCCCGTCGCAACGCGCCGATGACGCCTCCGGCCGTTCGTCGGCCGATCCTGAGACATACGTGTCCCCACCCATGGCACCTCCGCCGCACTACCGGCCGCCCCAGCCTGGCCTGCGGTTATTCCCGCAGGATATGTCTGCACGTGGCATTCCGGAGGTACTTTCGTCACTTTGCGACGGCTGGTGGCAGCTCACGCCGAACCCGCACCGCGCCGAGAGGAGACCGCGATCACACTGCACGGGGCCGGGCAGGCCGAGAAAGCGTCTGCGTAGCTCACGCCCGCTCCTGGAGGCGAAGCAGAATCATTCAAGCAGTCGTGGAAGGCCTCTCAGCGCACCCGTCCCAAGCGGATGTTCTGGGTCCAGGCATTCGTCCCGCCCTTCGGCGTGGTCTTGCAGGCGGGGGCATAGCAGCGCCATACCCAGGTGCCATTCTGTCTGCGGCGGATCTCGATCTCCGCCCCCTTGCAGCGCCCGCAGCGAGGCGGAGCCGCGAAGACCGCCGCGTGCTCGTGTTCCAGCAGCTTCCGGGCGAAGTGCGCACCCCGCATCGTCAGCATGACCTCACGGGTCCAGTTCTCAGATGGGCGACATCGGCCCGACCGTGTGGCGGGACGGCCGGATCGTCGGCGGCTACTCACCGATCCCGGACGGCAGGCCCGGAGCGCGTCCCGGAAAGGGCCTGGGGAGGAGGTGGGTCAGGCGGGCTCACCGGGTCCCTGACCGACACCTTGGGGAAGGTAGCAGTTGGTCTCCCAGATAACGCCGTACTTGTCGCGGACGGCGCCGTAGGCCGCGCCCCAGAAGCGGTTCTCCAGTTCCTCCAGGACCTTGCCGTCCTTGGCGAGCTTGTCGAAGGCCGTGCGCTGCTCGGCGAGGTCCTCGTAGACCAGGCCGATGTGGATGTTGTTGCCGATGACGTGCTCGCCTTCGGCCTTCGTATCGGCGGCCAGCTCGGCGACACCCAGCACACTGCCGTCGGTGAACTGGAGCTTGGAGTAGACAACCGTCCGGTCCGCGCCCGGGGTCTTGGCCATACCGGGCACCTCGGACAGCAGCATGGTGCGCTCGGTGAGCTCCTCGACGCCGAAGGCGTCGGTGTAGAAGGCGATCGCCTCCAGGCTGTCCTGCACATACAGCAGGGGCACGAAGCGCTGGAAGATTTCCTTGGTGGCCACGACGGGCTCCTCTCTCGCGGCCTGAAATACGGCTTGAAATCGGGAGGAAACGGGGTGTTTCACTCGGTGTCTTCCACGGTAGAAGCTCAATAGGTCGGCGAACGTCCTCACAGTCGGCGAAGGTGAACGGCGTGAGAGCCGAACCGGAAGGGCCCCGAGGCCCGGGCGGGACCCGGGGTACGAGAGATCCCGCCGCCCGTCTGCTGCAACTGCTCTCGCTGCTGCAGGCACCGCGCGACTGGACGGGCGCCGAGCTGGCCGAAAGGCTGGAGGTCACACCCCGCACCGGCGCCCGCGTCCCCGCGCGCGAGCTGCCCGACCGGCAGGATGCCGCCGCATACGTGGCCGACGCACCGGCCGCCGGCCCGGGCACCTGCCGCGCCGAACTGATCATCCATGCACCGATCGAGCGCGCCGCGGAGGGCATGCCGGCCTCGCTGGGTGTCCTGGAGCGACTCGACGAGGACCGCTGCCGACTGCGCACGGCCGTGGACTCACCGGAATACCTGGCCTTGCGCATCGCCACCCTGCACCTGGACTACACCCTCCTCGGCCCGTCCGGCATCGTCCCGCACCTGCGCCGGATCGCCGAACGGGCCCTGGGCGCCATCCAGTCGGCCCCGGGCCCTGACAGCTGAGGTGCGGTGTCTGGTCATGCCGGCACGGTGCGGACTCCGGCCCGGGCGGGGTGGTGGTTCACCGGGGGGCGAGGTCGACCGTTCCGGTGGCGCCGTCCACGGTGATCCGCTGGCCGGAGCGGATCAGCTGTGTCGCGCCGGTGACGCTCACCACGGCGGGAATGCCGTACTCGCGGGCCACCGTGGGCCCGTGCGCCATCGGCGAGCCGGTCTCGGCGACCAGCCCGCCCGCGGTCAGGAACAGCGGTGTCCAGCCCGGGTCGGTGGTCGGCGCGACGAGGATCTCCCCGGGCTCCAGGCGTGCGTCCGCCGGATCGAGGACGACCCGGGCGACCGCGGTGACCGTCCCCGGTGCTCCGGCCACCCCGGCCAGCAACCCCTCGCGCGGTGCGGCGGCGGGAGCGGCCGCCTCCGGGTCGGTCCCGTCGGACAGCAGGACCCGGGGTATGTACCGGCGCCGCTTCTCCCGGTCGTAGGTCTCCCGGCGTTCGGCGATCACGTCCCTGAAGTCCGCCCCGTCCACGGCCTGCCGGGCCTCACGCAGGTCGAGGAACATCACGTCGTGGCAGCACTCCAGCAGGCCGCGGTCGGCCAGTTCCTCACCGACCAGCAGTATTTGCTCGCGCATCTGGGCGATCGCGTACAGCCAGGCGAACTTCGGCAGCTCCCGCAGCCCGCCGAGCTCGCGGGCCCGGCGCAGGAAGAACCCGACGGCACCCGCCCGTACCCGCCCCCGGCCGCGGGCGCGCTCCACCAGCTCCCCGAGCATGGCCTCGGCGTCCGCCGCCGCCTTCGCGAACCGCCGGTCGGGCGCCTGTTCCGGGTCGGTGACCAGGAGATAGTTGGCGATCATCGAGAAGACCGGTGCGGGATCCTCCGCCCAGCGCGGCACACCGAGGTCGATCTCGGCGGCACCACGCCGGCCGTACCGTGCCAGGAATGCTCCGAGCCCGAACTCCGGCAGCTCCCCGGCGAAGTACCGGGCGGCGAGCTCGGCCGGCGGCGTGTCCAGGAGCACGTCGCGGTGCTGCCGGGCACGGCGCGCCAGGTGCCACAGCTCCAGATCCATCTCCGTGGTGGTGTTGTTCGGCATGCCGCGCAGCACCGTCTCGACCTCACCGGCGGTGGCGGCGTCCCCCAGCAGGGCCACCGGGACGCGCGCCGCGAGGAGACCGACCGCCACAGGCCAGTACAGGTCCGTGAGCGTCCTCTTGTGGAAGACCGCCTTCTGGACGTTCTCGACGAAGCGCAGCCGCTGCGCCGCCGTCATGTGCGCGGGCGCCGTCGCCCTGCGTTCGGTTTCCTCCAGCACCCGCTGGGCCCGTGCGGGCGCGGCGGCGGGGCGCAGGAGGGCGCGGGCCGCGGCGACCGCGATGGAGGGGGCCAGCTGCAGTGCCACCCTGGTCTTGAAGCGCCGCCGGGCGGCCCGCCCGTTCTCCGGTGAGATCGACAGGTCCTTCCTCACCCGCTCCAGGACCGCTGTGCCCTGCGGCCCGCCGAGCCATCCGTCGCCCAGATAGCCGCGCAATCCCTTGTCGGCCAGGGCCGCGGTGGCGTCGAAGTACATCCGTCCGCCGATATCGACGATGCCGGCGGGGCCGTCGAGCGGATCGGCCCGCAGGCCGAACTCCCTGAGGATGATCCCGAAGGCGATCTTCTGCCCGGAGAAGCCCATCCTGGTGAAGGGGCGGAGCATGCCCTGCACGGGGCCGTTGGTGACGTAGACACGCGGCTGCGGCCGGTCGGTCCTGGGCGGCAGCGGGAAGAGCGTGGTGACCGGCCGGCTCTGCAGCAGCCACAGCAGACCGTTCTTGTCGATCGCCCACTCGACGTCCTGGGGCGAGTCGAACAGGTTCTGGAGCCGCAGGCCGGTGCTCCGGAGCTCGTCCAGCTGCGGCCCGTCCAGGCATCCGGTCCGCGTCGTGGACATCCGGTGGTCCTTCAGGACGTAGTGGTCGGGGCGGCCGTGGCCGTCGACGACCGCGGTGCCCAGGCCGGGGGCGGCGTCCACGACGGTCTCGGTGCGGGTGCCGGTGACCGGATTGGCGGTGAAGAGGACTCCGGCGACCTCCGGGTCGACCATCCGCTGCACGATGACGGCCATCCTCGCCGTGTCGTGGCCGATGCCGTTGGCTTCGCGGTACTGCACGGCGCGCTCGTTCCACAGCGAGGCCCAGCAGTTCTGTACGGCCTTCACGACCGCGTCCGCTCCGACGACGTCGAGGTAGGTGTCCTGCTGGCCGGCGAAGCTGGCGAAGGGCAGGTCCTCGGCGGTGGCGCTCGACCGTACGGCCACCGCGCCCGCCCCCAGGCGCTCGTAGGCGGTGACGATCTGCGCACGCAGCCCGTCCGGGAGTTCGTCCGCCGCCGAGGACAGACCGTCGAACGCGGCGGTGGTCAGGCAGAATCCGTCGGGCACCAACTCCCCGGCCTGGAGCATCTCCCCGAGCGCGGCCGCCTTCCCGCCGACGAGGTTCGTCATGGATGAATCAATGCGCTGTAGGTCGATCAGCTTCACGGCAGCCCTCTTCCGTCGTCGTTTTCCACATACCTGTCTCGGTGAAGAACCGCACATAGCCGTCCAGCACGTCCGCCCCCATCGGGGGGCATTCGATTCCCGAACCGGCCAGGCCGCGCGCCACGTTGGCCCGGTCGTAGCGGACCGGAGCGGCCGCGTCCGCGCGGTGCGCGAGCAGGACCGCCGCGGACGGCAGGACGCTGCCCTCGGCCGCCGTACGCGCCCGGTCGGCCACCCGCTCGGCCCACTCCCGGGCCGGCAGAGGCTCCAGCGGATGGCCCGCCGCCCGGATGCGCTCCAGGATCGCGGCCACCGGAGTCGGTTCCGGGGCGCTCAAGCTGTAGGCGGAGCCGTCCGGTTCCGCGTGGCGCGCCAGGTGCACGATCGTCCGGGCCACGTAGTCGACCGGGACCAGGTCCTCCGCCCCGAGCGGCCCCGCGCCGTCCGGAGCCGCCCCCAGCTCGACGCAGGCCCGCAGCAGAATCCACAGCGCATCGTCCGCCGCGCCCGCCCCGCTGCGGGTGTCCCCGCTGATGCGGCCCGGCCGGTGGATCGCCGCCGGCACACCGCGCCGCCGCGCCTCGCGTACCAGTTCCTCGCCCACCCACTTGGTCTGGACGTACCCGTTGGGCAGCACGCTCTCCGCCGGCACCCGCCGGTCCTCCCGCAGGACCTCCGGGTTGCCCCGGGAGGCGAGCAGGACGCTGTTGGTCGAGACGAAGTGCACCGGGACCGCCCGGCCCGCCGCCAGCCGCAGCACCTCCTGGGTGCCGAGCACATTGGCGGCCCGCAGCCGCGCGTACGGGTCGACGAGGTCGACGCGGGCACCGTTGTGGAAGATCAGGTCGACCCGTGCGGCGAGGTCGGCGAAGGGGCCGTCCGCCAGGCCGAGCCCGGGGAGCCGGAGATCCCCGGGGACCGCGGTGATCCGCTCCCGGAGGGGCTCGTATCCGATCCGGTAGCGACGCAGGTTCCGTTCGACGCGTAGGAGGGCCTCGGCCGCGTCCGCCGCCCGCACCGGGCACACCAGTCGGGCCCGCGGAAAGGCCCGGACGATCTCCGCGGCGAGGAACGCCCCCAGGAAACCGGTCGCCCCCGTGAGCAGGACGCACTCGGGCTCCGCGGCCGGCCGGCCGCGGGACGGCGCGGAAACCCGGATCGCGGGGTCCAGCCGCGCCTCCGCGACGAGGTCCACCTCGCGGCCGGCGCCCCGGCCCGCGACGGCGTCGGCCAGCGCGGCGACCGACGGGGCCGTGAACACCTCCCGTACCGACAGCTCGACGCCCAGTGCGGCGCGGAGCCGCTCGGTGAGCCTGACGGCCAGCAGCGAATGCCCGCCCAGCGCGAAGAAGTCGTCGTCGATGCCGACCGCGGGCAGACCGAGTACGTCGGCGAACACGGCGCACACGGTCCTGTCCCGCTCGTCGCGCGGTCCGCGCGCGGCAGCGGCGTCCGGCACCTCGGGGGCGGGAAGCCGGGCCCGGTCGATCTTGCCGTTCGGGGTGAGCGGCAGCTCCGGCAGGACCACGATCGTGGCGGGCACCATGTACGAGGGCAGCCGTTCGGCCGCGAACGCCCGCGCCTCCCCAGGGTCGGTTCCGGCCGGACCGGCCGGGGCGGCATAGCCGACCAGACGTCGGTCGCCGGGGCGGTCCTCGCGCAGCACCACCGCGGCCTGGGCGATCCGGGGATGGGCCAGCAGCGTGGTCTCGATCTCACCGGGCTCGATCCGAAATCCGCGGATCTTGATCTGGCCGTCGGTGCGGCCGAGGAACTCCAGTGCCCCGTCCGGCCGTTGGCGCACCAGGTCGCCGGTGCGGTACATCCGTGTGCCCGCGGGCCCGAAGGGGTCGGGGACGAACCGCTCCTCGGTCAGGTCCGGCCGCCCCAGGTAGCCGCGGGCCAGACCCGCCCCGGCGAGGTGCAGTTCGCCGGGAACACCGGGCGGCACGAGCGCACCCGCACCGTCGAGCACGTAGACCCGGGTGTTGTCCATCGGCCGGCCGATCGGCACCGCGCCGCGGACCGGCCCGCTGACATGGTGGTACGTGGCGAAGGTCGTGTTCTCCGTCGGACCGTAGCCGTTGGTCAGCCGCGTGCCGGGACAGGCGGCCAGGAAGCGGTCGAAGGCGGCCGGGGAGACCGCTTCACCGCCGGTCCACACCTCCCGCAGCCCGGCCAGGGCGCCGGGGCGCTGCTCGACGATCAGGTTGAACAGCGCGGTGGTGAACCACGCCGCCGTGGCACCGTGTTCGGTGATGGTCCGCTCCAGCACGTCCGGATCCGGATCGCCGGGCGGGACCACGACCACCTGACCGCCGGACAGCAGCGGCACCCACAACTCGTAGGTGGAGGCGTCGAACGCCGCCGGGGAGTGCAGCAGCACCCTGGAGTGGTCGCCCTCCCGCCAGCACCGGTCGAAGGCCAGGCTCACCACATTGCGGTGCGTGACCTCGACCCCCTTCGGTGTCCCGGTGGAGCCGGAGGTGTACATCACATAGGCCGGCTGGTCGGGGGAGAGGTCCAGGGGCGGGGCGCCGCGGTCCTCCGCTCCGGCGGTCGCGGCCTCCACACCGATGACCCGCAGCCCTTCGCCACGGGGGTGCGGCGGCGCCGACCGGTCCACCAGCAGGACCGACGCCCGCGTCCGGTCGAGGACCAGACGCATCCGGGAGACCGGGGACCTGGCGTCCAGCGGAACATACACCGCGCCCGCCTTGACCACGGCCAGGACCGCCACCACGAGGTCCACCGACCGCTCCAGCAGCAGGGCCACCGATCCCCCCGGAGCGACCCCCAGCTCCCGCAGGCGCCACGCCAGCCGGTCGGCCGCCGCGTCCAGTTCGGCGTAGGTCAGCCGCTCGTCGCCGCAGCTGACGGCGGTGCGGTCCGGGACCCGTGCGGCCTGCGCCCCGAACAGCTGCGGCAGGGTGCCGGCCGGGATCTCCCGGCCGGTGTCGTTGACCCCGGTCAGCAGATGACGGCGTTCGGCCGGGGTGAGCAGGTCGATGCCCCCGACGGGTCGGCCGGGGTCGGCCGTCACCGCCCGCAGCAGCTGCTCCAGACGACGCAGCAGGGCCTCGACGGACCACGGGTCGAAGAGGTCGGTGCGGTACTCGGCCGTGCCGTCGACGCCCGCCGGCAGCCCGTCCGGGCCGTGCCGCTCGGTCAGCGACAGGGACAGGTCCAGCCGTGCGGTGCCGGTGGCCACGGGCAGCACCTCGCCGACCACTCCGGGCAGCTCCGGCACGGACAGCGGGGGCTGCCAGGCGAGCAGCACCTGGAAGAGCGGATGGTGGGCGAGCGAACGGGCGGGGCGGAGGGCCTCGACGAGGTACTCGAAGGGGACGTCCTGGTGGGCGTAGGCGTCCAGGCTCCGTTCCTTCACCCGGGAGAGCACCTCGCGGAAGGTGGGGTTCCCCGAGGTGTCCACCCGCAGGACCAATGTGTTGACGAAGAATCCGACCAGGTCCTCGGCGGCCTGGTCGGTGCGGCCGGCGACGGTGGCACCAAGGGGGATGTCGTCACCTGCGCCGAGACGGGAGAGCAGCGTCGCCAGCGCCGCGTGCACCACCATGAACGGGCTCACCCCACAGGCGTGGGCCAGCCGCACCAGCCTCCGGTGCAGCGCGGCGTCCCAGGCGACGGACAGGTTCCCGCCGTGGGGGGATGCCTGGGGCGGGTACGGGCGGTCGACGGGCAGGGCGATGCGCTCCGGCAGCCCCTCCAGCGCCCGGCTCCAGTACGCCAACTGGCCGGACAGCAGGCTGTCCGGGGCGTCCCGCTCACCGAGCAGCCCCCGCTGCCACAGGGTGTAGTCGGCGTACTGCACCGGCAGCGGCGTCCACCGGGGAGCCCGGCCCGTGCGGCGCGCGGTGTAGGCGGTGGCCAGGTCCTTCCCCAGCGGCGCCAGTGACCAGCCGTCCGCGGCGATGTGGTGCACCACCAGCATCAGCACATGGTCCCGCGGCCCCAGCGTGAACAACCGGGCGTGCAGGGGGATCTCCCGCGCCAGATCGAACGCGTACCGGGCGGCGTCCGCCGTCGCCTGCCGGAGCCCGTCCGCGGACAGGGCGGTCACGGTCAGGTCCGGGCGGGCGTCCTCCGGCGCCAGGATGTGCTGGCGCGGTACGCCTTCGGCGTCGGGGAAGAGGGTCCGCAGGGACTCGTGGCGGGCGACCAGGTCTCCCAGCGCGTCCCGCAGAGCGGCGGTGTCCAGTTCGCCGGTCAGGCGCAGCGCCACGGGAATGTTGTAGGTGGCGGACGGGCCCTCGGCCCGGTGCAGGAACCACAGGCGGCGCTGGGCGAAGGACAGCGGCAGCACCGCGGGGCGACCGGCCGGACGCAGTGGGGGGCGGCCCGCCGCGGCCCGCCGCGGCCCGCCGCACCCGGTGTGCCAGGGCGGCGGGCGTGGGGGCCTCGAACACGGCGCGGACCTCCACCTCGACACCGAGCGCGGCCCGCACCCGGGAGACCAGCCGGGTCGCCAGCAGCGAGTGACCGCCCAGGTCGAAGAAGTCGTCGTCGGCCCCCACCTCGGGCACCTCGAGGGTCTGGGAGAACAGCCCGCACAGCGTCTCCTCGACCGCGTCGCGCGGGGCGCGGTACGCCGAACTCCGCTCGGTGGGGCCGGTGTCCGGTGCCGGCAGGGCCTTGCGGTCGATCTTGCCGCTGGGCGTCAGCGGCAGCGCGTCGAGAAGGACGTACGTGGACGGGACCATGTAGCCGGGCAGGGTCCGGCCGAGTGCCTCGCGCAGCGTGGCCGCCAGCCGCCGCTCGTGACGGCGCTGCGCGCCGTTCACATAGGTGTGCCAGGGCCGGGGCCCGGCATCGGGCCGCGGCGGGGCGGTGCGCGGGGCCGTGCGCGGGGCCGCGGCCGCGGGCGTGGTGCCGCCGTCGTGGCGGCGCAGGATCACGTCGAAGGAGCCGTCGGGACCGTGCCGCGACCAGTCGAAGGCGATCCGGTAGCCGCACTCCCGCGCCAGCAGCCACAGCTCCTCCGGGTCCGCGGCGTCCGCGACCGGGGTGTCACCGAGCCCCCGCCGCAGCTCCCGCACCGGTGATCGGCCACTCTCCCGCAGCCGCCGCAGCAGTGCGGTCAGCGGCCGCAGCCGTTTGTTCGGCACATCGCGCAGGGCCAGCACGTCGGGGCCGCTCCCGGCCAGCAGGGCGCGGAGCGACCCGACCGTCAGCTTCTCCGCACGCCACTCCCGCCATGCGTACGCGCTCCGGTCCGTGGCCGGGCCCCCGACGGTCAGCAGGACGTCATAGCGGAAGCGGGTCATCTCGTTGGCGAAGCCGCCGCGTTTGGGCAGGACCACGACATCGCTGATGTCCGCCGACCGCGTGGCGAGCGCGGTGAACAGCGCGGGGTCGACGACCAGTTCCCGTTCGTCGGCGACGCCGCGGCGGATGCGCTCGCGCAACCGGTCGGCGGGCAGGTCCTCCTCGGCGCGCAGGATCTGCACCGAGGCGTGGAAGGCTTCGAGCAACGGCAGGCTGCGTACGTCGCCCACCAGCAGCGTGCCGCCGGGCGCGACCCGCCGCACGGCGCTCTCCAGCACGCGCAGCAGATGGCGCTCGTCCGGGAAGTACTGCACCACCGAGTTGAGGACCACGACGTCGAACAGCCCGTCCGGCAGCTGCTCGAGCCCGTCGGCGGCGCATTCGAAGAGCTCGACCCGTCCGGGGAGCCCGCCGGGGCCGGCCGTCCGCCGGCGCAGCCCGTCCAGGACGACCGGCGAGATGTCGGTGCCCCAGTACCGCTCGCAGTGCGGGGTGACGCGGTGCAGCAGCATCCCCGTTCCGCAACCGATGTCGAGCACGGACCGCGGCCGGAGGCCGAGGACCAGCTCCGCGGTCCGGTCGGCCCATGCCCGCATCTCCCGCGCGGGCAGGGGCGCTCCGGTGTAACTGCTCTGCCAGCCGCGGGTGTCGAGGGCCGGGTCGGTGTCCCCGGCGGCCTGCGCGTACGCGGCGTCCCAGACATCGCGCCACTCGTCGGGCCCCTCCGACGGGGCGTGGCCGCCCTCGTGGACGCCGTCCTGCCCGGCCACCACATAGGCGACCAGCCGCTGGTCGCCCGGAGCGTGCTCGCGCACCGTCACCACGGTGTCCTTGACACCGGGCTGCCGCGCGAGGGCCGACTCGATCTCACCGAGCTCGATCCGGTGGCCGCGCAGCTTCACCTGGTGGTCCAGCCGGCCGAGGAACTCCAGCCGGCCATCGGCCCGGCGACGCACCAGGTCACCCGTCCGGTACAGCCGGCCGCCGAGAACGGATCCGAACGGGTGGGCGATGAAGCGTTCCGCGGTGAGCGCACGGTTGCCCAGATAGCCGCGGGCCAGACCGGCACCGCCGATGCACAGCTCACCGGGCACACCGAGGGGAGCCAGGCGGCCTTCGGCGTCGAGCACGTGCAGCTCGGTGTTGGCGACGGGCTCGCCGAGCGTGACCGGACCGGGAGGGGCACCGCCTGCGGTGTCGGTCCCGGTGACCTCGTTGACCGAGGACCAGACGGTGGTCTCGGTGGGACCGTACATGTTCCACAGGCGCACGCCGGTGCTCAGCAGCCGCCGCGCCAGCTCCGCCGGCAGCGCCTCTCCGCCGGCGAGGGCGCGGAAGCCCCTCGCCCCCTCCCAGCCGGCGTCGAGCACCATCCGCCAGGTGGAGGGCGTCGCCTGCATGACCGTGGCACCGGACTCCGCCAGGGCGAGGGCCAGCCGCCGGCCGTCGGCGGCGGTCTCCCGGTCGGCGAGCACGACGCGCGCCCCGGCCATCAGGGGCAGCAGGAGTTCGAGGGCCGCGATGTCGAACGCCAGCGTGGTCACGGCGAGCAGGGTGTCGTCGGCACCGATGCCGGGCCGCTCCTCCATGGACAGCAGGAAGTTTCCCAGGGCACCGTGCGAGATCTGCACGCCCTTCGGACGCCCGGTCGAGCCCGACGTGTAGATGACGTACGCCAGGTCCTCCTCCGCCACGGGCTCGCCGAGGGCGTCGGCCGGCTCGCCGTCCAGCTCCGCGCCGATCTCGTCCAGGCAGAGCACCTGCGCGCCGGGCACCGGCAGACCGTCCAGGACCGGGCGCCGGGTCAGCAGCACCGACAGGCCGGAGTCCGCCAGCATGTGTGTGACACGCTCCCGCGGCAGGCCCGGATCCAGCGGAAGGTAGGCACCGCCGGCCTTCAGCACGGCCAGCAGCCCCACCACCATCTCCGTGGTGCGCTCCAGAAAGATGCCCACCAGCACCTCCCGGCCGACCCCGAGACGCTTGAGGCGTCGCGCCAACCGGTTCGCCCGCTCGTCGAGTTGGCGGTAGCTGAGGGCACCGTCCGCACAGCGCAGGGCCTCGGCCTCCGGGGACCGGGCGGCCTGCCGTTCGAAGCGCCGGTGGGCGAGGACGGGCCCGCGCCACTGCCGGGGTGCGGGATTCCACGCTTCCAGCAGCCGGCGCTCCTCCCGCGGCGTGAGCAGCGGCACCGCGGCGATGGACCGGTCCGGGTCGGCGACCAGGCTCTCCACCAGGGTCCGCAGATGCCGCGCCATCTGTTCCACGGTGGCCCTGTCGAACAGGTCACTGTTGTACTCCAGCGAGCCGCGCAGCCCGTCGGGCCCCTCGAAGACCTCCAGTGACAGATCGAAGCGGGAGGTGATGCTCTCCACGGCGAAGGGCTCCATGTGCAGCCCCACCCCGTCGAAGCCGGGCAGCGCGATGTTCTGGTAGAGAAAGGAGACCTGGAAGACCGGCGACCGTGACAGGTCCCGCTGCGGTCGCAGCTCCTCCACCAGCCGCTCGAACGGCACGTGTTGATGGGCGAACGCGCTCAGGGACGTCGCACGCACCCGGGCCAGCAGCTCCCGGAACGCCGGGGCGCCGGACAGGTCGGTCCGCAGGGCCAGCGTGTTGGCGAACATGCCGATCAGCCGCTGGGTCTCGGGCCGGCCCCGGTTGGCGACCGGAACGCCGACGACGATGTCCTCCGCGCGGCTGTACCGGTGCAGCAGCACCTGGAAGGCGGCGAGCATCGTCATGAACGGGGTCGCGCCCTCCCGCTTGCTCAACGCCCGCAGCCCGTCCGTCACCGAGGCGGGCAGCTCGAAGGGGCACGACGCCCCCCGCATCCCCTGCACGGCAGGGCGCACCCGGTCGGTGGGCAGTTCCAAGGCCGGCGGGGCGCCGTCCAACGCCCGCTTCCAGTACTCCAGGCCCGCCGCCAGGGCGTCCCCGTCGAGCTGCCGGCGCTGCCATACGGCGTAGTCCGCGTACTGGACGGGCAGTTCGGGCAGCTCCGGCTCCACACCGGCGCAGTACGCCCCGTACAGGGTCACGAGTTCTTCGAAGGCGACGGAAGCCGACCACAGATCACCGGCGAGATGATGCAGGGTCAGCAGGAGCAGGTGTTCGTCCTGGCTCAGCCGCAGGAACTTCACCCGCCACAACGGTCCGTCGGCCAGGTCGAACGGGCGGCTGAACTCGGCCCGGGCGAGTTCCCGCAACTCGGCTTCGCCCTGCGGACCGTGCAGCCGTCCGCATTCGAGGACATCGAACTCCACCTCACCGGATTCCGCGACGATCTGCACCGGCTCGCCGCCGGATTCCGTGAAAGTGGTGCGCAACGACTCATGGCGGCGCACCACCTCGTTGCAGGCACGCCGCCAGTTCTCCACGTTCAGTGGCCCTTTGACGCGTAAGGCGCCCGGGATGTTGTAGGCGACGTTCCCCGGTGCCAACCGTTCGAGAAACCACAGGCTCTGCTGTGCGAACGACATGGGGAACTTCCGCCGATTCTTCTTCCGGTTTCGCAGTCGCTCGGCCAGCAGTGCGCGCTTCTCGGCCGCCGAAAGATTTCCCAGGTCGGTATTTGTCACGGGCGCAGCGTCTTTCTGTGACACGAGGCACGGTGACCACGTGGCGGGGCGGTGCGGTGAGGTGAGGTGAGGTGAGGTGAGGAGAATGCGGAGGTACGGCGCGGACGGCCGTCAGACGGATGACTGATGCACGCGGCCGCCGCCGTCGGCGTCGCCCGGCCGGGCGCCGAGGAGGTAGAGGGCCTCGGGGCCGAGCCGGGCCCGTGTCCGGGGGTGCAGCATCCCGGCCTGGGTGGCCTTCCGCTTCTCCGCATTGGCCGGAGTCGTGTAGAAGGCGAACAGCGAACGCCGGGGCCGGCCGCTGCGGTTCGCCGTGCCGCCGTGCCACAGATGCACATTGAAGACGAGCAGCGATCCGGCCGGTGCCACGATCAGCTGCTCCTGAGGGTGGGATGCGGCGGGGTCGCGCATCCCCTCGGCCGGCGCCTTTCCCCACCGGTGCGAGCCGGGGACCACGCGCGTGGCACCGTTGTCGGCCGTGAAGTCGTCCAGCAGGAACATCGAGTTGAGCCCCTGCCAGTTCCCCGGCTCGGGAACCTCCTCCCGCCAGTCCGCGTGCAGGACCTGGTGTCCGTGACCGGGCCCGGGATCACGACCGCTCAGGATTCCCAGGGTGATGTCCCCCGGCAGGACATGGCTCACCGCCGCCAGCAATAAGCGATGGGTGTAGAGCACGTCGAACATCTCACCGGCGTTGACCAGGTCGGGAACGATGACCGAGCCCGGCTCGTGTTCACCGCACCGCTCGGGATCCTCGTTCGCCAGCTCCTCAAAGCGTTCCCGGAACGCCTGTACCCGCTGCTGATCGAAGAATTCGGGGAGAACGAAGAAACCGTCCTCATCGAGACGGTGCGCCAGCGCCGGGTCCAGAACGTCATCGGTGACCTTGAAGTGCTCCAGCACCTGGGTCTTGTTCACCGGCAATTCCCTTCAGTCGGCGACTCCCACGCTTCCTTCGCACGGATACGCAGGAACGCGGACGACGGATTCGTACTCGTGAAACCCGGAAAGCAATGCCGCAGACCCGGTACCGGATCTGTCGGAGGATCACTCGTCCACACTCTGCCAACTCACCGCCGACACGTCCTTGACCGCCAGCGCACACTCCTTTGACGATCAGTGCACACGGCCCGCCCGGTGCCCGCCGGCCCGGGTCCGGTCAGGCGGGATGACGGTGCGGCACCTGCGAGGCCCCGCGCGGGTCGGCGGTGTGCCGGGGCCGCGGGGACGGGCGGCGCCGTCGGTACTCACCCGGAGGCAGCCCGTACCGCGCCTTGAACGCCCGGCTGAAGACGGCCGGGGCGGTGAAGCCCCAGCGCGCTCCGATCTCACCGGCGCTCAGCTCGTCGAGCAGGGGGTCGGCCAGATCGGCCCGGCACCGTTGCAGGCGCTGCTCGCGGATGAACGCGCCGACGGACTCATGATCCCGCTGGAACAGCTGGTGCAGGGAACGCACGGAGATGTGGTGGGCCTCGGCGATCACCGTGGGCGACAGCTGAGGCTCACCGAGACGCTGCCGGATGAAGGACTTGACCTCACTGAGCAGCACCGTCTGCCGCGTCGTGGCGGACGACAGACCCTCGGTGTCGGCCAGGTCCGCCAGAAACGCCGAGGCGAGGTCGACGACCGCCGCACCCAGCCTGCCCGCCTGCGGCCCGGGAAGCGTCGCCGCCTGCTCGACGAGCCCGTTCAGGACCCCGCCCAGCACCACCCCCACACCGGTGTGCGAAGGCAACCCCCGCGCCACCAGGCCGCGCAGCGCCCGCTCCGGTACCGGGACCGCGCTCCGTGGCAGCCCCGCGACCACCAGCCGCACCGGGCCGTTCGCGCCGAGCGCCATGGCCTCGAACGGTCGCGAACTGTCCCACAGCCCCAGGTCACCGGGCCCCAGCGACGCCGTGTCGCGCGCCTGCTGGACCTCCACCGACCCGCTCACGACCAGCCCCAGCTCCAGCATCTGCGGATCGGAGCGCTGGATCATTCCCCGCGTGCGCACGAACCGCGCGCCGGGGAACTCCGGCGCGGTCACCCGCACCTGTCCCAGGTCCATCATCATGATCGAAGCGCGGTGGTCGGCCGGGCACGTACCGGTGCCGCGGGCCGGCACCCGGACCCGGGACGTCAGCTCGCGCCACCGCCGCAGCCGCTCCCGCTGCTCCGCGACCGGCACGTTCTTGGATCGGAGTTCGACCGCGGTCTCGTCCCATGACCCACGGGCGCGGTACGTCAATGGATCCCGCCCCCTCGGTCGACGAGCGCCGGCAGGCCGAGGGCCGGCCATGCACCGGGCGGCACCACGAGCGGGCCCGGCCACGCACCCCGCGCCACCGGACCGCCCCCGCCGGGCCGCAAAGATCCAGCGCCTGCTCTCCGCCTTCTGCCCTGGACAGGGCAACGCACCTGACCGACCACGACTCCCCCCGAACCTCAACGATCAAGTTCGGCGAGGTTTTCAGAGTCGCCGGTGCCCGGTCCAGAAGGAATCAGGCCGTATCCCGCCCGCTCAGGCGGCCGCTGCCTTCGCGGCCTTTTCGAGGATCACGACGCACTCCACGTGATGCGTGAACGGGAACAGGTCGAACGCTCGCATGCGGCGTGGTGTGTAGCCGGCCTGGGCGAAGTAGGTGAGGTCGCGGGCGAGGGCGGCCGGGTCGCAGGCGACGTAGGCGATGCGGCGGGGGGTGAGGGAGGCGAGGTGGTGGACGGTCTTCTTGCCGGCGCCGGCGCGGGGCGGGTCGAGGACGACGAGGTCGACGTCGGTGATGCCGGTGCGCGGGAGGATCTGGTCGACCTTGCCGTGTTCGACGCGGACGCGGTCCAGGTCGGCGAGGTTGTGGCGGGCGTCCTCGACGGCGCGCTTGGCGGATTCGATGCCGAGGACGGCGCCCTTGTCGCCGACGCGTTCGGCGAGGGCTCCGGCGAACAGGCCGACGCCGCAGTAGAGATCGAGGGCCATATCGCCCTTTTTCGGCATAAGCCCCTGCATGACGGCCTCGACGAGGAGGTCGGCGGCCTTCGGGTGGACCTGCCAGAAGCCGCCGTTGCCCACCCGCCAGGTGCGGCCGGCGGCGCGTTCGCGGACGAAGGGGCGGCCGTGGACGCGGTGGACACTGCCGTCCTTCTCGCTGACGCGGAGGACGGAGACCGGCTTGTCGAGGTCGACCAGGGGGAGGCGGCCGCCGGGGCGCGGGGTGAGGACGACCTGGCGGTCGTGGGAGCCGGTGGCGGCGATGGCCTCGACGGTGGCCATCTGGGGCCAGGAGCGGTTCTCGATGCCGAGTTCTGAGACGCCCTCGGCGGCGATCAGGCAGTGGGTGACCGGCTCGATGTCATGGGAGCGGTGCCTGCGCAGGCCGGCGTGGCCCTCGGCATCGACGGCGTACTGGACGCGGGTGCGCCAGGCCGGCACCTCGCCCTTGGCGACCTTGTCGCCGGGGGCGGGCTCGACCGTGCCGTCCCAGCCCGCGTCCTCGGGTGTGAGACCGGCCAGCCGCTGGAGCTGTTCGGCGATGACGGAGGACTTCAGGCGGCGCTGGGCACCGGGGGCGGCGTGCTGCCAGTCGCAGCCGCCGCAGCGGCCGGGGCCGGAGAAGGGGCAGGGGGCCTCGACCCGGTCCTTGGAGGCGGTGTGGATGGTGACGGCGTCGGCGCGGAGGAAGCGGGCGCCTTCCTCGCCTTCGGTGACCCGGGCCGTGACGCGCTCGCCGGGGAGGGCGTGCCGTACGAAGAGGACCTGGCCCTCGTCGGTGCGGGCGATGCAGTGGCCGCCGTGTGCCACCGGTCCGACCTCGACCTCGTACTCCGCGCCGACCAGGGACTTCTTCGGTTCTGCCTGCATGGCGGGAGGACTCCTGAGGTGGGGTGATGCGGTGCGGTGGTACCGAGGCGGTACGGCGGGGGCGGCGGGACGTACCAGTGCGGTACGGCGGGACGCCAGCCGTCCATTCTACGTCCCGGCGCGGGGTGTTCCGGCCCCGCCGTACCGTGCCCCGGGGCGGGCCGCGGGTCCCCCGCCGGGCCCCGCCGCGCCTCGCCCCGGTCCCGTGGCCGCTACCGCTTGGTGGCCGCCTTCTCCTTCTTCGGCTGGGCGACCGGCCCGCGGCGTACCGCACCGGGGGCGTTCCACTCCGCGCGCTTGCGGGCGCGGACCTTGGCCGCCTCGGAGGAGTCCAGCTGCCAGGGGACGGAGGTGACCATCACGCCGGGGGTGAACAGCAGGCGCCCCTTGAGGCGCAGCGCCGACTGGTTGTGCAGCAGGTGCTCGTACCAGCGGCCGACGACGTACTCGGGGATGTAGACGGAGACGACATCGCGCGGGCTCTCCCGGCGCAGCGACTTGACGTGGTCGATGAAGGGCCGGGTGACCTCACGGTAGGGAGAGGCCAGGACCTTCAGGGGTACGTCGATGCCATGGCGCTCCCACTCCTGCCGCAGGGCCTTGGTGTCGGCCTGGTCGACGTCCACGCTGACCGCTTCGAGGGTGTCGGAGCGCATCAGCTTGGCGTAGTTCAGGGCGCGCAGGGTGGGCTTGTGGACCTTGGAGACCAGGACGATGGAGTGCACGCGGGAGGGGCGTACGACATCGTCGGCGGGGGTGTCGTCGACAGCGATCTCATCGGCGACGTTGTCGTAGTGACGGCGGATGGCGGACATCGTCACGTAGAAGATGACCATGCCGAGCAGCGCCACCCAGGCACCGTGGGTGAACTTGGTCACCAGGACGACGACCAGGACCAGGCCGGTGAAGAAGGCGCCGAAGGTGTTGATGGCCCGGGAGCGGTGCATCCGGCGGCGCTTGGCCGGGTCCTGCTCGGTGACCAGGTGGCGGTTCCAGTGGCGGACCATGCCGATCTGGCTGAGCGTGAAGGACACGAAGACGCCGACGATGTAGAGCTGGATCAGGCGGGTGGAGTCCGCGCCGTAGAGGTAGACCAGGACCGCGGCCGCGCCGGCCAGCAGGACGATGCCGTTGGAGAACGCCAGCCGGTCGCCGCGGGTGTGCAGCTGGCGGGGCAGGTAGCGATCCTGGGCGAGGATCGAGCCGAGCAGCGGGAAGCCGTTGTAGGCGGTGTTGGCGGCGAGGAACAGCACCAGCGCGGTGGCCGCCGCGAGGACGACGAACAGCAGGCTGCCCTTGCCGAAGACCGCCTCGGCGACCTGGGAGATGACCGGGTTCTGGGTGTAGCCGGCGCCGACCGGCGTGCCGTGGTCGAGCAGGTCCTTGGCGGGGTTCTCCGCCATCCGGACGCCGGTGGCCAGGGCCAGTCCGATGATGCCGCAGAACATGGTGACGGCCAGGCCGCCCATGAGGGCCAGGGTCGTGGCGGCGTTCTTGGACTTGGGCTTGCGGAAGGCGGGCACACCGTTGGAGATGGCCTCGACGCCGGTGAGCGCGGCACAGCCGGAGGAGAAGGCCCGCAGCAGGAGGAAGACCAGCGCGAAGCCGGCCAGGCCGCCCTGTTCGGCGTGGATGGTGTAGTCGGCGGTGGGGGCCTTCATCGTGTCGCCCAGGAACACACCGCGGATCACGCCCCAGGCGATCAGGACGAAGACGCCGGCGACGAAGACGTACGTCGGGATCGCGAAGAGCTTGCCGGACTCCTTGACACCGCGCAGGTTCATCAGGGTCAGCAGGACGATGACGGCGATCGCGCAGAGCGTCTTGTGTTCGACGATGAACGGGACCGCGGAGCCCAGGTTCTCGATTCCGGAGGAGATCGAGACCGCCACCGTCAGGACGTAGTCGACCAGCAGCGCGCTGGCGACGGTGAGGCCGGCCTTGGGGCCGAGGTTGGTGGTGGCGACCTCGTAGTCACCACCGCCGCTCGGGTAGGCGTGCACATTCTGCCGGTACGACGCGACGACGGTGAACATCAGCACCACGACCGCGACCGCGATCCACGGGCTGAAGCTGTACGCGCTCACTCCCGCGACGGAGAGGACGAGCAGCACCTCGCCCGGCGCGTAGGCCACGGAGGACAGCGGGTCGGAGGCGAAGACGGGGAGTGCGATGCGCTTGGGGAGGAAGGTCTCTCCCAGCTTGTCGCTGCGCAGTGCGCGCCCGATCAAGATCCGTTTGGGCACGTCGGTCAGTTTGGACACCCGAGGATGCTAAAGGTTCGTCAACGCTCGTGCCCAACCGTGGCCGGTACGTGGGAGTGGTGGGCGTGTGCGCTGACGCACACCCCGCCCGGGGCTGTCACGGGACGTGAGGCGCCTGTCACGGCGCGGTTCGTACCGCCGTCCACGGCGTCTCCTAACGGTGAGCGGCATAAAGGCTACGGTTGTACCGGACCACGGTCGCTCGGCGCCGGCGCCGGCACCCGGTCCCTATCGCGAGCTGTGGCCTCGTGACGCCGGTACATGGAGAAGGAAGTAGTGAGCAGGGTGTTTGGGCAGGTCAGCGCGCTAGTACAGGGCACGGGGTAACCAGCATGCACATCGTCATCATGGGGTGCGGGCGCGTCGGCGCCGCGCTTGCGCAGACCCTGGAGCGCCAGGGTCACACCATCGCGGTGGTCGACCAGGACCCGACCGCGTTCCGGCGCCTGGGCGCGGCCTTCGGCGGCCGGCGGGTGACCGGTGTCGGCTTCGACCAGGACACCCTGCGGGAGGCCGGTATCGAGGAGGCGGGTGCCTTCGCGGCCGTCTCCAGCGGCGACAACTCCAACATCATCGCCGCCCGGGTGGCCCGCGAGATGTTCGGTGTCGAGAACGTCGCGGCCCGTATCTACGACCCCCGCCGCGCCGAGGTCTACCAGCGCCTGGGCATCCCCACCGTCGCCACCGTCCGCTGGACGGCGGACCAGATGCTGCGCCGGCTGCTGCCGTCCGGTGCCGAGCCGCTGTGGCGGGACCCGAGCGGCGCCGTCCAGCTCGCCGAGGTGCACGCGGCCCCCTCCTGGGTCGGCCACAAGATCAGCACACTGCAGGAGGAGACCGGAGTCCGCGTCGCCTTCCTCACCCGGCTGGGCGAGGCCATGCTGCCGACCTCGCAGACCGTGCTGCAGGAGGGCGATCTGGTGCACGTCATGATGCGCGCGGACGAGGTCGAGAAGGTCGAAGCGGCATTCGCCACGGGTCCTGAGGGGGCGCACGCATGAGGATCGCCATCGCAGGTGCCGGCGCGGTGGGCCGTTCCATCGCCGGCGAGCTCCTGGAGAACGGTCACGAGATCCTGCTCATCGACAAGGCGCCCACCGCCATCTCGGTGGAGCGGGTGCCGATGGCGGAGTGGCTGCTGGCCGACGCCTGTGAGATCACCTCGCTGGACGAGGCGGCGCTGCAGCGCTGCAACGTCGTCATCGCGGCGACCGGCGACGACAAGGTCAACCTGGTCGTCTCGCTGCTCGCGAAGACGGAGTACGGCGTACCGCGGGTGGTCGCCCGGGTCAACAACCCGAAGAACGAGTGGCTGTTCAACGAGGCCTGGGGCGTCGATGTCGCGGTCTCCACACCGCGTCTGATGTCGGCCCTGGTCGAGGAGGCGGTCAGCGTCGGCGACCTGGTGCGGCTGCTGCGCTTCAGCCACGGCGACGCCAACCTCGTCGAGCTGACCCTGCCGCCCGAGGCCGCGCTGTCCGGTACCCGGGTCGGCGATGTGGCCTGGCCCGAGGACACCTCACTGGTCACGATCATCCGCGGTACGCGGGTGCTCACGCCCAGCAAGGACGACGTGCTGGAGGCGGGCGACGAGCTGCTGTTCGTCGCGGCCCAGTCGCGGGAGGAGCAGCTGGAGGACCTGCTGTCGGTGCGCCGCGAGGAGGCCTGACGCGGCAGGAGGACGTGACTGCCTGCGTGCGTCACGCCCGGGGCCCGGGAACCGTGTGGTTCCCGGGCCCCGGGCGTTCGTACGTACGGTTTCCCGCGTGCCGGCGGGCCGGGTGCCGGGTCAGGGCCGCTCGGCGGCCTCCCGCTCCGCCGCCCGCTTCTCCTTGGCCTCCTCCTCGGCCTTCTCCTTCGCCTCCATCTCGGCGAAGACGTCGATCGGGGCCGGCGCCTTCGACAGGAAGACCCAGGTGAGGTAGACGGCCAGCAGGAACGGCGGGATCTTCAGTGCGACCAGCACCCAGCCGAGCTGGGTGGTGTCCGCCCACCAGTACAGCGGGAAGAGGATCGCGCACTTGGCGAGCAGGATCAGGCCCCAGGCCCAGCTGGCCTTGGCGTACGCCTTCTTCCGGCCCGGGTTGCGGGTGCGCCAGGAGAGGTTCTCCTTGAACACCGGTCCCAGGATCAGCCCGATCAGCGGGACGCCGGCGACCGTGGTGACCATGTACGCCACGGCGAGGCCCAGTGTGTAGAGCATGCCCGGCAGGTAGAAGTCCTTGGCGTTGCCGGTCATCATCGCGAAGATCACACCGAAGGCCACCCCGAAGACGCCGCTGAAGGCGTGCTTGAGGGTGTCCCTGCGGACCAGGCGGGCGGCCGCGAGCACGAGCGAGACGGCCAGCGCGGCGATCGCCGAGACGTGCAGGTCCTTGTTGACCGTGTAGATCGCGACGAACAGCAGGCCGGGGGCGACGGTCTCCACCATGCCCCGGACCCCGCCGAACGCTTCGAAGAGCGCCGCCTCGGTCACCTGTCTGCCGTCGTGGGTGCCCTCACCGGGCGGGGAACTGGGGGATGCCTGGGTGCCGGCGGCGGCATCCACGTCAGTGGTCGGTCGGTCGTAAGACGTCACCGGTCACTCCTGTCCGAGCGGTCGGAGTTCGTACTTCGGGTTGAAGAGCACCCGGCGCCCGTGACTCATCGAGACCCGGCCCGAGGCGATGAGCTTACGGCCCGGCTCGATCCCGACGATGGCACGGCGGCCGAGCCACACCACGTCGAGCGCCGCGGAGCCGTCGAACAGCTCCGCCTCGAGCGCGGGCACACCGGCGCGCGGCCGCAGCGTGACATGCCGCAGGGTGCCGGTGACCTTCACTATCTGACGGTCGTCGCAGTCGCAGATACGGGTGCAGCCCGTGTCCTGCGCATCCTGCTGAAGCTCGGCGGACTGCAGCTCCTCCTCGGAGGACGACAGCCGGTCGAGTATCCGGCGGAAGCGACCGGCCGGCTTCTCGCATCGGGTACCAGCACTCATGCGCCCAGCGTACCGGTGGCCGGGGACAGTACCCCTGCGCGTACCACGGGGCGCAGCGGGTCGGCCCCGGCCGCGCCGCCCGCCGGACTCACTGCTCGAAGCGGTACCCCATGCCCGGCTCGGTGATGAAGTGTTTCGGGTGCGACGGGTCGCTCTCCAGCTTGCGGCGGAGCTGGGCCATGTAGACCCGCAGATAGTTGGTCTCGGTGCCGTACGACGGGCCCCAGACCTCCTGGAGCAGCTGCTTCTGGCTGACCAGCCGGCCCGCGTTGCGGACCAGGACCTCCAGCAGGTGCCACTCGGTGGGGGTCAGCCGGATGTCGCGGCCCCCGCGGTTGACCTTCTTGGCGGCGAGGTCGACGGTGAAGCCCTCGGTCTCGACGATCACCTCGTCGTCGGCCGGCCCGGTCGGCTCGGCGCGGCGCACCGCCGCCCGCAGCCGGGCCAGCAGCTCGTCCATCCCGAACGGCTTGGTGACGTAGTCGTCCGCGCCCGCGTCCAGCGCCTCCACCTTCTCGTCGGAGGTCTGGCGCGCGGAGAGCACCAGGATCGGCACCCGTGTCCACCCCCGCAGTCCCTTGATCACCTCGACGCCGTCCATATCCGGCAGGCCGAGGTCCAGGACGATGACGTCGGGGTGGCGGGCGGCGGCGAGCTTGAGGGCGGTGGCCCCGTCGGGGGCGGCGTCGACCTCGTACTTGCGCGCCTTCAGGTTGATCACGAGGGCGCGGACGATCTGCGGCTCGTCATCGACCACAAGCACCCGGTTCACTGGCTGTCTCCTTGTGGTGTCGTCTTCCCGCGGGTCCGGCCCGCGGAGCGTGCGGTGAGGGTGGAGCGTGTGGTGGGAGTGGTCCGTACGGCGGCCCGGGTCATGTCGTGGCCTGGGCCGGCAGGTCGGGTCTGACCGGTGGGCGGCCCGGTGCGGCCCGGAGGGTGAGCACCATGGTCATACCGCCCCCGGGGGTGTCCTCGGCGGCGAGTGTGCCGCCCATCGCCTCCGCGAAGCCGCGTGCCACCGCCAGCCCCAGGCCCACTCCGGCACCGCGCGGGGCGTCCCCGTACCGCTGGAACGGTTCGAAGATCCGGCCCTTGGCGCTGTCGGGGACACCCGGGCCGCGGTCGGCGATCCGCACTTCCACGCGGTCGCCGAGCGCACTGGCCGCGACCAGCACCGGCTCGCCGTCCGGGCTGTACTTCACGGCGTTCTCGACGAGGTTGGCGACCGAGCGTTCCAGGAGCCCCGGGTCGACGGCGACGATCGGCAGCTCCTCGGGGATGTCGAGGGAGACGCTGCCCTCCGGTACGCCGCCCAGCGCCATCGGCACCACCTCGTCGAGGTCGATCTCGCGGATCAGCGGGGTGACCGTGCCGGTCTGGAGCCGGGACATGTCCAGGAGGTTGCCGACCAGGTGGTCCAGCCGGTCCGCGCCCGCCTCGATGCCGGCCAGCAGCTCCGCCTCGTCCTCGGGGGACCAGGCGACGTCGTCGGAGCGCAGGGACGTGACGGAGGCCTTGATGCTCGCCAGCGGGGTGCGCAGGTCGTGGCTGACCGCGGCCAGCAGCGCCGTCCTGATGCGGTTGCCCTCGGCCAGCTCGCCGGCCCGCGCCGCCTCGCCCGCCAGCCGCTGGCGGTCCAGTACGACGGCGGCCTGGGCGGCGAACGCGGCCAGCACCCGGCGGTCCTCGGCGGGCAGCACCCGGCCGGTCAGCGCCAGCGCCATGTGGTCGCCGACCGGCATGTCGACGTCCGCGTCCTCGGGGCGCTGCAGTGGTCTGTCGGCGCCGTCCTCGGAGCCGCCGGCGCGGCCGGCGCAGGTCCACGGCTCGACCTCGCTGCCGCGCTCCAGCAGCGCCACGGTCTCCATGCCGAAGGTCTCCCGTACCCGCTCCAGCAGGGCGTCCAGGGTCGTCTCGCCGCGCAGCACACTGCCGGCCAGGAAGGAGAGGATCTCCGACTCGGCGCGCAGCCTGGCGGCCTGGTGTGTACGGCGGGTGGCGAGGTCCACCACCGAGGCGACCGACACCGCGACCGCGAAGAAGATCGCGATCGCGAAGATGTTCTTCGGGTTGCTGACCGTGAGGGTGTGGGTGGGCGAGGTGAAGTAGAAGTTCAGCAGCAGCGAGCCGGCCGCGGCCGACGCCAGCGCCGGCAGCCGCCCGCCGACCAGCGCGGCGACCACGGTCAGGAACAGGAACAGCAGCACGTCATTGGCGAGCCCGGGACCGTTGGGGATGCTGGTCAGCAGCAGGGTGAGCAGGACCGGGCCGGCCACTCCGACGATCCAGCCGGCGATGATCCGGCTCCGTCCCAGGCGGGCGCCGCGCGCCACCGGCAGGCCCCGGCCCTTGGCGACCTCGTCATGGGTGACGATGTGCACGTCGAGGTCGGGACCGGAGTCGCGGGCGACGGTGGCACCGACCCCCGGCCCGAAGACGTACTGCCAGGCCTTGCGGCGGCTCGAGCCCAGCACGATCTGGGTGGCGTTGACGCCCCGTGCGAACTCCAGCAGCGCGGACGGTATGTCGTCCCCGATGACGTGGTGAAACGTCCCGCCCAGGTCCTCCACCAGCGTGCGCTGGACGGCGAGCTCCTTGGGCGAGGCCGAGGTCAGGCCGTCGCTGCGGGCGATGTAGACGGCGAGTACCTCGCTGCCCGATCCCTTGGCCGCCATCCGGGCCGCGCGGCGGATGAGCGTACGGCCCTCCGGTCCGCCCGTGAGCCCGACGACGATGCGCTCACGCGCCTGCCAGGTCGAGCGGATCGAATGCTCCGCGCGGTACTCCTGCAGGTACTCGTCCACCCGGTCGGCGACCCAGAGCAGGGCCAGCTCGCGCAGCGCCGTGAGGTTGCCCGGCCGGAAGTAGTTGGAGAGGGCGGCGTCGACCTTGTCCGGCTGGTAGATGTTGCCGTGCGCCATCCGCCGGCGGAGCGCCTGCGGCGACATGTCGACCAGCTCGATCTGGTCGGCCCGCCGGACGATCTCGTCCGGGACGGTCTCCCGCTGGCGCACGCCCGTTATCGATTCGACGACATCGCCGAGCGACTCCAGATGCTGGATGTTGACCGTCGAGATCACATCGATCCCGGCTTCCAGCAGCTGCTCGATATCCTGCCAGCGCTTGTCGTGGCGGGAGCCGGGGACGTTGGTGTGCGCCAGCTCGTCGACCACCGCGACGGCCGGCTTGCGCGCCAGGACGGCTGCCACGTCCATCTCGGTGAAGACCGTGCCGCGGTACCGCAGCTCGTGGCACTGGATCTGTTCCAGGCCGTGCAGCATGACCTCGGTCCGGGGCCGGCCGTGGTGCTCGACGAACCCCACGACGACGTCCGTGCCCCGCTCCACGCGCCGGTGTGCCTCGGAGAGCATCGCGTACGTCTTGCCGACGCCCGGTGCCGCACCGAGATATATCCGTAGCTTGCCGCGTGCCATGGCCCCATTGTCTTACGTGAAGGCCGCCCCCACCGGGCTGGGCCTGCTGCGACCCTATCGGCCCGACAAGAGGACAAACGCCCTGAATACCGACTTCACCCCTGGTCTTGACGCGACCCTGATATCCGCCGCGACCGCTGGAAGCCGGCGGGGCGGTTGGCCGGCCAATCGGTCCGGCGGCCGGTCAGCCGACGGCGGGGCAGTCGGCGGGGCAGTCGGCGGGTCGGCCGGCCGTTCGGCCAGGTAGGAGGCGGATGCGGGGGAAACCACCCGTATGGGGAGCGGGCCCGTAAGGGGTGGTCGAACGGATTCCCTAGGGGACGCGAGGCCCCCCTGCGGGGCCACAACCGGCTGGGGGTGGTGGGGTATTCCCGGGGAGTGGTGGGTATTCCCGGGGATCGGAAAACACCATCGCATCGGTGATCGGTGCGGCACGGTCGCCGGCACGGCACGGTCGCCGAACACGGGACAGTCGTCGGGGACCCGGGGACTCCTGAGGGCGGGTGGGCGCCGCGCGAAGAGGTACGCGACGCCCACCCCGTCAGCCGGTCGCCCGGCCGACCGTTCCGGACGCCGCACACCACGCACCGCCGGAGGGCGGCCGGTCCGGCAGTACGGTTCGCCCGGTCACCCCATGAGACCGGCCGGACTCCCCGGACACCAGCCCAACTCCCCTTCCCTGACGCATCGCTGACAGCGGATGGACGGTGGACCGTCGGGGGACGGAAGCGGAGAGCGGGTGACCGGACGGGACGCGACGTGGACGATGCGGGGCGGATGACGCGGGGCGGAGAGAAATCCCTTCGCCCGCTCGTGCGCCGGCTGCGACCATGCCCCATGTGACCGAGACCGAGACTCAACCGACAGCGCCCCGCCCGGCCGACGTACGCGTCGCCCACACCGCCGATCTGGACGCCGCCACCCTCGCGGCGGCCCGGACCCTGCTCCACGACGTCTTCGACGACATGACCGCGGAGGACTGGGAGCACTCGCTCGGCGGTCTGCACGCCCTGGTCCACGAGAACGGCGAACTGATCGGGCACGCGGCCGTGGTCCAGCGCCGGCTGCTGCACAACGGGCGCGCGCTGCGCTGCGGATACGTGGAGGGCGTCGGGGTCCGTGCGGACCGGCGCGGGCGCGGCCATGGAGCGGCGCTGATGGCGGCCCTGGAGCGAGCGGTCCGAGGCGCCTACGACCTCGGTGCGCTCAGCGCCTCCGAGGAGGCCGCGGACTTCTACGCCGCCCGAGGCTGGCAGCTCTGGCGCGGCCCCTCCTGGACTCTCACCCCGGCCGGTATCCGGCGCACCCCCGACGAGGACGGCGGCATCTACGTCCTCCCGGCCGCAGCCGCTCCCCTGGACCTCGACGCCGATCTGACCTGCGACTGGCGCGACGGCGACGTCTGGTAGCCCGGCCGGCGACCCGGCGGCCGGTTCTCCTGCTCCGCGCGGAACGCGGTGGCCCGCTGCGCCGGCAGCGGGCCACCGCTCAGAACCGCTCCGGGTAGACGAGGGCGAGGATCAGGTATCCGAGCAGGCTGACGGCGACGAGCAGGCCGACTACGTTCTCGATGGTCACAGCTTCGCCACTCCCTTGGCGACGAGGGCCACCAGCGCGAAGACCGCGAGCGTGGCGACGACGAAGGCCACGTCGGCCATCGTGTGCTCCTAGTGGGACGGTGAGACGAGGACCCCCACAGCGTGGCGTCCCCGCGACGCCACAGGAACGCTGTTGACGCCTCCCTGACGGGCACGAGCGCCCCGTTGACGGAGCCCTTACAGGCTCCACACGCTCTCGCCGTGTACACACACCAACGGCCCGTACCCCTGGAGAGCGTCCGAGGGGATACGGGCCGTTGCGACCGGCGTGATCCGGCGGCCCGGGCGGGCGCATCCGTCCGTCCGGGCCACCGGTGAAGGGTGAGGAGTGAAGGAGGTCAGCGGATTTCGGTGATCTCGGGTCCGCGCTCCAGGCGCTCCACGCCGCCGCCGAAGCGGGACTGTGCGGCCGGCTCCTGCTGCACGCCGTCCGGCACCATCTGGGCGTCGTCCGGCAGCTTCAGGACGATCGGGTCGCGCGGCGCCATCGGCCCGTCGCCGCGGACGATGACGGTGTCCCGGAAGATGTGCTCCAGCACGCCGGCGGCCTCCGGCTGCACCGCGCCCTGCCCGGAGATGACCCCGCGCAGGAACCAGCGCGGCCCGTCGACCCCGACGAAGCGCACGACCTGCACACCGTTGGTGCCGTCCGGCAGCTGTACCGGAACCTGGGCGCGCAGCTCCCAGCCCAGCGGCCCCTCGACCACGTCCACGACACCGCCCTGCTGGGTGATGCCGGCCGCGATCTCCTCGCGGACCTCCGCCCAGATCCCCTCGTTCCGGGGGGCGGCGAAGGCCTGGAGCTGTACGGCGCTGTCCTGCAGCACCACCGTCGCGGCGACGATCGCGTCGCCGGCGACCTCCACCCTCAGCTCCATGCCCTCGACACCGGGGACGAAGAGGCCGCCGAGGTCCACCCGTCCCTCGGCTGGGTTCGTGACCTCGGAGGCGTCCCAGGGGCCGTCGGGGCGGGGCGCGGGCGGAAGATTGAGCCGCTGCTCCGTCGCCTCGTCCTCGTCGGCGCCGCCGTCCACCGCTTGCTCGTCGGCGAGCGTGGTGTCGTCGGCCGACTCTTCAGGAGCCTCGTTCTTCTTGCGACGTCCGAACACGTCACTGTCCTTCCCGGTCGGCACCGACCGCTGCGTATTCATTCCCGCCCGTGGAGCCGCCCACCGCCGCATGACCGCCGGTGGAACCGAATCCCCCCTCGGCCCGCGCCGAGCCGGGGAGTTCCGCCACCTCGTGGAAGCGCACCTTCTCGACCTGCTGGACGACCAGTTGGGCGATCCGGTCGAACCTCTCGAACCGCACGCTCTCACGCGGGTCCAGATTGACCACGATCACCTTGATCTCTCCACGGTACCCGGCATCCACCGTCCCGGGGGCATTCACCAGCGCCAGTCCGCACCGGGCCGCGAGCCCGGACCGTGGGTGCACAAAAGCCGCATACCCATCGGGCAGGGCGATCGACACACCGGTCGGCAGCACCGTGCGCTCCCCCGGTGCCAACTCGGCGGCCTCGGTGGTCACCAGATCCACACCCGCGTCACCGGGATGCCCGTACGACGGGACGGGCACCTCCGGGTCCAGCCGCCGCAGCAGCACATCCACCGGATTCCGTACCTGACTCACGGGTTCACCTCAAAGGCACGCGCTCGCTTGACCTGGTCCGGGTCGGCCATCGCCGCCCGGATCTCCTCGGGCCTTCCGTTCTCGATGAAGTGGTCGACCTTCACCTCGATGAAGACGGCCTCGGCACGCACCGCGACCGGGCCGTCCGGGCCGCCTATCCGGCCCACGGCCGAAGAGTAGATCTTGCGCCCGTGCACCGCGGTGACCCGCGCGTCCAGGTGCAGCACCGTGCCCAGCGGCACCGGCCGTACGAAGTCGGTCTCCAGCCGGCCGGTCACCGCGATCACCCGCAGCAGCCAGTTCAGCGCGCCGAGCGTCTCGTCCAGCGCGGTCGCCAGCACCCCGCCGTGCGCCAGGCCGGGCGCGCCCTGGTGGGCCTCCTTGACGGTGAACTCCGCCGCTACGCTCACGCCGTCACCGGCCCGCGCCTCCAGGTGCAGGCCGTGCGGCTGTCCCGTGCCGCAGCCGAAGCAGCGGTCGTAGTGCGCGCCGAGGAGTTCTCCGGGCGCCGGCGCGTCGGCGTGCCGGACCGGAGCGACGGCGTCCGCCGGTGGCGTCAGCCGCACTCTGGGTTCGTCAGTTCCACTCACGAGTGCAGACCCTACCCGCGCGGGCGGTGGCCCCGCGCCGCCGTGCCAAGCTGGAGCCATGCAGTCGTACGAAGAACGTCTCACCGCGCCCCGGTCCTGGTGGGCGATCGCCGCGCTGACCGGCGTCGCCTGCGCCCTGATGCTGCTCCCCCTGGGGACGCTCCCGATGCTCGGCGGACTGATCGGCGGCTCGGCGCTCGCCGCGGTGGCGGTGAGCTCGTACGGCTCGGCGCGGATCCGGGTGGTGGGCGGTGCGCTGATCGCCGGTGACGCGAAGATCCCGGCGGCGGCGCTGGGCGAGGCCCGCCCGCTGGACGCCGACGAGGCGCTGGCGTGGCGCACCCACCGGGCCGACGCCCGTGCGTTCATGCTGCTGCGCGGCTATATCCGCACCGCGGTACGGGTGGAGATCACGGATCCGGACGACCCGACGCCGTACGCCTACCTCTCGACACGGCAGCCGGAGCAGCTGGTGGCGGCGCTGGCTGCGGCGCGCGGCTGATCCGCGGCCGGCGGGACCTCCGGGGCCCGCCTGTGTCAGCCGCCCGGGGTGGGAAGGCCGCCGGGGCCGGGGAGGGCGCCCGTGGCGGGGCCGCCGGTGTCGGGGAGGGCATTCCAGGGGACCTGCTTCGTCCGCAGGTCCCGGCGGATCTTCTCCGCGAGTCTTCCGGTGCTCCGGCGGTTCGTGAGGGCGCCGACCGCGGCGCCGATCAGGAACGGGGTGAGGTTGGGCAGATTGCGCAGCGTGCGCTTCATGATCTGCTGGCGCAGTTCGCGCTTCATCTGTCCGCCGAGCGCGATGTTCAGCGAGGCCGGTGCGGTGATGTCGACGCCCCGCTCCTGCGTCCAGGACGTCAGATAGGCCGTCGTGCGCTGCCGGAAGGTGCCCGGCGGGCGCAGCCCGTACACCTCGTGCAGCTCGGCGATCAGTTTGATCTCCACCGAGGCCACCCCGACGACCTCGGCGGCCAGCTCGGCCGGCATGGCGGGCGGTACGGGCAGCATCGCTGCCGCGCCGACGCCCGCTCCGACGGTGGCGGTGCCCGCACGGGCGCCCGCGACCAGCTTGTCGGCCAGCTCCTCGGGGGTCAGACCGGGGAACTGCGTACGCAGCGTGGCAAGGTCCCGGACCGGGATCCGCGGGGCGGCCTCGATGATCCGGTCGGCGATCGCGGCGACCGCCGCCCGCACCCGGTGCCTTCCCCCGGCTGCGCCGGCCCGGCCGGCGCCGGTGACCCTGGCCACGAGCGAGGCCCGGCGGCCCCGCTCCTGTGGGGCACCGGTGGTCCGCTCCGCGGGAAGGGCGGTCGGGTCGGCGGGCGCGGGCGCTGCTGTCTCGTGTGATCGTGCGCCGGCCGCCGGGCCCTGGTCGCCCTTGGGGCCCTTACGGAACGGGTTCACGCCTGCCACGGCGTAGACCGGTCAGGCCGCGCAGTCGCGGCAGATCGGGTTGCCCTGCTTGTCCTCCGCGGCGAGCTGGCTGCGGTGGTGGACCAGGAAGCAGCTCATGCACGTGAACTCGTCCTGCTGCTTGGGCAGCACGCGCACGGCGAGCTCTTCGTTGGACAGGTCGGCGCCGGGCAGTTCCAGGCCCTCGGCCTGCTCGAACTCGTCGACGTCGACCGCCGAGGCGGACTTGTCGTTCCGCCGCGACTTCAGCTCCTCGATGCTGTCCTCGTTGAGGTCGTCATCGGTCTTGCGTGGGGTGTCGTAATCCGTAGCCATTTTCGCTCTCCCCCTCTGGGTGTCTGCGGTGTCTCAGCGCTCGTAACGCGTGAGAGGCCGGACTTGTGCCCGACCTGAGGCGGAGATTTTGCCTCACATCAAGGTCTGTTACTCAATCGACACCCAAACGCACCCCTGAAGAGGTGATCGTTTTGGATGGCGATCAGGACCGTACACGGTCCGAATGTCGCACCTCGCGCAGCCCATCACCTGTACTTCCCGTGATCTGACCCTCCGAAAACCCGGACTTCCCCGGCATTTCGGCAAGCATGTGATCGCGGAGCGTAGATGGCTGGAATTTCGCGCCTGTGAGCGATCACACACACGAACACCGGCGGTCGGACCGGTGCAATTCCGCGCAAAGCGAACTCGGCGCAGAGGATCCCTGTCCACCCCCCGTTTCGTCAAGCCGGGGGGCGAGGACGGCGGACCGTCGTGCCGCGGGCCGGCGGACCGTCGTGCCGCGGGCCGGCGTACGGCCACGAGAAGGGCGATCGTACGCACAGATGTCCGAACCCCGCCGCCGGGGGCCGCCGACGCCTCCAGCGGCCGTACAGCGGCCCTGCCGCCCCCACGCCCGCCGTGGTGGGTCAGAGCGGGAGGACGACCCGCATCACCAGGCCGCCGCCCTCACGGGGCTCGGCCGTGATCGTCCCGTCATGCGCCCGCACCACCGAACGCACGATGGACAGCCCCAGGCCCACACCCTTGTCACTGCCGGTCCGCTCGGTGCGCAGCCGCCGGAACGGCTCGAAGAGGTTCTCCACCTCATACGCCGGCACCACCGGGCCGGTATTGGTGACCACCAGCACCGCACACCCCGCCTGCGGCTGTGTGGTGACCTCCACCCAGCCCCCGTCCGGCACGTTGTAGCGCACCGCGTTCTGCACCAGGTTCAGCGCGATGCGCTCCAGCAGGACGCCACTGCCCTGTACGAACACCTGCTGCCGTACCCCCCGCAGCTCCACCCCCTTGGCCTGCGCCTCCTCCCGCGTCTGGTCGAGAGCCTGCGAGGCCACCTCCGACAGGTCGACCGGCCGCTTGTCCACCACCTTGTTCTCACTACGGGCCAGCAACAGCAGCCCCTCCACCAGCTGCTCACTGCGCTCATTCGTCGCCAGCAGCGTCTTGCCCAGCTGCCGCAGCTCCGCACTCGCCCCCGGATCGGCCAGCTGAACCTCCAGCAGCGTCCGATTGATCGCCAGCGGCGTACGCAACTCATGCGAAGCATTGGCGACAAACCGCCGCTGTGACTCAAAAGCCTGGTCCAGCCGGTCCAGCATCTCGTCGAAGGTGTCCGCCAGCTCCTTCAGCTCGTCATCCGGACCCCCCAGCTCGATCCGCCGGTGGAGATCCGAACCCGCCACCCGCTGCGCGGTCCGGGTGATCCGCCCCAGCGGCGCCAGCACCCGCCCCGCCATCGCGTAACCGAACGCGAACGCCACCACCGTCAGACCCAGCAACGCCAGCAGAGAACGGTTGAGCAGGGTGTTGAGGGCCAGCGCGCGCTGATGCTGCAGGCACTCGTTGACGGCCTCCTGGAGGAGCGGGCCGGACGTCTGGGTCGGCAGATCGCAGAAGTCACTGGTGGCCTCGAACTTGCCGCCGAGGATCTTCAGGGGCAGCGCACTGCCGTCGTGCAGCGCGTCCGCGGCCAGCATGTAGATGATCGTCAGCAGCACGATGCCGGCCATCAGGAACATGCCGCCGTACAGCAGCGTGAGCCGTATCCGGATCGTGGGGCGGAGCCACGGGAACGGCCGGACGTTGACCGGCCGGGGGTCCCAGGTGGGCTTGGGCGGCATGGGCGGGGGCGGGCCGGGCGCCTTGGCGGAAGCTTTGGAGAACGAGGGCAGGGACGGCATCGTCGGTCAGATCCGGTATCCCGAGCCGGGGACAGTGACGATCACCGGGGGCTCGCCGAGCTTACGGCGCAGTGTCATGACCGTGACCCGTACGACGTTGGTGAACGGGTCGGTGTTCTCGTCCCAGGCCTTCTCCAGGAGCTGCTCGGCCGAGACGACCGTCCCCGCGCTGCGCATCAGGACCTCCAGCACCGCGAACTCCTTGGGGGCGAGCTGGACCTCCCGGCCGTCGCGGAACACCTCGCGGCGATTCGGGTCGAGCTTGATGCCGGCCCGCTCCAGGACGGGCGGCAGCGCGACGGTCGTACGCCGTCCCAGGGCCCGTACCCGGGCCGTGAGCTCGGTGAACGCGAACGGCTTGGGGAGGTAGTCGTCGGCGCCGATCTCCAGGCCCTCGACGCGGTCGCTGACGTCGCCGGAGGCGGTGAGCATCAGGACACGGGTGGGCAGCCCCATCTCGACGATCTTGCGGCAGACGTCGTCACCGTGGACGACCGGGAGGTCACGGTCGAGCACGACCACGTCGTAGTCGTTGACCTCGATGCGCTCCAGGGCGGCGGCGCCGTCGTAGACCACGTCGACGGCCATGGCCTCCCGGCGTAGTCCGGTGGCCACCGCATCGGCGAGCAGCTGCTCGTCCTCGACGACGAGAACACGCACGTCGCTAGTCCTTCCTCAGAGCCCACACGAGCGGGCGAAACACTGTACAGAGCCCTTCCATCCTGCCCCGAAGAGCCATAAACCGGCGGTAAGAGGGGGTTCCGCGGGAGTGGAGCCGGTGGCTCGCGGGGCCCGACGGACAGGATTCGTCGGCCGGTTGAGGTTTCCGTGCGGGTCCGGGTGGGGAGGACGACTCCACACCCGCGATCACGCCCTGTTCAAGTGGCGACCGATGAGCCATGACCTGATCCATCGCAGGGATCACGCCGTGATCGACCCACCCGTCGGCACACCCCCGTGCCACCGACCTACGACGAGGGGGCGCAACATGGACGCGTTCACCGCAGGCATTCTGCAGCGCATAGAGCAGACCACAGCTGACCGGGACCGGGCCCGCGCTGCGGGCGACGACTTCCTCGCCGAGATCGAGCAGGCCGAGCTGGAGGACCTGCACCGACTGGCGACCGAGCACGGTGTGCACTACGGGGCGGTCAGCAGCGCCTGACCGCCCTCCGGCCCACGACGACAGCGCCCCGGCGTCCAGCGGACGGTGCCGGGGCGCTGTCGCGCCCGCGGACGGGGCATGGACGGCGCGGCCAGTGCCCCTAGTCGTGCCAGGCGCCGAGCTCGTCCAGGAGCGGCTGGAGCTCGGCGAAGAGGGCCGGGGAGGCCGCGAGGGTCAGCTCGTGCGCGGCGGCCCGGCCGGGGCGGCCGCCGGTCCGCGCGCCGGCCTCCCGGGCGATCAGGGCGCCGGCCGCCAGATCCCACGGGTTCAGGCCCCGCTCGTAGTAGGCGTCGAGCCGGCCGCAGGCCACATCGCACAGATCGATCGCGGCCGAGCCGCCCCGCCGGATGTCGCGGACCCGCGGCAGCAGGGTGCGGACCACCTCGGCCTGGGCGGCCCGGCGGTCGGCGAGATAGCCGAAGCCGGTACCGAGCAGCGCCTCGGAGAGCGGCGGCGCGGGCCGGTGCCGGATGCGCTCGCCGTTGTTGAACGCGCCACGGCCCAGGACGGCCTGGTAGGTCTCACCGCGCATCGGGGCGGCGACGACCCCGACGACCACCTCGCCGTCCCGCTCCGCCGCGATGGACACCGCCCAGGCCGGCAGGCCGTAGAGGTAGTTGACGGTGCCGTCGACGGGGTCGATGACCCAGCGGATCCCGCTGGTGCCGTCGACGCTGGCGCCCTCCTCCCCCAGGAAGCCGTCGTCGGGGCGGCGCTCCCCGATGAAGCCGGTGATCAGCTTCTCGGAGGCGATGTCCATCTCGGTGACGACGTCGATGGGGCTGGTCTTCGTGGCGGCCACGCCGAGGTCGGCGGGCCGGCCGTCGCGCAGCAGGGCCCCGGCGCGGCGGGCGGCCTCCAGGGCGATGTCGAGGAGTTCGTCGTACAGCGCGTCGGTCTGCGTGGGGTCGGCGCCGCGGGGGTCGGTGCTTCGGGGGGCGTTGCTGCGGGGGTCGTGGTGCAGGCGGTCGGGCACGGTGCTCCTTGCTCGGCTGATATCGGGGGGGCGGCTGAGTAGGGGCCCGTACGGGCCATACGGCTCGTACGGGCCTGATACGGGTGGTCCGGGCCTGCTACGCGGGCGCCGGCGCGACCGGCCCCTGCCAGTCGGCGCCGGCCGCGGCCGGACGGGGCCGGCGCGCCGGGCAGCAGCCGGCCGGACACAGATCGTGGCCGGCGCCGAGCGCGCCCAGCGCGCAGCGCTCCGGGGCGCCGCCCCGCTCCGTCGCCGCGCGCTCCAGGAGGAGCCCACGGACGGCCGCGGCGAACCGGGGGTCGGCACCCACCGTCGCGGACCTGGCGACCGGCAGCCCCAGTTCGGCGGCCTTGGCGGTGGCCTCGGTGTCGAGGTCGTACTTCACCTCCATGTGGTCCGAGACGAAGCCGATGGGGGCCATCACGACGGCGGGGACACCGGCGGCGTGCCGCTCCTCCAGGTGGTCGCAGATGTCCGGCTCCAGCCACGGGATGTGCGGGGCGCCGCTGCGCGACTGGTAGACGAGCCGCCAGGGGTGGTCCACACCGGTCTCCTCCCGTACGGCGTCCGCGATCACCCGGGCCACGTCCAGGTGCTGGGCGACGTAGGCGCCTCCCGCACCGCCCTCGGTGTGGTCCTCGGGCGGGCCGGAGGTGTCGGCGGCCGCGGTCGGGATGGAGTGGGTGGTGAAGGCGATATGGGCGCCGTCGCGCACGTCGGCGGGGAGTCCGGCCAGGGACGCCAGGACGCCGTCGATCATCGGGCGGAGGAAACCGGGGTGGTTGAAGTAGTGCCGCAGCTTGTCGACCCGCGGCACGGGGAGACCCTCGGCCCGCAGGGCGGCGAGCGCGTCGGCGAGGTTCTCGCGGTACTGCCGGCAGCCGGAGTACGAGGCGTAGGCGCTGGTCGCCAGGGTGGCGATCCGGCGGTGGCCGTCGTGGACCATCGTGCGCAGGGTGTCGGTCAGGTACGGCGCCCAGTTGCGGTTGCCCCAGTAGACGGGCAGGTCCAGGCCGTGCTCGGCGAAGTCCGCGCGCAGGGCGTCCAGCAGCGCGCGGTTCTGGGCGTTGATCGGGCTCACCCCGCCGAACAGGAAGTAGTGCTGCCCCACCTCCCGGAGGCGCTCGCGGGGGATGCCGCGGCCCCGGGTGACGTTCTCCAGGAACGGGACGACGTCGTCGGGCCCTTCCGGGCCGCCGAAGGAGAGCAGCAGCAGGGCGTCATAGGGGCGGGGATCGCACTGTTCGGGCATGCCACCGATCCTGCCACCCTTCCCGCGGACGCGAAGGGCAGGTCCTGCCACCCTTCCCGCCGAGGAGAAGGGCAGGTCCTGCCACCCCTTCCTGCGGGGGCGAAAGGCAGGTCCCGGGCCGTACGGACACCCGCGACGGGGCGGGCGGACGACCATGTCATCGCTGTCGCCCTCTGTGGTGGGTGCGGAGGTCACTGGCATCATGCGCTCACACCAACGGCGGCCGCCCCGGTCGGCCCGCCCGGAGGGAGGGGACGTCACCATGGCAGTCAGCGACGCCGTCGGCGGCTCGGGAGGACGCGGTGGCCGGGGAGGGCCTGGCGCCGCGGCCCGGCCGTGGCGCAACTGGGCGGGCACCGTCACCGCCCGCCCCGCCCGGAGCGTGGCCCCGGCGAGCACCGAGGAGCTGGCGGCCGCGGTCCGCGCCGCCGCCGCTGACGGCCTGACCGTCAAGGCGGCCGGCACCGGCCATTCGTTCACTCCGGCCGCCGCCACCGACGGGCTGCTGGTCCGGCCCGAGCGGCTCACCGGGGTCCGCGCGGTCGACCGCGCGGCCGGTACGGTCACGGTCGCCGCCGGTACACCGCTCCGGCACCTCAACGAGACGCTGTCCGCCTACGGGCTCTCGCTCACCAACATGGGCGACATCATGGCGCAGACCGTCTCCGGGGCGACCAGCACCGGCACCCATGGCACCGGCCGCGACTCGGCCTCGCTCGCCGCCCAGATCACCGCTCTCGAACTGGTCACCGCCGACGGCACGGTGCTGACCTGCTCCGCCGAGGAGAACCCGGACGTGTTCGCGGCGGCCCGCCTGGGCCTGGGCGCGCTCGGTGTGATCAGCGAGCTCACCTTCGCCGTGGAGCCGGAGTTCCTGCTGACCGCCCGTGAGGAACCGATGCGGTACGCGGAGGTGACGGCGCGGTTCGACGAGCTGGCCGCCGAGAACGAGCACTTCGAGTTCTACTGGTTCCCGCACACCGGCAACTGCCGCACCAAGCGCAACAACCGCAGCCAGGGCCCCGCCGCGCCGCTCGGCAGGGTCGGCGGCTGGCTCGAGGACGAGCTGCTGTCCAACGGGGCGTTCCACGTCGCCTGCGCCGTCGGGCGGGCGGCCCCGGCCGCCATACCGCGCCTCGCCCGGCTCGCCGGCCGCGCGCTGTCGGCCCGTACGTACACCGACATCCCGTACAAGGTGTTCACCTCGCCGCGCCGGGTGCGGTTCGTGGAGATGGAGTACGCGCTGCCGCGCGCGGCCGCGCTCGCCGCGCTCGGTGAGCTGAAGGCGCTGGTGGAGCGCTCGGACTTCAGGGTCAGCTTTCCGGTGGAGGTGCGCACCGCACCGGCCGACGACATCCCGCTCTCCACCGCGTCCGGACGGGACACCGTCTATATCGCGGTGCACATGTACCGGGGCACGCCGTACCAGGCGTACTTCGCGGCCACTGAGCGGATCATGACGGCGTACGACGGGCGTCCGCACTGGGGCAAGCTGCACACCCGCGACGCCGCCCAGCTCGGCGACGCCTATCCGCGGTTCGCGGAGTTCGCCGCGGTACGCGACCGGCTGGACCCGGAGCGCCGGTTCGCCAATCCGTATCTGCGGCGGGTCCTGGGCGACTGAGGCGGGCCCTGGGGCCGGCCGGCGGCGAACAGCCGTGCCCCGGTGCCCCGAGCGGGGCAGCCGGGGCACGGCCGTCGCGGATCGCCGGGCCGGAACGGGCGGGGGCCCGCGCCGGGGTCAGGAAGCGCCCGGGTCCAGGGCCTGCTTCTGCGGATCCTGCTGCTTCTGCTGGGTCCCCTGGTCCTTGCCTCCGGTCGCGTCGCCGCCGGTGCCCGTGCCGCCGTCGCCGCCGGTCCCGCTGCCGCCGGTGCTGCTGCCGCCGTCGGTGCCGGTGCCGCCGTCGGCGGAGCCGCCCGGGGACGGCTTCGGGGACGGTGAGGTCTTCGGGTCCGGCGAGGAACCGCCCCCCGAGGAGTCGCCGGAACCGCCGCCGTCGGACGGCGTCGGCGTGGGGGTGCCGTGGTGCTTGCCGTCCTCGGCGCCGGTCCCCGTTCCGCTGTCGCCGGACGTGCCGGGATCCGGGCTGGAACCGTCGCCGTCGCCCTGCCGGCCGCCGTGCTCCGGTGTCCGGCCGGGGCCGGGCGACTGCGGGGTGCTGGGCTGGTGCCGCTTGGCTCCCCCGCCGCCGACGAACTGGCTCAGCGTGGTGGCACCCTGCCGGCCGTCCGCCGACTGATCGGTCAGCAGCTCCGTGGCCGTGACGCCGCCCATGGCGAGCGCGAAGACCGCGAGCGCGCCGAGCGCCGGCCGCTTCCAGCCGCGCAGCCGGGTGCCGTACGTCGTGGTGCTCAGCTCTTCGGGCGCTTCCACCTGGGGCATCGCCGCGGTGGCCGCCGGGCGGGGCGCGGCCTGGCCCAGCGCCATGGTCGCGTCGTCGAGCCGCCGCACCAGCTGGGTGCGGTCCGTGGGGTGGGCGTTCGCCGGATCGCGGCGGCGGGCCTGCTCGGCCCGCGGGACCAGCTGCGTACGGTCCGGGTCGGGCCCGGGGGTCCTGGCGACGGAGGTGATCCCGTCCTCCACGCCCTGCGTGCCCACGGTCGGCAGCGCCCTCGTGGGCGCGGGCGGGTCCGCGTCCTGCGCGACCCGGCCGGTGTCGTCACCTGTGCCGGTCGTGGCGGTTGTGGTGGTTGTGGATCGAGTACGGGAGGAGGAGCGGTGCGGCTTCGGGCGGGTGACGGCCGAGGCCTCCTTGATCTGTTCGCCGGTGCGCCGGAACAGGTGCTGGAATATCGAACCGCCGGTCGTGGCCAGGATGCTGACCACACCCGCGCCGAGGACGGTTCCGTACATACCGATCTGTCCCGCGAGGTACGCGGCGATGGCCGCGGCGAGTGCGCTGCCGGCAACCTGAGCCACGCTCAGGTCAATCCGCTTCCCCTTCTTCTTCGTGGCGGTTTCGGTTTCTTCGTCCATCTCCAACCTTTGTTAGCCCCTTCGATCCATGTTGCATGGAGAAGTGACCAATTGGCGTAGTCAATAGTTCCGAATCCGGGGGATCTGTGAAACTCGACACCAGCGTTGCTGGTAGAGACGCTGACAAGCCGACCCAACTCCGCCCCCCGGCCAGAACTTCAGCGGCGCGGCGGTCCACCTCCGTGGCCCGAATGGAGTACTGTGGCCAGCCCTGGCCCCGGTTCCCGTCCGGCTGCCCGGAACCCACGGGAGGGGCCCTGAAGGCGGTACTCACCCGGGGCGCCGCCGCTCGGCACGGGTGATCGGCGACAGGAAAAGCGGCATGGTCACCGAGTGTTGCGAACTGGTAACCGTGTCATAACGGCGTTTGAGGGCCAAGCCTCGACACGCCGGGCAACTCGGCAATGTTGTGGCAGGCTGCACCCGGGCAGGCCACACTCGACTAGCGGAAGCAGCGACGCACGTGACGTCGGCAGGCACCACCCGGGAGGTCCCCATGCCCGAACTGCGTGTCGTGGCCGTCTCCAACGACGGCACACGGCTGGTGCTCAAAGCTGCGGACAGCACCGAGTACACGCTTCCGATCGACGAACGGCTGCGCGCCGCGGTCCGCAACGACCGGGCGCGGCTCGGCCAGATCGAGATCGAGGTCGAGAGCCACCTCCGCCCACGGGACATCCAGGCCCGTATAAGGGCCGGTGCCTCCGCCGAGGAGGTCGCCCAGCTCGCCGGTATCCCCGTGGACCGGGTGCGCCGCTTCGAGGGCCCGGTGCTCGCCGAGCGCGCGTTCATGGCCGAGCGGGCCCGTAAGACACCGGTGCGGCGTCCCGGCGAGAACACCGGCCCGCAGCTCGGCGAGGCGGTCACGGAGCGGCTGCTGCTGCGCGGCGCCGACAAGGAGAGCGTCCAGTGGGACTCCTGGCGCCGGGACGACGGCACCTGGGAGGTGCTGCTGGTCTACCGCGTCGCGGCCGAACCGCACTCGGCGACCTGGACGTACGACCCGCCGCGCCGGCTCGTCCAGGCCGTGGACGACGAGGCGCGGGCACTGATCGGCGAGAGCGACGACACGCCCGAGCCGAGCTTCCCGTTCGTCCCCCGGATCGCCCGGCTGCCGCGCGACCGCCCGCTGGACCGCACCCTGGACCGCCAGACGTCCGAGCGCGGCGACCGCGGGGCGCAGACCGGCGGCGAGGAGAGCGACACCCGGAGCGGCGAGGAGGCCACCGGTGAGCGGGAGCGCGAGCGGGATTCGCTGACCAGCCTGCTGGAGGCGGTGCCGAGCTTCCGGGGCGACCTGGTCGTACCGGAGAGCGCCAAGACGCCGCAGAGCGACGAGGAGCCGGAGGCCGAGGTCGAGGAGCCGCCGGCGGCCAGCGCGGGCGCGGGTTCCGCCTACGCGGACGTCCTGATGCCGCGCGCGGTGGCCGGACACCGCGAACGGCTGACCGGGACGACGGACCGGCAGGCCGAGGCGGACGGCGTCCGGCCCGGCCGGCGGGCGGCGGTGCCCAGCTGGGACGAGATCGTCTTCGGGACCCGGCGGAAGAAGCCGGAGTAACGAACCCGGAGTAACGAACGGAGCGGCCGGAGCGACCGGTCCGGCCGTGGAGCCTCCTCGTCCGCCCGTCCCCTGCTTCCAGGGGGCGGGCGGACGGCGTACCGGCCCCGGGGCCGGTGCCGGGGCTCAGCCGGGCTGCGGGCCGGTGGCCACCGGACGGGACGGGTCGGCGCACCACTCGCTCCACGAGCCGACGTACAGCGCGGCGGGGATGCCGGCGACCGCGAGGGCCAGTACCTGATGGGCGGCGGAGACTCCGGAGCCGCAGTAGACGCCGACCTCGGTGTCCGACGTGGCGCCCAGTGCCGCGAAACGCCCGGCCAGCTCGGACGCGGGGCGGAAGACCGTGCTCCGCTCGGCGACGTTCTCGGTCGTCGGCGCGGACACCGCGCCCGGGATGTGGCCGGCGACCGGGTCGATGGGCTCGACCTCGCCGCGGTAGCGCTCGGCGGCCCGCGCGTCGAGGAGGACGCCGCGACGGGCCAGGGCGGCCGCGTCGTCCGCCGTCAGCACCGGCAGCGCGCCGGGCACCGGCGTGAAGTCACCCTCGGACGGATGCGGACGGTCGGGGCTCAGGGCGCCTCCGGACGCCTGCCAGGCGGCGAGGCCGCCGTCCAGGACCCGCACATCGGGGTGGCCGCTCCAGCGCAGCAGCCACCAGGCGCGGGCGGCCGCCCAGCCCTGGCCGCCGTCGTAGACGACCACGGGGCGGTCCGCGCGGACACCGGCGGCCCGCATCGCCTTCGCGAAGACGTCGAGGCGCGGGAGCGGATGGCGGCCGGCCGGTCCGGGTGCCCCGGCCAGCTCGTCGTCGAGGTCGACATAGACCGCGCCGGGCAGGTGGCCGGCCTCGTACGCGGGGCGGCCGGGCGGGCCGCCGAGCTGGTACCGCACGTCCAGGAGTACCGGCGGGGTGGGCTTCGCCAACTCGCTCGCGAGTTCGGTAGCGGTGATGATGGCATTCATGGGAGTCATCCTTGCGTAGCGACGACTACGCACGGAAGGCGGGTGCCCACCCTCCGTATGACGGAGTTGCGCGCTGCCGCAACGACGCCGAAACGGAAGTGAAATAACAAAACGGGCATTCTCCCTCGCGAACATGGCGCGGACGGCGCGGCCGGGGCGCACACCAGGTGGCAGGGTGCGAGCATCTGCTCGGGACCCGCGCCCGTACCGCACGTTTTCCGCACATGGTCAGCACACCGATGCTCCGAGGAGAGAGTGACAATGACGACCGAGGCAGCGACTCGGCGGATGCCCGGCGCGCCCTGCTGGGTGAGCCTCCTGGCCCACAGCCTGTCCGCGACGCAGGAGTTCTACGGCGCGCTGTTCGGCTGGGAGTTCCGCCCGGGGCCGCAGCATTTCGGTCCGTACTCCCGGGCCTTCCTCGACGGCAGGGAGGTCGCCGGAGTCGGCGAGCTGGCCCCCGACCGGGATCTCCCGGTCGCCTGGACCACCTATCTGGCCAGCGACGACGCGGATGCGACCGCGGAGCGGATCCGGTGCTGCGGCGGGACGGTGGGCGTCGGACCGCTGGACGCGGACGACGACGCGGGGCGGATGGCGATCGGCTCCGATCCACAGGGTGCGGTCTTCGGCATCTGGCAGGGCAAATCGATGATGGGCACCACGGTCACCGGCGAACCGGGCACACCGGTGTGGAACGAGCTGATCACCCAGGAGACCGCCGCCGTCGGCCCTTTCTACGAGCACGTCTTCGGCTACGAGGCGGAACCGGCGTCCCCGGCGGCCGGGGACGCCACGGGGGACGCGGGGGACGCGGACGATGCCGGCGGCGACGCCGACCGGGAAGCCGACCGGCTGACGCTGCTCCTCAAGGGCCGTGCGGTGGCCGGCATCCACGGCGTGGGCGCCCCCGCGCTCCGCGACCGCGGCCCCCACTGGATGACGTACTTCGCCGTGCCCAGTACGGACGCGGCAGCCCGCCGTATCACCGGGCTCGGCGGCCATGTCCTGACCCCCGCCCACGATTCCGCGCACGGCCGTCTGGCGACGGTCTCCGACACCGAGGGCGCGGTCTTCGCCATCGTCGAGCAGGGCTGAGGACGGAATTTCCGGGCGCGGCACACAGGGCGGGCGGGTGCGGCACATAAACCGGGTGCCACAAAAGCGAATAAGCAGAGAAACGAGAAACCTACCGAACGGTTTGTTACCTTCCGGGAGACGCCTCTCAGGAGACCACCGTGGAACGTTCCGCCCCCAGAAGCCGTTCGGCGCGGAATGGCGAGGTGTCCAGCCTTGCCAGCACTCCGGGAACGGCGACATTGGGGAGGATGAACTCCAGCAGCCGGGAGATTTCCCCGCAGAGGTCGGGCGGGTGCGGCACGGCCTCGGAAATGAGCTGAACGCCGGTCCAGGCACCGATCAACAACCGGGCCGCATCGGTCGGATCGATATGCGAATAGAGCTCGCCGCGCGCCTTGGCCTCCATCAACACCCCGCTGCCCAGCGCGATCCAGTCGGGCCAGCGGGTACCCAGCAGGCTGCGCGCCTTCGGGTCGACGGACAGCCGTATGCAGGCTTTGAGCAAGGGCTCCCTGGGCAACCGGTAGGCCAGGAGGAGCGAAATGTCCACCCATTCCTGGAGTTTGAAGGGCTGCGGTACCAGGCCTTCCGTGGTCACCCCCTCGGCGAGTACCCCGTGCGCCAGTTCCTCCTTCGACGTGAAGTGGAAGTACAGCGCGGCCCTGGTGAGTTGGGCACGCTCAAGAACAGCGGCAATCGTGGCGCCCTCGTAACCGTGCTCGTTGAAGATCTCTGCGGCGGCCTCCAGACAGGCCCTGCGCGTCGGGATCGCCCGTTCCTGTTTCGCCAACTCACGTCTCCCGTGACCAGTCGTTACGTCTGCCATTGAAAAAGACCGCAGAAGCGGTATTTTATCATCCGACTTCTTTCGGATACGCCGCGTCCAGCGGAACTTGATGGCCGGAAACCGCTGTTCACTTGCGTACGCGGCGGCATGACTCACCTACGTACACAGCGACATGACGGCGGGTCACCACCCCGTTCCGCCGCTCTTTCCGATGAACGTCCGGAACGCCGCCCGGGATTCCCCGGAAATGCGCACACCTCAAGAACGCGGAGAGGGTCTGCTGCACCGACGGGCACCGTCGTGGATCCGGCGAATTCTCGCTCACCGCCCCATGACCGGCTCCCCGAGGCGGGCGACGGTGCGGCCATCGGCCGCCCGGACGGATGTTCCGGCAGGGCGGTCCGGTGATCGCCCGTGCAGAATACGTGTGCCGCTGTCCCGCCGGACGGCGCTGCACGGTGGCCACTGCACCGTCAATCCAGAATTCCGCCGTCCAGGGGACCCGCCCCGCGGCCCCGGACATCGATGTCAGGGTCGCGGACGCCGCGCAGAGGGCGGGCGGACCGCCTTTCGTACCGCACCGGAGTACGCCCGCACCGGCCGGCGGAGGGGCGCTCGGACCGGCCGCGGGGCTGCCGTCACGTCCGCGCTTCGCGCGGGACCGGCAGGACGTCCGGCGACAGCGCACCGGCCTGCGCCGTCGCACTGGTCATCCGGCGCAGGTGGTGGCGCCGGCACAGCACCTCGTAACCGACCTCCCCCTGCGCCTGGTTGACGTCGCCGACCACCACCTGGGCGCCCTCGACCACCATCTCCCCGCCCACCGTACGCGCGTTGTGGGTGGCCCGGGCGCCGCACCAGCAGAGCGCCTCGACCTGCAGCGACTCGATGCGGTCGGCCAGCTCGATCAGGCGCCGGGAGCCCGGAAACAGATGTGTCCGAAAATCGGTGGTGATGCCGAACGCGAAGACGTCCAGCTCAAGGTCATCGACGATGCGCGCCAGCTGGTCGATCTGTGCGGGTGCGAGGAACTGGGCCTCGTCCACGATGACGTAGTCCGCCCGGGCGCCCCGGGACAGGTGAGCGACGAGGTAGGCGTAGAGGTCCATGGTCTCGTCGGCCTCGACCGCGTCCGTGACCAGCCCCAGCCGGGACGAGAGGCGGCCCTCGCCCGCCCGGTCGTCACGGGTGAAAATCACTCCCTGCAGCCCGCGGGCGGAGCGGTTGTGCCCGATCTGCAGCGCCAGGGTGCTCTTCCCGCAGTCCATGGTTCCCGAGAAAAATACCAATTCGGACATGGGGGTGGGGATGGCCTTTCGGTGGGATCGGACGGAGCGTCGAAGGTCGGAGGAGCGGCGGGGCCGCGGGTCGGAGCCGGCGGTGTCCTGCCGGGCACGAAGTGCCCCGGCGAGGGAAGTCCGGTGGGATTCCGGTGGGATCAGGTGCGGACTTCGGTCAGGTGCGGACTTCCAGGAGCGGCACCAGCTGCTCCACGGGGGTCATCGAGCCGTGCATCCCGACCATCTCCGATTCACGGGGCTCCCGTTCGGTCGCGATGATCACCATGTCGGCGTGCGCGGCCGCCACGACATCACCGATCCGGGCCCGTACCCGGTCGTCGACCCGCGGCCCGAACCAGCCGGCGGCGATGGCCTCGTCGCGGCTCGCCACCCACATCCGGTCACCGACCACTTCCCGCCATACGGCGAGCACATCGGCGGCGGCGCCATGGTGGGCGTACACATGCCGGGCCCGGCCCTCACCACCCAACAGGCGTACCCCGGCGCGCAGTTCCCAGTCCTCGTCGAAGTCGACGCGGGACTCGGGGTCGAACGGGATGTCGATCATGCCGTGATCGGCGGTGACGTAGAGGGCGCTGCGCGGCGGGAGTTGTTCGGCCAGCCGCTGCGCGAGCCGGTCGACATACATCAACTGGCCGCGCCAGGCGTCGGAGTCGACGCCGTAGCGGTGCCCCTTGCCGTCGACCTCGGAGTAGTACGTGTAGACCAGCGAGCGGTCGCCGGCGGCGAGCTGCGCGGCGGCGAGGTCCATCCGCTCCTCACCGGAGAGCCGGCCGTGGAAGGTGCCGCCGCTGAGCGCGACCTTGGTGAGCGGAGTGTGCTCGAAGTCCGGCGCGGAGACCTGGCAGGTGTGGACCCCGGCGGCGTCCGCGAGCTGGAAGACCGTCGGGTGGGGCTGCCAGACGTACGGGTCGGTCCACGGGTACCAGCGGAGCTGGTTCATCAGGGCGCCGGTGGCCGGGTCCTCACAGGTGTAACCGGGCAGGCCGTGGGCGCCCGGCGGCAGGCCGGTGCCGACCGAGGCCAGCGAGGTGGCCGTGGTGGCGGGGAAACCCGTGGTGAGCGGGCGTCCGGTGCCGTTGAGCGAGGTCCCCAGGAGTGAGGTGAGGAACGGCGCCTCCTCCGGGTGGGCGCGCAGCTGCTCCCAGCCGAGGCCGTCGATCAGGAAGACACAGGCCCGGTCGGCGGGGGCGAGCTCCATCGTGGCGGAGAGTTCGCGGACGCCGAGGCCCGCGGCGATGGTGGGCAGCAGATCCGAGAGCGAGCCTCTGCCGTACCGGGGCACCGGGGCGCCGAGCGGGTCGAGCGGTTCGGGTTCCGGCCAGGCGGGGGCGAGACCGGCCATCAGCGGGTCGTGGTGGTGGCCGCGGTGGCCTCGGAGAGCGCCTGTGCGAAGGCGAGCGTCTCACGCACCGAGTCCGGGCCGTCGCCGGCCTCGCTGACCCGCAGCGAGAGGTCGTCGGCGGTGGACGAGCCGGTGTAGCCGTGGTCCGCCTCGCAGTTGGGGTCGCCGCAGGCGGCGGGCTCCAGGTCCAGGCGGGCGACGGCGCCCCAGCCGATGGTCAGCACGACCTCGCGGGGCAGCTGGCCCGGGGTGTACGACTCGGGGTTGGCGACCACGCGGCTGAGCACCACGGAGGAGATCCGGTCCAGCTTGACGGACTCGGTGGAGGTGGTGGCGTACGGGGAGGGGGAGGTGGCGTCGGCGGCCTGTTCGTCGGTGTGGCTGACGATGAAGCGGGTGCCGGTCAGGACCAGGACCGTGACGTGCCGGCGGACCTCGTTGGCGTCGAAGGTCGTCTCCTGATGGACGAGGTACGACACCACCGGCTCGCTGCCCACGGCGGCCTGCACCGCCTCGGCCACGAGCGTCGGGTAGTAGCCACTGCGCTCGATCGCCGCGCGCAGCCCCTGTGTCGTCGTACCGGTCTTCGCCATGGGGTCCATCCTACGGGGCCTGACGGGAGGCACGAGCCCCATGGGACGGGCCGGCCCCGATGGGCACCGCCCGGCCTGGTGAGGGGGCCCGGCAGGGGCCTAATAGGCGGGCAGGCGGCGGGGGCCCAGGTCGGTGGTGACGGGCGCGGGGGCGAGCCGGACGGCCGCGTCCAGGACGGAGATCCCTTGTGGTGCGACGACGACCGGTTCGAGATCCACGGCGACGACCTCGGGGTGGTCGTCGACGAGGCGGGAGACCCGGAGCAGCAGTTCGGCCAGCGCGGCGGTGTCGACCGGCTGGGAGCCGCGCCAGCCGAAGAGCAGCGGGGCGGCGCGGATCGCGCGGATCTGCTCGGCGACCTCGCGGTCCGTGGCCGGGATGAGGCGGTGGGCGACATCGCCGAGCAGCTGGGAGGGGGCGCCGGCCAGGCCGAAGGAGAGCACGGCGCCGGCGGCCGGGTCGATGGCGGCGCGGATGACCGTGTCGACACCGCGCGGCACCATCGACTGGACGACCGGACGCAGCTCCTCCGGCGAGCCGAGGAAGTCCGTCAACTCCGCGTAGACACGCCGGAGTTCGCCCTCACCGGCGATGTCCAGGCGGACTCCGCCGAGGTCGGCGCGGTGCCGCAGATGGGGGGCGGTGGTCTTCAGGGCCACCGGATAGCCCAGGTGGGCCGCGGCGCGCACGGCGCTGTCCGGGTCGGGGGCCGGGAGGACGGGGTGGGTGTGGATGCCGTAGCGGGTGAGCAGGGCAGCGGCGTCCTTGGGGGGCACCGCGACCGAGCGGCCGGTGGGTACGCCGGGAGCGAGCCGGCCGAGGAGGCGATCGATATCGGCCCCGGCCGCCGCCTCCTGGATGTCGTCGTACTCGGGCACCCGGCCCGGCTCGGCCGCGTCCCGGCGCCAGGCGGCGTACCGGACGGCCTCGGCGAGGGCGCGTACGGCGCGCTCGGCGGCCGGGTACGCGGGGATGCGGAGGGGAGCGCTCCGGCGCTGGGGCGGTGCGGGGGCGGCCGCGGCGTCGTGGGCCGGGGACGCCGCCATGGCGGCCGGCGGCGGGCCCGGCGGGATCGGTGGGCGTACGGCGGCCGCTCCCCGCGGATGCCGCGCGTACTGCTGCGCTGCCGGTGCGTCCGGCGGGGATCCGGCGGGCCGGGCGGCGGGCGGCTCGGGGGTGCTCGTCCCCGCAGGCGGCTCCGGCTCCGGGGCCGGGGCCGCCAGGGTCGTGGCGAGGCCGTCCATCGCCAGGTGGACGACGGTGACCGGCTTGTGCGGATGGGACGCGGCCGCGCCGCGCAGGGCGGCGGCGAGCGCGGCGCCCTCGCTGCCGGGCGGGGCGGGCCCGTCCTGCTCCCCCACCCACGGGATCGCCGTGACGATCACGGCATCGCAGCCGTCGCCCGCCAGGGTCTCGGCGAGTGCGGTACGGAAGTCGTCCGGCCGCGCCGCGGAGTCCAGGACACGGGGGTGCAGCGGCCGCAGCCGCTCGGTCAGGCAGGCGTCGTAGGCGAGCAGCGCCAGCGCCTCGGAATTGCCCAGGATCGCGATGCGCGGGCCGGCGGGCAGCGGCTGGGAGGCCAGCAGCAGCCCGGCGTCGATCAGCTCGGTGACCGTGTCGACGCGGATCACACCGGCCTGGCGCATGAGCGCGGCGACCGTGCTGTCCGGGACCTGGACCGTGGGCACGGTGTGCCCGAGCGGTGCCGTGCCGTTGTGCCGGGCCCCCTTGGCGACCACGACCGGTTTGACGGCGGCGGTGCGCCGGGCGAGCCGGGCGAACTTGCGCGGGTTGCCGATGGACTCCAGATAGAGGATCACGACGTCGGTGTCGGGGTCGTCGTACCAGTACTGGAGCAGGTCGTTGCCGGAGACGTCGGCGCGGTTGCCGGCCGAGACGAAGGACGAGATTCCGGCGATCCCGCCATCCCCGGGGCCACGTTCATGGAGCCCGCTGAGCAGGGCGATGCCGATGGCGCCGGACTGGGTGAACAGGCCGATGTGGCCGGCACCCGGCAGCTGCGGGGCGAGGGAGGCGTTCATCCGGACGCCGGCGGCGGTGTTGATCAGTCCGAAGGCATTCGGCCCGATGAGCCGCATGCCGTACGAGCGGGCCTGGCGGAGCAGGGCGCGCTGCCGCTCCCGGCCCTCCGGGCCCGCCTCGGCGTAACCGGAGGAGAGGATCAGCACGCCCTGGACGCCGTGTTCACCGCAGTCGCGGACCACGTCGGGGACACGGTCCGCCGGGACGGCGATGACCGCGAGATCGACCGGATCGGGGATCTCCCGCAGGGCGCGGACGGCCGGCACTCCCTCCGGGTCCAGCCGTCGCAGGTCTTCGGGGAAGGCGTGGTTGACGGCGTGCACCCGGCCCGTGAAGCCGCAGCCGAGGAGGTTGCGCAGGACGGTACGGCCGATGCCGCCGGGCGTGCGGCCGGTCCCGATGACGGCGACCGAGCCGGGGGCGAGCAGCCGCTGCACGGAGCGCGCCTCGGCGCGCTGCTCGCGGCCGCGCATCACGGCCATGGACTGCTCGGTGGGCTCCAGGTCGAACTCCAGGCGGACCACGCCGTCCTCGAAGGTGCGCTGCTGCGTGTAGCCGGCATCCGTGAACACCTTGATCATTTTGGAGTTCGCGGGCAGCACCTCGGCGGCGAACCTGCGGATGCCGCGCTCACGGGCGACGGCCGCGATGTGCTCCAGGAGGGCGGAGGCGACCCCGCGGCCCTGGTGGGCGTCCTGGACGAGGAAGGCGACCTCGGCCTGGTCGTCGTCCGGGCTCTTGGCGGGCAGCCCCTGGTCGTTGATCCGGTCGTAGCGGACGGTGGCGATGAACTCCCCGCCGACGGTGGCGGCGAGGCCGACCCGGTCGATGTAGTCGTGATGGGTGAAGCGGCGCACATCGCGGTCGGACAACCGGGGGTAGGGCGCGAAGAAGCGGTAGTACTTCGACTCGTCCGAGACCTGTTCGTAGAACGAGACCAGCCGCTCGGCGTCGGCGGGGGTGATGGGACGGATCCGTGCCGTGCCGCCGTCGCGCAGCACCACGTCGGCTTCCCAGTGCGACGGGTACGCGTGGTCGGGCGGCTTGTGCATGCGGACAGAGTACGACCGGGCACCGACAACCGGCCCTGCCCACGTACCCTCGGGGGTCACCCGGACAGCCGTCGGAGCACTTCCGGCAGCGTGCGAGAATGGTCTAGACAACTCTCTCGACTTTGAAGGGCAACACCATGGCTGAGCGCCGCGTCACTGTCGGTTGGACCGAGGGGCTGCACGCCCGCCCCGCGTCGATCTTCGTCCGTGCGGCCACTGCCTCCGGCGTCCCGATGACGATCGCCAAGGCGGACGGCAACCCGGTCAACGCGGCCTCCATGCTGGCGGTCCTGGGCCTGGGCGCCCAGGGCGGCGAGGAGATCGTGCTGGCCTCGGACGCCGAGGGTGCCGAAGCGGCGCTCGACCGCCTGGCGAAGCTGGTGGCCGAGGGTCTCGAGGAGCTCCCCGAGACCGTCTGAGTCCTCCCGGGTCCGGCAGTGGCCCGTGCGATAT
>NZ_BBUY01000013.1:77255-196744 GCF_001590865.1 Streptomyces sp. NBRC 110611
GCGGCGGGGCCGTTCTGCATTTCTCGTCAGCGCAAATCCCCCGACCGGGAATTCCTCATCAGGACATCATTCGCCGGCCGGCATTCCTCGGCAGTGCACAGCACGCGAATTGTTCGGTGCTCCCGGCGAAGCGATTCGCGGAGAAAGAACCAATTCCCCGGAGAAATGGCACGCCGCGCCCCATTCCGGATTCCGGCACCTCTTTGTATACGGCGTGCTTGTTAAGAACGGGCACGCGCCGTGTTGACGGGCTGTTTCGGATCCCTCACCTCGGCCGTGGCGGGGCGCCGCAGCCGGTACACGGGGAGGGAACGCTCGATATGGGCGGCCATCAGGGCGCGGGCCCGTTCCGCATCGCCCCGGGCCACCGCTTCCAGGACCGCGCCGTGCTCGTCCCAGGACTCACCGGACCGTGCCGGCAGATCCACCGCGTACATCCACTCGATCTTGCGCCGCAGCTGGGTGAGCAGCGACGTCAGGCTGGGACTGCCGGCCGCCTGGGCGAGCGTCTCGTGGAACCAGCCGTCCAGTTGGCGCAGGTCGGCGGGGCTGCCGTGGCGGGCCCGCGCACGGCCGAGCCGGACCAGGCCGCGCAGCACCTTGAGGTGGGCCGGGGTACGGCGGACGGCGGCGCGGGCGGCGCCCAGCGGCTCCAGCAGCGCGCGGATAGCGAGGAGGTCCGCGGCCTCCTGCTCGGTGGGCGCGGCGACGCAGGCGCCCGCGTGGTGGCGGGTGGTGACGAAGCCCTCCGACTGCAGGGTGCGCAGCGCTTCGCGGACCGGCACCCTGGAGACGCCGTAGCGCGCCGCCAGGATTTCCTCGATCAGCCGGCTCCCCGGCGCCAGCGCGCCGGAGACGATGTCCTCGCGAATCGCCGTGCACACCGCATGCGCGGAAATATGGCCTCGCATCGTCCGTGCCTCCGCCGTAATCCCCTGGAAACGCCGCCGGTCGGCGACTTTTCCGTGACTCTATTCGACGGGGGCGGCTTTTCCGACGGGCTTTCGCTATTCAGGGATATTTTTTGGCCAGGGCCAGCGCCAGGGACAGGGCCCGGGCCCGGCCAGGGCGAAGGCGAGGCCGGCGACGGAGTCGGCTCAGATGTCCACGCCGTGCGACCGCAGATACGAGACCGGGTCGAGGTCCGAGCCGTATTCGGCGGTGGTGCGGGCCTCGAAGTGCAGATGCGGGCCGGTGACGTTGCCGGTGGCGCCGGAGAGGCCGATCTGCTGGCCGGGGGTCACCTGCTGGCCGACCGAGACGCCGATCGACGAGAGGTGGCCGTACTGGGTGTACGTGCCGTCGTTCATCTTGATCACGACGTTGTTGCCGTACGCACCGCCCCAGCCGGCCTCGACGACGGTGCCCGTGCCGACGGCCTGGACCGAGGTCCCGGAGGCGGCGTGGAAGTCGACGCCGGTGTGGCTGCCGGAGGACCACAGGCCGCTGGAGGCCTTGTAGCCGGTCGAGACGTACGAGCCGGCTATCGGGGCGACGAAGGTGTTGAGGCGCTTGCGCTCGGCCTCGCGGGCGGCGCGTTCCTTGGCCTCGCGCTCCTCCTCGGCCTTCTTCCGGGCCTCCTCGGCGTGCCGCTTGGCCTCCTCGGCCTGCTGCTTGGCCACGGCCTCGGCCTTCGCCTCGAGGGCTGCCAGTTCGGCGGCGGCCTGCTGGGCGTCGGCCTGCGCCTCGACGCGGCTGGCGAGCTCGTCCCCCAGCACGACGGCCTGCTGGAGACCGGTGTCCTGGCCGTGCGCCTCGTCCGTGGCGGCCAGCGCCGGCGAGGCCACGGAGGCAACGACGCCGGAGGCCGCGAGGGTGGCTATACCGGCGAGGTTACGGGTCTTACGAGCGGTACGGCTCGGACCGCGGTGCTTCCCGGTGGCACGGGTGAACGCCATGTGCTGGCTTGTCCTTTCCTTCCCTCTCGCCTACCGGGTTAGCTGACGGGTTCGGAGCAGGAAGGTCTCCTACGGACTCCTCCGGGGAGGAATCCGATTCACCCCAAGGGACGTGTGGGTCCCCGGCTCCCCTGGCTCGCGCCGTACGGGGACTCGGCGATGGCTGTCCGCTGCCACTGGTGTGGCGAAGGTGTGACGAACAGCCGGACAGACGGTAATCGCGGCAACTTTCCGCCGCCAAGCGGAACCCGTCTTTTGTGCGGGATGCCACAAGAACCAGTACAACCAGCCCTACCAAACCGGACATACGACGGCTCCCGTGGCGCGTGGCACCACGGGAGCCGTGTGGGTGACTGACCGGCCATCAGCCGACGGGGAGTCAGCCGCCGACGACCGTCACCTCACCGAGGCCCAGCGCCTTCACCGGTTCGGCGATCTGCGCCGCGTCCCCCACCAGGACCGTCACCAGGCGGTCCACCGGGAAGGCGTTCACCACCGCCGCGGTCGCCTCGACCGTGCCGGCCTCCGCGAGCCGGACGTACAACTGCGCCTGGAAGTCGTCCGGGAGCTGCTGTTCGACCTGGTCGGCGAGGGTGCCCGCGACGGCCGCCGCGGTCTCGTACTTCAGCGGGGCGACGCCGACGAGGTTCCGCACGGCGACATCGCGCTCGTCGTCCGTCAGCCCCTCCGCGGCGAGGGTCCGCAGCACCTGGAACAGGTCCTCCAGCGCGGGGACGGTGGATTCGGTGTCCACCGAGCCGCTGATGGCGAGCAGTGCGGCGCCGGTGGCCCCCTCGGAGGACGTGGGGGCGGTGGAGCGCAGCACCTGGCTGAAGGAGCGCACGCCGTAGGTGTAGCCCTTCTCCTCCCGCAGCACGCGGTCCAGACGGGAGGTGAGGGTGCCGCCCAGGCAGTACGTGCCGAGGACCTGCGCGGGCCACACCCGGTCGTGCCGGTCGGCGCCGACACGGCCGATGAGCAGCTGGGTCTGGACGGCCCCGGGGCGGTCCACGATCACGACCCGGCCGGTGTCGTCGGCGACGACCGGCGCGGCCTTCATCGGCTCGGCCGCCGGGCCGCTCCAGGCGCCCAGGCTCTCGGCGAGCGCCGCGTCCAGGTCGACGCCGGTGAAGTCGCCGACGACGACCGCGGTGGCCGTGGCGGGCCGCACATGGGCGTCGTAGAACGCGCGGACGGCGGCGGCGTCGATCCGGGCGACGGTCTCCTCGGTGCCCTGGCGGGGCCGGGACATCCGGGCGGTGGCCGGGAACAGCTCCTTGGACAGTGCCATCGCGGCCCGCCGGGCCGGGTTGGCGAGCTCGTGCGGGATCTCGTCGAGGCGGTTGCGTACCAGCCGCTCGATCTCGCTCTCCGGGAACGCCGGGGCCCGCAGCGCGTCGGCGAGTAGCCCGAGCGCGCGCGGCAGCCGGGAGGCCGGGACCTCCAGGGAGACCCGCAGGCCGGGGTGGTCGGCGTGCGCGTCGAGCGTGGCGCCGCAGCGCTCCAGCTCGGCGGCGAACTCCTCGGCGGAGTGCTTGTCGGTGCCCTCGGACAGGGCACGCGCCATGATCGTGGCGACACCGTCCAGGCCCTCGGGCTCGGCGTCCAGCGGGGCGACCAGGTTGATCTCGACGGCGACGACCTGCTGGCCGGGCCGGTGGCTGGTCAGGAGGGTGAGGCCGTTGGGCAGTTCGCCGCGGTCGGGGGCCGGGAAGGCCCACGGCTTGGGCGCACCGCCACGGGGCCGGGGGTGGAAGTCCATGGTGCTCTCGGGAGAATCTGCGCGGGTGGTGGCGTCGCTCACTGGTCCGCCTCCCCTTCCTCGGTGTCGGCGGCGTCAGCGGCGCCGGCGGATTCGGCGGACGCCGTGCCTTCTGCGGGCTCGTAGACCAGCACCGCGCGGTTGTCGGGGCGCAGCCGGGCCTGGGCGACCGCCTGCACCTCCTGCGGTGTGATCTCCAGAACGCGCCGCACGGCGGTCAGCGCGAGCTGCGGGTCGCCGAACAGGACGGCGAAGCGGCACAGTTCGTCGGCCCGGCCGCTGACCGTGGCCAGCCGGTCCAGCCATTCGCGCTCCAGCTGCGCCTGGGCGCGCTCCATCTCCTCCGGGGTCGGCCCGTCGGCGGCGAAGCGGGCCAGCTCCTCGTCGACGGCGCGCTCGATGTCGGCGACCTCCACCCCGCCGGACGTCTTCACGTCCAGCCAGCCCAGCGAGGGCGCGCCGGCCAGCCGCAGCAGACCGAAGCCGGCCGCCACGGCGGTGCGGTCGCGGCGCACCAGGCGGTTGTACAGGCGGGAGGACTCGCCGCCGCCCAGGACGGTCAGCGCCAGATCCGCGGCGTCCGCCTCACGGGTGCCGTCGTGCGGCAGGCGGTAGGCCGCCATCAGGGCGCGGGAGGGCACGTCCTCCGTGACGACCTCGCGCAGCTCTTCGCCGATGGTCTCGGGCAGCGAACCGTCCCGGGGCGGCTGCTTGCCGTCGTGGCCGGGGATCGAGCCGAAGTACTTCTCGATCCAGGCGAGCGTCTGCTCGGGGTCGATGTCGCCGACGACCGCCAGGACGGCGTTGTTGGGCGCGTAGTACGTACGGAAGAAGGCCCGCGCGTCCTCCAGCGAGGCCGCGTCCAGATCGGCCATCGACCCGATGGGCGTGTGGTGGTACGGGTGGCCCTCGGGGTAGGCCATCGCGGTCAGCCGCTCGAAGGCCGTGCCGTAGGGGACGTTGTCGTAGCGCTGGCGGCGCTCGTTCTTGACGACGTCGCGCTGGTTTTCCAGCGACTCCTCGTCCAGCGCGGTCAGCAGCGAGCCCATCCGGTCCGCCTCCAGCCAGAGCGCGAGCTCCAGCTCATGGGCGGGCATGGTCTCGAAATAGTTGGTGCGCTCGAAGCTCGTGGTGCCGTTGAGCGAACCGCCGGCGCCCTGCACCAGCTCGAAGTGGCCGTTGCCCGTCACCTGCGCGGAGCCCTGGAACATCAGGTGCTCGAAGAGGTGCGCCAGGCCGGTACGGCCCTTGACCTCGTGGCGGGAGCCGACGTCGTACCACAGGCAGACCGCTGCGACCGGGGTCAGGTGGTCTTCGGAGAGCACCACGCGCAGGCCGTTGGCCAGCCGGTGCTCGGTCGCTGTCAGGCCGCCGGAGCCGGCTTGTTCTGTGGCCGTGTGACCCATGGGCATGTACGTCCCTTCGATCCGCTTGCGAGGAAGTTCTGTCACTGTATGCAACCGCGTCGGCATCTGGCGAAGTTCCCGGGCGCCCGGCCCGATCGTGCGCCGTGCCCGGCGAGGGGGGAGTCGCGGTGGGCGTTGTCAGTGCGGCGGTCCACAATGGTCCGCGTCAGACTCGGAGATACCTTCAGGGACACCTGGGGATGCCTCCGGTCGATCGCCCAGCCGATTGACCCGGCAGATTGACCGACGTCGCCCGACATCGGTCTTTCCGACTCGGCAGTAGACGCACGACGCAGCAGAAGGAGCCGCAGCCGCGATGGCCCGCCGCAGCACGAAGACCCCGCCGCCGGACGACTTCGAGGAGAGGATCCTCGACATCGACGTCGTCGACGAGATGCAGGGTTCCTTCCTCGAGTACGCGTACTCGGTCATCTACTCGCGCGCCCTGCCGGACGCCCGCGACGGCCTCAAGCCCGTGCACCGCCGCATCCTGTACCAGATGAACGAGATGAGCCTGCGCCCCGACCGCGGCTATGTGAAGTGCGCCCGGGTGGTCGGCGAGGTCATGGGTAAGCTCCATCCGCACGGCGACGCGTCCATCTACGACGCGCTGGTGCGCATGGCGCAGCCGTTCTCCATGCGGCTGCCGCTGGTGGACGGCCACGGCAACTTCGGCTCGCTGGGCAACGACGACCCGCCCGCGGCCATGCGGTACACGGAGTGCCGGATGGCGTCGGCGACGTCCCTGATGACGGAGTCCATCGACGAGGACACCGTCGACTTCACCCCGAACTACGACGGCCAGGAGCAGGAGCCGGTGGCCCTCCCGGCCGCGTATCCGAACCTCCTCGTCAACGGCTCGTCCGGAATCGCCGTCGGTATGGCGACGAACATGCCGCCGCACAATCTGGGCGAGGTCATCGCGGCCGCGCGCCATCTGATCAAGCACCCCAACGCGGACCTCGACACCCTGATGCGCTTCGTGCCGGGCCCCGACCTGCCGACCGGCGGCCGGATCGTGGGGCTGGCCGGCGTCCGGGACGCGTACGAGAAGGGCCGCGGCACGTTCAAGATCCGTGCCACCGTCGCGGTCGAGAACGTCACCGCCCGCCGCAAGGGCCTGGTCGTCACCGAACTCCCCTTCGCGGTCGGCCCCGAGAAGGTCATCTCCAAGATCAAGGACCTGGTCGGCTCGAAGAAGCTGCAGGGCATCGCGGACGTCAAGGACCTCACCGGACGTGAGCACGGCCTGCGGCTGGTGATCGAGGTCAAGAACGGCTTCAACCCCGAGGCCGTCCTGGAGCAGCTCTACAAGCTCACGCCGATGGAGGAGTCCTTCGGCATCAACAACGTCGCCCTGGTGGACGGCCAGCCGCTGACGCTGGGCCTCAAGGAGCTGCTGGAGGTCTATGTCGACCACCGCTTCGAGGTGGTGCGCCGGCGCAGCGAGTTCCGGCGCGGCAAGCGGCGCGACCGGCTGCATCTGGTGGAGGGCCTGCTGACGGCCCTGGTGGACATCGACGAGGTGATCCGCCTGATCCGCTCCAGCGAGAACAGCGCACAGGCCAAAGAGCGGCTGATCGCCCGCTTCTCCCTGAGCGACGTGCAGACCCAGTACATCCTCGACACCCCGCTGCGCCGGCTGACCAAGTTCGACCGGATCGAGCTGGAGTCGGAGCGCGACCGGCTGCAGGAGGAGATCGAGCAGCTGACCCGCATCCTGGAGTCGGACGCCGAGCTGCGCAAGCTGGTCTCCGGCGAGCTGGCCGCGGTCGCCAAGAAGTACGGCACGGACCGGCGGACGGTCCTGCTGGAGGCGCCGGAGGCCACGGTCGGCGCGGTGCCGCTGGAGGTCGCCGACGACCCGTGCCAGGTGCTGCTGTCCTCCACCGGCCTGCTCGCGCGGACGGTCACCGGCGAGTCGCCGGCCCCGGCCGACGGCAAGCGCGTCAAGCACGATGTGATCGTCTCCGCGGTGCCGGCCACGACCCGCGGCGAGGTGGGCGCGGTGACGTCCCTGGGCCGGCTGCTGCGGGTCGCGGTGATCGATCTGCCGCAGCTCCCGGCGACCGCGGCGGCTCCGAACCTCTCCGGTGGCGCACCGCTCGCGGAGTTCCTCACCCTGCAGGACGGTGAGCAGCTGATCTGCCTGACCTCGCTGGACGAGTCCTCCCCGGGCCTGGCGCTCGGTACGGAACAGGGCGTGGTCAAGCGGGTGGTGCCCGACTACCCCGCCCACAAGGAGGAGTTGGAGGTCATCACTCTCAAGGAGGGCGACCGCATCGTGGGCGCGGCCGAGCTGAGCACCGGTGAGGAGGACCTGGTCTTCATCACCTCCGAGGCGCAGCTGCTGCGCTTCCCGGCGTCCCAGGTGCGGCCGCAGGGCCGGCCGGCCGGCGGTATGGCAGGCGTCAAGCTGGGCTCGGGGGCGAAGGTGATCTCCTTCTCGGCGGTCGAACCGGCCGCCGATGCCATGGTGTTCACCGTCGCCGGCTCACATGGCACGCTCGACGACTCGGTGGCGACGGCCAAGCTCACCCCGTTCGACCAGTACCCGCGCAAGGGCCGGGGCACCGGCGGGGTGCGCTGCCAGCGGTTCCTGAAGGGCGAGGACTGCCTGACCCTGGCCTGGGCCGGGCCGGCGCCGGTGCGGGCCGCGGACGCCAAGGGCGCTCCCGTCCCGCTGCCGGAGACCGATCCGCGCCGGGACGGCTCGGGAGTGCCGCTGGCGAAGAAGGTCACGGCACTGGCGGGGCCGGCGGTGTAGACAGCCGTCGCGGAGGTGACGGGCGGCGCCGCCGGGCCGATGGGCCGGCGGCGCCGCCTTTTCCGTCAGTGCTCCTCGTCTTCCGTCAGTGCTCCTCGTCGGCTCCGTCCACATACCGCAGTACGCCCCACATGCTGTTCTCGTCGGCGGCCGACGGTCCGGTCTCCCGGCAGTTCTCCAGTTCCTTGCGCAGCGCCGGTGCGTCGATACCGCTGCCGATCAGGACGAGCTGGGTGCCGCGCTCCTCCCCCTTGGGCCAGGGCCCGGGGTAGAAGCGCAGGAAGTCGCCGACGGCATGCAGCGTGAACTTCTGGCGGTTCTCCGGGACGTCGAAGTGGACGAAGCCCTTGATGCGGTAGAGGCCGTGGGGGCGGCTGTCGAGGAAGTCCATCAGGCGGCGCGGGTGCATCGGCTCGGCCGAGGTGAACTCCACGCTCTGATAGGCGGCGTGGAGGTGGTCGGCATGGCCGCACCGCCCGTCGTGGTGGTCGCAGTGCGCCTCGTCGTGGTGGTCACGCCGGCTGTCGCCGTATCGACCGTCGTCGTGCCGGCCGCCGTCGTCATCATGGTGGCCGTGGTCATGGCGGCCATCGGCCCGGCCGGCCGGCTCGCCGTGCGCGGCGGCCTCGCGCAGCAGGTCCTCGAACGACAGCTGGCGTACGGCCGCGTCGAGGTCCTCCCCCGCGCCGCGGTCGAAGAACAGCTCCGGATCGACCCGCCCGTAGGCGGTGCAGATCACCGGCCGGCCGGGCGCCAGCTCCGCGAGGGTGGCCCGCAGCGCCCGGAGCGGCGCGGCACCGATGCGGTCGGCCTTGTTGAGCACCACGATGTCCGCGACGCCCACATGCCGGTCCAGTTCGGGGTGCCGGGCCCGGGTGGCGTCGAACTCGGCGGCGTCCACGACCTCGATCAGCCCGCCGTAGACGATCCGGTCGTTGTCGCTGGCGAGGATCATGCGGATGAGTTCCTGCGGCTCGGCCAGCCCGCTGGCCTCGATGACGATCACGTCGATCCGGGCCGCGGGGCGGGCCAGCCGCTCCAGGTAGGTGTCCAGTTCGCTGGTGTCGACCGCACAGCACAGACAGCCGTTGCCGAGCGAGACCATCGAGTCGACCTGCCCGGCGACGGTCATCGCGTCGATCTCGATGCTGCCGAAGTCATTGACGACCGCCCCGATACGGGTGCCGTCACCGGCGCCGAGGAGGTGGTTGAGCAGGGTCGTCTTGCCCGATCCGAGGAACCCCGCGAGCACGACGACCGGGATCTGCTGCGTGGCCAAGGGGGCGCCTCCATGGTGCGGGTGGCGGGCCGCGCTGATCGCCGCGGCGGCGGACGAGCTGTCGATCGTAACCGACCCGCCGGAACAGGCCCGGCCCGGCCGGGCGCCCCGGGACCGGCAGGCCCTAGCGGTCCGCGACGGCGGGCAGCGGCTGCGGAGGGGGCGGGCCCACGTAACGGGCCGCCGGCCGGATGATCTTCGAATCCTCGGCCTGTTCCAGGATGTTGGCGCTCCAGCCGACCACCCGGGCCGCGCAGAACGTGGGGGTGAACATCTCCCGCGGCAGCCCGCACAGCTCCATGACGACGCCCGCGTAGAGCTCCACGTTCGCGTGCAGTTCACGGCCGGGTTTGAGCTCCGCCAGCAGCTCCTCGACCCGCGCCTCCACCTGGACGGCGAACTCCACCAGCGGGCCGCCGAACCCCTCGGCGATACCGCGCAGCATCCGGGAGCGCGGGTCCTCGGTGCGGTAGACGGCGTGCCCGAAACCCATGATCCGGTCGCCGCGGAGCACCTGCTCACGCACCCATGCGTCGATACGGTCCGGTGTGCCGATGGCGTCGAGCATGTCCAGGGCGCGGCTGGGCGCACCGCCGTGCAGCGGCCCGGACAATGCGCCGATGGCGCCGACGAGCCCGGCCGCGAGGTCGGCGCCGGTGGAGGAAATGACGCGGGCGGTGAAGGTCGAGGCGTTGAAGCCGTGGTCGATGGTGGAGATGAGATAGGCCTCGATCGCCCGTACCCGGTCCGGCTCGGGCTCCTGGCCGGTGAGCATGTAGAGGTAGTTGGCCGCGTGGCCGAGGTCCGCGCGCGGCTCGATGGGCGGCAGCCCCTGGCCGAGCCGGTGCAGCGCGGTGAGCAGGGTGGGTACCGCGGCGCAGGCGGCCAGGGCATCGGCCCGCCGCCGGCCGGCGTCGATGTCGTACAGCGGCCGGAAGCCGGCCGTCGCGCCGAGCAGGGAGAGCGCGGTACGCAGCCCGGCGAGCGGGCCGGCGAGGGCACCTGCCCGGGCGAGCGCGGGCAGCGCCGCGCGGACCGCGTCGGGCAGCCGGCGCAGTGCGGCGGTCTCGGCCGTGAAGGCCGCCAGCTGGTCCGCGTCCGGGAGCGCGCCGTGGAACATCAGGTACCAGACGTCCTCGAAACCGCGGTGCATGGCCAGCTCGACGGCGGAGTACTGGCGGTAGTGGTAGAAGCCCTCACCGCCCCGGACGTCACCGAGCCGGGTCTCGGTGACGACGACACCCGCGAGACCGCGGGGAGCGTCGATCGGTGCGTTCGCCTCGGCAACCGGCATGGCGGATCTCCTTGGTTCGTCAGTGCCCCGACTCGGGGTGGGCCTGGACGCGCCCCCCGAATTGATTCGACTATCCATGCTTGACTCAATCATCGTCAATATTGATTGAATCAACATGAAGGGTTCTGGATACGGTGAGTGCATGGCGGATCAACGCACGACGCAGGACGACGGCCCGGGCGAGCGCCGGCTGAGCACCCGGGAGGCGGCCGACCGGCTCGGCGTGAAGCCCGAGACGGTGTACGCGTACGTCAGCCGGGGCCAGCTGACCAGCCGCCGCGAACCGGGCGGCCGCGGCAGCACCTTCGACCCGGGGGAGATCGAGGCGCTGGCCCGGCGCGGCGGCCGGCGTGAACCGTCCGGCCCCGGTGGCGAGTTGGCGTTCCGTACGGGCATCACCCTGATCGACCGCGGCCACTGCTACTTCCGTGGCGTCGACGCCACGGAGCTCGCCGCCCACTACCGCTTCGAGGAAGTCGCCGAGTGGCTGTGGACCGGCGAACTGCGCCGCGGCATCCACTTCACCGCGCCCCCGGACGCGCTGTCCGCGGCCCGCCGCGCCGTGCGGGCGCTGCCGGACCACAGCGGGCAGATGGACCAGCTGCGGGCCGCGCTGATCGCCGCGGCGGCCGCCGACCCGCTCCGCTTCGACCTCTCCGAGGAAGCCGTACTGGGCACCGCCCGCTGCCTGATCCCCACGCTCGTCGACGCGCTGCCCGCGGTCGGCACCCCGCACCGCGGCGCGGGCCGCCTCGCCTGGCGCCTCTGGCCGAGGCTGACGGCACAGCCCCCCGACGAGGCGACGCTCCGTGTGCTCGACGCCGCGCTGGTGCTGCTCATCGACCACGACCTCGCCGTCTCGACCCTCGCCGTCCGGGTCGCCGCCTCCGCACGGGCCCATCCGTACGCGATCGTCTCGGCCGGCTTCGGCGCGCTGGACGGGACACTGCACGGCGCGGCGAGCGGGCTCGCCCACCGGATGCTGCTGGACGTGCTGGACCGCGGCAGCGCGGCGGCCGTGGTGGCCGACCATCTGCGGGCCGGCCGCACGGTGCCCGGTCTGGGGCATCGTGTCTATCCGGGGGAGGACCCGCGCGCCCGCGCTCTCTTCGCGCTCCTGGAGGACGTACCGCGGGCCCGTCCCGCCCTCACGGCCGCCCGCGAGGTGATCACCACGGCCGCCCGGCACACCGAACTGCCCGCGAATGTCGATCTGGCGCTGGCGGTGCTGACGGTCGCCACGGGGATGCCGGCCGAGGCGGGCGAGACGGTCTTCGCGCTCGCCCGTACCGTCGGCTGGATCGCGCACGCGCTGGAGGAGTACGCCGAACCCCCCGTCCGTGTGCGCCCCACCGGCCAGTACACCGGCCCCAGGCCGCCACAACCGCTGCCGTGAGGGAAGTGAGGGAAGCGGGGCCAGGGGGGAGGAGAGGGCGGGAGGGGGCGGGGCGCAGAAGACGGCGAGGAGGCGGCCGGCGGTCCTCCCGCAGGCCCGCCCCGGGGCGGCTGCTCAGCACCGGAACGACAAGGTTAGGCTTGCCTTCGTGAGTACCTGCGCCACCGCTTCCCTCCAGGCGGCCGAACCGCTCGCCGGAACCGCGGCCACCGCCCGCACCTGGCTGCTCATCGAACAGACCGGGCCCTGGGGAGCCCAGGCGCTGACCCAGAGCCACCTCGACCCCGGTGCCGGCCGGGCGCTGGAGGCCGCGGCCGAGGGCACGGGCGTACGCGTCGCGCTCATCCGCCGGCCCGGCCGTCATGCCGACTGCCACGACGTCTCCGGGAGCCGGCTCCTCGTCGCCCACACCGCCCCGGGGCGCTCCTGGATCCGCACCACCGTCGCCGATCCGCGGACAGCCCTCGGCCTGGACTTCGCCGCCCTGGGCGCGGGCGAGCACCACGGCCTCTGGGAGCCGTACTCCGGTGCGCCGATGGCCTTTGTGTGCACCAATGGCAAGCGGGACCGCTGCTGTGCCCTCCAGGGCCGCCCGTTGGCCGCCGAGCTCGCCACCGCCGGGGCGGAGGCCTGGGAGATCACCCACATCGGGGGCCACCGCTTCTCCCCCACGCTCCTCGTCCTCCCCTACGGCTACGCCTACGGCCGCGCCTCGGCGCCCCTGGTCAAGGAGGCTCTGGAGGCGGCGCACCACGGACGGATCGCTCTCGACCAGTGCCGTGGCCGCTCGGCATGGGACCGTCCGGCCCAGGCCGCCGACCTCGCCGTCCGCGAGCTCATCCGGGAGGACCGCGCGGACGCCCTCGACGTCGTACGGGCCGTACGGACGGACCCGGTGACCGCAACGGACGCGGTGACCGCCGCGGCCCCGGCGCATCCCGAACACCCCTCGCCCGCCTGGGCCGTGACCGTCGCGCACGCCGACGGCCGTACCTGGCGGGTGACCGTCGAGCAGCGGGCCGACGGCGCTCCGGCACCCGCGAGCTGCGGTGCACCGCTCGGGCCGCCGGCCCGTATCGCGGTCACCTCCGTCACGGCCACTTCCACCACGGCCACCGGGGACCTGCCCCGGATGCGGTCCACCGCCGCCCCCAGCTGATCCCGGAAGCGCCCGGCCACGCCTGCGTCCCCCGGCCGAGCGCCCTCAGCGGCGTTCAGGCGGCGCGGGACGTCCTCGATGGGAAGATCTTCCGGCCCGGCGCCGACAGCCCCTCAGAGCCGCCGTCAGGCCCTTCACGGGCCCGCGCGCGCCTCTGCCCCAGGGGGAGAGACGCCCGCGGGCCCACGAGCCGCGCAACGCGCGATCTCAGGTGTCGATGCGCGAGCGGTCCAGGGTGGACGCGGAGTTGGTGATGAACTCCCTGCGGGGGGCGACCTCGTTGCCCATGAGGAGATCGAAGGCCTTCTCCGCCGCTTCGAGATCGCTGATGTTGATGCGGCGCAGCGTGCGGTGCCGCGGGTCCATCGTCGTCTCGGCGAGCTGGTCGGCGTCCATCTCGCCCAGGCCCTTGTAGCGCTGGATGCTGTCCTTGTAGCGGATGTTCTTGGCCTCGAGCTCGAGCAGCGTCTGGCGCAGTTCGTTGTCCGAGTAGGTGTAGAGGTACTTCTCCTGGCCCCGCTTGGGGTTGATGAGTTCGACGCGGTGCAGCGGCGGGACCGCCGAGAAGACCCGGCCCTGTTCGACCATCGGCCGCATGTAGCGCTGGAAGAGGGTCAGCAGCAGGATGCGGATATGGGCGCCGTCGACATCCGCGTCGGCCAGGAAGATGACCTTGCCGTAGCGGGCCGCGTCGATGTCGAAGGTACGGCCCGAACCGGCCCCTATGACCTGGATGATGGCCCCGCACTCGGCGTTCTTGAGCATGTCCGAGACCGACGCCTTCTGGACGTTCAGGATCTTGCCGCGGATCGGCAGCAGCGCCTGGAACTCCGAATTCCGCGCCAGTTTGGCGGTGCCCAGCGCCGAGTCGCCCTCGACGATGAAGAGCTCGCTGCGGTCGACGTCGTCGCTGCGGCAGTCCGCCAGCTTGGCCGGCAGCGAGGACGACTCCAGTGCCGTCTTCCGCCGCTGCGCCTCCTTGTGCTGACGGGCCGCGATACGGGTACGGGCCGCGGCGACGACCTTCTCCAGGACGGCCCGCGCCTGCTGCTTGGCGTCCCGCTTCGTGGAGGTCAGGAAGGCCTTCAGCTCCCGGCTGACCACCTGGGCGACGATCCGGGAGGCGGCGGAGGTGCCGAGCACCTCCTTGGTCTGCCCCTCGAACTGTGGCTCGGCGAGCCGCACGGTCACCACGGCGGTGAGGCCCTCCATGGCGTCGTCCTTGACGATGTCGTCCTCGGCGACCCGCAGCAGCTTGCTCGACCGCAGCACCTCGTTGACGGTCTTGGTGACCGCGCGCTCGAAACCGGAGACATGGGTGCCGCCCTTGGGGGTGGCGATGATGTTGACGAACGACTTGACCGTGGCGTCGTAGCCGGTGCCCCAGCGCAGCGCGACGTCCACGCCCAGCTCCCGGGTGACCTCGGTCGGGGTCATGTGGCCGCGGTCGTCGAGAACCGGCACGGTCTCCTTGAACGCGCCCTGGCCGGTCAGCCGCAGCACATCGCACACGCCCTTGTCCTGCGCCAGGTACTCGCAGAACTCGCTGATCCCGCCGTCGTAGTGGAAGACCTCTTCCGTCTTGCCGGCGCCGTCGATCCCCCGCTCGTCACGGACCACCAGGGTCAGGCCCGGCACGAGGAAGGCCGTCTGGCGGGCGCGGGCGTACAGCGTGTCCAGGGAGAGCCTGGCGTCCTTGAGGAAGATCTGCCGGTCGGCCCAGAACCGCACCCGGGTGCCGGTCTTCGTCTTGGGGATCCGCTTGCCCTTGGTCAGGCCGCCGCCCGGCTTGAACGGGGCGTCGGGGCCCGCCTTCGTGAAGGCGCCCGGCACACCGCGGCGGAAACTGATCGAGTGCGTCTTGCTGCTGCGGTCCACCTCGACGTCGAGCCGCGCGGAGAGCGCGTTGACGACGGAGGCGCCGACGCCGTGCAGGCCGCCGGAGGCGGCGTACGAGCCGCCGCCGAACTTTCCGCCCGCGTGCAGCTTGGTCATCACGACCTCGACGCCGCTGAGGCCGGTCTTGGGCTCGACGTCCACCGGGATGCCGCGGCCGTTGTCCTGCACCTCCACCGAGCCGTCGTCGTGGAGGATCACCTCGATGTGGTCGCAGTAGCCGCCCAGCGCCTCGTCGACGGAGTTGTCGATGATCTCCCACAGGCAGTGCATCAGGCCACGGCTGTCCGTCGAGCCGATGTACATACCGGGACGCTTGCGAACGGCCTCCAGGCCCTCGAGGACGAGCAGATGCCGCGCGGTGTAGTTGGAACCGTCCCGGTCTGCCCCGGTCAGCACGGCGGTGGACGGCACGGACATCTCGGCGGTCACGCGGTTCGCTCCTCGCTGAATTTCTGGCAGTCCGCATTCCGCGGACTCGGTTGTGGCGGTGTCGCCGGTGAGAGGGTACCGAGGCCCAGTAGAGCCGATGTGACGCCACCCGTACGCATGCTCATGGTAGTAGCATTTCGCTCGCACGTTCGATACCTCGTTGGAGTGACGCCCTCGTGACGCACACATCACGTTCCCTTCGAGGCATGAACCATTTAGGCTCCGGGCACGTCCTCATCAACAACCGGCAAGCCAGCCGGGGGGACGGACCACCCACCAACGTGAATCAGACCACCACGCAATACGGCTCATTCGCCGCCACCCGGCAGCACCCGGCCCCTCGGAGAATTTTTTTCGAGGAAATGGCACGAGCGGGAACGTTTTCGGCCTGGTTGGATGTTGACCCTGGTACGACAGCTCGTCGAGCTAGAGAAGAGGCGACGTGACTACTGTTCTGACACCCGCGAGCCCGCTGACGGCCGCTGACCGCTGCGACCGCTGCGGCGCCCAGGCGTACCTGCGCGTCGTCCTGATGTCCGGCGGAGAACTGCTCTTCTGCGCCCACCATGGCCGCAAGTTCGAGCCAGAACTCAAGAAGATCGCCGCGGAAATACAGGACGAGACGGAGCGGCTGACCGCCTCCCCCTCGTCCACACCCGATGAGGAACGCTGACACTCCGCATCCACGACGAGCGAACAGCGGCCCAGCGCCGTGCGGCGGGCGGTCACCCGGCACCACCGGGGAGACCGCCCGCACTCATACGCCGATGCGCGCCGTCCTCGGTCCGGTCCGCCATTGATTGACCGATCCGCCATTGATCGATCGAAGTGCGCCGTCCGGCACCCCGCGCCCGCTCGGCGCCCCGCGCTCCCCCAGCCTCCCCTGTGTCCGTGCCCGGATCAGCCGGCCCCGTGTGCGGAGACCGCCGGCAGCAGCGCCGAGGCCCGCGTGTAGACCCCCGGGCTGCCCGCCTGGCCACAGCCGGTCCCCCAGGACACCAGCCCCACCAGACGCCCTCGTACGACCAGCGGCCCCCCGCTGTCCCCCTGGCAGGCGTCCCGGCCGCCCTCCGGCTCCCCGGCGCACAGCATCGACCTGGAGCGGTACGCGCCGTCCGCACTGCCCGGATAGGCCCGGGCGCACACGGCGTCGCGCAGCACGACGATGTGCGCCGCCCGCAGCCGCGTCGCATAGCTGCCCTCCCCGGTGGTGTCCCCCCAGCCGTAGACCGTGGCCCGGTTCCCCGGGCGATAGGCGGGGTCCTGCCGCCCCGCTATGGTGATGGGCCGGTTCGGGACGGGCTTGGGCAGCGTGAGGACCGCCATGTCGCCCTCGTTCGTCCAGCTGTCATAGCGCGGGTTCACCCATACCTTCGCGGGCTTGAGCTCCTGGCCGCCGGCGCCGGTCAGGTTGTCGCGTCCTATCACCACGCGCAGATCCCGCACCCGCTGCCAGGGGACGCCCAGCACCTCCTTGCTCAGGCAGTGCGCGGCCGTCACCACCGTCGCGTGCCCGACCAGCACACCACCACAGAACTGTCCGGAGCGCTGCGACCCGAAGCGCTCATGGGAGGCCAGCGCGACCGCCCAGGGGCTCTGTGACAGCGTGGTGGGCCGTCCCCCGATCACCGACTCGTCCGCGGCCGCCGGTGCCGGCAGAACGAGGGCCAGCGTGAGAGCTCCGAAGGCGGCACGTACGGTCGGGCGCATACGGACTCCTGACTCTGAGAGAACGTTCGCCAACCCAGCGTGAGCCAAACGGCCTTGCCGCGCACCCGGACGAGGCGCCCCGGTCCCTTCACACGCCGCGAGCCCGGTCCCTCCACAGGGGAGGAACCGGGCTCGTGGCGCGGTCCGGCCTGGCGGCCGGGTTTGGACTAGTCGAGGTAGTCGCGGAGCACCTGCGAACGGGACGGGTGACGCAGCTTCGACATCGTCTTCGACTCGATCTGACGGATCCGCTCACGCGTGACGCCGTAGACCTTGCCGATCTCGTCCAGCGTCTTGGGCTGGCCGTCGGTGAGGCCGAAGCGCATGGAGACCACGCCCGCCTCACGCTCGGAGAGGGTGTCGAGCACGGAGTGCAGCTGCTCCTGCAGGAGCGTGAAGCTGACCGCGTCGGCCGGGACGACCGCCTCGGAGTCCTCGATGAGGTCACCGAACTCGCTGTCGCCGTCCTCGCCCAGCGGGGTGTGCAGCGAGATCGGCTCACGGCCGTACTTCTGGACCTCGATGACCTTCTCGGGGGTCATGTCGAGTTCCTTGGCCAGCTCCTCCGGGGTGGGCTCGCGGCCCAGGTCCTGGAGCATCTGACGCTGGACGCGCGCCAGCTTGTTGATGACCTCGACCATGTGGACGGGGATACGGATCGTACGGGCCTGGTCGGCCATGGCGCGGGTGATGGCCTGACGGATCCACCACGTCGCGTAGGTCGAGAACTTGTAGCCCTTGGTGTAGTCGAACTTCTCGACCGCACGGATCAGGCCGAGGTTGCCCTCCTGGATCAGGTCCAGGAAGAGCATGCCGCGGCCGGTGTACCGCTTGGCGAGGGAGACGACCAGTCGGAGGTTGGCCTCCAGCAGGTGGTTCTTCGCCCGGCGGCCGTCCTCGGCGATGATCTCCAGCTCGCGCTTGAGCTTCGGCGCGAGCTTGTCGGAGTTCGCCAGCTTGTCCTCGGCGAACAGGCCGGCCTCGATGCGCTTGGCGAGCTCCACCTCCTGCTCGGCGTTGAGGAGCGGGACCTTGCCGATCTGCTTGAGGTAGTCCTTGACCGGGTCGGCCGTGGCGCCGGCCGCGGCGACCTGCTGCGCGGGGGCGTCGTCCTCGTCCTCGTCGGACAGGACGAAACCGGCGTTCTCCGCACCCTCGGGAGCCTCCGGGTCGCCCTTGCCGGGCACCGGGGTCTCCTCGGTCACGTCGTCGTCGAGCAGCTCGTCGACGTCCTTCTTGGACGTGGCCTTCTTGGCGGTGGCCTTCTTGGCCGTGGTCTTCTTCGCGGCCGCCTTCTTGGCGGTCGTGGTCTTCTTCGCCGCCGCCTTCTTCGCAGGCGCGGACTCGGACTCACCGGCCGACGGGTCCGCCACGGAGGCGGTGGCCGCGGCGGCGGTGGTCTTCTTGACCGTGGCGGTCTTGGCCGCGACGGTCTTGGTGGCGGTGCGCTTCGCCGGACTCTTCGCTGCGACGCTCTTGCGGGTGCGCTTGGGCGCCTCTGCGGCACTGACCATCAGCGTCACACCCTCCTCGTCGAGGATCTGGTTGAGGCTGCGCAGAACGTTCTTCCACTGGGTTGGCGGAATCTGGTCAGCCTCGAAGGCCCGACGCACGTCATCGCCGGCGATCTGCCCATCTGCCTTTCCCCGCTCGATGAGCGCCATCACAGACTCGGACTCGGCGATCTCCGGCGGGAGCGTACGGGATGTGCTGGCCGACACGAACAACCTCTCGGAACGATGGAAACGGCTTCCGACCCCGTCCTGTATGGATCGGAGCCGACGACCGCCGGTGGGGATGGACCGACGGCGCGGGGGCAACCGGGGAGTTGAACAGCGCCTCACACGCCGCTCGTATTCCCTCCTCGGCTATCACCTCTTAAGTCATCGCGCTTCCCGGAACAGCGTTACGCCCAATCTGCGTGGCCCGAGTCACACCCCATAACCACCCATTCCCTGTCATATGACATGCAATCCTCCCGGGGCCTGCCGCCGGATCCGGTCGACACCCCGGATCCGGCGATCATGCGCGCCTCCGCCGCGTACGGCGTGCCCCGCCCGAGGGGGACGCGGGGCACGGGGGCCGCGCGGCGCCTACGGTCCGTACGCGGTCGAGTACGGGCCTTCAGTGCTCGCGGGGCGCGGGGACGACGTGGTCCACGGGCGTCCCGGAGCCCTGGCCGGCGGTCTCGAGGTGGGCCGCGAGGAGCTGGCGCATCGCGGATTCGGCCGCCGCGGCGTCCCCGCCGCCGATGGCGTCGACGACCCTCATGTGCTGGCCCACGGACGTCTCGACCGGCCGTTCGCAGCCCCCGGACCCTCCGGAGACATGCAGGGCGGCGGAGACGATGCCCGAGAGGTGCTCGAGCATGCGGTTGCCGGCGAGCTGCAGCAGCAGCGAGTGGAACTCGGCGTCGGCCCGGGTGAAGGTCATGGTGTCGCCCTGGGCCGCGGAGTGGCCCATGATCTCGACCATGTCGGCGAGCCGCTGCTGGATGTCCTCGCGGCCGTGGCCGGCGGCGAGCCGGGCGGCCAGCGGCTCGATCGTCCAGCGCAGCTCGCACAGCTCGCGGCGCTGGTCGTCGCGCTGCGGACCGTAGGCCCGCCATTCGATGATGTCGGGGTCGAGGAGGTTCCAGTCGCTGACCGGGCGTACCCGGGTGCCCACGTTGGGGCGCGCGCTGACGAGACCCTTGGCCTCGAGAACGCGCAGCGACTCACGGACGACGGTGCGGGAGACCTCGAAGCGCTGGCCGATCTCCTCGGGGACGAGCGGACGGTCGGCGCCGAGATCGCCGGAGACGATCATCTGGCCGAGCTGCTGGACGAGTTGGCCGTGCAGGCCGCGGCCGCGGCTGCCGGCCGCGCGGCGGCCGACCCGGCCGATGTCCGTCTCGGAGCCTTCCCAGACCTGTGGAACGCGCTCGGCCCGGTCCGGACTGGCCGTGCTGTTCGCGTTCGCAGCGTTGGCAGCGTTGGCGTAGGGGTAGCGGTCAAGCTCGCCCGGGCCTGCGAGGCCGGTGTCGCCGGGGCGAGCCGCGGTCATCATGGTGTGCGCAAGGGTACTCACGCATCCTTTGTCGGCGGCACTCCGAACGCCCTTGAGGTCTTTGGTGAAAAGCACACGAAAGGGTGATCGCCCCCCATCCCCGAATTGACGCTTTATCGGAAAGAAATGCGCTCTCCACGGCGAGTTGCGGACAGCGGCCGGTACAACACAGCGACAAAACAGGCTTCTTACTCGGTCAGAACCCGCAGCCGCATAGCACAGCGGATGCATTTCCGCAGACCAGGGCCGGTGGGTCCCAAACTCCGGACAGAGCGGGCGAATTGGTCTACGGGCCGCCGCACGACCGAACTGTCACGGTCGAATCCAGAGGGGCACTTGACGGCCGCGGAACGGCCATGGAACAGCCGCGGAACGAGAAGCGGATGATCACGCGGAGGGCGGCCGCACATGGCCCGGAAGGCTCGCGGAACACCGGCGCCAACCCCTGTTGTTCCAGAACCGGGTACGGCGCATGACGCCACCCACGCGCCTCCCCGGCCATGGAACGCCATTTCCCGGAAGGGGAGTTACAGGAGGGGAGTCACGGGAAGGGGAAGCGGAGGTGGGTGAGGGGGGAGGGGGACGAGCGCGTCAGCGCCGGCGGCGCTCAGACCTCCGGGCGCAGCATCGGCGGATTGAGCAGCGTCGCCCCGCCGGCTCTGAACAGCTGGGCGGGCCGGCCGCCCTGGCGGGTCGTGGTGCCGCCCGTGGGCACCAGGAATCCGGGGGTGCCGGTCACCTTGCGGTGGAAGTTGCGGGGGTCCAGCGCGACGCCCCAGACCGCCTCGTAGACCCGCCGCAGCTCGCCGACGGTGAACTCCGGCGGGCAGAAGGCCGTGGCGAGCGAGGAGTACTCGATCTTCGAGCGGGCGCGCTCCACACCGTCACCGAGGATCCGCGCGTGGTCGAAGGCGAGCGGCGCCCCCAGCTCGCCCTCGCGGACCCGGGCGTCGCCCTGCTCCAGCAGGGTCTCCACCGGCGCCCAGCGTGCGCTGTGCGCGTCCCCGCCCGGTGTGGGAGCGGGCAGGTCGGGGGCGAGGACCAGGTGTGCGACGCTGACGACGCGCATCCGGGGGTCACGCTGGGGATCACCGTACGTCGCGAGCTGTTCGAGGTGGGCACCGTACGCGGGCGCCGGGCCCGTCGGGGACTGGGCGTGCAGGCCGGTCTCCTCGGCGAGCTCCCGGGCCGCGGCGGCCTCCAGATCCTCGTCGGCCCGGACGAATCCGCCGGGCAGCGCCCAGCGGCCCTGGAACGGCGGCTCACCACGGCGCACGGCCAGCGCGCACAGGGCGTGGCGGCGCACGGTGAGCACGACCAGGTCGACGGTGACAGCGAAGGGCGGGAAGGCCGACGGGTCGTAGGGAGGCATGCCGTGATCATAGTCGTCCGCCTGACGATAAACAGGCCACTCGACACCTCACGAACCCAGCTGCAGACCTTCCGCCGCGGCCTCCACCATGCCCAGGCCGAGCCTGCTGACCCGTACGGCGAACGGCTGCTCCGCGACGCTCAGGCCGGTGAGCTGTATCGCGCCGAGCGGGGCGGTGCCGAGCGGCCGCACGGAGACCGTCCCGGCCGGCACGTCGGGGCGCACACCGGCGAGCGCGACCAGTAGGTGCACCGCACCGGCCGCCGCCACCGCGGCCGGACGGCAGGCGGCCGGATGCGGGACCGGGGCGCCGTCGGCGGTGCGCTGCGCCCCCGCGTACATCTCCGGGAGCCGGTACCCGAAGCTCTCCGCAGCGTCGAGGACGCCCCTCGTCAGGGCACCGGCCGCCCGCTCGTGGCCGGCGGCGGCCAGGCCGGCGGCGGCGACCGCCGTCTCGTGGACACGGACCGCGCCGCTGCGATGACCGAAGGGGTTGTAGCCGGTCTCCCTGGCACCGAGCCCCCGCAGGCCCCACCCGGAGTCCATCGCCGGGCCGCCGAGCAGCCTGGCCAGCTGATCCGTCTGGGCCGCGTCCAGCAGCCCGGGACCGAGGGCACCACCGCCGAGCAGTCCGGTGTCCAGGAGATGGGCGGCGGTGGAGCCCAGGTGCGGTACCGGCCGCCCGTCGGCCGTGAGCAGGGCGGCGGGCCGGCCGCCCGCGCGGTCCTCGGCCCAGAAGTCCGAACGGAACCGGCTCCGCAGCTCAGCCGCCCACTCCCGGAGCTCCGCCCCGTCGGACAGCCCGTAGGTATCGAGGAGGTCGGCGCCCAGCAGGGCGGCCCGGTGGGCATGGGCCTGGGTTTCGCAGCGGTACGGCCCGTCGGGTGCGGGGTCCGGGACATAGCCGCCGCGGCCGCCGCCCGAGGCGTCGGCGGCGGTCCGCAGCCACCTCAGGCAGCGCTCCGCCGCCGGCATCAGCCGCTCGGTCTCCTGCTCGGGCAGACCCCAGCGGCGCGCCTCTGCGAGCACGGCGGGGAAGAGCAGGGTCGCTTCGACACCGGTACAGCTGGGCGGGGCGTGCGGTCCCGCGTCCCGGAGCGCCCCGGGGATTCGGCCGAAATCCACCCCTGGTGCGGCGCATTGGCTGCGGGCGAGCGCGCGGAGCGTGCCCGCGGCGAGCCGGGTGCCGAGCGGCAGCAGCATACGGGCGGTCCACAGGGCCTCGGCCGGCGCCGGACCGCAGCGCCAGGGGAAGCCGCCCGCGACGTACGCGTCCGCGGGAGCGGCCGGGTCCCGCAGCACCAGGCCGTACAGATCGTCGAGGCTGCCCGCCATGAGGGCGTCGGCCCGGTGGTCGTCACACTCCAGGCGGGCGGACGTCCAGGGCCGGGGTGGCCGGTCGGCGCGGGCCCGGGGTGCGAACACTCCGCCGCGCTGGCCGGGGATGTGGGTACCCCCGGAGTGGTGGTGGCCGCCCGAGGGGCAGCCGGCCGGCCCGCCGGGAGTGTGTTCCAGCCCGGCGTGCAGTTCGATGGTGCGCCGGCCACCGGGCGGCAGGTCCAGTTCCCAGCGGAGCAGCCCCGCCGAGGCCAGGGCGTCCTCGGGTGCGGGGCTCGCGGCCACCGTCGCGTGCACCCCCGGCCCGGACCAGCGGAGCCCGGAGCCGTGCACCACGGCCCGCAGTTCGGGCCCCGGGAGGCCGACCGCGACGGCGCCCAGCTCCGCGAGGTCCGTCCCCAGCCGGATCTCGACCGGCAGCCGGACGGGCCGGGCGGCGCTGCTGTGGAAGGTGATCCGTTCCGTGCCGTCGGCGCAGCGCAGGCGTTCCAGAGAGATCTCGGGGTCCGGCCCGCGCTCGCCGGTTCTGCGGACCGTTCCGACGAAGCGGGCACGGTCCGCTCCGGTCAACCGCCCTTGGACGACGAGCGGTTCACCTCCCGCTGCCCGCAGTTCGCAGTGGGACAGGACTCTTCGGCCGTCGCGGTAGAAGCCGTCCAGGCCGTGACCGGTCAGCTGCCCCGAGGCGGGTGACACGGCGAGGGCCGGGAGGGCGACACAGACCAGTGAATCGTGGACGGGCTGCGGCTGTGCGGCCCGGGCCGGCGCCGCACGCCGCTCCGCGGGTGGCCGGCCGACCGGTTGGACGGTGGGGACGATGCCTGGCACGCTCTGCGCTCCCTGGTGAGGTCGGGGGTCCGTACGGACTACGCCACTCAGGTGAACGCGCGGGCCGCCGCCCAGGTCACGCCGACCGCGCCGGGCCGGCGCGATCACCGCCGGCTCCGGTCGTCGCCCCGGCCGGCCCGACGCCGGCCGCGCCCGTCGGTGGTCCGCGCGCCTGGTCCGGTGCCGCCCCGTGGCCCGCGCGGACGGGCGGCGGCTCCGGGACGCACCGGCCCCGGCCGCCTCGTGGACCGCGAGGCGCCCTGGTCGGCGGGCGCGGATCCGGCGGACGCCGCCGAGCCGCCGGTGGTGCCGGCCGCTCCCCGGTGCTGCTCGCGCAGGCAGCGGCGCAACGGCTCCGGATCGAGGCCCTCGTTGATGGCGCGGTGCATCAGCCGGGCGAAGGTGTAGTCGGGATCGATGGCCAGCGCGCAGCCGAGAGCGACACGGGCGGAGGGGCCGTCCTCGGTGGACCAGCAGACCCACCCGGCCAGGGTGAGCGGTGCCACCGCGTGGTCGGCGTAGCTGCCGGCGCACCGACGGGCGAGGGCCCGCCAGAGCCGGAGGGCCGGTGCGGCGGCGGGGCCGTCCATCCACCCCGCGGCGCGGTCACGGGTGAGCCGGTCCTGGAGGCCGAGGATCAGGCCGGCGGCCTCGGCGTCGGTGATCAGCGCGTCGTCACAGGCGTCCCGGGCCCGGTTGCTGCCCGCGGGGGTGTCCTGCCGGAACCGGTGGATCATGGCGGAGGCCAGCTCGAGAGTCTCCTCTCGGACCACCACCGCGCTCGCCCCGCGGAGCATCCGCGGGAGGAGCCGGGCGGCCGCCGCGTCCAGCGCCTTCTCCTGGTCGGCAGCGCGCGGTCCGGTACGGGGCTTCAGCCTGGCCTCCATCTCCTTGAGCGAACCGCGGACCTGCATTCCCGCGTACGCGGCGGCCGCGGCCATCACCGAGGTGCCCGGTGCGACCATCGGCGTACCCTCCGCCGGGCAGCAGCGGAAGTCAGGGCAACAGTAGGACCAGAAGCGGCCGTTGGAGAGGCACAGGGCCTCCAGGACGGGGACGTCGAGCGCGCCGCACGCGATGCGCAGCCTCTGGGCCAGGGGGCGCAGCCGGTCCTTGACATCCTTGCCGCTCTCGCCCGCCGCGGGCTCCTGGCACAGGTAGACGACGATCGCCGAGGGCCGGGCGGCGCCCTCCTGACCGGCCGGGATCAGGCACTCGGCGAGTTCGTCCGCGATGTCCGGCCACTGCCCGGTGTCGGTCGGGATGCCGAGCCGGACCCGGCCGCCGAAGCGTCCGCGCTCGCCGTGCAGGGCGACCATCACGATCGAGTCGTCCGGGTAGAAGCCCATCAGGTAGGGGAGGGCGTCGGCGAGCTCGGCCGGGCCGCGCAGGGTGACCTGGGCCTCGGCGGGCGGGGCGGTCCGGTCGGCCGGTCCGCCGGGACGGACGGTACGTGCCGGGCCCGTGAAGTCAGAAGTGGGGTCAGAAGTGGCGTCAGCGGCGTTCGTGGAGTCCGGGGCGGTCGGGGAAGTCGAGGCAGTCGGGGAAGTCGGGGAGACCGGAGAGGCCGGGGACGTACAGGAGGACGAGGGGTCAGGGACGCGCGGGTCCAGGGCGGTCGGGTCCGGGGCGGTCGGCGGCGCCGGGGGCGGCGTCGCCACGGGGTCGGCGTCGGTGCCGTGCTTACGCGGTTCGCTCTTACGCGGTTCGCTGTGCGGATTCATGGCTCGAAGATCCCGCAGCCGGCCGTTGCACCGCGACCCCTGTGGATAACTCGCGGGTGACGAAGTTATCCACAACTCCCGGCGGTGGCTGGCGCGTTGTCAGTGGCTTCGGGTTGCGTGGGGGCTTGAGCGACAGGGGCGCTCGTCGCCGTCAGCCTGCCGCGGCGAGGACCAGCGGAAGAACCTGCCCGCTGCCCGCCTGGCGGAGCAGCCGGGCAGCGACCGCGAGGGACCAGCCGGAGTCGGTGTAGTCGTCCACGAGCAGGACGGGGCCCGGGGAGCCCTTCAGGGCGGCGGCCAGCTCCTCCGAGAGGGTGAAGGCCCCGGACAGCGTCCTGAGGCGTTGGGCGGAGTTGCTGCGCCGCGCCGCGTGCGCGCCGCCCGGCCCGGTGTACGTCAGGGTGCCCAGAAAGGGGAGCCGGCCGATGGCGGCGATTCCCCGGGCGAGGGAACCGACCAGCTGCGGGCGGGCCAGGGACGGCACGGCGACGACTCCCACCGGCCGGGCAGCGGCGTCCGGGAGGTTCGGTGCCCAGCCGCCCGGAGAGCGCGCCCAGTCGGCGAGGACCGCCACCGCGGCCCGCAGGACGTCGTCGGGGACCGGCCCGTCGGGCGCGTTCTCCGCCAGCAGCGGGCGCAGACGGTTGCCCCAGCCGATGTCCGAGAGCCGCCCCAGCGCACGCCCCGTGGAGCACTGCTCGCCGGCCGGGATACGCCCCTTGAGGTCGATGCCCAGCGCGGGCATCCCCGTCGGCCACATCCGGCGCGGCTCGACCTCCACTCCCGGGCGGTCCAGTTCCTTCGCCGCTCCCGTCAGTGTCTCCGCCGAAACAGCGGAATCGGCCCAGGCTCCGGCACAGTTGTCGCACCGGCCGCACGGGGCCGCGCCCTCGTCGTCCAGTTGCCGGCGGAGGAACTCCATCCGGCACCGGTCCGTGCTCGTGTAATCGCGCATGGCCTGCTGCTCGGCAGCCCGCTGCCGCGCCACCCAGGCATAGCGCTCGGCGTCGTACTCCCAGGCGGCCCCGGTCGCCGTCCAGCCGCCCTTCACCCGCTTGACCGCGCCATCGACATCCAGGACCTTCAGCATGGTCTCCAGCCGGCTGCGCCGGAGGTCCACCGTTGCCTCCAGGGCCGGCACGGACAGCGGCCGTCCCGCATCGGCGAGGGCCGAGAGGGTCTGCCGCACCTGCGCCTCGGGCGGGAAGGCGGTATCGGCGAAGTAGCGCCAGATGGCCTCGTCCTCCTTGCCGGGCAGCAGCAGCACATCGGCGTGGGCGACCCCGCGACCGGCGCGGCCGACCTGCTGGTAGTACGCGATCGGGGAGGACGGCGAGCCGAGATGGAGCACGAATCCCAGGTCCGGCTTGTCGAAGCCCATACCGAGCGCCGACGTCGCGACCAGTGCTTTGACCCTGTTGCCCAGCAGGTCGGCCTCGGCCTGCAGCCGGTCGGCGTTCTCCGTGCGCCCTGTATAGGAGCCCACCCGGAAGCCTCGCTGCCGCAGGAAGGCGGTGGCCTCCTCGGCCGCCGCCACCGTCAGCGTGTAGATGATCCCGGAGCCCGGCAGCTCGTCCAAGTGCTCGGCGAGCCAGGCCAGGCGGTGTGCGGCGTCCGGCAGCCGGACCACACCCAGCCGCAGGCTCTCCCGCTCCAGCGGGCCGCGCAGCACGAGGGCCTCACCGGCGCCGGTGCCCAACTGCTCGGCCACGTCCGCGGTGACCCGCGCGTTGGCGGTCGCGGTGGTGGCCAGCACCGGCACGCCGGGGGCGAGCTCGGCGAGCAGCGTCCGCAGCCGCCGGTAGTCCGGCCGGAAGTCGTGTCCCCAGTCGGAGATGCAGTGCGCCTCGTCGACCACCAGCAGACCGGTCGTGGCCGCGAGCCTGGGCAGCACCTGATCACGGAAATCCACGGAATTCAGACGTTCCGGACTTACCAGGAGGACGTCGGTCTCACCGCGCTCGACCTCCCCGTAGATGGCGTCCCACTCCTCCGGATTGGCCGAATTGATGGTGCGCGCCCGGATACCGGCCCGCTCCGCCGCCTCTACCTGGTTGCGCATCAGCGCCAGCAACGGCGAGACGATCACCGTCGGGCCGGAGCCGCGCCGGCGCAGCAGAGCGGTGGCGACGAAGTACACCGCCGATTTGCCCCAGCCCGTGCGCTGCACCACCAGGGCCCGGCGGCGCTCCTCCACCAGGGCCGCCACCGCGTGCCACTGGTCCTCCCGCAGCCGTGCCGACCCTCCCGGGTCACCGACGAGCTCGGAGAGGATGGCGTCGGCTTCGGTGCGGAGCTCCAGATCGTCCATGCCCCCATGCAACCCGATGGCGAGGACAATCAGCCACCTCACCCAACGTGACAGGAAGCTCGCGAAGGGTCCACGCGGTCAGCAGCCCTCCGCAGGACACCGCGGGGTGCACTCTCAAGGCCCGCCGGGACGACGGGGGTCGGTGTCGGCGTACTGGAGGGCGAACACCGCTTCGGTGGTGCGGCACAGTTCCTCCACCGCACGGCGCAGCGAGTGCCAGGACGCCGTCCACAGGAGGACTCCGACGAGCGCCGCGGGCCACCACCAGATGCCGACGAGCGTGAACGCGGCGCTCCACACCAGGGCCTCGCAGGCCCCCGCGTACGCGTCACGGGCATCGCTCAGCGCGACGCGGGACGCGTCCGGCACCGCGAGGAGCAGCCTGGTCCACGCCTCGGAGACGTCCGCCCCCGTCGCCCGGCCGACGCGTTCCTCCGCCGCACGGAGCCGATCGCCCGACCAGGTGGGGCAGCCGGGGCTGACCGACGCCGTGCGGGCCCTGCGTGCGTCGAGCCGGGCGGCGCGCCACTCCCGTCCCGCCGCGCGGGCCCGTACGGCTTCCACCCCGGCCTCCCTGGGAGGCACCCAGCGCCGGACCCGCCACCGGGTCAGCCGCCGTCCCAGCGGCGCGAGCCACCAGGGCCAGGCCCCGGAGACCAGCGCACCGACCGCGGCCGCCGCGAAGGGCACGGCGAACGCGGCCCCCGCCACCGCCACGGCGACGAGGACGAGTGTCGCCACGCCGTCCCCGGCGGCGGCGCCGCTCCACCGCAGAGCACCGGCGATCCGGTCGCGGGCGAGCCCGAGGTCGCCCCAGTGCCGCTGGCCGAGCTGGCCGCCTCCCACGACGGCGACCGCGACGAACAGCGTGGCGGGCAGCAGCCGGCGCAGGAACCACCGGTCGGGGATGCGCTTCTGGAGTTCGAGGAGGAGCCCCACCACCCGTCAGTCCACCAGGCGCATCCGCCGGCCGGTCAGCGCGCAGGCCGGCGTGTCCGCTGCCGCGTCCTCGCGCAGGTCGACGCGGGAGCAGCGGCCCGTGGGGCAGACCCAGCCGGCCGACCGCGGTGTGGGACCGGCCGGCCAGTCGCCCACGCCCATCGTGGCGCGCAGGCCGAGCCCGCCCGGCACCCCGCCCGCCTCGGCCGCGTCGTGCAGCGCGCGCACTGCGTGGCGCCACTCGTCGGCGGACGAGTCGCCGTCCCGTACGACGGCGAACGGCGTGTCCCACAGAGCGGGGCCGATCAGTTCGCGCAGCGCGTCGACGTTGCGGCACAGGTACTCGACGGCGTCCTCGTACACCCTCTGCGCCTTCTCCCCATCTCCCACCGCGCCCCCTCGACTCCCCCGGAATCACTGTCCTTTGTCGTTAAATCCCACTAATGTAACGAACGATGACCGAGCTTCAAAAGCGCGTTGTGGCGCGCCTGTCGGCGGCTCGGGACGCCGAAGACGCCGCGCCCCTGCACGCACCCGACGCGGCCGACGACGCGCTCGCGCTGCTGCGCGAGGCCGCTCCCTCGCCCGAGGGCTCCATCGACCTCGACGCACTCGCCGCGGTCTTCTGGACCTTCTGGTTCCGCACCGGCCCCGACGCCCCGGATGCGGAGCGGAGCGTGGCCGTCGCGGCCGTCGTCTTCGGGTTTCTGCAGCCGCGCGTGCCCGAGCACGTCCAGCTGCCCGGGCCCCTGCGGGAGTCCTTCGACCCCGCCGACCCGGCCCACGACGCGCGCTTCGCGTATCTGGTGAGTTCGGCCTACGGCGACGTGCTCGATGCGCCCGAAACGGCCGGCCCCGACCGGCTCTCGGCCCTCGGCCGCGCGCTCGACTGGTCCGACACGGCCCTGCGGCTGCTGCCCCAGGACCACGACGGCATCGTGGAGTTGACGCTGCACGCCCTCCGGGTCCAGCTGGCGCGATTCCAGCTGGCGGCCGAGCCGGAGGCCCTGGCCGCCGCGGCCCGGCACGGGCGAGTGGTGTGCGAGCGGCTGCCCGGTGTCGACCCGGCCGTCCTCGGCCCGGCCGCGGCCGACGCGGGACCCCTTGCCCTCGGCACCGTCCTCGACGCGGCCCGGCTGCTCGGTGAGCCCTCGCTCGCCGAGGTCGAACGGCTGGTCGCGGCGGCCCCGGCGGGGGCGCTCGCCCCGGAGGCCGGCGAGGGGTTGCGCCTCCTGCGCGAGCTGCACGCCGAACCCGCTGCCTGGCCGGGCCAGTTGGAGCTGCGCGTCGGGGCGGCCATCGCAGAGGCGGGTGCACGGGAGCGCGACGCGGCGCGTATCGCCTGTGCCGTACGCCGGTTGCGTTCGGCCCGCGCCCACACCCCGCCCGCGCACCCGGCCCACCTCTTCGCCACCGCCACTCTGAGCGAGGCGCTGGACGCCCTGGCCCGGGAGACCGGTGACGACGAGGCGGCCCGTGAGGCGGCCGAACTGCTCACACAGGCCGCCGACGCCGGCGCCGTGAGCGATGAGGACCGGGAACTCCTGGCAGCTCTCCGGGAGTTACAGGAGACAGCGGAGAGCGACGACCCGAAGCGCGCGCAGCGGACGGGGCCTCTCCTCGGCGGCGTTGTCGACCGGTTCCGGGCGCGCGCCGCACAGCACGGCGCTCCGCCGGACCTCGACCTGGAGGGCCTGGCCGTCACGGCCGCCTTCGCCACCGGTGATCCGGTCTCCGACGAGCGGATCGACCGGTACCGCACCGCCCTGGCCGCGGCCCCCGCCGGGCAGCCGCTGCGTTACGCCCACGTCGCGGTGCTCGCCGCCCTCACCGGACTGCGGGCCCGCGAGGTGGCGGAGACCGAACCCGCCAGGGCGGCCCGGCTCGACGCGGAGGCCCGCTCGCTGACCGGACAGGCGGCGGCCATGGCCCCGGCCGGCCTGCAGCTGGTCGGCCTGCTCCGCAAGGGCGCTTACGACGCCGCGCTGTCCGTCGCCACGATGACGGTCCTCACCGGCGAACCGGACGGCCGGGCGGACCCGGAGGCCGCCAAGGCGGTCTCCCGGCTGTCCCGCCTGGCCGATATCCGTCTCGACGACGCCGACCGCCTCGACGCCGACATCCCGGCCCTCCGGGAACTCCTCGCGGACTTCGCCGAGGACGAGACCGTCGAACGGGCCCAGGTGTCCGCGACCCTCGGCAGCGCGCTGGTCGCCCGCGCCTCGGCCCTCGGCGATACCTCCCTCCTCGAAGAGGCCGTTCCGCTTCTCCGCCACGCCCGCTCCCACCTCACCGAACTCCCGGCCGGCATCGACGGGATCCTGGCCTGGGCGCTCACGGCCGTATCGGCCGGCCGCCTCGACGCGGAGGACGCGCGCGAGGCGGCGGTACTGCTCGCCGACCTCGCGGCCGGCGATGCGCCCGACGATGCCGCCCAGAGGGTCATGGCGGCCCAGTCGGAGTTCTTCAACGCCCTGCAGAACTACGTGCTGGGACACGAGACGCCGCAGCTCGACCGGGCCCGGCGGAGCGCTGTGCGGCTGCAGGAACTCGGCGCCCGCGCCACCGACGAGGAGCGAGCGCGGCTGCCGGGGCTCGACGTACTGGGCGACGACCTGCTCAACCTGCTCGAGAGCGTGGGGCCGGGCGGCGGCCCGAAGCCCGGCCTCACCGACAGCCACATCGACCGGTGCCGCGAGACGTTCGCCGCCTGCCCACCCGGCCACCCGAGGCGGTTCTCCAGCGCGATGACGCTCATGCGGACACTCATCCTCCGCGCCCTCGACATCCGGGCGGAGGACAAGGAGCTCGCCCTGCGCCTCGTGGGCGAGGCGGGCCACCTGGTCGACGCCGTAGCGCCGGAGGCACCCGAGAACTGGGCGGACACGATGCGCCCCCTTGTGAGCATGATCGCCGCCATGGTCCTCGGCCGGCGCCTGCCCCCGGTCGTGTCGGAGCGGGCCGCCGACGGCCGGGGCCGGGAACCGGCCAACGCCGTCGAAGCCGTGCTGACACCGCTGCTGAACCGCCTTGCCGGTGTCGCCGATCCCACCACCCTGCGCGACCCCCGGATCCCGGTCTGGTTCCGGGCGCACGGCGAAATCGGGGCCGCGGCGGGCGCGTTGGGCAGGCCGCAGCCGCGTATCGACCTCGCCCTCTCGCACCTCGAAGCGGCCGTCGAGGCGATGCCCGGCATCACCGACCGGGGCAGCGATCCCCAGTCCGCCGAGCACGCCCTGACGTCGTTCGAGGGGGACATCCGGGCCGTCGTCGAGCTGCTCCTCGTGGCGGTCCTCGTCCGCGACGGCACCAGCCGCGTGCAGGACCACGTGAAGGCCGTGGAAGCACACGTGGCGGCACTGGAGGAAGCCCTCGCGGCGGCCCCGGACGCCCCCCGGCTGCCAGATGCGCCGCCCGGGCTCTCCGCGGCCTCCAGTCGCAGCGTCGAGGGCCCGGACGTCGACCGGGCCACCGCGTTGCTGGAGCGCGGCCGCGGGCTCCTGCTGTCCCGGCGGCTGGAGGCCCGCGCCGACCTCAGCGAGCTGCGCTCCGCGCACCCTGCCCTCGCGGGCGCATTCGAGCGGCTCACCGACCAGCTCTCCGCCGACCCCGGTCCGGACGGGCACCAGCAGCCCGAACGGGTCCGGCTCGCCGGGCTCCGCGCCTCCCGTGCGCTGGACGAGCTGATCGAGGACATCCGCGGCCGGCCGGGGTTCGCCGGCTTCCTCCGCCCGCTCTCCGCCGAGCGGTTGCGCTCCCTGGCCGCCGACGGCCCCGTCGTCCTGCTCAACCACGCGCGGTGTCTGTGCCATGCCCTGGTCGTCACCGACCGGTCGATCACCGCGCTGTGTCTCGAAGCCGAGTCGGACGACGTCACCGACGCCGCCCGGCAGCTGCGCGAGGCGATCTCCGCGATCAACGCGCACGGCCCGTCGCGGCCGTCCCCGGCCGGTCTCGTCGCCGCCGGAGCCACGGTCCGCCGGACCCTGTCGTGGACCTGGCACAGGATCGTGCGTCCCGTCCTCGAACTCGTGGGGGCCGGCGGGCCGGTACCTGCTTCGGGGCCCTGGCCGCGGATCTGGTGGGTGCCCACGGGGGCCTTCAACGCCCTGCCGCTGCACGCGGCCCAGTGCACACTGCCCGACTGCTCCCGCGACGACTGCGGTGCCGCGCTGGACGCCGTGGTGTCGTCGTACGTGCCGGGATTCCAGACCCTCGCGTACGCGCGCTCCCGCGCCGGACACCGCGACACCACCGGCGGGGACGGCGCCCTCCTCGTCGCGTCGCCCGAGGACGACCTGCCCGGTGTCGCGGCGGCGACCCGCTATGCCGCCGGGCTGCTCGGGGCACACGAGCCGCTGGTCGGCGCGGCGGCGACCCGCGAGGCGGTGCTCGCCGCGCTCGGCAGCACCCCCTGGGCCCACTTCGGCTGCCACGCGGCCACCGACCCGGCGGAACCGTCCGGTGCCCTGCTCCACCTCCCCAGCGGCGAACCGCTCTCCGTCCGCGAGGTCTGCCGGGCCCGGCCGCGTTCGGCACGCCTCGCCTTCCTCGCGGCCTGCGGCACCGCGCGCACCTCCGAGCGGCTCAGCGACGAGGCCATCCACATCACCAGCGCCTTCCTGCTGGCCGGCTTCCCCGCCGCGGTCGGCACGCTCTGGGAGATCGACAGCACGCACGCGGACCACGTCACCCGGGCCTTCTACCGGCGCGCGGCGGGCGCCGGTGGCGGTCCCTCCGCGGACGCCCTGCACCACACCGTCCGCGAGTTACGGCACGACCTGCCCCACAGTCCGCACATCTGGGCGGCCTACGTCCACGCGGGAGTCTGACAACGGCTGGACGGAGTGCGGAGGGGGCACCTCCCGCGCCCTTGAGGCGTGGGGAGAACGGGGCGAATGTTGCCTGTCGGGGCACCGGAGCCCGTGTCCTGGGGCACCAGAGGCTGTGGGGGACGTCCCGCCCGTCCGGGATGTGCGCGCGGCACGGGGCGGTTCCGGCCGGCTGCGTGAATTGCTCGTTGCCGCGCGCCTGTACGACCGCGAGAATTGGGGATGCTTCCCCGTGCCAGCCGTCCGTGGTCAGGCGGGGCCGTGTCCCGGTGCACCGGCGCATCCGGATACGTCCCACGCGCTGCCGCGTAGACGAAGGGAGGACCGTGACCTTCGGCTTCGCCCCGCCCCCGCACACGTCCCCGCCCACGTCCGCCGAACCCGCCGCCCGTCTGGGCCGGATGCTGGAGCCCGCCGAATGGGCCTCGGCCGGAATCCCGTTGCTGCGCAACCCGCGTGAGGTCGTCACCGGCCTGCACGATCGTCATCGTCCGGGGCTGTCGACGGCCATCGTGGCGGTACTCGACCCGCAGGAGCGGGTGACCGCCAGCGCGTCGTTCACCGAACCCGCCGTCGCGCCCGACGGCTGGGAGCTCCGCAACGCCCTGCTGGCGCATCTGCGCCGGATCATCCCGCACGACCTGCGGCTTCGTACCCCGGTCCGGACGGCCGTACTGCTCTACTGCCGTGCGGGCGAACCCCGTTGGACGGAGACGGACGGGGCGTGGATGTGGGGGCTGCGCGATGCGTGCACCCTCCACGGGCTCCGCTGCGGCGCGTACATCACGCTGACCGCCGACCGCTGGCAGGTGCTCGGGGAGGGCCGCGGCGGCCGTCGCCCCCGCGCTTCCCCTGCGGACCGGCCGGGCCGAGAACCCCGCCGTACGGGGCCGGGCCCCGCGACGGCGGCCCGGCCGGCTCCGCCCCGTCAGGCCGCTGCCGTCACTCGGGGCGGAACAGCGCCCCGCAGCACCGGTGGCGGGGCTCCGGAAGCCCATCGGCACACGGCAGCGCGCTGACCGGGCCCGGGATGTCATGAGGCACCCCGGACCGGAGCGGTCAGGCGCTCGCGCCGAGAACGCTGTTGATCCGCTGCGGTTCGCCGCAGACGATCAGCAGCACTCCGGCACGGGCCATCGCCGAGGGCAGCGCCCGCGCGGTGGTCTCGTCCGTGCCGCCGTTGACGGCGACGATCACGACCGGGCGGCCGGTGGCGCGCTCGGCGGTGGCGTCCGCGTAGAACACGTCGTCCGCCGCGTCGTGTTGGGCCCAGTAGGACGCCTCGCCGAAGGACAGCTCGTGCGCGGCCCACGGGTGGGCTTCCCCGGTGGTCAGCACGAGGATGTCGCCCGGCGCACGGCCGGAGTCCAGCAGCAGGTCGACGGCCTCGTCGGCGGCGTCGACAGCGCCGGCGACGGGCGCCGGGATCAGCTGGAGCTGCGCTCCCGCGGTGCCGCTCCGGCCGGCCGACGGCTGCGACGAACCGGCGCGCAGCCCCGGCGGCGCGGCGGCGGGGCCACGCGAGGGGGCAGGGGGTCCGGGCTTGCCCGGACGGGCACTGGACGCGGGGGCACCACGCGGCGGCGCGGGGCGGGGACCGGGACCAGGGACAGGACGGGGGGTCGGCGCGGTGCGGCCGGCGGCCGGGGTTGCGCGGGGACCCGGGACACTCTCGTGAATCTGAGGCTCCTCGGGGATGAGAGGCATAAAGGGATGTCTATCAAACGTAGGTGCGGGTCGCGTCATCGGGTACCGAATTAACGGCCGCACCGCTCAGAAGTCGAAGCCGAGTTGGCCACCGGCCTCCAGAGCGGCTGCTTCGGGAGCGACGCGCACTTTCTTCAGATGCCGCCACCGGGGCAGGGCGTCGAGGTAGGACCACGACAGTCGGTGGTGCGGCGTGGGACCGTACTCCTCCAGGGCGTTGCGATGAGTCGGCGAGGGGTAGCCGGCGTTGGACGCGAAGTCGAAACCGGCGTACTCCAGGCCCAGTTCGGCCATCAGCGCGTCGCGCCGCACCTTGGCGATCACGGACGCGGCGGCGACCGCGATACAGGACTGGTCACCCTTGATGACCGTGCGGACCCGCCACGGCGCACCCAGGTAGTCGTGCTTGCCGTCGAGGATGACGGCGTCCGGCCGGACCGGCAGCGCCTCCAGGGCGCGTACGGCCGCGAGCCGCAGCGCCGCGGTCATCCCCAGGTCGTCGATCTCCTCAGGAGAGGAGTGGCCCAGGGCATACGACGTGACCCAGGTACCGAGCACCTCGCAGAGTTCACTGCGGCGCTTGGGGGTCAGCAGCTTGGAATCCGTGAGTCCGTCGGGCGGTCGGCGCAGACCCGTGACGGCCGCGCAGACGCTGACCGGACCGGCCCAGGCACCGCGTCCGACCTCGTCGATCCCTGCGACGATCTTGGCGCCCGTCGTGGCGCGCAATGATCGCTCGACGGTATGGGTAGGAGGCTCGTACGGCATGGCGCCAGCCAGGTTACGCCTATCCGGCCCAGCCGTCCGCACCGGATCCGTACCTCGCCGCCATCGGCCCGGACAGCGGCGCGGACGGGGTCCGCCGATGACCCTACCGGCCGGTACGCGGCAGTCGGCGCCGGCCGGGTCGGCCCCCGCTCCGCGCCGGGCCCCTCCCCCACCCCGTACAACGGCGCACAAGCACCAAGTCGCCGTACGGGGCCACCTGTTGGCGGCACGGGCAGCCGACGCAGCAGTGGCGGTGGAACGGCTCACGGCGGCGCGAAGCGCGCGGACGAGGGCAGCGGCACGCTCCCCCGGCGGTACGGACCGGTCAGCCGGCGAGGCCGGGAGCCCAGGACGGGAGGGGCTCGGTGCCGTCCAGCCACGCCCCGGGCGGGGCGCCGCCGGGCCCGGCGGCGACGATGCCGCCGACGATGGCACAGGTGGTGTCGACATCGCCGCCGGCCTGGACGGTGGCCCAGAACGCCCCCTCGTAGTCACCGAGGTGCCGGGCCGCGGCCCAGAGGGTGAACGGCACGGTGTCATGGGCGCTGGTACGCCGCCCACAGCCCAGGACCGCCGCGACGGTGCCGGAGTCGGCGTAGTCGAGCATGTCGCGGGCGCGGCGCAGCCCGGCTTGTACGGCACTGCGCGGGATCAGCTCCAGTACGCCGTCGAGCAGCTCCTCGGGGCCGGTCCGGCGGGTCGGGTCGGCCACCAGCGCGGCCGCGGCGGCCACCGCCATGGTGCCGACGACGGCCTCGCGGTGCTGGTGGGTGGTGTACGCGGAGATCTCCGCCTGGTGTGTGGCCTGCACGGGGTCCCCGGCGTACCAGGCACCGAGGGGGCCGATACGCGTGGCGGCGCCGTTCCCCCAGGAGCCCCGGCCGTTGAAGAGCGCGGAGGCCAGCTCACGCCAGTCGCCGCCCTCGCGGATCAGCCGGAGCTGGCGGTCGACGACGGGACCGTAGCCGCGGTCGGCACCGTGGTGTTCGGCGAAGGAGCTGGCGAGCGCGTCCTGGTCGATCCGGCCGTGGGCGGTGAGCACGGCCAGGACGGAGCAGGCCATCTCGGTGTCGTCGGTCCACCGCCAGGGGGCGGGCGGCGGCTCGCGGCGCTTGAGGGCGGGGTGGTGGGCGGGGACGAAGAACTGGGATCCGAGGGCGTCGCCCACGGACAGTCCGCGCAGGCTCGCCAGAGCCCGCGCACAGCGGTCTGCGTCACGGTGGTCGGGGGTCATCGGTGTGCACTTTAACCGCTGGCGCCCCGGGACTCGGGTTCGCACCGGCGGCCAAAGGGCCGGTCGAGCGCACCGCGGCCGTCCGGGCCGGGCCGGTGAGTCCGCCACTCCGCGTCTCGCCGGGCCCGCACCGCCCGCTGCCCGCTGCCCGCTGCCCGCTGCCCGCGTGAGTCTCCTTCCTGTGCATGCCGCGCGCCGTCGCGGCGGTGGAACGGTCAGTGGGCCACGAGGGCCGGACGGCCGTCATGTGTCACGCAAGGACGGCCATCGCGCAGCCCGTCGAGACGGCCTTCGCGTATCTCGTAGGGCCGGCCGCTGAAACGACGACGCAGCAGGCGGTCGTGGGAGACCACCACCAGCGCACCCGGCCATGACTCCAGGGCCGCCTCGAGCTCTTCGACGAGACCGAGCGCCAGATGGTTGGTCGGCTCGTCGAGCAGCAGCAGATCCGCCGGCCGGGCCAGCAGCCGGGCCAGCGCGAGCCGGCGCCGCTGGCCCGCCGAGAGCGCTCCGACGGGCACCCGGAGGTCGCGTTCGCGGAACAGCCCGAACGAGAGCAGCAGGTCGGTCAGCTGGTCGGCGTCACCGGTCAGGCCCCTGCGGAAGGCGTCCAGCAGCGGCTCTGCCGGCCGGGAGACCGGTATCTCCTGTGCGAGGAAGCCGATCCGCCCCTGACGCAGCACCGTGCCGTGGTCGGGAACGGTGACTCCGGCCAGGACTCGCAGCAGGGTGGTCTTGCCTGCACCGTTGGCGCCGTGGATCAGCACGCGTTCACCGGCGGTGACGCGGAAGGAGTCCACCGCGAGCCGGTCGCCGACCCGCACGCCGTCGAGCTCGACGAGGGTCCCTGTCGCGTCGCCGGCACCCGGCGCGGCCCGGAAGCGGAGCGGCTCGGGCGGCCGGGGAACCGGCCTCTCCCGCAGCCTGCGCAGCCGCTCCTGCGCATTGCGCACCCGGCTGGACACGGACGCCTGGACGCGGCCCTTGTCCCGGTCGTACGCCATCTTGTTGCCGTCCTTCATGGCCCGGCCCTGAGCGACGGCACGGGCCGTACCCGCGGCGAAGTCGGCGAGCCGACCGATCTGTTCGCACCACTGGGCGTACTCCTGCTCCCAGCGCCGGCGAGCGGCGGCCTTGGCCTCGACGAAGGCGCCATAGCCCCCGCCGTAGCGGACGACGCCCCGCCGGTCGGCGTCGACCTCGACGATCGTGGTCGCGATCCGCTGCAGGAAGAGCCGGTCGTGCGAGACGGCGAGAACCGTGCCGCGGTGGGCGAGCAGGGCATCTTCCAGCCAGTCGAGGGCGGCCGCGTCAAGGTGGTTGGTCGGCTCGTCGAGCAGCATCACCTCCGGTGCTGCGGCGATCAGGCAGGCGAGTCCCAGCCGGGCCTGCTGGCCCCCGGAGAGGCTGCCGAGCCGCCGGCCGTGGTCCAGCCGCGCCAGCCCCAGGGCGTGCAGTGCCCTGTCGACGCGGGCGTCGGCTTCGTAGCCGCCACGCAGCTCGAAGAGGGTGAGCAGATCGCCGTACTCCGCCAGCAGCTCGTCCGTGGCGTCCCCGAGCTCCTTCTCCAGCGCCCGCAGCCGGCACTCCATGGCTCTGAGATCCGCCAGCGCGGCGTCGATCGCGTCCTGGACGGTCCGGTCCGCCGGGAGGTCGGGGGTCTGGCCGAGATAGCCGGTGCCACCGTCGGCGCGCAGTATCACGTGGCCTTCATCGGGCCGCTCGACGCCCGCGATGATGCGCAGCAGTGTCGACTTGCCCGCGCCGTTCTCCCCGACGATCCCGACGGTGTCCCCCGGACGTACCGACAGCGAGACACCGTCGAGGAGCAGTCGGTCGGCGTGGGACTTGGTGATGTCGTGCAGTGAGATCTGAGTGGGCATCGCCCCTCCCCCCTCGTCAAACGCAACCCATGTTGCATTACGATGAGGATGACACATCACCCTCACTAACGCAACAGGAGTTGCAATTGAATGACGAAGAGGTCCGCCCGACGACGGGCGGGCGCGCACACGGAGCCGACGCCGCCACTCCCGAGCCCGGCACCCGGCGCCCCGGCGGCCGCACCGCCCGCACCCGTGCCGCCGTTCGTGACGCCGTGCTGGCCGGGCTGACCGAGCACGGTTACCCCGGCCTCACCGTCGAGTACGTCGCCGAGCATTCGGGCGTGCACAAGACCACGCTCTACCGCCGCTGGAAAGACGTCGAAGGGCTGGTGGCGGACGCTCTGGAACTCGCCGGCGAGGACAGCTGGCTCCCACCCGACACCGGCTCCCTGGAGGGCGATCTGCGCGCCCTCGCCCAGGAGGTCGTCACCTCCTTCACCGACCCGGCCGTGTCCGCGTCCGGCTCCGCGATGATCGCCGCCGCCTTCCAGTCGGAGCGGGCGGCCGGGGCGCTGCGCGCGTACTACGCCGAGCGCTTCAAGCGCTGCGAGGCCCTCGTCGAGCGCGCGGTCCGGCGCGGGGAGCTGCCGACGCCACCGGATGCCGGCGAGGGCGCCGAAGCCACCACCCAGGCCGGCACCCTCGATGCCGGTGCACTCGTCCGCTCGGTCTCCGCGCCGCTCTTCTTCCGCCTCTTCATCACCCGGGAGCCGATCGACAACACCGTCGCCGAGCAGGCCGTGAAGACGACACTGGCCGCCGCCCGCGCGGGGGCGTTCACGACCCACGGCGCGGCGAAGGCCGTTCCGGACGCCGCCCGGGACACGGATTCCTGACCGAGGCGGCCACGCGACCGAAACGGCCGCGACCGGAGAGCCCTCGGAGGATCAGCGCCGACGGCACAGGCGTTTCCGGGCGCCGCCCCACCCCGCCCGGGGCCCGCCTCCGCCGGTCACACCGTCCACGACGGTTCGAGCTGCACGACGTCCCCGGTGATCGCCCGGACGTCCGCGGCTATCTGGGCCCGGAGCGCCAGCCGCTCGACCCGTTCGGGCCGGTACTTCCCGCGCTCGGCCGCCGACTGCCACATCGACAGCACCAGGAACTCCTCCCCCGGAGCCCGCCCCAGCATGCCCCGCAGCATGCCCGGCGAGCCGGCCATCGCCGGGTTCCAGACCTTCTCCTGCATCAGCATGAAGTGGTCCACCCGGTCCCCGCGCACCTGGCAATGCGCCAGCCGCAGCACGTCCACATCGCCGAACACCGGGCGGAAGCCCACCTTCACGTCAAACTCGTGCTCGAACAGCCGCACTCGGGCGTCCTTGAACGTGCCCACCTGGGCGGCCGCCAGCCGATCGTGCGAACGCGCCATGAAGGAGTCATAGAACGCCCGGCTCTCCCAGAAGGCGACAAAGTGCGCGACACCCGGCCGCACCCGGCTCCACCCTCCACCCTGCCCCCGGAACCCCGGCTCCCCCAGCAGCCCCGCCCATTTCCGCTGCCCCCGCTCGAACCCTCGACGGTCCACAACGGTGAGGCGAATCCACTTGACCAGCACCGCGCCATCGTACGGCCCGAGGGCGAACCTGGTCACTGCGCGTCACAGGCCCACCACACCGAACTTCCTTACGGGCGTGGGCCGATGGGCACACGGACGCCCCCTTCCGCCACCCCGGAAGCCTCTCGGCACGGAACCTCCCGGCAGGAGCACCCGCTCGCCCGTGCGCCGCACAGGGACCTCTCCACCACCCCGCCACAACACCGCCACCCCGGGCACGCCGACGCCTGCGCGCCCCCGCCGCAAGGGCGGTTTCCAGCCACTCCCATCCCTTGAACCCCCTTCAACCCACCCCTCAGCAGCGGGAGTTCGCCCCGCATGAGGGGACGCACACATGACACGATGGCCCCCCATGGAAGTCCTGGGGAGTCGGCGTGACCACGCGGGTCGCCGCATGGGTCCGCGCGGCGCCCCGGGGGAAGGAGGGGCAAGCCGGTGAACACGTTCAACAAGGGCATCGCGAAGGCCGAGGTAGCGCTCAAGTGGGACCCCAGCCCCACCGGCACACCGGACCACGACCTCGACATCATCGCGGCGACCTATACGTCCGACGCGCCGCACGGCGACCCGGCCTACTTGGTGCACTTCGACAGCCGGTCCCCCGACGGGACCATCAACCTCAACCGGGACAGCCGGACCGGCCAGGGGTTCGGGTTCGACGAGATCATGGTGCTGGAACTGGACCGGCTGGCCGAAGTCTACTCCCGGGTCATCGTCGGCGTGGCCATCCAGCAGGGCGCGGGCCGCCTGGTCTTCGGCGACATAGCGAACGCCGCCGTACGGATCCGCGAGGGGTACACCGAGCTGGCCCAGCACGACTTCGCCGTGGTCGCCGGCTGCACCGCCGCCACGGTCGCCGAATTCGCCCGGGACGGGGCGGGCAAGTGGCAGTTCCGCGCCGACGTCCGGGGATTCACCACCGACCCGGTCGCGTTCGCCCGGTCCATGGGCCGGCAGCCGGCATGAGCCGATAAGTCAACGCGACTTCGGCGCAGGGGGGAGGGGCCGACGAACCGCCGGCCCCTCCCCCCTGCCCGACCGCGCCCCCCTCTCCCACGCTGTTTCGCCCTGCGCGTCACGCCCTGGTTCGTCCGCGCCTCGCCCGGTAACGTCTTATATGCATAAGGCATTACCGCCCAGCTCACCCTGGAGACGACGCGCATGCCACAGCGCCCGCCCCCCTCGGGACCGCGATCGGGATTACCGCTCTGTCTGGCCGCCGCCTTCTGCGCCCGTCTGGCCGACGAAGGCATGGCCGTGGCGGTGGCGCTGCTGCATTGCAGCGCTCCGGGAGCGCGGCACAGGGCGCGTTCGTCCTGGCCGCCTGGATGGCGCCGCATGTGATCGCGGCACCCCTGGTGGGCGCTCTCGCCACGCGTATGCGCCGTCCCCGGCTGTGCTACCTCGGAGCGCTGGGCGGTTTCGCCCTCGCCATCGTGGCGCTGTCCACACTCGTCGGACGGGCCCCCGCCCCGGTGACCCTCGCCGTCGCCCTGTCCGGCGGCGCCTGCGGTCCGGCAGTGTCCGGCGGCCTCTCCAGTCTGCTCGCCGTCCTGGTGCCGCCGGACGCGCGGCGGGACCGTGCCTACGCGCTCGACGCGGCGGTCTACAACGCGGCGTCGGTGGCGGGACCCTCGGTGGTCGGCGTGGTGGCGACGCTGGCCTCTCCCGGCATGGCGATGGCGCTCCTCGGCGGCTCGGCCGCGCTCGGGGCGGCGTTGCTCGGCGGGATCCCGTGCGGGGCTGAACGACAGCCCTACGGGACGGCAGCGGATCCGGTGCCGTCCGGCGGGGCACTGCGCGGCGGCCTGGTGGCCGGGCTGACGGCACTCTGGCGCGTCCGGGAACTGCGCGCCCTCACCGCGGGCAGCTGCCTGGCGTTCGCCGGCATCGGCGGCCTGACCGCCACCGCGGTGCTGCTCGCGGACCACCGGGGGCACCCGGGAGCGGGCGGCGCCCTGATGACAGCCTTCGCCGCCGGGGCGCTCATCAGTTCGCTGGCGGTGGCCCGTTGGCAGCCGCCCTGCCCGGATCAGCGGCTGATCGTGACGGCCCTGTGCGGCACCGGCCTCGCGCTGGGCGCCGCCGCGCTCGTACCGTCACCGGCGGCCGGCGCGGCTCTGTTCGTCCTGGCGGGCGTGTGCGACGACCCGCTGCTGACCGCCACTCTGCGGATCCGGGCCGCGTACGCTCCGCCGGGTACCCGGGCGCAGGTGTTCACCCTCGGCGCCGGGCTGAAGATCACCGCGGCGGCCTGCGGAGGCGCTCTCATCGGCGCGGCCGCCGCCGTGCCGCCGCCCCTGTTACTGCTCGGGATCGCCACCGTCCAGCCGGGCGCCGCGCTGCTCTACGTATGCAGCCGCCCGCGAGGCGGCGCCCACGACGGCGAACCGGACAAGGCGGCGGCCCCGGACAAGGCGGCGGCCCCGCGTGCCCGTGGGCCGGGCTCGGACCCGGGCACAGCGGGGCCGCGGCGGGACGTCTCCCCGCCGCGGCCCCGTCCGGCTGTCAGCTGCAGCCGCTGGTGGATCCGCAGCCCTCGCACAGGTAGCAGCTGCCGGCCCGCTGCATCTTCGTCCCGCAGGAGAAGCACAGCGGCGCGTCGGCGTTGATGCCCAGCTGCATCTCGACCAGCTCGGCGTTGGTGTGCGCCTGCTTGGCCGCCGGTGCGGCGGTCTCGGCGGCGGTCTTCTTCGCCGGAGCGGAGTCCTTGACCGTGTCCGTCTGGCGCGGCGCCGACTGGGCCAGGCCCTCGACGTCGACGTCCTCCTCGACCGGCTCGTACGAACCGGTCTCCAGGTGACGCTGGCGCTCCTCGACGGAGTGGATGCCGAGCGCCGAGCGGGTCTCGAAGGGCAGGAAGTCCAGCGCCAGGCGGCGGAAGATGTAGTCGACGATCGACTGGGCCATCCGCACGTCCGGGTCGTCGGTCATACCGGCCGGCTCGAAGCGCATGTTGGTGAACTTCGAGACGTAGGTCTCCAGCGGGACGCCGTACTGCAGGCCCACCGACACCGCGATGGAGAAGGCGTCCATCATGCCCGCGAGGGTCGAGCCCTGCTTGGACATCTTCAGGAAGACCTCACCGAGACCGTCGTCCGGGTAGGAGTTGGCGGTCATATAGCCCTCGGCGCCGCCGACCGTGAAGGAGGTGGTGATCCCGGGGCGGCCCTTGGGGAGGCGCTTGCGGACCGGGCGGTACTCGACGACCTTCTTCTCGGCGGCCGGCTCGGCCTCGGCCTTCTTCTCCTCCTCCTTCTTCTTGGCGGAGAGCGGCTGGCCGACCTTGCAGTTGTCGCGGTAGATCGCCAGCGCCTTCAGGCCGAGCTTCCAGCCCTGGAAGTAGACGTCCTCGATGTCCTCGACGGTGGCCGACTCCGGGACATTGACCGTCTTGGAGATCGCACCGGAGAGGAACGGCTGCGCCGCGGCCATCATGCGGACGTGGCCCATCGGGGAGATGGAGCGGTCGCCCATGGCGCAGTCGAAGACCTCGTAGTGCTCCGGCTTGAGGCCGGGGGCGTCGATGACATTGCCGTGGTCGGCGATGTGGGCGACGATCGCCTCGACCTGCTCCGCCTGGTAGCCGAGACGCTTGAGCGCCTTCGGGACCGTCTGGTTGACGATCTGCATGGAGCCGCCGCCGACCAGCTTCTTGAACTTGACCAGGGCGAGGTCGGGCTCGACGCCCGTGGTGTCGCAGTCCATCATCAGGCCGATGGTGCCCGTCGGGGCGAGCACCGAGGCCTGGGCGTTGCGGAACCCGTTCTTCTCGCCGAGGCGGAGGACGTCCTGCCAGGCCTCGGTCGCCGCGGCCCAGACCGGGGTGTCCAGGTCGTCCATGCGCTTGGCGGCGCCGTTGGCGTCGGCGTGCTGCTTCATGACGCGCTTGTGGGCGTCGGCGTTACGGGCGTAGCCGTCGTACGCGCCGACCACCGCGGCGAGCTCGGCGGAGCGCCGGTAGGAGGTGCCGGTCATCAGGGAGGTGATGGCACCGGCCAGCGCGCGGCCGCCGTCGGAGTCGTAGGCGTGGCCGGTGGCCATCAGCAGCGCGCCGAGGTTGGCGTAGCCGATGCCCAGCTGGCGGTAGGCGCGGGTGGTCTCGCCGATCTTCTGGGTGGGGAAGTCGGCGAAGCAGATGGAGATGTCCATCGCGGTGATGACCAGCTCGACGACCTTGGCGAAGCGCTCGGCGTCGAAGGCCTGGTTGCCCTGGTCGTCGTCGCGCAGGAACTTCAGGAGGTTGAGCGAGGCGAGGTTGCACGAGGAGTTGTCCAGGTGCATGTACTCGCTGCAGGGGTTGGACGCGGTGATGCGGCCGGTCTCCGGCGAGGTGTGCCAGTGGTTGATGGTGTCGTCGTACTGGATGCCGGGGTCGGCGCACGCCCAGGCCGCCTCGGCCATCTTGCGGAAGAGGCCCTTGGCGTCGACCTCTTCGATGACCTCACCGGTCAGGCGGCCGCGCAGGCCGAAGTTCGAGCCGGTCTCGACGGCCTTCATGAACTCGTCGTTCACGCGGACCGAGTTGTTGGCGTTCTGGTACTGGACGGACGTGATGTCGTCGCCGCCCAGGTCCATGTCGAAGCCCGCGTCGCGCAGCGCGCGGATCTTCTCCTCCTCCTTCACCTTGGTCTCGATGAAGGCCTCGACGTCCGGGTGGTCGACGTCCAGGACGACCATCTTGGCCGCACGGCGGGTGGCACCGCCCGACTTGATGGTGCCCGCGGAGGCGTCGGCACCGCGCATGAAGGAGACCGGGCCGGAGGCGTTGCCACCGGAGGAGAGCAGCTCCTTGGAGGAGCGGATACGGGAGAGGTTCAGGCCGGCACCGGAGCCGCCCTTGAAGATCATCCCCTCTTCCTTGTACCAGTCCAGGATCGACTCCATGGAGTCGTCCACGGAGAGGATGAAGCAGGCGCTGACCTGCTGCGGCTGCTGGGTGCCGACGTTGAACCAGACAGGCGAGTTGAAGCTGAAGATCTGGTGCAGCAGGGCGTACGCCAGCTCGTGCTCGAAGATCTCGGCGTCCGCCGGGGAGGCGAAGTAGCCGTTCTTCTCGCCGCTCAGGCGGTACGTCTTGACCACACGGTCGATCAGCTGCTTCAGGCTCGACTCGCGGGACTCCGAGCCCACCGCACCACGGAAGTACTTGCTCGTGACGATGTTGACCGCGTTCACCGACCAGAAGTCGGGGAACTCCACGCCGCGCTGCTCGAAGTTGACCGAGCCGTCGCGCCAGTTGGTCATGACGACGTCACGGCGCGCCCACTCCACCTCGTCGTACGGATGCACGCCGGGGGTGGTGTGGATGCGCTCGATGCGCAGCCCCTTGCTCGCCTTGCTGCCCTTGGCGCGGGAGCCTCGTGCCGGGCCGCTCGTCGTCTCTGTCATTCCGCCTCCCTGTATACGGGCAAACGCCCATATGTGCGCACACATTCCGTGGCACGGTGTTTGTCTTTCTGATACCGGGGCGCCCTGCTCTCGCCCCGATGCATGTCCTGAATGCGCGCCGAACTCAGTCGGCGGCGGTGGCGGGCACGGGAACGACCGGACCGCCGGTCGCGCCGCCGGCCCCGTCTTCCTGCCCGGGCGGCCCCTGCTCGCGCTGCTCCCGCAGCTCGGCGATGGCCGCCTCGAAGTCCTCGAGCGAATCGAATGCCCGGTAGACGGACGCGAAGCGCAGGTACGCGACGAGGTCGAGTTCCTGCAGCGGGCCCAGTATGGCGAGCCCGACGTCGTGGGTGGTCAGCTCGGCACTGCCGGTGGCGCGCACCGCCTCCTCGACCCGCTGGCCGAGCTTCGCGAGGGCGTCCTCGGTGACCGGACGGCCCTGGCAGGCCTTGCGCACCCCCGCGATGACCTTGTTGCGGCTGAAGGGCTCGGTGACCCCGCTCCGCTTGATCACCATCAGTGACGCCGTTTCGATGGTCGTGAAACGGCGGGAACAGTCGGGGCACTGGCGGCGCCGGCGGATCGCCGTACCGTCGTCGGTGGTCCGGCTGTCGACGACCCGGCTGTCGGGGTGCCTGCAGAAGGGGCAGTGCATGGCTCCACCCTCCTCACCCTCGATTTGCGGACGTGCATACGCCATCGATCCCGGCGTACGACGAATAAACCCTCGGGTCCGTGCGGGCCCCTCGGAGCAGCCACAAGCATAGGCGATTCCCGGACCCCGAAGGACCAGGCACCACAACTTATGGGCGACCTGACGCGTGCAACCACTAGATGTGGTGTCGGCCCGCTTACATCCGCCTACCGCGTGTCGCGGTGGAGGCGGGCCGGGCGGTCGCCCACGAGGGTACGGGAAGCCACCCGGGCGGCCGCGCGGAGGGCCGGGGGTGACAGAATCGGCCGGGCCGCGAGCGGCCGGCGGAGGCGGACGAGGAACCCTCCCGGGAGCCCCTCCCGACGCGCCACGCGCCATACACCCAGCCACTTGATCGGGTCAGCCAATCAGCGAATATTTCACTCGAACGTGTGTTTGGCGCAACCTTTCGAAAGCAACTACCGTTGGCTAACTAGGGAGAACATTTCGAGAGGGGCCGCCGTGACCACCACCGCAGACAGCGCGACCATCACCACACCAAGCCACTCCCCGAGCCGATTCGATCATCCGCAGACGGCACAGCGGCCGCCGATGGACGACGCCACGCTGGACTCCGAAGAGCAGAAGCCCGCCCGTTCGCTGCCCGGCCGGCCGCCCGGAATCCGCGCTGACAGTTCGGGGCTCACGGACCGCCAGCGCAGGGTGATCGAGGTGATCCGGGACTCCGTGCAGCGGCGTGGGTACCCGCCGTCCATGCGGGAGATCGGCCAGGCCGTCGGGCTGTCCAGCACGTCGTCCGTCGCCCACCAGCTCATGGCTCTGGAGCGCAAGGGCTTCCTGCGGCGCGACCCGCACCGCCCCCGCGCGTACGAGGTCCGCGGCTCCGACCAGCCGACCAGCGCCGCGACCGAGACCGCCGGCAAACCCGCCGCTTCCTACGTTCCGCTCGTCGGCCGGATCGCCGCCGGTGGCCCGATCCTCGCGGAGGAGTCGGTCGAGGACGTCTTCCCGCTCCCCCGCCAGCTCGTCGGCGACGGCGAACTGTTCGTACTGAAGGTCGTCGGCGACTCCATGATCGAGGCCGCGATCTGCGACGGCGACTGGGTCACGGTCCGCCGCCAGCCGGTCGCCGAGAACGGCGACATCGTCGCCGCGATGCTCGACGGAGAGGCCACCGTCAAGCGCTTCAAGCGCGAGGACGGCCATGTATGGCTGCTGCCCCACAACTCCTCGTACCAGCCGATCCCCGGTGACGAGGCGACCATCCTCGGCAAGGTGGTCGCGGTGCTGCGCCGCGTCTGACCCACCCCTCACGACCGAGCCCCGGAACCACTGCGCCGGTTCCGGGGTTTGGTTCTGCGCGCCCGGCCTCGCGCGCCGTGCGCGGTGCCCGGGGTCAGGAGTCGGTGGCGGCCTTCTTCGCCGCCTCGTCGATGGCGGCCAGGGAGCGGCGGACCTGGTTGCGGTCCGTGGTGTACCAGAAGTCCGGCATGGAGCGGCGGAGGAAGGATCCGTAGCGGGCGCGTTCGACGCGGGGGTCCAGGACGGCGACCACACCGCGGTCGCCCGTGGCACGTACGAGGCGGCCCGCGCCCTGGGCCATCAGCAGGGCGGCGTGGGTGGCCGCGACGGCCATGAAGCCGTTGCCGCCCGCCTCCTCCACGGCCTTCTGGCGGGCGCTCATCAGCGGGTCGTCGGGGCGCGGGAACGGCACCCGGTCCATCACCACCAGCTGGCAGTTCGGGCCCGGTACGTCGACGCCCTGCCAGAGGGAGAGCGTCCCGAACAGGCAGGTCCGGGCGTCGGCGGCGAAGTTCCGGATCAGCTCGCCGAGGGTCTCCTCGCCCTGGAGCAGGATCGGCGTGTCCAGGCGGCCGCGCAGCTCTTCGGCGGCGGCCTGGGCGGCCCGCATGGAGGAGAACAGGCCGAGAGTGCGGCCGCCCGCGGCCTCGATCAGCTCGGCGAGTTCGTCGAGCATGTCGGTGCGGCTGCCCTCGCGGCCCGGCTGGGCGAGGTGCTTGGCGACGTAGAGGATGCCCTGCTTCGCGTAGTCGAAGGGGGAGCCGACGTCCAGGCCCTTCCAGGGCGGGCAGTCCTCGCCTTCGGTGCCCTCGGGGGCCAGGCCCAGGGAGGCCGCGACGCCGTTGAAGTCGCCGCCGAGCTTGAGGGTGGCGGAGGTGAGGGTGACGGAGCGGTCCTCGAAGAGCTTCTCCCTCAGGAGGCCGGAGACCGACAGCGGCGCCACCCGGAGGGAGGCCCCGCCGGGTCGGTATGCGGCTCCGCCGCGGGCATCGTGGCGCTCGTACCAGACCACGTCGTACTCGGAGCCGTTGGCGATGCGCTCGGCCACCGCGTGGACGTTCTCCACCGACGCCAGCGCCTGCTTGCGGACGGCGTCCTCGTCCTGCACCGACTTGTCGCGGGTCGAGCCCAGCGCCGTGATCACCGTACGGGCGGCGTCCCGCAGCGCCATCAGGCAGTACCGGAGGTCCTCCGGGATCTCTTCGAGGCGTCCGGGCAGGGCCAGCTCCATCAGGCGCTCGAAGGTCTCGGCGGCGGTCTGAAGCTGGTCCGCGGCCTTCTCGTCGACGAGCTTGGCGGCCCGGCGCACGGCACGGTTGACCTGGCCGGGGGTGAGCTCGCCGGTGGCCACGCCGGTGACCCGGGAGACCAGCTCATGGGCCTCGTCGATGATCAGGACCTCGTGCTGCGGGAGGACCGGTGCACCCTCGATCGCGTCGATGGCGAGCAGCGCGTGGTTGGTGATCACGACGTCGGCGAGTTTGGCGCGCTCCCGGGCGGCCTCGGCGAAGCACTCCGCCCCGTATGCGCACTTCGAGGCGCCCAGACACTCCCGGGAGGAGACCGAGACCTGCCCCCAGGCCCGGTCCGAGACACCAGGCGTCAGATCATCGCGGTCGCCGGTCTCGGTCTCGTCCGCCCAGTCGCGCAGCCGCAGCAGGTCCTTGCCGAGCCTGCTGGTCGGTGCGGCCTGCTCGAACACGTCGAAGAGGCCGTCCTCCTCTTCCTGCGGGGCGCCCTCGTGCAGGCGGTGCAGGCACAGGTAGTTCGACCGGCCCTTGAGCATGGCGAACTCCGGGCGGCGGCGCAGCAGCGGGCGCAGCGCCTCGACCGTCCGCGGAAGATCGCGCTCCACCAGCTGGCGCTGCAGGGCGAGGGTGGCTGTGGCGATCACGACCCTCTCGCCATGGGCGAGCGCCGGCACCAGATAGCCGAGGGACTTTCCGGTGCCGGTGCCGGCCTGGACGAGCAGATGGGCGTTCTCGTCCACGGCCTCGGCGACGGCCTCGGCCATCGCCACCTGGCCGGGGCGCTCGGTGCCGCCGACGGCCGCGACGGCGGCGTGCAGCAGATCGGGAAGGGAGGGCTTCGTCATAACGCTGCAAGCCTACGCGGGACCACTGACAGCGAGGGCTGGTGCCGGACCGTCCGCCGTCCGGGCCCGGTCACGCGGCGCACAGCGGGTTGGGGACGGTGCCGTGCACGGCGGCGTGTGGGCGCTCCCGGCGGTCGCGGTAGCCGTCCACATGCAGACGGTTGCGGTTCAGGCACAGGCGCTCGATCCGCGGGGTGAGCAGGTCGAAGGTCTCGTGCCGCTCCTTGAGGCCGGGGAACCGTTCGTGGTGGCGCAGGATCTCCGCCCGTACGAGTGACCAGAACTCGGCCTCGGAGACGTCCAGTTGGTCCGCGCACAGCGGTGCGAGGTACCGGAAGACGCCGACGAACAGCCCGGAGTGGATGAACTGGGTGAGGAAGGCGGGCGGTTCGGTCAGCAGCACCGCGCGGACGTCGTCCGGCATGGAGTCGTGCTCGGGAAGCGGCTGGGCGGAGGTGTTGACGTCGTCGACGAAGTCCTTCATCGCGAGGCGGGTGGGGACGTCGTGCTCGTCGAAGACCACGATGGCGTTCTCCCCGTGCGGGGAGAACACCGTGCCGTACTGGTAGAGGAAGTGCAGCAGAGGCGGCAGCAGGGCAGCGAAGAGCCGGCTCAGCCAGTCGCGCGGGGCCAGCCCCGAGCGGTGCACCAGCTCGGCTGTCAGGGCGCGGCCCTCAGGGTCGGTCTGCAGCAACGCGGCCAGTGTGCGGGCGCGTTCGCCGGGGCCGAGGTGGCCGCCGACCGGCTCGCGCCAGATGCAGCCGAGCAGCTCCTTGAACTGGTAGGGGACGCCGGGCAGCCGGTCGTAGAGCGGGTGCTCGACGGTGACGGAGGCGGTCTCGCCGAGCAGGATCACCCGGGTCTCGTCGCGGAGATACGGGTCGGTGTCGCGCAGCCCGTGGACCCAGCGGGTGACGGCGGGCGCGGCGAGGGTGCGCTCGGTGGGAAGACCGCGCCAGACCAGGGTGTTGAGGATGGACAGCGGCAGTTTGACGGTACGGGCCTCGGGCCGGCTGATGTTGAGGAAGGTACGGATCGACTGCTGCGGCAGGCGGAGGTCGTTGTCAGTGGGCAGCGCGATGATGGTTCCGTCCGCGAGTTGCGGGGCGAAGAGCGGGGCGATGGTCTCGTCCCATTGCCAGGGGTGGACGGGGAGATAGAGGTAGTCGGCGGGGTCCCGGCCCGCGTCGGCGATGACGCGGGCGAAGGCGTGCCGGGTGGCGGGGGCGAGCTCCTCGCCGTAGAGACGATCGGGGGTGGCGAGCGTGGGGATACCGCGGTAACGGGCGATGCTGTGGTGCGCGGCGAGCCAGGGCAGGCGGCGCGGGGTGCGGGCCTCGGGGGCCCAGGTCGCCGCGTCGGCGGCGGAGAAGCCGAGCCGGCCCTTGTTCGCGACGAGCCAGGGGTGGCCGGACTGGTGGCCTTCGAGGGCGGCGTAGTCCAGGTCCGCGAGGTCGGCGGCGCTGAGGGCGGTGGCGGCCAGGCGGGTGTCGGCGGCGAGGGTGGCGGTCAGCTCGCGGATGAGGTGGCCGGTGGTGTCGCCGGACAGGTCCAGGAGGGTGTCGTGGGCGTGGGTGAGGAAGTGGAAGGGATCGGAGTCGGGGGTGATCGAGTCGGGGTCGACGCGCCAGTGTCCGTAGGCGCCGCGGCGGGCGCGGAAGCGGTAGACCAGTGCGTCGGTCACCGGCAGGCGGTAGCGCGACGTGCCGTCGGGGGCAGTGCCGTCGGGCTCGGGGGTGAGGATTTCCTCGTACGCGAACTCGGCCAGGATCTTGGCGAAGAGCCGGCGCGCCGCGTGCTGCCAGGCGCTGTGCGAAGGCTGAGGTTCAGGAGACAAGGTGGGACTCCTCGAAACGTGACCGCCCCGGCACGGGTGGGGGACAACCGGGGCGGCGGGGTGGACGGCGGACCGGACCGGGGCCGTCGACGGACGGCCCCGAGGTCAGAACAGATGGCGATGGGCGCGGTCGCGGACCATCAACGCCGCGCGTTTTCCGGGGAGTTCGATCTCGTCGCAGTAGCGGAAGCCCCCGGTCAGGAATGCCGCGACGGAGGCGGTGTTGCGCAGGTCGGGTTCGGCCACGACGCGTGTGCAGTGCGGGCGGTGGTCGAGGACGAGATCGGCGGTGGCGCGCAGCAGCGCGCTGCCCAGACCGCGGCTGCGGTCGCCGCCGGCGCCGATGAGCAGATGGATCCCGGTGTCGTGCGGCCGCGCCGGATAGTGCCGGGCGAGGGGGTCCAGGTCGGCGCGGTAGATCTCCCAGTAGCTCATCGGGACTCCGGCCAGCACGCCGAGGCAGGGCACGCTGCGGCCGTCGCCGTCGAGCTGGCCCCGCAGATGCTCGGCGGTGGTCTCCGGCGGCCCGGCCAGCTCCCAGAAGGCGGCGACGGCCGGATCGTTCATCCAGGCCGTGATCCGGTCGAGGTCACGGTCCGGCCGGACGGGGACGAGTGCGAACGGCCCGGCCGGAGTGCCGGCCGGCCCCCAGCCCGCCAGGTTGTCCAGCAGCGGGCCGGTGCCCGGCGCCTCGGGGAGCACCGGCTGCCGGTGGCAGTCGGTGAGCAGCGCGCGGAGTTCCGGCGGGAGCGGAACGTCGCGGGTCTCGCGCGTGTCGTGGGAGCCGGAGCTGAGGCCGGGGTCGGTGTGGGGCACGGCGACGCTCTCCTCTCATGGCCGGGTGCCGCGGGGCCTGGTGGGTCGCGGGGCGTCGGCGCCGATGGGGGTGCCTCCCGGCAGCAGCCGGGGAGGGGTTGCGGGGTATCTGCTGTCGGGGAACGCAGCGCATACGGGAGGAACGGGGGGTCAGAGGGCGAGTGGGTTGGGGAGGGTGACGTAGACGGACTGGGTGTCGACCGGGCCGACGAGTTCGTCCAGGCCGTGCAGCCGGGTCGCGAGGTTGGCCTTGCAGCGCAGGGTGCGGGCGGAGAGCAGCTGTTCGGGGAGCGGCGAGCGGTGCGCTGCGGGCGCCTCGGCGGCATCGGTGAGGAACCGCCGGAAGGCGGCGAGCAGGATCTCCTCGCGGACCAGGCGCTGGGCGCCGAAGGCCCCGATGAGGCCCAGGACGTTGTTGATGCCGAGGTAGTACGCGAAGCGCTCGTCGACGACGTCGTCGGCGACGAAGGTGTCGCTGACGGTGCCGATGCCGGGCAGGCGCTGCGCCAGCTCGCCGCGCCGGGAGGTGCGGAAGTAGTAGCCCTGGTTGTCCCGGTAGCGGCCGCCGGCCGGCCAGCCGTCGGGGTCGAGCAGCACCAGGGTGTTCTGCTGGTGGGCTTCGAGGGCGACGCCGACGGTGCCGTCGAGCCAGAGCAGGGGCCGTACGACGGCTTCGAGGTAGCGCAGGAACCACTCGGTGGCCACCGCGCCCGGGGGACGGCCGGTGCGGGTGCCGAGCGCGGCGACGAGGTCTTCGAGGCGGGAGCGTACGCCCGCCCGGCCCGGCCAGGGACGGGGAGAGGTGAGGCCGGCGATGCAGACCGCGTCGTCGGCGGTGGTGAAGGGGTTGTGGCGGAGCACGGTGTCCAGGCCCGTGACGGGTTCGCCGCCGGGGCCGTCGACGGCCAGGTAGGCCGGGTCGCGGACGATGTCGAAGCCCGGGTGGGCGGCCTGCCACTCCTCGTGGAGGCCGGTGCGCAGCAGCCGGTGCACCTCGACACCGCGCACCAGCTCCTTGCGGAGGTTCTCCCGGCGGGAGTTGGTGATCCGCAGCCCGAGGGAGAGCTTGAGCATGACGTCCGCGCCGGGCCGGTAGACGGTGCGGACGGAGGACGTGGGGTGCCAGTCGGGGCCGTGTACCCCCAGGTCGTGCAGCAGACCGGCGTCGCGGAGGGCGGCGATGTCCGGGCGGTGGGCGAGCTCCCGGGCCTGCCAGGGGTGCAGGGGCAACGGCACGGTTCCGTCGGGGTGTTCGAGGCCGTCCCCGGCGAGGCGGGCGACGAGCCGCTCCGCCGGTACGGCCTTGCCGCGTTCGGTCCAGGCCGAGTCGGTGACGAGCGCGGAGCGGTCCACGGCCATCCAGTGCAGCGGGAAGGCGCCGCGCAGTTCGGGCGAGTAGGCGCGGGTCTCGGCGTCGGAGAGGCCTTCGCGGCTCTTGGGTGTGGGGTGCAGCGGATGGCCGAAGAGCAGGGACTGTTCGGCCTCGAGGAAGCGGGCGCCGCGGTCGTCGGCGGGCCGGGTGCGCCGGTCGGCGAGGAAGGTGGCCACCTTCCGTACGGAGTCGGCGACCCGGCCGACGAGTTCGGCGCCGTCGCCGTCCGGCGTCCGCGGCGGCCCGCCGTCCGGGTCCGGCCGTTCACCGGCCTCCGCCCCCCGGTGTTCACCGCCGTCCGGGGCCCGCCGGGGCCCGCCGTGCCCGGCCTCCCGGTGCAGCAGCGCGGCGAGGGTGACGGCGTCGAGCGGCGCGGCGCCGGCCGGGGCGCCTTCGAGGGTGGGGGCGTCCAGGCGGTGCCAGCCGGTGGGCGACCAGTAGCGCACGGGGATGTGCAGGGCGCTCGCGGTGGCCCTCAGCGGAATGCGCAGCCGGTTGCCGGGCGGGCGCGGTGTGCCGTTCTCCCGCAGCCAGCAGCGCAGCAGATGCTCGATACCGGCGGCGTCGGCGGCGACGGCCGGGTCGGGGTGGTCGAGCGGGTCGTCGGCGCCGGGCCGGGCGCGGTCCTGGGCGGCGGTGCCGTACAGGGCGGTCCGCGCGGGAGCCTCCCGGGTCTGCCGGTGGCCGCCGTCGTCGGGGGTGCGCCGCTGCTGGCGCGGTACGGACTCCAGGGTGCCGGCGCTCTGGTGCCGGTCGGCGGCCTCGCCGGACCGGGCCTCGTCGGGGCGGGGACGTTCGTTCATGCGGAGGTGCCTCGCAGTGTGGTGGGGGACGGTCCCGTCGATCCGGGGGTGGTGCGGACCGCCGCCGAGAGGGCGTCGGCGAGGCGGTCGAGGACCGCGTCCGCCTGTTCGTCGGTGATGGTCAGGGGTGGCAGCAGCCGGACGACGGCGGAGTGCCGGCCGCCCAGTTCGACGATCAGGCCGCGGTCCAGGCAGGCCTGCTGGACCGCGGCGGCGAGCTGCGGGTCGGCGGGGCGGGCGCCGGTGGCGTCGGCTTCGGCCTCCCGGTCGACGATCTCCACGCCGAGCATCAGGCCCCGGCCGCGGACGTCGCCGATGCAGTCGTGGGCGGCGGCGAGGGTGCGGAGCCGGGCGAGCATCCGGGCGCCCAGCTCACCGGCGCGCCGGTCGAGGCCGTTGGCGCGGACGTAGGCGAGGGTGGCGGCTCCGGCGGCCATGGCGAGCTGGTTGCCGCGGAAGGTGCCGGCGTGCGCGCCGGGCTGCCAGGCGTCGAGTTCCGCGCGGTAGACGATGACCGCGAGCGGCAGGCTGCCGCCGATCGCCTTCGACAGGACGAGCACATCGGGCACGATCCCGCTGTGTTCGATCGCCCAGAAGGCGCCGGTGCGGCCGACCCCGGTCTGTACCTCGTCGGCGATCAGCGGGATCTGCCGCTCGGCGGTGAGCTCCCGCATCCGCCGCAGCCAGCTGTCCGGTGCGGGGATCACCCCGCCCTCCCCCTGGACGGGTTCCAGGATCATCCCGGCCGGCCGGGGCACCCCGCTCTTCTCGTCGTCGAGCACGTTCCGCGTCCAGCGCGCGGCGAGTTCGGCGCCGCGCTCCCCGCCGGTGCCGAAGGGGCAGCGGTAGTCGTACGGATAGGGCAGCCGGGCCACGCTGGTGTGCCGCGCTCCCCCGGACGCGGCGAGCGCCTCCGCGGTCATGCCGTGGTAGGCGCCGGAGAAGGCCATCAGCCCGTCCCTGCCGGTCGCGGTGCGGACGAGGGTGAAGGCGGCCTCGACGGCGTCCGTACCGGCCGGGCCGCAGAACTGGATGCGCGCGTTTTCTGCCAATTCCGGTGGCAGGGTGGTGAAGAGCTCGGTGGTGAAGGCGTCCTTGACGGGTGTGGCCAGGTCGAGGATGTGCAGCGGTGCGCCGGAGTCGAGCACCGCGCGGATCGCTTCCAGCACCACCGGGTGGTTGTGGCCGAGCGCCAGCGTCCCGGCCCCGGAGAGGCAGTCGAGGTAGCGCCGGCCGTCGGCTCCCTCGATGGTCAGCCCGCGGGCGCGCACCGGGACGATGGGCAGCGAGCGCGCGTACGTACGGGCAGCGGACTCACGGAGGGACTGGCGGCGCAGAATCCCCTCGTGGGCCGGCGGGGCGGCCGCCGGCACGGTGTCGGTCAACGCCACGGCAGTTGTGACCTCCTGCTTGGTGAGCTGCGGAATACCACGCGGGGCGGCCCGGCCGTCCCCCGTATGTACCAACGACGATGCCGACGCGGGATCACGGCTGCGCGCAAGATCCTTGACGGCCGGGAACCGGGGACCCGAGTACCGCCGTCCCCATCGTCACCGGCATAGTGGGGGGTCGCACCGGGATCTTGCCGTTCATGACAAGTTCCGCAGCGGTGCGATCTGCTCAAGCCGTACCGGCTCAGTCCGATTCACAGGGGGACCCACCCGATGCGATCGATACGACGGTCAGTTCTGACCGCCGCCGCGCTCTCCGCCGTCGTGGCGCTCACCGCCACCGCCTGCGGCCCGGAGGGCGGCGCGGACGCCAAGCCCAGTCAGTCCGCGGCCGACACCTCGGGTGGGGGTGAAATCAAGATCCCCAAGGAGATCCAGGACAAGCTCAAGGAGCACAACATCGACCTGGACAAGTGGAAGAACGGGGACTGGAAGAACTGGGACAAGGACCGGTGGCTCCGGGAAGCCGGAGAGTTCATCAACCCGATCATCAAGGACTTCTGGAACCCGGACAAGATCGACAAGGTCAAGCCGCCCAAGGACCCGAGTAAGCAAGAGGACATCTCGCAGGACCAGGGCAAGACCGATCCTGAGCCGGCCGCCGTTCCGGCCCAGGCCGTCAAGACCCCCTACACCTCCACCGCCCCCGGTGTCGGTCTGCTGCTGTTCAGCACCCCGAAGGGCGACTCCCGCTGCTCCGCCACCGTCATCAAGGACCCGGCGCACCCCGGTAAGTCCAACCTCGTGTGGACCGCCGCGCACTGTGTGCACGCGGGCAAGGACGGCGGCTGGTACCGCAACATGATGTTCGTGCCGAACTTCAACAAGAACGGCGCGCCCGCCTCCCAGATGAAGACCACGCCCTTCGAGGACCGCGTCCCGGCGGGCAAGTGGTGGGCGGACGACATGGCGACCACCAAGGAGTGGATCAAGGACGGCGGCGCCGTGCCGGGCGTGCCGATGGCCGCGTACGACTACGCGCTGATGCATGTGAAGCCGGAGGAGGGCACCAGCGGCAAGTCGCTGGAGGAGATGGCCGGCGGCGCGTACGAGGTCGACTTCAACGCCCCGGCGATGGCCAAGATCCCGAGCCTGACCGCGCAGGGCTACCCGGCCGAGCCGCCGTTCGACGGTGCGACCCAGCAGCAGTGCACCGACAAGCCGACCCGGCTGACGCGGGAGGCCAACCAGCCGACCATGTACCGGATCGGCTGCACCATGACCGGTGGCTCCTCCGGTGGCCCCTGGTTCATCAAGGGCTCCGACGGCAAGCCGGTACTGGTCTCCAACATGTCGATGGGTCCGCGTCCGGCCCGCTGGTCGGCCGGCCCGCACCTGGGTGCCGAGGCCAAGACCATGTTCGACGCCATGAGCAAGAAGTGGGCGGCGAAGCAGTAGCCAGACGCAGATGAAGGCCCGCCTCCGGTCTCCCGGGGGCGGGCCTTCGCCGTATGCGCCGTTCGTCCTGACGCGGTGTCCGTCCAGCCGCCGTACGCCGCGCGTGCGGACCCTCTGCCGCTATGCCGCCGGAGCGAAGGCCTGGAGTTCGGCGGCCAGTTCCTCGTGCACCCGCGCCCTGAGGAGCGTGCCGTCCGCGGTGTGCTCCTCGGAGATGACCTCGCCCTCGGCGTGCGCCCGGGAGACCAGGGCGCCCTGGGTGTAGGGCACCAGGACCTCGACCTCGACCCGCGGCCGGGGCAGCTCCTCGTCGAGCAGCTCCCGCAGCTCCGCCATGCCCTGGCCCGTACGGGCCGAGACCACGATGGCGTGCTTCTCCTTGCGCAGCAGCCGCTGCAGCACCAGCGGATCGGCCGCGTCGGCCTTGTTGACGACCACGATCTCGGGCACGTCCACCGCGCCCACCTCGCGGATCACCTCACGTACGGCGGCCAGCTGCTCCTCCGGCACCGGATGCGAGCCGTCGACCACATGGAGGATGAGATCGGAGTCGCCGACCTCCTCCATCGTGGAGCGGAACGCCTCGACGAGGTGGTGCGGCAGATGCCGGACGAAGCCGACGGTGTCGGCGAGGGTGTAGAGCCGCCCGCTGGGCGTCTCGGCCCGCCGGACGGTCGGGTCCAGGGTGGCGAACAGGGCGTTCTCCACCAGCACACCGGCACCGGTGAGGCGGTTGAGCAGCGAGGACTTGCCGGCGTTGGTGTAGCCGGCGATGGCGACCGAGGGGACCTTGTTGCGCCGCCGTTCCTGGCGCTTGATGTCCCGGCCGGTCTTCATCTCCGCGATCTCCCGGCGCATCTTCGCCATCTTCTCGCGGATCCGCCGCCGGTCCGTCTCGATCTTGGTCTCACCGGGACCACGGGTGGCCATACCGCCGCCCGCCGTACCGGAGCCGCCGCCACCCATCTGCCGGGACAGCGACTGGCCCCAGCCACGGAGCCTGGGGAGCATGTACTGCATCTGTGCCAGCGAGACCTGCGCCTTGCCCTCCCGGGACTTGGCGTGCTGGGCGAAGATGTCGAGGATCAGGGCGGTCCGGTCGACCACCTTGACCTTGACGACGTCCTCCAGGTGGATCAGCTGGCCCGGGGAGAGCTCACCGTCGCACACCACGGTGTCCGCCCCGGATTCGAGGACGATGTCGCGGAGCTCGACGGCCTTGCCGGAGCCGATGTACGTCGCCGGATCCGGCTTGTCGCGGCGCTGGATGACGCCGTCGAGCACCATGGCGCCGGCCGTCTCGGCCAGCGCGGCGAGCTCGGCGAGGGAGTTCTCCGCGTCCTGGACCGTGCCGGAGGTCCAGACACCGACGAGCACCACCCGCTCCAGACGGAGCTGCCGGTACTCGACCTCGGTGACGTCCTCCAGCTCGGTGGAGAGACCGCCCACCCGGCGCAGCGCGGCGCGTTCCGAGCGGTCGTACTGGTCGCCGTCACGCTCCCCGTCGATCTCGTGGCTCCAGGCGACGTCCTCTTCCATCAGGGCGTGGGCCCGAAGGCTCTCGGGGAGGCGCTGCCGGTCCTGCGGAAGGGATGAAGAGGAGGTCATTTGATCCTTTGCGTCGTTGGGAAGCCCTCACCGGGACCGGGTGGCCCCACCGGGACTGTCGATGGTGTCAACGTACGAGCCGCCCCGGAGATTCCCGGAACCGGTCGCCGTCGACACGATGATGGTCGCACGGCCCCGGACAGGCAGTCACGCGGATTTCCCGGCCTGTGCGGGGTGTCCGGGGCGGGCGGGGTGTCCGGGGTGTGCCTGCTGCACGGGAATTCCGGGGCGTCCATGACGCACGTGAGGCACGTGGTGCGCGGCGTGCGCGGGGATTCCGGGGTGCCCGGCCAGTCCGGAGATTCCGGACTTCGCGGATTTCCCGGCATTGCCAGCATTGCCGGGCGCCGCGGTGGACCGCCAGTCCGGATGCCCCGGCATCGCGGGCGTCCGGGCCCCGTAGAGCCACTCCCGGAAGAAGCCCGACAGGTCCTGCCCGGCGACCTTGGAGGCCAGCGCGATGAAGTCGGCGGAGTCGGCCACCCCGTCGCGGTGGCGGGCCACCCACTCGCGTTCGAGGCGCTCGAAGGCGGCCGTGCCGACCTTCTGCCGCAGGGCGTAGAGCACCAGCGCGGAGCCGTCGTAGACGATCGGGCGGAAGATGCTGATCTTCTCACCGGGGCTGGGGGCCTTGGGCTGCGCGGGCGGCCCGCCCTCGGAGCGCCAGCCGTCGGACTGCTGGTACGCGAGCCGCATACGCGTCTCCAGAGAGGCCTTGCCGCCGCTCCGCTCCTGGGCGTAGAGGGCCTCGTACCAGGTCGCGTGGGCCTCGTTGAGCCAGACGTCGGACCAGCGGCGCGGGCTGACGCTGTCGCCGAACCACTGGTGGGACAGCTCGTGCAGCATCACCGACTCCACGTACCAGTCGGGCAGCCGCATGGTGGTGAACAGGCCCTTCTCGAAGAGCGAGAGGGTCTGGGTCTCCAGCTCGAAGCCGGTCTGGGCGTCGGCGATCAGTACGCCGTACGTCTCGAAGGGGTAGCGGCCGAGCCTGCGCTCCATCCAGGCCAGCTGGTCGGGGGTCTTGGCCAGCCACTTCTCCAGGACGGCGCGGTCCGCGGCCGGTACGACGTCCCGGATCGGCAGCCCGTGCGGCCCCTGCCGCCGCACCAGGGCGGACTTCCCGATGGAGATCTGGGCCAGCTCGGTGGCCATGGGGTGGGCGGTGCGGTACGTCCAGGTGCGGGTCGCGGCGCGGCCGGGGGCGCTCACCGGCAGCCCGTTGGCGACCGCGGTCAGCCCGCCGGGGGTGGTGACGTGGAAGGTGAAGAGCGCCTTGTCGGAAGGGTGGTCGTTGCAGGGGAAGACGCGGTGTGCGGCGTCCGCCTGGTTGGCCATCACCAGCCCGTCGGAGGTACGGATCCAGCCGCCGTTACCCGTGCGCCGGGGATCGCTGGTGTGCCGGATGGAGATCTTCAGCTCCTTCCCCCGGGAGATGTGGGAGGCCGGGGTGAGCACCAGGTCCTCGCCGTGCTGCTGGTGCCCGGCGGGCTGCCCGCCGATCGTCACGGAGCGTACGGTGCCGCCGGCGAAGTCGAGGTTGAGGTGGTCGAGCTCCGTGGTGGCGCGGGCGGTGATCTCGGTGGTGACGTTCAGCGGCCGGTCGTTGTGGCCGGAGTAGTCGAGGGAGACGTCGTAGGCCGTGACGTCGTAGCCGATGTTTCCCAGCGTGGGGAAGAGCCGGTCGCCGAGGCCCTGCGGCCCCAGGGGCTGGGGCTCGGCCATGCCGAGGGTGGCGACGGCGGCCAGACCGAGGGCGGCGGCCCGGCGGCCGGGCCACCGCAGCCGGCCGCTCGGGACGATCTGAAGGGCACGAGCGGGAACGGGGCGAGGGTCGCGGGACGAACGGCGCGAAGGAAGTGCCATGCACTAGGGCTACCAACGCGGCCACCCTCAGCGCGGGCGAGGCGCCAAACGGCACCCGAACGGGCGGCTCCGTATGCGTCCGTCCCGGGGCCCGGCGCCCACCGCGCGTTTGACACACCGTCACCCATGGACAGATTCAGACGTTCAGGGGCTCGTCATGTTCAGGTGTTCAGGGGCCCGTCATGGCGGCCTGGCGGGCCCGGCCGGCCCGCAACACATCGAAGACGCCCGGCACTTGGCGCATGGCGCGCATCAGGGACGGCAGCGCGGCGGCGTTCGGCAGGTGGAGCGTGTACGTATGGCGCACGCGCTGTTCGTGCGGGGGTTCGACGGCGGCCGAGACCACCGCCGCCCCCTGGGAGGCGATCGCCTCGGTGAGGTCGGCCAGGAGGTGCGGCCGGCTGAAAGCCTCGGCGAGGAGCGTGACCCGGCAGCCGTGGCCGCCCTGCCCGGCGCCGCGCCAGCGCACACCGACGGGCTGCCGCCCGGTGGCCGCCATACGGGCCACGACCGGGCACAGGGCGCGGTGCACGGTGACCGCGCCGCCCCGTACGGCGAAACCGGTGACGGCATCGGGCGGCACCGGTGTACAGCAGCCGGCCAGCCGGACCGTGGCGCCGGGCAGATCGGCCACCGCCAGGACCGAGCCCGGGGTGACGGGCCCCGGGCCGGAGCGGTCCGGGGGCACGGTGGGCCGCCCGGCCGGGGGCGCCGCGGCGGGCATCTCGCCGGCGGCCGGGCGGCCACCGGGCTCGCGCGGGCCGGCCAGCCACCGGGCGATGGCGAGCCGGGCGGCGGGGGTACGGGCGTGGCCGAGCCATTCGGGCGAGGGGCCGGCCGCGGAGTCCGGGGCCATCAGCAGCTGGAGGCTGTCACCGTCCTGCAGGACGGTGGCGAGGGTGGCGAGCCGCCCGTTCACCCGCGCCCCGATGCAGCAGTGCGCCGCCTCGCCGTACCGCTCGTACGCCGCGTCCACACAACTCGCCCCGGCCGGCAGGTCGATGGCGCCCCCCGGAGCCCCGGCCGCACCCTCGGAACCACCCGGACCGGCCGGACCGCCCGAGGCGCCCGGACCGCTCGACGCCGCGCCGGCGCAGAAGACGGTGATCTCCCGGTCCTGGGCGAGGTCGTCGCGCAGCGAGGTCCAGAACGTGTCCGGATCGGGGGTGGTGCGCTGCCACTCCAGCAGCCGGGAGAGCCACCCGGGGCGGGTCGGGTCGGCCCGCTCCCCCTCGGGGGCGTCCGCACCGTCCGTGGGGGCGTACGGGTTGCCCAGCGCGATCACCCCCGCCTCGGCGACCCGGTGCATCTGGTGCGTACGGATCAGGGTCTCGGCGATCTCCCCGGACGGGCCGGCGATGGCGGTGTGCAGCGACTGGTAGAGGTTGTACTTGGGCGACGCGATGAAGTCCTTGAACTCCGAGACGACCGGGGTGAAGCAGGTGTGCAGCTCTCCGAGGACGCCGTAGCAGTCGGCGTCCTCGGACACCAGCACCAGCAGCCGCCCCAGATCCGCGCCGGTCAGCTCGCGGCGGGCCAGCCGCACGCGGTGCACGGAGACCAGGTGCCGGGGCCGGACGAGGACTTCGGCGCCGATCCCGGCTTCGTCCAGAACCGTACGCATCCGCCCGGCGAGGGCGGCGAGCGGATCGGTCCGGGTGGCGTACTCCAGGACCAGGGAGCGGGTGGTGGCGTACTCCTCGGGGTGCAGGACCGCGAAGACCAGGTCCTCCAGCTCGGCCTTGAGCGCCTGGACACCGAGGCGTTCGGCGAGCGGGATGAGCACATCGCGGGTCACCTTGGCGATCCGGGCCTGCTTCTCGGGCCGCATCACACCGAGGGTACGCATATTGTGCAGCCGGTCCGCGAGCTTGATCGACATCACCCGGACGTCGTTGCCGGTCGCCACCAGCATCTTGCGGAAGGTCTCCGGCTCGGCGGCGGCGCCGTAGTCGACCTTCTCGAGCTTGGTGACCCCGTCGACCAGATAGCACACCTCGGCGCCGAACCGCTCCCTCACCTGATGGAGGGTCACTTCGGTGTCCTCGACGGTGTCGTGGAGCAGCGAGGCGGTCAAGGTCGTGGTCTCCGCACCCAGTTGGGCGAGGATCAGGGTCACCGCCAGAGGGTGCGTGATGTACGGTTCGCCGCTCTTGCGCAGTTGGCCGCGGTGGGAGGACTCGGCGAGCCGGTAGGCCTTGGCGAGGGTGCCCAGGTCGGCATCGGGGTGATGTCCGCGATGCACCTTGGCGACATGTTCGAGCGCGTGCGGGAGGCCGTCGCGCGGGGCCGTGCCGAGGAGGGCGGCCCGGCCGATGCGGCGCAGCCCTCTGAGTTCCAGTCGGCGGCGGCCGCGCCTACGGCCCGCTGCTCCAGGGTTACCAGGGTTAGTGGCCTCTGCGCTCATGGGCACCTCCGGCAGCGTCGACCGGCGGCGGGACGCGGCGGTGTCGGACGCCCGGGCCGGTGCTTGATGCTATCGAGCCCATCACGCTGCGCTGTACGCCTCTCGCTCAGAGTGATACGGACCACCCGTTCGAGCGAACCTTTTGGCCGGAACCGTTTCCCCCGCGGGTGGCACAACCGGAATCCCCGGCCCCGTCAGGCGTGCGTTCCGCGTCCCGTCGGGCGCGGTTCCGCTCGCCTCGGCGCCCCGGGGAGTCCGTCCCGCGCGTCCCGCCCCTCCTCAGGCGAGCGCGGCGGCCAGCCAGGCGGGGTCGAAGGTGCCCTCGGCGACGATCTCGGCCGGCCCGGTCATCTCGACCGTGCCGTCGGGCAGCTCGGTGATCGAGAGGCGGCCGCCGAGCACATCGACCGTGTACGTCACGGGAGTGCCGGTCTCCGCCGGGTCCACACCGTCCCGGCGCGCGGCGGCCACGGCGACCGCGCAGGCGCCGGTGCCGCAGGAGCGGGTCTCGCCCGCGCCGCGCTCATGGACCCGCATCGCGACATGCCGCGGACCACGGTCGACGACGAACTCGATGTTGACCCCGTCGGGATAGACCGCGGCCGGGCTGAAGGGCGGTACCGAGCGCAGCTCACCGGCGTGCGCCAGATCCTCGACGAACGCGACGGCGTGCGGATTGCCCATGTTCACGTTACGGGCCGGCCAGCTGCGGCCCCCGAGGGTGACGACGACGCCCTCGTCGGGAAGCTCGGCGCGCCCCATCGAGACCGTGACGTCGCCGGTCTTGGCGAGGTGCACCCGGCGTACGCCGGAGCGGGTGGCGATGGCCAGATCGCCGGCCTCGACCAGGCCCGCGTGCAGCAGGTAGCGCGCGAAGACCCGGACGCCGTTGCCGCACATCTCGGCGACGGAGCCGTCGCCGTTGCGGTAATCCATGAACCACTCGGCCTCATCGGCCTGGGAACGCGCCTCCGGGTGCGCGGCGGACCGTACGACGTGCAGCAGCCCGTCGCCGCCGAGGCCGGCCCGCCGGTCGCAGATCCTGGCGACGGCGGCCGCGGGCAGGTCGAGACGGCCGTCCGGGTCCGGAACGATCACGAAGTCGTTCTCGGTGCCGTGGGCCTTGAGGAAGGCGATGCGGTCGGGGCGCGCGGTGCTGGTCACGCTTGCATCGTACGGGGATGGCGGGGATACGGCTGTACGGGGGCGGAGGCACGGCACCCCGGGAAGGCACGGCCCGCACGGGGAGCCGCGCGGAGGCGCGCACACCGGGCGCCTCAGCGCAGCCGGGCCACGCGCCAGATGGCCAGGGAGGCGGGGACGGCCACCACCAGGGCGTACAGCAGGATCACCCGCCAGCCGGCGCGGCGGCCGGAGCCATGGGCCGGCAGGCCGGGCCAGGTGTGGCCGACGCGACGGGCGGCCATCATGCCCCAGCCCGCGGCGCAGCAGCACAGCAGGAGGCCGAGCATCGCGATCACCGCGCGGCCGTCGCCGCCGAACTGGAAGGCCAGGGGGAAGGCGAACATCAGCGAACCGACGGCGGCGAGTCCGACGATCGGCGCGAGCTGCCACAGCCGCAGCCGGCGCGGCGGGCGCAACTCGCGGAAGGACTCGCCGCACCCGCTGCCGTCGCCGGGGCCGTCGGCATCGGTGTCCGGGCCGTCGGAACCGTCCAGGGCGTCCGGAGCGGTGAGCGTGCCGATGCCGGACAGCTCGTCCGGCACGTCGGGTACGTCCTGGGCGTCCGGGCCGTCCTCGGCCAGCGGTGCCGTATCAGCGCCGTTGTCCGGTTGCTGCGCTCTGTTGCGAGGGCCGGCCTCCATTGCCACGCGCCCTCCCCACTGCAGATTGCACGCCTCGATCGAAGGTCGATGATGACACGCCCTCAGCGGCCCGGATGACGGCCGGGGCGTCCCGATGCCATGACGTGATCAGGCTGTGACCGGTCGTTCGAGCAACGCCAGTGCCTGCCCGGGAAGTTCCGCCCGGTGCTCGGCCGCACCGCTCAGCCAGTGGACCCGGGGGTCCCGGCGGAACCACGAGTCCTGACGGCGCGCGAAGCGCTTCGTGGCGCGCACCGTCTCATTGCGCGCCTCCTGCTCGGTGCACTCCCCCGCCAGTTGGGCGAGCACCTGCTGGTAGCCGAGCGCCCGGGACGCCGTACGGCCCTCGCGCAGGCCCTGGGCCTCCAGGCGGCGCACCTCGTCGACCAGGCCGGCCTCCCACATCCGGTCGACCCGCCGCGCGATCCGCTCGTCGAGCTCGGGACGCGCGACGTCGACGCCGATCTGGACCGTGTCGTAGACCGCTTCATGGCGGGGGAGGTTGGCGGTGAAGGGGCGACCGGTGATCTCGATGACCTCCAGGGCCCGCACGATGCGGCGCCCGTTGCCGGCCAGGATCGCGCGGCCGGCCTCGGGGTCGACGGCGGACAGCCTGGCGTGCAGGGCGCCACTGCCCAGTTCGGCCAGCTCGGCCTCCAGACGGGCGCGCACCTCGGGATCGGTGCCGGGGAAGTCGAGGGCGTCGATCGCGCCCCGTACGTAGAGGCCGGAACCGCCGACGAGGACCGGGGTACGCCCCTCGGCGAGCAGCCGGTCGATCTCGGCGCGCGCCAGCCGCTGGTACTCGGCGACGTTGGCGGCGCGGGTGACATCCCAGATGTCCAGGAGGTGGTGCGGGACGCCGTGCCGCTCGTCGAGGGTGAGCTTGGCGGTGCCGATGTCCATACCGCGGTAGAGCTGCATGGAGTCGGCGTTGATGACCTCGCCGCCCAGGTGCTGGGCGAGCGCGACCCCGAGATCGGACTTTCCGGCCGCGGTGGGGCCGACGACGGCGATGACCCGCGGAGCGGGAACGGCGGTGTTCACCCCGTCAGTCTCGCAAACCTCATGGCCTCATCTCGAACGAGCGACGTGACGGGCTACCGGTGACGTCGTTGCCTGTTGCGAGGTCCCGACAGATCCGGTGCAGCACCGGCGCCCGTGGGCGGCGTAACGGTCCGCTCCGGGCGGCCCGGGGTTTCCGTCATATGGAGAGCGTAGGAGCAGTTATGGGCGTGTTTTCGCGGTTTCGTCGCCGCAAGTCCGAAGCGTCGACGGAGGCGGGTGCCGTTGCGACGGTGACGGCCGAGGCGGAGGAACCGGCGGAGCCGGCCGCTCCGGCGGACGCCGAGGGCGCCACGGAAGCGGAGGGGGCCGAGGGGGGCGCGGTGGCCGAGGGGGCTGCCGCCGAGCAGAGCGACCGGGCCGAGGGGGCCGGGCAGGCCGCTGAGGACCGGGGAGACGGGCAGGCCGGAGGCGCGGAGGCGGCCACCGGCGACGGTGAGTCCGCCGAGGACGACGCGTCCCCCAAGGCCGCGGCGGAGGCGGGGGAAGCGGGGGAAACCGCGGCTTCGGCGGCGGCCGGTGACGCGGACCGGAAGGCCCCGGTCCGCCAGCCTGCCGCCGACGGCGAGGCGCGTACGGAGAAGGCCGCCGAGAGCGCCGGTATCCCCCGCCAGCAGTCGGCACCGGCCGCCACGGACAGCGAGTCCGGCGAGGGCGCGCGGAAGTAGTCCACGCGCCGGTCGTGCGCGCGCCCGGAGCGCGCCCGGAGCAGGCGTGGCCCAGCGGCCGCGGGGAGGCGCCCCCGCGGCCGCTGTCATGTCCGCGGATGCGGATGCGGGTGCGAAAGGCAGATGCGGACGGCGGATGCGGACAGCGGATGCGGGTGACGCGCGGGACGACGGCCCGGAGTTCGGACGGCTGTCCAAGGATGACGCGCGCTACGACCAGGTGGCCACGAAGTAGCCCACGCCGTACGGAGCCTCGTCGCACAGCAGCCGGCCGCTCAGCCCGGCCCCCTCGGCCGCCCCCGCGAGGACCTGCCAGCAGGCCCGTCCCGACGCCTGGAGGTCGGCTGCCAGCCGCTCGTCGAGCGTGGTCAGCGCGGGAATGTCGGCGGCTCCCAGCGCACGGGCCGCGGCGGCGTCGAACCCCTCGGCCCGCTCGTCGAAGTAGCCGGGCGCCTTGACCGTCCGGCAGGCGCTGCCGTCGCCCATCACCAGCAGCGCCACCCTCGGCGCCGACGCCGCGATCTCCCGGCCGGCCGGCAGGCACCGCTCTGCGGGCATCTGCTCGGCGACGCCCAGCCCTTCCACCGGGGAGTCGTCCCAGTCCGCGCGGGACAGCAGCCAGCCGCCGACGGCCAGCGACGGCGGGAGTTCCCGCTCGGGCCCGTCCCCGGGCCCTTCCCCGGGCATGTCCTCCCCCGCGCCCAGCGTCACCTCGAAATCCACCCCGAAGCCCCGGAAGGAACCGGCCGCGCCCTGCGGGTACGCCCCACGGCCGGCCTCGTCGGCGGGGCCGAGGACGACCAGCCGGTCGGGGCGGGAGGCGGCGAGCACCCCGACCGCGTCCAGACACGCGGCGCGCAGCGCGTCCAGCTCGGGGGCGGCGCCGGCGGCCACCTCCGGGACGAGCAGCGGCGGGCAGGGGCAGAGGGCGGCGGCTACGAGCATGCCATGCAGCGTAACGCCCCGGGGACGGCCGCCCGGCACGGGCCGCTGCCCGGGGCGTCGGCTCCCGGTGGCCGGATCCGCCGGCCGTGGGGCCGGTCTCTCCGGGTCAGTCGCAGCCGCAGCCGGCGGCCGGGGCCGGGGCGGGCGCCGGAGCACCGATCGTCGGCAGGCCCAGCAGCACACCCTTGGGCTTCTCCGCCGCCGCGGCGTTGCGCTTCTCCCAGGCGTCGCCGGCCCGGGTACGGCGGACCGCCTTGGCCGGCCCCTCGGCCAGGAGGTGGTGCGGAGCGGCGTACGTGACCTCGACGGTCACCACATCGCCCGGCCGCACCGGCTCCTCCGGCTTGGTGAAGTGCACCAGCCGGTTGTCGGGCGCACGCCCGGACAGCCGGCGCGTCGCGTCGTCCTTGCGCCCTTCGCCCTCGGCGACCAGGACCTCCAGCGTGCGGCCGACCTGCTTCTTGTTCTCCTCCCAGGAGATCTCCTCCTGGAGCGCGACCAGGCGCTCGTAGCGCTCCTGGACGACGGCCTTGGGGATCTGGCCGTCCATGTCGGCCGCCGGGGTGCCGGGGCGCTTGGAGTACTGGAACGTGAAGGCCTGTGCGAAGCGCGCCTCCCGCACCACGTGCATGGTCTGCTCGAAGTCCTCCTCGGTCTCGCCGGGGAAGCCCACGATGATGTCCGTCGAGATGGCGGCGTCCGGCATCGCGGCACGCACCTTCTCGATGATGCCCAGGAAGCGCTCCTGGCGGTACGAGCGGCGCATCGCCTTGAGGACACGGTCGGAGCCGGACTGCAGCGGCATGTGCAGCTGCGGCATCACGTTCGGCGTCCCGGCCATGGCGGCGATCACATCGTCGGTGAAGTCGCGGGGGTGCGGGGAGGTGAAGCGGACCCGCTCCAGGCCCTCGATCTTCCCGCAGGCCCGCAGCAGCTTGCTGAAGGCCTCACGGTCCCCGATGTCGGAACCGTAGGCGTTGACGTTCTGCCCGAGCAGGGTGATCTCGCTGACGCCCTCGGCGACCAGCGCCTCGGCCTCGGCGAGGATGTCGCCCGGCCGGCGGTCCTTCTCCTTGCCGCGCAGCGCCGGGACGATACAGAACGTGCAGGTGTTGTTACAGCCGACCGAGATCGACACCCAGGCCGCGTAGGCGCTCTCGCGCCGGGTCGGCAGCGTGGACGGGAACGCCTCCAGGGACTCGGCGATCTCGACCTGTGCCTCCTCCTGGACACGGGCGCGCTCCAGCAGGACCGGCAGTTTGCCGATGTTGTGCGTGCCGAAGACCACATCGACCCACGGCGCCTTCTTGACGATGGTGTCCCGGTCCTTCTGGGCGAGGCAGCCGCCCACCGCGATCTGCATCCCGGGGCGCGCGGCCTTCTTCGGGGCGAGCTGCCCGAGGTTGCCGTAGAGACGGTTGTCGGCGTTCTCCCGCACCGCGCAGGTGTTGAACACCACGACATCGGCGCCCTCGCCGCCCTTGGGCGCGGGGACGTATCCGGCCTCCTCCAGCAGCCCGGACAGCCGCTCGGAGTCATGGACGTTCATCTGGCACCCGTAGGTGCGGATCTCGTACGTCTTGCTCTGCTGAACGTCCACTGCTGCCTGGCTCCGGTCGCTGCTGGTCATACGACAAGGGTAGGCGGTGCCCGGCGTACCTCTCGACGCCGATACCGCGCCGGGCCGACCGGCCCGGAGCATCAAGATCGACCCCCGGCCCCGGGTCGGAGCCGGGGCGCCGACGGGATCCCGGATCCGGAGGGGGAACGCACGTCGGCCCCGTGGCCGATATCTCCTCAACACCACATCAGACATGGTTTGAGGTGAAGCAGCGCAAAGTGATAGTCCTAACGAAGGGGCGACTTTGCCCCTTTCGGGCCCTCAATCAAGTGAACGTGAGTCATCGATGCGGATGTCCGCCGGCAAGTAGCGCCGTACGACGCCGAGTAGCCCCGTACGACGCGGAGAGCCGCCGTCGCCGGCCGCGCTCCCCCGAAGTCCCCGCAGCCGGCGGCCGACCGCCGAGGCTGCCCGTCGAGAGACCACCATTGGCCACGTCACACACCACCCGACGCACCGTTCTGTCCGCTTTCGCTGCCGCGACGGCCGCCCCGTTGCTGACCTCGACATGGGGTGCCGGCGAGGCCCACGCGTCCGGGATCGGGGACAAGTACCACTCCCACACGGACCTGTACACCAAGCTGCCGAACGGCGAAGGGACCGAGTACACCCGCCGCTACCGGCGGCACGAGATGGCCGACGACGACATGGCCCTCTCCTCCCCCTACATACGCACGATGATCATGGCGATGCACGGCGGCGGTATCGAACCCGGGACGTCCGAACTCTGCCTGGGAATCGCCGGATACGACCCCCGTGACCTCACGGCCCGGCCGGCCGGCGGACCCGTCTACGACTACTGGATGTTCGAAGGACTGCGGAAGCCGTCGCAGTCGAATCCGGGCGTCCCGTCCAACCGCGAACTGCATGTCACCGCGAAGAACTGCGATGACCATGTCGCCCTCTCCATGGCCGCGAGCAGCCTCAACGTCCTCAGCCTGCACGGCTGCACCGCCGAGCAGGCCGGAGCCCCGGCCAAGCGGCCCGAAGCGGTCGTGATCGGCGGACGCAACACCGCCTTCCAGCGGTACCTCACCGAGGAACTGCGCGCCGCCGGGTTCCAGACCGTTGACGGCGCGACCAAGCCCGACCTCAACGGCGACCACGTCCGCAATCCCTGCAACCGCACCATGCTCGGCAAGGGCGGCCAGCTGGAGCTCACGACGGAGCTGCGCAGGAGCATGTTCAAGACCTTCTCCCAGACCGGGCGCCGCACCAGCTACAACGACGCCTTCCGGAAGTTCACCGACGCCTGCCGTGCAGCCATCATCCGCCTGGAGGCCGGGCCGGACCAGGTCATCCGGTAGGGGATCGGCTGCCGACGGCGTCACTTCCCCGGCAGGTTCTTCGCGATGTTCCGTGCGGCCGTGGCCGCGAGCGCCTTGGCGGTGTCGCACAGCCGGTTGACCGGCCGCGGGCCGCGCACGGTCAGGATGAAGAGCTCGACGGTGTCGTCGCCTTGGGCGTTCGTGTAGGAGCGGTGTGGTGTCCGCACCGCGCAGGTGCCGTCGCCGGCGTCCTTCGGTGCCACGTAGCTCCGCTTCCCGGCGACGACCACCGGTTCCCCGTCGTCCTCCAGTGTGTTGTCCCGGCTGAACTGAAGTGTGACGCCGGCTTCGCCGTCCGGGGCCTCCCATGCGCAGTACCAGCCCCCGAATCCGGGTTTCGCGCGCAGCGCGCCGGCGCCGGGAACCTTCTTGCGCGCGGTGCCGTTGAGCAGGGTGCAGGCGTGGAGGCGGGCCAGGGAGGCGGGCGCCGGCGGTGCGGTGCGCCGGGGCACCGGGCCCCGGTCCAGCAGGGCCACGGCGTGGTCGGTGGCGGCGTCGGCCAGTGCGCACGGGTCGGGGGCCGGGGACGCCAGCCGCTCGCCGATGAGCAGGATCTGCTTGCGGTCGGCGGTCGCGATGCTCCGTACGCAGGTGTCCCCGTCACGCGGGAAGGCCCCGACCGTGACGTTGCCGGCCCGCCGGGTGGGTACGTCCCCCTCGAACCGCGCCGGATCCCCGTCGAAGTTCAGCTCGACATCAGCGATGTCCTCCCCGTCGCGACCGCTCCGCACCAGGACGTCACAGCGGTCGAACTCGCCATAGGCCGGATCCCGTTCGGTGGCGCCGAAGCGGCTCAGCGAGGGGGCGTCGAGCAGCGCGCAGGGGTCCGCGGTACGGGCCTCGCCGACGGTACCGGCCCTGCCCGCGGCCGCTGTGCCGGCCGGGGGTTCCGCGCCGGCCACGCCCGTTCCGCCGCCGCGGTCCCCGCCGCTGCCGCCCGGGCCCCACGGGTGGAGCACGGCGAGCGCGGCCGTGATCGCCGCCGCCGTCACCAGCGCCCCCGCCCCGGTCGCCAGGGAGCGGCGGCGGTCCCCAAGGGGCCGACGGCCTACCGGCCGCACCGGCCGTATCAGCCGGAGAGTCGCAGCAGTGCGCGACAGCGACCGGGTGCGGCCGTCGTGCAGCCGTCCCCGGACGTCCGGGGACGGCGGGGCCGCGCCGGTCAGCAGCGCATGGGCCGCGGCGGCGTCGGGGCGCCGCCGGGGCTCCACCGCCAGCAGCGCGGCCAGCGGGCCGGAGAGCGGACCGGCCCGGTGTGCGGGCTCGATGTGCCCTTCGACGGCCCGGGCCACGTACGCCATGAGGTGCTCGGCCTCCCCGTACGGCGACCGGCCCTCGACCGCCGCGAACAGGGACGCGCCCAGGGAGAAGACGTCGGCTTTCTCGCCCGCCGGCCGCCCCTGGGCCACCTCGGGGGCCAGATAGCGGGGCTTGCCGCGCACCGCGCCGGTCGTGGTCTGGGCGGCCTCGCTCCACAGGGCCCGCGAGATCCCGAAGTCGGTCAGTCTGGCGACGCCTTCGTCGGTGACGAGGATGTTCTCCGGTGTCACATCACCGTGCACCACGCCCTCGGCGTGCGACTTCGCCAGCGCGGCGGCGACCTGGCAGCCGACCGGACCGGCGTCGTCGGGCGTGAGCGGCCCGCGCTCGGCCATGATCTGCGCGAGGCTGCGGGCGGGCACGTACTCCATCACGATCCAGCACGCGGTGTCCTCGTCGACGAAGTCGAAGACGCCCACGATGTTCGGGTGGTGCAGCCGTCCCGCGTGCTGCGCCTCGCTCCTGAGCCGCCGCGCGGCCCGCTCGTCGTCCGGACGTGCGCACTTGACCGCGACGCGCCGTTTCAGCGTCTCGTCCCAGGCCCGCCAGACGACACCCATTCCGCCTCGGCCGATGCGCTCCTGGAGGAGGTAGCGGCCGGCGACCCGGTCCCCGGCCTGTGGCGTCATCCGCACCGCGTCCGTCACTCCTCGCCCGTTCGCCCGTGTGGTCCTCACCGCACGGTCACGGAGTGTACGCAGTGCGACCCCAACAGTGACCCGTTTCACAGGACTTCGGGCAGAAAGGCACAGCATCCCTGCCGCGCGCAGAGGCGCCGTCCGCCCCCGGAATTCCGGCCACCCCTCCCGATCAAGCCAATGTCCTGGCAGGATCCCGCCCATGCTCACCGCACTCCCCCGCCCCGGACGCCGGGCCCTCCGGGCCGCGGTCGCGGCACTGGTCGCCCTCGGGCTGGCGCTGTGGCTGCTGCTGTCGACGGGCGGCGAGCGGTCCGCGGGCGGCCGGGTGACCCTGGCCACGGGCGTCCCGACCGGCGTGTACGCGCGCTACGGGGAGCTGCTCCGGCGGGATCTGGCGCACGACATGCCGGAGCTGGACCTGCGACTGGCCGGCAGCGAGGGGTCGATCGACAATCTGCGGCAGCTGGCCGCCGGGCAGGCGCAGTTCACCATCGCCACGGCGGACGCGGTCGCCACGTACCGGGGCGGCGGCGGGCCCGGCGCGGACCGGCTGCGCGCCTGCGCCCGGCTGTACGACGACTACATGCAGCTCGTGGTGCCGAAGGGGTCCCCGGTGCGCTCGGCGAAGGATCTGCGGCGGCTGCGGGTGGGGGTCGGGGCCGACGGCTCCGGCGTCCAGCTGATCACCCGGCGGCTGCTGGCGGCGGCCGGACTCCGCATCGACCGGGACATCGAGCCCGTACGCATCGGCATCGACCGGATGCCGGAGCTGCTGGAGCGGGGAGAGCTGGACGCGTTCTTCTGGTCGGGCGGGCTGCCGACGACGGCGGTGCAGCAGCTGGCGCAGCGGTTCCCGGTCCGGTTGGTCCAGCTCGGGGACCTGATCGAGGGGCTGCACCGGCAGGACGAGCGCACCCGCTACTACCGGGCGGCGGTGATGCCTGCCGACGCCTATCCGCAGGCCCAGGACGGACAGGCGGTGAAGACGATAGCGGTGGCGAATCTGCTGGTGACGACGGACCGCTCGGACGCCGCCCTGACCGAGGGCATCACCCGTACCGTGATCAACAGCCGGGACCGGATCGGCCGGCAGGTGCACGCCGCACAGCGGGTGGACCTGCGCACGGCGGTGTTCACCGACCCGCTGAGGCTGCACGAGGGCGCCCGGCGGTACTACCTGTCGCAGAAGCCGTGAGGCGGCCCCGGGTCCCGCGGCCGCACGGAACGGGGCCCGCACCGGAGGCCGGCGCGGGCCCCGTTCACGGGACACTGAGCGTGTCAGGCGGCGACGATGTTCTCCGCCTGCGGGCCCTTGGGGCCCTGGGTCACGTCGAAGGTGACCTTCTGGCCCTCGAAGAGCTCACGGAAGCCCTGGGCGGCGATGTTCGAGTAGTGGGCGAAGACGTCGGGGCCGCCGCCGTCCTGCTCGATGAAGCCGAAGCCCTTCTCGGGGTTGAACCACTTGACGGTGCCGGAAGCCATGTCTTTCTCCTTCATGGGGCAAACCGGAGACCGCACCGTGCGGCCTCCCTTGTCGCCGAATTGATCGCCCCATACCGGAACCAGGCCCGGGAGCACCGGAAAGGATTTCCGGAAGCACCTGAACAGGACCGGAAACAAGGAACGCCCGGGGCTTCCAGCCTCCGGGCGCGCACAACGTTCATCATGGGTACCACAACTGCAACGCTGTTCACGCTAACACAGGCACAGCACGGACCGATCAGTGATCCGCATCACACACCGCCACCGTCGCGCCACCGCCACCGCCATCGCCACGCCGGCGGCACGCGCCCCGGCCGCGCCCGTCAGGGACCGGTGCGCGGCACGGTCACCGTGACCTTGAGGCCGTGCGGCGGATGCGGGGCGTAGGCGATGGTGGCGCCGCCCGCGGCGAGCAGGGCACGGGTGATCGACAGTCCCAGTCCGGAGCCGGAGACGTTCTGATGGCGGCTGCTGCGCCAGAAGCGGTCGCCGATCCGGGCGAGTTCGTCGTCGGTGAGCCCCGGCCCGCGGTCGGCGACGGCGATCTGCACCCGCTCACCGTCGGGCGCGGCACCGACGACGACCGGCCGGCCCTCCGGAGTGAACTTCAGGGCGTTGTCCACGACGGCGTCCAGCGCGCTGGAGAGGGCCACCGGGTCGGCCCAGCCGGTGACCGCGCCCTGCCCCTCGTAGGTGAGCCGGACGCCCTTGGCATCGGCCAACGGGCGCCAGGAGTCGACGCGTTCGGCGGCCAGCGCGGCGACATCGACGAGCTGGAGGTCGGCGGCCGAGTGCTCGGCCAGCGCCAGGTCGAGCAGGTCGTCCAGGACCCGGGCCAGCCGCTTGCCCTCGGTACGGACCGAGGCGATCTCCGCGTTGCCGTCGGGGAGTTCGAGGGCCAGCAGCTCGATCCGCAGCAGCAGCGCGGACAGCGGGTTGCGCAGCTGGTGGGAGGCGTCCGCGACAAAGGCGCGCTGCTGCTCCAGGACGTCCTCGACGTGGTCGGCCATCTCGTTGAACGAGCGGGCCAGCCGGCGCAGCTCGGGCGGTCCCGCGGTGGCCGCCACCCGGGACTTCAGCCGGCCGGTGGCGATGTCGTGGCTGGCCGCGTCCAGGACCCGCACCGGCCGCAGCACCCAGCCGGTGAGCCGGAAGGCGGCGGCCACCGCGACGAGCATGGCCGCGCACTCCCCGGCCCCGATCAGCGCCCAGCCGCGCAGGATGCGCGACCGCATCTGGCCGGTGGGCGAGTCGGTGACCACGACCGCGACCACATCGCCGTCGCGGATGACCGGTGAGGCCACCGGGACCCGGCCGCCCTCGTCCCAGGGCCACACCTGGCGCGGATCGCGGCTGCGGCGCCCGGCCAGCGCCTCGCTGAAGGCCCGGGCACCCTCCCCGTGGCGGGGCACCGGCATGTCCCGTGGGGCGGCGGCCATGGGGGTGCGGTCGCGGTAGAAGACGCCGGCGCGTACGCCGTAGAGGTCGTGGTAGCGCGCCAGTTCGGCGCCGAGGGTGGCCCGCCGCTCGTCCTCCTCGCGCGACGCACCGTGCCGGTCGGCCGCGTCGGAGCGGGCGGTGACGAACTGGGCGAGGGAGGCGAACCGGGCGGCGTCGTCGATCCGGTCGATGACCACCTTCTGCTGCTCCACACCGGCCGTGATGACGCCGAGCGGAATGCCGAGCGCCAGCAGCACACCGGCCAGGAGGACGATGAGGAGCGGGAGGAGTCGGGTGCGCACGGGCCGGCGGCGGCCTTCAGGACGCCGGGGACGCCGGGGACGTCGGGGAAGCCGGCCGGCCGGGAGCCGGCACGACGAGGCGGTAGCCGACGCCACGCACCGTCTGGATCAGGGCGGGCATGCGCAGTTTGGCGCGGAGTGAGGCGATATGCACCTCCAGGGTCCGGCCGGTGCCCTCCCAACTCGTCCGCCACACCTCGCTGATGATCTGCTCCCGGCGGAAGACCACCCCCGGGCGCTGGGCGAGCAGCGCCAGCAGGTCGAACTCCTTGCGGGTGAGCGGGACCGCGGTGCCGTCCACGGACACCTGCCGGGTGGGCAGCTCGACGGTGACCGCGCCCAGCCGCAGCGGCTCGGCCACGGCGCCCTCGGCAGCGGGCTGCTCCCCGCCGCCGTCCCCCGGGGACACCGCGCGCCGGCTCACCGCGTGGATACGGGCCAGCAGCTCACCGGTGTCGTACGGCTTGACCACATAGTCGTCCGCGCCCAGGTTGAGGCCGTGGATACGGGACCGCACATCGGCGCGCGCGGTGACCATGATCACCGGGGTGCTGCAGATCCTGCGGATCCGGCCGCACACCTCGAAGCCGTCCTGATCGGGCAGCCCGAGGTCGAGCAGCACCACCGAGAAGGGCTCCGCGTCATCGGGCAGCAGGGCCTGCAGCGCCTCCTCCCCGCTGCGCGCGTGCACGAGCGCCAGGCCGTGCTTGGCCAGCACCGCGGACAGGGCCGCGGCGACATGATCGTCGTCCTCGACCAGCAGCAGTCTCATCGGTCCTCCTCCCGGGTGCGTACGTACGGACCACAGGGCATCTACGGCGATGGGGGGCACACACGTCAAGAGCAGGCCGCCTCCGGGCCGCCATCCGTTACCCAGCCGGTACCGCAGCCGTGGCCCCGAGGCCCGCCTCCCCCGCTTCACCCACAGTGTTCCGCTGCGACCGGATCGTTATGCTCAATTTCCCCTCAGATGTAATGACGCTGTTCGCACCCCGGCCTAGGGTCCTCCCAACCGAGGAGGACGGAGCTGTACGCCGATGAGCGAAGTATCGGTGACCAAGAACGCCAAGGGCCCCGAGCGAGCAGGGGACCAGCTGGTCGTGCTGGACAACGTGAACAAGCACTTCGGCGCGCTGCACGTACTCCAGGACATCGATCTGACGATCAACCGTGGCGAGGTCGTCGTCGTGATCGGGCCCTCGGGCTCCGGCAAGTCGACGCTCTGCCGCACGATCAACCGGCTGGAGACCATCGACTCCGGCAGCATCACCATCGACGGGAAGCCGCTGCCGCAGGAGGGCCGGGAGCTGGCCCGGCTCCGCGCCGACGTCGGCATGGTCTTCCAGTCCTTCAACCTCTTCGCGCACAAGACCGTGCTCGAGAACGTGATGCTGGGGCAGACCAAGGTCCGCGGCACGGACAAGGCGAAGGCCGCGGAGAAGGCCCGCGCCCTGCTGGACCGGGTGGGGGTCGGCACCCAGGCCGACAAGTACCCCGCACAGCTCTCCGGCGGCCAGCAGCAGCGCGTGGCGATCGCCCGCGCGCTGGCGATGGACCCGAAGGTGATGCTCTTCGACGAGCCGACCTCCGCGCTGGACCCGGAGATGATCAACGAGGTGCTGGACACGATGCAGCAGCTCGCCCAGGACGGAATGACGATGGTCGTCGTCACACACGAGATGGGGTTCGCGCGCTCGGCGGCGAACCGGGTCGTCTTCATGGCGGACGGCCGCATCATCGAAGAGGCCGAGCCGAACCAGTTCTTCACCAACCCGCGCAGCGACCGCGCCAAGGACTTCCTGTCGAAGATCCTCCACCACTGAGGCCGCGGTTGAGCCACCATGTCCGCCAACACGTGCTGAACCAAAGGATGTTGACCATGAGGATGGGTAAGACGGCTGCGGCCTGTGCGGTGGTGCTCGCGCTGGCGGCCACGGCGACCGCGTGCGGCGGCGAGGCCGGTACGGCGGGCGACAAGCCGGCCGGCGGGGATGTCTTCAGCGGGACGTACAAGGTCGCCTCGGACGTCACGATCGACTCACCGGTGCTGAAGAAGGCCCAGAAGGCCAAGAAGATCACCGTCGGTGTCAAGGCCGATCAGCCGTTCCTGGGCTTCAAGGACCCGGCCACCGGCACGTACTCCGGGTTCGACATCGAGATCGCCAAGATGATCGCGGCCGACCTGGGCTTCTCGGAGAAGCAGATCGACTTCCAGACGGTCGACTCCAACGTCCGGGAGACCAAGATCGCCCACGGCGGCGTCGACTTCTACGTCGGTACCTACACCATCAACGACGAGCGCAAGAAGCAGGTCGGCTTCGCCGGCCCGTACTACACCGCCGGTGCGGACCTCCTGGTGCGCAAGGACGACAAGGCCATCACGGGCCCGGAGGCGGTCAAGGGCAAGAAGGTCTGCTCGATCGTCGGCTCCACTCCGCTCCAGGAGATCAAGAAGGACAAGTACGGCGCCGAGACCACCGAGATGGGCAAGTACTCGGAGTGCGTCAAGAACCTGCTGGACGGCTCGGTCGACGCGGTCACCACCGACGACGCGATCCTCAAGGGCTACGCCGCCCAGCGCTCCGAGAAGCTCCGGGTCGTCGGCAAGCCGTTCACCAAGGAGCCCTACGGCGTCGGCCTGAACAAGGACGACAAGGCGCTGCGGGAGGCGATCACCAAGGCGCTGGAGAACCACATCAAGAACAGCGACTACCAGAAGGCGTACGAAGGCACGCTCGGCAAGTCGGGTTCGAAGTACGTCGCCCCGCAGACGCCGCTGCCGCGGTACTGAAACGCCGGCCCGCTCCGCTCCTGACCGCGCCGCCCCGTACGCCCGTCGTGGCCGGGTGTACGGGGCGCGCTGTCGCGGGCCAGGGGCGTGCCGTCTCCGCCCTCGCGCCCGGTCGGACGCCGGCCCGCCCGCGCTCCCCTGATTCCGTCGGCCTCCCCGCGCTCCCCCCACCGATTCCTGCCGGACCTCCCTGAATCCCGCTGAATCCCGCTGAATCCCGCCGTTTCCCCGCCGCCGACCTGACCGCTACCGCGGAGACCCCATGAACGTACTCCTCGATTATTTGCCCGAGTTCCGGGACGGGTTCCTCGGAACCCTGGCGATCACCGCGTCCAGCGGCCTGCTCGCGCTGGTCCTCGGCGTACTCATAGCCGGTTTCCGGGTCTCCCCGATTCCGCCGCTGCGCGCGTTCGGGACGGCCTGGGTCACGGTGCTGCGCAACACCCCGCTGACGCTGCTCTTCCTGGTCGCGTTCTTCGTCGTGCCGCTGGTCCTCTTCACGGGCGCGAGCCCCTACGTACTGGCCACTCTGGCGCTGGGCTTCTACACCTCGTCCTTCGTCTGCGAAGCGGTGCGGTCCGGCATCAACACCGTCCCGCTGGGGCAGGCGGAGGCCGCGCGCAGCCTGGGCATGACCTTCGGCCAGACCCTCCGGCTGATCGTGCTCCCGCAGGCGACCCGCACCGTGATCCCCCCGCTGAGCAGCATCTTCATCGCCCTGACGAAGAACTCGGCGATCGCCGGCGCGTTCAGCTTCCCCGAGCTGTTCAGCGTCTCCAAGCTGCTCAACGACAAGGGGTACGCGATCGCCTGGATCTTCCTGTGGGTCGCCCTGTCCTACCTCATCATCACCTTCGCCATCAGCGGCCTCTTCCGGCTGCTGGAGCGCCGGCTGGGGGTGGCCCGGTGAGCGGCCGCAGCAGACTCGTCAGACTCGTCACCACAAAGAACGTGCCGCGCGCATGCGAGGCCGGGCGAAGCGAGGTTTCCGCATGACTGCGAGCGTTCTCTACGACGTTCCGGGGCCGAAGGCGAGGGCGCGCAACCGCGTCTACACCGTCCTCGGCAGCCTCGCGGTGCTCGGCCTGGCCGTCTTCGCCGTACTGCGGCTGAGCGCCAAGGGCCAGCTGGAACCCGAGGTATGGAACATCTTCAACTACGCCGGTGTGCGGACCAGCATCCGCGACGGCGTCCTGACGACACTTCAGGTCTTCGCGGTCGCCGCGGTGCTGTCGCTGGCGCTGGGCGTCCTGCTCGCCGTGGCGCGGCTGTCGGACCACAAGCCGGTCCGCTGGTTCGCGACCGGGTTCATCGAGCTCTTCCGGGCCGTCCCGCTGCTGATCACCATCTACGCGGTATGGGTGATCTTCCTCAGCAACCGTGAGAGCCTCGGGCTCACCGGCGACCAGCCGCAGTTCTGGGCGCTGGTGCTCGGCCTGACGGTCTACAACGGCTCGGTGCAGGCCGAGGTCCTGCGGGCCGGTATCAACTCCGTCCCCAAGGGCCAGCGCGAGGCCGCCTACGCACTGGGCATGCGCAAGACCCAGGTCATGACGACGGTCCTGATCCCGCAGGCCGTCCGGGCGATGCTGCCGACCGTCATCAGCCAGCTCGTGGTGACCCTGAAGGACACCTCCCTCGGCTACATCATCACGTTCGAGGAACTCCTCTACACCGCCCGGCTGATGAGCTCCAACATCATCGTCAACGGCAACGACACCTACGTCCCGATCATCATCGTCACCGGCTCCCTCTACGTCGCGATGTGCCTGGCACTGTCCGGCCTCGCCAACTGGATCGAGCGGCGTGGCCGTCGGGCCAGGACGGGCATCGGCGTCGCGGGGGCCGCCGAGCCGGTGACCGCCACCGACGCGATGGAGGTCGCCGACGCGACACCGGACGGCCCGACGGGCGCCAAGGGCGCGAAGGGGTCGCAGCACTAGCCGCGCCGTTCCGGCCGGAGCCGGGCGGGACCGCTTCGCCGGGCCCGGCCGGACCGGCCGATATCCGACCGTGCGGAGGCGGCGGCAAGGGCGCCACCGCCTCCGTCACTTGACGCCGACGCCCGCAGTGGGTTGCATACGCTGTGTGATCACGCACCGGGCTCCCAGCGCCAGTTCCCGCATGTCCCGTACGTTCCAGCGGCCCCAGGGAGCGACGCCGTGGACCCGGTGATCATCGTCGGGGCCGGCCCGGTCGGCCTGTCGCTCGCCCTCGCCCTCGCCCGGCTCGGCGTCCCCTCCCTCGTCCTCGACGAGACCACCGGGCAGGAGGACACCCGGCCCGCCCGCACGGCCGTACTCCGCGCGGAGACCGCGGCCTTCGTCGGCCGGCTCGGCTGCGCCGACGCCCTGGAGAGCGACGGCACCCGCTGGACGGCCTGGCGCATCATGCGCCGCCGGCGCCTGGTCGAACGCGTCGCCTTCGCTCCGCGCACCCCGGACGACGAGGCCGGCCCGTCCGCCCTGGCCTCCCCGGTCCACCTCCCCCAGCACACGCTCACCCGCGCCCTGCGCGCCGCGCTGGCCCGTGAGAAGCTCGCCGAGGTCGTCACCGGCGGCCGGCTCATCGATCTCGAACAGGACGCGCACGGCGTCAGCGCCCACACCCGCGGCGCCAACGGGACGTGGTGGCGCGGGAGTTACCTCATCGGCTGCGACGGCCCGCGGTCGACCGTCCGTAAGCTGCTGGACATCCGCTTCCCGGGCCGTACCGCCGTCGAGCGGCACGCGGTGGCCGCGCTGCGCTGTGAACTCCCCTGGCCCGGTGAGGCCCTGCTGCACCGCTCGCCGCCCCGGCAGGGCGGCGGACCGGGCAGCGAGGTGTCCGCCCGCCCGCTGGCCGACGGCGTGTGGCGGCTGGACTGGCTGCTGCCACCGGGGCGCGAACTGGTCACCCCGGAGGCCCTGGTGGCCCGGATCCGCGACTCCCTGGCCGGCTGGACCGCCGAATCCCCGGCCGGGGCCCCACCGGGGTACCCGGCCGGCTCCTCGGCCTCCGCTCCGGCGGACGGAACCGGTCCGGACGCCGGCGGGACGCTGTCGCACGGCCATGGCCACGGTCACGACCACGGCCATGGCCGGCTCGTCCCCCCGTACGAACTCCTCGACACCGGCGTGCACACCGTCCACCACCGGCTGGCGCGCTGCTGGCGGCAGGGCCGCACCTTTCTCGCCGGTGACGCCGCACACCTGCTGGGCGCGCTCGGCACACAGGGCCTGGACGAAGGGCTGCGCGACGCCGAGAACCTCGCCTGGAAGCTGAGCCTGGCCTGGCACCACGGCGCTTCCGAGACGCTGCTCGACAGCTACCAGGACGAGCGCCGAGCCGCGGTCGCGGCCCGGCTGCGCGCCGCGGACCAGGCACTGCCGCTGCTCCGGGACGGCGGCTCGGCCCGCTGGCGCACCGTGCTCCCGGGCGCGGCACGCGGCCGCAGCACCCTGCTGACCGACGGCCACCTGGGCCGCGGCCCCCTGGGCGCACCGCCCGTCTACGGCCGCACTCCCCTGGCGCCGCCCGCCGAGCACACCGGCGGTCCGCTCACCGAGACGCCTGCGGGGGCACCGGTCACGGATGTGCCGGTGACCGCGTCCGACGGCTCGGTGGTCCGGCTGCGGGACCGTCTGGGGCAGGGCCTCCTGGTGGTACTGGTGGCCCCCGGCACCACCGTCTGGGACCGCCGGCACTGGCGGTCGGCGGGCCTGATGCCCCAGCTGACCAGCGCGGTCGCCGCCCTGCCGATGCCCGCCGAGGTCCTCGTCACCGAGTCCTATCCGGGCGCCGCCGCCCACACCGTCCTCCTCGTGCGCCCCGACGGCCATCTGGTCACCGCCCTGTCCGGCGTCCGCCCGGCTGAGATGTCCGCCTGTGCGGCGGCTGTACGGGGCGGAGACGCGGGCGCGGGTGCGGGATCGAGGGCAGGCGCGAGCGCGAGGGCCGGGGCGAGGGCCGGGGCCACGGCGTCCGGGGTGAGCACGGCGCCGTCCGGGGTGGCCGGGCCGATCGGGCCATCGTCCGGGCCGCTCGGGCCACCCGGCTCACCACACGTGTCCGGGTCGCCCACCGTGTCCGGGTCTCCGGCCACGCCCGGGCCCGGTGAGGCCACCGAGGCCGAGGCGCAGGCCCCCGGCCGCGAGGGAACCCCGTGGAGCGCGGCACCCCCCGGCGGAGAGGGACCCACAGGCCAGGAGGGGACCACGGGCGAGGACGGACCCACGGGCGAGGCGGGGATCACGGGCGAGACGAGGACCACCGGCGAGGGGGACTCCACAGGCCGACACGGGCTGGACGCGGCCTCCGCTGTTGACCCTGTGGGATCCCCCATGTTTCACTCCGAGCGTGACTGATCCCGGCTCGCGATTCTGGCGGAGGGTCCATCTGGACCTGGTCCGCCATGCGGGCTGCATGTGTCGTCCGTCCTGTTGATCCGCGTCTCCCTGCCCGCGCTGCCGCCTGAACCTGCTCGGCGGCCGCGCCCCTTCGCGATCCCCCAGGACGGTCTCCGTGCCCGACGTACATACCTCCGCGCGCCCGCATGCCTCCGGCACCCGCAGCGGGCCCAGCGCTTCCGAACTCCTCGGCTTCGCCCGCCGCACCGCCACGGACGCGGCGCTCATCGCCTCGCTCCCGCTCGACCCCGAAGGCCGCACCTGGATCCGGCTGGACGGTCCGGGCGGCAGTGAGGCCTGGCTGATCGGCTGGCCGCCCGGCACCGGAACCGGCTGGCACGACCACGGGGGCTCCCGCGGCGCCTTCGCGGTGGCCACCGGCGAACTGACGGAACACTCGCTCGCCGCCCAACTGCCCACCGAAGGCTGGAAGACCCTGGAACTCGCCGAGGGTGTGGACCGCGCACGCACGCTGCGCGACGGCCGCGGCCGGGCCTTCGGCCCGCACCACGTCCATCAGGTGCTCAACCTCTCCGGCCTGTCCGCCGGCACCCATGCCGTATCGGTGCACGCCTACTATCCGCCGCTGCCGCTGATGCGCCGCTACAGCCGCACCGGACAGCTGCTCCGGCTCGAAGCCGTCGAACGCCCGGAGGAATGGGGCCCGGAGACACGGGCCCCGGAGACGCGGGAGGCGGAGGCATGGGAGGCGGAGGCATGAGTGCCGTCGACGAGCTACTGGTCCGGGCCCGGCGGGAACTGGGCCGGCGGGCGGGCCCCCGAGAGGCCGCCGCCGTCCAGCGGGCCGGCGGTCTGCTGGTGGACATCCGGTACGCACAGCTGCGGGCACGCGACGGCACCATCCCCGGCTCCCTGATCGTCGAGCGCAACGAACTCGAATGGCGCCTCGACCCCACCAGCGAACATCGCGCCCCCGAAGCGACCCACCTCGACCTTCCCATCGTCGTCATCTGCAACGAGGGCTACGCCTCCACGCTCGCCGCCCTCTCCCTCCGCCAACTGGGCCTGCACCGCACGACCGACCTCGCGGGCGGCTTCCAGTCCTGGCGCCGCGCGGGACTCCCGATACACACCTCAACCCCAGCGGCGTCGTCAGCAGCAGCGCCTCTTTCGGCACGCGGCTGAACCTAGCGGGGCCCAGCACCCTTGCGCCCCTTGCGCCCCTGCGCCCCTGCGCCCCTGCGCCCCTGCGCGAACATCTCGTCAATCGTCCGGCAGATGCTGATCCAGCAGCTCCGGATCCTCGCCTTCCTCCTCCAGGGCCTGTTTGACGACGCGGAGGGCGAGGCCTTCCGCGTAGCCCTTGCGGGCCAGCATTCCGGCCAGCCGGCGGAGGCGCTTCTCGCGGTCCAGGCCTCGCGTCGCGCGCAGCTTCCGGTCGACCAGCTCCCGGGCGGTGGCCTCCTCCTGCTCGGAATCGAGGCGGCCGACGGCCACATCGATCAGGGTGGAGTCCACCCCCTTGGTGCGCAGTTCACGGGCGAGCGCGCGGCGCGCCAGGCCACGGCCGTGGTGGCGGGATTCCACCCAGGCATCGGCGAAGGCCGCGTCATTGATCAGGCCGACGTCCTCGAACCGGGACAGCACGTCCTGTGCCGCCTCCTCGGGGATGCCCCGCCGCCGCAGGGCGTCCTCGAGCTGCTTGCGTGTGCGCGGCGTCCCGGTGAGCAGGCGCAGGCAGATCGCCCGCGCCTGCTCCTCGGGTGTACGCGGTGGTCCCGCCTCGGCCCTCGACGAGGAGTGACCACCGCTGTCCTCAGGGCCGCTACAGCCCCTGCGGCCATAACGGGTCTCGGCGTCACCGGCAGCGCTGGTGGTCTTCCCCTCGCTGTCCGGCCATTCCGTTCGCCGTGTCATAGCGGATTAGCTCTTGGCCGCGGCGGCCTTGGAGCCCTTGGCACCCTTGGCCGCCGGTGCGGGGGTGGCCGGAGCGGCCGCCCCGGCGGCGTCCACGCCGGGCTCCGCCGTGTCCTGCGGCTTGACGCCGATACCGAGCTTCTCCTTGACCTTCTTCTCGATCTCATTGGCGAGATCGGGGTTGTCCTTGAGGAAGTTGCGGGCGTTCTCCTTGCCCTGGCCCAGCTGATCGCCTTCGTAGGTGTACCAGGCACCGGACTTGCGGATGAAGCCGTGCTCCACACCCATGTCGATCAGACCGCCCTCACGGCTGATGCCCTGGCCGTAGAGGATGTCGAACTCGGCCTGCTTGAACGGCGGGGAGACCTTGTTCTTGACGACCTTGACGCGGGTGCGGTTGCCGACCGCCTCCGTACCGTCCTTGAGGGTTTCGATACGACGGATGTCGAGGCGCACCGAGGCGTAGAACTTCAGCGCCCGGCCACCGGTCGTGGTCTCCGGGGAGCCGAACATCACGCCGATCTTCTCGCGGAGCTGGTTGATGAAGATCGCGGTGGTCTTGGACTGGTTCAGCGCGCTGGTGATCTTGCGGAGGGCCTGGCTCATCAGCCGTGCCTGGAGGCCGACGTGGGAGTCGCCCATCTCGCCCTCGATCTCGGCCCGCGGCACCAGGGCGGCAACCGAGTCGATCACGATGAGATCGAGTGCGCCGGAGCGGACCAGCATGTCCGTGATCTCCAGGGCCTGCTCGCCGTTGTCCGGCTGGGAGAGGATCAGGGCGTCGGTGTCCACACCGAGCTTCTTGGCGTACTCGGGGTCGAGGGCGTGCTCGGCGTCGATGAACGCGACGGAGCCACCGGCCCTCTGGGCGTTCGCGACAGCGTGCAGGGTCAGGGTCGTCTTACCGGAGGATTCCGGGCCGTATACCTCGATCACACGGCCACGGGGGAGACCGCCGACGCCGAGCGCGACGTCCAGCGCGGTGGAGCCGGTGGGGATGACCTCGATGGGCTCCTTGGAGCGCTCCCCCATGCGCATCACGGCGCCCTTGCCGAATTGCCGTTCAATCTGTGCGAGCGCGGCGTCCAGCGCCTTCTCGCGGTCAGTGCCTGCCATGGGTTCCACCCGGTTTGCTTGAGTCGATCGCTTCACGTCCATGACGCTAACGCCTGCCACTGACAATGCGCCCGGACCCACCTCCGGCCTGTGGATAACTCCGCGAAAACCCCGGAATTACAAGCCCGAACCCCAATGAGAATGGATGTTCGATTTTCCTGTCAAGCAGCCGCCCCGCCGGTATCGCGACGCAGCGGCCGACTGGCACCCGGCACCGGGGCAGGGATGGTCAGGGATGGCCAAGGGCGAGCCAGGGTGGGGGGAGGGGTGGCTCAGCGGCTTCCCCGGCCGCCTCCGGCCGCGCCGCTCTCGCCGCTCTCGTCGTTCCCGCCGTTCCCGTCGTTCCCGTCGTTCCGGTCGGTGGCGGGAGAGGAGGGCGGTGACGGCGGCTGTTCCGCGTGCCGGGTGCCGCGGATCCGGTCGATGAGCCCGGCGGCGGGGCGGCGCGGGGCCCGGCCACGGACCCGGAGATCGTCGGGGACCGAGTAGCGCTTCACGTACGTGCCGAGGAACGCCTGCAGTGTCGCCGTCGCGGGGATCGCGATCAGCGCGCCGACCGCTCCCATCAGGGCGGTACCGGCGACGACCGATCCGAAGGCGACGGCCGGGTGGATGTCCACCGTCTTGGCGGTGATCCGCGGCTGCAGAAGGTAGTTCTCGAACTGCTGGTAGATCACGACGAAAGCGAAGACCCACAGGGCGTGCCAGGGGTTGACGGTGAACGCGATCAGGATGGGCAGCGCACCCGCCAGGTACGTACCGATGGTGGGGATGAACTGCGAGATCAGGCCGACCCACATGCCCAGGGCCGGGGCGTACGGGACGCCCATCAGCTCCAGCAGGACGTAGTGGGCGATCCCGGATATCAGGGCCATGAGCCCGCGGGAGTAGAGGTAGCCGCCGGTCTTGGCCACCGCGATCTCCCAGGCACGCAGGACCTCGGTCTGGCGGTGCGGCGGGAGGACGGAGCACAGGGCGCGGCGCAGACGGGGGCCGTCGGCGGCGAAGTAGAACGAGAACAGGGCGACCGTCAGAAGGTTGAACAGGCTGCCCAGCACCGTCGCGGAGACGGCCAGCACGTTGTTGGCGCTGTCCTGGACGTAGTTCTGCAGCCAGTCGGACTTGAGCAGGTTGTTCTGCACCTCCACCCGTGAGAGACGGGTGTGCAGCGTGCTGTTGATCCAGCTGATCACGTCGTCCAGGTACTGGGGGAACTCCTGGACCATGGTGGCTATCTGGCCGGCGAGCATCGATCCCAGCAGCGTGAAGAAGCCGACCGTGGCGACGAGGATTCCCAGGAACACCAGCCCCGTGGCGAGCCCGCGCCGCACGCCGCGGGCCGCCATCCAGTCGACGGCCGGCTCGATGGCGAGCGCGAGGAAGAACGCGATCAGCACATTCAGCAGCAGGGTGATCAGCTGGTGGAAGCCCCAGATGGCGAGCTGGTAGCACGCCACGAGGGCGAGCGCGAGCACCATGGCGCGCGGCAGCCAGCGCGGCATCCGCGCCTCGGACCGATCCTCGGACCGATCCTCGGACCGGCCCTCGGGTCGGTTCGCAGGCTGAGCCTCGGGCCGGTTCGCGCGCCGGCCATCGGGCCGGCCCTCCGGCCGTGCGGCTTCGTTGGTGATCTCATCAGACACGGACACGCAGCCAAGTGTCCCGCACCGCACCGACAACCCCGTCCTGGCCGGCCGGGACGGACTCACCGCCCGCCACGAGGGCTCACCGCTTGTCGTGCGGCACGTCCATCACCCTGCAGACCACCCGCCACACCTCTTTGGCGCTCCAGCCCGCGTCCAGCGCCTCGTGGACGGTACGTCCGCCGAGGTCGGACATCACATAGTCGCGCGCGAAGGAGTCGGCGTACGCCGCGCCGAAGTGATCCGCCATCCGCTGCCAGAAGACCGTCAACCGCATGAATCCCGCTCCGTACCCACTCTGACCTGCACGTTCACGACCCTGTCGGCCCCTGGTGGCCCCCATGGCCCGCACCGGACCTGACGTGCGCGTATGTCGGACATGACGTGCGTGTATGAAAGCAGGGTAAAGCCAGGGGCACACAGCCCACTCGCGCTAGTGTGCGAGCGTGAGCCTTTATGTCGTCATAGGTTTCGGGCCCGCCGGGGCCGCCACCGCTCGGCTGCTTGCCGATCAGGGGCATTCGGTACGAGTCGTCACCAAGACGGGCCGTGGTCCGGAACCCGGCATCGAGCACATCACGCTGGACGCGGCGGACGGCGAGCAGCTGATCGCGGCCACGCGGGGAGCGGCCGCGATCTTCAGCTGTGCCGCCCCGCCCTACCACCGCTGGGCGGGCGAATGGCCGCCGCTGGCCTCGTCGCTCTGCGCGGCGGCCGAGGCGACCGGGGCCGTCCTGGCCATGCTGGGCAACCTGTACGGCTACGGTCCGGTGGACGGCGCCATGACCGAGGATCTGCCGCTCGCGGCGAGCGGCCCCAAGGGGCGGGTCCGGGCCGCCGTCTGGGAACAGGCGCGAAGTCTGCACGAACAGGGGCGCATCAAGGCGGTCGAGGTGCGGGCCTCGGACTTCTTCGGCCCCGGCGTGACCGACGGCGGGCACCTGGCCGCTCGGGCCGTGCCACGACTGCTGCGGGGCAAGCCGGTCGCCACACTCGGGGACCCGGACGCCCCGCACAGCTGGAGCTACCTCCCCGATGTCGCCAGGGCCCTGGTCGAGGTCGCGGGCGAGGAACGGGCCTGGGGAAGGGCCTGGCACGTCCCGACGGAGCCCGCGCTGTCCGTCCGGGAGATGGTCGGCCGCCTCGCCGCTCAGGCGGGAACGGGACCGGTCGCGGTGCGCGGACTGCCGCCGGCCGTACTGGGCATCGCTTCGGTGTTCTCCCCGCTGATCCGCGAACTGAGGGAGATCCGCTACCAGTTCGACCGTCCGTTTGTCATGGATGCGAGCGCTTACGAAGCCGAATTCGCGGTACGGGCCACTTCCGTTGATGAGCAGATCAAGGCGACGGTGAACTGGTGGCGCGAGCGACGACCGGCCGCCACCGGATGACACCTGGGCCGGCGGGGCATCGCATCGGAGAGCGCCAGGTCGGCCTGCGCCGGATCCGGGTGCGTCAGGTCAGGATGCGCCAAGTCAAGGTGCGTCAGGGCAAGATGCATCAAGCTGGATGCGTCAGATCAGGGTGCGTTCGATCCGGCTGAGCACGGCCTCTTCCCGGGATGCCTCGGATTCCCCGGATTCCCCGGATTCCCCGGATTCTCCAGATCCCCGGGATTCTCCGAATCCTCCGAATTCCCCGGAATTCTCGGCGTCGCCGGTCGTCCCGGCTCCCGCGGCTTCCCCGGATTCTCCGGCCGGGGGCGCGCCGGGCCGTTCCCCGGTGCCGCCTATCCGCTGGGCGAGCAGATAGGCGATCACCTCGGCTTCCTGCTCCTGAACGTCGTCATAGGTCGCGCGCAGGAGCATATCGCGCACGAGGCCGGGGTCGAGGTTCGGGAAGAGGAGGCGGGCACTGGCCTCGTCCAGCCAACCCGCGCCGCGATGGCAGCAGATGATGTGGCCCAGCTCGTGCAAGATGATGTGCTCCTGATGCGCGCTGGTCGTGTTGGCGTCGTAGAAGATGAGGTCCTCGTCACGTGCGGCGACCCACATGCCGCACGGGTGCGACGCGGGCATCTGCATCGGGACCAGCGTGATCGGACGATCGCGGATCTCACCGAGGTGGCGGCAGAGCTCGGCCACATCGGCCACGTCCGGCAGATCGAGTTCGGCGATCCGCCGCGCACCGGCCTTCCGGAGCCTCTTGAGGTGGCTGCGGCGGTCCTGATCGGCCGACCACTTCTTCCTCGCGGCCCTCGCGGCCTTCGCGCCCCTCGCGCTCCTCACTGCTCCCCTCCGCTCCGCACTCCCCCGTACCCTCACTCGGCGCCCGAGGAATCGGTGACGGGGGGAAGTCCCTGCATCTGCCGGTACTGGTCCATGATGGCCGTGATGGCCTGGAGGTTCTCCGTCTTCATCCCGGCCGCCCGCATCGCCACCGCGCGGACCCCGGCCTGCCGCAGCGCCTCGATGGCGGCGACCTCGCCCAGCACCGACTCGGCGATCTCGTCATCGAAGAAGTAGGCGACCGACACGCCGAAGAAGCGCGCCAGTGCGGCCAGCAGGTCCGGTGAGGGATTGGCGCGCTTACCCGTCCGCAACTGCGACAAGTACACGCCCCCGACCCTGAGTTCGGGGTTGCCCTGCTTCAGCTCCTCCGCCACCTCGGCGTTGGTCCAGTGCTTGCCCTTGGGACGAACCGTCTTGAAGAGGTTGTCCAGACGCACTGCCAGCACAGGCCGGTCGTCAATCCCGGACATCGCGATCCCCCTTCCGTCACCTCCCCGGCATTGCCCTTGGCTAACCGTCAGTTTCACAGATTAGCTGACAGTTGACAATCGGCCGGGGGTCCGCCAACGTAGACCCCGCCGATAGCTGTCAGCTAACTTCGCTCACGGGGGTAGCCGAGTGGGCTGCCAGCACATATCGCCCCGGCCCGGCCCGCCCTCGGGGGATGGCGGGCCGGGCCGGGCGGGGCTCATCCGCCCGGCCCCACGGGAGACGGACCGGACGGAGGCCCTCCCTCCCCCGTTCACCCTCTCCGTCCACCCCGGCCGTCACCCCACGTTCTCGTGTCTCTCGAGTCCGCGGTAGGCGGAGGCCACCCGGGTGAGCCAGGCGACCTCCGCGGTGAAGTTGTCGGTGTCGTGGTCTTCGAAGTCGCCGGCGTCCTTGTTGTCGTCCGGGATGGTGCCGGCGCGCTTGGCCCGCAGGGCCTGCTTGATCTGGGCCGCTTCGGCGAACGCCTGCCGGGACTCGTCGCTCGCCCCGGGGCCCGCTCCGTCGGCCCCATGGGCGGAGCGGTCGATGTAGGGGCGCAGGCCCCGCCATCCGTCCCGTATTTCGATGACCCGCCGGTGGAGGCGGTAGTCGAGGTCGGAGACCGAAGCCCCGGGCGGCTCCAGGACGATGTCCGGGGACGACTCGTACAGATCCCGCCAGAGCGGGTAGAGGGCGCGGTACGACCGGTAACTGCGCGCCCACCTCAGCAGTTTGGCGGCGGAGGCTCCCCAGGAGGAGATGGTCAGACTGAGCGAGAGAACGACGATGCCCACCGCGCTGAAGACGGAGGCGGCGAGCTGCCAGACGCCGATGTCGATCCCGCACGCGGCGGTGAGGATGTTGACCGTCCGGGCCAGGCAGTAGAGGAAGAGGATCACTGCGGCGACGGAGAGCATCCGCAGGGCCTGTCGCAGCGAGGCCTTGCTCGCCATACGGGCGTAGGGGCCGCACTGCCGGAAAATCGTGACGCACGGAAGTGCCTGGGAGACGATGAAGACCAGGAGGTAGATGAGGACCAGCGGTTGGCCGCTGCCGGTGCTGAAGTCCGAAGCCGGCCGGCCGGGGCCGTCGGCGATGAAGAAGAGCGCCGTCAGCAGCGCGTTGAGGGCGATGCCGGTCACCAGCCAGTAGCGGGTCCTGCGCACCGCCTCCTCGGCGGTGGTCGCCCAGCGCAACAGGATAATCTGCGCGCTGACGCAGAAGGCGACCGCCGATACGTGCATCACCAGGATGGCGAGGTTGCCGACGCCGAGGAAGCTCCCGCCTCCCATGGCGATGGCGCCCATCGTGAAGGTGAGGCACTGGAGCAGCAGAGTGATCACCAGTGTGCGGTAGGCGTTCTCCCGCCGGCTGCGCCGTACTTGGCACAGCCGGTAGGCGAGCGCGGCGTACGACGAGAGCGCCGCGATGACGAAGCAGAGGGTTTTGATGGTGTTCACGGCCTGATTCCCCGCCGGTACGCGCACGCGGCGAACCGTCTAGTCGATTGTTCCCTCCCAAGGAGACCACGAGTTGGGCCGGGGCCGGCACCGCGCCGGAGCCGGCCGGCCCGCCGTCAACCGCATGCCCTCGGTGTCCCGCCCTGGGTGGGCAGCGGTGCACCAGGCGGTGCCGCCGGGGGATTTCAGCCCTACGGTCAGGCCATGGCCGAAATTGCAAGCCCTTCTGCGACCCCTCTGGCGCGTGCCGAACGCTTCGTCTGGCTGACCGCACGGGTACTGGAACAGCGGCTCTTCGCGTACTCCTTCTTCGGCAAGGACGCGGACCCGGTCGAGACCGCGCTCGCCGCGTACCGCAATGACGACGGCGGCTACGGCCACGCCCTGGAGCCTGATCTGCGCGGCCCCGTCAGCCAGCCGCTGCACACCGCGCACGCCCTGCGGGTGCTCGACGCGATCGGACGCTGTGGCGGCGGCCGGGCGGAGCGGATCTGCCGCTATCTGACGAAGGTCTCGACCCCGGAAGGGGCGCTGCCCGTACTGCACCCCTCGTCACGCGGCTACCCGGCCGCGCCGTGGATCCCGGTGGTCGACGACCCGCCGAGCTCCCTGCTGGCCACCGGCCCCGTGGTGGGGCTGCTGCACCGCAACGAGGTGTGGCACGCGTGGCTGTTCCGGGCCACGGATTACTGCTGGTCGGCCGTGGAGTCCCTGACGAGAACCCATCCGTACGAGGCCGAGGCGGCGGTGGCCTTCCTGGACGGCGTTCCGGACCGGCCCCGGGCCGCCGCGGCGGCCGAGCGGCTGGGCCGGCTCGTACGGGAGCAGGGCCTGGTGCTGCTGGACCCCGCGCGGTCCGCGGACGTCCCGGTGGCGGAGGGCTACGCCCCCGGTGAGCACCACCTGGCGTACGACTTCGCGCCGTCCCCCGGCTCCCTCGCCCGGAGCTGGTTCACCGACGAGGAGATGGACCGGGCGCTGGACCACCTCGCCGGGCTCCAGGGAGAGGACGGCGGCTGGCCGGTCACCTGGCGGGAGTGGGCACCGGCCACCGCGCTGGAAGGCCGCCCGGTGGTGACACTGCGGGCCCTGCAGACCCTGCGGGCGTACGGGCGGCAGCTGGGCTGACCGCCGGCGGGAGCCCGCGGGAGCCTCGTGATCATCGGCGTGGGGCCGCGTTGTCGGTCGCGTTGTCAGTGGTCGGGTGCACGATGGGGGACATGGCCAAGTCAGCGCTCGCATCGTTCTCGCCCGCGACCCGAGGATGGTTCGCCGGGGCCTTCAGCGCGCCCACCGCCGCGCAGGAAGGCGCCTGGCAGGCGATCGGAGCGGGCTCGGACGTCCTGGTGGTCGCGCCGACCGGATCGGGCAAGACCCTCGCGGCGTTCCTCGCGTCGCTGGACGCGCTGGCGAGCACTCCCCCGCCCGCCGAGCCGAAGAAGCGCTGCCGGGTGCTGTACGTGTCGCCGCTGAAGGCACTGGCCGTCGATGTGGAGCGCAACCTGCGCAGCCCGCTGACGGGCATCCGCCAGGAGTCGGTCCGCCTGGGGTCGCCGGAGCCCGACATCAGGGTCGGCATCCGGTCCGGGGACACCTCCCCGGCCGAGCGCCGGTCGATCGCCGGCCGCCCGCCGGACATCCTCATCACGACCCCCGAGTCGCTGTTCCTGATGCTGACGTCCTCGGCCCGGGAGGCGTTGGCGGGCGTCGAGACGGTGATCGTGGACGAGGTCCACGCGGTCGCCGGCACGAAGCGCGGCGCGCATCTGGCGCTGTCCCTGGAGCGGCTGGACGAGCTGCTCGCCCGGCCGGCCCGCCGGATCGGGCTGTCGGCGACGGTGCGCCCGGTGGAGGAGGTGGCCCGCTATCTGTCGCCGAGGCGGCGGGTGGAGATCGTCCAGCCGCCGTCCGGCAAGCGCTTCGACCTCTCGGTGGTCGTCCCGGTGGAGGACATGGGAGAGCTGGGCGGCGCTCCGGTCCAGGAGGGGGAGACGGGTGAGAAGCCGTCCATCTGGCCGCAGGTGGAGGAGCGGATCGCGGATCTCGTCCAGGCCCATCGCTCCACGATCGTCTTCGCCAACTCCCGGCGCCTGGCGGAGCGGCTGTGCAACCGTCTCAACGAGATCGCCTATGAGCGGACGACGGGGACGGCCCTGCCCGAGCATCACTCCCCGGCGGAGCTGATGGCCGAGGCGGGGGCCGCCAAGGGCGCGCCGCCGCTGCTGGCCCGGGCGCATCACGGTTCGGTGTCCAAGGAGCAACGCGCCCAGGTGGAGGAGGACTTGAAGGCCGGCCGGCTGCCGGCCGTGGTCGCCACGTCCAGTCTGGAGCTGGGCATCGACATGGGTGCGGTCGATCTGGTCGTCCAGGTGGAGTCACCGCCGTCGGTCGCGTCCGGGCTGCAGCGGGTCGGCCGGGCCGGGCATCAGGTCGGCGCGGTCTCGAAGGGCATCGTCTTCCCCAAGTACCGCGGCGATCTGGTGCAGGCCGCGGTGGTCACGGAGCGGATGCGGTCGGGCGCCATCGAGGCGTTGCGGGTGCCCGCCAACCCGCTCGACGTGCTCGCCCAGCAGCTGGTCGCCATGGCCGCGATGGACACCTGGGACGTCGAGGAGCTGCTGGCCGTCGTCCGGCGGGCCGCGCCGTTCGCCGCGCTGCCCGAGTCGGCCTTCACGGCCGTGCTGGACATGCTCGCCGGGCGCTATCCGTCGGACGCCTTCGCCGAGCTGCGGCCGCGCCTGGTGTGGGACCGCGTCGCGCAGACCGTGACGGGCCGTCCCGGTGCGCAGCGGCTGGCCGTGACGTCCGGCGGGACGATCCCCGACCGCGGCCTGTTCGGGGTGTTCCTGGCGGGCGGCGACTCCGGCAAGGGAGGGGCCCGGGGTGGCGGGCGACCATCGGACACTGCGGCGCGAAGCGCCTCGACTCGGGGTGGTGGCGGGCGACGGGTGGGGGAGCTGGACGAGGAGATGGTCTACGAGTCCCGCGTCGGCGATGTCTTCACCCTCGGCACGACGTCCTGGCGCATCGAGGACATCACCCGGGACAGGGTGCTGGTCACCCCCGCGCCCGGGGTCCCCGGCCGGCTGCCCTTCTGGAAGGGCGACCAGCTCGGCCGCCCGCTCGAACTGGGCCGCGCGCTGGGCGCGTTCCTCCGCGAGATCGGCTCGACGGCCCCGGAGGAGGCCCGGGCCCGGCTCTCCGCCGCGGGGCTGGACGACTGGGCGGCCGCCAATGTGCTCGGCTATCTCACCGAGCAGAAGCAGGCCTGCGGGCATGTCCCCGATGACCGCACGATCGTCGTCGAGCGGTTCCGCGACGAGCTCGGCGACTGGCGGGTGGTCATCCACTCCCCCTTCGGAGCGCAGGTCCACGCCCCCTGGGCGCTGGCGCTCGGTGCCCGTCTCGCCGAGCGCTACGGCATGGACGCCCAGGTGATGCACGCCGACGACGGCATCGTGCTGCGGCTGCCCGACGCCGACGTGCTGGGCCTCGACCTCCTCGACGGAGACGTCGCCTCCGCCCCGTCCGCGGCCGCCTCCGCCGGCGTGGGCCCGGCCGCCCGCGGCGCCGAGTACGACCCCGAGCAGTCCCCGGTGGGGGCCGCCGATGCCGTCTTCGACCAGGGCGAGATCGACCAGCTCGTCACGGACCAGGTGGGCGGCTCCGCGCTGTTCGCCTCCCGGTTCCGCGAGTGCGCCGCCCGCGCCCTGCTGCTGCCGCGGCGCAGCCCCGGCAAGCGCACACCGCTGTGGCAGCAGCGGCAGCGCGCCGCCCAGCTCCTCCAGGTGGCAAGCGAGTTCGGGTCCTTCCCCATTGTGCTGGAGGCCGTCCGCGAGTGCCTTCAGGACGTCTTCGACGTTCCGGGTCTGGCGGAGCTGATGGGCGATATCGAGGCGCGCCGGGTGCGCCTGGTGGAGGTCACCACCCCGGAGCCGTCCCCCTTCGCCCGCTCCCTCCTCTTCGGCTATGTCGCACAGTTCCTGTACGAGGGGGACTCCCCGCTCGCCGAGCGCCGTGCCGCCGCGCTGTCCCTGGACTCCCGGCTGCTCGCCGAGCTGCTGGGCCAGGCCGAGCTGCGCGAGTTGCTGGACGCCGAGGTGCTCGCCGAGCTGGAACGCGAGCTGCAGTGGCGTACGGAGGAGCGGCGGGCCAAGGACGCCGAGGCCGTCGCCGACGTCCTGCGGCTGCTGGGCCCGCTGACCGACGCCGAGCTGGCCGAGCGGGGCGCGGATCCGGCCTGGGTCAGGGAGCTCGCCGCCGCCCGGCGCGCCATCCCGGTGCGGATCGCCGGGGCCGGCCACTGGGCCGCGGTCGAGGACGCCGGCCGGCTCCGTGACGCGCTGGGCACGGCGCTGCCGGTCGGCGTCCCGGAGTCGTTCATCGAACCGGTCAAGGACCCGCTCGGTGACCTGCTGTCCCGGTATGCGCGTACCCACGGCCCGTTCACCTCCGAGCAGGCCGCCGCCCGCTTCGGCCTCGGTACGGCCGTCACCGACGGCGCGCTGCAGCGCCTCGCCGCCGCCGGCCGGGTCGTCCAGGGGGAGTTCCACCCGGCGGGGATCGGCCAGGAGTGGTGCGACGCCCAGGTGCTGCGCAGGCTGCGGCGGCGGTCGCTGGCCGCGCTGCGCGAGGAGCTGGAGCCGGTGCCGCCCGCCGCGCTCGCCGCGTTCCTCCCCCGGTGGCAGCATGTCGCCGCCCCGCGCCCGGCGGCGATGAACGGCATGCCGGCGCCGTCCGGCGGTGCCGGGTACAGCCTGCACGGTATCGACGGCCTGGTCCGGGCCATCGAGCAGCTGCAGGGCGCGCCGGTGCCGGCCTCCGCCCTGGAGAAGCTGGTGCTGCCCTCCCGCGTCGGCGGCTACACCCCCGCTCTGCTGGACGAACTGACCGCCACCGGCGAGGTGGTGTGGGCCGGCGCCGGCGCACTGCCCGGGAAGGACGGCTGGCTGTCGCTCCATCTCGCCGACTCCGCCCCGCTGCTGCTCCCGCCGCCGCTCCCGCTCGAACTGACCGCCCTGCACGAGTCGTTGCTGGCCGCCCTGGCGCCCGGGTACGGCCTGTTCTTCCGTCAGCTCGCCGATCAGGTCCGTGCCACCACCCACCCGGACGTCACCGACCCGCAGCTGGCCGACGCCCTGTGGGATCTGGCCTGGTCGGGCCGGCTGACCAACGACACCCTCGCCCCGCTGCGCGCTCTCCTCGGCTCGGGCCGTACGGCCGGCTCGACCGCCCACCGCGCCCGGCGCGCGGTGCCCCGCGGCCGCTATGGGGCGTTGGCGGTGTCCGCGGGGCGCGGCGGCCGTCCCGCCGCCTCCCGCTCGGGCCCGCCGACCGTGGGCGGCCGCTGGTCGCTGCTGCCCGCCCCCGAGCCGGACGCCACCCACCGCGCCCATGCCCTGGCCCGTACGCTCCTGGACCGGCACGGGATCCTCACCCGCGGCGCGGTCGCCGCCGAAGGGGTCGAAGGCGGGTTCTCCGCCGCGTACCGGGTGCTGTCCGTGTTCGAGGACTCCGGTCAGGCCCGCCGGGGTTATGTCGTCGAAGGGCTGGGCGCCGCCCAGTTCGCCATGGACGGTGCGGTGGACCGGCTGCGCGCGGTCAGCACCGAGCGGGAGCGCACCGCCGACGGCGAGCTGCCGGAGTCCGGTGCGGCGCCGTCCCGGCGCGGCGGCCCGCCGCGCGCCGTCGTCCTGGCCGCCGCCGACCCGGCCAATGCCTACGGCGCCGCCCTGCCCTGGCCCGATCCGCCCGGGGGCGCCTCCCACAAGCCCGGCCGCAAGGCGGGTGCGCTGGTCGTCCTGGTCGACGGCGAGCTGACGGTCTATATGGAGCGCGGCGGCAAGACGCTGCTGATATGGCCGCTCGGCCAGGATCCGGCCCGGGCTGCCACCGACCCACGCCTCCGGCTCGCGGTCGAGGCGCTCACCGACGCCGCCCGCGCCGGCGCGCTGGGCACCCTCACCACCGAGCGCATCAACGGTGCCGCGGCCCTGACCTCACCCTTCGCGGCCGTGCTGGAGTCCGCGGGCTTCCATCCGACCCCGCGGGGGCTGCGGCTCCGGGGATGAGGTCCCGGGCGCTCGGCCGACGGTTGCCCCGCGTGCCGCCTCCCCCGTCGTCTCTCCGTTCCCTCCCGGCATGATGGAGCCATGCCCGAAGGCGACACCGTCTGGCGGCTGGCCCAGCGGCTCCACGACGCGCTGGCCGGCCGTCCGCTGACCCACTGTGACCTGCGCGTTCCCCGGCTGGCGACAGTGGATCTCACCGGCCGGGAGGTATCCGAGGTGGTCCCCCGCGGCAAGCATCTGCTCACCCGTTTCGAGGGCGGCCTCACCCTGCACTGCCACCTGCGGATGGACGGCACCTGGCAGGTCTACGCGGCCGGGGAGCGCTGGCGCGGCGGTCCCGCCCATCAGATCCGGGCGGTTCTCGGCACCGCCGAACGGACCGCCGTCGGCTACCGCCTCCCCGTTCTCGATCTGCTGCGCACCGCCGACGAATCGCAGGTCGTCGGCCATCTCGGCCCCGACCTCCTCGGGCCCGAGTGGGATCCGGGGGAAGCCCTGCGACGGCTGCTGGCCGCTCCGGAGCGGCCGCTCGGTGAGGCCCTCCTCGACCAGCGCAATCTCGCCGGTATCGGCAATGTCTACAAGTGCGAACTGTGTTTTCTGCTCCGTGCCTCGCCCTGGCTCCCCATCGGAGAGCTCCCCGGCCCGGAACGGGTCCCCGCTCTCGCCAAGAAGCTCCTGGAGGCCAACAAGCGGCGTACGGCCCGTACGACCACGCCCTGGGGGCACCGCCCACACCCGTTCGAGGGCCGTGGGGGAGCCCGCTCCGATCGGCGGCTGTGGGTCTACGGCCGGGCCGGCCTGCCCTGCCTGCGCTGCGGCGGCACGGTCCGCACCAGCGACAGCGGCCAGGGCCCCGCCACGGACGAACGCGTCACCTACTGGTGCCCGGCCTGCCAGCCCGGCGGGCCCGACGGCCGAAGCGCCCCGCCCGCCCGCTGACACACCACCGCGTCCCGCACCGCCCTCGGCCCATCCCCCTCACGTACGGCGTCCTCCCCTACGGCGTCCCCCCGTACGGCCCCCTCCCGTACCGCGTCGCCGTGCTCCGGCCAGCGCCGCGCGTACCTCCCGGGCCGCCGCGCGCCGCCAGGTGCCCTCGCCGCCGCCCGTCCACGGCACGCAGTGCACCGGCAGCAGGCTCAGCCCCCAGCCGCCCAGCACCACGGTCCCCTCGATCACGCCGGCCGACTGCGGCCACACCGCCAGCCGGAGCGCGGCCCACCACCACAGCCCTCCGATGACGGCCACGGATATCCGGCGCCCCGGCGCGACCCGCGGGCGCGGCCCGGCCTGCTCATACTCCGGGAGCCGGCCGCTCCGACCGCGGGCCGCGGATCCGCACCACGCCATGATTGCCTCCTCCGCCCGACGCTAAGCGGAGTCCACGGCCGGCAGGGAGGGCGCACCGGCGTACTCCAGGCGCGCAAGCGGCATCGCGAGCCCCGGTCAGTGGTGCGCCTCGGCCTGGAACATCCAGTGGTGCTTCTCCAGGTCGGCGGTGAGGCCGATGAGGATGTCCTGGCTGACCGGGTCCGGATCCCCGGTGGCGGTGATCCGCTCGCGCATCCGGGAGATGATCGCGCCCAGCGCACTCACCATCGCCCGTACCACCTCACCGTCCTTGATCCAGCCGTCCTGCACCTCGCTGATCCCGCTGGTCCTGGCGACCGTGGCGGCCCGTCCGTCGGGCGTCACCCCGATCGCGGACGCCCGCTCGGCCACCGTGTCGGCGTGCTGGCGCGCAGTGGCCACCACGTCGTCGAGCTGGAGGTGGACGGAGCGGAAGCGCGGGCCGACGACATTCCAGTGCACCTGCTTCGCGACGAGCGACAGGTCGACAAGGTCGACCAGGGCTCCCTGCAGGGCGTTCCCGACGGCACGGCGGTCTTCGTCGGACAGTGTGCTCTTGACGACAGACATCCAGATACTCCTGTTCGGACGATGCGGTGGTGCCGCTACAGCGGTCCGACCGGGCATACGGCCAGGTGAGGGGCAGAGGGAGCCATCTACGGCAGGTGCCCGCAGTTATCCTCATTCGTCATCCTATAAATGAATCGCGGGACCGGGCCGCTCGGACGGGCCACCCGAGGAGACCCGGCCGCCCGAGGGCACCCCCGGCAGTGGCGTGGTGGCACGCACCCGGACAGCACAGAGCCCCGGCGGGCTGCTGCCCACCGGGGCTCTCGCCCGGAGGCCTCGCTACGAAGCTCCGGGCCCGGGCTTCAGGCCTACGGACAAGGGGTGTCAGGCCGCGACGACATCCACGACGTCGGCCGGAGACTTGATCGTCACGCGCTCCTCGGGCACACCGGCCAGGGACGTGACGGACACCGCGTTGAACTTGGGCCGCACCGGTGCGGGCACCGTGTCGCTCGCGGCCGCGGACGCTGCCAGCTCGGCGAGCGCCAGCTCGTCACTGACCTCGCGCATGAGCTCGGACATGCGTACGTCCAGCGCGTCACAGATCGCCGAGAGCAGCTCGGAGGACGCCTCCTTCTGGCCCCTCTCGACCTCGGACAAATAGCCGAGCGACACCCGGGCGGAGGAAGAGACCTCGCGCAGGGTTCGGCCTTGGCGCTGACGCTGTCGGCGCAGCACGTCACCCAGCAGGCGACGAAGCAGAATCATCGCTGGCTCCCTCCTCGGACCTCGGATCCGGATCCTTCTCGCCCCACCGTACCGCCTCGGGCCGTACGCGTGCCGGGCGCAAGTACGTGTTCACTCAGGGCTGCAAACATCCATTCCCCCCGCGTTGTTCCGTATCCTGTGCCCGCGCATTTTCTGTCAGTTCGCTCAACAACAGTGCGAGCACGGCGTCGGTGGTGTCCCGGCGGATCCGGCCGCGATCACCGGAGAGCGCCAGCCGGCGCACCGCCCCGTCACCGGCCGGGCCCCGCACGGCCACGAAGACGGTGCCCACCGGCTGCCCGTCCTGGGCGTCCGGCCCGGCGACACCGGTCGTGGCGATGCCCCAGTCGGCGCTCAGCACCCGCCGCACACCGCCCGCCATCTGGCGCGCGACCTCGGCGTCCACCGCCCCGCACGCCGCCAGCAGATCCCCGTCGACGCCCAGCAGCTCCCGCTTGAGATCGGTGGCGTACGCCGTGACCGAGCCGCGGAGCACCCGTGAGGCCCCGGGGACGGCGGTCAGTGCGCCCGCCACCAGGCCGCCGGTCAGCGACTCGGCCACCGCCAGTGTCTGCCCCCGCCCGGCCAGCAGCTCCAGGACCTCGGCCGCGGCGGAACCCGGTCCGCTCATCGGCCGGCGTCCCGTTCCGGGCCCTCCGCCCGTGCCGCCGGCTCGGCCCGCTCGGCCTGCTCGGTCTGTCCGGCACGCTCCCGGGCCAGGCCGGCCCGGCGCAGCAGCACGGCCTGCCGGACGTAGTCGAGCCCGGTCACCACCGTCAGCGCCACGGCCACCGCCATCACCCACCAGCGGAGGGTGGCCAGCGGGCCGGTCAGCACCAGCACGTACATACCGGTCGCGGTGCCCTGCGCCAATGTCTTGATCTTGCCGCCACGACTGGCCGGAATCACTCCGTGCTTGATCACCCAGAACCGCATCAGGGTGATCCCGAGCTCCCGGAAGAGGATCACGCCCGTCACCCACCAGGGCAGATCGCCCAGCACCGACAGACAGATCAGCGCGGCCCCCATGATCGCCTTGTCCGCGATCGGGTCGGCGATCTTGCCGAAGTCGGTGACCAGGTTGTACGTGCGCGCCAGATGCCCGTCGAAGACATCGGTGATCATGGCGACGGCGAAGGCGGCCCAGGCGAACGCGCGCCAGGCCGGATCGGTCCCGTCGTCGTGCATCAGCAGCACGACGAAGGCCGGGACCAGCACCAGCCGCAGCATCGTCAGGACGTTGGCGATGTTCCACAGCCCGACTTGCCGGACGGACGGCGCCGGGCGCGGCCCACCAGCTGCGGAAGCCGGGACTCCGGTCATCTGCCCGCCTCCTCGGTACACCCCGTGCCGTCGACCGACAGCACCTCCGCCACGAGGTCCACGCCCTCGCTGGCCACCACCTTTGCTTCGACCATACGGCCGGGAACGAGGTCCGGGCCGGTCGGCAGCAGGGTGACGCCATCGGTCTCCGGCGCCTGGTGCGCCGCCCGCCCCACGATGCCGTCCTCGTCGTCGATCCGGTCGACCAGCACCCGGACCGTCTCGCCGATCCGCTCCTCGGCCCGCTGCGCGGTCAACTCCTCGGCCAGCCGCGACACCCGGGCCAGCCGCTCGGCCACCACGTCCGGGGCGACCTTGCGCTCGTACGAAGCGGCCTCGGTGCCGTCCTCGTCGGAGTAGCCGAAGACCCCGATGGCGTCGAGCCGGGCCTCGGTGAGGAAGCGCTCCAGCTCCGCCAGGTCGCTCTCGCTCTCCCCGGGGAAGCCGACGATGAAGTTGGAGCGGGCCCCGGCCTGCGGCGCCTTCGCCCGGATCTGCGCCAGCAGCTCCAGGAAGCCGTCGGTGTCGCCGAAGCGCCGCATCGCCCGCAGCACACCGGGCGCGGAGTGCTGGAAGGACAGATCGAAGTACGGCACCACCTTGTCCGTGCCGGTCAGCACATCGATCAGCCCGGGCCGCAGCTCGGCCGGCTGCAGGTAGCTGACCCGGATCCGCTCGATGCCGTCCACGGCCGCCAGCTCCGGCAGCAGCGTCTCCAGCAGGCGGATGTCGCCGAGGTCCTTGCCGTAGGAGGTGTTGTTCTCGGAGACCAGCATGATCTCCTTGACGCCCTGCTCGGCCAGCCAGCGCGTCTCGCCGAGCACATCCGAGGGCCGGCGGGAGATGAACGAACCGCGGAAGGAGGGGATGGCGCAGAACGAGCAGCGCCGGTCGCAGCCGGAGGCCAGCTTCACGGAGGCGACGGGGCCGGCGTCCAGCCGGCGGCGCAGCGGGGCACGCGGACCGGAGGCGGGCGCCAGACCCTCGGGCAGGTCCGCGGGCGCGGAGGCCAACGCGTCACCGTGGCCGGGCAGCGCGACGCCGGCCGCGTTCTGCCGCTCGGCCGGGCTGATCGGCAGCAGCTTGCGGCGGTCGCGCGGGGTGTGCGAGGCGTGGATGCCGCCGCTCAGGATGGTCCGGAGGCGGTCGGAGATATCGGCGTAGTCGTCGAAGCCGAGCACGCCGTCGGCCTCGGGCAGCGCCTCGGCGAGCTCCTTGCCGTAGCGCTCGGCCATACAGCCGACGGCCACCACGGCCTGGGTTCTGCCGCCCTCCTCACGGGCCGCGGTCTTCAGATCGTTGGCTTCCAGCAGGGCATCGACGGAGTCCTTCTTGGCGGCCTCGACGAACCCGCAGGTGTTGACGACGGCGACATCGGCATCGGCGGCTTCCTCGACCAGCTCCCAGCCGTCCGCCGCCAGGCGGCCTGCGAGCTCCTCCGAGTCCACCTCGTTACGGGCGCAGCCAAGGGTGACAAGGGCGACGGTACGGCGTTCGGGCATAGGGCTCAGCCTACTTCGTCCCGGACACCCCTTTGGCGCGCAGGTCTCCGCCGCCGGTCCCGGGCGCCCCGGCACCCGTGGCGGACGCCTTCCGTGCCGCGGCGGTCAGCCCGCCTGCGGGTCTCCCGGCGTATAGCTGAGCCGCTCCACCGGGCCCTTCTTGCCGATCTCCCTGACCTCCTTGCCATTGACGTACAGCTGTACGGCCGGGGCGTTGCCGAGCACCAGGTCGATCCGCTGCTTGTCGGTGAACGTCTTGGATTCGCCCTGCTTGAGGAGGCTGTCCTCCAGCAGCTTGCCGCTGCCGTCCTTGGCGGAGACCCAGCTCTGTCCGTCACGGGCGGTGACCTTGATCGTGACCTTGTCCTTCGGCAGGCCGGCCACCGCGCTGTCGGAGGGCTCGGGCAGCGGAGGCTTGATCGTCGAGGGGTGGCGGGTGGGTGCCGGTGCCGGCTTCGCGTTGGAGCCGCCGGCCACGATCGGCCCGTTGTCGCCGCCGTCCCCGCCGGAGAAGAGCGTGAAGCCGACGAAACCGACCACGGCGACGATCGCCGCGACCATCGCGGCCGTCCAGTTGGGGCGGCGCGGCTCGGAGCGGATCCGCTCCGTCTCGAAGATCGGCGCGGAGAGGTCGGTCGGGGTGGGCCGTCCGCCGTGCTCGGCATCGAACCGGTCGATCAGCGGCCCGGGGTCGAGCGAGACGGCTCGGGCGACCGTTCTGATGTGTCCCCGGGCGTAGACGTCGCCGCCACAGCGCGAGAAATCGTCCTGCTCGATCGCGTGCACGATGGGGATGCGCACCCGTGTCGCCGTACTGACCTCTTCGACGGTCAGTCCCGCCGCGATACGGGCCTGCTGGAGGGCACGACCGACGGAAGGCCGGTCTGTTTCGGGGGAGTTGCCGATGGACACGGGGGCGCCTTTCGAGCGTGTAGCCACCTGCTGGAAGTTCAGTCTAGGGGTGGAGCGAAAGGGTCGGGCAAGCGGGAGAGCGGGGTTTGTACGCCATCGGAACGCCCGCGGGGTGCCGTACGGGCCACTGATGAAGCATCGTCCCCTCACCTCCCTCAACTTGACGTATCGACAGGAGAAATGGTTGCGGGATCTGCTCGTACGGGTGAATAGGACGGGTGTACCCGCCTACTGGCCTCAGTCACATCCGGCCGACGGGACCGCGCCGGCCCCGCCAGGAGCGAACAGGCCGGGGGAACGGCCCCGGATCGGCGATCCGGATGTATGTGCTACTCAGTAGCCTCCCCCCGGATCACCGCCAGCACTCCGTCCAATTCATCCGGCTTCACCAGAACATCGCGCGCCTTGGAGCCCTCGCTCGGCCCGACGATGTTCCGTGACTCCATCAGGTCCATCAGCCGCCCCGCCTTGGCGAAGCCCACCCGCAGCTTGCGCTGGAGCATCGACGTCGACCCGAACTGGGTGGAAACCACCAGCTCAGCCGCCTGACAGAGGAGATCGAGGTCATCGCCGATGTCCTCGTCGATCTCCTTCTTCTGCTTACCGCCCACGGTGACGTCGTCGCGGAAGACCGGCGCCATCTGGTCCTTGCAGTGCTGGACGACGGCCGCGACCTCGTCCTCGGTCACAAAAGCGCCCTGCATACGCACCGGCTTGTTCGCGCCCATCGGCAGGAACAGCCCGTCACCCTTGCCGATGAGCTTCTCGGCGCCCGGCTGGTCGAGGATGACCCGGCTGTCGGCCAGCGACGAGGTGGCGAACGCGAGGCGGGACGGCACATTGGCCTTGATCAGGCCCGTCACCACATCGACGGACGGGCGCTGGGTGGCGAGCACCAGATGGATACCGGCGGCGCGGGCGAGCTGGGTAATGCGGACGATCGCGTCCTCCACATCGCGCGGCGCGACCATCATCAGGTCCGCCAGCTCATCCACGATCACCAGCAGATACGGGTACGGCTGCAGCTCCCGCTCACTGCCCTCGGGGGTGGTGAGCTTGCCGTCGCGCACGGCCCGGTTGAAGTCGTCGATGTGCCGGTACCCGAACGCGGCCAGGTCGTCGTAGCGCAGATCCATCTCGCGGACGACCCACTGCAGCGCCTCGGCCGCGCGCTTGGGGTTGGTGATGATCGGCGTGATCAGGTGCGGAATGCCCTCGTACGCGGTCAGCTCCACCCGCTTGGGGTCGACCAGGACCATCCGGACGTCCTCCGGCGTGGCCCGCATCATGATCGAGGTGATCAGGCAGTTGATGCAGGACGACTTGCCGGAGCCGGTGGCACCGGCGACGAGGACGTGCGGCATCTTCGCGATGTTCGCCATCACGTAGCCGCCCTCGACGTCCTTGCCGAGCGCGACCAGCATCGGGTGCTCGTCCTCGGCGGCGTCCGCGAGGCGCAGCACATCGCCGACGTTGACCATCTCGCGGTCGGTGTTCGGGATCTCGATGCCGACCGCGGACTTGCCGGGAATCGGGCTGATGATACGGACGTCGGGGCTGGCCACGGCGTAGGCGATGTTCTTGGCCAGCGCGGTGATCTTCTCGACCTTGACGGCCGGGCCGAGCTCGACCTCGTAGCGGGTGACCGTCGGGCCGCGGGTGAAGCCGGTGACCGCGGCGTCGACCTTGAACTCCTGGAAGACCGTGGTCAGCGCGGTCACTATGGCGTCGTTCGCGGCGCTGCGGGTCTTGCCGGGGCCGCCCCGGGAGAGCAGGTCCAGTGGCGGCAGCGCGTACGTGATGTCGCCGGACAGCTGCAGCTGCTCGGCGCGCGGCGGCAGGTCACCGGACGGCTCGGGCGGGGCCTTGGTGAAGTCGGGGACGGACGAGGTGGGTGCGGCGGCCGCCGGCCCGGTCTCGGCACCGCGGGCCGGCGGGACCGTGCCGGCCGGTGCCGTGCCGGCCGGGCTGCCGTCGGGGCCGCCGTCCCGGCGCTCACCGGAGACGCTGCTGCTGAGCCCGGCGACGAGCGGCGAGGGCTGGACGCCGTGCAGCACCGCGCCGTCCAGCGCGGCGGCCGCCGCGGCGGCGACGTCCACCGCATCCATCGGCCGGTCCGCGGCGGGCTGGGCGGAGCCCCGGCGCGGCCGGTGCCGCTTGGCGAGCGCCGCTTCCTCCATGGCGTCCGGGTCCCGCCCGTCCGGCGCCGCGGCGGCGGAGCGGCGCGGCTTGCGGACCGGCTGCTCGCGCCACTCGTCGGCGTACTCGCCGTACTCCCCGTACCCCCCGGCCCGGTCATGGCCCGCCTCGGACTCCGCGGGGTGGATCACGCCCAGCCGGACGCCGAGCGCCCGCAGCCGCTGCGGGATGGCGTTCACCGGCGTCGCCGTGACCACCAGCAGCCCGAAGAGCGTCAGCAGGGCGAGCAGCGCCACGGCGAGGGTCTGTCCGACGGTGAAGATCAGCGGCTTGGAGGCGACCCAGCCGAGGTAGCCGCCGGCGTCCTGTATAGCGGCGAGGCCGTCGTTCCGGCCCGGCGATCCGCAGGCCATCGCGACCTGTCCGAGGACACCGGCGACCAGCGCCGAGAGCCCGATGACGATCCGTCCGTTGGCCTCCGGCTGCTCGGGGTGCCGGATGAGGCGTACCGCGATACCGCCGAGCAGTATCGGTACGACCAGGTCGAGCCGGCCGAACGCGCCGGTCACCAGCAGCGCGACGAGGTCCCCGACCGGGCCGCTCAGGTTGGACCAGGTACCGGCCGCGATCACCAGCGCCAGGCCGAGCAGCCCGAGCGCCAGCCCGTCCTTGCGGTGCGCCGGGTCGAGGTTCTTGGCGCCGCGGCCCATCCCGCGGAACAGCGCCCCGATGGCGTGCGCGAGGCCGAGCCAGCAGGCGCGGACGAGGCGGTAGAGGCCGCCGGTCGGTGACGGCGCCGGCTGCGGGGCGGGCCGCCTGGCGGCCGCCTTCTTGGCCGGGGCCCGCTTCCCCCCGGCCTTCCCGGGCGCCTTCCCGGCGGGCTTCTTCGCCGGCGGTTTCGCGGGCGCCCGCTTCGCGGCGGTCTTCTTGGCCGCGCCCCCGGACCGTCCGGCGCGCTGCTTCGAGGGTCCCGCCGTGCTCTGGGTGCCCTTGCCGGACGTACGTGAGGCCATGCCGACGAGATTACAGGCGAACACTGACAGGGCACGAGCGCACGCGGCTTCACCCATCCGTGTCGCACCCGGGTCATGAAGGGGCGTCAGCCGCCCGCCCGCGGCCGCCCCGGTCGCTCACCCCGTGTCGCGTCCCGTCCCCGGCTCCAGCGCGTCCAGGGCCCGGCGCAGGCCGGTCAGTTTGCGTTCCAGATGCGCGGCGGTGGCGACCGCGGCGGCGTCCGCGGTCTCGTTCAGCTGTTTGGAGAGCGCTTCGGCCTGCTCCTCGACCGCGGCCAGCCGCGCGGAGAGCTCGGCGAGCAGCCCCGCGGACTCCTTCGCCTCGTCGGCGCTCGCCCGGCCGCCGCTCTCCAGCTGGAGCCGCAGCAGGGAGGCCTGCTCGCGCAGTTGGCAGTTCTTCATGTACAGCTCGACGAACACCGAGACCTTCGCGCGCAGCACCCACGGGTCGAACGGCTTGGAGATGTAGTCCACCGCCCCGGCCGCGTAGCCGCGGAAGGTGTGGTGCGGGCCGTGGTTGATGGCCGTGAGGAAGATGATCGGGATGTCACGGGTGCGCTCGCGGCGCTTGATGTGCGCGGCGGTCTCGAAACCGTCCATCCCCGGCATCTGCACATCGAGCAGAATGACCGCGAAATCGTCCGTGAGCAGTGCTTTGAGCGCTTCCTCCCCGGACGATGCCCGCACCAGTGTCTGATCGAGCGCGGAGAGGATCGCCTCCAGCGCCAGCAGATTCTCCGGCCGGTCATCGACCAGGAGGATCTTGGCCTTCTGCACCATGGCCCGTCCTCCTCGCCCCGGCATGGAACCGGACGCCGCCCCAGGGGACGGCTCCGTCACGCCGCCCGTCCTTGTGCCGGTCATGGTAGCTGCACCCCGCCTGTCGCCACACCCTGTCACCGCGATGTCACTGTGCACGTAGCGGAAACGCAGACAGAGACGAGAAGGTTCCCCGGATCCGGAGCTTCCACACGTCCGCGGCCACACTCAGTCAGCACGCGATGATCCTCTTTCGGCTCCCATACTGGCGCCCCGTCACTCCGCCCGCATCCATTGCTGCATGACCGACAACAGATGGTCGGTGTCCACCGGCTTGGTCACGTAGTCGGAGGCCCCGGAGTCGATGCTCTTCTCCCGGTCGCCCTTCATCGCCTTCGCGGTCAGCGCGATGATGGGCAGCCCGGCGAACTGCGGCATCCGGCGGATCGCGGCCGTGGTCGCGTACCCGTCCATCTCCGGCATCATGATGTCCATCAACACCAGGACGATGTCGTCGTGCTGCTCCAGCACCTCGATGCCCTCCCGGCCGTTCTCGGCGTAGAGCACCGACAGGCCGTGCTGCTCCAGCACGCTGGTGAGCGCGAAGACGTTGCGGATGTCGTCGTCGACGATCAGCACCTTCTCGCCGTGGAATCCACCCTCGAAGCCCGGGTCCACCAGGTCCTGGCCGTTGCCCAGCCAGTGCTCGTCCCCGGACTGCTGGACGGACGGCTGGGACGTCTCCTGGGGCACCTGGTGCTGCGGCGGCGCGAACGGCTGCTGGCCCGGCAGTGCGAAGCGGCGCCGGTCGCCCGAGCCCGCCCGGCGGCGGCGCCTGCTGAGGCTGCCCCCGCCCGTCCGGCGGTCGTGCGGCTGCTCGCTCTCCTGCCCGCCGGCCTCCGTCTCGTGCGCCTCCGCGTCCATCGCCAGCCCGCCGGCCACCAGCTGCGGGTAGCCCTGCGGCGGCAGCCCGCCCGGGTTGTGCGGCAGGTAGAGCGTGAACGTGGAGCCGCGGTTGGGCTCGCTCTGGGCGTGGATCTCGCCGCCCAGCAGCCGGGCGATCTCCCGGCTGATGGACAGGCCCAGGCCGGTCCCGCCGTACTTGCGGCTGGTCGTGCCGTCCGCCTGCTTGAAGGCCTCGAAGATCACCCGCATCTTGCTGGACGCGATGCCGATACCGGTATCGGTCACCGAGAAGGCGATCATGTCGGCGTTCGGGTCACGCAGCGAGCCGTGCTCCAGCAGCTGCTCGCGGATGGCCACCGGCACATCCGCCCCGGCCGGCCGGATGACCAGTTCGACGGCGCCGGTGTCGGTGAACTTCACCGCGTTGGACAGCAGGTTGCGCAGCACTTGCAGCAGCCGCTGTTCGTCGGTGTGCAGGGTGGCCGGCAGCTCCGGGGAGACCCGTACCGAGAAGTCGAGCCCCTTCTCCGCGGTCAGCGGCCGGAACGTGGCCTCCACATAGTCGACGAGCTGGACCAGCGCGATCCGCGTCGGGCTGACGTCCATCTTGCCGGCCTCGACCTTCGACAGGTCCAGGATGTCGTTGATCAGCTGCAGCAGGTCGGAACCGGCCCCATGGATCGTTTCGGAGAACTCGACCTGCTTCGGGGAGAGGTTCCCCTCCGCGTTGTCGGCCAGCAACTTGGCGAGAATCAGCAGGGAGTTCAGCGGCGTCCGCAGCTCGTGCGACATGTTCGCCAGGAACTCCGACTTGTAGCGCATGGAGACCGCGAGCTGCTCGGCGCGCTCCTCCAGGACCTGCCGCGCCTCCTCGATCTCGGAGTTCTTGATCTCGATGTCGCGGTTCTGCGCCCGCAGCTGCTCGGCCTTCTCCTCCAGCTCCGAGTTGGACAGCTCCAGCGCCCGCTGCCGGCTCTCCAGCTCCCCCGACCGCTCCTTGAGTTGCTCGGTCAGCTCCTGCGACTGCTTGAGCAGCACCTCGGTCTTGGTGTTGACGGAGATGGTGTTGACACTCGTCGCGATCATCTCGGCGATCTGGCTGAGGAAGTCCTTCTGGATCTGGGTGAACGGCTGGAAGGACGCCAGCTCGATCACGCCGAGCACCTTGTCCTCGAAGAGCACCGGCAGCACGATGATGTTCGCCGGCGGCGCCTCGCCCAGGCCGGAAGCGATCTTCAGATAGCCGGAGGGCACGTTCTCCACCAGGATCGTCCGGCCCTCCTCAGCGGCCGTACCGATCAGCGTCTCGCCCGGCTTGAAGGCCGTCGGCATCTGGCCCATGGAGTAGCCGTACGAGCCCATCAGCCGCAGCTCGTACGCGCCCGCCTCGCCGCCGTCCGCACCGATCTCCCGGCTGTCCGGCTGCGCCGCGAGGAAGAAGGCGCCGTGCTGGGCGGAGACCGCGGGCGACAGCTCGCTCATGATGAGCGTGGCGACGTCCTTGAGGTCGCGCCGTCCCTGCATCAGACCGGAGATCCGGGCCAGGTTGCCCTTGAGCCAGTCCTGTTCCTCGTTGGCCAGGGTGGTCTCGCGGAGCGTGGAGATCATCGTGTTGACGTTGTCCTGGAGCTCCAGGATCTCGCCGGCCGCGTCCACATCGATCCGTACGTTGTGGTCGCCGAGGGTCACCGCCGCGGCGACCGCGGCGATGGCGCGCACCTGACGGGTCAGGTTCCCGGCCATCTCGTTCACCGACTCGGTCAGGTCCCGCCAGGTGCCGGCCACCCCGCGCACCTGCGCCTGACCGCCCAGCTGGCCTTCCGTACCGACCTCACGGGCCACCCTGGTGACCTCTTCGGCGAAGGACGACAGCTGGTCGACCATGGTGTTGATGGTGGTCTTCAGCGCCAGGATCTCCCCGCGCGCGTCGATGTCGATCTTCTTGGTCAGGTCGCCCTTGGCGATGGCGGTGGTGACCATCGCGATGTTGCGGACCTGACCGGTCAGATTGTTGGCCATCGAGTTCACGGACTCGGTGAGGTCCTTCCACGTACCGGCGACGCCGGGAACGCGGGCCTGACCGCCCAGGATGCCGTCGGTGCCCACCTCGCGGGCCACTCGCGTGACCTCGTCGGCGAACGACGACAGCGTGGTGACCATCGTGTTGACCGTGTCGGCGAGCTGCGCGACCTCGCCGCGCGCCTCCACCGTGACCTTCTTGGTGAGGTCGCCGTTGGCGACCGCCGCCGAGACCTGGGAGATGTTCCGCACCTGGATGGTCAGGTTGTTGGCCATCAGGTTGACGTTGTCGCTGAGGTCCTTCCAGATACCGGTGACGCCCGGGACCCGCGCCTGGCCGCCCAGCTGGCCCTCCGTGCCCACCTCACGGGCGACCCGCGTCACCTGCTCGGCGAACAGCGAGAGCTGGTCGACCATGGTGTTCACGGTCGTGACGAGTTCGAGGATCTCGCCCTTGGCGTCGACGGTGATCTTCTTGGAGAGGTCACCGCGCGCGACCGCCGTCGTCACCTCGCCGATGTTGCGCACCTGCGACGTCAGGTTGTTCGCCATGAAGTTGACGGACTGGGTGAGGTCCTTCCACGTACCGCTGACGCCCTGCACCTCGGCCTGGCCGCCCAGGATGCCCTCGGTGCCCACCTCACGCGCGACCCGGGTGACCTGCTCCGCGAACGAGGAGAGCTGGTCGACCATGGTGTTCAGGGTGTTCTTCAGCTCCAGGATCTCGCCCCGGGCGTCCACGTCGATCTTCTGCGACAGGTCGCCGCGCGCGACCGCCGTGGCGACCTGCGCGATGTTGCGGACCTGGGCCGTCAGGTTGCCGGCCATGCCGTTCACCGAGTCGGTCAGATCGCGCCACACACCCGCGACACCGGGCACCTGCGCCTGGCCGCCCAGCCGGCCGTCCGTACCGACCTCGCGGGCGACCCGGGTGACCTGCTCGGCGAACGCCGAGAGCTGGTCGACCATCGTGTTGATGGTGTTCTTCAGCTCCAGGATCTCGCCGCGCGCGTCCACGTCGATCTTCTGCGACAGGTCGCCGCGCGCGACCGCCGTCGTCACCTGGGCGATCTGGCGCACCTGCGAGGTGAGGTTCCCCGCCATGAAGTTGACGGAGTCGGTCAGTTCCTTCCAGGTACCGCTGACGCCGTCCACCCGGGCCTGGCCGCCCAGCCGGCCCTCCGTACCCACGTCCCGGGCCATCCGCGTGACCTGGTCGGCGAACGAGGACAGCTGGTCCACCATGGTGTTCACGGTGTTCTTCAGCTGGAGCATCTCGCCGGAGACGTCGACGGTGACCTTCTGCGACAGATCACCGTTCGCGACCGCGGTCGTCACCTGCGCGATGTTGCGCACCTGACCGGTGAGGTTGCGGAACGCGGTGTTGACGGAGTCCGTGAGGTCCTTCCACGTCCCCGCCGCCCCGGGCACCGCCGCCTGGCCGCCCAGCTCGCCCTCGACGCCGATCTCCCGTGCCACCCGCGTCACTTCGGCACCGAACGAGGAGAGCTGGTCCACCATCGTGTTGACGGTGTTCTTCAACTCCAGCATCTCGCCGGCCACATCGACGGTGACCTTCTGCGACAGATCACCGTTCGCGACCGCGGTCGTCACCTGCGCGATGTCCCGCACCTGACCCGTCAGGTTGCGGAACGCGTTGTTCACCGAGTCGGTGAGGTCCTTCCACGTACCGGCCGCACCCGGCACCTGCGCCTGGCCGCCCAGCTGCCCCTCGGCCCCGACCTCGTTCGCCACCCGCGTCACTTCGTCCGCGAAGGTCCGCAGCGTCTCGGTCATGGTGTTGATGGTGTCGGCGAGCTGCGCGACCTCGCCGCGCGCGCTGACCGTGACCTTCTGCGACAGGTCGCCGTTCGCGACCGCCGTGGTGACCTGGGCGATCCCGCGCACCTGCGCGGTGAGGTTGCCGGCCATCAGGTTGACGGAGTCCGTCAGGTCCTTCCACACCCCGGCCACACCGGGGACCTGCGCCTGGCCGCCGAGCTCGCCCTCCGTACCGACCTCACGGGCGACCCGGGTCACCTCGGACGCGAACGAGGACAGCTGGTCGACCATCGTGTTGACAGTGTTCTTCAGCTCGAGCATCTCGCCGGCGACATGCACCGTCACCTTGCGCGACAGATCGCCCTTGGCGACCGCGGTGGTGACGAGAGCAATGTCACGCACCTGGGCCGTCAGCCGGGACGCCATGGTGTTGACGGACTCCGTCAGGTCCTTCCACGAACCGGACATTCCGCGCACCCGGGCCTGCCCGCCGAGCTTGCCCTCCGTACCGACCTCGCTGGCCACCCGCGTGACCTCGTCGGTGAACGCGGAGAGCTGGTCGACCAGCCCGTTGACCGTCCGGCCGACCTTGAGGAACTCACCGCGCAGCGGATGCTCCGACGAGCCGTCCGCGCTGCGCACCCGCAGGTCCATCCGCTGTTCCAGGTCGCCCTCGGACACCGCCGAGAGCACCCGTCCCACCTCGGACACCGGCCGTACCAGGTCGTCGACGAGGGCGTTCGAGGCATCGATGGCCGCGGCCCAGGAGCCTTCGGCGGCGCCGACCTCCAGCCGCTCGGTGAGCTTCCCCTCACGTCCGACGACCCGGCGCACCCGCGCCAGCTCTCCGGTCAGATGCAGATTGCGGTCCGCGACCTCGTTGAAGACGGCGGCGATCTCCGACATCACACCGTCGCCGGCAACCGTCAGCCGCTTGCGGAAATTCCCGTCCCGCATGGCGACCAGAGCGACCAACAGCCGGTTCAGCGCAGCCGTATCCACCTCGGTCGTCCCATTGCTCCGGGATCGTCCGCCTTTCGCGCGCGTACTTGCGCCCCGCGCCGCTGCGCCAGACTCCACCGTGTCCCTCCCGCAGGGTCGACCGTCCTACCCGGGCCTTCTCTTGAAGCCTGCCCAGTGTTTCACCATGGCCCAACCAGGCCATAACACTTCGGCAGCATCGCATACCGTCCCACGGCACGATGGGGGCGGAAACACATGTGACCGGCATCCTCGGGTGCGGCGAAGGTAAGTAACCTGGCATACGGCTGTCCACCGCCCGGCCACGGGGCCCGGGCGGTGGTGCACGCACGACAGGTAATCGGAGGGCGCCGCGACCATGGGGGAGCAGTTCACCGACACACGCATGAGGAGACCAGTGATCACCGCGCGGGCCACCGCAACATTCGAGCCGGTGGGGCGCTCGGTCGCCACTGCCCGTGCGTTCGTCCGTGACACCCTCCAGGGCTGGGGCTGCGCCGACATCGTCGACGACGCCGTCGTCCTGACCAGCGAGCTGGTCACCAACGCCGTGGTGCACGCCGGCACCGCGGCCGACGTACTGTGTCTGCGCAACGACGGCGGGGTACGGATCTCCGTTGCCGACCGTTACCCCGAACGTGAGATTCCGCTCCAGAACACCGGCCAGATGATGGTCCACCCGGACCGCGAGGGCGGCCGCGGACTCCTCCTCTGCGGCGCACTGGCCACCCGCTGGGGCGTCGAGTACACCGCCGCCCAGAAGCACGTCTGGTTCCAGCTCGACCTCCCCGAGCGCCCCGCCGGCACCCGCTCCGCCGGCCCCGCCCTCCCCGTCGACGCCCTCCCGGTCACCGACACCCGCGTCCGCGTCGCGGTGGTCCAGATCGACCGCGGCGGCTGCATCAGCTCCTGGAACGAGGACGCCCAGGAGCTCTTCGCCTACGACTCCGAGCAGGTCGTCGGCAAACCGCTCACCGACCTCGCCGCCTGGCCGCACACCCCCGGCACCGGCACCGGCATCGCCGAGGCGCTCCAGCTCTCCCGCTGGGAGGGCTCCTACGGCATGCGGGACGCCGACGGCCGGGTCGTCCCCGTCTACGCCTCCCACCTGCGCGTCCGGGACGCCGACGGCGAGGCCTCGACGGTCTGCCTCCTGGTGCGCGACCACGAACGCGCGATCCTCCAGAGCCCCCCGCGCGCCCCCGCACCGGACACCGCCGCGCAGACCGCCCCGTCCGCCCAGTCGGCGCTGCACCCCGCCGACCCCTTCGAGGTCTTCATCGGCTCCCCGGCCCCCGACGACCTCGACGGCCTGCTCCAGCGCACGGTCGAACGCGCCCGCGACATGCTCGACGGCGACGCCGCCTACCTGCTGCTGGCCACCGATGACGAGACCGAGCTGGAGGTCCGGGCCTCCACCGGCCTGCCCTCCGCCCGCCAGCGGTTCGCCCGCGTCCCCGTCGAGGCCGGAACCGGACGCTACGGCTCCGCCCGGATGCCCGCCGTCCACGAGGACCTCACCGCCGTCCCCGGCGCCGTCCCGCTGCTCAGCGGTACGGGCATGCGCTCGGTCGTCACCGTCCCGCTGAAGGTCGAGGGACGCCTCACCGGCTCCCTCGGCGTCGCCGCGGAGAGCCCCGGCCGCTACACGAACGAAGAGGCCCTGCGGCTCCAGTTCGCCGCCGACCGCATCGCCCTCGCCGTCGAACGCGCCCGCCTGACCGAGCTGGAGAAGCTGCGCCGCGGCTCCCTCTCCTTCCTCGTCGAGGCCTCCGACCTGCTGGCCGGCACCCTCGACCGGGACCAGACCCTGGCGCTGATGGCCCAGATGACCGTCCCCACCCTCGCGACGTGGTGCGCCGTCTACACCGTCGCCGACCAGACCTCCGAGCCCGAGCTCTCCTACGTCCTGCACGAGGACGAGGACCGCATCGACGGCCTCAAGACCCTCCTGCTGAAGGTCGACCCGCCCGAGCCGGTCCCCACCCCCGGCGCCCGCGTCTGGACCGCCCCCGGTGACGCCGCACACGACGCGGCCCTGCGCACCTCCATGCGCAGCCTGGGCCTGGGCGACTCCGCCCGGCCCTCCACCGGCCCCGGAGCCACCCTCGCCACCGCCGCGGCCGTCGGCGGCGAGACCGTCGTCCTCCCGCTCGTCGCCCGCAACCGCGTCATCGGCATGCTCACCCTCGGCAAACCCACCGAGGAGCACTTCCGCCAGGAGATCCTCGAACTCGCCGAGGACCTCTCCCGGCGCGCCGCACTCGCCCTGGACAACGCCCGCCTCTACTCCGAGCGCACGGCCATCAGCCAGTCCCTCCAGCGCAGCCTGCTGCCCCCGGAACAGCCCGAGGTCCCGGGCGTCGAGGTGGAGGTCATCTACCGCGCGGCAGGCGAGGGCAACGAGGTCGGCGGCGACTTCTACGACCTCTTCCCGATCCGCGACGGCGCGTACGGCTTCGCCATCGGGGACGTCTGCGGTACGGGCCCGGAGGCCGCGGCCGTCACCGGCCTGGCCCGGCACGCCCTCCGCCTCCTCGCCCGCGAGGGCTTCGGCGGCCCCGCCGTCCTGGAGCGGCTCAACGCCGCCATCCTCGACGAAGGCGCCCGCAGCCGCTTCCTGACCCTCCTCTACGGCGAACTGTGGCCGCAGGACGACGGCAGCGCGCTCCTCAAGGTCGTCTGCGCCGGCCACCCCCTGCCGCTCCGCCTGCGCCAGAACGGCACGGTCGAACCGGCCGCCGAACCCCAGCCCCTGCTCGGCGTCATGGACGACCTCGAACTCTACGAACAGACCGTCACCCTCGACCCCGGCGACGTCCTGCTGTGCGTCACCGACGGCGTCACCGAACGCCGCGAGGGCACCCGCATGCTCGGCGACGACGGCCTCACCGACGTCCTGACCACCTGTACGGGCCTGACGGCCGGCGCCGTCGCCGCCCGCGTCCTGCGCGCCGTGGAACGCTTCGCCGCCGAACCGGCCTCCGACGACATGGCCATCCTCGCCATGCGCGTCCCCGAGCCCCGGGCCGGCTGACCTGGGGGCGGCGGCCACCGGCCCCTGTGGGCCGCCTCACACCCGACCGGCCGCTCCCCCGCCGCCATCAGCACTCTTGCGTCCCACGCACGGCACCTCTGCCCACAGTGCACTGGAGTCACCCGCGATCCCCGCCCACGATACGGATCATGACTCCTGCCACCACCGCCCGCACGGGCACGCGCGGCGACCTGCTCGCCGTCGTCAGCCAGACCGGACCCACCGTCACCTTCTTCGACGCCACCACCCACGAGCGCCTCGACGTCCTCACCGTCCCCCCGCAGCCGCACGAACTCTGCTTCGACCCGGACCGCCGGCTGCTGTACTGCGCCAGCACCTACCGGTCCGGCTTCTACCACGCCAACACCGGCCGCTCTCACACCATCACCGTCATCGACGTCGACACCCGCACCATCGTCGCCACCCTCGACACCAGCCCCGACCACGCCCCGCACGGCCTGGCCCTGGACCGCGCACGCGCCCGCCTTTACATCAGCGTCGAGGCCACCGACACCGAGCCGGGCGGTGTCCTCGTCCTCGACACCCGCACCCACGCCCGGCTGGGCCGTATCCCGACCATGGCTCCCGGCCCGCACTGGTTCGCCGTCACCCCCGACGGACGGCGCGGCTACACCACCAACAAGGAAGCCCCGTTCGTCTCCGTCGTCGACCTCGACCGCGGTGTCTGCACCGACCGCATCCCGGTCCCCGGCAGCGAGGGCCTCGCCGTCGCTCCCGACGGCCGGCACCTCTACGTCGCCGCCCCCAAGGCCGACTTCAGCACGTCGCCCACCACGCCCACGGGCGTACGCGTCATCGACACCGCCACCCACGGCATCGTCCGCATCCTCCCGACCGAGGGTGTGATCATGCCGGTCCACGCCACCACCACCGGCACGCTTCTGGTCGGCGAGCTCCGCCCGGACACCTCCCCCGGGGGCCCGCTCGGCTCCCAGCTCCCCGGCGTCCTCACCGTGTTCGCCCCCGAAACCCTCACTCCTCTCGGCCAGGTACAGGTCGGCGAGTTCCCCCTCACCATCACCTCGTCGCCCGACGGCCGCTTCGGCTATGTCTCGGGAAATCTCGCCAGCACGGTGACCGTCGTCGACCTCACCACCCTGCAAGCCGTCGCCACCCTCGAAGTCGACCGCACCGACATATCCGGCGCCCACGGACTCGCCTATATCGAATCCCCGCACACCAACACCTGACGGCATACGCACCTGACGGCACACCACATCCGCATACGACAAAGGCCCCCACCATCCGGCGGGGGCCTCTGCCCTCTGGAGCCCCAATACGGAATCGAACCGTAGACCTTCTCCTTACCATGGAGACGCTCTGCCGACTGAGCTATTGGGGCGCAGCGACAGAAAGAATATTACCCCAACTCCCCACGGACGACGAATCGGCAGCGCCCCGCCGAGAAGCCGCCACCCCGCCGCTAAAGAGCCGGCTGGAGCAATCCCCCCAACGCATTGCACGCACTGACCATCCTCTGCAGCTCCCGCCGTGACATCCCCGCATACACCGGCAACGCCAGCGTCTCGTCCGCCGCCCGCTCGGTCTCCGGCAGAAACACGTCCCGCCGCAGTTCCGGCATCCGGTACAGCGGCACCGGCACCGGCGCTGTGCAGGCAACTCCCTTGGCCCGCAGGGCCCGTGCGAACGCATCCCGGTCCGGCCGCCCGTTCCCCGGCACCCGCACCACGTACCGCTCGTAGGTGTGCCGCACCGCCGGCTCCGGCGTCCGCACCCCACGGAGCCTGCTGTCCAGATACGACACACACGCCCGCCGCAGCTCCGCCACCCCCGGTTCCGTCCCTCCCGGATCCGCCCCGGGCTCCTCCACCACCAGCGCCAACAGGCCGTGCCGCTCCCCCACTTCACGGAGCCTGCCGACGTCGGCCCGCCGTCCGAACCGGTGCACCGCCACCACCGCGACGGTCTGACCGGTCACCACTTCCGAGACCGCGGCCGGGTCCAGGCAGTAGCTGCCACCGTCCACGTCCGCGAACACCGGCACCACACCCAACGCCACCACGGCCCGGGCCACTTCGGCGTTCCCGTACGCCGGCACCACGACCTCGTCACCAGCACCCACACCGGCCAACTCAAGCGTTTCCAGTGTCCCCATACCGCGGATCCTGGTCAGATGAGATGAACGTCGCGTTACACCCACCACCCGAGGACCAAAACAAAAAAGCTCTGGTCTCTGAACCACAAGGGCTCAGAGACCAGAGCTGAAAATTT
>NZ_BBUY01000014.1:0-18978 GCF_001590865.1 Streptomyces sp. NBRC 110611
GTCTCGAGGTACTTGTAGGCCAGGACCTTCGGGTCGGCATTGTTGCGATGGACGGCCTGGAAGACGCGCTCCACCGCCTTTGCCTCGCCGTCCGCCCGCAGGATCATGGCTTGTTGCGTGCCCTGTGCCTCCAGGATGTCCTTCTGCTTCGTGCCTTCCGCGGTAAGGATCTTGGCTTGCCGGTCCCCTTCGGCGTGCAGGATGGCCGCGCGCTTGTCACGCTCGGCCCGCATCTGCTTCTCCATCGCTTCCTTGATGGTGTTCGGTGGATCGATGGCCTTGATCTCGACGCGGTTGACCCGGATCCCCCACTTGCCGGTGGCATCGTCGAGGACGGCGCGGAGCCGGGCGTTGATCTCCTCACGTGAGGTGAGCGTCTCCTCCAGGTCCATGCTGCCGATGACGTTACGCAGCGTGGTCACGGTGAGCTGATCGATCGCGTGCAGGTAGTCAGCGACCTCGTAGGCCGCCGCCCGCGGGTCAGTGATCTGGTAGTAGAGCACGGTGTCGATATTCACCACGAGGTTGTCCTCGGTGATCACCGGCTTGGGGTCGGACGAATAGACCTGCTCGCGCACGTCGAGTTTGGTGTTGATGCGGTCCGCCACCGGCAGGACCAAGTTCAGGCCGGGCTGCAGCGTCCGGCGATACCGGCCGAACCGCTCGATGTTGTAGCGGCGCGCCTGCGGGACGATCCGCACAGTGGAGGCCACGAGGAAGACGACAACAATGGCCGCCACAAGAATGGGGATGACAACGGGATCCACAGTGCCTCCGCTGCTACGTGTTCAGCCGCTCATGGCAGGAGTTCGCGGGGGTAGACGATGGCCGTGGCGCCTTCGATCTCCATGACATCCACCAGCGCTCCCACCGGGATCACAAGGCTCTCGTCGAGGGCGCGGGCGGACCACTCCTCGCCGGAGAGCTTGATCAGGCCGTGGGTCGCGGTGACCTCCTGCATGACCTCGGCCCGCTTGCCGATCAGCGCATCAACGCCCTCGCGTGTGAGGGGCTGCTGCGCCATATACCGCAGTGCGACAGGACGGACGAGGACGAGTCCCGCTGCCGCTGCTGCTCCGAAGGCCACGAGCTGGCCGAGGATACCGATGCCCACGCCGGCGACTACGGCGGCAACCAATGCAGCACCCGCCAGCAGTCCGAAGACCAGGGTCAGGGTGAAGAACTCCGCGGCGCCCAGCGCCGCGGCGGCGAGCAGCCATACGAACCACGGCATCGAATCGCCCTCCTTTAAGGGCCTTCTCCCAAGCTACCTCGGAACGCCGGGCAGAACAGAAACGGCAGCTGTGGTTCATGCTCGTTGAACGGTAAGGCCTGATCAGCGGGGGTTCCTGCGGGCAGGTGAACGGCCAACATGATCACGAACGTGAGTGAAGACGATCAAGGGCGGGGAGAGATGAGTGCGCTGGGCCTTCACCATGGACCCCGACTGGCGAACACGCCGGCACCAGACGATGAAGCGGATTTGCGTGGGTCCACCGTGACGGCCCGCGGTCCTCAGGGCCGAGCCAGTGGCGACCTGTCCAGGAGCACGATGCCGCCAACGGCCGTGGCCGCCCCCAGTGCCTGCACGGCCAGCGCCCAGGTGGACGAGGCGAGCTGCTCGTCGAAGACGGCGACACCGATCAGCACGGCGCCCATCGGCTCCAGAGTGTCGATGAGCGGCAGGCTGATGGCCAGGGATCCGGCCTGATAGGAACTCTGCGACAGGATCAGCCCCGCCACGCCGATGACGATCAGCGCATACGGTTCCCAGTGGGACAGTGCGCCGAGTCCCTCGGCCCGGAACCGTCCGGCCGCGGCTTTGGTCAGACTGTCGAGCAGGGCGAACAGCAGCGCCGCGCCGATCGCGTAGAGCGCCGTCCGGGCCGTCGCCTGGCTGCTCCGTCCCATGGCTGCCAGGAGCACCACTGCGCCGACGATGGCCAGGAGCACGGGCAGCCAGTCGCGAATCGAGGGAATCGCCGTGCCGGCGGGGGCCGGCGGCAGCACCGTGAGGAACATGGCCACACCACCTGCCGTACAGACGATCCCGGCAGCCTCCCGGCGGGTCAGGCGCACCGTGCGGCGCCAGGCCAGAAGCGGCAGGGCGAACACGAGATCGGTGGCCGCCACCGGCTGGACCAGGACCAGCGGACCGAAGGCCAGGGCAAGGCCCAACAGGGCGAAGGACAAGACAGCCAGGGTCATGCCCGCCAGCCACTGCGGCCGGCGGGCCAGGTCGAGCACGAGCCGGAGCCGCAGCGACTCCCGTGCGGGTGCCTCGCTCGCCGCCTGTTGCTGGAGCAGCGACGCGACTCCGAAGCTCATAGCGGACAGCAGCGCGGCCACCACCGCGACAGCGGTGTTCATGGGGCAAATATCGCCGCGCGGAGGGGCAGGGCCGTACCCCGACACGAGTGAACGGCGAGGAGCGGGGGCCGGTGGGCGGTCAGCCGTGGGCGATGACGGCGACGGGCGCGGGGCAGTGGTGCAGTACCGCGTGGGCGACGGACCCGATATGTGTTCCCAGGGGGGACCTGCGGACACGTCGGCCGATGACCACGAGCTCCGCATCGGCTGCGGCGTGCAGCAACTGCGGTGCGGGGCCGCCGATGGGCGAACGCTCCTCGACGTCGACCGACGGGAACCTCCGCCTCCAGGGCAGCAGCACTTCGCTGAGCCGTCGGGCGATGTCCGGGGCCATCTCCCGCTCGGCTTCTTCGAGCGCGGGGGCGGAGCGGGCGAGCGGCGGCAGTGACCAGCCGTACACGGCTCGAAGGGGGCGGTCGCGCCGTGCGGCCTCGTCGAAGGCGAAGGCCAGGAGGGCGTCGCAGGGATGCTGGATGTCCACGCCCACGACCACGTCGCGGGAGGGTTTGGGCGGTGCGGACGGGGGCTGTTCGCCCGGCTGCTTCGGCGCACGCACCAGGACGACCGGCTGCTCGGTGGAGGTGATGGTCGCCATGCCGACCGACCCGATGAGGAAGCCCTTGACGCCGCTCAGCCCGCGCGAGCCGAGCACCAGCAGATCAGCGTCGGCCGCTTCGATGGACAGGGCGGTGGCCGGCGGCCCCCACAGCAGCCGTGTGCTGATCTCCAGGGCAGGGTGTTCCTGTTGCAACTCCGCCGCGACCTCGGCCAGCAGTCCGTGGGCCCAGCCGTCCCGCACCTGTGCGGAGGCCGCTGGAATAGTCGCCCAGGCCGGCCACTCGTCCGCGTGCACCAGGCGCAGCGGCACCGCACGCAGTAGCGCCTCGCGCGCCGCCCATTCGGCGGCGGCAACGCTCTCGGGAGACCCGTTCAGACCGGCGGTCACACAGGACATCGGGCGCACCCCTTCGGGCCCAGCTAGTTCCACTGTCCAGCTTCCGACGCGGAGCCGCGCGAGGAAGAGCCGACAGGCCCGTGCGTTCTGTCCCATGCGGCCCCATGCTGCGCGGCATGAGCGATGCCGTGCGGCCGTCGGACGGGAAGCCGAGGCTCGGCTGCCCGAGTGGCAGCAAAGGTACGCCGAACATGGCTGTCGGACGGTCTTGCACCGTGATGAACCCCCATATGCCCTCTCAATGCATACACGTCCACATTTGCGTACGAAATAATGATTGACGCATGGATGTCAACGAGGTGCTGTTGCCCGGGGTGGGGATGCGTTACGAGTTCGTCAACCGGGAGGGGGATCGGATGGGTGTCGTCGCTCGCCGGTCGGGTGACTTCGAGTTGTTGGTCTACGAGGGTGCGGATCCGGACGAGGCGCGGCTCGTGTTCCGGCTGACCGACGAGGAGGCCGACGCCCTCGCCGAAATTCTGGGTGCTCCACGCATCGCCGAGCGGTTCGCGGATCTGACCAAGGAGGTGCCGGGGCTCAGTGCCGGGCAGGTCGAGGTGCGTACGGGCGGGCCCTACGCCGGCCGTCCGCTGGGGGAGACCAGGGCCCGGACGCGGACTGGCGCGACCATCGTGGCGGTCGTGCGCGGTGAAGAGGTGATTCCCTCCCCGGGGCCGGGACAGGTGCTGCGCGCGGGGGATGTGCTGGTGGTGATCGGAACCCACGAAGGAATTGCCGCGGTGGAACGTATCGTCCAGGCTGATCGGTGAAGGTCTCGGTTGCCCTGCTGCTGGAGCTGGGGGTCATCCTGGCCGCGCTGAGCCTGTTCGGGGCGCTGGCCCGGCGTTTCGCGCTGTCGCCCATTCCGCTCTATCTCCTGGCGGGGCTGGCTCTGGGTGAGGGGGGCATCGCACCGGTTCCGGCGGCCGGCCCGTTCGTGGAGACCGGGGCGGGCATCGGGGTGGTGCTGTTGCTGCTGGTGCTCGGCCTGGAGTTCACCGTGCCGGAGTTCACCATCAGCCTGCGCCGCCATCTGCCGTCCGCGGTGGTCGACCTCGTGCTGAACGCGGCCCCTGGAGCTGTGGCGGGATGGTTGCTGGGGCTTGACGCCGGCGCAATCCTGGCACTCGCGGGCGTGACCTACATCTCCTCCTCGGGCATCATCGCCCGGCTTCTGGGGGACCTGCGGCGGCTGGGCAACCGGGAGAGCCCGGCCGTGCTGTCCGTGCTGGTACTGGAGGACTTCCTCCCCATTGCCTCGGTCGACGTCCCGTCCCAGTTCACCCCAACGCCCTGGCACGAATGGCCGTCTGCTTCCGCACCGGGCCCCTCCTCGCTCCCACCACCCCCGACCCGGTCACCGCCGTCCTGCCCCACCCGGCCACCGCCACCGGCACCTGGATCTGGACCGAACCGGCCGGCACCGCCGGCACCTGGCGCCCCCTCCCCATCACCGTCCCCGACCCCGGGGACATGCCCCTGGGCAACCCGGAGATCCGCTCCGGCTTCCTCGTCCTCAGCGAAGCAGCGGATGCCACCCGAGCTGACAGCTGACATCCGATCAACAATCTCGAAAGGCAGCATGCTCATGGGCATCGTCACCCAGACCACCCCCGCACCCCCGGAGACGGCCTCCGATTTCGGCAGTCAGGTCCAGTACTCCCTCACCACCGTCCCCGACCCCCTCACCGTCAGCCCCGCCGAGGGCACCGTGGAACTCGGTGACCTGGTCATCGTCGCCAGCCGGATCGCCGTCGACCCGATCGAGACGAACGAGATCGCCGTCTACCTCCCCGTCGGCTCCGAGGCATGGCAGCTCGTCCTCGACTACACAGGCATGCAGGTCCCCGCCCCTTCCGGATGGACCGCCACTCCCGGCGAGGCCAACGAACGCATCCTGTTCAAGCCCGACTCCGAACACGCCACCATCGGCCCCGAACGGGGACTCACCCTCCAGCTCAACAAGCTCCGCATCAACCGACAGATCGGCACCGCCCCGATCGGCATCGAACTCTCCTGGCGCAAGCCGGGCAACAGCGCCTGGAAAACGGAGAACCAGACGCTGGATATCGGCAAGTTCCCAGCCGATTTCTACCTCAGGAACCTCAAGCCCGACCGCGCCTACATCGACAACGGTGACACCGTCACCCTCACCTGGGAACGCCCCGAGGGAACTGGAGCCACGTACCACCTGCTGTACGAGAACACCGAGATCGAGGTCACCGGTTACAGTACCTTCCCCGTCCAGGACATCCGCCGCAACACGATGTTCTACCTCCGCGGCCGCATCCAGCAGGGAACCGGGACCGCGGAACGGACCCTCAGCACCTACGTGACTGTCAACAAACCCGACATGGAAGTCAGCGATCTGGGCGTGCACGGCAAACAAACATGATCGGGCTACAAGAAATCGGCTGGCCGGCGGGTCACTACGGGGCCTACGCGTCAGCGGAGACCGATGGGCTGCTTTTCGTCGCGGCGAGGGACGGCAGCATGCGTATCGACCTACAGACGGCTGATGGCGGCGGCTTTTCGAAAGGTTTCCTCGTGGGAACGGGCATCCAGGATAACCTTCTTATTCCCGTCAGAAAGGGATGGATGGTGCATTTTCAGTGGGACCGGAACATCGTGGGAACGTCGCAGTTCTACTGGCACCCCTTTGGCGTGGGGAGCTCGTCTGGGGCTGGAACCCTGGTCCCCCTCCTCGTGACCCAGCGGGGGCGTCCTGAGGTTTCCTCCGTCGGGAAGGTCAGACAAGCGGGGCGATGGGTGGGTTCAGGCGGGCAGCTCCGTGCCCTCGACGGCGGCGACGAAGGAGGACCACGCGGCCGCCTCGAAGTCCTTGCCGTCGCGGACGGGGACGACGGCGGGGAGGCTGTCGGCGACCTCGATGCACGCCCCGCCGTCCGGGTTGCTGTAGGAGCTCTTGCGCCATGTCATGTTGGTCAGGTCGATGGTTCGCACGGTGCTTCTCCGGCATCCGCATGATGAACTTCCGCGACTCGGCAGGATTCCGCGCCTGGTCACGTATCGCATCGTACGCGCGTTGCAGCTTCCTCAACTGAGGCGTTTTCCTCGGTCGGTTCGCCACGGTGCGCGTTCTTCGTGTACGCCACCGTACCGCCGTCCAGCAGTCGCAGGAACAACACGTCGGTGCTCACCAGCCCATCCAGGCCGGAGCCGAGCGGCAGGACCTGAAGCGTGATGTTCGGGCGCTCCGACGCCTCCAGGTACTCCGGCTGTTCGTGCCAGCCTGCCGCGTCGCACAGCGTCTGCACCGGCGGCGTGGACGCCGTCCTTCGGTGAGTGCCGTTCACCTCTGCTGGGTGCCGGGATGATGGGTCAAGCCGAGCTGGCCAACCGCCTCATCGAGCAGTCGATGGAGGAGTGGGGCCGCGTCAGCCAGGGCGCGGCGCCTGTGGGGTGAGCCGGGGTTTTGGTCCGCGACTGGTCCGGAACAGCTGGTCAGGAGCGGGATAGCGGTGGGAGAAACTGGTAGTTATGACGTAAACGGGGCCACCTGCGCTGAGCGGGTCGCGCGGAAGGCGCCTGACGGGCAAAAGCCCAGGTCAGGCGCCTTTTTCGGGCCTCTAGAAGAAGCCGAGCTTCTTCGGGGAGTAGGAGACCAGGAGGTTCTTCGTCTGCTGGTAGTGGTCCAGCATCATCTTGTGCGTCTCGCGGCCGATTCCGGACTGCTTGTAGCCGCCGAACGCCGCGTGTGCGGGGTAGGCGTGGTAGCAGTTGGTCCATACCCGGCCGGCCTGGATGGCGCGGCCCGCGCGGTAGGCGGTGGAGCCGTCACGGGTCCAGACGCCCGCGCCCAGGCCGTAGAGGGTGTCGTTGGCAATGCCGATCGCGTCCTCGAAGTCGCTGAACGGTGCGACGGCCACCACCGGGCCGAAGATCTCCTCCTGGAAGACCCGCATGTCGTTGTTGCCCTCGAAGACCGTGGGCCGGACGTAGTAGCCGCCTTCCAGCTCGCCGCCCAGCTCGGCACGGGTGCCGCCGGTCAGGATGCGGGCGCCCTCCTGCTGTCCGATGTCCAGGTACGAGAGGATCTTCTCCAGCTGGTCGTTGGAGGCCTGGGCGCCGATCATGGTGTCGGTGTCCAGCGGGTGGCCCTGGACGATCTTCTCCGTACGGGCCACACCGGCGGCGAGGAAGTCCTGGTAGTGGCCGCGCTGGATCAGCGCGCGGGACGGACAGGTGCACACTTCGCCCTGGTTGAGGGCGAACATGGTGAAGCCTTCCAGCGCCTTGTCCCGGAAGTCGTCGGCCGCGGACGAGACGTCGTCGAAGAAGATGTTCGGGCTCTTGCCGCCCAGTTCGAGGGTCACCGGGCGCAGGTTCTCGGACGCGTACTGCATGATCAGGCGACCGGTGGTGGTCTCGCCGGTGAAGGCGACCTTGGCCACCCGCGGGCTGGAGGCCAGCGGTTTGCCCGCCTCGACGCCGAAGCCGTTGACGATGTTGACGACGCCGGGCGGCAGGAGATCGGCGATGAGGGACATCAGGTAGTGGACCGACGCCGGGGTCTGTTCGGCCGGCTTCAGGACGACGGTGTTGCCGGCGGCCAGGGCCGGGGCGAGCTTCCAGGTCGCCATCAGGATCGGGAAGTTCCAGGGGATGATCTGGGCGACCACGCCGAGCGGCTCGTGGAAGTGGTAGGCGACGGTGTCCTCGTCGATCTCCGACAGCGAGCCCTCCTGGGCACGGATGGCGCCGGCGAAGTAGCGGAAGTGGTCGATGGCGAGCGGGATGTCGGCCGCCAGCGTCTCCCGTACGGGCTTGCCGTTCTCCCAGCTCTCGGCGACCGCCAGGGCCTCCAGGTGCTGCTCCATCCGGTCGGCGATCTTGTTGAGGACGGCGGCGCGGTCGGCGGCGGACGTACGGGCCCAGTGCGGCGCCGCGGCGTGCGCCGCGTCCAGGGCGCGTTCCACGTCCTCGGCCGTACCGCGGGCGACCTCGGTGAACGGCTGTCCGTTGACCGGTGTCGGATTCTCGAAGTACCGGCCCAGTAAGGGTGCCACGAACTCCCCGCCGATCCAGTGATCGTAACGGGGCAGATAGCTCATGACGGCATCGTCGGACCCCGGGCTGGCGTAACGGGCCATGGACTGTCTCCCTGTCGCTGTCGGCGCGGTACCCGCCGTATCGCGCCCCGAGATCCCCACAATAGTGGCCTGACGCGACGTCAAAGCCGCCCGGAACAGGTGGACGGGCGGGAGGCCGCCACCTCCCGCCCGTCCGGACCGGATACCGCGGTTACCTGATCGCCTTGATCAGTTCGCCGTTGGTGGTGTCGCCGCTCAGTTCCCAGAAGAACGTGCCGCCCAGGCCCTGGGCGTCCTTGAAGGCCATCTTCGTGCCGATGGTCTTGGGGGTGTCATAGCTCCACCACTGGTCACCGCACTTCGCGTAGGCGGTGCCGCCCACCTCGCCGGTGGCCGGGCAGCGGACCTTGAGCACCTTGTAGTCGTCGATACCGGCCTCGTACTTGCCCGCGGCCGCACCGGTGGCCGTACCGCCCGGGGCGTCCTGGGTGACGCCCGACCAGCCGCGGCCGTAGAAGCCGAGGCCCAGCAGCAGCTTGTCCGCCGGAATACCGAGGCCGAGCAGCTTCTTGGTGGTGTCGGTGGTGTTGAAGCCGGCCTTGGGAATGCCGTCGTACGACGCGAGCGGGGAGTGCGGGGCGGTCGGGCCCTTGGCGTCCCAGGCGCCGAAGTAGTCGTACGTCATGGGGTTGTACCAGTCGACGTACTGGGCCGCGCCCGCGTAGTCCGCCGCGTCGATCTTGCCGCCGTCCGAGGCGTCCGCGGTGATCGCGGCGGTCACCAGATTGTCCTTGCCGAACTTCTCCCGGGTGGCCTTCATCAGCTTGGTGAAGGCGTCCTTCCCGCTGGTGTCGCAGGTCAGGCCGCAGGCGTTGGGGTACTCCCAGTCGATGTCGATCCCGTCGAAGACATCCGCCCAGCGCTTGTCCTCGACCAGGTCGAGGCAGGACTGGGCGAACGCCTCGGGGTTCTTGGCGGCGTCGGTGAAACCGCCGGACCAGGTCCAGCCGCCGAACGACCAGATCACCTTGAGGCCGGGATGCAGCTTCTTGAGCTTTCTGAGCTGGTTGAAGTTGCCGCGCAGCGCGCCGTCCTCCCAGGTGTCCGCCTTGCCGTCGACGCTCTGGTCCGCGGTGTAGGCCTTGTCGTAGTCGGCGTAGGAGTCGCCGATCGCGCACTTGCCGCCCTGGACGTTGCCGAAGGCGTAGTTGATGTGCGTCAGCTTGTCCGCCGAACCCGACGTCTCGATGTTCTTGACGTGGTAATTGCGGTCGTAGACGCCCCAGTTGGTGAAGTACCCGACGACCTTGTTCCCGGCCGCGGTGGCGGTGGGGGAGGTGTGCGCGGGGGAGGCCTTCGCGGGGCCGGCGGAGGCCGGGGCGGCGAGCAGGGTGCCGGCCAGTGCCGCCGTGCACAGCGCGGTGGCGGCGGCGATCACCCTGCGCGGGGATCGTACGCGGTGCGGTCTGAGCATGTCGTCTCCTCGAGGGGGCGAGGGGTGGAGTCGCAACCCGTGGTGCCGTGACCTGTGTTCCGTGTGGTGACCCGCGTCCGTCGTGGCGAATTGGCATGAACGCGCGGAACGTTGCAGCAGAAGGTAGAAGGACTAGACCAGTGCGTCAATGGTTCGGACCAATCTCGCGGCCGGGCCGCAGCGGTCCGCCGGGCGCCCCGACACGGGCCGGACCCACAGCCGCAGTTGATCAACCCGTGACGAGGAGCCGCCGATCGGGCATACTCCTAGCGCCACAGTCGCAGGTCATCGCCTTTCGTGACCCGGAACGCGATCATCGGCCTGGCATCACGGAAACCGGCGCCGTCGCCCACCCCGCGCGCGTCGCCGCAGTGCCCGACAGGGAGGAGAGCGCCGCCATGACCGAGTACGGCCCCCGGCCGGTGGACCGCAGGCTGCCCACGGAAGAAGCCCGTGACCTGCTGACTCTCGTACGCGAGCTGGTCGAGCGGGAGATCAGGCCGACCGCCGCGGAGCAGGAGGAAGCTGGCCGCTTCCCCCGCGAGACCTTCGCCCTGCTCTCGGAATCCGGCCTGCTCTCCCTGCCCTACGACGAGGAGTTCGGCGGCGGAGGCCAGCCCTACGAGGTCTACCTCCAGGTCCTGGAGGAGCTCGCCGCCGCCCGGCTGACCGTCGGCCTCGGCGTCAGCGTCCACACCCTCGCCTGCCACGCCCTGGCCGGTTTCGGCACGAAGGAACAGCGCGCCGAACACCTCCCCGACATGCTCGGCGGCGGACTCCTCGGCGCGTACTGCCTGTCCGAGCCCGCCGCGGGCTCCGACGCCGCCTCCCTGACCACCCGCGCCACCCGGGGCGGGGGCGGGGGAGAAGCCGGCAGCGGGGGGCACTGGACCCTGAACGGCACCAAGGCCTGGACCACACACGGCGGCGTGGCCGACTTCTACACCGTCCTGGCCCGCACTGGCGGCAGCGGCGCCCACGGCATCACCGCCTTCCTGGTCCCGGGCGATGCCGAGGGCCTGAGCGCCGCGGTGCCCGAACGCAAGATGGGCATGAAGGGCTCGCCCACCGCCCAGCTGCACTTCGACAACGTCCGTATCCCCGACGCCCGCCGCATCGGCGACGAGGGCCAGGGCTTCACCATCGCGCTGTCCGCCCTGGACTCCGGGCGGCTGGGCATCGCCGCGTGTGCCGTCGGCGTCGCCCAGGCCGCGCTGGACGAGGCGCTCGCCTACACCGCCGAGCGGCGGCAGTTCGGCCGCCCGATCGCCGATTTCCAGGGCCTGCGCTTCATGCTGGCCGACATGGCCACCCAGATCGAGGCCGGCCGCGCGCTCTACCTCGGCGCCGCCCGGCTGCGCGACGCCGGCCTGCCGTTCTCCAAGGAGGCGGCGATGTCCAAGCTCTTCTGCACGGACGCCGCGATGCGGGTCACCACCGACGCCGTCCAACTCCTCGGCGGCTACGGCTACACCATGGACTTCCCGGCCGAGCGCTATATGCGCGAGGCCAAGGTCCTGCAGATCGTCGAGGGCACGAACCAGATCCAGCGCATGGTCATCGCCCGCCACCTCGCGGGCCCCGAGACGCGCTGAACGACGACAGGGCCGGGGCGGGCCGGGGGAGTTCCCCGGGCCGCCCCCGTGCCCCCGGCTCAGCCGCCCATGCCCTTGAGGCCCGTTGCCGTGCCGATCGCGACCACCACCGCACCGGGAGCGACGGGCAGTTCCCGTGCCACCGCGGCGGCGACGGCGGACGACGGCTCCAGCAGCAGGCCCTCCGCCGCCAGCCGCCGGTGCTCCGCCATGATCACCTCGTCGTCCACCGCACAGGCCGTGCCCCCGCTGCGCCACAGCGCGTCGAGCCCCTGCCAGCAAGGCCGTTCCTCCCCGAGGGAGAAGGCCACCGTGGGCCGGCTCGCCACCCGCGTCCGCTCCTGCTCGCCGCGCTCCCCGTGGCGCAGTGCGGCGGTGTACGGGGCCGCGGCGGCCGGCTCGGCGGCCACCAGCCGCGGCTCGCGCGCGATCAGGCCCGCACCCGCCAACTCCCGGAAGCCGCGGCCGATTCCGGCCAGCAGATCCGCCCGGCTGGTGGGCACCACCACGGTGTCGATCCGCCGCCCCGCGAAGTCCCGCGCCAGCTCGTACGCGACCGACTTGTAGCCCTCGTTGGCGTACCGATTCCCTCCGGGGGAGGGCGCGGAGAAGCTGGTCAGCGGGTACCAGCCGAACTCCTCGACGGCCCGGGCCATCGCCGCGTTCCGCTCCGGCACGGTGCCCCGGTGCACCACACGCTCCGCCCCCAGCGCATCGATCTGCGCCCGCAGGCCCGCCGGTACCGCCTCGGTGGTGAACACCACACAGCGCAGACCGGCCCGCGCCGCGTACGCCGCGGCCGCCGCACCCGCGTTGCCGGAGGACGCCGCGACCACGGTGTCCGCACCGCACGCCAGCGCCGCCGCGACGCCGACGGCCATCGCCCGGTCCTTGTGCGAGCCGGTCGGATTGCCGCCCTCGTACTTCAGCCACAGCTCACCGGCCGGACGCGCGCGGCGGGCACCGTGGCCGCCGCCGTCGCGGCCGCCGTCCGGGTCCTGCCGCAGCCGGATGTTCGGGGCGTTCCCCTCGCCGAGCGTGACCGGCGGACCGGGCACCGGGAGCGCGGCCGGCAGCCCCCATGGCCCGCCCGGATATCCCGCGAGGTCCAGCCCGGTCAGATCCGCGAGTGGCGGCATCGCGTTGACGCCGATGCCCTCGGCGGCGCAGCTCCGGCAGCCGCCGAAGCCCTCCACGGGCCGGTCGCAGCGCGGGCAGTGCAGGGGTGGTGGGGTCACCTTCGCTCCAGGGGCGGTGGGCGGTCGACACGGGCGCGGTTGCCGGTCGACCCGGGGAAGGTAACAGTCCGGCGCGCGCCGATGCGCTGCCGCGTACGGGCGGTTGGTACGCGCGCTCAGGCGCTCCGGCGCATCCGCGGTACCCGGATCGGCCGGGCGCCCGGGCCGCCGATGTGGGAGAACGGCTGGCGGCGCCAGTCCAGGCTCTCCGGGAGCGTCAGCAGCACGGCCGCGTCCTGCTCCTCGGCGTCCGGAGCGCCGTCGGCCTCCGGGGCCCCGGAGACCGGACGGCCGGAGCCCTGGCACACCGTCAGGCCGAACGGGTTCCACGGGGTGGGGCACAGCGCGTGCTCCGGAAGGCTGTCCTCGTCCGCCAGCAGGGCGATCGGCTGCCGGCAGTCGGGGCAGGTCACACGGTAGATCTCCAGGGTCTCGCAGGCGTCGTGCGCACCGTCGTCGCCGGAGCGGGCGGGACTGTCGCCCTCCTGGGCGGTGGTGTTCGAGGCTGTGGGGTCCTGCTGAAGGTGTCGCATAGTGTCCATCCCCCTCGGGTGGGCCGCTCGGACCGCTGACTTCCTGTGACGGGCGGTCCTGGCCACCACCAGCAATTCCCGTCATGCCGTGCGCATAATCGCGGCCACCCCGCGGACACGGGTTCACCTGTGTGGCATTGGTCACACAGCCCGGCGTGAAGGTGTTCACGACCCGGCGCGCGGTGCGCATACGCCCCCGCGCACAGTAGGTTGAGCGGGTGGAGGAGTTGGACCGACAAATCGTGGATCTGCTCGTCAAGGACGGGCGGATGAGCTACACCGACCTGGGCAAGGCCACCGGCCTGTCCACCTCGGCGGTGCACCAGCGGGTGCGCCGCCTGGAGCAGCGTGGCGTCATCCGGGGCTACGCCGCCATCGTGGACCCCGAAGCCGTGGGCCTGCCGCTCACCGCCTTCATCTCGGTCAAGCCGTTCGACCCCAGTGCGCCGGACGACATCTCCGACCGCCTCGCGGAGGTCCCCGAGCTGGAGGCCTGCCACAGCGTGGCCGGCGACGAGAACTACATCCTCAAGGTCCGGGTCGCCACACCGCTGGAGCTGGAGCACCTGCTCACCCGCATCCGCACCCTGGCCGGGGTCTCCACCCGTACGACGGTGGTGCTCTCCACTCCCTACGAGGCCCGGCCGCCGCGGATCTGACCCGGCGATATCCGGCCCCCGCGCACCGGGCACCACCGCACGGGGGCCAGACTGTCCGGTATGAGCGAGCGCACCCCCGATCCCGCACCCTCCCGCACCCGTACCGTCCTGCTGCGCGGCGGCGAGGTGCACAGCCCCGCGGACCCCTTCGCCACCGCCATGGTCGTCGAGGGCGACCGCATCGCCTGGGTCGGCGAGGAGGGCGCGGCGGACTCCTTCGCCGACGGCGTCGACGAGGTCGTCCGGCTCGACGGGGCGCTCGTCACCCCGGCCTTCACGGACGCACATGTGCACACCACGGCGACCGGGCTCGCGCTCACCGGCCTCGACCTGGCCGGCGCCGCCACCCTGGCCGACGCGCTGGCCCGGATCCGCGCGTACGCCGAGGCCCGCCCCGCGGACCGGATCCTGCTCGGACACGGCTGGGACGCCAGCGCCTGGCCGGAGGGGCGGCCGCCGTCCCGGGCCGAGCTGGACGCGGCCACCGGCGGCCGCCCGCTCTACCTCACCCGTGTCGACGTGCACTCCGCGGTCGTCACCACGGCCCTGCTGGACCTGGTCCCCGGCATCCGCGACCAGCCGGGCTACCACCCCGACGCCCCGCTGACCGGCGATGCCCACCACGCGGTCCGCCGGGCCGCCCACGCCACCGTCACCCCGGCCCAGCGCGCCGAGGCCCAGGCGGCCGCGCTGGCCCGCGCCGCCTCCCTCGGCATCGGCACCGTCCACGAGTGCGCCGGCCCCGAGATCTCCGGCGAGGACGACTTCACCGGGCTGCTCGCCCTGGCCCGGGAGGCGCACGGCCCGCGGGTGGTCGGCTACTGGGCCGAGGCGGTCGCCTCCGCGAAGGACGCGGAGCGGATCCGCGGGCTCGGGGCGATCGGCGCCGCGGGGGACCTGTTCGTCGACGGCTCCCTCGGATCGCACACCGCTCATCTGCACGCCCCCTACGCCGATGCCCCCAGCCACACCGGCACCGCCCACCTCGACGCGGACGCGGTCGCCGCCCATGTCGCCGCCTGCACCGAGGCCGGTCTGCAGGCCGGTTTCCACGCCATCGGGGATGCCGCCCTCAGCAGCGTCGTGGACGGCGTCCGGGCCGCCGCCGAACGCGTCGGCCTCGACCGCGTCCGCGCCGCCCGGCACCGCGTCGAGCACGCCGAGATGCTCACCGAGGCCACCATCGCCGGCTTTGCCGACCTGGCCCTGACCGCTTCCGTCCAGCCCGCCTTCGACGCGGCCTGGGGCGGCACCGACGGGATGTACGCCGCCCGCCTGGGCGCCGAGCGGGCCCGCGCCCTCAACCCGTACGCCGCCCTGCTCAGGGCCGGGGTGCCGATCGCCCTGGGATCCGACAGCCCGGTCACCCCGCTCGACCCCTGGGGCACTGTCCGCGCCGCCGTCTTCCACCGCACCCGCGCCCACAGCATCTCCGCCCGCGCCGCCTTCACCGCCCACACCCGTGGCGGCTGGCGGGCCGTCGGCCGGGACGACGCGGGCGTCCTGGTGCCCGGCGCGCCCGCCGACTACGCGGTCTGGCGCACCGGCGAGCTGATCGTCCAGGCCCCCGACGAACGGGTGGAGCGGTGGTCCACCGACCCCCGGTCCGGCACCCCGGGACTGCCCGATCTCACCCCCGGCGGCGACCTGCCGGTGTGCCTGAGCACGGTCGTCGGCGGCCGGACGGTCTTCGGGCCGCCGAACGAGTGACATCAGGCGGGCACGTACCGTCGCGGCACGCGCCCGCAGATACTTGCCCCTCGACCGGGTGCCCCCGGCTGACCTGGGGCGACGCGAAAACGACGCAGGCGGAGCACCTGTTGACAGCAGGCGGTCGGCGGCCGGTAGGTTCGGCCGAGTCCACCACAGGACGTCCGACCGGGAGACCTCCGCGCAGTCGTCGAACGCAGCTGGGCCATGGGGCGGTGCGCCACACCGGCACACCGCCGCTGGGAGCCAGGTCCAGGACCAGCGGCACGGGGCGACGGAACATCTCGACCGGATGGGGGTCCCTCCCTGCTCGTCACGAGCCTGGGGGACGGTGCGACCCGGATGGGGCCCGGACGCTCAGTAGACAACGGCTTTCGGTCGACCCGCAGCCAGCGGGTCCCGGGCCGGCCCGAAGGGCGCCGGGCCCCGATCCGCACCCCCGGCCTCCCGATGTACGGTCAGCTGACACCGTCCTCCACGCCCCGACGAGCGGGGAGCGCCCCATCCGACCTCCAGGAAGGCCCGGCGACCAGTGCCATCGGGTTCCGACACTCCCGCAGAAGCCGTCAGCGACATCGCACCGGACGGACCGGTGCCGTCCGCCGGGACGCCCGCCCCGGCGCCCGCCCGCCCCGGACGGCTCCGGCGGCTCGCCGCGCTCGCCCGCCGTGAGGCACCGCGCACCGGCCTCGCGGCGGTCTCCGGTGTCGCGCTGGCCCTCGCCTTCCCGCCGTACGGACTGTGGCCGCTGTCCCTGGCCGCGGTGGCCGCGCTGTCGCTGCTGACCCGCCGCCGGACCGCCCGCCAGGGCGCCTGGACCGGCCTGGCGTTCGCGGTGCCGTTCTTCCTGGTCCTGCTGAAGTGGCTGCATGTGGTCGGCTGGGACGCGGTGATCGGCCTGTCGATCGCCGAGGCGCTCTTCGTGGCGCTGCTGGGCGCCGGCCTCGCCGTCACCTCCCGGCTGCCGGCCTGGCCGCTGTGGGCCGCCTGTCTGTGGGTCGCCCAGGAGTGGGCCCGCGACCGGGTGCCCCTCGGCGGCTTCCCCTGGGGCCGGCTGGCGTTCGCCAACACCGGCTCGCTGTTCACCCCGCTCGCCGCGGTCGGCGGTGCCCCGCTGGTGACCTTCGCCGTGGCGCTGTCCGGTGCCCTGCTGGCAGCGTGCGCGCTGGCCCTGTGGGGGCTGCGCGGGGGCGGCTCGACGCGCCGGGTGGTGTCGGCGCTGGAGGCGTTCGGCCTGGCCGCCGCGGTGGCCGGGGCCGGTGTGCTGGTCCCCGTCCCCACGAAGGCCGACGACACCGTCGACATCGCGGTCGTCCAGGGCAACGTCCAGCGGCCCGGTATGGACTTCCTGGGCCGCCCCATGATGATCCTCAACAACCACGCCGAGGCCACCGAGAAGCTCGCCGCTGATGTCCGGGCCGGCCGCGCCAGGAAGCCGGACCTGGTCATCTGGCCGGAGAACTCCTCCGACCTCGACCCGTTCCAGTACCCGCAGGCCTACGACCGGATCGACCGGGCCGTGAAGGCCGTCGGCGTGCCGGTCCTCGTGGGCGCCCTGGTCGACCACCCCACCAAGGAGGGCTACGTCTACAACCAGGGCATCGTCTGGGACCCGAAGAAGGGGCCGGGCGCCTCGTACACCAAACAGCATCCGGTGCCGTTCGGCGAGTACGTACCGTTCCGGGAACAGCTGAGCAAGATCATCACGCGCTTCCAGCGGGTACCCCGCAACTTCTACCCCGGGGACCACACCGGAGTGCTCGACGTCGGGCCCGCCCGGCTCGGCGACGTCATCTGCTTCGAGGTCGCCTACGACGAGATCGTCCACGAGACCGTCGACGCCGGCGCCCGCGCCCTGATCATCCAGACCAACAACGCCACCTACGGCCGGACCGGCCAGCCCGAACAGCAGCTGGCGATGTCCAAGCTGCGCGCCGTCGAACACGGCCGGGCCGTGGTCACCGCGGCCACCAGTGGGATCAGCGCGGTGGTCGCCCCGGACGGCACGGTCACCCGCCGGATCCCCGAGTTCACCCAGGGCGTGGTCTCCGCGCGCATCCCGCTGCGCGACGACATGACGCTCGCCGACCGCGCCGGTGCGGCTCCCGAGTGGGTGATCGCTATGGTGGGCCTTCTGTCCTGTGCCGCCGCGGCAGTCGCCGCCCGGCGCGGGCGTACGAAGGACAAGAAGGGACAGCAGTGACAGACGGTCAGCGGCAGTACGGTCCGCTCGGTACCACGTTGGTGATCATCCCGACGTACAACGAAGCGGAGAACATCCAGCCGATCGTCTCGCGGGTCCGGTCCGCCGTCCCCGAGGCGCACGTCCTCGTCGCGGACGACAACAGCCCCGACGGCACCGGCAAGCTCGCCGACGAACTGGCCGCCGGCGACGAACAGGTCCACGTCCTGCACCGCAAGGGCAAGGAGGGCCTCGGCGCCGCCTACCTCGCGGGCTTCCGCTGGGGGATGGAGCACGGCTACGGCGTACTGGTGGAGATGGACGCCGACGGCTCCCACCAGCCCGAGGAACTCCCACGGCTGCTCACCGCCCTCAAGGGCGCCGATCTCGTCCTGGGCTCCCGCTGGGTGCCGGGCGGCCGGGTCGTGAACTGGCCGAAGAGCCGCGAGTTCATCTCCCGCGGCGGCAGCCTCTACTCCCGCCTCGCGCTCGACCTGCCGCTCCGCGACATCACCGGCGGCTACCGGGCCTTCCGCGCGGAGACCCTCAGGGGCCTGGGTCTGGACGAGGTCGCCTCCCAGGGCTACTGCTTCCAGGTCGACCTCGCCCGGCGTGCGGTGCAGGCCGGCTACCACGTCATCGAGGTGCCGATCACCTTCGTCGAGCGGGAGCACGGCGACAGCAAGATGAGCCGCAACATCGTCGTGGAGGCGCTGTGGCGGGTGACGGTGTGGGGCGTGGGCTCCCGCGTGGACAAGCTCCGCGGCCGCTGAGACACGGGTTCTCCCCGGGACCGGCCCGCAGGTGATCCTTTCTCGTCACCCGGAGGGGGTGCGGCGGGAAGTGCCAGGCACACTTGAGGCATGACGTTCGGAGTCACGCCACCGCCGAGTTCCCGCCCGCCCCGGCGCTCACGCGCCCGCCGGTTCGTTCCCCTGGGTGTCGCCGCCTGGATGGTGCTGGAGATCTGGCTGCTGACCGTGGTCGCCGGGGCCACCAACGGTCTGACCGTCTTCCTGCTGCTGGTAGCGGGCGTGATCGCGGGCGGCTATGTGATCAAGCGGGCCGGCCGCCGCGCCTGGCAGCACCTCACCGAGAGCCTCCAGGCCGGCGGCGCGGCGCCGGCCGGCACGCCCGCCCCGGCCGGCACGCCCGCCCCGGCCGGCACGCCCGCCCCGGCCGGCACGCCCGCCCCGGCCGGCACGCCC
>NZ_BBUY01000014.1:19290-185553 GCF_001590865.1 Streptomyces sp. NBRC 110611
CCCGCCCCGGCCGGCACGCCCGCCCCGGCCGGCACGCCCGCCCCGGCCGGCACGCCCGCCCCGGCCGGCACGCCCGCCCCGGCCGGCAACGGCCCCACGCTCCAGATGGTCGGCGGGCTGCTGCTGATGCTGCCGGGCCTGCTCTCCGACGTCCTCGGTCTGCTCTGCCTCTTCCCGCCGACCGGGAAGCCGGTCCGGCGCTGGGCCGAGAAGGCGCTCAGCCGGCGGCCGGCGTACGCACCGGGGTCACTCGGCGACGCCTTCCAGCAGGCCCGCGGTGGCGTCCGGCACCAGCCCGACGGCAAGGTCGTCCAGGGCGAGGTGATCCGCGAGGACGGTCCCCCGCAGCCCGGAGCGGGTGGCAGGGACCCCCGGCCGGCCCCGCGCCACCAGGACCCGCCGCTGGCCGGCTGAGCACACGGATCCCGGGGCACGCGGATCCCGGGCCACGCGGATCCCGGGACACGCGGATCTTGGGGCGTGTGGGATCCGGGACGTGCGGGAAGGACAACACGACAAGGGCCGGGCCACTGCGCAATGCAGTGGCCCGGCCCTTGTCGTCGTGCCGCGGAGCCCGCCGTCAGGCGGACTTGCGGTTGCTGTCGCGCGGATGCACGGCGATGTTCATGGTGCCGGAGCGCAGGACTGCCAGCCGCTCGGCCAGCACCTCCTCGAGCTCCTCGCGGGTGCGCCGCTCCATGAGCATGTCCCAGTGCGTACGCGCGGGCTTCCCCTTCTTCTCCTCAGGGCCGTCGCCATCCACCAGAAGCGAGGGTGCACCGCAAACCTTGCACTCCCACTCCGGCGGAATCTCGGCCTCAACCGAGAACGGCATCTCAAATCGATGTCCGTTCTGGCATGCGTACTCCACCGCCTGGCGCGGGGCCAGGTCGATGCCGCGGTCGGTCTCGTAGCTGGTCACCACGAGGCGCGTGCCGCGGAGAGCTCGCTCACTCATGAATCGTGCCTCCCGGGCTTGTCGCCCACAGGACAGGTGTCGCTGTCGTCGTCATCCGGTCAACGTCCGGTCGGCGGTGAAGATTCCCGAAGTCGGAATATGTGCGTCGCCCGTCGTGCCGCCCCTTGTTGTACCCACCGGCGCCCGTTTTGTCACATCTGGCAGCAGATGTCACCCAACGTCTTTCATAGTTGAGCGCGCAGTAACGGTCCGCCTGGTGGGTCAAGGGCGTATACTACCGGCCTTCATGGTCGCCTGCTAAATCGCTGCGCTTGACTGCCCTCCCACGTTGTCGGCTGTCCCGCCGTGGTGGCCATTTGTCGTTTGGCCTGGTGGCCGTTGTTTTTTGGCTTTCGCGCCGTTTCTCGGGCGTTGCCGCTGCGCGGGGCTGTACGTCGCGGGTCCGGCCCTCCGGACTGGCGTCCTGCGGGCCGGCCCCTCCCGTGGGTGGGTGGGAGAGGGTGGTGGGGGTGCACGTGATCCTTTATGCGCGCACCATGGACCACTCGCGCAGGACCGTCCGCAGCGTCTCCAGGTGATCGGTCATGATGCCGTCCACTCCGAGGTCCAGCAGGCGCCGCATCCGGTCCGCGTCGTTGACCGTCCAGACGTGGACCTGCATGCCCAGGGCATGCGCGGCACGCAGGAAGAGCGGGTCGACGACGGGGAGGCCGGACTGGCGCTCGGGTACCTGGACGCAGACCGCACTGCGCCGTACCGCCGCGCCCAGCAGCCGGTCGAGCGGCAGCACCCCGCGGCCGTACGAGCGCAGGCGGAGGCCGGCCACCCCGCGGACGCCGAGCGAGCTGGCCATCCGGCCGCCGGCCAGCCGCTGCGCCCGGGCCACCCGGGCCTCCGAGAACGAGCCGACGCACACCCGGTCCCAGGCACCGGTGCGGTGCAGCAGGTCCAGCAGCGGCGACAGGGCGGCCTCCGCCTTGAGGTCGACGTTCCAGCGCGCCTCGGGGAACTCCTCCAGCAGCTCCTCGAAGAGCGGCAGCGGTTCCCGTCCCCCGACCCGGGCCCGGCGTACGGCTCGCCAGGGGAGGTGCTCGATCGTCCCGCTGGTGTCGGTGACGCGGTCGAGCGTCGGGTCGTGGAAGGCGACCAGCTTTCCGTCCGAGGTGGCGTGCACATCGGTCTCCAGGTAGCGGTAGCCGAGGCCGACCGCGCGACGGAATGCGACGGCGGTGTTCTCCAGCCCGTCCGCGGCCCCGCCCCGGTGGGCGAAGGGGAGCGGCGTCGGGTGGTCGAGGTAGGGGTGGCGGATGCGTATCGCTCGGGTCACTCCGGCAGTATCGCGCGCTCAGGTGACGTGTCGGCGCGGGCCACCACCCGGGACGGCTGCTGCTCGAGTCCCTTGATCGCGCAGGCGCGGAGGAAGAACTGTGCCAGCGGGCCGATGGCCAGGGCGTAGAGCACGGTGCCGGCGCCGAGGGAGCCGCCGAGCAGGAAGCCGGCCGCCAGTACCGTCACCTCGATGCAGGTCCGCACCAGCCGGACCGGGCGGCCGGTGCGGAGGTGCAGCCCGGTCATCAGCCCGTCGCGCGGACCCGGGCCGAAGCGGGCGGAGATGTACAGACCGGTCGCGGCGCCGTTGAGGAGGACGGCGAAGGCCAGCAGCGGGATACGGGCGCCGAGCGCGTGCAGCTGGGGCACCCAGGCCAGGGTCGCGTCCATCACGACTCCGAGGATCACCACGTTGGAGACCGTGCCCAGGCCGGGGCGCTGGCGCAGGGGGATCCACAGCAGCAGGATCAGCGCGCCGGACACGATGGTGACCATGCCGATCGAAAGTCCGGTGTGATGGGAAATGCCCTGATTCAGTACGCTCCATGGCTCCAGCCCCAGGTCGGCGCGGACCATCAGGCCCATACTCACGCCGTACAGCACCAGGCCCGTGTAGAGCTGGATCAGCCGGCGCGCCAGCAGGCCCCGCTGTGGGCCGCCTCGCCTCGTCGTGGACACGGAATTCCCCCTCCTGGCAGGATTGGACCGACGCGTGACACCATCTGGCATGCCAGGGCTCGAAATGTAGAGCCAATCCGGGGAAGGTGGACTGATCTTCATGGCTCAGTGGACTTCAGCGGTGGGGGCGCCGCAACTCGCCCGGCTGCTCCGGTCGCAGGACGCGCCCGCCGCCCAACCCGCCCCCGGCGGGCGCCGGTTGCCCGCCTACCGCAGCCTCGCCGACGGCGTCCGCCTCCTCGTCCTCGAAGGACGGGTACCGGTCGCCGCCCGGCTGCCCGCCGAGCGCGAGCTGGCCGCGGCCCTCGGCGTCAGCCGCACCACCGTCGCGGCCGCCTACGAAGCGCTGCGCGCCGAGGGGTTCCTGGACTCCCGGCGCGGCTCCGGCAGCTGGACCGCCGTCCCGGCCGGCAACCCGCTGCCCACCCGCGGTCTGGAGCCGCTGCCGCCGGAGGCCGCCGGCTCCATGATCGACCTCGGCTGCGCCGCCCTCCCGGCCCCCGAGCCCTGGCTCACCCGCGCCGTCCAGGGCGCCATGGCCGACCTCCCGCTCTACGCCCACACCCATGGCGACTACCCCGCCGGTCTGCCCGTGCTGCGCCAGGCCCTCGCCGACCGCTACACCGCCCGCGGCATCCCCACCATGCCCGAACAGATCATGGTGACCACGGGGGCGATGGGCGCGGTCGCGGCGATCTGCCGCCTCTGTACCGCCCCCGGGGAGCGGGTGGCCGTCGACTCGCCCTCGTACGCCAACATCCTCCAGCTGATGCGGGACGCCGGCGCCCGGCTGGTCCCGGTCGCCCTGGCGGAGCGGCTGGCCGGCTGGGACATCCCGGCCTGGCGCCAGGTGATGCGCGACGCCGCACCCCGTATGGCGTATGTCGTCGCCGACTTCCACAACCCCACCGGCACCCTCGCCACCGAGGAGCAGCGCCGCCGGATGGTCGACGCCGCACGGTCGGCCGGCACCCTGCTCGTCGTCGACGAGACCATGACCGAACTCCAGCTGGACCCGGACCTGGAACCGCCCCGCCCGGTCTGCGCGTTCGACCCCGCCGGCAGCGCCGTGATCACCGTCGGCTCGGCGAGCAAGGCGTTCTGGGCCGGGATGCGGATCGGCTGGGTGCGCGCCGCGCCCGACATCATCCGCAGCCTGGTCGCCGCCCGCGCCTACTCCGACCTGGGCTCACCGGTCCTCGAACAGCTCGCCATCGCCTCCCTGTTGGCGGGCGACGGCTGGGAGCAGGCCGTCCGCATCCGCCGTGACCAGGCCCGGGAGAACCGCGACGCGATCGTCGACGCCCTCCAACGGCACCTGCCCGACTGGGAGTTCAGCGTTCCGCGCGGCGGCCTCACGCTCTGGGCGCGCACGGGCGGGCTCTCCGGCTCCCGGATCGCCGAGGCGGGGGAGCGGCTCGGGGTGCGGGTGCCCTCCGGCCCGCGGTTCGGCGTCGACGGCGCCTTCGAGGGCTTCGTACGGCTGCCGTTCACGGTCAGCGGAGCGGTCGCCGACGAGGCCGCGGTCCGGCTGGCCGGCGCCGCGCGCCTGGTCGCGACGGGCGCGCCCGCGGACACCGGGGTACGGCACACCTTCGTCGCCTGACGGCCCGTCACTCGTGATTCAGGGCTGATCCGGGCTGACCCATCGGACAGGCCCTAGGCGGTACGGGATTCGCCGCCCTTGACGATCGTCACATGGGACGTCGCGCCCACCGGCTCGGCCGTGCCGCTGCCGCCCGCCGTCCCGTCCGCAGCCGTTCCCGGCGCGTCCGCTGTGCCCGCGGCGTCCGCCGTACCGGCCGGCATCGTACGTTCCGGCAGCAGTGCCAGCACGGCCTGCCGGTGCGTCTCGCTCGTCGCGTCGTCGAGCGGGTCGGGGGTCGCCGGCACCTGTAGTCGCAGGACGGGCGCGGTGCCCAGCCGCGCATAGCCGCGTCCCGGCGGCACCTGTGCGGTCGGCGTGGTGTGCGGCGGCGCCCCGAGCACCACCCGTACCTCATCCGCGGTGGCGGGACCGAGCACCACCCGGGCCTTGGTGTGGGCCCGCACCGGATCGCTGAGCAGATCGGCGCCGTCGAACTGGTCGGCCACCACCACCGTGACATGGGCCGCCCGGCCGTGCCGCAGCGGCACTTGCAGCCACCGCTGCGGATCGTCCCGGCCCTCCGCGGCCGCGACATGGGTCAGTACCGTCAGCCGGTCCACGATGATCCACAGCGGCCGGCGGGTGTCGTCCGGTGCGGGACGGCCCTCCTGCCGCGCCCGGTTCGCCACGATCAGCCGCCGCTCGGTCTCGTGCGACGCCCACTCCAGCGTCGCCAGCGCCCCGGCCAGCCCGCTCTCCACCGCCAGTACGCCCTGCCGCCCGACCAGACACCCGAACTCGCCGGTGCCCGCGCCGTCGACGACCAGCACCTCGCCGTGGTGCAGCGCCTGCAGGGCGATCGAGCGCAGCAGCGTCGTGGTGCCGGTTCCCGGCTGCCCCAGGGCCAGCAGGTGCGGCTCGGTGGAGCGCGGCCCGGTGCGCCAGACCACCGGCGGTACGTCCCGGGTCTCCGCCCCGGCCGTGACCGGCAGGGTCCGCTGCACGGCGTCCGGGTCGGTGAAGCCGAGCACCGTCTCACCGGGCGAGGTGACGAAGCGCTGCGCCGCGATGTCGGTGGGCAGCGCAGCGAGCACCGTCACCGTGAGCTGATTGGCCAGTTCGTCCCAGGCGAAGTGGTACTCCCGGCCGCGTCCGGCCTTGGCGTACAGCACCTGCTCGATACGGGACCGGGCGTGGCTCTCGCCGTCGGTGAAGTACGGCGGGTATCTCAGCCGCAGGCGCTCCAGCCGCCCGCGCTCGTCGAAGGAGTGGTCGACGAAGGCCCGCGCCCAGTCACCGCCGTGCGCGTACAGCGGACCGGGGTCACCCTCGGCGGACAGGTACGGCACCAGGGCCTCGTACAGGGACCGCAGCCGCTCGTCCACCGCCTCGCCCGGGCCGGTCTCCGCCGGGGGGCGCTCCCGTCCGGCCCACGCGCCCGCGGCCATCGCCGCGATCAGCGCGAGCAGCGGCCCGTACGGGACCAGGGCCACCACCAGCACGCACGCGCCGAGGAAGCACAGCAGCGGACCGCGGCTCTCCCTGGGTGTCTCGGCCCACCGCCCCCGGCCGGCCACCGCCAGGCGGCGCAGTCCCCGGCCGATGGTGAGCAGCGGGTGGAACACATCGGAGGCACTGTCGAGGGCGGTACGCGCGAGATCGCGACCGCGGGCGAGCGAGGCACGGTCGGCCATACGGGCGAACGGTGCACTGTCGGTGAGGATACGGGGCAGAGGGCGCCGGGCCACGTCTTCTCCTGGTGATCGTGCGGTGGTCGGGGGGCTCGGCGTGGGCGGCGAGCCGGGGCGGGGTTCGAACGCGGAGCCGCCCGGACGGGACCTGGAGCGGCCCGTTCGGGCGGAACCCGTGGCGGTGCGCCGGAGGAGGATGCCGGGGCGGACGCCGGGCGGACCGCTCCAGGGGGACATCCCCGGAGCATGCCTAGAGCTTGATCCCTCCTAGGAGGCTCGCCAGGCTCGCGCCGCCGGCCTTGATGCTGGGGGCGATGGCGGAGCTGGCGAGATAGAACCCGAAGAGCGCGGAGACCAGGGCGTGGGACGGTTTGAGGCCGTCTTTGCGGAAGAAGAGGAAGACGATGGTACCGAGCAGGACGACGCCGGAAATGGACAGAATCATGGGGGTTCTCTCCTGGGTGTGGGGACGGTCACCATGAGTTCTTCCAGCCTCACAGTACGTATCAAGCCGCAAAAAGCTGCAAACGGGTGATTAATCGTTGAAATTCCCTATATGGGTGCAGCTTTCGGGTGTGTCACCTCGGCCTGTCGTCGGCGTGTCGCGCCCCGCCTCCACCTACCGGCACAATCGTCGGGTGTCGAAGTCGAAGCCGAAGAAGGCGAAGAAGAATCCGCAGACCGGGGCGCCGCACGCGCCGCGCCGTCCGGCGGCCGTCAACCCCACCGCACCCTGCCCCTGCGGGCGCGCGGAGGCCTACCGCGACTGCTGCGGGGCATGCCACGAGGGGCGTGTCAGCGCGCCCACCGCGGAGCGGCTGATGCGCTCGCGCTACAGCGCCTTCGCCGTCGGCGACACCGCCTACCTGCTGCGCACCTGGCATCCGGCGACCCGCCCCGCCACCCTCGACCTCGAACCCGCACAGCGCTGGACCGGGCTCGACATCCTCGGCACGAGCGGCGGCACCGCCTTCCACGACGAAGGCACCGTGGAATTCCGCGCCCACTACAGCCTGCACGGGCACACCGGCAGCCAGTACGAGCACAGCCGCTTCGTCCGCGAGCAGGGCGAGTGGCTCTACGTGGACGCTCTGTCCGGGGTCTGAATCCAGAGCCCCTGCCCGGGGCGTGAGTTCGGAGCGTCCCCGGGGCCTGAGCTCAGGGCCGCCCCCGTCCCGCTCCCGGCCCCGTGCTGCCAGCGGGTGTCAGCGTCCGCGCAGCTGGTCGATCTCGCGGCGGTCGCGCTTGGTCGGGCGGCCGGTGCCACGGTCGCGAAGGCCCGTCATCGGAACCTCGACCCGCGGCGGGGGCGGCGGGCTGTTGTCGACGAAGCACTCGGCGGCGACGGCCGCGCCCACCCGCTTGCGCACCAGCCGTGACACGACCACGATCCGCTCCCGCCCGGCGTGCCGCAGCCGCACCTCGTCGCCGGGACGCACGGCATGGGCCGGCTTCACCCGCTCGCCGTTGACGCGTACGTGCCCCGCACGGCAGGCCGCGGCGGCCAGCGAACGCGTCTTGGTGAGCCGCACGGACCAGATCCAGCTGTCGATGCGGGTGATCCCCTCGTCAGAAGCCATACCCAGACTCTAGAACGGGTGCCGGGGCGGGCGGCGGAACGGGGGCTGGTGCCGGCGGGCGGCGGAGCGTCAGCCGGACTTCTTGGCCGTGGCCTTGCCGGCGCCGGCCTTCTTCGCCGTGCCCTTCTTCGCCGAGGACTTCCCTGCCGTGGCCTTCTTCGCAGTGGACTTCCCTGCCGTGGCCTTCGTGGCGGTGGTCTTCGTGGCGGTGGTCTTCTTCGCGGTGGTTTTCTTCGCCGTCCGCCGCCCGCGCAGGGGCGTCACCGACGCCGGTTCCACGTCCTCCGCCGGTCGGCCCGACCGTGCGGCCCGCAGGCTCTTCTCCAGCGCCGCCGTCAGATCGATGACCCGGGCGCCGGACGGCGCCACCGGGGCGACCGGCTGCTCGCCCTCCAGCTTGGCGGCGACCAGCTCCTCGACCGCCTCCCGGTAGTCGTCGTGGAGGTCTGCCGGGTCCAGCTCACCCAGGGTGTCCATCAGGGTCTCGGCGAGGGCCATCTCGTTCTCACGGATCTCGACGGCCTCCGGTACGACACCGGAGACGGGCCGGATCTGATCGGGCCACAGCAGCTGATGCATCACGATCGCCCCGTCGTGCGCCCGCAGCATCGCCAGCGACTCCCGCCCCCGCATCGCCACCTTGCCGACCGCGACCTTGCGGTGGTGCTCCAGCGCCTCCCGCAGCACCGTGTACGGCTTGACCGCGGCCGCCCCGTTGGGCCCCAGGTAGTAGGCCTTGTCCATCTGCAGCGGGTCGATCTCGCCGGGGTCCACGAAGGACAGGATCGACAGCGTCTTGGCGGTCGGCATCGGCAGCCGCGACAGCTCGTCGTCCGTGATCGGCACGACGACCTCGTCGCCCGGCGGCTGATAGCCCTTGCCGACCTCCTCGTTCGGCACCTCCTCGCCGTCCAGCTCGCAGATCTTCCGGTACTGGACCGGTGCGCCGTCCTTCTCGTGGATGCGGACGAAGGAGACGGACGAGCTGCGGTCGGTGGCGCTGTAGGTCTTCACGGGGATGGTGACCAGCCCGAACGATATCGATCCATTCCAGATAGAGCGCATATGTCATCCCTTGTATGGGATTCTCATGGTATGTCGCCGATCACCGTCGTGGAGGGGCGGCGCCTCTCGCTGACCAACCTGGACAAGGTCATCTATCCCGCGACCGGCACCACCAAGGGCGAGGTGCTGCACTACTGGACCACCACCGCGGAACCGCTGCTCGCGCACCTCCACGACCGGCCGCTCTCCTTCCTGCGCTACCCCGACGGGCCGGACGGCCAGCGCTTCTTCACCAAGAACGTGCCGCCCGGCACCCCCTCCTGGGTGCAGACCTGCGAGGTCCCCCATGCGACGTCCGGCCCCACCCGCCAGGTCCTGCTCCAGGACCTGCCGTCGCTGGTCTGGGCCGCCAATCTGGTCGTCGAGCTGCACACCCCGCAGTGGACGCGGCAGGCCCCGGGCGTCGCCGACCGCCTCGTCCTCGATCTGGACCCCGGCGCCCCGGCCACCATCGTGGAGTGCTGCACCGCGGCGCGGTGGCTCCGCGACCGCCTGGCCGACGACGGCCTGGACGCCTACGCCAAGACCAGCGGCTCCAAGGGCCTGCACCTCGTCGTACCCATCGAGCCCACCGCGTCCGAACGGACCACCGCGTACGCCAGGACCCTCGCCGTCGAGGCCGCCCGGGCGCTCCAGGACCTCGTCGTGCACAAAATGACCAGGTCGCTGCGGTCCGGCAAGGTCTTCATCGACTTCTCGCAGAACGCCGCCGCCAAGACCACCGCGGTCGCCTACACCCTCCGCGCCCGTGCCACCCCCACCGTCTCCACCCCGGTCACCTGGGACGAGATCGCCGCCTGTGCCGACCCGGAGCAGCTCACCTTCCGTTTCGAGGAGATCGCCCCCCGCCTGGCACGCCACGGGGACCTGCACGCCACGCTGTGCGACCCCCACCGGGCCCGCCCCCTGCCGTGAGCGGTACCGGCCGACTGGCCCGCCCTGATCCCGGCTGCGGCCGCGGTGTGCCGCCGGCCGGCCGCGGCGGCGCTCACCTCGCGCACGGCCGCGCCCAGGAGGTCTCGGCGGCGGACTCGATCCAGTCGATGACGGCCCGCACCGTGGTCTCGCTCAGGCCCGCGAGCTCGGCCACCGCGGCCGCGTCCCCGGCCGCCGGCGCGACCCCGGCCGCGGTCAGCGCCGCCTGGATGTCCAGCCGCCGCCGGTCCGCCAGAGCCAGCGGCGCCCGCAGGCGCTCCTCCGGGCGCGGCGGCGGCAGCGCCCCGTCCTCCGGGTCCGCCGCGAAGTGCAGCCGGTCCTGCGGGCGCGGCGGCGGCAGGAGCAAGTCGACGGGCAGGGCGAGCGTGTCCAGCCGGTCCTCGGCGCGCGGGGGAGCGAGCTGATCGTCCGGTGCGGCGTCGTACGGCAGGGGAGCGGGGCAGTACAGCGACATCGGCAGGCCTCCACAACTCGCGGTCCACAGCGGTGAGTTCGAGCGCCGCCGCCGGACCCCGGGCCGGGGTTCACCGGAGAACGCGCTCAGGTCTTCGGATGCCGCGCCCCGTCCGTCCGGTTGCAGGGCGCGCGGCCGGTTCACCCGATGGGGCGATGGCCTGACTCTGCGGGAACGAGGATCCGCTCTCTGCGGGAACGAGGGCCCGCGCCCGCCCCTTCCCGCACCACTGTCTCCGCGCACCTCGCCGCTCCTCGCTCCTCGCTCCTTGATTTTGGAACGACTGGTCCAATGCGGATAGAGTCTCCCCATGTTTTGGAACGAACGATTCAGAACGGGTGGCCGTCCGGTCGTGCCGCGCGCCGTATATGTGCTCGCCGCCGGCATCTTCGCCATGGTGACCAGCGAGTTCGTGGTGGCCGGGCTGATGCCGCAGATGGCCGACGGGCTGGGGGTGGGAGTCCCGCAGATCGGCTACCTCATCACCGCCTTCGCGGTGGCCATGGCGGCCGGCGGGCCGTTTCTCACCGTCGCCGTGCTGAAGCTCCGTCCGAAGAACGCGCTGATGGCGCTGTTCGCGATATTCCTGGCGGGCAATGTGCTGGCGGCCCTCGCCCCGCACTACGGGGTGATGCTCGCGGCGCGCATCGTCACCGGGATCGCCTCCCAGGCGTTCTTCGGCGTCGCGGTCTCGCTGTGCGTACAGCTGACCCGCCCGGAGGTCCGCGGCCGCGCCATCGCGGTGACCATGAACGGGCTGATGCTCGGCACCCTGCTGGGGCTTCCGCTGGCGACGGTCGTCGGTGAACGGTTCGGCTGGCGGGCGGCTTTCTGGGTCATTTCCGGGATCACCGTGCTCGCCGCGTTCGCCACGCTCGCCGGAGTTCCCCGGCTGCGGCCCGCCGAGGGCGGTGGCGGCTTCCGGGAGGAAGCGGCCGCCTTCAGAAATCCCCGGCTCTGGCTGGTGCTCTCCACCAGCACACTGATCATCGGCGCCACATTCTCCGCGTTCAGCTACTTCAACCCGCTGCTCACCGAGGTCACGGGATTCGCCGCCGGTACCGTTCCGCTGCTGCTCATCGGATACGGAGCGGCCACCGTGATCGGCAACACCGTGGTGGGGCGGCTGGCGGACCGCCACACGGTGGGCGTGCAACTCGTCGGGCTCACGCTGAACTTCCTCTTCCTCGCCGGATTCGCGGTCTTCGCCCACCTCGCCGTGCCCGCCGTGCTGCTGATGCTGGGGATCGGCCTGGTCGGTGTCACGATGAATCCGGCGATGGTCACCCGGGTCCAACGCACCGCAAACGCCCGGCCGTTGGTGAATACCGTGCACTCCTCCTTCATTACCCTCGGCGTCACCGTCGGTTCCTCGGTCGGCGGCCTGACCATCGACTCGGTCGGACTGCGGGGTCCGCTGTGGCTGGGGGCGGGACTGGCCGTCATCGGGATCGGCACGCTGATCCCCGATCTGCTGCGCGGCCGCTCCCGGACATCGGATGGAGTACGCCAACCGGCGCGCGCCCAGGGGCGTTCTTAGCGTGGCCTCATGCCGAGCCTGAGAGGGGTCCGAGCCCGAGCGCTGACCGCGGCGGCCGTGTGCGCCGCGAGCCTGCTGGTGCTGCCCGGACCCGCGTGCGCCGACGGCCCGCAGGGCATCGACGACCTGCACCCCGCCGCCCGCGCGGCCGGCCCCCCGGGCGCGGGGAGCCGGCTGGACCGGCACGGCGTGCAGTTCCGCATCCGGTCCGATGTGCCCGAGCCGCCCCGGGTCTCCGCGCTGTCGTGGATGGTGACGGAGGTGGCGACGGGCCGGGGGAGCGGAAGGATCCTGGCGGCCAGTGACGCCCATCGGCAGCTGCCGCCCGCCAGCACGCTCAAAACGCTGTTCGCGCTGACCGTCCTGCCCAGGTTCGCCCCCGGGGAGGTGCACACCGTTTCCGCCGAGGAACTGGCCGGCATCGAGGGCGGCAGCTCGCTGGCCGGACTCCGGGAGGACACGCCGTACCGCGTCACCGACCTGTGGCACGGCGTGTTCCTCCGCTCGGGCAGCGACGCCGTACACGCCCTGGCCGCGATGAACGGCGGCTGGGACAAGACCATCGACGACATGCAGAAGACGGCCCTCCGGCTCGGCGCGCGCGACACCCGGGTGGAGTCCGCGGACGGCTTCGACACACCCGGCCAGGTCTCGTCCGCCTATGATCTGTCGCTCTTCGGGCAGGCCGGGCTGAGCAACCCCGACTTCGCCCGCTTCGCCGCGACGCAGCAGGCCGACCTCCCGGAGGACGATCCGGACGCGTTCGGCATCCAGAACACCAACCGGCTGCTGGTCGGCTCGCACGGCGTGCGCCCGTACGACGGACTGATCGGGGTGAAGAACGGCTACACCTCGCACGCCGGCCACACCCTGATCGCCGCCGCCCGGCGCGACGGCCGGACGCTGCTGGTCACCGTCATGCATCCGCGCTCCGGTGGCCGCAACGCGGTCTACGAGGAGGCCCGCGCACTGCTGGACTGGGGCTTCGAGGCCGCTCCCCGGGCCACCGCGGTCGCACTGCTGCCCGCCATGGCCCCCGGCGTCCGCACCGGCCAGGCACCGCGCTCCCGCCCTGCTCCGGGGCACATCCACCCCACCCCGGGGCGCGCCCACCGGACTCCGGGACACGTCCACCCGGCCCCGGGACGCGCCGGCCGCGGCCTTGAGCGCCTGACGTCCCTGCGCGGGTCGCCGGCCACGGCCCGTACCGAGGCCGACACCCCCTGGCCGTACCGGTGGGTCCTGCTCTCCGCCGCGGCCGTCGTGGCCATCGGCGTCGCCGCGTTCGGCACCCGTCTGTGGCGGCGTCGCCGGACGGGCCGTGCCCGGTGAAGGGGCGATGCGTCAGCCACGTCGTCCGGGTGGCGGGCGTCGTGCGGTGTAGCGTCCTGATCAGCTGTCGTGGTTCCGAAGTGCCGGGCGCCCGTGTGTACGCACGGGTGTTCCCGCTGTGCGGTGCGTGTCCGGACCAGGGCGATCACCTCCGGCTCCCGCGGCTCACACGGGAGCCGCTTCGAGCCCCTTGAACGAAGGAGACGGACATGGCTTCCGGCACGGTGAAGTGGTTCAACTCGGAGAAAGGCTTCGGCTTCATCGCCCAGGACGGTGGCGGCGCCGACGTCTTCGCGCACTACTCCAACATCGACGCCAGCGGTTACCGCGAGCTGCACGAGGGCCAGCAGGTGACCTTCGAGGTCACCCAGGGGCTCAAGGGCCCCCAGGCGGAGAAGATCAAGGTGGCACCGCAGCCGTAGCCCTAGCCCTAGCCCTCGGCCGCGCTCGCACGACGGCGCCCGCTCCCGGACCGGGGAGCGGGCGCCGCCGTGCGGGCGCGGGCACGATGCCCCGTCCGGCAGGCTCTCAGGGGTGCTGCCGGACGTCGAGGATCCTCTGGAAGCGCCGGTGGCCACGTCAGGCGCTGCCGATGTACGGCGAACGGCTCAGGTCTGCGGCGGCTGGTCCTTCCCCTGGCCGCTGCCGAACTGCTCCCTGAGCTTGTCCTGGGCGGTGTCGACCTGGCTCCGGTACTTTCCCTGGGTCTTCTCGTCGACGGTGTCACCGGCCTTCTCGATGACCTTGTCGGCCTGGGATTCGTGGCCCTTCAGCATGCTCTTGAGCTTGTCCAGCATGGACATGAGACACCCTCCTCACCACGTTCCTACGACTCCAGCATCGCCCCCCACCAGGGGAACTGCATCCCGCGGCCGGGAGCGCCGCGATCCGCCCCCCGGCCCGGGTGCCCCGCCGATCAGGAGCCGCTCGCGACCGGCGCCTTCATCTGGTCGCTGATGAACTTGATCGCACCGGCCTCCATGCCCTTCTGGTAGTCCCAGGCGTTGTGGTCGCCGCCGGGGATGATCCGCATGTCGGTGTGGATCGGGCCCTTGCCGTAGGTCCGCAGGAACTTCTGTATCGGGTTGATGACGCCCGACCCTTCCTTGGAGCCGGCCTGGAAGGCGAGGTAGACGTCCGGGCTGCCCTTCTGGATGAGGCTCTTGGCGAGCTTCTCCGGGTTGTTGGCGTCCTTCGCCGCCTGGTGCCCCGCCCACAGCGGGGAGTCCGGCACGATGTCCGGGCCGCTGGCTATCGCCGCCTTGAACTTGTCCGGGTGCTTCAGTACGGTCTTCATCCCCGCGAAGGCGCCCGACGACGAGCCCATGAAGGCCCAGCCGTCCCGCGACTTGAACGTCCGGAAATTCGCCTTGACCAGGTTGGGCACGTCCTCGCTCAGCCAGGTGCCCATCTTGGCCTGGCCGGGGATGTCACTGCCGTCGAGGTACTGGGTGCCCGGGTTGAGCATCGGCATCACCACGATGAACGGCAGGCTCTTGCCCTCGGCCGCCCACTTGGCGATGTTCTCCTGCAGCTTGATGTCGCCGCCGACCCAGTAATTGGTGACCTTCTCCTTCGGGCTGCCCAGCCCGCCCGGCAGGGCTATCAGCACCGGGAACCCGCTCTTGGCGTACTTCGGGTCCTTGTACTCCTTCGGGGCCCAGACCCACACACTGCCGGTGACGCCGGACTTCGCGCCCGTCAGCTTCGTCCGTGCTATCTGGGTGCCGTCGTCCAGCGTCCGGGTGTTCCGGAGGTCGGCCTTGGGACCGGTCGGCATGAGGGTGTCGTTGTCGACGGGCTTGACCTGCGCCCCGTCGTTCTTGGCGCCGGCATCGAAGTCGACCTTCTCTCCGGTCTTCGAGCAACCGGTGATCAGCGCACAGGAAGCGGCGAGGGTGGCTGCGAGCGCGACGGCGTAGGGGTGTTTCAACGGTGACTCCGCGACGGGGGGATCCAATGACCAGCGCCCATAGAGAGGGAAAACGGGTGGCCGGGGTTCCCTCGTCGCGTACCCGATCCGCTCGCGGCCGGTTCACCCGTACGGCCCACCGGGCCCCGGGCGGCTTCTGTCCCACGCCCCTGGGCCCGCCCGACGGGCACCGCGACGCGGCCCGGCCGAGAATGCAGCGGTGAGCGATGAACACCGCAGAGCCGACGGCACCGCGCCCCGCGCCGTGCCGAATGCCGAGGAACGACGGCTCGCCAGGCAGGCGCTGGCCGGGCGGGCGCGGGACGCGAGCGAGCTGAAACTGCTGATGGACATGCTGGACCTGGACCCGAGCCGTGATCCGGACCACGAAGCGGCGTACGGCCCCGGTGCGGGCCACCGGCCCCCCGCCGACCCCGGCCGGCGGGCGGGCCGTGGCACCGGGCGGGACCGGCGGCACGACCTGCGCCGCGACACCTGCCGCGACGCCCGGTCCCGCTCCGGCCGGCCCAGCCCATAGCGCCGCCGGTCACACGTCCCGGGCCCCGGCCCGCCCGTCCCCGGCCTGCCGGTCGCCCGCCCGGCGCAGCCGCAGCGTCACGATCTGGAACGGCCGCAGCCGCATCCGGACCGTACGGTCGTCCAGCCGCTCGATCACCGGACCGTCCTCGGCCGGCCGCTCCAGCAGATCCGTGGCGACCACGTCCGCCCACCGGAACGCGGTGGTGAGCGTGGTGACCGCCCGCCCGCCGTGCGCCTCGTGGAGGCGGACGATCACGTCACCGCCCGCATCGTCGGCGAGCTTGACCGCGGTGACCACCGTCGCGTCATCGCCGACCGTGACCAGCGGCGGCACCGCCGTGGCGCCGGCGATCCGGCGCTCGGGAAGGTTGAGCCGGTGCCCCTCGCGCACCGCGTCGCCGATGGCCGCCCCCGGAACCAGCGCGTAACGGAACCGGTGCGGCCCCTGGTCGGTCTCCGGGTCGGGGAAGCGCGGGGCGCGCAGCAGGGAGAGCCGCACGGTCGTGGTGGTGCCCCGGTCGCCGTCCTCCCGGACGGTACGGGTGACGTCGTGCCCGTAGATCGCGTCATTGACCAGCGCGGCGCCCCACCCCGGCTCCCCGACGTGCACGAACCGGTGCGCGCAGGCCTCGAACTTCGCCGCCTCCCAGCTGGTGTTGGTGTGCGTGGGCCGGTACAGATGGCCGAACTGGGTCTCCGCGGCATAGCGCTCGGCGTGGACGTCCAGCGGGAACGCGGCCTTGAGGAACTTCTCGGTCTCGTGCCAGTCGACCTCGGTGTCGATGTCCAGGCGCCGCCCGCCCCGCGCCAGGGTCAGCGACTGCACCACCCGGGAGGCGCCGAACGTACGGGTGACCCGCACGGTCGCCGCCCCGCCGGAGACCTCGTCCAGCGTGACCTCGTCCGCGTCCGTCAGATCGGTGACGACATTGCGGTAGAACGCGTCCACGTCCCAGGCGTCCCACATGTTCGGGAAGTCCGGATGGATCTGCAGCAGATTCGCCGCCTCCCCGGGCGCCACGGCCTCCCGCCCGGCCGTGCGGTCGTACACGGAGACCACCAGGCCACGGCCGTCGATCTCGATCCGCAGCAGACCGTTGGCGAGGGTGAACCCGCCGCCGTCGCGGGGCACGGCGGACACCTCGGCGCCCTCGGCCACCGGGGGCGCCACCGCCCCTGCCGCCACCCCGCCGCGCGGATGCGGCGCGGAGTTCGCCACCAGCTCCCGGTCCCCGCGGCCGGCCAGCGCCGCCAGCGCGGCCCCGATGATGCCCTCCAGCTCGGCGGCGACCGCCGCATAGGTCCGCTCCGCCTCCCGGTGCACCCAGGCGATGGAGGACCCCGGCAGGATGTCGTGGAACTGATGGAGCAGCACCGTCTTCCAGATCCGGTCCAACTCCTCGTACGGGTACGGGTGTCCGGCCAGCACGGCGGCGGTGGCCGACCAGAGTTCGGCCTCCCGCAGCAGCTGTTCGCTGCGCCGGTTGCCGCGCTTGGTCCGCGCCTGGCTGGTGAGGGTCCCCCGGTGCAGCTCCAGATACAACTCACCCGACCACACCGGTGCGTTCGGGTACTCCGCCTCCGCTTTGGCGAAGAAGTCCGCGGGCTTCTCCCACTCCACGGTGGCCGAGCCGTCCAGGTCGCGCAGCCGGCGGGCCTTGGCGACCATCTCGCGGGTGGTGCCCCCGCCGCCGTCGCCCCAGCCGGTCGGTGCCAGCGAGTGCCGGGCCATGCCCTTGTCCTTGAAGTTCCGTGCCGCATGCGCGATCTCGCCGCCCGACAACTCGCAGTTGTAGGTGTCCACCGGCGGGAAGTGGGTGAAGATCCGGGTACCGTCGATGCCCTCCCAGCGGAAGGTGTGGTGCGGGAACGCGTTGACCCGGCTCCAGGAGATCTTCTGCGTCAGCAGCCACTTCGCGCCCGCCGCCCGGATGATCTGCGGCAGCCCCGCGGCGAAACCGAACGTGTCCGGCAGCCACACCTCGTCGTTCTCCAGGCCGAACTCCGCCAGGAAGAACCGCTTGCCGTGCACGAACTGCCGGGCCATCGCCTCCGACCCGGGCATATTGGTGTCCGACTCCACCCACATCCCGCCGGCCGGCACGAACCGCCCCTCCGCCACCGCCTCCTTGACCCTGGCGTACACCTCCGGCCGGTGCTCCTTGACCCAGGCGTACTGCTGCGCCTGCGACATGGTGTAGACGAACTCCGGCTCGTCCGCCAGCAGCGCCGTCATATTCGACGCCGTACGCGCCACCTTCCGCACGGTCTCCCGCAGCGGCCACAGCCACGCCGAGTCGATATGCGCATGCCCCACCGCGCTGATCCGGTGCGCCGACGCCCCCGCGGGCGCCGACAGCACCCCGGTGAGCTCCGCGCGCGCCGCGGCCGCCGTCCCGTTGACGTCCTGCAGGTCCACCGCGTCCAGCGCCCGGCCGATCGCCCGCAGCAGCTCCCAGCGCCGCGTACTGTCCACCGGGAGCTCCCGCATCAGCTCGCCCAGCACCTCCAGGTCCGCGACCAGCTCCCACACCTCGGTGTCGAACACCGCCAGATCCATCCGCGCCAGCCGGTACAGCGGTGCGCCGCCCGCCGTCTCCGGGTCGCCCAGGTGCGTCGGCCGGAACGGCGGGACGCCGAGGATCACGGGGTTGGACGCGGCTTCCAGATGCCACTCGACGCGCTCGCCGCCGCGCACCGGAGCGCCCACCCGCAGCCACTGGTTCCGCGGGTTGAGCCCCTTGACCGGGCTGCCGTCGGGCAGATACACCAGCGCCTCGCACTGGAATCCCGGCATCCGCTCGTCGAAGCCCAGATCCAGGACGGCCTCCACGGTACGGCCGGCCCACTCGGCGGGCACCTCCCCGCAGACCTTGAACCAGGTCGTGCCCCAGGGCGCTCCCCAGGCGTCACCCACGGCCACCGGCGTATGGGAGGCCGCCAGCCCCTCCGCCACCGGTACCGTCCCCCAAGCTCTCGACTCCGCTCGAGCAGGGGAGGCCCCCATTCCCGGCGCGACCCACGCCGAGACCTCCAGGGGGACCGATTCCGGATACACGGCGGGCCGGATGCGCTCGTCCAGGACCCGTTCGAGGCGGGCTTCGGTCAGTGCGCGATCGTCATGCACGGCGGGGCTCCCTACGCGTCGAGAGGTGGTGGGGGGCGGCGGCTGCGATCAGCCGCAAGGGCAGGGACTACCAGGGGTGTTGAGCGGCGGCGGGGGCCGAGACGGTGAACAGTTCATGCACGGCACGTACCTCGAGCCGGGCGGCCGCCTCGCCCTGCGCCCGCCGCAGCCCGGCTATGGCGAACGCCGTGCCGCAGGTCCCGCCGAGGAACACCCGCCGGCCGCCGGGGAGCCGGCGGTGCAGCTCGTAGTGGCGTACCGGGCCGGCGGCGCGCTGCCACCTCAGCCGCAGCGACGTCGTCCCGTCCCCGGCGGTGGCCGCATCGGTGACCGTCAGGCCGGCCGGAGCCGCCGGGCGCCCGGCCACATCGCGCACCGCCAGCGCCCCCAGCCGCCAGGCCACGGGGGTGCCCCCACGAGCGGTCAGCCGCACCCCCAGGGAGTACAGGGTGCCGGTACCCGGCGCGCCGAACCCCAGCGCCGCCCCTGGCCGCACCACGTCGGTGCGCCAGCCGTCGCCCGGCGTCAGGGTCCCGGCCGGCAGCCAGCTGTACGGAGCGGGCTCGCCCGGTGCGGGCGCCTCCCGAGGCGCGACCGCCACCTCGACGGCCACCGGGCCCGACGACGGATCGAGACGATGGGTCAGCTCGACGACCGTGCCGGCGCCGGCCGGCAGCCGGGCCGGGAACAGCTCCAGGGCGGCGGGTGCGCCGAGCCCGCCCCGTACCAGAAGACTGCTGCCACCCCGCCAGGCGTCGGCGAAGTCCAGCGACACCTCCGGGCGTTCGCCGTCGGCCCGTACCGCCCAGCGCCTCGGCGGGAGCCGGTCCTGCAGTCCGAGATGGTTCCAGGGGGAGTCCGAGGTCACCGCGCCGTTCTCGTACCACCGCAGGCCGTGGCCGGTGTTGAAGCTGGTGGCGAACGGCAGCGCGGTGAGCGTCGACCGGTCCGCGACCGCGGTGGCCGGCGCCCGCCAGCCGGCGCCCGCGCCCCCGGGACGGGCCGGATCCAGCACCGCACCGGACCAGAACCGGTCGTCCGCGGCGTGGAAGTCGCCCGGCGTACGGCCCGCCGGAAGGTGATGGAGGGTCCACTCGGGCCGGTAGAAGCCGTACGAGACGACATGGTCCCGCCCGGCGGGGACGATCGCCTCCCAGTCCGCCGGGGTGTCCCAGCCCGCCGACTCGACGTCCACCCCGGCCCACAACTCGTAGCGGTCGCGGCCCAGCCGCTCCGCCAGCCGGCCCGAGCCGGCCAGGGACGCCGCGCTCCAGCGGAAGTCCACGAACATCGTGTCGGCGACCGGCCCGGCACCGTCCTGGAAGAACGGCTGATTGAGGTCGTTCAGCGCGCCCTGCCAGCCGACCCGGCCGGTGCGGTTCATCGCGTCGTACCAGGTGATCCGCAGACCGTGCCCGGCGCCCGCGGCCCGCAGCGCCCGCAGGAACTCCCGCATCGCGCCGGCCAGCGCGGCGTCCCCGCCGTCGGTCTCCGCGTTGATGAACCAGCCGTCGAAGCCGTACACCGTCGCCACCTCGACCAGCTTCCCGGCGAGCGGGAAGCGGCCCGCGGCGTCCCGCTGCACCAGATCGCGGGTCCAGCGCAGCTGCCCGCCGAAGGCGGCCGGCGGCAGGAAGACGGTGCCGAGGACGGGCACGCCGTTGCGGTGCGCGGCATCGACGACCGGGGCGTTCGGCGCCAGGATCAGCCCCTCGCCGGAGGAGCCGCCCCAGAAGACCAGCTCGTCGAGGTACGCCCAGTGGGTCGGCGCGTAGTAGTCCGCGGTCGCCGAGCCCTGCGAGGGGTTGCCGGCCGTGGGGCCGAATGCCGCCAGGGCGCTGATCCGGGCCTGGCCGCCGCGGGCCGTGGTGTTCGCCGGCACCGGCGTGAAGCGCTCGGCGAGCGGGACCGCCGCCGTGTTGAACGCCAGGTCCGGGTCGGACTCGGGGGTCCATTCCTTCAGGCTCCGCCAGGTGACGCCGTCGCCCGGAGTGCCCGACGGCAGCGAGTCGGGGAACCAGTACGACGCGTACGGCTGCAGGGGGCCCGCGGCGCGGCGGTGGTGCCGGGCGGCGGCCCCCGCCGCGACGGCCCCCGGGGACGGCCCGAACAGGGCGGCCGCGGTACCCGCACCGGCCAGCAGCACCCGCCGGCGGGTGACGGGCGACGGTCGCCGCTTCATCGGGCGCTCCTCTGTACCTCGTCGGGGGTGCGGACCTCGGTGATCCCCCGGGACGTCATATGCTGCCGGTCCGCGGCGAGTTCGGCCAGGACGAGCGCCGGGCGGGCGCCCCGCGCGGCGAGCTCGGCCCAGGCCTCGAAGACCGGACCGCCGGGTGCGCACACCGAGCGCCGCGGCGCCGGCCCGGCACCCCCGGCGTCGACGACCACAGCGGTGCTCCGCACCGGCGGCCGGTGCTCCCGGCCGCGCCACTCCTCGGCCAGCGCCGCGACCGCCCGGCCCGCCGGCTTGACCGTACGGTCGTTGCCGAGCAGCCCCAGCCCGTACTCCAGCTCCGGGAAGTCCGCCAGCCCGCGCGCGACGTCGTGCGAACACCACCAGGTGACACCCCAGACGTCCGGGCAGTCCAGGGCGTTGCGGACGGTGGCCTCGGCGAAGCCGGCCGCCAGGTCCTCCGGGATGTGCGGGGCGGGGGCGCCGACCTCCTGCAGCCACACCGGGCGGTGCGGATCCCCGGCCCAGGCCTTGGACAGCTCGATGAGGTAGGCGGCGTGCTGCTCGGTGGCGACGCCCCGGGGGCCGTACCGCTGAGCGGTGCCGTTGAACACCCAGGAGTGCACGGCCGTGACCGCGCCCAGCCGGGCGGCCTGCGCGGGAGTGAACGGATGGCCGTCGCGGTACCAGGCGGCGTCGTACGCGGCGTGCAGATGCGTCCGCCCGGGCGCGCCCCGCTCGCAGGCCGCCAGCATCCGCTCCAGCCACGCCGTGGCCTGCGCCTCGGTGATCCGGTCCGGGTCCGGATGCGGGCCGTCCGAGAACTGGTTGATCTCGTTGCCGAGCGTCATCCCGAGGAAGTGCGGGCGGTCGGCGAGCGCGGCCGCCAGCGTCCGCAGGTACTCCTCCTGGCCCGCCAGCACCTCGGGGTCGGTGAAGAGGTTGCGCCGGTGCCAGGTCCGGGTCCACGCGGGCAGGAAGTCGAAGCTCGACAGGTGGCCCTGCAGCCCGTCGACGGCGACGTCCAGGCCGCGCTCGGCCGCCGCGTCCGCCAGCCGGACCAGCTGCTCCACGGCGCGCGGCCGGATCAGTGCGCGGTTCGGCTGGAAGAGCGGCCACAGCGGGAAGACCCGGATGTGGTCCAGACCGAGGGCGGCGACGGAGTCCAGGTCGGCCCGTACGGAGTCCAGGTCGAAGTCCAGCCAGTGGTGGAACCAGCCCTGGGTGGGGGTGTAGTTGACGCCGAATCGCATGGGGCTCCTTACGGGTACGGGGGCGGGAGCACGGGCACCGTTTGGGCGCCCTAGCCCTTGACGGCGCCCTCACCGACGCCCCGGAAGAAGTAGCGCTGCAGGCAGGCGAAGAGCACGAGCAGCGGCAGCACGGCGATGACGCTGCCGGCCGCGACCAGCCGCTGGTTGTCCGCGAACGTGCCGTGGAGGAAGTTCAGACCGATGGTCAGGGTGAACTTCGACTGGTCGCTCAGCACGATCAGCGGCCACAGGAAGTCGTCCCAGGCACCCATGAACGCGAAGATCGCCACGACCGCGAGGGTTCCCCGCACCGACGGCAGAGCTATCCGGACAAACCGCTGCCAGGCGTTGGCGCCGTCGACGAACGCCGCCTCCTCGACCTCGTACGGCAGGCGCGCGAAGGCGTTCCGCATCAGCAGGACGTTCATCGCCCCGATACAGCCGGGCAGCACCACACCGACCAGGGTGTCGTTCAGCTGCAGCTCCCGCATCGTCACGAACTGGGCGATCATGATGCTCTCGACCGGCACCAGCATCGCCATGAGGAACACGGCCAGCGCGGCCCCGCGGCCCCGGAAGCGCAGCCGGGCCAGGGCGTAGCCCGCCAGTGCCGCGCCCGCGCAGTTGGTGAGCACATTGGCGAGCGCGACCTTCAGGGAGTTCAGTGCAAAGTCCCAGACCGGGATGGTCCGGGCGACGTCGCGGTAGTTGCCCAGGGTGGGGTGGTGCGGAACCAGGCTCGGCGGATAGCGGTAGATGTCCTCGCCGGGTCCCTTCAGAGACGTGGACAGCTGCCAGAGGAACGGGCCGACGGCCAGCGCCAGTACGGCGAGCAGCGGCAGATAGCGGAGCAGCGGCCGCCACCGCCGCGGCCGCCGGGCGGTGGTACTCATGCGTCCTCCCTGCGGTGGGCGCGCAGCACCAGCAGCATCAGCCCCAGCGTGATCACGAACACCACGACGGAGAGCGCGGAGGCATAGCCGACCCGGCCGTTGAGGCCGGTACCGACCTGCTGAACGAGCATCACCAACGTGGTGTCCTCCCCGCCCGGGCCGCCGGTCGGGCCCGCCATCAGATAGACCTCGGAGAACACCTTGAAGGCGTTGACCGAGGAGAGCGCGGCCACCAGCACCATCGTGCCGCGCAGCGCGGGCACGGTGACGGTCAGAAAGCGCCGTACCGCCCCGGCACCGTCGACCGCGCACGCCTCGTGCAGTTCCCGGGGGACATCGGCCAGCGCCGCCAGATAGATGACCATGTAGTAGCCGAGGCCCTTCCAGACCGTGACTGCCATCGCGCTGAGCAGCAACAGCCAGGAATCGCTGAGGAATCCGACCGTGCCGAAGCCCAGCCCTTCCAGCAGCGCGTTGATCAGCCCCCGGTCGTCCAGCAGCCACACCCAGATCAGCCCGACCACGACGACCGAGGCGACCACCGGCGTATAGAACGCGGCGCGGAAGAAGGCGATACCGGGAATCCGCCGCTGCACCAGCATGGCCAGCAGCAGCGGCAGTATCACCAACGGCGGTACCGCGCCCAGGACATAGAGCAGGCTGTTGCGCAGGCCCGTCCAGAACATCGCGTCGTGCAGCATGTCCCGGTAATTGGCGCCGCCGGTGAACCGGCCCGGGGCGAGCGTACGGGCATCGGTGAAGGAGTGCGCCACCGTGCTCAGGAACGGATACAGGCTGAACGCGCCGACGATCAGCAGCCCGGGCGCCAGGAACAGCCAGGGACCGGCCGGCGAATGCGTCGTCACCCGCGCATGCGTCTTCACGGAGCGCCTCGTTCTCAGCCGGTCTTCAACAGGCGATTGCACTCGGCCACCGCGTCGTCCAGTGCCGCCCGGGGTGACTGCTCGCCCTGGACGGCCCGGGCCACCGCATTGCGCAGCACCGTCTTCATCTGGTCGCTGAGCAGCACCGGTGTGTAATTCACCGCGGTCTTCAACGATGCGGCGGACGCCACACGTACCCGGGTCGCATCGGTACCGTCCTCCTTGGTGAAGTACGGATCGTCCAGCGATCCCCGGGTGCTGGGGAAGACCGTGACCTTCCTGGCGAACGCCATCTGGTTCTCCCTGCCGGTGACGAAGTGCGCGAACGCCACCGCCGCCGGTTTGACCTCGCTCCGCGCGTTCACCATCAGGCCCTGCACGTACATATTGGCCTTACCGGTGTTGTTGACCGCGTCCGTGATGCCGATACGGGCGTAGAGGGACGGCGCCTCCTTCCTGAATTTCTCCAGATCCAGCGCACTGCCCGGATTCATGGCCACCGACCCCTGCTGGAACTTCCGCCCCGACGACTCGGCCTGCGCGGTGAGCGCCTGTGCATCCAGCGCCCCGGCCGCGTACAGCTCCTGGTAACGCCGCAGCAACTCGACGCCCTTGGGCTCGTTGAAGGTGAACTCGGTGCCCTGCGCGTTCATCAGCCGTACGCCGTAGCGGCCGAAGTCCTCGACGGACGGTGTGCCGGCCAGCATCGCGATCTTCCGCCCGCTCTTCTCCGCCATCGACAGGGCGTCCCGGAAGAGCTGCTCGTAGGTCCTCGGCGGCTTCCGCGGATCCAGGCCGGCCTTGTGGAACAGCTCCTTGTTGTAGAACATGGGCCCGGTGTTCAGATACCAGGGGAAGCCATAGACACCGGGCAGCCCCGGCATCTCATAGCTCTGCCAGGCCCCCGGCAGATACTCGGCACGGTATTTCCCGGCGGATTTCTCCAGATCCAGCGCCAGTCCGGCCCTGGCCAGCGGATAGGCGAGATCCGGCGACACATTGACGACATCGGGCAGCGTACCGCCGGCCGCGTCCGCACTCAGTTTCTGCGGATATCCCTCGGCCGGCTGATCGACCCACTTCACCTTCGTTCCCGGATATTTCTTCTCGAACGCGGCTATGACACCGTCGAAGTAATCCTTGAAACGTGCCCTGAGATTCCAGGTCTGGAAGACGACCTGCCCCTCGATCTTTCCCGAGGCGCCGTCCGGCCCGCTGGATCCTCCCGAGGGCCCGCATGCCGTCAGGGTGAGCGCCGAGGTGACCAGAGCCGCGGCCGCGGCGGCTGTTCGGCGAGGGAAACGCATGACGGGCGGCTCCTTTGCTCGGACCGGACCCAGAGGAATGGTCGCGGGGCAACTGACCGGAATGCGGGAAGCGCAGTCGGAAATCCGTTGTACGGCATGCGAAGAGCGAAGGGCGGCCTGACGGCCGACGGCCGTCCGAGGGCCTGCTCCAAGCCTCGGACGACAACGCGCCAGACGCTACTAATGCGTTTTAGCGGGTGTCAACACCCGCGCCCCGAACAACTTATCGGTGTCCGTAAGGCAGGCGTCCGCGCATCGTTTGACAGTGCCTTCTGACGCTGATCACACTGACGGAATCGACGCGGTTCAGTGGGAACGCATGCGGTTCGGTCCGAGGGGGATCCGCTATGACAGCGCCCGGTGAGGCGGCCCGCCGGAAGCCGGTGCGCCGGCCGACGATCAAGGACATCGCCCGCCGCGCCGGGGTATCGGAGAGCGCCGTCTCCTTCGCGCTCAACGACCGGCCGGGCGTCTCCCCGCGCACCCGGGCCCGGGTACGGCAGGTCGCGGAGGAACTGGGCTGGCAGGCCAACAGCGCCGCCCGCGCACTCTCCGGCGAACGCGCCGGAGCCGCGGGCCTGGTGCTCGCCCGGCCCGCGCGGACCCTCGGCGTGGAGTCCTTCTTCCTGCAACTCGTCTCCGGTATCCAGGAAGTGTTCGCCACGCGGACGACCGCGCTGCTCTTGCAGGTCGTCGAGGACCTCGACGCCGAGTGCGCGCTCTACCGCCGCTGGTGGGCCGAACGCCGGGTGGACGGCGTCCTCGTGGTCGACCCGCGCACCGACGACCCCCGCCCGGCACTGCTCACCGGACTCGCCCTGCCCGCGGTCGTCATCGGCGGCCCGGCCGCCCCCGATGCCCCCGTACCCGAGCCCGAGCCCGAACGCGGGACCGGCCTCCGCCCGCCTCCCGCACCGCCGCCGCTGTCCACCGTGTGGGCCGACGACGCCGGAGCCATGGCCCGGATCCTCGACCACCTCCACGGCCTCGGCCATCGCCGTATCGCGCACGTGGCGGGCCTGCCCGGCCTGGCCCACACCGAACGCCGCATCCGCTCACTCCGTACCGAAGCGGCCCTCCGGGGCCTCGGTGCACACCAGATCCGCTCCGTGACCACCGACTACTCCGACGCCGAAGGAGCCGAGGCCACCCGGCGCGTCCTCGACGCCGCCGAACCGCCCACGGCGATCATCTACGACAACGATGTGATGGCCGTGGCCGGCGCCTCCGTGGCGGCCGGGCGGGGCATTCCGGTACCGGGGGAGCTGTCCATCGTGGCCTGGGACGACTCGGCGCTGTGCCGGGTCACCCATCCCCGGCTGACCGCACTCGTCCGCGACATCCCCGGCTTCGGACGGCTCGCCGCCCGGGAACTCCTCACCGTCCTGGACGGCGGTCCGCCGCGCTCCGTGGAGGGCGAACTGCCGCAGCTGGAGGCACGCGGGAGCACCGGTCCATGCCCCGCGCACTGACGGCGGGTTCCCGGAGGCGTACCGTCCGGGAACCCGCCGTATCCGTACACCGGGCTCAGCGATCCGTCATGACGCCGGCCGCCATCCGGCCGCAGTTGGAGCCGGAAATGTTGGCGCCGACCGATTCGATCGCACCGCCCCAGTCCACACAGACACCCTTCGCCGGCAGATATACCGGGCCGGCGTAGGAGGTGTACTCACCACTGTCGTAAACCGACTCCGAAGTGCCGTCGCTGGCAGCGAGATAGGTGTACATGTACACCGGCTTACCAGGACTGTTCCGCACCGTCACCACACAGTTCTTGCCAGCGGTCGCGCTGTACGTCAGGTACACGGTCCCCTTTCCGGTGACCGGTACGGAATTCACTACGCGGTAGCCATTCCCGCAGGCTCCGTTGTATGCGGCGGCGGCCGCCGGAGCGGCCGCTGCGGTGGTTGCGCCGGCCATGGCGGCAAGGCCGGTCATGGCCAGTACGGCGGTTCCGGCGAGGGCACGGGAACGCTTCATGGGGATACCCCTTCGGCTGCTGAGCGTCGCGGTGCAGGTCGCCGTGTTGGACAACGCGGGGGCACGGATGGTTGTAAGCCCGGCATGAATTCCCCCTCGTTTCCGGCCTGTTCGAGCGGTGTCGGCCCGGCCGAGCCGTGCAGACCTTTCCGGATTCCGTCTTTCCGCGGAACGGTTTCACGACGGGAACGACGGACGGAGGCGACGGTTCCGCGGCGGCACAACGGCCGGTCCCCGGCGCCTGGTACGGCTCCGGGGACCGGCCGGGGGACAGGAGGCGGCGGGTCAGCCCCCCTTGGCGAGGATCCGCAGCCGGGTGTAGGTCCCGTTGAAGCGATTGCGGTCGCCGATCGGGTGGCCGGAGGAGGTGTGCTGCCAGATGCTGTGGTACCGCCAGCCGGCCGGCAGCGCGCCGACGGAGGAGCCGTAACGCGGGATCCACAGCGGGTTCGCCCGGCCGAACTTGCCGGAATTGCCGGTGCAACGCTTCCACCAGTTGGTCGAGGTGTAGATGATCGGGTCCCGGCCGGTCTCCTCGCGGTAGGTGTCCACGAATTCCTTGATCCAGTGGACCATGGCCCGGTCGCTCTTGCCGTAGCAGGTCGGGCCGTAGGGGTTGTACTCCATGTCCAGCGCACCGGGCAGGGTGCGGCCGTCCTTGGACCAGTCGCCGCCGTGGTCCAGGAAGTACCGCGCCTGTGTGCTGCCGCTGGAGTGGTCGGGGAGGGCGAAGTGGTAGGCGCCATGGATCATGCCGACGCGGTACGAGCCCCGGTACTGGTGCGCGAAGTAGGGATTGGTGTAGTTGACCCCTTCGGTGGCCTTGACATACGCGAAACGCACCCCGGATTTGCGCAGCGACGACCAGCCGACGTGCTTGTTGTGGCTGGAGACATCGACACCGGACACGCCCCGGCCGTGCGCCGCCTGCGGCTCGGGCCCGCCCGCCCGGTTGCCGCCCTCGTGCAGGGCGATGGTGGAACCCATCCAGTCCTGCTCGGGGTGGGCGGGTTTCTTCCCGGCGTCCGATGCCGTGGCGAGGCCGGGCAGCGCGAGGGGCAGAGCGAGCACGGAGAGGAGAGAAACGAGCGTGCCGGCCGCAAGGGGGACTGTACGGCGGGCCGGACCGGATCTGCGCAAGGGCATCGCATGCCTCCGAGGCCTTCGGTTGAGTCAGGTTCGGCAGATTTTGAGCAGAGTTCTGCCGATAAAAGATTTATACGCAGAACTGCCTGACTCTATGACCCAACAGGCCGTCAGTCCGCCGACCGGCCCCGCATCTCACCCGTCTGGCGGCCGGAAACGGCCGGAAACGGTCCGGACAGAGTGAAGCGGGCCCCGGCTGTGCCGGGACCCGCTCCGGTGCGCAGCGGCGAACGCGCCAGACCGCCGCCGGCAGGCTGTGCCGCCCGGGGTCAGTAGGCGGAGTTGACGTTGTCGATGGAGCCGTAGCGGTCGGCGGCGTAGTTGGCCGCGGCGGTGATGTTGGCTACGGGGTCGACGAGGTTGTCGGGGGTGCCGGGGACGTGGTAGCGGTCGAAGGTGGGCTGGATGACCTGGAGGAGGCCCTTGGAGGGGATGCCGTTGATGGCGTTGATGTCCCAGTCGTTGACGGCGTTGGGGTTGCCGCTGGACTCGCGCATGATGTTGCGGTGGAGGCCTTCGTAGGAGCCGGGGATGCCCTTGTCCTTCATGATGTCCAGCGACTCACGGATCCAGCCGTCCAGGTTGTTCGGGTACTCCTTGACGGCGGCCTTGCGCTCGGCGGACCGGTTGGCGGCCTGCTGGGCGGTGTGCTGCTCCTCGACGTCGGCGACCTTGACGCGGTCGGCGACCGAGGAGGCCACCGGGCGGGCGATCTCGGCGGCGTCGGCCTTCACCGGCATGCCCTTCGCGCTGACCGGCTTGACCACGGCCGGGGCGTGCTCAGCGGCCTGCGCGGTGCCCGCGGCCGAGGTGAGGGCCAGACCGGAGGCGGCACCCGCGGCGGCGAGAACGGCCACGGCGACCTTGTGGGTGCGGGTGATGCGGGAAATCCGAGCAGCGCGGGGCAGGGTGAAGCTGGGCATGCAGAGTGACCTCTTCCAGGTACGGGACGGGGAGGCGGCCTTCTTCGGCGGCGCGTTGCGAACCGGAGGTCTTTGCCGCGTTTGCCGCAGGGGGCGTAATTCGCGAGCTCGCTCTCGGTGCGTCGGAATCCATGGTGGGCGACGTCCCTGAATTAAGGCAATAGTGCCCTGTACTAAACGCCTTCGTGAGCAGAATGCAGAGCTCCTGAAGCGATGAACTCTTCTGGCTCCGCAGAGCCGGAAGGGGCACCGGGGATTCGACTAGGCGCGGTCGTAAGTGACATGCATCGCGTGCCTCGCGTCACCCGAAACCAGCCGTAAAACCCGCGTCGGCGGGGTGAATGAGTTGCCTGGCTCACAGCGAAATCACCGGCGGTGGCCCATCGGCGGCCCCACTCGCGGCCCCTTTGGCGGCCCCATTTTCTGTTCCCGGGCGGTCCCTTTTTCCGTCTCGATGTGGCGAGTTTTCCGTCTCGATGTGGCGAGGCGCACTTTCGCGGTACGGCAAATCCACGGGAATTGCGGCCGGCGCCCCTCGTCCGCTCGTCCGCACGGCGGGAGCGGGAGCGGGAGCACCGTCACCAGGCTGGGCCGTCGGTGAGCCGCCGGCTACGGCGATTCGGCGGTGCTGCTGGTCCGTTCGCAGCAGCACCCGGAGCCGTCGCATGACGACGGGGCTGCCGCTCCCCGACAGTGGCATCGCACACAACCGACACGCATCGTAGGGAAGTGCTTATGCTCCGTCGTACCGCCGTCACGCTCAGCGGCCTGCTCGTCACCGGCTTCCTCGCTGCCGGATCCGCCGCCGCGGCGCCCGCTGACGAGGACCGCCGTGACGACCGCTACTACACCCTCAGGGATGAGGCGGGACTCCGCATCGCCGGCGAGGTTCTCGACACGATCTTCGGAGGTGGCCCCTTCCGGGGCTCCCGCCGCTGACGTCGGTGCCCAATGGCAACGGCAGTGGCCCCACCCGCGACTTGCGGGCAGGGCCACTGCCGTTGCCGTTGCCATGTCCGGGGCCGCACCGCGGCGCCCGGCCGATTCCGCTCCGGCCTGTCCGGCCGGTATCGCTCCGGCCCGTCCCGGCCGGTATCGCCACTTCCGGGGTCAGTAGGCGGAGTTGACGTTGTCGATGGAGCCGTAGCGGTCGGCGGCGTAGTTGGCCGCGGCGGTGATGTTGGCTACGGGGTCGACGAGGTTGTCGGGGGTGCCGGGGACGTGGTAGCGGTCGAAGGTGGGCTGGATGACCTGGAGGAGGCCCTTGGAGGGGATGCCGTTGATGGCGTTGATGTCCCAGTCGTTGACGGCGTTGGGGTTGCCGCTGGACTCGCGCATGATGTTGCGGTGGAGGCCTTCGTAGGAGCCGGGGATGCCCTTGTCCTTCATGATGTCCAGCGACTCACGGATCCAGCCGTCCAGGTTGTTCGCGTAGCGCTTGGGGGCGACCTTCGGAGCGGACTTGGGAGCCGCCTTGGGCGCGGCTATCGCCTTGCGCTCCATGGACCGGCTGGCGGCCTCCTTGGCGGTGTGACCCTGCTTCTCGACCGCGGTGATCTTGAGCTGGTCAGCCACGGACGAGGCGGTCAGCCGCTCCTTCTCGCCGTCGTCGGCACGCTCCTTGGCGGTCACCGGCATACCGTTCGCGCTGACCGGCTTGACCACGGCCGAGGCCTTGGCCGCGGGGGCCGCGGCATCGCTCGGCGCCGCGGCGAACGCCAGGCCCGACGTGGCACCCGCGGCGGCCAGTACGGCCACGGCGACCTTGTGGGTGCGGGTGATACGGGAGTTCCGGACAGCGCGGGGCAGGGTGAAACTGGGCATGCGGAGGTGACCTCTTCCAGGGCTTGATGGCGGGGGAAACGGCCTTCGGTTGGCGCGTGAGGACCGAGGGTCATTGCCGCGTTCGCCGCTCTGGCTGAGATCGCCGGCTCGTTCTCGGTGCTACCCGGAACATGTTTAGCGAGCGCCCTGGATGGTGGCAATGATGCCTTGTACTACCTAACTTCGTGAGTTAGGGCGAAATGTCCGCTGTAAAGCCCGCGCTCGGCGGTCGTGGCCCGGAAGCCCGTCGACTAGCGGACTTCGTACGTGACGTGCGTCTCGTGCCGGGCATCACCTGGCGGGCGCCGCACGGACCGTTCCACGACCCCGCGAAGTTGCCTGGCTCACACCGCGAGGAGCGGAAACAGGGGGGAGGGCGGCTGCGGTTTCCGCTGCCGCGGCCGCCCTCCGGCGCTTCCGTCTTTCCGCCGGCGCTTCCGTTGTCCCGCCGGCCGGCCAGGCGCCGAGGGCCCCAAGGCGCTGCCCCGGGTGCGCCGCCCCGGCGGTAGGGGGCGAGCGGGTCAGGCCGAGCGGGTCAGGACCAGCGCGGCGTTGTGTCCGCCGAAGCCGAGCGAGGTCTTGACCGCGCAGTCGAAGGCCCCCCGGCGGGCCTCCTCGCGCACGATCTCGATCGGTAGCCGCGGATCGGGCACGTCGAGGTTCGCGGTCGGCGGCACCAGCTGCCCCTCCAGGGCGAGCACGGTGAGCGCGGTCTCGATCCCCCCGGCGGCGCCCAGCGTGTGCCCGGTCATCGCCTTGGTGGACGTGACCAGGGCGTGATCGCCGATCACTCGCCGCAGCACGGTGCTCTCGACGAGGTCGTTGACCACCGTCGAAGTGCCGTGCGCATTCACATGCCCCACCTCGTCCGGCCGTACCTCCGCGTCCGCGAGTGCGGTGCGCAGCGCCCGCTCGATGCCGTGGCCGTCGGGGTCCGGTGCCACCGGGGCGTAGGCGTCACTGGACGCGCCGTAGCCACGGAGGTACGCGCGGACCGGCGCCCGGCGGGCCTCCGCGTGCTCGGGCCGCTCCAGTACGAGGAGGCCGGCGCCCTCGCCGACGACGAAGCCGTCCCGTGCGACATCGAACGGGCGGCAGGCCGCGGCCGGATTCTCCCGGCGCGTGGAGACCGCCTTCATCCGGCAGGCGCTGGCGATCAGTAGCCGGGAGATGGGGGATTCGGCGCCGCCCGCGATGGCGATGTCGCAGACGCCGGCGCGCAACAGCTGATGCGCGGTGCCCAGGGCGACGGTCCCGGAGGAGCAGGCCGTCGCCACGCCCATGCTGGGGCCGTGCGCGCCGAGATCTGTACAGACGCTGCTGGCGGCCCCGTTGACCACGGTCAGCGGGGCGAGTTTGGGGGAGACCCGCCGTGCGCCGCGGTCGGACATCGCGACATGCTGCTGGTCGTAGAAGGGGAGCCCGCCATGTGCGGAACCGATGACCACCGCGACCCGGCCGCTGTCCCAGGTCTCCGGCTCCAGCCCGGCGTCGGCGACCGCCTCGCGGGCGGCGATCACCGCGAGCTGGGCGAAGCGGTCCATCAGCCGCTGGGCGGCGACACCGAGGACCTCGGTGGTGTCCAGATCCACCGTGTACATGAAGTCGCAGGACAGGTCGACGAGTTCGGCGAGGGGCCGTACCCCGCTCGGGGTCGTCTCCTGGGTGACGGAGTGCCAGGTCGCCTTCGTCCCGACGCCCGCCGCGGTCACCATGCCCACTCCTGTCACGGCCGCGGAGAACGGCTGACGCCTGCCGGTCATGCCGGAACCGGGCCGTCGACGGCCGTCACGAGCCGGCGCAGCGGGGTCTCGTCGGTGACGTCGCCGGAGCGGGCCCCGACCCGTTGGACCAGCAAGGCGTTGACAACTTCTGCCGCGTTCACGTCGCGCTCCTCCACTTGTTGTGGGTGTGCTGCCAACCGCGTCCTGGGCGGGTGTTCGCCGGCGACCCGGCTGGTTTGGCCACTCTTTATATGTCTTCGTCCCGTTAACTCCCCAACCTTGTAGGTCAATGGGGTGATGGCCGCACCGGGCGTGGGGGAGGGGGCTGTCTGCCGCGTTGTGGGCGCGGGTGCGGCGGGGCGGTCGGGCGGGGCCGGTGCTGGGGAGGCGGGCCTCAGGCCTCGTCCAGCGAACTGGTGACGCGCCCCAACAGGTCCTGGAGTGTGCGGAGTTCCTCGATGGTCAGGCCGGTGGCGGCGAGCATTCTGCGGGGGACCGGCAGCGCCTTCCCGCGCAGATCGTCCCCGTCGGGTGTGAGGTGGATGGTGACCGACCGCTCGTCCTCGGTGCTGCGTTCGCGGCGGACCAGGCCGGCCGTCTCCAGGCGCTTCAGCAGCGGCGAGAGGGTGCCGGAGTCCAGCCGCAGCTGTTCGCCGATGGCCTTGACCGGCTGTGCGCCGTGCTCCCACAGGACGAGCATGACCAGATACTGCGGATAGGTCAGGCCGAGGTCCTTGAGGGCGTCCCGGTAGACGCCGCCGAACGCGCGCGACGCGGCGTGCAGCGAGAAGCAGACCTGGTGGTCGAGGCGGAGCAGTTCGGCGTCGGGCACCTGGGGCCTGGTCGTCGCTGAGGTCATGACCCCAGAGTAGCTCGCCGAGCCATTGAATTGCACACAACCAAGTTGCGTGCAATATAAATGTGTGCCACTGTTTCCCGTGTCCGGGTGGCCGGGAGCGGCCGCCACTACCGAAAAAACCGGAAACGAAGGGAAGACGTGTGATGGACGCCCTGTACACCGCTGTCGCCACCGCCAACGGCCGCGAGGGCCGGGCCGTCAGCTCCGACGGCAGGATCGACCTCGCCCTGGCCATGCCGCCCGAGCTCGGCGGCAACGGCGCCGGCACCAATCCGGAGCAGCTCTTCGCCGCCGGATACGCGGCCTGCTTCGCCAGCGCGATGAGCAACGTCGGCCGCCGGATGAAGCTCGACACGAAGGACGTCTCGGTCACCGCCGAGGTCTCCCTCGGCAAGGACGGCACCGGCTTCGGCCTCGGCGTCGTCATGCGGGTGGAGCTGCCGGACGCCCTCGCGGGCGAGACCGGGCGTCGGCTGGTCGAGGCGACCCATGAGTTCTGCCCGTACTCCAAGGCCACCCGGGGCAACATCGACGTCGAGCTCGTCATCGAATAGACCCCACCCGCCGAAGCCTCCGTGTGGTGACGGTGTGCGGTGCGCCGGACGGTCTGCGGCGGTAGCGTGCGGTTCATGGAGCTGCAAGCGCGATCGCTCTGGCTGCTGACCGAGCCGCTGCACGCGGTCTGTTACTTCGACGAGGAGTGCCGGAGCCTGGGCCGGGCCCTGGGCCTCAAGGGCTTCTGGATGGGCTACTTCGCTTCTCGTGCCGCGCCGCTCGGCGCCGTGGAACCCGCCGCCGTCACGGCCGTACTCGGGGTCTTCGCCCCGGGAATGGTGGCCCGCGCGCTGCCCGCGGCCTGGCGCATCGCCGGTCCGGCGCATGTCCTCGAAGAGCGCGGCACCCGCGCCGCGCACGCCCTGCGCCGGATCGACCCCGGCCTGGAGCGCACGGTCAGCGCACTGCTGCCCTCACTCCAGGGCATCGTCGACGACGCCCCGGCGACCGCACGGCCCCTCTTCGCCGCCAACCGCGCACTGTGCGACCACGCCGATCCCGTCGAGCGGCTGTGGCAACTGGCCACCACCTTGCGCGAGTTCAGGGGCGATGTGCACCTCTGCGTGCTCGCGGAGGAGGGGCTCGACGGCTGCGAGGCACTCGTCCTGGCCGCCGGGGCCGGGCGGGTCCCCCGGGACACCATCCGGCTGGACCGCGGCTGGAGCGAGGAGGAGTGGTCGGCCGCCGCGGACCGGCTGCGCGCCCGCAGCCTCGTCGACGCACAGGGCGATGCGACCGCCCGGGGACGGCAGGAGCGTGACCGTATCGAGCACGCCACCGACCGGCTGGCCGCCCGACTGTTGCACGCACTGCCCGCAGCGGAGACCGAAGCGCTCCTGCACTCGCTGGAGCCCGTGACCCGGCGCGTCCTGGCGTCCGATGTCCTTCCCTTCCCCAACTCGATCGGGCTGCCGCACCTCGATGAGCCCGTGGCGCGCACCTGAGGCGGTGCGCCCGGGGCCGGCCGCCCCCGGGCGGCGACGCCCGGACGCTCCTCGGTGCGGCGGGTCCGCCCCTGTTCCCGCGGCCGGTGAACAAACGCACCACGATACCGCCGCGCAGCACCCCGCCGACGGACAACACCCCCAGGACATGGGCCGGTTGGCGGGCACGAAAGACACGTGGACGACGAGACATGATTCCCCCCTGACAACCACACGGACTGAAAAGATCCAACCGGTCAATCCGACTGATCACGACGCTATCCCACGGCACCGACAATCCGCGTGGAGTATTCGTGCGACCGCGTGGCCAGCACAAATACCCCCGAACGGCCCCCCCGGACGGTCCCGTACCGTCCGCGCGGGGTGATTTTCATCTGGTGGTTCGATGGATGCTTTGGGGTGCTTTGCCATTGCAGGTCGGGACACCTCCGGGTAAGAGGCGTTGAATGGGTATGGATCCTAGAGAGTTGTGGGACCGCAACGCCGTGCTGGCGGAAGCGTTTTGTATGGGCGACGAACGCGTGCGGGAAGCGCAGGCCAGACTCGACGAGGCACAGGCCGACCGGTCACGGGTGCTGGCCGCGTTTGCGGTGACGGTGGGCAGCACCGGCGCGGTGGCCGGACTGTTCGGACTGAACGAGCGGGAAGTCCGGGTCGCCCGGCGCACCGTGAGCAAGGACGACGCCCGCGCCGTCGCCGAGAAATTGCTGACCGCCGCCGTCCCGGCTCCCGCCGCACCACCCCGGGAGCCGGAAGAGACCTCCCCAGGGCCCGATATCCCGGCCGAATATCCCCACCCGAACCCGGCGGCGCCCTCAGCCCGCCCCTCCGGCGTCTCCCGCGAGGGTGCCGGCGGCGCCACGGGGACATCCGACCAGAACTGGTCCCCGGCCATGGACGCGGTCCTCATCGGCAGTTGGCAGACCGGAGTGGACTTGCGGGAACTCGCCACCGAATTCGGACTCGACCTCACCCGACTGGTTACCCGTGCCCAACAACTGTCCGCCCAGGGGCGGTTCTATCCAGGCCCGGCGGAGAACCATGCCGGACGCCACCGCCGTGGCCCTGGCGACGTCCACGAAGCCGAATACACCATCCCCGCACAGCAGACCGCCACCTGGCACTCCGCACCCGGTGCCCCGCACATGTCGTCCGCCTGGCACAACGGCACCATGCCGTCGTCGGAGAGCGTCCCCGATATGACCGCCCTGACTTCCGAATGGGACAACGCCCTCGCACCCTGGGGCACCATCGGCTCCTCGAACGAGGAGACCACGCCGGCACAGCAGCCCTGGGCCCAATACCATCTCAGTTCTTGACGCCGTCCTGAGTCATTCCTGCCTGATTCCTTCCTGAACGATACGAATCCCTGAATGATGAAGAACCCCGTACAACGACGAGTACTTGAACGGTGACGCACGACGCGGCGTGGGCCGGTGCGCCGGACGGGAGACATGCGCCGGTCGCCGAAGCTCCGGCGCATGTATGCGCCCCTGTTCCTCCGGATGACGGCGATGATGGAGCTGGCGAGTGCGAAGCGGCTCTGGTGGCGCCGTGATGCGTCATCCGCGCTCGGTCACCCGCGCTGACCGGGGTGGCTCTCCTGTCGCGCCAGGGGGGTGGTGCCCCAGCCGTGTTCCAGCAGGGCGAACAAGTCGCGCATGCTCCGGGCCGGGTCCTCGCTTGCGCGGGCGATGCCCGGGGCTTCGAGCGTGAACCGTGCCAGGCCGGTGACCGCGGGGGCATCCGGGGCGAGCCCGGTGGCCTCGGCGAGGGCGGCGGCCAGCGCCTTCTCATGGCGCGACCACATATGCCGGGCGTAGTCCCGCAGCGCGGGGGTGGATTCGACGAGGACGAACATGGGGTCGTCGGTCCGCACGGCGGTACGGGTGCGCACCATGTGGTCACGCAGGGCGTGCAGCACGGACTGACCGGGGGCCCGCTCGCGAACGGCGGTGACCAGGGCACCCTCGACGTCCGTGTCCAGGTCGAAGACGAGGGCTTCCTTGCTGGGGAAGTGCTTGAAGAGCGTGCTCAGCGAGACGTCCGCCGCCTCCGCCACTTCGCGTACCCCGACATTGTCGAAGCCGCGCTCGGTGAACAGCCGCGCTGCGGCGTCCGCCAGCGCCTGCCTGGTCAGGGCCTTCTTGCGCTCGCGGCGCCCGGTCGTTGTCTCGGCCATGCCCCCATCCTACCCCCCTTGAGGTGATTCGCTCACAAAGGAGATCGAGTGGAAAGTCGGAGCGGTTGCACTTTTGCAGCGGCTGTGTTTCTGTGGATGAGTGCGGTGCCCGACCGGTACCGGCACCCAAGCGGCATCAGCACTGTCGTCGTCCGTAGAACGGAGCGTGACCCCTCATGTCCAGCACTCCTCGCATCGCGATCAGCGGCGCCGGCCTCGGCGGCCTCGTCTGCGCGCGAATCCTGCAACAGCACGACGTGCCGGTCACGGTCTTCGAGCGGGAGACCGACCCCCGCTCCCGCCCGCAGGGCGGCACCCTCGACATCCACGAAGACACCGGCCAGGCAGCCCTGCACGCAGCCGGACTGTTCGACCAGTTCCTCGCCCTGTCCCGGCCGGAAAGCCAGGAGTGGCGCCTCTACGACCGCCAAGCGACCCTGATACGCCACGACCAGGCCGGCGAGGACGATCTGAGCAGGCCCGAGATCGACCGCGGCCAGCTGCGCACCCTCCTGCTGGACTCCCTCGCCCCCGGCACGGTCCGCTGGGGTGCCCCCGTCAGGGCCGTCACCCCGCTACCCCACGGCACTGCCCGCCTGCACCACCACGACCACGCCGCCGAGGACTTCGACCTGGTAATCGGCGCCGACGGCGCCTGGTCGCGGGTGCGCCCCGCGCTCTCCGACGCCCAACCCGCCTACGCCGGTGTCACGATGGTGGAAGCCCACTTCGACGACGTCGACCGCCGTCACCCCGGCATCGCCCGCCTGGTCGGCCGCGGGACCATGTCGGCGAAGGCGGGCCGCCGCAGCCTGGTGCTGCAGCGCAGCAGCAACGGACACGTCCGCGCCTACATCACCTTCCGCGGCCCCTTGGACTGGCACGCCGGCCTCGACCTCGCCGACACCGAAGCCGTACGCGCCCGCCTCCTCACCCAGCACTACCAGGGCTGGCACGAGAGCCTGCTGGACATCCTGCGGGACAACGAGGGCGGTTTCATCAACCGGCCCATGTTCGTCCTTCCCGTACCCCACCTCTGGCAGCGCGTCCCCGGCATCACCCTGCTCGGCGACGCAGCCCATCTGATGCCACCCGCCGGGGTCGGCGCCAACCTCGCCCTGCTCGACGGTGCCGAACTCGCCCGAGCCGTGATCGCCCACCCCACCATCGACAAGGCCCTCGACGCCTACGAAAGCGTCATGCTGCCGCGCGCCATCGACAACGCGAAGACCGCCCAGCAGATGCTCACCACCCTGATGCCCGACACCGACACCGATACCGACGACGCCGTCTTCCCCGACACCCTCTGGCCGGCCGGCACCCTCCCGGACTCGCGCCCCGCCCACACCGGCTGAGCCCGGCCGACATCGCACCGCCGCCCCGACGCCCCCCGGGGGGAGCCGCCCCTCAGCCCGTCGACTCGCCCGCAGTCGGCGCCAGCACCCCCGCCGCGACCAGGGCGAACAGGGCTATGCCCAGCAGGATGCGGTAGACCACGAAGGGCATGAAGGACTTGTTCGAGATGAACTTCATGAACCACGCGATCACCGCGTAGCCGACAACGAAGGCGATGACCGTGGCGAAGGCGGTGGGTCCCCAGGCGACATGGCCCTCACCGACGGCATCCTTCAGCTCGAAGAGGCCGGACGCCAGTACGGCCGGGATGGCGAGCAGGAAGGAGTAGCGGGCCGCCGATTCGCGGGTGTAGCCCATCAGGAGGCCGCCGCTGATCGTGGCGCCGGAGCGGGAGACGCCGGGGATCAGCGCCATGGCCTGGCAGACGCCGTACAGCAGGCCGTCCTTGACGCTGAGGTTGGTGAGGTTCTTGCGCTGCTTGACGGCGCGGTGCCGGCCGCCGGTCTCGTCGCGCGCCGCCAGCCGGTCGGCGATACCGAGTACCACGCCCATGACGATCAGTGTGGTCGCGGTCAGCCGCAGATCGCGGAACGGGCCCTCGATGGCGTCCTTGAGCGTGAGGCCCAGCACGCCGATCGGTATCGAGCCGACGATCACCAGCCAGCCCATGCGGGCGTCGTGATCACGCCGTAGCTCCCGGTTGACCAGGGAGCGGGTCCAGGCGGAGATGATCCGGCCGATGTCCTTACGGAAGTAGATGATGACGGCCGCTTCGGTGCCGATCTGAGTGATGGCCGTGAACGCCGCACCCGGATCCTTCCAGCCGGCGAATGCCGCGGTCAGACGGAGGTGTGCACTGGACGAAATGGGCAGAAACTCGGTCAACCCTTGGACAAGTCCGAGGACGAAAGATTCAAACCAAGTCATGGAAAAGGCGCAATCCAAGGGTGATCAAGCGCTTACCTGCGCGGGCGGGGAGACAGCGGACTCCGGCGACAGGCGCGCCCGACCGCCGACCGGGGCAGCGTAGCGTCCCGAGATGACCGTATGACAACGGGTCCCGTACGCCGGCCGCTCCCCGGCCGCCTGGCCACGGCCGGAGTGCGCCGGTCCGGCTCCCCGGCCACTCCCCGTCTCGCCGATGACGAACCACGGCAACCCACCAGGCACGCGCCCACTCCGCCGACCTGAACTCCCCTGCCCTGAAAACCATTCGACGCCGAAGCAGCCACCCGGCACCCTGGGACACATGGTCCGGTACGCCTTCCCCGCCGCCTTCCCCGCGCCTTCGCACGCAACCGCGGACGAGCCGCAGGCTGCCGCCGCCGACTTCCTCGCGGCCCTCGCCGCAGCCACCGGCGCACGAAGCTGACCCTCCGGATCGTCCGGCGGACCCACAGGGGGAGGGACGGCCCAAGGGGCCTCACAGCGCCGCCATGCCGCCGTCCTCACCGCATCTTGCGAGGAAGAAACGCCACACCATGCCCAAGACGGCATACGTACGCACCAAGCCACACCTGAACATCGGCACCGTGGGACACGTCGGCCACGGCAAGACCACCCTGACCGCCGCCATCACCAAGATCCTCAGCGACCGGGGCACCGGCACCTTCGTGCCCTGCCACCGGATCGACCGAACCCCCGAAGAGATCGCCCGCGGCATCACGATCAACAACGCGCACATCGCGTACGAGACCGGCACCCGCCACTACGCCCACGTCGACATGCCGGGCCACGCCGACTTCATCAAGAACATGATCACCGGCGTCGCACAACTCGACGGTGCGATCCTCGTCGTCTCCGCGCTCGACGGAATCATGCCGCAGACCGCCGAACATGTAGTGCTCGCCAGACACGTCGGCGTACGCCACATCGTCGTAGCCCTCAACAAGGCCGACGCCGGCGCCCCGGACCTCGCCGGCCTGGTCGAACGGGAAGCACGCGAGCTGCTCACCGCACACGGCTATGACGGGGAGCATGTGCCCGTCGTACGGGTCTCTGGGCTACGCGCCCTCGAAGGAGACCCCCGCTGGACGGGCGCCATCGAGGCCCTGATCGACGCCGTCGACACCTACGTCCCGATGCCCGAACGGTATGCCGACGCCCCCTTTCTGCTGCCCGTCGAGAAGGTGCTGGCCCCCACCGGGCACGGCGCCGTCGTCACCGGCACCGTCGAACGCGGCACGGTACGGGTCGGCGACCGGGTCGTCGTGCTCGGCGGCGGCGACCAGACCGCGGCCACCGGACTCAAGACCACAGCCAGCGGATTCAAGACCACAGCCGGCGGATTCGAGACCACGGTCACCGGACTGGAGATCTTCGGCAGGCCCATGGAGTCCGCCGAGGCCGGGGACGGCGTCGGGCTGCTGCTGCATGGCACTCACCGCGAGCAGGTACGGCGCGGACACGTGATCGCCGCACCCGGCAGCGTCACCCCGCGACGCGGCTTCACCGCCGAGGTGTCCGTACTCCCGCCCGAGGAAGGCGGCCGCCGTACGCCCGTGTTCACCGGCTACCGCCCGCAATTCCACCTCCGTACCGCGGACGTGGTCGGAGCCCTCGACCTCGGCGAGCACGGCATCGCCCACCCCGGCGAGACGGTGACGGCCGCGGTCGCCCTGGGCCGGGCCGTGCCCCTGGAGCCGGGACTCGGCTTCGCCATCCGCGAGGGCGGCCGCACCGTCGGCGCCGGCACGGTATGCACCGTCGACGCATGAGCGAGAAGAACGGCTGAGCGGTACGGGTGACAGGCCGAGCAGGAACCTGCCCGCCGGACGAGCCGGATGAGAAACTGCTCGCCCGGAGAGACGGCCGGGAGATCTCGCCTTCCGGAGGGACGGGCGGCGGCTCCGCGACGGGCGGCCGACTCCGCGCCCGAGGCACAGACACACTTGGCCACGCGACGACGGCCGGCCACGCGAACCGCCGCCCCACAGGGCGCGAACGGTGCGGCCGGCATGGCAGGGGAGGACGGCAGATGGCGGGTACGGCCCTGGTCCTGGGCGGTGGCGGACTCACCGGAATCGGCTGGGAGATCGGCATGCTCGCCGGCCTCGCGGACGCGGGCATCGACCTCGCCGACGCGGATGTCGTGATCGGCACGTCGGCCGGATCGATCGTCGGCGCCCACCTCACCTCGCGACGCCACACCCTGGCGGAGCTCTACGCTCACCAACTCGCCGCGCCCAGCGGCGGTTCCGCCGTCCGGATGGGACCGGCCGCCTTCGCCCGGTTCGCGGCCATCGCGCTGCGCTCCCGGGACACGGTCTCGTTCGGTGCACGCATGGGGAAGCTGGCCCTCGCGGCCCGCACCGTCCCGGAGAAGGAACAGCGCGCCGCAATCGCCCGGACCCTGGGTGGCCTGACCGACTGGCCCGCCCGCCGACTGGTGATCACCGCAGTGGACGCGGCCACGGGCCAACGGACCGCCTTCGACGACACCAGCGGTGTGGCTCTGATCGATGCAGTGGGTGCGAGCTGCGCGGTCCCCGGTATCTATCCGCCGGTCACCATCGACGGCACACGGTGGATCGACGGCGGGGTGCACTCCGCCGCCAACGCCGACCTGGCCACCGGGTTCGCCCGGGTGGTGGTCGTCGCGCCGGTGGCCATCAGCGGGGGACCGATCGTCGGCCCCCGGTCACAGGGCAACCGGCTGGCCCGACAAGGAGCCCGGGTGTGCGTGATCACCCCCGACCGCGCGGCCCGCTCGGCGTTCGGCCGCAATGTCCTCGACCCCACCAGGCGTGCTGCCGCCGCCCGAGCCGGCCGCCGCCAGGCAGCCACCCACGCCGCCGACGTCCGACGCCTCTGGTCGCCCACAGCCGCCTGAGCCCCACGGGCCAACCCCGACCCCACCCGGCCTCCCCGACCACCCAACCCGGCCCCTCCGCCCGGACTCCACCCCGGAGCCCACGCCCGGACTCACCGGCACAATGGGACGGTGGACCAAGCACTCGATCCGACCCCCGATACCGGCACATCCCACTCCCGGATACCCGCCGTCCACTCCCGGCTACCCGCCGCAGGGACCGGGCCCGCCGCAGGGACCGGGCCCGCCGCAGGGACCGGGCCCGCCGCAGGGACCGGTTCCGCCACAGGGAGGGAGCCCGCCTCAGGAGGGAAGGAGCCCGCCTCAGGGACCGAAGAGGTCAGCACTGCCGAAGAGGCAAGCACTCCAGGGGACGACCGGGCCCGCGGCAGCGCCGGGCCCGAACCGATCCCCGTGACCCGGGACGTGGACAGTGGAACCGTGAAGCTCCTGCCGGACCTCGACCGGCGCCGGGCCTGGCTGCTCACCGTGGACGGCGCACCCCAGTCGTACGTCGACCTCGACGCTCCCACCCACCTCGAATTCGAGTACGTGCAACGCCTCGCCCACCTTCTGGACGAGACGGCCTCCCCGGAAGCGCCGCTCGACGTGCTGCACCTCGGGGGCGGGGCGCTGACGCTCCCGCGCTACGTGGCCGCTACCCGCCCGCACTCCCGGCAGATTGTCATCGAAGCGGACCGTGGACTGCTCGCTCTGGTGGCGGAGCAGCTTCCGCTTCCCGACGACTGCGGTATCACGGTGCGTGCGCAGGACGCCCGTACGGCCCTGGAGGCGGCGCCGGCGGGCAGTGCAGACGTCATCCTGGCCGATGTGTTCGGCGGCTCGCGGGTGCCGGCGCACCTCACGTCGGTCGAGTACGCCCAGGCCGCCGCCCGGGTGCTGCGCGCGGACGGGTGCTACGCGGCGAACTTGGCAGACAGCGCACCGTTCGGCTTTCTGCGACGTCAATTGGCCAACTTCGCCACGGTCTTCGAGCATCTCGCATTGATCGCCGAGCCCTCTGTGCTGCGGGGCCGCCGCTTCGGCAATGTTGTGCTGCTTGCCTCGCGCACCGAACTCCCCATCGCGGAGCTGGCCCGGCGGGCGGCTGGCGACGCCTTCCCGGCACGGGTGGAGCACGGTGCGGCGCTGCGACGGCTGATCGGCGACGCGGACCCCGTACGGGATGCCGACGCGGTGGCGTCACCGGAACCGCCGGAGGGCGCGTTCAGCGTGGGCTAGGCGCGCGTGGGCCGGGCGTTGTCGGCGCGGGATTGCGGCGGGGGTGGGGTGGTCGCGTCCGGGGGGCGGCGGGTGAGGCGTCGGATGTCGGGGACGCAGAGGACCGCCGCGGTCAGGAGGGTGATCAACACCGCGCAGCTCCACAGGGCGGCGGTGCGGCCGATGAGGTCCTGTGCGGGACCGGCCAGTGCGGTGGCCACCGGGACCATGGCGAGGGAGCCGAACCAGTCGTAGGAGGACACCCGGGAGAACTTCTCCTCGGGGATCTCCTGGTGCAGTGCCATCATCCACGTCACCGAGAAGATCTCGACGGTGATTCCCGTGCCGAACATGATCGCGGCGAGTCCGGCCGCCGGGAGTGGTATGGCGAGTGCGGCGGACGGCAGGGCGAGCGGGAAGACGCAGAGGGTGCCGGTCAGCAGGAGGCGCCGGGGCTGGTAGCGGGTCATCAGCAGAGCGCCGCCCACCGTGCCCGCGCCGAAGGCGGCCAGGGCGAGTCCCCAGGGCCCGGCGCCGCCCAGATGCTGCTCGGCGACGAGTGGCCCATAGACCGATTCGGCTGCCGATAGCAGTCCGTTGACCAGGGCGAACTGCACCACCACCGCCCACAGCCACGTCCGGGAGGCGACCTCGCGCCAGCCGTCGCGCAGGTCGTGCAGCAGGCCGCCGCCTGGTGTACGGGCCGGCACCTCGCTGACGTCGAGGAAGGCGCGGAGCGCTCCCGCGAGGGCGAACGAGGCGGAGTCGACGGCGAGTACCCAGCCGGGGCCGACCGCGGCGACCAGCGCGCCGCCGAGAGCAGCCCCGCCGATGTTCGCGCCGTTCATCCCCATGCGGAACACGGCGAAGGCGCGGCCCGACTGTTCACCGGAGACGCTGGCGAGCACCATGCCCTCGGCGGCCGGCGCGAAGAACGCCTGCCCGGTGCCGCCGAGCGCGGCGAGCACGGCCATGTGCCACAGCCGAGGCTCGCCGGTGAGTACGAGCAGCGCGAAGAGGCCCTGGGAGGCGCAGTTGAGGGCGTTCGCCGCGACCATCACGCGGTGCCGGGGGAGCCGGTCGGCGACCGTGCCGCCGATGAGGAGGAAGAGGACGAGCGGGATCGTGCGGGCGGCGGCGACCAGTCCGACGTCGGTCGCGGTGCCGCCGGCGGCGAGCACCGCGAAGGCGGTCGCGATCAACGCGCCGGAGCTGCCCAGGCCGGCGATCACCGTGGCGCCGGTGAGCAGCAGGTAGTTGCGCCCCGCCCAGCTGGGGCGGGCCATCAGCATGCGGAAGCCCGGTGTGCCCGCGCTATGTGATGTGTGCGGCGTGACCGCGACGGGTGTCGCGTCGGCCTGTCCCCGTTGTTGCGTTGGTGCCCTGGCTGCATGGGCGTCAACGATATGCGGGGCGGGGGCTCGTACTGCTCGGCGGCCGGCTCTTCACAGCTAAGCTACTGATAGGTAACATGATCTCATGCCCTCTGAGACCCTGCCGTCGATCGGCGAAATGATGTCGGCGTCCGTGCCGATGGTCCGCACTCTGAACCTCGAGTTCACCGAGACCACCGTCGAGCGCGCCGTGGTCCGCATGCCCGACCAGTCCGCTTTCCACAACCATGTCGGTGGACCGCACGCGGGGGCGTAGTGCCCGATAGGTACACACCGGGGTTCCGCGCGGAGTTGCTGATCTCACCGGCGGAGCGAGTCCGCGACCCGAGGGGCTTCTATCGGGCCGGTGGTGCGCCGGGAATGGGGATGGCGGGCGATGCTACCGATGGGTAACATTGAGTCCATGACCGTTGAAAACACGTCGATTGGCGAGATGCTCGCTGCCACGGTGCCGATGGTGCGCACCCTGAATCTGGAGTTCCTGGAAGTCACTCCGGAACGCGCCGTGCTCCGCCTCCCTGACCAGCCGGAATACCACAATCACATCGCTGGCCCGCATGCGGGCGCCATGTTTACGTTGGCTGAGTCGGCCAGCGGCGCCATCGTCCTCTCCGCGTTCGGAGACCAGCTCTCACGGGCCGTCCCATTGGCGGTGCGGGCCGAGATCGGCTACAAGAAGCTTGCCAAGGGGCCGGTGACGGCCACGGCCACGCTGGGGCGCCCGGTTGCCGAGGTCATAGCGGAACTCGACGCGGGGCGGCGCCCGGAGTTTCCGGTGAGCATCGCCATCCAGCGTGAGGACGAGGCGGTCTCGGGTGAGATGACGATCTGGTGGACGCTTCGGCCCAACTCATGACCTCTGATCTGCGAAAACGCTGATCTTCTGCTTTCGCGGGGCACATTGAGGTCACACTGTTTTCCGATCGCTTCTCCCGCGCCGGAGCCGGAATTACGCCCACGTCCGCCAGAGCGCGTTTCCATTCCCACTCGTTGAACCGTTTCGGGTTGATGAACTTGAGGTGTGCCGGGAGCTGGCCGTGGACGCACTGGTGGCCGGTATCGAGAACGGCATCCCGCCGCTGATGGACATGCTGCCCCAGCTGGAAGCCGACGGCGTCCGGCTGGGGCTCCCGGACGCCGAGTCGGTGCGCTCCTGCATCGACAAGGCGGCGTTCCACCAGGTGCTGACCGAGCACGGCATCGCGACCCCTCGCACTCGGCGTCCCGAGGCGATCGACCAGGTTCCCGACGGGGCAGAGCTGGTCATCAGGCCCCGGCGCGGCCACGGAGCGCAGAACGTCCACTTCATCGACCGTCGGGAGCACGCTCGAGCCCTATGCGAGCTCGTCCCGGACCTCGTGGTGCAGGAGAGGCTTCATGGCCGCGAGTTCACCGCGGACTGCTTGGTGGACCGTGCCGGACGGGCCTCGGTGATCCTGCGCCGCTGGTTTTCGACAGTCGCCAGCCCGCGACGATGTGGTCGGGGCCTACGGTCGGCGTCGACGAGTCCTTAGACAGGGCGTGGCTGAGCCTGACCGTCGCCGGCAAGAGGGCGTTTCGTGGTGATCACAAGGTGACGGCACGCTGACGGGGTACCACTGGGTAGCCGAGACCATGCTGATGGTCAGAGCATCCTGAGTCCGAAACACGACGCTCCCGCAACTAGCTATCCAGTCAGGCTGATTGGTATTCAGCCAATCCCCGTATCACCCGCCCGATTTTCGGCATCGCTTGGTAGAACTGAACGCACATTCAGTCTGGTTCTTGGTGTATGCGACGGGGGGAGCGGCATGGACCCGCTGAGTTTTCCAGTCCTTACAGGGGCAGCGCTCACGCAAGCCTTCACCTTCCTGTACGGGCGGCTGAGCGCGGCGCTCGACCGGCGGGCGGAGGCCCGAGACAGGGTTGCGGTCCCTGACGTACTTCAAGGCGAGCTGCGCTTTCCTCTGTCGCCCGACGAGCTGGAAGTCACCAACCGCGAAGAGGCGCTGATTGCTATGCGTGACGCTCTGGAGGTCTTCAACGACCAGGGGCAGGGACACCTTCTCGACGGCAGCAACGAGGGTGTGCGCAGGAGCTTGGCGCGCCTGCGAGGAGCCCTGGAGGCGGTTTACGGGCAACGCATCACCTTCGCCGGCGAAGAGCGACCCGCGACTGGCTCTCCGGTCGTGGATCAGCGCCTGGGCACCGTCAGGGGCAAGGTGACCGGAATGGACGCCGATGAGGTCAGCGGTCGCGCCCAGGTGATCCAGGACGCCCGCACCGTCGAGGCCGACGCTGAAGTCGTCGGCATCAAGAGCAAGCGCATCATCGGCGGTTGACTTCGGCTGTCCGTGTAGCTGCGATCAATCCCGCGTACAAGCAGCAACGGTCGTCTCCACAGGGGGAAGCACGAGCATGGATCAGTCAGACGTGACCGGCGTGGGGAAGCCGGAGAACGAGCCGGGTGGGCGCACCTCACCGGAGACAACAGGCAAGCCCGAAGCAGTCACCGACCCGCCTCCCACGCCGGCCCCGGAGCCGGGTGACGGGACGGCTGGACCGCCCCACCCCGCCAGCGCCGATAGACCGAAACAGGATCCGTCGCAGCTGGCAGACGAGCTTGTCGGCGACGAGGAGCTGGAGGACTGGGAAGACGACGATGAAAGCGACGGCGCATCTTCTCGTACGATCCAGCGCATAGGCACAAATAACGGCACCGTCATCGGTAATCTGTACCAGACGGTGAGCCGTCTCGTACAGGCCCGCACGCTGACGAGCGAGTGGATCGATGAATGCCTGGTCGGCTTTGTCGAGCCCAAGAACATCAGTGCGATGCGGAAGAAGCTTGACGAGCATCGCATCGTCGTCCTGGTAGGAGACCGAGGGGTCGGCCGGTACACGACTGCGGTCCACTTGCTCCACGAACACCAAGAGCTACGGCCTCGTCAGGTTCGACGCGAACCGAATGACAGCTTCACCCTCGTCGAGCAACTGAAGGACCAGCGCGGAGCCTGGCTGCTGGACCTCCGAAGCGAAGAGCAAAAGGTCGGTGAAGACTTCGGCCAGAATCTGCTCGCTGATAAAGCAATCTTGGAAGAGAGTCAGTCGATCCTTGTCGTGGCCGTGCGGCCCAACTTGTGGGAGATAGCAGGCCGTGGCGCAGATGATCTAGCGGTCCATCTAGAGTACCCGGAAGCAACTGCGATCGTCCGCGCTCGCCTGGAGAAACAACAACCCATTGTTCCGGCAGGCGAATGGCTCACTGACGAAGAAATCGTCAAGAAGCTCGGCGGACGGAAGCCCGATGATGCGGTTCGCTGGGCGAATGCCATCCGGGCTGAACACTTCGCCCCCGTACTCGAAGAAGATCTCAAGGAGGTCGACGGAAAGCAGCTTTCCCGCACACAGATCAAAATAAACAACGTCCTTGAAGCCCTGGGCAGTTGGCGCACCCATTTGCGTACGTGGCATATAGAAAATCCGGACAGCGATCGACGGAATTTTCTCCTCGCTGCAGCCTTGCTGGAGGGCTCACCCGTCGGAGATATCTTCGAGGCAGCCGCCAGCCTCTCGCAGAAACTCAAAGACGTAACTAACCATCGCGGCGGGCAAAGCGGCCCGGGAATTATCGAATTGGCTTGGAGCATCGGCGCCACGCTGACGCGTCAGGATACGCTTCGATTCCAGCGGCCGGACTACGCCGACGCCGTCTTGGAATACTTCTGGGTCGACCGTATGCCCCTCACCGACATCGTCGTCCCCTGGATGGCAAACCTTCCGGTTACCTACCCAGAGCATGCGGAGCGAATTACCAACCGCCTCGGCCAATATGTGCTGCGCTACAGCGCGCACCACAAGTCCCTCAAGCTGCTTCAGGACGTGGCCACTCAATGGTCCAGCCATAACTCCCTGAAGGATCACGCTCGAGACCTGATTACTGCCGGCGCTCTACACCCAGTGATCGGTCGAGCTATGCGCGACCGGATGAAGAAGTGGGCCCAGGACGAGAAGGGCAAGTTCACCGAGGACTTGAAGGTAGCTGTCGCTCGCGCATGCGGCGGACCACTTGCGGACGAGTACCCAAAAATGATGCTCTACCGTCTGAGCTTCCTTGCTGCTGCCCCCTCCGGCAAAATTGCCGAGGCGGTCGGTGAGTCGATGCAAAGGCTGTGGCATCAACCGAACGTACGGGGACAGGTACGCTCCAACCTGTCCACTTGGTGCGCCAGCGACGATCCGGCACTCCGGGAGGCCGGCCGCAGGTCGTTCATGGCCTTGGCCCAAGAACGCAATACATCAGGCATCCCGCTGCTGCTCTCGTCTGCCACCGGAGGAGAGATCACACCCAGTGATCAAGCCCTCTTCATAGGCGGGTGGCGCTCTGGGCTCGATTCCTCGCCCTTGGACGAGACCTCTGCCTCAGCCTTCAAGCTCTGGATGGACACCGCCCTCCAAATGCCGTCGCTAAGAGGGCCAGTCGTTGATATCTTCACGCGGGCCGTCCACGACCCAGCAGCCGACCGCGGACAGTACATCGCGGACAGGTTCCTCAGGCTCACACACTTCGCATACAACTGGTCCCCGGTTGTACTGCCCGATCCGCAAGACGGCCGCAGCACACTACGTGAATCACTCCTGGCTTCTGCACGCGAGGCCGATCCTGCACACCAGCTCCGCACGCCCTACACCGAGAGCTGATGCGCAGATACCGCAATGAACCACGCACGGGTCGCGCTGGCTTCTCCGTGCAACTAGCCAGCGCGAACCCGGACTTCTTTTTCCATGCCGACCTAACCTTGGCCTGGGAGGAAATTTCACCGAGTCCAACGCATCACGACCCACAGGCAGTGGCGTGCGACTACGTGAGAGGCGTGGCCGAATCCGTGGCCAACAAACGCCCGTTGAACCAAGCAGAAATAGTCGAGCACCGAGTCAATACCCTCCTCGGCGTCCCCCGCGACCTTAAAGACGAAGCGGTTCGGATCGCATGGGGTCACGCGCAGATCACGGCGGATCCAGCGGACATAGCTGACGCAACCGCAGAGCGGCGCCGCCAACGCGAGTCGCGGCTCAAGACCGAGGAGCAAGAGCGGGAGATCGCTCGCATCGAAGCCTTCCGGTACCGCGTGCTCAGCGATCCCGGGATGGCGCTCGCTCATTCGTTCATGAACAACCCCGGGAGTTTTGATGAGGGCGCAATCACCCGCATCGAAAACCTTGCCCGAAAGGCCGCCGTTTACGACCCGCAAAACGCGTGGGTAGCCATAGCCCATATACTCCAGGAGTTCATATCTGAACTATCCTCTGACGCTCGCACGGAAATGATCAGTGCGCTCCCTTGGTGGTTTGCTCGATACAGAAAATCAGAGTTCACGCAGCGCCTACGCAAAGAGATGGAGCTCCGCAACATCCCCTTCCATCTTGACGAGACGGAAGAGAGCTGAGAGGTACTGGGCTGCCTTACGTCACGGCTGCCGGGCATGCAGTCGCCGGAGCCCCTGACGCCCGGTTGCCCAAGCGGTCACTACGCAGGTCAAGTCCGTTGCCGCCATGCATCGCCTGTCCCTATGCTCCTGGGCAACCCGTTGACGGAGACGGGTAGCCGCGGGATCACGCGAGCCGATAGAGCTGCCGGTAGCTGGGAAGGTAGCCTCGCGCCCCGAGGCGAAGACCCGCCCGAGCGCAGGGAGGAACAGCCGTCCGGCCCAATGCCCTGCCGGCTGGCCCCCCGTGAGAGGAGGCCAGCCCGCCAGGGCCCGGCCCATACTCGATCAGATTGCGATGACGCCGCCGGCGAAGTCGTAGACGACCGTCTGCCATTCCAGCACTGGACAAATGGCCACCAGCAGCGTGTCCAGACCATTCACTCCACCCGCAGCAACCCGGCCCAGGGCTTCCTCATGGACCGGGAAGTTGCCCTGAAGCGCATCGCAGTGCCAACAGCCGTTGGCCAGCTGCCGCTCGCGCATGGTCCTGCTGTACCGGCTCTTGACACCGGCGGCCAGGTCAGTGCGCCCCATGCGCTGCACCAAGAGCTGGCACAATGCCATCGTCTTCTCATTGTCCGTGGTGTGCAGCCCCACGTAGCCGTGGGAGGGCCGGTCCGGGTATAGCCCTATCAGGCACAAGGTGTCCTTGCGGCACTTCCAGCACGCCCTGGTCATGCCGAGTACGCGCAGGTCGACGGTGGTCGCGCAGCCGGAGGGCGGCACCGTTGGTAGCTCAAGGTTCTCCGGATCAAAGTCCGTGGATTCGGCGAGTTCGTCCAGGCTCTGGCAGGTCGCGCACCACACCTCCCAACCCTCGTCGCCCTTACGGAGGAACCCGCCATTTGGGAACACCAGCACGGAACACCTTGTGCAGCCACCTGCGAACCGGTTTTTCACGCGCTGCCCCCTCCTCGGCTCGGACCCGCATCAGGGCACCTCGCCCCCCTGCGTACGCTACCGGCTGCGCATAGGGGCCCCCTCGTCCGAGCCACACTAATCCGCAGGTTAAGGCGGCATGGGCCTCCTCCTCCCCATGGCCCGAAGGTCACTTTGTGGTCACAGTGCAGGCGGGAACAGCCGGGGACCAGCGGGCATAGGTGGGTACCTTTGCCCTGTTAGGTCCAGATATGCACAGCTCGGAGGGGCGGGCCGTCGAGGGGATGACCGCGGGTCCAAAGGACCGTGGTCTGGACTCTCCGTCCCAACAGCTGAGTTGAGGGACCGGAGCACGAGGACTTCGGTACCCTCCTGGCTTCTGGTCGGAAACGGAGTGGGGGTGTCCGAGCAGCGGATGCCCCCACGCCGGTCGGGGTTGGGCGGCGTGGCCGACCGGCGGGATGGGCGCAGCCGTGGGGGAGGTCGGAGGGCGAGTTCCTGGGGGAGTTGTACCGGCAGGCCACGGTTCACGCCGCGCACCGCCGAATGGGAACTGTTTTTTTGGGGTAGTCGACCTCGCGTAATCAGGAGTCGCGTATGGCTCAGTTGCTGAAGGCTCGTGGTCACTGTGAGTGGTTGCCGGGTGCATGGTGGCGCCAGGTGCCTCCGGTCTCTTTGGTGAGGCGGGCGGTGGTGTCGTCGTAGCCCAGCATCCGGGCGACCACGGGCGCCGGGGCTTGGAAGACAAGATTGCGCCGTGATGCCTGCGGTTTGGCCGGCGAACTCGATACGGCCGGGCAGAGCGGCGAGGATGCCAACGGCCTGGCCTGTCGCGCACAGGGGACTGGGGCGGATCAGCTTCAGCCCGCCGATGACTTCTCCCCGCTCCCGGACAGCGACCGACACGACGACTGTGGTCGCCCGGTCTCAGAGCCCGTGAGTGATACGGACGCCCGCCTCGCCTACGTTGCTGTGACACGCGCCTGCTGTCGACTTGACCTCGGTGGTATTGCATGGATCGAGGATTTTCCTGCCACCTCGGAGCTCTCGCGACAAGCCCGAAGGCTGCAAAGAGGTTCTTGGTCTGCTGGTGGTGCAGCGCTCATGGCGGTGTTGACCTGCTGAAACGGTGGTTGTGACCGCCATCGGGAGAGAAGTGGTCCGTGTATGGTCCGGATCTTGGTGTTAGCTACCTGACTGCTCCCAGTCCCGTCGACAGCACTCGGGGGTCGTGCACCACGCGGTCGGCACGTGTGCTGGAGCAGCGCGGCGTGGCGATCCTCAATTGCTTCGAACATGACAGTGGTCGCTTCCCTCCGCGGAACAGCCGTCGAGGCTCGGCGAGAGGAGCCGGGCGGAGTTCAAGAAATGGAGGGGCGCCAACTGTCGGGAAATGAGCACACCGACCTCAGAGGGTGCTGATCGCGGTACCTCTTCGGCTTCCATTGGCGCCGGAGTTGGGGCAGGGTTGCGGGAGTAGCGGGTTGACCTGCGTCTATGCAGGTCAGAGGTGGTGCAGGGCGTATTGGCGCATGTGCATGTGTCGTCACCTGTCACCACCTCTGGCAGGGTGGATGCTGACTTAGCTGATGCTGCGTCAGGTGTAACTGATGGAGTGTCACACCGTGACCTCGCGTGGGGTGGATCAGGCGGGGAGTGGCCTTACGTATCGAGCTGCTGCGTAGCCTCTATTTTCGGAGTCGGCCGCTGTCAATATTCGTCCTGAGGACCATCTGGTGTCCCGGACGTGTCGTTGGAAGCGGGATGGTCAAGGGGCGTGCTTGGGGTGCCACAAAGAGCAGCTACTGAACTTGATTGGGTGATGTCGGCCCGGTTTGCCTGCCGGTCGGCCGTCGGGCCGGTAGCCCTGGGGGATGAGGTATGCGCAGGGCGGGGGCTGAACGATGCTGTGAAGTGCCACTGTTAGCCTGATCGACATGACCAGGAGGGGGTCCAGGCAACAGGTGCCCAGTGGGCTAGCTTCTGGTCCGCAGCGAGCTCTGATCACCGCCAGTTTCGTCAGCAGGGTAGGCAATGGTCTGTTCAACACCGCTGCCATCCTCTACTTCACGCTCGTGGTGCACCTGCCCGCCACACAGGTAGGAGCGGGTCTGACGATCGCCGGCCTCAGCGGCTTGGTGGCTGGCATACCGGCGGGGAATCTAGCGGACCGGTACGGACCACGCACGATCTGGCTGATAACCCTCGCCCTACAGACCGCCACGATGGCGGCTTTCGTCTTCATCAACAGTTGGCTCGCGTTCACGCTCGTCGCCACCCTGGACCGGCTGGCGGCCACGGCAAGCGGCGCCGCGGGCGGTGCACTCATCGCGAGAGTCGGCGGTGAACGTCCTGCCGCCTTCCGGGCCAGACTCCGCACCTTCGTCAATCTCGGCGTCGTCGTGGGCACCCTGGGCGCGGCCTTCGCCATCCAGATCAACACTCGCCCTGCCTACACCGGGCTGATCCTGGCAAACGCCGCCAGCTTCGCCTGCGCCGCACTGATCGTGTTCCTAGGCGTCCCGAACTACCGGCCCCTGCCCCGGCCCAAGGAGCACCGTCAGTGGTCCGTCCTGGCCGACCGGCCGTACGTGTCCTTCGTTGCGCTCTACAGTGCCATGGGCCTGCAGTACCAGACCGTCTCCGTACTGCTGCCGATCTGGCTCACCGCCCACACCGACGCACCGCGCTGGACCGTGGCAGCGGTCTACGCGATCAACAGCGGCGTCTGCATGCTGCTCCAAAGCAGACTTGGCTCCAAGGTGGAAACCCCACGACAGGGCGGCCGCGCCTTCCGCCTCGCCGGGCTCCTGTTCCTTATCAGCTGTCCGTTGATGGCACTGACAGCTGATGTTCCCGCGTGGGTCGCACCGGCGCTCGCCGTCCTTGCAGTGTGCATCCACAGCGTCGGAGAGGTGTGGGAGTCGTCGGCCAGCTTCGCGCTCGGCTTCGGTCTCGCACCCGACCATGCCCAAGGGCAATATCAGGGCCTCTTCGGTATCGGCTTCGACGCAGGCCAAGCCCTCGCCCCTGTGATCCTGACCGGAGCAGTCCTTGCGCTCGGACACACGGGATGGCTACTCCTTGGCGCATTCTTCGCGGGCCTGGGCGTGGCAGGACCTCCGGTGGCCGCATGGGCCGAGCGAACCCGCCCCAGGAAACCAGGTACGGAAGCTTCCGCACGACGTCGGCAAGGTGAATCCCCGCTGCTAGAGGCCGACTAGAACTTGATTGTGTGATGTCGGTCAGCCGTCTATGACCAGGCCGGTGCCGGCGAGGCATCCGTCGACCAGGTCCGGGCCGTACTGGATCTGCTTGAGTCTGCGCTTCACAGCCCGGGTGATCTGGCTCAGGTCGGCGTGCCGACAAGGCGTACGGCTCCCGAGCGAACCGCGCCTACCTGCGTCGACGCGGCATCCTCTGCATCATCCCGGAGAAGCGCGACCAGATCGCCCACCGCAAGAAGCGCGGCTCGCGCGGCGGCCGGCCCCCGAAGTTCGACAAGACCGACTACAAGCAGCGCCACGCGGTGGAGTGCGGGATCAACCGCCTCAAGCGCCACCGCGCGGTCGCTACCCGGTACGACAAGCTCGCCGTCCGCTACGTGGCCACCGTGCTGGTCGCCGCCATCGGCGAGTGGCTGTGACCGTGACCAGGCCAGGGATCAGCCCGCCGTGCGGTAGTGGTACGTGCAGACTTCGGTGAAGCCCGCTTTCTCGTATAGCCGGAGAGCGGGGAGGTTATCGTATTCCACCTGCAGGTAGATGCGGCCGGCCCGGCGGGACTCCGCCCAGCGTGCCAGCGCCGCGAGCACGCTGCGGCCCGCGCCCCTGCCACGTGCCTGGGGCAGCGTCGCCATGCCGAACACCCCCGCCCAGCCGTCGTCGACGACCACGCGGCCCACCGCGACGACCTCGTCCCCGATGGCTGCGCGGGCGTAGCCGCACGGCTGTTCCAGCCGGGCGAGCATGTCCCAGCCAGACTGCGGATCCCCTCCGTTCACGGCGTGCCAGACATCGAACCACGCGGCCGTCGGGTGGTCGTCCACGCTCACCTGCTGCGGCTGCGTCGACGACCAATCCACGACTCGTGCAGATGAGGCCACCTGCAGCGACACCGGGCTTTTCGCACGGTAGCCGCGCCCTGCCAGCAGCGCGTCCAGCCTTGGAGGACACACACCCGGAGTGACCTGGACCCGCGCGACCGCGCCGCGCGCGGCATAGAACTCCTCGGCCCTGACAACCCGGCGCAGCAACTCGCCCGGCCCGGCCTCGCCATGCGGCAGCACCGTTCCGACCCACCACGAGCAATGGGGGGCGTGACGCAGCCACCACCCCTCCACGTGCTCAACGTACTCAGCGGGAAGGGCCTGAGCCGCCCTTTCCTGCAAGCCCCTGATCATCTCCGGGCTGACCGCAGCAGGCGAGGCCGCCACGACACCACCTCTCACATCGGCAACCACTTTCGAAACACGCCCTAGTAGCCGCCGTCGCCAAGGGCGCCGCGTTGGTACCTCTCCCAGGGGCCATGAGGGCGCGCAACAGCACCGCGAACTTCCGGCGCCTGGTCGAGTTGGTACCCCTCCCAGGGTCGATGAAAGCCACCTCGTGCCCCGGCTGCCCGCCCGTGATCGTGGTGTTGGTACCCCTCCGAGGAACAATGAGGCCCCCGCAGTCCGCCGCGCGTACGGGCCGCGGTTCCTGTTGGTACCCATCCAGGGGTGATGAGGACGCGGCGACTTCCGCCCGGGTCTCGTACCGGCGGCCCTGTTGGTACCCCGCCGCGGGGCGATGACGACGGGACTGTCGGCATGTCCGCGAACAACAGGTCGGCCTTGGTACCCCTTCCCAGGGGTGATGAGGACCCGGCCGCCGCTGTATGTCAACGCGAAGACGTACGCGTGCAAGGGCCTGCTGAGGTCACACCACGGGGAGCTTTTCCCCGCCATGATGACGAGCGTTCCGTGCGCTCTCTCAAGCGCTCAACTTACCTGCGAATACCGAATTTTCATCAAGGCATGGGCATGGTACTTCGCCAGCTGATGGTCGAAGGTGGCCCCCCGTGAGGCCACGGCTTCTCAGCGGCATGTTTGGATGTGTTGGTGATTGTTAACGCACAGGAAACATCCGAGCCGCGGACGTATGTGGACCGCATTCTGGAACACTGGTACAAGGACGAGGACGCCGAGGCGCTCGTCCAGGGAGCGCAGCGGCTGACCAGAGGGGAGGCTCGGCGGCGGCTGTTCAGGTTGGGGCATGCACTGCGCGGGCAGGGGCTCGCGCCCGGCGACGGAGTGGGGCTGTTCCTGGCCAACCGCGTGGACTCCGTCCTGGTGCAGCTCGCCGTCCATCTCATCGGCTGCCGCGTCGTGTTCCTGCCGCCCGAGCCAGGGCCCGGCGAGCTCGCCGCGCTGGTCGAGCAGTCCCGGGCGCGCGCCGTGGTCACCGACCCGCTCTTCGCGAGGCGGGCCGCCGACGCGGCCGGCCGCAGCGTCCACGCCCCCGAACTGCTCAGCCTCGGGCCCTGTGAGCAGCAGTGCACGGACCTGCTGGCGCTGGCGGCCCAGTGCCCGGACGTGCGCCCCGACGGCGTGCCCGCCCCGGGAGCGGACGAAGCCGTCACCGTCCTCTACACCGGCGGAACCCTGGGCCGCCCCAAGCTCGCCGCGCACAGCCACCGGCTCTACAACGTGCTGGTGGACCTGGTGGAGGACGCCCCGCAGGACTCCGGCTCCGTGTTCTTCCCGGCCATGAACCCGGGCACGGACAGGGTGCTCGCCGCCACGCTGCTCACGCACGGCAGCGGCCACCTCACCTCGCTCCAGGCTCTGGTGACGGGGTCCGCCCTGGTCGTGTTGCCCGAGTTCGAAGCGGGCGCGGCGCTGAGGGTACTGCGCGAGGAGCGGATCACCGCCACCATGTTCGTACCGCCCATGCTGTACGCGGTTCTCGATCACCCGGAGTGCGAGCCGGGCGCCCTGCCCGCGCTGCGGCGGATCGTTGTCGGCGGCGCGGCCACGTCGCCCAGTCGGCTGCAGCAGGCGGTCGAGGTGTTCGGGCCCGTGCTCAGTCAGGGCTACGGGCAGTCGGAGGCGCTCGGCATCACCGCGTTCGGTGCGGAGGATCTCGCCTTGGAGGGAGCCGCGCGCCCCGAGCTCTGGCGGAGCTGCGGTCGCGCGATATCCGACGTCGAGATCGAGATCCGTGGTGAAGACAGCGCGGAGGCACTGCCCGTCAGGCAGGTCGGCGAGGTGTGCGTCCGTGGCGAGACGGTGATGCTCGGCTACTACGAGGACCCGGAGCGCACCGCGGCGGCGCTGCACGACGGGTGGCTGCGCACCGGGGACATGGGTTATCTCGACGCCGAGGGGTACCTCTATCTCGTCGACCGGGCCAAGGACATCATCGTCACCGGCCGTACCAGCGACAACGTTTACTCCCGGGTCCTGGAGGATTTCCTGCTCACGCTGCCCGGTGTGCGCAACGCGGCGGCGCTGGGTGTGCCGGACGAGGAGTACGGGGAGGCCGTACAGATTTTCCTGGCCACGGCCGAGGGTGCTGACGTCGACCCGGAGGCGGTCGGTGCGGCGGTGACCGCCGAGTTGGGAGAGTTGTACACGCCCCGGAAGACGGTGCTGCTGGACCAGCTGCCGACGACCAAGGTCGGCAAGGTGGACAAGAAGGCACTGCGCGCCGCGTGGACGAGCGGGGCCTTGGACACGCCGTAGGCTCCGTTGTTGTGGATCACCCGGCCGATGCGGGGTCAAGTGCTCCGGGAAGACAGGGTCTTTGTGGCGCACCTGACCGGCCGCCCTTTCCCCTATGAAAGGGCGGAAGTGCGGCTCCGCTGTCCTCTAGGTGCCCTCTCGGGAGGTCGCAGAGGCTGCGTCCGCGCCGGAGCTTCCTGGCCTCGACCTCTTCACCGAGGGGCACGTCACCGGCTGGATCCCGGAGGGGTGGTTCACCCTCAGCGAAGAGCGTGCTGACCTGGGGAAACCCATCAGACTTCCCGGAACGCTCGAAGGGCGTGTCAGGGCGCAAGCGCAGTGGCCCTGACCTTGGGGTTCTGAATTTTCATCAAGGCCCACGCGTGCGTCGTCCATCTGTTGGTACCCCTCGCAGGCGCCATGTTTACACTGGCTGAGTCAGCCAGCGGCGCCATCGTCCTCCCCGCGTTCGGAGACCAGCTTTCACGGGCCGTCCCACTAGCAGTACGGGCCGAGATCGGCTACAAGAAGCTTGCTAAGGGGCCGGTGACGGCCACGGCCACGCTGGGGCGCCCGATTGCCGAGGTTATCGCGGAACTTGACGCAGGACAGCGCCCGGAGTTCCCCGTGAGCATCGCCATCCAGCGCGAGGACGAGGCGGTCTCGGGTGAGATGACCGTGGTGTGGACTCTCCGTCCCAACAGCTGAGTTGAGGGACCGGAGCACTATGACTTCGGGACCCGCCTAGCTTCTGGTCGGAAACGGAGTGGGGGTGTCCGAGCATCGGATGCCCCCACGTCGGAGTTGGGCAGCGTTGCCGATCGACGGGATTGGCGCAGTCATGGGGGAGGGCGGAGGGCGAGTCCCTGGGGGAGTTGTACCGGCAGCCCACGGCTCACGCCGCTCACCGTCGAATTGGAACTGCTTGAGGTAACCGGTGACCTCGCGTAATCAGGAGCCGCGTATTCCTCAGTTGCTGAAGGCTCGTGGTCACCGTGAGTGGTCGCCGGGGGCATGGTGGCGCCAAGTACTTCCGGCCTTTTCGGCGAGGCGGGCGGTGGTGTCGCCCTAGCCGAGCATCCGCGCGATCACCGGCGCCGGGGCTTGGAGGACAAGATGGCGGCGTGATGCCTGCGGTTTGGCCGGCGAACTCGATGCGGCCGGGCAGAGCGGCGAGCACGTCAACGGCCTGGCCCATCGCGCACAGGGGACTGGGGCGGATCAGCTTCAGCCCGCCGATGACTTCTCTCGCCCCCGGACAGCGACCGACACGACGACTGTGGTCGCCCGGTCTCGGAGCCCGTGAGTGATGCGGAAGCCCGCCTCGCCTACGTTGCTGTGACACGCGCCCGCAGTCGACTTGACCTCGGTCGTATTGCATGGATCGAGGATTTTCCTGCCACCTCGGAGCTCTCGCGACAAGCCCGAAGGCTGCAAAGAGGTTCTTGGTCTGCTGGTGGTACAGCTGCCACATGGGCGCTGACCTGCTGAAACGACGGTGATTGCCGCGGTTGGAGGGGCATTGGGCCGTCAATGGTCCGGATCTTGAAGCCGGCTGGACGTCTGCCGACATAGAGATGCAGGTCCTCGGCCGTTCTCCGGGTGCGATTGCCCCTCCGTGCTCAGAGAAGCAGGTGGGCTGTAGTGGGGATGACCAGTGGCGCCGCGGAATGCTTGAGGCGTTCGACGAGTCGTCGGGGCTTCCCCGTGTTGACGCCATGGCCGAGTCCAGCAGGCGGGAACGCGGTCCACCATTCCTGGGGAGGGGGGGCGCAGGGAGATCCCGGAGCCGATACTTCGCCGGGCAGACCAACCCGCCGACGGAGGGGAACCGATGAAGAGGAAACTGAGCGGCCTGCTCCGCGCCGCCTTACGCGGGCCGCGCCGCAGCAGCGTGCCGGTGGTTGTACTGGCCGCGGTCGCTGGTGTGTTCGCGCCTGTCCCCGCGTACGCGGCACCGGCCTGTGGCGCCACGGGATCGGCTCCGCCGGTCCAGGTGGCGCACATACCCGACTGGGTCGAGTCGATCGCCGTCGACAAACGGGGCCGGATGTTCGCCACCGCGTACTTCACAGGCCGCGTCTACCGCATAGATGCGCCAGGCCGTACCCCAGTGCCGCTCACCGGGAACGTAGGCGCCAATGGCGGGATCGTTGTCCGTAACGACGGCCAGCTCCTGGTCGGCACCGGCAACGACCTCGTGCACTCGCTCACCGGCGACTCCCTCCCGATATCGAAGCTCCTGCTGGTGGACCCGGAATCCGGCAAGGTCACCACGTACGCTTCGGGACTCGGCGGCATCGACGGCGTCGCCCTCGCACCCGACGGCACCGTGTACACCACGACTCTGGGAGGCCGGAACATCGGCCGCGTCACGCCGGACGGGCGGGTCGACCCCGCCTGGGCTCAGGTGCGGCAGCCCAACGGGATCGCCGTTTCCCCGGACGGAAAGCAAGTCTACGTCATCCAGACCGCCATCGCCCCCGGGCTGTACCGGATTCCGGTCGATGACCCGGCGCACCCGCAGCGCTGGATCTCCGCAGCCCCGTCCGACGCCCTCGCCCTCCCCGATGGGCTCACCCTCGACGGCCGGGGACGGCCGTTGATCGCCACCCATGCGGCAGGGCAGATCTGGCGCGTCGAGGGAGGGAGTCTTTGCGCCGTTGAGTCAGGAATGCGTCTCTCCACGCAGATCACCTACGGACGTGGCGGCCGAGGATTCTCGGCGGGCAAGCTTTATCGGGCAGGTGTCGACGGGAGGATCTATGAAGTTCCCGCTGGCGCCGCCCCGTCGGCCAACCGGTCCCCGGGTGCCGATCCCGGCACGCAGCACGACGACCTCTCACTCCAGGGACTGTCGTCGGTGGTGATCAACTGACAGAGCTCATCGCGCTCGCCATAGCGGTGAGCCGGGAGTGCGATGAATGCGTCGCCGCCCACGCGCACGCAGTCGTGCTCCAGCGAGCCACCCCGCCGGAGGCAGCCGAGACCCTCGGCGTCACGTTCCTGCTGCTCGCTGTGTCCGCGCCACGGGTGCGGCTTCCGCGACATCTTGTGCGGTTTCGGCAAATATCGCTGGATACCTGGTGTTAGCGCTACCGGCCAGGGTGGCGGAAGGTGGGTGCTCAGTGGTGGACGGAGGAAAGTCTGGCGAGGTCCCGGCTCCGCCGGACATGCCCGTGTCTCCGGAGGCGGTGCGGGACTACCGGAGGGAACTTACCGAGGGGGAGGATGTCATCGACCCGGCCACCTGGTCCGGTTCGGTGCCGCAGGCGTACGGAGTCGCTCCGCGGGTGCGCATCGGCCGTGACAGGTGGTTCAACCTGCTCTGGCTGCTGCCCCTCGGGTTCCTGGCCCTGATCATCGCTGTCGCGGCGGCCAAGCAACTGCGCGCCCTTGGGCCGGTACAGCGGTTCATCCACGACCACCCGGGCACGATCCTGGTCGCGCGCTCCATGCGCATGGATGGGCTGCCGGCCTGGCTGGGCTGGCAGCACTTCCTCAACCTGTTCCTGATGATCTTCATCATCCGCTCCGGGATCCAGATCATCGGTGACCACCCGCGTCTGTACTGGACCAGACACAGCACACCGGGCCGGGACTGGTTCCGGGTACAGAGGCCGGTGCCGTCCGATCCGCTGTGGACGGCGAAGAAGGACTCCATCGCCCTGCCCGGACAGGTGGGGCTGCCCGGGCTTCGGCACTCGATCGGGCTGGCCCGCTGGTGGCACCTGGGTGTGGGGACGCTGTGGCTGCTCAACGGCCTTGTCTTCTACCTGCTGTTGTTCACCACCGGACAGTGGCGCCTGGTGGTCCCCACCAGCTGGGACGTCTTCCCTGACGCGGCGTCGGCGCTGATCCAGTATGTATCGCTGGACTGGCCGACCGGGCCCGCCTGGGTGAACTACAACAGCCTGCAGCAGCTCTCCTACTTCACCACGGCCTTCCTCGCCGCTCCGCTCGCGCTGCTGACCGGACTGGGCATGTCGCCGGCCCTCTCGACCCGGTTCAGGTGGATCAGCAAGCCGGTGAGCATCCAGGCAGCGCGCTCACTGCACTTCCTGGTCCTCGTGTGGTTCCTGGTCTTCATCGTGGCCCACATTGCTCTGGTGTTCACCACAGACCTGCAACGCAACCTCAACCAGATGTACGCCGCCCGCGGCGGCAACGGCGGGACGGGCCTGTGGATCTTCCTCGCCTCGATGGCCGTGGTCATCGCCGGCTGGATCGCCGCCACCCCGTTCACCCTGCGCCACCCCCGAGCGGTGCAGCGCGCCGGGTACGCGCTCATCGGCCCCGCACAGCGCCTCTTCGAGCACGTGGACGCCAAACCGGGCGAGTACACCGAGAAGGACATCTCCCCATACTTCTGGCACAACGGCCAGTACCCCGACTCACCGGAATACCGCCGGCTCTACGACGGCAACTTCGCCGACTACAAGCTGCACATCCACGGCCTTGTCGACAACCCCGTCGAACTCGACCTGCGCCAGCTACGGGCCCTGCCCCACCACGAGCAGATCACCCAGCACTTCTGCATCCAGGGCTGGTCGGGCGTCGCCAAGTGGGGCGGCGTGTCCATGCGCACCATCCTGGACCTGGTCAAGCCGAACCCCGAGGCCAAGTGGGTCGTCTTCTACTCCCTGGGCGACGGCCCGGACAAGGGACGCTACTACGACGCCCACCCCATCGAGCAGATGAGCCACCACCTGACCATGCTCGCCTACGACATGAACGGCCAACCGCTGTCGTTCGGCCACGGCGCCCCGCTGCGCCTGCGCAACGAGGTACAGCTCGGCTTCAAACAGATCAAGTGGATCCAGGGCATCGAGTTCGTCGCCGACTTCTCCCGGATCGGCGGCGGACACGGTGGCTACAACCCAGACCACGAGTTCTTCGGCTACCGCCAATCCCTGTAGCGACAAGAAGGAATCTTCGTCATCCCCTCGTAGGGCAAGCCCCCCTCGATTGCTGCCTCAGTGATACCCCAACAGCGCGGGACCCCGGTGGTCACGTCCTCGCGGCGTCCTCCGCTGCTCAAGACCAATCTCACCGACAGCTGCTGTACCGATGCGCCAACCGACGCCAATTGCATCGGATGCGAATAGGCGACACCGGCCCTGGCTCTCGGCTACCACGACAAGGCAGCCACCCGGCTGGTCACCGAGCCGGAGGAACCTGGAGCCGATACGCCCCCGGCGACCACACACGGCAACCGGCAACTCGACCATCAAGGCGCGTGACCGGCTCACTGCCCCGGGGAGTGCAACTGGACACCGGTGGGGACTGTGAGCACCCTCCCCATAGGCGGCCACTTACGGCGCAATTTGTGAAGTCCCAAGAGATGCTGGGCACGGAAGTCCGGCAAGATTGACAATTGACAACCGCCATCGCCCTCTTCGCCGGCACCTACGCCCTGATCATCAGCGGATGAGGCCGAGCACCAGGAAGACGATCCCGGCGACAACGGCCAGGACCGTACCGACACCGAAGACCAGCACCTTGTGGTTCTCAGCCCGGAGCAGTTCCTGCTCGGACTTGACCGACATGATGAAGACTCCGCCCTCCTCCGGAGCACCGAGGACGAGCCGACCGTCACTGTCAGTGGCTTCACCATGGACGTAGAAGCGACTGCCCGGACGGACCACCCACTCCTCGCGCCGGAAGCCGATGGTCCCGTCGCCACCGCCGAGGTTCAGGTTCAGCGGGCCGATCGTGAGGCGGCTGCCACTGCCTCCCGTGTGCGGATCGAAACGGTCCAGCACCTTCTCGGCGCCCACCACACCATGCTCGCCAGGGCGGATCACCATCTTGCCGGTGGCGTCCTCCACGAAGAACGCGGTGGAGCTGGAGTGCTCGGAGAGCACCTCGGTGCGAGTCCTGCGCTTCCGATTGCCGTTGCTGTCGCGATAGGTCTCCTTGTACCTGCGGGTGATCTTGTGCTTGTGCCACACGCAGTCCAGGCCCTCCAGCTCGGACCGCAGCACACCGCTCTTGTGCGGACGGGCCTGGCCGACGACTTCACAGCAGTAACGGAAGTGCCCCCCGCCCGCGGCCTCCGCGGCCGCCTCGTGCAGCGCCCGCAGGTCCTGTACCGGAAGCGTCTCGGTGCTCTCCATTGACCGCGCCCGGCCGTTCGCAGCACGCGCCGTATACGCACACACCGCTGCCACCACCAAGCCAGCCAAACCTATCCAGATCACTACAACTCCACGATTGGCCTACCCCCTCGACGGCGCGACCCTACCCAGGACCGTCCACGGAGCAGCAATCGCCTTCGAATCTCGCGCAAAGCCCGATCCCGACCAGCCAGGGGCGCCTCCCCGCACAGTGGACGGCGCGTCCCGGGCGGCCGTACGGCTCCGACCGCCCGCCGCTAGGCTGGGTCGCGGGCGGTTCTGCGTCGGCCGGAAGCGCGGAAGAGGCGACGAGCACATGACCGAGCACGAGCGGGAGCTGGCCGATGCCCAACGCGAGCACTGGCAGCACACCTACACCGCCCATCCCGGCATGTACGGTGAGCAGCCCTCCGCCCCCGCCATCCACGCAGCCTCGGTGTTCCGCGCGGCCCAGGTCAGGGACGTGCTGGAACTCGGTGCCGGACACGGGCGCGACGCTCTGTACTTCGCCCGCGAGGGCTTCACCGTCCAGGCCACCGACTTCAGCCCCGTCGGCCTCCGGCAGCTCCGGTACGCCGCCCATGAGCAGGGCGTCGCCGACCGGATCACCACCACGGTGCACGACGTACGCGAGCCGCTGCCGCTGCCGGATGCCTGTGTGGACGCGGTGTTCGCGCACATGCTGCTGTGCATGGCCCTGTCCACCAGGGAGATCCACGCCCTGGTGGGCGAGGTCCGGCGCGTGCTGCGGCCGGGCGGGACCTTCTTCTACACCGTCCGCCACACCGGCGACGCGCACTACGGAACCGGCATCGCCCACGGCGACGACATCTACGAACACGGCGGCTTCGCCGTCCACTACTTCACGCGTGACCTGGTCGATGCCCTCGCCGGCGGCTGGACCCGGCGCGAGGTGCATGCCTTCGAGGAAGGCGACCTGCCTCGCCGCCTGTGGCGCATCACCCAGGCCCTGCCACGGTGACCACGGAACCCGTACCGGCGGTCGGCACCACCGTCGGGGCGGCGAAGGGCCCTGCCAGCTACTTCCCCTCCATCGAGAAGAAGCACGCCCGCCCGATCACGCAACGGAACGATCTCACCCGTTCCTCACCCCGGACCAAGCACATGGAGCTCGTGAGCTGGCTGAAGACCGAACACGGCCTGGGTGGCTTTGTTCATCTTCAGCAACAGCGTTTGTTGACGAGTACTGCTCGATAAAGCCACCCGATCCATCGGGTCGCCACTCGAGGTGATCTGCCAGAGGGCCGAACGGTCCCGGCCCGACCGCCCAGACTGTACGCACCGGTCCCTCTCCGGGACCTTTCGGCCCTCTCCCGGACCTGACTGGTCTTGAGACCCTCCGAACAGCAGGCGAAGGGGGTACACGATGACTCCTTGGACGATGCGCCCACCATGGCGGCACGACCTGCTCCGGCGCGGCACGGACGTGGCACAGTCCTGGATGGCCCTGGCCACCGGGCTGCTCATCTCCGTGGCGGCCCCGACCGCCGGGGTGCTGGCCGGCCAGGCGGTGGACACGGCGTCCCAGCAGCAACACGCCGACTGGCACGCGGTCACCGCCGTGGTGACGAAGGAGCCGCCCGCCCGCGCCGGCCTTGACGCCAGGGACGGCACGGGCGGCCGGGTGCACGCGACAGTGCGCTGGACGGCCTCGGACCATACCGTGCGGACAGGAGAGACAGCTGTGGCACCCGGCGCTTGTGCCGGAGACCGGACGACCGTGTGGCTGGACCGGTACGGAGCCCTGCTAAGGGACCCGCGCACCCCGGCGGACGTCTTGGCCCTGAGCGTCGCGGCTGGCGCCGTAGCCGCGTCCGGTACCGGGCTGTTGCTCTTCGGCACAGACAGGGCCGGCGTCCTCCTGCTGAACCGCAAGCGCTACGCCCAGTGGGAGAAGGAGTGGGCGGAACTCGACGCGCAAGGACGGCACCACCGTCGATGAACGTGCCAGGGCCCTCGGCAGTCGGGATCGGCGGCCGCCCCTTTCCAAAGCTGCCGTAAGCCCCGGATACCCCCGCGCCGGTGGGTGAGCCGGCTGGCGACCGCAGTGACACGGCGTACCCCGATCAGTCCAGTGGGCAGGGCATGGAGTGATAGCCGGAGGTGTACTGGACGCACAACGACGCCATCGGCCATCGAGCGAGGGGAGCGGTCCGTGTCGCCACCGGATGCTGCTGCCCACCCGGTGAAGCCCGACCGGGTGTTCGATCGGGAGAGCGAGTGGGCCGACCTGGTGGGCTTCGCGTGCGATGAACGCCCCGGGGCTACGCTCGGCCTGGTCTCGGGACAGCGCCGACAAGGCAAGACCTTCCTGCTGGAAACCGTTGCCCAGGCCGTCGACGGCTTCTATTTCGACGGGCAGGAAGCGGCGGAAGCCGAGACCCTGCACCGGCTCGCAGACCGCCTGGGCGAGTACACCGGGACGACTCATCCACCGCGCTGGCAGCGGTGGGAGGACGCCGTGGACGCGCTGCTGGCGCTGGGCGACCAGAGCCCGTCCCTCGTGATCATCGACAACTTTCCCGACCTGGTGGGCCCGAGCCCGGCGCTGCCGTCCGTTATCCACAGTGCCTTGCGCCGCCTGCACCAGGTGCGCAGGCACAACCGCGTACGCCTCATCCTCAGCGGCGGAACCCCTGTCCTGATGCGAAGGCTCTTCTCCGGCTCGTCGTCCCTGCACCGGCTCGCCTCGCTGGAACTCCTGGTGCGGCCGTTCGGCTTTCGTGAGGCGGCACGGTTCTGGGGAATCCGGTCCCCACGACTCGCCGTGCAGGTGCACGCCATCGTGGGGGGAACTCCCGCCTACCGCAGCGACCTCGTGTGTGACGATACCCCCGCCGGCCCGCAGGATTTCGACGCATGGGTATGCAGAACCGTCCTCAACCCACGGGTCCCGCTGTTCTGGGAGGCGCGCAGTCTCCTGGAAGGAGAGGCGAATCACGCGGACCGGGCGCTGTGCCACTCCGCGCTGGCCGCGATCACCGCCGGCTGCTCCACACCCGGTGAGATCGCCGAACGCATCGGGGCACCACTGACCGACGTGTCCCACGTCCTGGCCGTACTGCGGAACCGTGGTCTGCTGCACGGCGAGCCCGACGCGTTCCGGCACGGGCTGACGCGCTACCGCATCGCCGAGCCACTGCTGGCCTTCGAGCACGCCCTCGCCCGGCCCCATCGCACCGCGGTCGAGCAGGAGGACGCCGCCAGCGTGTGGCACCGGGCCCGCGAGACCTTCGACTCCGCCGTTGCCGCACCGCACTTCACCCAGCTCTGCCGGCACTGGGCCACCGACCACGCCGCCCCCGCCACCATGGGCGGAGAGCCTGAAACGGCCCTGCGCGGCACCATCTCCGATCCCGCGGAGCACACCCGCCTCGATATCGACGTGGCGGTGCGAGGGACTGTCGACGGCCGGCCCGGAGTCCTGCTGTCGGTCGGGCTCGCCCGCTGGGACGAGAGCATGGACATGCACCACCTGGAGCGGCTGCTGCACATTCTGTCGGTCCTCGCCGCCTCCGGCGAGGACATCAGCCGGGCCAGACCAGGCTGCTACAGCGCGATGGGATTCGGCCCGGAACTGCGGTCCGCGGAAGCCAGGGGCGAGGTCTTCCTGGTCAACGTCGACAGGCTCTACCACGGCGAGTGACCGATGGCCGCCGACCGCGCGGCCGAGCACGGTCCGGTCGTCCCTTGATCACTCCCAGGGGGACGAGGACCTTGGGTGCCTCAACGACGTCAGGCGTGTTGACCGAACTAACTCATGCGTCCTCCCAGGTCAGTTGGGGTGTCTGCTAGCTTCCCGGCATGCCCGTTGAACAGCGTCCCGACAGGGATCTGAAGAACTTTGTGCTGCCTGAGTTGGGCAAGCTACTGAAGGCGAGAGACCGCTGGGAGCCATACCAGGTGTTGGACCCGCTCGGACGGCCGGTCGAGCCTGTCGCGACGTACCTCAGAGATCTGATGGCAGCGGACAGTTCGCCGTTGACGCCGTTGTCGACGACGGCGATATTCGGCTCCCCGAACACCACGAAATGGACCAGGGGGACCGCGGCGTCGCGACCACCGTTCGCCGGGGGTCGGCGGCCGTGCGCCGAGATCCCCACTGCGCCGGAGGTTCCCGGTCCGCCCGATAGCCAGCAGAGCATTAGGGCTGGTCAGGGCGGTCAAGGGTGGCTGACAGGCCAGCGCGGAGCGCCGCCGAAGGCGCCCTTGAGAGGCCGGATCAGCCCGGACACCCGACCGTCGGGCGGCTCGTGATCACCTCAGCCAGGGCGGGGAATTGCGCCGTGACGATCATGAAGATCGTGGGGAATTGCGCCGTCGCTGACAGGACGGGAACTCAACGACTATTGCTCACCCGTGTTCCGCGCGGGGTTCACCCGTGAGGTGGTTGAAGATCTGGTCGGCCAACCCCGCCGGAGCGGCTGAACCGGGAGATCAAACGCAGGGCCGACGTGGTGCACCGCGAGCGCGCAAGAAGTGACCGGTCGCAACGCGACCCTGGGGCGTGGCGGGTTGTGGAGTGGAGTCCACACTTCGCCACGCCATCATCTGGATCCGCGCACGATCGGATGGCCTGGGGGCGCGATACGTTCCCCGCGCGCTCACACCGTCCCCCCGAATACCCGTTTTCATCCGCCTGCGCCCCGCAGCACCCCCTTACGGCGAAAGGTCGGAAACACGCATGATATCCGCGGCGAGCAAAACCGGCCCACCGGAATCTTCCCGGCGGACGTCCGTACCTCTCGCCAGCCCTCAACCATGGTCACAACTCAGAACGGGATGCGTTCGATGCATCCCGTGATCTCTATTGCCGACAGGCCGGGAGGCAAGGCTGCCAGAGGCCGGCTTGTCGACCAACCAGGTCTTTCACGAGGCGACTTCGTGCGCGGACCGGTAGGCGACGGCACGTCGTAGTTCATGGCGTCACCGCCTCGATCGGGATGCCGACCCGAGCCGGGGCGTCGGGTCGCCGTGTCACAGAGAGGTGGAATCGATGTCCCTGGTCTACGTCGCCAATCTACGGGGGAATTCGGTCTCGGCCATTGACCCGACGACCAACACGGTCGTTGCGACCATCCCCGTCGGCCGGTTTCCCGAAGGAGTCGCGGTCGCCCCGGACGGCGCCCACGCCTACGTCACCAACAATGCGGACAGTACCGTGTCGGTGATCGACACCGCCACCAACTCCGTCACCGCCCTTATCCCGGTCGGCCGGTTTCCGAACCCGGTGGCGTTCGCCCCCGACGGCGCCCATGCCTATGTCGGCCGCTTCTTCAGCCCGGGCATCGGCGGCGTCGACGTCATCGACACGAGCACGAACACCGTCACCGCCACCGTCCAGGTCGGCAACCAGCCGTTCGGCATCGCGCTGACCCCCGACGGCGCCCACGCCTACGTGGCGTGCTTCGTCGGCAGCAGCGTCTCGGTGATCGACACCGCCACCAACACCGTCACCGCCACCATCAGCAGTCCCAGCGCGAGGACCCCGGCCGGCATCGCGATCAGCCCGGACGGAGCGCATGCCTACACAGCGAACTTCAACAGCAACAACGTGTCCGTCATCGACACCGCAACGAACACGATCACCACGCTCATCCCCGTGGGAAGCGGTCCGGAGGGCATCGCGATCAGCCCGGACGGCACCCACGTCTATGTGGCGGACGCCAACGCGAACAGCGTCTCTGTGATCGACACCGCGACCAACACCGTCACCGCCACCGTCGCCGTCGGCGCCGGACCAGTCGCGGTCCTGGTCGACCCGGCCGGCGCAACCGCGTACGTCAGCAACTCCGGCGCCAACACCGTCTCCGTGATCGACACGGCAACGAACACCGTCACCGCCACCATCGCCGTCGGAAACACCCCGTTCGGCATCGCCGAGGCCACCGCCCCGCCGACCGTCACCGCGCTCAACCCCACCCATGGCCCGGAAGCAGGCGGCGGAACGATCACGATCAGCGGCACCCACCTGTCCGGCGCCCAAGCCGTCGACTTCGGCACGACCCCCGCCATCAACGTCACCGTCGTCAACGACTTCACGGTCACGGCGACGATCCCGGCGCACGCCGACGGCACCGTCGACGTCACGGTGACCACGCCCGCCGGGACCAGCGCCACCAACCCCGCCGACCAGTACACCTACGACGAGCCCGCCCCGACCGTCACCGCCCTGAACCCGACGCACGGATTCGCCTCCGGCGGCACCAGCGTCACGATCATCGGCACCGACTTCCTCGGCGCCACCGCCGTCACCTTCGGCACCACCCCGGCCACCTCATTCACCGTCAACGACGACACCTCGATCACCGCGACAGCCCCGGCAGGCACCGGCACCGTGGACGTCACCGTCACCACCCCCGCCGGCACCAGCGCCACCAACCCCGCCGACCTCTACACCTACGACCCCGACACCACCAGCCTCACCGCCTATCCGATCGTGGCCTCCGTCACCCCGCCGGGCCCGCCGGACATCAACCTCGACCTCTCCGCCACACTGACGGACACCGTCACCGGACAACCCGCCCCGGGCCAGACGATCGTCTTCACCGTCGGCACCCGCACCGTGTGCACCGCGATCACCGACAGCACCGGCACCGCAACCTGCCACGGCCGCGTCGCCTTCGTGGAAGCAGTACGCCACAGGCAGTACACCGCCACCTTCGCCGGCACCCCTGCCCTCGCCCCCGCCACCGACACTGCTCCCCTCGTCGTGATCCACACCTGACAACGAACCAACCGAACACGGCAGTTGGAGAGCCCGGCATGACCGGCTGGAACCTCCGTCTGATCCGCTGAGGTCACCGCACCGGCCCCGGCCGCTGCCCTTCCACTTGTACGAGGGACAGCAGCCGGGGCCGTTTAGCCAGCGCCCTACCCCGTTCATGGCTCCGGCGTGAACGGGGTAGGGGTAGCCCCACTTGTTTTCTTGGCGCTGGCCTAATGGCCAACACGTCGTGCACCAGGGAGGGTTGAGTCTGCAAGCCGCACAAGCGACTCGCGACACGATTCAGTGGGGGGACAGTTGGCTGTCTCCCGTTGCGCCCTGGTCATAGGACGTCGACCACCACGTGATCCGTTGTCATCGCAGGGGGAGTTCATATGCGCAAGAAGATCTGCACGCTGGCCGCTGTCGCAACCTTGTCCCTCATCGCATCGGGGAGCGCAGCCGCGGACGGGGCTTCCGTGCAGGAGAACTGTGGGAACGCCGGGGCTTCATCGCCGGGGCGCACCGGTAACGAGATTTCAGCTGTCGGTTGGGCGCGCTATCAAGGAAACGAGGGGGCAACAGTTGAGGTCAGGGGCTGGAAGCACGTTTCCTGGGGCCGGACGAACTCGTCGCAAAGGGTTTGGGATTCGCCAACGGCAGCCTGATCTGGGCGAAAGGCCCGAGTCACGGTCCTGGTGCCTACTTCACCGCGGTCGCCTCGCCGGGTAAACCGGTGGTGTGTGAAAGCGAGTACGCCCAACTCTGAGATCGACCGTCAGGACGACCCCGGCATGACCGGCTGGAACCTCCGCTTGATCCGCTGAGGTCACCGGACCGGCCCCGGCCGCTGCCCTTCCACTTGTACGAGGGACAGCAGCCGGGGCCATTTCGTCTCTGCCCCAGTCCAGGCCGTGGTCCATCCGGTCTCCGAGGGCTTCCGAACCCTCTGACTCGCCGTGCACGAGACAGGTGACGTGCGGCGGTGCTGCCGCACGCAGCCAGCCCAGGAGCTGCCACTGGTCGGCGTGCGCGGAGAGATGCGGCACGTCGGCGACCTCCGCCCGCATGGGAACGTACTCGCCGAACACCTTCTGGACGCATGCCCCGTCTGCCAGATCCCGGGAACGCGTCCAATGCGCCACGAACCCTACGATCACCAGGAGGTTCGGGCGTCCGGCAGTCGCTTGCGCAGGTGATGCAGGACGCAACCGCCCGTGGCCCTCCCGGACGCGGCGGCGATGAACGCGGGCCCACGGGTCTGATTGACGTCAACCGACTTCTGTACCGAACGAGCGGCGAGGAGCAGCTCAGGTGCCAGGACCGGGGGTCCTCGCCGTGCAGACTTCGGGCCGCAGTTCCGGCGCCTGCTGCTCGATCGCGTCCGTGTACACGTTCAGCGCGGCCAGCGCCATGGGGCTGTCCACGAACACGAGGACAGAAGCGGACAATCAGTGGCTCGTGCACAGTGCGGCCAATTCGTACAGCACCACCTCGGTGCGGTCGATGGCAAACGCCGGGACAGCGCGGGCGTCCTGCCCCGGCCGTATCGAGGCCCGGGGCTGACCCGGTCGTATCGAGGCCCGGGACTGACCCGGTCGCGCGCCGGCCTGGCCTGCCGGCAGCGTGGTGCATTGCCCACCCTCGCTCAGTGGTTCCGTCCCCGTACGACGACGACCGGGCAGGGAGCGTGCTGGGTGCAGTGCCAGCTGACCGAGCCCAGGAGCGCTCCGGTGAACCCACCGTGTCCACGGCTGCCGACGACCAGCAGAGCCGCGTCCTCGGCCGCTTCCAGCAGCACGGCCGCGGGCGTGCCGTAGGCGACAGTAGTGCGGATCCGCGCCGCGTCGGCCGCTCCGACGACCTCTTCGACCGCACGGTCGAGGGTCTGCCCCGTCCACACCTTCGCGTCCGGCGCGAGTTCCTGCGGGGCGTCGAGCCAGCCGATCGAGCCATAGAGGGGCGGGTACTCCCAGGCGATCACCGCATGGACGGGGCAGTGGGTCAGCCGCCCCTGGTGCACCGCCCAGCGCAGGGCTTCCTTGGACGACTCCGATCCGTCAACCCCTACGACGATCCAGCCATCGTCGGATGACCTGTCGCTCTTCGACCGGCCGGCTTCCGGCCAGCCGACTTCCGATCGGCCGGCCGGTTGCCGGCCGCTCTCCGACTGGTTCTTCGTCGACCGGTCGCTCATGGCTACCTCCCAACGTCCGGCGTTCCGGCGCCACGCATGCAGAGGCGAGGAGGACTACCCACTTCTCGCGGGCCCGGATTGCGCGGTGCGCAGTTCCTCTCTACTACTCCGCGTCTCGTCGTCCTCCTCGTCACTTTCAGCACAGCTCCCGTCAGCGCTATGGGGAAGACCCGGTCAGGCCCTATCGAGGGGCCGACCGGCCCCGTTCACCTCGGTGCTGTGGCCCGGTGACCACACGGCGGTCGGGGCCCTTCGGCCTATGGAACTGCCGGCCCGCTGCCGTGACGCTGGAGGGGAGGTCGTTCACGCAGGCCCGAGTCCGCGGAGGTGTGTGCCATGGGCGACCCCGTTCTGGTGGGGCTGGACGGAACGGAGAACAGCACGTCAGCGGCGCGCTGGGGCGCCGCTGAGGCGGCGGCCCAAGGGCTGTCGCTGCACCTGCTGCACTCCTGGGCCTCCCAGCCGCTGGGCATCCCCATCGCCCACGAGGCCGCCAGCAAGAGGCGCTACGGGGCCGAGGTGCTCGACAGGGCCAAGACGCTGGTGCGTGAGCTGTACCCGGGGCTCGCGGTGACGACCGAGCAGGTCTCCGATGATGCGGTCGACGCACTGGTGGACCGTGGCCGGCAAGCCACGGTGACGGTGCTCGGATCGCGCGGGCGCGGCGCCCTCGCCGGCTTCCTGCTCGGCTCGGTCAGCCTGCATGTGCTCGGCCGGGCGGAGTGCCCGGTGGTCACGGTGCGGCATGAGGACGCCTCGGCCCGCGCACAGCCGGAGGTCGCGGTCGGCGTGCAGGATTCGGGCGGTCAGGACGAGACGGTGCTGGACTTCGCGTTCACCTCCGCGCACGCGCACCACGCGGCGGTTCGCGCCGTCCGGGCGTGGCGTGAGCCCGCCATGGTGGGTCTCGTCCCCACCGCTCCGTCCCGCTCACCGCAGGACACCGAGTTCGCCGCCACCGAACGGGAGTCGCTCGCCCGTGCCGTGGCGCCGTGGCGGATGAGTTCCCCGATGTCGAGGTCTCCGAGCAGGTGACCAACGGCAGGGTCGCGGCGGTGCTGATGAGTGCCTGCGCCGGCGCGGGGCTGCTGGTCGTCGGCCGGCGCTTCCAGCGGTCGCCGATGCCGCTCGGGCCCATCGTCCTCGCCGTACTGCACCACGCGCCCTGTCCGGTGGCCGTCATCCCGCGCATGCCCCACGGCGCGAAGCTCCTGTAGGAATCGCCTGCGCGGGGCACGGCGACGAGTGATGCCGGTGTTCTTCGTGGTCGGCGGGCCAACGCCCCTCTCCTGGACGGCTCATGGCGAGCGGGGCGAGACCTGGACCGGGGCTCGGCGCAGCTGACACTCGTCGACGGCACGCTGCCACTGCCAGCTACCGGATCTGTCTGGCATGTAGAGCTCGCCGCGCCCGGAACTGTCCGGTGCAGCTGAAGGCTGCGTCCTTCGGCGGTGGTGACCAGCGATGTGAAGGTAGGTCTGCGCAACCGTCGCCGGAGTTGTGCAGACCTACCTTTCATTTTCGGGGGGCGGGTGGTTGGCGTGCGGAGACAACGAGGCAGGCACGCATACCGGGCCTCTGCCTTCGTGGGACGGATTCGTCAACAGTGCCTGGAGGGACGCGCCGGGTCTCTGCGAGAAATCACCGCGAGGTGGCTGCCGGTCGGCCGTACCGGCGGGCGTACCCGCAGCAGCCGCTCGGACGCGTTTCAGCCGTCGAACGCCTGGCGCATGCGGGCTTCCATCTCCTCGGGCCGGACCTCTTCGGTGCGGGTGATCAGCTGCCAGTTGTGGCCGTAGGGGTCGGTGAGTGAGGCGACGCGGGCGCCGTAGAACATGTCCATCGGCGGGTGGACCGGCGTGGCGCCGGCCTGGACGGCCTTGTCGAACAGGGCGTCGGTGTCGGGTACTTGGATGCTCAGGGAGACCGGGGAGCCGCCCACCGCGGCGGGGCTGCGCATGCCGGCGTCCGGGAGTTCGTCGCAGAACAGGATGACGGAGTCGCCGATCACAAGCTCCGCGTGGACGATCTTGCCGTCGGGCATGGCAAGGCGCACGCGCTCCGTCGCGCCGAAGATGTCCTTGTACCACTCCAGCGCCTGGGCGCAGGGGGCCGCGCACAGCCACGGGGAAGCGGTGGCGTAGGCGTCGTTCTTCCAGCTGGTCATGGTCTCTGCCTTTCTCACAGGGTCGGGGGGAGGGGGCGCCGGGCTGCTTGTCCCGGCGGTTTGTTGCGTGTAGGGGTGGGGGGTCAGTGGCCGATGGCCTGGCCGATGGCCTGGTCCATCTCCTCGGCGGTGAACTCCTTGATGCGGGCGCCGACCCACCAGGTGTGGCCGAACGGGTCGGTGAAGGCCGCGGCTCGGTCGCCCTGGTACATGTCGGTCGGGGGCTGGACCTCGCTGGCGCCGGCCGCGATCGCGCGGTCGAAGACGCCGTCGACGTCCTCGACCCACAGGTGGATCGGCACCGGGGTGCCGCCGGTGTGGGAGGGGTCGTGCATCTTCCAGTCCGGGTTCTCGTCGACCACGAAGACCACCGAGTCGCCGATCTGCAGCTCCGAATGGTTGATCTTGCCGTCGGGTTGGGGGACGACGAGCCGTTCGGTCGCGCCGAGGACGTCCTTGTAGAAGGCGATGGCTCCGGTGGCGGGAGTGGCCACGAGGAACGGGCTGATGCGCGGGTAATCGTCGGGAATCGGCTTCACCATGGTCGGTCTCCTTTGTCAGGTTTTGCGGTGGTGTCGTTTGATGTGTTCCACTTTAGGAGGCTTCCAGGACAGAAACTGTCCTGGAAGCCGGGAAAGGTGGTCCGCGTGACCAGTGACACCCCCGCCCGCCTGCTGCGCCTGCTCTCCCTGCTCCAGACGCGCCGCACCTGGCAGGGCCCCGAACTCGCCGACCGTCTCCACGTCACCGTGCGCACCGTGCGCCGGGACGTCGACCGGCTGCGTCGGATGGGCTATCCCGTGGACTCCGACCCCGGCCACACCGGCGGCTACCGCCTGACCTCGGGCACCGATCTGCCGCCCCTGCTGCTGGGGGATGACGAGGCGGTCGCCATCGCCGTCGCCCTGCGCACCGCCACGGCCAGCGGCCTGGCCGGCATGGACGACACCGCCCTGCAAGCCCTGGCCAAACTCGAACAGGTCCTGCCCGCCCGACTGCGCAGCCGGGTCACCGCCCTCCAGGAGACGGTGACCTCGGTGCTCCACCCCTACCGGCGTACGGCAGTGGATCCCGGGGTGCTGGCGGTGGTGGCCGCGGCCTGCCGCGATCACGAGATCCTCACCTTCGACTACGCCACCCGCCACCGCACCCCCACATCCCGCCGGGTCGAGCCGCACCACCTGGTCACCGCCGTGGGCCTGTGGTACCTCGTCGCCTACGACACCCACCGCGCCGACTGGCGCGTCTACCGCCTCGACCGGCTCACCGACCCCACCCCCACCGGCCACCGCGCCCCACCACGGGAACTGCCCGCCGCCGACCCCGCCGCGTTCGTGATCAGCCGGATCGCCGCAGCCCCCTCCAGGTACCGAGCCATCGCCACCGTCCAGACCTCAGCGCAGACCGTTCGCGCCCGCACCCGAGGCGAAATCCTCGGCACCATCACCCCCATCGACCAGCACAGCTGCACCGTCGACCTGTCCGGCGACAGCCTGCGCCGCATCACGACGTTCCTGGCCGCCATCGACGCCGACTACACCCTCGACGCCGACCCCGACGTCCGGCAGCACCTGCGGACCCTGGCCCGCAGGACCGCAAACGCCGCAGCCGACTAAAACCCAAAGGGCCGTGCCGGCCCCGTGCCCCCCGCCCGCACCACCCAGGAGGCCCCGTGCGCTGGGAGAACCTGACCAACAACCGTGGCGACGCCGCGCTGTTCGACGCCGACGCCGTCACCACCCGAACCTTCGACACCCCGGAGTTCCGCGGCATCACCTTCCACGAGATACGCGCACGGACGATCGTCAACCGCGTGCCGGCCCCCGCTCGCTCCCGCATGCCCTTCCAGTGGACCCTGGCCCCCTACCGCGGCTGCTCCCACGCGTGCGTGTACTGCTTCGCCCGCAAATCCCACACCTACCTCGACCTGGATGCCGGCCTCGGCTTCAACACCCAGATCGTCGTCAAGACCAACGCCCCCCAGCTGCTGCGCCGACGCCTTGCCGCCCCCAGTTGGCAAGGAGAGCACATCGCGATGAGCACCACCGTCGACTGCTACCAACGCGCCGAAGGCCGCTACCGCCTGATGCCCGGCATCCTCACCGCACTGCGCGACCACGCCAACCCCTTCTCCCTCCTGACCAAAAGCACCCTGATCCTGCGCGACCTGCCCCTGCTGGAGCAGGCCGCGGCCGTCACCGACGTCGACATCGCCCTCTCGCTCGGCTTCACCGACCCCGACCTGTGGCGCACCATCGAACCCGGCACCCCCGCACCACAGCGCCGCCTGGACGCCCTCCGCACCCTCACCGACCACGGCCTGGAATGCAGCGTCGTCATGGCCCCCGTCATCCCCTACCTCGGAGACCAGCCCGATCAACTACGCACCACCGTGGCCGCGATCGCCGCCTCCGGCGCCATCTCCGTGACACCCCTGGTGCTGAACCTGCGACCCGGCGCACGCGAATGGTTCACCCAGTGGCTCAGCCAACACCACCCGCACCTGGTGCCGCGGTACGAGCAGCTGTACGCCGGCGGAGCCTACGCCCCGAAGTGGTACCAGGACCGGATCCACCACCAAGTGCAGGAACTCGCCCGCACCTACGGCCTGCGCCCCGCCCAGCCACCCGGCAGCCGACCAAAACCCCAAACCGCCACAACGCACCCGACCCAACTCACCCTGGAGTGCCCATGACACAGGCGCCTGGCGGCCCGTCAACCGACTGATGCCTCAAGTGTGCTGCCCCGGCTTGAAGTTCTTTGCGCCGCTGTACGACCTCTTCCTTCATGAGGTCGTCGGTGCGGCCGCTGTGCCAGATGGTTCCTTCCCACTTCACGTATCGGGGTTCGCGGTCCCGGAGGAGGACGGGTTTGAGGTGGCCGTGGAACAGGAGCGTGCGGCCCTGGTTCCGGCGGCTGCGGCTGAACCACTTCGCGCTTTTCTCTTGGCGGGCAAGCCGGTTGGCGGCGAGGCCGGGTAGGGTGCCACGGTCCCGGCCAGGGGCGTAGGTCGTCAGCGGTCAGGAGGGCGGGCGCCAGGAGTCGGCGAGGGCCCAGTGGGCGACGGCGTCGCCGCCGCGGTCGGGCTCGTTGTAGGGGTAGGTGACGCGCTTGCCGACCTCGGCGAAGAACCGGGCCTGCTCGGCGCCTGTGCCGTCAGCCAGCCGCCGCCAGTAGGGCGAGGCGATCAGCGGGGCAAGGGTGACAGCTTCGGGATAGACCGCGGCGAACAGCTTCGAGGCGCTGTAGGCGATGTAAGACCGTGGCCTATCGGGTCAGCCGCCCTCGCCGCGGACGAGGGCGGGTATTCCCGGGGGTCGGCTGCACCGGCCTGCCGCCATCCGAACGTGCCCGATCCCTTGCACAATTCCCTCATGCAGCCCTTGCCGGTTCCCTGTCCCGCCCACCTCATCCCAGACGCCAGCGGCACCAACGCCTTCCACGCGGCATACAGGCAGGCCATGGCGCATCGCGCCGTGTTCGTCGCCATCGAATCGGACGGTCTACGGTGGACGGTGAAGGCGGACACGCTCACCGCCGGCCCCGAATTCTCCGTCGACGACACCGTGAACGAAGAGGTCCGGGCCGCGATCTCCCGCCTGGTCAGCAACCACGAGGTCGATTTGGACGCCTACATGGGACCCGTCTACTTCATGATGCACAGCGTGACGAGCGAAGGCCGAGCCCGCGAACTCGCGGCCGCTCTCCACGCCGCCTTGCACGGGGACCTGGAACCACTCAACCGTGCCGTCCCCTCCACGTCCTGAAAGGCCGCCCACCTTCGTATCCGCCGCCGGGGCGCCCCGACTTCTGCGCCCGGCTGCCACCGGCCGAGAAGGGCAGACACCTGGCGACGCCTGTGCAGACGGGCTTCGTCAGCGGCGCGGCTGAAACAGTGTCACCTGCTCACATGCGAGACTCGGCGCGCGCGTCGCTGGCTGCGGATGGGCTTCTCCCGGGCCGTCCGGCCGTAGACCGGCGGCGTTGCACGACCGGCCTTCCTCTGTTGTTGTCGGCGCACCCCGCCCGCTCCACCCCTGGCAGGCTCCACTCCCGCGGCCGATGCCCCTACCCCGAGGCGTCCTCGTTGGGCGATGCGTGACGCCAAAACGGTATAAATGGTGCGAAGGGGTGGGTGGGCTGTTGTCGGCCGAGCAGCTGCGCAAAGCACTGCGGAAGCGCATCGAGGACGACATCGCCCGGCGCCTGGGTGTGCCGACCGAGGAGGTGCACAAGCCGCCGTTCGCGGACCCGGCCGCGCGTTTCCGCTGGGCCGGTCGTAGCCTGCCGCCATGTCCAAGAGCCTGACCCCGTCGCCCGACGATGCCTTCGAGATGTTGATCACCGGCAACCAGCGGTTCGTCACGGGCACACCTGAGCACCCCAATCAGGACGCCGCGCGCCGCGCCGAGACTGCGCCGGCCCAGAGTCCCTTCGCCGTGATGTTCGGATGCTCCGACTCCCGGCTGGCCGCCGAGATCATCTTCGACCAGGGGCTGGGGGACCTCTTCGTGGTCCGCACCGCCGGGCACGTGGTCGGCTCGGAGGTACTGGGCAGCATCGAGTACGGCGTGAGCGTGCTGGACTGCCCGCTGGTCGTGGTGCTCGGCCACGACTCGTGCGGAGCCATCGCCGCCGCCAGCGCCGCCGCAGACGGTGGCCGGGCGCCGTCCGGCTTCGTCCGCGACGTCGTCGAGCGGGTCACCCCGAGCGTGCTGGCGGCCCGCGCCGCCGGCCGCGAGAGCGCCGACGAGATCCTCCACGAGCACATCCGGCACACCGTCGACCTGCTGCTGGAGCGCTCCCGCATCCTAGCCGAGCGGGTCGCCGCCGGCCGCCTGGCTGTGGCGGGCCTGTCCTACCGCCTGGCCGACGGCAGCGCCCAATTGGTCGCCTCCCACGGCCTGACCCGGACCGCCGTCCCCGCCGGATGACCCGCGGGGACAGGCGAGGGCCGCGGCCTCAGTGCTCCTGAAGATCCAGGGTCGCGGCGGGCCGGGGCCCCGCGGCGCGGCGGAGCCGGTTGGCGATCGCCAGGCCCAGCCCCTCCTCCGCCGGTAGGGACGCGACGATGAGGTCGCACCCTTGCTGGTCGAGTTCGCGCAGGAACCCGTACAGGCCGCGCGCGTAGGCGGCCATCGACGAGGGGAGGGCCACCACGGCGTGCGCCTTGACCGGGGCGTCGGCGAACGAGGGCGGAAGGAAGACGCCCACCTGGTGTCCCAGCTCCTGTGAGAATTCCGCTTGGGCGACGACCTTCTCGGGCTCGACGAGGATGACCCGCGCCCGAGGCGCGTAGTGCGACGGATGCTGGCCCGGCACCCGAACACGGCTCGTCGAAGGGACCGCAAGCGGGTACCCGAGCACCGCTTCGAGGTCCTCGCGCGTCACCCCACCGGGCCGAAGAATCGTCGGGGCATCGCCCGTGGCGTCGACAATGGTCGACTCCACACCGACCTCGCAGCGCCCGCCGTCCAGCACGAAGTCGACCGCTTCGCCGAGTTCCGCACGCACGTGGGCGGCCGTTGTAGGGCTGACCGAGCCGAAGCGGTTGGCGGACGGGGCCGTGACACCGCCGCCGAAGGCCGACAGCAGCGCAAGCGCGACGGGGTGGTCGGGCACCCGCACAGCCACCGTCTCCAAGCCGCCCGTCGCTTCGAGCGGCACCCGGGGCCCGCGCCGCAACACCAGCGTCAGCGGCCCCGGCCAGAAGCGTTCGGCCAACAGACGCGCCGTCGCCGGCACGTCCTCGACCCAGTCGCCCAGCTGCTCCGCGCCGCCGATGTGAACGATCAGCGGATGGGAGGGCGGACGCCCCTTGACCTGGAAAATACGCGCCACGGCGGCGGGGTCCTCGGCGTTGGCGCCCAGACCGTAGACGGTCTCGGTCGGGAGAGCCACCAGGCCCCCGGCGCGCAGCACACCCGTCGCCTTGCCGATGTCACTGGTTCGTGCCGTCACCCTCGCAATCCTCTCACTGATCCCGCTCTCAACATCCCACGGTCGCGTCGGCGTATGACGATGAATCAACGCTGACGGGCTCGCCCTACCTCGACGATGCCCGATCTTCGGCTCGTTGGTATCGCACGTGTGCTGCCCCGGCCTGTAGTTCTTTTCGCCGCCGTGCAACCTCTTCTTTCATCAGGTCGTCGGTGCGGCCGCTGTGCCAGATGGTTCCTTCCCACTTCACGTACCGGGGTTCGCGGTCGCGAAGGAGGACGGGTTTGAGGTGGCCGTGGAAGAGCAGCGTGCGGCCCTGGTTCCGGCGGCTGCGGCTGAACCACTTCGCGCTTTTCTCTTGGCGGGCAAGCCGGTTGGCGGCGAGGCCGGGTAGGGTGCCACGGTCCCGGCCAGGGGCGTAGGTCGTCAGCGGCCGGGAGGGCGGGCGCCAGGAGTCGGCGAGGGCCCAGTGGGCGACGGCGTCGCCGCCGCGGTCGGGCTCGTTGTAGGGGTAGGTGACGCGCTTGCCGACCTCGGCGAAGAACCGGGCCTGCTCGGCGCCTGTGCCGTCAGCCAGCCGCCGCCAGTAGGGCGAGGCGATCAGCGGGGCAAGGGTGACAGCTTCGGGATAGACCGCGGCGAACAGCTTCGAGGCGCTGTAGGCGATGTAGTCCTGCTTCTCCGGGTCGAGCGGTATGAGGTGGTGGACGCGGTCGTCCCAGATGTTCCAGACGCCGAACACGTCGGTGAGAGGGCGCCCGTCGCCGTACCAAATGTGCGCGCAGATCATCAGGGCGGTCAGCACCGCGTCGTAGGTGGGGGCCCAGCCGTAGCGCCGCAGCAGGAGCAAGTGGCGCCGCTGTGCGTCGACGATCTCCGGGAAGGGGGCGAGATCGACGGCGAGGTGGTCGATGTCGGGCGGGCCGATCCAGGCGCCGTGCCGCAGGCAGATGTAGGCGTGGTGGGGCAGGAGCCGGACAACCTTGCCGCCGGGGTGGCGGGCGTCGCAGAGGTGGCAGCCGGTCTGCGGCTGGTGGCGGAACATCTCCCAGTCCGGCGGCGGGTCGCGCAGTTCCGGCATCGCCCCGGCCAGGGCGTGGACGCTGCGGCCGGTCAGCGCGGCGAGCCGTTCGGGGACGACGACGCGGCGCCCGGCGCCGGGATAGGCGGGCTGGGTGACCTGGAACCACAGGCCGTCGATGTCCAGGCCGAGGAGGGTGGCCAGGCGGCTGATGTAGGACGGGGGAATCTCGTGCCGGGCGGGCGGAACGGGGTCGGGCAGTGTGCGCGGAAGCATCAGGCCGCGCGCCTCCGCCGCCCCGAAGGTGTGCCGCCCGGTCGAGAGCGCGTCGATGAGCTTGTAGAGGGTCCGCTCGCTCGGCAGCGGAACCGCCCCGTCGGCGTAGGTGGCCTCCACCGTTTTGATCACACGCCGGATCAGCCGCGACCGCGTCCCGGTCGAGAGGTGCGTCTCGCCGTCCAGCCCCTCACGGACCGCGGCCACCAGCCGGGCATCCGCCCGGCCCGTAGCCTCCCACCGGCGCGTCGCGCGCTGATCGACCAGCCCCCAAAGCCCCTGCTTCACATAGCGCGACCGCTTGCCCTCCACCGTCCGCAGGCTCACTCCCAGCTCGGCCGCCTTCGCCTGCATCCGCTCGGTCAGCGACCGCGTCGCCGGGTCGTACTCCTCCCGCGGGGGTGTGCCCGGTTCGGCGCCGGGCAGCAGCCCGGTGTCCACCTCCACCACATGCCGCTGCCACCGCTCCGCCGCCGCCCGCGTCGGTTCCGGCAGCGTCTCCAGCAGCCCGGACGGCTCCATCTCCGGCAGCGGCTCGGCGCCGGTAACAACGAAGTCCGGCGCCGCCATCAGGTAGGAGGCCAGCACTACCGATTCCGCCCCGCCGGCCGACCGCAGTCGCACCGCTGTCCCGGCCAGCGCGACCACCTGGTGCTCGTCGCCGTTGAAGGTCACCCAGTCGCCCGGCCGCAGCACCGAGCCCGCGCCCGCCATCACCGCACCCTCCCCAGCGAGACGAGCGAACCAGCGTGCAGGGGCACCGAGACGTCCACCGACAGCTCGTGCGACCAGAGTAGATGGAACAGCACCGTTCAGCACCGCCAGCGACTCACCTCCCGCCGCAGCGCCGTCCATCAGCGGCAGCGGCTCGGCGAACACCGCCAGCAGCTCGGATGCCACCGGCTCCACCCGGTGCCGAGGATGGCGGTAGCCCGCCAGCCACCGAACATTACGCACCACGACCGGGTCCGGGGCGCCCAACAGCCGAAACCCCCACCCGACCTCGGTGCAAGCCGCCTCCGTTGCTTCGAACTTCGCCCAGTCCCGTGGACGCCGGCGCTCGGCCGGGCGGCAGTCGATGACCACCGCCGTTCCGTCCTCGTGCCGCGCGAAGTAGTCCGGCGCGTGCGAGAGGGGACGGCCGTTCGCCGCCGACCAGAACAACCAGAACGGCTGCGAGGCGATGCCCACCACCGCCGGATCGAAGTCCAGCAGCATCACCTGGTCCCGCTCCAACCAGGACTCGTACCCGACGTGCCCGCCCTTCGTCGCGGACCACCACCTACCCGGCAAGTTGCGCTGCCGCCGGTACGACGCGAACGCGCGTACCGGAGCGGCGGCCTCGAACCGCACGGCCCACGCGTCCGCCAGCGGGCGCCGTAACTCCGGGCCGTCCGGGGCGATGTACGCGACTTCGAACCCTGTCGCTGGCGGCCCGGCGGAACCGCCCGGCAAGACCTCTAACGCATGGACCACGTCCGGCAAACCCCACCCTTCGCCGCAAGGTAGCTCTTCAGCCCGCAAGCTTCCCCGCAAAGTGAAGCTTCAATCCGCAGCCTTCGACGTCACAGGACAGGAACGCCTCCACGTGAGCCTGGTCCCCCGCGCGAATCCGGCCCTGGAAGACATCGCTCAACTCCTGCTCCAGCAGGGCTCGTCCCTCACCGGCCGTATGCCCGTCACCGGCGACGGTGACGACGTGCTCGCGCAGCGGCTCGGGCAGGTGGTTCACCAGGATGTTGCACGCCCAGCCCCGCCCAGCACGATCACCTCGGCGCCGCCGCGGCGGACCAGCTCCGCCAGCTCACTGGCCATCTCGGCGGCACCACACCGCCACCCCGCCGCAGGACCGCTCCGGTGGTGACACCTTCCGGGCGTGACGGAGCTGCTCGGCCATCTTCCCCTCTGGAAGTCGACCTTCTTAGTTCTTCCGGCTCGCATCGGGGACGTCACGGGAGGTGTCCAAGTAAGCGCATGCGTACGGTCCCGGCCGTGCGTACACAGGGTCGAAAGGTCAACTCCACGATCGCTCCTCACGACGGTGGCCCGTTCAGGCCGACCCGGCCCGGCCCCCTTCTCCTCCGCCTCCCGGCCGCCGCTCGCGGTGGCACCCTCGATCCGCCTCCGTTCTTCCAGTAGCCCTCCCGGCCACCGACTCGGCGCGCTCTGCGCGCAGTGCAGCGCACCGCGGGGCATCGACGCGCCCGGTCTTGTCCTGCCGGTCCGCGCCGTCGTGGTGGAACCCGCCTGCGGGTGAGATGGTCGAGTGTCCCGTCGCTGAGCTCACCGACGTCCGTCGTCCGACCCCAGTTCGACATCTGCCCTGCGCGGCGCTGGGCCAAAGCACTCGCGGATGTCTCTCGGCGGAAGCGGCCGGGGCGCGTCGGCGGTGCGGGCGCTCTCCAAGGGGCGGACAGTGGAGAGAAGATCTGTGCCGCGAGCGTCCGAGGAGGGAGCGGGACATGCTGCATCGCGTGGTCGGAGACCTCATGACCTCGGCCGTCGTGAGCGTGCGCCGGGACACGGGCTTCAAGGACATCGCCCAGCACCTCGCGCAGTACGACATCACCGCGGTACCTGTCATCGACGACCAGGGCCGCCCGGTCGGCGTAGTGTCGGAGGCAGACCTGCTGCGCAAACAGCAGGGCCAGGCGGATCCGGGCGGGCATCTGGCCGCCGCCCACCTGCTCCCCGCGGAACAAGCCAGGGCTCGCGCGTTGACCGCAGAGGGACTGATGACCAGCCCCGCCGTCACCGCACGACCACAGTGGTCGGTCGTGGAGGCGGCCCGTGCCATGGCCAGCCACCACGTCAAACGACTGCTCGTTGTGGACGACGCCGGCCGACTGGTGGGCATCGTCAGCCGTGGCGACCTGCTGCGTGTCTTCCTGCAGCGAGACATCACGATCCGCGAAGAGATCACGACGGATGTCCTGACCCGCACCCTCGGCCTGGATCCCGGCGCGGTCACCGTCCAGGTCACCGATGGACGGGTGACGCTCAGCGGCACCGTGCCCCAAGCAAGCCTCATTACCATCGCGGTACGCCTGTCCGAGAGCGTCGACGGTGTCGTCGACGTCACCAATAACCTTCGCCCCGAGACCGACACCACAGTCGGTACGGCACGGCGGTGATCCGCTCAGCCGCGATCCAGGTCGCCGACCGCGGCTGGGGACATTCACGAAGCGCTCTCGTTGCAGGTGGCGTCGCAAGCACGCAGATGGCCAGGCATGCATCACGGGCGAATGCAAGAAGTGCGAGCGTGAAGGGGTACTGCGACGCACCGGCCGGTCGGTTCGAGTTCCGGTCATTGCTCCCCGCTAACGTCAAAGCCGACGAGGTGAAGGCCAGCCTGACCTATGGCGTACTGACTCTGACCGTCCCCAAGGCACAGGCCGCTAAGCCCCAGCCATACGGATCACAACCTGAGTCCGCGACGGTCAGGCCAGGGGTGAACGCCACGCGGAGCGCACATGCTCTCCCCGGCGGGCGCGCTCGTCGAGGCTTTCGCCCGTGCCGATCTCCTCGTCGTGGGCGCGCACCGCCCGGGCCACCCGCCGGGTGCCCGCCCGGGCCGGATCACCCACGCCGTGTTGCAGCACGCGCAGTCCCCGGTAGCCGTGGTCCCGCGCCGTTGACGCCGAATCCCAGCACTCTCCGCCCCAGCCACCCGCCATGAACCACCGAAAGCGGCAGGCGGGCACCAAGGTGCTGAATCGTTACGGGGCCGTCGGGCAGGAGCCCCCGCCCCTGACGGCCTGGCGCCTGCCCTGGTGCCTGAGGGGCGACGATGGAACAGGGGCCGTCGTACGAGGAGGGCGAGCGTGATGCGGCCTGAAGACTCCGCCCGGCTCGGCGGACACCGCAGCGTTCCGCACACCGCGGATCTGCGGGTGGAGGCATGGGGCCCGACCCGTGAGGTGTGCCTGGCGCAGGCCGTGCGGGGTGTCTGCGATTGCTTCCTGGACCTGGCGGGCGCGGTCGGTGTGGGTCGGCGGGATGTCGTGGTCCGGGCGGACACGGACGAGGACCTGCTGGTGGCACTGCTGGAAGAGGTCGTGTACTGGATCGACACCCAGAACGAGGCCCCGGTCGAGGTGGAGCTGACCGCCGTCCGCGGCGCACTGCGGGCCGGGCTGAGCATGGCGGACGTCGGGGCGCTTCCGGTGACGGGGGCCGCGCCGAAAGCGGTCACCCTGCATGAGCTGACATTCGCTCGCGGGCCGGACGGCTGGCACTGCTCGGTCACGCTCGACGTGTGACCGTTCCTCTCAGGCCCCCTGACGTACGTCTTGTCGACCGAGTCGGCCCCCTGGATGTCGGCCGATCCGGTCGGCTTCCGGGCACATTCGCCCGTGCGGCGTGTGCCGGACAGGGACACAGTGGAAGAAGAGGCCCCCGTACGCCCACTGCGCACGCTATGGCGTGTGGCGTGGGAAGGGACAGCCAGGATCGAGCCCCCGACCTGCGGGCTCCGTCCGCCGGGGAGCAACGGATGCGTCGATCACAGCACTCTCACAACAGCGCGAGGTGCCTGTGGGCCAGGAAGATTCACCGAGAGCGACGGACATGGACATGGACATGGACGTCACGGTGACGGAAGAGAGCCCGTTCCGGTTCCGCATCGACCGACAGGGCGCCATGCGCGTGCCCGGTGTCGTCTTCGCCAGCCGTGAGCTGCTGCCCCAGGCGGTCGGCGACAGGGCACTGGAACAGGTGGTGAACGTGGCGACGCTGCCCGGCATCGTCCGTGCCTCCTTCGCCATGCCCGATGTGCACTGGGGGTACGGCTTCCCCATCGGCGGGGTCGCCGCCACGGACGTCGACGCGGGCGGTGTCGTCTCGCCGGGCGGCGTCGGCTTCGACATCTCCTGCGGTGTCCGGCTGCTGGCCGCCGGCGTGGAGCGGGCCGAGCTGGCTCCTCACCTGAAGGAGCTGATGGACGTCCTCGGGGACACCACCCCACGCGGCGTGGGACGCGGCGGACTGTGGAGGTTGTCCGGACGCGCACAGATGGAGAAGCTGCTCACCGGTGGCGCCCGGTACGCGGTCGAATGCGGCCACGGCGTCCCGCGCGATCTGGACCGCTGCGAGGACCACGGGGCGCTGGCAGATGCCGACCCGGAGCAGGTCGGGCAGCGTGCCGTGGAGCGCGGGCTGAACCAGGTGGGCAGCCTCGGCTCGGGCAACCACTTCCTGGAAGTCCAGGCGGTGGACCGGGTGTACGACGAGGGGACCGCGGCCGCCTTCGGCCTGCGGGCCGGCCAGGTCTGCGTGATGATCCACTGCGGCTCCCGCGGCCTCGGACACCAGGTGTGCACCGATCACGTCCGGGTCATGGACCACTCGCTGCGCGCCTACGGCATCGACATCCCAGACCGGCAGCTCGCCTGCGCACCCGTCGTCTCTCCGCCCGGACGCGACTACCTCGGGGCGATGGCCGCCGCCGCCAACTACGGCCGCGCCAACCGGCAACTGCTCACCGAGGCCGCACGCCATGCATTCGCCTGCACTGCCGGTGTGGGTGTAGGCGTGGACCTGGTGTACGACGTCTCCCACAACATGGCCAAGATCGAGAACCACGAGGTGGACGGCGTACCGCACCGACTGTGTGTCCACCGCAAGGGCGCCACCCTCGCCCTCCCGCCCGGACACCCCGGCCTGCCGGAGGACCTCGCCGAGGCCGGCCAGCCGGTCCTCGTCCCCGGCACCATGGGCACCGCCTCGTACGTCATGGTCGGCACGCCCGGCAACGCCGCGTTCCTCTCCACCTGCCATGGCGCGGGACGGGTGTGGAGCCGCCATCACGCACTGCGCCAAGTCCGCGGCGAACAGTTGCGGGACTCGCTGGAGGCCCATGGCATCGCTGTCCGCCCCTCCTCCTGGCGCGGCCTCGCGGAGGAGGCTCCCGCCGCCTACAAGGACGTCGACGCGGTCGCCGCCGCCACCGAAGGTGCCGGGCTGGCGCGGCTGATCGCCCGGCTGATCCCGCTCGGCGTCGTCAAAGGATGACCTGGGGCTCCGTCCACGCCTGTTGTGCCGCTGACACGAGTGCCCGTCTCCCGAGCGGGCTCTCCGAACGGCTTGCCGGCCCGGTGTCCCACCGGCGTTGTGTCTCTCCCCTGGTCGGGGTACCTACAGTCCCTTGGAGAGCAGGAGTTCGTGGGCGAGTCGTGCGCCGCGTGCCGCCTCCTCGGGCGGAGTGTCCTGAGACGGGATGTTCTCCAGGCCGTGGGCAAGTGCCCGCACGGCTTCGGCGAGCGTGGCCAGCTGCGCCTCCAGCCGACTCAGCCGGGCTTCCAGCCCGGGCGCGGCATGGGCTTCAGGGGGGTGGTTCTGCGTCATGTCTGGCTCCTTATGGGGGGCGACGAAGGGGTGACCGTCCGGGGCGGCTACTGGGCAGGGGTGATCAGGCCGTAGTGGCCGTCGTAGCGGTGGTACAGGACGTTTCTCCACCGCACACCTCGCTCGCCGAACCTGTGGTACGCAGCGCACGGGGCTGTGACGCCATCCGTCAGACACGCGAGACCTTCGCCGCCGGGCACTGCACCGTGATCTTCGCTGGCATCTGCCGGTGTGGCGACGAGGTGCGACGGGCTGTCGGGAGGGCTAGCGTCGAAGCTAGGTCAGGGCCAGTGATACGCATGATCGGCCGTCCGGTTCGCGGCATGTGAGCCGACCGTGATCGGCCGCGATTGAGGTCCCAGGTGTCGGGCCGCTTCGTCGGCAGTTCGGCCAAGAACGTGGGGAGCGAACCATGGCCGCCCGGGTTGCGATCAACGGGCTCGGCCGCCTCGGCCCGCTCGGCGCCGACCGAGTATGCGTTCGACGTGGCCGGCATCGTCTGGGTGACCGCACGGAAGGCGAACGGCTCCGAGGTCAACGAGATCTTCCGGCACGTGGCCGCTACCAGGACGGTCTGGGTGTCGTAGACAAACCCCCGGTATCCAACGGCATCGGGGCGTGTCCGCGAGCATCCGCCATCGGGCTCGCGCTGATCGCCGTTGCCTCCGACGACCTGCCGGTGGTCACAGCCGAGTACGGCAACGAGCGGGGCCGTGTTCGGCAGATGGCGTGTCAGGCACTGGCCGTACCGGGCGAGGCGGCATCTCCGCGATGAGCACAGCAGTACCGGATCCCGCCGCGGCCGGGCGAGTCCTCACCCTGACGGTGAACCCCACCGTCGACATCTGCTGGGATGTCGGCCACCTTGTCGACATCGGCAAGAACCGTGCCCGGGTCAGGTCCGTGGCGGGCGGGGGCGGGGGAATCAACGTCGCCCGCGGTGTGGCGCGACTCGGAGGACGAGCCACCGCCGTCCACACCGCCGGCCGCGAGACCGGCTGCCGCCTGAACAGGTTGCTGGACGAAGAGGGCATCGACCACATCGCCGTCGACATCGACGGTGAGACCCGCGAAGCACTCGTGCTGTTCGAGACCGAGTCGCACCGCAGCCATCACATCGTCCCGCCCGGCCCGCGCCTCGACGACCATGAGGGACGACGCTGCCTGGACGTGCTGGGGCAGGCGATCGGCACCAGCAGGTACGTCGTGGCCAGCGGCAGCCTGCCCGGCGGCCTGCCTGACGACTTCTACGCGGCGGTTGCTCGCCGGGTCAAGGCGGCCGGAGCCCGGCTGGTGCTGGACACCTCAGGCCCGGCGCTGCGGCAGGGGCTCGGGGAAGGCGTCTTCCTGTTCAGGTGCAACCGGACGGAGGCCGCCGAACTCCTCGGCCGGACCGTCCGCAGCTTCGACGACGCCCTAGCGGTGAACGAGCAACTGCTCGCCACGGGGGCTGCCGAGATCGCCGTCACCACGATCGGTGACCTGGGCGCGCTCTGCTCGACCCGTTACGGCCACACCGAACTGCATGCACCGCCGCTGCCCGGGGAGCTGCTCAGCGACGCCGGTGCCGGAGACAGCATGGTGGCCGCGCTCACCGTACGGCTGGCCGCAGGGGCCGATCCGGTCAGCGCCTGCGCGCTGGGGGTGGCCGTGGCCGCCGCTTCGGTGCTCACCCCCGGCACGGAGCCCTTCGACCGTGGGGTGGCAGAGTCCCTCCGCTCCGACGTGGGGATGAAGTTCCGAACCAGGTCGTGATCGGGAGCGTTGACCGTCGCGTCGTTCCCCTGACGTCGGTCTCGCTGTCCCTTCTGGGGCGTCGCCCACCTGTCCGCCGGCGGGTACGCAACTCCGACTCGTCCGGGCCCACGTACGCAGGTTCCTCACGCGGCCCGTCCGGCCGCCGGGCTGTTGCGGGGTCCCCGCGTCTCACGCTTCCTCGTAGAGCGCCGAATACACCTGCGTGATGAGGTGACACTGACTGTCGCTGAGGCCGCACAGCAGGGGTTCGCCCTCGTTCCCCGGGTGATATCCGCAGATGGCCACGCCGCCGAACCAGTAACGGTCCGGTCCGCCCAAGGCGCCGATCAGCCGACTCGCGAGGCGATTGGGCGGGTACTTGTCCTTGGCCAGCCCGGCGGTGTCCGCGGCGAGCCCGCGCATCCCCGCAATGGAGCCGGACGCGTGGTGAATGACGAAGTCGGACGCCTTGCCGCCGTACGGATCCACCTCCCGCCGTAACTCCTCCAGGGCCGCTTCCCGAATGGTCATACCGGTTTCCGGTCTGACCATTGCATATCGCGGTCCCATCGCTGATCCCACCTCCCAGTCGGGTTCGGTTGACGCATACCTCATCGCGGCAGCCTGGTGCCTGCCTCCAGCTCACCCCTGAAGAGACACCAGCGCCACTCGGACGAGTAGCGCTGGACCGCAATCCGGCGCTGGCGGTGCTACACCTGCCTGTGTGGATCCGGATTGGAACGGCTCTGCCCTGGCGGGAAAGTCGGCGCATCTGCCGTCCGGCGTGTGCGCATGCGGGGCCGTCGCAGGTGGCAGCCGCCTTTGGCGCTTCGTCTTCCACCGGTGGTGACGGATGGTGTCTGAGCGGTCGTACACCACTCCGGAGAACCCTGCGGACCATCTCGCTCGGCCGGGCTGGTTGACCTGGTGCGGCGCCGGCCTGCTGCTGGTGGCCGCGGTGTGGGTGGCTGTGTGGCGACGACACGAGCTGGCGCAGGCGTTCGACCTCATCTCCCGGGTGCATTTCCCTCAGCTGATGGTTGCTGTGGGGTTCGAGGCATTGTCGGTGGTGTGCTTCGTGGCCGTGCCGCGCTGGCTGCTGCGGGCGGGCGGGGTGCGGTGGAGCCTGCGGCGGATGGCGGCGATCGCCGTAGCGGCCAACGCCGTGGCGGGAGCGCTGCCCGGTGGGGCGGCCCTTGCCAGCGCCTGGATGTTTCGGCAGCTGAGCCGCCGGAGGGTCGAACCGGCCCTGGCGGCCGCCGTACTGGTCTCCGCCGGGGTGCTTGCGGTGCTTGGTCTGGCCGTCCTGATCGTGGTCGGCTTGTTCACCGTTGGTGCAACCGGGGCCGCCGCCGTTCTTCGCCCGGCTGCCGGCCTCCTGGGGCTGGCGCTGCTGTCCGGCCTGGCGATCCTCGGCCTGTCCCGTTCCGCAGGCTTTCGCGCAACGGTGCGACGGCGCTGGGACCGGATGGGGCAGCGGTCCGCACGCGCGCACAGGGCCCAACAGGCACTGGCGCAGGTGGTGGTGCAGATCCGGAGCCTGCGGCCTGGTTTCCGGACGTGGCTGCGCCCGGCCGTGCTCGCGCTGCTGAACTGGACTTTTGACGCGGCGTGTCTGGCCGCCTGCCTGTGGGCACTGGGCATCGGCGTGCCCTGGCACGGACTGCTGCTCGCCTACGGGCTCACTCAGATCCCCGGCAGCCTGCGCCTGACGCCCGGCAGCCTGGGCGTGGTCGAGGCGAGCCTGTCCGTGCTGCTCGTGCTGTACGGCCTGACGCCCGGCTCGGCGATCGGCGCGACTCTGCTGTACCGGGCCATCAGCTACTGGGCACTGCAGCCGATCGGCTGGGCCTGCTGGATCGGCGTAACGTTCCACGCCGATCAGCCCGAGACGTCCGATCACCCTTCGTCGTCGCACGGGTAGGACCTGTCGGCTCCGCCCGATCGGGACGCCACTCCGGCGGCACGTGGCGGTGACCGGAGATTTGCGTAGTGCCTCATGTAGCGCCTCATGGGGCCAATCGCACCCGAAAAGGAAATAGCTGTAAAAATTGAACCTGAGTCGCGCTGGGCTGTGCGCCGGCCTCCGCTCGGGCCACACACCGACTGTGCACGGAGAGGGGAACGGCATGCTGGAGAGAGCCACGGACGCACCCGCCGGCGTCACCGCGGTAAAGGCGATCGGGACCGTGTCGAAGAGCGACTACCAGGCGGTGGTCGAGCCACTCATCGAGGACGCTCGAAGGGAAGGCCGCCGCATTCGCATCCTGTGCGAGATCGGCCCCGAGTTCACGTCCTTCACCCCCGCAGCTGCCTGGGAGGATCTCAAGGTCGGCATGGGTGCCATGAGACTGTTCGAGGGGTGTGCGGTCGTCAGTGACGTGCGCTGGATCCGTGAGTCGACCCGGTTGACGAGCTTTCTGATGTCCTGTCCGGTGCGCGTCTTCGGAAGCCAGGAGCGCGACGAGGCCCTTCGCTGGCTGGCGTCGCTTCCCGAGGGCCCCGGTATTTCCCACCGGCTGACCGATTCCGAAGTCCTCGTGGTCGAGGTCGAACAACCCCTGCGCGCACAGGACTTCGACGCCCTCGCATTGACCGTGGACAGCTGGCTCGGGACACACGCCGCATTGGCCGGCGTCGTGATCCATGCGCGCGAGTTCCCCGGCTGGGAGAACATCGGCGGCCTGATCCGTCATGTGCGGTTCCTTCGCGACCACCACCGCAAGGTCCGGAAGATCGCACTGGCCGCTGACAGCAAGGTCGCCGCCGTGATGCCCCAGCTTGCGAATCACTTCGTTCGGGCCGAAGTGCGGCGGTTCGCCTACGACGAACTCGATGCCGCCCTCGCGTGGGCGGCCAGCCCTCCGGTTCGCCAGTCGACTGCAGTCGGGCCCCGACGCTAGGTGCGACCGACGTCGCGGACGAGGTCCAGGCCGAGGACGCGGTCCAGGTAGGCGAAGACCTCGAACTTGGCGCCGTCTGGGATCTCTCGCCTGGCTGCGACGTGGCGCAGCACGGCCAGGACGCGGGGAGTGCTGAGGCCGTCGGCGAGCGCGGTGCGGGCTTGGCAGCGGATGTCGTCGGGGATCGGCCTGGACGGCGACCGTGCCCAGTCGGCCACGCGGTCACGCCAGAGGGTGAGCGTCTGCTCGGCGTCGGTCAGCATGCGGGAGGTGAGAGGGATGGGCTCACGGTGGGGATGGCTCAGCAGTGCCAGCCGGAGGGCCAGTGGATCTGCCACCGCTCCTTCATGGAGCCCTGGGACCGCCATGAGGCGCTGTCGCACGGGCCCGACCTCGATCCACACGCCGTGCTCGGTGTCCGACCGTTGTGTTCCGGAAACGTGCACGTCGGCGGCTGCCATGCCGTCGGCGGCAGGTGGGTTGATGCCCAGCGCGGCCGTGGCGCGGTCGAGTGCTTTGACCTGCTCGGGCGGCAGATGCGGCAGGTTAAGGGTGTGGCGCGCCTGAACCCCGGCCGTCTCGGCGGCACGGAACAGCACGTCGCCGACGAGCAGCGCGCGCAGGTCGGCGGCGCCGATGGCCAGGCCCGGACACGACAGGTGGACGCACATCCGCAGCACCCCCCGGCGCAGGGCGGGAAGCTCCACCAGGTGGTGGGTCCGGCCGTCGGTGACACGTAGCACGCTCATGACGCTACGCGGACCTGCCGCTGCCCGCGGGCTCTCTTGGCGGGTCGAACGTCGGCAGTGGTGCGGTGGTGTGCCTGGTTTCGTCTTCGACGAATCGGCTCAGGGCGCGGGTGCTCTCCAGGAACTGGGCAGGGAAGACGATGGTGGAGTTCTTCTCCGCGGCAATCTCGGAGAGGATCTGCAGGTTTCGCAGTTGCAGGGCCACGGGGTGGGCGCTGATGACGTCGGCGGCCTCGGCGAGGCGGTCGGCGCTGAGGGCTTCTCCCTCGGCAGCGATGATCTTGGCACGCTTCTCGCGCTCGGCCTCGGCCTGGCGTGCCATGGCGCGCTGCATGGTGGGCGGCAGTTCGATGTCCTTCAGCTCCACCAGCAACACGTACACGCCCCACCGCTGGGTCAGTCCGTCGAGGATGTCCTTGATCCGGATGTTCAGCGTTTCGGTGTCGGTGAGGACTTGATCCAGCAGGGAGCGGCCCACGACGTTGCGTACCGTGGTCTGGGCGATCTGGCCGATCGCGGCCGACACGTCCTCGATCTCCACGATGGACTTCACCGGGTCGACGCGCCGGAAGTAGGCGACGGCTGCAACGCCGATGGAAACGTTGTCCCGGGTGATGACCTGCTGGGAAGGGATCGGCATGGTCACTGTCCGCAGCGTGACCTTCCACATCCGGTCCACCACGGGGATCATGAAGCGGATCCCTGGTTCACGGACGTTGCGCAGCTTTCCGAAGCGGAACACGACTCCGCGTTCGTACTGGCGCACAATCGCGACGCCGAGGTTCGCCATGGCGCCCACCTCCTTACGGCGTTTGCTCCACGGTCGCTCGGCCAGGCCGCCTACGCTTGGGCCTTCCGGTCCTGCCGCCGGGGCCGACCGGTTCCCGCAACCGGCATCACCGTGCGGATTCCCTGGCAGAGGTGCTGGCAGGGGCGGGGCGTGGGCCGTTCGGCTGGCAGGCCGGATCCCGATCTCCCACAGTGGTAGGTGTCTGCTCGGTCAGGGACATGGGCGGAGGAGCCGCTCAGGGAAGGGACAGGGAGGGCCATGGAGGTCAAGTACGCCATGAGTTCACCGCCGGTCAGCGTGCTGCCCGATGCCTCCTTGGAGGCAGCGGCTCGTCACATGGCCGATGCGGGAGTGGGCGCACTGCCCGTGGTGCACGGCGAGGAAGTGATCGGCGTGGTCACCAACCGGGATCTGGTCGTCCGGCCGATGGCCCACGGGTTGTCGCCTCAGCTGAAGGTCGAGACGGTGATGTCCGTCGACCCGGTGACCGTTGACGCCAACACACCTGTCACCGTCGCACTGCACGCCATGCAATCGATCAAGATCCGCCACCTGCCTGTCGTGGACCACAAACGACTGGTGGGCATGGTCTCCTTCGACGACCTCTTCTCGTACCTGTCCGTGCAGTTGGGGGCGCTGGCGGACGTGGTCGACGTGTCTCGCAAGGAACCGGGATCATTCCCTCCCCGCTAAGGCGGCACACGCAGCCGCTCCGCGACGGTCCCGTACGTACGTGAGCGCGAACCCTGGTGTTGTGGACGTCAGAGACGGGAAGCGAGCGCCACCCAGGCGGAGAAACGCAATTGGCCGTCCTCGCCGACGGGGAACACGCTGCGGGCGAACACGCCCTCGTCGTCGCCCGCAGCGGGCACCCGTGCCCGTCCTGGTGCGAAGTTCGGTGATCGACCAGTCGGTCGATCTGAGCGTCGTGTGCAGGTCCAGCGCGTCTCCCACCGCGAAGTCGACCGCGATGCCCCGGACCCTCGCACGTCGTGCGGCCTCCTCTATCGCGGCTGGTGCCACGTCGACGCCGGTGACCCGGTACCCCTTGCCCGCGAGGAACATCGCGTTGTCGCCCAGCCCGCAGCCGATGTCCAGAACATCCCCGGCGAAGCGCCCCTCCTGCTCCAGTTCGGCTACGAAGGGCAGAGCCTCGCCGAGGTCCCACGGCACCGTGCCGAATGCCGGAATGCCAGGGGCCGGGGAGCGCCCCTGGTAGAAGGCGTCGAAGTCGACGGCTGACGGATCGAAATCGAACGGCTCGGCCATGCCTTCCCTTTCGTCGATCAGCGCAGGCACGGCGGGCTCGTGCCTGCGCTCAGGTACCGGGGCTCGGGGAACAGGGGACGGCGATGACGGGACAGCGCGCGTAGTGGAGTACCCCCTGGCTTACGGAGCCGAGCAGCATGCCCGTGAAGCCTCCGTGCCCCCGGGTTCCCACCACCAGGGCCAGCGCGTGGGCGGACGCCTTGGTGAGCTCTTCCACGGGGTGGCCGGTGACCACCTCGTGGTGCAGCTCCACCTCGGGATACGCCGCGGTGCGGCCGACCACGGTCTCGGCCAGCAGGCTGCGGCATGCCTGCTCCATAGCCGCCTCGTCCAGCACACCGAACCGGTGCGGCTGCCGCACGTACAGAGCCCGCAGGACAGCACCCCGCAGGGCAGCCTCCCGGAAGGCGAAGTCGACGGCGGCCGCTGAATGCGGACTGCCGTCGACCCCGACGACGACATAGGGCGGCTGCTGGGTGACATGCTCAGCTTCGGGCACCACGACCACCGGGCACCGGGCGTGTGCCATCACCGGCAGCGCGACGGCGACCGAGCTGAACACCTCCTTGACCCTGCTCAGGTGGTACGAACCCAGTACCACCACCGCGGCCTCAGCTGCCTCCTCCCGCAGCACCCACGCCGGACTCCCCTCGGCCAGCACTCCGGAAACCTCCACCCGCGGCTGCCGGGCATGGGCAAAAGCCACTGCCTCTTCGAGCACGCGCTCACCGGCCTCGTGCAGCGCCTGGCTCCACTCCTCCCAGGACGGCCGCACCGCCGTCTGCCGGTAGACGGTGGGCGCCCCTGCGGCATGGACCAGACGCAAGGGGACATGGCGGCGGGCCGCTTCGTCCACTGCCCAGGCAACAGCCATCCGCCTGGAGGGTTCCGGGGGGACACCGGCCACGATCGGCCGACGCGTTTCCGCTGAAGCCATCATCACCTCCCGGCCGCTCCCGCATGCCTCACCCACCCCTCCCGTCCCCAGCATGACGCCATCAGCAAGGGGTGTCTCGGCGTGGGGTCACGGTGCCTGCTCACGTCGCCGCCGCGTCCATTCCGGAGAGCGCCCTGACCCAGCCGGACGAGAAGCGGAACCGCAACGCGTGCGGCATCAGCCGACACCTTCGGGCTCTACTGGGACGAGGGGAGTGACACTTCGCTGGTGGACTGGAGGCGTCACTGTGCTGCTTCGCTGACGCCGGTCATGCAGAGCGAGCAGTAGCGTTCCGTGACCGCCTCCGGACCGGCCGACACAGCACGTGCAGCGGTGCCCAGGTGGCGCCCGCACAGGGTGCTCCCAGCGTCGTTCTTGGCGATGACGTGCCATACGAGTATGGCTCTTTCGGCCGTTGTGGGCTCAGCGCGCATCTCGTACATCGGCGTGCCCTCCATTGCCCGTGCGTGTGCGGTGGCGGGGGCAGCCCGCCCGCACGTCCATGTAAGGGCGGGCAACCCGATCAGACCAGCCCGGTGCACCCAGCCGGGTGACCTGATGGAGGCTCCCGCCCCGGTTCGACCTGCGGGCTGCCACCGCGCAGCATGGAAGGAGGGTCAACACCCCCGACCTCTTCCTCTCTGGAGGTGGACTGCGATGACTCTTCCTGCACGACACCGGCCCGGCCACCCGCTGGAGCGGGCGTTCCCCTGGCGGGAGCCACTGACGGCGGAACTCGATGAGTTCTTCGAGCGGATGCACCGCTTCCTGGAGACTTCAGCACCGCCGTGGATGGAGACCATGACCTGGGCACCGCTGGCGGACCTGCGAGAGACCGACGAGGCGTACACGGTCGAGTGCGAACTGCCCGGCCTCAAGCGCGAAGACATCGACGTAGAGGTCAGCCGGCAGGAGGTCTGCATCACCGGTGAGCTGAAGGAACGCGAAGGCGAAGGCGTGCTGCGCCGCGCCACGCGCCGCACCGGCCGTTTCGAGTACCGGGCGCTGCTGCCTACCGAGGTGAAGTCCGAGGAGGTCAGCGCGTCGCTGACCGACGGGATCCTGACCGTGACCATCCCCAAGGCCCAGGCGGCCAAGCCCCGTCATATCGAGATCACTACCTGACCACCGTGAGGGATCGGGTGAGCGGCCCGCTCTGCCGGTGCGGGATCAAATGGTCCTCCCTTCCGCGCCAGTCGGTGGGCCGCGGCTGGGGGCAAGACGAACACCGTGTGCCTCCCCGAACCCGCCGACACCGGCCCGGCGCAACGGTAAGGAAGAGAGCATGGCTCCTGAGAACAGCAAGGGCGACCTGGTGCGGTGGTTCGAGGACATCACGGTGGGCGACACGGCCGTGGTCGGCGGCAAGAACGCCTCGCTCGGGGAGATGATCCGCAGCCTCGCGTCGCAGGGTGTCCGGGTTCCTGGCGGATTCGCCACCACCGCGCATGCCTATCGGGAGCTGCTGGAGTCAGCCGGTCTGCACTCCCGCATCCGCGAACAGATCGACGCCTTGCACGAGGGCGCCGATCTCGCGGAGGTGGGCAAGGAGATCCGGCGGATGTTCCGTGACTCCGAGCTTCCGCCGCCACTAACCGAAGCCGTCCGGGACGCCTACCGGAAGCTGGGCGCCGCCGTGCACAGGGAGGACCCGGATGTGGCGGTGCGCTCCAGTGCCACGGCCGAGGACCTGCCGGAGGCGAGCTTCGCCGGCCAGCAGGAGACGTTCTTGAACATCACAGGGGAGGCGGCGCTGCTGGATGCCTGCAAGCGCTGCTATGCGTCGCTCTTCACTGACCGGGCGATCAGCTACCGCGAGCACCATGGCTTCGACCACCTCAAGGTGGCGTTGTCGATCGGAGTGCAGCAGATGGTCCGCTCCGACAAGGCCGGGGCAGGCGTGATGTTCTCGCTCGACACCGACAGCGGCTTTCCCCGTGTGGTGCTGATCAACGCGGCATGGGGCCTGGGCGAGTCGGTCGTCTCCGGCGCCGTGGACCCCGATGAGTACCAGGTCTTCAAGCCCCTGCTCCAGCAGGCGGAGCTCACCCCGGTGATCTCGAAGACGGCCGGCGGGAAGCAGAGCAAGGTCGTCTACGGTCGGCCCGGGAGCGAGCCCACGGTCACCGTGGACACCAGTGACGAGGAACGGGCGGCCTACGTTCTCGACGACCGCGACATCGTGCAGTTGGCCCGGTGGGCCGTGGTCATCGAGGAGCACTACGGCCGCCCGATGGACATCGAGTGGGCCAAGGACGGCCACAGCGGCGATCTCCACATCGTCCAGGCCCGGCCGGAGACGGTCCAGGCCCGCAAACAGGCCGCCACGTTGCGCTCGTACCGGCTCAAGGAACGGGGCACGCGACTGGTCAGCGGACTGGCGATCGGCGACGCCATCGCCGCCGGGAAGGTCTGCAACCTCCGCAGTGCGGAGGAGATCGGCAGGTTCGAGGCCGGTGCTGTGCTCGTGACCGGCGTAACCGACCCGGACTGGGAACCGATCATGAAACGGGCGGCCGCCATCGTCACCGATCACGGCGGGCGCACCTCGCACGCCGCCATCGTCAGCCGCGAACTGGGGGTCGCCGCCGTCGTCGGCACCGGAAACGCCACCACCGCACTCACCGACGGCCGGCAGATCACCGTCTGCTGCGCCGAGGGCGAGGAGGGCCAGGTCTATGACGGCGTCCTCGATTACGACGCGCACGACATCGATCTGGCGCGGGTCCCTGCCACTACGACCAAGGTGATGCTCAACATCGCCAACCCGTCGGCGGCCTTCCGGTGGTGGCGGCTGCCAGCCGACGGGGTGGGCCTGGCCCGGATGGAGTTCATCGTCAACAACCACATCAAGATCCACCCCATGGCCCTCGTCCGCTACGACGACCTGGACGACGAGGCTGCCCGCCAACGGATCGCCGGACTCACCCGTGGCTATGACGACAAAGCTGAATTCTTCGTCGACCGCCTTGCGTACGGCATCGCACGCATCGCCGCGGCCTGGTGGCCGAAGCCGGTCATCGTCAGGATGAGCGACTTCAAGACCAACGAGTACGCCAAACTCGTCGGCGGGCGGGCTTTCGAGCCGCCGGAAGAGAATCCGATGCTGGGCTGGCGGGGCGCGAGCCGCTACTACAGCGAGGGCTACCGGGCAGGTTTCGGCCTTGAATGCCGCGCCATCCACCGGGTCAGGAACGCCATGGGGCTGACCAACACCATCGTCATGATCCCGTTCTGCCGCACCCTTGAGGAGGCCGACCGTGTCCTTGCGACCATGGCTGAACACGACCTGGTCCGCGGCCGAGACGGCCTGGAGACCTACGTGATGGCGGAGATCCCGTCCAACATCATCCTGGCCGGACGGTTCGCCGACCGCTTCGATGGCTTCTCCATCGGCAGCAACGACCTCACCCAGCTCACCCTCGGCGTCGACCGCGACTCCGAACGGCTGTCGGAGCTCTTCAACGAGCGGGATCCCGCCGTCACCGAAAGCATCCAGACCCTGATCGACGCGGCCCACCGTAAAGGCCGCAAGGTCGGCCTGTGCGGCCAACGCCCTAGCGACGACCCGGACTTCGCCCGCCTCCTGGTAGGCGCCGGCATCGACTCGATCTCCGTCACCCCCGACAGTTTCCTGCTCGTGAAGGACAACGTCGCCGCCGCCGAGCACGACCTGGGGGAGCAGGAACAGCGCGGAGCGGACGGCACCGGAGACGCGAGCCGATGAAACATCTCCCTCTCGGGAGCCGCATCCTCAGGAGTCACGTCGTCCTGAGGTAATCGACCACATCCACCACGTCCTCGATCCCGCGGATCGATTCCAGCAGCTTCGGTACGAGCTTGCTGTCCAGCTCACCTCTCACGGTCACCAGGCCGTTCTCGACCGTCACCTCGAAGGCGCCGGGTTCGAGGAGGAATTCCTGCCGGATGATCCGGGACGTGATCTCCTCGCGGATGTCGGCGTCGTTGCGGACGAGAGCCCGGAGCAGGTCGATCCGGCTCACGACACCGACCAGTCGGCCGCGATGATCGGTGACGGGCAACCGCTTGAGGCGGGAGCGCGCTGAGGTCCAGGCGGCGTCGGCCACCAGATCCCCGGGACGGACCGTGACCGCGGGATAGGTCATGAGGGTGGCTGCGGTCTCCCCCCGGCTCTTCTCGTAGAGGTGGTGTTCCCGGAGCCTGCCGAGGGGACCGGGAGGGTGCGGGGCGGCCATGACAGCGGCCTTCGCCAGCAGGTCGGACTCGGACACCACGCCGAGCACATGGTCCTCGACATCGACCACGGGAACGGCGCTCAGGTGTTCGCGGGCGAGCGTGTGGGCGACGTCGAGGTACGGCATGTCGCCCGGTACGGAGACGGCCGGCACGCTCATGACGTCGCGTACTCGTGGGGGGACGAGTGCGGGAGCAGGAGCCTGCTGTTCCGGGTGGGGCGGCGTGGTCGCTTCCGGCGCGGCCTCGGCCGGCGCGTTCGCACCCGGCTCTGCGGCCCGTTCGGGAGTCTTCGACGACGCGGCGTGGGCCACAGCTCCGAGATAGCGCCGCAGCATCTCCTGGCGGCGCTCTTCGTTCGGTGTCCAGGGCCGGGCCGGCATGGCACGGCGGGCTTCCTTCGCAGCGGCATGGCGTTCAAAGTCGCTCACGGCAACCTCCCGATGAGCAGGCCGGCCACCTACCCGGCCAGTGTCGCACCGATCCCAGGTGCGCGCCGTCGGGCCTCGGATCGGTGCGCAAGGGGGCCGGCCGGCGATGCGCAACCGGCGCGGCGCAACTCTGCCCGGCCTCGGTGCGGGACGGCATGTCACGGGAGCTCGCCGTGAGGAGAGCGGCCCCTCTCACAGGGCACGGGCGGTCAGTCCGGGGTGAGCTGGAGGCGCGGGCGGATGACCGCGAGGGGGCACTGGGAGAACTGGAGCAGGGCCTGGCTGACGGAGCCGAGGGCCAGGCCGCGGAAGCCACCGCGTCCGCGGGAGCCGACAACCATGAGGTCGGCCCGGTCCGAGGCACGGGCCAGCGCGGGGATGGGGGCTTCATGAGCCAGCTCCTCCACCACCTCGACGTCGGGGTGTGCCTCGCGCAGCGGCCTCAGCCACTCCTCCAGGGATTGCCGGTGCTCCTCGGCCGCGGCGTCCTGGACCGGGCTGACCGCTGCCTCAGGTCCTGGATAGCTCCAGGCGTGCACGGCCTGCAGTCGGGCACCGCGCAGCGATGCCTGCTGGAAGGCGTACACCAAGGCGGCCTGGGAATGCGCTGAACCGTCGGCGCCGACAACGATGCGATGGTGGCCGGTGGTGAGGTGGTTGACCACGACCACGGGGCTCGCCGCGTGCCCGACGACTTGCAAGGCGACCGAGCCGAGCAGCAGGCTTGCGAAGCCGCCCAGGCCCTTCGCGCCGAGTACCACCGTGTGAGCATGCTCGGACTCGGCCAGGAGAACTGCGGCGGGGCTACCGGTAGGCAGGGCGGTCATCACCTCCAGATCCGGATGTGCTTCTCGGACGATCGCGGTGGCCTCCGCCACAACACCCTGATCGCGGCGGCTCGCCTCCCGTACGCGATCTCCCGGGGTGCTTTCGTGTACGTGTTCACGGGGCAGGACATGGATGATGCGCAGGGCGCAGCGGTGCAGCACCGCCTCGTGGGCGGCCCATACCAGTGCGCGCAGACTGCGCCCGGAGCCGTCGACTCCGACCACGATCGGATCCGTCATCGTCTCTCCCGGGGTGCGGGACGTCAGTGTTCGGTGCTGCCGGATCGGCGAAGCTCGTCCAGGCCGCGGCGGACCCTGGCGATCTCCTCTTCCAGCTGCGGGTAGTCCCCAGCTCCTCCACGCCGGCTGTCCGGTGGTGTGGGCGAGGGCTCTCGGGTGGGGCGCCGCAGTGCTCCGGCGGCGGGGGAGTAGTTCGGGGGCTGCGGGCAGGGGTGCATGTAGTGACGCCACGGTCCGTGCCCATCCTGGCGGCTCGGCCCGTGCCCATCCCGGCGGCTCATAGGGCGCTCCCTTCCTCTCCTTCTACCGTCCGGCATGTGCGCCTGCGGGGCATCTCGCGGGGAATCTCCGAGCCCACGCCCCGCGCCCGGCGCCGGGGCCATACTCGGGCCGGACCTGCCCCTACGCCTCTCACAGCGCGGGGCACTGCGCATCGGCGTGGCCCGTGGCATCGCGCATGCCCATGGTGCGAGGGTCGGGGGAGTCGTCGTCGGCCGCGGCTGTACGAGTCCCGGGCGCCAGGCTGCGGTCCGGCGACGGCAATCCTCAGCCGGGAGCGCCGCCTCACCCTTGCCTCCCGCGTGTGCGGGAGGAGCCGCAGACGTAGCCCCGTCCGCGGTCGGCGAGGCCGGCGGCGATGTTGCGCGTCACGACCTGGGCCTGGGCCTTGGCGAACACGCCTGCCGTGGGCAGGAACTTGCCGCCGCTGAGCGGAACGGTGGTGACATCACCGATGGGTTGCTCGGGCCTCCCTGTGCCAGTGGTGTCAGAAGGTGATGACCTGATCGGCCCACGCCGTCCAGCTGGCGAGATCGTCGAGTGTGGCGCGGTCGGCGCCTTTCACCAGGGCCTCGGCGGTGAGGGCGCGGGCGTCCAGGCAGGTGCCGCAGCAGCCCACTTCGGCGCCGTGGCGGGCGGCGGACTCGATCATCCGGTCCAGGTGGTAGTAGCCGTCGGGCACTTTCTGGCCCGCCACCGCGCAGCCGACCGCGTCGCCGAGCAGGAAGACGCGCACCTCGCAGTCCTCGCGGCGGGCGAGGGCACCCGCCAGTCGCAGCCCATTCCAGGAACGCTCGGTTCCGTACGGAGGGTCGTTGAGGATGAACAGGACGTTGCGGCTCACGGGGCCTCCCGCGGCTGGTCGAGTGGGGTTACTGGCTGCCGGAGGGTTCGCGCATCTGGAGGAAGCGTCCGTGCCAGGTGTGGTACCAGACGTCGCCGGTGCTCGCGCTGACCGAGAGCATGCCGACGATGTGGTCGTCGCGCAGGGTGTGCAGGGTGTAGTAGCCGGGGAACCGATCGGGTTCGGCGGCGTGCAGCCCGGGGCGGTGTTCGCTCAGCCACCGGTTGGCGATCCGTACCGCTCGGTCGGGGCCAACGGTCGCCGTACCGGGCGGAGTGCCGACGGGCATCATGCCGTAGGTGGTGTTCCACATCATGGCCGGACCGAACTCCACCTGGACCAGGCCACTGCCCGGGTCGATGAGCACCTCTGTGGCGCCCTTGCCTCGAGCGTCGAGGAGCTCGGCGTAGTAGCCGTTGCTGAACCGCATGACCTCGCCGACGTGCAGCCCCCACCGGTCGGCGAAGTGCCCGGCGGCGCGGTCGGCCTCGGCCAGGTTGCGCACCGGACCTTCGCGGGAGACCACGCCCGTCGTCCGTCCGGGGCCCGGCTGCCACGACAAGGAGCCGCTGCCCGCGACCCACACGAGGGAAGCGATCAGCGCGGCCACCGCGGCGACCAGCACGGCCAGCGGCAACCAGCGGCCCTGCGGCCTGGTCACCGGGCCCCCGGGCGGTGGGCGGCGAGGTGTTTACGTGCCTCGTTGTAGGCGTCCGCGTCGATCTCGCCGGAAGCGAAGCGGCGGTCGAGGATCTCCTCGGGCGTCTCGCGGTGCTCGCGATCCTGCCAGCCACGGGAACCGCCTGAGGGGCCGCCGTCGGACGCGCCGTGCGTCAGACGGATCACCGCCCACACGACGAGGCCGATCAGCGCGATCCACAGCAGGGGCATGAAAGCCATCCAGGCCCAGCCGCCACCGTCCCAGTACATCACCGTGCTCACCTCCCCAGGAGGCTCTGTCCTTCTTTCACCGTCTATGCGGACCAGGACCAGGTACCAGGGGCCGTTCGGCCCCGCTGACGGGCTACTCGGGCACCCCGTCACCAGGAGGTGCTCTTGCCCGCCCGGCTACCAGCGGCGGCACGAAGCATCTGCGCAGGTGGAAGCGGACGTACCCGCAGATGATCGGGGCGTAGCCGTCGCCGGCGCCTATGAATGGCCTGCTGCTACAGGACTGCGGCGGTGCGGAACGCGTTGCGGACTGCGGTCAAGGGCTCCCGGTCGCGGGTGTAGTAGAGCTTGTTGGTGAGCAGGACCGCCCAGCGGCCTTTCGCCGGTGAGATCCACATGCCAGTGCCGGTGAAGCCGTAGTGCACCCAGATGTTGTCCGCTGCCGGATCCGTGCCGGGCGCTGGGTGCCAGAAGAGGCCCCGTTCTGGTGTCATCTGCTCTTTGCCATTTGGCCGTTCCCCCGGCTCGTCCATGCCTTCACCGCGCCTGTCGGCTACCTGTTCCGGCCCTACATCGTGTACCGGTCCCGCTCTGTCAGCGTCCCGTCGCGGGGGCCACGTCGCGGCTGGGAAGACCCAAGCTCATAGCACGAGCGGATATCGAACATCCCTCGCGCTGGGCGGGTGGTGCTGGGGTCCTGAGCCGTATCCGGGGCGCTGACAGCCCGTCGAGACGTTCCGTCCAGGCCCAGTTCGCCCCGCTGCCACGGTCGCACGCACACGCCGGTGCCGGAATTGCGGCCTCGTGTGGCCGCCTCCACGATGAGGTCATGGTTCCCGTGGGTCCTGCGGACCGTTGCGACGCGTTTCGGGCGCTGGCCGACCGGCGTGGGCGACCGGGAGACCGGCTGATCGAGGCTCTGGCCGAGGCCAGGGCGGGAACGGCGGACACCCCCGAGGTCTGGGCTCCGGCTGTCGCCGCCGGTCTGGGCCTGCCTGCTGCCGCCGCGCTCGGACCGGCCAGCTACTACGCGGACCTCGCTACCCCGCATGGCCGCCGTCACGTCCGGGTTTGCGCGGCGACAGCATGCTTCGCCGCCCAGGCCGGACGCCATCTCACCGAGGTGGAGCACGAGCTGGGCATCACCGCGGGCACGGCCTCACCGGACGGAGCGACGTCTATGCAGGCCGTGCGCTGTCTGGGGTACTGCTACGCGGGCCCCGCGGCGCTCGACGGTGAAACGCCCTGCACCGGCCCGACGCTGGCTGGACAGCTCGCGGGGCGCGAGCTCCCGCAGGCGCCGGAGATCCCGGCGGCCGACGACACCGGCGACCCCGTTCTACTTGGCGGTGTGGTCGCGGGTGAGCCCGCGTGGCAGGTATGGCCTCGGGTGGTGGCGGCCGGCACTCCCGACGAGGTCCAGCGGGAAGTGGCCGCCTCCGGGCTGCGGGGGCGGGGCGGCGCGGGCTTCCGAGTGGCCGCGAAATGGGAGGCGGTCGGCCGGGCGCCCGGCACCGTGGTGGTGGTCAACGGGGACGAGGGGGACCCCGGCTCGTACGCCGATCGGCTGCTGATGGAGGCGGATCCGGCGCGGGTGTTGGAGGGCCTGGCGCTGGCCTGCTTCGCGTGCGGGGCTCGCCGGGGTGTGGTGCTGGTCCGCTCGGAGTATCCGCGTGCGCTGGCGCGGATGCGGTCGGCGGTCGGTCAGGCGTATGCCGACGGGCACTTCGGCTCGGCCGTCCACGGCACGGCTACGGCTGTGGACGTCCAGGTGGTGGAGGGCGCCGGGTCGTATGTCGCAGGGGAGGAGACCGCGCTGATCGCGAGCCTGGAGGGGGACCGGGGCTGCGCCCGGCCGCGCCCGCCCTACCCGACCGAGCGCGGGCTGTGGAACGCGCCGACCGTGGTGCACAACGTCGAGACCCTGGCGGCCGTCCCGTGGATCGTCTGCCGGGGCGGTGAAGCGTACGCCCGGCGCGGGGCGCTCGACGAGACCGGGACGAAGCTGGTCTGCCTGTCGGAGCGGTTCGCCCGGCCCGGCGCGTACGAAGTCGAGCTCGGCACCCCGCTGGAGCGGATCGTCACCGATCTGGGTGGTGGCTTGAAGGATGGCGCCGAGTTGGCCGTACTCCAGGTCGGCGGGCCCTTGGGCGGTTTCCTCGCCTCCGACGCACTGGATGTGCCGCTGACCGCTGCCGACCTCGATGCCCGGGGCGCTGCGCTCGGACACGCCGGCCTCGTCGCGTTCGACCAGCGCGTGGCTCCGGAGGATGTCATGCGGCACATCTGGCAGTTCGCCGCCGCCGAAAGCTGCGGCGCGTGCTCGCCCTGCCGAGTGGGCTCGTACCGGGGCCTGGAGCTGGCTGCCATGGGTACCCCGCCGGGAGAAGCGTGGGAGCGGCTGTCGCGCGTTCTGGCCGAGGCCAGCCTGTGTGCCTTCGGGAGACGGATCCCACCTGCCGTGTACAGCCTCGCCCGTGCCTACGGGGACCGCCTGCCGGGATGGCGTTCATGATCGGATGCGAGATCGAGGTCGACGGCACGGGCGTCCATGTGCCCGAGGGAGCTTCGCTGCTCGCCGCGGTGCGCGCGGCCGGGGCCGAACTGCCCACGCTCTGCTCCGACGACCGGCTCAGCCCCGCCGGATCCTGCCGCACCTGCCTGGTACGGGCCGACGGGAGGACCGTGGCGGCCTGTGTCACCCCGGCCGCATCCGGTGTCCGCGTCGAAACCGCCACCGACGATCTCCGGCAGTTGCGCCGGGACGCGGTGGCGGTCATCGCCTCCGCTCTGCCGTCCCGTGCACTGGCCGATGACAATCCGAGCGAACTGGCGCACCTCTGCCGGTCTCTGGGTATCGGCCCCGAGGCAGCGCAGGGTGCCGGGGGCCGGGGCGGGGACGACTCCCACCCGTACGTCCACCTCGACCGGGACCTGTGCATCGCCTGCGGCCGGTGCGTGCGCATGTGTGCGGAGGTGCAGGGCACCTTCGCCCTCACCCTGGTCGGCAGGGGCGCCGATACCGTGGTCGCTCCCGGCACCGGCGGGGCCTGGGTGGAGTCGGACTGCGTGGCATGCGGTGGCTGCGTCGACACCTGCCCGACCGGGGCGATCACCGAGCCCGGTCCGGCACGCGGGCTCACTTCCGGGATCCTCCCCCAGCTACCGCTGGGAGGTGCCCCCACGGCGACGGCTCGGACGCCTACCACCTGCGGCTACTGCGGCGTCGGCTGTGCACTGGAGGTCGCCGCCCGCGACGGCGAGGTCGCGGCGGTTCTGCCCGCCCGGGACGGCCCGGTCAACCAGGGGCACGCATGCGTCAAGGGGCGCTTCGCCCACGGATATCTCACCTCTCCCGAACGGCTCACCCGGCCGTTGCTTCGGCGCGCCGGCCACCTGGAGCCGGTTGGCTGGGACGAGGCGCTCGGCCATATCGCCCGGGGGCTGCACGCGGCCGTCGGCGCCGGCGGCCCGGACTCCGTGGCAGCGATCTCCTCGGCCCGCGCCACCAACGAGGAGAACTACCTCGTCCAGAAGTTCATGCGGGTCGTCATCGGCACGAACAACGTCGACAACTGCTCCCGCCTCTGCCACTCGCCGTCCGCGGCCGGCCTGACCGCCTCCTTCGGATTCTCCGGCGGCACCGACAGCTTCGACGATGTCGAGCGGGCCGACTGCCTGCTGGTGGTCGGGGCCAACCCCGTCGAAGCCCACCCGGTGGTCGGGGCACGCCTGCTCCAGCGGGTGCTGCGGGGAGCCAAGCTCGTCGTCGCCGACCCCCGCGCCGTCGGCCTCGCCCTGCATGCCGACGTCCATCTGCGCCCCCGCCCCGGCACCAACGTCGCGCTGTTCCACGGGCTCGCCCGCGTCCTGCTCGCCGAGGGACTGGCCGACGAGGAGTTCCTGCGCGAGCGGGCCACCGGCCTGCCGGAACTCACCGAGCTGCTGGACGACTACCCACCCGATCGGGTCGCGGACATCACCGGCGTACCCGCCGCGGACCTGGTCGCCGCCGCCCGGCTCTACGGCCGGGCCGAACGCCCCGCGATCGTCTATGGCCTGGGCGTCACCGAGCACCTGCACGGCACGGACGGGGTGCGGTCGCTGTCCAACCTGGCGATCCTGCGAGGTGCCGTGGGCACCGACCGCGGGTACGGGGTGAACCCACTGCGCGGCCAGAACAACGTCCAGGGCGCCTCCGACATGGGCGCGCTGCCCGACTTCCTGCCCGGCTACGGGAAGGTGACCGACACAGCCGTGCGGTCCCGGGCGGAGGCGGTGTGGGGCGTACGGGTTCCGCCCCGGCCCGGCCTGCGGATCCCGGACATGTTCGCCGCCGCACGGGCCAGGGAGCTGCGGGCGCTGTGGGTCATCGGCGAGGACGTCTGTGCCACCGACCCCGACGCGAACCGGGTGGCACAGGCCCTCGACGCGTGCCCCCTCGTGGTCTGCAACGAGCTGTTCCTGTCCGAGACCGCCCGGCACGCCGACGTCGTGCTGCCGGTCGCGTCCTGGCTGGAGAAGGACGGCACGTTCGTCAACTTCGACCGCCGGTTCCAGCGGGTGCGCCCCGCTGTTCCCCCGCCGGGCGAGGCACGGTGCGACTTCGACGCCGTACATGCCGTCGCCGCGGCGATGGGAGCCGACCTGGGCTGTGCTACTCCGGCCAGCGCCCTGGCCGAGTGCGGACGGCTCGCGCCCGCCTTCGCCGGACTCTCCCACGACCGGCTGGACCGGCAGGGCGCCATCCCATGGCCTTGCCCGGATCCCGACCGCCAGGGAGAAGCCAAGCTGCATACAGAGAGTTTCGCCACGCCGGACGGGCGAGCCCACCTGGCCGCCGCCCCCTATCTCCCACCCGGTGAACGGCCCGACGACGACTATCCGCTGGTCATGGTCACCGGGCGGCGCTGGGCCCACTACAACTCCGGGAGCATGACCCGGCGCGGTGGCAACCTCGCACTCGACCCGGTCGACGTCCTCGACCTCCACCCCGACGACGCCATCCGGTACCACGTGCGGAACGGCGCGCAGGTCACGGTGGAGAGCAGGCACGGGCGGGCCCGGCTCATCGCCCGGGTCAGTGAACAGACAGCCCCCGGCCAGGTCTTCTGCTCCTTCCACTTCCCCACGAGCGGGGTGAACCGCCTTACCTCTGACCATGCGGACACCGTCACGTCCTGCCCCGAGTACAAGGTCACCGCGGTGCGCGTGGCCACGCCGTGACCGCGTCCTGCCGAGACGTCCGACCATGAGTAGCGGAACTCCCGTCCTGACGCCCGGTGACGGGGGCCGCGGGTCGGCGGCCCCGAGTGGGACATGCGGACCCGTGGTGCAGACTCTGCCGACCGGGGATGTCTTCGCCGTGCTGAACACCTCGCCGCGGGGACTCGCGGCGGCGGAAGTGGCGGCGCGGCGGAACCAGTTCGGGCCCAACGAGCTGCCGTCCGCAGGGCGGAGGGGACTGTGGCGAGACCTCGCCACACAGTTCACCGACCTCTTCGCGGTGGTCCTGCTCGTCGCGTCGGCGATCACGTTCCTGGCCTACGGCCTTCAGGAGCCCCGTGACGTCGGCACCTTGCAGTTGGCCGTGGCCATTTTGGGGGTGGTGGTGCTGAATGCGGCCATCGGCTTCGGGCAGGAGTACTCGGCCGAGCGGACTGCGGAATCTTTGCAGGCGATGGTGCCGCACACCTGCCGGGTGCTCCGCGACGGGGAGCGGCAGGAACTGCCCGCGCGTGACCTGGTGCCCGGAGACGTCGTCGTCCTGGAGGCCGGGGACGCGGTGTCGGCGGACTGTCGCCTGGTCGAGGCGCATGAGGTCTCGGTGAACAACGCGGCCCTGACGGGGGAGAGCGACGCCGTCGGGCGGACCGGTGAACCGGTGGCCGCCGGCCCGGTGCTTCAGGCCCGCAACTGCGTCTTCATGGGCACCGATGTGGTGGCGGGCTCCGCGAAGGCCGTGGTGTTCGCCACGGGTGCGGCGACAGAGTTCGGGCGGATCTTCCGGCTCGCGGCAGCAGCGCCGCGGCAGAAGTCCCCGTTGCAGCGCGAGGTCGCTTTGATGGCCCGCCGGGTGGCGGGCGCGGCGCTGGCGATCGGGGCGGTCCTGTTCGCGGTGCGTGTGCCCACCGGGCAGCCGTTCGTCGAGACCTTCGTGTTCGCCCTCGGGGTGATGGTCGCGCTCGTCCCCGAAGGGCTGCCCGCGACGCTGTCGGTGTCGCTGGCGATCGGCGTACGGCGCATGGCCCGTCGGCACGCGCTGGTGAAGCAACTGCTGGCGGTGGAGGCACTGGGGCCCACCACGGTCGTGTGCACGGACAAGACCGGGACGCTGACCCGAGCCGAGATGACCGTCGTCCAGGTGTGGGCGGGTGGTGTGCCACACGCTGTGTCCGGGGTGGGGTACGCGCCTGTTGGTGAGGTGGCCGATCCGCGGCCGGTGCGCGGACTGCTCCGGGCCGCGGGGTTGTGCTGCAATGCCCGGCTCGTCCCTCCGTCGGACCGCGAGGGCTGGCGGGTGCTCGGCGACACCACCGAGGGGGCGCTACTGGTCGCCGCGGCGAAGGCAGGCGTGGACCTGTCCGCCGAGGAAACCGCCGCGCCGCGTGTGGCGGAGTACCCCTTCGACTCGGCCCGCAAGCTGATGAGCACCGTGCACGCGGAAACGGACGGGCGTGGGTACCACGCGTACGTCAAAGGCGCGCCGCAGGAGCTCCTCGCCCGCTGTACCGCGATCGACTGGAGAGGTGAGAGGCGGGCACTGACCGACGAACTCCGCTCGGCGGTTACCGTTGCCGGCGACCAACTGGCCTCCCAGGGGCTACGCGTGCTGGCGGCGGCATCGCGGCCCCTGGCCGACTCCCACCCCGCCCAGGACGAGGCCGAATCGGAGCTCACGTTTCTGGGCCTCGTCGGCATGCTCGACCCGCCACGGCCGGAGGTCAGCGACGCCGTAGGCGCCTGCCGACGGGCCGGGATCCGCATCGTCATGGTCACCGGCGACCACCCGCTGACCGCAGAGGCCGTCGCCCGCCGGGTCGGGATCGTGCGACGGACCGCGCCCGCTGTCGTGACCGGCAGCCGGCTGGACGCGCTCGACGACGACGGCTTGGACGGCCTCCTCGCCGACTCGGGCGAGCTGCTGCTGTGCCGGGTCAGCCCCGAACACAAGATGCGCGTGGTCACCGCCCTGCAGCGACGCGGCGAGGTCGTCGCGGTCACCGGCGACGGCGCCAACGACGCGCCGGCCCTCAAACACGCGGACATCGGCGTCGCGATGGGCGCCTCCGGCACGGACGTCGCCCGGGAAGCCGCGGTCATGGTGCTGCTGGACGACTCCTTCGCCTCCATCACCACAGCCGTGCGGCTCGGCCGGTCGGTCTACCAGAACATCCGCAAGTTCCTGATCTACCTCTTCAGCCACAACATCGCCGAGCTCGTGCCGATCCTGGCCGCGACCTTCGCGGGATTCCCGCTGGTCCCGATCACCGCTGTACAGATCCTCGCCATCGACCTCGGCTCCGACGTCCTGCCCGCCCTGGCGCTCGGCGCCGAGCCACCGGAACCCGACGTCATGGACCGCCCACCGCGCTCCCGGCACGAACGGCTCTTCTCGACCGCCGTGATGGGACGCATCCTGTTCCTGGGCGGCATCCAGGCCCTCGGCGTGACCGCCGTGTTCTTCTGGCACATCCACGCCTCCGGAATCCCGTACTCCGACTTCACCAGGGGCGACACCGTCTACCGGGAGGCGATCACCATGGTCCAGGCCGGGATCGTGGTCAGCCAGTTCTTCAACGCGCTCGCGGTACGCACCGACCGGCAGAGCGTGTTCCGGATCGGGCTGCTGTCCAACCCGTGGCTCCTGGCCGCCGGATGTTTCGGCATCACCCTGATGGCGGCCATCAGTTACCTGCCCCTGCTGCAGGCCGTCTTCAACACCGCGCCGCTGGACGCCGCCGACTGGGCGGTCCTCGCCGGATTCGGAGCACTGCTGCTGGCCGCCGAGGAAACCCGCAAGTGGTGGCTGCGCCGCCACCGGCCGACGAGGTCGAAGGGAGAACCGGGATGAGAGTGATCATCGTGGGGTGCGGGCGGGTGGGGGCCACGCTTGCCGCCCAGCTCGTCACCGAAGGCCACGACGTACGGCTCATCGACCGCCTGCCCAGGACCCGCAGACTGCTGCCGGCCGGCTTCCCGGGCCAGTTCCACGAAGGCAACGCCTACAGCCGCGCGGTGCTCGAGGCGGCCGGAATCGAGCACGCCGACGCGTTCGTCGCCGTCACCTCGGGGGACAACAGCAACATCGTCAGCGCACGGACAGCCAAGGAGACCTACCGGGTCCCGATCGTCCTGGCCCGCATCTACGACCCCCGCAGCGCAGACATCTACCGCGATCTCGGCATCCCCACCATCGCCAGCGTCCGCTGGACGGTGCACCAGATCCACCAGATGCTGCTGCACCGCCACCTCACGCCCGAACTCACCTTCGGCAACGGCGAAACCCTGCTGGTCCGCTCCGAGCTCCCCGTCTACCTCCTCGGGCGGCGGCTCACCGAGTTCGACGTCGACGGCGAGATCCGCGTCGTGGAAGTCACCCGCGCCGGGCGTTCCCTCGTGCCCGCCCACAGCACTCCCGCCGAACCCGGCGACCTCGTCACCTTCGCCGTCGCCGCAACCGCCCTCGGCCGCCTGCGCGGCTTCCTGGACAAGGAGCTGGGGACATGAAGGCCCTCATCGCCGGCGCCGGGCGTCTGGGCACCCAGATCGCCCAGGTTCTGGCCGCTGCCCGGAACGACGTCACCCTTATCGACCTCGACGAGGACCGCATCGCTGAGCTCGAAGGCCGCCTTCCCGTACGCCTCATCGCCGGGGACGCCTGCGAACCCATCCTCCTCGAACACGCCGGCGCGCTGACCGCCGACCTTGTCATCGCCGCCACGGGCAACGACGAGGACAACCTCGTCATCAGCCTGCTCGCCAAGCGGCAGTTCGCCGTTCCGAGAGTCGCCGCCCGCGTCAACGATGCCGAGAACACCTGGCTCTTCGACCAGAACTGGGGAGTCGACACCGCAGTTCCCGCAGCCACCCCCCTGATCTCCCTCATCGAGGAAGCCACGGGCGCCACGGACACCGTGGCCCTTCTGCGCCTGAGCAAAGCGGGTGTGGACGTCATCGAAACCGCCATCACACCGCAGTCCCGCGCCGCAGGCCACACACTCGCCGAGATCATCCTCCCCGCAGGCACGGTCGTCGCCACCGTCATCCGCGACGGTCAACCCACCGTCCCCGCCCCCGAGATGCGGCTCCAGCCCGGCGACGAACTCCTCGTCGTCTCCCACGCCGCCACGGAACAGGAGATCCACGCCGCCTTCCAATGATTGCCCGAAGGCCCCGGCCGCCGTCCCCGGCGCCGAGTGATCAGGTGGCCGCGCAGACGACTTCGACGAAGTGGCCCACCTCTTCCTCCGGCAGGCGACGCGAGAGGTCCGCCTCGCTGATCATGCCGACCAGGCGATGGTTGTCGGTGACCGGCAGCCGCCGGATCTTGTGCTCCTCCATGGCCCGAAGGACCTGGTCCGTGTCGGCCTCGGCGTCAATCGTGATCGGCTTGCCCTGCTCGAGCATGCCTGCGGTCATGGTTTTGGGATCCTTGCCCTTGGCGACACACTTCACCACGATGTCACGGTCGGTGATGATCCCGTGGAGCCGGTCGTCCGGCCCGCATATCGGGAGGGCCCCGATATCCAGCTCACTCATCCGGCGTGCCGCGTCCGCAAGCGTTTCGCTCTCCTGGATGCAGGTGGCACCGGTGTGCATGATCTCCCGTGCAGTGGTCATGGCCGTCTCCCTCAAGGCTCGCGATCTGGACGGGAAGCCGGACCCGCCCCGACTGGTGCTCCTTACCGCCAGTGTGGATTCCGCGGATCGCGTACGCATGCCGGGGACGAGGGCAAGCCCCGGGCTCTTCAAGGGGCCGCGCGCGGTGGACGTTCCGGCCACAGCCGAGCCTGGAGACGCATGACCACATGGCCGAGGCCGGACAATGCGCAGGCGATCGCCAGGTCGGGGAGCGGAAGCGGCTCCGTACCCAGCAGGTCCCGCAGGGGAGGCAGATAGGCGCCTGCTGTCTGGAGGCTCAGTGCCGCGCCCACGGCGACCAGCAGGAACGGGTTGGTCAGACTTCCCGGACGAGCGCGGGAACCGAGCGCCACGCCGAGCTGGGTAGCGCCGAGGACCAGGAACATCAGGGACTGCCAGGGGCGGCCGGACTCCCGCGCCCAGACCCCGGCCACCAGGGTCACCGTGGCGACGAAGGCTCCCATGAACAGGATCCGGGGCCAGAGGCCGGCACCCAGAACACTTTCCTCGGGAGGCCGGGGCGGGTGGCGCATCGCGTCCGGGGCGACCGGCTCCGCGCCGAGTGCCACGCCGGGCAGGCCGTGCGTGAGCAGGTTGATCCACAGGATCTGTGCGGGGAGCAGCGGCAGCGGCATCCCCAGGAAAGGGCCGACGAGCATGACCGCGATCTCCGCGGTGCCTCCAGCCAGTGCGTAGAGCAGGAACCGGCGCACGTTGGCATAGACCCGGCGCCCCTCCTCGACGGCCGACACGATCGTCGCCGGGTTGTCGTCGGCGAGCACGAGGTCGGCCGCCTGGCGTGCCACCTCCGTGCCGCGCCGCCCCATGGCGACGCCGATATCGGCTCGGCGCAGAGCCGGGCCGTCGTTGACACCGTCCCCCGTCATCGCCACCACGTGCCCCGCCTCACGCCATGCCTCAACGATGTCAAGCTTCTCTTCGGGAGTCGTCCGTGCGTAGACGCGTACGTCGGTCAGCTCGCCCGCTGTCCCTTCGCGGATACGTTGGCCCGTAGTGACCTCCTCGTCCCGGGAAGCGATACCGAGGCGCTCGGCCACGGCCCGCGCCGTCAGCGGGTGATCACCGGTAATGAGTACGGGGACGATGCCGGCCCGTTTGCAGGTGGCGATAGTCGTTGCTGACGCGCTGCGGGGCGGGTCCAGGATGCCGATGAGGCCGAGCAGTGACAGGCCCGACTCCCATGTCCGGGGCCGTTCCGGAGGCTCCTCGTGGTCGGCCGAGGCGACGGCGAGCACTCTGTACCCGCTGCGAGCCAGAGCCTCGGCCTCGGCGGCCGCTCGGGTGAGCAGGCCCGGGCCGTCGGCCAGCACCTGCGGCCGGAGCATCGATTCCGGAGCTCCTTTGCACGCGACCCGCAATCCGCCGTCCGGCCGGCGGTGCACGGTCGTCATGCGCTTGCGGCCGCTGTCGAACGGGATCTCCTCCACCCGTGGCAGTTCGCGGTCCAGCGCCGTCCGGTCCAGGCCGAGGCGAGCCCCGGCCGCGAGCAGAGCGGCCTCCGTGGGATCGCCCAGCGCATGCCATTCCGCGGAGCCGTCCGACGGGGGCTCCAACGCGGCGTCATTGCATAGCAGGGCGACACGCAGCAGTGCCGCAAGGTCGGGCGCATCCCCCGTGGTGACCGTCTTGCCGTCGCGGACGACCAGGCCCTCGGGTTCGTAGCCCGTACCCAGGGCCGTGGCCTCTCCGTGCGGAGTCCACAGCCGTTCGGCGGCCATCCGGCCCTCGGTCAGCGTCCCCGTCTTGTCGGTGGCGATCACGGTCACGGAGCCCAGGGTCTCCACTGCGGGCAACCGCCGGACGATGGCGTGCCGGTCCGCCATCCGCCGTGCTCCCAGCGCGAGCGCGAGCGTTACGACGGCGGGCAGGGACTCCGGTACCGCGGCGACGGCCAGGCTGATCGCCGCCACGATCATCAGCTCCACGGGCTGCCCGCCCACCAGCCCGAGAGCGAGGACCAGGGTGCACAGCGCCACGATGACAGCTGCCAGAACCCGGCCGAACCGCGCCAGCCGACGCTGCAACGGGGTCAGGCCGGGTGCGGCACCCATCAGGGAGGCGATCCGGCCGAGCGCGCTTTCGGCTCCCGTGGCGGTGACCACCACGCGTCCACGGCCACGGACGATGACCGTGCCCGCCGACACCGTGCCGCGTGACCTGTCACCGTCAGGGGCCTTCTCCACCGGCACGGACTCGCCCGTCAGTGAGGACTCATCCGCCAGCAGCGACGCCGCGGCCCGTACGTCTCCATCCGCGGGCACGATGTCGCCCTCGGCCACCAGGACCAGGTCACCGGGCACGACATCGGCAGCCGGGATGGCACGTTCCGCACCGTCTCGCACCACCCTGGCGGCGGGGGCGCTCATGGCGGACAGGGCGATGACCGCCTGCTCCGCTCGTACCTCCTGTACGACGCCGACCACGGTGTTCACCGTGATCACCAGCAGAATTACGGCGGCGTCGGAGAGATCGCCGGTGGCGATCGTCAGAGCGGCGGCCACAAGCAGTACCAGGATCAGCGGGTCGCGCAACTGCTGCAGCACCCGCCGCCACACAGGGGTCCGCGGCTCCGCAGGGATCTCGTTGGGCCCGTGGCGCGTCAGCCGCCGAGCGGCCTCGTCCAGCGACAGACCCGCCGCGGCGGTTGTCGAGCTCCGGAATCGGTCGGCGTTCGCAGCGTGCCTCCGTTCGCCTCTACGCCGGACCATGAATGGGCGTCCGGATCGGTCTGCTCGGTGTGCGCAATCAACCGCTCCCGTCGTGTATGCGGTTACCGCCTCGGAGAACGGGACCCGCTTCTCAGGGTGCCACCGCGCACGCCAGCCGCCGATGACCGACCGATCGACGCGCAGACCAGAGCGGACGGAGGGCTGTCCCGTGCCCGCGGGCTGGACAGCTCGGCGCCGGACCGCGCCCCGGGCCGTGCTCTGCCCGAGCCGGAGCGTCCTCGGGGCGGCCCAACCTGGCGCGACAGGGGTGTTCCCCGTGTGGAGACTTGAATCAGGGGCTGCCCCGTGAGGAGAGCTGGTGGCGGGATTCCGGGAATTCCTGATGCGGTTCCGCCCGGTCGGCCTCCCCGGCCGGGCGGCGTCGGCGGGCGTGCCGGCCGACCGCTCCGCTGAGCTGGCGGCCGAGCTGGCGCCGCCGCTCTCTCTGCTGGAGCAGGCAGAAGCGGAGGCACGGGGCGTACGAGAGCGGGCCGTGCGCGTGACGGAAGAGAGACGGCGCTCAGCTGAGCGTGAGGCCGACGAGATCGTGGAGCGCGCGAGAGCTCGTGCGCACGCTGTACGGGCGGAAACCGCCGACCGCATCCGCCGTGCCGCTGAGGCCGAGGCAGCGGCGCTGCTCGCATCGGCGGAGTGTGAGGCGGCTGCGGTGCGCCGACGAGCCGAGGCGCGGATGCCCGCCCTCCTCGAGCGCGTGACGGCACTGGTGAACGAGGAACTCGGCGAATGGGGGGCGGCCGCCGCGCAGGTGCCCCACGTGCACGGGACGCCAAGAGAAGGGGGCGGCCCATGATGGGGGCCGGGTGGGTGGCAGGTGTCACCAGGTCCAGGGCGATGCTGTCCCGGTGCCTGGGCGCCGGAGGCGTCCGGGAGGTGGCCGCGGCGCCCACGCTCGACGATGCCGTGCGCTATCTCGGGTCCACGGCCTATCGGCGTGGACTCGGTCCCGAGATGTCGCTGACCGACGCGCAACGGGCCGTCGGAGCGACCCTGTTGTGGCATCTGCGAGTCCTGGCCGGCTGGCAGCCCCGTAGCGGAGCGAACGCCCTCCGCCTGCTCGCCTCCGGATTCGAGATCGCCAACACGGAGGCACACCTCGGCCAGCTGGCGGGAGCCGAATTCCGCCCGCCCGCCCGGCCGTACCGGCTCGGCACGCTGGCGACCGCCTGGCCACGGCTCGCCCGGACCGGCTCGCCGTCGGAGTTGCGGGCCGTGCTCGCCGCTTCCGCGTGGGGAGACCCTGGAGGCGAATCGCCGGCGGCGGTGGGCATCGGTATGCGGGCCTCCGCCGCCGTGCGGATAGCGGCCGCAGTGCCGGAGGCCGTGCGCTGGGCGGCGGGCCGCATGGCCCTGCTGGTCGGCCGCGAAGTATTCGTCGCCGGCCGCCGCCTGGCGGAGCCGTCTGCCCGGTGGGCGGGCCGACTGCTCGGTTCCGCGGCCATCCGTTCCTCAGCGTTCGCCGACTTCCGGGAGCGCCTGCCGACCACGGCGCGCTGGGCGGTGGACGGCGTCGACAGGGCGGAGGGCCTGTGGCGGGCGGAGGCGCGGTGGTGGGACCGGCTGGAACAGGGTGGGGCCGAGCTGCTGCGCGGATACCGCCTGAGCTCCGGGCCGGTGATCGGCGCGGTCGCGCTGCTGTCCGCGGACGCCTGGCGGGTGCGGGGTGCGCTGGAACTGGCCGCCCGGGGCGGCGGGACGACGGAGGCGTTCGGTGCTCCGGGCTGAGACCGTGACCCCCGTCCGCATGCAGCGGGTGGCGATCGTCGCCCCGCACGAGGCGCTGCGGGAGGCCCTCGTCCGGATAGCCGAAGCGGGCTGCATCGAGATCGACCGCATCGACGACGGCGGGCCGGGAGCGCCGGGATCGGCCACCCGACGGCTGCAGCGTGTGCGCGGCGAGGCGAAGGGCGCCGCCCTCAGCGCCTTCCCGCCCGACCTCGATGTTCTTGAGCGGGCTGGGCGTACGGATCTGCTGGCGGGCGAGGCGCAGCTGGAGGAGCGGCTGGCCGGGGAGGTCCGGCACGGGGGCGTCGCGGCGCTCGCCGGCTGGTGCCCTGCCGCGGAGGTTCCCGCGGTCGCCGAGCGCATCGCCGGCACCGGAGGCGCGTTGGTGCCGCTGTCGGCGCCCCGCGGTGTCGATCCGCCGACCCTGCTGCGCAGCACCGGCGCCGTACACCGCTCCTTCACGCCCCTGGTCCGGACGTACGGGACCGTGCCCTACGCCGACCTCGATCCCACCCTGCCCGCCGGCATCGTCTATGTGCTGATGTTCGGCCTGATGTTCGGCGACGCCGGGCACGGTGCCCTGCTGCTGCTCGCAGGGCTGCTGCTGCGTCTCGGCCGCCCCCGCCGGCTGGCCTCGCTTCACGCCCTGTGGCCGTTCGTGGCCGGAGCCGGGCTGGCCGGCACGCTGGCAGGTGTCGCCTACGGCGAGTTCTTCGGTCCTACAGGGGTACTGCCGGTGCTCTGGCTGAACCCCCTGGACGAGCCCGTACGGCTGCTCGCCACCGCGGTCGGGCTCGGTGCCGTACTGCTCGTGCTGGCTTACGCGGCCGGGATCGTCAACCGCTGGCGGGAGAACGGCGCGGCGAGCGCCTTGTACGCGGTCTCCGGCATCGCGGGATCGGTTCTCTTCCTCGGGCTCGCGATGACCGCCGGCGCGGCGTATCTGGGCCGCGCGGACATCGCGCTCACCGGGGCAGCGATCGCGTTCGTGGGCCTCGTGCTGACCGGCTACGGCGTGTACGCGGCCACCGCCGGCGGTGTCAGCGGCGCCGCCCAGACCGGTGTCCAGGTCTTCGACGTGGTGGTGCGGATCGGATCGAATGTCATCTCGTTCGCACGGCTGGCGGCCTTCGGGCTCACTCATGCCGCGCTCGGCTCGATCGTGTGGGACGGCACCACGGGGCTGGCGGGGATGGGTGCCATGGCGCTGGTCGCGGGCATCGTCGTCTTCGTCGCCGGCAATGCCCTCGCCTTCGCGCTGGAGGCACTTGTTGCCGGAGTGCAGGCACTTCGGCTGGAGTTCTACGAATTGTTCTCGCGTGTCTTCGAGGGTCAGGGCCGTCCGTTCCGTCCCTGGCACCTTCCCGTACAGCACACGGAGGTGACGCAGTGATCACCTGGCTCATCACGCTCCCCATCGTCGCGGTGGTCTTTGTCGTCACCCGGCTGCTGCTGCGCCGGTCCGGCCGGACGGCCCTGCGCTGGGTGGTCGCCGCGGACGCGTTCCTGCTGGTGGGCGCGGCCGTGCTGCTGGCCCTGGCATTCAGCGGCAGCCCTGCACACGCCGCCGCTGCGGCGACCGCGCAGAACTCCGGCTCCGGCTCCGCCGCGCTGATCGGGGCCGCGATCGCGGTAGCCGGGGCATCCATCGGGGCGTCGATCGCCGTCGCCTACACCGGGGCCGCGGCACTGGCGGCACTCAGCGAACGCCCCGAACTCTTCGGCCGGGCGATGGTCATCGTCGGCCTCGCCGAGGGCATCGCCATCTACGGCCTGGTCGTCGCGATCCTCCTCATCGGCAAGGCATGACCGTGGGACACGTGGCCGCCATCGGCGAACAGGTACGTGTCGCGGGACTGGCGCTGGCCGGTGTCACCGTCCTTGCCGCAGAGGAGCCGGAAGCGGTCCGCGACGCTTGGCGGGACGTGCGGGGAGGCGCTGGGCTGGTGATCCTCACGCCGGCAGCGGCCGACGCTCTCGGCCCGGCGGTGCTCGATCGCATCCCGCCGCTCACGGCGGTACTGCCGCGATGAGCACGCCCGCCCCCGATGAGGCCGGGGCCGCGCTCGAACCGGTGCGCGCCGAACTCGTCCGAGCCGCACACGCCGAAGCCGGGGCCCTCCTGGCCCAGGCGGACCGCGAGGCTGCGGACCTGCTCGACGCCGCCCGTGCCGAAGCCGCGGCGATCCTGGAGGAAGCTCGCCGACGGGGCGAGGCAGAGGGCGAAGCCGCCGGCCGAGCCGTCCGCAGGAGGGCCCGCCATGCGGCCAGGGCCCGCGAACTGAACGTGCGCAGAGAGGCGTACGAAGAGCTGAGGGTGCGCGCCACCGAGCGTGTCCGGGCGCTGCACCACGCAGCCGACTACGGCTCCGTGCTGGACCGGCTCACCCGGGGCGCCCGCCGGCTCCTCGGACCGGACGCGGAGGTCACCGAGCACCCCCATGGAGGCGTGGTCGCCCACGCCGCAGGACGGCGCGTCGACCGCACGCTGGACGTCCTCGCCGCCCGGGCGCTGGACCGGCTCGGTACGGATGCGGAGACGCTGTGGAAACCGTAGCGGCCTCCTCCGAGGCAACTGCCGAGGTCCGGCCGCCCGAGGGGTCCGGGCGGCGCGTGCGGCATGAGCGCTCCTGCCGGATCCGGCGCGTCGCTGGCCCCCTGGTCGAGATGGACTACGCGAACGGTACGGCGATGCACGACCTGGTCGCGCTCGGCGAGGCCGGGTTGCCCGGCGAGGTGGTGGCGATCAGCGGCGGCGTCGTCACCGTCCAGGCATACGAGTACACGGGCGGACTCGCCCCCGGCGACACCGCGTTCCCTCAGGGCACTCCGCTCTCGGCACGGCTCGGCCCCCACCTGCTCGGCGGCGTCTTCGACGGCCTGTTGCGACCACTCTCCGGGAGCGGCGAGTGGCTGCTCCCCGCCGCCGCCCGGGCCGAGGGCGGTGAGCGCACCTGGGCGTTCGTGCCCATGGCGGACGTGGGAGCGAGGATCTCGGAGGGCGAGGTCCTGGGCGAACTCCAGGGCGTGGGGCCGGTACGGGTGCGGGTCCTCGTACCGCCTGGCTCGGGTGGTGTGGTGGAGCGGATCACTGCCGAGGGCTCCGTGCGCCAGGACGCCGTGGTGGCCGTGGTCAGTGGCACCGAGGTACGGACCGGCACCTCTTGGCCTGTCCGGCGGCCGCGTCCGGTGCGCGAGCGCGGCGGCGAGCAGGAGCCGCTGAACACCGGGCAGCGCGTGATCGACCTGCTCTTTCCGGTCGCCCGGGGCAGCACGGTCGCCGTGCCGGGCGGTTTCGGCACCGGTAAGACCGTGCTGTTGCAGCAGATCGCCAAGTGGTGCGACGCCGACGTGATCGTCTATATCGGCTGCGGGGAGCGCGGCAACGAGATGGCCGATGTCATCGCCGAGTTCTCCGCACTGGAGGACCCCCGCACCGGCGGACGGCTGGCAGACCGGACGGTGACCGTCGCCAACACCTCCAACATGCCGATGATGGCGCGCGAGGCCAGCATCTACACGGGCGCCACGGTCGCCGAGTATTTCCGGGACATGGGGCTCGACGTCGTCGTCATCGCGGACTCGACATCGCGATGGGCCGAGGCGCTGCGCGAGTTCGCGTCCCGCACCGGCGAGCTGCCCGCGGAGGAGGGATATCCGGCGGGCCTGGCCTCGGCGATCGCCGCGTTCTACGAGCGGGCGGGAGCGGTGACCACGCTCGGTGGCGGGCGGGGCTCGGTCACCATGATCGGTGCGGTCTCCCCGCCCGGAGGGGACCTGACCGAGCCGGTCACCGCGCACACCGAGCGGTTCGTCCGTTGCCTGTGGTCGCTGGACCGCGATCTCGCCTATGCCCGCCATTACCCTGCCGTCTCCTGGGCGGGGTCGTTCTCCCGTGACGCGGCGGCGCTGACCGCCCGTCAGACGGCCACGGGAGATCCGGCCTGGGCCACCCGGCGTGACCGGGTCGCCGCGCTGCTGGGCGAGGCGGACCGGCTGGCCGACCTCGTGGACCTGATCGGGATCACCGCGCTGCCTGCCCAAGAGCGGATCACCGTGCTCGCCGGGCGGCTGGCGCGCGAGGCCGTTCTCCAGCAGAGCGCGCTGTCCGCCCTGGACGCGTACTGCGCCGCGGACAAGACGGCGGCATTGGTCGATGCCGTACTCGCGGTCGTCGACCGCTGCCGGGAGCTGGTGGATTCGGGGGTGCCGGCTGCCGCTGTCGAGGAGGCGGACTTCGGGCCGGTGCTGCGCGCACGCGAGGAGGTCGGCCCGCATGACGCCGCGGGGGTGGCGGCTCGGCGGGACATCGTGCTCGCCAGGCTCCGGGAGGTGCGGTGACCACGTGGGGTGAGGTCGAGTACACAGCGGTGCGCGAACTGCGCGGCCCGTTGGCGGTCGTGGAGGGCGTGTCAGGAGTCGGCTGGGACGAGTTCGTCCGGATCACCCTGGACTCGGGCGAGCAGCGGCACGGCCTCGTCCTGGAAGTGGACCGGGAACTCGCCGTCGTACAGGTCCTGGAGGACACCACCGGCATGGATCCGGCCGGTATCCGGGTGGCGTTCGCCGGAGCGCCGCTGCGCGTCCCGGTCGGTCCCGGCTGGCTGGGGCGGATCTGCAACGGTCGTGGCGAGCCCCTCGACGGCGGGCCGCCGGTCTTCGGCGAGGCCGACGCGGCGGTGAGTGGGCATCCGATCAATCCGGTACGGCGTGAGCCACCATCCGAGCCGGTGCTCACCGGTGTCGGCGCCATCGACGCGCTGACCACTCTCGTGCGGGGGCAGAAACTGCCGGTGTTCTCCCAGGCCGGACTGCCGCATCTTGAGCTCGCCGCCCAGATCGCCGCCCAGGCCATCGCCGGTGCTGTGGGGGCGCTCCCCTTGGCGTCGCCGGGGAAGCCCCCACCCGGGCGAAGCACTGGGGAAGCGTTCAGTGTCGTCTTCGCCGGTATGGGGCTCACCCATCCGGATGCCGCCTTCGTACGGGACGCTCTGGAGGAGCGCTCCGCCGCGGGTGAGCTGGTACTGCTGCTCAATACGGCCGACGACCCGGTGATCGAACGGATCCTCACCCCGCGCATCGCGCTGACGGTCGCCGAGCACCTCGCGTTCACCGGCGGGCGCCATGTGCTCGTGGTGATGACCGACATGACCAGCTACGCTGAGGCGCTGCGCGAGGTGTCGGCCGCCCGCGGCGAGATTCCGGGCCGCCGCGCCTATCCCGGCTACCTCTACAGCGACCTCGCTTCGCTCTACGAGCGCTGCGGCAAGATCCACGGCCGCCCCGGTTCCGTCACCGTCCTGCCCGTTCTGACGATGCCCGCGGGCGACATCACTCACCCGGTCCCGGACCTGACCGGCTATATCACCGAGGGCCAGATCGTGCTCTCCCGCGAGACGCACGCCCGGGGTGTGTACCCGCCGGTGGACGCCCTCTCCTCGCTGTCCCGGCTGATGCGCAAGGGCGCGGGCCCCGGCCGCACCCGTCCCGACCACCTCGACGTCGCGGCACAGCTGCTCGCCGCGCTCGCACGGGCCCGACAGGTCCGGGAACTCGCCGACCTGGTAGGGCAGTCGGGGCTCGGCCGGACCGACCGCCGGTACCTCGACCTCGACGAGGCGTTCCTGCGGAGCTTCGTGCACCAGCGCAGCGACGAACTGCGCACTCTGGACGAGACGTTGGAACGCGCCTGGCAGGTGCTGCTGACGCTTCCTCGTGGCCAGCTCTCCATGCTGCCGGCCGATCTGCTCGACGCACACGGCGCGCAGGAGACGCCGACGGAGAACAGCGGGACGGCGGGAGCAGAGTGACCTCAGCGGCCCGCATACCGCCCTCCCGTGCCGGCCGTCTGCGCCTTCGGCGCAGCCTTGCCGTCGCCCTGCGCGGAGCCGACGTACTCGAACAGAAGCTACGCATTCTGCGCATGCGGCACCAACTCCTCCTCGAAGCCGAGAGGGCCTGTGCGGACCGGTGGCACGAGCAGGTGAAGGTTGCGGAGGCGTGGCTGCTGAGCGGGCTTCTCCTGGGTGGTGAGCAGGCCCTGGCAGCGGCGGTGGCAGGGGTCGGCACCGCGGAGATCGCCCTCGATGAGGCGACCACCATGGGGGTGCGGTATCCGTCCGAAGCCCTCTGCGTCATCCCGGACCGGGCCCCCACCTCGGCCGCCCCGAGAAATACGGCCCTGGTGCACGCCGAAGCCGCCTACCGTGAGGCGGTACGGGCGGCCGCCGAGTACGCCGCCGCACGAGCGGCGGCCCGGATCGTCGGCACGGAGCTGTTGCGCGTCCGTCAGCGGGTCCGCGCCTTGCGGCGCCACTCGATCCCCCGCCTGGAACAGGCGCTCGCGCGTATCGACCTCGCGCTGGAACAGGGCGAGCACGAGGACGCGGTACGGCGCCGGTGGGCAGCGCGCCGGGTCGGCGAGCGCGGAACCCTCTGAGAGTTTGGGGCAGGTGGCACACCTCCATGGGTCGTACGGCCCAAGCCGGGCGGGCCGTACGTGCGCGACGGTGAAAGGGGCGGGGCGCGTTGCCCCACCCCGATCGAAGAGGCATGGAACAGACCAGGAGGCCCGACATGAACACCATGGAACGCCGGAAGTTCCCCTTCATGGGCCGCCGCCCGGACGTCGCGGAGTGGTTCGAAGGATTCCCCTTCGGCCTTCCCTTCGCCGCGGAGACCCACCCCATCCGTATCGAGGAGTCCCAGGAGGGCGACACGTACACCGTGCGGGCGGAACTGCCGGGGGTGGACCCCGACAAGGACGTGGAGATCACCCTCGACCGCTCCGGCGTACTGACCATCCACGCCGAGCGCACCGAGGAGGAGAAGAGCAAGGAGCACTCGGAATTCCGCTACGGCTCCTTCACGCGCAGCATCACCCTGCCCGAAGGGGTCAAGGAGGAAGACATCTCCGCCAGCTACGACAAGGGCATCCTTACCGTGACGGCCCCGTTGGGTGAGCGCACGACCACCACCCGTCGTATCGAGGTCAGCAAACAGAGCTGAACCGCTGAGACGCAAGATCTGCGAGGAGGCTCTCATGGACACGCTCCCCGTCAGCAGCTCGGCGGACGGTCCTGTGGTCGTGGGCACGGACGGCTCGGCGGGAGCCGCACCCGCGGTGTTGTGGGCCGCGGAGGAGGCCGCTGCCCGGCATCAGCCCCTGCACATCGTGAACGGCACAAACATCGACGGCTGGGGAGGCGCGATGGTTCCCGACGCCGTCCGACTGATACTCGACCGGGCACAGGGCCTCGTGGACGAGGCGGCGAAACAGGCCACCGACCGGGTGCCGGATCTGCGCGTCACCACCGCGGTGAGCCGGGCCGGTGCCACCGCGAGCCTGCTGCACGCGGCCGGCGAGGACGGAACGATCGTCGTCGGCTCCCGGGGACTCGGCGGGTTCTCCGCACTGCAGCTGGGCTCGGTGGGGCTCAAGGTTGCGGCCCGCGCGCAGGGACCGGTCGTCGTCGTGCGTGGTGCGGAGCGGCCCTCGACAGGGGTCGTCCTGGTCGGCGTACAGGACGAGGAGGATCTCGTCGCGGTGCGCTTCGCGGCGGTGATCGCGGGGCGCCGGAAGGCGTCGCTGCGGCTGCTGAGCGCGTGGACGTTCGTCCAGTACCTAGAGAGCACCGTGCCCATGGTGCGGTCCGTCCGCGAGGCCGCCGAGGCCAAAGCCAGCGCGAGCACCCGGATCATCGGCTCCGTCCGGGAGGAGTTTCCGGACCTCAAGGTGACCGACGACGTGGTACAAGTCCCTTCCCCCGCCGGAGCGTTGGTCGAGGCGTCCGCCCATGCCGGTCTTCTCGTAGTGGGCGGGCATAAGCCCACGCGCCCTGTGGGCGCCCCGCTCGGCCGGGTCACCCACGCCGTACTGCACCACGCCCAATGCCCAGTGGCCGTCATCCCGCGATAGCCGCCCGTGCGCTCGCCACATCGAGGCTGGGCCGCATGGTCCACCGGGAATGCCCACTGGGCCCTATTCCCGGCGGGCCGAGTCGGCCTCTACTGAAAGTGACGAGGAGGACATCGGAGACGCGGAGCAGCGGAGAGAAACCGTGCACCGCGCAATCGGGACCCGCGAGAAGCGGGTGGTCCTCCTCGCCTTTGTACGCGTGGCCTTTGTGCGCGATGGCAGCACTCGACCGGCATAGCCGGACCGTCAGCGCGAGCCGCCGTAGCGGCGGCGCGTGTCGTCGGGGTCCCGCGGACGCTGCCCGGCGCTGTCCGCCTGGGTCGCGATGACGGCCGCCTGGATCCGTCGTTCCACCCCGAGCTTGGCCAGCAGGCGCGAGATGTGATTCTTGACTGTCTTCTCGGAGAGGTAGAGCCGCCGGCCGATCTGCCGGTTCGTCAGTCCGTCGCCGATCAGTGCCAGGATCTCGCGCTCGCGGGGAGTCAGACCGGACAGCGCCTCCGGCTGTTCTTCCGCCTCTTGCGCGCCGCGCAGTCGGGCCATGAGCATCGTGGTGGCCCCGGGGTCGAGCATCGACTGGCCCGCGGCGACGGTGCGCACGGCCGATACCAGATCCGCTCCCTGGATCTGCTTGAGCACATAACCGGCGGCCCCGGCCAGGATCGAATCCAGCAGCGCGTCCTCGTCGTCGAAGGACGTGAGCATCAGGCAGGCAAGATCGGGCATGCGGGAGCGCAGCTCACGGCACAGGCTCACGCCGTCGCCGTCGGGCAGTCGCACATCCAGCACCGCGACCCGCGGCCGTAGCGCGGGAACCCGCACGCGGGCCTGCTCGGCCGTGGCCGCCTCGCCGACCACGGTGATGTCCGGCTCGTCCTCCAGCAGGTCGTGCACCCCGCGCCGTACGACCTCGTGGTCGTCGAGCAGGAAGACCGTGATCGGCACCTCCGGGGAGGGCCGCGTGGTGTCGGCCATCAGCCGCTCCTGTCATGCCCCGGACCACGCTGCCCGGCGGTCGGGAAGAAGCCGGCCCTTCTCAGTGGTTCCAGCATCCCGAGCCGCAGGACACAGGCCCTCCGGCCCCTGCTTCACAGGGTGCCACCGAGTCCCCCGGTCGGCAGCTTCCGGATGCGTCGACGGCTCGCTGCAGCTCATGCCGTCCCCACAGCACCGGCGGATACTGAGATGCACGGGTGTAAGGCCGTCGCCGGGCGGCCTTGGAGGCGACGACGTCGGTGAGCGCCGAGGAAGACCGTGTGCGGCTGCCCCAGCTGAGGCTCGACGAGCTGCTGGAGGAGCTGCAGGCTCGGCTGGACGCGGCGCGGGGCACGCGGGACCGGGTGCACCGCCTGCTGGAGGCCGTGCTGTCGGTGGGCCGGGAGCTGGATCTGGAGCAGGTGCTGCGGCGGATCACCGAGGCGGCGGTCGCGCTGGTCGACGCCGAGTACGGTGCCCTGGGCGTCCTGGGGCCGGACGGACGGAAGATCGCTCAGTTTCTGCCGGTGGGGTTCAACGAGGAGCGGATCGCCGCCATCGGGCCGTACCCGTCGGGCCACGGGATCCTGGGTGAGCTGATTCGCCACCCGGAGCCGCTGCGGCTGTCGAAGATCTCCGAGCACCCTTCCTCGTACGGATTTCCGGCGCATCACCCGCCGATGCACACCTTCCTCGGCGTCCCGGTCCGGGTCCGTGACCAGGTGTTCGGCAACCTCTATCTGACGGAGAAGCGCGGCGGTGCCGAGTTCGATGCCGAGGACGAGTCGGTGCTGTCCACGTTGGCCGTGGCGGCCGGTGTGGCGATCGACAACGCCCGTCTGTACGAGGAGGCGCGGCGCCGCGAGCGGTGGCAGCGGGCCGGCGGGGCGATCACTGCCAGCCTGCTGTCCGGGAGTCCCCAGAGCGAGGTGATCGGTCTGATCGCCGAGTCGGCCAAGGACATCGCCGACGCCGAACTGGCCGTGGTGGCCCTGCCGATGCCGGACACGTCCACGCTGGTGGTCGAGCTCGCCCTCGGAGAGGGAGCGGAGGCGCACCGTGGCCTGGTGCTGCCGGCCGAGGGCAGCCTGATGGGCGCGGCCTTCTCGGCCGCCACCCCGTTGACCAGCACGGATATCTGCCACGATGCACGAGAGACAGCCGCCCCGAAGCGCCTCGCCGGGCTGGGGCCCGCGGTGGCGGTGCCCATCGGCACCGGTACCGGGGTACGCGGCGTGCTCCTGCTCGCCCGGGCATCCGGCGGGGCGGGCTTCACGGAGGAGGGGGCCGAGCAGTTGACGGGCTTCGCCGGGCAGGCGGCGGTGGCGATGGAACTGGCCGAGCGGCGGCGGGACGCCGAGCAGATCGCGACACTGGAAGACCACGATCGGATCGCCCGCGACCTCCACGATCTGGCCATCCAGCGGCTCTTCGCCACGGGCATGACGCTGCAGAGCGCAGCCCGGATCATTGAGCACCCCAGCGCATCAGAACGGGTATTGCGCGCAGTCGGTGACCTCGACGAGACCATTAAAATCATCCGCTCGACGATCTTCGGCCTGCGGATCCGCGAACGCGACGAGGGACATGGCCTGCGGACCCGCGTCGTTCAGACGGTAGAGGAAGCCACCCTGGCACTCGGATTCGCTCCCGGCCTGCGCATGGAAGGTCTGCTGGACACGCAAGTGCCTCAGGAGATCGCCGACCACGTGGCGGCGGTGCTCTCCGAGGCGCTGACCAACGTCGCCCGGCATGCCCAGGCCAAACACGCGAACGTGATCCTCAGGAGCAGCGGGGATGATGTCGTGCTGACCGTCAGCGACGACGGAGTGGGCATCCCGTCCGACGGCCGCCGCAGCGGCCTGAGAAACCTCTCCGAACGGGCCGAGCAACTGGGCGGCGCACTGGAGCTGTCCTGCCCACTCACCGGTGGAACGACCCTGACCTGGCACGTTCCCCTTCCCGCGCAGTGATACGGCCTGGGACGGTACAGCACTTCACTGGACGCCGGCCAAGGGCGGAGTGCCCCGCTCGCCTCCTCCCCAGTGCCCCCGCAGGATGCACCCGGTCACCAGCTCCGGGGAGATCCGGACGAAGGCTTCTTCCGGCACGGCCATCCAGGAGCGAAGCCCGACCGCACGCAGTTCTTCCCGTTCCCGCGGGTCGGTGACGAGCGTGGCCCGGCCCGTCACGATCACGCTCCAGCCGGTGTGCGCGGCCTCGTCGAACGAGTCCGCCTGGAAGGCCACGACGGCGCCGTCGACGGCGTGTGCCATGCGCGAGACGGTCGAGGTGCGCAGGACCACGGAGTGGTCGCGGTCCAGGGAGAAGTTGACCGGCAGAACGGCGGGCAGGGCGTCGTCCGTGAACACGATGCGCCCAATGGGCACCAGTGACAGGAGACGCAGGCACTCCTGCCGATCTAGCTCATGGAAACCGTCATGTCGGTCCATGTCCTCACCGTGCGCGCGGGACCTGACCAGAGGTAGGGCCGGTGGTCCCTGGCCGTATGGGCGATTCGGCCGCTGTGTCGGTGAGACGCATGGCAACGTCAGGTCTCTTCCACATCGATCGACACCTCGGGAGGCCGCAGCAGGGAATTGTGGATCGTGCAGTGGCGCATCACCGCCCGCAGCGCCTCTTTGCGGTCGCTCGTCAGAGACACAGGAACGTGTACGCCTATGCGCACCCGGGCGACCCGAGCGGGCCTGTCGTCCGCCATCTCGAAGTCTGCCGTGGCACTCAGGTCGCCGCGCGGCAGATCGTGCCGGTCCAGATAACGTCCCGCGTAGTAAGCGACGCACGAGACGAGGGAAGCAACGAACAGCTCGACCGGCGTGGGCCCGCTGTCGCCACCCTCCGCATCGACCGGCTGGTCGACGACCAACTCGTGCCCGCGCACCCGGATCCGGTATGCCTCCCCGTCGGTGAACGACACCTCGATACGTCTGTTGCTCACTGCTACCTCCACCACTACCGATAGTTCTTGGGAGCCTGGAAGACAGGGCGGCTCAGCGCACCAGCACGTGCTCTCCGGAACGGGGCACGACCGCGGTCCATCCCAGCGTGTGGTCGATCCGGTCCCTGAGGGTGGCCGATGCCTCGGGCTCTCCGTGCACGAGGTAGGTGACGTGTGGTGCCGGTGCGGCACGCAGCCAGTCCAGGATCTGCGCCTGGTCGGCATGCGCGGAGAAGTGCGGTACGTCGGCGACCTCGGCCCGCACCGGAACGTACTCACCGAACATCTTGAGTGCGCGCGCCCCGTCCACCAAGTCGCGGGCGCGGGTGCCCTGCACAGCAAAGCCGACCACCACCACGCTGTTGCGCGGATCGGGCAGCAGCCGGCGGAGGTGGTGGAGCACGCGTCCGCCGGTGGCCATGCCGGACGCGGAGACGATGACGGCGGGGCCGGTGGCGTGGTTGATGTCGATCGACTCCTGTACCGAGCGTGCGGCGAGGAACGGTTCGGGGCTGAGCGCTGCTCCGCCGGCCGTTCGGACTTCGGGCCGCAGCTCGGGCGAGCTCTCCCGGATCGCGTCCGTGTACACGTCCAGCGCGGCCAGCGCCATCGGGCTGTCCACGAACACGGGTACGGCGGCGGGCAGCCGTCCGCTCTCGCGCAGTGTCGCGAGCTCGTGGAGAACCATCTCGGTGCGGTCGACCGCGAACGCCAGGATGACCACGGAACCACCCCGTTCGAAGGTGCGTTCCAGGATGCGGGCAAATGCCTCACGGCCCGCTTCCCCCTGGTGACGGCGGTTGCCGTAGGTGGACTCCATGAGGAGGACATCGGCGCCGGAGAACGCCTGAGGGGGCCGCAGCAGCGGGTGCCCCGGCCGCCCGAGGTCACCGCTGGTGGCGAGAGTGTGTCCGTCCTCCAGCGTGAGGTGGGCCCACGCCGAGCCGAGGATATGGCCGGCCCGGTGGAGGGTGAGTGTGGTCCCGGCTTCGATCTCGACCTGCTCGTCGAAGGGGACGGGGTCGAACATGCTCACCGTGCGCTCAGCGTCCTCGATGGTGTAGAGCGGGTGGGCGGGGCGATGCTTGGACCAGCCGTGCTGGTTGGCGTGGGCTGCATCCTCCGCTTGGAGGCGCGCGCTGTCGCGCAGCACGATCGCGGCGAGCCGTGCCGTGTTCTCCGTCGTCAGGATCGGGCCGCGGAAGCCGTAGCGGACCAGGCGCGGGAGATAGCCGCAGTGGTCGAGGTGGGCGTGGGTCAGGACCACCGCGTGGACGCTGTCCGCGTCGCACGGCAGTCGGCGCCAGTTGAGGCGGCGCAGGTCGGCAAGGCCCTGGAAGAGGCCGCAGTCGACCAGCACTCGGGTGTGGTCGCTCTCGATGAGGAATTTGCTGCCGGTGACCGTGCCGACCCCGCCGAGAAACGTCAGCAGAGCCGGCCGGGGCCGGGCTCCGTGGGCCACGGATGGTTGGCCGGGGGTGTTCATGGCAGAGCCTCCTGACACAGTGCCTGGGCCTCTCCCTCGTACGGTGGCATCGGAGGCGTCCGGGCAGATGGGGTCGGTTGACCCGCGTCGGGACCGAGCGGCCCCTGTGCCGGGCTTCGCGCCGTCCACATGGGGCGTGACGTGCCTCCACGGCTCCTGCTGTCTTGAGTCCTGATCGGCCCCGACACTTGGCCTCGGCCAGGGAATTCTCCGTAACGTCGCCGTATGAAAGAAGAGCAGGATGCCGACGGCGGGCCCGGAAGACTTCCGCGGGGTCTGTACGAACGGGAGCTGTACCGGCTGCACACGGAACTGGTGAATCTCCAAGAGTAGATTCGCGCCGAAGGCGGCCGGCTCGTTGTGGTCTTCGAGGGACGCAACGCGGTCGGCAAGGGGAGCGCGATCAAGCGCATCGCCGAGCACCTCAATCCGCGAGTCGCCCGGATCGTCGCGCTGCCGCGGCCGATGTTCGCGCATACGAACATTCCCGAGTCGCCCTGGTACGTCGTCGAGAGCGATGACAAACGCCGAGCGCGGCTCAATATGATCGCCCACCTGCTGTCCATGGTGCCGTATTACGCCGTTCCCGCACCGGACCTCATGCTGCCGATGCGGCCACCGGCCACCGCCTACCAACGGCCGCCCAAAGACCCGCAGTCATACGTCCCGGATCACGCGGCCGATCCACAGGCGATCACGCCCGCCCGGTGGAGATACAGGAAGCGAGTGAGGCGGTCGTCACGGAGGCCCCGCAGCATCTGCTTCGGCGTCCGGTGACGGCGCGGTCGCTGCTCGGGCGCCGACGCGAGTCGGGCCGGTGACCTCGAAGGTGACGTCCACGACCCCCTCCACGGCCCGTATCAGGCGCGCCACCAGGGGAATGAGCGACGTGTTGCGGATATGGCCGCTGATTGTGGCCACCCCGTCGACGACGGTGACCTGCACATCCTCGTGGGACACCGCGAACAGGTGGCGGACGATATCCGTGCGGATCTCCTCCGCGAGCTCTTCATCGGACCGGAGGAAGACCTTCAGCAGATCGGCACGGCTGACGATCCCCTGGAGCATCCCGCGGTAGTCCACGACCGGGAGCCGCTTCACCCGCTCGTGCGCCATGGTCCGCGCCGCCTGGGCGAGAGTGGCATCTGCGTTGACGGTGAGGGCGGGTGTGCTCATCAGCTCCCCCGCCGTCAGCGCGCCGGCTTTGCGCGTGTCGTCGAGGCGCCGCAGCTGTTCCAGCCGGTCCGGATCGGACTCCCGGAACTCCTCTTTGGGCAGCAGATCGGCTTCGGAGACCACGCCGATGACCCGCCCCTCCCCCTCCAGCACCGGCAGGGCACTCACCTTCCACTGCTCCATGGTTTCGACGATCTCCTTGAACCGCGCCTCCCGGCCGACCGCGACCACGGTCTGTGTCATCACGTCACTGACGATGTGCGGTGTGTGCCCCATGACGCCTCCTCGGTACGGACCGCTGTCTCACACTCGGCGTGACACCTCCAGCATGGGTTCCCCCGACGCCCCGGGACAGGGGCCGGTCGGCCCGCGAAAGGGCCCGGCAGCCCCTCACCGGGACCGTCCCCGCCGGGCCACCGTGGAAGCGGAACCGTCGAAGAGCTCCCGTTGGAGGCGCACCATGACCCGCCCCTTGGCCGTCGGCCTGGACGGCTCACCCGCCAGTCTCGCCGCCGCGGACTGGGGTGCCCGTGAGGCACTGCGCAGGGATGTACCGCTACGACTCGTCCACGCCTGGGAGTGGCAGCCCCTCACCTACGCACCGCTCGCGGGAGCGGACGAACCCCGGCTGTGGTCCGAGCGCGTACCCCGTGAGGCCGCCGCCGAACTGCGTGAACGCTACCCGGATCTGGAGATCACCACGGACCACCTCACAGGCGCGCCGCCGGAGGTGTTGTGCGATGTGGCCAGGGAGTCCGAGCTGCTGGCCCTCGGCAGTGCGAGGCTGGGCAGGCTGGCCGGGTTCTTCGTCGGTTCCGTCGCGATGTCCACCGTCGCGCACGTCGAGCGGCCGGTCGTGCTCGTACGGGCCAGAACGACCGCCGTCGACGAGCATGTGTCCGCCACCGACGGACGGCCGCTGCCGGCGATGCCCTACCGCCCGGTGGTTCTCGGACTGGATCTGGACCGGCCCTGCGGTGACGTGATCCGGTTCGCCTTCGAGACCGCGTCGCTGCGGGCGGCCCCGCTCCGGGTCATCCACGGCTGGAACCCACCGGCCTTCATCGCCTACGGCCTCGGCGCGGAACCGGGCCCGCCGACCGACACGGCGGACCAGAAAGCCGATGCACTGCGGACCGCGCTGCGGCGGTGGCGGGAGAAGTACCCGGGCATCGACGTGATCGAGCAGTCCGTGGTCGGGCAGCCCGCGCACCACCTGGTGGATGCCGGTGCCGACGCCGGGCTCGTCGTCATCGGCAGGCGCACCAACCGCCTCTCGGCCGGACCGGCCCGCATCGGGCACACCGCCCACGCCGTCATGCACCACTGCCCGGCCCCGGTCGCGGTCATCCCGCACGACTGACTTCGGCAGGTTGGATATGGCGCCGTCGACACCTCAACCATGGGGACCGCCATCGTCCCCATCACCTTTCCGGTGCCCCGAGCTCTCCGGATACCCCTCCGGTCCACCGTCGGCCCCCACTGTGCCTCGCGAGGGCAGTTCGGTCTCCGCTCGGGGACCTTCGGCCCATGGGGTATCACTGCTCCGCGCAGGACGCTGGGAGGTGAGCGGGGAGGAGGCAGCACATGAAGCACAGCCGAGTCGGCGGCCTGATGGTGAGTGACGTGGTTACGGTGATTGCGCAGACGCCGTTCAAGGAGGTCGCCAAGCTGCTCGCGGTGCACCAGATCAGCGGTCTGCCGGTGGTGGACTCCGACGACAGAGTGCTCGGTGTGATCTCCGAGAGCGATCTCATGCTGCGGCAGGCCGGAGAGGCGCCCGGCCAGGGCCAGGACGCCAAGGTGCACGCGATGACCGCCGAGGAGCTGATGTCCCGGCCGGCGATCACCGTCCGCGTCGGCGACAGCATTGCCGAGGCGGCCCGGACCATGGCGCGACACCGGGTGGAGCGGCTGCCCGTGGTCGACGAGGAGGACCGCTTGGTGGGCATCGTGACCCGCCGCGATCTTCTGCAGCTCTTCCTCCGCCCGGACGCCGATATCCGCCGAGCGGTCGCAGAGGAGCTCGACGAAACGCTGTGGCTCTCCCCCAACACGGTTAACGTGCAGGTGATCGACGGTGTTGTCACCCTGACCGGGCGGTTGGAACGGCTCAGTGACATCCCGGTCGCGGTCCGCCTGGCCCAGCAAGTGGACGGCGTCGTCTCCGTCATCGACAAGCTGACCTATCGCCTCGATGACTCCAGCAGGCGGCCGCTAGCCACCCGGCAGTAACGGAGCCGCAAGCCACCCGGCAGTAGCGGAAGTGCCATGGCTGCGCATTGTGCATGGACGGCGCGGTGGCCGCGTCGTCGGCCAGTTCCCTGACGCGCTCCTCGGAGAGCAGTTGTGCGGTCACCGGAGCCTCCCTCGGCTCTCCCGCGGATCAGTCGGTGTGGATGCGCCGCCCCGTCAGACGCTCGGGATCGATCAGCACCCAGAGGGGGCGCTCACCGCCTGCCCAGGGCCTGGAGTGCGCGCGCTCGTTCAGCCGCCGCACCGCGTTCGGTTCGGTGACGGCCCGGGCCGGGCCGACGGCCAGGACGCTCCACCCGCCGCTCATGGCCTCGTCCACGTGGTCGACCTCGAACGCGACCTCCGCACCCGCGGCCTCTGCCGGAACGGTGCCGGCCCCGGTCCGGAAGGCAATCGCACCGTCGACGACCTCGTAATTCACCGGGACCACCGACAGCCCGTCCGGTGACGACACGGCGATGCGTCCCACGCCATGCGTGCCGAGCCGGTCCCGGCATTCGTCGGGGCCCAGCTCCCGTAGCTCGGGGTGGTAGGCGGCCTGGCCCTCGCCGGGCGGACGGTCCATACCTCCGCCGCGCAGGCGAGCCGCGGTGGTCCTCAGGGCAGCGGCCAGCGCCGTGAGCGTGCCGACGTCAGGGTCGGCCGGTCGCTCTTCCAGATATGCCAGGTAGCTGGGGGAGACACGGGCACGGCCGGCCACCTCCGCGCGGGTGAGCCGTTGCCGCCTGCGTTCATGGGCCACCCTCCGTCCGAGGTCGCCGGGGTCGAGCCACCGGCGCGACGGCACGTCGGACACGGACGCCTCCGCTTCGGAGTGTCCGTCCTCGGGCCGGTCCGCGAGGTGGTGGATGTGTGCGTCGGGGCCCGGGAACACGAGCGTCACTTCATGCGTATCCGACCAGCGCACGTCATAGGGCGGCGTGCCGTCCTCGTGGTGGACTCCGACGATTTCGCCGTCCCTCCTGGTCGCGCCCGTGGCCGGACTTTCGACAACGAGTTGATCGCCGATGTGAGCCCGCATGGTCATCACCGCTCTCCGGTCCGTGCTCTCCTCCGGCAGGCTGCCTTCACCGTGTACGGCACGCTTCACCGTGTCCGGCACGCTGCCTTCACCGTGACACGGCGGTACGCCGACGGCATGGGGCCCAGAAGCCCCTGTCGAGGGCCGAACGGTCCTGATGCCGCCGAGGGTGCCCGTCGGATCATTCAGGAGAGCCCGGAGCGGAACAGGATGGAGAAGTGGCCGGCTGCCCGCCCCGCTGCCACAACTCGCCCAGAGGAGACAGACCAGAGGAGACAGACATGCAACACCGAACCGTCGGAGAACTCATGACCCGGGATGTCATCCACGTACGGCCCGACACGCCGTTCAAGGAGATCGTCAGAACGCTCGCGGACAACGACGTCACCGCCGTCCCGGTCGTGGATGCCACAGGCCGTCCGATGGGGGTGGTCTCCGAGGCAGACCTGCTGCGGAAGTCAGCGGATCAGTCCGACTCGTCCGGCCCGGCGCCGATCCCGCACCTGGAGGCGTGGGAGCGCGCCAAGGCCGAAGGAGCCAGGGCGGAAGAGCTGATGTCCGCTCCGGCGGTCTGCGCGCGCCGGGACTGGAACGTGGTCGAGGCCGCGCGCCTCATGGAGGTCCAGAACGTCAAGCGGCTGCCCGTTGTGGACGAGACCGACAGGCTGGTGGGCATCGTCAGCCGCCGCGATCTGCTGCGGATCTTCCTGCGGCACGACGACGCCATCCGCGAGGAGATCAACCGGGACGTGCTGGACCGGACGCTGGGCCTGGCGCCGTCCGGGGTGACCGTCGAGGTACGCCAAGGACAGGTCAGACTCGGCGGATCCGTACAGCTCAAGAGCCTGATCCCGATTATCGAGCGGCTGTGCCGAACCGTGGACGGCGTGGTCTCGGTCTCCGAGCACTTGAGGTGCGAGACCGACGACACTCACACCGACGGCACCCGAAGCGCCGCCTCTGGAAGGTAAGCCTCCCCCGCATTCTGTATGCGCACGGTGACAGGACGGTGGAACTCGCGATGGAACAAGTCGTCACCGCGGGCCTCGACAGCTCGGCCGAGAGCCTGACCGCCGCCCGCCGCCCGCTGCCGGGGAACCCTTGGGGGGCTTTGCCACTGATGGGTCGGCACGTCTGCTCCGGTCCGCCGGACGGATCAACCTGCCGGCAATACGAGCGTGCAGGTCTCTCCCGGTGCGATGGTGACGGCCCGGTCGGCAAGTACCACGCGGATCGGTGACTCCTCCGAATCGGGCACACCGATCCGCAGCTGCCCGCTCTGCAGCCGTACGCTGACACCCCAGTGGCCGCGGTAGCGCAGGGAGAATCCGTATTCGGACAGCGCGGGAAGCGGCACCGGGTCCAGCCAGAGGGCGTCCTCCCGGGTCTCCAGGCCGGTCAGGCCACGCTGGACGAGGTCGAGGGTCCCGGCCATGGCGCCGAGGTGGATGCCTTCGCCGGTTGTGCCGCCCTGGATGTCGGCAACATCCTCCTCCAGGGCGCTTCCTGGCAGTACTTCCATGCCTCGGCCCGTCTGACCCGGGCCAGGACCCAGCCGTGGACGAGACCGCTGAGGGTGGAGCCGTGGCTGGTGCGCTTCAGGTAGTAGTCGACGGTCCTGCGCCAGACCTCGTCGTCCACGTCGTACCCGAGACGGCGGAACAAGTGCTGCAGCTCGGCGGGGGAGAAGAGGTAGCCGAGCATGAGGACATCGGCCTGTTTGGAGGCTTGGTAGCGGTTGACCGTGTCGCCCTCGGCCTCAAGGATCCGGTCCAGCCGCCGGATGCTGTCGTAACGTGCGCGGTAGCCGTCCCAGTCCAGTTCGGCGAGATCGCCGTAGCCGTCGAACTGGCTGATGACGCCCTGGTGGAACGGCACCCGCAACCGCCGCGATATGTCCTCCCACTTGGGGAGTTCACCGCTGTCCAGCTCGATGCGCTCGAACAGTTCCCGGCGACGCCATGCCGGAAGGCGCCGCACGGTGTCCAGGGCGCGCCCAAGGACCCAAGCGGCGGTGACGTTGGTGTACGCGTTGTCGTCCAGGCCCGGCTGGGCGGCGTCTGGGTAGCTGTCGTGGTACTCGTCGGGGCCGACCACGCCGCGGATGCGGTAGCGCCCGAGCCCAGGCGCGAAGTCCGCAGTGTCCGCCCAGAAGCGGGCGATCTGCAGCAGCATCTCCGCACCCTTGGTGTGCAAGTACTCGATGTCGCCGGTCGCTTCGCAGTACTGCCACACGTTGTAGGCGATCGCCGAGCCGACGTGGTGCTGGAACCGGGAGTGGTCCGGCAGCCAGCGGCCTGAACGGGGGTTGAGATGCAGCTGCTGGGCCTCCTCACGGCCGTCGCTGCCGCTCTGCCACGGGTACATCGCCCCGGCCCGGCCCACCTCGGCGGCCGCCCGACAAGCCTGTGGGAGGCGCCGGTAACGGTAGTTCAACAGCGCCCGCGAGACTTCCGGAAAGTGCAGGTTCAGATACGGCAGCACAAACAGCTCGTCCCAGAAGACATGGCCCCGGTACGCCTCACCGTGCAGCCCGCGGGCAGGCACACCCACGTCCAGTTCCGTGGTGTGCGGTGACAACGTCTGCAGCACATGGAACAGATGCAGGCGCAGGACACGGCCCGCTTCCCCGGGCACCTGGAGGTCCGCACGCTGCCACAACCGCGCCCATGTGGCGACGTGGGAGTCCAGGAGCGCCGGGAAGTCCGGAGCGGCGGTCACCCGGTCAACGGCCGCTCCCAGCGGGTCGCTGATCGCCGGGTCACGCGAGGTGTGCAGGGCCGCCGTCTTCTCCACGATGGCGGGTCGGCCCGGAGCGATCGGTATGACCAGTCGGTGCACGGCACGGTGGCGAGAGGGACGAAGCTCCGACGAAGTGGGCGGCTGCCCGCTGACGACTGTGCGGGCTGCCATACCGATGCCGATGTCGGAGTTGCTGGTACGGCAACGCAGCCACGTGGTGTCGGTCCCCGCCGCTCCGGTCTGCACATGGGCCAGGTGGTTCCGGTTGAGGGACCGGTAACGGTGGACGTTGCTGTTGGTCACGTCACCGTCGAGGGCGGACTCGACCTCAAGCTCTCCCGACCATTCCTCGGCCGTGAAGACGGTCCGCAGCGTGGCCAGGTGAGGGTCTGCCATGTGCACCAAGCGGATCTGCTCCACGCTCAGGACGCCTGCCGCGTCGTCCCGGTATCGGAACGCTCGCGTCAGCGTGGCACGGCGCAGATCCAGGGTGTGCCGGTAGTCAAGCAGCTGCCGCCCGTCGGGAGAGAACCACGGCCCCGTCGATCCGTCGGCGGAGCGAAGACGAAACCGCAGGAGCAGCCAGTTCGGCAGATTGACCAGGTCCTCGTTCACCACCCGCCGCCCCGCCACGGTCGACTCCAGACGGTTGTAGCAGCCGGCAGCGTAGGTGGCCGGGTAGTGCACCAGACCGGCCCTGCTCTCGGGCACCGCGCCACGGGTGGCGAAGTAGCCATTGCCGAGTGTGCACAGCGATTCACGCAGCCGCTCGGCATCGGGGTCGTAGCCCTCGTACTCCCAGGTCCACTCCGACATCCGCCGTCCTCACCCTCTCCGTTGACGACATCGACTGGAGCACGGGCCCACGTCCCGGACTTCAGACCCGCTGCGGGACGACGGCGACCGGACACTCGGCGTGATGCAGCAGGGCGTGGGCAACCCTGCCGAGCTGCAGCCCGAAGTGACCGTGCCGCCGCAGAGCGCCGACGACCATGAGGTCGGCTTCGGCCGATGAGTTCAGGAGGACCTTGTGGGCGGGGCCTTCGCTCGTCTGGCGGTGGACATCAACCTCCGGGTGATCCCGTACGGCCTCGCGCAGTGCGTCGGTGAGGTTGGCCGAGGCCCGTTCCTCGTGAACACGGGCGGCATCATCCGCCAGCAGGGGGTGGTCCACGTGCTCATGAGCGGGGCAGCGCCAGGCCCGTACGGCGTGCAGTGCGCAGCCACGCGCTTCGGCCTCTTCGAAGGCGAACCGTACGGCAGCCGATCCCCGGGTGGCGTCGCCCACCCCGACCACCACCTTCCAGAAAGCTCCCTGCCGGTTCTGCTCCGAGCCACGAACCACGATCACCGGGCACACAGCGAGGGCTGCCACTGTGAGGCTGACCGACCCCAGCAGCAGCCCAGCGAGCTGACTACGGCCACGCGAGCCCGTGACCAGGGCAAATGCCTCGCGTCCCGCGCGCAGCAACGCGGACACGGCGTCGTCGGGCAGCACGTCGCCCGACACCTTCACCTCTGGATTGCGGAGCCGGGCGCGTTCCGCGCAGGACGCGGTGATGTGCTCCGCCATGACCTCTTCGGCTGGACGATCGGCGTCGAGGGACGGGTGGCCGCCCTCGTAGCGCTCCCACCGGGAGGCGTAGACGACCCGCAATGTCAGCCCATGGTGCGCCGCCTCGTCTACCGCCCAGTCCACTGCCTGCAGGCTGGAATCCGATCCGTCGACGCCCACGACCAACGGGAGCTCCACCGTCCCACCGCCTTCCTTCCCGGCCACCGCGAAGCCCCCTCTCCATACCGTCGCACTGCCCTGGCCCTACCGCGATATGCGGATCGCCTCCCAGATGGAACCCCGGTTCGGGTTGCGCCGCGCCGGGTTGCGGCGATGGTGGAGTCATACGGCGGTGAGGGACAGGGCGATGGGTGGCCGCGGCCAGCACCGCCAGCGTGAGCCCCGGCATCGGCTCCGGGCCGCCATCCGGCCGCAAAGCTGCTGCGGGGTCTCGTGGAGGAAGTCCCCGGCCCGCATGGCGAGACGTCCGTGACGGGACGCGGAGCCCGCCCTCCGCGTTCGACGCCACGGGAAGGGAAGCCCACTGTGATGGCGAGGACCGGATTTTTCGGCAACCTGCCCCAGGACCGTCGAGATCAGCTCATGTCACTGGCCCGAGAGGTGTCGTTCGCGACCGGCGAGCGTGTCTTCAACGAGCGCGGCAAGGCCGACCGCTTCTGGATCATCCGCACGGGCACAGTCGCTCTCGATCTTCACGTGCCCGGTCGGCGCGCAGCCGTCATCGAGACCCTCGGTGCCGGAGAACTGCTGGGCTGGTCATGGCTGTTCCCGCCCCACCGCTGGCATCTGGGGGCCGAGGCCAGCAGCCCGGTGCGTGCCTACGAGTTCGACGCGATCGCGGTCCGTGACCTGTGCGGGACGGACCCTGTGCTTGATCACGCACTGTGTGTCTATGTGGCGCGGGTGGTCGCGGACCGGCTCAGGGCCGCCCGGGTGCGGCTGCTCGATCTGTATGCACCCTACGGCGCAGGCCAGGTGCCCTGAGGAGACGAGCGCAGCCAGCGGCCCCGCAGACTGGTCACTGCGGCCTCGGCCGGTGCCCGGCGAGGCTGCGCGCCTCGGAGTACGTGTCCGCGTCGATCTCGCCGGGCGCGAAGCGACGGTCGAGGATCTCCTCCGGCGTTTTCCCGGGCATCTTTCCGCGGTCCGCACCACCATGGTGGCCGCTCACCTCCCGAGAGGCTCTCTTCACCATCCGAGCAGACTCGCGAAGGCCGGAGGTGCCCTTCGGCCCGCCTGTCACTGATGGAAGCGCGCGGACCAACCGGGCTCCACCAGGTCCCACTCGGCATCCCACTGCGCGTACCTTCTACGGTCCAGTACCAGGCGCATGCCCGTCCTCGCGGCGATGACCCCGGTGGCCACCGCGACCGCCGTCGTGCCACCCACCAGCCAGCCGGTAGTCGTCGCGGCGGCAGTCATCGGCGGACTGCTGATGGTTCCCTCCTGGTCCACCCAAATCCGCACGGTCGTGCCCTTGGGCGTACCAGGATTCACGAGGGCGGTTCCGGTACGTTCCTTGCCGTCCTTGTCGGTCCAGCGGACCTGCCCCTGTCGCATGGCGTCTTCTGCAATGCCCCGCGTTCCTCCGGCGTCCGCAGTCAGCCGGGCGGCGACCTCGTGCCGTTGCACCGACTGGGCTTGCGCGGCGCGCATCGAAGACCCGTATGCGGTCACTCCCGCGCTCAGTGAGGCCGCCGGCAGTCCGAGGGCAAGGACCAGCATCAGGAAGCGGAAGAACCAGGATTCGATCCTGTCGGACCTGCGCCGCAGGGGGTTTGCCCCTTTGGACGGGTGCTCTTGGTACGGCGGGTGGGGACCGGATGCGTACGGCGAACCTCGTCTACTCATGGTCTGGCCTCCAGCATTCGCTGGTCCGTTGCCCTGACCACGATCGGAGGACAGCAGCCCCCCGGCATAGGGCCGAAGGTCCCCGACGGGTGGCCACTTGGGGCACGCCGGCTGGCCGCCCACGGGCTCCGGCCCCGGGCCGGTGGCAGTCATATCTGCGGAACGACGGCGATCGGACACGGCGCGTGATGCAACGCCGCGTGGTTGACGAGGCCCAGCTGCAGACCGATCCGCCCGCGTCGCCTGCGGGCTCCGACGACGAGCAGGTCGGCGCCCGACGCAGCTCTCAGGAGCGCATGTCGTGCCGGCTCCTCGACCACCTCGCGGCTCACCAGGGCGTCCGGGTACCGCTCTGCGGAGCCGCGCAGCGCATCGTCGAGCACCTGCTCCGGCGGTCGCCGGTGGGCCTCAAGGGCGTACCCGGACAGGGGCGGAGGCTCCGAGAGAGCCCCGAACGGGACACCCCAGGCATGTACCGCCACCAGCCGACAGCGCCGCACATGGGCCTCGCGGAGCGCGAACTGCACTGCCGTGCCGCTGCCCTCCCCGTCCTCGACACCGACGACGACGCTCCCGAACCGGGCGTTCCGGTGTTCCACTCCGCCGCGCACGACGACGACGGGGCAGTCGGCACGGGCGGCCACGGCCAGGCTGACCGAACCCAGGAGCAGCCCGGCGAGGTCTCCGAGCCCTCTGGACCCGAGCACCAGAGCGAAGGCGTTGCGCCCCTGGCTGACCAGGGCGGACGCCGCGTCCTCAGGCAGCGCCTCGCTCGACAGCCGCACCGTGGGAGCGCGTTTCCTGGCCCGTTCCGAGGCAGCGGCGATGAGCTCGGGCGCCTCGTGGCCCGGAGCCGCCGCATGGACGAGGTGGAGCACCACCTTGTGGCGGACTGCCTCGTCGGCGGCCCAGTCCACCGCCTCCAGGCTCGCCTCGGACCCGTCGACGCCGACCACCAGGGGAATCGCCACTGCTCCCGCCTCCTCGTGCCGGACTCCGCGCTGTTCCGAGCACTGACACACCCGAGTCCGCATGCGCCGCAGGAAGGTTTGGGGTACTCCTCGGATGAAGGGCGCTGTTCTTGGCGTACCGGTGCAGCCTGGACCGGCGGACATACCGCCCGTCATTCCAGCTTCTTACGAGACTGAGGCAGTCGCCATGGAGCCAGTCATCACAGTGGGCCTCGACGGCTCACCGGAGAGCCATGCCGCCGCCCATTGGGCCGCCGAGGAAGCCGAGCGGCGCAGGCTCACCTTGCGCCTGCTGCATGCGTGGCCCTTGCTGGTGCCGGAGCAGACCCACGTCCCCCCGGAGATGGATCAGAACTACTGGGCGAGGCGGATCGTGCACAACGCGCGGGCGGAGCTCCAAGTACGTCACCCTGGCCTCACGCTCGTCGGCAACCTGGTCGCCGACGACGCCCAGGACGCACTGCTTAAAGCAGCATCGGAGTCCGAGATGATCGTGCTCGGCTCGCGCGGGCTGACGCGCGTCGAGAGCTACTTCCTGGGCGACATCAGTATGTCCGTCGTGACACGGGCCGAGCGGCCGGTGGTCCTGGTACGTGCCGAAACGCGTGAAGAGGGCCGACCGCCCACCCCAGGTACGCCAGGAGGCGTAGTGGTGGCACTGAAACTCCACGGTCCATGCGATGACCTGCTCGCATTCGCATTCGGCACCGCTGCAGCGCGCGGCGTGGCCCTTCGCGCCGTCCACGGCCGAAGCGTACCGCTCCACGCGTATGTGCCCTGGGGCGTGGACCCCGACGTCACCGACGAGATCACGCAGGACGCACAGAAGAACCTGACCCAGGTCCTCCGCCCCTGGCGTGAGAAGTTTCCACGCGTGGAGGTGACCGACAGCATCGGTCTCGAAAGCCCCGCCAGGGCCGTTGTACGGGGCGCCGAGGGCGCCGGGCTGCTGGTCGTCGGCCGGCGCAAGCACCGTCCCGCCCTGGCACCACGCCTGGGCCCCGTAGCCGAAGCCGCCATCCACCACGCCCGCTGCCCCGTCGCCGTCGTCCCCCACGACTGAGCCGAGCCACCGCAGCGAGCCGCTGATGCGCGCGTAAACCCTGCTGGCCTCCGGCGAGTCACACCGGAGTGGGCGGCTTACCCATGTGGGCCCAACTGCGCTGAGCGGCTGTGCCCCTTGAAAATGCCCGATGGTCCCTGTTGCCCGGAAGTCCGTCGAGGGCGACGGTGGAGGGGAGGCAGCGAGAAAGTGAATCGATGCGCGCACTCGTTTACCACGGCCCTGGCCAGACCTCATGGGACACGGTTCCGGATCCTGTGATCGAAGATCCGACCGATGCGATCCTGCGTGTCGACACCACCACCATCTGCGGCACCGATCTGCACATCCTGAGCGGAGAACTGCCCGAGGTGAAGCCAGGGACGGTCCTCGGCCACGAGGCTGTTGGCGAGGTGCTGGAAGTCGGCCGCGAGGTTCACTCCATCCGTCCGGGGGAGCACGTGATCGTGTCGTCCGTCTCCGCCTGCGGTCACTGTCAGTTCTGCCGGGACAACATGTACGGACAGTGCCGCAGCGGAGGTGGATGGATCCTCGGGAACCTGATCAACGGAACACAGGCCGAGTTCGTGCGGGTACCCTTCGCCGATTACTCCACCCACCGGCAGCCCGGCGCTCTGGCGCTTCAGGACGCAGTCCTGCTCGCCGAAGTCCTCCCCACCGCCTACGAGGTCGGGGTGCGGAACGCACACGTGGCCCCGGGGGACACCGTGGTCGTGGTGGGCGCTGGTCCCATAGGGCTTGCCGCGGTCATCACCGCGCGGATCTACTCGCCCCGCAGAATCATTGCGGTGGATCTGTCCTCTCCACGGCTGGAAGCCGCCACCCGCCTGGGTGCCGATTCCGCCGAGCTGCCCGGGCGGCTGATCGCCGATCTGGCCGAGGGGCCGGGCGCGGACGTGGCGATCGAAGCCGCCGGTGATCCGGACAGCTTCATCCTGTGCACCCGGGTCGTGCGTCCCGGCGGTCACATCGCCAACATCGGCATGCACGGCAAACCAGCCATGCTGCATCTTGAGGCACTGTGGCGCAAGAACGTGACCATCAGCACCGGCCAGGTCGACACCTCGTCCACGCCCTGGCTGCTCGACCTGGTGACATCCGGCCGTCTCCAGATCTCCCAGCTCGTCACGCACACCTTCGGCCTCGACCGGATAGCGGACGCCTACGAGGTCTTCTCCCAGGGCACTCACTCCGGCGCCCTCAAGGTCGTGCTGCACCGCGAGTAGGGAGCCCAGCCCGAGAGAAGCCGTGACACCTTGCGCTTTCTCATCATCCCCTGCCTATGCGGCGATCCTGCGTTCGCCCCGGGCGCAGGAAGGCTGGGCAACTTCACCAGGGGCGGTCGGACCCACGACCGGGACCGTTAGGCCCCGCCACTCGCCGGGCGGGCGGTGGTGCTATGGGGGTGAGCCGAGGGCAAGCCATCGGGCGCGACGAAGCGGAGCGAGACCGTGCACCGCACAATCCGGGTTCGCGAGAAGCAGGCGGCCCTCGGTTCCGCCATCGTCGGAAGCCTGCTGCGGTCAGTCTGATCGGGCAAGGCGCGCCCCGGCCGCCCGTCGCCGGACCCGCCCCGTCGGATGGGCTGTGGACGATTGCCGCAGGCCGGGTCGGCTCCCGATCGGGTCGGTCACAATGCGGCCCGGCTCAGGCTCGGCGACTCTGGAAAGGTAGGCGTCGGGAGGAGCGCCCATGCACTGGGAGACGATCCCCAAGGACACCGCAGCGGGTGTCACGCCGAATCTCGCCAACTACGACCAGGCCCGTTCCGACTTCACCTGGTCGCAGGCGCGTACCGCGCTGGCCGGACTGCCCGGCGGCGGGCTGAACATGGCGCACGAGGCGGTCGACCGCCATGCGGGCCCGCAGGACGACGGCAAGGTCGCGCTGCGGTGCATCGCTCGCGACGACGCGGTCTCGACCGTCACGTACGGCGAGCTGTCCCGCCGTACGGCCCGTTTCGCGAACGTCCTGCGGTCGCTGGGCGTCGGGCGCGGCGACGTCGTCTTTACCCTCCTCGGCCGCTGCCCCGAGCTCTATACGGCAGTCCTCGGCACCCTCAAGAACACCAGCGTCCTGTGTCCGCTCTTCTCCGCGTTCGGCCCCGATCCGGTGGAGCAGCGGCTGCGGCTCGGCGACGCCCGTGTGCTGGTGACCACCGCGGCTCTGTACCGGCGCAAGGTGGCCGAGCGGCGGGCTTCGCTCCCTGGTCTGAAACACGTGCTCATCGTCGGGCCCGGTGCCGAGGAGCTGCCCGGCACGGTCTCCTTCGACTCGTTGCTGTCCGCCGCGTCGGACGGGTTCACCATCCCGCCGACCGCGCCGGAGGACATGGCGCTGCTGCACTTCACCAGTGGGACGACCGGGACCCCCAAGGGCGCCATCCACGTCCACGAAGCGGTCGTCGCCCATCACGCCACGGCCGCGTACGCACTCGATCTGCACCCCGAGGACGTGTACTGGTGCACCGCCGACCCCGGCTGGGTCACCGGCATGTCGTACGGGATCATCGCCCCGCTCGTCCACGGTGTGACCGTCGTTGTCGACGAGGGCGACTTCGACACCCGGCGCTGGTACCGGATCCTCGGCGAACAGCGAGTGAGCGTCTGGTACACGGCGCCCACAGCGGTGCGGATGCTCATGCGCGCGACACCGCGTCAGGGCCCGTACGACCTGCCGCGCTCGTACGACCTTTCGGCGCTGCGCTTCATCGCCTCCGTTGGCGAGCCGCTCAATCCCGAGGCGGTGGTGTGGGGCCGGGACGTCCTGGGGCTGCCCATCCATGACAACTGGTGGCAGACCGAGACCGGCTGCATCATGATCGCGAACTATGCGGCCTGCGAGATCCGGCCCGGCTCGATGGGACGGCCGCTGCCGGGCGTCGAAGCGGCGGTGCTGAAGCGCGGTGAAGACGGCCGGGCGCAGGTCACCGACGGGCGGGTGACGGTGCTGGAAAGCCCCGGCGCGGAGGGCGAGTTGGCGCTGCGCCCCGGATGGCCGTCGATGTTCCGCGGCTATCTGCACGACAAGGAACGCTACGAGGCCGCGTTCGCCGACGGCTGGTACCTGACCGGCGACGTGGCCAGCCGGGACGAGGACGGCTGGTACTGGTTCGTGGGGCGCGCCGACGACGTCATCAAGTCGGCGGGGCATCTGATCGGCCCGTTCGAGGTGGAGAGTGCGCTGATGGAACACCCGGCGGTCGCGGAGGCCGGGGTGATCGGCCGGCCGGACCCCGTCGCCGGAAACATCGTCAAGGCGTTTGTCTCGCTGCGCCCCGGCATCGAGCCGACCGCGGATCTGGAGCGGGAACTGCTCGCGTTCTCCCGTAAACGGCTGGGCCCCGCCGTCGCACCCCGCGAGATCGCCTTTGACGACAACCTGCCCAGGACCCGCAGCGGCAAGGTCATGCGCCGGCTGCTGCGTGCACGTGAACTCGGGCTGCCCACCGGCGACCTGTCCACTCTGGAGGGATCCGCATGAGTCCGGCCCGCGGCACCCGCACCCGGAAGACCTCGGCGGCACCCAAGCCCGCGAGCAAGGCCGCCGAGAGCGCCGCGACGAGCACGCGGACCACCGGGACGGCGCTTCCCGCCGACCTGCCGGGCACCGGACACCGCGGCGGACTGCTGCACGCGATGCTGCGCATCCGGCGTTTCGAGGAGCGATGCGTCGAGCTGTACAGCGCCGCGAAGATCCGCGGCTTCGTCCACCTCTACATCGGGGAGGAGGCCGTCGCGGTCGGTGTCAACGAGGCGCTGATGCCTGAGGACGCGGTGGTCTCCACGTACCGCGAGCACGGCCATGCACTCGCTCGCGGCATCCCGACCGATGCCGTGATGGCCGAGATGTACGGCAGGACGACCGGTTGCAGCGGTGGCCGCGGCGGGTCCATGCACCTCTTCGACGCGAGCCGCCGCTTCTACGGCGGCAACGCGATCGTCGCCGGCGGGCTCCCGCTGGCCGCGGGGCTGGCACTCGCCGACCGTATGCGCGGCCAAAGCCACGTCACCTGCTGCTTCTTCGGCGACGGCGCCTTCGCCGAGGGCGAGTTCCACGAGACGGCGAACCTCGCCGCACTGTGGCGGCTGCCGCTGCTCCTTGTCTGCGAGAACAACCTCTACGCCATGGGCACGGCCCTGGAGCGGCACGAGGCGCAGACCGACCTGGCGATGCGCGCCGCCTCGTACGGCATGGTGGCCTGGGCCGTGGACGGCATGGACGTCGAAGCCGTCGAGCAGGCCGCCCGCCGGGCCACCGAGAGCATCCGGGCAGGCGCCGGCCCCCACTTCCTTGAGGCGCGCACCTACCGCTTCCGCGCCCACTCCATGTACGACCCGGACCGCTACCGCGACAAGGCGGAGGTCGAGCAGTGGAAGGGCCGGGACCCGATCAACCGGCTCATGGACCGGATGCGGGAGAGCGGTGAGCTGGGCGACAAGGAGTTCGCCGGGATCGAGCGCCGGGTCGCTGAGGAAGTCGACCGCGCCGTCGAAGCGGCCGAGCAGGCTCCCGAGGAGCCGGTGGGAGACCTGCTCCGCTACGTCACGAGTAGTTCGGCGGGGGTGAGCTGACCATGGGCGCCGGCGGGCAGCCGGAGGAGCGGAAGACGACCTACCGGGAAGCGATGCGGGAGGCACTGCGGGAGGCCCTGCGCTCGGATGACCGTGTCTTCTTGATGGGTGAGGACGTAGGCCGGTACGGCGGCTGCTTCGGTGTGAGCCTCGGTCTGCTGGAGGAGTTCGGGCCGGAACGGATCCGAGACACCCCGCTCTCGGAGTCCGCGTTCGTGGGTGCGGGCATCGGAGCGGCTCTGGCCGGGATGCGGCCGATCGTCGAGATCATGACCGTCAACTTCAGCCTGCTCGCCCTCGACCAGATCCTCAACAACGCCGCCACCCTGCTCCACATGTCGGGTGGCCAGCTGCCCGTTCCGCTGGTGATCCGCATGACGACGGGAGCGGGCCGACAGCTCGCCGCGCAGCACTCCCACAGCCTCGAAGGCTGGTACGCGCACATCCCCGGTATCCGCGTCCTCGCGCCGGCCACCATCGAGGACGCACGCCACATGCTGGCTCCGGCACTGGCCGACCCCGACCCGGTGCTGATCTTCGAGCACGGAAGTCTCTACAACGCCGCTGGTGAGCTCGCTCCGTCCACCACCCCCGTGGACCTGGACCACGCCGCAGTTCGGAAGCCGGGCACGGACATTTCCCTGATCACGTACGGTGGTTCGCTGCCCAAGGCGCTCGCAGCAGCAGACGAACTGGCCACCGAGAGCATCAGCGCCGAGGTCGTCGATCTGCGCGCGCTCCGCCCCCTCGACGACGCGACCATCGCAGCCACCGTAGCCCGTACACACCGAGTTGTGATCGTCGACGAGGCTTGGCGCACTGGCAGCCTCGCCGCCGAGATCTCCGCCCGCATCGCCGAAGGATCGTTCTACGAACTCGACGCGCCCGTGGAGCGGGTGTGCAGCGCGGAAGTCCCCATCCCGTATGCCCGGCGGCTTGAAGAGGCCGCCCTGCCGCAGACCGCTGACATCGTCGCGGCGGCGCACCGGGCGGTGGACTGACCGTGGCCGAGTTCACCATGCCGTCCCTGGGCGCCGACATGGACGCGGGCACGCTTCAGGAATGGCTGGTAGAGCCCGGTGAACTGGTCCACAAAGGCGATCCCGTCGCGGTCGTCGAAACCGCGAAGTCCACGATCGAGGTGGAGTGCTTCGAGACCGGGACGATGGGGGAACAGCTCGTCGAGCCGGGTGCGACGGTGCCGGTCGGTACGACCCTCGCGCTGATCGAGCCGATTGCGGAAGAACCCGAGAAACGCGAGAAGGCTCGCACGGCCAAGAGGACCAAGAAGGCCGAGGGGGAACGACCATTCCAGTCGGCGCCGAAGGGCGCAACACCTCCCGACCGGCCCGAATCCGGCCGGGCTCCGACGCCTTCCGCCGCCCACCAGCGGGGGCACGCTGAGGAGGGCCCGTTGATCCGGCACCTCGCGGAGCGCAGCGGCATTGCACTGGAGGCTCTCCAAGGATCTGGGCCCGGAGGACGCATCACCCGAACCGACGTCGAGCAAGCAGCTGAGGCCGCCAGGACTGCCGCTCCACCACCGCGCCTGCGGGCCACCCCGCTCGCCCGACGGCTGGCTGCCGAACTCGACGTCAGCCTGGCCTCGGTGACGGGCACCGGTAAGGACGGCGCCGTCCGCGCCGACGACGTACGCAAGGCGGCCCCGGGGCCGGCAGCCGCAGCCCCACCCCCGCGTCACTTTGGCGCCCCGGTGCGCCCTTCCGAGGACCGGGCAGCCGCGATGCGCCTGGCGATCGCCGGGCTGATGGCCCGCGCCAATCGAGAGATTCCGCATTACTACCTGTCCACCACCATCGACCTGGCCGCCGCCACGGACTGGCTGCACGAGCACAACCGACGCAGCCCGGTCAGCGGGCGGCTGCTTCCCTCAGCCCTGCTGCTCAAGGCCGCGGCCCTCGCGGCCCGGGAAGTCCCCGAGCTCAACGGCTTCTGGACCGACGACCACTTCACGGCGGGCGACGGCGTACACCTCGGCGTGGCGGTATCCCTGCGCGGCGGCGGGCTCGTCGCCCCCGCCCTGCACAACGCCGACACCCTCGAACTCCCGCAGTTGATGACCGCCCTGAAGGACCTGGTCGCCCGCGCCCGGACAGGCCGGCTACGCGCTTCCGAGGTGGCGGACTCCACCATCACCGTCACCAACCTCGGAGATCAGGGCGTGGAGAGCGTCCTCGGCGTCATCTACCCCCCACAAGTAGCCCTGGTCGGCTTCGGACGGGTCACCGACCAGCCCTGCGCTGTCAACGGCCTGCTCGGCGTGCGGCCCGTGGTCACGGCCACCCTGTCGGCGGACCACCGGGCAACCGATGGCGCCATCGGAGCCCGCTACCTGACAGCCGTCGATCACCTCCTGCAGAACCCGGAGCAGTTGTGAACCGCACCGAAGCACTGGACATCGTCAAGGAATCCATCGCCCGCGTCATCCCCGACGCCGACTTCGCCACTCTGGGGCCCGACGACGCGTTCCGCGACGCCCTTGAGATGGACTCGCTGGACTTCCTGAGTTTCATCGAGACCCTCAGCGAACGCACCGGTATCCGCATCGACGACGAGGACACCCCGCGGCTCACCACGTTGTCCGGCTGCGTAGACTTCCTCGTCGCCCACCCGTAGCCAGGTGTGCTGACCGAAGGTGCCGGCGGATGCCGGGGGAGTGCTGGAGTGGACACCCTCGTGCACGTCAGGCGCGCCAATTCCAGAACCAGGCGTCCTGACGCAGGCCGGTGTCGCACCAGGTGATCACTGCTTTCGAGCCGCGGTGGGCGCGTTGATACCGCGGGTACGGGTGGGGGCACGCGGCGGGGTCTGTCTCGGGGCCTGCGTGGACAGTTGGGCCGGTGGCTTTGCGGAGGCAGCGGAGACTTGGCGGCGTCCTTGCCCTTCGGCGAGTTCGAAGGCGAGATGGTGGAGGAACGCTGCTGTCACGCTGCGGGGGTGTGCGTGGAGAAGTTGAGTGCCCAGGTGGGCTGGTGAATAGTATTGCCGTCCCACTGGTCCAGGTCGGCAGCAGGCTGTGGGGCTTCTGGGAAGTGAAGGCGTCGAACTGAACGCCGGCGGCCTCGTCGCCGGGAGCCTCCCAGCTGATCCAGTGACGTTGACCGTCTGACCGGAAAACTCAACGGTCAGACGGGTATGGTGAGATAGCCCCTTGGTCCTGGTGAGCGAGGGCCGTGGCAACAGTCCAAGGACTCCATGCCCCGGGCGCGGATACTGCGTCCTGCCACGAGGGCTCCGGGACTCAGGGGAAGCCACGGGATGCCGCACAGTGGGCGGGAAGCGCAAGATTGAACGACTCAGACGAGCTCGATGGCAAGTACCGCATTCCTTCCTTTCCCAGCTGGTGGCGCCGCGCGCACGCATCAACGGGAATCAACGGACACCCGCCCGACGTTCCTGCTCTTCGAGTCCAGGAGGGGAAGGTGTCGGGCCTGAAACTGTTCAACACGGATGGTGGCGTAATTGAGGTCGTGCCGCGTCTTGCTGAGGCTGAGGCGGATGTGCAGGACCTCATCGAGGCGCACATGGAGACGATGCTGGGAGTGCGGTTCCTGGCCAGCGAGTACGTCATCGACTGTGTCGATGGTGGGCGGATCGATTCGCTGGGGCTCGATGAGCAGCATCGACCTGGTCCGCTACCGGTACTTCGGCAACGACCACATCGGCCTTGAGACCGTGGCTTCCGTCACCGGCCAGTCGGCGACAACCAAGCGTGCCCGCCGACGCGCGGCCGGGCTTCCGCCGACGCGCGGCCGGGCTTCCGCCGGCCCGCAGGCAGGACGGAGCGATGGCGGAGCTGGCGGAGGCAGTCGACGAGGTGCTGCTCGGCCTCGGGGACGGCGTCACCCGGGTCCAGCGCAAGCAGTACGCCGCCTACCAGCGGCTGCGGAACTTCGCCTGCGTCTGCCCGCCGCAGCAGACCAAGCTCCTCGTCTACCTCAAGGCCGACCCGAAGGAGGTCGACCTCATTCCCGGATTCACCCGGGACATGACGGGGCTCGGACACCACGGCACCGGCGACCTGGAGGTGCAGCTGCGTACGGAGCGGGACCTGGAGCGCGCCCAGGACCTGTTCCGCCTCAGCTACGCCGCTGCGTAGCAGAGGGCCGTCCAGCGTGTCGTGCCGAGTGTGGGGGTGGGGAGGGGCATGTGAACTTGTGGGCGTTGGGGCGTGGTGCTGCCTTTCGACGTGGCGGTCAGGGACTGGCGGTGGATCTCCAATGGTGCGGCGAATCCCAGGTTTCGGTAACCGGGGATCGTGCGCTACAAAGCATGGTCCTCTCGAAAGCGGGGTGCACCGCGAGGCCGAGCTGAGAACAATGGCTAGTGCGGACGCCTTAGCGTCCGCTCCCCATCGAGGATCGAGAGGGCAGCAGATGAGCGAACTCGCGCTGGCGTTCTGCACGGGCAACCAAGGCAAGTTCGCCACGGCGGGGGAGCACTTGGCCCCGTGGGGTATCGAGATCGAGCAGGTCCCGCTGGAGCTGGACGAGATCCAGACCACGTCGGTGGAAGAGATCGCCCGCCACAAAGCTCACCAGGCATTTGCCCGTCTGCATAGGCCGCTCTTCGTGGAGGATTCCGGCTTCTACATCGAGGAGTTCGGTGGCTGGCCCGGCCCCATGGTGAAGCATGCGCTGGAAGCGCTTGGGCCGGCGGGGTTGACCCACCTTGCTGACCGAACGGAGAAGCGGACCGCGCGCTTCGCCAGCGCGGCAGTCTACGTCGACGCTGACGGGCAGCAGCATGTCTTCGCTGACGACATGCGGGCGCCGGGGACCATCGCGGCAGTCCCGCTCCGCGGGACAGGGCAACGCGCCTGGTCGGATCTCTGGTCGGTCTTCATTCCGCAAGGGGCTGATACGACGCTGTCTGCCCTGCCTTCCGAGGAGCAGGACCGCATCTTCGCGCAGTGGCGTCGCACATCCGTCGTGGCCGCCATGGGAGCTTGGCTGGCCAGCCACCTGGACCCGCATCGCGTCAAGGTGTGAACGGATCAGCGGGCGCCAGTATCCAGGGTTAGCATCCGGGCGGCTTGGCTGCCCATGGCGTGGGTGATGGTGATCTCGATGACGACGCGCTCGGGATTAGGGCGCGGGGTCTTGTAGCGCTGGGATATCGCGCTTCGGCGTCGGGTACGGACTCCAGAGCGGTCCAGCCGGGACATGCCGGATGGCACCGTGATCAAGCCGTACCCCGCCAGTTGGTGGCTCTCCCAGGGGCGATGGGGACCGGCCACGCCTCTTGCCCAACGCCCGACAGAGTTCCTGTTGGGACCCCTCCGGGGGCGATGAGGACTGGATCGTCCAGCCCGTACGACGAGTGCACCTGCTAGTTGGTACCCCTCTGAGAGTCGATGAGGACCGGCCGGGATCCCCGGCCCGACGGCGGTACTCGGTGGGTTGGTACCCCTCCCAAGGGCGATGAGGGCGCGCAGCGCAGAGCCGCCAAGGCGACGGCGAGGATCGCGTTGGTACTCCGCCCAGAGGCGATGAGGACTGGGCGCGCCCTGCCCGTAAGGCCATCACGGCATGGAAGTTGAAACCACCAGGAGCTATGTGGATGCGGCCCGAAGTGGCGCGGTCACGCAAGAGTGCCGGTGTGTATTGATGCCCCTCTACGGGGCCATAAGAGTTGTGGAGTTCTCAAGTAACGTCCGGTTACAGGCGGTTGATGCTTCATGGTCCCACGCGGTGGCGTTGTGGTGTGAGGCTTGGGGCTAGGCGAGCTGGTCGAGCTGGTAGCCGGTGGCTCCGCCGGGGTTGTGGATTGCCTTGAGGCCGTCGGTGTCGCTGTATGCGCCTCGAATGACGTGGACTTTGAGGTTTGTGTCGTAGGTGGCTTTGGCGGATCCCCAGTGGGGGAGAGGGATGAGGTATTCGGATGCGAGGAGCTGGCCGGATATTCTTGGTTTGCCGTTGGCATCTACGTCCTGGTGGAGGGCTTCCTTGTAGTTTTTGAGGTCTTCTTCCATGACTGCTTCGAGGCCGTCAAACATTTCGTCGAATCGTTCTTCGAGCTGGTCGCGGGCGTCGAAGGGGCGCTTGAAGGTGAGAAAGGCGCGGCGGAAATCGTCGCGGTGGCGGAGGACTTCTTGGCGCCACATCTGACCCCAGGTGGTGTTGTAGATGCGGTTGAGCCAGTGGGTGATTTCGTTTTCGTCGATGTCGTTGCCTGTGTTTTCGTTGAGGATTGTCCAGGCTTCGGATACGGGGTCGTGGGGGTAGATGCCGTCGCAGTAGAGGCCGGGTTGTCCGCGGCGTTGCTTGTAGCGGGGTGTGTGGATGATGACGGGCGCTGCTTCGCGGGCGCGGATGCGGTTGATGCGTCCAAAGCGTTGGGCGAGGGCTTCGAGGTCGGCGCAGGCGGTGAAGAGGACGTCGAAGTCGACGTCGAGGCTGACTTCGACGACTTGGGTGGCGACGACGAAGCCGCCCTTGCGGGTTTTGTTCCGTGTCTGGTCGGTTCCGTAGCGGTCGGTGATGGCTTTTTCGATGGTGCCGCGGTGGCCGCGCTTGTAGCGGGAGTGCAGGAGGGTTCCGTGGTGGTCGGGGAGGGCGGCGGTGAGGTTGTCGTAGAGCTGTTGGGCGTGGGCGACGTTGTTGGCGATAGCGAGGACGGATTCGCCGGCTCGGAGGTGGTGGGTGATTTCGGTGAGGGCGGCGGGGTCGGTGATGTGGTGGTTGCGGGTTTCGATGCGGTGGCGGGGCTGTTGGGTGCTGTCGGAGTCGTCGTCGCAGGTGACGTCGCCGGTGAGGGTTTCGGTGATGAGGGTGGTGAGGGCGTCGGGCATGGTGGCGGACAGGACGGCGATGCGTCCGCCGAGTTCTTCGAGGGTTTGCATCATGGCGAGGATGTAGCCGAGGCGTTTGGTGTCGTAGGCGTGGAGTTCGTCGAAGACGAAGACGGAGTTGGCTACGTCGATGAGGCGGGAGGAGTATGCGGCGCCGACGAGGGCGGCGCGCAGGAGTTGGTAGGGGGTGGTGATGCGGATGGTTTCTTTGAAGAGTTTGGTGGCGGCTTTGCGGTGGGTGGCGTCTCGGGCGGCTTGGACGCGGGTGGTTTCGTCGTCGGGACAGCAGAACTGCTGGAGCCAGTAGTCGCCGGCGCGGGAGTGGTCGGGGCCGACGAGCCCTTCGCGGCCGAGTTTTTCGGTGGTGCGGGTGGTCATGGCGTTGATGCTGGCGAGGTAGGGCAGGGTGTAGAAGACGCGGGGGGTGCCGCGGCCTTCGGCTTGGAGGAGGGCTGCCTGCTGGCAGCACCAGAGCCAGGAGGCTTCGGTTTTTCCGCTGCCGGTGCGGGCGCGGAGGATGACGTGGCTGGGGGTTTTCGCTGCGCGCTCCTGGTGGGGTTTGAGGGGGAAGGCTTCCTTGATGGTGCGGGCGAAGTCGGCGTTCATGGGCTGGGCCGTGTTGAGGGTGCCGTGGGCGGAGGCGAGGTGGTCGGCGTAGGTGACGGCGCCTTGGAGGAGGACGGCGGCAAGGCCGGTGGCGGGGCTTGTGCGACGGCGCCAGGTGGCCAGGAAGGCCGTGAATTCGGTGTGTGCGGCGGTGGTGTAGCCGTGCCCGGGGATGGGGGCGGTGGTGGGCAGGCCGCGACGGGTGGCGGTTTCGTGGAGCCAGTGGGCGAGCTGTTCGGCCGCGGCCTCGGGGAGGGATTCGAAGCGGTCGCGCCATTCGGTGAGGTCTGTGCCCTGATAGAGGGTGGCGAGGGTGGTCTTGCGTGCGTTTTCTCCGGTGAGGGCGCGGTGGTGGGTGGCGATGCCGACGGCGGCCCATGCGCGGTGGGTGGCGTCGGGGATTAGGTGGAGGTATCCCAGGGAGAGCGCTTCATGGCGTTCGGCCCAGAAGTAGCCCTTTTCGGCTAGTTGGCGTTGGAACTCGCAGTTGATCTTGCCGCAGTCGTGGAACAGGCAGGCCAGACGCGCGATGGTCCAGAAGTCGGGGATGACGGTGTGGGCGGCGTCGATGCGGCCGGTGCGCTGCTGGATGAGGGCGGCGCTCTTCTCGGTGAGGTCGAGATGGGTGGTGAGTCGTTCGGGGGGCCGGTTTCCGCGGGCGCTTTTTGCGTTGATGTCGCGGAGGTCTGTCATATCAGGCTCCATGCGGCGTGGGCTGGGGATGTCAAGGGCGGTGCCAGCCACGTGGGTTGGTGTGTCTGGCACCGCCCTTGACGTATTCCGTCAGACGGGTTCGGCGGTGGCCGGGTGGGTGGGGGGCAGGAGGGCTACGGCTTGTCCGGTGGGGGTGCTGTAGCTGTCGGGGACGGTGGCGGTGGCGTGTCCGGTGGGGTCGTAGCGGTAGGAGCCCCAGAGGGTGCGGCCTCGGTCGAGGGTGATCGCGGTGGGTATGCGCAGGCTGGTTCCGCCGGCGGCCGGGTGGTCGGCGATCAGGGCGCTGCGTTGTTCACCGGGGGTGGTGGTGAGAGTGGTGCGGCGGGTGGTGAGGGCTGCGAGGTCTTGGGAGCGGCCCAGGCGCATGGGCCACACGGGGCGGCGCAGGCGGTGTTCCCAGTGGTCGAGGTCGTCGAGGATCCAGATCTTCAGGGTGGTGAAGGCGAGGAATTCGCGGTTTTGGGGCCCGTAGTTTCCGGGTTTTCGGGCTGTGGGCAGGGGGTGGTAGGTCTCCAGGTCGGTGCCGCGGCCTTCGGCGTGGAAGGCGGCGGCGAACCGGAAGTCGTGGGGGACTTTGTCCCAGCTTCCGGCGGCGGCTGCGAGCATGCCGCCGATGGTGGAGGGCGGCGGGCAGGGAAGGGTGACCTGAACGCCGGTGTAGAGGGGGTTGCGGAAGGAAGCGACGGGTGTGGTGATGGTTGCTTCGAGGGCTTCGATGCCGGTCACTGGGCGTCCTGGAACCAGTCGTCGTGCTGCTTGTCGGTGATCTCGTCGGCGAGGGTGGTCAGGATGGTGCGGGGGTGGCCGATGGTGACGCGGTCGTTGCCGGCGAAGTGGGTGAGGGCCTTCTCGCGCTGGTCGGCGAGGAAGCCGGGGGCCCATCCGATGTGGACGGGGCCATCGAGCTGGTCTTCCCAGGCAGTGATCTCGGCTTCGAGGGTGGTGGCGGAGAACGTGACCTTTCCGAGCTGGTTCTGGAGCAGCCGGGTGAAGGGGTTGTTGCCGCCCTTCATGGGGGCCAGGACGAGGAAGGCGGGGGTGCGGTCGCCGTAATGGGCGTTGTGCTTGGCGCCGCCCTGGATGGTGGCGAGGGAGCGGAGGATGAGCGCGGTACGGCGGCGGCGTTCCTCGAGGGGGAGGGCGAGCGCGGCGGTGCCGCGCAGGGTGGTCTCGGTGGCGCCTGCGTCCTTGGCTTCCTGCGCGGCCTGCTTGCCGAGGGCGACCTTCAGGCCGCCGCCGTCGGTCTCGAAGACACCGACGCGGGGCAGGTCGAGGAGGACGTCGCCGGCGCAGACGGCGGTGTAGAACTCGTGCTGGTGGATGACGGGGTTGTCGCCGGCGTCGAAGCCGCGGGTCATGGTGCCGAAGTCCATGGTGGGGTTGTTGGGGACGACGGCGACGAAGGTGCCCGTGGCGAGGACGGTGTCGCGCTGGCAGGTCTCGGGGAGGGCGGGGTCCTTCTTCCGCTCGCTGTCCTTGAGGGCGACCATGTAGCCGAAGAGGTCGTCGTCAAAGTACTTGTCGGGCCGGCCCTGGGTGAACGCCTGCTGCTTCTGTCCGGATCCGGTGCGAAAGACGCGGGAGCGGGGCTCGTCAGCGGGGACGCTGTCGCGCAGCCAGCGGCGTACGGCCTGGGGTGCGAGATAGGGGTAGACGTCGCGGCCGACGCGCATCTGCTTGACGCGGCCCTTTTGGTCTTCGCCTTCGCCGTTGTTGGGGGCGCCGGCGTTGATGTCGAACGCGATCTTGCCTGCGAGGTACGTCACTTGGTGCTCTCCTTCGTGATCAGGTTGGTGCGGTGGCTCCGGTGTTGAGGCCGTCGAGGACGCCGTGCAGGGTGGTGCTCAGGCGCGCTGTCCGCCTACAGGTAGAGGCGCTTGCGGGCGGGGGCGGCTATACGGCGGCCGGGTCGGCTTCGGTGCCGTCGAGGACGGCGATGTCCTTGGCGGTGATCGTGTCGGGGTCGAAGTCCTGGGCGGCCTTCTCGGCGTCGCGGGGCCGCCATCCGCGTTGGAAGAGGGCGGAGATGGTGCAGGCGAGGAGGTATTCGCGGTAGTACCAGGAGTAGGAGTCGGGGGCGGGGCTGAAGAGGATCTCGAAGCCGCGGCTGGTGACGAGTTCGGACTCGTCGGTGGGGCGGTCCAGGATCCAGGTGATGCCGTGGCGCTGTAGCCAGGCGCGCAGGCGGGCGCTGTTGCCGCGCTGGAAGAGGGTGTAGAAGCCGGTGAGTTTGCCGCCGGGGTCGTCTTCGGTGAACAGGAGGGCGATGCGGGCGGCGGTGTCGCGGATCTCCTGGAGGTCCGTTTCGTTCACGTTGAGTACCTCGTGCAGGTAGGTGGTGAGGAGGTTGGCGGCGGGGGGTGCTTCGCGGGTGGGACCTTCGAGGGTTGTCGAGCGGCCGACGATGTAGCTGGTCAGGCGCCGCGGGATGGTCCAGGGGCGGTGGAAGCAGGCCCAGGCGAGGTTTTCCACGCCGGAGGTGGTGGCGTTGGTCTTCTGCCCACCGCTCTTGCTGGCGGGTTCGGGGGTGGTGAAAGCCCGGACGAGAGTGGGGAATCCATCCCGGTGGGCGTTCTTGTGGGAGGACTTCCGCAGCCATTCGGCCAAGGGCTGGTCGACGGCGTAAGTGTCCAGTGCCTGCCCCTTGTTGTGGTTATTGAAGATGACCAGTTCGATACCAGCGGTGGTTTCGTGGTCGTAGCGGCGCAGCGTCTGGAGGGCGAGGGTCTCGGCCTTGGTGCGAGAGGCTCTCTTCCCGGTGATCATGAGCATCTCGTTGCGGGAGACCTGAAGGTCGACGGCTTCCGCGAGAAAGCCGTCGTCCCAGGTATGGAGGGCTTCGGTGCGTCCTCCGGTGAGGTAGCAGCCGTAGGGGGCCGCGTAGAAGCAGCAGATGCACGGCCAGCACAGGGCGGTGCCGGCATGTCTGCGGGGAGTGGTGTTGCGGTAGTCCGCGGACGCCGCGAGCATCATGTCCGCTTTGCCGTAGAAGCCGACGGCTTGATGTCCGCAGAGGGTGCAGGCGGCGCCGGGCCACGTGTCCGGTGCGGGCATCGTGCGCCAGGCGCGGACCTTTTCCGTGACGGTTGGGTCGTCGCGCTTGGCGTTGAACGGGTGGTTCATGTCGCTGTTCGGCCACAGGCTGTGCGAGCACTTGAGGAGGAAGCCGTTCTCCGCCTTGCCGTCGCGCAGCAGCGCTGCGGTGACAGCGGCGTCCATGAGCCGGCTCATGACCTCCTGGAAGAGTGCGCTGGTGACCATTGCGGGGGTCTCGACATCGGCGAAGGACGCGATGACGTGGGCCCCGATACGGGCCAGAGGGTGAGGGGTGTCGCGGAGGGTGTACTGGCCGTCGGCGTGGGACGTGGTGGTGGTCATGCGACCACCCAGCCGAAGCCCGAGGCGGTTGATCCGCCGATGCCGGTGGACCACAGCGCCTGAAGTGCGGCCGGCGGTCCGCTGACCTCTACCTCGATGGGCGCGCCGAGCTTCTTACCCCAGTGGCCGTGGCCGGTGACGGCGAAGGACCGCTTCGGGCCGATCCAGGTGATTCCTTCGAGCTGGACATCGCTGCCGTGGCCGAAGGTTTCGCACTTACGTCGGATGCTGTGCTGCAACGCGACATCGAAACCCGGCTCGCCGGGCAGGAGGTGCTTTCCGCGGATAACGCGGCCTTCGGGAGTACGGGTTGCCTCCGCCTTGACGGTGATGGGGTTGATGGTGCGGAACCGCCCGCGGCCAGAGGCGAATGCAGGAGGATCGACGACGGTCGTCTTCTCCACCTTCAGCGCGGTGCCGCCCCAGTCCAGGACAGGGATGGTGGTGAAGTCCTTCGCCAGCGCGGTGATGATCTCCGGGATCGGGCTGCCGAATTCCACGGTGCCGGTGCCGCCGGCGACGTACTTGCCTTCTTGACGCTTGGGGGTGGGGAAGGTAGGCGCGGAGTGGCCGAACGGTGCGATGCCGTGTGGACCCCATCCGTTGGCGTGGATGGTGGCTCCGAGCTGGGGGTCCTGGCGTTCCAGGGCCTCGTAGAACACGCCGCGTCCGGGGGCCTGGACCTGATCCCAGGGGATCTCCCGGGCCCGGGTGCTGATAGTGACCCGTAGGCGCATGCTTCTTCCCTCCTTTCTGCTGGTTGTGGCCTCGGGCGCACACAGGGCAGAGTGCCTGTTTCGGTGTGAGCCTTAGCTTCAGTTCGGGATGGATGGCAGAAGGTCTATCACACTGTCCGCCCTTACGAGGAGCGGTAGTTGACTGTCTAGCAGGAGCCACTGACAATCGGTCATTTCGTTCAACCGGCAACAGAAAAAGGGGCTCTGGCCGGTTCGGTCAGAGCCCCTTCGGGTGCCCCTGCTCGGGGCGATGAGATGCGTGTCGCACGTGCCTCAAAGCGAAGGCGCACACATTGCGACCCCTAACGGGCCAATCGGGCATGTACAGCGACGCCGGGCTGGCGAGATGTACGCGCCTACGGAAGGGTAGCCTCTCGCCGTGTCCAACTGGCCGGCTGAGTTCGCGGCCCCAGCCCACACGCAGACAGCCTCCAGCCGCAGAAGATGTCAGTGGGACGTGCAATCATTGCGTACTACCTTGCAGGGCCTGCTGTTTGAGAACTTCACATCACTCATTCGCCCCATATCAGGGGATACACCCGCGAACTCTGCGGGCCACGTCGGAGCCGCTCGGTGGGGCTCATAGCCCTGCGGAGGGGTACCAACACGATGACTGCGTCGAAGCAGGCCGTCACGTAGCCAGGTCCTCATTGACCCTCGGAGGGGTACCAACTCGTCGGGCGGCACGCCGAAGGCGGCCGTGTCGTCGTGTCCTCATCGCCCTTGAGAGGGGTACCAACCGGTACTGCGGCATCGCCGCGTGCAGCCACCGCTGATGTCCTGTCCTCACCTACCCTCGGAGGGGTACCAACGCCAGGCGGTAGACCGTCGGCCGGTCCGGGTGCGTCGTCCTCATCTCCCCTGGGAGGGGTACCAACCTCAGGCCGGCCTCCGTCAGGACGGACAGCTGGACCGTCCTCGTCGTCCCTGGGAGGGGTACCAACCACGACTGGCAGGCCGTGGCCCCGGGCCGGCGCAGCGGTCCTCATCGTCCCTGGGAGGGGTACCAACTAGTAGAGGTTCGAGCGCCGGCCACGGATCTTCGCAGGTCCTCATCGTCCCTGGGGGGTACCAACCTGCGTGTGCGGCCCAGGTCGAGGAACGCGAACTCGGGTACTTATCGCCCCTCGGAGGGGTACCAACATCACGTCGAGCGCGGTGTTCGGGTCGAGTCGGCACGTCCTCATCACCCCTGGGAAGGGGTACCAACGTGTGCGTCCGGGCCCGGTAGGCGAGGGAGTTGAACGGTCCTCATCATCCCTGGGAGGGGTACCAACTCGTTGATCAGGAACGCGGCGGGCGCCGGCAGCGGGTCCTCATCACCCCTGGGAGGGGTACCAACCCGACATCCTCGAAGGCGCGCGGCAGGCCGGCGCCGGTCCTCATTGCCCCTGGGAGGGGTACCAACACGCCGCTGCCGTCCCAGCGGGAGGAGGCGGCGGCGGAGCGTCCTCGTCACCCCTTGGAGGGGTACCAACGCCATGTCCTACGTGGACAGCTCCACCAGGAGTGTGGTCCTCTCACCCCGGGGAGGGGCACCAACGGCCACCAGGACCGCGCAGGCCCCCGGGTAGGTCGTCCTCATCGCCCCTTGGAGGGGTACTAACACCCAGCACGCGATGGCGGCCATCAGCGCGGGGATCGTCCTCATCGTCCCCCTCGGAGGGGTACCAACCGGGGATCTCCACCGGCTGGCCGTCGATGTACATGGGTCCTCATCACCCCCGGGAGGAGTACCAACAGGAGGGTATGCACCAGCATGACCGACAGGCGCGGGTCCTCATCACCCCTAGGAGGGGTAGCAACACGTCCATGCCGGCCGGCTGGCACAGCTGCATCAGGTCCTCATTACCCCTGTGAGGGGTACCAACTCGCCATCGCCCGTCGGCGGGTTGCCCGGTTGGGCGGTCCTCATCACCCCTAGGAGGGATACCAACTGGAGGTAGCGGTCCCAGCCGGGCAGTGGGTTGATGGTCTTCATCGCTCCTCGGAGGGGTACCAACACGTCCTTGTGGACGTCGGTCGCGTTGCGCTGCGAAGTCTTCATCGCTCCTGGGAGGGGTACCAACGCGGCGGTGAACGCCCGTACCCGCAGTAGAGCACCGGCCTTCATCGCCCTGGGAAGGGGTACCAACCTCAGCTGGCAGCCGCGGATGTGGTGCAGTCCCACCTGCCCCTATCGCCTCTGGGAGGGGTACCAACGTCATGCTGGCTCTTCTCCTTCGGGAGGAGCGGGGCCGCCCTCATCGCCCCTGGGAGGAGTACCAACAGGAGTGGTTCGACCGCCGCGCGGCGTAACGAGCTAGCCCGCATCGACCCTGAGAGGGGTACCAACTCCGAGGCGAGGTCGATCCTGGACAGCAGCCGCGACGCCCTCATCGCCCCTCGTAGGGGTACCAACGCGCCGTGCAGGGCTTTGGCGAGCCGCAGGTGGGCGCGTCCTCATCGACCCTGAGAGGGTACCAACGGGCGGTACGCCAGGATGCGTCCGGGCCGGCCTCGGCCGTCCTCATCGCCCCTGGGCGGGGTGCCAACAGCAGCAGGGCGGAGACAACGGGGACGGCGGCGAAAGTCCTCATCGTCCCTGGGAGGGGTACCAACGTGAGGGCCAGCAGCGGCCCGGAGTCCTGCCCGTCCCGTCCTCATCGCCCCGGGGAGGGGTACCAACAGCGAGTTGAGCAGGGGGGCCGCCGCCGTAGGACGGTCCTCACCGCCCCGGGGAGGGGTACCAACACGTGGAGTCCCGGGCCGTAGACCTTGATCTCATGTCCTCATCGCCCAGGGGAGGGGTACCAACAGCGAGTAGGCGGTCAGACCGTGGACGACGGCGCGGGGTCCCCATCGCCCCTCGGAGGGGTACCAACAGGCTGGGCAAGGAGTCGGCCAGGCGCACCACGGAGTTCCTCGTCGACCCTCGGAGGGGTACCAACATGAAGGCTCCGACCCGGACGGCGACGTCCTGGCCGGTCCTCATCGACCCTGGGAGGGGGTACCAACCGCGAGGCGGCGGCCCGGTGTGCGCGGATGACTGGGGTCCTCATCGCCCCTCGGAGGGTTACCAACCAGGGGTGGTCGTGGCCGGTCCCGAGCGGGCGGCGGGTCCTCATCGATCCTCGGAGGAGTACCAACTTCACGAGCGGGGACTCGAATCCGTTCCGACCGACCGGCCCTCATCGCCCCTCGGAGGGGTACCAACTACGGCTACCGCCGTATTGATCTCGCGGTGGTACGGGCCATCGACCCTGGAAGGGGTGCCAACCTCTACCGGCTTGCCACCGGCCGCGCCCGCATCCGCGCCCTCATCGCCCCTTGGAGGGGTACCAAGGCTGACGGGTCGCTGACGGTGCAGCCTCCGCGCCGGTCCTCATCACCCCTCGGAGGCGTACTAACTCGCCGGTATCGCCGGACTGATCAACATCGGGCCCGGGTCCTCATCGTCCCGCGGAGAGGTACCAACCCGACGCTGGAGGAGCTGCGCGTCGTGCGCTGGCCGCGTGCTCATCGTCCCTCGGAGGGGTATCAACCGGTACTCCGCCGGCGCGAACTGTTCGATCAGGTCGGTCCTCATCGCTCCTCGGAGAGGCACCAACAGGAAAGGGAGCACCAGGTGGCACACCACGAGGTCGATGTCCTCATCACCCCTGGGAGGAGTACCAACACAGCACGAACGTGGAGGCGCACGTGAGGGCCGGTGTCTTCATCACCCCTGGGAGGGGTACCAACCAGACACGTCGGAGCCGGATCCGGCCGCCGCCGCACGTCCTCATCACCCCTGGGAGGGGTACCAACACGCCCACCGCGACGGGGCCGGCCATCCCCCGGTCGGTCCTCATCGACCCTCGGAGGGGTACCAACCGTCGACCTTCACCACGATGACCACGGCGGCGTCCGGTCCTCATCGTCCCTGGGCGGGGTACCAACAGGAACGGTCCGACAACGGACTGCGGCTGCACGCCCTGTCCTCATCGTCCTTGGGAGGGGTACCAACGACATCATCACCGCCACCGCCCGCGCCGCCGAACTGGTCCTC
>NZ_BBUY01000015.1:0-1404 GCF_001590865.1 Streptomyces sp. NBRC 110611
GTCTAACGACCGAGTCAAGGGTCCCGGACCTACCGACCCCGGCTCCTTCAGCGCTCCGGTTCAGTACTCGGCGCAGCGCCCCGGTTCAGCATTCCGTGCAGCGCTCCAGCATTCGGGGCAGCATTCCGCGCCTGTCAGTGGTCCAGGCTCACGATCATCTTTCCGGTGTTCTCGCCGCGGAGCATGCCGAGGAAGGCGTCCACGGCGTTCTCGATGCCGGACATCTTGGTCTCGTTGTACTTGAGTTCGCCGGAGCGGATCCAGGCGGAGACCTCTTCGACGAACTTCGGCCGCAGATCGGCATGGTCCGTGACGATGAGGCCCTGGAGGCGGAGGCGCTTGCCGATCACCAGGGCGAGATTGCGCGGGGCGGGGCTGGGCTCCGTGGCGTTGTACATCGAGATCATGCCGCAGATGGCGACGCGACCATGGACGTTGAGGGTGGAGATGGCGGCCTCGAGGTGGTGGCCGCCGACGTTGTCGAAGTAGACGTCGATACCCTCGGGGGCCGCTTCCTTCAGCTGCTGGGTGACATCGCCGTTCTTGTAATTGAAGGCGGCGTCGAAGCCGTACTCCTCGACCAGGAGCTTGACCTTCTCGTCGGAGCCGGCCGAGCCGATGACCCGGGAGGCGCCCTTGAGCTTGGCGATCTGGCCGACCTCACTGCCCACCGCGCCGGCCGCGCCGGACACGAAGACCGTGTCCCCCTCCTTGAAGGACGCCACTCGCAGCAGGCCCGCGTACGCGGTCAGACCCGGCATGCCCAGCACACCGAGGTAGGTGGTGAGCGGAGCGAGAGACCCGTCGACCTTGGTGGCGTGCTCGGCGTCCAGGACCGCGTACTCGCGCCAGCCGAGGCCGTGCAGCACATGGTCTCCGACGGCGAAGGAATCGGTGCGCGAGGCGATGACCTCACCGACCGCGCCGCCGTCCATCGGGCGCTCCAGCTGGAAGGGCGGGACATAGGACTTCACGTCGTTCATGCGGCCGCGCATGTACGGGTCGACCGAGAAGTGCAGGTTGCGGACGAGGAACTGGCCCTCGGCGAGCTCAGGCACCGCCGCCTCGCGGAGCGCGAAGTCCTCCAGTGTGGGCCAGCCATGCGGGCGGGCGACGAGGTGCCATTCACGGCTGGTCGTGGGCAGTGCGGACATGAGGGGATCCCTCCTAATGCTTCAGGTGCTGAAACAATGATGCTCCTCGATATTTCATCCTGTCAAGCTTTTGGTTATCCTGCTGTGCATGACACCGCGCGCAGACTCCTTGACCGTCGAGATCGTCGATCTCATCGGCACCGTCGTCGCCCGCTACTACGAGGAGTACGAGCACGCCGCGGCCGAGCACTCCCTCACCGGCGCGCAGGCCCGGCTGCTCAGCCTGCTCTCGGTCGAGCCGCTGCCCATG
>NZ_BBUY01000015.1:1773-177146 GCF_001590865.1 Streptomyces sp. NBRC 110611
CGCAAGATCGCCGAGCGCCTGAAGTGCGAGCCGTCGAACATCACCGGCATCGTGGACCGCCTGGAATCCCGTGGACTGGTCGAGCGCCGGCCCGATCCGGCCGACCGCCGCGTCAAGCTTGCCGCCCCGACGGCCGAGGGCGCACGTACGGCCGAGGCGCTGCGCACGTCCCTGCACTTCGCCCGCGAACCCCTCGGCGAGCTGACGAACGCCGAGCGCACCCTGCTCAAGCAACTGCTGCAACGCATGCTGGGCGTCACGCCCGAGTAAGCCGATCCGGACCTGGGCCTGGGCTTGGGCCCGGGGCCGCGTCCGGGCCCGAGGCCGGGCCCGGGGCCGCTCCGGTTCGTACCCGATGTACGCGGGGATGGCCGCGGCCGAGGGAGACTCCCGACACGTGCCCTCCCGAAACGCGACCTCCTGAAGCGTGCCCTCCCGAAGCGTCCGCCGTACACGACCATGTCCCTCATGGATCCCACCACTGACCATGACCCGTCCGCCGGTCACCCCACCGGGCCCGGCGCCCCTGCCGACCGCTCAGGACCGGCTGCCGGCCCACCGGGACCGGTCGCTTTCCAGCTCGTACTGCTGCGCCGAATGGCCGACCACCACCCCGGTGCGGTCGAGGACGCGCTGCGCGAACTCGGTGTCTCCCGCGCCGAGATGCGGGAGGCCAACCGTCGCTGGCAGGCCCGTATACGCGCCCCGGGGGCGGGCGGTGTCCAGCCGTACCGCGCGCTGCTGGGCGCCCCCGAGGCCGTCACCGCCCGCCGGATCGGCGACCTGAGATGTGAGGCCTTGACCTGGCCGGTGCCCCTCTGGCCCGATCTGCGGTTCGAGGTGCTCACCGCTGCCCGGGGAACCGTCTGGAACGCCTGGCTCGTCCGGGCGCCCGGCGCGCACGGCCCCGAGCTGCGGACGACCGCGGACCTGACCCCCTGGTCCTGCACCGTCGACGAGGTCGCCCGCGCCTTCGCACCGGCCCGCCCGATGGAGGGCAGCGCCCCGACCCGCTGGCGCCTGGCCTGCACGGCGCCCGGTCCCGACGGCAGCCCGCAGGACATCGTCACGGAATTCACCTGGGGGCTGTACCAGCGCCGGGTCGATTGAGGGCGGTTCCGCTCCCCGGTGGACGGCCGTGCCCGCTCACCCGGTGGAGGGCAGTTCCCGCTCCCCCGGTGGAGGGCGGTTCCAGTCCCCCCGATGGAGGCCGTTACCGCGCTCGTTCTCGTCGTCCCCGTTCCGGTCCTGAGCGCCGATCGCTCACTCACCCGTTCGCCTCGCCCTCCCTCTCCGCATCCCCCAGCCGGACCCTCTCGGCAGGCGGACCGCCGTGCCCGCTCAGAGGATGGCGCAACGAGCGGCCGTGCGAACGGGCCGCGCGAGCGCTCCGTCCGTACCGGCCCATCGGGGAGGAATCGCCCATGACCATCAGCCTCGCCCAACTGCGGCGCTGCTCGGCCGCCGTCGACCTCGGCGCGGCCCGGACCCGGGTGTATGTGAAGAACCAGGGGCTGGTGGTCGACGAACCGACCGTCGCCGCCGTCAACACCCGCACCGGGGCACTGCTGGCCGTCGGCGCCCAGGCCGAGCTGATGGACGGCCGTACCCCGGACTACATCCGGGTGGTGCGCCCGGTCTCCAGCGGCACCGTCGTCGACATCGACATGGCCCAGCGGCTGCTGCGCACCCTGGTCGGCGACAGGCTGCGCAAGTCGTGGCGTCGCCGGCCGACGACGCGGGCCGCGGTGTGCCTCCCGTACGGCAGTGAGCCGCTGGCCCAGCGGGCGGCCGTGGAGACGCTCACCGGGCTCGGTGCGCGCCGGGTCGAGCTGGTCGACACCCTGGTGGCCGCCGCGGTCGGCTCCGGGCTTCCGGTGGAGCAGCCGGAGGCGTCCATGATCGTGGTGTGCGGCTCGGGGACGACGCAGGTGGCGGTGTTGTCGCTCGGTTCGATCGTGGCCGCGGAGACCGTGCCGGTGGGCGGCAACGTGGTCGACCACGCCGTCGTCCAGCACCTGCGGCTGCACCACGAGCTGATGCTGGCGGGCCAGTCCGTACGCCCGCTGCATCTGGTTCTCTCCGGAGGCGACGGGCGTACGCCGGGCTCCACCGAGGTGCACGGCCGGGACGTGGTCAGCGGACTGGCGCGCTCGGTGCATGTCGACACCGAGCGGGTGCTGGACGCCATCACCACTCCGCTGACCGCGATCCTCGACGGCATCGGGGCGGTACTGCGCCGCTGCCCGCCCGATCTGGTGGCCGATCTGGCGGAGCGCGGCATCATGCTCGCGGGCGGCAGTGCGCTGATCCCCGGTCTGGAGCAGATGATCCATCAGGCCACCACCATGCCGGTGCACACCGCGGACCGCCCCGACACCTGCGCCGTCATGGGACTCGGCGCCATGATCGAGGGCAAGGTGCAGCCATTGCACCTCGATCCGATGGCACCGTAGGGCGGCGGCAAAGGCCGGCGCCGGTGTGTCCCTACTGGCCCGGTCCGGCTACTGGGCCTCCGGTCTGGGCCTGTTCGCCCTGCTCTTCCTGCTGGGCCGCGGTGACCGAGGCGCGGACCTCGTCCATGTCCAGCCCGCGGGCCTGGCCGATGACGTCCTCCAGGGCGTCCGCCGGCAGGGCACCGGGCTGGGCGAACACCGCGATGTTGTCCCGGACGATCATGACCGTCGGGATGGACTGGATCTGGAAGGCCTGCGCCAGCTCAGGCTGGTTCTCCGTGTCGACCTTGGCGAAGATCAGGTCGTCATGCTTCTCGGAAGCGCGCTCGAAGATCGGGCCGAACTGCTTGCAGGGACCGCACCATTCGGCCCAGAAGTCGATCAGGACGAAATCCTTGCCGGAGACGATCTCGTCGAAGTTGTCCTTGGTGAGTTCCACCGTGGCCATATACGTGTCCCTGTAGGTCGGTGATGCCGATGATGTCGGCGGTGTGCGGTGTGCGGTGTGCGATGTACTGGATCGCTTTTCCTGTGATCCCCGGATGCGAAAACAGAGGCAACAGCTGCGGTATTCCGCACCGTGTCTGCTTCCGCGTAACGGACCACCCGGCTCCCCTGCCCCGTGAGGGCATTCCTATTCCCCGCTCCTGATCCCCGGAGCCGTATTCCATGGAGTCATATTCAGCGGAGCCGCCCTCCGCCCTCGTCCTCCGCCCCCGCCCTCCGTCCTCACAGTCAGTCGTCCTCCATGGAACCGCGCTCCGCGGAGCCACCCTACGGATGCACCCGCGGCCCGCACGGTGGAGGGCGGCCGCCCCCGCCGGCACTAGCATCGGGACGCGGACTGCCAAGAACGGAGTGTTCACCTGTGCCTCATCTGCGCGTAGGCGTCGCCATCTTGACCATGGGAAATCGCCCCGCCGAAGTGCAGGCGCTGCTGGATTCGGTCGCCAAGCAGGATCTTCAGCCGGTGCATATCGTGGTCGTCGGGAACGGCTCGCCGCTGCCACCGCTGCCGCACGGCGCGATCGGGGTCGAGCTGAGTGAGAACTTGGGTGTCTCCGGTGGCCGGAACGTCGCTCTGGAGGAGCTGCGGAAACTCGGCGACGTCGATGTGGTGGTCGATCTGGATGACGACGGGCTGCTGATCAGTCCGGATGTCTTCAGCCGACTCGCGGAACTGTACGCACAGGACCCGAAGTTGGGGATCGTGAGCTTCCGGATCTCCGATGAGCTCGGTCGCACCCAGCGCCGGCACGTACCGCGCCTACGGGTCGGCGATCCGCAGCGCGGCGGTCTGGTGACGACGTTCCTCGGGGGCGGGCACGCGCTGTCCGTACCGATGCTGGAGCGCATCGGCGGCTGGCCGGACGCCTTCTTCTACGCGCACGAGGAGACCGACCTGGCCTGGCGGGCCCTGGACGACGGCTGGCGCATCCGGTACGCGCCCGAGGTCGTCCTCCAGCACCCGTACACATCGCCCACCCGGCACGCCGTCTACCACCGGATGGTGGCCAGGAACCGGGTGTGGCTGGCGAAGCGGCACCTCCCGGCGGTGCTGGTGCCGCTCTATCTGGGCGTATGGACCGGGCTCACGGTCGTCCGCAGCCGCTCGGCGGCGGGCCTGCGCGCCTGGGCTGCCGGCTTCGCCGAAGGGGTGCGGACTCCCTGCGGGCGGCGACGGCCGATGCGGTGGCGGACGGTGTGGCGGATGACGCGGCTGGGGCGGCCGCCCGTCATCTAGACGTGCGGGGCTCTTTTGACTCTCCCGTGAGTGGAGACCCCAAGGTGGCGACATGGACGACGACGCACTCCTGAGCATCGGCGAACTGGCCCGGCTGACCGGTCTGACCGTCAAGACCATCCGGTTCTGGTCAGATGCCGGAGTGGTGCCGCCGACCGACCGCACACCCGCCGGATACCGGCTCTACGGCCCTGAGGCGCAGGCCCGTCTCGGTCTCGTCCGTACGCTGCGCGGCCTCGGTATCGACATCGCGACGATCCAGCAGGTGCTGGGGCGCGAGGTCACCGTCGCCGAGGTCGCGGCAGCGCACGTCGAGGCCCTGGAGGTACAGATCCGTACCTTGCGACTGCGCCAGGCGGTCCTGCGAGCCGTGGCCGGACACGGGTCGACACCAGAGGAGATGGAACTCATGCACAGACTCGCCAGACTCTCCGATCAGGAGCGCCGCCGCCTGGTCCACGACTTCATCGACCACACCTTCGGCGGCCTCGAACTCGACGCCGAGTTCCTCACCATGATGCGCACCGCGATGCCCGAGCTGCCCGACGACCCGACGCCGGAGCAGCTCAGCGCCTGGGTCGAGCTGGCGGAACTGGTGCAGGACGACGGCTTCCGCGCCCGTATGCGCCGCGCCGCCGCCGACCAGGTGCAGGCCCGTGCGGACGCCGGGCCGTTCGACGACGACGCCGCGCGGCGGCTGGCCGAGCTGATCCGGGAGCGGACCGCCACGGCACGCGACGCCGGAGTCGAGCCCGGCTCCGAAGCGGCCCGAGAGATCGTCGACCGGATCGTCGGCGCATGCGCGCGGCTCGTCGGACGCGAGGACGGGTCGGAGTTTCGTACGTGGCTTCTGGAGCGCCTGGAGATCGGCCAGGAATCGGGTTACGAGCGGTACTGGCAGCTGATCGCGGTGATCAACGGTCAGCTTGCCGACCCTGCCAATCCTGCCGATCTTGTCGACCCCGCCGACCCCGGAATGGGCCCGGCCGTCGCATGGCTGCTTGCCGGAGTGCGTGCCGGTCGGAACCAGAAGTAGCGACGCCCTCCGCACGACCTCCGCACGCTCTCCGAGAGAAACTCATTCGGCCCGCCAGGAGGTACCGGCGGGCCGAATGAGCCTGAGGCCGTCCGTCGCCGAGCGGCGGACGGCCTCAGGAGGGCCTCAGAAGGGCCTCAGAAGGGGAACGGCTCAGGAGACGGACGGCCCCAGGACGGCCTCAGGAGGCGGCGACGGCGGCCCGCCGGTCGCGGCGCTGCTTGAGATGGCCCGCGCCCGCCAGGGCCGCGACCACGACGGCCGTGCCGAGGAGCTGATGACGGCCGTCCGTGCCGGCGGCCATGACGCAGAAGACGCCGAGGATGCCGGCGAGCGCCAGCCAGGTCAGATAGGGGAAGCCCCACATCCGCACCGAGAGCAGCTCGGGTGCCTCGCGCTCCAGACGGCGGCGCATCTTCAGCTGGGTGAGGCAGACGATCGACCACACGACGAGCACCGAGCAGCCGGCGATGTTCAGCAGCCAGGCGAACACGGTGGTCGGCCAGATCATCCCGAGGATCACGGCCACAAAGCCGAACACGCAGGACGCCAGCACCGCCGGCACCGGCACGCCCCGGCTGACCTTGCTCAGGAAGCGCGGCCCCTGGCCCCGGTTGACCAGGGAGTACGCCATCCTCGACGAGCCGTAGATGTTGGCGTTCATGGCGGAGAGCAGTGCCACCAGCACCACGATCTGCATGATCGTGCCGGCTGCCGGGATACCGAGCCGGTCGAGCACGGTGATGTACGGGCCGGCCGTGGCGACCTTCGGGTTGTTCCACGGCACCAGCGTGACGACCACGGCCATGGAACCGATGTAGAAGATGGCGATGCGCCAGACGGCGGTGCGGACGGCTCGGGCCACGTTCCGGCTCGGGTTGTCGGACTCCGCCGCCGCGATGGTGACGGTCTCCAGCCCCGCGAATCCGGAGATGGTGATCAGCAGGCCGGAGGCGAGTCCGGCGGCGCCGGTCGGGAAGAAGCCGCCGTGATCGGTGAGGTTGCTCGTACCGGGCGGGCTGCCGAACACCCCGAGGATGCCGAGCACGCCCAGCACCAGGAAGGCGACGATCGTGGTGACCTTGATCGCGGAGAACCAGAACTCGAACTCGCCGAAGTTCTTGACCGCGGTCAGGTTGCTGGCGCAGAAGAGCACCATGAAGATCGCCACCCAGCCGTAATCGGGGATGAACGGCACCCAGGCGTGCATGATCTTCCCCGCCGCGGTGGCCTCGGCGGCCACGCCCGCGCACAGCATCAGCCAGTACATCCAGCCCGAGGTGGCCCCCGCCCAGATGCCGAGTTCCTCCTCGGCGTGCACCGAGAACGAGCCGGTGGAGGGCCGGGCCGCGGACATCTCGCCGAGCATCCGCATGATCAGCATGACCAGCGCGCCGGTACCCACGAAGAGCAGGACGATGGCCGGACCGGCCGCGGCGATGCCGACGCCGGAGCCTACGAAGAGCCCCGCGCCGATGACCCCGCCGAGCGCGATCATCGACAGATGGCGCTGCTTGAGGCCATGCGACAACGCGGACTCGCCGTTTTGCTGTACGGCTTGCTGCACAGCTTGCGGGGAGTCCTCGGTTGACCGGGTGATTGTCCGACTCATGATCGCGCCTGCTTAAGTGATCGAGACGTTCGGTGAGCCTCAAGAGTCTGAGGGGACCCGGTGCGCGTATGACGTGAACGCCCGCCATTCGGACCTTTCGATTACGTGCAGTGAAGGCGTCGGCACAAATGGATGATCTTGTGGCGAAGATCTCGTCGCCATGGGAGAACCGGCGGCCGGGCCCGTCCGTCAGGGCCTTGATGAGAGCTCTGACGCGCTTTGGCGCGCTTTGGCGCGAAACCTCGATGAAAGAGTGTGAGTTTCAGGTGCGAAGGACGGATGACACCCTCCCGCTCCGCGCTCCGGCCGGACCCGGAGGACCGGATCGCACTCCGGCCGGACCGGCCGGACCGTCAGGACCGGCCGGGACCCCCGTCAGCCCGTCGCCGCTCGCGGCCCCCGAACCGAAGCGCCGGGGTGGCGCGTCGGGTCTGCTGAGGTCCAGCGCCCTGATGGCGGCGGGCACGATCGTGTCGCGTATCACCGGGTTTCTGAAAACCCTGGTGATGGCCGCCGCGATCGGTCTCAGCACGCTCAACGACTCCTACCAGGTCGCCAACACCCTGCCCACGATGATCTACGTGCTGGTGGGCGGCGGCGCGTTGAACGCGGTGTTCGTCCCACAGCTCGTACGGGCCATGAAGAAGGACGAGGACGGTGGCGAGGCGTACGCCAACCGGCTGTTCACGCTGGTCGTGGTGGTCCTCGCGGGCGTCACGGTGATCTGTGTGGCGGCGGCTCCGCTGCTGATCCGCCTGCTGGGACCGGACATCGCCGCCGACCCGCAGCGGATGGCGGTCACCGTGGCCTTCGCCCGCTACTGCCTGCCCACCATGTTCTTCATGGGCGTCCATGTGGTGCTCGGGCAGATCCTCAACGCCCGTGGCCGCTTCGGCGCGATGATGTGGACCCCGGTCCTCAACAACATCGTGATCATCGCCGCCTTCGGCAGTTTCATCTGGGCCTTCGGCGGCTTCAGCGACTCGGGCGTCGGCTCCTCGACCATCACCCCCGAGGGAGTACGGCTCCTCGGCCTGGGCACCCTGCTCGGGCTCACCGTGCAGGCGCTGGCCATGCTGCCGTACCTGCGCGACGCCGGCTTCACGCTCCGCCCGCGCTTCGACTTCCGGGGACACGGCCTGGGCAGGGCCATGGGCCTGGCGAAGTGGACGCTCCTCTTCGTGCTCGCCAACCAGCTCGGCCAGAGCGTCGTCATCGCGCTCGCCACGAAGGCGGGCACCCTCGCCGACCGCGCCGGATACACCGGCTCCGGCATCACCGCCTACAACTACGCCTTCCAGCTGTGGCAGATGCCACAGGCCATCATCACCGTGTCGGTGATGACCGCCGTGCTCCCGAGGATCGCCCATGCCGCCCAGAGCGGCGACGCGGCGGCCGTCCGCGACGACATCTCCCACGGGCTGCGGACCTCGGCCGTCGCCATCGTGCCCTGCGCCTTCGCGTTCCTGGCCCTGGGCGTGCCGATGGCCACCCTGCTCTACGCCGGCACCGATGCCGCCGGCGCCCGGGGCATCGGCCACGTCCTCATGGCGTTCGGCCTCGGCCTCATCCCCTACTCGGTGCAGTACGTCGTCCTGCGCGGCTTCTACGCGTATGACGACACGCGCACGCCCTTCTACAACACCGTCATCGTCGCCCTGGTGAACGCCGGCGCCTCCTGGCTGTGCTTCACGCTGCTGCCGCCGCGCTGGGCCGTGGCCGGTATGGCCGCCTCCTACGGTCTGGCCTTCGCCGCGGGCGTCGTGGTGGCCTGGCGCCGGCTGCGGAAGCGACTGGGCGGCGATCTGGACGGTTCGCGTGTGCTGCGCACCTACGCCCGGCTGACCGGCGCCGCGGCTCCGGCCGCGCTCGTCGGCGGCGGTGCCGCCTTCGCCCTGACCACGGCTCTGGGCAGCAACGCCTGGGCGTCGCTCGCGGCGCTAGTCGTCGGCGCCGTCGTGCTGCTCGGCGTCTTCCTCGCCCTGGCCCGCCTTATGCGGCTACCGGAGCTGGACGCCCTGTTCGGGATGCTCCGCGGCCGCCTCGGCCGCTGAGGCACCGCGCATCGACGGGGCCGGCAGCCCTGTGGCTCCCCTGCATCCCCAACTGCCTTGCGTCCCTCACCTCTCCTGCACCCCCGCCATCCTTGTCTCCCACCCCTACATCCCTATCTCCCAGGGGAACGGTACGAGCTCGGCCGCGCGGCAGTAGATGTCCACCGCCCAGGGCAACAGGGCCGCCAGCGGATGCAGCCGCGCGCCCTTCCGCGAGGCCAGCTGCCGGGCACTGTGCTGGACGCAGCCGGTGATCTCCTGTCCGTCGCCGGTGACGACCGTCACTGCTGCGAGCGGCCCCTCACACGGTGTCGGATCGGCGGCGTCCGCCGCACAACACCGTCGGCCCCTCTCCGCAGACTGGTCAGTCACTCGCGTCCCGCCCCCTCCGACGTCACTTCCCTGAGTGGGGAGGATGCCCGAACCAGCCATTTCTACCTAGGGAATTGGCCGACTTGGTGATGCACTTCGTGGCGCGGACGACGATTGCGCGCCCCACGCGTGCGCCTGGCCGCCCTCAGTCGCGGTCCACGTCCTCGCGCAGGACTCGCCCGTTGGCGGCGTCGACGTCGAACGTGGTCTTGTGCCAGTCGTCGGTGGTGACCACATCGACCGACCAGATGGTGGCACCGCGGTCGGAGCCTTCGAGCTCCACGGCGGTGACGGTGCCCTTCTTCCGGTCGGTGCCGGCTGCGGCCGCCTGCTGCGGGGAGATCCTGGCCTTACGGAGCCGGCCGGCGACTTCCGCCTTGTCGTCGGCGTCCTGGCCGGACTTGGCCCGGGACCGGGTCACCTTCCCGGTGACGGCATCCACCCGCACGTCATGCGCCGTGCCATCCGCAGCCGCCACCTCGGCGTCCCACTCCGGACCGCCGCCAGAGCGCGTGAGCTGAATCTCGACCAGCTTGCCGCCGGAGACCTTCTCCATCGCCGCCCGCGCGCCCTTGTCCCAGCCGACCTTCACCGCCGGGATCATGTCCTTGCGCTCGGCCTGGTCGTCGGTCAGCATCCGGCCGGTCGCCGTCGGCTACTTCGCCGCCCCCGCCGGGGAGCCGGTGGCATCCTGCGTCTTCGGAGCCGCCGGGGCCGACGGGGCCGACGCACGTGTTTCGTCCTCCTGCCCGCAGCCACTCACCAGCGTCAGCGACGCGGCGACAGCACACAGGACACCGACAGCTCGTCCCCGGCCGTGACACCGGCCGCCGGGCTCCACAGATCCATATCGCATACCCCCAGCCTCTCCGCAGGACAGGCGCCATGACATCGCCCCGCCCCGATTCACCCGCGCGCCCCACACATTCGCCTCACTGCCTCCTCCCGCGCGGCCCTTCGGGGCTGTCCTCGATGCTCAGGCGCGCCGCGCTTCGAGCTGGTCGCCGAGGGCATCGGCACTCAGTGCAGAGTTCCCCCGGCGGCGGCGCGGGCGGCTGTGACGAATGCCGTGATCAGGGCAGGGTCCTTGGTCCCCCGGATGCTCTCGATGCCGCTGGAGACATCGACGCCCCAGGGACGGGTGGCGTGGACGGCGTCCGCCACATTGGCCGGTGTGAGGCCACCGGCCAGCAGCCAGGCGGCGCCGGGTGCCCGGAAGGACGTGCCCGTCCAGTCCCAGGGGATACCGGCGCCGGGTGTGGGCGCGTCGAGGAGCAGGATGTCCTCGCCCATCTGACCGCAGGTGGGCAGCGGCTCCCGGTAGGAGGTGCCCCGGATGAGGGTGCGTCCTTCCTGCCGTAGTGCGCTGAAGCAACCCCGCCCTTCGCGCCCGTGGAGCTGGACGGCCCGCACACCGGTGAGGTCGGCCAGCGCACGCACGTCCGCCACCGGCTGGTCGCGGAACACGCCCACGGTCATCACGGAGGACGGGACACGTCGGACGAGCCGGGCAGCGGTGGCGGGATCGACCCGGCGGGGGCTGTCGGCGAACATGAAGCCGATGGCGTCGGCCCCGGCCTCGACCGCCGCGTCCACGTGTTCTGCGGTCTTCAGCCCGCAGAGCTTGATGAACAGGTGACGCTGCCCCACAGGCCCCTCCGGGTGGTTCTCCGTGCCGGCCATCACCGGCTGGCGAGGGCCAGTTGGACGCCGAGGCCCACGAAAGCGACGGCGAAGGTGCGCCGCATCCAGGCGAGCACCTTCGGGCGGGTGATGATGTGGTCCCGTACGGCCGACGCGAAGGCACCGTAGATCACGAACACGACGAACGTCATCGCCATGAACACGGCCGAGAGCTGAAGCATCCGCGGGAAGGTGTCCGTGCTGGTGGCCGGGACGAACTGGGGCAGGAACGCCAGGAAGAACATGGACAGTTTCGGGTTGAGGAAATTGATCAGAATCGCGGTGCCGGTGACTCCGGCCGCCGACCTGTCCTTCTTCGCGTCGTCGCCCTCGGTGTCTATCTTCATCGCGCCCTTCTCCCGCAGGGTCTGCCAGGCGAGATAGAGCAGATAGGCGACGCCCGCCCACTTGAAGCTCTCGAAGGCCAGGGCGCTGGTGTGCAGGATGGCGGCGAGGCCGGCGATCGCCGCCGCCAGGTGCGGGACGATGCCGAGGGTGCAGCCGAAAGCCGCCACCACCGACATCCGCAGTCCACGCGTCAGGCCGGTGGCCACGGTGTACACGGCACCCGTTCCGGGTGAGACCACAATGATGAACGCCGTGATCAGGAACTCAACACTCATGAATGGCTGCTCCTTTGACTGACTTATAGGTCAGGCCGATGGGTCGGGCCGATGGGTCAGGCCGACTACTGTGCCAGGAGCGCCCGGGTGGCGGACTCGACATCGTCGGCACGCATCAGGCTTTCGCCGACGAGGAACGTGGTGATGCCCACGGCGGCCATGCGCCGGAGATCCTGCGGAGTGCGCAATCCGCTCTCGCCGACCACGACGCGGTTCCGGGGCACCCTCGGCGCCAGGTTCTCGGCCGTCGTCAGGGTGGTCTCCATGGTGGTCAGATTGCGGTTGTTGATACCGATCAGCCGGGACCGCAGGCGGGTCGCGCGTTCCAGCTCCCCGGCGTGGTGGACTTCGACGAGAACGTCCATGCCGAGTTCGCGCGCCGTGCCTTCGAGGGCGGCCGCGGTGTCGTCGTCGACGAGGCAGAGCATCAGGAGGACGGCGTCGGCACCCCAGGCCCTGGCCTCGACGACCTGGTAGGGGTCGAGCATGAAGTCCTTGCGCAGGACGGGGATGCCGGTGGCGGAGCGGGCCTCGGCGAGGTGGTGCGGGCCGCCGTCGAACGACGGGGTGTCGGTGAGGACGGAGAGGCAGGCGGCTCCGCCCGCCTGGTAGGCGCGGGCCAGGGCCGGCGGGTCGAAGTCCGCGCGGATCAGCCCCTTGGAGGGGCTCTTCTTCTTGACCTCGGCGATCAGGGCGTACTCCCCATCGGCCCGGCGCTTTTCGATGGCGGCGAGGAAGCCCCGCGGGGGCTCGGCCGCCTCGGCCTGGGCCCGTAGTGCGGCGAGCGGCCGTGCTGCCTTCGCCGCCGCGATCTCCTCGCGCTTGTACGCCGTGACGCGGGTCAACAGGTCACTCATGGGATGTCCTCGGGGTGGTCGCGGTGCGGGTGGTGTCGGTGCCGTGGGCGGTGTCGGTGGTGTGGGTGCCGTGGGATGCGGCTACCAGGGCGGCGAGGCGGGAGCGGGCCTCTCCGGAGTCGATCGAGGCCGCGGCGAGCTCGGCGGCCTGCCGGAAGTCGCCGGCGCGACGGGCGGCGACGAGAGCCGCGGCGGCGTTGAGGACGGCGATGTCCCGGTACGGGCCCCGGACTCCCTCCAGCACCCCCCGCAGAGCCGCCGCGTTGTGTGCGGGGTCGCCGCCGCGCAGGTCTTCGGGGCGAGCGAGCGGAATGCCCGCCTCCGCCGGGGTGATCTCGAAGGTCTTCACCGCGCCGTCGGCGAGTTCGGCGACGTACGTGGGCCCGGTGGTGGTGACCTCGTCGAGACCGTCCGAGCCGTGCACGACCAGCGCGCGGGCAGAGCCCAGTTCACCCAGCACCCGGGCCAGCGGCTCGACCCAGTGCCGGGAGTAGACGCCGACGAGGTGGTGTGCGACGCCGGCCGGATTGAGCAGCGGCCCGAGGAGGTTGAAGACGGTACGCGTGGCGAGTTCGACCCGTGTGGCGGCGACGTGCCGGAGAGCGGGGTGGTGGTTGGGGGCGTGCATGAAGCCGATGCCCGCCGCCGCGATGCAGTGCTCGACCTCGGCCGGGGTCAGCGCGGTCCGTACGCCCAGCGCACCGAGCACATCGGTGGAGCCGGACCGCGAGGACAGCGCACGGTTGCCCTGCTTGGCCACCGGGACGCCGACGCCCGCGACGATGAGTCCGGCACAGGTGGAGATGTTGTACGAACCGGACGAGTCGCCCCCGGTACCCAGGATGTCGACCGTGCCCGGTGGCGCGGTCACCCCGTGCATCCTGCGCCGCAGGCTGGTGGCGGCGCCGGTGATCTCGTCGACGGTCTCGCCCCGGACGCGCAGGGCCATCAGGAACGCGCCCATCTGCGAGGGGGTCGCCTCCCCGGAGGTCATGGCGGTGAAGGCCTCGGCGGCCTCCTGCCTGGTGAGCGGGTGGCCGTCGGCGGTCTTCGCGAGGAATTCCCTGAATGTGCCCATCAGGCGGCCCCTTTCCCAGGGAAGGGCTGGTCCCAGTCCGGCGTGACGTTCTCCCGCCGGTAGGGGGTCCGGTCGGTCAGGCCGGTGTCGAGGGTGCGGGCGAACAGGTGCCCGCTGTGCACGGCGGCGGCGATGATCCCGGGCCCGAGGGCGTCACCGACCCGGACGACCCGGCGCACTCCGGCCGCTTCCAGGGCGCTGGTCCCCACCCCGGTCAGTTCCCGGTACAGGGCGTCCCGGGGGATCTGGCCGGTGGAGAGCACCACCGCGTCGGCGGGCACCGCGGTCTCCCGGCCGGTGTACGTACAGGCCAGATACGCGGTGCCCGGTACGCCGCGGGCCAGCGTGGTGGAGGTGTGCACGGCGGCGCAGCGTTCGATGATGCGGCGCTGGACGCGCTTCTGCTCGGCGGTGTACTGGGTGAAGGCCGCGACCACGGGTTCCGGGGTCACGAAGACGATCGCGCATCCGGCGTCCGCGAGGCGTTCGGCGATGACCGTCGCCATGTAGTAGTGGTCGTCGTCGTAGATCACGACGCGGCCCTCGGGGAGCCGGCCGTCCATGATGTCGTCCGGCGTGAACACCGGGACGCCGCCCAGTCCGGGGATCGGGTCGCGGTGGTGGCGCCCGACGCCGTCCTGCCGCCAGGCCGCTCCGGTGGCGACGGCCACGAGCGAGCACCCGGCCTCCAGGACCAGCTCGGCCGTGACGTGGTTGCCGGGCAGCACCTGCACGTTCTTCATGCGCTTGAGCTGTCCGACGCGCCAGTCCCGCACCCGGCCGTACGTCGCGAGGCCGGGCAGCCGCGCTTCCCGGGTGGCGCGCCCGCCGAGTTCCCGGCCGGCCTCGCAGAGGATCACCTCGTAGCCGCGCTGGCCCAGGCCACGGGCCGCTTCGAGGCCGGCGGGCCCGCCGCCGACGACGAGGACCGTGTCGTCGGTGTCCTTGAGCGGGATGGTCTCGGGGTGCCAGCCCCGCCGCCACTCCTCGCCGGTCGTGGGGTTCTGGGTGCAGCGGAAGGGCGCGCCCATGGAGTCGTAGGCCAGGCAGATGTTGCAGCCGATGCACTCGCGGATGTCGTCGAACCGTCCCTGCTCGATCTTGGTGGGGAGGAACGGGTCGGCGATGGAGGGGCGGGCCGCCCCGATCAGGTCCAGGGTGCCGGACCGGATCATGGACACCATGGTGTCGGGCGAGGTGAAGCGGCCCACGCCCACGACGGGTTTGGTGGTGACGCTCTTGACGAACTTGACGTACTTCTCCTGCCAGCCCTCCTGCTCGAACCGGGCGGTCGCGCCGTCGTGGCCCATGTTGGCGATGTTGACGTCCCACAAGTCGGGGAGCTCACCGAGGAGTTCGATGACGTCATGGGCCTCGCCGTCCGCGGTGATGCCGCGCTCGCCCATCATCTCGTCGACGCAGAAACGGACGGCCACCGCGCAGGTGTCGCCGACCGCCTCCTTGGTGTCCTCGATCAGTTCACGCAGCAGCCGGGCGCGGTTCTCCAGGCTGCCGCCGTATTCGTCGGTGCGCTTGTTCCGGCTGCGGGAGAGGAAGTTGATGGGCAGGGTCATGCTGTGCCCGGCGTAGATGTAGACGATGTCGAACCCGGCGCGCCGGGCGTTGTGCGCGGCCTCGCGGTGCCAGCGCCGGAAGGCCCTGATGTCGTTCTTGTCCATGGCCCGGGCGCTGCCGGGAAGGAGGCTGCGGGTGGCCTCCACGCTGGGGGCGAGAGGTACGGCGCGGGATTCCAGGTTGGCCACGTGCCCGCCGTTGTGGGCCAGTTCCACGCCGGCCAGGGCGCCGTGCTCGTGGATCTGCTCGGTGGCCCGGGCCAGGGCGGGGATGTCCTGCTCGTCCCAGAGGCGGAGTTCCCGCTGGTGCTGGCCGGAGTAGTGGATGTCGCACTGTTCGGTGCACACCACCCCCCAGCCACCCTCGGCCTTGACGCCGCGCATGGCGGCCATCGGAGAGGGGTGCGCCCGGCCCATGCCGTTGCAGTGCGGGACTTGGTAGAAGCGGTTCTTCGTGGTGACGGGGCCTATCCGAAGCGGTGTGAAGAGGAGGTCGAAGCGGGCTGGGCGGGACAACGTCACGGTTCCCTTCGGGCCGGTCCCACGCACGGCGGGGCTGGGGGTGTCCACGGCGGTGCCGGGGCTTCACTGGGCGGGGGATGTCACTGGGCGGGGGCACTGGGCAGGTGATGTCACTGGGCGGGGGCCGTCACTGGGCGGGGGCCGTCACTGGGCGGGGCCGGATAGGTCCGGTTCCCGAAGATGGCGGAGCCCACCCGTACGCAGGTGGCCCCGTGCTCGATGGCCGCGCCGTAATCGCCGCTCATGCCCATGGACAGCCCGGTGAGCCCATTGCGTGCGGCGATCTTGGCGAGGTGGCCGAAGTGCGGCTCGGAGGGCTCGCCGGCCGGCGGGATGCACATCAGGCCGGTGATGTTCAGCCCGTGGACGTCACGGCAGGACGCGATGAACGCATCGGCCTCCTGGGGCAGCACACCGGACTTCTGCGGCTCGGCCCCGGTGTTCACCTGGACGAACATCGCGGGCCGCCGCTCCTGGGCGTCGCACTGGCGCGACAGGGCCTTGGCGAGGGACGGCCGGTCCAGGGAGTGGATGACATCGAACAGGGCGACGGCCTCACGGGCCTTGTTGGACTGCAGCGGCCCGATCAGGTGCAGTTCGGTGCCGGGGTGATCCGCCTTGAGCGCGGGCCACTTGGCCTTGGCCTCCTGTACGTAGTTCTCGCCGAATGCCAACTGGCCGCAGGCGATGGCGCTGCGTACGGCGTCGTCACCGAAGGTCTTGCAGGCGGCGATCAGCCGTACGTCTTCGGGTGCGCGGCCCGAGCGCGCGCAGGCGGCGGCGATCTGTTCCCGGACTCGGGTCAGGCCGTCGGCTATGCCGGTACAACCAGGCGTACTCACGCTGAAATCCCCTTCTCCCGGGGGCGGTTCTCCCCGGGGCGGTACGCCGCCCGCCCCGCTGCGGGACGGGCGGCAAGCGGTCAGAAGTCGAGCCGGCGGTGGTCCTCGGCGAGGAGAGTGGACGCGCCCAGGCTGACGCCGAGCGTGGCCAGCCCCGCCGTCAGCTCGGTTTCCATCTCGGCCAGGTCCCGCGCGGCCGGTGCGTGATGTGCCTCCGCGACGATCAGCACGGAATCGCTGGCCTTCGAGACCACCGAGCGCGCGGACTGCCGGAAGGTCCAGCGGCGGGAGTGGGCGTTCCCGTCGGGGTCGGCGAAGACGACCTCGCCCGGCTCGGGGTGCTCGACCTCCCCCTGGAACGTCTCGTACTTCTCCGTCCCCGTGGCCGGGCGCACGGTGATCCCCTCGCCGATCTTCTCGGTGTCGAACACCGCGATGGGGATGGCGAAGGCCATGGAGACATGGTTGAGGTAGTCCACCAGCGGGTGGAAGCTGGGCAGGCTCTTGTCCTTGCGGTACCGGCGCAGCAGTGCCTCCGACGCGCATCGGTACTGGGTCGGCTTCAGGCCCATGCGCGAGAAGGCCTCACGCCATGCCGCGATCTCCGGCATCTCGGCCTCGGCCGCACCGCTCTGCCGCCGCTCGACCCGTTCGGCGAGCCGGCCGAGCAACGCCTCGTCCGTCGTTGCCGAGCTGACCCCGGTGACCGTGGCGGTCAGTGCCCGCAGGTTCCGGTGGCCGGACCAGATCTCGTCGGCGTGGGTGAAGTACATGCTGTCGAACCCTTCTCTGGCTTCCGCTAGGGGTAGAGGCGCCCCTGTTCCCAGGGCCCCTGGGGACTCATCCTGGTGAAAACGACCCGGTCGTGGAGCCGGAACGGCCGATCGGACCAGAACTCCAGGTAAACGGGCCGCACGCGGTAGCCCGTCCAGTGCTCGGGACGGGGCACTTCCCGGCCCTCGAAGCGCTTCGCCTGCGCCGCTACGGCATCCTCGAGCAGCTTGCGGGCGGCCAGCGGGCCGGACTGCCGACTGGCCCACGCGCCGATCCGGCTGTCGCGCGCACGCGAGGCGAAGTAGGCATCGGATTCGTCCGGGGTGACGAACTCGGCCGGCCCGCGAAAACGCACCTGGCGCCGGAGGCTTTTCCAGTGCAGTACGCCCGAGGCCTGCATGTTCTCCGCGAGTTCGCGGCCTTTGGCCGAGGCCGTGTTGGTGAAGAACACAAATCCGCGGGAGTCGTGGTGTTTGAGCAGCACCATACGGACATCCGGGAGCCCGTCGGCACCGGTGGTCGCGATGGCCATCGCATTGGGGTCGTTCAGCTCACTGGCCGACGCTTCCGCCAGCCACTGCCCGAACAACGTGAACGGAGCGTCTTCGTCGGCGGTACCGGCGGCGTGCTCCGGCAGCCCGTCGCGGGGTATGGACACGGCAAACTCCTGCCTGGCCGGCGGGGCACACCCCGGCCGGCCCGAGAAACGCGGATACGAGAAACCCGGATACGAGAAACCCGGGTGCGAGAAATCCGGGTGCGGGAAATCCGGTGCGGGAACGGATGGGCGTCCGGGCGGCCTCCGGAACTGCGGGAAACCGCCCGGGCCCGGTGATCAGTTCTTGACCGGCTGCTTCTCGGCGAGGAGGTTGCGCCATTTGTCGAGCTCATCACCGGCGGCCGTGATCAGGTCCATCGACCCGTCGCTGTTCACAAGGACTTCGGCGGCCGGCGGAACGTTGAGGAATTCCATGTGCTGGGTGGCACAGTAGGCCCCGGTGTCGAGAATGACCAGGTAACTCGTCGCATCCACTCCTTCCGGGACATGCACCTCCCCGGGCAGGAGGTAGTCGTTACGGAGGATGGTGCGGCCGCGGACCGCGGCGCTGACGCCCTTCTCGCTGACGATCTCGCGCATGTCCTGGTCGAGGAATGCCGTGTTGTGCCCCCGGTTGCGCAGCTGCGCCGAGGGCATGAGCATGCGGCAGCCGTTGGTGACGACGAGAGACGAGACCGGCGTGGTGATGACGGAGCGCTCCACCGACATCAGCAGGGCGCCCGTATCGGCCAGTACGTCGCGTGCGGGCTCGAAGAGGAACGTCACGTCCTCGGGGATGCCCATGCGGCGGGCGGCGTCGGCGAGCCGGCCGAAGTAGCGGGCCCAGTCGAAGTGCTTGTCCGCCTCGGCATGGGCGTCGTAGTCGAAGCCGTGACCGCCGGCGAAGTTGATGCCCCGGGCGGTGGGGAAGTGCCGCTGGAAGACCTCGAACATCTCCTCGACGGTGCGGACCATGTCGTCCAGGGAGTTGCCGCTGCCGCAGTACACCTCGACGCAGTCGAGCTCGCGTCCGTACTCCTTCAGGAGCGCGGTGAGCCGGTCCAGCTCCCCGTACTTGATGCCGGGCTTTCCGGAGTCGAGGGAGTCGATGCGGACACTGATCGAGGGTGCCCGGGTGACGAGGGCGTGCGTCACCTCGTCCAGGCTGGCGAGGAAGGTGGGACATCGCGTGTTGTCCCAGAAAGATATCTCCTGGTCGGAGACGTGCCCCGGGGAGACAATGAACTTGTCGAACCCATGGGCGCGCAGAATCCGGTACTCACTGGGCAGTTGCACCAGGACACCGAAGCCGTCCATTTCCTTGAGCGGTGCGAGGTGGTGCGGGTTCGAGTTCGGGAAGAACGGAATGTAGAACTCGACCCGGCCTCCCAGTCCCGCGTCGTCCGCGGCTCTTCGCACACGGGCCAGATTCTTGCGGAACTGGGCTTCGCTGTAGATGAAAACCGGAGTTCCCACCTGATCGGCGATGAGCTTCAAGTCGATCTTACGCAGCCACGAATGGGACAGTGCAGTCAAGACGGAACTCCCCTTCTTGTGTGTGCTCGCGACCGGCAACACAACAGGGGGAACCGACGGACGAAGACAGTGGTGCCATGCAGAAGCTCCCCCCGTGCACAATTCAACTAACTTTCCGTGCAGGCTCGACCATGGCTGGATCGCGCTAATTCCTAGCAGTCGCCGAGGGGTGCGGCAACAAAAACTCGAAGACGCTGACCGGAAACCGACCAGCTGGCTTGTTCACATACCTGCAATGTTCTGTATCCGGACGGGCGTTGACCAGCCGAAGTCAGTGGGCCTGGGCCCAGAGTTGGCCGAGGTCGAGTCGTATCGCGTGGAATCCGTCCGGGCCACCGACCGTCAGTTGCCCGGTGGGCGTGAAGGCGAGGGAGGTGCAGCGGGAGAGAAGTGGCAGTACGCGGACTGTTCCGCTCAGGAGGTGCCACAGGTGGATCTCCTGGTCGTTCCAGGCGGCGGCGAGGACGGGGCCGGCCGGCGTACTGGCGGCGGCGAGGGCGGTGATCAGTGCCGGCCGTTGATCGAGGGGGTTCTCCATCGGTGCCTGGGAGGTTTCCCAGAGGCGAAGGGAGCCGTCGAGTGCACCGCTGATGACGAAGGTCAGATCGTCCTCGGGACCCCGCAGGCAGGCCACGGCCGTGACCGGCGCGGTGTGCAGGCGGCAGGACCGGGGCATCGGACGGTACTCGCCGAGCGACCACAGGTGCACAGCTCCGTAGGCGTCGCCGATGGCCGCCAAGGACGAGTGGGGACAGCCCCCGATGGCTGTGGGCCGGTGGGAGTCCGCCGTGAGCGACGCCTGTCCGTGGTGGGAGGCGATGTGCCCGAGCACGGTGGCGGCCGGTCCGTCCTCGTCGGCGGTGACGGCGTGGAGCGGCCCGGTCTCGTCGAGAATCAGCAGTGCGTCGGAGCTGGATGCCGCGATACCGCAGGGACGCAGGGCAGCCGGTGCAGGGAGCGTTCCCGTCCGGTGTCCCGTGGCCGGATCATGCACGTACAGTCGGCCGAGGAGATCGGACAAGAGCAGCCCGCCACCCTGCGGGAGATGGACCTGAGCCGCCGTGGGCCGGCCGTGCTGTGCCCAGACGGCGCTCCACTGGTGCTGTTCCGCGAGGGGCCGCAGGTACTCACTCAGGCTGTGGCTGACCCCGAGGGCGGCGGCGTGCAGCAGGGCTGCCCGTTCGGGAACGCTGTGCTCGACGGCGGAGAGCTGCGGGGCCGCCCGTTCCCAGAGAGGACGAAGACCGGCCGGTGCCGCGGTGGCGGGGCTGCGCAGCGCGGCGGTGATGGCGGCGGCCGGGCCGTGGAGCAAGAACCCCGGATCGGCCAGCAGGGAGGAAACGGCCCTGCTGTCGCCCGCGTCGATGGCGGCGTCGAGTATGCGCACCAGGGACGGGTGAGGTGCCTGCGACCAGATGGGCCTGCCGTCGGCGGTTGCCGGAATGGTGGCACGCAGGGCGGCGAAACCGATCGGGATGTCGTCGGGGCGTTCGATGCCGGGGAACGGCAGCGCGCCGAGGTCGATTTCCTGATGTTCCTGGTCGGCGAGGAGTGTGGTCTCTCCTGTCTCCACCACCGCGCGGACGTGGGGGAGTTGCAGGAGAGGCAGGACGAACGCGTCGACGATGGTCTGCGGATCACCGGCCGGCTGGTCGGAGGGACCGCGGCCGGCGAGGTGGAGGTCGGGCAGCAGGAGCAGCAGCGGCCGTTGATCGGCGGCCACGCGCTCCAGCAGGCGATGCGGCGGTACGGGTCCGTAGCCGAGCTGGCGTCCCATCTCCCAGGCGACCGCGTCGGTGATCAGGCCCTGGGCGGGGACGGTGGCGTGGGCTGTGGTGGCGGGATGGGAAGCCGCGCCGGTGAGAAACCACGCGAGGAGGTGGCTCTTGCCGCTGGAGCGGCCGCCCCGCAGCAGGCACAACCGCGGCAGACCGGCGCCGGTCGTGGCGGCCCACTCGATGAGGGTTCGGCCGGCGGCCGAACGCTCCGCGGCCGGCGGCGGCCACTGCGCGGGATCGGGCGCCTGAGTACTGCCGGTGATCGTCACTGTGCGGCCATCCCGTCGTGTGCGTCTACTGCTGAGGGGGCTGGGCTGCGGCTTCGGCGAGCAGACGCAGCCCCTCGGCGCGGGACTCCGCGGTCTCGCCATAGGGGAAGTTGTGGGTCAGCTCGGCGTCGGGGAACGTCTGCGCCATCCACAGTGAGCAGTAGTGGCCGGGCATGAAGCACGGCTCCAACTCGGTGTGCACCTTCACGATCTGGTCCGCCTCGACGCCCGCCCCGCTCAGCGCGGACCACAGCCGCTCCTCCGGATGGAGGCCGATGGCTCCGGCCCGGGTGACGATCTGCTTCTGCCCATCCGCGCCGACATACTCCATCGCGGCGTACCACTCGCTGCCGGCGGTGTCGCGAATATCGTCCAGGACGAGCGGCCACCAGCTCTCGCGGTCGGCGAAGGCCGTGGGGTCCAGGTCGCGCAGGCGCTGCTCCGCGTCCGCGAACGCCTGCGCGGCGACCCGGGGTTGATCCGCGCCGACGATCGCCCGCAGGGCCTGGTCCAGCACGAGGAGGGACTGCGCGAAGGCTTCCGGGGAGGCATTCACATAGCGCGACGGCTCGTCGTAGTCGAGCAGCACAGCCCGCACGACACCGTGCGAGTCGCTGCACAACTCGGTCCCGCGATCGGTGCCGAGCCGCGCCAGCAGCCGATGCTCCTCCGAGGCCACCTCCCGGCCGACGGCTTCCGCGTAGGAGCCCAGCACGACAGGGGCGTCGGCAGTGGTGGAGAAGTAGGGGCCCACCTGCCAGGGGACGGCCACCTGCTCAAGCCGGCGGACGCTGCCCGGCGTACTCATCGGATCGACGGCCGCCTGACCGAAGTGCCGCATCTCGCCCTCAAGGGCCGCCATGGATAACTCCTAGATCGATTGCACGCAATCTCAAAGCCGCAGTATTCATCTCAAAGCCGCAGCATTCCGCATTACCTTGCGTCGGGATCGGAAACCCATTCAAGAATATCGTGCCAGCGTGAATGCGGTACATCGAGAGCCGCCGGATCGATCTGCCTCATCTGCGCGGTGAGACGCTGCTCCGCCCCTTCAGGGTCGAGCTCTTGCTCCAGTTCCTCGTCATAGTTCGGCCGCTCCAGCGCCAGCAGATAGAGGAAGTGAGCGAAGGAGTGCAGATCCTTGTTGAGCGGATACACCTCGTCTTCATCCGAAGGGAGACAGTAAACGACTCCCGTAGCGCCATCCAAGGCGATGTCATCGTAAGGAATCATGCCGAGGAGAACCCAGTTCGCCGCATTGTCCGGGAGGTTGGTCCACCGGTCCCCCATGTCCTCGTAGCAGGCGCCCACCTTCTTGAGCTCCCGACGGGACCGGTCGATCAGGTCGAACCAGGGATTGGCGCGGACCGGGAGTCCCACATTGCGCAGGAAGTCCACACTCGCTGCGTGCTCGATCCCGTCAAGCATTCCCTCGGGCAGCGTGAGCAACTCCTCCGAGCTGAACTCGCCTTCAAGTGTTGTCCGGTCAACGGGCGGCGTCATGCTGTGTCCTTACCTGTAACACGTGATGAGAGCAAACCGAGTTTATCACTCGGCTGGTATGTAACTTCCCTGGATGGCATCGACGCATCACTTGTTGGCCCTCAAGCGGGACAGATATGCCTTGACGTCGTCGTTCATGGCTTTTCTTGCCGGCTTGGAATCATTTTCCGGATAATCGAAGCTGTGAGTGGTGTCGACGTGCGAGAGTCGCTCGTTCATCCACTCCGCACATCTCGGACCGGACGTGCACGGCCCCCGCTCCGTATAGAGCTCCCGCATCCTCCCCTCTTGACCGTCACGGAGGACAGGAAACCCAACGATCCTCTCGGAGTGACGAAAACCGCTGCTTCTTCCCACCATGATGAAGTCGCCGTGACCGCCTGCACCGTCCATCCTCACTGCCGCATAGTTGTTGGGAGTGCCCGGCTTCCCCGGCTTGGGGCCGTAAGCGTCGCTCGAATGCCGAGCCAGCTGAGTGGCTCGTGACAACTGCGTGCCTCCGGGCTCAACTCTTCTGGACGGCTGGCGCGGCCGAGGCTTGGTGCCCTGCGGGTCCAGTTTGACGAGGGGTTCGCCTTCCTGGGGTCGGCCGACGTTGTCTCCGTTGAACTTCAGGCCGATGCGCTGCTTGTCCTCGTCGGTGAGCTTTTCCTTCTTCCCGTCAGGACGAAGACGCTGGACGGATCCGTCGTCGCCCAGCAGGTACATGGGCGTGCCGTCGTCACGCTTGCGCAATTTGGCCATCGACAGCGCGGTCTCGTCATCGTTGTCGCGATGGTTCTTGGCCATCTTCTTGACGCCACCGGTCATGGCCTCGTCGAGATGCGCAGCCGTCCTCTTGACGCCCTTCTCCAGTCCGTCCATGACCTTGTCGATCATCGGAGCGGCGGCGTTGGCGATGACGTCCTTGCCGCGGGTACGCCCGTGATGGCTCTTGGCGCGGCCGAGCTTGCCACCGGCCTTGTCACGGAAGGTGCCACCGGCACTCTTCAGTCCCGTGACGGCCTTGTCGTGGGCGTCAGGATCGAAAGTGAAGCCGCCGGCACCACCGCCGCCGCCTCCCCCTCCCCCGCCGCTCCCGCCGCTCCCGCCGCCGGCACTCAGCAGCTGCATGCCGGTAGCGGCGGATTTCCCGGCATCCTTGCCCGCCTGGGCCGCATGGCCGAGGTCAACGCCCTTCTGCGCACCAAGGGCGTTGGCCCCGAGCTGCACCACCAAGTCGCCGACCATCGCGCCAAGAGCCTCTTCGACAGGGGTCAGGGCGGCACTGACCACCTGCTCGACGACCTGCTGGCAGACCTCTTTGATGATCCTGCGTACCGCCAGGCGGGTGGCCTGAGTGCCGGCCAGCGCCCCCAACTCGGACAGGCCGAATGTGAAGGGCGCCGCGACCTGAGCGGCGACCACCTCAGCGGCGAGAATGCCGAGTTGGACGATTGCGGCGATCTTGGCGCCCTCGATGAGCACAGCCACGCCGTCCATGGCTGTCCCGGCCAGGCGCCCGCACTCGGCGAGCCCCTTCAGATGCTTCCCGTTGATCTTGCTCCAGTGGGCGTTGAGCGCCTCCACCCCCAGCGAACCGCCCGCCGAGCCAACGAGGCTCTGGATGGCTTGATGCGCTTCGTTCGCACCACCATCGATGTCATCCGCGAACTCCCGCAGCGCATCAGCCATATCGCGGTAATCGTCTTCATCCACATTCGGCCACGAAACGCCGATGATGTCGAGAATCTCATCCGCCCAGCCCGGTAGCACAACACCCACGCGAAACGAGCCCCCCGTCCATTAATCCCGCACAACGAGGTAGACGCTGTCACCCAGTTGACGGTTCCTCAAGGGACATTTGGGCCGTGGCACGCACGCACCCTGCAGCACGCGAGCCGCAACGATCACGCAGGAAAAGGGCAGGAAAAGGGTGGCGTGACGGCCTGGAAGTTTGGACGGCTCCCCCGTCACGCACCATCTGGCGACGGCAGCGACCTTCCGACCGCCGGCGCCCCCTCTCCGGTCGTCACGGCACTGTCCGGTCGCCGCACCGGCCCAGGCACTCCGGCCGACGGCCGACGGCGGTGCACGCCCTCGATGCCTCCCTCGCCACCGGGCTGGAGCAGCTACACAGGGTGCTACACCGGTCGGACGTGGTGCACCGCGATCTGAAGCCGTCCGGCGTCCTGGCAGCCGCACAGGGCCCGCGGATCATCGACTTCGGCATCGCGTGGGCCATGCCCAGGTACGGGGCCGGCACGCAGACGGCCGCGACACCAGGACCGTCGCCCACAAAAGCCAATTGTCCGATTTGCCGGACTTCGGCGTTGCGGCTTGTTTCCCCACATCACCGAGCGCATGATCAGGAAGGACTGCCAAGATCCTGCCGCAGTCGCTCTGACCAGCAAGGTAACTGGCCAGAGCGTTCCTGCGGCATCACCGCATGGTGGGGCGGGTGGGACTCGAACCCACGACCGACGGATTATGAGTCCGCTGCTCTAACCGGCTGAGCTACCGCCCCCTCCACGGCGCGTCGCGCACATTTGTGCGCGCCGTCTGCCGCAGCATAGCCGCTCATACGATCTGCTGCCCGTGCGGGCCGCCGTCGGGCGACGTTGGCTGCCCAAGAGGACTTCGATCACCAGGGTTTCGGTTCCCCGGAGCGGGAAACCGGGCCCCCGGCACAAGAAAAAGGACCCCTCCCGGGGTCCTCGTCCTCTGAGCTCCCCCGACTGGACTCGAACCAGTAACCTGCCGGTTAACAGCCGGCTGCTCTGCCAATTGAGCTACAAGGGAATGAGCTCCCCCGACTGGACTCGAACCAGTAACCTGCCGGTTAACAGCCGGCTGCTCTGCCAATTGAGCTACAGGGGACTGCTCTGCGTGCCTCGAATGCGCTGTCCTCCGGGTATCCGGACGGCAGGCGCTCGCTGCGAGACATACATTAGCGCAAGCAGGGGGGTGCTCCGCCAATCGGTATCGGCTCAGGTCACCTCGGGTGACCCCCGGCCCCGGAGGGTAGGCGCGGCGGCACCGCCCGGCGTCCGGCGCGCAGGGGCACCGGACGGGACCGACCAGAGGGAGAGGTGGAGCGATGCGCTACCGGCTCACGTTCATCGCGGGACTGGCCACCGGGTACGTGCTCGGGGCACGGGCCGGCCGGGAGCGGTATGAGCAGCTCCGCAAGGCCACCCAGCGGGTCGCGCAGAATCCGGCGGTCCGCAACAGCGCCGAGTCCGTCGCACTGACCGGGCGCGATGTGGTGTCGAAGGCGTACGGGAAGGTGTCGGCCAAGGTCGGCGACCATGTGCCCGGCTCCGTCCGCGACCGGGTCCGCTCGCTGCGCGAACAGCGCGTGAATCACGGGACCGGCCCGAACCACGGGAACACCGGGAACAACGGGAACGACTGGGGCACCAGCAATACGTGACACCCATGAGGTGACGCGGATGACGTGCCCCGTGACGTCCCCCCATGACGTGCCCCGCATGACGTGCCCCCGTGACGTGCTCCCATGACGGTGCCCTCCATGATCACCTGCGCGACGGCCTCTCCGGCGTCCTCGCCGGGCAAACCCTGACTCCTCCCCCATGCGTCCCATGGGGCATCATCTGAGGCCATGGGGATAGTCGCCGGATTGGACAGTTCGTCCGACAGCACACGGATCGTCGTCTGCGATGCGGACACGGGCGCCGTCATCAGACAGGGGTACGCGCCGCACCCCGTCGAGAAGGGGCCGGAGGCCGATCCGCAGGCGTGGCTGATGTCACTCGGCGAGGCGGCGGGCAACGGCCTGCTCGAAGGCGTGCAGGCCATCGGCGTCTCGGCGCAGCAGCACGGGCTGCTGACGCTGGACGCGGAGGGCAACCTCGTACGGCCCGCGCTGCTGGGCAACGACAGGCGGGCGCAGAGCGCGGCCGCGGATCTGGTGGACGCGCTGGGCGGGCGGAGCGCGTGGGCGCAGGCCATGGGGGCGGTGCCGCAGGCGGCGCACCCGGTGACCAAGCTGCGCTGGCTGGCCCGTACGGAGCCGGCGAACGCGGTCCGGATCGCCGAGGTCATGCAGCCGCACGACTGGCTGGTGTGGCAGCTCCTGGGGCGGCCGGCGCGGCGGACCACGGACCGGGGCGCGGCCTCGGGGACCGGTTTCTGGTCGGCGGCGACCGGCGCGTACCGGCCGGAACTGGTGGAGCTGGCGCTGGGCCGCCAGGTGCGGCTGCCGGAGGTGCTGGGCCCGTCGGGGACCGCCGGCTTCACCCCGGAAGGGCTGCTGATCTCCGCCGGCACCGGGGAGACCATGGCGGCCGCCTTCGGCCTCGGCGTCGGGGAGGGGGACGCCGTGGTGTCCCTGGGCGCCTCCGGATCGGTGTTCGGGATTCATCACGAAGCGCTGATCGACCCGAGCGGCACGATCACCTCGTTCGCGGACGCCACCGGCCGGCACCTGCCTGTGGTGCACACCAGCAATGCCGTACGGGTGCTGCGCGGTGCGGCGGAGATGCTGGGGACGGACCTGGAGGGGCTGTCCGAGCTGGCACTGAAGTCGTCGCCCGGTGCGTACGGCATGGTGCTGCTGCCCTATCTGGAGGGCGAGCGGACGCCTCATCTGCCGCACACCGCGGGGTCGTTGCACGGGATGCGGCGGGAGAGCATGAAGCCGGAGCACCTGGCACGGGCGGCCGTGGAGGGCATGCTCTGCGGGCTCGCGGACGCGCTGGACGTGCTGCGCGGCCGGGGCGTGGCGGTACGCCGGGTGTTCCTGCTGGGCGCGGCGGCGGAGCTGGGCGCGGTGCAGGCGATCGCCCCCGGCCTGTTCGGCGTGCAGGTCGTGGTGCCGCAGCCGGCGGAGTACGCGGCGCTGGGGGCGGCGCGGCAGGCGGCCTGGGCGTGGGGGGTGGCCCACGGTACGCTCACGCCGGCCGCCGGGACGGATCCCGGGCCGGGCGGCGGGGCCGCCTGGATCGACCCGCCGCAGTGGCCGGCCGCCGCGAGTCAGACCTTCGAACCGGGCGAGGACCTGCCGGTCGGCCAGGCCGTGCGCCAGCAGTACGCGGCGGTGCGCGACGAGGCCCACCCGGGGGCGTTCACGCGGGAGGCGTGAGGCGGCGGGGCCGGCCTGCCCTGGCCCTGCGCCCCCGGCCCGGACCTGGTCTCCTGCCCGCCCCGGACCAGTCCCGGCCCGGCCCGGTCCGCCGGTCCCGTCCCGCTCAGTCCAGGTAGCCGCGGAGCTGATCGGCGAAGGCGTGATCGCGGAGTTTGCTGAGCGTCTTGGACTCGATCTGCCGTATCCGTTCACGGGTGACACCGAAGATCCGGCCGATCTCCTCCAGAGTGCGGGGGCGGCCGTCGACGAGGCCGTAGCGGAGCTGCACGACCTTGCGTTCCCGTTCGCCGAGGGTGGACAGGACCGCGTCGAGGTGCTCGCGGAGCAGCAGGAACGCGGCGGACTCGACGGGTGAGGCGGCGTCGCCGTCCTCTATGAGATCGCCGAGGGCGACGTCCTCCTCCTCGCCGACGGGGGCGTGCAGCGAGACCGGCTCCTGGGCGAGCCGCAGCACTTCGCTGACGCGTTCCTCGGTGAGGTCGAGGTGGGCGGCGACCTCCTCCGGAGTGGGTTCGTAGCCGCGCTCCTGGAGCATCCGCCGTTGGACCCGTACGACGCGGTTGATCAGCTCGACGACATGGACCGGGACGCGGATGGTCCGGGCCTGGTCGGCGAGGGCGCGGGACATCGCCTGACGGATCCACCAGGTGGCGTAAGTGGAGAACTTGTAGCCGCGGGCGTAGTCGAACTTCTCGACGGCGCGGATCAGTCCGAGGTTTCCCTCCTGGACGAGGTCGAGCATGGTCAGTCCACGGCCGACGTAGCGCTTGGCGACGGAGACCACCAGGCGCAGGTTGGCCTCGATCAGACGGCGCTTGGCCATCCGGCCGAGGACCACCAACCTGTCCAGGTCGTAGGCGAGTTGGGAGCAGAGATCAGGGGTGTTGGCGAGCTTCTCCTCGGCGAAGAGACCGGCCTCGACACGTCGGGCGAGCTCGACCTCCTCGACGGCGGTGAGCAGCGGTATCCGCCCGATCTCGCGGAGGTACTGGCGGAAGAGGTCGGAGGACGGGCCGCCGCCAGGCTCGGCACGAGGCGGCGGCTCGGGACCGGGATCCGATTCCGCGTGCACCCCCTGCCCGGATTCCACCTCCGCCTCCGCCTCCGCCCCCGCCCCCGACTCCGACTCCGACTCCGACTCCGCACCAGCATCCGCCCCCAGTCCCGTATCCGTATCCGTATCCGTATCCGCATCCGTGCCCGCATCCGGTACGAGCACCAATCCCCGCTCAGCCCCCTGGCTTTGCTCCCGCTTCCGCTCTCCCTCCCGTTCCCGAGAAATCTCCTCCGGGAGCATCTCGGCGGCTGGCGGTTCGGCCTGCTGCGGCACGGTGACGGGGTCGGCGGCCGGGCCGAGGAGTGGCCGCGTGGCCGGCTCCGTGACGGGTTCCGCGAGCTGCTCGCCGGCCGGTTGGGGGGCGGCCGACGCGTCGGCGAGGGTCTGGGTCTGCACGGGGGCGACCTCCAGGGTGATCGCTGCTGAGGCGGCAGAAAGGCCGGGTACGGTTGCGGCCGAGCCGCCGTCCGTCCCGTACGTCAAGAGCGGTTCCGCGGGGGTTTCCGGTGGCGTACGACCGGACCCGCCGCGCTCCGAGGACTCAGGCACCGCTTCTCAGTGTGGAGTACGACACACTCCTGCCACGAGGGGCGTGCGACCACTTTTTGAGTCCGGTCCGTGACCGGACGGCTACCGCGGGGTGTTACGGGGTGGCTGGGCGGGGTGGCTGGGCGGGGCGGTAAGGGCGTCCGCGCGGGAAAGGCCAGCGGCAAGATCAGGAGAAGGCTGGGGAAAGGCCGAGGGAAGGTCAGGGGAACTTCCGGGCGATGCCCTACGGGGCGGTCGAACAGATCCCCTAGGGGATGCGAGCGCCCCCTGCGGGGCCTCAACGCGGCGGGGTCCGGAGGTATTCCCGGTGGCTCAACGGGCTCACGAGCTCAACGGGCTCAACACGGCGGGGCCTGGTCGGTGTTCCCGGTGAGCTGAGGGGCGGTTCCCCAGCAGACCATGCCGCGCAGGCCGCGGCCGCGCAGACCGTGACTGGCGCGAGATGTGGCGGTGGATGCGGCGTTACAAGGCGGCGTAGCCGCGTTCGCGGAGGGACTGGCCGTACTGCTGGAGGATCCAGAGTTCGTTCTGGACGGCGGCGAGCTGGTCGGGGTCGGCGCGGGGGCCGAGGCGCTGCAGGGTGCCGCGGATCTCGGTGACGCGCTGGTTCACGGCGGCCAGCCGGACGGCGACCAACTGGACGCCGGCGTAGGCCTCGTCGGGCTCGCGGCGGGTGTGCAGCGGTTCCACCACGAGCTCGGTGACCAGCGCGCGGACGGTGTCGTCGGGGGCGGCCTCGCGGACCCGGGCGACATAGTCGCTGTCGGCGGCGCCGGCCGTGGTGCCGCCGGCCTCCTCGATGCACTGGCGGACCACCGCGTACGGCGGCGCGGTGAACTCGTCCGCCCCGTACGCGTCGAAGGCCGGGGAGACCAGGTCAGGGCGCTGCAGGGCGAGTTTGAGCAGCTCGCGCTCGACGCGGTGGGCGGGGCTGCGGAGGTTGAGGGCGGGACCGCGCGGGCCGGGGGCGGGGCGGGCGTGCTCGGCCTCGGGGGCAGCCGGGGCGCGGCGCTGCTGCCTGCCCTGCGGGGCGCCACCGCCGTCGCGGCCGCGCTCGCGGGCCCAGCGGGCGAGCTGGGCGACGCGCTTGACCACGAACTGGGTGTCCAGGATGCCGAGCATGCCGGCGAGCTGGACGGCGGATTCGTGCTGAATGGAGCTGTTCTTGATGTTGGCGACGATGGGGGCCGCCTCGTCCAGGGCGGCGGCCCGTCCCACGGCCGTGTCGAGGTTGTGGCGGGAGACGACCTGGCGGAGGGCGAATTCGAAGAGGGGCGTACGGGACTCGACGAGATCGGCGACGGCCTGCTCGCCCTTGGCGAGGCGCAGGTCGCAGGGGTCCATACCGCCGGGGGTGATGGCGATGGAGGTCTGGGCGGCGAACTTCTGGTCGTCCTCGAAGGCGCGCAGAGCGGCCTTCTGCCCTGCGGCGTCGCCGTCGAAGGTGAAAACGACCTCGGAGCCGGAGTTGTCCATCAGCAGGCGGCGGAGGATCTTGATGTGGCCCTCGCCGAAGGACGTGCCCGAGGTGGCGATGGCGGTGGTGACACCGGCGAGATGGCAGGCCATCACGTCCGTGTAGCCCTCGACCACGACCGCGCGGTTGGTCTTGGCGATCTCCTTCTTGGCGAGGTCGATGCCGTAGAGGACCTGGGACTTGTGGTAGATGGGGGTTTCGGGGGTGTTCAGGTACTTGGGGCCGTTGTCGTCGTCGCGGAGCTTACGGGCGCCGAAGCCGACGACCTCGCCGGCGATGTCCCGGATCGGCCACATCAGGCGGCCGCGGAAGCGGTCGATGGGCTTGCCGCTGCGGCTGTCCTGGGAGAGCCCGGAGACGATCAGTTCCTTGTCCGTGAAACCACGGCCGCGCAGGAAGCGGGTGAGGTGGTCCCAGCCGGCCGGGCTGTAGCCGATGCCGAAATGCTGGGCGGCGGCCTGCTCGAAACCGCGCTCGGCGAGGAACCGGCGGGCGATCTCGGCCTCGGGGCTGTCGAGCTGCTCGGCGTAGAACTGGGCGGCGACCTTGTGGGCCTCGACCAGGCGGGTGCGCTCGCCCTGCTGGCGGCCGGGGGTGTAGCCGCCCTCTTCGTAGCGGAGGGTGATACCGGCCTGCGCGGCGAGCCGCTCGATGGTCTCGGCGAAGGAGAGGTGGTCGATCTTCATGACGAAGTCGACGGTGTCGCCACCCTCCTGGCAGCCGAAGCAGTGGTAGAGGCCCTTCGCGGGGCTGACGTGGAAGGACGGGGACTTCTCGTCATGGAAGGGGCAGAGGCCCTTGAGGTTGCCGCCGCCGGCGTTGCGGAGCTGGAGATACTCGGATACGACGGCGTCGATCGGGACCGCGTCCCGCACCGCCTTCACATCGTCATCGTTGATCCTGCCTGCCACGCAAGAATTCTACGGTGGGGGTACGACAGTCCCCGCCGACCGCCCTCCCCCGCCCTCCCGGCCCGGTCGGCCGACCGCCGACGCCCGGCCGCGCCGGCCAGCCGCCCGCCCATGCCCGGTTCCCGCCGGCCGGGCGGCTACGCCATCAGCTCCAGGAAGCGGTCGAGGCCGATGTTGCCGCCGGAGATGATCAGGCCGATGCGGGGCGGGAGCGGCGTGAGGCGGTGGCGGCCGGCGAGGAGGGCGGCCAGGGCGCTGGCACCGCTGGGCTCGGTGACGATCTTGAGGCGTTCGAAGGCGAAGGCCATGGCGGCGCGGATCTCGTCGTCACTGACCAGGGCCACCGAGTCGAGGAGACGCTGGTTGATGCCGAAGGTCAGGGCGCCGGGGGCGGCGACGGCCTGGCCGTCGGCGATGGTGCGCGGGACGGGAATGGTGACGGGGTGGCCGGCGGCCAGTGAGCGGAAGGTGTCGTCGCCGGCCTCCGGTTCGACGCCGATCATGCGGATACCGGGGGCCAGAGCGGTGGCGGCGACGGCCGAGCCGGCCATCAGCCCGCCACCGCCGATCGGGGCCAGCAGCGCGTCGAGCGGGCCGGTCTCCTCGATCAGTTCCAGGGCGGCAGTGCCCTGGCCGGCGATGACGTGCGGATGGTCGTACGGCGGGATGAGGGCGAGGCCGCGCTCCTCGGCGAGCTGATGGGCAAGAGCGGCGCGGTCGGCGGTGTAGCGGTCATAGCGGACGATCTCCGCGCCGTATCCGGCCGTGGCGTCGATCTTGGACTTCGGGGAGTCCTCGGGCATGACGATCACGGCACGGCTGCCCAGCTCGCGCGCGGCGAGGGCGACGGCCTGGGCGTGGTTGCCGGAGGAGTAGGCGGCGACGCCGCGGGCCAGCTGCTCGGGGGACAGCCGGGAGACGGCGTTGTAGGCGCCGCGGAACTTGAAGGCGCCGACCCGCTGGAAGTTCTCGCACTTGAGGTGGACCTCGGCGCCGACCAGCGCGTCGAGGGTGCGGGAGCACAGTACGGGCGTGCGGTGGGCCACGCCCGTCAGCCGCCGGGCGGCGTCCCGGACGTCGTCGAAGGTGATGAGGTCCGGGATGCCGCTGCCAGAACCGCCGGGGCCGGTGGCACTGCTGGGTCCGGTGGAATCGGCGGGACCGGCGGGACCGGCAGGCCCCGTGGGGCTGAGCGGGCCAGTGGGGCTCGTCGTCATACGCGCACGCTACGGGAGCAGTGAATCGAGCGGAACCTCCGGATCGGCCAGCGCGGCGGGATCGATCGGGCGGCCGGACCGGATGAGACCCTGGATGGTCTCGGTGACGTCCCAGACGTTGACGTTCATCCCGGCCAGCAGGCGGCCGTCCGGGGCGAGCCAGAAGGCGACGAACTCCCGCTTGGCGACGTCGCCACGGCAGACGACCTGCGCGTACGAGCCGGGCGGGGCGTAGCCGGAGTACTCCATCCCGACGTCGTACTGGTCGGAGAAGAAGTACGGGACGCGGTCGTAGCTGACGGCCTGGCCGAGCATGGCGCGGGCGGCGGCCGGGCCGCCGTTGAGGGCGTTGGCCCAGTGTTCGACGCGCAGGCGGGTGTCCAGGAGGGGGTGGTCGGCGGCGGCGACATCACCGGCGGCGTAGATGTACGGGTCGGAGGTGCGGAGCCCGGAATCCACCGCGATGCCGCCGCCCGACGAGCCCTCGCGGTCCACGAGGTCGAGCCCGGCCTGCTCGGCGAGGGCGGTGCGCGGGGCGGCGCCGATCGCGGCGAGCACGTCGTGAGCGGGGTGCTCCTCGCCGTCGTCGGTACGGACCGCGAGCACCATGCCGTCCTGGCCGACGATCTCGGTGAGGCGGGCACCGAAGTGGAAGCGGACGCCGTGTTCGCGGTGCAGCTCGGTGAACAGGCCGCCGAGTTCGGGACCGAGGACGCCGTACAGCGGGGTCGGGGCGGTTTCGATGATGGTGACCTCGGCACCGTAGGTACGGGCCGCGGCGGCGACCTCCAGGCCGATCCAGCCGCCGCCGGCGATGACGAGCTGCCCGTTCTCCCGGCCGAGGGAGGCGAGGACCCCGCGGAGCCGTTCCGCGTGGGCGAGGCGGCGGAGGTGGTGCACCCCGGCCAGGCCGGTACCGGGGATGTCCAGGCGGCGCGGTTCGGCGCCGGTGGCCAGCAGCAGCTTGTCGTAGACGATCAGGGCACCGTCACCCAGGCGTACGGTCTTGGCGACGGGGTCCAAGTGGACGGCGGGCTGGCCCAGGTGGAGCTCGATCTGGGCCTTGGCGTACCAGGCGGGTTCATGGATGAAGACGCTGTCGCGCTCCTCCTTGCCGAGCAGGTACCCCTTGGACAGCGGGGGGCGCTCATAGGGGTGGTCGCGCTCGTCACAGATGAGGATCACCCGTCCGGTGAAGCCCTCCGAGCGGAGCGTCTCCGCTGCCTTCGCTCCGGCCAGGCCACCCCCGACGATGACGAACGTCTGGTGTGCGTCGACCACTTGCTTCCTCCTCGTTGCGGTGCCGTACGTCCGCGGCCGTCCGCGGCCGCGTCCGTAAACGCCCCCCGTGTCTCACTCCCCCGTGATTCCCCCCGTCTCCTCCCGCGTCCCTTCCCGTTCCCCCGAGGTGTCCCCGAGGTATCCCTGATGCCCTCCCGGCGTCCTTCCGACGTCGTCCCGGTGTACGTCCGGTGCACCTCCGGTGCTTCCTGTAGATGTACGTGGCGCCGTCAAGGTTCCCGTCAAGGTTCCTGTCGGGGTTCCCATCAGGGGTGGTGAGGGTTCCCGTCCGGCACCGGCACGGCTCTCGTCCGGTGCCGGGAAGGCTCCCGTACAGCGCCATTGGGGCGCGGCCGGCTCCGAGCGTCCCGCACGGAGCGTGAGGGGGGAAGAGGGCTTACCCCTAAGGGTCTCCCTCAGTTGGCCTTCGCGTTACCAGGGCGTCGGGTGAGACGCGCGTGCAGAGAGCGCGCCGAGGCGTCCGTCAGGGCCGCGATCTGGTCGATGACGGCACGCATGCGGGCGGTGTCGTCGGGAGCCGCGTCGAAGAGTGAACGGAACTGTGGATCAAGGCCGTCGGGGGCCCGGGCGAGCAACGCCTCCGCCAGTTCGGCGATGACGACGCGCTGATCGGCACGGAGCGCCTCCTGGTCGGGCCGCTGGATCACATACCGGTCGGCGACGGCCTTCAAAACGGCGCATTCCAGTTGTGTTTCGGCCGGAACCACTAGCTCCGCCTGGTAGCGGGTGAGCCGTCCGGTGCCCCACCGGGCCCGGGTCGCACCCTCCGCGGCCAGGCAGAACCGGCCGATCAGCTGGCTGGTGGCGTCCTTGAGGCGGGCCTGTGCGACCGCGGAGCCGTCGTAGCCGTGCGGCCACCACTCCTGCTCCAGGAGGCGGTCCAGCGCCGCGGCCAGCTCCTCGGGTCCGGCGCCGGGCGCATAGCGCGCCGCGGCGACCGCGAAGATCTCGGCGCGCTCGGCGTCGGCGAGCAGGAGGTTGGGGTCGAGGTGTCCGGCGTGCAGCCCGTCCTCGACGTCGTGCACCGAGTACGCGACGTCGTCGGACCAGTCCATGACCTGCGCCTCGAAGCTCTGCGCCCCGTCGGGCGCGCCCTGCCGGAACCACTCGAACACCGGCAGGTCGTCCTCGTAGACCCCGAACTTGCGGGACGCGGGGTCGGTGGGGTGCGCGCCGCGCGGCCACGGGTACTTGGTGGCGGCGTCGAGGGCGGCACGGGAGAGGTTCAGCCCGACGCTGACGGTCGTACCGTCCGGGGCGGGCACGAACCGCTTGGGCTCCAGACGGGCCAGCAGCCGCAGCGACTGGGCGTTGCCCTCGAAGCCGCCGCACGGCGCGGCGACTTCGTTGAGCGCCTGCTCGCCGTTGTGCCCGAAGGGCGGATGTCCGAGGTCGTGCGCCAGACAGGCGGTCTCGACCAGGTCCGGGTCGCAGCCGAGGGCGGCACCGAGTTCCCGGCCGACCTGGGCGCACTCCAGGGAGTGGGTCAGCCGGGTGCGCGGGCTGGCGTCCCAGGCGGGGGTGTGCGCCCCGGGGGTGACGACCTGGGTCTTGCCGGCCAGTCTGCGCAGCGCGGCGGAGTGCAGTACCCGGGCGCGGTCGCGCTGGAAGGCGGTACGCCCGGGCCGTTTGTCGGGCTCGGGGACCCAGCGTTCGGTATCGGCCGGGGTGTAGCCGGGGATGGCGGGGACGGCGGGAGTGGCGGGGATGGCGGCGGAGTCGCCCACTGGTGCCCCTGGTCCCGTAGTTCCCGGCCCAGAAGTCCCCAGTCCTGGTGTCCCCAGTCCTGGTGTCCCTCGTCCAGAAGCCCCCGGCCCCGGAGCCCCCGATCCTGGTGTCCCTGGACCCGGTGGTGTCCGAGGAGTCGATGGCGTACCGGATCCCCGTGGCATGTCGGACCCCGATGGTGTGCAGGATGATGTGCTGCCCGTCATACAGCGACGGTAGCCGCCCTGACGCTCTCGGAGCCGGATCCGGTACGCGTGATGAGCGCCTGGTCGTAGCGGTGGAGTACCAGACGGGCCAGCGCGGGGTGGTCTCCCAGGGGTGCGGCGGCGACTCCGGGAGCGGCGGCGGCGCACTGGGCGGCGAAGTGGCCGGGTGCGGTGAAGCAGCCGGCGACCGCGATCCGCCGGTGGCCGCGAGCGGTCAGCGCCTGTACGGCTTCGGCGACGGTGGGGGCGGCGGCCGACGCATAGGCGGACAGGACGGGGAGGCCGCCGAGCCGGGCGGAGAGCAGCTGCGCGGTGCGTTCGGTGTCCTGGGCGGAGCGGGCGGCACGGGAACCGGCGGCGGCCAGGATCACGGCCGTGGTGCCCCAGCCGGACGCGGCCCCGGCCTCCAGCAGCCTGCCGTACAGCGCCTCGGCGAGGAGGGCATGCGGTCCGAGGGGCTCGGCGATCCGGCCGGTCAGATGGGGCGCGCCGGCCAGCGCGGCGGGCAGGTCGTGGGTGACGTGGTACCCGTGGCCGAAGAGCAGCGGTACGAGGACGGCCTCGCCGCGCAGCTCGCCGAGGGTGTCGGCGAGCAACGGCCGGTCGAGTTCGATGTGCCCGAGCCGTACGGACAGTCCGGGGCGGAGGGCGCGGACCCGGTCGAGCAGGGCGCGGATAGCCGGCAGCGCGCGGGGGTCCCGGCTGCCGTGGGCCACCGCGACGAGAGTGGGGGCGGCGGGCCCCGTATCGCGGGTGGGGGCGGCGGGCCCCGTATCGCGGGTGGAGGCGGCGCGTCCCGTATCGCGGGTGGGGGCGGCCGGCCCCGTATGGCGGAAGCCGTGCAGCCGGACCCTGCGGAGCTGGGTGCTGAGCTGGACGGTGATTGCGGCAGCCAGGTCCCCGCCGCCGAGCGGCGCCGAGGATGGCGACAGAGACGGGGACGGGGAGTGTGGGTGTGGTATCGGCGCCCTCATGAACTGAGCGTGGCAACCGAGCGTTGCGGCACCGTTTCCCCGCGACGACATCCATGTTCCGTACGGCTACCAGCCCGGCCGACGGGCCGGTGCGGCCGCCTCGTGCGCGTCCACCTCCCGCAGGTACCTCGCGCGGGTGTCCTCGTCCAGGAAGGAGGCGCGGAAGGAGTTCCGGGCCAGCGTGCGCAGCGTCGCGTCATCGAGGCCCAGGGCCTCCCGCACGGCGATGAAGTTGTCGTCCACGTAGCCGCCGAAATAGGCCGGGTCGTCGGAGTTGACGGTCACCAGCAGCCCGGCGTCCAGCATCGCGGGCAGCGGGTGCGCGGCGAGGTCATCGATCACCCGGAGCCGTACGTTCGACAGCGGGCACAGGGTGAGCGGCACCTGCTCCGCCACCAGACGGGCCACCAGCCGCTCGTCCTCCATGCACCGCACCCCGTGATCGATCCGGTCCACGCCGAGTATGTCCAGGGCCTGCCACACATAGCCGGCGGGCCCCTCCTCCCCCGCGTGCGCCACACACTTCAGACCGGCCTCCCGGGCCAGCGCGAAGACCTCCGCGAACTTGGCCGGCGGATGCCCGACCTCGGCCGAGTCCAGGCCGACGGCGGTGATCCGGTCCAGGTACGGGCGGGCCGCCTCGAAGGTCTCCAGGGCGGAGTCGGCACTCTCGTCGCGCAGGAAGCACATGATCAGGCGGGTGCTGATCCCGTAGCGCTCCTGGGCGGTGTCGAGTGCGCGGGCCAGGCCGCCGATGACCGTACCGACCGGGACGCCGCGTGCGGTGTGCGCCTGCGGGTCGAAGAAGATCTCGGCGTGCCGAACGCCCTGGTGCCGGGCGCGGGCGAGGTAGGCATGTGCGAGGTCGGTGAAGTCGTCCTCGGTGCGCAGCACGGCCATCAGCGCGTAGTAGAGGTTGAGGAAGGACTGCAGGTCCTCGAAGGAGTAGGCACGGCGCAGCTCGTCCTCGGTGGCGTAGGGCAGGGCAACGCCGTTGCGCTCGGCGAGCGCGAAGGCCAGCTCGGGCTCCAGGGTGCCCTCGATGTGCAGATGCAGCTCCGCTTTGGGCAGCGGGCCTTGCTCTGCCGGGGGCAGCGGGCCCGGCTCTGCCGGGAGCAGCGACGGACGCCGGGCGTCGCCGTCCAGCCAGTCGCCGCCCGGGATGAGGGTGCCACCGGCCCGCAGCCGGGCGGCAAGCGGCTCGGCCGCCAGGTAGACCCAGGCCCGAACGGTCCGCCCGTCCGGGCACGCGGCTTCGGTGACCACTCGCTCGTAGAGATTCTCCGGAGCACCGGGGACATAGCCCTCCAGCCGGTCCAGCGTCGCCTGCACCGCGTCGTAGTCGGCGTCGCCCGGCTCGACGAGGGTGCCGTGCACCACCGCGTCCGGGGGCCCGGCGATGGCGTACGGGTATCCGGGGCCGTCGAAGAGCAGCGCGCCACCGATCCGGGCCGGTTCCTCCCGGACGGCCCGGCCGCGCAGCGCCCAGGCGTGGTTGACCTGGCCGGGACGCAGCGTGCCGTAGACGAAGAACGGCAGGCGCTCAGGCTCACGAGCGGTGGTCATGGTGATGCGGTCCTCTCAGGGCGGTTCCGGGACCTGTTCCGAGGCCCGGATACGGGTCCCGGACACGGTCTTGGGCACGGGTCCCGGACACGGTGTTTCCTGCGCCACGATGTCAGTCGCGCCTGCAACCATCATCGGCCGGGGGGCGTCGCAGCCTGCGAGAAACGATCACTGCCGAATCAGCACGGCATACCGGTACGGCGGTACGGCGGTACGGCGGTACGAACGGGGGGACAGGGGGACAAGGAATGCGGTTGCCACATCTGCCACGGACCCGGCGCGGCCGGCGCCGCGCCTATCAGGTCGTGGTGGCCACCACCGTGCTCGCACTGGCGCCCGCCACCTGGCTGCACGTCACCGCGGCCCCACGGCTGCGCACCGTCACCGACGCGCCCACCGCCCCGGTGGCCATCGTCTTCGGCGCCGGCCTATGGGACGGCCAGCCGTCCCCGTACCTCGCCCACCGGCTGGACGCGGCGGCCGAGCTCTACGACCGGGGCACGGTCCGTGCGGTCCTGGTCACCGGCGACAACAGCCGGCACGACTATGACGAGCCGGACGCCATGCGCGACTACCTGGTACGACGCGGGGTCCCGGCCCGAAAGGTCGTCAACGACTATGCGGGCTTCGACACATGGGACTCCTGCAGCCGCGCCCACCGGATCTTCGGTGTAAATCGGGCGGTGCTGGTCAGCCAGGGCTTCCACATCCGGCGTGCGCTGGCACTGTGCACGGCGGCCGGCATCGACGCGTACGGCGTAGGGGTCGCCGCCCGGCACGATGTGACCTGGGCGTACGGCGGCGTACGGGAGATCTTCGCGGCCGGAAAGGCGGCGGCCGAAGCGCTGCTGCAACCCGATCCGCACTTCCTCGGCCCGCGCGAGGAGGGGGTGGCGGAGGCGCTGCGGTAGCCGCCGGCCGGCCCGGGCGCGCGCCCCGCCACCCCTGTGGGAGCCGATCAGCTCTTCGGCGCGCGGGTCGCGCGGCTGTAGAGGCTGAGGATCTTCCCTCCGAAGTAGGGGCTGTAAGAGATCCGGTGGTTGTTCCGTCCCTTGGGACCGCCTCCGTGGAGGCCGCCGATCAGGCCGATGATCCGGCCCGTCCCGGTCTCTTCGTTGAAGTCGGTCAGCCAGGGGCCGCCCGAGGTACCACCGTAGAAACCGGCACAATCCACCCTCAGTTGGTGAGTCCCGGACAGCCGGGCGGTGCGGGTGGCGCAGCGTACGGCCTGGTCGGCCGGGTCGTGGCGGACGGTCGGGTAGCCGATGACGGTGACGTCGTTGACGTAACCGGGTGTCTGGGCAAGGACGTTGCCGCCGGTGACCTCTTCGAGGGAGCGGCCTTCCACGGAGGGTGCGACGGTCGCGAACGCGAAGTCGAGGTCGGACTTGGTGCCGGTGGTGCCCCGGTCGGGGTAGGCGAAGGTTTCGGTGATCGCCCACACCCCGTAGGGCTGGGTCGCCGCGCCGGATCGGTACTGCGGGACGAAGGCGGCGCGGGAGCCCAGGTCGCAGTGCCCAGCGGTGAGGATCAGGTTGCGCTGCGGGCTGTGCACCACGCTTGCGGTGCAGTGGTGGGCCCGGGCGTCCTTGTCCACGGAGAACAGCACCCCGACGGACGGTACTCCGTCGAAGTGCTTGGCAGCGGCCTGGGGTTGGGATCCGGCATGCGGCTTGGCCGGCGAACCGGCCGCAGGCGGAGTGGCGTCGGACTGACCTGGGGTGTCGCTCCCAGCCGACGGGGGGTCGGACTGACCCGACTGACCCGACTGACCCGACTGACCCGACTGACCCGACTGACCCGAAGTATCGCCCGCAGAAGTCGTCCCGTCCCCGGGGGACACGGTGTCAGGCAGCGCCGGCGCACCATCCCCGGCCGACGCTCCCGCGGACTGCCCCGGAGTGTCGCCCCCGGGAGACGCGGCGTCAGGCTGCCCCGACGCGCCATCCCCGGCTGACACGTCCGCGGACTGGCCCGAGGGGTCCTCGCTCCTGGCCGGTGCGGCGGCCGCCATCCGCTTGGCGGTCCAGTACGCGGCCGCGTCCCGACTGGTCCACTTCCCGTTGTCCGGGTGGGGTGGAGGGCTGGGGCGGCCGCTGTCCGATGCGGCGCCGCGGGCGCCCTCGACGGCGTGGCCGACGGGAGCGATGGCCAGGCACATCGCCATGCCGAGTACGGCCGTCGCGGCCTTGCCCCAGCGACGCCGGGTCCGCCCCGGCCCCGGTCCCGGCCCCGGAACCTGCCCCTGCCCCAATGCCGGCTTCGACTCCGGCCCCGGCCCCAGCCCCAGCTCCTGCCCAGCCTTGCGTCGTACCACGTCAGCTCGTCTCCTCTGCGACCCACGACAGGTAGCCGCTGCCACCTCGGGTGATCGGGGTGGCGATGATCTCGGGGGTGTCATAGTCGTGCGCCTGCAGGAGATAGCTCTCCAGTTCCGCGTAACGCGCCTGCGCCGTCTTGAACAGCACCTGCCATTCCCGGCTGGTCTCGATCGCGCCGTCCCAGTGGTACACCGAGGTCACCGGCGCACTGATCTGGGCGCAGGCGGCGAGCCTGCCCTCGATCGCGCCACGGGCCAGCCGCTCGGCCTTCTCCTCGCTGTCGATGGTCGTCATCACGGTCAGGAATCCGGCCGACGGTCCGGCCGGACCGCGCGCCTCGGACGGTCCGGGCAATCCGTGCGGCCCGGGGGAGGGGGAGGGACCCGACGGATCACTGAGGGCGGTGGGGTCGGCCACGGTTGCGCATCCTTCACGTGGGGGGACGGACGAGACGCCCGCATCGTACGGCCATGATGATCATCCCGTAAGTGACGGGCCGAGCCTTCACCGGCACGCCACCCGGACGCCCTGCCCGGAATCCCGCCCGCCGCACACCCGCCATATCCGCCACATCCGCCACATCCGGAATGCCCGCTCGCATCCACCGCGTCCGGATTCCCCGGTTGCATCCGCCCGCACAGCGGCAACGATGGAAGGGAGCTCAGCAGCCGGAGGCGGTGGCGCGGCCCGCCCGGCAGCCTGGATCGCGGGGCCGGTGCCGGGCGCCGGCGCGCTCACCGTCCGCATGCGAAAGGCAGCACCATGGACGACCTCAACGCGCTCGCCCGCCATCAGCTCGACGATGCCAGGGCCTCTGCCCACGGGCGCAGCGCTCACCTCTTCCTGCACGACGGCCCACTGCGCCAGACCGTGATCGCACTGATCGCGGGCACCGTGCTGGACGAACACAACGCGCCACCCGCGTCGAGCCTGCAAGTACTTCATGGCCGGGTCCGCCTGACCGGGCCCGGCGGCGGCCAGGAACTGAAGGCCGGTCAGGTCGCCATGATTCCGCACGAACGGCACGGACTGAAGGCCCTCGAAGACTCGGCAGTACTGATGACGGCCGTCACGGAGGTGTCCGCACGGGTCCGCGGAGTGGTCACGACGGGCGCAGCAGGGAGATAGGAGAGATAGCGGAGACAAGGAAGAGAGGAGAGACAAGAGAGATAGAGGAGATAGACGAGACAGGGGAGATAGGGGCACCCGGAAATTGCGTCGAACGCCGTGCGGACCTTTGACAAGGTCATGGGCGCACACACGACTCGAGCACGACGCGAGAGGAACACACACCCATGCCCCGTGCCGTCACGTTGATCCGCTCCGCCTCCCTGTCCGATGTGGCCGAGTACGCCTACGCGGCTACAGCCCCCGCCGAGTCCCGACTGATATTCCTCGCCGGGGCGTGCCCGCTGAACGAAGACGGCTCGACCGCCGCGATCGGGGACTTCGCCGGGCAGGCGGCCAAAGCCGTGGAGAACCTGCGGACCGCCCTGGCGGACTCCGGTGCCGCGCTGCACGACGTCATCAGCACCCGCGTCCTCGTCGCGTCCGCTCGGCAGGAAGACCTGGTGACGGCGTGGGAAGTGGTCCGGGACGCGTTCGGTGATCACGACGTCCCCAGCACGCTGATGGGCGTCACCGTGCTCGGCTACGACCACCAGCTCGTGGAGATCGAAGCGATCGCCGCCGTCCTCGATTCCTGAGCCGACGCAGCACTCCCACACTCTCCCCCTCCCTCTCACGAGTCTTCACATTTTTCTGAATATTGCGTAGGCTGTGAGGTATGAACGGTACGGGGAGCAGGACCACACCGAACACACCGAACACGTCGGCCACCACGGGAATCACCAACACCGAGGCGCACACCCTGCACCTCACCAAGGAGAAGGAGACCCTTCTCGCCACGCTCTACGGCCGCGCGCTCGACAGCCGCGCCGAGCAGCCGATACTGGGCGACAGCACAGCGGTGGACACCGTCCGGCGGCTCCACCACGACTTCCACTACGACTTCCGGAAGCTACGGCTGAGCCCCGGCGATGCCGCCGGAGTAGCCCTGCGCGCCCGGCAGTTGGACATCTGGACGGCGCGCTTCCTGGCCCGTCACGAACACGCGACGGTGGTGCATCTGGGCTGCGGCCTCGACACCCGGATATACCGGCTCGATCCGGGGCCAGGGGTGCGCTGGTTCGACATCGACTACCCCGAGGTCATCGAGCTTCGCCGGAAGCTTCTCCCGCAGCGGGCCGGGTACACCACGATCCCGTCATCGGTGACCGACCCGGCGTGGGTGGCGCAGATCCCCTCGGACCAGCCGACGATGATCGTGGCGGAGGGGCTCCTGATGTACCTGACCGAGGAGGAGGGTACGTCCCTGCTCCGCCGGCTGATGGCCCACGCCCCCGGGGGTGAGCTGGCCTTCGACGCCTTCAGCCCGTTCGCGATCCGCGCGCAGTGGCTCAACCGCGTGGTGATGAGGACCGGTGCCCGGCTGCACTGGGGCACGGACGCCGAGGGCATCGCCCGGCTCAGCCCGCGGCTGAGGATCGTCGAGAACCTCAGCATGGTGGAGACGCCGGAGGTCGGGAAACTCCCCGCGGCCCACCGTCTGATGGCCCGCACGGCCGCGAAGATCCCCGCGGTGCGGGACATGGGCCGGATGTACCACTGCGCGTTCTGACCACCGCGTGCTGACGACGGTGTTCCGGCCACCGCGTGCTGACGACCGTGCTCCGACCACCGCTTTCTGACGGCCAGGGCCAGGTCAGACCGCGATCCACTGGTCGTACGCCAGCTTGCACAGCAGCGCGACGACCACGACCACCAGCACCCCCCGCACAAACCCGGCACCCCGCTTGAGTGCCATCCTTGCGCCGACCATCCCTCCGACGAGGTTGAACAGCGCGAGCAGCGCACCGAGTTGCCACAGCACAGTGCCCTGGATCGCGAACATCGTCAGCGCGCCCAGGTTGGTGCAGACATTGACGATCTTGGCGGTGGCGGACGAAGAGACCAGATCCATGTGCAGTACGGCGGCGAACGCGATGACCAGGAACGCACCGGTCCCGGGCCCGATCAGGCCATCGTAGAAGCCGATTCCCAGGCCGGCGACGAGGACGGCAGTCAGCACGCGCCGCCGGGAGACCGGCCCCGACGGCGCGGGAGCGGTCCCGAAGGCGGGACGGACGACGACGAACGCGAGCACGGCCAACAACACGGCCATGATCAGCGGACGTAGCACCTCGCTGTTGATACCGGCCGCGAAGAACGCCCCGGCCAGCGAACCGGCGACCGCGGCAAGTCCGATACGCAGCGCGATACGCAGGTCGATCGGCGCCTTGCGGACGTAAGTGACCGCGGCGGCCGCGGTGCCGACGACGGCGGTGGACTTGTTGGTCCCGAGCACGTACGCGGCGGGCACCTGCGGCAGACCGAGCAACAGGGCAGGGAGCAGCAACAGTCCACCACCGCCCACCACGGCATCGATCCACCCCGCCGCGAGCGCGGCCAGGCAGAGCAGGGTGAGAGTGAACAGCGATATGTCGACAGGCACCGCATGATCTTACGAACCCCGCAGCGCCCTAGACTCGGTCTTCATGAATCCCGTGACCGCTAATCCCGTGACCGCGGATCCCGAGACCGCGGACACGCCCGTCGACGCCCTTACGGTAGGTACGCCTCCTGTGGGCGCGCCGGCCGGACGTACGGGCTTCCCGCTCGGCGGGGAACTGCCGGTCCGACGGCTGGGGTTCGGCACCGGCGGTCTCGTCGGCCCCGGTTACGACCACGGAGTGCCGATGGCCGACCAGCTGGGCACGCTGCGGGAGCTCCAGCAGGAGGGGAAGATCCGCCACATCGGGCTGGACTCGGTCAGCGCGGCAGAGCTGACACAGGCCCAGGAGCTGGCGCCGATCGCGTCCGTACAGAACCGCTACAACCTGCTGGACCGCGCCTCGGAGGACGTACTGAAGCTGTGCGAGCAGCGGGGTACCGCCTTCCTGCCATGGTTCCCGCTGGGCAACGGTTCACTGACCGCTGGCGGGCACGGGCCCCAGAACGGAGGCGAGGGCGGAGGAGCCAAGGACGCGGACGCGGATGCGGGTACGGTGCTCAGCACCCTCGCGGCCCGGCACGGCGCGACCACCGGCCAGATCGCGCTGGCCTGGCTGCTGCACCACTCCCCCGCCCTGCTGCCCACCCCCGGTACGGGCTCGCCCGCCCACCTCGACGAAAACCTGGCCGCAGCCGGAATCGCCCTGTCGGCGGCGGATCTCTCACAACTGGATCAGCTACCGGGCACAGCCTGACCTCGCCCCTTCGCGATCCGGTGCATCTCGGCGAGCGCTTCGGTCAGCTCGACGGCGAGCAGTTGAAGTTCCCCGACCGTCCACTTCCGCCCGTCGAGGATTGCCCGCGCCTCCTTGATGAGTGCGGCGGCATAGCTGATCCGCTCCGCCTCGATGTCGACAGCCAGGAGCCGCACCACCGCAGCGTCGTCGCCCGTATCGCCCATGCCGCTCGTGTCACCCATGTCCTCAACTCCGTCCATCCGCAGGGAAATTCGGCGCTACCGGAGGTAGCCATTCGGTCACGTGGACAACGCGACGGCCAATAGGATGGCGGCGCTTTAGCGGCAGCTTGCAAGTCCACTGCCTGCCGTAACGCTGGACGCGAACACATGGCAAGAGGTCACAGCCTTGGACGAGACGACACCACACCAGCACTTGAACCCACTCCAGCGCTTCGGACGCGACGTCAAGCAGGTACGCCTGGCACGCAAACTGACGCAGAAGAACCTAGGCAGAGCGGCGGGCTACTCCGAGGCGTACGTCAGCAGGGTCGAGGCCGGGAAGATGCTGCCCAGGCCCAGTGACAAGTTCGCCAAAGGCTGCGATGTCGCCTTCGGGACCGGCGACCTCTTCGCAGAGATGCTCCGGAGGATCGACGAGGGCGACCACCCGTCGTGGTTCGTCCCGTACCTCAACCTGGAGCGGAAGGCGTCACGGATCCTGGACTACTCGGCGAACCTCGTGATGGGGATTCTCCAGACGGAGGCGTACGCGCGGGCCATCTTCCAGGGGTACTTCTCACAGGAGCAAGCGGAGGTCATCGAGGGCAAGGTTGCCGCACGCATACGGCGTCGTGAGGTGTTCGAACGGGACACACCGCCGCTTCTGTGGGCCATCCTCAACGAGGCGTGCCTGCGAACGGTCGTAGGCGACGCCGAAGTCATGGCCGGTCAGCTGGAGTTCCTGCTGACGGCTGCCGCGTCCCCGCACATCAACCTTCAGGTGATGCCGTTCTCCGCCGGAGCCCCGGCCGCGTCCACGAAACCCTTCACTGTGCTGCGCTTCACCGACTCCCCCACGGTGCTCTACACCGAGACCCGGGTAGGAGGCAGGATGTACGACTCCGCACAAGCGGTCGACGCCGCCCTTGATGACTACGATCTGCTCAGGGCACACGCGTTGGCCCCGGAGCAATCGCTGACCCTGATCAAGACCCTGCTGAAGGAGTACCACGCATGAGCCCCGGCTTGGATCTGGCCACCGCCCACTGGATCAAATCCTCCTACAGCGACGCCAACGGCGGGGACTGCCTCGAATTCTCCCGCGACTTCGCCTGGGTCAAGTCCTCCTACAGCGACGCCAACGGCGGCCAGTGCCTCGAATTCTCCCGGGCGCTCGCGGCGGAACCGCTCGGCCTCGTGCCCGTCCGGGACAGCAAGGCCCCGGACGGGCCGGCGCTGGTCTTTCCGGCTGGTGAGTGGGGCGCGTTCGTTTCCGCCGTGAAGGGCGGGGCATTCAGTGGTGCATGAACCTACTCGATGACGCCCGGGCCCTGTCCGACGACCTCGTACGGCTGCGCCGTTCGCTGCACCGCATTCCCGAGACCGGGCTCGACCTGCCCCGTACACAGGAAGCGGTGCTGGCCGAGCTGGACGGACTGCCGCTGGAGGTGCGTACCGGCGACTCGCTGAGTTCCGTGACAGCGGTGCTGCGCGGCGGGCAGCCCGGGCCGGCCGTTCTGCTGCGTGGCGACATGGACGCCCTGCCGGTCGCCGAGCGGACCGGGCTGGACTTCGCGGCCGACAGCGGCCGGATGCACGCCTGCGGCCATGACCTGCACACCACCATGCTCACGGGCGCCGCCAAGCTGCTCTGCGCGCACCGCGACCGGCTGGCGGGCGATGTGGTGTTCATGTTCCAGCCGGGCGAGGAGGGTTACAACGGTGCGGGGCACATGCTGGCCGAGGGGCTGCTGGACGCGTCCGGGACGCGGCCGGTGGCGGCGTACGCGATCCATGTGATCTCGGCCGGTATGGCCAGCGGGCAGTTCCGGACGCGTGGCGGGCCGGCGATGGCCGCGTCCAATGTGCTGCGGGTGACCGTACGCGGCGCGGGCGGGCACGGCTCGATGCCGTACCGCGCCAAGGACCCGGTGCAGGCGGCGTGCGCGATGGTGACCGAAATCCAGACGTGGATCACCCGTACCTTCGACGTCTTCGACCCGGTGGTCCTGACCGTGGGCACCTTCCATGCCGGCACCAAGTCGAACGTCATCCCCGACACCGCATCCTTCGAAGCGACCGTGCGCAGCTTCTCGGACGCCGCCCAGGCTCGGGTCAAGGACGGCACGGTGGAGGTGTGCCGGGGCATCGCGGCGGCGTACGGGGTGGGTGTGGACGCGGAGTTCATCGAGGTGTACCCGGTGACCGTCAACGACCACACGGAGGCGGACTTCGCGGGCGGGGTGGTGCGGGAGGCGCTGGGTGAGGAGCGCTTTGCGCCGATGCCGAATCCGCTGGCGGGCGCGGAGGACTTCTCCCGGGTCCTGGACGAGGTTCCGGGGGCGATGCTGATGCTCGGCTCGCCGCCGGCCGGTGCCGATCCCGAGACCAGCCCCAACAACCACTCACCGCTCGCCGTGTTCGACGACGCGGTGCTGGCGGACGGCACGGCGGCCTACGCGGAGCTGGCGGTGCGGCGGCTGCGGCAGAACCGGCGGGACGAGACCGGGCAGCAGGACGAGGTCCGACAGCAGGACGAGAGCGGGCGGGGCGCCCCGTAGGGGACGGTCGAACAGATCCCGTAGGGGTTGCGGGCGCCCCTTGCAGGCCACAACGTGGTGGGTGCGGAGGGTATTCCGGGGGCGAGAAGCTCCCCAGGCGAGGGGTTCCCGGGGCGGAGGGATTCCCGGGACGAAGGCATTGCCAGGGCGAGGGGGGCTCCCGGGGCGAGGGGATTCCCGGGGCGAGGGGGTTCCCGGGGCGAGGGGGTTCCCGGGGCGCGGTACGGTCGCGGCATGTCTGACGTCCGCCGGTTGACCACGCCCTCGTTCCTCGTGCTCGGCATCATCGACAAGCTCGGTGAGGCCAGCCCGTACGACGTGAAGGTCGAGGCCGCCCGTACGGTGGCACCGTTCTGGTCCATGCCGCACGCACAGGTGTACGCGCAGTGCGACCGGCTGGTGGCGGCGGGCCTGCTGTCGGAGGTCCGGCAGGAGGGCGGGCGCAACCGCCGGATGATGAAGCTCACGGAGACCGGTAGAGCGGCTCTGGAGGAGTGGCTGGCCGACCCCGCCTTCGTACCGGTCGAGGCGCGTGAACGCGGCATCCTGAAGCTGTGGTTCGGGGCCCGGCCGGAGGTGCTCGCTCCGGTGCAGCTCGACGAGCACCACCGTGCGCTCGCGGAGTACGAGGAACTCGCCGAGCGCGTAGGGGAATTGCTGACGCGGGGTCAGCGTGAGGCGCTGGAGTTCGGGATCCGTTATGAGCGGATGATGGTGGACTTCTGGCAGTGGGCAGAGCAGCGCCGGGCGTGATTCCACCGACCGCAGGCCCCGCACACTCTCCCCGGCGGACGGCAATTACCAAGCACAGCACGACCGTTGACCACGGCCACGGACCAGCCCTACCTTCTCAATAGTCCAATCCGGACTGTACAGGCTGGACTATTGGCTACCGGCACCGGCCATCGGCTACCGGCTACCGGCTACTGACTGCCGACCATCGGCTACCGGCTGCCGACTGCCGTCGGCTATCGGTTATCGGTCGAGGGCCGCGATCGAAGGAGTCGCCGTGCACCGTCCGAGCAAGGTCTCCTGGGGCCGCGTGGCCACGATCACCGTGGTGGTCGTCTGCGTGGGCTACGCGCCGATCGCGATGACCGAGTTGTGGCCGTATGCACAACGGGGCGCACCGGCGTTCGGCGAGTGGCTGCTGTCCCGCGCGGTGTCGCCGGGCTATGTCGCCGATGCGCTCGCGACCCGGATCGGGCCGTACGGGCACAGCCTGGCGGCGCTGATCGTGCACTCGGTCCTGGGTGGTGCGCTGATGCTGCTCGGACCGGTCCAGCTGCTCTCGGCGGTGCGGCGGCGCGTCCGGCTGCACCGTGTCGTGGGCGTGGTCTTCGCGGTGACGGTGTACGCCTCCATGGCGGGGGCGGCGGTCTATCTGGTGCGCACCGCGCCGGGCGACGCGTTCAGCGGGGCGGCGTTCTGGATCGCACTCGCCGTCATCCTGGTCGGCACCGTGCAGAGCGTGACGTACGGGATCGCCGCGGCCTTCGGGAAATTTCCCGATCTGCACCAGCGGTGGATGCTGCTGTGCTACGGCTTCCTGATGACCGCGCCGCTGCTGCGCCTGGAATGGGGCGTGCTGCCGTCGCTGCTGCCGGGTCTGTCCATGGCGGACATCAACCGGATCGCGATCACGCACCTCGGCTCCGTGGTCGTGTTCGGTGCGTTGCTCGCCTCCCGTGGGCTGGACAAGCGGAGGACGGTCGCCGGGGTGACCGGGACGTGGGTGCCGACGCCGGTGCTCGCCGTGGCCCACGTCGCCGGCGCGGGGGCTGTGGTGTGGATCGTCCGGTGCTACCTGGGGTGGGGCGCGGAGGGGCAGCGGCTGCTGGCCGGTTACCTGGTCCCGTACGCGGTGGCGTATGGCGTGATGGCCGTCCGGCAGCGGCGTGCGGGGCGGGAAGGGCGGAGCTGGGCGCGCGAGGAGTGGCGGCTGCATCTGGCCGGGCTGTGTCTGGCTCCGGTGTTCTCGGCCGCCGCGGGGCTGGCGTTCGAGCGTTATATGGGCCTCGACCGGCAGACGGCGCTGACCGCCGGAGTCGCCATCGGCTGCGGGATGCTGGCGTTCGCGGCGACCTTCGTGGTCAGTCTGCGTGTGCTGTACGGGCGCAAGCTGGTCAGGCGGGAGAGGGCGGCCGCGGCCGCTGCCGCCGCCGACCGCGGTACGCGCCAGGCTGCCGGGACCGTCTGAGGAGGACTCCTCCCGGCTCTCCGCTCTCGGCTCTCGCCTCTCGGCCCGTGTCTCCCTTAGCTCCTCCTTAGCTCCTCTCAGAGCCTCTTAGAACTCTCTTAAGTCCCGGGACTATCCAGTCCCCATGACATCCAAGGCCCCCACAGCCTCCAACGCTTCCGAGCAGCCCGGGATTCCCGAAGTTCCCAACTCGCGGAAGACCGGCGGCGCCAGCCGTAGCCGCATCCGAACCGCCCGCACCCCCACCCGTGTGCTCGCCGCCTCCCTCGCCCTGACGGCGACCGCGCTCGGCGTCTCCGGGTGTGACGCCGCGTCCGCCGGCACCCTCGAGGGCAGCCGGCTCGAACTGCCGGTCTCCGGTGGTACCGCCGTCGTCGACACCACCACCCTCGCGGTGACCGCACGCACCGGCGACGGTCAGCAGATGGAGCTGTCCGGGCCGGCCGCCGGCGGCGGGCTCGGTAAGCCGGGGCCGGTGACCCGTACGGCCGAGGGGGCGCGCTGGAGCTACCCCGCCAAGGGGCTGAGCGTGACGGCCGGTGCGGAGCGCGGGCGGCTGCGGATCCAGCTGCGCTCGGACCGCGACGGGAAGGTCGACTGGCCGGTGACCGGTACCGACCGGGCCGCCTCGGCTGTCCAGCTGCCGCGTGGTTCGGGTCTGGACATCCCCGTACGAGATGCGTTCTGGAACTCCGAGAAGAGTGGGCTGGCGGGCAAGACGGTCGACGTGGGTGCCGAACTGGCCCTCCCCCTATGGGGATACTCGACGTCCGGAGGGCGCGGGCACGGGGTCAGTTACCTCACTCCCACCGACATCGGCACCTCCCTGAACTTCACCTCCACCGGGGGCCGGCTGCGCGCCACCGCCGCGCACGCCTTCGACGCCGGTGAGGGGACCCGCGACTACGAGGTCACCTTCGCCCTCACCGACGGCAATCCGGTCGCCCCCGCCGTCGACTACCGCTCGTACCTCGCGCAGCGCGGCCAACTCGGCAGTCTGCGCGAGAAGATCCGCCGGAACCCGGCCAACGCCAAGCTGCTGGGCGCCTTCCACGCCTATGTGTGGGGCGATGCCCGTACCGCCGCGGGTATCGACCAGCTCAAGCGGCTCGGCGTGGACCGGATGTGGCTCGGTTACGACTCCGGGAGCGGACCGAAGTCCGGCCCGATGAACGCCGCGGCCGTACAGGCCGCCAAACGGGCGGGCTACCTCGTCGGACCGTACGACACGTTCGCCAACGGGCAGGACCCCAAGACCGCCGACAGCCCGACCTCGGCCTGGCCGGACCGGGTCTACCCCGACTTCTGTATACGGCGGGCGGACGGCACCCCGGAGCCCGGGTTCGGCAACCCGCCGCGCGGCTGCTACCTCAGCTCACGCGCCTTCGAGCGGGCCGAGCCGAGCAAGCACTACCTCGCCGACCGCACCCGCAAGATGATCGCCAACGGGGCGGACAGCTACTTCCTCGATGTCGACGCGACCGGTGAGCTGTTCCGCGATCACGGCGCCGGACACGAGATGACGAAGGCGGGCGACCGCGAGAACCGGCTCGCCCGGATGCGGCGGCTGTCCCGGAACCTCGTCCTGGGCTCCGAGTCCGCCCAGGCCTGGGCGAACACCGTGCTCGCCTTCAACCACGGCTCGGGCACCCCGGTCGCCGACGGTCTGTGGGCGCTGCAGCGGGACAAGGAGAAGTGGGGCAGCTTCTACCCGGAGACCGCACCCAAGATCTTCTTCAAGCCGGTGCAGCTGCCGGACGACCTCGCCACCGCCATGTACGACGCCCGGTACCGCGTACCGCTCTACGAGACGGCGCTGCACGGCTCGCTCGTCAACGCCGAGCGGTGGGAGCTGTCGTACGACAAGCTGCCGGCTCAGAAGACCACCCGCGCCTTGCTCGCCATGCTCTACAACACGCCGCTCAACTACGTCCTCGACGGGCCGACGCTGAAGCAGCACGGGCCCGAACTCGCCACGCTGCAGAAGTACTTCTCCCCGCTGCACCGCGCCGCGGGGGCCGAGCAGATGACGTCGTTCCGGTGGCTGACGGGTGACCGCACCGTCCAGCGCACGGTCTTCGGCGACGGTGCCCTCACCGTCACCGCCAACTTCGGCACCCGGACCTACGAGGGCCTGCCGGGCGGCTGCGTGGACGCCAAGCTCGGCGCGGACCGGGCGCCGCGCCGCCTGTGCCCGGCCAAGCTGCACTGATACCGCGCGGGCACGGGGCGGGGCGGCGCCGAGGGGCCGGGTGCGGCCGCCCCGTGCCCGCCCCGTGCCTCCCGTGCCCGCCCTCGGCCCCGTGCCTCCCATGCCCGCCCCGGTGCGGCCGGCCCGCCTCACACCCCCCGTGGCTCCGTACTGAGGGCAGCGTTCCGCACGGGAAACAGCGCAGATGCGGGCGGGTAACAGCCGGGCCGCACGCTGACGAGCATGACCACCACACCCCCGCACCCCGACACCGCACCACCAGGTACCCCGGCCACCGCCCCGACCATCGTCCTCGTAGGCCACGGCATGGTCGGCCAGCGCTTCCTCGAGGAGCTGGCCGACCGAGGGGTCACCGGGCGCGCACGGGTGGTCGTACTGTGCGAGGAGTCCCGTCCGGCGTATGACCGGGTCCAGCTGACCTCGTACTTCTCCGGCCGGACGCCGGAGGAGCTGAGTCTGGTCGATCCGGACTTCCTGGCCCGGCACGGCATCGAGCTGCACCTGGGCGACCCGGCCACCGCCATCGACCGCACCGCCCGCACGGTCACCGCCCGCTCGGGCCTGACCGTCCGCTACGACACCCTGGTGCTGGCCACCGGCTCGTACCCCTTCGTGCCGCCGGTGCCGGGCAAGGACAGTGCGGGCTGTTTCGTCTACCGGACCGTCGAGGACCTGCTGGCCATCGAGGAGTACGCCAAGAACTCCCGCACCGGTGTGGTGGTCGGCGGCGGGCTGCTCGGTCTGGAGGCGGCCGGCGCGCTCAAGGGGCTCGGGCTGCGTACCCACATCGTGGAGTTCGCGCCCCGCCTGATGGCCCTCCAGGTCGACGAGGGCGGCGGCCGCGCGCTGCGCCGCACCGTCGAGGGCATGGGCCTGGAGGTGCACACCGGCGTCGGCGGCAAGGAGATCGTCGCGGACGACTCGGGTGCGGTGACCGCCATGGGGCTGACCGACGACTCGCGCATCGAGACCGATCTGGTCGTCTTCTCCGCCGGGGTCCGGCCCCGCGACCAGCTCGCCCGGGAGTGCGGGCTGCCGGTCGGGCAGCGCGGCGGGATCATCATCGACGAGCAGTGCCGTACCGACGACCCGGCGGTGTACGCGATCGGCGAGTGCGCGCTGGCCGCCGACGGCCGGGTGTACGGGCTGGTCGCACCGGGCTACGACATGGCGCGGGTGGCGGCCGACGGGGTCGCCACCGGACTCGACGGCGTCGCCACCGGACTCGACGGAGGCTCCGGGCAGCCCGCCGGCTTCACCGGTGCGGATCTGTCCACCAAGCTCAAGCTGCTCGGGGTGGACGTGGCCTCGTTCGGCGATGCGCACGGCACCGCCGACGGCTGTCTGGACGTGGTGTACTCCGACGCCCGCAGCGGTGTCTACAAGAAGCTGGTGATCGGCGCGGACGGCGAGCTGCTGGGCGGAGTGCTGGTCGGTGACGCCGAGGCGTACGGCATGCTGCGGCCGCTGACCGGCACCGTCCCCCCGCTGCCGCCCGAGCAGCTGGTCCTGCCGGCCGGGGTCGCGGCGGACGGCGGCGCGGCGGCGCTCGGCCCGGAGGCGCTGCCCGGCGACACGGTGATCTGCAGCTGTCACAACGTCGCCAAGGACGCCATCCAGGCGTGCGAGACGCTCCCCGAGGTCAAGCGGTGCACCAAGGCGGGTACCGGGTGCGGCAGCTGCGTCAAGATGATCGGCAAGCTGCTGCCGGACAGCGGCGACCAGAGCCTGTGCGGCTGCTTCCCGCACACCCGCGCCGAGCTCTACGAGATCGTCCGCGTCCGCCGGCTCACCTCCTACGCCGAGCTGCTCGACGCCTGCGGACGGGAGGAGGCCCGGGGCGGAGAGGGCTGCGAGGTCTGCAAACCGGCGGTCGGGTCGGTCATCGCCTCGCTCGCCCCGTCGGTCGGCGCCGACGGCTACGTCCTCCAGGGGGAGCAGGCGGCGCTCCAGGACACCAACGACCACTTCCTCGCCAACCTCCAGAAGAACGGGTCCTATTCGATCGTGCCCCGCATCCCGGGCGGCGAGATCACCCCGGAGAAGCTCATCGTCATCGGGGAGGTGGCGCGCGACTTCGGCCTCTACACCAAGATCACCGGAGGTCAGCGGATCGACCTCTTCGGCGCGCGGGTCGATCAACTGCCGCGCATCTGGGCGCGGCTGGTGGACGCGGGCTTCGAGTCGGGGCATGCGTACGGGAAGGCGCTGCGCACCGTGAAGTCCTGCGTGGGGCAGACCTGGTGCCGCTACGGCGTGCAGGACTCGGTCCGTATGGCGATCGAACTGGAGCTGCGCTACCGGGGGCTGCGCGCCCCGCACAAGCTGAAGTCCGCGGTCTCCGGCTGCGCGCGGGAGTGCGCGGAGGCCCAGTCCAAGGACTTCGGGGTGATCGCCACGGCGAATGGCTGGAACCTCTACGTCGGCGGCAACGGCGGCGCCACCCCGCGCCATGCGGACCTGCTCGCCCAGGACCTCGGCGACGCCGAACTGATCCGGCTGATCGACCGCTTCCTGATGTTCTACATCCGCACCGCCGACCGCCTGGAACGCACCGCCGCCTGGCTGGAGCGGATCGAGGGCGGTCTCGCCCACGTACGCGATGTCGTCGTGCACGACTCCCTCGGGCTCTGCGACGAACTGGAGGCCCTGATGGCCACCCATGTCACGCACTACCGGGACGAATGGGCCGAGACCCTGGCCGCCCCGGAGCGGCTGGCCCGCTTCGTCTCGTTCATCAACGCGCCGGACGCCCCGGACCCGTCGGTCCGCTTCGTACCGGAACGCGACCAGGTCAAGCCGGATCTGACACTGCTGGCCGGACCGACCCTGCCCGTGCGCACTCTGGAAGGGACAGCTGTCTGATGACTCTGACGCAACACGTGACCCACATGCCTCAGTTCGCTGCCACCGCCACTGCAGCCGCGACTACGACTGCGGCGGTGGAGATCCGGTGCCCCAGCGGCGACTGGCTCGCGGTCTGCGGGCCGGACGCGCTCATCCCGGGGCGCGGCGTCGCCGCCCTCCTGCCGGATGGCGCCCAGGCCGCGCTGTTCCGGGACCGGGCGGGCCGGATCTACGCGGTCGGCAACCGCGACCCGTTCACCGGCGCCCAGGTGCTCTCGCGCGGCCTGACCGGCTCGGCCGCAACCCGTCCGTTCGTGGCGTCACCGCTGCTCAAGCAGCGTTTCGACCTTGAGACAGGGAGCTGCCTGGATGATCCGGAGGTGTCGGTACCCACGTATCTCGTACGGGTGCGGACGCGGCCGCAGGGTACGGCGGAGGGCGGCTGACGCACGCCCCGGATGCCCGCCGGCGCGCGCCCCGAGGCGTACCCTGGTTGCCCCCTACGGAGGAGCGCAGGCGTGACCCGGTGGAACACCAGCCATATCCCCGACCAGACCGGCCGCTCGGCGGTCGTCACGGGCGCCAACAGCGGCATCGGCTACGTCACCGCGCGCGAACTGGCACGGCGCGGCGCCCGGGTGGTGCTGGCCTGCCGCAACGAGGCGCGTGGCGGCGCCGCGCTGGACCGGCTGCGCTCCGAAGTCCCCACCGCCGAGGCGGAGTTCCGTCCGCTGGACCTCGCCGACCTGGCCTCCGTCCGGCACTTCGCCGCCTCCCTCGACGACTTCGCCGGCGACCGCCTCGACCTGCTGATCAACAACGCGGGGGTGATGGCGCTGCCGTACCGCACCACCGCCGACGGTTTCGAGATGCAGTTCGGCACCAACCACCTCGGCCACTTCGCCCTGACCGGGCTGCTGCTGCCCCGGCTGCTGGCGACCCCCGGGGCCCGGGTCGTCACCGTCTCCAGCTTCCTGCACGCGCTCGCCGACCTCGACCACGACGATCTCAACAGCGAGCGCTCCTACCGTCGCTGGATCGCCTACGCACGTTCCAAGAGCGCCAACCTCCTCTTCGTCCACGAGCTGGCCCGGCGGCTGGCCGCGGCCGGCTCGCAGGTGCTCGCGGCCGCCGCGCACCCCGGATACGCCGCGACGAACCTGCAGACCGCGGGTTTGCGGATGGAGGGGCGCTCCGCCGCCGAACGGGTCATCGAACTGAGCAACCGCTTCCTCGCGCAGTCCCCGGACGGCGGCGCCCTGGGCACCCTCTGCGCGGCCACCGCCCCGCACATGCGGCCGGACGCCTTCATCGGCCCGCGCGCCGGACTGCGCGGCGCCCCGGCCCCGTCCTTCCGCGCGCCCTGGACCAGGAAGGACGCGAACGGTGAGCGCCTGTGGGCGGCGTCCGAGCAGCTCACCGGCGTCCGCTACGACTTCTCCTGACCTTGGATCCGGCGGCTCCTGCCCCTGGACACAGGCGCCTGCCCCTGGACGCAGGCAGCGGCGCCACGGCACCCGTCGAGATCTCGGGCACCCGTCAGGATCTCGTGAAGAACGTCCTTTCGCCCGCCAAAGGGTCGCCAAGACCCGAAGACGGCGCTCTCCGTGCCCCGCACGCTGGGCTGGCAGTCCCGCTTCCCGCTGAGCCGGGCCGCCCGCGCTGACGGTCCGGCTCGGCACCCAGTGCCGTACGGAGAGGTACGACGAACGATGACCATGGTGTCTCTGCCCGGTGGCGGGCCCGAGGAACCGCCGGATACCGCCACCGCCCGCCAGGGCGTGCAGGCGGCGAACCCTCCGGCCACGGACACGGATACCGTCAGCCCCGCCGCGCACGCGGCGAGCGGCCCGGAAGCCGGGCCCGACACCGAGCCCGACGCCCGCCACCGGCTCACCGCGCTCCAGGGCCTCGCCGCCCTCTCCCTCGACGCCATGGCCTCCGTGGCGTACGGACCGGAGTCGGTCGTGCTGATCCTGGCCGCGGCGGGCAGCTACGGGCTCGGCTTCACCCTCCCCGTCACCCTGGCCATCGCCGCCCTCCTGGCCGTACTGGTCGCCTCGTACCGCCAGGTGATCGCCGCGTTCCCCAACGGCGGCGGTTCGTACGCGGTCGCCAAGGTCCACCTCGGCCGCCGTACCGCCCTGGTCGCCGCGGCCTCCCTCATTCTCGACTACGTCCTGAATGTCGCGGTATCGGTGACGGCCGGCGTAGCGGCGCTCACCTCCGCCTTCCCGGCGCTCCACCAGGACCGCGGGTGGATCTGCCTGGCGGTCCTCGTCCTGATCACCGGTATCAACCTCCGCGGCATCGTCGATTCGGCGAAGGCGTTCATCGTCCCCACCGCGGTCTTCATCGGCGCCATCCTGACCATGATCGTCGTCGGCCTCTTCCGGGACGCGCCCGCCTCCACCGTCACCGCCGACGGACATGCCTCGGTCCTCGCCCAGAACGCCACCGCCGTCGGAGCGCTGCTGCTGCTCAAGGCGTTCGCGGCCGGCTGCTCGGCGCTGACCGGCGTGGAGGCGGTCGCCAACGCCGTGCCGTCCTTCCGCGCCCCGGCCGCCAAGCGGGCCCAGCGCACCGAGGTCGCGCTCGGCGCCCTGCTCGGGGTGATGCTGATCGGCCTGTCCGTTCTCATCGGCCGCTTCCATCTGCAGCCGGTCGAGGGCGTCACCGTCCTGGCACAGCTGGCGGACGCCTCGCTCGGCCACAACTGGGCCTTCTACGTGGTCCAATTCGCCACCGTGGTCCTGCTCGCGCTGGCCGCGAACACCTCCTTCGGCGGCCTTCCCGTCCTGATGAGCCTGCTGGCCCGGGACAACTACCTGCCGCACGTCTTCGGCCTGAAGGCGGACCGCCAGGTCCACCGTCACGGCGTCCTGGCCCTCGCGGCGGCCGCCGCGGCCCTGCTCGCCTTCTCCGGCGGTGACGTCAACACCCTCGTCCCGCTCTTCGCCATCGGCGTCTTCGTCGGCTTCACCATCTGCCAGGTCGGCATGGTGCGTCACTGGCGTCTGGAACGCTCCCCCGGCTGGCGCGGCAAGGCCCTGCTGAACGGCTTCGGTGCGCTGCTCACCGGCGTTTCGGCGGTCGTCGTCACCGCCACCAAATTCGCCGAGGGCGCCTGGCTGATCGTCATCGCACTGCCCCTGCTGGTCCTGACCTTCGAGACGGTCCACCGTGCCTACGGCCGGATCGGCGAGCGGCTGGGCCTGGGCCGGGTACCGGAAGCCCCGCGCGCGGCCCGCTCCCTCGTCGTCGTCCCCGTATCGCACCTCTCCCGGCTGACCTGCGAGGCTCTGAACGCGGCGGTGTCCCTGGGCGATGAGGTGGTGGCGGTCACGGTCACCCATGGCGCGCCCGAGGACCGGCCCGCCACTGAGGCTCTGCGCCGGGACTGGGAACTGTGGAACCCCGGGGTGGAACTCCTCGAACTGCCCTCCGACACCCGCACCATCGGCCGCCCGATCGCCGCGTACGTGCGCGACCTGGCCGCGCGCCGCCCCGGCACCCGGATCACCGTCCTGATCCCGGAGGCCGAACCCGCCCACCTGTGGCAGCGCCTGCTGCAGAACCAGCGCGGCGCGGTCGTCGCCCACGCGGTCCGCCGGGACACGGACGCGGTCATCTGCCGGTTGCGGTTCCGCCTGGAGGCACGTGAAACACCGGTAGGCGCTTCGTGACCTCGGACGGCAGGAGGCAGGAAGCAGGCGGCAGGCGGCAGGCGGCAGGCGGCAGGCGGAGGCAACCGGCCGCACCGAACGTGAACCATTCAGGCCACCACGGCGTGAGTAAGGTTGAGCACCACCGACCAAGATGAGCGCCAGGGAGACCTCACCATGACCGATTCCGACCAGGCAGGCAGCACTCCCGGCCTGCCGCCCACGCCTCCCCCGCTCCCTCCGCGGCCGGCGGAAACCGGACCGCGGCCGGTGCCGGCGAACGAGGCCGAGGCGCTGGAGATCGGCCGTCAGCACTTCCCCACAGTCGGTACGCCCGGTGGCCCGGCCAGCCTGCACGTCCACGAGTTCGACATCGCCTACCTGATCCAGGCGGGCTGGCCGCCGCGCGCAGACCCCACCGCCCCGCCCGCCGAGCCGGGCGGAAGCAACGTCGTCATCTCCAAGGCCGACGGCGAGGTGACGTACGTACCCAACTTCCCGCCGGAGAGCGCGATGAGGCTCTACCGCCGTCTGCACCAGAGCAGCCCGCCTGAGGAACCTGCCTGAGGCCGGTACCGACACCAATGGCATCGAAAGGTGACATCGCAGACAGCTGCCCGGTGTCATTGACGACCGGTAAGCTCTGGCTTGAACATCTCATGGGATGACCATTACGAACGCGGGGGCGTTGAGGCGTTATGGCCGGTTCAGGCGGGTTTCAGTCCGATGTGGAATCCCTCAAGTCCGAGGGCACGAACTTCGTCAAGCTCGGCGAGGACTTCTACGCGTCCGTCGAGCGCCTGATCAACGGCCTGCACGCGCTGGGCGCAGGCCCGCCGGCCCAGGCCGACCAGCAGCCCCCGCCGGAGAAGAAGTCGTTCAGCGAGGGGTTCGTCAGCGGACTCACCACATTCGCCAGCAAGGCCGACGCCCCGCCATGGGGTGACGACGACATCGGCGAGAAGTTCGGCGTCGTCTACGAGGGCGTACGTGACGGTATGTACGAGTCGATGGGCCACCTCTCCTCGAAGCTCCAGGAGATCGGCAAGGCGTTGACCTCGATGTCCAAGAACCACGCGGAGAACGAGGACTTCACCGACGCCCTGATGAAGCAGCACGTCGAGAACGAGCAGGCCTGGTCGGACCCGACAGCCCAGGCCCCCGCAACCCGCGGCCGCTTCGTCGAGGCCTCGAACAAGAGCTAGGCCTTGTCCCGGCTCCTCGCCCACCCGGATCTCGTCTGACGTCGGTACTCCTCACGGGTACCTACACCACTCACCACCACGTCACCGCAGTCCACAAAACGCTGAATTGCACCATTTTCACGGGGGAGCTCCACCTTGTCTCTCATGCTGCCGGATCCGCTGGAGTGGGTCCTGGACATGCTCGGCTTCAACTGGCCGCACGCAGATGAAGACAAGCTGATCGAATGTGCCCAGGTCTGGCGCACGTTCGCAGCGGAGGTCGAGGGGCATCAGGCGCGTGGCACCTCGGCAGCGTCCAATGTGCTCAGCCAGAATGCCGGTGACTCCATCGAGGGCTTCAACAAGGCCTGGGAGAAGTTCGCCGGCGGCTCGGGCTACTTCAACGACGCCCGTGAAGCCGCGGAACTGATCGCCTTCACCCTCGAGGCCGCCGCCACTCTCGTGATCGGCATGAAGATCGCCGTCATCACCCAACTGGCGATTCTGGCCGCCGAGATCATCGCCGCCCAGGCCGCGGCCCCGTTCACCCTCGGCCTGTCCGAGATCGGCGGCGCGGCCGCCACACTGGCCACCCGGGAAATGGTTCGCCGGATCCTCAAGGAGGTCGCCAAGCAGCTGCTGGACGCGATCCTCGAGACCGCCAAGGAGCCGGTGATCTCCGCGCTGGAGGCCATGGCCTCCGACCTCATCGCCCAGACCGTCAACCAGAACTTCGGCGCCCAGAACGGCTACAACGTCGGCCGGACCCTCAAGGAGGGCCAGAAGGCGGCCACCGATGCCATCGAGAACGCCGGCGAAACCCTGGGCGAAAGCCTCCGCGACGGCGCCGGCAGCCGCGCGGGCCGTCGCGCCCGCGGCGGTCTGGATTCCGCGGCGGGCCACGGCAGCGACGGCGGAGGCGGAGGCGACGGGGGCAACGGGGGCGGGGACGGCGGCGGCTCCGGCGGCTCGGGCGGCTCGGGGCGGGACTCCGGCAGCGGTTCGAACCGTGGCAACAACAGCGGTACGGGCGAACCGAGTTCGTCTGGCGGCTCGGGCTCCGGCTCGGGCTCGGGCTCCAGTTCCGGCTCGGGCTCGGACTCGGGCTCGGGCTCGGGCTCGGGTTCCGGCAACAGCGGTTCCAACGGCTCCGGCGACGGTGGCGGCGGGCGCAGTGGCTCCAGTGGGGGCGGCTCGGGCTCTGGCTCCGGCTCCGGCTCCGGCTCCGGCAGCACCAACGGCGGCTACGGCGAGTCCAGCACCTCGAACGGCAGCAGCCGAGACGGCTCGGACAGCGCGGACGGCGGCTCCACCAGCCACGCCCCCCGCGCCTCGGACAACACGGGCTCCACCGACGGAACGGACAACGGCGCAGACGGCGGCCGCGGAACGCGCGCGCCCTCGTCCGACAGCCCCACCAGCAGCACCGACGCCCGGCCTCCCGTCCCGGACAGCCAGCCCCTCCCGCCGCCGGAGCAGCGCTCCCCCTTCGACGAGGGCTACCGGAGCGGCAGCGACAGCCCGGACGGGTCGCACGTGGCTGACTCCCGTACGACCCCGGATTCCGGTGCCACCCCCGACTCCGGTGCCGGTCGGGACACTTCCCGCCCGGACTCGAACTCGAACTCGGCCCCGGACTCGGACTCGGACTCGCCGAGCACCCGGCCGACGCCCGACCACACCCCGGACGCAGCGCGCCCCACCCCGGCCCCGGAGACCATCAGCACCCAGCCCGCACCGGCCCACACCCCCCAGCCGGACGCGCCGCAATCATCCTCCCCCGCACCGACTCCCGGCCCCGTACCCGGCAACCCGCCCTCCTACGGCGACAGTTCGGTCGGCTCTCACGACGGTGCCGGTAGCAGCAGCGGCAACGGGGCCTCGAACGGGGACAACTCCGGCTCCGGGACCGGTGGCGGCGGCCGCCCCTCCATGCCGCACGTCGGCACACCACCGCAGGGCGCCCCCGTCCAGCACACACCGTCCTCCGGCCAGCCGATCCAGCAGCGTGACCCGGCCCCGGGCAACCCCATGCCCACGGTCGACACCGGTGACCCCGACAACACCACCGTCACCACCCAGTCCGCCGGAACCGCGACCCTCCCGCCGCGCACTCAGCCCACCACCGACGCAGGCGCCGGCAGCCCGGCGGCTGCGTCTCCCCCCACCCCTCAGCAAACGCCGTCCAGCGCTCCCCCGGTCAACGGCCCGATGATGACGGGCGGCGTACCGCACCAGGCCGGCCCCGCCGCCGCCACCCCGCCCCGCGCCGGCACCCCGTCCTCCACCCCTGGCAGCACCCAGTCCCACAACAGTGGGCGTCCGAATGAGCGTCCCGCCAACCGCCGCCCGGACGGCTCCCAGGCGGTCCAGGACCACACCCAGCAGCCCACCCCGGACCGGCCGGCCTACAACCCCCGCCTCGACGGCCCCCGCCGGGACGGCTCCCGACCGGAAACCCCGGAGCAGGCTCCGTCAGCCCCAGGCGCCCGGACTCCCGCCGCCCCCAACCCGAACGTCCCCCACCAGCAGCCGACTCCGCAATACCAGCAGCCAAGCCCGTACGCCCAGCAACAGCCTCACCCCCAGCAACAGCCCACCCTCCACAGCACCACCCCGCCCACACAGCAGCAACCCCAGCATCACCCCCAGCAGCAACCCCATCACCAACCTCAGCCCCACCAACAGCAGCCGACTCCGCACACGCAGCAGCCGCCCCCACACGCCCAGCAGCAGAACCCCCACCACCAGACCCCCGACCAAAACCAGCCCGTCCCCCACCAGCAACAACAGCAGCACCAGACGCCGGTTCCCCAGCGCCCGAACCTGCGCAGCCACCTGGACGTCCGAGCCGGCCTCAACGTCCAGCCCAACGGCCTGTACTCGCCCTTCCCGCACGACCAGCAGGCCCTGGCGGCGAACTTCCCGCGGAACCCGGACGGCACCCCGCGCCCGTACAACGATCCGTTCCAGCCCTGGGTCCAGTACCAGAATGACGGTGGAACCACGGTTCCCGGACGTTCCAACAACTGTGCCGACTGCACGCGCTCCTTCATGGAGTCCTGGTACGGCAATCCGCAGGTGTCCGCAGTCCGCACCTACGACCCGGACCCGAACGCCCCGGACGGCCTCGACCGCGCATCCGGCGAGCGGAACGGCACCGCCAACATCGAGCAGTGGGCGGGGACGTCGTTCCGTAACTCCGGCCCGAACTCCAAGGACGGCTACGACCGCATAGCCAACGAGCTCCGCCAGGCGGGGCACGGCGCATCGGCCGCGGTACTGGTCACCTGGCCCAAGACCGCCGACGGCAAGGACGGTGGTGCGCACGTCTTCAACGCGGTCAACCACAACGGCCGTGTCATATGGGTCGACAGCCAGACCGGAGAGGTCAGCCAGCAGCCCATCAATACGGAGGCCGCCGGCGTCTGGCACCTCGTCCTCGACGCCAACCGCCAGCCCTTCGACCCCGCGGCCCCCCAGAATCAGACTCCCCAGAACCAAACGCCCCAGCACAACAACCCGCAGCACCAAGCACAGCCCCAGCAGTCACAGGCCCATCAGGCCCATCAGGCACAGCAGGCGCAGCAGGCGCAGCAGGCGCAGCAACAAGCCCAGCAGCCCTACCCGCAGCACCAACAGCCGAGCCCGTACCCCCAGCACCAGCCGGGACCGTACGCCCAGCAGCCGTACGCACAGCAGCCGTTCCCGCAACACCAGCCCGGGCCGTACGCCCAGCACCATCCACAGCAGCAGCCCGGCCCCTACCCCCAGCAATCGCAGCAGCACCAGCAGCCCGGCCCGTACGCGCAGCAGCATCAGCAGCCCGGTCCGTACCAGCAGCAACCCCACCAACAGCAGCAGCCGTTCCCGCAGCAGAGCAACCCGTACGCGCAGCAGCCGCAGCACCAGCCGAGCCCCTACGCCCAGCAGCCCCACCAGCAGCCGACCCCACAGCAGCAACCCGGGCCCTACCAGCAGCAGCACCAGCCCGGCCCCTACACACAGACGTACCAGCAACAGCCCACCCCGCAGCAGACCAACCCGTACGCTCAGCAGCCGTACCAACAGCCGAGCCCGTACACCCAGCAACCCCAGCCCGGCCCCTACGCCCAGCAGCCCACCCCATACCAGCAGCCGGGCCCGTATGCCCAGCAGCAGCCGGGGCCCTACCAGCAACCGCACCAGCAGCAGCCGTTCCCGCAGCAACAGCAGCAGCCAGGGCCCTATGCCCAGCAGCCGCACCAGCACCAGCCGCAGTCACAGCCGCAGCCGCACGCTCCTCAGGAACAGGCACAAGAGCAGGCGCAGACCCCGAATAACGCCACAGACAATCAACAAAAGGGTGATTCCGACCCGAACGGCCTGAGCGCCATCCGGGCCGACCTCAACCAGGACACCGGCGGCCTCCTGCCGCCCCACCCCAGCGACCAGCAGGCCCTGCAGAACGCGCACCCGACCAACCCCGACGGCACGCCGCAGCGCTTCGCCGACCCCTTCGCCCCCTGGGCTCAGCTCCAGAACGACGGCGGCAACACCGTCCCCGGGCGCAGCAACAACTGTGCCGACTGCTCCCGTTCGTTCCTGGAGACCTGGTACGGAAACCCCCAGGTCTCCGCCCCGCGCACGCCCGACACAGACGAAAACGGCAAGCCGGACACCTGGTCTCCCGAGAACGACGCCAACGCGAACCAGATCCGGTGGAGCGGTGCCACCCACACCTACGCCGGACCGGGCAACGACCCCAACACCGCTGCCCGCATCGCGCACGACCTGCAGCAAGCCGGTCACGGTGCGGCCGCCATCGTCCAGGTCGGCTGGCCCAACAACGGCGGTGGCCACGCCTTCAACGCGGTCAACCACCACGGCAAGATCGTCTGGGTCGACACGCAGACCGGCCAGGTCAGCACGGACCCGATCCACATCCCGCAGGCGGAGCACGCCTGGTACATCCCCCTCGGCCCCGACCGCCAGCCACTGCATCCCACCGAGGGCACCCCGAAGCCCCACGAGAACTCCCACACTCAGGCCGATCCCCAGTCCGAGGACACCACCCAGGACACCCAGTCCGAGGCCACGTCCCACCAGCCGACTGCCGACCCGCCCACACCCCCTGAGCCGGATCACACACCGGCCGACCAGCTGGAGTCCCACCCTCCGACCCACCACGAAGGCGGCTCCCCCGCCCCCAGGAACCGCGGCACGGACATCTCACAGCACCTCGCCGACGCCCTGCGCAACGACGGCAACCCGTTCCTCTACGGCAAGCCGGCCGCCGACACGCCCACCACCGACGGCCCCCCTGCTCCCCACGAGCCCGCCGCTCCTGCGGGCAACGGCCGCGACACCGAGGCCGCGCGCCACGAGGACGACGACCACACGACACCTGCCGACCCCCATCCGGACGCCACGGAAAGCCCGGAAGACCACAAGCCGCCTGCCGACCCGTCGGGCGAAGACGACTCTTCGGCCGACGATCAGCACGCCCACAGCGAGAACCAGGAAGAGAACCAGGAAGAGGGCCAGGACCCGGCAGAGCGTTTCAAGGCCCCCTCGGCCAGCGACGTTTCCGTTGACGACCCGCCCTCCTTCCCGGACCCGGTTGACCCAGGCGACACGCCCGATACCCACGATCTGGACTCCGAGATGGAGGACAAGCGCCGCGGCGGGCTGGTCGAGCAGATCGACCTCGACGACACGGAACGGGTCCGCTTCGACGAGAATGGCTTGATCAGCCATATCGACGGGAAGCCCGTGAAGGAGTACTTGCAGGAGTTGTCCGTAGAGCGGGCACGCTTGCACGCGGAGACGCGAGGACCAAACGACGGCCCCTGTTCAGCTGTGGCAATAGACCGCCGAACCGGAATGATCACCGAGGGTGTGAACGGAGAGCCGAACGACGTCATCAGGCCGACAAACCTCCACCCCATTCTGCGTGACAACTACATGGGCCTCGCCGCCTGGATGCACCCGATCATCGGCAAGGACGGGGACGTCCTCATCGGAAACAAGATCGCTCCGGACGGAACGGCGGAACGGGACGAAGACGGGAAGGTAATTCCCAACTCGCCGATGATTTTCACCGGACGGGCCTACTTCGACGAACCGCTGCGTCACGCCGAAGTCAAGGCCGTCAACGAACTCCTCTGGGCACGCCAGCGTAAACTGGAGGAGGAGTGGCGAGCTGAGCACGGAGAGAACTCCACGCCGCCCCCGCTGGGGCGTGAAGTCCTGGACGAGATGCGGTTCGACCCGCGCTGGATTGAAGACGCCGTGGTCAAGAAGGGGAAGAACAAGGGGAACGTCATCCACTCGACGGGCGACTCGGCGCCGGCCTGCCCGAACTGCAATGCGATGCTCCGCGACGTGCCCAGCTATGGGGGGCGCCACCAGTACACGATTGGTGACGCGCGGCGCAAAGACAATGAACTACCTCCAGTATCGGAATGATCATGCGTGTTGAATACGATGACTGCTACCGCGACGAGGACGCGCGCCTCCACTACGAAGATGACCCCTTCACCGGCGAAGTCGTCGCCCGGGACCGCAAGGGTCGAGTAATCAGCCTCGCTTCCTACGTCGAAGGCGTTCCCTCCGGGCCGCAGACCCAGTGGTATCCGGACGGGACGAAGAAAAAGGAAGGCCAGACACGATACGGACTGGCCGTCGGTGACTGGCGCACATGGCATCCGAACGGACAGCTCGCCGAGCACTCGGTCTTCAGCCCTCAAGGAAGGTTCGAGCGTCTCCAGAAGTGGGACAAGGAAGGAAACCTCATCGAAGATGAATCCTTCACGACGTGATAGCGCCTCGCTCACATAGGCGTCTTTCCCTGGGCGGTGAATTGCGCGTCAAGGAAGAGGGGACTTGCCGGTTGGGAGTGGCCGTCGGCGAGTGGCGCACGTAAGTCCTACCAGTAACCGGCTACCTGCCCCGTAAAGGCACCACACCATTCAGGAGAGACTTACCGTGTCGCAGGACATCCCGACCCCGCCGAACACCCCCCCGGCCGCTCCCCCCACCACCCCGGAAGCAGCTCTCGCCATCGTCCGCAACCGCTATGCCCAGCCCAAGCTGGCGGACGGCTCTCCGGCGCCCCTGCACGTCCACGAGTTCGACCTCGGTTACCTCGTGTACGCCGCCTACCCCCCTGCCACCGACGCGTCAGGATCACCCCAGCCCCCGCCCCCCGGTGGAGCGAAGATCGTCGTGGCCAAGGACACCGGCGAAACAGTCACCGTCCCCAACCTGCCCACCGAATCCGCCATCGCCCTCTACCGCGCACAGCGCCAGCCGAGGCCGTAGCGTCACCCGTCCCCCTCACCCCCCTTGTCGCCTTCGCTCCCCTCGTCCCTCTCTCCCCCCCCGCGCCCCCGCGCCCCTCCCCCTCCCGGCCCGGCACGACCCCTGCGACGAGTTCGTGAGGTTGCCATACGCGCTTCATGGTTGTGCGGCAGAGTGGACGGTCGCATCGTGCGGTGATCGACGATCAACGCCAGGCAACAGGCGGCAGGTGACGAGCACAGGGAGCGACGGCCATGACGGCGATCGGGAGACGGCGAGTACTGGCGGCCGGGGGCGGGATGGCGCTGGGTGCGGCGGCGGCCACGGCATGCGGGTCGAACACCGGGCGGGGCGGCGGCAGTTCGGGGCCGGGAATCAGCCAGTGGTACCACCAGTACGGGGAGCCGGGCACCGAGCAGGCCGTGAAGCGGTATGCGGCGGCGTACCGGAAGGCCAGGGTGAGTGTGCAGTGGCGGCCGGGGGACTACGACCGGCAGACGGCCGCCGCGCTGCTCACCGACTCCGGGCCGGACGTCTTCGAGGTCAACGGCCCCTTGCTGGACCAGGTCCGGGGTGGCCAGGTGGCCGATCTCACCGCCGAGGTCGAGCCGGTGAAGGACGACTTCCCGCAGACCGTGCTGGCGCCCAAGATCTGGCAGGGGAAGATCTGGGGTATCCCGCAGGTTGTCGATATGCAGCTGCTCTACTACCGGAAGAGCGCGCTGAAGGACGCCGGGGTGGAGCCGCCGGAGACACTCGATGCGTTGGTGGATGCGGCCAAGGCGCTGACCACCAAGCAGACCAAGGGGCTGTTCTTGGGGAACGACGGTGGGGTGGGGGTGCTGGGCGGAACACCGTTGTTCGCCGCGGGACTCACTCTGATCAGCGCGGAGGGGAAGGCCGGGTTCGACGATCCGGCGGCGGCGCGGGCGCTGGCGAAGATCCGCCAGTTGTACGCGGACAGGTCGCTGCTGCTGGGGGCGCCTACCGACTGGTCCGATCCGGCCGCGTTCATCCAGGGGCTGACGGCGATGCAGTGGTCGGGCCTGTGGGCACTGCCGCAGATCGAGAAGGCACTGGGGCAGGATTTCGGGGTGCTGCCGTTCCCCCGGGACGGAAGCGGCGGGAAGCCCTCCGTTCTCGTGGGGGCGTACGGCTCCGCGGTCAGTGCACGGAGCAGGCGCAAGGCGGAGGCGAAGGCGTTCGCCAAGTGGCTGTGGGTGGAACGGACGGACTTCCAGCAGGACTTCGCCCTGTCGTACGGGTTCCACATCCCGGCGCGGATCTCGCTGGCGAAGAAGGCGAAGCGGCTGCGGGAGGGGGCGGCGGCCGAAGCGGTGCGCTTCGCGACGGACCACGGGTATGCGGAGCCGTTGCTGTGGACGACCGCGGACCGGACCGCCTACCAGGACGCGCTGAGCCGGATCATCAAGGACGGCGCCCACCCGGAGAGTGAGCTGAAGAGCGTGCTGCGGACGGTGAACGCCGAACTTCAGCGGGTCAAGAAGAAGTGAGGCCTGGCCAAGCGGAAGTGAGACGGGGGCACGGACCCGCCCGCCGGTCCTTCGGGGCCCGGGTGCTCGGGCCGCAGCGGCGGAATTTGTGGTTCTGGGTGTTTGTCGGGCCGTTCGCGATCGGGCTGGGGCTGTTCACGTACGTGCCGCTGGCGTGGAGCGTGTACCTCAGCTTCTTCGACGCGCACAACACGGTGAGTCCGGCCGGCTCGGACTTCGTAGGCCTCGGCAACTACGGTGCGATGCTCGGCGACGAGGCGTTTCTCGGGAGCCTGGGGACGTTCGTCCTGTTCACGGCGTTCATCGTGCCGGCGACGTATGTGCTGTCGCTGACGCTGGCGCTGATGGTCAACCGGCTGCGCGTGGCCCAGGCGTTCTTCCGGTCGGTGTTCTTCCTGCCGACGGCCTGCTCGTATGTCGTCGCGGCGGTGATCTGGAAGCTGTCGATCTTCAACGGGGTGCGGTTCGGACTGGCCAATACGGTGCTGGGCTGGTTCGGGGCGGACCAGACCGCCTGGCTGTCGACCACCGATCCGCCGTGGTACTGGCTGGTCATCGTGACCGTTCGGCTGTGGCTGCAGGCCGGGTTCTACATGATCCTGTTCCTGGCGGGGCTCCAGCGGATCTCGCCTCAGCTGTACGAGGCGGCCGCGGTGGACGGCGCCCGGCCCGGCTGGCAGACCTTCCGGAACATCACCTTTCCGCAGCTTCGCGCGACCTCGGTGGCCGTGGTCCTGCTGCTGGTGATCAACGCGTTCCAGGCGTTCGACGAGTTCTACAACCTGCTGAGCGATGCGCGTGGCTACCCGCCGTACGCCCGGCCGCCGCTGGTCTACCTCTACTACACGGCGCTGGGGCAGGACCAGAACCTCGGGCTGGGGAGCGCGGGCGCGGTGATCCTGGCGCTGATCATCGCGCTGGCGACGGTGGTGCAGGCCCGGTGGTTCGGGCTCGGCCGCAAGGGGGAGGACTGAGCGCGATGCGGGATGCGACGACGCACGGTGCGACGCAAGGGGCGATGGCAGACGCGCTGACCAGGGCCGGACGGGCCTTGCGGGTGGCGCTGCTGGTCGCACTGGCCCTGCTGTTCCTGATCCCGTTCTATCTGCTGGTACGGAACGGACTGGCGACCGAGCAGGACCTCACGGCTCCGGAGTGGACGTTCTTCCCCCGCGACCTGCAGTGGTCGAATCTGACCGAAGTCTTTCGGGATCCCGCCCTACCCCTGGGGCGTGCGCTGCTCAACTCCACGCTGATCGCGGTGTCCACGACGGTCGGCACGGTCGTCCTGGCCTCCCTCGCGGGGTACGGCCTGGCCCGGATTCCGTACCGCTACGCCAACGCCGTGTTCTACGCGATCCTGGGCACCCTGATGGTGCCGGCGGCCGTGACGTTCGTGCCGAGCTTTGTCCTGGTATCGACGCTGGGATGGATCTCGACACTGCGCGGACTGATCATTCCGACGCTGTTCAGCGCCTTCGCGTGCTTCATCTTCCGGCAGTACTTCCTGGGCTTCCCGAGAGAGCTGGAGGACGCGGCACGTGTCGACGGACTCGGCCACTGGCGGACGTACTGGCGGATCGTCGTCCCCAACTCCCGACCGGTGTTCGCGGCCGTCGGAACGATCGTCTTCATCGGGGCCTGGAACGCCTTCCTCTGGCCACTGGTCATCGGCCAGGACCAGGAGGCCTGGACGGTGCAGGTCGCGCTGTCCACGTTCACCACCGCGCAGCGGCTCAGTCTGCATGAGCTGTTCGTGGCCGCGGCGGTGTCGATCGCGCCGTTGGTGGTCGTCTTCCTGCTGCTCCAGCGGTACATCGTCGCGGGGGTGGAGCGTAGTGGAATCGATGACTGAGGTATGCGGGCGGACGGCGTACGCAGCGGAACCGGGCGTTGCCGGAGTGACAGGTGTTGTTCTTCCGGAGGCAGCATCTTACTTCCGGGTCACCAAGTGAATTCGCCGCGAATTGCGGGCAGTTGAAGACCAATCCGCTCCTGGCTCAGAGCGATTCGGAGGATGTCGTCCGGTGCCACAAGGCGGCCGGCGGGGCCCCGCGTTCGGATACGTATGGCACGTGGATGCCGCGTTCCGGGAACGCCCGGCGCTCGGCGCGGTGTTGCCACCGCATGAGGTGCCGCCCGCGGGCGAGGACACCCTGCGGGCCGATATAGCGGCAACGTACAACAATTTGCCTTCGGAAATCATGGCCCGGATCTACCGCACGCGGGCGGTACACGACTATCCCCGGGGGTTCTCCCTCTTCCCGTACGGACAGCCGCGGAAGCGCCGCCCCGCCTCACACCAGGCGCTCATAGGCCGCCCCCTCCGCCGGCCGCGCTCCGCGCAGCAGGGCCGCGCCCAGCGGGGTGAGGGTGTGCAGTACGGCGTTGCCCTGACGCAGGGTGGTCAGCAGGCCGGCGTCGCGCAGTACGGTCGCGTGCTGGCTGGCCGAGGCCAGCGAGACATCGGCACGGCGGGCGAGTTCGCTGGTGGTGCACCCGACACCGATGCCCTGGAGTATGGCCGACCGGGTCTGGCCGACGAGCCGGCCGAGGGAACGTTCCGGCGCGGTGTGCGGAGTGAGCCGCGGGGCCTGGTGCTCCACCGGGTAGACCAGGACGGGCGTCAGGTCGGGGTTGTGGAAGGTGACCGGGGTACGACGGCAGAAGTAGGACGGCAGCAGCAACAGGCCCCGGCCGCCCAGGTACAGGTCACGGTCGACCGGGTAGTCGGCCTCCAGAACCGGCGGGCGCCAGCGCATCATCGACGGCAGCGAGGCGAGCAGCCGGTCGGCCCCGCCGTCGAGGAGGGCCCGGCCGCGGGCGGCACGGTCGGCCTCGATACGGCCCTGGACCCGCGACCAGTGCGGAGCGACCGCCACCTCGTAGTAGCGCTGCAGAACGCCAGCGAGGCGCCCCAGCGAGCGGGTGTCGCCGTCGGCCATCGCCCGTATCCACGACGGCAGCGGGCGGGTGGCCGTGGAGAGCCGGGAGAGCTCCTCGTGCAGCCGGACGGCGGGCGTCTCGCGCAGCGCGCCGAGCGCATCGGCCATCCCCAGGAGCCCTTCGGCGGGCGTCAGGAAATCGGGAAAATAGCCGCGGGTGGGCACCAGCGGTGCCAGGAGACGCGCTTCGCCATTCAACTTTCCGCGCGTTTCCGATCGCCATTTGCCGAACGTCGAATCATCGCGTCTGTCACGTAGTCGATGAAAACTTAAGACCGTCTCCCACAGTGCGTCCGGGCGCGCCGCAATGCGTACGCGGGCCAGATCGAGTCCACTGAAATGGACGCGTAACACCGAACCCCCACCTCTGGTTTCCTCAGTCGGCCCCCGGCACGCCTGAGTATGCACGCCAACACGTGCGGTCACCATGCCCTTTTGGCCAGACTTGAAAGTGCTCGCGCCACCCGGCGGCGGACAGGAATGCTTGTACTCAATTCGGCGACGACGCGAGCGGCCCGGATTGCTCGATCCCGTGGGGGGTGATGGGCAACGAACCGCCCGCTCGACAGTCCCGCCGAAGGCCGCCTTCCCGCGCCGACCGGGGTGGCGGCAGCTCCCGAGGGGGGAGTCCGGAGAAAGCGAGGGCGGCACCTCCGCACAGGTGCCGCCCTCGTAGGACCGTCCAGTACAGATGGCCGAATTGCATCGCCGGCCCGAGGGCCCGGCGCCGGCCACGGAGCCGGACGCCGGGGCCCGTCGGCGTTACTTCTCGGCGCTGTTGTCGACGCTGTTGCTGCAGTTCATCGACGAGCCGATCTGGGTGGTCTGCGAGCCCGGGTCGCCGGCGTTGTCGTCCGAATTGCCCGAGGTGCCGTTCGCGAACCCGACCTCGCCGTACGTGTCGATGTTCTTGTCGTTCGACTTGCACACGGTGCTCAGGTGGTCGCGCTCCCCAGCGCCCATCTGCAGCCGGGCGGTCTCGCCGCCGGCCGCCTGCGGCCGGACCGCCGCGGCAGGAGCGGCCTGCTGACGGCTGATGTCGTCACGGGTCACCTGCTGGCGGGTGGAGTCGCCGGCGCGCATCTGCTGCTGGTTGGAGTCACTGGCGCTCGGCTGCTGCTGGCGGTTGCTGTCGCTCGGGCTCAGCGCCTGCGGGCGATTGCTGTCGGCCGGGCCCAGCTGCTGCTGACGGGCGGAGTCGCTGCGGATCGGCTGCTCCTGACGGCTGGTGGCCTCAGGGCTCGACTGCTGACGGGCGGAGGCGTCACCGCTCGGCTGCTGCCGGTCGTAGACGCTGCTGCTGCTCGACTGCTGGCGGTCGGGGGCGTCCGGGCTCGACCCGCCACAGGCGTGGCCGATGCCGGTGCCGAGAAGGCTGACGCTGCCGAGGACGGCGGTCATGACAGCAGCCTTACGAAGCTTGTGCATTTCTTCTCCGGTGGATTGCGAGGATACGATCAGTTGCTGATCGACTTCATACGGTTACGAGAGGCTAATAGGAAATATCTCGTATCCACCCGGTGACGCGCCGTCGCGCACCAGCGCCGCCCCGCATGACCCACACCCCAGTGCCCCGACAGACCCATGGATCCCGCACCCCGCAAAGCCGAGGACGGCACAAAGCCGAGGGCGGCACCTCCGCACAAGGTGCCGCCCTCGTTGAGTACCGGAGCCGGCCTGCCAGGCCTATGAGGGTCGGAGTCCCTGGCGCCGGCTCCGGTGGTCTCGGAGTGCCGTCCGCAGCGTCGGTCAGCGGCTGTCGCTGCCCTTCGCCTCGGCCGCCGCGCGGCCCGCCTCCAGCCGTGCGACCGGGATGCGGAACGGGGAGCAGGAGACGTAGTCCAGGCCCGCCTCGTGGAAGAAGTGGACGGATTCCGGGTCTCCGCCGTGCTCGCCGCAGACGCCGAGCTTGAGGTCCGGGCGGGTGGCCCGGCCGGCCGCGGCCGCGTTGCGGACCAGCTGGCCCACCCCGTCCTTGTCGATGGTCTCGAAGGGGCTGACGCCGAAGATGCCCTTCTCCAGGTACGCGGTGAAGAAGCTGGCCTCGACGTCGTCGCGGGAGAAGCCCCAGACCGTCTGCGTGAGGTCGTTCGTGCCGAAGGAGAAGAAGTCGGCGGACTCGGCGATCTGACCGGCCGTGAGGGCGGCGCGGGGCAGCTCGATCATCGTGCCGAGGGTGAGCTTGAGGCTGACGCCGTGGGTCCGCTCGACGTCGGCGATGACCTGCTCGGCCTCCTCGCGGACGATCTCCAGCTCCTGGACGGTGCCGACGAGCGGGATCATGATCTCGGCGCGCGGATCGCCCTTGGCGTTCTTGCGCTCGGCGGCCGCCTCGGCGATCGCCCGTACCTGCATGGCGAACAGGCCCGGGATGACCAGGCCGAGGCGTACGCCGCGCAGGCCCAGCATCGGGTTCTGCTCGTGCAGCTTGTGCACGGCCTGGAGGAGCCGGAGGTCGTTCTCGTGCTTCTCGTGCCGGGCCTCGGCCAGCGCGACGCGCACCGACAGGTCGGTGATGTCGGGCAGGAACTCGTGCAGCGGCGGGTCCAGCAGCCGTACGGTCACCGGCAGGCCGTCCATCGACTCGAACAGCTCGATGAAGTCGGCCTTCTGAAGCGGGAGCAGCTCGCTGAGGGCGGCTTCGCGGTGGGCGTCGGTGTCGGCAAGGATGAGGTGCTCGACCATCTCCCGGCGCTCGCCGAGGAACATGTGCTCGGTGCGGCACAGGCCGATGCCCTGGGCACCGAACCGGCGGGCGCGGGCGGCGTCCTCGGCGTTGTCGGCGTTGGCCCGTACGCGCAGCCGGCGTACCCGGTCCGCGTACGCCATGATCCGGTGCACGGCCCTGACCAGTTCGTCCGCGTCGTCCGCGCCGGCGTGCATCCGGCCCTCGAAGTACTCCACGACCGGGGACGGTACGACCGGCACCTCGCCGGCGTAGACCTTGCCGGTGGAGCCGTCGATGGAGACGGTGTCGCCCTCCTCGACGACGGTCCCGTCGTGGGTCGTCATCCGGCGCCGCTTGGTGTCGACCTCCAGCTCCTCGGCGCCGCAGACACAGGTCTTGCCCATACCGCGGGCGACGACGGCGGCGTGCGAGGTCTTGCCGCCGCGCGAGGTGAGGATGCCTTCGGCGGCGATCATGCCGTTGAGGTCGTCGGGGTTGGTCTCCCGGCGGATCAGGATGACCTTCTCGCCGGAGCGCGACCACTTGACGGCGGTGTACGAGTCGAAGACGGCCTTGCCGACCGCCGCACCCGGGGAGGCGGCGATACCCCGGCCGAGCAGGTCGGACGTCGCGCTCAGGTCGAAGCGGGGGAACATCAGCTGCGCCAACTGGGCGCCGGTGACCCGCTGCAGGGCCTCGGCCTCATCGATCAGCCCCTGGTCGACGAGCTGGGTGGCGATCCGGAAGGCGGCACCGGCGGTGCGCTTGCCGACCCGGGTCTGGAGCATCCACAGCTTGCCGCGCTCGATGGTGAACTCGATGTCGCACAGGTCCTTGTAGTGCGTTTCGAGCGTCTCCATGATCTGCATGAGCTCGTCGTACGAGGTCCGGTCGATCGCTTCGAGGTCCGCGAGCGGGACGGTGTTACGGATGCCGGCGACGACGTCCTCGCCCTGCGCGTTCTGCAGGTAGTCGCCGTAGACGCCCTGCTGGCCGCTGGCGGGGTCGCGGGTGAAGGCGACGCCGGTGCCGGAGTCCGGGCCGAGGTTGCCGAAGACCATGGAGCAGACGTTGACGGCCGTGCCGAGGTCGCCGGGGATACGCTCCTGACGGCGGTACAGCTTGGCGCGGTCGGTGTTCCACGAGTCGAAGACCGCGCGTACCGCGAGGTCCATCTGCTCGCGCGGGTCCTGCGGGAAGTCGCGGCCGGTCTCCTTGGCGACGATGTCCTTGAACTGCGCGACCAGGCCGTTGAGGTCGTCGGCGTCCAGATCCACGTCGACGCTGACGCCCTTGGCCCGCTTGGTCTCCTCCAGGGCTTCCTCGAAGAGGTCGCCGTCGACGCCCAGCACGGTCTTGCCGAACATCTGGATGAGGCGGCGGTACGAGTCCCAGGCGAACCGCTCGTCGCCGGCCTGCGCGGCGAGGCCGGAAACCGACGCATCGGAGAGGCCGATGTTGAGGACGGTGTCCATCATGCCGGGCATGGAGAACTTCGCACCGGAACGTACCGATACGAGCAGCGGGTCGTCGGCCTGGCCGAGCTGCTTGCCCATCTTCCGCTCAAGGGCGTTGAGGTGCTCGGTGACCTCGGCACGGAGTGCCTTCGGCTCGGCGCCGCTCTCCAGGTAGACCTTGCAGGCCTCGGTGGTGATCGTGAAGCCCGGAGGGACGGGAAGACCCAGGTTGGTCATCTCGGCGAGGTTCGCACCCTTGCCGCCTAGCAGGTCCTTGAGGTCCTTGTTCCCCTCGGTGAAGTCGTAGACGAACTTCGGGGACGCAGGCTGGGTCACCTGGGGATCTTGTGTTTCCGGCACGGCACTGACTCCTCGCCGACGGGCTGCCCTGACGGCGAGGAACATACCCAGATCGAAGGCGTATGGGTACGTCCACTTGGTCGACATATGCATGTAACGGGCCGTCCGCCAGCGGATCGAAAGTACTCGGCCGGTTGAGCGATCCTTCATTGCTTGAACGCATCATCTCGCTCCGCCGCTGAAGTGGGCGACACTTTCCACGCACCGCAATGGATGACTTGATAGGCCGAATCCATCTGGACTGGCACCCGGTGCCATCATTTGGAGAGTGGAGCCCGCCACTGGTCGCTCATCTGAGCGCTACCCCTATCAGGAGTGGCGAGAATCACGCGCTCATGTGTGCCTCCAGTGCATCATTTGGGCTCCCTCGAACTCGCTCAGCGTCGTCCGATCGCCTGCGTGATCAAGGACTGTGACCGCCGGCGCGTCAGGGGTGTCAGGTTCAGGCCATAGTTTCCGACCGGCGGCAGGGCCGCTCCCCCGTCCGGATTCGTATACCGCGCTCCCGTCACCGCATTCCCGTCACCGGGCTCCGTCACCGCACCCCCGTCACCGCTCCCCCGTCCGGATTCGTATACCGCGCTCCCGTCACCGCATTCCCGTCACCGGGCTCCGTCACCGCACCCCCGTCACCGGGCTCCCGTCCGGACTCGTATACCGCGGCGGTCCGGCCGGCACATCGGGCTGCGGAAGGGCCGGGCCGTGGCGTTTCGCCCGGCGGCCGCTCCTCCTGGGCCGCGGTTCCTGCCCGTCCAGCAGTTCCAGGCGCCGTTCCTCGCCGTGGCTCTCGACCTGCGTCACGATCCGGTGCAGCCGATCCGCCAGCTCCACTGCCTCGTCGTCGCTCAACCCCTCGGTGACAAAGGCCTCTTCGGCATTGACCTCCGGGAGGAGCCGGGCCATCAGCCGCTCCCCCTCGGGGGTGGCCGAGAGCAGGGCGAGCCGGCCGTCGGTCGGGTGCCCCCGGCGCTCCAGCAGGCCGCGGCCCTGCAGCGTACGGGCGACGCCGGTGAGCGTGCCCTTGGAGATACCGGCTTCCTCGGCGACCCGGCGGGTCTCCTGCTCGCCCCAGGCCCAGACCACCCACAGCACGACGAACGAGGTCCAGGTCAGATCGGCGCCGCGCAGCACCGAGTTCTCCAGGTGCTGCCGTACGGCGGCCGCGGCCCGGTAGAGGTTCGCCACCGCGGCCATCTGTTCATGACGGAGGGGCGTGTCGCCCAGTTTGGCCTGTACCGCCTTCTGCGTGTCCTCGAGGGAACGGTGTCCGCTCACCACAGCTCTCCCTGGCCGGCGCCGATGGCCCATGTACCGCCGTTGGCCGTACATTCCGCCCATACGGCCTCAAACGGTAACGTGACCGGCGCCGGACGTCCCGTATGGCGACAGCGACACGCCCCACATCCGCCCACCAGGACGCCCATCGGTGCACAGACGCCCATGGGTGCACGGGTGAACGGTCTCAGCCCGCCCACCGGGGCACCTGCCGCTGTGCAGATACGCAGATACGCGGATGCTCAGCCTCAGCCGCCCGACGTGTCCAGCTCCGCGTCCGCGTCCACACCCGCGCAGTCGTACGGGTCGTCCAGCCAGCCGTCGGGGAGGACCACACGATTGCGCCCCGAGGTACGGCCGCGCGGCCCGTCGGCGCCGGCCGGCCACGGCTGATCGAGGTCGAGCTCCGACAGCAGGGCGTCGAGCTCGTCGAGGGAGGAGGTGACCGCCAGGCTGCGACGCATCTCGGAACCGATCGAGAAGCCCTTGGTGTACCAGGCGACATGCTTACGGAAGTCGATCACGCCGCGCGACTCGTCACCGAGCCACTCGCCGAGCAGGGTGGCATGCCGCAGCATCACGGCCGCGACCTCCTTGAGCGTCGGCTCGGCGCCCGCCCGTCGCCCGCCAGCGCCCTCCAACGGAAGCGCTTCGCGCCCTGATTCTGTGCCCTCGAACGCGGCGACCAGGTCACCGAACAGCCACGGCCGGCCCAGGCAGCCGCGTCCCACGACCACTCCGTCGCACCCGGTCTCGCGCATCATCCGTTCGGCGTCGTCCGCCGACCAGATATCGCCGTTGCCGAGCACCGGGATCTCCGGTACGTGCTCCTTGAGGCGGGCGATGGCTTCCCAGTCGGCGGTACCGCCGTAGTGCTGGGACGCGGTGCGTCCGTGCAGGGCGATCGCGGTGACCCCCTCCTCGACCGCGATCCGCCCGGCGTCCAGGTAGGTGAGGTGGTCGTCGTCGATGCCCTTGCGCATCTTCATGGTCACCGGGAGCCCGCCCGCGTTCGCCACCGCCTCCCGCAGGATGGAGCGCAGCAGCGGACGCTTGTACGGGAGCGCCGAGCCGCCGCCCTTGCGGGTCACCTTGGGGACCGGGCAGCCGAAGTTGAGGTCGATGTGGTCGGCGAGGTCCTCCTCCGCGATCATGCGGGTGGCCTTGCCCACGGTGTCCGGGTCGACGCCGTACAGCTGGATCGAGCGGGGCTGCTCGGTCTCGTCGAAGTGGATCAGCTGCATGGTCTTGTCGTTGCGCTCGACCAGCGCCCGCGTGGTGATCATCTCGCTGACGAAGAGGCCCTTGCCGCCCGAGAACTCGCGGCACAGGGTCCGGAACGGGGCATTGGTGATCCCGGCCATCGGCGCGAGGACCACGGGTGGCTGCACCGTGTGCGGACCGATCTGCAGCAGGGTCATGGCAGGGGTACCTTCGGCTTTCTTCGACGTCGGCTTCGCGGACCGTACGGGGCACCGGCCGCTGCGAGCTCCTTGCGACCTCCTATTGTCCCGCACCGCGCGAGTGGCCTCGGCGAGCCCGGACGGACCGGACCGTCCGGCCCTCGACCGGGCTTTCGCAGAGCCGGGCGCCCGGAACCGCCGTAGCGTTCAACCATGTCCGGCATCAGCGGCCCACGTCGGCTCCTCGTACTGGCGATCTGCTGTATGAGCCTGCTGATCGTCAGCCTCGACAGCACGGTCCTCAACGTCGCCCTGCCGTCCATGCAGCGCGAGCTGGGTGCCTCGGTCTCTGGTATGCAGTGGACGATCGACGCGTACACGCTGGTGCTGGCATCGCTGCTGATGCTGGCCGGTTCGACCGCGGACCGGCTGGGCCGGCGGCGGATCTTCCTGGTCGGACTGGCGGTCTTCTCGGCCGGCTCGCTGCTGTGCAGCCTGGCGCCCAGCCTGTCGTGGCTGGTGGCCTTCCGGATGGTGCAGGCGATCGGCGGCTCGATGCTCAACCCCGTCGCGCTGTCGATCGTCACCAACACCTTCACCGCCCCCGGGGAGCGGGCCCGTGCCATCGGCGTGTGGGGCGGGGTCGCCGGCGTCAGCATGGCGGCCGGGCCGGTGATCGGCGGGCTGCTGGTGCAGAGCGTCGGCTGGCGCTCCATCTTCTGGGTCAACGTCCCCATCGGTGCGCTCGCGATCTTCCTCACCCTGCGGTACGTCCCAGAGTCGCGCGCGCCCAGGCCCCGCCGGCTCGACCCGGTCGGCCAGCTGCTGGTGATCACACTGCTCGGCTCACTGACGTACGCGATCATCGAGGCGCCGGGCGCCGGCTGGACGTCCGCGGAGATCCTGTCCTTCGTCCTGATGGCGCTGGTATCGCTGGCAGCCCTGCTCGCCTATGAGCGGCGCCGCGTGGAACCCCTGATCGACCTGCGGTTCTTCCACAGCGCACCGTTCAGCGGGGCCACGGTCGTGGCGGTCTGCGCGTTCGCCGCGCTCGGCGGCTTCCTGTTCCTCAACACGCTCTATCTGCAGAACATCCGCGGGCTGTCCGCGCTGGGCGCCGGGCTCCACATGCTGCCGATGGCCGGGATGACGGTGTTCTTCGCGCCGCTGTCGGGGCGGCTGGTCGGCAGCCGCGGCCCCCGGCTCCCGCTGCTGCTCGCCGGTACGGCGATGGCCGGGGCCGGGCTGCTCTTCGCGGTGTTCGACGCGCAGTCGACGGATGTCCTGCTGTTCACCGGCTATGTGCTCTTCGGCGTCGGATTCGGGCTGGTCAACGCCCCGATCACCAATACGGCGGTGTCCGGCATGCCGCGCGCCCAGGCGGGGGTGGCGGCCGCCGTGGCCTCGACGAGCCGGCAGGTGGGGACGTCGCTGGGCGTCGCGGTGATCGGCGCCGTACTGGCGGGCGGAGCGCATGCCGCCGCCGGCGCGAGCCAGTTCGTGGCGGCCGGCCGCTCCGCGTGGTGGATCATCGCGGGCTGCGGCACGGCCGTACTGCTGCTGGGGGCGCTGACGACGGGGCCATGGGCGCGGCGGACCGCGCTGCGTACGGCGGATCTGTTGGACGAGGAGCCACGGGGCGGGCACGCCACGGCCAGGGCGTAGGGGCCGGGCAGGCCCTACACCGTGGCGAGCGCCAGCTTCTCCAGCTCTTCGAGGCGCTCCCGGGTCGTCTCGTCGGCCGGCGTGTAGGTCAGCAGCTTGGGGCCGGGGTTGGGGCCCGTCCACAGGCTGCTCGAGGAGAGCTGCAGGATGCCCACATGCGGGTGCCTGATGACCTTGACGCCACTCGTCGGGCGGACGACCTCGTGCTCTGCCCAGATCTCGCGGAACTCGGCCGATGCCTCCGTGAGCCGCGCGACCAGCGCCTTCCAGGCCGGCTCGGCGACATGCTCGGCCATGGCCGCCCGGAACTTGGCGGCCATCAGCCGTTTCGAGACTTCCAGATCGACCGTTCGCGCCCGCCACTCGGCGTGGGTGAACGCCAGCCACATGCAGTTGCGGTCCTCCTCGGGCAGCGCGTCGAAGTCGCACATGAGCCGCCCGTAGGTGCTGTTGTAGGCGAGGACGTCGAACCGGCTGTTCTGGACGGCCGCGGGGAACGGCGCGAGCTGGTCCAGTACCTGCCGCAGCGCCTTCGGCACGACGCGCGTGCACTCGGTACCGGGCCGCGGGTCGACCGCCCCGGCCAGCGCGAACAGATGGCTGCGCTCGGCGCGGTCGAGCAGCAGCGCGCGGGCGATCGCGTCCAGGACCTGCGGCGAGACCTGGATGTCCCGGGCCTGTTCGAGGGAACTGTTCACCGCCTAGGACATGACCCCGGTCACATGGCAGGTGCGTCCTAGGGCAGCTCCCCGGAGTGCGAATGTCCGCGTCTTTGCTGGTCAAGCCCGATGTTGTCCGCCCCATGCTGGTCACTGCGGCCGGTGCGGTGGTGTCGTCTCACTCACTCGGGGACGTAGTGAGCACCACTACGAAGACTCGCGTCCCTGTCCGTCCCGCGTTGGCGTTCTCGCTGCGCTTGTCCCGTTCCTCTGATGAGTCGTCCTCTCTGGACGTGCAGCTTCGCGCGTGCTGCCTCAAGGCTGAGTCCCTGGGTTTCAGCGCCGAGGAGATTGCCGATGCCGTAGCGAACGCCTACGTAGACGATGGCGTGTCCGGTGGCAGTGCGCTGGAGTCCCGCAAGGGCATGGTCCGGATCATGGCGGACCGTCCGGCGTGCGTGATCGCGTGGAAGCTGGACCGCTTCGCACGGTCGGTCTCCGAGTTCGACAAGCTGATGGCGTGGGCCGACTCCAACGACATTCGGCTGATCACCTCGGACGGGCTGTTGGACTCCGCCGACACGTCGGGCACGGGCCGTCTGGTCGCGCAGATCATCGCTGCCGTTGCTGCCTGGGAACTGGGCATGATCACCGAACGCAGCGAGGCGGCGCACGAGGAGCGGCGCACGCAAGGCCGCTGGATCTCGGGTAAGGCTCCGTGGCCGTACCGGATGGAGCGGCGGGACGGCAAGGCATACCTTGCGGAGGACCCCGAGGCGTTCGCACTGTGCCGCAAGCAGATAGGCAAGCTGCTCGCCGGGGGCAAGGGCGGTTCCCTCGCCGCGACGGCTGAGCCCCTTCCCATCGGCCGTCAGCAGTGGCGCAAGCTCCTTCGCGGTGTGGTGCTGCGGGGGTGGCGTGAGTACAAGGGTGAGCTTGTCACCGAGGCGGACGGTGTGACCCCCGTGCAGTACGGACCCGAGGTCATCGACGCCGCGACCGCCAAGCGGCTCAAGGATCGACTCAAGGAGCTTGAGGCCGGGGAGCGGGCCGAACGCCGGGACGCCCCGCCGCTGGCCGGTCATGTCCGCTGCTCGCATGGGTGCGCCATGAACGGTGGTCTGTCGTCCCGCAAGCGCCTGCTCTACAAGTGCGAGAACGGGCACGGCTCGATCATGGCGGACCGCGTAGAACCTTTGGTGCGCGGGGAGTTCGCCGACCGCTTCGGGCATGAGCCGCTGTTCGTCGTGACCTACTCGGGAGGCGTGGACCACTCCGGGGAGCTTGCCGACTTGGCAGCGAAGCGGGAACGGATCACGCGGGCTGTGGGCATGGTGGACGGCCCGGCGCTGGAGACGCTGACGGGGCAGCTTACGGACCTTGAGGCCACGTACGCCCGTCTGACGGCTGAGCATGACCCGGAGGTGACCGAGACATGGACGGCGACGGATCAGACAGTCATGGACGCGTTGGCGGAGTTGGACGAGGGCAGCGTCGAGGAGCGTGCGCTACTCGCCGGGAAGGGGCTCAAGGTCACGGTCTACCCGACCAAGGAGGCCCCCGACAGTGGCCGTGTGGCCCTGACGTGGGACGTGCCCGGTAGTGTCCGGTCTGAGCAGCTTGTATCGACTCTGGAGACCGCAGCGTGACCCGCCCCACCCCCGAAGAGATGGCCGCCGAAATCCGGGCCATCGTCCGTCAGCGTGAGGCGGAGGAGGCTGCCCTCCGGGAGCGCGAGGAGCGTGAGACGGAGGAGCGGCGGTCCGTCGAGGCGGAAGCCAAGGAGCGGCAGCGTCAGCGCGAGGAGCGGGCCCGGCAGGAACAGGCGGAGCGTCGCCAGCGGGAGCGGGAGAGGGCCCGTGCGTCCCAGGAACGCGCTGCCAGGGAAGCGGAGCGGCAGGCATCGGCGGACACCGCCCGGCGGCTCCGTGAGGAGAGGGAAGCACGGATGCGTGCCGCGATCGACAGGCAGCGCGAGAAGGACGCCCACAAGGCCGCGTAAGGCCGTCTGAGCCCCCGGTGAGGATCAAACCCGCCGGGGGCTCAGCCGTACCCCGGAGTGCTGTCTTGCGGCCCTCTGGCTCGCTTCTGCGGTTCGCGTCTGTCCGCCGGGCATTCGGCTCGCTTGAGGACTACGAGGAGCAGCTACACAGCAGCGAGGAGGAATGGCGTGCCGATCACCAACACCCTGGATCTTGCGACGCTCAGCGCCCGCATGGACGCGTGGTCAGCCGAGGGAGGGAAGCGGGGCCGCCTGGTACGCGCCTTCCGCTCGAACCTGGGCAACTCTCCGGACCTACAGGCCGCCCGCCTCGCGCTGCTGGTGCGCTACGCGGAGACACCCGCGTAATCGACTCCTCCGTACCGAGCCCCCGTCAGCGATGGCGGGGGTTTTCTTCGACCTACTTACGCGGATTTCGCGGAATCACCGCACTGATCAGCCCTCGTTACGAGGGATTACACAGAACACGCCTATCCGTTACGGCGACTTTCGAGGAGAACTGACCATGACTGACCAGCCATTCCGGGGACTTACGCGGACCCCTGACCCGACTTTCAGGGGAGCCACGCGGAATCAGCGATCCTCAAAGGGGAGTTACGCGCTAATACGCGGAGCGATCCAGCACGCCGAGGAACTTGCGTGGTCCGCCATCGCGTCCGGTCATCCCACAGCGGAGGAACTGCACGGGGCCATGCGTGAGGCCCTGGAATTCGTCGATGCCATCCTGTTCCCCGCTGAGGGCTGCGAGGGCCCCGACTGTTCGAACCCCTTGCAGTACAAGGGTGTTGGCCGTCCAGCGCGGTACTGCTCGGCGCGCTGCAAGGATCGGGCCGCCTATAGGGCGAAGCGCCAGCGGCTACAGCGAGGAGAGGGCTAGCCCTCCCTCTCTACCTCTTCTACCTCTACTTGTTACGTATCTAGTGTTGATTGTCCAAGGGTATGTGTCTGTCTATAGAAATCCCCAGTAGGGACTAGATGCCTAGGACAAATTCAGCACGGTTCGTAACACCCCCCAGCAAGGAACGAACCAATGCCGTACTACCCCTGGGAAGCTCAGACCGGCCGCTGTGCCGTCTGCGACCGCTGGCTATCGGGCCGTCAAGAAATGTACTGCGGTGAGGCGCACCGCAAGGCACACAAGCGCTTTGAGCAGCTAACAGCAGCAGAGAGGAGCGCGAGGCTATTCGGCCGGAACTGCGCGTACTGCGAGGAGGCGTTCGACCCGAGGAACCCGCGTCAACGCTTCTGCTCTACCTTCTGCGCTGAACGCTCAAGGGAAGCGGAGTTCGAGGCACGCGAAGACGTCGTGTGCCAATTGGAAGGTTGCGAGAACAATGCCGGTTGGGAGGGCACTGGCCGGGCTCGCCATTACTGTTCGGCAGCACACAAGCAAAAGGCTTACCGGCTGCGCAAGGCCGGGCATCCCACTCGTTAACTCGTAAGTGGAGTTGCGTAACAGGCTCACTCTCTGGTCTGTGGGAACGTCTCCTGTTTTGGGTGTGCGCTGTAAGCCCCGATGGTCCGCACTTGCCATCGGGCTTGCTCACCCCATTTCGCGGCTGCCTCCGCGATCCCGCATTCTTCGGCGTTGAGAGTCGCACGCGCGTAGCCGGTGCACCCCGCCGAATATCCCCCTTGCTTGCTGTGGTCTAGGCAGAGACCCGGCGAGTAAGGGGGATTTTTTGTACCCGGATATTCAAGGACATCACGATGGATGAGAAAACCGCCGCGCAGGCGGCAGTCAACGCATACAGAGAAGCCGGTCTAGAGCCTCCCCGCTGGATGGTAACTGCCGCGCTAGGCAAGGCGGGTGCAATGCTGAGCATTGCCCGCGCCGATATCGCCAAGCAAAAGGCCAAGGAGAACGATCCTCGGGAACTGGCCCGCCGCGCTGTCGCCAATGGTTCGGGCCCGGCAAGTGGGACGATCCCAGACCCGGAGGTGCGTCAACTCCTGCGCGCTATCGCGATCCGAAATGGCAGCAGCAGAGCGGGACTTGAAGAGAACGCCCCCGAGCCCTTCGATGGCCCGTCAGCCACTCCTGCGAATCCCGTGAAGGCCCCGACCGAGGAGAAGTACAACCCTGTCGAATTGGCCGCCGAAATCAGCAAGCGGGCACATATTCGCTGACCTCAGCACCCTCCGCCCGTAAAACTCATAGCAGAAAGTATCCGAAATGTTCTTTGGTTCTGACCCTGACCTCAATCTCGGCTTTGGCTCCGGTCATTCCCGCATGGCCGAGTGGCGACTACAGCAGGAGCGCGCCCGCATTGACCGCGAGATGCGCGAACAGCGCATGATGACCGTTGACGCCAACGGTGTTCCTGCCGAGTGGCGCGATCCGTGGGCCGACGACAACTCTCCGCTGAATGACGTTCCGCGCGCCTCTCACGGCCTTCCGATGGCTCATGCACCCGAAGCCGTACAGGGGGCCCGAAGGGCGCTCACAGAGGCCGTACAGCGATTCGAGGGGGCCGAGGAGAAGGCGCGCACCCAGTACGAGGAGTACGGCGCTATTGCCGACACCGCGCACGCTGAAATGCGAGCGGCCCTCAAGGCCGGAAAGCCGACTCCTGCCAGTGCTGCGGAGGCACAGACCAGGCAGGCAGAAACGGCCCCTGGAGTACGGCAGGCTATTGCTGAGCGGGATGCCCTTTGGGCCCATTCCTGCGATCTTCGCGACGAGTACAAGCGGCTACTCAACAGCGAACGCTACGAGTGGCGGAACATCACGGCCACACATGTGGTCAAGCAGATCCCCAAGACACGGGCCAAGGTGGATAAGGCAGTTGAGTCCCTGCGCGCTGCCCTCTATGAGGCGGATGAGCTGTCCGATATGGCGGATGCTTGCCGACGCACTGATAGCGAATGGAGCCAGTACAACGACACCCCCGCCGAGTTTGCCGAAGATCAGCAGTCGCTGAACGCGCGGGCCCGCATGAATCTTCCGGAACTCTCCCTGTCGGGCGTGGTGGATGAGGCGGCAAAGCATGCGGGGAGCATTGCTTTCCTGGGGGAGGGAACGGGCAAGTTCCGTAAGGGTCTCACATTCTCTCTGTAGAACCCGGTCAATGAATCTAGGGCGGGGGGTAGTTGATACTCCCCGCCCCTCCCTATCCCCGCCTTCTATGGCCGGGGGCGCCCTAGGAGGCCCCTCAAATGTCCGTTCCTCTTCCCTGTTATCGTCACGGTTGCGAGCGGTCGCGCTCTGTTCGCACGGCTGGAACATTCCATATGTTCTGTGGTGCGGGGTGTGATTCGTGGCTCTCAGTCGCTCACGCTGTGAGCAGGAACCCCAATGGTGGCCGTGACGCTAAGCGCCTGTTGCAGCTTGAGGAGAAGCTGAACGAATCTCCGTACCTATCGCGCGACGATAAGGGAACCCTCACTGAGATCGCTGAGCGTTATGGTGTTGCCCTTTCCGCTCGTTCTTACAGGCGCGCGAACGAGTATCGAGTTGGGAACTCAGCGCTGATGACTGCGAGTTGATGGCACTGTGCCGCGCTCACACCCCCACCGTCCCCCCTGGGGGGTGCCTCCCTCGGCTCTCTCTCCGCAGCGGGTGCCAATAGCATTTCCCTTCGTGTGCAACTCATTTCAGACCCCTCATTTTTCAGACCCTAGGATTTCCCATGGCAGACCGATTCGCGGAGCCGCTACCCGACTCCCTTGAACACCCTGAAATGCCCCCAGGATCGCGCTGGTTCGATGCCGTGACCCGGTATTGGCGGCTCGACGCCGACGAGTGGGCCAAGGCCGAACACATCGCGCGGGCCAAGGATGAGCTAGCCAGGCTCGAAGAGGCCGCCGACGACGCCCCGCCGACCGTGAAGGGCTCGATGGGACAGCCGGTCGCGAACCCCCTGTTCGCTGAGGTCCGGGCTCACCGCCGGTCCGTCTCCGACCTAGTCAAGACTCTTGAACTCCCTTCTGAGTACGACGAGTTGATGAGGGCGGCGAAGCTACAGGCGGCGCAGGACCCGCGCAGGCCGGGGCGACCGACTCGGGCCGAGACTCGGAGCGCCCACAACTTCGCGCTCAACCGGGCGATCGGGGCGGGTGATCCGTCGTGACCACGAAGCCCTGTTGCCGGTGTGGGGTGTATCGCCCCCGGTCGGAGTTCTACGCGCTGTCGAACGCCCCGGACGGGCTCCGCTACGACTGCAAGCCATGCGTCCGGGCATCCATGAGGGCCTACTACTGGCAGCACCGGGAACAGATCCTCGTGGGCCGCCGAGCCCGGTACCACGCTGCTCGTGACGCTGCCTGACGAGACCCCCGTTGGTCGCCCCTTCGCTGGGGTGGCTGGCGGGGGTCTTTGGCGTTCGCGGGGCGCCTTGGAATCCCAGGTGGAGGAAACCTCGGTTTCTCGGCCGGCTGGGGGTGCAGCCCTTGCTGCGCACGGGAGTTGAGTGCCTTCGTTTCCATGGCCTCTGGCGCCTTCTCGGCACGTCAGGGGTGGGGCGTTCGCTGCACTTGGGGCCCATGGTCGGGCGTACGCTGGATGGACGGAGCACGACACCACACGCACTAGGCGGGGATCATGAGCGCTCTAGGGGAGAACGTCAGGAAGTACCGGCGGTTGGCTGGGCTGACTCAGGAACAGTTGGCCTACGCTGCTGGCCTCGCGCCCTCCACTGTCGCCAAGCTGGAGCAGGGCGGAAACGTCCGCATCGAAACCCTTCACATCCTGGCTCGCGCATTGCATGTGAAGACCTCTCAACTGATGGCTTCTGACACACCGGAGCCTGTTCGGGGTGAAGACCCAACCCGTGTGGGTTTGGCCGAATTGCGGAGTGCTCTTACCCCGCCGCTGAGCATCCTGGACAGTGCCAGCGAAAGGCCCGACGAGGAACCCAACCTTCCCGCCTTGCTGGAAGTAGTCCGCGCTGGTTCGTCGGCGTACGACTCGGATAACTTCGGTTCTGTCGCCGGGAAGATGCCGCAGATGATCCGGGACGCGAATACGGCCGTCTCGTACTTCGACAACGGCGACGAACATACGCAAGCACTTTCAGCGCGGGCCGAAGCGTACTTGCTGGGTGGTCGCTATCTGACGCAGGTTCGGCAATACGATCTCGCGTATCACGCACTGTCCGGCGCCATCCAAGACGCACGATCCGTAGAGGATATGAACACGGCTGGGTATGCCGTGGTCATCATGTCATGGCTTCTGTTGCGTCAAGGCCGTTTCGATGACGCGGAGCGAGCCGCTATCGAGACAGCGGAGAACCTAGAGCCACGAATCTCTAAGGCGTCCCCGGAGAGGTTGGCCGTATGGGGATGGCTCACTCTGCAAGCGGCTGCCGCTGCTGTCCGCAACAACCGCCCCGAGGAAAGCGCGGACGCTCGGCGCTTCGCTCAGTCTGCCGCTGCCGCTTTGGGGAAGCGTTCCGATACTCGCCACCGGTTCGGCCGGTTTGATAGCGCTGTTGCCGGGATGAAGGGGCTTGAGGATGAGCTGATCTCGGAACACGGAGACCCTTACCGCGTGATCGACGAATCCACCGGAAAGGCCCGGTTCTCGGATCACGCCATGAAGGCGGCCCGCATCGCTGAGACGGATAAGGAGTGGAACCGGCATCGGCTGACCGTGGCGACGGCATTCGTCAAGGTCGGGGAGCATGACAAGGCCCTCGACCGGCTGACGGCCGTGGACTACGCCAATCCTCAGTGGCTTCGGCATCAGCGCATGGCGCAGGACGTCATGGCGGCGATCGTTCAGCGCCGCAAGCGCAGGCTCACCGCTGAGATGCGGGCCATGGCTACGCACCTGGGTGTGTTGGGCTAGCTACGGCCAGCTACTGCGTAGCGCGGTAGTTAGGAGCGATCATGCTTCCAACTGCCGCGCTACGTCCGTGGATTGCCCCGTTCCGTGGTCGTAGCTTCTCGGTATCCCAACGGCGAACAGACCAGGGGCCGAGAGATGGTGCACAGAACAGGTGAAGACCGACAGCGCAGGCAGAACCTTGCCGACGCATCGGCGGGGATAGTCCCCCCGGCATGGGTGCCCAACCTGGGCGTCCTCGTCAAGGATGTGAGCCGGGGGGAGGTGGGCACGGCTGTCGGTTGGGACGGGCCTACCGGCACGGTCACGCTGGCACCACTGAACGGCGACGGCGACGACTGGGAGACCACGGAGTTCAAGCCGCCCAACGAGGTGGACCGGCTGTGCGCTCGCATGGTCAAGGCCAAGGCCGGTAAGTGATGGTGGCCCCCGCGCGGTTACAGCGCAGACCCGCACCCCCGCTTCCGCCCCCGAAGCTAGTGAGCCTCATAGACGCCCCTGACGGCCCGTACGCGGACTCTCCGCCCGGTTGGTGGGATGAGTACGGCGGAGCGCGCGACCCCGTGTCAGGGGTGGTCTACATCCCCCAGGGCAACCCCACGCCCCCCTGTCGAATCGCCGGTTGCGTGCGGCACGGCACCCCATGAACCGCTTCGGACGCTGGGTGCTCCGGGCCCTCGTGCTCACCTCAACGTTCGTGACCTACGCGGCGTGCGGCTACGTGCTGACGGCCCGCCTCTAGCTCCCCGTCCGGTCGGCACGCCCCCGTGAAGCGGAGTCGGCCGGGCGGGGCCCATCACCCGCCCCTCTCGCGGTCACCAGGAAGGCGCGCACTACGTGTTCCCCCACGCAGCGCAGACCGCTTGAGGGGCGGGCAACTCACACATCCACAGTCTCTAGGAGTCTGGCAATGAGCGCTGCCCAAAACCGGCTCAAGTTCGCGTGGTTAGAGGTCACGGGATTCTGCAACGAGTCCTGTGATCACTGCTATGCCGACTCGTCCCCCAAGGGGACGCACGGCACGATGACCGCGCGCAACTGGGCAGGCGTAATTGATCAGTTGGCGGAGATCGGCGTTGACGACGTCCAGTTCATCGGCGGGGAACCCACGCTGTACCCGCACCTTGCGGACCTGATCCAGCACGCCCACGGGGCGGGGCTCGGGGTCGAGGTGTTCTCGAACCTGACCCACATCCGCGAACCCCTGTGGAAGACGTTCAAGGCGTGCGGGGCCAAGCTCGCCACGTCGTACTACTCGGACACGGCCGCCGACCACGACAAGGTGACCCGGCTCCGGGGCTCCCACAAGCGGACCCGCGCGAACATCGCCAAGGCGCTAGACCTCGGTATCCCGCTGCGGGGCGGAGTCGTCACCGTGAACCAGGGGCAGCGTGCTAAGGAGGCGGCGCAGGACCTCTTGGCGCTCGGGGTGGAAGAGGTCGGCGGGGACCGTACGCGGGCGTTCGGACGGGCCAGCAAGGGCGCCGCGCCGACGATCGGGGACCTGTGCGGGCACTGCGCCCATGAGAAGTGCGCTATCGGCCCGACCGGCGACGTATGGCCGTGCGTGCTGGGGCGCTTCCTGACCCTGGGGAACGTGCTGACGACGCCGCTCGCTGACATCTGGGGCGGCGCGCAGATGGCGCAGGTAACGGCCGACATCACGGCTGTACACGGAGAGGGGGCGCAGTCGTGCACGCCTCCGCAGTTCCTCCCCATGTGCGGGCCCTGTGGGCCGTGCGTTCCCTCTGTGGGGCACTGCGACCCAAGGGAGACCGACGCCGTTACGGAGACGGCTACGATCGGCGCACCCGCCTGACCCGCTGAGATCACCAGGGAGCACGGACATGCACGATCACGGCGACGACTTCGGCCCGTGGGGTACGGACGGCAATGCCAGCGCCGTACAGCGAACTGAAGAGGAGTGGGCCGTCATCGCCCGGTACATCCGGCACGCCGCGAACAAGGTCGGCCCGGATCTTCCGCTGTGTCTTCCTGGCGAGCCGCAGGCGTGCGGGCGAACTGCGCAGCAGCACGTCTTGGCGTGGTCGGCCCATCTGAAAGCGGTGGCCCATCACCTGATCGAACAGGCGACGCCGAGCCAGGAGAGGGGCGCCCACGCTGCCGGGACTCTGTACCAGCGGCGGCTAGGCGAACTGCGGGACCAGAGCACCCGCGCACACGTCCAGTAGGACGCGAATACGGCCCTGTCTGCGCGCTGTCGGCGGCGTGCGGGCGGGGCTCCGTGCTGCTCAGGCAGGCGCCATCTGGTGTGTATCCCGGAGGGTGTACCTTTCGAGCCAGGTGTACCAGGTGACGCCGATCGTCCCCAGGTGGGCGACCTCCTCGCGGCGCAGCCCGGGGGTGCGGCGCCGGGTGCCTCGGGGCAGGCCGACCTGCTCCGGGGTGATCCGCTCCCGGCGACTGCGCAGAAACGCGGCCAGCTCGGCGCGGCGGGCGGAGTGGCAGCGCGGGGCGGCGGTGCCAGGGGCTGTGACAGCCTGCGTCAAGGGCGCATCTACGGTCATGCCCCGAGCCTGCCGTAGGTCGCAGCCGGTTGCCAGGTAGAGGAAATACCAGGATAAGGACACTCTGGTACCCGTCTGAGCGGGCCACGATCGTCGTGATCGTGACCGATACCCACGTTCAGACCACCGTCCCCGCACCGCCGTCCGCGCCCACCTGGCACCGGTCGGCGGCCGCCCCGCTGCTGACCCCGCTGGGCCTGCTGACCGTCCTCCTCGGCGCGGCGCTGCCGATGATCGACTTCTTCATCGTCAATGTCGCCCTGCCGAGCATCGACCACGATCTGCACGCGGGCCCCGCCATGCTGGAGATGGTGGTGGCCGGTTACGGCGTCGCCTACGCCATGCTGCTCGTCCTCGGCGGGCGGCTCGGCGACATGATCGGGCGCCGCCGGGTGTTCCTGTGGAGCCTGGCCTCCTTCGGTGTGACCTCGCTCGCCTGCGGGCTGGCGCCGAACGCCTGGTCCCTGGTGGCCGCCCGAGTCGCCCAGGGCGCCGCATCCGCGCTGCTGCTGCCGCAGGTGCTGGCCACCATCCAGGCGTCGACCACCGGCAGGCGGCGCGCCAAGGCCGTCAGCCTGTACGGCGGTACGGCGGGCGTCTCCAGCGCCCTCGGCCAGGTGCTCGGCGGGCTGCTGATCGCGGCCGATCTGGCGGGCAGCGGCTGGCGGGCGGTCTTCCTGGTGAATGTGCCGATCGCCGCGGCGGCCTGGCTGCTGAGCGTCCGTACGGTGCCCGAGACCCGCTCGCCGCACCCCAGCCGGGTGGACGGTCCCGGCACCGCGCTGCTCGCGTTGGCGCTGGTCACTCTGCTGCTACCGCTGACCGAGGGGCGCGCGGCCGGGTGGCCGCTGTGGTCATGGGTGCTGCTGGGCGTCTTCCCCTTCGCCGCCGCGGCGTTCGCGGTCGTCGAGCGGCGCGCCGAACGGGCGGGCCGTACACCTCTCGTACCGCCCTCCCTGCTGCGCATCCGGTCGGTCCACAGCGGCCTTTCCCTGATCGTGCCATTCTCCGTCGGATTCGGCGGCTTCATGTTCGTGGTGGCCGTCGCCCTCCAAAACGGCCTGCGTTACGGCCCGTTCGCGGCCGGCCTGGCCCTCGCCCCGCTCTGTGCCGCGTACTTCTTCGCCTCGCTGGCGGGCCCGCGGCTGGTGCAGCGCTTCGGGCGCCGCGTCGTGATCACCGGCTCGCTGATCCAGGGCACCGGGCTGGCCGCCCTGGCGCTGACGGTCCGCGCCGGCTGGCCCGACGTCTCGGTGGCCGGGCTCGCGCCGGGCATGACGGTGCTGGGCCTCGGGCAGGGGTTGGTTCTGCCGGTGCTGATGCGCATCGTGCTCAGCGAGCTGCCGGTGACACAGGCCGGGGTGGGCGGCGGCGTCATGGTCACCAGCCAGCAATCGGGCCTGGCGCTCGGCGTGGCCACGCTGGGCTCCCTCTTCCTCGCCCTGGTCCCGGCCGTGGGCATCCGCGATGCACTGCTCGCCGCGCTGCTGACCCAGCTCGCGATCGTCGCGGGCACGACGCTGCTGGGGCTGCGGCTGCCACGGGCCGTGCGCTAGGGCCTGTCCGATGGGGACGGGCCAGGGGGAGCTGAGGACGTGCGAACGGCGCGCTGAGGCGGTCGGAAGGCAACGGGAATTTCGATGGACGACTAACAGATATTGAAATCTGTCAGCCGTCATGCCATAGTCGACTCACGGCGGCAGCTGCATGCAGCAAGTCAGCAGGCAGCGCCATATCCATCCCTTCCCCACCCCTCCCCTCTCAGGAGCTCTCCGTGCAGACCCGCACCCTCGGCACCAACGGCCCGCAGACCTCCGCCCTCGGCCTCGGCTGCATGGGCATGTCCGCCCTCTACGGCGACAGCGACCGCAGTGAGTCGATCGCCACCATCCATGCCGCCCTCGACGCCGGCGTCACCCTGCTCGACACCGGCGACTTCTACGGCATGGGCCACAACGAACTGCTGATCAACGAGGCCCTGCGCACCGCCCCCGCGGCCGCTCGCGAGCGAGCACAGATCAGCGTCAAGTTCGGCGCCCTGCGCACCGTCGAGGGCGGCTTCACCGGCTACGACGGACGGCCGGACGCGGTGAAGAACTTCGCCGCGTACTCCCTCCAGCGCCTGGGCACGGACCACATCGACATCTACCGGATCGCCCGCATCGACCCGGACGTGCCGATCGAGGAGACCGTCGGCGCCATCGCCGAGCTGGTCGACGCCGGCCATGTCCGGCACATCGGCCTCTCCGAGGTGGGTGCGGAGTCGCTGCGCCGGGCCGCCGCCATCGCCCCGATCTCCGACCTCCAGATCGAGTACTCCCTCATCTCCCGCGGCATCGAGGACGCGATTCTGCCCACCGCCCGCGAGCTGGGCATCGGCATCACCGCGTACGGCGTGCTGTCCCGTGGCCTGATCAGCGGCCACTTCAGCCGTGACCGCAAGCTCGCCGCGAACGACTTCCGCGGGATGAGCCCCCGCTTCCAGGGGGAGAACCTCGCGCGCAACCTCGATCTGGTGGAGGCGCTGCGGAAGATAGCCGAGCAGAAGGGTGTCTCGGTCGCCCAGACCGCTATCGCCTGGGTGCTCTCGCGCGGCGAGGACATCGTCCCGCTGGTCGGCGCCCGCCGCCGTGACCGGCTGGCCGAGGCGCTCGGCGCCCTGGACGTCACCCTGGACGCCGACGACCTGGCCGCGGTCGAGCGCGCGGTCCCGGCCGACGCCGCGGCGGGTGACCGCTACCCGGCCGATCAGATGGCCCACCTGGACAGCGAGCACTGACCGCCAGGGCACGTGCGCGGGATGCCGACGTCAGGGCCGGCATGGAGCCCTCGCTCCGGGCGCCTGGCTCAGCGGGCGGGGCCGGCCATCACAGGGCGACCTGCGCCCCAGGCTCGCACCCCGGGGCGCAGACGGGGCAAGGGCAGGTACCGTCCCTACGTACATACGTACCTGGCTGCATACCGGGCACCTCTGCCCCGCCCGCTCTCCCAGAAAGGCCGGCCCGCCCCATGCCCCCCGAGACGTTGACCCCCGAGCGCATCCTCGAAGCCACCGAGGAGGTGCTGCGCCGCTACGGCCCGGCCAAGGCCACGGTCGTGGACGTGGCGCGCGCCCTGGGCGTCAGCCATGGGAGCGTCTACCGCCATTTCCGCACGAAGGCGGCGTTGCGGGAGGCGGTCACGGAGCGCTGGCTGGACCGTACGAGCGAGGAGCTGTCGGTCATCGTCACCGAGGAGGGCCCCGCTCCCGAGCGCCTGGACCGCTGGCTGACCGCCCTCTTCGAGGCCAAGCGGCACAAGGCCGGTGACGACCCCGAACTTTTCGCCACATATATGACATTGATCGGCGAGAGTGGGGGCGTGGTCGACCGGCACGTCACGGATCTGGAGGCCCAGCTCACCACCATCATCGAGGCCGGTGTCGGCGAGGGTGCCTTCCACACCCCCTCCCCCGCCACCACCGCCCGCGCCGTCTTCGACGCCACCGGGCGCTTCCACGACCCGTGTTACGCCGCCGAGTGGTCCCGCCCCGAGATCGCCACCGACTTCGAGGCCGTCCGCGACCTGATTCTGCGCGGCCTGCGCGGCTGAGCCGGCCGCACAGGACGAAGGCCCGCCCACGACACCTGATCGCGAGCGGGCCCCTGCACCACAACGCCCTACGCCTACGGCCGCCGGTTCCTACGTCCCCGGTGGCCCCTCGGTGGGCTACTGGCTACTTCTTGAAGGCGTAGTCCATCAGCTTCTTGGCGTCCGTGGTGCGGTTGCCGACCGAGGAGGACGCCAGGACCGTACCGATCACGGTCTTGCCCTTCCGGGTGGCGGCGAAGACCAGGCAGTACTTGGACTCCGGGCCCGAGCCGGTCTTGACGCCGATGGTGCCGGCGTAGCTGCCCAGCAGCGGGTTGGTGTTGGTCCACTCCATGTAGCGGTAGCCGCCGGACTTCGTGGTGACCTTCTGCTTGGTCGACTTCGTCTGCACGACCGTGCGGAACGTGGAGTTCTTCATCGCGCTGCTGGCGAGCTTGGTCAGATCACGCGGTGTCGAGTAGTTCGTCCCACGCCCTATCCCGTCGAACGAGTCGAAGTGGGTGTTCTTCATGCCGAGGGACTTGGCGGTGGTGTTCATCTTGCCGATGAACGACTTCACCCGCGCCTCCCGGGTGGACCCGGTGCCGAACTTGTCGGCCAGCGCGTAGGCGGCGTCACAGCCGGACGGCAGCATCAGCCCGTACAGCAGCTGACGGACCGATACCTTGTCGCCGACGATCAGCTTGGCCGAGGAGGCCCAGTTGTTGGCGACGATGTAGTCGCTGTACGCCTTCTGGACCGTGACCTTGGCGTCCAGGTCGAGCTTCGGCTGTGCGAGCACCACCTGAGCCGTCATGATCTTGGTGGTGGAGCCGGTGGAGCGACGGGTGTCGGCGGCCTTGGTGAAGAGGCTCTTGCCGGTGCCGTTGTCCATCACGAACCCGCCCTGGGCGGTGATCGTGGGCTGGGGGAGCGTGGCGGCCTGCGCCGGGGCGGCGAACACCCCTGCGGTCAGGACAGCTCCAGCGGTGAGGGCGACCGCAGAAACGCGGTGAATGCCCTTGATGCTAGTTTTCAAATTGAATACTCCAAATACCCCTGCGGTGCGGCCCTTTGAGGAAAGCCGCTCTCTCATGAGACGCGTGGGAGGGACCAATGGATGCGCCCCACACAGCCAACTTCACCAACTTGGCCAACTTTGGCCCTGCCTGACCGACCTGGCCAACTCGGCCTTGCCTGACCGACCTGGACAACTCGCCCCTGCCTGCCCGACCTGGCCAACTTGGCCTGCTTGGTTGACCTGCCCGACCTGCCCGACCTGCCCGACCTGGCCGGCTTCTGCTTCTGCTCTGCTTCGGCCTCGGCCTCGGGAATCTCGACCACGGGAATACCGCCCGCCCTCCCCCTGTTGTGGCCCCGCAGGGGGCCCTCGCGACCCTTAGGGGATCCGTTCGACCGCCCCCTAAGGGTCCGAACCGCCCCGCCCCTCCGCCGCCCCGCCCCCGCGCCCACCACCGCCAACTTCTAGCCCCCCACCCCCAGGAAGTGCAGCACCGCCAGCACCCGGCGGTGGTCGGCGTCCGCCTTCGGCAGGTCGAGCTTGGCGAGAATGTTGTTGATGTGCTTGGCGACCGCGCTCTCGCTGACCACGAGCTGGGCAGCGATCCCCGCGTTGGAACGGCCCTCGGCCATCAGGGCGAGGACCTCCCGCTCCCGGGCCGTCAGCCGTTCCAGCGGATCACTCGGCCGCCGCACCAGCAGCTGGGCGACCACCTGCGGGTCGAGCGCGGTGCCGCCGTCCGCCACCCGCCGCAGCGCCTCGACGAACTCCTCGACATCCGCCACCCGCTGCTTGAGCAGATAGCCCACCCCGCTGGTGTTGGTGGCCAGCAGCTCGGCGGCGTACCGCTCCTCGACGTACTGGGAGAGCATCAGCACGGCGGTCGCGGGCCAGCCCTGGCGGATCGACAGCGCGGCGCGCACGCCCTCGTCCGTGAAGCCGGGCGGCATCCGGACGTCCACCACCGCGAGGTCGGGCCGGTGCTCCTCGACGGCGGCCAGCAGTCCGTGCGCGTCCCCCACCTCGGCCACCACCGCGAAGCCGGCCATCTCCACCACCTTGACCAGCCCGATCCGCAGCAGCACGGAATCCTCGGCGATCACGGCACGTCTCATATCGGGCACGACACCCCTACCCCTCACTTCGGGCACGACGCCCGTCATCTCAGGCACAGCATCCGTCACATCGGACACGGCAGCTCTACGCTCATCACGGTCGGACCCCCCACCGGGCTGCTCATCCGGAACGTCCCGTCCACGGACCGCACACGCTGCGCGAGCCCCGTAAGGCCACTCCCCTTGGACGGATCGGCCCCGCCCGCACCGTCGTCGGCGATCACCACCCGCAGTATCCCGCCCAGCCGGGTAACCGTCACATCCGCCCGGGTCGCCTCCCGTGCGTGCTTGGCGACGTTCGTCAGCGCCTCGGAGGCCACGAAGTACGCGACCGCCTCGACGGCCGGTGTCAGCCGCTGCGGCAGATCCACCCGCAGCCGTACGGGCAGCGGGGCGCGGGCCGCGAGTCCCGACAGTGCCGCGTCCAGCCCGAGTTCGTCCAGGACCGCCGGGTGCAGCCCGCGCACCAGGCTGCTGAGCTCCTCGATGGCCTCCTTCGCCTCCCGGTGCGCCGCGTCGATCACCTCCCGCGCCTCGGGCGGCAGATCCGTCAGCGTCGCCTTGGCCAGCCCCAGATTCAGCGCCAGCGACACCAGCCGCTGCTGGGCACCGTCGTGCAGATCCCGTTCGATGCGCCGACGTTCGGCATCCGCGGCGTCCACCGCCCCGGCCCGGCTCGCGGTGAGGTCCTCGACCCGGCGTGCAAGGTCCTCCTCCCTGCTGCGGCCGAGCAGGGTGGGCACCACCTGGCTCTCCAGGCGAACGAGGGCGGCGGCCAGGGCCGGGACGACGGCCAGCGCGAGCAGCCCGGCCACGGAGACGTACCCCACCTGTGTGGTGTAGCCGATGTGCTCGAGCCGCCACTGCCAGGGCAGCGCGTAGATCCATACGAAGGTCAGCGACGCGGCCACCCCGGCCAGCAGCAGCCCCACCACCAGCGCTTCGAGCCCGCCGAACAGAGCCCCGGCCAGGCAGTGGTATCCGAACTGCCGCCACGGCCGCTGCCACCCCGACCGGGGAATGTCGATCCCGAGCACCTGCCGGAAACGCCAGCACTGGGCCGCGGTCAGTGCCGGTACCGAGAACACCGTCAGCACCAGCGCGAACCCCAGGACCACCGGCGCGTCGCTGCTCCGCCCCATGAGGGTGTCCATACCGAGACCGAAGATCATGAACAGGAGGAACCCCATGAAGAGGTGGAGCGGTGCTCCCAGGGCGAGGAAGGCCGTATCACGGTTCAGGCGGGTGAGCGCGCGCCGCAGCCGGGGCGGGATGTGCATGATCCAACCGTATGCGGCGAGCGCCGCGGCCTGCCATGCAGCTGCTGTCCGGAGCGGGGGTGTAGCTGGTGCCACCCCAGGTCGGACAGCGGCGTTACTGACTCCGGCCAGCGGAAAACGGAGAGTGGTTCACGAGCCCGAAGGCCGGGTTCGAGACGACCGAAAGAGACCTCCGCCGTGGCCCTCATCGCCTTCAGCCCCCTTGCCGACAACGGAAGTTGCGCGGAGGCCACCAAGACCGCCAAGGCCCGCGAGGCCGGGGCCGGTCGCGGAGGGCCGACCTGCCTCGGCCTCGTCCGCCGCTGGCAGGGTCGTATCCTCGCGGCCGCCGGCCTCGCCCTGCTGCCCTGGCTCGGCTACCTCGCCGGGACCCTGCCACCCGCCGAGGCGGCGGCCTGGGTCACCCTCGACGCCCTGGAGGCCGCCGCTCTCCTCACCGCCGGTACGCGTCTGCTCCGCGCCGACCTCCGCCACCGCACACCCGCGGCCGCCGCGGCCATACTCCTCTTCGCCGACGCCTGCATGGACCTCGCCACCGCCGCCCCGGGCCCGGACCTGAGCGCCGCGATAGCCATGGCCGTCGCGGCCGAACTCCCCCTGGCAGCCCTGTGCGCCCGGCTCGCGGCACGGCCGACGCGGGGCGCCAGGCAGGGCGTTTAGGGCGAGGCGGGACCCTTAGGGGATGCTCGAACAGATCCCGTAAGGGTCGTGAGGGCCCCCTGCGGGGCCACAACGTCGGGGCAGTGGGAGGTTATTCCGGCGCCTCCACGCAACGCTGGGGCCGGCCCCCCGACGGGAACCGGCCCCAATCACCACGTCCTGGTCAGCAGCCCAGCAGGCGGACGCCCAGGTATGCCTCGATCTGGTCCAGGGACACCCGCTCCTGCTTCATCGTGTCGCGCTCGCGCACGGTGACCGCGTTGTCGTCGAGGGTGTCGAAGTCGACCGTGACGCAGAACGGCGTGCCGATCTCGTCCTGGCGGCGGTAGCGGCGGCCGATGGCGCCCGCGTCGTCGAACTCGATGTTCCAGTTCTTCCGCAGGTCGGCCGCGAGGCCCTTGGCCTTCGGGGAGAGCTGCGGGTTGCGCGACAGTGGCAGCACCGCGACCTTGACCGGCGCCAGGCGCGGGTCGAGCCGCATGACCGTGCGCTTCTCCATCTTGCCCTTGGCGTTGGGCGCCTCGTCCTCGACGTACGCGTCGAGCATGAAGGCGAGCATCGCGCGGTTCACACCGGCCGCGGGCTCGATGACGTACGGGGTCCAGCGCTCGCCGGCTTCCTGGTCGAAGTAGGAGAGGTCCTGGCCGGACGCCTTGGAGTGCGCGCCCAGGTCGTAGTCGGTGCGGTTGGCGACGCCCTCCAGCTCGCTGAACTCGGTGCCGCCGAAGTTGAAGCGGTACTCGATGTCAGCCGTGCGCTTGGCGTAGTGGGACAGCTTCTCCTTCGGGTGCTCGTACCAGCGGATGTTCTCCTCGCGGAGACCGAGGTCGCGGTACCAGTTCCAGCGCTGCTCCATCCAGTACTCGTGCCACTGCTCGTCCTCGCCCGGCTTGACGAAGAACTCCATCTCCATCTGCTCGAACTCGCGGGTACGGAAGATGAAGTTGCCCGGAGTGATCTCGTTCCGGAAGGACTTGCCCATCTGCGCGATACCGAACGGCGGCTTCTTGCGCGAAGTCTGCTGCACCTGGGCGAAGTTGGTGAAGATGCCCTGCGCGGTCTCGGGCCGCAGGTAGGCGATCGAGGCGGTGTCCTGGGACGGGCCGAGGTGGGTGGAGAGCAGACCGGAGAACTGCTTGGGCTCGGTGAAGCCGCCCTTGTTGCCGCAGTGCGGGCAGTTGATGTCGGCGAGGCCGTTCTCGGGGAGCTTGCCGTGCTTGGCCTCGTACGCCTCCTCCAGGTGGTCGGCGCGGTAGCGCTTGTGGCAGGAGGTGCACTCGGTGAGCGGGTCGGTGAACGTGGCGACGTGGCCGGACGCCTGCCACACCTCGGGGGCCAGGATCACCGACGAGTCGATACCGACGACGTCCTCGCGGGAGGTGACCATGGCGCGCCACCACTGGCGCTTGATGTTCTCCTTGAGCTCGACGCCCAGCGGACCGTAGTCCCAGGCAGCACGGGAGCCGCCGTAGATCTCACTGCAGGGATAGACGAAGCCACGGCGCTTGCTCAGGCTGACGATGGTATCGATCTTGTCGGCGGCCACGGTGCTCTCTTCATACGACGACGAACGATGGATAGGGCGGCGCCCTGCGCCTCCATGAGGGGTGGTGGTCGGGAGACGGATGGGCGAATAGTTCAGGGTACCGGCGGCCGTACCCCCCGGGCCAAATCGGTTCCGGGCCGCTGGCCGAATCAGAACCAGGTCATTGACCATGATCACAGTTCGGCCGACCGCATCGGACCCGGACCGCTGACGCACCCCACTGTCGCCCCGCTCACATGACGATCCGATTTATTGACAATCGTTTCCAACTTTGTTGAAAATGACTGTCATGAACATACGCCGTCACCTCTCCGTCGCCGCCCTCGCCGGCACCTCGGTGCTGGGGCTCCTGGCCCTCTCCGCCTGCTCCCCCTCCGCGACCGGGCGTGCGGCCGACGGCAAGCTGAAGGTGACCGCGTCCTTCTACCCCATGGAATTCCTCGCCGAGCAGATCGGCGGGGAGCATGTCGAGGTGACCAACCTCACCAGGCCCGGCGTCGAGCCCCATGACCTGGAGCTCACCCCCAAGCAGACCGCCCGGCTCAGCGAGTCCGGCGCGATCGTCTACCTCAAGGGCCTGCAGTCGGCCGTGGACGACGCGGTCAAGCAGTCCGGCGTCAAGCACGTCGCCGACGCCGCCGCACTGACCTCCCTGGAGAAGCACGGCACCGAGGTCGGCGGCCACGACCACGCCCACGGGGACGAGCACGCCCATGGGGACGAGCACGGGGACGAGCACGGCGGCGAACACAAGGACGGGCAGGAGGACGGCCACGAGGGCCACTCCCACTCCGAGGCCGAGGGCGGCAACGACCCGCACGTCTGGCTCGACCCGGTCAAGTACGCCGAGGTCGCCAAGGGCGTCAACAAGACCCTCGCCGAGGCGGACCCGGAGCACAAGGCCGACTACCAGAAGAACACCGACGCCCTGGTGAAGAAGCTGAACGGGCTGAACAAGGAGTTCCAGGACGGCCTGAAGAACCGCGCCTCGGACACCTTCATCACCACCCACGCCGCCTTCGGCTACCTCGCCGAGCGCTACGGCCTCACCGAGGAGGCCATCAGCGGCCTCGACCCGGAGGCCTCCGACCAGAGCGGCAAGCGCATCAAGGAACTGCACACCCTCGCGAAGAAGCACCACGTCTCCACGGTCTTCTTCGAGACGATCGCCAACCCGGCCACCGCCAAGACCCTGGCCGGCGACCTCGGTCTGAAGACCGACGTTCTCGACCCGATCGAGGGAATCAACGACAAGTCCCGCGGCCGGGACTACTTCGGCGTCCAGCGCGCCAACCTCGCCGCGCTGCAGAAGGCGCTCGGCGGCAAGTGACCACCGCGCACCCGCTGCACATGAAGGAGGTCCCCATGGCGCCCATGGAGTCCATGAAGCAGCCGCTCCCCGAGCCGGTCCCCCAGCCCGTCGTCGACCTGCGCGGCGCCAACGCGTCGCTGGGCGCCCGCCCCGTGCTGCGCGGTGTCGACCTCACCGTGCACAGCGGCGAAGTGGTCGCGCTGCTCGGCGCCAACGGCTCCGGCAAGTCCACCGCCGTACGCTCGCTGATCGGCCAGGTCCCGCTCACCGGTGGTGCGCTGTCCCTGTTCGGTACGGAGTTCCGCCGCTTCCGGGACTGGGCCCGGATCGGGTACGTCCCGCAGCGCACCACCGCGGCCGGCGGGGTCCCCGCCACCGTCCGCGAGGTCGTCACCGCCGGCCGGCTGGCCCGTACGAAGCTGGGCATCCTGCGCAAGGCCGACCGGGCCGCGGTGCACCACGCCCTGGAGCTGGTCGGGATGGCCGACCGCGCCAAGGACTCCGTCAACGCGCTCTCCGGTGGCCAGCACCAACGGGTGCTGATAGCCCGGGCGCTGGCCGGCGAGCCGGAGCTGCTGATCATGGACGAGCCGATGGCGGGCGTCGACCTGGCCAGCCAGGAGGTGCTCGCCGGCGCCCTGCGCGAGCAGGTCGCCCGGGGCACCACCGTCCTGCTCGTGCTGCACGAGCTGGGCCCGCTGGAGCCGCTGATCGACCGCGCGGTGGTGCTGCGCGACGGCTGCGTCGTCCACGACGGCCCGCCGCCCGAGGCCGTGGGCCAGCACGCCCTCCCCGGCCACGACCACGTACACCCGCACGCCGACGCCGACGCGGAGCCGCTCCGCACCGGCCTGCTGACCTAGTGCCGACCTCACAGTCGACCTCATAGCCCACCTCATAGAGGCCCACCATCATGGAAATTCTCAACTACGCCTTTATGCAGCGGGCACTGATCGCCGCCCTGATCGTCGGCATCACCGCCCCCGCCATCGGCATCTATCTCGTCCAGCGCCGCCAGGCCCTGATGGGCGACGGCATCGGCCATATCGCCCTCACCGGCGTCGGCCTCGGCTTCCTCCTCAACCAGAGCCCGGTCTGGGCCGCCACCGCGGTCGCCATCGCCGGTTCCGTGATCATGGAGCTGATCCGCTGGTACGGCAAGACCCGCGGCGACCTCGCGCTGGCCATGCTGTTCTACGGCGGTATGGCAGGCGGCGTGATGCTCATGAACCTCTCCGACGCCGGCTCCAACGCCAACCTCGGCACGTACCTCTTCGGCTCGATCACCACCGTCTCGCCGGAGGACATGACCACGATCTACGTGCTCGCCGCCCTGGTCCTGGCGATCACGATCGGGCTGCGCCGCCAGCTGTTCGCGGTCTGCCAGGACGAGGGCTTCGCCCGGGTCACCGGCCTGCCGGTCCGCCTGCTCAACCTCCTGGTCGCGGTCACCGCCGCGGTCACCGTCACCGTCGCCATGCGGGTCGTCGGTCTGCTGCTGGTCAGCGCCCTGATGGTGATCCCGGTCGCGGCCGCCCAGCAGATCAGCCGCAGCTTCGCCACCACGTTCACGGTGGCCGTCGCGATCGGCATCGCGGTCACCCTGACGGGCACCGCCACCTCCTACTACGTGGACGTCCCGTCCGGCGCCACGATCGTCCTCTTCGCCATCGGCCTGTTCATCGCCTTCACCGCGCTCGCCGCACCGCTGGCGAAAAGACGCGCCAGAGCCGCCGCGCAGCCCGGTCAGGGGTGCACCCTGGAGGTACCCGGTGGCCGCACCACGGCGGACGATGTGAGCGTGGCCGGATGACGACGGCAGCCGGCCGGATGACGGCAGCCGGGGGACATACGTGTAAGCGCCCCACCGGCCCGCCGGTCATCACCTGGCACAATGGCGGGACGCATGTGCAGGGGGAAGAATCCTGACGTCCTAGGGAGGCAACGGTGGCGACGAGCGCGGGATCTCCGGTACGCGGCCGGTCGACGCGGCAGCGGACCGCGGTGTCCGCCGCACTCGACGAGGTGAACGAGTTCCGCAGTGCGCAGGAGCTGCACGACATGCTCAAGCACCGGGGCGACTCGGTCGGGCTGACCACCGTCTACCGGACGCTGCAGTCGCTGGCGGACGCCGGCGAGGTCGATGTGCTGCGCACCAGCGACGGCGAGGCGGTCTACCGCCGGTGCAGCACCGACGACCATCACCACCACCTGGTGTGCCGGACCTGCGGCAAGGCCGTCGAGGTCGAGGGCCCCGCGGTGGAGAAGTGGGCCGACCAGATCGCCGCCGAGCACGGCTTCCGGGACGTCGCCCACACGATCGAGATCTTCGGTACGTGCGGAGCCTGTGCGGAACAGACCGCCGACGACAAGTAGTGACAACGGGAACGGGCCGCCCCAGCACCTACTGGGGCGGCCCGTTCGCGTGTGTGCGACTCCGTGTTACGTGGCCGGCCGGCCGTCCGGCTCCGGCGCGGCGCCGAACCGGCGGTCCCGCTTCGCGTACTCCAGGCAGGCGTCCCACAGATTCCGGCGGTCGAAATCCGGCCAGAGAATGTCCTGGAAGACCATCTCGGCGTACGCGCTCTGCCAGATCAGGTAATTCGAGGTCCGCTGCTCACCGGACGGCCGGACGAAAAGGTCCACATCCGGCATGTCCGGGTAGTACATGTACTTCGCGACGGTCTTCTCGTTGACCTTGGACGGGTCCAGCTTCCCGGCCCGCACATCCGCCGCGATAGCCGCCGCGGCATCCGCGATCTCGGCCCGCCCGCCGTAATTGACGCAGAAATACAGCGTCATCGCGTCATTGTTCTTGGTCTGCTCCTGGGCGACCTGGAGCTCCTGGACCACGGACTTCCACAGCTTCGGCATCCGCCCGACCCACCGGATACGAATACCCAGCGCGTCCATTTCGTCACGCCGCCGCCGGATCACATCACGGTTGAAGTTCATCAGGAAGCGGACCTCTTCGGGTGACCGCTTCCAGTTCTCGGTCGAGAAGGCGTAGAGCGAAAGGTTCTTGACGCCCATCTCGAGGCAGCCCTTGAGGACGTCCAGGACGACGCCCTCACCGACCTTGTGCCCCTCGGTACGCGGCAGCCCGCGCTGCTTGGCCCACCGCCCGTTGCCGTCCATCACGACGGCCACATGGTTCGGGACGAGCTCCCCGGGGATCTTCGGCGGCCGCGCGCCGGAAGGATGCGGCTCGGGCGTGACGTACTCGCGTCGATGACGGCCCAGAATCCCGCGTCGTGCCATGCGGCCCACTTCTCCTATGCGTCGGCTGTGAGGGTCTTGATATTTCTCTTGCTCTACTGCTCTACGTACCGGAGAGAGCGCAGGCCCCGCTCCAGATGCCAGTGCAGATACGCCGTGACCAGCCCGCTGCCCTCCCGGGCATGGCGGGGCTCGCAGGCGTCCGCGGTCTCCCAGTCGCCGGTCAGCAGCGCGCTCAGGAGCCCGATGGCCTCCGAGGAGGGTACGACGCTCCCGGGCACCCGGCAGTCGCCGCAGACCACCCCGCCCGACGCGACCGAGAAGAACCGGTTGGGGCCGGGCAGCCCGCAGCGCGCACAGCCGTCGAAACTCGGCGCGTAGCCGTTCACGGCGAGCGAGCGCAGCAGGAAGGCGTCCAGGACGAGGTGCGGGGCGTGCTCACCGCGGGCCAGCGTCCGCAGCCCGCCCACCAGCAGCAGGTACTGCTGCACCGCGGGCTCGCCCTCGTGATCGGTGAACCGCTCGGCGGTCTCCAGCATGGCCGTACCGGCCGTGTAGCGGGCGTAGTCGGTGACGATTCCGCCACCGTACGCGGCGATCGTCTCGCTCTGCGTACACAGCGGCAGCCCGCGCCCGACGAGTTCGCTCCCGCGCGCGTAGAACTGCACGTCGACGTGGGAGAAAGGCTCCAGCCGCGCCCCGAACTTCGACTTCGTACGCCGCACCCCCCGGGCCACCGCCCGCACCCGGCCGTGCCCCCGGGTGAGCAGCGTGATGATCCGGTCCGCCTCGCCCAGTTTCTGGGTGCGCAGCACGATGCCGTCGTCGCGGAACAGACTCATGGCGCCCATTCTCGCCCATGGCCGGAGCCGACTGAGCGCTTTCACGGTTCGCGCACGGACCGTGACGCTACGGAACTAAGCTGCGCGGAAGCACGTGAGAGCAGGGTCACAACCGCTGTACAGCGCAAGGGGGCAAGGCCGATGGCCGACACTTCGCGACGGGCCGCCTGGGAGTTCTGGGGCGCAGAACTCAAGCGGCGAAGAGAGGGAGCCGGTCTCACTCAGGACGCGCTGGGGCGGCGGGTATTCGTCTCCGGCAGCTACATCGGCCAGTTCGAGAAGGCGCTCCGCAGGCCACAGCTGGACGTGGCGATCCAGATCGACGAGGTGCTCCACACCGACAGCTATTTCGAGCGGGCCTGGCGCGAGCTGATCGACGACAAGCGGTATCCGCGTTACTTCGCGGCAGCGGCGGATCTGGAGCGGCTGGCGACAAAGATCTGCGACTTCGAATCGATGATCGTGCCTGGGCTGCTGCAAACGCCGTCGTACGCGCGAGCACTCCTGCTCGCGGGCAATCCACTCGCGACGGACGAGTACATCGAGGAGAAGGTTCGGGCCAGGCTCGACCGGGCGGCCATCCTCAAGGAGGCCGCACGGCCCACATACTGGGCCATTCTGCATGAGGCAGTGCTGCGAGTGCCGGTAGGCGGTCCAGCCGCCATGGCCGATCAGCTGGAGCACATCACACGGCTCATGCGCGAGCGGAAAATCCTGGTGCAGGTACTCCCGTTCGCGGCGGGCGCGTTTTCGGTCATCGGAAAGATGGTGACGCTCATGGAGTTCGAGGACGCCCCGCCAACTGCCTATACAGAAGGCGTGTATTCAGGGAATTTGCTGGACGATCCGGCCGTAGTGAAGCACGTACAGGAGGGTTACGATCTGGCTAGGGCCGCCGCGCTGTCGCCGGAGGCGTCCCTGGCCCTGATCGAATCGGCGGCGGAGGACTACAGACGATGCGCGAGTACGACCTGAGCAACGCTGAGTGGCGCAAGAGCAGCTACAGCGACACCAACGGCGGCAGCTGCGTCGAGATCGCCGACCAGTTCCCCGGCCTCGTCCCCGTCCGAGACAGCAAGAATCCGCATGGCCCCGCAATCGCGTTCCAGGCCACCGCCTGGTCCGTTTTCGTAGACGCCGTCAAGAACGAACGGTTTCCGGGCGCCTGACCGGGCTTCACCGAGGGTACACAGAGCGCACGCGCACGGCCCCGTCATCTCCGCTGGATGACGGGGCCGTATCGCGTTATGGTCCGGGCATCGTGGGCGGAGCGTGAGCTTCCGCACTTCTCAGCCGGGTCCCGGGAAGGCCCCTCACGGCACGTCAACTCCCCGGTAGCATCCCGTGAGAATCGGCAGCACGACGGCGTGATGGCCGGCCGCCCCGCGTCAGTACCGTCAGTACCCCCATATAAGGATCTCGATGACATCCATACCGGAGGCGCTGTTGTGGTGCCTCAGCGCAGGTACGGCCGCCGCCGTGGTCCTGGCGGCGCTCCAGATCCGGGCGAGCGGACAGCGCAAGGCCCTGAGAGCGCGCCTGACCTCCGCTGAGGAACAGAACAGCGCCACGCTCCACAGCAATACGGAGCTGACGGCCCGGCTGCGCGCCACCGAGGCCGAGATCCAGCACCTCGCCGAGGCCCGGCTGCCCGACCTCGCCACCGCGCTCGCCCACCCGCATGTGCCCGTACGGGGGCTGAAGGACTCCCGGTTCGCCGGGACGGAGACGGACCAGGCGCTCCAGGCCGTACTGGACCAGGTCCGCGAGGCCGTCACCAAGGAGCGGGCCCGGGTGGACGCGGCGGCGCAGTCCACGCTGCGGGGGGCGACGACCACGATCCAGGCGCTCCTCTACCGGCTTCAGACGGCGCTCCAGGAGATGCAGCACCGCCACGACGACCCCGGTGTCGCGCAGGATCTGCTGGAGGCGGACTTCCTCAACGAGCAGGCGCTGCGGCGTGTGCAGGCCACGGGTGTGGTGTGCGGGGCGTGGCCGGGGCTGACCCGGGAGGACTCGTACCTCGCCGAACTGGTCGTGGGGGCCTCGTCGCGGCTGCGCGGGTATGAGCGGGTACGCATCAGCAATCAGCTGCGGGACCCGATCGCGGTGGTCGCGCGGGCCGTCGAGCCGGTCGCGATCACGGTCACCGAGCTGCTGGCCAACGCGCTGCACCACTCGCACCGGGAGCTGCCGGTCACGGTCACCCTCCAGCAGGGCAACCGGGGTGCGTCGGTGATCATCGACGACTACGGCGTCGGGATGCACGGTGACGAGATCAAGGCGGCGATGGAGCTGCTGTCGGGCGAATCCGATCTGCTGCTGACGCAGCTCGGGGATCCGCCGCGGTCCGGCTTCGCGGCGGCCGGCCAGCTGGTGCGCCAGTACGGCTTCGGGGTGCATGTCGAGTCGTCGCCGTACGGCGGGGTGCGGGCCGTGGTGTACGTCCCGGGTGATCCGCTGCTCACCGTCCTCGACGAGACCGCCCAGCCCATGTCCGTGATGGCTCCGCTGCCGCACCGTTCCGGACTGCCGGATCGTTCCGCCTCCGTACTGCCCACGGGGGCGGCGGGCGGTGCGGCCACCGGCCAGGCCTCGAGCCAGACATCGAGTACGACCTTGAACCTGCATTCGCCCACGCAGCCCGCTCAGCCCACGCAGTCCTCACCGCACTCACAGGCCGCGCAGCCCACGGCACCCCCGCGGCACGCGCAGCCCGCGCAGTCCGCACCGCCCGTTGCGGACGCGCCCGCGCCCGCCGCACCGGCCGAGGGGGAACTCCCGCGCCGGCGCCGCCGTAAGCCCGTCTCCGAGCTTTCCGAGCTCTCCGGGCACTCCGGCCTCTCCGCACATTCCGAACTCTCCGCGCACTCCGAACTCCCCGAGCCCGCCGAGAGCGCCCCGCGCTCCGCACCGCTTCCCCCGCGCTCCCCGGAGGAGACCGGATCCCGCTGGGCCGCGCTCCAGCGCGGTACCGAATCCGGCCGGGCAGCAGCTCAGTCAGATCCCCCTCGCAGTCCGGAAGGGAACGCCCAACCATGAACAGCCCTACCCGCCGCCGTGTCACCGAGGACAAGTCCTGGGTGCTGGCGCCCCTTTTGGAGTTGCCGCATGTTACCCACGCAGCCGTGATCTCCGGTGACGGATTCATCGAGGGCGCCTCGCCGGGCCTGACCCGCGAGTCCGCGGAGGGGGTCGCCGCGATGATGTCCGCGCTCCAGGGGGCCGGGCGCGCCGTCACCGCCGCGTTCGCCGGGAAGAGCGACACCCGGCTGCGGCAGACCGTCATCGAGTCCGAAGAGGGCTTCGTCTTCGCGATACCGGCCGGTGAGAACACCTGCCTGGCCGTCTTCGCCGACCCGGAGGTGAACATGGGAGTCGTCGCACACCATATGCAGATCCAGGTGACGACGCTGGGCAGCAAGGTCATGAACAGCCCGGCCCGGGACCTCGGTAACCCGGCATGACACCGCGCCAGAGCAGCGGGCGGCGCCTCGTACCGGCCTATCTGGCGACCGGCGGACGCGCCCAGCCCAGCCGTAACACGTTGGACCGGCTCACCCTGCTGCACAGCGCGGGCATGCCGATCACCAGTGACGTACGCCCGGAGGAGCACCGCATCCTGGAGCTGTTGCAGCCCGGGGCGCTGTCTCTGGCCGAGGTCGCCGCCTACCTTCAGCTGCCCGTCAGTGTGGTGAAGGTGCTGGTCGCGGACCTCGTCGACGCCGGGTGGCTGTACGCCCGTGCCCCCATCCCCGAAGCCGAGCAATTCGACCGACAGATCCTGGAGAGGGTTCTCGATGGACTCCGCTCTCTCAAGTCCTAGTACCGGTACCGGTAGCGGTACGGGCAGCATGTACCTCGCCGGCGAGGACCAGACGCTGGTGAAGCTGCTGGTCGCAGGGCCGTTCGGGGTGGGCAAGACCACGCTCATCCGGGCGATGTCCGAGACCCCGCCGCTGCACACCGAAGAGGTCATGACCCAGACCGGCGCGGCCGTCGACGATCTCGCCGGGGTACGGGAGAAGACCACCACCACCGTCGCCATCGACTTCGGGCGGCTGACCCTGCCCGGGAACCTGGTGCTCTACCTGTTCGGCACGCCCGGGCAGAAACGGTTCCGTCCCCTGTGGCAGGACATCGCCCGGGGCGCGCTGGGCGCCCTGGTCCTCGCGGACACCCGCCGGCTGGCGGACTCCTTCGAGGTGATGGACATCATCGGGGAAGCCGGACTGCGCTACGCGGTGGCGGTCAACACCTTCCCCGACGCGCCCGAGTACAGCGTCGAGAAGCTCCGCGAGGCGCTCGACCTGCACCCGGACACACCGCTGGTCATGTGCGACGCCCGTGACCGGGACCAGTCCGTCGACGCGCTGATCGCGCTCGTCGGGCACGTGCTGGCCCATACCCCCGAGGAGACCCCGAACCCGTGACTTCCCCGCACCAGCCGGGAGCCGCCGCACCGCCACCGGGCTGCCCGGCACACGCCGCACCGCAGCAGCAACCGCACCCGCAAGAGCACGAGCCACAGTCACCGTCACCGTCACAGCAGTGGCAACAGCAGCAACAGTGGCAGCAGCAACAGCAGTGGGCCGCGGCGCCTCAGCAGTCCATGGAGCATCAGCAGTCCATGGGGCACCCGTACCAGCAGCAGCCCATGACGGGGCATCCGCAGGCCGCCCCGCCCGAAGCGCAGCCGCTGGTGAAGCTCTACGGACCGGAGTTCGCCGCCGATCCGCACCGTATCTACGCGCAGCTGCGGCAGTACGGCGCGCTGGCGCCCGTCGAGATCGCGCCGGACGTGACCGCGATGCTGGTCACCGACTACCGCGCGGCGCTCGACCTGCTGCACGACGACAGCACCTGGTCGAAGGACTCCCGGGAGTGGATGGCGACGGTCCCCGAGGACTCACCGGTCATGCCGATGCTGGGGTGGCGCCCCAACGTCTTCTTCAACGACGGTCCGGCGCACGACCGCTACCGGGACGTCATCGTCGACAGCTTCAAGCTGGTCGAACCGCATGAGCTGCGCGCGCGGGTGCACCACGCCGCGGACAGCCTGATCCAGCGGTTCGGCGCCCGGGGCGAGGCCGAGCTGATCGGGGAGTACGCGCGGCTTCTCCCGCTGCTGATGTTCAACAACCTCTTCGGGATGCCCGATTCCTACAGCGAACGGCTGGTCGCGGCCCTCGCCGGCATGCTGGAGGGCAACTCCCCCGAGGAGGCGGCCGCCGCCAACGAGGCGTACACCAACTACATCATGGAGCTGGTCGGCTCGAAGAAGGCCGAGCGGGGCGCCGACCTGACCTCGTGGTACATGGACCACCCCAACGGGCTGAGCGACGAGGAAGTGGTCCACCAGATCATCCTCACGATGGGCGCCGGCAACGAACCGCTCGCCAACCTCATCGGCAACGCGCTCTCCCGGATGCTGTCCGACGACCGCTACTACAACACCCTCTCCGGCGGTGCGCTCACCGCGCAGGACGCGATCAACGAGGTGCTGTGGAACGACCCGCCGCTGACCAACTACTCCGCGCACTACCCGGTCCGTGACGTGTTCTTCCACGGCACCTGGGTGCGCAGAGGCCAGCTGGTGATGGTGTCGTACGCGGCCTGCAACAGCCAGTACGACACCGGCTCGCCGGCCGCGACCGGCTCGGGCGGCGGCTCGCACCTGGCGTGGGCGGCCGGCCCGCACGCCTGCCCGGTGCAGCGGCACGCCCTGCTGATCGCCACCACCGCGATCGAGCGGCTCACGGCCTGGCTGTCCGACATCGAACTCGCCGTGGACGCCTCCGAGCTGCGGTGGCGCAACGGCGCCTTCCACCGGGCGCTGACCTCGCTCCCGGCCCGGTTCACCCCCATCACCCCCGACCAGGCAGGAGCCACTCCATGGCACAACAGGGACAGCAGCAGCCCTACGTCATCGACCCGGTCGGAACCGACATCCACGGAGAGGCAGCCCGCCTCCGCGCACTAGGCCGGGTGGTGCGGGTCGAGCTGCCCGGCGGTATCGAGGCCTGGTCGGTCAACGAGCACACCCTCCTCAAGGAGCTGCTGACCGACGACCGGGTCTCCAAGAACCCCCGGGACCACTGGCCGGCCTGGCAGCGCGAGGACATCCGCAGCAGCTGGATCCAGTCGTGGGTCGGCGTCACCAACATGTTCACCGCGTACGGTCCCGATCACCGGCGGCTGCGCAAGCTGATCGCGCCGGCGTTCACGGCCCGCCGTACGGAAGCCATGCTGCCGCGCGTCGAACGCATCACCCACGCCCTGCTGGACGACCTGGCGAGCCGGCCGGCGGGCGAGGCGGTCGACCTCCGCGCGCACTTCGCGCACCCCCTCCCCATGCAGGTCATCTGCGAGCTCTTCGGCTTCCCCGAGGGCGCGCCGCGGGCCGAACTGGCCCGGCTGGTCGCGGCCATCATGGACACCACCGCCACCCCGGAACAGGCCGCGGCCACCGGCGCCGGCGTCCACGCCCTGCTCTCCCAACTGGTCGGCAGCAAGCGCGAAGCGCCCGCCGACGACCTCACCAGCCTGCTCGTCGCCGCCCGCGACGACGAGGGCAACGGGATGACCGAGCAGGAGCTCCTCGACACCCTGCTGCTGGTCCTCGGCGCCGGGCACGAGACCACCGTCGATCTGATCGGCAACGCCGTACACGCCCTGCTCACCCACCCCGAGCAGCTGGAGCTGGTGCGCTCCGGCCAGGTCGCGTGGAGCGACGTCATCGAGGAGACCCTCCGCTGGGCCCCCAGCATCGCCAGTCTCCCGCTGCGCTTCGCGGTGGACGACATCGAGATCCCCGGCGGCCCCGTCATCCGCAAGGGCGACGCGATCCTCCCGGCGTACGCGGCCGCCGGCCGGGACCCGGAGTTCCACGGCGGCACCGCCGGCGACTACGACATCCGGCGCCCCCACCAGGAGCACCTCGCCTTCGGCCACGGCGTCCACCACTGCCTGGGCGCACCGCTGGCCCGTATGGAGGCCCGGATCGCCCTGCCGGCCCTGTTCGCCCGCTTCCCCGACCTCCGACTGGCCGTTCCCGCCGCCGAGTTGCGGCCCAATGACGGCTTCATCTCCGGCGGCCTGAGCAGCCTTCCGATCCACCTGAAGCCGGGCGGCGGGGCCGCCTCCGCCTGACCCGCGGCCCGTACGCCGCTTATGACGGCGTACGGGCCGCCGCCAGCAGTCGGCTGGTGTCGGCGGGGCGGAGCATCAGGGCGCTGCCGACCGTGGCGAGGGTCTCGCGTTCGGCGGGGGTGTAGGAGCCGTCGGCGAGGGCGATGCGGGCGCCCTGGAGGAGGAGGGATTCACGGCCCGCGGGGGCGAGGTGCGGGGCGAGTGGCTCCAGGCACTCGTGGAGCTCTATGGCGAACGCGGTGTCGCAGAGGCCGGGGCCGGGCCGGCCGCCGCTGCCGGCGGATTCAGCGGTGTCGGCGGTCTCCGTGGCCTCAGTGGCCTCCGAGGTCTCGGCGGTGACGGCGGTGACCGCGGCGAGGAGGGTGAGGAGCTGCTCCTCGGAACAGTCCGCGAAGCCGGCCGCCCGGACGGCGCCGACCGCCGCGTCCCGGACCGCCCGGGAGGAGGTGCCGCCCGCGGCGAGCAGGGCGAGGGTGATGGTGTGGACGGCGTCCCGGAGCATCGCGGAGAAGCGGACGGTGGTGGGGTGGTCGAGGGTGTCCAGGCCGAAGTGGCCACGGCAGGCGGAGCATTCCACGACGGGGCCGGCGATGCCGCGGGAGAGCAGCGGAACACCGAGGACGGTGAGGCGGCGCCGGCCGCTGCGGCGGCGGTAGTTGCGGTCGCCGCCGCAGTCCGGGCAGAAGAACTCGCCGTCGGAGACGGTACGCCAGGACGTGCACACGCCCATCACACAGATCTTGCGCCCCACATCAGTCCTCCGTCACTCCCCCACAGCCCCATCGCCCTATGAGACGTGATGTTAGCCACACCTTTGATGCGGCGTCAGCACCTCGTATCGGACAACCGATACCGCAGAGGGATCCGCCCTTCCGGAGAAGGACGGATCCCCTGGCGCACGACGCGATAGGACGGCTCAGCGGCCCACGCGGTTGACGGCCGAGACGACGGCCTTGAGGGAGGCGCGGGTGGTGTTGGCGTCGATGCCGATGCCCCACAGCACCTTGCCGTCGATCGCGCACTCGATGTACGAGGCGGCCTGCGCGGAGGCGCCCTCGCTCATCGTGTGCTCCTGGTAGTCCAGCAGGCGTACGTCGATGCCGATGCCCTGCAGGGCGTCGAAGAACGCGGAGATCGGGCCGTTGCCGGAGCCGGTCAGGACAGTGTCCCGGCCGTCGACGACCGCCTCGACCGTGAGCGCGTCGACGCCGTCCCGGTCCGTCGTGGTCTGCCCGTTCTTGACCTGGATCCGGCCCCACGGGTTGCCGGGGTTGGGCAGGTACTCGTCCTGGAAGACGGACCAGATGGCGGCCGGGGTGACCTCGCCGCCCTCGGCGTCGGTCTTCTCCTGAATGATCCGGGAGAACTCGATCTGCATCCGGCGCGGCAGGTCCAGCTTGTGGTCGTTCTTCAGGACATAGGCGATACCGCCCTTGCCGGACTGCGAGTTGACGCGGATGACGGCCTCGTAGGAGCGGCCGACGTCCTTGGGGTCGATGGGCAGGTACGGCACCGCCCACGCGATCTCGTCGACGGTCCTGCCCTGGGCGGCCGCGTCGGCCTCCATGGCGTCGAAGCCCTTCTTGATGGCGTCCTGGTGGGAGCCGGAGAAGGCGGTGTAGACCAGATCGCCCGCGTAGGGGTGGCGCGGGTGGATCTCCATCTGGTTGCAGTACTCGCTGGTGCGGCGGATCTCGTCGATCTGCGAGAAGTCGATCTGCGGGTCGACGCCCTGGGAGAAGAGGTTCATGCCCAGCGTCACCAGGTCGACGTTGCCGGTGCGCTCGCCCTGGCCGAACAGACAGCCCTCGATCCGGTCCGCGCCGGCCATGACGGCCAGCTCGGCCGCCGCCACCGCCGTACCGCGGTCGTTGTGCGGATGGACGGAGAGGCAGATGTGCTCGCGGCGGGACAGGTTGCGGCTCATCCACTCGAAGCGGTCCGCGTGCGTGGACGGCGTCGAACGCTCCACCGTGGCGGGCAGGTTGAGGATGATCTCGCGCCCCTCCTCCGGCTGCCAGACGTCCATCACGCCCTCGCAGACCTCCAGCGCGAAGTCCAGCTCGGTGTCGGTGAAGATCTCGGGGCTGTACTGGTAGCCGAAGACCGTCTCGTCGCCCAGGATCTTCTCGGCGTACTCCACCACCAGCCGGGTGCCGTCCACCGCGATCTGCTTGACCTGGTCCCGCGAGCCGCGGAAGACCACCCGGCGGAAGACGGGGGCGGTGGCGTTGTACAGGTGGACGGTCGCACGGTGGGCGCCGACCAGCGACTCCACGGTCCGCTCGATGAGTTCCTCGCGGGCCTGCGTCAGCACGGAGATGGTGACGTCCTCCGGGATCGCGCCCTCTTCGATGATGGAACGGACGAACGCGAAGTCGGTCTCCCCGGAGGACGGGAACCCGACCTCGATCTCCTTGTAGCCCATGCGCACCAGCAGGTCGAACATCTCGCGCTTACGGGCCGGGGACATCGGGTCGATCAGCGCCTGGTTGCCGTCGCGGAGGTCGGTGGACAGCCAGCGGGGGGCGGCCGTGATGCGGTTGTCCGGCCAGGTGCGGTCGGGGATCTCGACGGCCTCGTAGCGGCCGTACCGGTGGACCGGCATGCCGGAGGGCCGCTGGAGCTGCGTCGCGTTGGTGATCGGCGTGCGGCGGCCGACGGCGTTGGCTGCGGGGCTCGACGGGTTCGACATGGTGCGTGGGGCTCCTCGTATGTCCGCTGGGGAGGGACCCCCCTGCTCCGTGAGAGCTCGGGGGAGGCCGACAGCGCGAACGATCGCAACACCGGACACCGCGGGGAGGGGGTCGGCCGACGACTACAGGCCCTCACCGCGGCAGCTAAGGAGAAGCAGCCCGAAACGCATGATGCCGATCACCCTAGCCGAGGTACGTCCTGAGCGGCGGGTGTGTATCAGTATGCGGGACCGTGGTGGACGTCACGGGCTAAATGCGACGAACCACACATATTAAGGAATCTTCCCCGCAAGCAGTGACAGCGGCGCTACACAGTGCCACGGTTTTTCCATGGACCTCAACTCCTCGGCCAAGCACACCTGCGCCCCCACGACGCCCGTGTTCTGCACGATCATCCCGCCGCACATCCTCAGCAAGCTCGCCGAGTCGGACGACCCCGCCCGGCACGAGCCCGCCCGCCGCACCCTGGAGCACGACCACCTCCGGCGCACCCGGCGCCGCGAGGTCTGCGCGGAAGCCCGTACGCCCGGCGAGGCCGCTACCGACGCCGACAAGCCCAACCGCACCATCTACGACGCCGAGCACCAGGAGACCCTGCCCGGCACCAAGGTGCACTCCGAGTCCGACGGCCCCTCCCAGGACGGGTCCGTCAACCGCGCGCACGCCGGCCTCGGCGCCACCTTCGAGCTCTACCTCAAGGCCTACGGCCGGAAGTCGATCGACGGCGCCGGCCTGCCGCTCGATGCCACCGTCCACTACGGCGAGAAGTACAACAACGCCTTCTGGGACGGGGAGCGGATGGTCTTCGGCGACGGGGACGGCGACCTCTTCCTGGACTTCACCCTCCCCGTCGACGTCATCGGCCATGAGCTCACCCACGGCGTCACCCAGTACACCGCCAACCTGGAGTACCAGGACCAGGCGGGCGCCCTGAACGAGTCGCTGTCCGATGTCTTCGGCTCGCTGATCAAGCAGTACGCCCTCGGCCAGACCGCCGACCAGGCCGACTGGCTGATCGGCGCCGATCTGCTCGGCCCGGGTGTCGACAAGGGCACGGCGCTGCGCTCCATGAAGGCCCCCGGCACGGCGTACGACGACGACGTCCTCGGCAAGGACCCGCAGCCCGCCACCATGGAGGACTACGTCGACACCATGGACGACAACGGCGGGGTGCACATCAATTCCGGCATCCCCAACCACGCCTTCTACCTGTTCGCCAGCGACCTCGGCGGCAAGGCCTGGGAGCGCGCGGGCCAGATCTGGTACGACGTGCTGACCGGCGGCAAGCTGGCCAAGAACGCCAAGTTCACCGACTTCGCCAAGCTCACCGTCGCCGCCGCGCAGGCCCGCTTCGGCTCCGGTGACGAGCTGACGGCCGTGACGAAGGCCTGGAACCAGGTCGGTGTCGACCTCAAGGCCACGTAGCCGAGGGAGCCTGAGCGGGCGCGGGGCGGGGGCGGCCGGGAGGCGCTCCCGCCCCGCGCACGACTACCGTGGTCACACGGGGTAGGAGACCGTCGCAGAGCATCCGGCGACGTCGGAGGAGCCCGATATGCACATTCACGTCCACCGCACCGGCGGCTTCGCCGCCATCGACCGCCGCGCCGAGATCGACACCGCGGACCGCGAGGACTCCGGGGAGTGGCAGGCCCTCGCCGAACGGGCCGTCGCCGACGGCCACAGCGAACCCCCCGTCGGCGTCCCCGACGGCTTCAGCTACCAGATCACCGTCGACGGGCACACGGTGTACTGCTCCGACCCCCGCCTCACGGACGAGCAGCGGACCTTGATCACCAGGGTCATGCGGGAGGGGGCCTAGCCCCCGGAGGCCTCAGAAGCCGAGCTTGCGCAGCTGCTTGGGATCGCGCTGCCAGTCCTTGGCGACCTTGACGTGCAGATCGAGGAAGACCGGCGTGCCGAGAAGCGCCTCGATGTGCTTACGGGACTTGGTGCCGACCTCCTTCAGGCGCTTGCCCTTGGGGCCGATGATGATGCCCTTCTGGCTGGGGCGCTCGATGTAGACATTGGCGTGGATGTCGAGGAGCGGCTTGTCCGCCGGGCGGTCCGCGCGCGGCAGCATCTCCTCGACGACCACCGCGATCGAGTGCGGCAGCTCGTCGCGTACGCCCTCCAGCGCGGCCTCACGGATCAGCTCGGCGACCATGACCTGCTCGGGCTCATCGGTGAGGTCGCCCTCCGGATAGAGCGTCGGGCCCTCCGGGAGGAGCGGAACCAGCAGGTCGGAGAGGAGCGACACCTGCTTGTCGCCGACGGCCGAGACCGGAATGATCTCCGCCCACTCGATGCCCAGCTCCTTGCCGAGCTGGTCGATGGCGAGCAGCTGGGTGGCCAGCGCCTTGGAGTCGACCAGGTCGGTCTTGGTGACGATGGCGACCTTGGGCGTCTTCTTGATCCCGGCCAGTTCGGCGGCGATGTAGCGGTCGCCGGGGCCGATCTTCTGGTCGGCGGGCAGACAGAAGCCGATGACGTCGACCTCGGCCCAGGTGGTCCGGACGACGTCGTTGAGCCGCTCGCCGAGCAGGGTGCGCGGCTTGTGCAGGCCCGGGGTGTCCACGAGGACCAGCTGCGCGTCGGGGCGGTGCACAATGCCGCGCACGGTGTGGCGGGTGGTCTGCGGCCGGTTGGAGGTGATGGCCACCTTCGTGCCGACGAGAGCGTTCGTCAGGGTGGACTTGCCCGCGTTGGGGCGGCCGACGAAACAGGCGAAGCCGGCGCGGTGCGGGGCGGAGGAGTCGGTACGAGCGCTCATGGCGCCCATTCTCTCTGATCGCCGGGGCCGCGCCGACCATCGCAGGTCTCAGACGCCGTGGCCGCCCGCCGGGACGGTGCTGCGCAGGGCGGCGTCCGGGCCCGCGACCAGGACCGGCGTCTCCGGTCCGCCCAGGTCGCGTACCGCCGCGCGGTCGGCGTCGCTCGCGCGGTCGGCCTCGGTCACCACGGCCGCGGCCTCCAGCGAGGCGGCCCCGCTCGCGACGGCCATCGCGACGGCCGTCTGCAACGCGCTGAGCTGGAGCGACTCCAGGGCAACGGTGCCGGCGACGTAGGTGCGGCCGGTCTCGTCGCGTACGGCGGCGCCCTCGGGCACGCCGTTACGGGCCCGCGCCGATCGTGCGAGCGTGATGAGCTTGCGGTCTTCGGGGTCCAGCGGTGCGGCTTCGGCTTCGGTCATACGGGCGAGCATATGCGGCAGCGCACGACGGCGGGGACGGGGCTGCCGGGCGCCGGTGCTCACCCGGCGACCGGGTACATCCCTTCCCGCCGCCCCTCCGGGGAGACCAGGCGGGCCAGCCTGGCCGCCGTGTCCGAGCCCGGCAGCGGGTTGTGCATCACCACGGTCAGGTCCGGGCGGGCCGGCATCCGCAGCGTCGTGGTCTCGAAACTCAGGGTGCCGACCAGCGGATGCTCCAGCTCCTTGATGATCTGCCCACGCTCCTGGACGTCGCGCAGCGCCCACAGCCGTACGAAGTCCTCGCTCACCGCGGACAGTTCCCGGACCAGCTCCTGGTAGCCCTCGTCGTACGGCCGCTCGGAGCAGGCCGCGCGGAACTGGGCGACGACCGTCGGGGCGTTGCGCTCCCAGCTCTTGGCGCGGGCCCGGTAGACGGGGTCGGTGAAGAAGGCGATCAGGCAGTTGGAGGAGACCCCGGGGCAGCCGTGCCGGAGGACGAGCCGCGCCGCGTCGTTGAAGGCGATGCTGTTCCAGTAGGCGTCCATGATGTGCGCGGGATACGGCATCCAGCCGTCGATCAGTCGGTGCAGGCCCTCGCAGAGGTACTCCGGGTCGTACTCCAGGTGCGGCTGCGGCGGGTTCAGCCCGGCCAGGACGTACAGATGCCGCCGCTCGGCGTCGCTGAGCCGCAGCACCCGGGCGACCGCGTCCAGGACCTGCGGCGAGACGGTGATGTCGCGGCCCTGCTCCAGCCACTGGTACCAGGAGGCGCCGACCCCGGCGAGGACGGCGACCTCCTCACGGCGCAGCCCCGGCGTACGGCGGCGGCCGCCGTCGGGCAGGCCCGCCTCGGCCGGCGTGACCCGGGCCCGACGGCTCATCAGGAACTCGCGGAGATCCTGGCGCCGCAGCCGCTCACGTCGCTGCGCCGGGCTCTCCTGGGGCCGGCGCGAGGCGCGCGCGACGGTGGTGTTCGAGGCCACGGGTCTCCCCCTGTCGGCGTGGCTGGTGGTGCGGACACCACGATAAGTGCCCGCTCCCCATCATCTATTCCGGGACCGCAGGCTCGGTTGCATGCCGACAACTGATGCCGTCTCAACCGACGCCCCGGCCGATGCCTCGCCCACTTCGCTCACGTCACGTGGTCCCGATACGTCACGTGGTCCCGGCACGTCACGTGGTCCCGATACGTCACGTGGTCCCGATATGCGGGCAGAGGTGTCCGGTAACCGAACACCCGCTGTGCCTGCCCCCGGCGACGCCCGGATGTCCCCGCGCGCCAAGCTCGTCCTGCTGCTGCTCTGTGCCGCACAGTTCATCGTCGCCCTCGACTTCTCCATCCTGAATGTGGCGCTGCCCGTACTGGGCCGGGACCTGGGCATGGGCCAGGCCGATCTCCAGTGGGCGGTCACCGCGTTCGCCCTGCCCTCCGGCGGCTTCCTGCTGCTGTTCGGGCGGATCGCCGATCTCTTCGGGCGGCGGAAGCTGTTCCTGACCGGGCTGGCGCTGTTCACCGCCGCCTCGGTACTGGCCGCGCTCGCCTGGGACCCGGCGTCGTTCCTGGCCGGGCGGGTGCTCCAGGGCATGGGCGCCGCGGTCCTCGTGCCGACCGGGATGTCGCTGCTGACCACCACCTTCGCCGAGGGCCCGCAGCGCGAACGGGCGCTGGGCATCAGCGGCACCCTGCTCTCGACGGGCTTCACCGTCGGCATGGTGTTGGGCGGCGTGCTGACCGACGGGCTGGGCTGGCGCTCGACCATGGGCCTGCTGGCCGTGGCGGGGGTGGCCGTACTGCTCCCCGCGCCGGCGCTGCTGACCGAGTCCCGGCATCCGCAGCGGCCGCGGATCGACGTCCCCGGCGCGGTCACCGTCACCGGCGGACTGCTGTCGGTGATCTACGCCCTGTCGACCGCGGCCGAGCAGGGCTTCGGCCGCGCGGACGTCCTCGCGGCGCTGGTGGCGGGCGTGCTGCTGCTGGTCGCGTTCGTGATCGTGGAGTCGCGGGCCGCGCAGCCGCTGGTGTCGCTGCCGATGCTGCGCCGCCGTACGGTCTCCTGGGGCAATCTGGCGGGGCTGGTCACCTTCTCGATGATGACCGCCGTGGTCTTCCTGCTGACGCTCTACCTCCAGGAGGTGCTGGGGCTGTCCGCGTCGCAGACCGGGCTGGTCTTCGGCGTCCAGGGGATCGTCGCGGTGATCGCCGGGATGGTCGCCCCGAACGTCATCCGCCGGATCGGTGCCCGCCGCACCCTGCTGATCGGGCTGCTGATCCAGGCCGGTTTCACCGCCACGCTGCTGGGCCTGGGCACCGGCTCCGGCGTCTGGCTGGCCCTGCTCGGCTCGATCCCCGCCTGCTTCGGCCATATGTGGGCGATCGTCGCGTACGGCGTGACCGCCACGTCCGGGGCCCCGGACGAGGAGCAGGGTCTGGCCACCGGCCTGATCACCAGTTCCCAGCAGGTGGGCATCACCATCGGCATCCCGCTGCTGAGCGCGGTGGCCTCGGCCCGGATCGCCGGACTGCGGTCGGAGGGCGCCGGTTTCGCGGACGCCACCCTCGGTGGCATCAAGCTGGGCCTGGGGCTGGACGCGGCACTGGTCGCGGTGGTCGCCCTGCTGGTCACGGCCGGGCTGCGGACGGTGCGGACGGCCCGCCGCGGATGAGCCGGATGAGGCGGATGGCGGGGCGGGCGCCGCGGGCTACGCCGAGGCTCCCGGGGCCTCCCCCGCCGTCTCGCTCCGCACCGGCTCGCACAGCACCGTGACGATCTTGTTGCGGCGGCCGGCCGGTGACTCGGCGGTCAGCCGCAGCGCCTTCAGGCCGGGGTCGGCCGCGTCGTCGGAGAGGTCGACCTCGGCGGTGGCGCCGGCGATCGGAACCCGGCCGAGCAGCTTGGCGAGCAGGCCGCCGACCGTCTCGACGTCCTCGTCGTCGAGCTCGGCCAGGCCGTACAGCTCACCGAGGTCGCCGATGTCCAGGCGGGCGGTGACGCGGTAGCGGCCGTCGCCGAGGTCTTCGACGGGTGGCAGTTCGCGGTCGTACTCGTCGGTGATCTCGCCGACGATCTCCTCGAGGATGTCCTCGATGGTGACGATGCCGGCGGTGCCGCCGTACTCGTCGATGACCACCGCGACGTGGTTGCGGTCCTGCTGCATCTCGCGCAGCAGATCACCGGCGTTCTTGGTGTCGGGGACGAAGACGGCCGGCCGCATGGCCGTGGAGACCAGCTCGGTCTCGGCGTCGCGGCTGATGTGGACCTTGCGGGCGAGGTCCTTCAGGTACACCACGCCGACGACGTCGTCCTCGTTCTCGCCGGTCACCGGGATACGGGAGAAACCGGAGCGCAGCGCGAGAGTCAGCGCCTGGCGGATGGTCTTGAAGCGTTCGACGGAGATCAGGTCCGTACGCGGCACCATCACCTCGCGGACGAGGGTGTCGCCCAGCTCGAAGACGGAGTGCACCATCCGGCGCTCCTCGTCCTCGATCAGCGACTCCTGCTCCGCCAGGTCGACCAGCGAGCGCAGCTCGGCCTCGGACGCGAACGGGCCCTTGCGGAAGCCCTTGCCGGGGGTGAGGGCGTTGCCGATGAGGATCAGCAGCTGCGGGACGGGGCCCATGACGCGGGCCAGCGGGAGCAGGACGTACGCGGCGGCGGTGGCGGTGTTGAGCGGGTGCTGACGGCCGATCGTGCGCGGCGAGACGCCGACGGCGACATAGGAGACCAGCACCATCACGGCGGTGGCGACCGTCAGCGCCTGCCAGGTCTCCTGGAAGGAGCGCAGGCAGGCGTAGGTGACCAGGACGCCGGCGGCCATCTCGCAGCCGACCCGCACCAGCAGCGCGACGTTGAGGTAGCGGGTGGGGTCGGCGGCGACCTGGGCGAGCCTGGCGCTGCCGCGGCGGCCGGAGCGGACGGCTTCCTCGGCGCGAAAGCTGGTCGTACGGGCCAGCCCGGCCTCCGCACAGGCGGCGAGCCAGGCGATCACGACGAGCAGGACCGCGACCGCGATCAGCTGAGTGGTCATCGCGGGGCCCGTCAGGTGACGGTGGGGGCCGGGGAGGGGCCGGTCAGGCCCCGTTCGGCGCGCCAGCCGTCGATGATCGCCGCCTGCAGTCCGAACATCTCGGCCTTCTCGCCCGGCTCCTCGTGGTCGTAGCCGAGGAGGTGGAGCACACCGTGGACGGTCAGCAGCTGGAGCTCCTCGTCCATGCTGTGCCCGGTCGGCGCTTCCTCGCCCTGCTTCTTGGCGACCTCCGGGCACAGCACGATGTCACCGAGGAGGCCCTGGGGGGGCTCCTCGTCGTCCTTGGCCGGCGGACGCAGCTCGTCCATCGGGAAGGACATCACATCGGTCGGGCCGGGGAGGTCCATCCACTGGATGTGCAGCTGCTCCATGGCCTCGGCGTCCACGACGATGACGGACAGCTCGGAGAGCGGGTGGATACGCATCCGGGCGACGGCGTAGCGGGCGACGTCCAGGATCGCCTGTTCGTCGACCTCTGTGCCGGACTCGTTGTTGACGTCGATGGACATGAGGGGAGTTGCTTCTCGCTTCTTGGTCGTCGTGATCGTCGTGGTCGTCTGGGTCGTCGTGGTCGTCGCTGCGTGGCCGGACGGGCCGGGCTCACCGGCCGTTGCGGCTGTCGTACTGCTCGTAGGCGTCGACGATACGGCCGACGAGCTTGTGCCGGACCACATCCTTGCTGGTGAGCAGGGAGAAGTGCACGTCGTCGACGCCTTCCAGGATCTCCCGGACCTGGCGCAGACCGCTCTTCGTGCCGCCCGGGAGGTCGACCTGGGTGACGTCACCGGTGACGACGATCTTGGAGTCGAATCCGAGGCGGGTGAGGAACATCTTCATCTGCTCGGGGTTCGTGTTCTGCGCCTCGTCGAGGATGATGAACGCGTCGTTGAGCGTCCGGCCGCGCATGTACGCGAGCGGCGCGACCTCGATCGTGCCCGCGGCCATCAGGCGCGGGATGGAGTCGGGGTCGAGCATGTCGTGCAGCGCGTCGTAGAGCGGGCGCAGATACGGGTCGATCTTCTCGTAGAGGGTGCCGGGCAGGAAGCCCAGCCGCTCGCCGGCCTCGACCGCGGGACGGGTCAGGATGATGCGGTTGACCTGCTTGGCCTGGAGCGCCTGGACGGCCTTGGCCATGGCCAGATACGTCTTGCCGGTGCCGGCCGGGCCGATGCCGAAGACGACGGTGTGCTTGTCGATGGCGTCGACGTAGCGCTTCTGGTTGAGGGTCTTGGGCCGGATCGTCCGGCCGCGGTTGGAGAGGATGTTCTGGGTGAGCACCTCGGCGGGCGTCTCGCTCACCGCGCCGTCGCCGTCCTCCGCCGCGCGCAGCATGGCGATCGAGCGTTCCACCGCGTCCTCCGTCATCGGTTGCCCGGTGCGGAGCACCAGCATCATCTCGTCGAAAAGGCGCTGGATGAGGGCGACTTCCCGGGGGTCGCCGACCGCGCTGACTTCGTTGCCCCGGACGTGGATGTCGGTCGCCGGGAAGGCTTTCTCGATGACGCGCAGCAGTGAGTCTCCGGACCCGAGGACCGTCACCATCGGGTGCTTGGCCGGCACGGTGAACTGGGCATGCGCCTGCGGTTGCGTGGCTGTCTGAGTCATAGGGCGGCCCGTCGGCCTGCTCGACCCCCATCCTTTGCTCATCCGAGGAGCCCCTGAAAGGTGCCTGCCGGCACCGGCTCCTTGCGTTACAAGAGTACGACGGGGCACCGACAAGCCCGAGCGGATTACCGTCCCGCCCCGCGCGCGCCCGGCCTGACCTGCGCCGCGTCCGCCTCCCGTGCCGCCCCCTGCCGCCCGGACCGGATCGCCCGGGCCGGACCGCCCGGCCGGGCTGCTCAGGCCCCGGCCGGCGGAACCGGACGCTCAGGCCGGGCGGCGGAAGCCGAGGGTCGGTACGGCGCGGGCCAGCGGGAACGGTCCGGCCGGGGGTGCGGTGTCGGGCGCCTCGGTGGAGCCGGTGCCCGCGCCGGGAGGCAGCACCTCGTCCAGGAACGCGTACCGGCGGCGCAGCGCGCCCAGCGCGCCCGGCGTCCCCACCGCTTCCGCCGCCTCCGCCGCCGCCCCGTGCGATCCGTACGCCCGTACCCGCTGCCACCAGGAGGCGATCTCCGCCCAGCCGGGCGCGGAGAGCGAGCCGCCGAATTCCTGCACGGACAGCGCGGCGCTCAGCCCCGCGAAGGACAGCCGGTCGGCGAGCGGCCAGCCGGCCAGGGTGCCGGTGACGAATCCGGCGACGAAGACATCGCCGGCGCCGGTCGGATCCAGCTCCTCCACGGCGATCGCGGACGCCTCGGCGGTCTCGCCGGTCCGGCCGTCCACCGCGTACGCGCCCTCCCGGCCCAGCGTGACGACGGCGAGCGGGACCAGGTCGGCGAGCCTGCGGGCGGCCGCGCGCGGGCAGTCGGTACGGGTGTAGCGCATCGCCTCCTCGGCGTTCGGCAGGAACGCCTCGCAGTGTTCGAGTTCGGCGAGGTCGGCCGGGTCCCAGCGGCCGCTGTCGTCCCAGCCCACATCCGCGAAGATCCGGCTGCCGCGGCCGGCCGCGCAGCCCAGCCAGCCCTCCCGCCGGCCCGGCACGAGCGAGGCGACGCAGGCCCTGGACGGCGGCGGGCAGCCCGGCGCGTGCGCGCCGTCGAAGGCGAAGTCGGGCGGCGGCGCCTCGTGGCCGTGCGAGACCATCGTGCGCTCGCCCTCGTACGCCATGGAGACGGTCACCGGGGAGTGCCAGCCGGGGACGGTGCGCGACAGCGACAGGTCGATGCCCTCGCCCCGTTCGAGCGCCTCCCAGCAGTACTCGCCGTACTTGTCGTCGCCGAAGGCCGCGGCGAGGGAGGTGCGCAGCCCGAGCCGGGCCAGCGCGGTGGCCATGTTGGCGACCCCGCCGGGGCTGGAGCCCATGCCGCGGGCCCAGGATTCGGTGCCGCGGACCGGTGCGGAGTCCAGGCCGGTGAAGATGATGTCCAGGAAGACCGTGCCGGTGAGGTACACGTCGGTGGGGGGATCGCCTTCGGTGCGCACCGCGGCCAGCGGATCGGGGCCCGGTGGCGCCGTGGCCGGTCCCGCGGGCGGATGGACATCGCGTCGGCTGCTCACCGTGCACGCCCCTCTCGTATCTGCACCGTGCCGCCAGTGTGCCTGATGCTGCGGTACGTTCCGCCCCATGAGGCTGACGATTCTCGGCGGCGGCGGATTCCGGGTACCGCTGGTCTACCGCGCGCTGCTGGCCGACCCGGCCGGACCCGTGTCGGAGGTGGTGCTGCACGACACCGACCCCCGCCGGGTGACGGTGATCGCCGCCGTGCTGACGCGGCTGGCCCAGGGGCATCCGGCACCGGTGCCCGTACGGGTCGCGAAGGATCTGGACGAGGCGCTGACCGGCGCGGACTTCGTCTTCTCGGCGATCCGGGTGGGCGGTACGGCCGGCCGGATCCGGGACGAGCGGATCCCCCTCGCCGAGGGCGTGCTCGGCCAGGAGACGGTCGGCGCGGGCGGCGTCCTGTACGGCCTGCGGACGATCCCGGTGGCGCGGCACATCGCCCAGCGGGTCGCGCGGCTCGCCCCGGGCGCCTGGGTCATCAACTTCACCAATCCGGCGGGCATGGTCACCGAGGCGATGTCCCAGGTGCTGGGCGACCGCGTCATCGGGATCTGCGATTCGCCCGTGGGGCTGGCCCGCCGGGCGGCCCGGGCGGCCGGCGCGGACCCGGCGGCCTTCGACAGCGGCCGGGTCGGCTTCGACTACGTCGGGCTCAACCACCTCGGCTGGCTGCGGTCGTTGACGCTGGACGGCACCGAGCGGCTGCCGCTCCTGCTGGCCGACGACACCGCGCTGGCCTCCTTCGAGGAGGGCCGGCTGTTCGGCGCGGAGTGGCTGCGCACCCTGGGGGCGCTGCCCAACGAGTATCTGCACTACTACTACTTCCGCCGCGAGACCCTCGCCTCCGTACGGGAGACCTCGGAGACCCGCGGTGAGTTCCTCGACCAGCAGCAGCGCGGTTTCTTCGAGCGGGCCGCGGCGGCCGGCGGCCCCGACGCGGTGTACAAGCTGTGGGAGCGGACCCGGCTGGAGCGCGAGGAGACGTATCTGGCGCACAGCCGGGAGGCCGGCGGCGGCTGGCAGCGCGACAGCCACGACCTGGAGGGCGGCGGCTACGACCGGGTGGCGCTGGCCCTGATGCACGCCATCCTGCGGGACAGCGGGACCCGGCTGATCCTCAACGTCCGTAACGGGACGACGGTGCCGCAGCTGGATCCGGACGCGATCGTGGAGACGGTGTGCGAGGTGACCTCCCGTGGTGCCCGGCCGCTGCCCTGTGCGCCGCTGCGGGAGGACCAGTTGGGGCTGATGCTCCAGGTCAAGGCCGTGGAGCGGGCGGCGGTGGCGGCCGCGGTGTACCAGGAGCGCGGCGCGGCACTGCGGGCGCTGGCGCTGCATCCGCTGGTGGACTCGCCCGCGGTGGCCGCCCGCATCCTGGAGCGGGCGGCCGAGGAGGCGTAACAGCCGGGAATGAGGAGGCGTAATAGCCGGGATTACCGTCACAGCCGGGAATACCGCCACCCCCCACCACGTTGTGGCCCCGCAGGGGGCCCTCGCGACCCTTAGGGGATCCGTTCGACCGCCCCCTAAGGGTCCTCCTCTACCCCCCGCCCCGCCCCCTCCCCCGAGCCGCTGCGGACGCTACGGCCGCTGCCACTCGTCCGCGTGGGCCGCCTCGGTCCCCACGGTCGTCTCCGCGCCGTGCCCGGTCAGCACCCGCGTCTCCGGCGGCAGCGTCAGCAGCCGCTCCCGGATCGACCCGACGATCGTCGGGAAGTCCGAGTAGGACCGGCCGGTGGCACCGGGCCCGCCCTGGAAGAGCGTGTCCCCGGTGAAGACCACGCCCAGTTCGGGCGCGTACAGGCAGACCGCGCCCGGCGCGTGGCCGGGCGTGTGCAGCACCCGCAGGTCCGTGCCGGCGATGGTCAGCACCTGACCGTCGGCCAGCGCCGCGTCCGGCACGGTGCCGGGGTGGGTCATCCGCCACAGCGGCAGGTCGTCCGGGTGCAGGTGGATCCGGGCGCCGGTACGGGCGGCCAGCGCGGGGGCGGCGTCGATGTGGTCGTTGTGCGCGTGGGTGCAGAGGATCGCGCGCAGAGTGCGGCCGCCGAGGGCCCGCTGGATGGCGTCGGCGTCATGGGCGGCGTCGATGACCACTGCCTGGTCGTCGTCGCCGACGATCCAGACGTTGTTGTCGACGTCCCAGGTGCCGCCGTCGAGGGAGAAGGTGCCGGACGTGACCAGATGGTCGATACGGGCCGCCATCAGAGCGTCACGACCGAGCGCAGGACGTCGCCGGCGTGCATCCGCGCGAAGGCCTGCTCGACGTCCTCGATCCCGATGGTCTCGGTGACGAAGGCGGCCAGGTCGATACGGCCCTGCTGGTGGAGGTCGATCAGCATCGGGAAGTCCCGGGAGGGCAGGCAGTCGCCGTACCAGGAGGACTTGAGGGCGCCGCCGCGGCCGAAGACGTCCAGCAGGGGGAGGTCCAGGGTCATCTCCGGGGTGGGGACGCCCACCAGGACGACGGTCCCGGCCAGGTCGCGGGCGTAGAAGGCCTGCCGGTACGTCTCGGGCCGGCCGACCGCGTCGATGACGACATCGGCGCCGAAGCCGCCGGTCAGCTCGCGGATCGCTTCGACCGGGTCGGTGCTGCGGGAGTTGACGGTGTGGGTGGCGCCCATGGTGCGCGCGGTCGTCAGCTTGCGGTCGTCGATGTCGACGGCGATGATCCTGGCCGCGCCGGCCAGCCGGGCGCCGACCACGGCCGCATCCCCGACGCCGCCGCAGCCGATCACCGCGACCGAGTCGCCGCGGCCGACACCGCCGGTGTTGATCGCGGCGCCGATACCGGCCATCACCCCGCAGCCCAGCAGCCCGGCCACCGCGGGCGACACCTCCGGGTCGACCTTGGTGCACTGCCCGGCGGCGACCAGCGTCTTGTCGGCGAAGGCGCCGATGCCGAGCGCGGGGCTCAGCTCGGTGCCGTCCGTCAGGGTCATCTTCTGCCGGGCGTTGTGGGTGTCGAAGCAGTACTGGGGGCGGCCGCGCAGACAGGCCCGGCACTGGCCGCACACCGCACGCCAGTTGAGGATGACGAAGTCGCCGGGGGCGACATCGGTGACGCCGTCGCCGACCGCCTCCACCACACCGGACGCCTCGTGCCCGAGCAGGAAGGGGAACGCGTCGTTGATGCCGCCCTGCTTGTAGTGCAGGTCGGTGTGGCACACCCCGCACGCCTGGATCTTCACCACGGCCTCGCCGGGCCCCGGGTCCGGCACCAGGATCGTCTCCAGCCGGACCGGTTCGTTCTTCCCCGGCGCGATCACGCCGCGCACTTCCTGTGCCATCGGAACAGCCCCTTTCAGAGATGCGGAGATGCAGAGATTCGCGAAGATGCAGAGTTCCGCGAAGGTGCAGAGCTTCGAAGATCACGTACGGGACCACTGTGGCGCACCGCCACGGAGCCGTGCCTCACCGTACGCGCGCCGCACGACCTGGCGCAGGCCCCCGTCAGGAGTGCGGTGCCGGGCCGCCGCCGGGAGGCGGGGGCCGGCCCGGTACCTGCGAGTCTTTATCAAATCGTTGAATCTACGCGCGTAAGTGAACGGCGAGCCTCTGCTACATCTACCGGTGACCATTCGTGCCACCCCAAGGAGACGCGCATGCCGCGCCCCGTTCACTCCCGTTCCGCCCTGTCTCGTCCCGCTCTGTCCCGTCGCGCCCGCATCGGCGCCGCGACGGTCACCGCCCTTGTCGCCGGCACCGCCGTCTTCGGCATCGGCCAGGCCACCGCCGACCACGCCGTGCCGCGCACCGACAAGGAGATCCCCAACCTCACCCAGGTGCAGGACAAGATCAAGGCGTACTACGGCGACACGGTGACGGCCGACGGCGAGCACTACGCGTCCGCGGACAGCAACTACGCCCGCCAGGTCCGCGGGATCGAGGCCAAGGCCCGCGCCTACCTGTCCAAGGCCCTCGCGAAGCACGACAAGGACGGCGGCAAGGGTGACGGAAAGGGCGGCGGGAAGGACGGCCGGAAGGCCCGTCCCGCCATCGTCCTCGACATGGACGACACGACCCTGCTCACCTACAACTACGAGCTCAAGGTCGGCTTCCACTACACCCCGGAGAGCCAGGACAAGTACCTCGAAAGCACCGACATGGATCCGGTCTTCGGGATGAACAGGCTCGTCAACTGGGCCCGCAGCAAGGGCGCCGAGGTCTTCTTCATCACCGGCCGCAAGGAGTCGCAGCGCGAGTGGAGCGTGCGCAACCTCAAGAACGTCGGCTATGACGTCGCGCTCGACCGCAAGCACGTCTACCTGAAGAACAAGGAGAACCCGCCGGCCTACCTGCCGTGCGGCGCCACCTGCACGACCGTCGAGTACAAGTCGGGCACCCGCAAGTACATCGAGTCCCTCGGGTACGACATCGTCGCCAACTTCGGCGACCAGCACAGCGACCTGAACGGCGGCGCCAGCGGCCGGGCCTTCAAGCTGCCCAACCCGATGTACTACCTGCCGTAGTCGCCGGAGACGGGTCGCGAGGCAGGCCGGGGGGGGTGGGCCGGGCGACAGGCCGGGCGACAGGCCGGGAGGCGGGCCGGGAGACGGACCGGGAGACGGACCGGACGACAGGTCCGGCCCGGCCCGGCCCGCTCAGCGCCGCTTCGGCACCGGCACGCGCAGCAGGTCCCTGGCGATGGTCAGTTCGCCGGTGAAGCCCGCCGCGCGTGCCTGCCGTTCGAACTCCCCGGGGTCGTCATAGCGCTGCGAGAAGTGCGTCAGCACGAGATGCCGCACGCCCGCCCGGGCCGCCACCTCCGCCGCCTGCCCCGCGGTCAGGTGCCCGTGGTCCTCGGCCAGCCGGACGTCCTCGTCGAGGAACGTCGACTCGATGACGAGCATGTCCGCCCCCTCCGCGAGGGTGTGCACCGCGGCGCACAGCCGGGTGTCCATGACGAAGGCGAAGCGCTGGCCGGGGCGCCGCTCGCTCACCTCGTCGACGGTGACCCCGTTCAGCTCGCCGAGCCGCTGGAGGCGGCCGACGTCCGGCCCGCCGATGCCGCGCTCGGCCAGCCGCTCCGGCAGCATCCGCCGGGAGTCCGGCTCCACGAGGCGGTAGCCGAACGACTCGACCGGGTGGGAGAGCTTGTGCGCCTCCAGCACGTACGCCTTCGAGCGCTCCAGCACACCGTCGACCGCGACCGGCCGCTGGACCAGCCGGACGGTCTCCCGGTACGCGGTGGCGTAGCGCAGCCGCTCGAAGAAGCGCTCCCCGCTGGCCGGGTAGTGGGCGGTGACCGGGTGCGGCACCCGGTCCAGGTTGATCCGCTGGATCACCCCGGCCAGGCCGAGCGAGTGGTCACCGTGGAAGTGCGTGATGCAGATCCGGTCGAGGTCGTGGGCCGCGACCCCGGCGCGCAGCATCTGGCGCTGGGTGCCCTCGCCGGGGTCGAAGAGCAGCCCCTGGCCGTCCCACCGCAGCAGATAGCCGTTGTGGTTGCGGTGGCGCGTGGGCACCTGGCTGGCGGTGCCGAGGACGACCAGTTCACGTACGGACACGGCTGCTTTACCCGGGGGGCCACTGGAGGCCGCGGCCGCCCAGCACGTGCAGATGGGCGTGGAAGACGGTCTGGCCCGCACCGGCGCCGGTGTTGAAGATGACGCGGTAGCCCGAGCCCTCGATGTCGTCCCCGGCGGCGACCTCGCGGGATTCGCGCAGTATGTCGGCGATGACCTGCGGTTCGGCGGCGGCCAGGGACGCCGCGTCGGGGTAGTGCACCCTGGGGATGACCAGGACGTGCGTCGGCGCCTGGGGGTTGATGTCGCGGAACGCGACGGTGGTCTCGGTCTCCCGGACGATGGTCGCCGGCACCTCCCCCGCCACGATCTTGCAGAACAGGCAGTCGGCCTGCGGTTCACCCGCCACAGGTGGCTCCTCCCGGATCATCCGTCATACGCACGGTACGTACACGGCCTCGGATGCTACCGGGCAGGGCTGACGGGGGCGGCCACCGCACCCCCACACGGCGCGGGCGCCCCTCGCGCACACCCGGCGGCGAAGGACGCCGTCCCCGTCAGGATCACTAAGCTGACACTGATCGCTCATCACTTTCGCCCACAACCAGGAGTTATGCACCATGGCAACCACGCGCACCGCTCTGACCCACTGGGAAGGCAACCTCATGGAGGGCAAGGGCCAGGTGTCCCTCGCCTCCTCCAACATCGGTACGTACGACGTGAACTGGCCCGCCCGCGCGGAGCAGCCGAACGGCGTCACCAGCCCCGAGGAGCTGATCGCCGCCGCGCACTCCTCCTGCTACTCCATGGCCTTCTCGCACGGCCTGGCGGGCAAGGGCTACACCGTCGCCGCCCTCGACACCAAGGCGGACGTCACCTTCCAGCCGGGCGAGGGCATCACCGCCATCGCCCTGACGGTCCGGGCCAGCGTCCCCGGCCTGTCCGAGGAGGAGTTCCAGGCGGCGGCCGAGGACGCCAAGAAGAACTGCCCGGTGAGCCAGGCACTGGCGGGCGTCAAGAACATCACGCTGGACGCCGAGCTCGTCTGACGCGACGACGGAACCGGCCCGGCATCATCGCGCCGGGCCGGTTCCGTCACCGACCTGGTTTTCGGGCCTGTGGGGCTAGTTCCAGCGGCCCGTACGGCCCAGGAGAAGGGCCGTTGCCGCGGTGCCGGCCGTCGAGGTGCGGAGGACCGTCGGCCCCAGCCGGTACGGCTCGGCGCCGGCCGCGGCGAAGGCGGCGAGCTCCTCCGGGGAGACGCCGCCCTCGGGGCCGACGACGAGCACGATCCGGCCGGTGGCGGGGAGTTCGGCGGTAGCGAGCGGGGAGCTGCCCTCCTCGTGGAGGACGGCGGCGAAGTCCGCGTCCGCGAGCAGCGCCGCCACCTGCTTGGTCGTCAGCGGGTCGGCGACCTCGGGGAAGGTCAGCCGGCGCGACTGCTTGCCGGCCTCGCGGGCCGTGGCGCGCCACTTGCCCAGCGACTTGGCGGCCCGCTCGCCCTTCCACTGGGTGACGCAACGCGCCGCCGGCCAGGGCACGATGGCGTCCACACCGGTCTCGGTCATCGTCTCGACGGCCAGTTCGCCGCGGTCCCCCTTGGGCAGTGCCTGGACCACGGTGATGGCGGGGCTCGGCGGCTCCTCGGTTCGGAGTTCGGCGACGGTGACGGTGAGCCGGTCCTTGCCCTCGACGGCGGCCACCGTGCCGTAGGCGCCGGTGCCACGGCCGTCCGTCAGCACGACCTCCTCGCCGGCCCGCAGCCGGCGCACCGACACCGCGTGCCGCCCCTCGGGGCCGTCCAGGGTCAGGGTGCCGCCGGCCCGTACGTCCGCGAGCGCATCGGTATCGATGAGGAAGACGGGCGCGGTCATGCGGCACCGCCGGTGGCCGGGCGGGCCGACGCGGCGCGTGCCACGTCCAGTTCGGCCGCCAGGACCTCGACGAGCCGCGCGGCGGGCAGCTCCCGGGCCAGCCGGTGCCCCTGGCCCGCCCAGAGGTTCATGCCCTGCGGGTCGCCCGCCTTGGCGGCGGCCTTGCGCACGGTGGAGGTGAGGTAGTGGACGGCGGGGTAGGCAGCCGGCGCGTACGGGCCGTGCTCGCGCAGGAAACGGTTCACCAGCCCGCGGGCCGGCCGTCCGGAGAACGCTCTGGTCAACTCCGTATGAGTGAACAGGGGGTTGGTGAGCGCCTGTTTGTGCAGCGGACTGGCGCCCGACTCGGGGGTGGCGAGGAAGGCGGTGCCGAGCTGTGCCATGGCCGCCCCGGCGGCCAGTACGGCGGCGATCTGTGCCCCGCGCATCAGCCCGCCCGCGGCGATCACCGGGATCCGCACCGCCTCGCGGACCTGGCCGAGCAGCGCCAGCAGTCCCAGGCCCGCGCCGGTCCCGTCCGCGTGCGGATCGTCGCGGTGGGTGCCCTGGTGGCCGCCGGCCTCCACGCCCTGCACACAGACCGCGTTCGCGCCCGACCACTGGGCGGCCTGCGCCTCGGCGACGGTGGTGGCGGTGACGACGGTGTACGTACCGACCTCGGCGAAGGCGTCGAGGACGGCGCGTGAGGGGCAGCCGAAGGTGAAGGACACCACCGGCACCGGGTCCTCCCGCAGGATCGCGAGCTTGGCCTCGTAGCCGTCGTCGCCGGGCCCGTCGGTGTCGCCGAGTTCGGTCTCGTACCAGGCGGCCTCGCCGGCGAGCTGCTCGCGGTAGACGTCGACGGCGGAGCTGTCGGACAGGTCGGGCTGCGGCATGAAGAGGTTGACGCCGAAGGGCCGGTCGGTCAGCGACCGCAGCTGTTTGATCTCCTGGTACATGCCGTCGGCGGTTTTGTAGCCGGCGGCGAGGAAGCCGAGGCCGCCGGCGCCACAGACGGCGGCGGCCAGCGCGGGGCCTGAGCCGCCGCCGGCCATGGGGGCCTGCACGATCGGATGACGGCAGAGATCGGTCGGTGCGGTGGGCATGCGCACATCGTGTCACGCTCACCGCACCACCCCGAACCGGGGCGGGACCCCGGACCCAGCCGACCACCGCCCGTTGCCGTACTCCCCGGGGGCAACCCCCGGACCCCCGGCCGGACCTGCCTACCGCCCGTTGAACGCGTCCTTCAGGCGCGAGAACAGGCCCTGCTGCCCCGGCTGGAACTGGCCCGTGGGCCGTTCCTCGCCGCGCAGCTTGGCGAGCCGGCGCAGCAGCTCCTCCTGCTCGGGGTCGAGCTTGGTGGGCGTCTGCACCTCGACGTGGACGATCAGATCGCCGCGGCCGTTGCCGCGCAGGTGGGTCACCCCGCGCTGGTGCAGCGGGATCGACTGGCCGGACTGGGTACCGGGCCGGACGTCGACCTCCTCCATCCCGTCGAGCGTCTCCAGCGGGCACTTCGTGCCCAGCGCCGCCGCCGTCATCGGGATGGTGACCGTGCAGTGCAGATCGTCGCCGCGCCGCTGGAAGACCGGATGCGGCAGCTCGTGGATCTCGACGTAGAGGTCACCGGCGGGGCCGCCGCCGGGACCGACCTCGCCCTCGCCCGCGAGCTGGATGCGGGTGCCGTTGTCGACACCGGCCGGGATCTTGACGGTCAGGGTCCGGCGGGAGCGGATCCGGCCGTCGCCGGCGCACTCGGGGCACGGCGTCGGCACGACCGTACCGAAGCCCTGGCACTGCGGGCACGGGCGCGACGTCATGACCTGGCCGAGGAAGGACCGGGTGACCTGGGAGACCTCACCACGGCCGCGGCACATGTCGCAGGTCTGGGCGGAGGTGCCGGGGGCGGCGCCCTCGCCGGTGCAGGTCGTGCACACCACGGCGGTGTCGACCTGGATCTCCTTGGTCGTGCCGAAGGCCGCTTCGTTCAGCTCGACATCGAGCCGGATCATGGCGTCCTGGCCGCGGCGGGTGCGCGACCGCGGGCCGCGCTGCGACGCGGTGCCGAAGAACGCGTCCATGATGTCGGAGAAGTTGCCGAAGCCCGCGCCGAAGCCGCCCGCGCCGCCGCCGGCGCCGCCGGACTGCGAGAGCGGGTCGCCGCCGAGGTCGTAGACCTGCTTCTTCTGCGGATCCGACAGGACCTCGTAAGCGGCGTTGATCTCCTTGAACCGCTCCTGGGTCTTGGGGTCCGGGTTCACGTCCGGGTGCAGCTCGCGCGCCAGCCGGCGGAACGCCTTCTTGATCTCGTCCTGCGAGGCATCGCGCCGTACGCCCAGGACCGCGTAGTAATCCGTGGCCACTTACGACTCCGCCAGGATCTGTCCGACGTAACGTGCCACTGCGCGTACCGCTCCCATCGTTCCGGGGTAATCCATGCGGGTCGGTCCGACCACGCCGAGTTTGGCGACTGCCTCGTCGCCCGAACCGTAACCGACCGTGACGACCGAGGTCGACGTCAGGCCTTCGTGGGCATTCTCATGCCCGATACGTACGGTCATGCCCGAGTCCTTGGCCTCCCCGAGGAGCTTGAGCAGCACCACATGCTCCTCAAGGGCCTCCAGTACCGGACGGATGGTCAGGGGGAAATCGTGCCCGAAGCGGGTGAGATTAGCCGTACCGCCGATCAGCAGCCGCTCTTCGGTCTCCTCCACCAGAGTCTCCAGCAACACCGACAGCACTGTCGAGACCGTGCCGCGGTCCTCCTGTTCGAAGGACTCCGGAAGATCCTGCACCAACTGGGGCACGTCCGTGAAGCGCCGCCCCACGACCCGGCTGTTCAGCCGCGCCCGGAGGTCGGCCAGGGAGGCCTCGGCGAACGGCGCCTGGCAGTCGATCAGGCGCTGCTCGACCCGGCCGGTGTCCGTGATCAGTACGAGCATCAGGCGGGCCGGGGCCAGCGCCAGCAGCTCGACGTGCCGGACCGTGGACCGGGTCAGCGACGGGTACTGCACCACCGCGACCTGCCGGGTCAGCTGCGCCAGCAGCCGGACCGTGCGGCCCACCACATCGTCCAGGTCGACGGCGCCGTCCAGGAAGCTGTGGATCGCCCGCCGCTCCGGGCTGGACAGCGGCTTGACGCCGGCCAGCCGGTCGACGAACAGGCGATAGCCCTTGTCGGTCGGGATCCGTCCGGCGCTGGTGTGCGGCTGGGCGATATAGCCCTCGTCCTCCAGCGCGGCCATGTCGTTGCGGATGGTGGCCGGGGAGACCCCGAGCCGGTGGCGCTCCGTGAGTGCCTTGGAGCCGACCGGCTCCTCCGTCCCGACGTAGTCCTGGACGATGGCGCGCAGCACTTCCAGCCTGCGTTCACTGAGCATCCCGCGCACCTCCAGTCCGGCCGTCCCGCCATCTCGTTTCTCCTGGCACTCACCCGGGCCGAGTGCCAGACCCTGAGCCAGTGTACGGCCGGGTAGCACCGGCACGGCAAGGCCGGCCGCACACAGCGCGCACCCGACGGCCGCCATCGGCGGCCAGGATCGGCATGATCGAGTGGCCCGTCGGGCAACGCTATCGCGAGGGAGCTAGCGTCTCGGTATGCGCACTGCTTGGGAAGAGGCCGGGTGGGAACAGCTCGCTGAAGGCGTCGCCAGGCGCCGGATGCCGGGCTGGGACGAGACGATCGGGGTGATCGCCGGGGCGTCCGGCGTCATGATCGTCGACACCGGCGCGACCATCCGTGACGGCGCGGATCTTCGTCGGTCGGTGCGCGGTGTGCTGGGGCGGGACGTGACGCATATCGCGCTCACCCATCCACACTTCGATCATGTCCTGGGCACCGCGGCCTTCGCCGGCGTCGCGGTGTTCGGTGCGGCCGGCCTCGGCGACCTGCTGCGCCGTGACAGGGACGTGCTGCGCCACGACGCGATCCGCCACGGCGTCGGCCGGGACGCCGCCGCGGAGGCCACCGATCTGCTCGTCGTCCCGCACCACCACGTGCACGGCCAGCTCACCGTCGACCTCGGTGACCGCCCGGTGCTGCTGGCGAACGTGGGTCCCGGCCACACCGCGCACGACCTGGCCGTCCTGGTGCCCGGCCGGCACGGCGCCCCGGAGATCGTCTTCTGCGGCGACCTGGTCGAGGAGTCCGGCGAACCGCAGGCCGGCCCGGACGCGCTGCCGCGGCAGTGGCCGGCGGCCCTGGACCGGCTGCTGGCCCTCGGCGGTGAGGACGCGAGGTACGTGCCCGGCCATGGCGCGGTGGTGGACGCCGCGTTCGTCCGCGCGCAGCGGGACGCGCTGGCCGCCCGCTTCGGCGTGTCTCCCGCCTGACCTGCTGCCTTCGCTCCGCGCCTGTCCTATCGTCTGGCGAATGCGCAGCAGACAGTACGGCCCCGACCTCACGCCTCCCTGGAAGAAGCAGCGGCCCGCCCCCGAGGTGCCGGCCGACCCCGATCTGGTCGTCGAGGAGGTCACCAGCGGATTCTGCGGCGCCGTGATCCGCTGCGAGAAGACCGCCGAGGGCCCGACGGTCACCCTGGAGGACCGCTTCGGCAAACACCGGGTGTTCCCGATGACGCCCCGCGGCTTCCTGCTGGAGGGCGAGGTGGTCACCCTCGTACGTCCGCAGCGGCAGCGGCCGGCGGCGCCGAGCGGCCCGGCCCGTACGGCGTCCGGCTCCCTCGCCGTCCCCGGCGCCCGCGCCCGGGTCGCGCGCGCCGGGCGCATCTACGTGGAGGGACGGCACGACGCGGAACTGGTCGAGCGGGTCTGGGGTGACGATCTGCGCATCGAGGGCGTGGTCGTGGAGTACCTGGAGGGCATCGACGACCTGCCGGCGATCGTCCGCGGCTTCTCCCCCGGTCCGGACGCACGGCTGGGGGTGCTGGTGGACCACCTCGTCCCCGGCTCGAAGGAGTCCCGGATCGCGGCCGGGGTGACCGGTGAGCATGTGCTGGTCGTGGGCCACCCGTACATCGATGTGTGGGAGGCGGTGAAGCCGTCGTCGGTCGGCATCCCGGCCTGGCCGTCCGTACCGCGCGGGCAGGACTGGAAGACGGGGGTGTGCCGGGCACTGGGCTGGCCGGAGAACACGGGGGCGGCGTGGCAGCGGATTCTGTCGGGCGTGCGGTCCTACAAGGACCTGGAGCCGCAACTCCTGGGGCGGGTGGAGGAGTTGATTGATTTCGTTACGGTCGGCGGTGCGGCCTGACGCCCTTGTAGGTCCCGAACTCACTGGTGTCCAGCTCGCTGCCGAGCAGGGGCAGCGGAAGGGGCTCACCGAACTTCGTGATCTGCTGGGTCCGGTAGTCCGCCTCATCCCCCGCGCCGACTGGCTGAGTGAGCAGGACGCACTGGGCCATGATGGGATCGATGATCAGGTAGGAGGGCACCGCGCCCGCGGCGTAGATCGAGCGCTTGATTCCGTAGTCATGGTCGACGCTGGTCTTGGAAACCACCTCGATGACCGTGGTGATCACCCCGCACGGGATCGGCCCCGACTCCGGACGAGCCTCGCGCGCCAGCACCACCAGATCCGGGATGGGTTCACTCGCCTCGAACGGGACCGTGATGTCCTGAGTCTGGAGACGCATCCATGCACGCCTGGGGATCTGGTCCTGGACCAACTCGACGATCTCGTTGTGCACGAGGTCGGGCGTCGCCATCATCACGATGTTCCCCCTGAGAAGCTCCACCTTGACGCCATCGGGAACTTCCAGGTTCTGGAAGAACTGGGTCATTCGGTGATCATCCACAGCGGTCATCTCCGTGGCCCTCCCACATCCCGCCGCGTCCGTTTAGCGGCAGCCTATGGAAGAGCGTAGACAGGCGCACAGCGTGCCCGCATCGCTTCTCTCGTTCGAGTACTAGTCCACCAGATCCCGCACCACCGCGTCAGCCAACAGCCTCCCCCGGAGTGTCAGAACGGCCCGCCCCTCCTCGTACGGCCCCGCCTCCAGCAGGCCGTCCGCCAGGGCCTTGCGGGAGGCCGCGAGGCCGTCCGGGCGCAGCACGGACAGGGAGCAGCCCTCGCGCAGCCGCAGCTCCAGCAGGACGCGCTCCACGCGGCGGTCCTCGTCGGCCAGGATCTCGCGGCCCGCGCCCGGCGACCGTCCGTCCCCCAGGGCCTGGGCGTAGGCACCCGGGTGCTTCACGTTCCACCAGCGCACGCCGCCTATGTGGCTGTGGGCGCCGGGGCCGGCGCCCCACCAGTCGGCGCCGGTCCAGTACAGCTCGTTGTGGCGGCAGCGGGCGGCCTCGGTGGTGGCCCAGTTGGAGACCTCGTACCAGTGGAAGCCGGCCGCGGAGAGGGCCTCCTCGGCGATCAGGTAGCGGTCGGCGTGCACGTCGTCATCCGTCATCGGGACCTCGCCACGGCGGATCCGGCGGGCCAGCTGGGTGCCCTCCTCGACGATCAGGGCGTACGCGGAGATGTGGTCGGGGCCGGCGCCGAGGGCGGCGTCGAGGGACGCCCGCCAGTCGTCGTCGGTCTCGCCGGGGGTGCCGTAGATCAGGTCGAGGTTGATGTGCCGGAAGCCGGCGGCGCGGGCCTCGGCGACGCAGGCCTCGGGACGGCCCGGGGTGTGCGTCCGGTCGAGGATCTTCAGGACGTGCTGCCGGGCGCTCTGCATACCGAAGGAGACGCGGTTGAAACCGCCGGCGAGCAGCTCCTCCAGGTAGGCCGGGCCGACGGACTCGGGGTTGGCCTCCGTGGTGATCTCGGCACCGGGGGCGAGGCCGAATTCGTCGCGGATCGCGGCCAGCATGCGGCTCAGGTCCGCGGCGGGGAGGAGGGTCGGGGTACCGCCGCCGACGAAGACCGTCTCGACGGGGCGCGGGTCGTCGCCCAGCACCTTGCGGGCCAGGCGGATCTCCTCGACGACGGCGTCGGCGTAGTTGTCCCGGGAGGCCAGGGCGCCGCCGGAGCCGCGCAGCTCGCTCGCGGTGTAGGTGTTGAAGTCGCAGTAGCCGCAGCGGGTCGCGCAGTACGGCACGTGCAGGTAGAAGCCGAGAGGCCGCCCGGCCGCCTCCGCCAGCGCATGGCGGGGCAGCGCCCCGTCCTCGGGCATCGGCTCACCATCAGGCAGTGCGGAAGGCATGGGATCCATTGTCCGTCATGGGACTGACAACGTCCGTCAGAGGAGCGACGCCCGGGCTGGAGCGGTGACGGTCCGGCTTCCCGGCCGGTGGACGGCGCCGCTCTCCGCCCGGTGGACGGCGCCGCTCCCCGGCCCGCGGGCGGCTACGAGGAGCCGCCCGCCGCCTTGAGCACGAGGAGTGCCAGGTCGTCGTCGGGCGGAGCGGGGTCGAAGGCGTGGACGGCGGCGCGGAGGTGATCGGCGAGGGCCTTGGCGGTCAGGCCGACGCCGGCCGCGAGGGCCTTGGCCAGACCGTCCTCGTCGTCGAAGAGCCGGCGGCCGGAGCGGCGCTCGGTGACCCCGTCGGTGACGCACAGCAGGGTCTCGCCGGGGCGGAGCTCGAACGATTCGCTGACGTAGGCGGCGTCCTCGACCACCCCCAGCAGCACCTGCGGCGCCGCCACGACCCGGACCGCGCCGTCCGTGCCCAGGACGAGCGGCAGCGGGTGGCCGGCGCTGGCCAGGGTGCAGCGGGCACCGCCGGAGCCTCCGGGGAACGGGACGATCTCGCCGTAGAGGAGGGAGAGGAACCGGGCCTGCTCGCCCTCCTCGCGGACCTCCACCGGGGCCTCCGCGCCCGCGCCGGCCGCCGCCACCGCCGCCGCGACGGCCGCGACCGAGTCCGCGGCCTCCCGGGCCATGGTCTTGTTGAGCCGGTCGAGGACCTCCGCGACGCCGAAGCCGTCGCGTGCCAGCATCCGCAGCACCGGCCGGGCCAGGCCGGTCACCGCGGCCGCCTCGGGCCCGCTGCCGCAGACGTCGCCGAGCGCGAAGCACCAGCGGCCGTTCCCCGCGTCGAAGAGGTCCCAGAAGTCGCCACCCGCCCAGGCGCCCTCGCGCGGCTCGTAGACCACCGCCGACTCCACGCCGGGCACCCGCGCCCGCCCCCGGGGCAGCAGCCGGCGCTGCAGGACCTGGCTGATCCGCTCCTGCCGGCGGTAGGCGCGGGCGGTGGCCAGGGCGCGGGCGACCCGGCGGCCCAGGTCCTCGATCAGCCCGACCACCTCGTCGGGGAAGCGCGCCAGCCCGCCCCGGCCGAGCAGCAGTGTGCCGAGCCGACGGCCGCCGACGGACAGGGGGCAGGCCAGCGCCGCTCCACCCAGGTCACCGCAGGCCAGGTGTTCACCGCCGGGGTCCGCGCAGCCCAGGTCGTCACAGCCGGGTTCGTGCGGCCATGGCCACGGGACCGCGACCGGTGCGCTGCCGGGCGCGGCATCGTCCGGCAGCTCCGGTGGCTGCTTCTCCAGCGCCGCACGGAGGGAATCGATCCGGCTCTCGCAGGTGTGCCAGACGCGGGCGAGCCGCTGCTCTCCCTGACCGTCGGCCGCCCCCGGTCCCCGCCCGGGCCCGGACCCGCCACCGCCACCGTCGCCGTCCCCGTCGTGGAGCCATACCGCGCACCAGTCGGCGATCCGAGGGACGATCAACTGCGCGGCGAGTGCGGCGACCTGATCGGCGTCGAGCTGACCGGAGAGCAGGTCGGAGGCCTCGGCGAGGAAGGAGAGCGCACCGTTGTCGACCCGGCCGGCGCCGGGCTCCGGACGGCTGGGGCGGCGCGGTACGGGGGCGAGGAGTTCGGCGGCCCGCAGTTCGCGCTGGAGCAGCCGGCCATCGGAGGTGCGCTCCAGCGGGTCGCCGTGGACGATCTCGATCTGGTCGTCGTACGGAAGCTCGGGCTCCGGACGGGCACCGGCGCCGGGGACGTCCAAGGGGAGCCGGAACCATACGGCCTTCATGGCGCGGCGGTAGGTGATGCCCCACGATTCGGCGACGGCACTGATCAGTTGCAGCCCGCGGCCACCGCTTTCGGAGGCGGGGCCGTCAGCGGCGGCACCCTCCGCGCGGGCGCGGACGGGCCGGGCCGGGTGGCGGTCACAGACCTCGATGACGACACCGGGCAGGGAATCCGGACCGGGGCCGGGACCGGGACTGGGGCCGGGAGCGGGACCGGGACTGGGGCCGGGATTGGGGGCGGGGACGGGACTGGAGCCGGGGACGGGACTGGAGCAGCGGTCCGGTTCGAGGGCGGGGCCCGGGTCGGGATCGGGGTCGGCGCCGTCGTCCGGCCCGTCCGCGGGGGCGAGCCGGCAGCGCAGCTCGACGGTGGTGCCGGCGTGCACCACCGCGTTGGTGACCAACTCGCTGACCAGCAGCAGCGCTTCGTCCGCCAGGCGGTCGGTGAGCCCCTCCGCGCCGGGCAGCCGCTGGGCGGCCCAGTGGGCGAAGGACTCGCGGACGAAGCGCCGGGCAGCGGCCGCGGCCTGCGGATTCCCGGGAAGCCGGACCCGCCGGGTACGGGCACCCGGGACGCAGCCATCAGCGCCACCGTGGCCGCCGGGGCCATTGAGGCCGCCGGAATCACCGGAATCGCCGGACCCATCCGGCGTCGTCGCGCGCGCCACCGCACGCGCCCCCGTGACGCCGTCATCCCGTGGAGACGAAGTTGTCGTCGCAGTCGTCCTCATTGAGCAACTCCCGAACAGCTCCGCTACAGCGCCGGATGCGCCACCGACAGGGTGACAGAACGAGCGCACGCATAAGCACCGAGTCACGGAAGTGCGAGGTCGCGGCGTCCAATTCGGCTGACACGCCGGGGGAGTTGGCCGGTGCGCGAAGCAGGGCAGGCGCTACGCCTCCCGCGCGCCCGCGTACATCTCCTCCAGCAGGTCCTTGAACGCCCGCTCCACCACCGGCCGCTTGACCTTCAGACTGGGCGTCACCTCGCCGTGCTCGATGTCCAGATCGCGCGGCAGCAGCCGGAACTTGCGGATCTGCTGCCAGCGCTGCAGGCCCTCGTTGACCCGCTCGACATAGCCGTCGATCAGCTCGCGGACCTGGTCGGCGGCGACGACCTCGGCGTACGTCCTCCCCGCCAGGCCGTGCTCCTTCGCCCAGCCCATGATCGTCGGCTCGTCGAGGGCGATCAGCGCGGTACAGAAGTTCCGGTTGGCGCCGTGCACCAGCACATTGGAGACGAACGGACAGGCCGCCTTGAACTGCCCCTCCACCTCGGCGGGCGCGATGTACTTGCCCCCGGACGTTTTGATCAAGTCCTTCTTGCGGTCGGTGATCCGCAGGTAGCCGTCAGGGGACAGCTCGCCGATGTCGCCGGTGTGGAACCAGCCGTCCTCCTCCAGCACCTCGGCGGTCTTGTCCGGCAGGCCGTGATAGCCCTGCATGATGCCCGGGCCGCGCAGCAGGATCTCGCCGTCCTCGGCGATCCGGACCTCGGTGCCGGGCAGCGGCTTGCCGACCGTGCCGGTGCGGTAGGCCTCGCCGGGGTTGACGAAGCTGGCGGCGCTGGACTCCGTCAGGCCGTAGCCCTCCAGGATGTGGATACCGGCGCCGGAGAAGAAGTAGCCGATCTCCGGGGCGAGCGCGGCCGAGCCGGAGACCGCGGCGCGCAGCCGGCCGCCGAAGGCCTCCCGGAGCTTGCCGTAGACGAGGGCGTCGGCGATCTTGTGCTTGGCGCCGAGCGCGAACGGCACCGAGGCGTTGCCGGTGCGCTGGAAGTTGTCCTGGGCGGCCCTGGCGTACTCGCGGGCCACCCCGGCCGCCCACTGGAAGATCTTGTACTTGACGGCGCCGCCCTCCCGGGCCTTGGCCGCGACGCCGTTGTAGACCTTCTCGAAGATCCGCGGTACGGCCGCCATGTACGTGGGCCGGACGACCGGCAGATTCTCGATGATCTTGTCGACCCGGCCATCGACGGCGATCACCTGGCCGGTCGCGATCTGCCCCGCCGTGAGCACCTTGCCGAAGACATGCGCCAGCGGCAGCCAGAGGTACTGCACGTCCTCCTCGGTGATCAGCCCGGTCGCCTCGATCGCGCGGGCCATGTACGCCCAGCAGTCGTGCTGCAGCCGCACCCCCTTGGGACGGCCGGTGGTCCCGGAGGTGTAGATCAGCGTCGCCAGCTGATCGGCGCTCAGCCCGGCGATCCGCTCCTTCACACACTCGGGGTGCTTCTCCAGATGGGCGGCGCCGCGCCGCTCCAGCTCCGCCAGGGAGAGCACCCAGCCGTCGGGGTCGTCGGCCGTGGGCTCGGCGTCCGCCTCGTCGATGACGACGACATACGCCAGGTCGGGCAGCTCCGCGCGCCGCTCGCGGGCCTTGGCGAGCTGTCCGGCGTCCTCCGCGATCAGCACCCGGCTGCCGGAGTCGGCCAGGATGTACGCGGTCTCCTCGACGTTGGTGCTCGGGTAGATCGTGGTGGTGGCGGCGCCGGAGCAGAGCACACCGAGATCGGTGAGGATCCATTCGACGCGGGTGTTGGCGGCCAGCGCCACCCGCTCCTCGGGCCGTACGCCCAGCGCGATCAGCCCGGCGGCCACGGCGTAGACCCGGTCGGCGGCCTGGGCCCAGCTGATCGCCTTCCAGTCGTCCGGGCCCCGACCGGAGGCCGACGGGACCGGATGACGGAAGGCCTCGATATCGGGCGTGGCCGCGACCCGCTCCAGGAAGAGGTGCGCCACCGAGGGCGGCCGGTTCTCGATCAGGGTGTAGGTGTCCGTCACGGCGTCCTCCGGGGCCCGCTTCGTTGCGTGGTGACTCGCGAGTAACCTTGAGCAGTGATCAGACTAGAGCGCCTTGCGCCGACGCGTAAGGGGCTGCGACCCACTGGTTCTCGGCGTGACCAGTGCGATAGGTGTACGTAGCACGCGCATCGCCCGATAATGCCGGGCCGCACCGATCACCCCTCACCAGACCACAGCCGGGCACGCCGGTCGAGCCACGACGGAACGGCACGCTCCGCATTCATTCCGATGCGCGCCCGCTGCGCGCGGGATGCCCGCTGCACGAGGCGCACCCGTGACGCCAGGCATGCCCGTCACGCCAGGCGCGCCCGTGACGTCCTCAACGACGCCGGGGCGCCGGGCCCCCCGTACGGGAGGACCCGGCGCCCCGGCGCTCTGCAGCTCCGCCGCTTCTTCCGCTGCCGCTACTTCTTCTTCTCGCCTTCGGAATCCGAGGACAGCACCGCAATGAAGGCCTCCTGGGGGACCTCCACGCTGCCGACCATCTTCATCCGCTTCTTGCCTTCCTTCTGCTTCTCCAGCAGCTTCCGCTTACGGGAGATGTCACCGCCGTAGCACTTGGCGAGGACGTCCTTGCGGATGGCGCGGACCGTCTCACGGGCGATCACCCGGCTGCCGATGGCGGCCTGGATCGGCACCTCGAAGCCCTGCCGCGGGATCAGCTCGCGCAGCTTGGCCACCAGCCGAACGCCGTACGCGTACGCCTTGTCCTTGTGCGTGATCGCGGAGAACGCGTCGACCTTGTCGCCGTGCAGCAGGATGTCGACCTTGACCAGGTCGGAGATCTGCTCGCCGGTGGGCTCGTAGTCCAGCGAGGCGTAGCCGCGGGTCTTGGACTTGAGCTGGTCGAAGAAGTCGAAGACGACCTCCGCCAGCGGGAGCGTGTAGCGGATCTCGACGCGGTCCTCGGAGAGGTAGTCCATGCCGAGCAGGCTGCCGCGGCGGGTCTGGCACAGCTCCATGATCGCGCCGATGAACTCGCTCGGCGCCAGGATCGTGGCCCGTACGACCGGCTCGTGCACCTCGTCGATCTTGCCGACCGGGAATTCGCTGGGGTTGGTGACCTCGTGCTCCGTGCCGTCCTCCATGATCACGCGGTAGATCACGTTGGGGGCGGTGGCGATCAGGTCGAGCCCGAACTCGCGCTCCAGGCGCTCGCGGATGACCTCCAGGTGCAGCAGGCCCAGGAAGCCGACGCGGAAACCGAAGCCGAGCGCCGCGGAGGTCTCCGGCTCGTACACCAGGGCGGCGTCGTTGAGCTGGAGCTTGTCCAGGGCCTCGCGCAGCTCGGGGTAGTCCGAGCCGTCGAGCGGGTACAGGCCCGAGAACACCATCGGCTTGGGGTCCTTGTAGCCGCCGAGCGGCTCCTCGGCACCCTTGTTGAGCTGGGTGATCGTGTCACCGACCTTGGACTGGCGGACGTCCTTCACGCCGGTGATCAGGTAGCCGACCTCGCCTACGGAGAGGCCGTCGGCGGGCTTCATCTCCGGGGAGTTCGTACCGATCTCCAGCAGCTCGTGTGCCGCGCCGGTCGACATCATCTTGATGCGCTCGCGCTTGTTGAGCGTGCCGTCGACGACCTTCACGTACGTCACGACGCCGCGGTAGGAGTCGTAGACCGAGTCGAAAATCATCGCGCGGGCCGGGGCGTCCTTGGTGCCGACCGGGGGCGGGACCTCGCGGACGACCTTGTCCAGCAGCTCGGGGACGCCGACGCCGGTCTTGGCGGAGACCTTCAGCACGTCTTCGGGGTCGCAGCCGACCAGGTTGGCCAGCTCGGCGGCGAACTTCTCGGGCTGCGCGGCCGGCAGATCGATCTTGTTGAGGACGGGGATGATCGTGAGGTCGTTCTCCATCGCCAGGTAGAGGTTGGCGAGGGTCTGGGCCTCGATGCCCTGGGCGGCGTCGACGAGGAGGATGCAGCCCTCGCACGCGGCGAGCGAGCGGGAGACCTCGTAGGTGAAGTCGACGTGTCCAGGGGTGTCGATCATGTTGAGGATGTGGGTCGTGCCACTGTCCTCGCTCGGCGCCCAGGGCAGCCGGACCGCCTGGGACTTGATCGTGATGCCGCGCTCGCGCTCGATGTCCATGCGGTCGAGGTACTGCGCGCGCATCTGCCGCTGCTCGACGACACCGGTCAGCTGGAGCATCCGGTCGGCGAGCGTCGACTTGCCGTGATCGATGTGCGCGATGATGCAAAAGTTACGGATGAGAGCCGGGTCGGTACGGCTCGGTTCCGGCACGTTCGTAGGGGTCGCGGGCACGCAGGGTCCATTCAGTGAACGCGGGTAGGCGGGACTCGGGTATCTGACGTCTTCCCCCATGGTCCCATGAGCGACGGAGTCGGTTCGGATTGGGCGGCCCGGACCAGCCCGCGGGCCGGGCGGACTGTGCCGGTGGACGGGTGTGCTGTACAGGCGGGCCGGGTGAGCTGTGCAAGCGGGCCGGGCGGACTGTGCCGGTGGCCTCGGGCCGGTTTGGGACGCCGTAGACCCTGCTGGTAGCCTGGTCCACTGCGCTTCGTGCCCTCTCTCGTACGGGGCGCGGCTAGAAACTCCAACGAACCTGAAAAGGCTCTTTCGTGGCGAACATCAAGTCCCAGATGAAGCGGATCAAGACCAACGAGAAGGCTCGTCAGCGCAACAAGGCTGTCAAGTCGGCTCTGAAGACCTCGATCCGTCGTACCCGTGAGGCCATCGAGGCCGGCGACCTGCAGAAGGCCACCGCTGCCCAGGCCGAGGCGGCCCAGAAGCTCGACAAGGCCGTCAGCAAGGGTGTCATCCACAAGAACGCCGCCGCCAACAAGAAGTCGGCGCTGGCCAAGAAGGTCGCCGCCCTCAAGGGCTGACCTTCCTCGCAAGTCCTTGCAAGACCTCTGCCGACAGGGATCCAGCGGCCCCTCTCACCGCTCCCGGTCGGTGCACCACCGCGCCGCACGCGGCCTGCGTTCGCCACGCGGGTGCGGCGCACCCGGCTCACCGGCGGCTCGTACCGCCGACGGAGCCAGCATCACTTGATGCGAAGGCCCCGCCTCGCCCCTTCCCCAGGGGCAGGCGGGGCCTTTTGCATGCTCCGGATTGCGAGGGCTCTCTCACGGGTCCGGCTTGCGAGGACTTTCGCAAGGCTGGGTCCGAGGAGCCGACGTAATCCCGTGACACCACCGATGCCGCTGTCACCACCGGTGCCGTCCGCGGGACCGGGTTCGTCACCGGGCCCCGGCGTGATCCGAGAAGACTCGAGAAGACGCGAGAAAACTAGCGCGACGCGGCTCGTGCGGACCGCGCGGCCCGCGCGACACTTACGACAGCCTTCTCCAACGCGTACGCCGGATCGTCCCCGCCGCCCTTCACCCCCGCATCGGCATCCGCCACCGCACGCAGCGCCGTAGCCACGCCGTCCGCCGACCAGCCACGCATCTGCTGCCGCACCCGGTCGATCTTCCAGGGCGGCATGCCCAGGTCACGGGCGAGATCGCCGGGACGGGCACCGCGCGGAGCGGAGGCCAGCTTGCCGATGGCCCGGACCCCCTGGGCGAGCGCACTGGTGATCATGACGGGGGCGACGCCGGTCGCGAGCGCCCAGCGCAGCGCCTCGAGGGCCTCGGCGGCCCGGCCTTCGACGGCCCGGTCCGCGACGGTGAAACTCGACGCCTCGGCCCGGCCCGTGTAGTAACGGGCGACGACGGAGTCGTCGATCGTGCCCTCGACATCGGCGGCCAGCTGCGAACACGCCGACGCCAGCTCACGCAGATCGCTGCCGACCGCATCGACCAGCGACTGGCAGGCTTCCGGCGTCGCGGAGCGCCCGGCCGCCCGGAACTCGCCCCGGACGAACGCCAGCCGGTCGGCCGGTTTGGTCATCTTGGGGCAGGCCACTTCCCGCGCACCGGCTTTACGGGCGGCGTCCAGCAGCCCCTTCCCCTTGGCACCGCCGGCATGCAGCAGTACGAGCGTGATCTCCTCGGCGGGCGAGCCGAGGTAGGCCTTGACGTCCTTGACGGTGTCCGCGGACAGGTCCTGGGCGGCCCGCACCACCACGACCTTGCGCTCGGCGAAGAGCGAGGGGCTGGTCAGCTCGGCGAGGGTGCCGGGCTGCAGCTGATCGGGGGTGAGGTCACGTACATCGGTGTCCGCGTCGGCTGCCCGGGCAGCCGCCACCACCTGCTGCATCGCACGCTCCAGCAGCAGTTCTTCCTGGCCCACCGCGATCGTGACGGGGGCGAGCGGGTCGTCGTGAGCTGTCTTCCTGGCCATCGCGGTCCAGCATCCCACGCGCCACTGACAACGCCGCCCGCCCACTCCCCTGATGACACCCCTCGATTCCCCGGATGACGCCCCAATGACGGCCCGGTTCGGCCACAACAATCAGAACCACAGCCCCGGGGGCTCTCCGGAAGCCGGAAGGCAGCCCGGACACTCCGTGCAGCCGACCGCCCCGCCCGACGACCGCACGGTCCTCCTGCCGGACAATGGCCCGGTGAACGACCACGCCACCCAGCCCGCACGCCACAGCCGCCAGACCCGCCACACCCGCCACGTACTGGTCCTGCCGGACCGCGACGCGGCCGAAGAGGTGGCCGAAGCCCTGGCCGAACGCTTCGGCCTCACCGAGGAGCCCGAGCTCGTACGGGACGCCCTGGCCGGCGAGGACGACGCCGAGGACGCCCAGTGGCTGGTGGTGGTCGAGGACCCGGACGCCCGCCATGACCCGGAGCGCCTGGACGCCCTCGCCGCGGAGTACGAGGGCTGGCGCGAGGCCGAGTGACGGCGAAAGGGCTCTCGCGGCGACAGCCGGGGCTCATGGGTGGGGGTGGCCGAACCCGGCAGGGGCCCCGTCGTGTGAGGCCGTCGTGAGCCCCTCGCGCACAAACCTCTGGTGACGGCCCCCACCGCCCACGGGGCATTCGTCCGCCGGGCCTTCGCCCGCGGGGCGGACGGCCCCGGGACCGGCGGCCGCCGACGGCCGCGGAGAGCCTGCCGGGCGTGCCCAGGACCGCGAGGGCGCCGTCGGTATCCGTACGCAGCACCCGGGCGCCCAGAGCGTGCAGCACCGCGATGGTCCGGGGCGCCGGATGTCCGTACGGATTGCCGGCGCCCGCGGAGATCAGCGCCAGGCGCGGCGTCAGCCGCCGTATCAGCGCCGGGTCCTGGTACGCGGATCCGTGGTGCGCCACCTTCAGCACATCGACGGCGGACAACTCCGGATGCGCCGTCAGCAACGCCTGCTGGGACGGCGGTTCAAGATCGCCGAGCAGCAGCAGCTTCAGCCCGCCGGTACGGACGAGCAGGGTGACGCTGGCGTCGTTGGGCCCCTCGACGGCACCGGAGCCGAAGGCCCCCGGGGCGGCCGCGGGCGCAGGGGCCGGCGGCCAGAGGACTTCCCAGCTGAGGGGGCCCAGTCGGCGCCGCTCCCCCGGCATGGCGCGGATGACCGGGATCCGGGCGGCCGCGGATGTGGCACGCACGAACGCGGCCTGCCCCGGCGGATCCTCCAGCGTCGTGGTCTCGATCGCACCGACCGACCGGCCGCGCAGCGCCCCCGGGAGGCCGTCCACGTGATCGGCATGGAAGTGGGTAAGGATCAGTAACGGGATCCGGCGGATACCGAGATCGGTGAGGCAGCGGTCGATCGCGCGAGGCTCGGGGCCGGTGTCCACCACCAGCGCGGTACCGTCTCCGGCCGCCAGCACCAGGCCGTCGCCCTGTCCCACGTCACAGACCACGGCGCGCCACCCGGGAGGCGGCCAGCCCGTGATGACGCGGGTGAACGGGGCCGGCCGGCACACCGCCAGGATCACCGCCAGCGCGCAGAGCGCACACAGCCAGGGGCGCCGCAGCACCCGGCCGGCGACCGGCACCACGGCCACGGTGACGGCCGCCAGAGCCAACCCGCCCGCCCAGCCGCCGGGCCAGCCGAACTCCGCTCCCGGCAGCCCCGCCCCGGTACGGGCGACGCCGGCGATCCACTCGGCCGGCCAGCCCGCACACCACGCCAGCGCCCGGGCGACCGGCAGGGCGACCGGAGCGGTGGCCAAGGCCGCGAACCCGAGCACCGTCGCCGGCCCCACGGCCAGTTCGGCCAGCAGATTGCAGGGCACCGCGACCAGGCCCACCCGGGCGGCGAGCACGGCGACGACCGGCGCACAGACCGCCTGGGCGGCGGCCGCGGCGGCGATCACCTCGGCGAGCCGCGGCGGAACCCGCCGCCGCTGCAGGGCCGCGCTCCAGCGCGGGCCGAGCAGCAGCAACGCGCCGGTGGCCAGAACGGAGAGCAGAAAGCCGTAACTGCGGGCCAGCCAGGGGTCGTAGAGGACCAGCAGCAGCACCGCCCCGGCCAGCGCGGGGAGCAGTGAGCGGCGGCGGCCGGTACCGATCGCCAGCAGCGTGATCAGGCCACAGGCGGCGGCCCGCAGCACGCTCGGGTCCGGGCGGCAGACGACCACGAACGCGAGCGCCAGCCCGCCACCGAGGACGGCCGTACCGCGCAGCGACAGCCCCAGGCGCGGCGCCAGCCCCCGTCGCTCGGCCCGGGTGGCCAGGTGCGCCGGGCCGATCAGCAGAGCGAGCACAATCGTCAGATTGCTGCCGGAGACGGCGAGCAGATGCGTCAGGTCGGTGGCACGGAACGCATCGTCCAGGTCCGGTGCTACCCGCGAAGTGTCCCCCACGACCAGACCGGGCAACAGGGCCCGGGCATCCGGCTTCAGCCCCTGGGTGGCGTCCCGGAGCCCGCCGCGCAGCCTTCCCGCCAGTCGCTGAAGCCTGTCGGGTGGACGGACCATGACCGGCTGCGCCGCGTCGCCCACCCGCAGCACGGCAGCGACCTGATCGCCGGTCGGCGACAGCGGCGGGACGGCGCGGGCGACGACACGGACACGCGTCGAAGGCAGCAGCCCGCGCCAAACCGACGCCGCCCCGGGCGGAGGCCGGACGCCACCACTCGTGTCACCCCCTTCATCCCCTCCCCTCTCCCTCTGCCGCGCCCCTCCTCTTCCCGTCCCCGGTGCTGCCCCTCCCCGCTGCGGCACGACCGCCAGCACCGGCGTACGCACGGCCGTGACCTCACCGTCGGGTGCTGTGACCCGGACCGCGTCGGCCGCGAACACCACTGCCGGCGGCGTTCGTTGAGAGCCGCGTACCCGTGGCCGGGTCAGCCGCGGATCGCCCGTCACCTCCAACTCCACCGTGACCCGTGCGAACCGCTCCGCCAGGGCGGGCAGCGGTCCCCGCCGGCCATCCGCCGCGTGCAGTGCCGCGGACGCGGCCCCTGCCGCGCCGCACAGCAGCGCTCCTGCCAGGGCGGCACAGGCTCCAGCGGACCACAGACGCGGTGCAGGGGATCGGCGGAACGGTCGGCGGAACCCCCTTGCCCGCCGGGCGCTGTCCGGCCCCGGACGGCTTCCCTCCGACTCGGGGCCAGGCGGCTCACCCACCCCCGTCTCACCCTCCGCCCGACGCCGGACCACGGCCCGCCGCAGTGCGAACGCCGCGAGGACGACCGCCACCCCGCAGGCCACCGCCACCCCGCCGCCGGGTGCGCCCAGGGCGAGCGCCGCGGCTGCCCAGGCCGCCAGAGCCGGCACCACCAGGCGCAGATCCACCGGGCCGTCCTGCTGCGGATCGGAGGCACCGTGGGGCGAGACCGCCGTGGCGTGGGCAGGCGCCTGGGCGCTATGGAGACGAGGGCCGTGCGGGCCGTGGGTCCCGGTCACGGCTGCACCAGGGGCCGCAGATCGGCGAAGCGGCGATCACCGATACCGGTCACCTGGCGAAGCTGGTCCACCGAGGTGAATCCGCCGTGCCGGGTACGGAATTCGATGATGTGACGGGCCAGGACGGGTCCCACGCCCGGGAGGGCGTCCAGCTGCTGCTCACTCGCCGTACTGAGGCTCACCGGCCCGCCCGGCCCGCCTGCGGAACCCGGCGCCCCGCCCCCGGCATTGCCCGGCCCCATGCCCCCGGCGCCGCCACCACCCCCCTCCGCTTCCCCCGCTCCGGCAGCGCCGGCCTCACAGACGACGATCTGTTCGCCGTCGGTCAGCAGCCGCGCCCGGTTCAGCCCACGGGTGTTCGCCCCTTTCAGTACGCCACCCGCGGCCTGGAGGGCGTCGAACACCCTCGATCCAGGCGGCATCCGGTGAATTCCCGGGTGCCGGACCTTACCGGTGACATCGACGACCAGCTGTCGCCCCGGGCCGCCGGCGGTCGCGGCGGAGGAAGCCGCGACCGACGATGGTGGCGGCAGTGACTTCTGCTCGCCCGGGCCGGAGCCGGACGCCGCGGTCCGTTCCACTCCCGGGGCGCGTACCTGTTCAGGACGTCCGGTCCAGAAGTGCTGCACGGCGAAGCCCACGGCGACCACCAGCACCAGGGCCAGTGCGGCCAGCGCCCTGGGGTCGGTACCGCACCGTAACTGCACCCAGAGCGGCAGACGTTCGCGTACCGCAAGGCACGTCCGCTCCCAACGGCGGGGGCCTGGTGGATCGTGTCCAGGGGGCGGCGACTCCCCCACGGCGGCCGTCCCGGCCTCACCGAAGACGGCCGCGATCCGCGCCCGTACGCGCTCGCGCTCCCACTCCCGCCGTTCCGCCGCACGGGACGGCACCGACAGTCCCGACGATCCGGAGGATCTGAAGGGCAGGGCGGGATCGGAGGGAGGCGCAGAGGAAGGCGGGGGTGGGGGTGGAGGTGGAGGTGGAGGTGACGAAGCCACGGCAACCGATGACGCTGCTGAGGTCGACGAAGCCGATGAAGCCAGTGCCGCCATGACAGCCATGGAGGCCGGGGAATCCGACTGAGTGGATCGAGGTGAGTTCATAGCGACTGACGGTAAACACGTCGCACAGATCTCGCTGAGCGGCCTCAAATTCCGTGGACAACAGCCCAGTTGTGGATAACTTCGTCACCCACAGGGCATTCCTGTCGTCCCCTTCACCTCGGTGACACCACAGCCGCCAGCAGCCCCGGCCCGGTGTGCGCACCGATGACCGCGCCGACCTCGCTCACATGCAACTCATTCAGCCCCGGCACCCGCTCCCGGAGCCGCTGGGCCAGCGCCTCCGCACGCTCCGCCGCCGCGAGGTGCTGCACCGCGATATCGACCTGGCCCTCGCCCGCCCGCTCCGCGGCGATCTCCTCGAGCCGCGCGATGGCCTTGGACGCCGTACGGACCTTCTCCAGCAGTTCGATCCGCCCGTCGGCCAGGTGTAGCAGCGGCTTTACGGCGAGTGCGGAGCCGAGCAGGGCCTGGGCCGCGCCGATGCGGCCGCCGCGCCGCAGATAGTCGAGGGTGTCGACGTAGAAGTAGGCGGCGGTGCCGGCCGCGCGCTTCTCCGCGGCGGCCACGGCTTCGTCCGCGCTCCCGCCGGCCTCCGCCGCCTCCGCCGCGGCGAGAGCGCAGAAGCCGAGCGCCATCGCGACCATGCCGGTGTCCACGACATGCACCGGGACCGGCGCCTCCTTGGCCGCCATCACCGCCGCGTCGTACGTACCGGAGAACTCCGAGGAAAGGTGCAGCGAGACGATGGCGTCGGCGCCGGCCGCCGCGACCGCGCGGTAGGTGTCCGCGAACATGCCGGGGCTGGGTCGGGAGGTCGTCACGGAGCGGCGCTTCTGGAGCGCCTGGGCGACGGATCTCGCGGAGATCTCGGTGCCCTCTTCCAGGGCCTGGTCCCCCAGGACGACGGTCAGCGGTACGGCCGTGATGTGGTGGCGTTCGAGGGCCGTCCGCGGCAAGTAGGCCGTGGAATCGGTGACGATCGCGACATGGCGGGACATGACCTGGAGATTATCCGGGGATCGGGACGCCGCACAGTGCGGGCCGCTACCCAAGATCTTCCAGGTTTGGCCAAGGCTCTGCCAAGAGCCCACCGGACGATGTTGTCACCGCTCCTGGCAGCCGGCAAAGGGCTTGGTCGTCACTCTGCCTCTCCTGCCTCTCGGGGCCCCGCCCCACCCACCGCCTCCGCCGCTCGGGTTCGCTCACTCCAGGTGGTGTGTCTTCGTCTCCCGTCGGTTCGCTCCCGTTCGGTTCGTCTCCGTTCGGTTCGCACCGGCTCGGTTTTCCCCAGCTCGGTTTGCCTCGGTTCGGCTCGCCTCCGCCGCCGGGGACTTCTGCCAGGGGTACGTCGGCCGGGTACGGGGGTCACGAGCGGTGATGGCCTGCGGGGCTTCGGCGGACGGGCCCCAGGAGTATCCGCGGTCGGCGGGATCCGACGGCGCCGCGTCCGCCGCGGGATCCGTCGGCGTGCCCGTACGGTCGCCCGCGGCGGCTGTGCGTGACCGGTCGTCCCACAGCGGCTCGGCCAGCGGATCCGGGGCATCGGCCGCCCGCGTCCAGTGGCGCAGCGCACCCGTCTCCACGTCGATCTGGTCGCTCAGCGCCGCGAGGTCGTCGTCCGCGAACTTGCGTGCCCGGTCGCGGGCGGCCCAGCGCAGCGACTCGGCGGAGTGCGTGATCCGTTCCATGCGCTCCCGGAGCTCGGGGAGGCGGGCGGTGATGGTGGCCCGGTCGGGCTCCCGTTCCAGGCGCTTGAGCTCGTCGTCGAGCTCATGGCCGTGCGCGCTCAGCCGCTCGAAGAGGCCGATCGCCTCACCGAGGGAGGAGTCGTCCTCGGCCCCGCCGTACAGGACGTCCTGAGTCGCGCGCATGGACGTGCGGAGCGACAGCCGCAGCTGGGCCAGTTCGCCGACCACACCGGGCTGGGCGAACTGCCGGGCCCGGAGGGTGGTGTCCTCGACGGTCCGGCGGGCCTGGGCGACCGTGCGGTCCACGCCCCGCTTGGCCGCCTGCACCGCCTTGACGGTGACGAACACCCCGGCCACCACGAACAGCACAAAGAGCAGTCCGACGACGGCGACGGCGGCTTCCATGGGCTCTCCCCACACGATTCGGCGGCGCCGGCTCCTCGCCCGCGCCCGGTATCTCCACGGTAAACGGCGCGGGCAGGTTGCGGGTTCCTGACGAACCCCCAACCTGCCCGTAGGGGATATCCCCTAGAAGCCGTTCCCGCGGCCGTGCGAGGCCCGGAAAGCTACGCCGGCACGATGTTCACCAGCTTCGGCGCCCGGACGATCACCTTCCGGATGCCCGCACCGCCCAGCGCCGCGACCACGGCCGGCTCGGCCAGCGCCGCCGCCTCCAGGTCCGCCTCGGAGATCGCCGGGGCGACTTCCAGACGCGCCTTGACCTTGCCCTTGATCTGGACGACACAGGTCACCGTCTCGTCCACGACGTACGCCGGGTCGGCGACCGGGAAGTCGGCGTGCACCACGGAGTCGGTGTGGCCCAGCTTGCGCCACAGCTCCTCGGCGATGTGCGGGGCCAGCGGGGCGATCAGCAGCACCAGCCGCTCGGCGACCGTGCGCGAAACCGGTCCGCCCACCTTGGTCAGGTGGTTGTTCAGCTCGGTCACCTTGGCGATGGCGGTGTTGAAGCGCAGGTTCGCCATGTCCGTGCTCACGCCGTCGATGGCCTTGTGCAGGGCGCGCAGCGTGGCCTCGTCCGGCTCGGTGTCGACGACGGTGACCTCGCCGGTCGCCTCGTCCACCACATTGCGCCACAGGCGCTGCAGCAGCCGGTACTGGCCGACGACCGCCCGGGTGTCCCACGGACGCGACACGTCCAGCGGGCCCATCGCCATCTCGTACAGGCGCAGGGTGTCCGCGCCGTACTCGACGCAGATCTCATCCGGCGTGACGGCGTTCTTCAGGGACTTGCCCATCTTGCCCAGCAGCCGGGAGACCTTGCCGCCCTCGTAGTAGAAGACGCCGCCGTCGTGCTCCTCGACCTCCGCCGCCGGGACGGCGACACCGCGGGTGTCCCGGTAGACGTACGCCTGGATCATGCCCTGGTTGTACAGCTTGTGGAACGGCTCGGAGGACGAGATGTGTCCCAGGTCGTGCAGCATCTTGGACCAGAAACGGGCGTACAGCAGGTGCAGTACGGCGTGCTCGGCGCCACCCACGTACAGGTCGACACCACCGTGCGGCTGGCCCTCGCGCGGCCCCATCCAGTACTGCTCGACGGCCGGGTCGACCAGCGCGTCGCCGTTGTGCGGGTCCAGGTAGCGCAGCTCGTACCAGCACGAACCCGCCCAGTTCGGCATGGTGTTGGTCTCGCGGCGGAAGCGGCGCAGCCCCTTGCCGTCGCCCAGGTCCAGCTCGACATTGACCCAGTCCTCGTTACGGGACAGCGGGGTCTCCGGCTGGGTGTCGGCGTCGTCCGGGTCGAAGGTGCGCGGGGAGTAGTCCTCGACCTCGGGCAGCTCCAGCGGCAGCATCGATTCGGGCAGCGCGTGCGCCACACCCTCCTCGTCGTAGACGATCGGGAACGGCTCGCCCCAGTAGCGCTGCCGGCTGAACAGCCAGTCGCGGAGCCGGAAGTTGACGGTGCCCTCGCCGATGCCCTGGGCGGCCAGCCAGTCGGTGGCCTTCGCCTTGGCCTCCGTGATGCCGAGGCCGTCCAGCGAGATCGAGGTGTCCGACGAGTTGATGATCTTCGCGTCGTACGAGGAGAAGGCGTCGTCCCAGGTGGACGGGTCGGTGCCGCGGCCGTCGGTCGGCTCCACGACGCAGCGCATCGGCAGCTCGAAGGCGCGGGCGAAGGCGAAGTCCCGGCTGTCGTGCGCGGGGACGGCCATGATCGCGCCGGTGCCGTAGCCCATCAGGACGTAGTCGGCGATGAAGACCGGGATCTGCCGGCCGCTGACCGGGTTGGTGGCGTAGACGCCGGTGAAGACACCGGTCTTGTCCTTGGCCTCGGCCTGCCGCTCGACGTCCGACTTCGACGCGGCCTGCTTGCGGTACGCGGCGACGGCATCGGCCGGGGTGGCGTGGCCGCCGGTCCACACCTCGTGGGTGCCCTCGGGCCAGGCGTCCGGGACGAGGGAGGCGACGCCGCTGCCGTTCTCGGCCCCGGCGATCAGCGGGTGCTCGGGGGCCAGCACCACGTAGGTCGCGCCGAACAGGGTGTCCTGGCGGGTGGTGAAGACCGTGATCTTGCCGGAGTCGCCGACGGGGAAGTCGACGCGGGCGCCCTCGGAGCGGCCGATCCAGTTGCGCTGCTGCAGCTTGATGGCCTCCGGCCAGTCCAGCTCGTCCAGGTCGCGCAGCAGCCGGTCGGCGTAGGCGGTGATGCGCATGTTCCACTGGCGCAGCTTGGACTTGAAGACCGGGTAGTTGCCGCGCTCGGAACGGCCTTCGGCGGTGACCTCCTCGTTGGCCAGTACGGTGCCCAGGCCGGGGCACCAGTTGACCGGCGCGTCCGAGGCGTACGCCAGGCGGTACTCACCCAGGATGTCGGCGCGCTCGCGGACGGTCAGCTCGCCCCAGGGGCGGCCGTCGGGGGTCTGCCGGGCACCGGCCTCGAACTGGGCGACCAGGGTGTCGATCGGGCGGGCCGCGTCCGCCTCCGGGTCGTACCAGGAGTTGAAGATCTGCAGGAAGATCCACTGGGTCCACTTGTAGTACGCCGGGTCGATCGTCTCGATCGAGCGGCGCCGGTCGTGGCCCAGGCCCAGGCGGCGCAGCTGGCGCCGCATGTTGACGATGTTGGCCTCGGTGGAGACACGGGGGTGGGTGCCGGTCTGGACGGCGTACTGCTCGGCGGGCAGGCCGAAGGCGTCGAAGCCCAGGGTGTGCAGGACGTTGTGGCCCGTCATGCGCTGGTGGCGGGCGTAGACGTCGGTGGCGATGAAGCCCAGCGGGTGGCCGACGTGCAGGCCCGCGCCCGACGGGTAGGGGAACATGTCCATGATGAACTTCTTGGGGCGCGCCGCCCGCTCCGGGCTTCCGGCCAGCTCGCCTGCCGGGTTCGGGGCCTCGTAGGTCCCGTGCTCCTCCCAGAAGTCCTGCCAGCGTGCCTCGATGTCGGCGGCCAGCGCGGCCGTATAGCGGTGCGGCGCTGCCACGGCGGCAGCGGTGGTCGTCTCGCTCATCGTCCTCAAAGCTCCATCGATCGTCTCTGCCTGCGGAAAGACACCTTGCTCCCGGCGCCGCCGGAAACAAAAAGACCCCTCGCACAGGAGGGGGCGCCGCGCCGATTCCGACGGGGTCTGTCATCCGTCGGTACTGATCAGCGCGGCCCGCTAAGCAGAAGGCGTACGGCACGCATGGCGTCAGGGTACCGCAGGGCATACGGGGAGCGCTGGCGAGGATTGCCCGGACGCGGGCCCCGCGGCTTGCTGACGAGGGGTCAGCGCAACGGCCTCGGGAAACCGCCCGGCCGACGTCCGCGGCAGGTACACCCGAGATGTGAGGACGCGCACAACAGGGCGGGCCGTCCATGATGGACGGCCCGCCCTGTATCTGTGGAGCTAAGGAGAATTGAACTCCTGACCTCCTGCATGCCATGCAGGCGCTCTACCAACTGAGCTATAGCCCCGGGTCTTGTCTCCGCCTCGGTGTTCCCCGCTGCGGCATCGCCTACATTACACGGACCTCCCCGGCTTCTGCCAAATCGCCCACCCGTCACCCGGCCACCACCCCTGGACGAGGCCCTTCGGGCCGCAGCGCCCTCGGAGGCCCTCCGGCGGGACCCGAGGTACTGTCGCAAGCCGTGTCCGATTCGTCCTGGGGGTGCCGTACGCCGTGACCGCGCTGGAGCTCGAGCAGTCCACCGACCCCGGCGGCCCGGTCCCCCGCAGGGGCATCATCCGCCGCCATCCGGTCCCCGCGGCGGCCCTCGCCTGCCTGGTCTCCTTCGCCGCCTTCTGGATCGCGCAGCGCCTCGCGCACGTGACCATGATCGACCTGATGGTCTACCGCGCCGAGGGCCTCACCGTCCGCGCCGGCGAATCCCTCTACGACATGGTGGCCACCTCGGCGCGTCTGCCCAACACCTACCCGCCCTTCGCGGCGCTGCTGTTCACCCCGCTCACCCTGTTCGACGTCCCGGCGATGCGGACCCTCGCCACCGTCGGCAACCTGCTGCTGCTCGTCGCCGTCGTCCATCTCTCGCTGCGCCTGGCCGGGCGGCCCCGCCGCCTCCCCCGGCCCGCGGCGACGCTGGCGCTCTCCGCACTGCTGGTGTGGTGCGAGCCGGTGTGGACGACGCTGCGCTACGGGCAGATCAATCTGCTGCTCGCCGCACTGGTCCTGTGGGACCTGACCCGCAGAGACAGCAACCGGCTCGCGGGTATCGGTATCGGTATCGCGGCCGGCATCAAGCTGACGCCGGCGCTCTTCGCCGTGTTCCTCGCGGTGGCCGGCGCCGTTCTGGCCGGGCGGCGGCTCCGCTCCGGCGCCGGTATACGTGCCGCCTGGAACCCGTGGCTTCGGCAGGCCGCCGTCGCCACCAGCACCTTCCTCGCCACCGCGCTCCTCTCCGCGCTCGCGCTGCCGCGTGACTCGCACCGCTTCTGGACCGAGACCGTCTTCGCCGCCGACCGGGTCGGCGAGGTGGAGATCACCGCGAACCAGTCGCTGCGCGGCGCTCTCGCCCGGCTGCTGCACACCCACGACCCGAGCGCCGTCTGGGTCGTCGTGGCCGGTCTGACGGCCGTCCTCGGGCTGGCGCTGGCGGCCGGCTCACTGCTGCGCGGGCAGCCAGGGGCGGCGCCGGCCGGAAGCCGGGGGAAGGCCTGGGCGGCCGTCGTCTGCGCGGCCACCGCGCTCCTGATCAGCCCGATCTCCTGGTCGCACCACTGGGTGTGGTGCGTCCCGATGCTGATCCTGCTCGGATCCGAGGCGCTGCACCGCGCGGCGCACCGCCCAGCGGCCGGTGCGGAGCACGGCGCGCCCCGCAGGCGGATGCCGACCGCCGCCCGTCGCTGGTGGACGACGACCATCGCACTGGGCCTCCTCTTCTTCTCGTTCGCCCTCTGGTGGGTGCCGCATCGCTGGCACCGGCACGAGGAACTGCACCAGAACGGCGTCCAGATGCTGCTCTCTGACGTCTATCCGATCGCCGGCACCGTGATCCTGGCGCTGGCCAGCGTCCGGCTGTGGCGGATGAACCGCACTACCGCGCCACGGAGTTGAACGGCCACGGAGTTGACCGGCAAAGCGGTCGGCGGCTCATCACCTCGCTCAACGCCCGGTACGCCCAGAGCAGTTCCCCACGATCGGAACCGACAGGAACCGACCGGGATCGACTGGGCTCGACTGGGCTCGACTGGAAGGCGACCAGGGCCGTACGTGTCTGCCCGTCAACCCTCGGATGGTTCGACGCTCGGGCGGTTCGACGCTCGACTCGGACGGTTCGACGCTCGAAAGGTTTCGGGGGACGGTTTCGGAAAGGGCACCAGACAGCAGGTGCCGAAGGCGCCTTGGGGCGTTCCGGTCAGGCCGTCACGAACGAGTAGAACCGCTTCAGCGTGCAGTGCTCGTCCAGCAGCCGCCCGTAGATCGGCTCGCCGTCGAGCTCCCGGTAGGTCTCGATGGGGTCGCCTTTTATGACCAGGGCGCGGGCGCACTCCTCGCACCAGTACTGATAGTCGGCGTTGACCGGCTCCATGTCGCGGACGATCGGCGTTCCGCTGCCGCACCAGTCACACTTCCTGCTGTGGGCGCCCATCCATCAGCTCCAACTGTGGCCGCAGGCCGTGCAGACGAAGGAAACGCCGCCATTGTCGCCCAGCACCTGTGCCACATGGGACGAGCCGCACGCAGGGCACTGCAGGGCGAGCAGGTCGGCGACCTCCTCGAGGATGCTCGTGAGCATCGCGATCTTCTCCTCCCCGGCCGGCGCGGTCCGATTCTGCCACGGACCGCCCACCGGGTCAGGCCCGCCGTCACGCCACCCGGTATCCCGAAAACGCAGAGATCCCGCCTCCTTGTGGAGGCGGGATCATCCGGGCTGTGGAGCTAAGGAGAATTGAACTCCTGACCTCCTGCATGCCATGCAGGCGCTCTACCAACTGAGCTATAGCCCCGGGTCTTGTTCCGCTCCTCCGGGTTTCCCCGGCGGCGCCGCGAACAAGAAGAACTTTAGCCTGCGACCTGCCCAGATGTGAAATCCGGTCCGGCTGGGCCGCCCTGCGGGGCTCAGTCGTCGTCGCCGAGCACCGGTTCCGGCAGCGTGCCGGCGTTGTGCTCCAACAGGCGCCAGCCGCGCGCGCCCTCGCCCAGTACCGACCAGCAGCAGTTCGACAGGCCGCCCAGGCCCTCCCAGTGGTGGGCCTCCAGGCCGAGCAGCCGGCCGATAGTGGTGCGGATCGTGCCGCCATGGCTGACGACGACCAGGGTGCCGTTCTCGGGCAGTTTGTCGGCGTGGCCGAGCACCACGGGGGCGGAGCGGTCGGCAACCTCGGTCTCCAGCTCGCCGCCGCCCCGGCGGACCGGCTCACCGCGCTTCCAGGCGGTGTACTGCTCGCCGTACCGCGCGAGGATCTCGTCGTGCGTCAGACCCTGCCAGGAGCCCGCGTAGGTCTCCCGGAGGGCGGCGTCGTGCGTCACTTCGAGGCGGGTGAGGGCGGCCAGCTCACCGGCGGTGTCCGCGGCGCGCCGGAGGTCGGAGGCGATGATCGCGTCCGGGCGCAGGGACGCGAGCAGCCGGGCCGCCCGCCGCGCCTGGGCCCGGCCCGTCTCGGTCAGCTCGATGTCCGTGGACCCCTGGAAGCGGCGTTCCAGATTCCAGGCCGTCTGGCCGTGCCGCCACAGGACAATGCGGCGGCCCGGGGCGCGCGTGGTGCCGTTCAGAACCGCTCCCCGTCCTGCCCGCCGGCCGTGGCCTCGGCGTGCGCGGCGGCCTTGCCGCGGGTGGCCCTGGCCTCCTCCGGAAGGTCGATCTCCGGGCAGTCCTTCCACAGCCGCTCGAGCGCGTAGAACACCCGCTCCTCGCTGTGCTGGACGTGTACGACGATGTCGACGTAGTCGAGCAGCACCCAACGGGCTTCGCGGTCGCCCTCGCGGCGGACCGGCTTGGCGCCCAGGTCCTTGTTGAGCCGTTCCTCGATCTCGTCGACGATCGCCTTGACCTGGCGGTCAGTGGGCGCCGAGGCGAGCAGGAAGGCATCGGTGATCGAGAGGACGTCACTGACGTCGTACGCGATGATGTCGTGCGCGAGCTTGTCGGCCGCGGCCTGGGCGGCGGCGTTGATGAGCTCGATGGAACGGTCCGTGGCGGTCACAAGCGGCTTTCCGGGTCGAGGGCTGCCTCTCCGGCGGCTGGGGTACTCCCCCAGCCGACGCCGGGGATCCCGCCGGCGTGGGCCGGAGGGAGGGCGGACGGCGCTGGGCGCAGCCTCGGCGCGCGTCGCGGTCCCCTGAGCAGCTGGATCAGCGGTCAGATACCCCTCAAGGGTCTCACGGACCACCGACACTCCCGGCAGCGTTTTCGAACCCGTGGCCCAGACACGGCGTCCGCGCAGGTCAGAGGCTCGCTCGCCGTCGCCGGAAGCGCCCCGGCCGCCCGCGCCACAGCACGGGCCGGGGCCTGGCCGGGCGGTTCCCCGGCTACGCCGTCTCCCCGCCGGGCGGCCGCCCCTTCCCGTCGCTCAGCCCTTGTAGTCCCGCCCCAGTACGACCTGGATGTCGGCGTTCGCGGGGGCCTTGCCCTGCTTGACCGAGCCGGCCGGCAGGCCCAGCGTCTTGGCGATCTCGGTGGCCTTCGCCTTCTGGGCGGCGTCCGCGTAGCTCACCTCGGAGGTGGCCCGGGCCGCGCTGTCGGTGCCGTCGTCCACGAAGGTGTAGCCGCCGTTGACCAGCGCGACCTGCGCCTTGCCGGTGGCTTCCTTGGTGCCGGTGGCGTTGCGGACGGCGACCCGGGCGGTCGCGTCGGGGGCGGTCTTCCTGACCGATCCGCCGAGCACATCCTTGACCACGCTCGCCGCGGTGGACGGACTGAGCGTGCCGTTCGCCTCCACCGGCAGCACGGTCGTGGTGTACGCACCGGTCTTGGCCAGTTCCGCGCGCCGCGCCAGCGAGCTGCCCAGCTGGGCCTCGGTGAGCGGCGGGTCGAGCACCTGTAGCAGCGCCTTCACCGTGGCGGTGGCGCCGTCGGCATCGCTGGAGAGCTTCTTCAGGGTCGCCTGCATGACCTGCCCGAACCGCCGCAGCTGCACGGTCTGGCTCTCGCCGGACGCCTGGTAGGTGGCGTAACCGACGGCGGCCCGGCCGCCCAGGTCCTGGGCGCGCCCCTGCTTGACCACCGGGGAGTCGCCCTCCTTGGCGCCGGGCACGGTGGCGTCGGTATCGAGGGTGATACCGCCGACCGTCTCGACGAGGTTCTCCAGGTAGGGGGTGTCCAGCCGCCAGGTGGCCTTCAGGTCGGCGCCCAGGAGGCCGTTGAGGGAGTCCCGGGTCGGCTCGGCGCCGTCGTCCGTGACGGCCTTGCCGAGGGTCGTGGTGGTGCCGTCGTCCTTGGGGACGACCAGGCTGTTGGGCAGCAGGACGGTGGTGCCCTTGTGGGTGGTCTCGTTGTCGACGAGCAGCGCGGTGGAGCTCTTGCCGCTCTTGATGTCCCGCAGATGCACGACGAGGACATCGCGCTTCTGCCCGCCCGCCTCGGCCTGGCCGCCGGCCTGCGGGCCGTCCAGGCCGGGCAGTTTGCCCGCCCACCACAGGTAGCCCACACCGCCGGCGACCAGCAGGGCCAGGACGACGCAGAGCGCGACGAACCGGCTGCGGCCGCGCCGTTTGGCCTCCTCACGGCGCTCGGTGCGGCTCTCGGTGAACTTCAGCCAGTCGATGACGTCTTCGGAGTCCTCGTCCGGCTCCTCGATGAAGGAGAACTGTTCGGTGCGGTATTCGGGGGGCGAGGCGGGGGACGCGGACGGTGCGGGTCCGGACGAGGTGGCGGCAGCCGACGACGGGGACGACGGGGAGGACGCGGCAGCCGCCGAGGGCGGCGACGGCTGGTGGGCCGACTGGGCCTGCTGGGCCTGCTGCGGGATCCACTCCTGCTGCGGTCGCTGCGGGTGGGGCTGCTGCTGGGGCTGGATGTACGGGTCGTACTGCTGGGGGTAGCCGGGCTGGGCCGGCGCCTGATGGCCGCCGTACGGGTCATAGCCGTACTCGGGACGGCCCGCCTGGGTCTGCTGTTCCCGGTAACCCTGCTGTTCCTGGTACCCGTGTTGTTCCTGGTACCCCTGCTGCTCCTGGTATCCCTGCTGCCCCTGCTGTCCGCCGTACGGGTCGTAGCCCTGGTAACCGGACGGGGCGGGCGTACCGGCGCCCTGCCGCCCATAGGGGTCGTACGGGTCGTAGTACTGCCCGTACGACGACTGCCCGCCGTCGTGGTGGACGGGCTGCCCGTAGGCGTCGTAGGTGTGGCCCGGCCGCCCCTGCTGCTCCTGGGCGTACGGGTCGTGGGCGTACGGGTCGTGGGCGTACGGGTCGTGGGCGTACGGGTCGTGGGCGTACGGGTCGTGGGCGTACGGGTCCTGCGGCCCGTACGGGTCCTGCCGGTCGCTCACCGGTACCCCTTTCCGTCGGCCCCGTCAGCAGTCGTCGCGGTACAGCTGCTTCTTGTCGATGTAGCGCACCACACCGTCCGGCACCAGGTACCAGACCGGTTCCCCCTGGGCGACGCGCGCCCGGCAGTCGGTCGAGGAGATGGCGAGCGCGGGCACCTCGACCAGGGAGACCGCTCCCTCGGGAAGCCCGGGGTCCGCGAGGACGTGGCCGGGCCTGGTCACCCCGATGAAGTGGGCGAGCGAGACCAGCTCGGCGGCGTCGTGCCAGGTGAGGATCTGGCTGAGCGCGTCGGCGCCGGTGATGAAGAACAGGTCCGCGTCACGGTGCTCCGCGCGCAGATCACGCAGCGTGTCTATGGTGTACGTCTTGCCGCCGCGGTCGATGTCGATACGGCTGACGGAGAACTGGGGGTTCGAGGCCGTGGCGATGACCGTCATCAGGTAGCGGTCCTCGGCCGGGGACACCTTCTTGTGGCTCTTCTGCCACGGCTGTCCCGTGGGTACGAAGATGACCTCGTCGAGGTGGAACTGGCTGGCCACCTCGCTGGCGGCGACCAGGTGTCCGTGGTGGATCGGGTCGAACGTCCCGCCCATCACTCCGAGTCGCCGCTTCACGGGCTCTGTGTGCTCTCCCATGCGTGCAGACCCTACTGGGCGGGGCGCGATGCCGGAGTACGGGTGTCCGGGCTCAGCGGTCCCGGTTGAAGCGGGTGGTGATCCAGAGCAGGAGGAGCAGGACGACCAGGGCGCCGCCGCCGGTCAGGTAGGGGTTCAGGCTGGCGTGACCGCCGCCGTGGCCGGGCTCGGCGGCCAGGGAGACCAGGGACTGTGCGGTGGTGTGCAGGCTCATCGTCGGCAGGACCAATCCGGGCTGGGGTCGGGCAGAGACTTCGACCACATCGTAAGCGTCGGCTCACTGCGGGCTCACGGCGACTCCACCCGGTGGCGCCGGGAACGACCGACGGCACTCGGGACGACCGGTGGCGCCCGGAGCGGCCGGCGGGTCGGTCCTTGCCGTGAGCTGCCCGGCGGGGTCAGTCCTTGCCGTAACCGCGCAGCAGGAACCAGGCGAGCAGGACGGCGCCGACGACGCCGACGATGATCACGGTGCGCAGGAGCCATCCGGGGCCCGTCTGGTGGGCGGGGTCCTGGGCGGCGGCGAGCAGCACGCTCGGATGCGGCATGACGGTGCGCTCCCTCCGGTAGCGGCCCGAGCGGTCGGGCAACAGGCCTGTGCGGTCACGGTGCGACCTGTGCGGTCACTGGTGCGATCGCCAGCGTACGCCCGAGCATCCAATCGACTGTCGGCGGCGTCCTCTAGGCTGAACGCACGCAGTCGAACAGGGGGAGGCCCCAATGACGGAGAGCCCAGGCGGCGCGAACGTACCGAGCCGGGACCGGCGGCGATTCCCCGGAATCTCCTCGCGGTCGTACGAGCATCCGGCCGACCGCTCGGCGCTGGTGGCGCTGCGCAAGCTGAGCGGTTTCGACACCGTGTTCAAGACGCTCAGCGGCCTGCTGCCGGAGCGCAGTCTTCGGCTGCTGTTCCTGTCGGATTCGGTGCGGGTCGGCGACCAGCAGTTCTCACACCTGAACGACATGCTGCGGGACGCCTGCCACATCCTGGACCTGGAGAAGGTCCCGCCGATGTACGTCAATCAGGACCCGCAGCCCAATGCGATGTGCATCGGTCTGGACGAGCCGATCATCGTGGTCACGACGGGTCTGGTCGAGCTGCTCGACGAGGAGGAGATGCGGGCGGTCATCGGCCATGAGGTCGGCCATGCGCTGTCCGGGCACGCCGTCTACCGCACGATCCTGCTGTTCCTGACGAATCTGGCCACGAAGGTCGCCTGGATCCCGCTCGGCAACGTCGCGATCATGGGGATCGTGGCGGCGCTGCGCGAGTGGTTCCGCAAGTCGGAGCTGTCCGCCGACCGCGCCGGGCTGCTGGTCGGGCAGGACCTCCAGGCCTCCATGCGCGGGCTGATGAAGCTGGCCGGCGGCAACCACCTGCACGAGATGAACGTGGACGCGTTCCTCAAGCAGGCCGACGAGTACGAGTCCGGCGGCGATCTGCGCGACTCCGTGCTGAAGATCCTCAACCTGCTGCCGCGCAGCCACCCGTTCACGACCGTACGGGCGGCCGAGCTGAAGAAGTGGGCGGCCAGCCGCGACTACCAGCGGATCATGGACGGCCACTACCCGCACCGGGACGAGGACAAGGACACATCGGTCTCCGACTCGTTCCGCGACTCCGCGGCGCACTACGCCGATTCGGTGCGCAACAGCAAGGACCCGCTGATGGGTCTGGTCCGCGATATCGCGGGCGGCGCGGGCGACTTGGGCGGCAAGCTGCGGGACACGGTCTTCCGCGGCGGCTCGCGCTCCGGCGGCACCGGCGGTGCCAACGGCTCCGGCGGTACGGGCCGCTCGGGCGGCACGGACAGCACGGGCGACTCGGACGGTTCCTGAGCGGCTCCGGGCCCTGCCGTCGAACTCCCGTCTGCCGGGGCACTAGCGGATCGGGCGGGTCGGCTTCGGTTCGGCGGAGGGGGCCAGCTCGCCGCAGAGCGGCGGGTTGACCAGGTCCCGGGTGTAGGGGTCGGTGACCGCGGGCCGGTCGTCGCCGACGCGCTGGCCCGCGAACAGCGGGTGCAGGGCGTCGGCCGACTGTGCGGAGCAGGCCATCGGTCCGGCCTGCAGGCTGCTCCGCAGCAGCTCCAGGCGGTGGTCGCCGAGGTCGTCGCGGTCGATCCGGAAGTGCATCTCACGCCGGACGGTGACCAGGGAGGCCGCGCCCGGAGTGGCCTTGCCGATGTGCTGCCCCGCCCCGTCCTGCCGGGCGCCGGGCGCGGGCCGTACCGCGTAGACGAAGGTGTAGTCGGCGGCGACATCGAGCGCGTCGGGGCCCAGCTCCGAGGCGGAGAGCGTGCCGTCGACCCGTACGTCACGGTCCGCGAGCCGGGTCTCCTCGGGATCGAAACGGACGAGCCAGCCGGTCGCCGCGTGACGGCCGTTGTTGTCGGGGTGCGTCAGGCTCCGGTCGAACTGGTCGAGTTGGCCGGTGTCGATCAGCAGCCGTACCGGCCGGACGGATCCGCCGGTGAGGGCGGCCGGATCCAGCGAGGAGCGGACGATGTAGTCCTTGACGATGGTCAGGGCGGAGACGATCTGGCTGTCGGAGAAGTGCTCGGTGCGGGCGACGGCGGGCAGATTCACGCCGGCGGCGCCGATCCGGTAGTCGGCTGCCGGGCTGTGCGCGAAGAGGTCGTCGGGTGTCCCGCCCGGCACGGCCCCGGCCGGGGCCAGCGGCACCACCGCGGACCGCAGCGGCTGCGTACCGGCCGGCTCCGGGGCCTTGTACGGATGACGTATGCCCATGTAGACGGCCGTGCCGAAGGCGAGAACGATCAGCAGCACCAGCAGGACGGCCTGCCGGGAGCCGCCCAGCCGCGCCCAGGCGTGCCGGGTCCGCACAGCGGGTGCGTGGTGCTCGCCGAGCCGCTCATCGGCGGAGAATTCCTGCAGGCGAGCAGCCCGGACGAACGATTCGTCGAAGACGACGGATCGGTACTCGTCCTCACCGCCTCCAGGGGCGCCGTTGGGCGTCCCTTCGGGAGGGTCACCAGGCCCGGCCATACAACAAGAGTAGGTCCGCGAGGGCATGGATAAACGCCGGGACGGCGGGCAACTTCAGCCGACCGCCCCGTTTCGGGCGCCCGCTTCCCGGGCAGAGCGGCTCGCCGTTACTGCGGTCCGGTGACAGCGGAGGCCGAGGGACGCCCGGACCCCTCGGACGGCGGCGACGGCAGGCCCGGCCGCGCCGTCCGGACGCTGTCCGCACCGCCCGTGGCGGGAGTGTCCACCCCGCTGGAGGTGGGCACCGGCGCCGGGCTCTGGTTCCGCCCCGACGCACCCCGGTAGACGGCGCTGAAAGCCAGCGCCACGAGGCCGACACCCATCACCACGGCCAGTACCCAGGCGACCGGCCGGTGCCAGCGGGTGCTGCCGCGGTAGGGGCGCAACGAGCCGCCGTACGGGCCGTACGGGCTGTGCGGCCCGTAGTCGCCGTACGCTCCGCCGTCGTCCTCGTACCCCTCGTCGCCGTATGCGTCGAAGCCGTCCGCTCCCGGGCCACGGCGCCTCCGGCGGCCGCGGCCGCCGGCCTCGCCCTGATCGTCGCCGTCGGGGCCGAAGCCGGGCCCCGAGCGGGCCGCCTCGGCCTCGGCGCGCGCTTCGGCGGCGGCCAGCAGGCGCTCGACCGCCGAGGGCTCGTGGATCTGCGCGGACCGTACGAATTCCTCGTCGAAGACCACGGAAGCGAAGTCCTCGTCCGCTCTTCCGTGGCTCCTGTGGTGGTGCTCGTCGGGCTCTTCGCCGTCCGGGAACGGCTTGCCCCCCACGTCGTCCGGCACCCGTCCAGGTTAGCCCCGAGCGGACGCTTTGGGCAGGGAGACAGAGGAGAGAAAGCGGGAGAGAGAGCGGCGGATCCGGGGCGGACGGGACGACGGCTCAGCGGGTGTGGCCGTCGCCCGTGAGGATGTACTTCGTCGACGTGAGCTCCGGCAGGCCCATGGGGCCACGGGCGTGCAGCTTCTGCGTCGAGATGCCGATCTCCGCACCGAAGCCGAACTGGCCGCCGTCGGTGAACCGGGTCGAGGCGTTGACCGCGACGGTCGTCGAATCCACCAATTGGGTGAACCGGCGAGCGGCGGCCTGCGAGCCGGTGACGATGGCCTCGGTGTGGCCCGAGGTCCAGCGGCGGATGTGCGCCACCGCCGCGTCCAGGTCCGGTACCACGGCGGCCGCGATGTCGTACGAGAGGTACTCGGTGGCCCAGTCCTCGTCGGTGGCCGGCGCGACCAGCCCGGGACCCGCCTGCTGCCAGGCCGCGTCACCGTGCACGACCACCCCGGCCTGGGTGAGCGCCTCCAGGGCGCGCGGCAGGAACTTCTCGGCGATCCCGGCGTGCACCAGCACGGTCTCCGCGGCGTTGCAGACGCTGGGCCGCTGGGCCTTGGAGTTGACCAGGATGTCGATCGCCATGTCGAGGTCGGCGGCCTCGTCGATGTAGACGTGGCAGTTGCCGGTGCCGGTCTCGATCACCGGGACGGTGGACTCCTCGACGACCGTCCGGATCAGCGAGGCGCCGCCGCGCGGAATCAGCACGTCGACCAGCCCCCGGGCGCGCATCAGCTCGCGCACCGAGTCGCGGCTCTCGCCGGGCACCAGCTGCACCGCGTCCGCGGGCAGCCCGGCGCTCCGCACCGCGTCGCGGAGCACGTCGACCAGCGCGCTGTTGGAGGCGTACGCGGACGACGAGCCGCGCAGCAGTACGGCGTTGCCGGACTTCAGGCAGAGGGCGGCGGCGTCCACCGTCACATTGGGCCGGGCCTCGTAGATGATGCCGACCACGCCGAGCGGGACCCGGACCTGGCGCAGGTCGAGGCCGTTGGGGAGGGTCGAGCCGCGCAGCACCTCGCCCACCGGGTCGGGCAGCGCCACGACCTGGCGGACGTCCGCGGCGATCGCCCCGATCCGCTCCGGGGTGAGGGTGAGCCGGTCCACGATCGATTCGGCGGTGCCGGCCTCCCGGGCCTTGGCGATGTCCTCGGCGTTGGCGGCGATGATCGCGTCGGTCCGCTCCACCAGGGCGTCGGCGATGGCGAGCAGCGCGGCATCGCGAGCCGTCCGCGGCAGCGGCGCCAGGACGGCGGCCGCCTCCCGCGCACGGCGGGCGGTGTCGAGGACGGGTGAGGAGTGCGCTGCGCTGCTGGTCATGACGGCAGCCTAGCGGGCGGGCGCAGGGGTGCCCGCCGCTGACCCTGGGCGGCGCTTTCCGGCGGGCCGGGGAGGCGGACCCGGTGGCGGGACCGAGCGGCCGGACCCGGTGGCCGGACCCGGCGGTCGGCCCGCGGTCAGAACGGGTGGACCCCGACCGGTGAGGCCGGCGGCGGGCCGTACCCCTCGGCGACGCGCTGGTGGTAGGTCTCCCGGTCGATGACCTCCAGGCCGACGATCTCCCAGGGCGGCAGGTTGGCCGTCGACCGGTGCTCGCCCCACAGCCGCAGCGCGACCGCCGCGGCGTCGTGCAGGTCCCGGGCCTCCTCCCAGTAGCGGATCTCGGCGTGATCGCCGGCGTAACGGCTGGTCAGCAGGAACGGGTGGTCGTGGGCGAGCCGTTCCAGCGAGCGCCGTACCTCCGCCGGCGGGGCCTGTGCGCCCGAGACGCTGAGCGTGATGTGCCACATCCGGGACGTCTCGCGGCGCTCGCCCTCCGGGGCCCGCCGCGCCGTCCCGTGCCGCTCCGTGGGCTCGTCGTCATCCGTCCGGCCGGCTTCCCCGCCGGTCGCAGCGGCGGAGCCGACGCTGGTCAGTGTCCGCTCCGCCGTCCCTCGGGGCGGTGCTCCCGGGCGCCCTCGTCCCACCGGCGGCCTCCTGTGATGCGCATCGCCGCCGCGCGCGGGGTGCGGGGCGATGGGTGCGGTCGTACTTCGGCGTGTGCGCTCGCGCGCTGCGGACGCCGCTCCCCTACGACGCCTCCGCAACAAAGTTGACCAGCCCGCGGGCCCTCGCGGGGGCGTTTTCCCCAAGGTCCCGCGGGAAAGGCCGGTCCGCGCCCCACGGGAGGGGGACGGGTCAGTGGTGCAGCAGCACCAGATCGTCGCGGTGCACGACCTCGCGCTCGTACGCCGGTCCCAGCTCGCGGGCAAGATCCCGGGTCGAACGGCCAATCAATCGGGGGATTTCCCGGGCGTCGAAGTTGACGAGCCCGCGGGCCACCGGATGGCCGGTACCGTCCCGCAGCTCCACCGGGTCGCCCGCGGAGAACTCGCCCTCCACGGCGGCGATACCGGCCGGCAGCAGCGACGAGTGCCGCTCGACGACGGCCCGCACCGCCCCGTCGTCCAGAACGAGCGCGCCGCGCGGCGTCGAGGCGTGCGCGAGCCACAGCAGCCGGTCGGCGGTGCGGCGGCCGGTGCGCAGGAAGTGCGTGCCGGTGGGCCCGCCGGCCAGCGCCTCCGAGGCGTGCACGGCGGAGGTCAGGACGACCGGGATGCCGGCGGCGGCCGCGATCCGGGCCGCCTCGACCTTGGTGACCATGCCGCCGGTGCCGACGCCGGCCTTGCCCGCACTGCCGATGGAGACGCCCTCCAGGTCCTGGGGGCCGTGGACCTCGGCTATCCGGGAGGTGCCGGGCCTGGACGGATCGCCGTCGTAGAGGCCGTCCACGTCGGAGAGGAGGACCAGCAGGTCGGCGCGGACGAGGTGGGCGACCAGCGCGGCCAGCCGGTCGTTGTCGCCGAAGCGGATCTCGTCGGTGGCGACGGTGTCGTTCTCGTTGACGATCGGGACCGCGCCCATGGCCAGCAGCTGGTCGAGGGTCCGGTAGGCGTTGCGGTAGTGGGCCCGGCGGCTGGTGTCGTCGGAGGTCAGCAGGACCTGGCCGACGCGGCGCCCGTAGCGGGCGAACGAGGCGGTGTAGCGGGCGACCAGCAGGCCCTGGCCGACGCTGGCGGCGGCCTGCTGGCGGGCCAGGTCACGGGGCCGCCGGTCCAGCCCCAGGGGCGCCAGTCCGGCCGCGATGGCACCGGAGGAGACCAGCACGATCTCCCTGTCCTGGTGTTTGGCCAGCACGTCCACGAGGGCGTCCACCCGGTCCGCGTCCAGGCCTCCGGCGGCCGTCGTCAGCGACGACGAGCCGACCTTCACCACGATCCGGCGGGCGTCCGCCACTTCCTGCCGTGCGCCTGCTGCGGCTGCAGCGCCTGCCATGTGTCCGTACCTCTGTGTTTCCCGGTCCTGTGAACCGTACGGGCGCCCCGATGCCATCGGTCCCCGCTCGTCCCGTATCGCGTCCCTACGGGCGCAATCTACGGCAGTACGGCCGGTGGGCGCGTGCGGGGGCCATGGCCGCACGCATTCTCCGCCGCAGTTTTTGCCGCAGTTAATTTTTTTTAAGACGTACAAAGAGCCTCTTGGGTTGCGTTCGAATGGTCCGTTTTCGCGGTGATGAGAGCCACAGCAGATTGTCACCAAGGCCAACGAGGTCATACGGTCGGGTGTCCATCGGTCCCGTTTCGCCGCCCCGGCGGTGTCGCAGCGCGGGACCGGGCCACCCCCCACTGGCCTTCCCCCCCCAGACCTTTCTTGCTGCCAGGAGCCCTCCCCCGTGCCTTCCGCCGGAATCGTTCCCCGCCGAGCCGTACAGCTCGCGGCACTCCTCGCGATGATGGCCGCGTTCACCGCCCAGCTCGTCGGTGCGCTGCTGCCCGTCATCCCCCTGTTCATCGCCGCGTCCGTGGTCAACCTCGGCCTGGACCTGGTCCTCCAGCACAAGCAGCCGGGCCTGCTCGCGGTGCTGGGCCGGATCCGGTTCGACGTGACGGTCCGACAGTTGCTGCGCGACATGCTGATACTGGTCGGCCTGTTGCACATCGACGGCATCAACCCGCTGGAGGAGCAGGCCCCGCTCACGATCACCCTGCTGCTCTTCTACGGCACCCACTTCGTGTGCCAGGCGGTCGCCGTGCTGGTCCGCCGGTCCCGCAGCCTGCCGTTCGTGACCCGCAACATCGACGCCACCGCGCTGCGGCTGTGCGACGCCCCGCCGCGGATCCTCTCCCGCCAGACGGGCCGGCGGCTGCTGCGCTTCTCGGTGCCGACCACGGTGGGCATGATGATCACCGCGATCACCGCGGACGCGTACTGGGGCGGCATCGGCCTGACCGTCTCGCTGGCCCTGTCCGCCGGCGGCACGCTCTACCTGAGCACCTGGCTGCTGCCGGGCAAGCGGGTGGCCGACGAGCAGCAGGCGCTGCGGTGGCTGGACACCTGGCTGGCCGAGTACCGGCCGACGGTCGGCATGTACTTCTCCGGCGGCGCCACCTCCGCCTACCAGGCCAACATGTGGCTGAGCACCCTGGCCGCCCTCGACGGCAACCCGATCATCGTGCTCCGTGAGCGCTTCATGGTGCAGAAGATCGAGGCCACGGACGTGCCGATCGTCTGCATCCCGAAGGTCGCCCACCTGATGCGCCTGGAGCATTCCACCCTCAAGGTGCTGCTGCACCCGGCGAACTCCGGCAAGACCTCGCAGATCCTGCGCATCCCGTCCGTCAAGCACGCCTTCACCAACCACGGCGAGAGCGACAAGCTGTCCTCCTGCAACCCGTACGCCAAGGCGTACGACGAGGTGTGGGTGGCGGGTCCGGCGGCCGTGAGCGCTACCAGCTCGCCGACATCGGCGTCGAGGACAAGGACGTCGTCGAGGTCGGCCGCCCGCAGCTGGCCCCGATCCGGGCG
>NZ_BBUY01000016.1:0-5778 GCF_001590865.1 Streptomyces sp. NBRC 110611
CGGCTGATCCGACTTTATCAGATTTCTCTGGGCCGGAATTCCACCCGCTGGCGGGAAGGGCTCCGGGCGCACAGGCGTCCGGTGTTTCCCGTTCAGGCGGAGCCGTAAACGTACTGGAGCGGGGCGCCCGGATGCAAATCCAGGCGCCCCGCTCCGACTTGAGTACGGTCGTATGACCCTGCGCGTCAGACCTCGACGACCACGGGGAGGATCATCGGCCGACGGCGGTAGTTGTCCGACACCCACCGGCCGACCGAGCGGCGGATCAGCTGCTGGAGCTGGTGGGGTTCGGTGATGCCGTCCTGGGCCGACTTGCTCAGGGCTTCTTCGATCTTGGGGACGACGGCGGAGAAAGCCGCGTCGTCGATGCCGGAGCCACGGGCGTGGATGTCCGGGCCGCCGACGATCTTGCCGGTGCCGCTGTCCACGACCACGTAGATCGAGATGATGCCCTCCTCGCCGAGGATGCGGCGGTCCTTGAGGTGGGTCTCGGTGACATCGCCGACCGAAAGGCCGTCGACATAGACGTAGCCGGCCTGGATCTTGCCGGTGATCTTGGCGATGCCGTCGACCATGTCGACCACCACACCGTCCTCGGCGATGACGATCCGGTCCTTGGGGACACCGGTCAGGGCGCCCAGTTCGGCGTTGGCGCGCAGATGGCGCCATTCGCCGTGCACCGGCATCAGGTTCTTCGGCTTGCAGATGTTGTAGAAGTACAGCAGCTCGCCGGCCGAGGCGTGGCCCGAGACGTGGACCCTGGCATTGCCCTTGTGGACGACGTTGGCGCCCCAGCGGGTAAGTCCGTTGATCACGCGGTAGACCGCGTTCTCGTTACCCGGGATGAGGGACGACGCCAGGATCACCGTGTCGCCCTGGACGATGCGGATCTGGTGGTCGCGGTTGGCCATCCGGGAGAGGGCGGCCATCGGCTCCCCCTGGGAGCCCGTGCAGACCAGCACGACCTCGTCGTCCGGGAGGTCGTCGAGGGTCTTGACGTCGACGACCAGACCGGCCGGCACGCTCAGATAGCCCAGCTCACGGGCGATACCCATGTTGCGGACCATCGAGCGGCCGACGAAGGCGACCCGGCGGCCGTACTCGTGAGCCGCGTCGAGGATCTGCTGGATGCGGTGCACATGGCTGGCGAAGCTGGCGACGATGATCCGCTTCTGGGCGCTGGCGAAGACCTGGCGGAGAACGTTGGAGATGTCGCGCTCCGGCGGGACGAAGCCCGGGACCTCGGCGTTCGTGGAGTCGCTGAGGAGGAGGTCGATACCTTCCTCACCGAGCCTGGCGAAGGCCGGGAGGTCGGTGAGGCGGCGGTCCAGCGGAAGCTGGTCCATCTTGAAGTCGCCGGTGTGCACGACCATGCCCGCGGGGGTGCGGATGGCGACGGCCAGGGCGTCCGGGATGGAGTGGTTGACCGCGACGAACTCACAGTCGAACGGCCCGAGGCGCTCGCGCTCGCCCTCGGCGACCTCCAGCGTGTACGGCCGGATGCGGTGCTCCTGGAGCTTGGCCTCGATCAGGGCGAGGGTCAGCTTGGAGCCGATGAGGGGGATGTCCGGCTTCTCGCGCAGGAGGTAGGGGACGCCGCCGATGTGGTCCTCGTGGCCGTGCGTGAGCACGATGCCGTCGATGTCGTCGAGGCGGTCCCTGATGGACGAGAAGTCCGGCAGGATCAGGTCGATTCCGGGCTGCTCCTCCTCGGGGAAGAGCACTCCGCAGTCGACGATCAACAGCCGGCCGTCGTACTCGAAGACCGTCATGTTGCGGCCGATCTCGCCGAGGCCACCGAGCGGGGTGACGCGCAGGCCGCCCTTGGGAAGCTTCGGCGGGGCGCCGAGCTCAGGATGCGGATGACTCAAAAGACTCTCCTCACCACACGCGCCACGCTGCCGTCGGGGCACGTGGCGCGCATGACATTCGTGCACTTGCTATAGGCGATTGTTGGTCCGTATTCAGTTGTGAAGTCTGTGTTCAGAGCTGTACCCCGCCGGCGGCGAGATCGCGCTTGAGCTGCTCGGTCTCCTCGGCCGAGAGCTCGACGAGCGGCAGCCGCAGCGGACCGCCGGGCAGGCCCTGGAGGGCGAGGGCGGCCTTGGTGGTGATCACGCCCTGGGTACGGAACATACCGGTGAAGACGGGCAGCAGCTTCTGGTGGATCTCGGTGGCCTTGGTGACGTCGCCGTTGAGGTGGGCGTCCAGGAGCGCGCGCAGCTCGGGGGCCACGACGTGGCCGACGACGGAGACGAAGCCGACCGCGCCGACCGAGAGCAGCGGGAGGTTGAGCATGTCATCGCCGCTGTACCAGGCCAGGCCGGAGCGGGCGATGGCCCAGCTGGCGCGGCCGAGGTCACCCTTGGCGTCCTTGTTCGCGACGATCCGGGGATGCTCGGCGAGGCGGACGAGGGTCTCGGTGTTGATCGGGACGCCGCTGCGGCCGGGGATGTCGTAGAGCATGACCGGCAGGTCGGTGGCGTCCGCGATGGCCGTGAAGTGGCGGAACAGGCCCTCCTGCGGGGGCTTGCTGTAGTACGGCGTCACCGCGAGCAGGCCGTGGGCGCCGGCGTCCTGCGCGGCGCGGGCCAGCTCGAGGCTGTGCCGGGTGTCGTTGGTACTGGCTCCGGCCAGGATGAACGCACGGTCGCCGACCGCATCGACCACGGCGCGGACCAGCTGCGCTTTCTCCGCATCGGTGGTGGTCGGGGACTCTCCGGTGGTGCCGTTGAGGACGAGGCCGTCGTTGCCGGCGTCAACCAGTTGGGTGGCGAGCCGCTGCGCGCCGTCGAGATCGAGGGCGCCGTCCGCCGTGAACGGCGTGACCATGGCGGTGAGCACCCGCCCGAAGGGGGTCTGCGGTGTGGAAGTCGGAGCCATGGGTCCCACGCTACTCGTAGCTCACCGCGGGATGCGCCTCCGGGGAGCAGGGATGTGGACTCCGGCACTGCCTGCTCGGGGGTTCAAGCAGTGCCGGGTCCGTTTGTTCAGCCTAGATGAACTTCTTAAAGTGCCGCAATCCGGACACTTGGCGCGCTCATCCGCGCACACCGAGGCAGTCGGCCGACGGTCCGGTCCTTACGGGGCGATCCGGCCGTTCGCGTTGAACGCGCCGTACGTGAGCGGCATGAGATTGGCCCAGTGGGCCTCCATCTGCTCGCCGACCATCTCGATCTCGCGCTGCGGGAACGACGGCACCTTCGCCTGCTCGTGCTGCGTCCGCAGGCCGAGGAAGTGCATCAGCGAGCGGGCGTTGCAGGTCGCGTACATGGAGGAGTAGAGACCGACCGGGAGCACCGCGCGGGCGACCTCGCGGGCGACGCCGGCGGCCAGCATCTCCTGGTACGCGTCGTACGCCTGGCGGTAGGAATCCTGCATGACGCGGCCGGTGAGCTCATGCTGCGCCCGGGTGCCCTCGACGAACTCGTACTTGCCGGGACGGCCCTGCTGGACGAGCTTGCGGGACTCCCCGGGGACATAGAAGACCGGCTCCAGCTGGCGGTAGCGGCCGGACTCCTCGTTGTACGACCAGCCGACGCGGTGCCGCATGAACTCGCGGAAGACGAAGATCGGCGCGCTGATGAAGAACGTCATGGAGTTGTGCTCGAAGGGGCTGCCGTGCCGGTCCCGCATCAGGAAGTTGATCAGGCCCTTGGAGCGCTCCGGGTCCTTCTGGAGCTCCTCCAGGGACTGCTCGCCGGCCGTGGAGACCCGGGCCGCCCACAGCACGTCGCTGTCCGCGGCGCTGTGCTTGACCAGCTCGACCGTCACGTCGCTCCGGAAGCGGACGGCTGCGTCCTCGGCGGACTCGGCGCTCTCGGGGCTGTCGGCGGGGGTAGGGGACACCGGCGGTTCCTTCCATTCGATCCTCGTGCGCGACCAGCCTACGGCCCGCCACTGACAGTCCAGTAAATGCGGCGTGATGCCGCGTTAGCCGCAAAACGGACGCTCTACGACAGGGCCGCGGAGCGGGGGTTGACATTTTTCACAGAAGTCTCGGGAAACGGGCACCAATCGGGCGCCGCAGACGTCTAACCCTGTGACAGTGCCCACTTCGAGGTTCCTAGGAGAGCCCCTCATGTTCCGCCGGCGAGAACCCGTCCCGTTCGCCTTCCTTGCCGAGGCAGACCGGTTCCGCAGCAATATCACTCCCCCGCCGCGCGAGCGCATGTCCCGCGTGCAGCTCGTCGGCCAGTCACTGATCACCCTGACCGTTGTGGGCGGCCTGGCCGGCGCCCTGCTGTTCGGCGTTCCCGCACTGCAGCAGGACAGCTCCACGTCGAATCGGGTGCATCATTCCGAGGCCGCCCGTCACTGAGCGGCCAGGGCACGCGGGTGGAGCGGGCGGAGTGGTTCCGTCCCTCCCGTACCGATAACCTCACCGGTCACAGCTTCCGTCAGCACGTCCTGAGTGCTGCGTAGCCCCGAGTGAGGATCAGCCGTGCCCCTGCCCTTTCTGACGGCAGACCGCGAGCTCGCCGACCGTGCCGCGGAATCGGCCGCGCTGCCGTACGACGAGCCCGACCACTGGCGCCGTCCCTACCGCCCCGGACCGTGGCGCGTAGGGGCGGCGGCGGTGTTTTTGCTGCTCGCGTCGTTCGTCCTGCTCTCCGCGATGATCATCGCGATGGCCGGTTCACCGCCGGGCGCCCTCACCGTCGCCGCGGTGGGAGCCCTGGCGATCGCCTTCGCCCTGCGCCTGCTGCGGGTGGGCGTCTGGGTCAGCGCGCAGGGCCTGCGGCAGGTGCACCTGCTGCGGACGACGACCGAACCCTGGCACGCCATCGCCTCGGTCCGGACGCGTCAGCAGCCGGTGCGCTGGCTGGGACTGCCGCGGACCGTACAGGGTCAGGCACTGATCGTCGAGCGTCGCCAGGGCGCCCCGCTGCGGGCCCTGGTGACCGACCACAGCGGCGACTTCCTCACCCGCCCGGCGGCATTCGAGCGGGCGACGGACGTCCTGGAGGCGTGGGCGGCGGAGTATCGCCCTTAGGGGTTGGGGCGCTCAAGCCCCTTAGGGAGCGGTCGAACAGATCCCCTAAGGGATACGAGACCCCCCCTGCGGGCCACAACCAGCTGGGGGCGGCAGGTATTCCGGGTGGGGGCGGGAGGTATTTCCCGTGCCCCGTAGCCCGTACCCCGGCGGGGGTGGTGTTACCGGGTGCCGGTGTCGTGGAGGGTGATGGCTCGTTGCATGGCCTTGCGGGCGCGGGGGGTGTCGCGGGCGTCGTGGTAGGCGACGGCGAGGCGGAACCAGGTGCGCCAGTCGCCCGGGGACTCTTCGGTTTCGGCCCGGCGGCGGGCGAAGACCGCGTCGGCGGCGTCCCGGTCGATGCGGCCGCCGGGCGTCCGCGTCAGGTCGTCGACCGGCAGGCCGCCCTCGGCCTCCAGCGCACGTGCCAGCCGGTGGGCGTCGCGCGCGAAGCGGGTGTTGTGCCAGAGGAACCACGCCCCGATGAACGGCAGGACGAAAGCCACCGCGCCCATGCCCATCGCGGCCGGCTCGCCGGTGAGGAGGAGCAGTACGCCCTCCAGCGCCACCACGCCGAAGACGATCACCAGCACGGTGGCGAGGAAGAAGTACGTGATCTTTCCGCCCATGACTGCTGCGGCCTCAGTCCAGGTCGAGGAAGTTTTCCAGGCCCACGGTCAGGCCCGGAGCGGTCACCACACGGCGCGCGCCGAGCAGGATGCCCGGCATGAAGCTGCTGTGGTGCAGGGAGTCGTGGCGGATGGTGAGGGTCTCCCCCTCGCCACCGAGCAGGACCTCCTGGT
>NZ_BBUY01000016.1:6084-72998 GCF_001590865.1 Streptomyces sp. NBRC 110611
TGTGGTGCAGGGAGTCGTGGCGGATGGTGAGGGTCTCCCCCTCGCCACCGAGCAGGACCTCCTGGTGGGCGAGGAGGCCGCGCAGGCGCACGGAGTGGACCGGGATACCGTCCACGTCCGCACCGCGCGCGCCGTCCAGGGCCGTCACCGTGGCGTCCGGCTGCGGGGCGCAGCCGGCGTCCCGGCGGGCCTCGGCGATCAGCTGGGCGGTGCGGGCGGCGGTGCCGGACGGGGCGTCCGCCTTCTTCGGGTGGTGCAGCTCGATGACCTCGACCGACTCGAAGAAGCGCGCCGCCTGCTGGGCGAACCGCATGGTGAGGACCGCGCCGATGGAGAAGTTCGGGGCGATCAGCACGCCGGTCTCCGGCGCGGCGGCGAGCGAGGTGCGCAGCTGCGCGAGGCGTTCGTCGGTCCAGCCGGTGGTGCCGACCACCGCGTGGATGCCGTGGCGCACGCAGAAGTCGAGGTTGCCCATGACCGAGGCGGGGGTGGTCAGCTCGACGGCGACCTGGGCCCCGGCCTCGACCAGCGTCTCCAGCTTGTCGCCGCGGCCGAGGGCGGCCACCAGCTCCATGTCCTCGGCGGCCTCGACGGCCCGTACGGCCTCGGAGCCGATGCGCCCCTGGGCTCCGAGTACGGCCACGCGCAGCTTGCTCATCGTTTCCAGTCCTTCGTTCGGCTTCGTTCGGTGGTACGGCGAAGGGGCGGGGGTGGAGCGGCCCTGCGGCCTGTGGACCGTGGCCTGTGCAGGAAGTCCGTCCAGAAGTCCCTCCAGAGGTCCCGTCCGGAGAACCGTCTAGGCGACGATGTCGTCCAGGCGGGCCGCCTGGCGGTCCTTGAGGGGGCCGATGACGGACAGCGAGGGGCGCCGGCCCAGGATGTCGCGGGCCACCTCGCGCACCTCGTCCGGGGTGACGGCCGCTATCCGGGTGAGCATCTCGTCGACCGACATCTGCTCGCCCCAGCACAGTTCGCTCTTGCCGATGCGGTGCATCAGCGCGCCGGTGTCCTCCAGGCCGAGGACGGTGGATCCGCGCAGCTGGCCGATCGCACGGTGGATCTCGTCATCGCTGAGGCCGTGCGCCGCCACGTGGTCCAGTTCGTCCCGGCAGATCTTGAGGACGTCCGGCACCTGGCTGGGACGGCAGCCCGCGTAGACGCCGAAGAGCCCGCAGTCGGCGAAGCCGGAGGTGTACGAGTACACGCTGTAGGCCAGGCCGCGCTTCTCGCGGACCTCCTGGAAGAGGCGGGAGGACATGCCGCCGCCCAGGGCGGTGTTCAGGACGCCCATCGCCCAGCGGCGGTCGTCGGTGCGCGCCATACCGGGCATGCCGAGGATGACATGGGCCTGCTCGGTCCGGCGGTTGAGCAGCCCGACCCGCCCCGCGGTGCGGATGGCGCGGGTGCCCGAACGCGGGGTGATCGGGGTGGCGTCCGTCCGGTGCAGGGCCCCGGCCTGCTCGAAGGCGCGGCGGACCTGGCGGACGACCTTGGCGTGGTCGACGTTGCCGGCGGCCGTGACGACGAGGTGGGTGGGGTCGTAGTGCTTCTTGTAGAAGCGCCGGATGCGTTCGGGCGTCAGGGCGTTGACGGTGTCGACGGTGCCCAGGACGGGGCGGCCGAGCGGGGTGTCGCCGAGCATGGTGTGCGCGAACAGGTCGTGCACGCAGTCGCCGGGGTCGTCCTCGGTCATCGCGATCTCTTCGAGGATGACGCCGCGCTCGGCGTCCACGTCCTCGGCCTCGATCAGCGAACCGGTGAGCATGTCGCAGACGACATCGATCGCGAGCGGGAGGTCGGTGTCGAGCACCCTTGCGTAGTAGCAGGTGTACTCCTTCGCCGTGAAGGCGTTCATCTCGCCGCCGACCGCGTCGATGGCGGCGGAGATGTCCAGCGCGCTGCGCCGTTCGGTGCCCTTGAAGAGCAGGTGCTCCAGGTAATGCGTGGCGCCGTTGAGCGACGGGGTCTCGTCGCGGGAGCCGACGTGCGCCCAGATCCCGAAGGTGACGGAGCGGACCGTCGGCAGGGTCTCGGTGACGACGCGCAGGCCGCCGGGGAGGGTGGTGCGGCGGACCGTGCCGGCGCCGGCGGTGCCCTTGAGAAGCGTTTGGGTACGGGCGACGGCCCGCCCCTCCTGGGAGGGGCGGGCCGTCGTCCTGTGCGTACGGGACGTCACTTGTCGGCGTCGTCCTTCTTGTCGGCGTCCTCTTCCTCGATCACGGGGATCAGGGAGAGCTTGCCGCGCTGGTCGATCTCGGCGATCTCGACCTGGACCTTGGCGCCGACCCCGAGCACGTCCTCGACGTTCTCCACGCGCTTGCCGCCGGCGAGCTTGCGGATCTGCGAGATGTGCAGCAGGCCGTCCTTGCCCGGGAGCAGGGAGACGAACGCACCGAAGGTGGTGGTCTTGACGACCGTGCCCAGGTAGCGCTCGCCGACCTCGGGCATGGTCGGGTTGGCGATGCCGTTGATCGTGGCGCGGGCGGCCTCGGCGGCCGGGCCGTCGGCGGCACCGATGTAGATCGTGCCGTCGTCCTCGATCGTGATGTCGGCGCCGGTGTCCTCCTGGATCTGGTTGATCATCTTGCCCTTGGGGCCGATGACCTCGCCGATCTTGTCCACCGGGATCTTGACGGTGATGATCCGCGGCGCGTTCGGGGACATCTCGTCCGGAACGTCGATCGCCTCGTTCATCACGTCCAGGATGTGCAGGCGGGCGTCGCGGGCCTGCTTCAGGGCGGCGGCCAGGACGGAGGCCGGGATGCCGTCCAGCTTGGTGTCGAGCTGCAGCGCGGTGACGAACTGCTTGGTACCGGCGACCTTGAAGTCCATGTCACCGAAGGCGTCCTCCGCACCGAGGATGTCGGTGAGGGTGACGTAGTGGGTCTCGCCGTCGATCTCCTGGGAGATCAGGCCCATGGCGATACCGGCGACGGCGGCCTTGAGCGGCACACCGGCGTTCAGCATCGACATCGTGGAGGCGCAGACCGAGCCCATGGACGTCGAGCCGTTGGAGCCGAGGGCCTCGGAGACCTGACGGATCGCGTACGGGAACTCCTCGCGGGTGGGCAGCACCGGCACCAGCGCACGCTCGGCGAGGGCACCATGGCCGATCTCGCGGCGCTTGGGGGAGCCGACGCGGCCGGTCTCGCCGGTGGAGTAGGGCGGGAAGTTGTAGTTGTGCATGTAGCGCTTGCGGGTCACCGGGGAGAGGGTGTCCAGCTGCTGCTCCATGCGGAGCATGTTGAGGGTGGTGACGCCCAGGATCTGGGTCTCGCCACGCTCGAACAGGGCGGAGCCGTGCACCCGCGGGATCGCCTCGACCTCGGCGGCGAGCGTACGGATGTCCGTCACGCCACGGCCGTCGATGCGCTTCTTCTCCTTGATGACGCGCTCGCGGACCAGGGTCTTGGTCAGGGAGCGGTACGCGGCGGAGATCTCCTTCTCGCGGCCCTCGAACTCCGGCAGCAGCTTCTCGGCGGCCAGGTTCTTGACGCGGTCCAGCTCGGTCTCGCGCTCCTGCTTGCCGGCGATGGTCAGCGCCTGGGCGAGCTCGCCCTTGACGGCCTTGGTGAGCGCGTCGAGGACGTCGTCCTGGTAGTCCAGGAAGATCGGGAACTCGCCGACCGGCTTGGCGGCCTTGGCGGCGAGGTCCGACTGCGCCTTGCACAGGACCTTGATGAAGGGCTTCGCGGCCTCGAGACCGGCGGCGACGACCTCCTCGGTGGGGGCCTCGGCGCCGTCCTTGACGAGCTGGATGGTCTTCTCGGTGGCCTCGGCCTCGACCATCATGATCGCGACGTCGCCGTCCGGGAGGACGCGGCCGGCCACGACCATGTCGAAGACGGCGTCCTCCAGCTCGGTGTGGGTCGGGAAGGCGACCCACTGGCCCTTGATCAGGGCGACGCGGGTGCCGCCGATCGGGCCGGAGAAGGGCAGGCCGGCCAGCTGCGTGGAGCAGGAGGCGGCGTTGATGGCGACCACGTCGTAGAGGTGGTCGGGGTTGAGCGCCATGATCGTCTCGACGATCTGGATCTCGTTGCGCAGGCCCTTCTTGAAGGAGGGGCGCAGCGGGCGGTCGATCAGGCGGCAGGTGAGGATGGCGTCCTCGGAGGGGCGGCCCTCACGACGGAAGAAGGAGCCGGGGATCTTCCCGGCTGCGTACATCCGCTCCTCGACGTCGACGGTCAGCGGGAAGAAGTCCAGCTGGTCCTTCGGGCTCTTGGAGGCGGTGGTGGCCGACAGCACCATGGTGTCGTCGTCCAGGTACGCGACGGCGGAACCCGCGGCCTGCTTGGCCAGGCGGCCCGTCTCGAAGCGGATGGTGCGGGTGCCGAACGCGCCGTTGTCGATCACGGCTTCGGCGTAGTGGGTCTCGTTCTCCACCAGGAATATCTCCTCGTCTGCGTCCGCTGCCCGTATGGCGGCGGACCGTCTTCGGTGGAGCGCCGGTGCGGGCCGGTCTTCGATCGAAGCACCCGGAGTGATGACACCTGGGTCACAGGGATCGTCCGGGGGCCACTACCGAGGACCGGCGGCCAGGAGGCGCTCCTACCGCGTTCACTTTTGCGATATGGCACCAGACTACAAAGCTTCCGTCCACCGTGAGAGGGCGAAGGCGTCCGGTGCGGATGACCGCGTATGGCAAAGGGAGCGGCCCCCGGTGGGAACCGCTCCCTCTACGGCGTCTTACTTGGCGCCCGCCGCGCCGCGGCGGATGCCCAGGCGCTCGACCAGCGCACGGAAGCGCGTGATGTCCTTCTTCGCCAGGTACTGCAGCAGGCGGCGGCGCTGGCCGACGAGCAGCAGCAGACCACGGCGGGAGTGGTGGTCGTGCTTGTGGGTCTTGAGGTGCTCGGTCAGGTCCGAGATGCGGCGGGAGAGCAGTGCGACCTGCACCTCGGGGGAGCCGGTGTCACCCTCCTTGGTGGCGAACTCGGCCATGATCTGCTTCTTGGTAGCGGCGTCGAGCGACACGCGGTACTCCTCGGGGTTACGGGCCGTCGAGCGTCCCTGGTCTGCTTCACAGGGAATTCTTGGATGACTCGGCCGGGCCGTCACACAGCGTACCAGCTGGAAACGGCCCCCCGACCAGGTGGTCGGAGGGCCGCGACTCAGGGTGCAGGCGCTCTAGGCGGTGAGGCCGCGCACCGTGGCGTAGACGTCCAGGACCGCCAGGCACAGCGGCACCAGGGACAGCAGGATCAGGCCGTCGAAGATGTCGAAGATCCGGCCCCAGAAGGGGGTGACCCCCTTGCGCGGGACGATCAGGCCGACGCCGACGAGGAGGGCGGCGCCCAGCGCGATGCTGCTGGAGAACCAGACGGTGCGGATGTTCAGCGGGCCGGCGTCCTGGTACTGGAGCAGCTGGACGAAGATCTCCTGCGGCGGGTGCAGGGTGATGCCCAGGATCAGCAGGACGATGGTGAGGATGCCGGCGACGGTGAGGCAGGCGACCTGCGCGGTGTAGTCGAAGAGCCGGGCGCGCAGCATGATCGTGATACCGGCGGCCATCGCCAGCAGCTGGGCCCACATGTTGTCGGAGAAGCCGAGGACGACTCCGGCCGAGCCCACGACCAGGGCGGAGCAGCCGGCGACGAGGCCGAGGAGCAGCTCGTGGCCGCGCTTGGCCTGGTTGCCGATCTTGATGAAGTCGACGGACTCGGTCTCGCCGCCGCTGTCGAGGGCGCCCTTGGCGATCTGGTCGGGCGACCGGTAGCCGATGGGCAGCCGGGCGAAGCGGGCGGAGAGGCCGGGCAGCCAGGCGACCATGGCGATGGCGACGACTGCGGTGACGGCGGCGACCTCGCGGGGCTCGGCCCCGGTGAGGATCGCGGCGAAGACCGCGAGGGTGCCGATGGCGGAGAGGAACGCGGCGGCGACGAAGGGGGCGTCACCGCGCGGCAGCAGGACGACCAGGAGGACCGAGGCGATCAGTACGGTCACACAGCCGACCAGGAGGTGCAGCCGTCCGGGGCCGGATCCGGCCTCGACGGGGAAGATGCCGGAGCCGGCGATCAGCAGGTGCGGCAGTGCGGACAGGCCGAGCGCGATGGAGGAGGCGTGGTCGTCGTAGACCCGGGCGCGGATGCCGGCCAGCGCGACCAGGACGATGCCGACGACACCGGCGATGATGCCGGGCAGGCGGTGCATATCGCGGTCGACCGGGTTCGAGAACCACAGCGCGAACGCCATCATGACGAGCAGCAGCACACCGGCGGTGAGGCCGACGAGGTGCATGAGGTCGTCGCTCCAGCGGCTGCGGTTGCGCTTGACCGCGGAGGCGACGGCGTCGGAGACGTCGTCGAAGACCGGGAGCGGCAGCGACTCGGCGAAGGGCTTCAGCAGCAGCAGGTCGCCGTCGAGGATCTGCTGCTGGGCGAGTGACTGCCCGGCGTCGAGGACCGTACCGTCGCGGCGTACGAGGTGGTAGCCGGTGGGTGCGCCTTCCGCCTGGGACTGCCCGGAAAGCCGCAGGATCTCCGGATAAATGTCGACGAGTGCGACATCCTCCGGCAGAGCCACGTCGATCCGTGCGTCCGGCGCGGCGACCGTGACCCGGCAAAAGCCGGTGCCCGTGCTCGTGCTCACCTGGCGGTTCCCCCTATCCGTTGGGCGTTTTGTCGCTTCGCGCGCCGTATATATAGGGCCGTCACTTCGGGGCCGTGGCACGCTCGCGAGGCGTCAGCGTACCGTCCAATTCGGCGGCCGCCCCACCCACCCCGAGACTTGACGGTTGACAGTAGGATCAACGCCTGGTTCGGGCCGCGCACTTGGCCCGGGGGGACCGTCGAATCCAACGGGGGCGGTCCGAGACTGCGACATGCATGAAGGACTGATGCCTCGGTGAGCGTTGTCATCGTCAAGCGCCCGCCCCGCGCGCTGCCACCCGAAGTCCCCTCGGAGGAGGTGACACTTGAGGCGCCGCCCGAGCTGCCCCGCGAGGGCGAGCCGGACAACCTTTTCATGACCTTTATGCCCATGATGGGCATGGCCGGTTCCGCCGGTTTCCTGTTCATGGGCAACCAGCCGTTCATGAAAATCATGGGCGGCTTTATGGTGGCGTCCACTCTGGCAATGGCGATCTTGCAGATCGTCAAGGCGCGGCAAGGTCCTTCCGGACAAATGCTTCAGGAGCGCCAGGATTACCTCAAGTACCTTGCGCAGAAACGAAAGGAAGTGCGGCGCACCGCCCGTAAACAGCGGGATGCGCAGCTTTTCACCCACCCCGATCCGAGCCAGCTGTGGTCCGTCGTCGCCGAGGGAAAGCGCGTGTGGGAGCGCCGCACGAGCGACCCCGACTTCGGGCAGGTACGCCTCGGGCTCGGGCCGCAGCAGCTGGCCACCCCGCTGAAGGCCCCGGAGACCGCCCCGGTCGACGAGCTGGAGCCGCTCACCGCGCATGCGATGAAGGAGTTCCTCGACAAGCACGGGCACTTGGACGACCTGCCGCTCGCCGTCTCGCTGCGCGCCTTCTACCACCTCACCGTCTCCGGTGACCCGGACACCGTCTACGGCGCGTCCCGGGCCGTCATCGCCCAGCTGTGCACCCTGCACTCCCCCGAGGACCTGGCCGTGGCGGTCGTCACCGCGCCCGGCGCGGCGGCGGAGTGGGAGTGGACGAAGTGGCTGCCGCACGTACAGGACAAGACCACGGACGGCGCGGGCAGCCGCCGGCTGGTCGTCGGCGACCTCGGTGAGATCGAGGAGTTGCTGGCGGACGAGCTGGACGGCCGCGGGCGGTTCAGCCCGCAGGGGACGCCGGTCAGCGACACCCCCCATGTGGTGATCGTGCTCGACGGCGGCGAGGTGCCGATGGACTCGGTGATCGCCGGGGCCGAGGGCCTCCAGGGCGTCACCATCATCGAGGTCGTACCGGGCGACCTGGACGAGATCCGCGGCGGTCTCGCAATCCAGGTGTCGCCGGGCAAGCTGGTGCTCGAGTCGGCCGGCGGCGCGGTCTACCACGGCGTCTGCGACACCCTGTCGATCGCCGAGTCGGAGGCGCTGGCGCGTCAGCTGGCCCCGCTGCGGGCGGGTTCGGGCGCGGACGGCGAGGAGCCGCTGCTGTCCAACCTGGACTTCACCGACCTGCTCAACATCGGCGACGCCGGCTCCCTGGACGTCTCGCGTACCTGGCGGCCGCGGACGCTGGCCGAGCGGCTGCGCGTACCGATCGGCGTCGACCGCGACGGCCAGCCGGTCATGCTGGACATCAAGGAAGCCTCGCAGCAGGGCATGGGCCCGCACGGCCTGTGTGTCGGTGCGACCGGTTCCGGTAAGTCCGAGGTGCTGCGCACGCTGGTGCTCGCGCTCGCGGTGACGCACTCCTCGGAGACCCTCAACTTCATCCTCGCCGACTTCAAGGGCGGCGCCACCTTCACCGGTATGGCGGAGATGCCGCACGTCGCGGCGGTCATCACCAACCTCGCCGACGACACCACGCTGATCGACCGTATGCGCGACTCGATCACCGGTGAGCTCCAGCGCCGTCAGGAGCTGCTGCGCTCCGCGGGCAACTACGCCAACATCACCGACTACGAGAAGGCGCGTGCCGCGGGTGCCCCGCTGGACCCGCTGCCGTCGCTGGTGATGATCATCGACGAGTTCTCCGAGCTGCTCGCCGCCAAGCCCGACTTCATCGAGATGTTCATCCAGATCGGCCGGATCGGCCGTTCGATGGGTGTGCACATGCTGCTCGCCTCGCAGCGCCTGGAGGAGGGCAAGCTGCGCGGTCTGGACACGTTCCTGTCGTACCGGCTGGGTCTGCGGACGTTCTCCGCGGCCGAGTCCCGTACCGCGATCGGCGTCCCCGACGCCTACCACCTGCCGAACGTCCCCGGCTCCGGCATCCTGAAGTACGACACCGAGACGATGGTCCAGTTCAAGGCCGCGTACGTCTCCGGTACGTACCGCGGTCCGGGCGGCGGCAACGGCCGCGGCGGCAACGGCGGCCGGTCGATGCGGATGCCGGTGCCGTTCACCGCGGCCCCGGTCATGGAGCAGATCATCGAGGAGCCGGTCGTGGAGGCGGCCGAGCCCGAGATCGACGACGCGCTCGCCGACACCGTGCTGGACGTCATGGTCCAGCGGATGCAGGGCCAGGGCCCGCCGGCGCACCAGGTGTGGCTGCCGCCGCTGGACGAGTCGCCGACCGTCAACCAGCTGCTGCCGGCCCTCGCGGTCACCCCCGAGCGGGGTGTGCACGCGCCGGAGTACACCGCGCTCGGCAAGCTCGTGGTGCCGGTCGCGCTGGTGGACAAGCCGTTCGAGCAGCGGCGCGACGTGATGTACCTGGACTTCTCCGCCGGTGCCGGTCACGGCCTCGTCGTGGGTGGTCCGCAGTCCGGCAAGTCGACCCTGATCCGGTCCACGATCGCGGCGTTCTCACTCACCCACACCCCGTCCGAAGTGCAGTTCTACTGCCTCGACTTCGGCGGCGGCGGCATGCTGACGATGGAGGGCCTGCCGCACGTCGGCGGGGTCGCCTCGCGGCTGGACGCGGAGAAGGTCCGCCGTACGGTCGCCGAGGTCGTCGGCATCCTCAACCAGCGCGAGGAGTTCTTCCGGGCCAACAGCATCGACTCGATCGCGACCTACCGCCAGCGGCGGGCCGCGGGCGCCTTCCCCGACGAGAAGTGGGGCGACGTCTTCCTGGTCATCGACGGCTGGGCGACGTTCAAGACCGACTACGAGCAGCTGGACCCGGTGATACTGGACATCGCGGCCCGCGGTCTCGGTTTCGGTGTCCACCTCGTCCTGGGCGCCTCCCGCTACACCGAGGTCCGGCCGGCGCTGCGCGACCAGCTCCTCAACCGTGTGGAGCTGCGCCTGGGCGACCCGATGGAGTCGGAGTTCGACCGCAAGCGCGCGGAGAACGTCCCGATGGGGCGGCCCGGCCGCGGTCTGTCCCCGGAGAAGCTCGACTACCTCGCGGCGCTGCCGCGCCTGGACGGGATGAGCGACCCGGAGACGATCAGCGACGGCATCGCGAACCTGGTGGCGACGGTCAAGGAGCACTGGCAGGGCGAGCCCGCCCCCAAGGTGCGGATGCTGCCGACGATGCTGCACGTCAACGAGCTGCCCAACGGCGGCGACTACCCGGAGCACGGCATCGCGATCGGTGTCGACGAGACCACGCTGTCGCCGGCGTTCATCGACTTCGAGACCGACCCGCTGCTGGTCGTCTACGGCGAGAGCGAGTCCGGGAAGTCGTCGCTGCTGCGTCTGCTGGCCAAGCAGATCGCCGAGCGGTACCCGACCGACAAGGCGCTCATGGTGGTCGGCGACTACCGGCGCGCCATGCTCGGCGAGCTCCCCGACAGCCATGTCTACAAGTACTGCGCCGCGGGCCCGCAGCTCCAGGAGGTCATCAGCGGACTGGCCGGTTCGCTGGGCCGCCGGATGCCCGGACCGGACGTCACACCGGAGCAGCTGCGCAACCGCAGCTGGTACGACCTGCCGGACGCGTTCGTCATCGTCGACGACTATGACCTGGTGGCGACCAGCAGCGGCAACCCGCTGCAGCCGCTGGTGGAGTACCTGCCGTTCGCGCGTGACGTGGGTCTGCGCCTGATCATCGCGCGCAGCTCCTCGGGCGCCGGACGGTCCTCGTTCGAGCCGGTGATGCAGCGCACCAAGGAGCTCGGTGCGCAGGGCCTGATCCTCTCCGCCGACCCGGGCGAGGGCCCGCTGATGGGCAACATCAAGGGCCAGCCGCTGACACCGGGACGGGCCACGTTCATCACGCGCAAGCGGGGTGCACAGCTGGTCCAGACGGGCTGGCTGCCGGGCCAGGGGCAGTGACCGGTGGCGGCCTGGCCGGTAACCGGTAGTCGGTAGCTGGCAGCCGGTAGTCGGTAGTCGGTACGGCCAAGGGCCGGGTGCACGACGGCGGTGGGGCGCTCCTCTCAGGGGGCGCCCCACCGCCGTTTCGTCGGGCTCTACCGCCGTCTCGTCGAGCTCTACCGCCGTCTCGTCGGGCTCTGTCCTCCGCCTGTCGGGCTCCGGTCAGCCGAAAGCGCCGTGCCGGGTGGTGTCGGGGGCCGTGGGCCCCGCGCCCTGCGCCGGCTTCCCGGGGCCGTCCGCTGCCTCAGGGCTCTCCGGCTTCCCAGCGCCCTCCGGCTCGCTGGGGCCTTCCGGCTGTTCGGGCGTCTCCGGGCCGGCCGGCTGGGTCCGTACGCCCTTGGCGATGCCCTCGCCGCCGCGCGTCCTGGCCTCGCCGGGCTGGACCGGCCCGAACGGGTCGGGCCCCGGCGCGGCCGTGGAGGTGTCCCAGCGGTGCCGTACGAGCGGAGCCTGGCTCTGGCCACCGCCCTTGCCGCCGTTCCGGCCCAGTGCGGCGCCCAGACCATTGGCGAGCTGGCCGAGCGCCATGAAGCCGTAGGCGGCGCTGCTGCCGGACGGGGTCGAGGACGAGCCGCCGGGGTCCCGCGCAGGCGGCGCGCCGTGCCCCTGACTGCTGTCCGGGCCGCCCTGACCGTTCTGGCCGTTCTCGCCGTCCTGGCCGTCGTGACCGTCCCCGCCTCCGTCCGGCTGCGCGGCGGCGGTCTCCAGGTCCGCCGCGGCCAGTTCGAAAGCCGGCAGCGACTCGTCCACGGCCCCCTTGAGGCGGTGCCACTCCGCGGCGAACGCCTCGCCCGCCGGACCGTGCCAGTTGGCCGCCGCGGCGGTGCCGACATGCCGGTCCAGTTCGCGGACCATGCCGTCGAGGTGCTTGCCCATCGCCCGCCAGCCGGCCGCCGCCGCGTGCAGTGCCTCGGGGTTGCGTCGCTCGCTCACTTGACGCTCCGCATGATCTCGACCAGCTCGTCCTCTGCCGCCTGCGCGTTGGCGACGGTCTCCCTGATGTCACCGCCGACGTCGGCGAGCCGCTGCTGCAGCTGGACGAGGGCCCGCTCGGCCTGCTCGTACAGCTCGCGGAACGGCCGGGACGCCTCCTCGCTGCCGAATCCGTCCCGCAGCGCCTCGGCATCCGCCCGTCGTCTGAATGCGGCCAGCTGCCGGCTCAGTTCTTCCGCGTGTATCCCGAAGGTCGCACCGAGTGTGTGCAACTCATCAGTACTGAGCCGGACGTCGTCGGACATCTTTTCTCCCCGAATTGAATGACAGCTGCCTGCCCACATCGCCTCAGGTCTAGCACACCCGCAATAGCCCGGAAGTCCGCCGCCGAGCAGACCGCGGCCGGACTCGGAATGCATAAGGAGGAATACCTGGCTATGCAGCAATACCCGGCAATACCGACAACCCCACCTTGACGACCCGTTCGCACCCGTCATTAGACTCAGGACGCCGGTGCGGCACACGCGGTTGCTGCGCATGACGCCCTAGGGGGACTGAGATGAGTAACGAGCGAGAGATCCGGGACGAGGACCTGATGGACGTCGCCCAGGATCCGGAGCAGGCGCACCGGCTGCGCAAGGCCCTGAAGGTCCTGGCGGACAACCCCAAGGTGGGCGGCAAACTGCAGGAGATGGCCCAGGAGGTGCTGGCCGGCCGTATCGGCATGAAGGAGGCCATCCAGACACCGGGCTACATGGACGCCATCGGGGACCGGCTCGGCGAGATGCGACGGGCCGCGGAGAACCAGACGATGGCCGAGCGCGAGGAGTCGCGGACGAAGTTCGCCGCCTGGCAGCAGGAGCAGGAGACCAAGGAGGCCGAGGAGCGCGCCGAGCGCGACGGCCCGTCCCTCAACATCGTCACCGGCTCGCGACGCGGCGGCGGCCGCAGCCACCGGGGCTGACACACGTAGCAAATTCACCTGTTTACGTGGAGAATTCGGGCAGGTTTGCGCCCTTCTCGCTCTCGCCTTGAGCACATCAATCCCGAATTCTCCATAACTATCGCAACGGGCTACAGGGACAACACGCACCGCATTCGCCCCATGCGGCGGATCGATGGGGGACAAGAAAACATGAGCACCTCGGACGAAGGCAGCGCCGCCGACGGAAGCAGTGCCGCTGACGAAAGCAGCGCCGCCGACGGAAACGGAAGCAGTGCCGCAGACGAAAGAAGCGTCGCCGCACCGGCCGCCGGGTACGCACCGCATCCCTACCTCGGCGGCCGCACCGCCGCACTCCGCGCCCTCGCGGCGTGGCGTATGCGCTGGCCCGGCGCACCGCGCGTCATCGTGCTCACCGGGAACCCGGGCAGTGGGCGTTCGCGCCTGGTCACCGGCTTCCTGATGCTCTGCGATCCCGAGTACCGCAAGCAGCTGCCGCTGGACGACCTGGACCCGGCCACCGTGCCCCCGGACCTGCCGGCACCCGCCGTACCGAGCCCCAGGGGGCGCACCGCGGCACAGGTGCTCCAGCTCCTCACCGAACACTTCGGCCTTCACGGTGAAGACATCTTCACCGAACTCGCCACTCGTGCGGAGCCGGTGAGCATCGTGGTGCCGGACGTCGACCGGGCCGGTCCGGTACGCGCCGCGCACGAGCCGGCCCGCCTGGTACGGGACGTGCTCACGCCGCTCGCCGCCACCGAAACGGTTCAGCTGCTCGCCGACGTACCCCGCGAACTCGCCGCCGAACTGGCCGGGGCACTGCCGCACGGACAGGCGCAGATCATCGATCTGGACGCCCCCGAGTGGGCCGACCCCGAGGGCCTGGTACTGCACGCCGAGACCGCCCTCGACCCCGCGAACGGCGCGCCGGACCTCCCTCACCCCCTCCCCCGCACCACCGACCCGGCAGTCCGCCGGGCGCTGGCCGAGGTGCTGGCCGAGCGGGCGGCCGGCAACCGGCTCACCCTCCAGCTGGCCGTGCGGTCGCTGCTCGCCCAGCCCGGTGGCTTCGATCCGTCGGATCCGGCGGACGCCGCCGCTCCGCTGCCGGGCAGCGTCGGCGAGGCACTCGACCTGCACGCCCGCCGCCTGGGCGCCGATCCGCAGACCCTGCGGCTGGTGCTCGCACCGCTCGCCTTCGCGGAGGGTGCGGGGCTGCCGGTCCAGCTGCTGGCGCCGCTGGCGACCGCCGTAGCGGGCCGCGACATGAACCAGGCCGTCGCCGACGGCTTGCCGCTGGCGGGCCCGTTCATCCAGGGGGCCACGGGAGACACGCCGAGATCCGGTGGCGACGGCGGCCGCCCGCTGCTGCGCCTGGCACACCCCGGCATCGCCGAGGAGATCCGCTCCGGTCTGCCGGACGTCCGGGACGCCCAGACCAGGATCGCGATGGCGCTGCTGGAGGCGGTGCCCCAGCAGGACTGGTCCCGCGCCGACCCGTACATCCGCGACCACCTCGCGGCACACACCCTCGAAGCCGGCCTGCTCCCCCAACTCCTCACCGACCCGGGCCTGTTCGCGCACGCCGACCCGGCGGCACTCCAGGCGGCCGTCGAAGCCGTACCCCTGGAGCAGCTGGGCGCTCCCGCCCGTACGTATCTGCGCACCGCTCCGCTGCTCACTCGTACGCAGGCACCGGCCGTCATGCGGGCGGCGTACCTGGAGTCCGCCTTCGTCGAGGACGGGCTGATGCCCTACGCGGAGGCACTGCACGAGCTGGGCCTCGACCTGCCGTGGCGCACGCTCTGGAGCGCACCCCTGACCGGTGTACGCGCGGTGACCATCGGCTCGCTTCCCCAGAACAATGGGGACGGCGGGGACGATGGGGACGGTGAGGGCTATAGGGACGGCGGGAACTATGGGAACGACACGGATGACGCGGCTCCCCGCCCCGTCGCCGCCTTCCTCGTCCCCGAAACCACCCCGGGCGCCCGTACGCTGCCCGGCCCGGCCGATGGCTCCGGTCCGGCGCTCCTCCTCCACGACCTGCTCACCCCGGAGTATCTCGACGCCGACCCGTCACACGTCGTACCGCTCTCGGAGGAGGCCCTGGCCGCCGCGCCCTTCGGCCTGCGTCACGGCGCCGACGCGTTGCGGGTCCGGGCCCGTGCAACCGAGGAGGTGCTGACCACCCTGGTGTCCGACACCCCGATCACCGGCGCCGCCCTCTCACCGGACGGTGTCCTCGTCATCGCCACCGAACGCGGCGTCACCGCCCGGCAGATCCGCACGCCCGCTCAGGACGAGACATGATCGCCCCTCAGGACAGCAATCATCCTCAGGGCAACAACCGGCCCCAGGGCAAGAATCGCCCTCAGGGCAACAGGAGCCAGTCCGAGGTCAGGGCGGCCGCCAGCCCGATGCCGAGCAGCCAGGTGCCGAGCCGGGTACGCCCATGCCGGCTGAGCTCGATCACCACGCCGCAGAGCACCAGCGCGGCTCCGTACACCCCCACCACCAGTACCGACGTACGCGATGCCAGGCGCACCACCAGTACCGCCGCCATCGCGGCCATCAGCACCGAGGCCAGGACGATGCGTATGCGCCGCGCCTGACGGGGAGTCAGCCCACTGCGGCCCTCAGTCTCCTCGGATCCCTCAGTCTCCTCGGGTCCCTCAGCTGCTTCAGGGTCCCCAGTTCCCTCGGAGACGGGCTCTTCACGGGACTCTGACTCTTCCTTAGCGCGTTCGCTCATGAGCGCATCATCCCCCTCGGTGTGCGGCGGCGACGAACGCCTCCATATGTGCGCGCACCGCGCTGCCCAGGGCGATCCATGAGCCGTCGACGAACGTGACATCGAACCGCCCCCGGGCCGCCAGGGCCTTGGGGTGCGGGTCGATACGGGCGATGTTCGGCCGGGGCACCGCCGATCCAACAGCCCACTGCGGGGCGGCATCCCGCCGGCCGGTGCCGTGATCCACGAGCAGGATCAACCGGCGGTCGGTCAGCGCCTGCCGCCGTGGATCACCGCCGGCGTTGGTCAGATTGACGAGGAAGCGCCCGGCCATGCTCTGCCAGCCGCCGTCCATCACCGTGCCCCAGATCGCCTTCTCGACGGCACGGTCGGCGGCATGGTCCAAGGCATCCGTGGTGCGCTCGATCCGATCCCCGACGCGCCCCGCGGCCCGAGTGAGCGGGTTGTTGACCAAGCGGCTGCCGGTCACCGCCTCCAGCGGACGGGCCACCTTGCCCAGTGCGTTGCCCAACACGCCCCGTACCCGCTCTTCGAGCTTCGACTGAGCCGGTGGGCCCTGCGGCGTGCGCAGCTCGGCCGGGACAGAGGGCAGCGCCGTATTGGGCCAGTAGTCACAGGCGATGACCAGCCTCTCGCCTGGATGAAGAAAGGGCAGGAAACAATCGCGGTACTCGGGCTTCATACGGCGCGACTCCTCTCGTCGAATGCGGGCGTCAGCCGAACGGGTTGTCGGGATCGCGGGGCTGCTGGGCTGCGGCCGGGCGCGGGAAAAACCGCGGGTCATTTTCGACCGCCGGTTCGCGGTAACGGCTGAGCGGGTCCTGCGCGACGGGCGCCGGATCCTTCTCAACCGCCGGATCCCGGTAACGGCTCAGCGGATCCTGCGCGACGGGCGCCGGGTCGAAGTCCGACACCGGCGGCAGATGGTGGCTGCCGGGAGCGGCGGTGCGCTGGCCACTGCCGCCCGCACCGGACGGGGCCTGCTTGCCGCTCAGCGCCTCGTCGATCTTCTCGGCAGCCTCGTCGATCCCATGGCTGATGACGGGCTGCGCCGCGGCGCCCACCGGGTTCCCGGTGAATCCCAGACCGTGCATCACACCCTTGGCGCCGTGCTTGATCGCCTTGTGCGTCATCCTGGCGCCCTGGGAAATGGCGAACTTCTCCGCCTCGCCGGCCTCCTTGATGTGCTTCCACGTCAAGGGGTTGTACCGCTTGACCTTGGACAGCTTCTTGGCCTGCTTGAGCATCTTCAGGATATTGGCGAGGCTCTTGAGTTCCGCGGCAAGGTCGTACACGACTTTGGCGATCCGGGACGTGGCGACGCTCGCCTCGGTGGCGGCCATCGCGGCTTCGGCCGCCATGGACACACCCGCGGTCACCACGGACAGCGCCACCGCCGCGGCCAGCGTGATCAGGGCCCACTCGATGAGTTCACGGATGACGGCCTCGACCATCTCCTGAGCCATTTGGGCCTGCTCGGCCGCCTGGTCCAGGACATCGGCCGTGGAGTCCATGTCCGCGGCTTCCGCCTCCATGGCGGTTTCCAGCTCGGCGAGGTGGTTCTGGAACGCCTCGGCGGCCGGGCCGGTCCACTCGTGCGACAGATCCGCGCGGTCACGGCGCTGGTCGGCCACGATCTCCCGGAACTCGGACGCTTTCTCCCGCCACAACTTGGCCGCTTCTTTGAGCGTTTCCGGATCGCCGGTCACGCACTCCAGCTGGTCGGCGAGCGGTTCGACGAGCGGACGCATGATGCTGTCCACCACATCGCTCATCCCGCTCATCCAGTCGTTGACCTTGTTATAGGCGCTGACCGCCGTCGACGCGGGACCACTCATCGACTACCGCCCCCCGAGTGCACGTTGCGCAGGGCCGAGACAGTCTCGTCGTCGCTGCTCTGGTAGGACTGCGCCGTGTCGGTGACGGCCTCGCCGATCTTCTCCTCCAGCGTGGCGAGGGATTCCAGCGCCTCCAGAACGTGCTCTTGCCGGTCCTCGTAGTCCTTGGCTATCTCGTCCGACTCCGGCAGCTTCCCGAAAGCCTCTCGGTGCACCGAGTGCGAAGCGAGGCTGCTACGGATCGCCCGCAGTTTCTCGGCGCGCTGCTCGGAAGTTTTGGCAAACTTCCGCAGCGCCTCCTGGGCAGCGGTGAATTGCTCCGCCACAGGTCTCCCCCCATTTTTCGTTGTGAGCGTGCGGCCAAAGGCCGATCCTAGCAATGACTTCGGACAGCAGTGCGGTGCCCCATCTCTTAGGCGGAGCACCGCACCATCAATTCCCAGCTACCGCAAAGACAACATTCCGCCCTTAAGAGGGCGTCTCACGTTGGTGACGCACCGATCCACGGCATCGCGCATACGCGTCCGCCCCGTCGAGCCGTCGCCGCGCGCGGCGGTGCGCCACCACCCCGCGAACGACCGCGAACGACCACCTCGAAGCCACCACCTCGAAGCCACTGAACGACCGCCTCCGGAACGGCCCGAAGCCGACGAGCAGGCAGCCGAGCCCGACCAGACAGGCGAGACAGGCCACCCGCCCCGCAACCCAGCCGAGGCATACGGCACTGACGCATCAGCCCTCCCCCCCACCGCACCAATACCCCAATGCCCCAATGCCCCAATGCCCCAATGCCCCAATTATTCAAAAAAGTCCACAATCTCCTTCCGGCCCAACTCCACATCTCCTCCACGCCACTCCACACCCCCGACACCTTCTCCCGCCTCGCCCCCTCGCGGTTGACACGGCCGCGCGCAGACCGCCTAAACTGAGAGGGATAGACGTGGCAAATGCGCTACGCGGCAGGCGGAAATACCGGGGGTCTTGGTGTCGGGCAAGGCATTTGATGTCGATCCGGATGTACTGCGGACACAAGGCAATGCGTTCGTCCACATCGGCAACGACTTCTCCAAAGCCTCGAAGAAACTGCAGGATGACCTCAAGTCCCTCGGGGACCCCTGGAACGACTGCGACTTCGGAACGATCTTCGACACGATCTACACGCCCATCCGGGACGGTATGTTCACGTCGATGGACTCCCTGGGGGAGCGAATCGAAGAGATCGGCGACAAGCTCCAGCACATGGCCCGCAAGTACGCCGACTCCGATGAACAGAACATCCACACCATCAGCGCCGTGGGCCGCCCGGCCATCTGAGGCACTGCCTTCCCGTGAAGGCGAGAGCGCCCGCCCCTCACTTCACTCCACGCCGCCCCACCCGGCCTGCCCGGCCGGCCCCACCCTCCACTCCACCCACCATCCCGCCACAACCGCACGGGGGACGACCACTGTGTCACTGATGCTGCCAGGCGAGCTCGTCTGGGTGCTGGATCTCCTCGGATACAACTGGCCGAACGCCGACGAGGAAAAGCTCCACGAATGCGCCCAGGCCTGGCGCAACTTCGCCGAGTCCGTCAACCAGGCGGCGTCGTCCGGCACTTCGGCGTCCAATGAAGTCGTCTCCGCCAATTCCGGCGAAGCGATCGAGGGCTTCACCAACGAGTGGGGCACTTTCACCGGCGGCGGGGACAGCGGCGACAACTACCTCCGTGACGCGGCCATGGCCGCCGAGGCCATCGCGATCGCCTTCGACGCGGCCGCCATCGCCGTACTGGCCGGCAAGGTCGCGGTCATCACCCAACTCGTCATCCTCGCTGCCGAGCTCATCGCAGCCCAGGCCGCCGCTCCCTTCACCCTGGGCCTGTCGGAACTCGGCGCGGCCGGCGCCACCCAGGCGACCCGCGTGATGGTCCGCGAGATCCTCGAGAAGATCAAGCGCGAGGTCATGGAGGCGGCCACCAAGGCGATGGAGCACGCCACCAAGGACGCCCTCAAGAAACTGGCCAAGAAGGCGGTGTCCAAGGAGACCCGAAAGGTCGTCGCGGACTACGCCAAGAAGACGGTCAAGGACACGGTCAAGGAGACCGCCAAGAGCGCGATCGTCGACGGGGCCAAGGAGAAGGCCACCGAGGCCGCCACGGAGATGGGCCAGAACGTCGCACAGCAGGGCATCGAAAGCCACTTCGGCGCACGCGACGGCATCGACTGGGGCGAAACCGCCGACATCGGCAAGGAGAAAGCCGGCGAATATGTCGACGGCGTCAAGGAAGGCGCCCAAAGCCTCACCGACCCCAAGACCTACGTCGATCACGCCAGGGACGACCTCACCCAGCGCGGCCTCGACCAGACCCAGAAACAGGTCGACCAGCGCACCGGCGGCGCCGCCACCCGCCACCAGAACGTCACGGACGGCGCCCGCTCCGCCGTCGAGGAACAGGTCCGCTCAGTCTTCGGCTGACCGGGCGACGACCGCCCCATCACACCTGCCGAACCGCCGCCCCGCCCAGCTACGCGAAGCCACCCGGCCCCGACCAAGCGCCCCAGGGCCGCTGCTCCCGACCACCTGGTCCCCCGCAGCGGCCCTGCCGCCATTCCCCGCCCCTTCCCTCCGCTCCCCGGCGTGCTAGCTCGCCCCGGACGATCCCGCCGACCCACTCGGCCTCGGAACGAGCCGGCCGAACGCCGCACGGGACAAGGCCCTCGACACGCTCGCCAAGTCCCTCAAGGACACATACGAAGAGGCGTACCCGAAGCCCTTTCAGGGGCAAGAGATCAAGAACCGCGCGAGGAGGCTCTTCCACGACCTGATGAAGGCGCCTTCAAAATAGGCCCCTTTTCGGGGCCCGAGAACTACCAGGTGGTCACCGACTTCCGCGGTGCGACCGAGCCCGATCGACGGTCCTCAAGCAGGCGCACGTGCTGGTCGTTTCGAACAAGAAGCACCGGAAGGACACGGAGCGGTTCACACCCTATATTTCTCGTGCCGCTGACGACGATGTCGAGGCCTGGGAGAAGAGCGGAGCGGACACTTCCAGGACCTCCAAGGGCGCACTGACCGTGCTGGAGCCCGATCGGACGGTGTACGAAAAGTTCCACCGGGGTGAGGGGGTCACGACTCCCTGAAGGCCGGCGTCAACCTGGCCCTTCCGAAACACAAGGCCGAGTAGAAGGACAGCGCGCAGTAGGCGGTTCCAGAACGTCATGGATTCGTCCCAGCGCCGCTTCACCTCACCCACCACGTGGCAGCGCGGCCGCCTCAGTCGAAGACTGAGGCGGAACGACCCCTGAACGGTTACAACTTCGGCCAACGGCAAGGAACGCCATACCAACTACGCACTTGCCAGACGGGTGATCCAGTACATGGTGCACAGGTACGGCGAGAAGGCCACCTTCAACTTCGTCACGGCCGAGTACGCGAACCCGGTGAAGCCGCACGAACATTTCGTGAAACACCTGGGAGTCCAGCGCCAGGAATTCTTTGGCGGCTGGCACGCCTACGTCCGGGGCTGAAGTGCCCGGCCTCGGTGGTGTCACCAGCTGACGTGCCATGCGGCAGCGCCAAGGCCCCGGTGCCGGGCCTCCTCCCCAGCACAGGACCTCGGCATGTGGACACAGCGGCCACGTGGACAGCACAGTGGAAGTGTGGACACCACGGTGAAGACGCCGATGGCCCACCAGCGCGTGTGCTACGACTTCTCCCTGCACTTCTCCGCCCGTGGCTGACGCCCCGGCCCGTGTATGAAGGGATCCGTATCCGTGTCCGACCGATACTTTCCACCGCCACCGAATGAGCAGCACCACCAGCAGCCGTATCAGCAGGCTGCGCCGCCGCAGACGCAGTACGGGCAGTACTCGTATCAGCAGCAACCGCCGACCCCGTATCAGCACCAGCATCAGTACGAGCCGCCGACGCCGCCTATGGCGGCGCCGCGTATACCGCCCGCGGCCACTAATACATGGCGCCACCTCGTGGCAGTCGCAATCGACGCCGCGCTGGCCGCGTGCCCCGCATACATCGCCTCTGTCATCGCCGACGGAGTGCAGCAGCAGATATACGCCATATCCATCGCGTTTTTCGGGGTCTCTTTCCTCAACCACGTCCTCGTGACCCGCGTCTACGGCGCGAGCCTCGGCAAGTTCGCCACCCACACCCGCGTGATCACGGCCACGGACGGCAGCCGCCCCCGCCTGCCCCGCTTGGTCCGCCGCTGGCTGGGCGGGTGCCTCTTCGCCGCGTGGTCACTGATCGACCGTTGGGCGAAGGATGAGGAAAGGGACCGTACGGACGACTGGCGACCCAATCGTCCAGGGCCGGACCTTCCCAAGGACTTCTGCGGCGTCCGCCTGGTGCGCCTCTGTGATCTACGGACAGCCGGCTCTATGCAGGCCAAGTAGGAACTGCGCGAGGACTGACTTCAGCCCAGCCCATCGGCGGGTCCTGGCCCTGAAGCCGCGTCGCCGCGAGCATTCTTGACGACCGTCGGTTCTCCACGTCCACGCCGTCCATCCCACGCCCTTGACCAGCGTCTCAAATGCATCCTGGTGCGGGTGGCGACGACCGTACGCCTGTAGGGTTATCGGAATCCTATGTGCTTGCGCAGCACATAACGAGGCGAGCGACGGGGGGCACCTCATGGCAAGTTCTGGCTACAACATCGATGTGGACGTTCTCAAGGAGCAGGGCAAAAGGTTCGCGGACCTCTCCGCCGACTTCGGTGCAGCAGCTACGGAGTTCTCGAGCAAGGTGACCGAGTGCGAGACGAGCTGGGGGACGGACAGCGTCAAAATCGTCAAGACTCTCCTCGACGGCTACAAGCCAGTGAGCGCGGCCATCCAGAAGGTTCTGCCCCGCCTTGAGGTCGAACTCGGCGAAATCGGGAAGAAGCTCACCCAGACCGCCAACGAGTACGCGGCCGCTGAGCAGGAGCAGATCACAACCCTCTCGAAGGCTGTGCCCGGGGGCCACTCCTAGCCGCTCTTCCCGACTCGAGTCTCGCCAACCATCAACACCTTTGCTCCTGGGGGAGTACGCCTTGTCCATCATGCTGCCTGCTGAGCTCGACTGGCTCTTGGATCTGCTGGGCTTCGAGTGGCCCAACCTCGACGAGGACAAGATGATGGAGGCGGCGCAGACCTGGCGCACCTTCGGTCAGGCCTGCCAGCAGTGCCAGAACAGCGGAACGTCCGCAGCCAACGAGGTGCGCAGTTCCAACTCGGGTGACGCCATCGAGGCCTTCGGGGAGGCCTGGGGCAAGTTCACTGAAGACGGACTCATGGGTATGGGCTACCTGGACGCCCTGTCAGATGCGGCCGAGATTCTGGCAGCCCTGCTCGATATCTGCGCGATGATCGTGCTGGCGCTGAAGATCTATGTCATCGTTCAGCTCATCGATCTGGCCATCGAATTCGCCATCGCCCAGGCATCGGCCCCGATCACCCTCGGGGCATCCGAGGCGGCTCTGGCCGGCCGGGTCGTGATGATCCGGGCGCTCGTCCGGCGGGCGCTCACGGAGGCCGGGCAAAAGATTGCCGCAAAGGTCACTGAAGCCCTGGAGCAGAAGGCGGTCAAGTCCGTCACGGAGATTCTCAAAGATATCGGGAAGGAATCCCTGATAGCGGTCGCGAAGGAGGGCGGCAAGCAAATAGCCCAGGGCAAAGGCGCCAACTGGGCGGACCTGGGACGGGCGGCGGTCAATCCGGCACTCAAGCCGGTCGCCGGCGAAATCACGAAGGACAAGGACGGCGAGTACGGCTTCAAACCCGGGGGCCTGGGGGCGGTCGCCGCCGGCGCCTATCACCAGGGCGAGGGCCTTGGGAGGATCGCGCAGGGGGATGTGTCCGGAGGCTTCGAGAAGATGCGTCAGGGACACAGCGAGGCGGTCGGGGGAGCCAGGACAGCCTTCGAAACCGTCACAAAGGACAAGCCAGCGCCGGACGCGGGAGGGGCGCCCACACCGAGTCCGTCAGGTGACGAACGCCCGGCTCCTGCCCGGCCCACCCCTGCCCCCACGCCGGCCCCGCCCACGACCCCGGATACGCCCAGCGCCCAGGCCGAGCGTGAACGGGCCCGTAACACCTTCGGCTGACAGGAACCCCACAATGCGCAGCAACCACAGCGATTCCGGTGCCCTCGGCGAGCGCGACTACCCCATCGAGGAAAAGGACCTCACCGAGGAACAGAACGAGCACCTCACCAAGTCCCTCCGGGCAGTTCGCGACAACTCCAACGCACCCGACGCACTGAAGGAGTTGGCGCGGAAGATGCTCAGCGGGCGGCTTCAGCTCAAGGACGCCCTGGACGACCCGGACGGAAACCGCGCGCTGGTTGCGGGGCTGGCCCCGCTCAGGGATCAGTGGCGGTCGATGTCTCCGCAGGAGCGTCAGGCCGTCCGAGAGCGGGACCCCGACGAGGACGCCCGGCGCGGGGACCTCGATCCCCGCCGCGCCCCGAGGCGCTGATCGGCGGCGGCTGGACCGGCACTGACGCACGGCACCGGGACAGCTTCAGGGGCCTGCGGGAGTACACCGCAGGCCCCTGAAGACTGCACTCTTCGTGCACTCGCTGACTCTGGTGCCCTTGGCTTGGCGGCTGTTTCTTCCGGCGTCGCGCTGAGGTCGTCATCCGAAGGGCCACGCCGGTGGTCGCAGGCCCTCACCCTCGTCCGCCGACGTGTCGCCATCGGCGGACGAGACTTGCGCGTCCCGGCTCCAGGCGATCCGCAGAGCATCGTCCAGTGACTCCGTCGCCCTCTGCAAAGCGAAACGGATCAGCCGGGCTTCCGCGTCCGGGGCGGCCAGTACCCCCTTGGCTCACATCAGCACCACAGTCGCCGAACTCATCAACTCGCCCTCGACGCGGTCAGCCAGCCGGGAGAGCAAGCCGTTGCCATCGGAGCTGAGGACGCATCGCTTCCCACCCCTCCCCGGTCCCGGGCAGGAGCCGCGAGGAGGAAAGGAGAGTCGCCTCCACGGCGCGGCAGCTGGCGTTCCTGGGAATCCACTCGGATCTGCTGACGGTTGGCTGGCATGCGCACGGATCACCGACTTTGCGGGGTGACGACGCGATGACACGGGCAGACGCACTGCTCATCCGTCACGGGAAGCAGGAGCGGTGCGCGCCTGGGCTGAGCCTCCCTGCACTCGGCATGTCTGCCTCTGCGAAAGGCCGACGACCGGTACGGCGCGGGTGCGGGCGCAGGTGTGCCGCGGCGCCCCTGCCACTGCGGCCGCGTCGGCATCAGCAGGTCCCCGCGAGGTCGAGAGGCTGATAGTGATCGAGGGGCACTCGGGCGTGTAGCTGTCTGCCGCCGCACGGTGCGTTCCGTCGGGGGCAGTACGTACGGCCGGACAAGGGCGGTGTCCTCTCCACTGAGGAAAAGGCCCCCGTTCCACGCGGACATGGCCGCTCTCGGGAAGCACGGATCCTGGGAGAGCCGCACCGAAGCCAAAATTCCCGCCCCCCGCAGCCATCGCTGAGCGACTCGGCGTCGCCGAAGGGGACCTCTGCGTCCGCACGACGTACGAGTTCTTGACTGACGGCAAGCCCATCCCGTTGTCGACCAGGTGGGAGCCGTACAGCCTCACGGCCAGCACTCTCGTAGTGCTGGCCGAAGGCGGGCCTTACGCCGGGATCGGCGTGGTCGGCCGCATGGCCGAGATCGGCATCACGGTCAGCCATGCCGTGGAGCGGCCGGAGCCAGGAACGGCAATGCCGAGGAAGCACACCTCCTCGGCATTCAACGGGGCGCACTGGTCACCCGCATCGAGCGGACGTATTACAGCGACGACGACCAGCCGGTCGAGACCGCGGACATCGTACTGCCCACTGCCTTCTGCGAGATCGTTTACGAAGTGCCGATCAATCGGAGATAGCACCTGCCGGCCGAACTGCACAAGACCAATCGCTCGTGGCTTCACGTAACTTGACGTGGGCGGAGCGGGCTGCCAGGGCCTGGTGCCGACGAGCTCCACACGCTCACGACCCGCGTCGATCTCGGCGCGGTCGCGCGGCTGGTCGCCTGGCCAGGTCGCTCACGGTAGGAGCGCCGAGCCGCCGGGGAAAACCCGCCACGGCCCTTGGCGTTCAGCGCCAGCAGCAGTCTCGCGTCCTCCAAAAGGACAGCAGGACCGTCCCCCACCAAGGGCGCGACCTGACGCCTTGGGGTCCGCAGCACAAATGCTGCGGACCCCAAGGCGTCCTTCTGGCCTCCTACCTCACGGCCGCATCAGACACGAACCGCGCCGTACTCTCACTGCCCCGGTGGCTGGGTGGGCGGAGCCGGTGGAAATGCCCCCGGAACACCAGGCTGCTGCTGGTACGGGCCAGGTTGCTGCTGATACGGACTGGGCTGCTGAGGGAAGCCGGGGCCACCGAAGCCGCCTCCAGGGCCACCGGGAGGCGGACCATTGCGCCCGTTCTTCTTCTGCCGCACCACGACGAGGACGACAACAGCCGCGACAACTACCAGAACACCGGCTGCGATACCCACGATGGCACCGGTACCGAGCCCGCTGTCCTTCTGCCCGCTCGCCTGGTCATCCCCCGCACCCGGAGCGCTCGGCACACCGCCGTTTGACGCCGGTCCGGCCTCAGGAGCCTTCAGCGGGCCGTTCTTCGGGCCTGCCGGGATGTCAGCAGTCAGTGCCTTCAGTGGCTGGATGAAGCCGTACCCGTAATGCGGGTCTGGAAGCTTAAGACCTTCCTTGCCAGGCGGCAGACCAGCAGACTTTACGAGGCGATTGGCGATCTGACCTGCGGAGAGATTGGGAAACTTGGACCTCAGGAGTGCCGCAGCGGCCGAGACGTACGCCGTTGAGTCAGAAGTACCGTCAGCCACCCGATAGAGACCGGGAGTGGCAGAAGCAGACGTGATCTCCACGCCGGGGGCTGAAAGCATCAGTTGGCTACCCGAGTTGGACTTCGACCAGACCTTTCCAGCCTTATCCACTGCCCCGACGGAAACGACCCCAGGCACAGAAGCCAATTCGCTGATCTTGCTCTGCCCATCGTTTCCTGCACCAACTACAACCAGTGCATCCTTCTCGAGCGCATATGCCAGCGCGCTCTTGTCAGCCTCGCCAACATAGTAGGGGTTGAGCGAAATGTTGATGACTGACGCGCCCTGATCGACCGCATACCTGACCCAGCTACCAACACTGCTACCGCTGGCGTCATCTCCCCCTCCTGGCACTGCAACAGGAAGGATTTTCGCATCGGGGGCGAGCCCCATTACCCCATCGGAGTTCCCCGCACCATGCCCATGTCCAGCGATAAGAGACGCCATGCCGGTTCCATGATCACGCGTCCCCTTTTGGTCGCCACGCCCACCGTCGACGAAATTCTTCCCAGGTAGCACATTACCTTTCAAGTCCGGGTGGCTACCGTTGACAGAATCATCGATTACTGCGACAGTGACGCCCTTTCCTGTGGATTCCTTCCATACGCTCTGAGCGTCAAACGCTTTGAGTGGCCATTGGTCGTCCCTGTTCTGGTCTGCCAAAGCGGTCGGGGCGGCGCTGAAGAGCAGCGCTCCCGCCGCCACCGCGCTGCCCACTGCACGCAGCGTCCGCGTGAAGCTCATGCCGATACACCTTCCCGTAGCAAGCTGGGGCCCGCAGCCCGAAGACTGCGGGCCCCGTTGTTTCCGCCTAGCGGCTCATACCCAACCGGCAGGTCCCTACTCGATGACCTTGGGCGCCAGATTACGCTCTGGCGTCCAGGTCTCCTCATCTTCTACCAAGTAGTCCGGACGCTGTCCGTTCTCGTTGTTCTTGTCCTTGCCCTTGGCGCCATGAGCGCCCGGAGCACCCATCATTCCTGCCGGACGGCGACCACCGGTGGCACCCTGTTGCGTACCGCCACGGCTGCGGTGCAACCCCGAGCCACCCTGCGTGCCTGCTCCGGCCTTGCCTGCCTGGCCACCGATCACGCCGCCCTTCTGGCGGGCAAGCGAACCACCGCGTCCGGCGCCCCCTGCGCCCTTGGCACCAGCGCCCTTGCCGGCACCAGCAGCGCCAGCCATTCCTGGCATGCCAGCCCGACCAGCACGAGCACCCGCACCACCCCCGGTTCCGCCGGCACGAGCACCACCAGCGCCGCCCACCATTCCGGGCATGCCTGGGCCACTGATACCTGGTCCAGCCCCTGAGCCTGCACCAACGCTACCGGCGCCTGCACCCAAACCTCCGGTGCCTACGCCTCCGCTGATGCCCCCGCCACCACCGCCAGTCTTGAGAGCACTTCCACCAGACAGGCCATCAAGCCCAGTTCCAATGTGCGGGGCCCCGGACCCGCCGTGCGGTGCCGGTGCCGTCGGCATACTGCCGATACCGCCGTTGATGCCGTTCGGTCGCGGCGCTTCCATCGGCTGGGGAGATGTGTATCCCCCACCCTTCATACCGGGAATCTTCGCTCCACCTACACCCGGCTTCGGCCCAGAGGGCGGAGGTCCGTACGGACCAATCGGGGGGATACCGCCACCGTCAGGGCCATTCTCTGGCGCCTTGATCCGATCTTCATCGACCCTGGGGGGCACCAAAGCCTTCACCCCAGCCCGGTACGTCGTCCCCAACTGCTCCATGTAATGAGCAGCCTCAAGCTGCCGCTCCTTGCCGAGCGACAGTTGGTGACGGTTCTTGCTCATCGCATCCCAGATGCTCATCTTGGGATTCTGAAGGTCAACCTTCAGCTGCGAGTCATCGCGCCCGTCACCGCCGACCATTCCGCCCACAAGACCGCCGACAAGGGCGCCGCCACCTCCAGGGAGGATCGTATTTCCGATTGCTGCACCCTTGCCGACACCGGAACTTGCCTTGTCAGCCAGCCAGTCTTTCTTGCTCTCCCAGTCGCTCGGCTCCTTGACGTCTTCGACGAACTTCTGGACTTCCCCGAGGTTCTCGCCGATCTGCTTGAGGACCTCGCCGACACTATGCGGGTACGGAGCCAGGTTCGCGAAGTTTTCGCTGATCTTTTGAGCCGCTGTGGCGAACTGATCCGCGGAAGAGCCGTGCCACGTCTGCAGGACCTTCGTCACCGCATCGTCGAACTTCTTCTTGATTCCGCCGTCCCAGCCCTCACCGACGAGTGCGATGCGAACGTCCCGCCAGCCCTTGGCGACATTGGCGACCTCACCCGGGTTGGCGCCTGCCACCATCGCCTTCAGGTCGTTGAGCCCCTTTTCGGTGAACTGGGAACGGCTCGCGATGACCTCGTGGTCCACCTCCTGAGCCGCACCCGACCCCTTTGCCGGCCTCTTACGTGGCTCCGGTGCCTGGACCTTTGCCGGATTGAAATCGCTTTCCTTGGCTGTCATCTTCTGTCCCCCAGTCCATCAACGTGACTCATGCCTGGCTTCGCCCCACCGACGGACATCACTGACCAGTCATCTTGATCGAATTGTCCGCCTCGGCGTCCTGGTACGCGCCCCTGACCTTGGACGACTTCGTGCCGAACGTGTCCACGAGTCCCTCGACCATCTTCATCATCTTCTGGATGTCGGCCTTCACCTTGTCGTGAGCGGCGTACAGCACCGTCGCTTCCTTGAATCCCTCGCCCAAGGAGCCCTGAGGAAGGTAGGTGCTGTTCTCGGCTGTGCTCGTCGAGTCGCCCATCTCCTTGAGGACATGGTTGAGTTTCCTGATGACCTGGTCCAGTTCGTCCAGATCGACGCGATACTGCCCTTGAGCCACGATTAAGCCTCCCCGTGTGTTGTCAAACCAGTCTTCCGTCGCCAGTCGCGCATCGCAACGGCGGAGCCCACTACCGCGGCGACCGCCAGGAGGCCGGCGCCGACGATGTAGATGGAGATGCGGGCGCGCCGGTCCTCGGGGCTTTCGCCCGCGGTGACGGCGGCCGGCTGGATGTTGGAGCCGTCGGCCACGCTGGAGGGCTGGCCCGGCTTGGGCGGGGCGGTGGGTGCGGTGTCGTCCTTGAGGGCGGCCACCGGGTCGACGACGCCCCAGCCGATGAAGTCGTCCCGGTCCCTCTTCACGCGCTCGGCGGTCTGCTCGAGGTGCCAGATGAGCTGCTGCGGAGTCCAGTCCTTGTGCCGTGCCTTGAGCAGGGCCGCGGCGCCCGTGACGTACGGGGCGGCGAAACTGGTGCCCTGGTCCACGCAGTTACCGCCGTCGGGAACGGTGGAGACCATGTCGACACCTGGGGCGGCGATGTTGACGAACTTGCCCGACTGGGAAAAGGGTGCTCGCTCGTTGTTGCGGTCCGAGGCCGCCACCGCCAGGACGTTGGAGTGGTCGTCCGAATAGGCGGCGGGGTACATGCTCTTTTCGCCGCCGTCGGCACCACCATTGCCGGCCGAGGCGACGATCAGGATTTTCTTCTGCTCGGCGTAGGCGACGGCTTGCTCGAGCACGGGCAGGAGCCGGCGGTCGGCCCCGGTGCCCTGCGAGATGTTGATGATGTCGACGTGTGCGTCGACGGCCTGCCGGATGGCTTTGGCGAGGCTTTCGGCGGTGCCGGCCTTCTCCTCCGAAGTCTGCTGGAACGGGATGACCGTTGCCTCGGGGGCGATGCCGAAGAATCCGGAACCGGGGAGGGGCCGGGCCGCGATGATGCCGGCCACCTTGGTGCCGTGGCCGACCTTGTCGTCGGTCGGCTTCCCCTTGACCAGGCTCTCGCCGCCTGCGCCGATCGCGCCTTCGAGCTGCTTGTTGCCCGCGTCGATGCCCGTGTCGATGACGCCGACCCGGATGTCCTTGCCCTGGCCGTGTGCCCACATCTGAGCCGTCAGGAGGCGCTGCAGCGACCAGGGGGTTTCTTTGATGTAGTCCGAGCCGAACTTGCATTCACCGCTGTTGAGCGGCATGTTCTCGTCCGCGACCGCCGGCGCGGCAGTGACGGCCGACAGGCCGACTATGCACGCCGCTGTGGCCAGTACGCCCGCCGCTCGTCGACGGTGCCCGGCTCGGTGACCAATGGCGCGAGATCCCACGGGTTGTCTGCTCTCCATGTGTGGCGTAAGGGGCGGGGGCGGGGCGGAACGAAGGAGCCGGAGGCCCGGCGGAGCGGTGGCGTGGACGGCAGAAGGGCGAGCGCACTGGTGCAGCGCGCTCGCCCTCATTGACCACTGTGCGAGCCGCGGGGGCTGCTCAGCCGATCGCCATCCGTAGCTTGCCGACCTGCGGTCAGCCGCCCCAGATGTTGGCGTTCTTGGACTCGGTGGCCTGGTAGTTCTGGGCTGCGGTGTCCAGCGCCTTGGCGATGGCCTCCAGCGTGGTGTGCAGGTGGTCGGCGCGCTGGTCCCACTCGCGCTGGCGGGCCTGGTAGCCCTCCTGCGCCGCACCTTCCCAGCTGGCGGCGATCTTCTTGACGCCGGCCTCGAGGTCGTCGAGCTGCTGGCGGATCCGGTTGGCCGTCTGCCGCACGTCGGAGCTGGCCTGCGAGATCGTCGAGAAATTGACGAGGATCTGGCCTGACATGGTGTCTCCTCAGGAGTTGATGAGCTGGTCGATTCGCATGCCGCAGCGGGCCGCCGGCGGAGTCCGCCGAGCCGCCCGCACTGCGGCTGCCGGGCACATGCGCCGCGGCTGGCGGCGCGGCCCCATCATCCGAACGGGGAAGCCGAGGCGGAGATGTGCGAGATCGACTGCGCCTGCTCCTCTTCGGAGGCGGAGTAGTTCTGGGTGGTCTGGTCGATCGCTTCCTTGATCTCACCCAGAAGCTGGTTGATCCGGTTGGCGTCTTCGTTCACCTGGGACTGCAGCTGGTTGTACTGGTTGGCCGCAGCGCCCTTCCATCCGGACGTGATCGTGTCGACGACCGAGTTCAAGCGCGAGATCTCGCCCTGGATCGACTGATTGACCGAGGCGATCTTGCCGCTGAACGCGACCATCTCCTCCTCGGTGGTTGTGTACTGCTGACCAGCCATAGTCAACGTCCCCCATGAGGCTCGTACGTCATACCGCGCCGACACCGGCGAGCCGGCTTGCGTGGTGGGCATCTCCTGCTGACGCCTCCGACCACTTTACCCACTCCGCACCGCCGTTCCCAACAGCGGGTCGTCCGTTGTGACGGGATCACAACACAGGCAACTCCCGCTCAGGGGAATGCCGTTCATGGAATTCGGGCAGATGCGGCGCTATCGGTCAGAGGGGAAAGGCGAGAGAAAGGGAGAAGAAGGGTGAGTGAAAGGCACATGCCGGGAAGGGCGCATGCGGGGAAGGGCGCATGTGGAGAAGGGCGCATGTGGAGAAGGGCGCATGCCGGGGAGAAGGCTGCGGGTGAATCGGAACTCGGGGCGCGGAGGCCGTACGTACCAGCCGTACCGATACGCCTTACCCGTTACCCGTATAACCGCTACCCGTGTAACCGGATCCCCGTGAACGGATTTCGGTACGGCTGGTACGTACCAGAGGTGCGGCGTCGTCGCCGCACCTCCCGCACTTCCCGTACGGCCTCCCGGCGCCGCCCCTACGAGCTCTGCGGCTTCCGTGCGCTCTGGACGTCCAGCATCGGGCCCGCGGGGAGCAGCTGGGACCACGCCTTGAGGATCATCGGCGGGTGTGCCGACTTGTAGCCGAGGTGGAGCTGCGACTTGCCCTGCTCCTGGTCGGCCTTGCCCGCCTTGTCGCCGCCGTCGTTGTTGGCCGGGATGGAGTAGCGCAGTCCGGTGTCCGTGACGAGGAACAGGCTGCCGGAGGTCGCGGAGGTGGTGGCCGCCTCCCGGTACAGCAGGCCGCTGCCGGGGGTGACGTACGCGCTGGCGCCCGGTGCGATCTTGGCCGGGTAGTCCTTGCCGGCCCAGGTCTGCATGTTCGGCACACCGTTCGGGAAGCCGAGCAGCTTGTTCGCCTCGCCCGGGTACTTGGTGGTGGTGCCCTTGTAGACGCTGCAGGAGACGCCGTTGGCCGCGGACGATCCCAGGCCGCCGTTCCCGGATTCCCGCTTGAAGTCGTTCGCGGCGGAGACGACCTCGGTGGGCCACGGCATGTCGATGTCGGTCTGCGGGATCTTGCCCATGAAGGACTTCGCGTGGCCCGCCTCGTCCATTTTCGGGGAGATGCTCGCGGCGGAGACGCCCTGGGGCTTGAGCTCTCCGCCGCCCGCGTGCAGGTCCTGCGCGTTCTGCCCTTCGAGCAGGAGCTTGGCGACGAAGTTCGAGACCTTGTAGACGCCGTCGGCCATGACGACGTACTTCTGCTGGCCTTCGTTGGTCTGCAGGACCGTACCGATGGTCCGGTACTTGTCCGGCACATCCAGGACGGGGGTCTGCTGACCCGCACCGGGGACGACGGGCATGACGACCGGGACCGGGCTCGGGATGAGGGTCGCCATGAACTCCGCGGTGACCTTCTGCGGCTCGGTCTCCCCGAAGACGATGCGTTCGAGGTCGCGGTTGGTCTTCTCCGGTCCCCCCTTCGGACCGAGCTTCCCGCCGAACGAGGAGTCGAACTGGAAGGCCATGCCGTTCTGGTCGACCAGCCAGCGCAGGCCCTTGGGGTCCTCGACGTAGAGCGCCTGGTGGAGGTCGAGCTTGCCCTTCTTGGGGTCGTTGATGGCGTCCCTGTCCTTGCCGGCCAGCACGAACACGGCCTGCTGGGGCTTGCTGTTCTGACCGCTGCCGGGGCGGTCGCAGACGGCCCAGGTCTTCGGCGCGTCCGCGTCCTTGGCGGTCGGGAGCCGGTCGGGGGCGTACGGGATGCCGACCGCCGGGCCGTGCGGAAGCTTGCCGTCCAGCTCGGCCTCCTTGACCTTGACGACCTGGAACTTGTCGGGGTCGAGAAGGAGCTTGGCGGATGCCAGGTTCAGGATGGGGTGCAGGAGTTTCTGCTTACGGCCATTGGCGTCCGTGTTGTTGAGGACCACATAGCGCGTGGTGGATTCGTCCCCGACAATGACATTTGCCCCGACCGTGTCCCATCCCTTGGGCGCAACCGGCTTGATAATGCCACAGGCGCCGAATCCCGCGAGGATGAGGACACCCATCACGATGCTCGGCACCACCGCTTTGAGCGGCCGGGGGGCGCTCTCGATCGATCCGTTCGGCAGCGGCTTCAAAAATGCCGCATTCGTACGCTTTCGAGCGAACGAATACGCATTCAGCTCGTCCCGACGTGATGCCATTGTCGCTTTCTCTCCCCGCCTGTTGGATCCACATCGAACCGCCCCCGGCACTCACGCCGTAGCGCCCTCTACTATGCCGTGTGTCGATCGACCCGTACGGTACGGGTGCCACCTTCCCACGCACCAGTCCAGGCGTCAGTCCAAGCACCAGTCCGAGCAATCAGTCCGAGCAATCGGTCTCAGCGGCGGCCGTTTCGCCCAGAGGCCCGGATCGCCGGTACCAGATCACCAGTAGAGGAGCAGGCCGGGGGATGTCCAGCGCCACCAGGGCTCGACGCCGCAATGGGCGGCATCAGCAGCAACAACCGTCCGCCGCACCGCAGAATGCGGGAAATGCCGGCCAAAACGGTACAGCTCCGGGCAACAGAGGAGATGGGGGCGGAGATTCCGCGGCCCGCCCGGCCGGTCCGGTGGCACCGCGGCTGCGCCAGCAGGCCGGAACGATCGGCGGTGTCCGCGTACAGCAGCTGGCCATCATCGAACTCGCCGCCGCGCTGGTGCTGGTAGGCCTGGCGATGCACAACGCGGTCGCAGTGACCGTGGCCGTCGTCGTGGCGGCGCTGCTGGTCGCCTTCGCGCTGGGCAGGCGGCGCAAGGTGCCGCTGCCGGAGTGGATCACGACCGTCCAGGCGATGAAGCGCCGCGGCAAGGAGAGCAGCTCCGCGCTCGCCGCCACGCAGGGCGTCGACCCGGCGCTGGCGCCCGTCGTGGAGTGCGAACCGGCCCTGCGCACCTTCGAGTACACGACGGAATCGGATCAGCGCGCCATCGGTTTCGTCGGCGACGGGACGTTCCTGACGGCCATCGTGCAGGTGGACGCCCGGGACGAGCCGCTGCGGCCGCAGCGCGGCAGCCACATGCTGCCGCTGGAGGTGCTGCACACCGCCCTGGACATCGAGGACATCCACCTCGAGTCGGTGCAGTTCGTGCAGTACACCCAGCCCGCCCCGGCGCCGCACCTGCCCGAACAGGCCGTCGCGGCCCGCTCGTACGCCCCGCTGCAGGCCCAGTCCCAGACCCCGGCCCTCCAGCTGACCTGGATCGCGCTGAAGCTCGACCCGGAGCTGTGCTCGGAGGCGATCGAGGCCCGCGGCGGCGGGATGGAGGGCGCCAAGCGCTCTCTGCTGCGCGCCGCCGACCAGCTCGTCAGCCGGCTCACCGCGCACGGCGTACGCGCCAGGGTGCTCGACGAGCGGGAAGTCGTGGCCGCGATCGGCACCGCGGTGTGCGTCAGCCCGCGGGCCGCGAGCGGCGCCATGGGGCGCGACGGCCGGGCCGCCCGGCGCACCCAGGAGACCGCCCGCGCGATGCGCTGCGACGACCGCTGGCACGCCACGTACTGGATCGGACGCTGGCCCCAGCTGGGCCCCGGCGGCGCGCCGCTGGCGGCCGTCACCCAGCTGCTCACCAGTACCCGGGCGATGGCCAGCACCTTCGCGCTGACCGCCACGCACGGCAGCGGCCGCGCCCCGGCCATCTCGGGCTACGTCCGCCTGTCCACCCGCAGCGAGAACGAACTCTCCGCCGCGCAGGGCGAGTTGGAGCACCGTTCCGGTTCCGTGAAGGTCGGCCTCGTACGACTCGACCGCGAACAGCTGCCCGGCCTGCTGGCCACGCTCCCCCTCGGAGGTACCCGCTGATGGCCTCTCCCACCTATCAGCCCCGCGTCAACACCAGCGGCGAGGGCTGGCGCAATCCCCCGCTGGCCCGGCCCGGCAGCGGCCAGCGGCCCTCGCACCAGCCGCGTCCGGACGAGGAGCTGTCCGGGCCGGCCGGACCGAAGCCCCGGCCCGGTTTCGGCCTGCGCGGCCCGCGGCGCAGCCCGCATGTGCTGACGGCCGAGTCGCTGGGCGCGCTGACCCTGCCGGTCGGTGACGACGGCGTGATCATCGGGATCGACCCGGAGAACCAGCCCGCCGTGCTGAGTCTGCTGCGTCCCACGCCGCTGGAGGTCGTGCTGGTCGGCAGCGTGTGGATGGCGCAGGTGCTGGCGCTGCGCACGGTCGCCACCGGCGCCCGGGTCGCGGTCGAGACCGCTCGTCCGCCGGCCTGGGGCCAGATGGCGCAGAGCGCGGGCGGCGGCCAGCAGTGCGTGACGGTGCACGACGTGCGCCAGATCGCGCCCCAGGGGCCGTCGGTTTCCAGCCCCGTGCTGGTCGTACGGGACATGGGAGCGCGGCCGCCGCGCAATCAGCTCGCCCCGAGCCCCTGGCAGTCGGTGCTGACCCTGCTGCCGTTCCTCGGTCCGCGCTCGCCGCAGATGCTCGGCCGGGCCGATCTGGTCGGCCTGCAGCGGCTCTCGCCCGAGGAGGCGGAGGTCGTGACGCGCATCATGCGGCTGCCGGAGCAGGTCGGCGCGGTGCTGCCGACGCTCAGCGACAACGCGATGCTGTGGTGCCGGCGGGACGGCGGCCACCAGTTCGTCATGACCCAGCCGACGGAGGCGGAGACCAACCTGCTCGGCGGGCCGCGCCGGATGGACTGACGCGAGACGGTCCGACGGCAACGCGACCGCCGGCCCCGGCACGTTTACGGGCGCACCCTCGGGTGCGCCCGTAAACGTGCCGAAGGGGCTTGAAGACACCATGACACCGACTGCCGTTACGGGGCGACTCTTGATTAGGCTGTGTGGCAGAGCCGCAGGAGCACGGCACGACGGCAGCCGATACGGGGATGGAGAACGTTAGTGTTGGCGCAACCCCGGGTGGTGTGTTCCGACTTCCGCTATATCCGAACGATCCGCCTGTATCCGGTCCTGCCGTTCAGGTGCGTTGCAGTACACCAGGAGGCACAGTGAAGGAGCAGGAGGCTTTCCGTCCGGACGGAAACGATCCTGACGACGACCAGTCCGAGTTCGACCTGACCGGTGAGTTCAAGATCGACTTTGCGGCGCCGGCCTGGTACGCGAGCAACGACACCAGCGGCGGCGGCGCGAGTCCCGCCGCCCCCGCGGCTTCTCCTGCGCCTTCGCCCACCGCACCGCCGACCGGGCCACAGCCCCCCGGGCCGCCCACGGGCCTGCCGCTGACCGGTCCCGCACCGGGCGCGCCGGTACCGGGAGTTCCGGAGCAGGGCGCACCGACGGCCCCGGCGCCCGTGGATGCCGCACCGCCCGGTTTCCCGACGCTGCGCCCGCAGGAGACGGGTGACGCCGCGCCGCCCGCGATGGCTCCGCCGGTCACGCCGGCCCCGCCGGAGGCGGACTCGCAGGCCGCGCCGGCCGCGCACGAGGCTTCCGGCGGCGACGCTTCGGTGGGCCCGGGAGACTCGGGGGACTCCGGGGGCAACGCCCCGGGCAACGACGCCGCCGAGGGCGGCAACAGGCGTTCCGGCACGGGTGTCGATCCGTCGGCGTCGCTCTGGGACGACGAGGACGAGGGCGGCACGGAGCCGGAGGCGGCGACGGAGGCGGCGGCGCAGACCGTCGAGCCGGAGGCCGCACCGGTCGCACCGGCACCGCAGCCGGAGACGGCTGCGCCCGCTCCGCAGGCACCCGTCGAGGGCGCCGCACCGGTCTCCCAGGCCGCTCCCCCGGTCCAGCCCGCACCCGACGCCGCGGCACAGGGCGCACACCCCGCACAGCCCCCGCAGGGCCAGCCGCAGCCGGGCATGCCCCAGCCCGCCGTCCCGCAGCAGGGCGTGCCGCAGCAGCAGGCCGCTCCCCACGGTGTGCCACCGCAGCAGGCGGTTCCTCAGCAGGGCGTCCCCCCGCAGGGTGTGCCCCCGCAGGGCGTGCCCCAGCAAGGTGCTCCCTGGGGTGCCGCGGCGGAAGGGCAGCAGCAGGGCGTGCCCGGTCAGGGCGTACCGGGACAGGGCGCGCTGCCGCCGCTGCCGCCCGAGTTCCAGCCCGCGGACCCGCGGATGGCGCAGGCGCAGCCGCAGCCCGGCCAGCAGCACCAGGCGGGCCAGCAGGGCCAGCAGCCGTCCGTCCCGCAGCAGCCGCAGGCCGGTTATCCGCAGGGTCAGCCGCAGCAGCAGGCGGGCTTCCCGCACCAGCAGCAGGGCGGGCCCGGTCAGCAGTCCGCGTACGGCTATCCGCAGCCCGGTTACGGCTACCCGCAGCAGCAGGCCCAGCAGCCGCCGCAGAACCCCAACGCGCCCGCGCAGCAGCCCGCGTACGGCTATCCGCAGACCGCACCACAGGGCTACCCGCAGCAGGGTCAGCAGGCCCAGCCCGGGTACGACCAGCAGCAGGCAGCGCAAGCGGCCCAACAAGCACAGCAGGCCCAGCAGGCAGCACAGGCCCCCCAAGCCCAGCAGGCCCAGCCGGCGCAGCAGTACCAGCCGCTCCCCGGGCAGCAGTTCGGCGCCGGTGACCCGAACGCGGCGGCGAACTACGCGTCGTACTCCCAGCCCGGTCAGCAGCAGCCGCAGCGGGCCGCTCCGGGTGCGCCGCTCGGTTACAGCGCCGCCGTCGAGCTGACCTCCGACCGGCTGCTGCGCAACCAGCCCAAGAAGCGCAAGCCGGGCGCCAACGCCCAGCCGTCCAAGTTCAAGCTGGGCGCGAAGAAGGAGATGGAGGAGCGGCAGCGCAAGCTGGAGCTGATCCGTACGCCGGTGATGTCCTGCTACCGCATCGCCGTCATCAGCCTCAAGGGCGGCGTCGGCAAGACGACGACCACGACCGCGCTGGGCGCCACTCTGGCCTCCGAACGGCAGGACAAGATCCTGGCGATCGATGCCAACCCGGACGCCGGCACGCTCGGCCGCCGGGTGCGCCGCGAGACCGGTGCGACCATCCGTGACCTGGTGCAGGAGATCCCGCGTCTGCACAGCTACATGGACATCCGCCGGTTCACCTCGCAGGCCCCGTCGGGTCTGGAGATCCTCGCCAACGACGTCGACCCGGCCGTCTCGACGACCTTCAACGACGAGGACTACCGGCGGGCGATCGACGTCCTGGGCAGGCAGTACCCGATCATCCTCACCGACTCGGGTACGGGTCTGCTCTACAGCGCGATGCGCGGAGTGCTCGACCTCGCCGACCAGTTGATCATCATCTCCACCCCGTCCGTGGACGGCGCGAGCAGCGCCAGCACCACCCTGGACTGGCTGTCCGCGCACGGCTACGCCGACCTGGTGCAGCGCGGGATCACGGTCATCTCCGGTGTCCGCGAGACCGGCAAGATGATCAAGATCGAGGACATCGTGTCGCACTTCGAGACCCGCTGCCGCGGTGTGGTCGTCGTCCCGTTCGACGAGCACCTCGCGGCCGGCGCCGAGGTCGACCTCGACATGATGCGGCCGAAGACCCGCGAGGCGTACTTCAACCTCTCCGCGCTGGTGGCCGAGGACTTCGCACGGCAGCAGCAGGCGCAGGGGATGTACCCGCAGCAGCAGATGGGCGGCGATCCGTACGCCCAGCAGCAGATGGGCGCCGACCCGTACGCCCAGCAGCAGTACCCGCAGCAGGGCCAGCAGCCGCCGCAGGGTTACCCGCAGCAGCAGGGGCAGCCCGTCCAGCCGCCGGCCGGCTACCCGCCGCAGCAGGGCGGCTGGCAGCAGCAGCCGCCCGCTCAGCCGCCGGCCCACTGGCAGCAGCAACAGCCGGCCCCGGACGCCCCGCAGCCGGAACAGCAGCCCGGCCTGGCTCCGGGCTGGCAGCAGCAGCCGCCTCCGCAGTGAGACCGGCGTGGTGTCCGTGCCCCCGGCGGCACGGACATACACAGCCATACGGGGCGGGGCCCGGCACTCGTACAGTGAGTGCCGGGCCCCGCCCCGTATCACGGCATACATCGCCGTATCACGGCATACGTCGAACGAGTGAACCGCTCTCGGCCGAACTCCACCCGAAACCGGCCGAGTTGGCGCGGCGAGCGGCTCTAGGGCTCCCTAGGCCACCGGGCCCCGGCCCGCCTCCGCGATCAGCTCGCGGGCCAGCTTCACATCGACCGCCATCCGCTCCAGCAGCGCGTCGAGAGTGGCGAACTTCTCCTGGCCGCGGAGGTAGGCGACGAAGTCCACCCCGGCGTGCAGGCCGTACAGGTCCAGGCCGACACGGTCGATCGCATACGCCTCGACCGTGCGGACCTTGCCGTCGAACTGCGGGTTCGTACCGACCGAGATCGCGGCCGGCATGGCCTCGCCCCCGACCTGGAGGTAGCCCGCGTAGACGCCGTCGGCGGGGATCGCGGTGTGCGGCAGGGTCTCCACGTTGGCCGTCGGGAAGCCCAGTTCGCGGCCGCGCTGGGCGCCGCGGACGACGACGCCCTCGACGCGGTGCGGCCGCCCCAGGACCTCCATCGCCCCGGCCACATCGCCCTCGGCGACCAGGCGGCGGGCGAGCGTGGAGGAGAACGGCTCCCCGCCGCCGGCGGTGCCGCGCTCGTAGAGGTCGACGACCTCCACGGTGTAGTCGTAGGTGGTGCCGAGCTCGGCGAGGGTGGCGACCGTGCCGGCCGCGCGGTGCCCGAAGCGGAAGTTGGGGCCCTCGACGACGAGCTGTGCGTGCAGCTTGTCGACCAGCACCTTGACCACGAAGTCGGCCGGTGCCAGCTTCGAGAACTCCTTGGTGAACGGGAGGACCAGCACCGCGTCCACCCCCAGCTCGGTCATCAGCTCGGCCCGCCGGTGGTGCGGAGCCAGCAGCGGCGGGTGGGTGCCGGGCCGCACGACCTCGCTCGGGTGCGGGTCGAAGGTGACGACCACCGCCGGGATGCCCAGCTCCCGGGCGCGCTCGACGGCCTTCCCGATGATCAATTGATGGCCGCGGTGCACTCCGTCGTACGAGCCGATGGTGACGACGCTGCGTCCCCAGCCCTCGGGGATGTCCTCCAAGCCACGCCAGCGCTGCACTGTGCCCGCTCCTCGCCCGAACTTCGGTCAGTTCCTGCGCGCCACGTCGGCATGGCGCAGCTCTAAGACTGCCATGCCGTACGAGGTGCCTCGCGGGAGGGTCGCCCCAGGGGCCCGCGCAGTGGATCTTCGCAGGCCGTGTCCGGGCACCGCCACCAGGCCGCGACCGGGCCGCCACCAGGCCGGGAACCCGCGATTCCCGGTGCCGGTCCGCCGACCGCCCCCGCACACCCGGCCGGGCTCAGCCGCGCAGGCAGCCGGCGAGCGTGGCCCGGGCGCCGGGCCCCACCACGGCCGCCCACTCCCCCGGCTCGGCCACCAGCCAGTCCTGTACCCGGCGTGCGAAGCCCGGCACCCTGCGTCCCAGCTCCACCAGCTCCCGGTCGAAACAGGCCGCGCCCTCGGGGGTACGGATCAGCAGCATGCCGGTGCGGTGCACCAGCTCCCGGGTGCGGTCCTCCGGCCGGCGCTGCACGCCCTCGGCGGCCGCCCGCAGCAGCGCCTCCAGTACGCGGGTGTCCTGGATGCCGTCCCCGTAGGCGCTGTGCGAGACCGCGTCCGCGTACGACGCCTCGTACGCCAGCAGCACCTCCAGCAGCTCCCGGCGGAGCGGGGCCGAGTCGCCGGATCCGGTCTCGGCCAGTACGGCGGCGAGCGCGCAGCGGACCGGTGCGGGGTACGCGGTGAGCAGCTCCACGGCGAGCGGGCGGAGCGTGGCGCGGGCGGCCGGTCCGCGTTCCAGGCGGTGCGCGAGGAACTCCGCGACCGGGCGCGCCGCGCGCTCCGGGCACTGGCCGGCGTAGCAGCGGACCACGGCGGCGGCACGGGCGGCGAGGTCCGGTGTGTCGAGGCGGGCCAGCAGCCGCAGCAGGGCGGCCGCCACCGGCGGTCCCTCGCCGCTGGTCAGCCGGGTCCGGAAGGCGGCGAGCACGGCGTCGGGGCAGTCCGTGAGGGCGTCCGTGAAGGCCGTCGGCGGCAGCTGGGGGTCCCCGGCCACGAAGCGGGCCAGGGCCCGTTCCAGGAAGCGGGGCCGGCTGGCCGGGTCGCCGACCAGCAGGGCGAGCGCGGAGCCGTGGTGCGCCTCGTCGGCGGGCCGGGAGAGCAGGCGGAGGGCGGTCCGGCGCAGCAGTGCGCGGTCGGTGTCGCCGGTGGCGTACGGGGCGACCCGCAGGCCGTAGGTCACGGCGGCGAGGCGGCGCCGGGGGCGCTCGTCGTGCGCCCAGCGGTGGACGGCCCGGCACATCGCGGACGGCTCGTCCTCGGCGAGGGCGTCGAGCAGTTCGTCGCCCTTGGGGTGTGCGGCCGCCACCAGCGCCTCCGTGAGTTCGTCCAGGGCCGGCCGGCGGTGGGTGTGCAGCAGGGCCTGGGCGGCGCCCGCGACGGTGATCTCGCTCGGGGCGCCGGGGGCGGGGCGGGTCCGGCCCGCGGTGCCCCGGCGGCGTTGCAGGGGGCGGGGGTCGTCGAACCAGGCGCACAGCAGCGGCTGGATCCGGCCGGGGTCGGTGCTCAGCAGTGCGGCGGCCGCGTCGAGGAAGCGCGTCGGGCGGGCGGCGGGCGGCTCGCCGGGAGCCTCCGGTGCGGGCTCCCCGGGGGCCGGCTCCGGGGGGACGGGGTGGACGCGGACGCGGGGTGGCCGGGCGAAGGGGAGGCGGTCGGCGCGGCGGCGTTCCGGGCCGGCCGGCGGCCCGTCGGCGGGCAGCAGGCGGCGCAGCAGGTCCATCCGGTCCCCGTCGGGCAGGGCCAGCCGCGCCCAGAACCACGGTCCGAACGCCGCCAGGCCGGTCCGTGCGAAGCCGCCGGCCCGCAGCGAGCGTTCGGTGATCCGGTCGGCGAGCAGCCGCAGCACACCCGTGTACGGCCGGGCGTCGGGGACCCGGAGCAGCACCCCGGCCAGCACCTGGGCGGACCACCGGCGGCTCGCCGCGTCCCGGCCGCCCGGCTCCGCGTCCGCGTTCGCGTCCCCGTCGTCGGCGGCGGTCGCCAGCTGCGCCAGCTCCGCGAGGCGGAAGGTCAGCTGTACCGTCCCCTGGCGCCGGGCGAGCAGCAGCAGTCCGTGTACGGCGGGCCCGAAGCGGAGTCCGCCGGGGACGGGCAACAGATCGGGGTCCGCGTGGGCGCCCTGCAGCCACTCGGCGAACTCCTCGTGCGCGAAGCGGTATCCGGGGCCGGCGGCGACCAGCAGCCCCTCGGCGAGTACCGCGGCGGCCCAGCCGGAGCCGGGCGGGAAGACCTCCTCGAAGGCGGTACGGTCCAGCGCGCCGGGGCCGGAGCCCAGGCAGCGGCGGGCGGCCTCGTGGACCTGGCCGGTGACCTGGGCGGCGAGCCGGCGGACGGCGGTGCCGCGCGGCCCGGGACGGTGGGCGGCCGCGATCCGCCGGGCGATGCGCAGGCACATCAGGCCGAGGTAGGCGTCGAAGATCTCATGGCGGTCCGGGCTGCCGAGGACCGGCGGCGGCCCGTCGGCGGCCCCCCCGGCTCCGGGGGCGTACGGTCCGTCGCCGCGCGATCCGTCGCCGTCCTGTCCGTCGCCGTCCTGTCCGTCGCCACGCGATCCATCGCCGCGCGATCCGTCGCCGCGCCGTCCATCGCCGTCCGGCCCGTCACCGCACGGCCCGTCGTCGTCCAGGAGCTCCGCCCCGACCTCCGCGAGCAGCCGCAGGGCCAGGGGGTGGCGGGCGTCCGGCGCGGCCGGTGCGCCGGCCGGCAGCCGGTAGCGGCGGCGGGCCAGCTCCGCCGCCGCCTCGGGCAGGTCCCCGATGCCGGTACAGGCGGGCAGCCCGGGCAGCGGGCGGCGCGGGCGGTGCAGCAGACCGGGCGGGAAGAGCGGGCCGGCCTGCTCCCAGTACGCGGGGCGGCAGGCGAGGACCAGCCGTACGCCGGCGGTGCGCAGCCAGTCGGCGGTGGCGGCGGTCCACGCGGCCAGCCGCTCCCGCCGCGCCAGGTCGGCCGGCATCTCCTCGGGCGCGTCGAGGAGGACGAGCAGTGGACGGCCGGTCGCCCTCGCCAGCCGGGCCACGGCGTCGGGGGTGAGGTCCGCCGGGTCGCCGGCGGTCCGGCCGGCCGCGGCGAGGGTCTGGCCCGCGGAGCGCAGTGCGCGCCCGACGGCGGCGCGTACGCCGTCGTCGCCGGCCCGCAGCTCGGCGCCGCGCAGCCGGACGGCGGGCCCCGCGTCCGGGCCGGCGGCGCGGCGGGCGGTGAACCGGGCCAGCTCGGTGCTGCGCCCGGTGCCCGGCTCCCCCACCAGGGCCAGCACGCCGGGCCCGTCGCCGTCCGCGAAGTACCTGAACTCCTCGGCCACGTCGGGCCGTTCGACCGCCTCCGGGCCGCGCGGAGGCCGCTCGCTCCGGCCGGCGAGGACCGCGGTGAGCCGTAGCGCTCCGGCCGCATTGAGCTCGCTGCCGTACGCGGGGACGGTCCGTGCGTTACGCTCCAGCAGCGCGGCGAGCGCGCCCCGGGGGACGGCCTCGGCGACCGCGCGCAGCGGGATGGCGAAGCCGCCCGCCCGGCGGCCGGAGTGCAGGGCGGTGCCCAGGACCCCGAGGACGGTGCCGGTGCGGGCGTCCAGTACCGGGCCGCCGACCGCCGGGCCGCCCAGCCGCAGCGCCTCCCGGCCGCCCGCGCAGAGGCCCAGCTCCAGCGTCTCGTCGAGGAGATGGACACGGTCGGTGGCGGTGTACGTCACTCCGGAGGCGGGTCCGGTGACCGTACCGTCCAGCCAGCCGCCGGCCCAGATCCGGGCGCCGGTGCCCGGGGCGGGGCGGCCGGTGGCGACGGGCAGCGGTACCAGCCGGCGCAACCGGTGGTCATCGGTCCGTACGAGGGCGAGCCCGGCCTCCGGGAGGGGCGTGACCGTGGTGGGCTCCGCCGGGCGGCTCCACCCGGCCGTCCCGGAGACGCTCCCGCTCGCGGCCATCGGCTGCAGCACCAGCCGCTCCGCGCCGTCCACCGCCTCGTGGCTGGTGACGATCGTGCCGTCGTGGTCCGCGAGGAACCCCGTGCCGCGCGTGCGACCTGCCAGATCGCGGATGCGCACCAGCGCCGCGTCCGCATCGGCATCCAGCAACGCCATTGCCGATCCTCCCCGCCTGTGCCGTCCTCCGACGGTAGGCAGGTGGTGATCGTTACGGGAGAGGGCTCTGGGAACGCGCCCCCGTCCGCGCCTTGATTCACTCCGAGCGCCTCACCGAATGAGTGAAAGCTCCTGGCCCGCTGGATAGAGATCCAGCGGAGGGGGATGGTGGAGCGCGGACCGCCGCTCCGCTCGCGCCGGGCGGCCCGCGTTCCACCACCCTTCCGGCCCAGGAGTGCCGGTGAGCCCAGGGGTGCTGGTGCGCCTCAGACGGCGAAGACCGCCAGGCTCTTGGCCTTCCCGCCCTGGTTCTCCACCAGTGCCAGGAACGTGCCGTCCGGCCCGAAGGCCGCGACGGGGCCGTCGCCCTCGAAGCGCGGCATGGCGATCCGCGCGCCGTTCAGCAGCAGCCGGGCCTGCGCCTCGGTGACGTCCCAGCGGGTGAACGCCGCGTCGGCGGCCTCCCCTACGGGCATGACGGGCAGCCCGCCGCCCTCGGGGTCGTCCACCGCGGCCTGCAGCTGCTCCAGGGTGCGCGCCCGGTCCAGCTTGTACGGGCCGACGCGGGTGCGGCGCAGCGCGGTGAGGTGCCCGCCGACGCCGAGCCCGGCGCCCAGGTCGCGGGCGAGGGCGCGGATGTACGTACCGGAGGAGCACTCGACGGAGACCAGCAGGTCGGTCACCGGCGTGCCGTCCTCGGCCTCGGCCTCGTGCACGGAGTGCACCACGAACGAGGAGACGGTCACCGGGCGGGCCGGGATCTCCACGTCCTCGCCCTGGCGGATCCGCGCGTAGGACCGCTTGCCGTCGATCTTGATGGCGCTGACCTTGGACGGGACCTGCATGATCGCGCCGGTCAGCTGTGCGACACCGGCGTCGATGTCCTCGCGGGCGAGGCCGTGCGCCGCCTTGGCGGCGGTGATCTCGCCCTCGGCGTCGTCGGTGACGGTGGTCTGGCCGAGCCGGATGGTGCCGACGTACTCCTTCTCCGTCAGCGCGAGGTGGCCGAGGAGCTTGGTGGCCCGCTCCAGGCCCAGGACGAGTACGCCGGTGGCCATCGGGTCGAGGGTGCCGGCGTGCCCGACCCGGCGGGTACGGGCCATCCCGCGCATCTTCGCCACCACGTCGTGCGAAGTGAAGCCGGACGGCTTGTCGACGATGACAAGGCCGCCCGGCTTGTTGCTCTGCCGCTTCATGCTCCCGCTCGGCCCTCGTCGTCCACGTCGCTGCCGGGCTTGCGGTACGGGTCGGCGTCGCCGGCGTACTGGGCGCCCGAGGAGACCTCCCGCACCTTGGCGTCCGAGGCCCGCGCCTTGTCGAGCAGGTCCTCGATCGTCTTGGCGTTCTCCGGCAGGGCGTCCGCGACGAACGTCAGGGTCGGCGTGAACTTGGTGCCGGCCGCGGCGCCGACCGCGGAGCGCAGGATGCCCTTGGCGCTCTCCAGGCCGGCGGCGGCGCTGGCACGGTCCTCGTCGTCGCCGTAGACCGTGTAGAAGACCGTAGCCTCCCGCAGGTCGCCGGTGACCCGGGTGTCCGTGATGGTCACATGCGTACCGAGCCGCGGGTCCTTGATTCCGCGCTGCAGCTTCTGGGCGACCACCTCCCGGATGAGGTCCGCCAGCTTCTTCGCCCGCGCATTGTCGGCCACTGGTCCTTCTCCTTCTTGTCTTTCACGATTGTGCTTCCACCGGCGGTGACGTGCCCCGTCATCGGGTCAGTCGTCGTCGCCGTGCAGCCGCCGGTGTACCGACAGCAGCTCCACTTCGGGCCGTGCGGCGACCAGGCGCTCGCAGCGGTCCATGACTTCGGTGAGGTGCCCCGGGTCCCCGGACACCACCGCCAGGCCGATCCGGGCCCTGCGGTAGAGGTCCTGGTCCCCGACCTCCGCGACGCTCACCGCGAACTTGCGATGCAGCTCGGCGACGAGCGGGCGGACGACGGAGCGCTTCTCCTTCAGCGACCGTACGTCGCCGAGGAGCAGGTCGAAGGACAGTGTCCCTACGTACATGCATCAACAGGTCAAGCCACCTGTGGGGCCTTAGGTGTACGTGTCATTTCGAACCGTACACGCAACGGCCGGGGCCGATCGACGGGGTTTTTCACCCCGCCAACCGGCCCCGGCCAGCCCCTCGCCCGGCCACCGCCCCTAGTGGGCCGCGCCGAGCGCGGGCTGTGACATGCGTGATCAGCCGCGCGGCTTCTCCCGCATCTCGTACGTCGCGATGACGTCGTCGACCTTGATGTCGTTGAAGTTGCCGAGGTTGATACCGCCCTCGAACCCTTCGCGGATCTCGGTGACGTCGTCCTTGAAGCGGCGCAGGCCCTCGATGGTGAGGTTCTCCGCGACCACCTTGCCGTCGCGGATGAGGCGGGCCTTGGTGTTCCGCCGGACCTCGCCGGAGCGGATGAGAACACCCGCGATGTTGCCCAGCTTGGACGACTTGAAGACCTCGCGGATCTCCGCCGTGCCGAGCTCGACCTCCTCGTACTCCGGCTTGAGCATGCCCTTGAGGGCCGCCTCGATCTCCTCGATCGCCTGGTAGATGACCGAGTAGTAGCGGACGTCGACGCCCTCGCGCTCGGCCATCTGCGTGGCGCGGCCCTCGGCCCGCACGTTGAAGCCGATGACGATCGCGTCGGAGCCGGACGCCAGGTTGATGTCGGACTCCGTGACCGCACCGACGCCGCGGTGCAGCACCCGGATGTCGACCTCTTCGCCGACGTCGAGCTGGAGCAGCGACGACTCCAGAGCCTCGACCGAACCGGACGCGTCGCCCTTGATGATGAGGTTGAGCTGCTGGACCTCGCCGGCCTTGAGCACCTTGTCCAGGTCCTCCAGCGACACCCGGCGGGTGCGCTTGGCGAAGGCGGCGTTGCGCTCGCGCGCCGCGCGCTTCTCGGCGATCTGGCGGGCCGTACGGTCCTCGTCGACCACCAGGAAGTTGTCGCCGGCGCCCGGGACGTTGGTCAGACCCAGGACCAGGACCGGGGTCGACGGACCCGCTTCCTCGACGTTGTTGCCCTTGTCGTCGAGCATCGCGCGGACCCGGCCGTAGGCGTCGCCGACGACCATCGTCTCGCCGACGCGGAGGGTACCGCGCTGGACGAGGACGGTGGCCACGGCGCCGCGGCCGCGGTCGAGGTGGGCCTCGATCGCGATGCCCTGCGCGTCCTGCTGCTCGTTGGCGCGCAGGTCGAGGGCGGCGTCCGCGGTGAGGACGACGGCCTCGAGCAGCTGCTCGATATTGGTGCCCTGGCGGGCGGAGATGTCGACGAACATGGTGTCGCCGCCGTACTCCTCGGCCACCAGGCCGTACTCGGTCAGCTGACCGCGCACCTTGGTCGGGTCGGCGCCCTCGACGTCGATCTTGTTGACCGCGACCACGATCGGCACATCGGCCGCCTTGGCGTGGTTCAGGGCCTCGATCGTCTGCGGCATGACACCGTCGTTGGCCGCCACCACGAGGATCGCGATGTCGGTCGACTTGGCACCACGGGCACGCATGGCGGTGAACGCCTCGTGACCCGGGGTGTCGATGAAGGTGATCGCGCGGTCTTCGTCGTTGACGTTGGTCGTGACCTGGTACGCACCGATGTGCTGGGTGATACCGCCGGCCTCGCCCGCGACGACGTTGGTCTTGCGGATGGCGTCGAGCAGGCGGGTCTTGCCGTGGTCGACGTGACCCATGACGGTCACCACCGGCGGACGCGCGACGAGCATCTCCTCGCCGCCCTCGTTCTCACCGAAGTCGATGTCGAAGGACTCGAGGAGCTCGCGGTCCTCCTCCTCCGGGCTGACGATCTCGACGACGTAGTTCATCTCGTCGGCGAGCAGCTGCAGCGTCTCGTCGGAGACCGACTGGGTCGCGGTGACCATCTCGCCCAGGTTCAGCATGACCTGGACCAGCGACGCCGGGTTGGCGTTGATCTTCTCCGCGAAGTCGGTCAGCGAGGCACCGCGCGACAGGCGGACGGTCTGGCCGTTGCCGCGCGGCAGCATGATGCCGCCGACCGACGGGGCCTGCATGGCCTCGTACTCCTGACGGCGCTGCCGCTTCGACTTGCGGCCACGACGCGCCGGACCGCCGGGACGGCCGAACGCACCCTGCGTGCCACCACGGCCGCCGGGACCGCCGGGACGGCCACCGAAGCCGGGACGGCCGCCGCCGAAGCCACCGCCGCCACCGGGGCCGCCGCCACCGGGACGGCCGGCGAAACCGCCGCCGCCACCCGGACGACCGCCGCCGCCACCGGGACGGCCGGCGAAGCCGCCGCCGCCACCCGGACGACCGCCGCCACCGGGACGCCCGGCACCGCCGGGACCACGGCCGCCGCCACCGGGGCCCGGACGCGGGCCGGCAGCCGGACGCTGCGGCATCATGCCCGGGTTCGGGCGGTTACCGCCGCCGGGACGCGGACCGGCGCCGCCGCCGGGAGCCGCACCCTGCGGGCGGGGCATACCACCGGGGGTCGGACGCGGGCCCTGGCCCTGCGGACGGGGGCCGCCCTGGCCGCCGCCCTGCGGACGCGGCGCACCGGGACCACCCTGGCCGCCGGGGCGCGGAGCGCCACCGGGACGGGGGGCCTGCGGACGGGCCATGCCCGTGGAGCCGCTGGAGGTGAAGGGGTTGTTGCCCGGACGCGGACCGGACGGCCGCGCACCGGGACGGGGGCCCGGACGCTCGCCGCCGGGACGCGGGGCGCCGCCACGGCCCTGACCGCCCTGACCGCCCTGGGCGGGGCCGGGACGGGCGCCGGGGCGCGGACCGGGGGTCGCGCCGGGGCGGGGTGCCGAAGGAGCCGCGGGCGCGGACGGCGGGGCCTGGAACTCGGGCTGCGCGGGGGCGGCCGGAGCGGGCTTGGGTGCCGCGGGGCGCGCCGGGGTGGGGCGCGGGCCCGGGGTGGGAGTGCTCTTGGGGGCCGCGGGGGCCTGGGCCGCCTCGGCGGCGGCGGGGGCCGGAGCCGCGGGGCCCGGCTTGGGGGCGGCGCCCGGCTTCGGGGCAGCCGGACGAGCCGCCTGCGCCGGAGAGGGCGCCGACGGCTTCGCGGGGGCCGACTTGCGCGGCGCCGCGGGCTTCCCGGCGGCGCGGCCGCTGCCGCTGCCTGCCTGGAAAGCGTCGGTCAGCTTGCGAACAACCGGCGCCTCGATCGTCGAGGACGCCGAACGGACGAATTCACCAAGTTCTTGGAGCTTGGCCATGACGACCTTGCTCTCTACGCCGAACTCCTTGGCGAGCTCGTATACCCGGACCTTAGCCACTTCGCTCCTTCTGGTCCGGGGTGTCCACCGGACCGTCGCTACTTCATGGGCGTACTCATCGCGTACTCATCGAGTGCTCATCGCAATCTCGACCTACTTCCGACTCGCGAGGTACCTGACCGCACGGTTCTCCGTGCGCTGTGCGTTTCTTGCTGTGCTCTGTTGCAATGGCGGCTTCAACCAGCGCCCCGCTCGAGGTACCGGCGCAAGTCCGTCGTATCGAACGGTCCCCGGCCCCGGAAGGCCCGGGGGAACGCCCGGCGGCGAACCGCCAGGTCGAGGCAGACCAGTGTCGGGTGCACGTATGCACCCCGGCCGGGCAGCGTACCGCGAGGATCAGGAGCACACTCACCCTCGATCACCACGATGCGCAGCAAATCGCCCTTGGCCGTCCGCTCCCGGCATCCCAGACATGTGCGCTCAGGGCATGCGCGGGCATGCGTCCGGCCAGACACTGCTTAAGTCTACCTCCCCGCGCCGACCCGGCCTCGATGGGGTAAAGGCCGGAGCGCTGCTCAGAATTCCCGGCGGACGGCCGCGGCGCCACCGAATTTCCGGTGCGCGCCGCGGGCCCTCCGACTACCGTGCGTGTGCTGTGTTCCGCGGTGCGTGGTCACCCCTGGCCGGGGCCCGCCTCACGGCCCGGCGGGGGCCGCCACGGTGTCCGGCCGGATGTCGATCCGCCAGCCGGTGAGCCGTGCCGCGAGCCGGGCGTTCTGCCCTTCCTTCCCGATGGCCAGCGACAGCTGGTAGTCGGGGACGGTGACCCGGGCGGAGCGCGCCGCCAGGTCCACGATCTCGACCTTGCTGACCCGGGCCGGCGACAGCGCGTTGGCGACCAGCTCCGCCGGGTCGTCCGACCAGTCGACGATGTCGATCTTCTCGCCGTGCAGCTCGGCCATCACGGCCCGGACCCGGCCGCCCATCGGCCCGATGCACGCGCCCTTGGCGTTCAGCCCCGAACGGGTGGACCGCACGGCGATCTTCGTACGGTGCCCGGCCTCGCGTGCGATGGCGGAGATCTCCACCGACCCGTCGGCGATCTCCGGCACCTCCATGGCGAAGAGCTTCTTCACCAGATTGGGGTGGGTGCGCGAGAGCGTCACGGACGGCCCGCGGACGCCCTTGACCACCCGGACGACGTACGACCGCAGCCGCGTCCCGTGCGCGTAGTCCTCGCCGGGGACCTGCTCCTGCACCGGCAGGATGGCCTCCAGCTTGCCGATGTCGACCAGGACGTTCTTGGGGTCCTTGCCCTGCTGGACGACGCCGGTGACGACATCGCCCTCCCGTCCGGCGTACTCGCCGAAGGTGATCTCCTCCTCGGCGTCCCGCAGCCGCTGCAGGATGACCTGCTTGGCAGTGGTCGCCGCGATCCGCCCGAAGCCGGAGGGGGTGTCGTCGAACTCGCGCGGCTCGGCGCCCTCCTCCAGGTCCTCGGGGTCCTCCTTCGCCCACACCGTCACATGGCCGGTGTTGCGGTTCAGCTCCACCCGCGCCCGCCGGCGGCTGCCCTCGGTGCGGTGGTATGCGATGAGGAGGGCCGACTCGATCGCCTCGACCAGCAGGTCGAACGAGATCTCCTTCTCCCGCACCAGTCCCCGCAGGGCACTCATGTCGATGTCCACGGCTACGCCTCCTCCTTGTTCTCGTCGGTCTTGTTCTCGTCGATCCTGCCGCCGTGCCCGGCGTCCCGCTCGCCGGACGTACCGGCCTGGTCGGACTTGCGGCTGAACTCCAGCTCGACGCGCGCCTTGGCGATCTCACCGAAGGAGACCCGGCGCGCGGTCGGCTTGCGGCCCTTGACACCCGGCACCTCGAGGTCGAGGCCGTCCTCGTCCACGGCGGTGATCCGGGCCACCAGCTCCCCGCCCTCGTGGAGTTGGGCCTTGATGAGGCGGGCGGCGGCGCGGCGGTAGTGCCGCGGCTCGGTCAGCGGCCGGTCGGCGCCCGGCGAGGTGACCTCGAGGGTGTACGGGGCGCCGCCCATGACATCCGTGTCGTCCAGGACCTGGGAGACCTCACGGCTCAGCTCGGCGCACTCGTCCAGCTGGACGCCCTCGTCGGAATCGACCACGATCCTCAGCACCCGCCGCTTTCCCGCCGGGGTCACCTCGATCTCTTCCAGATCCAGGTCTCGCGAGGCGACGAGCGGTTCAAGCAGTCCGCGCAGCCTCTCGCTCTGGGTGGTGCTCATCCGGGTGACTCCTCGGCCGCGTGTGCTGTTGTGGGTAGGTCGCGTGTCGGGTCAAAGCCTATCTGTTCCGGCGGGGTACTGACGATTCGGTGGGCGGTCACGGATAGTCTCGCCTGCGGTGATCACGACGGAAGACCCCGGGAAGTGCAACGTGCCGAACGTGGCGTTCATGCGCAGAAGGACCCTGCTGGCCGGCGCCGCCCTCGGGAGCGGGGCGCTGCTCGCCGGCTGCGCCGAGGAGGACCGCCCCGGCCGGGACGAGAGCTCCACCGCCGCCGTCCGGCTGCGCGAGCGCGCCGCCCGCGACAGCACGGCCCTGCTGGCGCGCTACGACGCGACCCTGGCCGCGCACCCCGCCCTGGCGGAGCGGCTGCGCCCGCTGCGCTCCGAAGTGGCCGCGCACGCCCGGGCGTTCACCGACGACGCCACGCCCTCCGCCGGTGGCACCCCGTCCCGTGAGCCGGTGCACAACGCAGGCGCGCCCTCGGTACCCGCCGAGGAGCGGGCCGCCCGGAGCGCGCTGGCCGACGCGGAGCGCCGGATCGCCGACACCCGCACCCGGGAGCTGCTCGCCGCGCCCCCCGAGGTGGCCCGGCTGCTCGCCTCGGTGGCCGCGTCCGGCGCGGCCCACGCGTATCTGCTCACGGAGCCGGCCGAGTGACAGGCACCGGACGACGGAACACGGCACCGACCAGCGAAGGGGCGCGGCCATGAACGATCGGGACGAGCTGACGGCGGTACAGGCGGCGCTGGCCGCCGAACACGCCGCGGTCTACGGCTACGGCGTGGTCGGCGGCCGGATCGCCGACGACCGGCGCGCGGAGGCGAGGACGGCGTACGACGCCCACCGCGCCCGCCGGGACGCGCTCCACCGCCAGGTACGCGACCTGGGCGGCACACCGGCGGCCGCGGCCGCCGCGTACAAGCTGCCCTTCCCGGTCCCGGACGCGGCCGCCGCGGCACGTCTGGCGGCGGAGCTGGAGGACCGGCTGGCCGCCGTCTACGCGGACCTGGTACGGGCCGGCGGCCGGGCCCGGCGCGCGGAGGCGGCCGCCGCACTCCGCGAGGCGGCGGTGCGGGCAGTGCGCTGGCGCGGCAGCGGCGCGGCCTTCCCCGGCCTCACCGAGCGGGCCGCGGCCGCCGCTCCGGCCGGCTCCGCGAGCGCCTCCACGGGCGCGCTCTGAACGGCCGGCGGCCCCGCACCCCGAGACAGACGAGCAGCAAGACGCGCCGGGCGAGCGCGGCATCCCGCACCCGCCCGGCTGAAGGGACAGCTCAAGCATGGCAACGGCACCCATCGAACCGCCGCAGCGGTTGGTGAGTTCCCTGAGCGGCGATCCGGACAGCCCCGCCCGGCAGTGGCTGCGCGCGCTTCCGGCGCTGGTCCAACAGCTCCTGGACACCTGGGAACTGACCCTGGAGCGGGTGCACGCCCCCGGTGGCCGCAGCAGCCTGCTGGCCCTCGTACAGCAGCGGGACGGGACCCCCGCGGCACTGAAGCTCCCGGTGCCCACCCGGCTGCCCGCGCACGAGGGGGCGGCGCTGGCCGCCTGGGACGGCCGGGGCGCGGTACGGCTGCTGCGGTCCGACGACACCAGCGGCGCGCTGCTGCTGGAACGCCTGCGGAGCGCGGTCTCGCTGCGTTCGCTGCCGGAGGCCAAGGCGCTGCTGGAGGCGGCCGGTACGGTGCGCCGGCTGTGGGTGCCGCCGGCCGCCGGGCACCCCTTCGCGACGCTGGCCGCGCGCACGGAGGAGGCCGTGGAGTCGCTCCGTACGGCCGGGGCGCTCACCCGCGCGGCCGGGCCCCTCGTGGACGAGGCACTGGAGCTGCGGCGCGCCCTGCCGGCGGAGTCCGGCGAGGAGTTCCTGCTGCACGGCGCCTTCCGCCAGGGCAAGGTACTGGCCGGGGAACGGGCGCCCTGGCTGGCGGTCGGCCCGTCGCCGGTGGTCGGCGAGCGCGCGTACGACCTGGCGGCGCTGGTGCTGGACCGGTTCGAGGACCTGCTGGCCGGCTCCGGCGCGGCCGCCGCGGCACGCCGCCGGGTGACGAAACTGGCCGACTCCCTGGACGTGGACCGGGACCGGCTGCGCGCCTGGACGCTGTACCGGGCGGTCGACACCGGCGTCCGCGAAGTCGCCGTGGGCGACCGTCAGCGCGGCGAACTCCTGCTGGAGTTCGCGGCCTGGCTGTAGGGACGGGCGTCCCGGGGGGGCTCCGGGGGCGGGCCCCTAGGGGGTGGTCGAACAGATCCCCTAAGGGATGCGTGGGCCCCCTGCGGGGCCACAACGCGGCGGGCCGGGGTGGGTATTCCCGGGGCGGCGCCCAGGGTGCCCGGTGCGTCGGCCCGTGCACGGACAGCTGCGCGTACGTGGGCGGGGAACGCATGCAATAACTGAATTTACTGAACCAACTGGAGGTGGACGCCTACCCGCGCGGGAGCGCATACGCGCACGGGCCGGCCGGGGGTGTGACCCCGGCCGGCCCGTTGGTGTCAGGCCCGTCAGGCGCTGAGACGCGCCACCGCCTCGTCCACCGTCAGCTCCTCGCGCTCGCCGGTGCGGCGGTCCTTGACTTCGACGATGCCCTCGCCGGCGCGCCGCCCGGCGACCACGATGGCCGGTACGCCCAACAGCTCGGAGTCGGTGAACTTCACGCCCGGGGAGACCCCGGCCCGGTCGTCGACCAGCACCCGCAGGCCCGCGGCGCCGAGCCGCTCGCCGACCTCCAGGGCCAGCTCGGTCTGCTTGGCCTTGCCGGCCGCGACGACATGGACGTCGGCCGGCGCGACCTCGCGCGGCCAGCACAGGCCCTTGTCGTCGTGGGTCTGCTCGGCGAGCGCGGCCACCGCGCGGGAGACGCCGATGCCGTACGAGCCCATGGTGACCCGGACCGGCTTGCCGTTCTGGCCGAGGACGTCGAGCTCGAAGGCGTCCGCGTACTTGCGGCCGAGCTGGAAGATGTGGCCGATCTCGATGGCGCGGTCGATCCGCAGGCCGGTGCCGCACTTCGGGCAGGGGTCACCGGGCTCGACGACGACCACGTCGAGGTACTCGTCGACCTCGAAGTCACGGCCGGCGACGACGTTGCGGGCGTGCTTGCCCTCCTTGTTGGCGCCGGTGATCCAGGCCGTGCCGGGGGCGACGCGGGGGTCGGCGAGGTACTTGAACGCCTTGCCGGCCAGGCCCTGCGGGCCGACGTAGCCGCGGACCAGCTCCGGGCGGTCGGTGAAGTCGTCGGCGGTGACCAGCTCGACGGTGGCCGGCGCGAGGTGCTCGCCGAGCTTGCCGAGGTCGACCTCGCGGTCGCCGGGCACGCCCACCGCGACGATCTCTCCGTCGACCTTGACCAGCAGGTTCTTCAGCGTCGCGGAGGCCGGTACGCCGAGGTGCTCGGCGAGCGTCTCGATGGTCGGGGTGTCCGGGGTGTCCAGCTCCTCGACGGGGCCGTGTCCGGCACCCTCGACGGGCTGGAGCGCGAAGGTGACGGCCTCGGTGTTGGCGGCGTAGTCGCACTGCGGGCAGTCGACAAAGGTGTCCTCACCGGCCGCGGCGGGCGCCAGGAACTCCTCGGAGGCGGAGCCGCCCATCGCGCCGGAGACCGCGGAGACGATGCGGTAGTCCAGGCCGAGGCGCTCGAAGATCTTCTCGTAGGCCGCGCGGTGCAGCGCGTAGGACTGGGCCAGGCCCTCGTCGGTGGTGTCGAAGCTGTACGAGTCCTTCATGTGGAACTCGCGGCCGCGCAGCACACCGGAGCGGGGGCGGGCCTCGTCGCGGTACTTGGTCTGGATCTGGTAGAGGATCACCGGCAGGTCCTTGTAGGACGTGCACTGGTCCTTGACCGTGAGGGTGAAGATCTCTTCGTGGGTGGGGCCGAGGAGGTAGTCGGCGCCCTTGCGGTCCTTGAGGCGGAAGAGCAGGTCGCCGTACTCCTCCCAGCGGCCGCTGGTCTCGTAGGGCTCCTTGGGCAGCAGGGCCGGCAGCAGGACCTCCTGGCCGCCGATGGCGTCCATCTCCTCGCGGACGATGCGGGAGACGTTCTCCAGGACCTTCATGCCCAGCGGCAGCCACGTCCAGATGCCGGCGGAGGAGCGGCGGACGTACCCGGCGCGGACGAGCAGCTTGTGGCTGGCGGTCTCGGCGTCGGCCGGGTCATCGCGCAGTGTCTTGATCATCAAGCGGGACATGCGCTGGACCTGTGCGGCGTTGGCCATGGGAGTTTCTCCTGCGTAAGAAAAGTGACTCCCTGGAGGTTAGCCGCCCGGGCGCGGCACAAGGAAATGCGTTCCGCTGCGCTTGGCCGGCTTCCCACGTCTTTGGCTGCGGCGCCGTACCTTCCGTGAGGAAGGCCGGTGGGGGCGTGTCCTTGACGTCGGCTTCGGCATCAGGGGCGCTTCAGGGGCAGCAGTGCGCCCATCACCGCGTACGGGGTCGGGGCGCTCGGGAACAGCACCCGGCGGGCGATGTCCTGGTAGCCGAGGGAGCGGTAGAGGCCGCGGGCCGGGCTTTCGATGTCGATGGCGGAGAGGATGGAGCGCGGTTCGGCCGCCTCGTCGGTGATGCGGGTGATCAGCGACCGTCCGATGCCCCGGCCCTGGTAGGCGGGGTGGACGTGCAGTTCGGTGATGGTGAAGGAGTCGTCCAGCCAGTGGTCGAGGCCTGCGCCGCGCAGATAGGGCTCGACGACGGTGGACCACCAGTGGGTGCGGTCGTTGGGCATGCCGTAGACGAAGCCGACGAGCCGGCCGGCGGGGGTGGTGGCGCCGAGGGCGCGCGCCCCGGGGCAGCGGAGGTGGCGCAGCACGATGTGCCGACGGACGGCGACCTCCTCGTCGCTCAGCCCGAAGGCGAGCGCCTGGACGGCGAGCGCGTCATCCACGCGGGCAGCGAGGTCAAGGGGGCCGACCGCGACGTCATCCATGGTCGGAGCGTACAAGGCCGCGGGCCGGGACAGTACGGGGGAACCACTCGGCGGGAGGCCGGAACCGGGGCGGAACAGCTCACTCCCGGTCAGAACAGGACGCTCATAAACGCGCCGACTTCCTGGAAGCCCACCCTCCGGTACGAGGCGCGGGCGGCGGTGTTGAAGTCGTTGACGTACAGGCTGACGACGGGGGCGACCTCGTTGAGCGCGTAGCGCAGCACGGCCGCCATTCCGGTCTCCGACAGGCCCTGGCCGCGGTGGCCGGGGTCGACCCAGACGCCCTGGATCTGGCAGGCGCGCGGGGTGGCGGCACCGATCTCGGCCTTGAAGATGACCTTGCCGTCCTCGACCCGGGCGAAGGAGCGGCCGGCTCCGACGAGTTCGGCGACCCGCGCCTGGTAGAGCAGCCCGCCGTCACCGGCCATCGGGGAGATGCCGACCTCCTCGGTGAACATGGCCACGCACGCGGGCATGATCAGGTCCATCTCGTTCTTGCGGATCCGCCGGACGTACGGGTCGGGGGCGATCTCGGCGGACGGCGAGCTGGTGACCATCAGGGGCTGGTGGGCGCGGATCTCGCGGGCGGGCCCCCAGTACGGCTCCAGGAGCGACCACAGTTCCGCGGTGGGGCCGGCGGGTCCGACGATGGAGGAGCAGCGGCGGCCCTGCCGGCGGGCCCGCTCGGCGAAGCCGTGGACGGCTTCGGAGGTGGCGCAGACCGGGACGAGGTTGGCGCCCGCGTAGCAGAGCGATTCCAGCCGGCCGCCGACGTACCAGCCCCACATCTCGCCGCCCAGCCGCCAGGGGTCGAGCCCGGCGACCTGGACGCGGGCCGCGACGAAGGCGTTGGCGACCGGGTCACGGTCGAGGACCGCGAGCGCGTCGTCGAGCTCCCCGGGGTCGAGGACCTTGAGGGAGGTGGTCGTCGTCAGCACGTGTCGGATTGCCTCACCATGACGGGCCTGGGAGGCCAGGCGGGAGCAGGTGCTGGCACTGTACCTCCACCCGCGCGGGAGTTCCCGGCCCGCGGGGCGGGGCGGGCCCGGACGGCCGTGAGTCCCGCGGCCCGGGAACGGGGCGGCGGGGCTCGTCGGAGCCGTGGACCGCCCGGCGGTCCGCCGCGGATCAGCCGGCGGCGGTGACGACCGGTTCGCCGGAGGCGACGCCGTCGGCCTCCATCTGCGCGGCGATCTTCAACGCCTCTTCGATGAGGGTTTCGACGATCTTCGACTCGGGCACGGTCTTGATGACCTCGCCCTTGACGAAGATCTGGCCCTTGCCGTTGCCGGAGGCGACGCCGAGGTCGGCCTCGCGGGCCTCGCCGGGGCCGTTGACGACGCAGCCCATGACGGCGACGCGGAGCGGCACCTCCATGCCCTCCAGGCCGGCGGTGACCTCGTCGGCGAGCTTGTAGACGTCGACCTGGGCGCGGCCGCAGGACGGGCAGGAGACGATCTCCAGGCGGCGCTGGCGGAGGTTGAGGGACTCCAGGATGGAGATGCCGACCTTGACCTCCTCGGCGGGCGGCGCGGAGAGCGAGACCCGGATGGTGTCGCCGATGCCCTCGGAGAGCAGTGCGCCGAAGGCGACCGCGGACTTGATGGTGCCCTGGAAGGCGGGGCCGGCCTCGGTGACGCCGAGGTGGAGGGGGTAGTCGCACTGGGCGGCGAGCTGGCGGTAGGCGTTGACCATCACGACCGGGTCGTTGTGCTTGACCGAGATCTTGATGTCGCGGAAGCCGTGCTCCTCGAAGAGCGAGGCCTCCCAGAGCGCGGACTCGACGAGCGCCTCGGGGGTGGCCTTGCCGTACTTCTGCAGCAGGCGCCGGTCCAGGGAGCCGGCGTTGACGCCGATCCGGATCGGGGTGCCGGCGTCCGCAGCCGCCTTGGCGATCTCCTTGACCTTGTCGTCGAACTGCTTGATGTTGCCGGGGTTGACGCGGACCGCGGCGCAGCCGGCGTCGATGGCGGCGAAGACGTACTTCGGCTGGAAGTGGATGTCCGCGATGACCGGGATCTGGGACTTCCGGGCGATCACCGACAGCGCGTCGGCGTCGTCCTGGGTGGGGCAGGCGACCCGGACGATCTGGCAGCCGGAGGCGGTCAGCTCGGCGATCTGCTGGAGCGTGGCGCCGATGTCGGAGGTCCGCGTCGTCGTCATCGACTGCACCGAGACCGGTGCGTCTCCGCCCACGGCGACCGGACCGACCTGGATCTTGCGGCTGACCCTGCGGTCGGCGAGCTTGGTCGGTACGGCCGGCATTCCCAGCGAAATGGCAGTCATCTGGCGAGCAACCCCAAGGTGTGGATCTAGGCCCCGTGTCGGCGGGCTCCGGCCTTCGAGCCTACGGCACCCGGATCGCCCTCGGCACATCGTCCCCCGGAGGCCCCGCGAAAGGGCACGAAAGAGGCGGCCGGACGCCTCCGAACGCCGCGGAGGCGGTCCGGCCGCCGCCCCGCCCGGCCTCGCGTGCACACCGGGAAGGGCGCCCCACCGGGCGGGGCGTCAGGTCAGCTTCACCGGATTCACCACGTCGGCGACGAACACCAGCAGGGTGAAGCAGATGAAGATCCCGGCGACGACGTAGGCGGCGGGCATCAGTTTGGCCACGTCGAACGGGCCGGGGTCGGGCCGCCGGACGATCTTGGCGAAGGCCCGCCGGACCGACTCCCACACCGCGCCGGCGATGTGCCCGCCGTCCAGCGGGAGCAGCGGGAGCATATTGAACAGGAACAGCGAGAGGTTGAACCCGGCGACGAGGAAGAGCATCGTCGCCACCCGCTGCTCCGGCGGGATGTTCAGCGAGAAGACCTCGCCGCCGACCCGCGCCGCGCCGACCACGCCCATCGGGGAGTCCTGCTTGCGCTCGCCGCCGTTGAAGGCCGCGTCCCACAGGTCCGGGATCTTGGCGGGCAGGTGGACCAGCGAGGAGACGCCCTGCTCGACCATGCTGCCCATGCGGTCGACGGACTGGCCGAAGGACTGCTTGACGACGCCGCTGGCCGGGGTGAAGCCGAGGAAGCCGGCGGTGACGTACTCGCCGCGGACGTAGCCGCCGCGCCCGTCCGTCTTGGCGACCTTGTTCTCTATCAGGTCGGCGTGCAGCGTCCGGCGTGCGCCGTCCCGCTCCACCACCAGCGTCGCGGGGCCGGTGGTGTCGCGGATCCGCTGCTGGAGGGTGCCCCAGTCCGGGACGTGCTGCCCATTGAAGGAGACGATCTTGTCGCCGGGCCGCAGTCCCGCGGCCTTGGCCGGGGAGTCCTTGGCGCCGGCCGGGCACTTGTCGGTCTTGGCGGCGGCCGAGATCACACAGTCCGAGACCGAGCCGACCTGGGTGGTCTGGGTGTTGATGCCGAAGCCCATCAGCACGCTCATGAAGATCACGACCGCCAGGATCAGGTTCATGAACGGCCCGGCGAACATCACGATGACGCGCTTCCAGGGCTTGCGGGTGTAGAAGAGCCGCTTCTCGTCGCCGGGCCGGAGCTCCTCGAAGGCCGCCGAGCGGGCGTCCTCGATCATGCCGCGGAACGGCGAGGTGGAGCGGGCCTGCAGCTTCCCGTCGTCCCCGGGCGGGAACATCCCGATCATGCGGATGTAGCCTCCGAGCGGGACCGCCTTGATGCCGTACTCGGTCTCCCCCTTCCTGCGGGAGAAGAGCGTCGGCCCGAAGCCCACCATGTACTGCGGCACGCGGATACCGAACATCTTGGCCGTGGAGAGGTGGCCGAGTTCGTGCCAGGCGATGGAGAACAGCAGGCCGACGACGAAGACGACGATGCCGAGGATGGTCATCCAGGTCGTCATGCGCGAGCCTCCGAGGGTGTCCGTGCCGCACGGGCGGCCAGTTCGCGGGCGCGGGCGCGCGCCCAGGTCTCCGCCTCCAGGACGTCCGCGACGGAGAGCGGGGTTCCGCGCGCCGGTGTGTCCTGTTCGGCGACCACCGCGGCGACCGTATCCACAATTCCGTTGAACGGCAGCCCGCCTGTGAGGAACGCGTCCACACATTCCTCGTTGGCCGCGTTGAAGACGGCTGGAGCGGTGCCCCCGAGCTCGCCGACGTGCCGTGCGAGGCGGACCGACGGGAAGGCGTCGTCGTCGAGCGGGAAGAACTCCCACGCCGATGCCCGGCTCCAGTCGAAGGCGGGTGCCGCGTCGGGTACGCGCTCGGGCCAGCCGAGGCCGAGGGCGATGGGCCCGCGCATGTCCGGGGGCGTCGCCTGGGCCAGGGTCGAACCGTCCGTGAACTCCACCATCGAGTGGACGCAGGACTGCGGATGGACGACGACCTCGATGCGGTCGAACGGGATGTCGTACAACAGGTGCGCCTCGATGACCTCCAGGCCCTTGTTGACGAGGGTCGCGGAGTTGACCGTGATCACCGGTCCCATCGCCCAGGTGGGGTGGGCGAGCGCGTCCTCGACGGTGACGTCGGCCAGCTCCTCCTTCGTACGGCCGCGGAAGGGGCCGCCGGAGGCGGTGACGACGAGCTTGCGGACGTCGGCGCGGGCGCCGGCGGCCAGCGCCTGGAAGAGCGCGGCGTGCTCGGAGTCGACGGGGATGATCTGCCCGGGGGCCGCGAGCTCCTTGACCAGCGGGCCGCCGACGATCAGCGACTCCTTGTTGGCCAGGGCCAGCACCCGGCCGGCCTTCAGGGCGGCCAGGGTCGGGGCCAGGCCGATGGAGCCGGTGATGCCGTTGAGGACGGTGTGGCAGGGGGAGGCGGCCAGTTCGGTGGCCGCGTCCGGGCCGGCCAGTATCTCGGGCAGCGGCTCGCCCGCGCCGTACCGCTCGGCCAGCGCCGCGCGCAGCGCGGGTACCGCGTCCTCGCGCGCCACCGCGACGGTGGCCACCCGCAGCCGGTGCGCCTGCTCGGCGAGCAGCTCGGGCCGGCCGCCGGCCGCCGAGAGTCCGGTCACCCGGAAGCGGTCGGGGTTGCGCAGCACGAGGTCGGTCGCCTGGGTGCCGATGGACCCGGTGGAGCCGAGGATCACGATCCGGCGCGGGCCGTCGGGCTCGCCGGGGGCCGGCTCGAAACGCAGGTGCGGATGGGCGAGGGAGTCCGTCATGGGGTCCATTGTGGCCGGTCGCCGGGGTGCCGCGGACACGGAGGCGGGCACCGGGGCCCGTCCGGTGGATCCTGGCCGGACGGGCCCCGGACGTACGGCCGCGGACGAGGTCAGCGGATGGGGCGGTGGACGTTGTCCCTCCGGCTCGCTCCCGGGGTGGCGTCGGCGATCCACGGGCCGTCGCCGCTCGGGTCGATGATGCCCTCCTCCAGCCAGGTGTAGCTGCCGTCGAGGACCGCGGAGACGACCTTGCGGTCGAGTTCGTCGGTGTTGGTCCACAGCCGCCCGAACAGCTCCTCGACGCGGATCCGGGCCTGGCGGCAGAAGACGTCGGCCAGCCGCTGCGCCTCGCGCCCGTGCTCGCCGGTCTCGCGCAGGTACTCCGCCCGTACGCAGGCCGCGCTCATCGCGAAGAGCTCGGCGCCGATGTCGACGATCCGGCCGAGGAAGCCCTGTTTGGTCTCCATCCGGCCCTGCCAGCGGGACATCGCGTAGAAGGTGGAGCGGGCGAGCTTGCGGGAGGACCGTTCGACGTACCGCAGATGCCCGGCGAGCATGCCGAACTCCTGGTACGTGCGCGGCAGCTGGCCCGGTCCGGCGACCAGCTTCGGCAGCCAGCGGGCGTAGAACCCGCCCGCCCTGGCGGCCGCCCGGCCCTTGTCGGCGAGGCTCTTGTCGGGGTCGATGAGGTCGCCGGCGACGGACAGGTGCGCGTCCACCGCCTCCCGGGCGATCAGCAGGTGCATGATCTCGGTCGATCCCTCGAAGATCCGGTTGATCCGCATATCGCGCAGCATCTGCTCGGCCGGTACGGCGCGTTCCCCGCGGGCGGCGAGCGAGGGCGCGGTCTCGAAGCCGCGTCCGCCGCGGATCTGGACCAGCTCATCGGCCATCAGCCAGCCCATCTCGGAACCGTAGAGCTTGGCGAGGGCGGCCTCGATACGGATGTCGTTGCGGTTCTCGTCGGCCATCTGGGAGGAGAGGTCGACCACCGCTTCCAGGGCGAAGGTGGTCGCGGCGATGAAGGAGATCTTGGCGCCGACGGCCTCGTGCTTCGCGATCGGCCGGCCCCACTGCTCACGTGCCGCGGACCACTCCCGCGCGACCTTCAGGCACCACTTGCCGGAGCCGACGCACATCGCGGGCAGGGAGAGCCGTCCGGTGTTGAGCGTGGTCAGGGCGATCTTCAGGCCGGCGCCCTCGGGGCCGATGCGGTGGGCCGCCGGGACCCGCACCTGGTGGAAGCGGGTGACGCCGTTCTCCAGACCCCGCAGGCCCATGAAGGCGTTGCGGTGCTCGACCGTGATGCCCGGCGAGTCGGCCTCGACGACGAAGGCGGTGATACCGCCCTTGTGGCCGGGGGAGGCGGGCACCCGCGCCATCACCACCAGCAGGTCGGCGACCACGCCGTTGGTGGTCCACAGCTTCACCCCGTCGAGGACATAGTTCTCCCCGTCCGGGACCGCCGTGGTCGCCAGCCGCGCCGGGTCCGAGCCGACATCGGGCTCGGTCAGCAGGAACGCCGAGATGTCCGTCCGCGCCAGCCGCGGCAGAAAGGTTTCCTTCTGCTGCTGGGTGCCGAAGAGCTTCAGCGGCTGCGGGACACCGATCGACTGGTGCGCGGAGAGCAGCGCGCCGATCGCCGGGCTGGCCGACCCGACCAGGGACAGCGCCCGGTTGTAGTAGACCTGGGTGAGGCCCAGGCCGCCGTACTTCGGGTCGATCTTCATGCCGAGCGCGCCGAGCTCCCGGAGCCCGTTGATGGTCTCGTCCGGGATCTGCCCCTCGCGCTCGATCCGGGCGCCGTCGATCTCCGTCTCGCAGAACTCCCGCAGGGTGGCGAGAAACTTCTCCCCGCGGCGTACGTCGTCGACCGTAGGGGTGGGGTGCGGATGGATGAGGTCGAGCCGGAACCGCCCCAGGAACAGTTCCTTGGCGAAGCTGGGCTTGCGCCAGTCCTGCTCGCGGGCCGCCTCGGCGACCTGGCGTGCTTCGCGCTCGGAAACGTTGCGGATGGATGGAGCGGTCATCAGGAGCTCACCTCGCCGCGGAATCGGTAGTTCTGCGCCGGCGGGCCGGTCGGGCCGCTGGAACAGCGCTCCTTGTGAGAGTTACCCGATCCACGCGGGTTGCACCACTGGAGGTACCGCGCGGAGCGGGCGAGGCGGTGCCTCCTGGCCATACGGGACCAGGGACCGGACCGGGCCCAAGGCCGGCCCCGCGCCCTCGGCCCTTCGGGGGGAACGGGCACACGGCGCGCTCCGGTAACAGACACGCGGCGCGCCCCGGGAGCAGGCTCCGGAGCGCGCCGCGTGCCGCGTCATGCGTGCGGGCGCCTCACTACAGCGCGAGGCCGGTCAGCACCATGACGCGCTCGTAGGTGTAGTCCTCCATCGCGAAGCGCACGCCCTCCCGGCCCACGCCGGACTGCTTGACGCCGCCGTACGGCATCTGGTCGGCGCGGTAGGACGGCACATCGCCGATGACCACACCGCCCACCTCCAGCGCGCGGTGGGCACGGAACGCGGTCTGCGTGTCATGCGTGAACACGCCGGCCTGCAGCCCGTACTTCGAGTCGTTGACGGCCGCGAACGCCGCGTCCACCCCGTCCACCCTGGTGAGCGTGAGGACCGGGCCGAAGACCTCCTCGCGGGCGAGGGTGGCGTCGGCCGGCACGTCGGCCAGCACGGTCGGCGCGTACGAGGCGCCGTCGCGCTTGCCGCCGGCCAGCAGCCTGGCGCCGCGCTCCACGGCCTCGTCGACCCACGCCTCGACGCGCTTGGCGGCGTCCTCGTTCACCAGCGGGCCGACCTCGGTCGCGTCGTCCGAGGGGTCACCGGCGACCTGCGCCCCGACGGCCTCGACGATCTTCGGCACCAGCCGGTCGTACACGGACGCGTCCGCGATGACCCGCTGGACCGAGATGCAGGACTGGCCGCCCTGGTAGTTGGAGAAGACGGCGATCCGCTGCGCCGCCCAGTCCAGGTCCGCCTCGGAGCACCAGTCGGGCAGCACGACGGCCGCGCCGTTGCCGCCGAGCTCCAGGGTGCAGTGCTTGCGCGGCACCGAGTCGAGGATCGCGTAGCCGACCTTCTCGGAACCGGTGAAGGAGACCACCGGCATCCGCTCGTCCTGCACCAGCGCGGGCATCCGGTCGTTGGGCACCGGGAGGACCGACCAGGCGCCGGCCGGCAGGTCGGTCTCGGCCAGCAGCTCACCGAGGAGCAGGCCGGAGAGCGGGGTGGCCGGGGCAGGCTTGAGGATGATCGGGACGCCGGCCGCGATGGCCGGGGCGACCTTGTGGGCGCAGAGGTTCAGCGGGAAGTTGAACGGGGCGATGCCCAGGACCGTGCCGCGCGGGAAGCGGCGGGTCAGGGCGAGCCGGCCGGCGCCGCCGGCGTCGGTGTCCAGGCGCTGCGCCTCGCCGCCGTTGAAGCGGCGGGCCTCCTCGGCCGCGAAGCGGAACACCGACACCGCGCGGCCGACCTCACCGCGCGCCCACTTGACGGGCTTGCCGTTCTCCGCGGAGATCAGCCGGGCGATCTCCTCCGTACGCTCCACCAGCCGGCGCTGCACATGGTCCAGCGCCGCGGCACGCACATGCGCCGGGGTCGCGGCGAGTTCCTGCTGGACCGCGACGGAGGCGGCGACGGCCTCCTCGACCTGGGCCTCGGTGGGCACGCTCACCGTGCCGACGAGACGTCCGTCCCAGGGGGAGGTGACATCGAAGGTGGCGTCGCCGGTGGCCTGGCGGCCGGCGAGCCAGAAGGCGGTGGGGGCTGCATCAGTGTGAATCGGCACAGTGGAACCCGGCCCTTCAGGAGTGGTGGGTGGTGCGGTCGGCTCAGGGAACGGCAGCGCCATGGACTGCACGGCACCGCGCGGTGAGGCACGGCACTGCGCTGATGAACCTGGCTCCCACGGTAGGGGCGCGGCCCCGCCATGACGTTTGTCCGAAGCGGCGAAATCAGGGGGTGTGTCTCTCCGCGGTGGAGGGGACGCCCCTGCTGCCGGCGGGGGCGCCCCGGGCGGCGCCGGTACCGCGGCCGCGGGGCGCTGCCGTCACTGACCCTCCGTGGCCGACATCGCCTTGAGCGCCAGCCACAGCTCCATCCGTACGTCCGCGTCGTCCAGCGACCGCCCGAGGATCTCCTCCACCCGCCGCATGCGGTAGCGCAGCGTATGGCGGTGGACGCCCAGGTCGGCGGCGGCCGCGTCCCACTGGCCGTGCCGGGCGAGCCAGGCGCGCAGCGACGCCACCAGGTCACCGCGCCCGGTCGCGTCGTGCTCGCGCAGCGCCCGCAGCAGCCCGTCCGCGAAGGCCCGTACCGCGTCGTCGGCGAGCAGCGGCAGCACGGACCCCGCCGCCACGTCCTCGTGTTCGACCAGCGCCCGTCCGCGCCGGCGGGCCACCGACAGCGCCTGTTCGGCCTGCCGGAAGGCGTTCGCGGCGGCCGTCGGTCCGGTCGGAGCGGACAGCCCGACGGCCACCTCCGTCCCGCCGCGGCCCGCCTCGGGGCTCCCCGGCCGGCCGCGCGGACGCGCCGGGGCGCTCGCCCGGGCCTCCGCCTGGCCGGCGTACGCGGCACACGCGTCCGCCGCCGCGCCGCCGTCCGTGACCAGTGCGATCAGCCGGCCCCCGTCAAGGACCGTGAGCACCGCCTCGCCGGTCCGCGCCGCGGCGGACTCCATCGCATCGGCCAGTCCGTCCAGCGCCCCGGGCCCCGCGCCGGAAGCCCCGGATACCGGCGAGGACGCGGACGTGGGCGCGGCCGGCGACGGGGACGGCGACGGCGGCACGGGCGCGGAGGCGCCGGACGGCGCGGGGGCGGCCGCGGCGGCCGCACCGGACCGCGCCGGCCGCTCGTCCGCCGCCACCTGCTCGGCGACCACCATCCGGAACGGAGTGTCCAGCAGGTCTCCGTAGAGCCGCCCCGCGACCGCCCGTGCGTGGTCCGGTTCGCCCGCGAGCAGCATCGTGAGCACCGCGGCACCCAGCCGCTGCTCGGCGTCCTGGAGCGCCCGGGACCGTTCGGTGGTCAGGGTGAGCAGCGCGACCGCGGAGTGCACGGCGTACCGGCCGGCCGTCCCGAGGGGCGCCCCGGTCCCCACCGCGAGCACCCCGCGCGCCCGCCGGCCGGTACCGAGCGACTGCAACTCCACCCGGTCGTCCCCCTCCGCGTCGCTGACCACGGCCGTGGCGGGCGC
>NZ_BBUY01000016.1:73326-90356 GCF_001590865.1 Streptomyces sp. NBRC 110611
GGCGGGCGCGGGCCGCTCCCGCAGCCGGGCCACATCCGGCGCGAGCCGGGCCGCCCGGCGCGCGGCCCAGTCGGGAGCGACCGCCACCACGGTCCCCGACGCGTCGTAGAGCGCCGTCCAGCCGTCCAGGTGCGCCGCGAGCCGGGCCAGCAGCCCGTCCGGTCCATCCGCGCTCAGCGCGGCGCGGGTCAGCTCGCGCTGCGCCTCGAAACCGGCGGTCACCGCCCGGTAGCGGTCCTCGGCCACGGCGGCCGACACCGCCTTGCTGATCGCGATGAACGGTGTCCGGCGGGGCACCGCCAGCAGGGGCAGCCCGCGCTCCCGCGCCGCCGCGACCAGCGCCCGGGGCACGTCCTCGTAGTTCACGCCGACCGCGAAGCCCAGCCCGACCACCCCGGCGTCCGCGACCCGCCGGACGTAGCTGCGGGTCGCCTCCGGGTCCTCCGCGTCGAGCTTGAGCGCGGTGATCAGCAGCAGCTCGCCGCCCTCCATGTACGGCACCGGGTCGATCAGCTCGCTGGCGTGGGCCCAGCGCACCGGGACGTCCAGCCGTTCCCCGCCCGCGAGCACGGTCAGCTTGAGCGCGGTGTGGTTGACCAGGGAGGCGAGGGTGTGCGGCATAGGACCTTCGATGACTCCGATGACTGCGACGACTGCGGGAACTGCGGGCGGGGACTGTGCCGAGGAGATGACTGCGCCGGGGATTGCGCCGCCCCGTACGAACGGCCTATGCCGATTCTGCCTCAGCGGATGAGTCCCGGGGAGAGCCGGGAGCCGCGGCGGGGAACCCGGGGGGCCCTGTCGTCGGCGGGTCGCTCCCCCGGCCCTCAGGACCGCAGGTCGACGAGGACCGGCGGAGCCGACTCCCCGCCGACCGCGGTCACCGACAGCACCGCGTGCCCGGCCGGGACGGAGTTGGCGAGGTCGGAGGCGGACCAGCGCTCCCGCTCGACGGTGCGGACGGTGATCGCCTTGGCCGTGGCAGCCTTCCCCGTGACCAGGTGGCGGAAGGCGTGGAACACCTTCATCGCGGCCCCCTCCGCGATGATCTGACGGTCCGTCACATCACGGGTCTCCACCCACTCCTTGCCCCAGACCTCGGCGAACCGCGCACCGTCCCAGGTCGTGACCCCCGCGAACGCCATCCGGCAGCCGACCGTGCCGAGCAGCGTGCCGCGCAGCGCATCGGGGACGTCGTCGAGGGAGCGCAGCGTGAGCACCACCCCGGCGTTCGCCGAGCGCAGCCGCTGCAGCCCGCGGAGCGCCTCCGCGGTGAGGGTGCCGGCGGCCTCGTCCAGCACCAGACAGGCGAACAGCGAACGGTCGCTACGGGCGACGGCGCACTCGGTGAACTGAGCGAGGACCAGTCGGGCCAGAATCCGGGAGGCCTCCGCGTGGCCGCGCTCGGGCAGCTCGATCCGGACCCGGAGGGGATGGTCGAGGGCGCGCAGCGAGACCTGCCGGGTGCGGCCCGTCGGGTCGAAGAAGGCGGCGAAGGCGGGCCGGTCCAGGAGGGCGAGGCGGTCGGCCAGGAGGACGGCGAGGTCGCCGGGGCGCTCCGACTGACGCGCCCGGGCGTCCAGTTCGCGCAGCAGGGTGTCCGCTCCGGCCTGCTCCAGCGCGGTGCGCAGCGCGGCGATCGTCGCGGGTGCGCCGTCCAGCAGTTCGCGGAGCTCGGGCACGGTGGGGAAGCGGTCATGGGCGGCCCGGAAGGGGCCGAGCAGCTGCGCCAGTACGGTCGCCGCCGGCCGGCTGTCGCCACCGGGCAGCCGCTCGGCGAGGTCACCCACCAGCGCCTCGGCGAGCATGCCCGCCGCCTCGTCGGGGTCGGTGGTGCCCCCGTAGAGGTCGAGGTCGCACTGCGGGCCGGGGCGGCCGACCCGGACGACCACGTCGAACGCCTCGTCCGGACCGAGGTCGGCCCCGGCGGCCCCGACGGCGATCACCGCGCACTGCCCGGCCAGCGCCTGCAGGCACATCGACTCCACGACCGGCCTGACGACCCGGGTCGTCTTGCCGCAGCCGGCCGGCCCGACGGCGAGCAGCGACGTCCCCAGGACGCCCGGCCCCAGGGCGCAGCCGACGCCGCGGTGCTGGTAGGGGTTGCGGGGGTGGTCGGCGGCCGTGCCGATCCGGACCTGGTGGGCCAGCAGGTCGTGGTGGGCGGCCCGGCGCGGCAGGTCCCGCAGCCCCGAGGGGTGCGCACAGGCCGCCGCGCCGTGCCGGAGGACGGTGTCGGTGAACGACGTGAGGGAGTTCCGGCCCGACCGGACCGAGCGCCAGGCGCGCTCGATCCTCGCCACGTCCACGTCGTTCATCCGGCCGGCGCGGGCTTCGGCGGCGAGCTTGTCGGCCGCGTCCGGGGCACCGTACGCACGCAGCTCGGGCCACTGGGCGCGGTCGGCGGCGGGCTCGGGCGCGGCGGCGGGTGCGGTGTCGCGGACGCGGCGGACGACAGGGCCCAGTACCCGGCGGGCGAGCTCGGGCCAGCGGCCGATGCGGCCGAAGACGACCACGAGGAGGGCCACGACGAGCCCGTAGTAGAGGTACGTCGCCCAGACGAAGAGCATCTGGCCGCCGGCCTCCCGCCAGGAGTCCGGGGTGAGGACGAGCAGCGGCCAGAGCCAGTAGTCGCCGAGGTACCCGTTCGCCAGCAGCGACCACACCAGCCACCCGCACAGGAACGAGATCACCGCGCCGGCCACCAGCTGGCGCCCCGGCACCCGGTCCGGTTCCTCGGGCGGCTTGGGCCGGTGCCCGTACGTCCAGATTCCGGGGGCCGCCGCCGGCCGCGGGGTGCGCAGCCAGCGGACCACCGGCGGCTCCGGGGCGGCCGCGCCACCCGGCGGAACGGCGGGCGGGGCGACGGGCTTGGCCGGCGGCGGGCCGGGCGGTGCGGCGGGCGGCGCGGGCGGAGCGCCGGGCGGCGGGGGCGGGGTGCCGGGCGCCGCGGCCGGGGGGACCGGCGGGGCCGCGGGGCGCGGAACGGTGGGTTCGGACCGGTGCGCTCCGCCGGGCGGCCGGGAAGCGGGGTGCTGTGCGTCGTGCGTGCCCTCGGTGTCCATCCGGTGCCCCTTGTCCCCCTTGAGCCGTGGCCTGTGATGTTGTCGGGCGCCCGGCCGGACGCCCCCGGTCCTGGTCGGGCCCGCGCTCGCGCCCGCCGGTGCCGGGCGTGCCGCCGCTCAATCTACTGGCCGTGCGGCGTCGCTATGTCCGGCGCGGACAACGCAACACGCGCACTTCTCCCGAACGGAACATGCCCCGCCCGCCGGGCCGCCCCTAACCTGCGAGAACAAGCCCGAACACGAGCAACGCACACGAGCACCGAACGAGACCTCGGTACGTTCCCCGTCGCACCCCAGGAGACTGCCATGACCGAACTGTCCGGAGGCCCCGGCCTCCCCCAGGAGCGTCGCGTCGTCACCCCGATCCCCGGCCCCAAGTCGCAGGAACTGTGGGCCCGTAAGCAGGCCACGGTGGCCGGCGGTGTCGGTGCCGTGCTGCCCGTGTTCGTGAAGCGCGCGGGCGGCGGCGTCCTGGAGGACGTGGATGGCAACTCGCTGATCGACTTCGGCTCGGGCATCGCGGTGACCTCGGTCGGCAACAGCGCCGAGGCCGTCGTCCGCCGGGCCACCGCCCAGCTCGCCGACTTCACCCACACCTGTGCGATGGTGACGCCGTACGAGCCCTACATCGAGGTCTGCGAGCAGCTGGCCGAGCTGACGCCGGGCGACCACGCGAAGAAGTCGGCGCTGTTCAACTCGGGTGCGGAGGCGGTCGAGAACGCCGTCAAGATCGCGCGGGCGTACACCAAGCGCCAGGCGGTCGTCGTGTTCGACCACGGCTACCACGGCCGGACGAACCTGACGATGGCGCTCACCGCCAAGAACATGCCGTACAAGCACGGCTTCGGCCCGTTCGCGCCCGAGGTCTACCGCGTGCCGCTGGCCTACCCCTTCCGCTGGCTGACCGGCCCGGAGAACTGCGCGCAGGAGGCCGCCGACCAGGTCATCACGCAGATCACCAAGCAGATCGGTGCGGAGAACGTCGCCGCGATCATCATCGAGCCGGTCCTCGGCGAGGGCGGCTTCATCGAGCCGGCCAAGGGCTTCCTGCCGGCCATCGCGGACTTCGCGAAGGAGAACGGGATCGTCTTCGTCGCCGACGAGATCCAGTCCGGGTTCTGCCGTACCGGCCAGTGGTTCGCGTGCGAGGACGAGGGCATCGTCCCGGACCTGATCACGACCGCCAAGGGCATCGCGGGCGGTCTGCCGCTGGCGGCCGTCACCGGCCGCGCGGAGATCATGGACGCGGCGCACGCGGGCGGCCTGGGCGGCACCTACGGCGGCAACCCGGTGGCCTGCGCCGCGGCGCTCGGCTCCATCGAGACCATGCGCGAGCAGGACCTCAACGCCAGGGCGCGGCGGATCGGCGAGATCATGAAGGCCCGGCTGACCGCGATCGCCGAGAAGTACGACATCGTCGGCGAGGTCCGCGGCCGTGGTGCGATGATCGCGATCGAGCTGGTCAAGTCCGGCACCAAGGACCCGAACCCGGAGGTCACCGGCGCGCTGGCGAAGGCCTGCCACCGGGAGGGCCTGCTGGTGCTGACGACCGGTACGTTCGGCAACGTGCTGCGCTTCCTGCCGCCGCTGGTCATCGGGGAGGACCTGCTCAACGAGGGTCTGGACATCCTCGAGGCGGCCTTCGCCGAGATCTGAGCGGCTGCCCGCGCGGAGCCGGCCGCGTAGCCGAAGGGGCGGCGTGAAGAAGATGTGCGGGGCCGATGGCGGCCGGGTGATGCGGCTGTCCGGTGTGCTCCCCGTGCCGTACGGTTTCTGCAGATGAGAGAAACACCCCGCCCGCAGGGGACTGCGGGCGACGCCCGGTCGGCGCCTCCCCGGCTCCGGTCAGGCCGTGCCCTCGCGCACGACACCGGGACCCCTGGCACAGGCGGCTCCGGGAATCCTCACGGATCGGATGTCCGCCCGCCCCATACCCCCCGGGGCGCGCGGGACACCGGTCACCGCGGCCGCCTCGGAACCACCCCCCCTGTTCCGAGGCGGCCGGCCCCTTTCCGCGGCACGCGTCTGCCGTACTCCGCCGGCCTGCTGGCGGCGCTCTTCAGCGGGCTGCTCTTCGGGGTGCTCACCTGGCAGGTGGCGGTGGGCGGACCGCTGCGTGCGCTCGACGAGCGGCTGGGCCGCGCCCTCGCGAGCAGCGGATTCCCGTCCTCCGCCGCCGAACTCCTCGCCGATCTCGGCAACACGGCCGTCGCGCTGCCGGTGCTGCTGGCGGCGATGGCCTGGGCCGGATGGCGCGGATGGCGTGGGTGGCGGGAGGAGCGGCGGGGACCGCAGGAGGGGCGGCGGGGGCACCAGGCGCACCGGGAGGCGGCAGGGGGCGGGCCGGCCGCGCGCCGGTGGCTGCCGCCGCTCGCCGCGGGGTTCACGTTCGCCGCCGTGCCCGCGCTGGTCGTCCCGCTCAAACTGTGGCTCGCCCGGCCCGGACCGCCGCGCATGGCGGACGGTGTGCCGGACGGCTTCTACCCGTCGGGGCACGGCGCGGCGGCGGCGGTCGCGTACGGACTGGCCGCGATGCTGCTGGCCCGGGGACGCGCACCGGGCCCCGGACGGGGGCGGGCACGGCGCCTGGTGGTGCCGGTGGGCGTCGCCGGTGTGGTGCTGGGCAACGTCGGGGTCGGCGTGGGTCTGGTCCGCAGCGGCTATCACTGGCCGCTGGACGTCCTGGGCAGCTGGTGCCTGGCGGGGGTGCTGCTCGCGGTGTGGTGCGCGGGGTGCGACCGGTGGGGGCCGGGGCGCGGGCGCGCCCACCGGGCCCCGCACTCCGGCCCCCGCCGGCCCCACTGGCCTTCCGTCAGCTGTCGAAGCCCAGCCCCAGCCGGTCCATCGCCCGCAGCCACAGGTTGCGCCGGCCGCCATGGGTGTCCGCGCGGGTCATCGACCACTGGGTGAGGCCGATGCCGGCCCAGCGCAGCGGTTCGGGCGGGAAGGGGAGCGGCTTGCTGCGCACCATCTCCAGCTCCGTCCGCTCGGTGCGTTCACCGGCGAGCAGGTCGAGCATCACCTCGGCGCCGAAACGGGTCGCCCCCACGCCCAGCCCCGTATAGCCCACCGCGTAGGCGACCCGGCCGGCGTGGGCGGTGCCGAAGAACGCCGAGAACCGCGCGCAGGTGTCGATGGCACCGCCCCAGGCGTGGGTGAAGCGCAGCCCGTCCAGCTGCGGGAAGCAGTGGAAGAAGTGCCGGGCGAGCTTCTCGTAGGTGGCCGGGTGGTGGTCGTACTCGGCCCGTACGCCGCCGCCGTAGCGGTAGACGATGTCGTAGCCGCCCCACAGGATGCGGTGGTCGGCGGTGATGCGGAAGTAGTGGAAGTGGTTGCTGCTGTCGGAGAGGCCCTGGCGGTTCCGCCAGCCGAGGGCGGCGCGCTGCTCGGCGGAGAGCGGCTCGGTCATCAGGGCGTGGTCGTAGACCGGGACGACATACGGGCGTACCCGGCGGACCAGTGAGGGGAAGGCGTTGGTGCCGAGGGCGACATGGCGGGCGAACACCCTGCCGTACGGGGTGCGGACGGCCATGCCCAGGCCCTCGGAGGCCAGCGCGGTGGCGCGGGTGCGCTCGTAGATCCGCACGCCCAGGCCGAGGCAGGCCTCCTTCAGGCCCCAGACGAGCCGGGCCGGGTGGAGCATGGCGACGCCGTCGCGGTCCCACAGGCCGGCGCGGAAGATCGGCGAGTCGACCTCGGCGCGCAGCTGGTCCCGGTCGAGGAGGACGTGCCGGTCCAGGCCGAGGCGCGCGGCGGCCTCGGCGGCCTCCCGGAGTTCGGCGACCTGGTGGGGCTCGGTGGCGATGTCGATCTCGCCGGTGCGCTCGAAGGCGCAGTCGATGCCGTAACGGGCGACCGTGTCCTCGATGGCGTCGAGGTTGCGGATGCCGAGCTCCTCGAGCCGGGCGAGTTCGCCGGGCCAGCGGGCCAGGCCGTTGCCGAGGCCGTGGGTGAGGGAGGCGGCGCAGAATCCGCCGTTGCGGCCGGAGGCGGCCCAGCCCACCTCGGCGCCCTCGATGAGGACGACATCGCGCTGCGGGTCGCGCTCCTTGGCGAGCAGCGCGGTCCAGAGGCCGGAGTAGCCGCCGCCGACGACCAGCAGATCGCAGGTCTCGTCGCCGACCAGGGCGGGCAGCGGGTCGGGGCGGAGCGGGTCGTCCAGCCAGAAGGGGGTGGGGGCGGCGTCCGCGAGCGCGTGGACGGGGGACGCTCCGGAAGGGTGCGACATGGCAGCTCGTGCCATGGTTCTCAGCTCCTCTGGCTCCTTTTGCGGCGGGATCCGGCCAGTTGGCCGACGAGTACGCAGAGCACGGCGACGAGGAACATCGCCGTACCGATGACATTGATCTGAACGGGTGTGCCCCGCTGCGCCGATCCCCAGACGAACATGGGAAAGGTCACGGTGGAGCCGGCGTTGAAGTTGGTGATGATGAAGTCGTCGAAGGAGAGGGCGAAGGACAGCAGCGCGCCGGCGGCGATACCGGGGGCGGCGATCGGCAGCGTCACCCGCAGGAAGGTCTGCAGCGGGGTGGCGTAGAGGTCCTGGGCTGCCTGCTCCAGCCGCGGGTCCATGCTCATCACCCGCGCCTTGACGGCGGTGACGACGAAGCTCAGGCAGAACATGATGTGGGCGATGAGGATCGTCCAGAAGCCGAACGGGACGGCCATGTTGAGGAAGAGCGTGGCCAGCGAGGCGGCCATCACGACCTCCGGCATCGCCATCGGCAGGAAGATCAGGGTGTTGACGCCGGCCCGGGCGCGGAAGCGGTAGCGGGCCAGCGCGAACGCGATCATGGTGCCGAGGACGGTCGCGCCGAGCGTGGCCCAGACGGCGATCCGCAGGCTCAGCCCCAGCGAGCCGCACAGGTCCGCGACACCGCACGGATCGGTCCAGGCGTCCGTGGAGAAGCGCTGCCACTGGTAGTTGAACCGGCCATGGGGCTTGTTGAAGGAGAAGACCAGCACGATGACGTTGGGCAGCACCAGGTACGCCAGCGTCAGCAGGCCCGCGAGGACCACCAGGTTCCGTCGGAGCAGGCGCATCAGACCAGATCCTCCGTCCCGGACTTGCGGATGTAGACCGTGACCATGGCGAGGATGGCCGCCATGAGGAGGAAGGAGAGCGCCGCGGCGGTCGGGTAGTCCAGCACCCGCAGGAACTGCGACTGGATGACGTTGCCGATCATCTTCTGGTCGGTGGAGCCCAGCAGCTCGGCGTTGATGTAGTCACCGGCGGCCGGAATGAAGGTGAGCAGGGTGCCGGCCACGACCCCGGGCATGGACAGCGGGAAGGTCACCCGGCGGAAGGTGGTGGCCGGGCGGGCGTAGAGGTCACCGGCCGCCTCGTGCAGCCGGGGGTCGATGCGCTCCAGCGACGTGTACAGCGGCAGGACCATGAACGGCAGGAAGTTGTAGGTGAGGCCGCAGACCACCGCGAGCGGGGTGGCCAGCACCCGGTGCCCCTCGGTGATGCCCAGGGCGCTGGTGACGTCCAGGACGTGCAGCGTGTTCAGCACGCCGACGACCGGCCCGCCGTCGGCCAGGATCGTCTTCCAGGCCAGCGTACGGATCAGGAAGCTGGTGAAGAACGGGGCGATGACCAGGATCATCACCAGGTTGCGCCAGCGGCCGGCCCGGAAGGCGATGAGGTAGGCCAGCGGGTAGCCCAGGAGCAGGCAGAGCGCGGTGGCGATGGCCGCGTAGCCCACCGAGCGGAGGAACTGGGGCCAGTACTCGGCGATCGCTTCCCAGTAGGTGGCGAAGTGCCAGGTGACCTTGAAGCCCTCTTCGAGGGACCCGGTCTGCACCGAGGTCGACGCCTGGTAGACGAGCGGGGCGGCGAAGAAGACGATCAGCCACAGGATGCCGGGCAGCAGCAGCCAGTAGGGGACGAGACGCCTGCGGGCGGGCGGCTTGCGGACGGGGAGCGTGCTGTCGGGGACTCCGGGAGCCGGCCGGGCGGCGGTCACGCCGCCTCCTCGTCCCGGTCCGCGCCCGCGCCGATGTCCTGCGAGGCGTCGAGCCCGAAGGTGTGCGCGGGGCTCCAGTGCACGACGACCTCGGCGCCGGGGACCAGCCGCCCGTCCCGCGCGATGTTCTGCTCGTAGACGGCGAGGCTGCCCGCGCCCCGGGTGCGTACCACGTACTGCGTGCTCACCCCGATGAAGCCGGCGTCGGTGATGGTGCCGGGGACGCGGTTGTGGCCCTCGGCGACGGCACCGGCGTCGTCGGCGTGCGCCAGCGCCATCTTCTCGGGCCGTACGCCCGCCAGGACCCGGCCGCCGGTGCGCACGGCGGCGGTGCACCGCCCGGCGGGCAGCCGCAGCCTGGCCCCGCCCGCCGTGACGAGGACCTCGTCGCCGCCCGCTTCGACGACTTCGGCCTCGATGAGGTTGGAGCTGCCCAGGAAGTTGGCGACGAAGGTGGTGGCGGGGTTCTCGTAGAGGTCGGCGGGCGCGCCGAGCTGTTCGACCCGGCCGCCGTTCATCACGGCCACGGTGTCGGCCATCGTCATGGCCTCCTCCTGGTCGTGGGTGACGTGCACGAAGGTGATGCCGACCTCGGTCTGGATGCGCTTGAGCTCCAGCTGCATCTGGCGGCGCAGCTTCAGGTCGAGGGCGCCCAGCGGCTCGTCGAGCAGCAGCACCTGGGGGTGGTTGATCAGTGCCCGGGCGACCGCGACCCGCTGCTGCTGGCCGCCGGAGAGCTGCTGCGGCCTGCGGCGCGCCAGGGGGCCGAGCTGGACGAGGTCGAGCATCTCCTCGACCTGCTTCTTGACGGACTTGATGCCCCGGCGGCGCAGGCCGAAGGCGACGTTCTCGTAGATGTCCAGATGCGGGAAGAGCGCGTAGTTCTGGAAGACGGTGTTGACCGGGCGCTTGTAGGGCGGCAGGGCGGTGACGTCCCGGCCGTCCAGGGCGACGCTCCCGGTGGTGGGCTCCTCCAGTCCGGCGATCATCCGCAGGGTGGTGGTCTTGCCGCAGCCCGAGGCGCCCAGCAGCGCGAAGAAGGAGCCCGCGGGGACGGTCAGGTCGAGGGGGTGGACGGCGGTGAAGGAGCCGTAGGTCTTGCTTATCCCGCGGAGGCGGACGTCGCCGCCGCTGCGCCGGGGGGTCGCGGTGTGGGTCATGTCGGTCGTCCCGTGGGTCGGAGGGCGGTACGGCCCGGGCGGGCCCGGGTGGGGGCGGCTCAGGCCCCCGTCAGAGCGGCGAACTCCTCGCTGAACTGCTTGTTCTCCTCGGTGGTCAGGGTGCGGAAGGAGTGTGACCGCTCGGCCATCTCCTTGTCCGGCAGGATCAGCGGGTTGCCGGCCGCCGCCTGGTCGATCCTGGCCAGCTCCTCACGTACGCCGTCGACCGGGCAGGCGTAGTGGATGGACGCGGCGAGCCGGGCCGCCACCTTCGGCTCGTAGAAGTAGTCGATGAGCCGTTCGGCGTTCCGCCGGTGCCGGGCCTGGTTCGGCACCATGAGGTTGTCGGTGGACGTCATATAGCCGGCCCTGGGGATGGCGTACCGGATGTCCGGGTCGTCCCGCTGGAGCTGGACGACGTCGCCGGCCCAGGCCACGCAGGCGGCGAGGTCGCCCTTGGTCAGGTCGGACGTGTAGTCGTTGCCGGTGAAGCGGCGGATCTGCTTGCGGTCCACACCCTTGCGCAGCCGGGCGAGCGCCGCGGCGAAGTCGTCCGCGGTGACGTCCTCGGGGCGCCTGCCCATGTCCAGGAGGGTCAGGCCGACGGTGTCCCGCATCTCGGACAGGAACGCCACCCGGCCCATGAGCTGCGGGTCCTCCAGCAGCTGGCCGACCGAGTCGACCGTCCTCCCGCCGGTGGCCCGCACGTTGTACGCGATGATCGCGGGGATGCCCTGCCAGACGTAGGAGTATGCCCGGCCCGGATCCCAGGTGGGGTCGCGGTACTGGGCCGAGAGGTTGGCGTGGGCGTGCGGCAGGTGGGCGGGGTCCAGCCGCTGGATCCAGCCGAGGGAGATCATCCGGGCGCACATCCAGTCGGTGAGCACGATCAGGTCGCGGCCGGTGTCCTGGCCGGCCGCCAGCTGGGGCCGGACCTTGCCGAAGAACTCGTCGTTGTCGTTGATGTCCTCGGTGTACTTGACCGCGATGCCGGTGCGCCGGGTGAAGCCGTCCAGTGAGGGGTGGCGCTTGCCGTCCTCGCTGACGTCCATGTACGCGGTCCAGTTGGAGAAGGCGACGCGCCGCTCCGTCCGGGAGTGGTCCTCGGTCCGGCCGGCGCCGGTACGGCCGGCGGGCGGGATTCCGCAGGCCGCCAGGGCGCCGAGACCGCCGACCGTGGCCGCCATGGCGCCGCCGGCGCGCAGCAGCGAGCGGCGGGTCATGGCCAGCCGGCCGTTGACCGCGCTCCGGCGCATGGCGCTGAGTTCGGCCGGCGACAAGGGTGGTGGCAGGGGTGGCAGGGGTGACGACAGGGTTCGGGGCTGCTGGCGGTGCTCCATACGCGGTGCCCTTTCAGGACGTCTCAGGCCCACTTCAGGATGTCTCAGGTCTGCTGCGGAACGTCTCAGGCCCACAGGGTCAGGACTGCGCAGGTCCACCGGGGCAGGACTGCTGAGGTCCACGGGGTCAGGGCTGCTCAGGTCCACGGGTTCGGAACGTCCCGGGCCCACGGAACCTCCGGAACCTCACCCACGGTCCCCGAAGACGGTGCGGTGCCACCCCTTCCTGGCCACCGCGGTGTTGTCGTACATGACGTGCTTGACCTGGGTGTACTCCTCGAAGGAGTAGGCCGACATGTCCTTGCCGAAGCCGGACGCCTTGGCGCCGCCGTGCGGCATCTCGCTGAGGATCGGGATGTGGTCGTTGACCCACACACAGCCGGCGTTGATCTCGCGGGTGGCGCGGCCGGTGCGGTAGACGTCGCGGCTCCAGGCGGAGGCGGCCAGTCCGTAGGGGGTGTCGTTGGCCAGCGCGATTCCCTCGTCGTCGCTGTCGAAGGGCAGGACGGCCAGCACCGGGCCGAAGACCTCGGACTGGACGATCTCGCTCTCCTGCGCGGCCCCGGCGATCAGCGTGGGCCGGTAGTACGCGCCCTTGGCCAGCTCGCCCTGCGGCGCCTCACCACCGGTGACGACGGTGGCGTCACCGCGCGCCCGGTCGACGAAACCGGCCACCCGGTCGCGCTGGGCATGCGAGATCAGCGGGCCCAGGTCGGTGGCCGGGTCGAGGGGGTCGCCGAGCCGTACCGTCGTCATCAGGTCGGCGACTCCGCTGACGAACGCGTCGTACAGCGGTCGCTGGACATAGGCGCGGGTGGCGGCGGTGCAGTCCTGCCCGGTGTTGATCAGCGCCCCGGCCACCGCCCCGTGGACGGCCGCCTCCAGATCCGCGTCGTCGAAGACCACGAACGGCGCCTTGCCGCCCAGCTCCAGGTGCAGCCGCTTGACGGTGCCGGTGGCGATCCCGGCGACACGCCTGCCGACCGCGGTAGACCCGGTGAAGGAGGTCATGGCGACGGAGGGATGGCCCACCAGGTGCTCACCGGCGTCCCGGCCGGCCCCGGAGACGATGTTGAGCACACCGTCCGGGAGCCCGGCGCGCCGGGCGGCCTGCGCGAACAGCAGCGAGGTCAGCGGGGTGATCTCGGCGGGCTTCAGGACGATGGTGTTGCCCGCGGCGATGGCCGGCAGCACCTTCCAGGCGGCCATCTGGAGCGGATAGTTCCACGGTGCGATGGAGCCGACGACGCCGAGCGGTTCCCGGCGGATGACGGAGGTGTGGTCGGCGCTGTACTCACCGGCCGCCCTGCCCTCCAGATGGCGGGCGGCACCGGCGAAGAACGCGGCGTTGTCGACCGTACCCGGCACATCGAACTCGGTGCTGAGCCTGATCGGCTTGCCGCAGTTCAGCGATTCGGCGAAGGCGAGGTCGGCGGCGTCCTCGGCGAGCGCGGCGGCGAAGCGGTGCAGGATGCCGGAGCGCTCACCCGGCGTGGCCCCGCCCCACTCGGGGAAGGCCCGGACGGCCGCCTCGACGGCGGCGTCCACATCCGCCGGGCCGGCGAGGGCGTAGGAGTACACCGTCTCGCCGGTCGCCGGGTCCACGACCGCCTGGGTCCGGCCGGAGGTGCCGCCGCGAAGACTGCCCGCGATGAACTGCGCGCCCCGGCCGAAGCGCTCGGTGACGTCGAATCGGTGATCCATGGTGCTCTCCTCCGCCGGGCGCCAGGGGCCGCTCCGCGGCACTGCCTGGCGTAGCTGCTTCCGGAAGTGATGGCCGATCTTGACAGAGTGAGGCGGCCCCAACAAGTGATTCCGTTGTTGCCTTTTGGTTACGCGACGAATTCTGCGATTCCCAGGAGGGCGGCCCCGACACGTTGTCAGCACCCGCTGACAGAATCCCGGCATGATGCACGACAGTACGGGGGAAGGCATGACGATCACGAACGGCCGGGCCGCTGCCGGACAGCCCGTGGGCAAACGGGCCGCGGGTGCAGAGGGCGTGGGCGAGCGGGCCGCGGACGGACAACCCTCGGACGGACCGCGCTCGGTCGAGGACCTGCGCCGCGGCCCCGCCTCCGGCGGACACTGGAAGTACGTCCATTTCTGGGGGCACAGCCCGCGGCGCGACGGGACCCTCGGCCCGAGCTGCTTCAGCCAGTGGTGGCCCGCCCCGTTCACGGTCGACGGGATCACCTACGCCACCGCCGAACACTGGATGATGGCCGGCAAGGCCCGGCTCTTCGACGACGCGGAGGCGGAACAGCGGGCGATAGCGGCGGGCCACCCCCAGCAGGCCAAGGCCGCCGGGCGCACGGTCCGCGGCTTCGACGAGAAGATCTGGCGACGGCACCGCTTCGGCCTGGTCGTCGAGGGCAGCGTCCACAAATTCGGCGGGGATCCCGCGCTGCGGAAGTTCCTGCTGGGCACGGGCTCCCGGGTCCTGGTCGAGGCCAGCCCGCTGGACCGGATATGGGGCATCGGCCTCGCCGCCGACGACGACCGCGCCACGGCCCCGGAGCGCTGGCGGGGGCTCAACCTGCTCGGCTTCGCACTGATGGAGGCCCGCCAGCGCCTACGCAAACCGGCAGCCCCGGGGCAGTAACAGCGGCCAGCCGGGACCACCGCCCCTCCCCCGGCTACCGCCCACCGCCTGCCGGCCGCCTCCCGCGCCCCGCATACCATGACCGGGCCGTGAGGTCCCGCACGCACCGGGCGCCCCACCAGCCCACCACCAACCCACCAACCCACCAGGAGAACCCGTTGTCCGATCTCGACGCCTTCATAGCGGGCCTGCCCAAGGCGGAGCTGCACGTCCATCACGTCGGATCGGCCTCCCCCCGCATCGTCGCCGAGCTCGCCGCCCGGCACCCGGACTCTGCCGTCCCCACCGACCCCGAGGCGCTGGCCGACTACTTCACCTTCCGCGACTTCGCCCACTTCGTCGAGGTCTACCTCTCCGTCGTGGACCTGATCCGCGACGCCGAGGACGTCCGGCTGCTCACGTACGAGGTCGCCCGGGACATGGCCCGGCAGCAGATCCGCTACGCCGAGCTGACCGTCACACCCTTCAGCTCGACCCGCCGCGGCATCCCCGACGTGGCGTTCGTCGAGGCCATCGAGGACGCCCGCAAGGCCGCGGAGTCCGAGCTGGGCGTCTTCCTCCGCTGGTGCTTCGACATTCCCGGCGAGGCGGGCCTGGCGGCCGCGGCGGAGACCGCCCGGATCGCCTGCGACCTGCGGCCCGAGGGCCTGGTCTCGTTCGGTCTCGGCGGGCCCGAAATCGGCGTCCCCCGCCCGCAGTTCAAGCCGTACTTCGACCGTGCGATCGCCGCCGGCCTGCACTCGGTACCGCACGCCGGTGAGACCACGGGCCCCGGCACCATCTGGGACGCCCTCGACGACCTGCGCGCCGAGCGCATCGGCCATGGCACCAGCGCCCCGCAGGACCCGAAGCTGCTGGCGCACCTCGCCGAGCACCGCATCCCGCTGGAGGTCTGCCCGACCTCCAACATCGCCACCCGCGCGGTGCGCACGCTGGAGGAGCACCCGGTCAGGGCGATGTTCGACGCCGGCGTACTGGTCACGATCAACAGCGACGACCCCCCGATGTTCGGCACGGACCTCAACACCGAGTACCGCATCGCCGCCCGCCTCCTGGACCTCGACGCACAGGGCGTGGCCACCCTCGCCAAGAACGCCGTCGAAGCCTCCTTCATGGACGCCCCCGCCAAGTCCCGCCTCACAGCCGAAATAGACACCTACACGGCCACCCACACCCACACAGCCACCCAACCCCCAGCCTGACCATCCTGACCACAAAGAGCAGGAACTAATAACGCTCCGTAATCATTGCCGGAAACAGGAAGGAGGCACCACACGGCACCGGCCCCCGCTCACAGCCCCACGATCGCGTTCCACTCCTTGGCGAACACCGCCCGCTCCTCGGCGCTGATGTCCCGGGCGATCGCCAGCCGCTTGCGCATCGCGTCGTCGGGGAAGATCAGCGGGTCGTTCGCGAGCGCCGCCCGCTCCTTGTCCTTGGCGGAGGCCAGGACGTCGCGCGCGGCCGGCACAGGGCAGACGTAGTTGACCCAGGCGGCCAGCTCCGCGGCGACCCCTGGCTCGTAGTAGTAGTCGATCAGCCGCTCGGCACTGCGCTTGTGGTCGGCGCGGTTGGGGATCATCAGGCTCTCCGCCCACAGCTCGGCGCCCTCCTGCGGCACCACGAACTCGATGTCCGGGTTGTCCGCCCGGAGCTGGACCACGTCGCCCGAGTAGGCCTGCGCGGCGAGGACGTCACCGGAGTCCAGGTCCTTGATGTAGTCGTTGCCGGTGAAGCGCCGGATGTGGCCCTTGCCGACGAGGCCGCGGACCTGGTCGGTCATGCGGTGGAAGTCGTCGGCGGTCCAGCGGGTGATGTCGGCTCCGTTGCCCTGCATCAGCATGGCGAACGCCTCGTCGAGCCCGGCGAGCAGGGTGACCCGGCCGCGCAGATCGTCCTGCCACAGGTCGGAGGTGTGCTGGATCTCCCGGCCGAGCTTGCGGCGGTTGTAGGCGATACCGGTGATCCCGGACTGCCAGGGCACCGCGTGTCTGCGGCCGGGGTCGAAGTGCGGGTTGCGCAGCAGCGGATCGAGGTGCCGGGCGACGTGCGGCTGGGCGGCGCGGTCCATCGTCTGGACCCAGCCCAGCCGGACGAACCGGGCGCACATCCAGTCGCTGATGACGATGAGATCGCGGCCGGTGCCCTGGCGGTTCATCAGGGCGGGGCCGATCTTGCCGAAGAACTCGTCGTTGTCGTTGATCTCCTCGGAGTAGGTGACGGAGATCCCGGTGCGCCGCTCGAAGGCCTGCAGGGTGGGGCGGCGGTGCTGGTCGCGGTCGTCGACGTCGACGTAGAGCGGCCAGTTGGCGAAGACGATCTTCCGGTCCCGCGCCGAGCGGTCGGCGCCGGCGCGGTCCGCCGCCTTGATGTACGCGGGCGGCACCCCGCATCCGGCCAGGGCGGCCAGTGCCGCGGCCGCCCCCATTCCGCTCATGCCCCGGAGCAGCGCCCGCCGCGAAAGATCAGCCATGGCGAGCACTCTGACGTGGTGCGGGCGGAGGCGGCAAGCGACAGAGCGTCAGTTGCCGGGCCTCCGCCCGCGACGGTGTGTCGAGGTATCGATGTGCCGATGTGCCGAGCAGGGCGGCCCGGCCCCGGGGCCCTGGCCGGCCGGGTCAGCCGTCCAGTGAGGTCATGACGTGCTTGATGCGGGTGTAGTCGTCGAAGCCGTAGGCGGAGAGGTCCTTGCCGTAGCCGGACTTCTTGAATCCGCCGTGCGGCATCTCGGCGACCAGCGGGATGTGGGTGTTGATCCAGACGCAGCCGAAGTCCAGCGCCTTGGACATCCGCATGGCGCGGGCGTGGTCCTTGGTCCACACCGAGGACGCGAGGGCGTACTCGACGCCGTTGGCCCACTCCACCGCCTGCTTCTCGTCGCTGAAGGACTG
>NZ_BBUY01000016.1:90701-109597 GCF_001590865.1 Streptomyces sp. NBRC 110611
CACGGTGATGACGGGGCCGAAGACCTCGTGCTGGATGATGTCGTCGTCCTGCTTGAGGCCGGAGATGACGGTGGGGGCGAAGAAGTAGCCCTTCTCGCCGACCTGTTCGCCGCCCGCCTCGATCTTGGCGTGCGCGGGCAGCCGGTCGATGAAGCCCTTGACCTGCTGGAGCTGGTGGGCGTTGTTCAGCGGGCCGTAGAGGACGTCCTCGTCGTCGATCGCACCGGTCCGGGTCTCCGAGGCGGCCTTGGCGAGCGCGGCGACGAACTCGTCGTGGATGGACTCCTGGACGAGCACCCGGGTCGCGGCCGTACAGTCCTGGCCGGCGTTGAAGTACCCGGCGACGGAGATGTCCTCGACGGCCTTGGCGATGTCGGTGTCCTCGAAGACGACGACCGGAGCCTTGCCGCCCAGCTCCAGGTGGACCCGCTTGAGGTCCTTGGAGGCGGATTCGGCGACCTGCATGCCGGCGCGGACGGAACCCGTGATGGAGGCCATCGCCGGGATGTCGTGCTCGACCATGAGGCGGCCGGTGTCGCGGTCACCGCAGATGACGTTGAACACGCCGCGGGGGTGGCCGAACTCGTCCAGTACCCCGCCGATGATCTCGGCGATCAGCACCGTCGAGGCCGGGGTGGTGTCGGAGGGCTTGAGGACGACGGTGTTGCCCGCGGCCAGCGCCGGGGCGAACTTCCAGACGGCCATCATCATCGGGTAGTTCCACGGCGCGACCTGGGCGCAGACGCCGACCGGTTCGCGGCGGATGAGGGAGGTGAAGCCCTCCATGTACTCGCCGGCCGAGCGGCCCTCCAGCATCCGGGCGGCCCCCGCGAAGAAGCGGATCTGGTCCACCATCGGCGGGATCTCCTCGGAGCGTACGAGGGCGATCGGCTTGCCGCAGTTCTCGGACTCGGCGGCGATCAGTTCCTCGGCGCGCTCCTCGAAGCGGTCGGCGATCTTGAGCAGGACTTTCTGACGCTCGGCGGGGATGACGTCACGCCAGACGGGGAAGGCGGCCTCGGCGGCGGCCATCGCGGCGTCCACGTCGGCGGCGCCCGAGAGCGGGGCGGTGGCGTACGGCTCGCCGGTCGCGGGGTTGACCACCTCCGTGGTCCGGCCGTCGGCGGCGTCCCGGAACTCCCCGTCGATGTAGTTGCGCAGACGACGCAGTGCGGTGGTCACTGTGCGCCCCCTTCATTCAGATGTCCGGTGGTTTGTGGGTCCACCCTAGCCAGGGGCACCACGTTTTCGACATACCCGCCACTCACGAACAACGGAATCAGTGAATATTCGACCTCGACACAACTGATTTCATCGATTCGGGGTTGCGAGACCTACGAGGCTCGTGCACAGTGAAGGACGTGGCGCCTTCTCGAAACACACACGACAGAACCGGCACTCCGTCGATCGATTCCGTCTCCTTGGCGATCATCGAGCAGCTCCAGGAGGACGGGCGCCGCCCGTACGCCGCGATCGGCAAGGCCGTCGGCCTGTCCGAGGCGGCGGTGCGGCAGCGCGTACAGAAGCTGCTCGACCAAGGCGTCATGCAGATCGTCGCGGTCACCGACCCCCTCACGGTCGGTTTCCGCCGGCAGGCCATGGTCGGCATCAACGTCGAGGGCGACCTCGATCCCGTGGCCGACGCCCTGACGGGCATGGAGGAGGTCGAGTACGTCGTCATGACGGCCGGCTCCTTCGACCTCCTCATCGAGATCGTCTGCGAGGACGACGACCACCTGCTGGAAATGATCAACAAGCGGATCCGCACGCTGCCCGGCGTGCGGTCCACCGAGAGCTTCGTCTACCTCAAGCTCCGGAAGCAGACCTATACCTGGGGAACGAGATAGCACATGAGTGAGCGCGACCTCTCCGCAACGGCCTACGACCATCTGTGGATGCACTTCACCCGCATGTCGTCGTACGAGAACGCCCCCGTGCCCACGATCGTGCGCGGTGAGGGCACCCACATCTTCGACGACAAGGGCAAGCGCTACATCGACGGCCTGGCCGGCCTGTTCGTGGTCAACGCCGGCCACGGCCGGGTCGAGCTCGCCGAGACCGCCTTCAAGCAGGCGCAGGAACTGGCCTTCTTCCCCGTGTGGTCCTACGCGCACCCCCGGGCCGTGGAGCTGGCCGAGCGGCTGGCCCACCACGCCCCCGGTGACCTCAACAAGGTCTTCTTCACCACCGGTGGCGGTGAGGCCGTCGAGACCGCCTGGAAGCTGGCCAAGCAGTACTTCAAGCTCACCGGCAAGCCCACCAAGCACAAGGTCATATCCCGCGCGGTGGCCTACCACGGCACTCCTCAGGGCGCCCTGTCGATCACCGGCCTGCCCGCTCTGAAGGCCCCCTTCGAGCCGCTGGTCCCCGGCGCGCACAAGGTCCCCAACACCAACATCTACCGTGCCCCGATCCACGGTGACGATCCCGAGGCCTTCGGCCGCTGGGCGGCCGACCAGATCGAGCAGCAGATCCTCTTCGAGGGCCCGGAGACGGTGGCCGCGGTCTTCCTGGAGCCGGTGCAGAACGCCGGCGGCTGCTTCCCGCCGCCGCCCGGCTACTTCCAGCGGGTCCGCGAGATCTGTGACCGGTACGACGTGCTGCTCGTCTCCGACGAGGTCATCTGCGCCTTCGGCCGGCTGGGCACGATGTTCGCCTGCGACAAGTTCGGCTACGTGCCGGACATGATCACCTGCGCCAAGGGCATGACCTCGGGCTACTCCCCGATCGGCGCCTGCATCGTCTCGGACCGCCTGGCCGAGCCGTTCTACCGGGGCGACAACACCTTCCTGCACGGCTACACCTTCGGCGGCCACCCGGTCTCCGCGGCCGTCGGCCTCGCCAACCTCGACATCTTCGAGCGCGAGGGCCTCAACCAGCACGTCCTCGACAACGAGGGCAACTTCCTGAGCACCCTGCAGAAGCTGCACGACCTGCCGATCGTCGGCGACGTACGGGGCAACGGCTTCTTCTACGGCATCGAGCTCGTCAAGGACAAGGCCACCAAGGAGTCCTTCAACGAGGAGGAGACCGAGCGCGTCCTCTACGGCTTCCTCTCCCAGGCCCTGTTCGACAACGGTCTGTACTGCCGCGCCGACGACCGCGGCGACCCGGTCGTCCAGCTCGCCCCGCCGCTCATCGCCGACCAGCCGGTCTTCGACGAGATCGAGCAGATTCTGCGGACGGTCCTCACGGAGGCCTGGGCCAAGCTCTGACGGCCACCCCTCCGCCACCCGTCCTCCGGTGCCGGTTCGCTGCGCCGGCGCCCGGCTGACGCACCCCTCACCCCGGCGGCCCGGGTTCACTCACTTCAAGCCATACGAGTGAATCTGGGCCGTTGTGCTGCCAAGCGCCGAATACCGGGGGTCACCAGTCCTTACCGTGCTAGTGACCGATACCGTCCCCGGTCGTTCACCCGCCTGGGGGAACGAAACGATGCGAACAATCACGAGGTGCGCAGATGGTGGCCCCGCCTGACAACGACGTTCTCTGGGCTCGCGGCCTGCACCACACCTATGGCGGTACCACCGCCCTGGCAGGCGTCTCCCTCGGCGTCCGCGAGGGCGAGATCCTCGCCGTCACCGGCCCGCGCGGCAGCGGCAAGACGACGCTGCTGAGGTGTCTGTCGGGTCAGCTCGTCCCCACCGAGGGCGAGGTGTGGTTCAACAGCGCGCCCGTGCACACGCTCTCCTCCCCCAGCCGCGAACGGCTGCGCCTGGACCGGTTCGGCTGGATCGACACCGAACCCCACCTCGTGCCCGAACTCACCGTCTGGGAGAACGCCGCCCTGCCGCTGCTGCTGCGCGGCACCGGCAGCCGCCCCGCGAAACACACCGCCCTGGAGTGGCTCGACCGCCTCGACGTCGGTACGTGTGCCCGCCGCCGCCCCGGGCAGCTCGACCAGTCCCAGCGCCAGCGCGTCGCCATCGCCCGCGCGCTCGCCATCACCCCGCAGGTGCTGTTCGCGGACGAGCCGACCGCCCCGCTGCACCGCACCGACGGCACCCAGGTGCTGCGGACGCTCACCACCGCCGCCCGCTCGCACCAGATCACCGTGGTCCTGGCGACCCACGACCCGGAGGCCGCCACGCTCGCGGACCGGTCGGCCGGTCTCCTCGACGGCCGTCCGTCCACCGTCACCTCCGCCACCACCGGCTCCTCCGATGAGGAAAGCAGGGCAGAGTGCTCGCTCTCCGTCTAGCCCGCGGCTCTCACCCCCTTGTCCTGCTGCGCCGGCTCTGTGTCGCCGCGGCGGCGGCCGGTACCGGCTTCCTCCTGCTGTCCACCGTCGGGCACGCCGCCGGCCACCCGGCCGCGGCCGACGAATCGCTGGTGCGCCTCCTGTGGTGCGCCGCCCCGCTCGCCGCCACCGCACAGTTCGCGGTGTCCACGGCCCGTACGGACCCCGCCGCCCGGCCGCAGCGCGGGATGACCGCCGCCGGCCTGGGTCCCCTCCGGCTCACTCTGCTGGCCACCGCCTCCACCGCGCTGACCTGCCTGCTCGGCGCCCTCCTCGCCCTGGTCGTCTTCTTCCGCCTGCGCGGCGACCTCGGCGGCTCCACCGGCCCGTCCTTCGGTATCGGCGCCGGTCAGCTCGGCGCCGGCCATCCGTTGCCGCTCGCCGGCGCCCTGATGCTGCTCGCGCTCGTCCCGCTGACCGCCGCCGTCGCGACCGCCGTCTCCCTGCGCCCCCGCGACGAGGCCGGCTCCCCCGATGCCGAGCCCCTCCCCCGGACCGCGCCGCCCTCCGGCCTGCCGTGGGGCATCGCGGTGGCCGCGGCGGGCCTGGCGATCGAGGCCTACGCCGGTCCGGCCGCCGCATCCCACGACGGGCTGCTGCCGCTGCCGGGCCGGCTGGTCGGCAGCCCTCCGGGCGTGCTGGGCGGCTGGGCCCTGTCCGTCGCCGGCCTCGTCCTGGCCGGTGCCGGTCTGGTGCACCTGTGCGGCCGTCTCCTGTGCGCCGGGCGTCCCGGTGCGCTGCGCCTGCTCTCGGGACGGGTCCTCCAGGAGGAGTCGCACCGCCTGGGCCGTCCGCTGGGCGTCCTGTGCGCGGTCGCCGCCGCCGGCTACGCCGCCGCGAAGTTCTACGACGCCTCGCCCGCCCGTCCTTTCGGGCCGCTGACCGCCATCGGGGCGGCCGTCGTCCTCGCCTGTGTCACCGCCAGTGCGCTCACCGCGGCCGTCGAATCCCGCGCGGCCCGCGCCCACACCACCGCCGCGCTGCGCCGCCTGGGCGCGTCCGCCTCGGTGCTCCGCAGAGCCGCGGCGCTGCGGGTGCTGTCCCTGGTGGTCGTCATGGCTCCGCTGACGTGGACGGTGGCCGAGATGGCGACGCTTCCGCTGACGCGGTGAGACGCTTCCGCTGACGCGGTGAACCGAGCCGGAGGCTCCGACCCGGCGCTTTCTCACGGTCGTACGAGCTGTTTGCCCTTCTGAGGCAACTCCCGTCCCGAAATGAGCGTCTGCCAGGCCAGGTAATGAACAGGTAATGCTGGCAACGGGCGAACGGAGCTCTTGGTGATCATCGGCCTTCTGACAGCTGTGGCGGCCTCGGCCTGCTACGGCACAGGTTCGGTCCTGCAGGCGGTGGGGTCGCGCAAGTCCGCTCGCCGGGAGGCGGCCAAGGCTTCCACCACCGGTGTCACCCAGCACGGCGGCCCCAGCCTCTCCTCCACCGCGAAGGCCGCCGTGACCTGGGAGTTCATGGTGGGCACGGTGCTGGACTTCATAGGCTTCGGGCTGGGCGCGTGGGCGGCCCGGCTGCTGCCGCTGTTCCTCTCCCAGACCGTGATCAGCGCCAACCTCGTGATCACCGCCGTCCTCAGCATCAAGCTGCTCGGCATCCGGCTCAGCCGGGCGGAGTGGGGCTCCATCGCCGTGGTCTGCTCGGCGCTGGTGCTGCTCGCCACGGCCGCCGGGCCGGAGGGCGGCGGCCACACCCCGGACGCCACACACTGGTGGCTGCTCATCGCGTCCGTCGTGCTCATGGGAGGCGGCACGCTGATCGTGCGGCTCCTGGGGGCACGTGCCGCGATCCTGGCCGGTCTGCTCTCCGGTCTGGGCTTCGGCGCGATCGGTGTCGGGGTACGGATGCTGAACGGCGTGGCCCCGTTCGACCTGGGCACGCTGCTCGGTGACCCCGCCCTCTACGCGATTCTGGTGGCGGGCATCGGGGGCATGTACCTGCATACGGTCGCCCTGCAGATCGGTTCGGTGAACGGTGCCACGGCGGCGCTGGTCGTGGGCGAGACGGTGATCCCGGGCATCCTCGGCGTTCTGTGGCTCGGCGACTCGTCCCGGCCGGGCTTCGCCTGGGTCGCGGTGCTGGGCTTCGTGGTGGCCGTGGCCGGGGCCGTCGCGGTCGCCTGGTTCGGCGAACCGGAGCCGGGGCCGGAGGCGGCGGCGTCGCCCGGAGCGGCCGCGTCCGGCGGGGCGGGGGCGGAGGCCGCTCAGCCCCTCGCGGGCAGTCGCGCCGGCTCCTCGTAGGGACGGTCCGGCGCCGCGTAGGGACGGTCCGGCGCCGCGGGGATCCGGTCAGAGGCGCCCCAGCACCACGACGTCCTGTGCGGCGAAGGCGATGCCCGTCCGCGCCCCCACTTCCGGGGCGTCCCGCAGGGCGCAGGCCGCTTCCAGCTGCGGTCCGCGGTCCGGCTGGAGCAGCAGCGCGACATGGGTGCCGCGGAAGGTGCGGGCGGTGACCGTGGCGGGCAGGCCGCCGCCGGCGGGGGCGAGCCGTACCCCGGCCGGCCGGACGAGCAGGCGGCACGGCCCGTCCGGGGTGCCGGCCGGGACCGGTACGCGGCCCCAGGGGGTGGCGGCGGCCTCGCCCCGTACGGTCGCTTCGACGACATTGTCGAAGCCGAGGAAGCGGGCGACGAATTCGGTGGCCGGCCGTTGCCAGACCTCCAGCGGGGTGCCGGTCTGGGCGATCCGGCCGTCCTTCATCACGACGACCCGGTCGGCGAGCGCGAACGCCTCGCCCTGGTCGTGGGTGACGGCGAGGACGGTCGTGCCCAGTTCCCGGAAGAGCCGGCGGAGTTCGACGACGAGCCGTTCCCGCAGGCCGCGGTCGAGCTGGCCGAGCGGCTCGTCCAGCATCAGCAACCGGGGGCGGGGGGCGAGGGCCCGGGCCAGGGCGACCCGCTGCTGTTCACCGCCGGACAGGGAGGCCACGGCGCGGCGTTGGGCGCCCGGCAGCCCGACGAGGTCCAGCAGCTCGGCGACCGTACGGGCCTGTTCGGCGCGCGAGGAGCGCCGCATCCGCAGCCCGAAGGCGACATTGCCCGCGACGTCGCGCTGCGGGAAGAGCTGGTGGTCCTGGAACATCAGCCCGACGCCGCGCCGGTGTGCGGGCACCGCCGTCTGGTCCCGGCCCGCCAGCAGCACCCGTCCGGAATCGGCCGGTTGGAGGCCGGCCACCACCCGCAGCAGGGTGGACTTGCCGCTTCCGGACGGCCCCAGTACGCACACGATCTCCTGTGCGGCGACGTCCAGGTCCACCGCGTCGAGCGCGGGGCGCCCGGAGGGGCCGAAGCGGACGGTCACCCCGCCCAGCCGCAGCAGCTCCCGGCCCGTGGTGTCGGGCTGTGCCGTCATCTAGAACTCCCCGGAGTGACTGGTCCGGGCGCGCTCCAGGGCCAGCAGGGCACCGGCGCACACCACCATCAAGAGGGTCGACAGGGCCATCGCCTGCCCGTAGTTGAGCTCGCCGGCCCGCCCCAGCAGCCGTGCCACGGCCACGGGGAGCGTCGGGCGGTCGGGCCGGGCGAGGAAGACCGTCGCGCCGAACTCGCCGAGTGAGACGGCGAAGGCGAATCCGGCCGCGATCAGTACGGCCCGGCGGACGATCGGCAGATCCACCTCGCGCCACACCCGCCACGGCGAGGCGCCGAGGACGGCGGCGGCCTCGCGCAGCCGCCCGTCGACGGCCCGCAGGACCGGGAGCATCGTGCGGACCACGAACGGCACCCCCACCAGCGCCTGGGCGAGCGGGACCAGCCACCAGGAGGAGCGCAGGTCCAGCGGCGGCTCGTCGAGGGTGATCAGGAAGCCGAAGCCGACGGTGACCGCGGAGACGCCGAGGGGCAGCATCAGCAGGGCGTCGAAGCCGCGGACGAGCCGGCCGGCCGCTCCCCCGTCCCGGCGGGTGCGGACGGTCAGCGCGGCGGCGGCCAGTCCGCCCACCACCAGCGCGATGACGGTGGCGGCCGCCCCGTAGGCGAGGGAGTTCCACACGGCGTCCAGGGGGGCGACGGCGAAGGTGCTGTCGGCGGCCGCGGCGGAGCCCAGCGAGGTGTAGAAGACGGTTCCGTGGCCGTCCGGGCCGGCGAACGACCGTTCCACGAGCACGGCCAGCGGCACGATCAGCAGCAGGGCGACGACCAGGAGCGTCCCGCACAGCAGCGCCCACTGGCCGGGGCCGCGCGGCCGGTGCGCGGTGCGTGCGGCGTCGGCCAGCCGCAGGGTGGCTTCCCTGCGGCGCACGGTCCAGGCGTGCAGCGCCAGGACGGCCAGCACCGCCGCGAACTGGATCATGGTGAGGACCGCGGCGGTCGGCAGGTCCAGGAAGTCGGCGGTCTGCCGGTAGATCTCCACCTCCAGGGTGGAGAAGGCGGGGCCGCCGAGGATCTGCACCACCCCGAAGGAGGTGAAGGTGAAGAGGAAGACCATCAGGGCGGCGGCGGCGACGGCCGGTCCCAGGGCGGGCAGGGTCACCCGCCGCCAGGCCGCGAACCGTCCGGCGCCGAGCACCCGCGCGGCCTCTTCCTGCCGCGGGTCGAGCTGCGCCCACAGCCCGCCGACGGTGCGTACCACCACCGCGTAGTTGAAGAAGACGTGCGCGAGCAGGATCGCCCAGACCGAGGTGTCCAGGCGCACGCCCCACAGGTCGTCGAGGAGTCCGCCCCGGCCGGTCAGCGCCAGGAAGGCGGAGCCGACGACGACGGTCGGCAGCACGAACGGGACCGCCACGACCGCCCGCAGCAGCTGTTTGCCGGGGAAGTCGAAGCGTGCGAAGACGTACGCGCCGGGCAGGGCGATCAGCAGGGTCAGCGCGGTCGAGGCGGCGGCCTGCCAGACGGTGAACCACAGCACGTGCGCGACGTCCGGATCGCCGAGCACCGCCCCGAAGCGGCCGAGCTGCCACTGCCCGCCGTCCTTGAGTCCCCGCCCGACGATCGCGCCGACCGGGTAGCCGAAGAACAGCGCAAAGAACGCGAGCGGCACCGCCATCAGGCCGAGCCGGACGGCCGTGGCCCGCCTGGTCCCCCGGCGCCGGGCGGCGGCTGCTTCGGCTGCTTGGGTTGCCTCGGCTGCTTCGGTTACTTCAGTACGAGCGAGGACCACTGCTTGATCCACCGTTCACGGTTCTTGGTGATCGTCTCGGGGGCCAGGGTCATCGGCTTGTCGACCGTCGCGCCGTACCGGGTGAACAGCTCCGGCAGCTTGGCGTCCCGGCGTGCCGGGTTGACGAACATCTGCAGCGGCACGTCCTCCTGGAACCGCCGGCTCAGCAGGAAGTCCAGCAGTGCCTTGCCGCCCTTCTCGTTCTTCGCGCCCCGCAGGAGCCCGCCGAACTCGATCTGCCGGAAGCAGGTGCCGGTCGCGACTCCGGTGGGGGCCTCCTCGGGCGCGGGCTTCTTGCCGAGCACCTCGACGGGCGGGCTGGAGGCGTAGGACACCACCAGCGGCTTGTCGCCCTTGCCCCGGCCGGCGGCGGAGCCCGAGAACCGCTCGTTGTAGGCCTGTTCCCAGCCGTCGACCACCTCGACGCCGTTGGCCTTGAGCTTCTTCCAGTAGTCCGGCCAGTGGTCCTTGCCGTAAGCGGCGACGGTGGCGAGCTGGAAGGCGAGGCCCGGGGAGGAGGTCGCGGCGTTCTCGGTGACGAGCAGCCCCTTGTACTGCGGCTTGAGGAGATCGTCGAAGGTCTTCGGCGGCGCGAGGTGGTGCCGGGTGAAGTACGCGCGGTCGTAGTTGACGCAGGTGTCGCCGTAGTCGAGCGGGGTGACGCGGTGCCGGTCCTGGTCGAGCCGCAGCGCTTCGGGGACGTCGTCCAGGCCCTTGGCCTTGTACGGGGTGAACAGGCCGGCGTCCAGACCGCGGGAGAGGAGGGTGTTGTCGATGCCGAAGAGGACGTCGCCCTGCGGGTTGTCCTTGGTGAGGATCGCCTGGTTGACGGCCTTGCCGGCGTCGCCGCCCTTGAGGACCTTCACCTTGTAGCCGCTCTCCTTCTCGAAGGCGGCGAGGACGGACCGGGAGGCGTTGAACGAGTCATGGCTGACGAGGGTGACGGTCCTGGCGTCCGTGCTCTCCCCGCCGGTGCCGCCGCATGCGGCGAGTGCGGTCATTCCGACCGCGGCGGCGACGGCTGTCGCGGTGATCCTGCTGGTGGTGCTCACTGATTCCTCCTGGCTGGCCAGGAAGAGACGCGGCCCCGCCCGGTGTCCGCGGCTCGCGACGTCCGGGGACGTGTGGATACGGAGGGGACTCCGGGCAGGGCGCAACAGCATGAGTGACGACCGAACTTCCTACCCGGAATGACCCGGGCGAGGTTCAAGGGTCTGCGGGCACCGTAGGGCTACGACGCTTCCGCACTCTCAGCGCTGTGGCGCTCCCCTGTCGGAATGTGCGTTTGTTCGACCACACCGTACCAGCGGGTGCTCAGCGCTCCGAGGCGGCCAGCTGCCCGCAGGCGCCGTCGATCTCCTGACCGCGGGTGTCACGGACGGTCACCGGCACGCCGTGTGCCTCGATGGCCCGGACGAAGGCCCGCTCGTCCTCGGGGCGCGAGGCGGTCCACTTCGACCCCGGGGTGGGGTTCAGCGGGATGAGGTTCACATGGACGCGGTTGCCCTTGAGCAGCCGTCCCAGCAGGTCACCGCGCCAGGCCTGGTCGTTGATGTCCCGGATCAGGGCGTACTCGACCGAGATGCGCCGTCCGGACTTCTCCGCGTACTCCCAGGCCGCGTCCAGCACCTCGCGGACCTTCCAGCGGGTGTTGACGGGCACGAGGGTGTCGCGCAGTTCGTCGTCCGGTGCGTGCAGCGAGACCGCCAGCCGGCACTTGAGGCCCTCGTCCGCGAACCGCCGCATCGCCGGGACGAGGCCGACCGTGGAGACCGTGATGCCGCGCTGGGACAGTCCCAGTCCGTCCGGCTCGGGGTCGGTCAGCCGCCGGATCGCGCCGACGACCCTGTTGTAGTTGGCCAGCGGCTCGCCCATCCCCATGAAGACGATGTTGGACAGCCGTGCCGGTCCGCCGGGCACCTCGCCGTCGCGCAGCGCGCGCATCCCGTCGACGATCTGGTGCACGATCTCCGCGGTGGACAGGTTGCGGTCCAGCCCCGCCTGCCCGGTGGCGCAGAACGGGCAGTTCATACCGCAGCCGGCCTGCGAGGAGATGCACATGGTGACCCGGTCCGGGTAGCGCATCAGCACCGACTCGACGAGCGTGCCGTCGTGCAGCTTCCACAGGGTCTTGCGGGTGGTGTCGTCGTCGCACGAGATGTGCCGTACGACGCTCATCAGTTCCGGCAGCAGTTCGCTCGCCAGCTTCTCGCGCGCCGCCGCCGGGATGTCGGTCCACTGCGCCGGGTCGTGTGCGTAACGGGCGAAGTAGTGCTGCGACAGCTGTTTGGCGCGGAACGGCTTCTCGCCGATCGCGGCCACCGCCTCGCGGCGTTCTGCGGGGCTGAGGTCGGCGAGGTGCCGAGGGGGCTTCTTGGCGCCGCGCGGGGCGACGAACGTCAGCACACCGGGCTCGGGCGGTGCCATGGGCGGAACTCCTCGTTGCGACGGGGGCGGGTGATCTCCGCTGTCGCGGAGCCGGGGGCGGGGCGATCCCGGAACCCGGAGATCTCGCAGGTCAGGGCCGTCCGCGCGGTGGCGGGGCCGGAAAAGGGCCCGCTGCCGATGGCGACGGGCCCTTCCAGGGTACCTGGGGCCGTCCGGCCGGCCCCCACGCTGTGTCCGGTGCGCGGCTCGCCGCCGCGCGGTGCCGTGGCCTCCGTCAGCCGGACCCCACGAACACCACGAACAGCAGCCACACCACGGGGGCGGTCGGCAGCAGGGAGTCCAGCCGGTCCATGATCCCGCCATGGCCCGGGAGGAGGGTGCCCATGTCCTTGATGCCCAGATCCCGCTTGATCATGGATTCGCCGAGGTCGCCGAGGGTGGCGCTGATCGCGACCGCGAGGCCGAGCAGCAGGCCCTGCCACCACGCGCCGTCGGTGATCAGGAACTCCATGCACGGCGCGCCGACGGCCATCGCGAAGAGGACCGCGCCGACGAGCCCCTCGCGGGTCTTGCCGGGGCTGATCCGCGGTGCGAGCTTGTGCTTGCCGAACCGCCAGCCGACCGCGTACGCGCCGGTGTCGCTGACGACCGTCAACAGCAGGAACATGAACACCCGCCACGGCCCGTCGCCGGCGGCCAGCATCATCGCCACGAAGGTCGCCAGGAACGGCACGTAGAACGCCGAGAAGACGCCGGCGGTGACGTCCCGCAGGTAGTTCTGCGGGGCCTCGGTCATCCGCCACACCAGGACGGCGAGTGCGGTGAGCGCCATCGCCACCCAGGCGCCCTCGGCGCCGCGTACGTACCCGGCGATCACCATGGCGGTGCCGCCGACCGCGAGCGGCACCAGCGGCACCTGGATGTCCTTGCACTCCGTCAGCCGCGAGGTCAGCTCCCACAGCCCGACGACGACGGCGATCACGATCACGCCGATGAAGACGGGCTTGTAGACGAAGAGCGACGCGAGGATGACCGCGCCGAGCCCGACACCGACCCCTATCGCGGCCCGCAGATTGCGGCCCGCGCTCTTCTTCTGGGGCTTCGCTGCGTCCGCCGGTCGGTCGGACCCGGGGATAGAGGGGGGCATGGGCTCCTGCGGCTCTTCATCGCGGAACAGGGGGCCGCTCCGTCGAGCAGCCCCCCGGTCGTCCGGGTGATCCCGGTCATCCCGGTTGTCCCGATGTTCCCGGTCGTCGTCCTGGTGTCCGCCCGGCTCGGGCACGATGGGCATGGGCCGAGTCTGCGCCGCACCGCCCCAGTCGTGCACGGGACCCGCCGAGGCGGGCGGCGCCACCCCGCGAAGCGAGGAGGCCGGTCCGTGGTCGGGCGGTCCCCACCGCCCGGCGCCGGGCGAGGCCCCCCAGGATGACTTGTTCATCAGACCTCGAGGAGCTCGGATTCCTTGTGCTTGAGCAGCTCGTCGACCTGCGCGACGTACTTCGCGGTGGTGTCGTCGAGCTCCTTCTCGGCGCGGCGGACCTCGTCCTCGCCGCTCTCCTTGTCCTTGACGAGCTTGTCGAGGGCGTCCTTGGCCTTGCGCCGTACGCTGCGGATCGAGACCTTGGAGTCCTCGGCCTTGTTCTTGGCGACCTTGATGAACTCCCGGCGGCGCTCCTCGGTCAGCTCGGGGAACGTCACCCGGATGATGTGGCCGTCGTTGCTCGGGTTGACGCCGAGGTCGGAGTCGCGGATCGCCTGCTCGATGTTGCGCAGGGCGCTCTTGTCGAACGGGGTCACCACGGCCATCCGCGGTTCGGGCACCGAGAACGACGCCAGCTGGTTGATCGGCGTCATCGCGCCGTAGTAGTCCGCCACGATCTTGTTGAACATCGCCGGGTGCGCACGTCCGGTGCGAATCGCGGCGAAGTCCTCCTTGGCGACCACGACGGCCTTCTCCATCTTCTCCTCGGCCTCGAGGAGGATCTCTTCGATCACCACTTGCTCCTGGTCTTTTCGGTAAGAAGCAGAGCCTCGCCCCTGCCGCGCGTGTACCTGCACGGTGTCCGACCGGCAGGCCGTTGTCCATCCCCGTACCGAGGTCATCCCCCGGCCGGGGGTTGCCGCCCGTGCGGGCCGACGCCCGTACGGAATCACGGCAGTTGGGGCCGTCAGGCCCGGGTGCTCTGATCGCTGACGAGCGTGCCGATCTTCTCACCCTTCACCGCACGCGCGATGTTGCCCTCGGCGAGCAGTTCGAAGACGAGGATCGGGAGCTTGTTGTCCCGGCACAGGGTGATGGCGGTGGCATCGGCGACCTTCAGGTCGCGGGTGATGACCTCGCCGTACTCGAGGGCGTCGAACTTGACCGCGTCCGGGTTCTTCTTGGGGTCGGAGTCGTAGACCCCGTCCACACCGTTCTTGCCCATCAGCATGGCCTCGGCGTCGATCTCCAGGGCGCGCTGGGCGGCGGTGGTGTCGGTGGAGAAGTACGGCATGCCCATACCGGCGCCGAAGATGACGACCCGGCCCTTCTCCAGGTGGCGCACCGCACGCAGCGGAATGTACGGTTCCGCGACCTGTCCCATGGTGATCGCCGTCTGGACGCGGGAGTCGATGCCCTCCTTCTCCAGGAAGTCCTGGAGGGCCAGACAGTTCATGACCGTGCCGAGCATGCCCATGTAGTCGGACCGGGCCCGGTCCATGCCGCGCTGCTGGAGCTCGGCGCCGCGGAAGAAGTTGCCGCCGCCGATCACGATGGCGATCTCGTAGCCGTCGCGCACCACGGCGGCGATCTCCCGGGCCATCGCGTGCACGACGTCGGGGTCGACACCCAGTCCGCCGCCGCCGGCGAACGCCTCGCCCGACAGCTTCAGCAGAAAGCGCCGACCGCCGCCGGTACCGGCATGGTCTGTGTGCGCGTCGTCACCGTGATTCATTGAGCTCTCCTCGTGCACATACGAAGAAGGCCATTGCCGTGGGTCTGGTCCAGATCCCTGTGCGGCAATGGCCTCCTCGTCACATCTGCGGCCGGCCGTTGAGCGGCCGACTGCGTACGACCCTAGCGGGGCCGTAGGTCATTCGCTGCCTTCGCGGCAGGCTCAGGCGCCGACGCGGATGCGCGAGAAGCGCTTCAGCGTGACACCGGCTTCGTCCAGAACCTTCTGGACGGTCTTCTTGTTGTCCTTGGCGAACGGCTGCGCCAGCAGCGTGTTCTCCTTGAGGAAGCCGTTGACCCGGCCCTCGATGATCTTCGGAAGGGCGGCCTCGGGCTTGCCCTCCTCCTTGGCGGTGGCCTCGGCGACCCGGCGCTCGTTCTCGATGACGTCGGCCGGGATCTCGTCCTTGGACAGGAACTTCGGACCGAACGCGGCGATGTGCTGCGCGATGTCCTTGGCGACCTCGGCGTTCTCCTTGTCCAGCTCGACCAGGACGCCGACCTGCGGCGGGAGGTCGGGCATGGTGCGGTGCATGTACGCCGCGACGAAACCGTCGGCGAACTGCGCGAAGCGGTTCAGGACGATCTTCTCGCCGAGGGTGGCGTTGGCCTCGTCCACGTACGCCTGGACGGTCTTGCCGGCCTCGATCTCGGAGCCGAGCAGCGCCTCCAGGTCGGCGGGGCGGGTCGCGGCGACGTGCGCGGCCAGCGTGTTGGCGACGGCCTGGAACTTCTCGCCCTTGGCGACGAAGTCCGTCTCGCACTTCAGCTCGACGAGCACGCCGGCGGAGTTGTCGTCGGCGATGACGGAGACGACGGCGCCGTTCTCGGCCGTACGGCTCTCGCGCTTGGCGACGCCCTTCTGGCCCTTGATGCGCAGCAGCTCGACGGCCTTCTCGACGTTGCCCTCGGCCTCGTCCAGCGCCTTCTTGCAGTCCAGCATGCCGGCGCCGGTGAGCTCGCGGAGCTTCTTGACGTCAGCGGCGGTGTAGTTCGCCATGGTCTGTGCTTCTCTTCCCGAATTCTCGAAGTCGAAAGATCTACGGGTGGACGGCGGGGGTGGCGCTCGTCGCGCCCTCCCCCGCCGTCGTCAACCGGTCCTGAGGTCAGGCCTGCTCGGAGTCCGCCGGCTTCTCGGCCTCGGCGGGCTTCTCCTCGGCCTTGGGGGCCTCGGCGTCGGCCTTCTTCTCGCCCTCGAGCAGGTCACGCTCCCACTCGGCCAGCGGCTCGGCGGCGGCCTTGTCGCCGGGCTTCTGGTCGCCGGTGGCGACACCGGAGCGGGCGATGAGGCCCTCGGCGACGGCGTCGGCGATCACGCGGGTGAGCAGGGTGACGGAGCGGATCGCGTCGTCGTTGCCCGGGATCTTGTAGTCGACCTCGTCCGGGTCGCAGTTGGTGTCGAGGATCGCGACGACCGGGATGTTGAGCTTGCGCGCCTCACCGACGGCAATGTGCTCCTTCTTGGTGTCCACGATCCAGACGGCGCTGGGCACCTTCTGCATCTCGCGGATACCGCCCAGGGTCTTCTCCAGCTTGGCCTTCTCGCGGGAGAGGACCAGGAGCTCCTTCTTGGTGAGGCCGGAGGCGGCCACATCCTCGAAGTCGATCTGCTCGAGCTCCTTCAGGCGCTGCAGGCGCTTGTAGACGGTCGAGAAGTTGGTCAGCATGCCGCCGAGCCAGCGCTGGTTCACGTAGGGCATGCCCACGCGGGTGGCCTGCTCGGCGATGGCCTCCTGGGCCTGCTTCTTCGTGCCGACGAACATGACCGAGCCGCCGTGGGCGACGGTCTCCTTGACGAACTCGTAGGCGCGGTCGATGTACGACAGCGACTGGAGGAGGTCGATGATGTAGATGCCGTTGCGCTCCGTGAAGATGAAGCGCTTCATCTTCGGGTTCCAGCGGCGGGTCTGGTGCCCGAAGTGGACGCCGCTCTCCAGCAGCTCCCGCATCGTGACGACGGCCATGGCCGTACTCCTTGTTGTTCTCGGTTCCACTGCGGCCGGCCGGCCGCGGTGCCTGACGCCCCGACGCGCCTGCCGGGGATGACACCTTGCGGAGCCGTCCGAGGACCGAGGGGCGCGGCCGTCGTGCTGCCCGAACGGGACTGCTGCACTGACGGCGGGGCGTGCGAAGTCGACCCGGTGACCCGGATCGCCATCAGAAGTGTACGGGACTGCCGATGCACCGGGCGACACGCACCATTTCGAGCCCCGGGAGAGTGAGCCCGGCCCCCCGGCAGGGTGACGCCGTTGTCCACAACCGCCCGCTTGTCCACAGCTTCGGACCAAGATCCCCGCGCCGCGGAGCATTCCGCCACTGTCGAGCCATGCGAAACCACACACGACACCCACCCCGGCCCGCCGCGGCCCGGCACACGGCCACGCATGGCACGGCCCCGGGACGAGGCCCCGGCATGCGGCAGGACACGCGATGTGGAGTGCCACACGCGGTCGTGACCACGACTGCGACTGCGATCACGTCCGGCCTCCGCGGCAGGACACCGCCAGGCACGGATCAGGCCCAGGAACACCGACGCCGCCATCCCCGCCACCGGCGCCGCCCCTGGCGCCGGCCACCCACGCCGTTGCCCCCACCTCCACCTCCACCTCCGCATACGGAGCCGGGCGCCTACGGACCGAGCTGCTTCTTCCCCGCCGACGCGCTGGGCACCCTGCTGCCCCCGGCCCTGGCAGCGCTGCTCGCCTTGGCCGCGGCGGCCCTGGTCCCCCCGGCCATGAGCCCCGCCGCAGCGGGACAGTCGACATGGCTGTCGACGACTCACGCCAGGAACCGCAGCGATCACGCGCGGGGCGGCAGTGGCCACCTCAGCGACCACCTCACGCATGCCGGAGTTCGCCTCGCGGACGACGGCGGGACGCACCTCGCAGACGGTGGCGAGCACTTCGCAAGGAGCAGTGCGCACCTCGTGGGCAGTAGTGCACGCCTCCTGGGCAGTGGCGTGCACCTCATGGGCGATGAGCACCCTGCGGGTGACGGCGATCACCGAACGGGAACGGGAGCCGCGGGCGTGACGGACCACCATCGGCCCGCCGGCGGATATCAGGCTCCGGGCGCGGCTCGGCCCGCGCCGGCCGGACGCGCCGGCAGCGCGGCACCCGCCGCCCCACCCACCGGCCCACCCGCCGAGGACCGGGCCTGGCCGGTAACGGGGCCCGCAGGAATACGGCCCACGGTGTTACGGGGCTGGCAGCCACCGCCGGCACCATGGGCGGCCGGGCACCGCGGCGTGGACCTGGCCTCGTCACCCGGTGCGCCGGTGCGGGCCGCCGCGCCCGGCCGGGTGGCCTATGCCGGGACCGTCGCGGGCCGCGGCGTCCTGACCCTCGAGGTGTCCCGCTCAGGGCGCCCGCCCCTCCGCACGACGTACGAACCCGTACGTGCCGCGGTCCGCGAAGGCCAGCGCGTCACTGCGGGCCAGCAGGTCGCCACCTTGCAGCGCGGCCCGTTCCACTGCCGCGCACCGTGCCTCCACTGGGGCCTGCGCCGCGGCAGGGCCTACCTGGATCCGCTGACGCTGCTCCCCCAGAGCATGCGCGGCGGCGGCCCCTCACGGCTGCTGCCGGTCTTCGGTCTTCCGGTACCGACGGGCGGCCGCCCGGCTCCCGGGCACCAGCACACAAGGGCAGCAGCACAGGAGTCCCGGGCAACGCCGATGGCAGCCGCCCTCACCGGGGCGGTCGCGCTCACAGCCGCTGCGGTGTGGGCGGTCGGGCGGCTCTCAGCTGGCCGGCCGGAGAGCAGTACCGGGCGCGCGTCGGGGTGGCTGCGGCGCGGACCGGGACAGCGTCGATTCGGCGCAGACGGAGGCAGCCGGAACTCACGAGGCGGTGGTCATCACAAGCGGTAGTGGCCCGGGAAACAGTGCCTCGGCGAGACAGCAGGGCATGCGGGCATGGGCGGCACGCCGGGGCCAGGCAGCACCCGAACCGGGCCAGGAGATCACGGGTGCGCGCAACACGAGGTGGCCGTTCACGGAAGAGCCATTCATGGGATGGCGGGTTCCTCATGGCAAGAGCCAAGGGACCAGGCCACCCCGGGCCAGAACGCCGCCGACGGCCGTAGCAGTGGCGCCCCTGCGCACCGTCGGACCGAGCGGCCCCGCGCACGCCCCGGCAACGCTGCGGGCTGCGGGCTGCGGGCTGCGGGCTGCGGGCTGCGGGCTGCGGGCTGCGGGCTGCGGGCTGCGGGCTGCGGGCTGCGGGCTGCG
>NZ_BBUY01000016.1:109971-134050 GCF_001590865.1 Streptomyces sp. NBRC 110611
CGGGCTGCGGGCTGCGGGCTGCGGGCTGCGGGCTGCGGGCTGCGGGCTGCGGGCTGCGGGCTGCGGGCTGCGGGCTGCGGGCTGCGGCGCTAACGAGGGGTGGGGTGAGGTGGTGGAGGAAGGGGGGAGGGGGGAGGGGGGCGGGGGGCGGGGGCGGGGGGGCTCCCCGGGTCAGGGGTGGGTGACGCCTCGGAGGGCCATCGCGACCGCCGCCTCCGTGATCTCGCCGGGGTCTTCCGCGGCGCCCAGTTCGATCCGCCGGACCGCGGCATCGACGACACCCTGGAGCAGCATCGCCGCGAGCCGGGGCTGTTCGTGGCCGAGGGCGGCAAGCGCTTCGACGATCATGGTGATGAGTCCGCCGTGCGCGGCTCGGATCTTCTCTCGGGCGCCGGCATCCAGCTCGCCGGCCGAGATGGCGACGACGGCGCGGTGGCGCCGGTCGCCGACCAGGGCCAGCTGCCGGCGTACATACGCCTCGACCTTCTGCTCGGGCGTGTCGACCCGTTCCATCGCCGCCTCGACCTCGGCAGCCCAGACGGGGAAGTCGACCGCGCACAGCTCTTCAACAACTGCTGCGCGCGAGCGGAAATACTCGTAGACGGATGAACGCGCGAGACCCGTGCGCGCGGCGAGGGCGGGGAACGTCAGCGCTTCCGTTCCCCCCTCGGACAGCAGGGTGCGGGCAGCGTCCAGCAGGGCGCCGCGCTGCATCGTCCGGTGCTCGGCCACAGAGGCCGCTCGAATCCTGGGCACGGCACCACTCTACGGATGGCGTCCCGGTCGCGGCACTCCGCCTGCGACACGGCGCGGATCGGCGGGGCCTCCGTGCGGGCGGATCAGCGGCCGACGTCGGCGAGCTTCGCCCTGAGCTGCAGTACGGACTTGGTGTGGATCTGGCTGACCCTGCTCTCTGTGACGCCGAGTACATTGCCGATCTCGGCGAGCGTCAGGCCCTCGTAGTAGTACAGCGTGACCACGGTCTTCTCGCGGTCGGGAAGGGTGTTGATGGCGCGTGCGAGCAGCCGGCGCAGTTCGCGGTCCTCGGCGATCTCGACCGGGTTCTCGGCGGCGGTGTCCTCGAGGGTGTCCATCAGGCTCAGCCGTTCGCCGCCCTCGCCGCCGACATGCAGCAGCTCCTCCAGCGCCACCACGTTCGCCAGGGACAGTTGGCTGAAGACTCCGTGCAGCTCCTCGAGCGCGATGCCCATCTCCTCGGCGACCTCCGCCTCGGTCGGGGTGCGTCGCAGCTGGGCTTCGAGCGTGGTGTAGGCACGTTCGACGGCACGGGCCTTCTGCCGTACGGATCGCGGGATCCAGTCCAGTGCGCGGAGCTCGTCGATCATCGCGCCGCGGATACGGGTGATGGCGTAGGTCTCGAACTTGATGGAGCGTTCGGGGTCGAACTTCTCGATGGCGTCGATCAGTCCGAAGACTCCGGACGAGACGAAGTCGGCCTGCTCGACATTCGGCGGCAGGCCCACGCTGACGCGGCCGGCGACGTACTTGACCAGCGGGGAGTAGTGCAGGATCAGCTGCTCCCGCAACCGCCCGTCGCCCGATGCCTTGTAGGAGCGCCACAGTTCATCGAGCGAGCTGGGCGGGGCGGGGCGCACGCTGCCGCGCGCGGCGGGTGGTACTGCCGCACGGTCAGACCCGGAGGTGTGCTGGGGCATTCGTCGCCTTGAGCCGTTCTGCCGAGACACGGGTGGATGGATGTATGGGGGTTGAATGTGGCTGTGAGCGTAGCGTGACCGGAGTGTCGCGGTGCGCGAGGAGACAGGTTCGGGCGTGCGCAGATACGTTCCGCTGCCCGCACCCCAGGGTTACCTCGCACGGCGTGTCGACACCCGCAAGCGGTACCGGGTGCGGGGCCGGCCGCGCGGACGGACGCGGTGGCGCGGCGCGCGGGCGCTGATGTCTCCGCTGCGCCACATCACCGTCTCCTCATGGGCCGACCCCGGCGCCAAAGCACGGCAAACCTGGATTCTGCGGTCATTCCCCTCACCCTTTCACCCGTTCGCTCCAGGTCAAGTACCGCCTCGCCGGGAACCGTCGGCCGACTCGGCGCGTCGCGTCAACTCCCAGCGGTCGCCGCACCTTTGCACGAATCCGAGGGACTGCAGCTCGAGGAGTTTGACGTGTGCGGCGTCGCGGAGTGTGCCCGCTTCGCGCGCCAGGTGGACGGTATCCGCGCTGCCGCGCGCGGGCAGCGCCTCCAGCACCCGGGCCGCGACGGGGTCCAGGAGGTCGCGGACCAGGGTCGGCCCGCGGCGCTGCGGGGCCAGCTCGCCGATGCTGCCGACGAGTTCGACGACCTCGTCGGCATCGGTGACCAGCGCGGCTTCTCCGCGCAGGAGTTGGTGGACCCCGGCGGACAGGCCGCTGGTGACGGGTCCGGGCACGCCCATTGTGAAGCGCCCCAGGGAGAGTGCCCTGCGCGCGGTGACCAGGGAGCCGCTGCGCAGTTCGGCCTCCACGACGACGGTGCCTCTGGTGAGCGCGGCGATCACACGGTTGCGTTGGATGAACCGGCTGCGGGTGGGGTGGTTGCCGGGTGGTAACTCGGCTACCACCAGCCCCTGTTCGGCGATGCGTCCGATCAACTCGGTGTGACCGCTCGGGTAGACGTGGTCGACACCGGAGGCGAGTACGGCGATGGTGGCGCCGTCCGCGGCGAGTGCGCCGCGGTGGGCCGCGCCGTCGACTCCGTAGGCTGCTCCGGAGACGACGGTCCAGCCGCGGTCGGTGAGTCCGGCACTGAGGGTGGCTGCGAGATGGGCGCCGTACTCGGTGCAGGCCCGGGCGCCCACGACGGCGACCGAGCGCAGTGCCCACAGCCGGAGGTCGGCTTTCCCGCGCACCCAGAGTCCGATGGGCCGGGCGTCGCCGAGGTCGTCGAGCTGGCGGGGCCATTCGGCGTCGCCGGGGCAGACGAACCGGCCGCCGAGCGCGGCGACGGCGGCGAGGTCCTCGGCGGGGCGGGCCCGGGCGGCACGCAGTCTCAGGCCCGCGGCCTTGGCGGGGGTGGCGCCCACGGGCGGGTCCGCTGCCTCGTCGGAGAGCGCGTGCCACAGAGCCACCGGGCCCATCTCGCGCAGCCAGCGACCGGCCGTTTCGTCGCCCGGTTCGAGGATCCGGGTGAGGGCGGCGCGGGCCGTGCGCTGTGGTTCGCAGGTCCGGTGGGGCGGCGCCGTGGGCCGACTGGGCACCGTGTGCGTACCGGGCCGTGGTCCGGCCTCGGCCCGTTCGGGGGCGGCGGGTCCGCCGGTGGAGCCGGGCGGGCGGGCGCGCTGGTGGTGGCCGTCGTGGCGGTCCGGGGCCCCGGCCGGCTCACTGGTGGCGAAGCCCCATTCGTCGATTCCGGTCATCCGGCTCGCCTCCCCTTGCCGGGCGCCGTGGCAGCGGTCTCGCGCGTGGTGTCGGCTGCGCCCGGGCCGATCGGGGGCACCGCTCCGCGCCGCACGCCGGTGCGCAGTTCCAGAGCCCAGTCGACGTCCTCTTTGGTGGGCCGGTCACGGCCGGCCAGATCGGCGGCCGTCCAGGCGACGCGGAGGACGCGGTCGAGTCCACGGGCCGTCAGGAGGCCGCATTCCAGGTCGCGTTCGGCCTGGGCCAGCGCGCCGGGGTGGACCTGCCACCGGGTTCTGAGTTCGTGTCCCGGAACCTCGCTGTTGGTGTGCCAGGGGGTGCCGGCGAGGCGGGCCCCGGCACGTTCCCGGGCGGCCTGAACGCGTTCGGAGACGGTCGCGGTGGACTCGCCGCCGCCGAGCGCGGTCAGTTCGGAGCGGGCGACCGGTTCGACGACGATCCGCAGGTCCACGCGGTCCATCAGCGGCCCGGAGACGCGGGCGCGGTAGCGGCGGATCGTGGACGGCCGGCATTCGCAGCCGCCGATGGTGGTGCCGTGTCGTCCGCAGGGGCAGGGGTTGGCGGCGAGGGCGAGGAGGAAGCGGGCGGGCATCCGCAGCATGCCGGCGGCGCGGGCGACGATGACGTGGCCGGCCTCGAGTGGCTGGCGTAACGCGTCCAGGACGGTCGGGCTGCATTCGGCGGCCTCGTCCAGGAAGAGCACGCCGTGGTGGGCCAGGGATACCGCCCCGGGGCGGGGCAGTCCGGGTCCGCCTCCTACGAGGGAGGCCATGGTCGCGGAGTGGTGCGGGGCACAGTAGGGCGGACGGTGCACCAGGGGCTGCCCGGGCGGGAGGGTCCCGGCGACCGAGTGGACGGCGGTGACCTCCAGGGATTCCTTGGGGGACAGCGGGGGCAGCAGGCCGGGGAGGCGCTCGGCGAGCATGGTCTTGCCGGCTCCGGGCGGGCCCTTGAAGAAGATGTGGTGGCGTCCCGCGGCGGCCACTTCCAGGGCCCGGCGGGCGGTGTGCTGGCCTGCGACATCGGCGAGGTCGGGCGTGTGGCCGCCGCGCGGCAGGCCCGCGCTGATGCCGGTGCCGGGCACGACCAGACCGGCCAGGAGGGGGTCGGGGCGGCCCTCGTCGATCGGCTCCTCCTCGTCGGGCACCGGTTCGTCGGCGAGGACGGCGATCAGCTGGCGCAGGCTGCGGACGCCGAGGACGGAGATGCCGGGGACGAGGGAGGCCTCGGCGGCGGTGCGTTCCGGGACGACGACCTGGCGGTATCCGGCGTCGGCAGCGGCCAGGACGGCCGGCAGCACTCCGCGTACGGGGCGGACGCGGCCGTCCAGGCCCAGTTCGCCGATCATCATCAGGTCGGTGAGCTCGCGAGGGTCGAGGCGCTCGGCGGCACCGAGCACGGCGCAGGCCACGGCCAGGTCGAATCCGCTGCCGCTCTTGGGCACGGAGGCGGGGCTGAGGCCGACGGTGAGCTTCTTCTGCGGCCATTCGGCGCCGGAGTTGACCACGGCGGCACGGACCCTGTCCCTGGACTCGATCAGGCTCTTGTCGGGGAGGCCGACGAGGGTGAAGGCCGCGACGCCGGGTTCGAGGTCGGCCTGGACCTCGACGACGACGCCTTCGACGCCGACCAGGGCGACGGAGCAGGTGCGGGCGAATCCCATCAGGCCACCCCTCGTACGTGCTGCACGACGGGGGCGCCGCGGGCCGGCAGGAGGACTCCGATGACGTCGATCCGTACGCCGCCGGGTGGCGGGCCGCCGTGGCGTTCCAGCCAGCGTTCCGCGAGTCGCCGCAGTCGGGCGGCCTTTTCGGGGCGCACGGCGGCCATGGGGTGTTCGTAGCGGCCGGCGCGGCGGGTTTTGACCTCGCACATCACCACGGCGTCACCGTCGGCGGCGACGATGTCGACCTCGCCCTCCTGACACCGCCAGTTGCGGTCCAGGATCCGCATGCCGGTGTCGGCGAGGCGGCGGGCGGCCAGGTCTTCGCCGTAGCGGCCGAGGGCCCGTCGTCGGACGTCCTTGATCCGTGCCCTGCGGCCGGGCCGCGCTCGGCCTCCGGCCCGTGCGTCGCCGTTCTGCGCGGCGCAGGGGGCGTTCATGGCGCTCCGGGGAGTCCTGGCGCTCCGGCTGTTCATAGCACGCCCGCTGTCCGTGGCGCGCCCGCTGTTCGTAGCGCGCTCGCTGTCCGTGGCGCTCCGGCTGTTCGTGATGCTCCGGCTGCGGGGGGCGCTCCGACGTTCCGTTGTGCCGGGGGTGTTCGTGGTGCTTGTGGCGTTCATGCGGTACCACCTCCGGCACCGACTGTGACGCCCCCGCCCCGATCTGTTGGATCTTGGTGGATAAGAGGCCGGGTGTGGATAACCTCGTCACCCGTACGAGTGCGGAACGCCCCGGGCGACGGCCCGGCTCAGCTCCCCGGAACCTCCAGATCGCTCTTGTTGAGCTCCTCGATGTTCACGTCCTTGAACGTGAGCACCCGCACCTGTTTGACGAAACGGGCCGGTCGGTACATATCCCAGACCCAGGCGTCGGCCATCGAGACCTCGAAGAAGACCTCGCCCTGGACCGAGTGCACCTGCATCTCGTAATCGTTGGTGAGGTAGAAGCGACGCTCGGTCTCGATCACATATTTGAACAGCCCGACGACGTCGCGGTACTCCCGGTAGAGCTTCAGCTCCATCTCGGTCTCGTACTTTTCGAGGTCCTCGGCGCTCATGGCAGATCCCCTTCAGCCGTGCGTCCCCCCATTGTGCGTCAGACCCGCTCGGTCTCCAGGCGCACCGGCGCGTTGGGGGGCCCTTCGTCGAGCAGTGTGCGCAGCAGCTCGGCGAGTCTGGTCGGGTACACCGTCTCATGGGAGGCGGAGAGTTCCTCCGAAGTCCACCACCTCAGCCCCGAGACGCTGCGTCGCTCCAGGTCGGTGTGCCCGGCCAGGTGGGTGTCCGTCCGGTCGGTCCTGCCCAGGTAGTACCACTCGTCCTGCTCCCAGCGCCGCCCGTCGAAGGGGAAGGCGCAGCGGCGTTTCCACAGGACGGGACCGAGGACGGCGTCGGTGATCCCGGTCTCCTCGGCGAGTTCGCGGCGGGCGGCCTCTTCGTGGGTCTCGCCGCCTTCCAGGCCGCCACCGGGAGTGAACCACCAGGTGTCCGCGGGGTTGTCCGGCTCGAAGCCGTGCAGCAGCAGGATCCGGTCGTCGGGGTCGAGCAGTACGACACGGGCGGCCTGGCGTACCTCCGCCGGTTCCGTCCCGGGACCGCCCCGCCGGGGGCCCCGTCCCTGCCGCTCAGCCATGTGTGCGCCCCTTCCGCCGGGCGATCGGCCCGTAGGCCGCGCCGCCCAGGACGAGGACCGCGCCGGTGATCACGGCGAGGGTGAGGAGCCGCAGCGGGCCGGGCTCGGAGGTGCCGCCGGGGAGGGCGGAGAAGCCGGTGGGGCGCTGCACCATGCCGATGCTGCCGAGCGGCCAGGCGCGGGCGTCGACCCGGGCGCTGACGGCGCTGCGGGGTACCGCCCCGCGGTCGCCGTCGGTGAGGTGGCCGCGGGAGTCGAGGGAGTCCCCTCGGTGGTCACCGAGCAGGAAGAGCCGGCCGGGCGGAACGGCAGCGGTGAAGCCGACGGGCGAGGCGGGCCCGTCGCCCTGGAGGTAGGGCTCGTCGACGGGCGTGCCGTTGACCGTCAGCCGCCCCTCCCGGGTGCAGCAGGAGACCTTGTCGCCGCCGACGCCGACCACGCGCTTGACCATCGGCAGGTCGCCCCATACGGAGTCCTGGAAGATGACGATGTCGCCGCGGCGTATCTCGGAGCCGTCCACCCGCTCGGCGAGGACCCGGGCCCCGGCCCCGATCGTCGGCGTCATCGAATCGGTCGGCACCGTGTACGGGCGGTAGACCAGCGCCGCCCAGAGGAAGCCGCCCAGGAACAGCACACAGCCGACGGCCACGGTCAGACCGGACAGCACGCTGCCCGTCGTCCGGCCGCGGCCGCCGGCCCCGCCTTCCGTACCGCCGCTCATCCCAGCTCCCGCCCCGCGGACCGACCCGCGTCGAAGATCCGGGACGGCACCTTACCCGGGGTTGCGCGATCCGGTCAGCCTCCGGCGGCGCCACAGCACGATCGGCACCGCGCCGGCCAGTCCGAGGGCTGCCGGGGCCGCCGCCATCGCCTTGTCGATCCCGCCCTGGTCGAAGGTGTCCGGCACGGGCAGCGTCGCCCAGCGGTTGACGGGCCAGGCGATGGTGAAGGCCCGGCCGACGACCTCCTTCTCCGAGACCGTGCCGTTGCCCTCGAGGTTCTGGTGGTAGCGGGAGTCGAGGGAGTCGTCGCGGTGGTCGCCCATCACCCAGATCCGGCCTTCGGGGACGTGGATCGGGCCGAAGGCGCGGTCACCGCAGGGAGTGGCGCCGGGGAAGATGTACGACTTCTCCTTGAGCGCCTTGCCGTTGACCATGACCGGGCCGCTTCCGTGGCACTCGACGGTGTCGCCGCCGACCGCGATGACCCGCTTGATCAGGTCCTTCTCCTCGGCCGACGGCATCAGGCCGATGAAGCTGAGCACCTTCTGGACGGGGTTGGGCTCCGGGGTCGGGGTCTCGTTCAGCCAGCCGCCCGGGTCGTGGAAGACGACGACCTCGCCGCGCTGCGGCTTCGAGCCGAACCACGGTGTCAGCTTGTCGACCAGCACGCGGTCGCCGCGCTGCAGGGTGTCCTGCATCGAGTCGGACGGAATGGAGAACGCCTGCACCAGGAACGTCTTGATCAGCAGGGCGAGGAGCAGGGCGATGCCGATCAGGATCGGCAGCTCCTTCCAGAAGGCGCGCGGCTTCTTGCCCTTCTTCACGCCGCTCGTCTCCTCCCCCGCTGAGGCGTCCGAGGTATCGGACGCGCCGGATGTTCTGGACGTGCCGGACGCATCAGGCTTGCCCAGGGGGACGGAGCGCTGTGCCTCCGTCTGTGTCTGTGCTCGTGACTCCGGCTTTGACTGATGCGCGGAGCTCGCGGCCGGCTGCGGGGTGTCACCGCTACGTGCCGGCTCTTCGGGCTCTTCGGTTCCGGACCGCGCGCCGACCGCCAAGTCCCCCACATCTGCTCCTCACTCCACGCACTCGCCCACCCGTCAACCGGTGCAGGCCCACCACTCCCATAACGAGCGGGAGTTCCGCAGGGGTCGGGAGTACGGTCAAACTGTCGGGTGACACCCTATGCGGCACAGCCGCCGCAGACGCCTTGGCTCCCGGCGCGTCGCGAACGGTCGCGAACGTGTCCGGCTCCCCGAGGCGGCGCCAGTGCCCGAACGGCCAGGCGATCACCACGGCCCGGCCCACGACGTCGTCCTCCGAGATCGTGCCACGGTACGGCTCGTCGAGATGGAAGCGCGAATCTGCGGAGTCCGAACGGTGGTCGCCCATCACGAAGATCCGCCCGGTGGGGACGTTCACGGTGAACTTCACCAGGGACGGCGGGTTGCCCGGATGGACGTACGGTTCGGTCAGCGGGGTTCCGTTGACGGTGACCCGCCCCTGTTTGTCGCAGCATGCGACGGTGTCGCCGCCGACCGCGACGACCCGCTTGATCAGGTCCTGTTCATCGGCCGACGGGAGCAGCCCGATGAAGGCCATGGCGTCCTTGAAGGGCTGCAGGGCGCCCCCGTCGCCGGCGGGCCGGTGCTGTTCCCCTCTGAGCCAGTTGCCCGGGTCCTTGAAGACGACGACGTCGCCGCGCTCCGGCTTCGAGCCGAACCACGGCGTCAGCTTGTCGACCAGCACCCGGTCGCCGATCCTGATCGTCTGCTCCATGGAGCCGGACGGAATGACGAACGCCTGGACCAGGAACGTCTTCAGGACGAGGGCGATGGCCAGCGCCACGCCGATGAGGATCGGGATTTCCTTGAGGTAGGAGCGGCGCCTGCGCCGTTTGATGCGCTTGGCCTGGCGCCGCCGCTCGGCCCGCCCACCGGACGCCGGACGGCGGGAACGCGGCGCACCGCCGCCCTCGGCCTCCCCGGCGCTCCGCCGCCCATGACGGGGGCGTCCGCGGCTACCCACGGGAGCCTGCCGCGGCGGGTATCCGGCCGAAGGCCCCGGGCGCGTCGATCGTGCGCCAGCGGTTCACCGGCCAGGTGATCAGATCCGCGCGGCCGATGACCTTGTCGACGGGGACCGTGCCGCCGCCCGGCTCACCGAGGTGGTCGCGGGAGTCTCTCGACTTGGCGCGGTGGTCCCCCATGACCCACAGCTTTCCCTCCGGGACCACGATGTCGAAGTCCACCGAGGACGGCGCGTCCCCGGGGGGGAGGTAGCCCTCGTCCACCGGCTCACCGTTCACTTCGATCCGCCCCCGTTTGTCGCAGCAGGTCACGTGGTCACCACCGATGCCGATCACGCGCTTGACGTAGTCGGTGCCGGCGGGCCGGGCCAGTCCCAGCGCCGCGCCGGCTCCGCGCAGCAGCCCGGTGACGGGATTCTCCCCCTGGTCCCTGTGAACGAAGGAGCCGGTGCCGTCGAACACCACCACATCGCCGCGCGCCGGTTCGCCGCCGAAACGGTACGCCAGTTTGTTGACCAGTACCCGGTCCCCGATCCGCAGGGTGTTCTCCATGGAGGAGCTGGGGATCAGAAAGGGCTGCGCGACGAACGCGCTGAGCAGCAGGACGAACGCCAGGCACAGCGCGAGCAGGGCGACCGGACGACGGCGCAGGCGGGCCGCACGGGCGCGGAAACGCGCGGAGCGCGACCCCTGCTCCGGCCCCGTGACGGGGAGGGGAGAGGGGGCGCGCTCCGTGTGGTGTGCGTCGGTGTCCATGGGGCCCTGAGCCTATCCGGACGGGTCCGGACACCGGCGGCGAGAGGGGCGTTGCGTTGCCGGGGCGCAGGAAACCGCGCCCGGCGGCGCCGCTCAGCTCTCGCGCTTCTCCTTGATCTTGGCGGCCTTGCCGCGCAGGTCGCGCAGGTAGTAGAGCTTGGCGCGACGGACGTCACCGCGGGTCACGACCTCGATCTTCTCGACGATCGGGGTGTGCACCGGGAAGGTGCGCTCGACGCCGACGGAGAAGCTGACCTTGCGGACCGTGAAGGTCTCGCGCACGCCGGAGCCCTGGCGGCGGATGACGACGCCCTTGAACTGCTGCACACGGGAGCGGTTGCCCTCGATGACGCGGACGTGGACGTTGACGGTGTCACCCGGGCGGAAGGCCGGGACGTCGCTGCGCAGCGACGCGGCGTCGACGGTGTCGAGCAGGTGAGACATTTCGTCTGCTTTCTTCGCTGATGCCACAGGTCATCAACGGGATATCGGAAGAGGATCGTTCGGTTGCCGTTCCGTCGGGCGGGCGTCGTTCCCCCTGTGGCAGGGGCGCGCGCCGGACGCACACAGCAGCGGCCTATTCTTCCACGGCCTCACTCGTACGCCCAAATCGGCCGTCCTCGCCCTCCGACCAGCCCAGCGCGGCGAGCATCGCGCGGTCGTGCTTGTCGAACGCGGCGGGGTCGGCGCGCTCGATCAGATCGGGGCGGTTGCGGTCGGTGCGGCGGAAGGCCTGGTCGCGACGCCAGCGGGCGATCTTGCCGTGGTGACCGCTGAGCAGCACCTCCGGGATCGTCCGGTCACGCCACTCGGGGGGCTTGGTGTAGACGGGCCCCTCCAGGAGGTCGGCCATCGCCCCGGGGGCGAAGGAGTCGTCCTGGTGGGAGGCGGCGTTGCCGAGGACTCCGGGCAGCAGCCGGGCCACCGCCTCGACCATGACCAGCACCGGGGCCTCACCGCCGGCCAGGACGTAGTCGCCGATGGAGACCTCGCGGACGTCCAGCCGGTCGCCGTACTCCTCGATGACCCGGCGGTCGATGCCCTCGTAGCGGGCCGGGGTGAACACCAGCCAGGGCTTGGCGGAGAGCTCGACGGCGAGCTGCTGGGTGAACGGCACGCCGCTCGGCGTGGGCACGACGATCACCGGCTCGCCCTCGCCGGAGGCCAGGACCTCGTCGAGCGCCTCGCCCCATGGCTCGGGCTTCATGACCATGCCGGGGCCGCCGCCGTAGGGGGTGTCGTCGACGGTGTGGTGCTTGTCGTGGGTCCACTGCCGCAGGTCGTGGACGCGTACGTCGAGCAGGCCGGCGGCCCGGGCCTTGCCGACGAGGGAGACGTTCAGCGGTTCCAGGTACTCGGGGAAGATCGTGACGACGTCGAGCCGCATCAGCTGTCCTCGCGGCCGGAGGCGATCTCCGCCTGGCTGTCGTCGAGGAGGCCGGGCGGCGGCTCGATGACGGCGCGCTGCTCCGCCAGGTCGACCTCCGGAACGATCTCGGCGACGAACGGGATCAGGACCTCGCTCCCGTCGGGCCGCGCGACGACCAGCAGGTCCTGGTAGGGCAGGTGGGAGACCTCGGAGATCCGGCCGACGGCGGTGCCGTCGCGGGTGACGACGTCGAGGTCGATCAGCTGGTGGTCGTAGAACTCCTCGGGGTCCTCGGGGACCTCGCCGGGGTCGACCTCGGCGATCAGGAGGGTGTTGCGCAGCGCCTCGGCGGCGTTGCGGTCCGCCACGCCCTCGAAGCGCAGCAGCAGCCGGCCGCTGTGCACCCGGCCGGTGGCGATGGTCAGCGGCCCGACGGACGACGGGTCGGTGGCGAGGACGGCGCCCGGGGCGAGCCGGAGTTCGGGCTCGTCGGTGCGTACCTCGACGGTGACCTCGCCCTTGATGCCGTGGGCGCGCCCGATTCGGGCAACTACCAGCTGCACTGCGCGATTCCTTCTGTGCGGTCCACGGCAACGGGCCGGGGACGGCTCGAAAGCCCTCCCCGGCCCGAGCCGGTGTTCAACGTGTCAGCGGACCTGGTCCACGTCGACGAGGTCGACGCGGATGCCCCGGCCGCCGATGGCGCCGACGACGGTCCGCAGGGCACGGGCGGTGCGGCCGTTGCGGCCGATCACCTTGCCGAGGTCGTCGGGGTGGACCCGGACCTCCAGCACCCGTCCGCGGCGCAGGTTGCGCGAGGCCACCTGCACGTCATCGGGGTTGTCGACGATGCCCTTGACGAGGTGCTCGAGGGCTTCCTCGAGCATGCTCAGGCCTCGGTCGACTCAGAGGTGGACTCGGCCGCGGCCTCGTCCGCCTTCTTGTCGGCCTTCTTCGCCTTCGGGGTGATGGCCTCACCCTTCGGCTCGTTGCCCGCATCCTTGGCGGCGGCCTCGAACAGGGCGCGCTTGTCCGCCTTCGGCTCGGCGACCAGCAGCGGCGCCGGGGCGGGCTCGCCCTTGAACTTCTGCCAGTCGCCGGTCTTCTTCAGGATGGCGAGAACCGGCTCGGTCGGCTGCGCGCCGACGCCCAGCCAGTAGGCCACGCGCTCGGCGTTGACCTCGATGCGCGAGGGGTTCTGCACCGGGTGGTACAGGCCGATCTCCTCGATGGCCCGGCCGTCACGGCGGGTACGGGAGTCGGCGACGACGATGCGGTAGTGAGGCGAACGGATCTTGCCCAGACGCTTCAGCTTGATCTTGACTGCCACGGGAGTGGTGTCTCCTGGTCTTGACGTGGTGGGGCACAACGAGATGCCACGTGGGGTTGCGGTACTCGGGGCCCCGATGGACGCGTCAGCCGGAGGAGAGAGGGGTCCTGTGCGGCTGTCGAGTACAGCTAGCCATTGTGCCACACGCCCTCCGGTCAGCCGACCGCGGCCACCTCGGGGATCCGGAACGGCTTGCCGCAGCCGCCGCAGACGATCGGCGCCTGGGCGAGGACGGACGGTACGACCCGGACATTGCGCCCGCAGTCGCAGACGGCCTTGACGCGGACGCCTCCGCCGGAGGAGCCGTGCCGGGCGGCCGGGCCGCGGAAGCTGCGGGCGGTGTCCGTGGCCGTCGCGGCGGTGTGCGCCTTGAGCGCTCTGGCGAGGCGTTCGATGGTCGGGCGGTAGCGCCTCCTGGCTTCCGGACTGAGGACGACCAGCGAGAAGCCGCTGCTGGGGTGCGGCTCGTCGGAGTGGTCCAGGCCCAGTTCCTCGGCGATCGCCAGGAACCGGCGGTTGTGGTAGCGGCCAGCCCTGGAGGTGTCGCGGATGCCGCGGGCGGCGGCGATGCCGTGGACTGCCTCATGGAGCAGCCGTTCGAAGGAGAGCTCGGCGCCACAGGCGGACGAGGACTCTCCGATCAGGGACTCGGGCGCGGCCAGGTCGGGCAGCTCGGGGTGGTGCCGTTGAATGTCGGCCCACGCGAGTGCCAGCTCGGCGGCGAGAACAGGCGGTGTCGTGCTCACGTCGTGACAACGAGCCGGGACCGCCCAGTGTTCCGATTCCGGGGCATCCCAAATAATTTGCACGTACCGGTCAGTTTCCGGTCATGGGCCGCGCCCGGGGCGGGTGCGCTGATCTGCGCAGAAGACGCCCAGTGCACCGCAAGCCGGTACGTATCCCCGCGTACGCCGCACCACCCCCCGCGCACACCACAAGATCGGCGTACCGCAGGAGCGCGCCCGTACGCCGCCTGGCGTAGTGCACCGTATGCGTCCGTACGCCACGGAACGATCACCGTGGCGATGGTATGGCGGAAACCTGTGCCCGGCGGCACCGGCCCGTACCCCACCGTAGGGGCTCACGGACGGGCCGGCCGAGCGGAGCCCAGGGGCGCGCGGGGCATCCAGGCGGCGGGCGCTGCCGTGGCGCGACGCGGCACGCCGGGGCACGCTGGAACGGCGCTCCGGGGAGCGGGCCCGGCGCATACGGGGGCGCGCGGGGGACATCCCCGGCGCACCCCCTGGACGCCCGGACGGTTGCGCAGTTGTCTGGATTCCGGGGGCGCACCATGCGCGGACACGGGGGCGATCGGTACGGAACAGCTTCGGGTTCTCGGCGAATAGGGGCGCTTTCGATGTCACCCACGCTCGTGCGGCACCAGCTTCCGGACTCCCCGTCCCCGTACCGCGCCGGTCCGCCCGCGCCCCCCGGTTCGCGCTCCCGCACCCGGGACTGGGCCGAGATCCAGGAGCGGATGCTCGTACCGCTCTACGAGGCCGCGTACGACCGCCTGGGCATCGGCCCCGGGACCCGGCTGCTCGGGCTGGGCTGCGGCACGGGGCTGGCGCTGCTGCTCGCGGCGGCCCGCGGGGCGCGGGTGAACGGGGTGGACGCGGACGAGTCCCGGCTGGAGCTGGCCCGCGAGCGGCTCACACCGGACGAGGCGCCGGAGCGCACGCGGGTGCTCCGCGGCGGCCTGGCGGCCGCGGCGTCCGGGGGGATGACGTTCAACGTGATCACCGCCTTCCATCCGGTGGGCTGCGTGAGCACCGTCGAGGGACCGACGGCGGCGGCGTCGCTCACCGCGGCGGCGGAGCTGGCGGAGTGCGGCAGCGCAGTCGTGCTGGGCGGCTGGGGCCCGGTGGAACGGTGCGCCACGGCCGGGGTGCTGCGGGTGGCGCAGCGGCTGGCGTACTCCGGGGGCGCCCCGGAGTACGGCTCCTCCTGCTGGCGCCCGGCCGGACGGGACGATCTGGAGGAACTGGCGGACCGGGCCGGGCTGCGGCCGGACGGCTCGGGGCGGGTGGCCTGCCCGTTCGGTTACGCGGATGTGGCGAGCGCGGTGCGCGGGCTGATGTCGACGGGGCTGTTCGACGCGGCGCTGGAGGCCGCCGGACAGCGCCAGGTGGAGAAGGAACTCGCGGAGGCGCTGCATCCGCATCAGCGGGCGGACGGCGCGGTGTGGATGCCGAACGTGTTCCGGTACGTGATCGCACGGACCCGGTGACGGCGGACCGGCGGACCAGGGCCCAGGACGCGCCCGGGCCCCCGGCCACGGTGGTGGCCGGGGGCCCGGAAGCCGGCTGTCGCGGCCGGCTCAGTTCATGAACTTCTTGAATTCCTCGGGAAGTTCGAAGTTCTGCGGGCTCTGGTCGCCGCCCTGCGGCAGGCCCAGCGGGTTGCCGGACTGAGCGGCCTCGCGGCGGGCCGCCGCGGCCTCTTCCTCGGCCTTGCGCTTCATCGGATTGCCGCTCTTGCGCTTGCCCTTGGCCTGCTTGACCTGCTTCTTCTTGCGGGCTCCGCCCCCCATGCCCGGCATTCCCGGCATGCCGGGCATCCCGGGGATGCCACCGCCCTGGGCCATCTTCGACATCATCTTGCGGGCCTCGAAGAACCGCTCGACGAGGTTCTTGACCATGCTGACGTCGACACCGGAACCCCTGGCGATACGGGCCCGGCGCGAGCCGTTGAGGATCGTCGGGTCCTGGCGCTCGCCCGGCGTCATCGACTTGATGATGGCGGCGGTGCGGTCCACCTCGCGCTCGTCGAGGTTGTTGATCTGCTCCTTCATCTGCCCCATACCGGGCAGCATGCCGAGGAGCTTGCTGATCGAACCCATCTTCCTGACCTGCTCCATCTGGGCCAGGAAGTCGTCGAGGGTGAACTCCTTGGGTCCCTTCGCCAGCTTGGCGGCCATCTTCTCGGCCTCTTGCTGGCTGAAGGTCTGCTCGGCCTTCTCGATGAGGCTGAGCATGTCGCCCATACCGAGGATGCGGGACGCCATGCGGTCCGGGTGGAACGCGTCGAAGTCGTCCAGCTTCTCGCCGTTGGAGGCGAACATGATCTGCTTGCCGGTGACATGCGCGATGGAGAGCGCGGCACCACCGCGGGCGTCACCGTCGAGCTTGGAGAGGACCACACCGTCGAAGCCGACGCCGTCCCGGAACGCCTCGGCGGTGTTGACGGCGTCCTGACCGATCATGGCGTCGACGACGAACAGGACCTCGTCGGGGCCGACCGCGTCGCGGATGTCCGCGGCCTGCTGCATCATCTCGGCGTCGATACCGAGGCGGCCGGCGGTGTCGACGATGACGATGTCGTACTGCTTGGTGCGCGCGTACTCGATCGAGTCCTTGGCGACCTGGACCGGGTCGCCGACGCCGTTGCCCGGCTGCGGCCCGTAGAAGGCGACGTCGGCGCGCTCGGAGACGACCTGGAGCTGGTTGACGGCGTTGGGGCGCTGGAGGTCACAGGCGACCAGCAGCGGGCTGTGGCCCTGACCCTTGAGCCAACGGCCGAGCTTGCCGGCCAGGGTGGTCTTACCGGCACCCTGGAGACCCGCGAGCATGATCACCGTCGGCGGCTGCTTGGCGAAGCGGAGCCGGCGGGTCTCGCCGCCGAGGATGCCGATGAGCTCCTCGTTGACGATCTTGATGACCTGCTGGGCGGGATTCAGCGCCTGGGAGACCTCGGCGCCGGTGGCGCGCGTCTTGACCTGCTTGATGAAGGCGCGGACGACGGGGAGGGCGACATCCGCCTCGAGCAGCGCGATGCGGATCTCGCGCGCCGTGGCGTCGATGTCCGCCTCGCTCAGGCGGCCCTTGCCCCGGAGGTTTTTGAAAGTACTCGCCAGGCGGTCGGAAAGCGTATCGAACACGGCGGTCGTCGATCCTCGGGGTCGGGGGCAGGGTGCAGTCGGGTTCTAGGGTATCCGGCCGGGCAAGTGAACCGGTCCGGCCCGGGGTCGGTCCCGCCGAGGGGAGGCGTGCCCCTACGGGGTGGTCGAACAGATCCTCGCCACCGTGGGTGCGTTACCGATGGGTGCGTTACCGGGGCCTGCTGTGTCGCCCGGCTCCGGGGTCTACTGGAGCGCGGACTGGACCGTGGATGCCGCCTCGCGCGCCGCTGCCTCCGTCAAGGGTTCCCCGTCCGTCCCCGTGACGTAGACCGTGTCCACCGCGTTCGCCCCCAGGGTGCTGATGTGCGCGCTGCGGACCATGACGCCGGCCGTCTCCAGGGCGCGGCCGATGCGGTGCAACAGGCCGTGCGCGTCCTGCGCGCGGACCTCGATGACGGTGGCGGTGCGGGAGCTGCCGGTGGCGACGGTGACCCGGGGCGGCGGGGCGAGGACGGCGCGGGAGCGGCGGGCGTAGGCGCGTTCGCGTTCGGCGAGGCGGGCGGGGACGTCCAGGGAGCCGTCGAGGGCGCGGACCAGGTCGGCGCGGAGCCGGCCGGCCTCCGGCAGCGACCCGTACTCGGCGGCCACCCGCCAGCTCAGCAGCAGCACCGGGCCCGCGCCGAGTGGGTCGAGGAAGAGCAGGTCGGCCGCGCGCACGGTCAGGCGGTGCAGGGCCAGCACACCGGCCGCGGCGGGCAGCACGCCGGGCCGGTCCGGTACGGCCATGACCAGTTCCACGCCGACCGGCTCCTGGGCGGGCGCGCCGTCCCCCGCCGGCCCCCTCCCGGCCCCCGCCGGCCCGCTCCCGGACCCGGAGGACGCCTCGGCGCGGGTGTGCAGGGCGAGGACCGGGCCCCCGGTGCGGCCGGCCTCGATCGCCAGCCGTTCCTGCTCGGCGGTCGGCCCGGCGGCGCGCGCCTCCGGCTCCGGTTCCCCCGCGAGCCGGGCGGCGACCCGTTTGACCAGGTCGGCGACGAGCCCGGCGCGCCAGGCGCTCCAGGCGGCGGGCCCGGTGGCCAGCGCGTCGGCCTCGGTCAGGGCGTGCAGGAGCTCCAGGGTTCCGGTGCCGCCGACCGCGTCGGCGACCGCGCCGACGGTCTCCGGGTCGTCCAGGTCGCGCCGGGTGGCGGTCTCGACGAGCAGCAGGTGGTGCCGTACGAGGGTGGCGATCACGTCGGTGTCGCGGGCGCCGAATCCGAGCCGGGCCGCCAGGTCGCGGGCGATGTCCGCGCCGGCCACCGAGTGGTCGCCGGGCCGGCCCTTGCCGATGTCGTGCAGCAGGGCGGCGGTCAGCAGCAGGTCGGGCCGGTGCACCCGGCGGGTGAGGGCGGCGGCGCGTACCGCGGTCTCGACGAGGTGGCGGTCGACGGTCCAGGTGTGGACGGGGTTGCGCTGCGGGCGGCAGCGGACCCGCTCCCACTCGGGCAGCAGCGCGGTGACGATCCCCTCGGCCTCCAGGGCCTCCCATACGGGCACGGTGTACGGGCCGGCGCCCAGGAGCGTCACCAGTTGTTCCCGGGCCTCGGCGGGCCACGGCACGGGCAGCGGACGGGCGGTGTGCGCGGTGGCGCAGCGGCGGATGGCGTGGGTGGCCAGCGGCAGCCCGGCCTGGGCGGCGGCGGCCGCGGCGCGCAGCACCAGCACCGGGTCCCGCTCGGGCCGCGCGGTGCGGGCCAGCACCGCCTCGCCGTCGAGTTCGACGACGCCGTCGGCGAGCGGTGACCGCTCTCCCCCGGCCGGGCCGGCGGTCCCGGTGGCACGGCGGGTGAGCAGGCCGCGCAGGACGGGCCGGACGGAGCGGGCGCGCAGCACCCGGCCGACCTCGCGCCAGGTGACGTCGGCCGCGTAGGAGATGGTGCGGGCGGATTCGTAGACCTGCCGCAGCAGGGCGTCCGCGGTCGGCAGGCCGAGGGCCTCGGCGACCTGGTCCTGTTCCTGGAGGGAGAGCCGGTCGGTGACGCGTCCGGTGGCCAGGTGCAGGGCGTCGCGGGTGTCGAGCAGGCGGGCGCGGGCGGCTTCCAGGCCGCCGCGGGGGGCGTCGGCGAGCCAGGAAGCGGCGACGGCGCGGAGCGCGGTGGCGTCGCGCAGGCCGCCCCTGGCCTCTTTGAGGTCCGGTTCGAGGAGGTACTGGAGTTCGCCCTGCCGCTCGGCGCGCTCCTGGCACAGGGTGTGCAGCTCGGGCAGCCGCCGGGGGGCGCTCGCGCGCCAGTCGGCGTACGCCGCGGTGCGCAGTCCGGCGCTGAGCTCGGGGTCACCGGCGAGGTGCCGGGCGTCGAGCAGGCCCAGCTGGACCTTCAGATCGTCGCGGGCGGCCTTGCGGGCCTCGGCGACGGTGCGTACGGAGTGGTCGAGGGCGAGGCCGAGGTCCCAGACGGGGTACCAGAGGTGGTCGGCGAGCGCGGCGAGGGCGCGCGGGTCGCCGCGTCCGTCGTGCAGGAGCACCAGGTCGAGGTCGCTGCGCGGGGAGAGTTCGCCGCGCCCGTAGCCGCCGACGGCGACCAGGGCGGTGCCGGACAGGCCGGCGGCGGTGGCGTACCGGGTCAGCAGGCCGGCCAGCCAGTCGTCGGTCAGCCGGGCGAGGGCGGCGCGGCGGTCGGGCCCGGTGGGCGCCGGATCCTGGAGGAGCCGCAGCCGGGCCGCGGGGTAGCCGCCTTCCGGGGCGGGTTCGTCCTCCGGTCCCGGTACTCCGGCCGGGCCTGCCGTCTCCTCGGCGCTCTCCGTCAACTCCCGTGCTCCTTGGTCGTATTGTCCCCCGCGTCGTCGATTCGTTCCCCCGCCGCCCGAGGCTCCGGCCGCCGGGGGTCGTGCCGCCACGGGGCCGGAGCCGGGCTCCGCCGCAGGCCCTACAGGGCGTCCGGCCCGCGCTCGCCGGTCCGTACCCGTACCGCGTCCTCGACGGGCAGGGTCCACACCTTCCCGTCGCCGATCTTGCCGGTGCGGGCCGCCTTGACGATGAGGTCCACCAGCTGCTCGGTGTCCGCGTCCTCGGCCAGCACCTCGATGCGGATCTTCGGCACCAGGTCGACGGTGTACTCGGCGCCGCGGTACACCTCCGTGTGCCCGTGCTGCCGGCCGTAGCCGCTGGCCTCGGTGACGGTCAGACCGTGCACCCCGAAGCCCCGCAGGGCGTCCTTCACCTCGTCCAGCCGGTGCGGCTTGATAACCGCCGTGATGAGCTTCACGCGTCCACCTTCTTCGTCAGGGCCTCGCCGAGTGCCGGTCCCCTGCGGGCGGCGCTGCCGCCGCCGGCACCGGTGAAGTCGTACGCGGTCTCCGCGTGCGCGGCCTGGTCGATACCGGAGATTTCGTCGTCCTCGCCGACCCGGAAGCCCATCACCAGGTCGATGGCCTTGGCAAGGACATACGAGACGACCAGGGAGTACAGCAGCACGCAGACCACACCGACGGTCTGCTTGCCGAGCTGGCTGAAACCGCCCCCGTAGAACAGGCCCTTGGCCTCGCTCTGCACCCCGCCGGTGGCGAACAGGCCGATCAGCAGCGATCCGGCGACCCCGCCGACGAGGTGGACTCCGATCACGTCAAGGGAGTCGTCGTAGCCGAGCTTGTACTTGAGGTTGACGGCCATCGCGCAGAGCACTCCGGCGATCACGCCGATCGCCAGGGCGCCCAGGGGGCTGACCGAGCCGCAGGCGGGGGTGATGGCGACCAGTCCGGCGACCGCGCCGGAGGCCGCGCCGAGTGTGGTGAACGAGCCGTGCCGGAGCTTCTCGTACGCCAGCCAGCCGAGCATCGCGGCGGCGGTGGCGGCCTGGGTGTTGACGAAGGCGACCGCGCCGACGCCGTCGTCGTTGCCGAGCCAGGAGCCGGCGTTGAAGCCGAACCAGCCGAACCACAGCAGTCCGGCGCCGAGCATCACCAGGGGGAGGCTGTGCGGCCGCATCGGGTCCTTCTTGAAGCCGATGCGCTTGCCGACGACGAGGAGCACGCCGAGGGCCGCCGCGCCGGCGTTGATGTGGACGGCCGTCCCGCCGGCGAAGTCGATGACCTCCAGCTCGAAGAGCCAGCCGCCCTCGCCCCACACCCAGTGGGCGACGGGGAAGTAGACGACGGTGACCCACAGGGCGATGAACAGCGCCCAGGCGGTGAACTTCACCCGGTCGGCGAGGGCACCGCTGATCAGTGCGGGCGTGATGATCGCGAACATCAGCTGGAAGGCCGCGAAGACGTAGACGGGGATGGTGCTGGTGCCCCACAGCTGGGTCAGGCCGATGCCGCTGAGGCCGGCGAAGTTCCCGTCCCAGCCGATGAAGCCGCCCTGGTCGGTCCCGAAGGCGAGGCCGAAGCCGTACAGGACCCACAGGACGGTGACGATGCCCAGGCTGATGAAGCTCATCATCAGCATGTTGAGCACGCTCTTGACCCGCACCATGCCGCCGTAGAAGAAGGCCAGCCCGGGGGTCATGACCATCACCAGTGCGGACGCGATCAGCATGAACCCGGTGTTGGCCGGGCTCAGTGTCGCCTTCTCTGCTGCGAGCGTCAGGATGCCTGGGGGCATCGGCGTCTCCTCGTCGTCGATGCGGCCCGCGCGGGCGTGATTCTGGTGGGCCGACTTCGCGAAGAGGTTGTCGCAGCGTGGTTTCGGCCAAACCTTGCCGGTGTTTCACCGCGGTGACGAACCCGCCACCGGTGTTACGCCCCCGTGAATTCCGGCGTCGTCCCCCGTTCACCCGTTCACCGGACGCGGCGCCGGCTCAGGGCCTCAGCCCGCCGCGGTCTCCGGCAGCTGGCGGGCGAGCTCGTCGGTGAGCCGGCCGACCTCAGCGACCCCGCCGAACTCCCGGGCGGCGGTGTCCACGGTCTTGCGCAGCCGGGTGTTGACCCGCTCCGAGCGCACCTGCCGGGCGAACGGGATGGCTTTCTGTGCCATCTCGGCGCAGGCCTCCGGCTCCTTCTGGAGCAGCCGTACGGTGGCCATCCCGATCAGGTTGAGCGCGTAGGACCGCTGGTGCTCGGGGTCCTTGCCGAACAGCTCCACGGCCCGCTCCATGACCGGCTCGGCGAGCGAGGCGTAGGTGGGGCTGCGGCCCGCGACATAGGCGAGGTCGCGGTAGGAGTGGGCGTTCTCGGCGTTCAGCTCGGCCTCGGAGAAGAACCGGATCCAGTCCGGCTCGGGCTCGCCGGGCGCGATGTCGGAGAAGGTGTCCTCGGCGATCCGGACGGCCCGCTTGACCTTGCTGGGCTGGCCCATCCCGGCGTAGGCGCGGGCCTCCATCGCATACAACATCGCCTGGGTGCGGGCGGTGGCGGTCTCCCGGCCGCCGTACTGGGCGAGGTGGATCAGCTCCAGCGCGTCGTCCGGCCGGCCGAGGTGGATCATCTGCCGGCTCATGCTGGAGAGGATGTACGAGCCCAGGGGGCGGTCGCCGGCCTCCTTGGAGGCGTGCAGCGCCAGCACGAAGTACTTCTGCGCGGTCGGCTGGAGCCCGATGTCGTAGCTCATCCAGCCAGCGAGCTGGGCGAGTTCGGCGGCGACCTTGAAGAGCCGCCGGGAGACCTCCGGCGGGTGCGACTCCTGGAGGAGGTCGGTGACCTCGTGGAGCTGGCCGACGACCGCCTTGCGCCGCAGCCCGCCGCCGCACTGGGCGTCCCACTGGCGGAACATCGCGGTCGTCGACTCCAGGAGGTCCAGCTCGGGCTTGGAGAGCCGGGTGTGCCGCCGGACGCGGTCGGGCTCCTCCGGGCCGCCCCGGCCCGCCGGCACCGGCACCAGCCAGCGCTGCATCGGCTCGATGAGGCTGGGTCCGGCGGCCAGCGCGAGGGAGGTGCCGAGGAAGCCGCGGCGCGCCAGCATCAGGTCGCTGCGGGAGAACTCGCTGATCAGACTGACCGTTTGGGAGCCGGCCCAGGGCAGGTCGACGCCGGAGACGGACGGGGACTGGCGGGCCGGGCGCAGCCCCAGCTCCTCGATGCCGACGACACAGCCGAAGCGTTCGGAGAACAGCTCGGACAGGATGCGGGGGATGGGCTCGCGGGGCTGCTCGCCGTCGAGCCAGCGGCGCACCCGCGAGGTGTCGGTGCTGATGTGATGGGCGCCCATCTGGCGCGCCCGGCGATTGACCTGTCGCGCCAGCTCGCCCTTGGACCAGCCGCTGCGCATGAACCACGAACCCAACTGCCCGTTGGGCCGTTTGACGGCGTCCGTGCCGCCGGTGCCGCCGCCGTTCCCGCCCACTGGAAGCCCCTCCCGGTCGCTGCCTCGGTGTGCTGCCCGGTGCCCGCCCGGCACCGGTCGCCGTGAACCCCCCGCGGACCGGCGCCCGTTGCCGCACCTGCCCGGGGTACATCTACCCGATCACGGATTCCGGGCACACCTCTTGGCCTGCTCCCGACCGGTGCGTTGCCATCGGCATAACCGTGCGAATGATGCCTCGTGAGAGTTCGTGCACCGAAAGTAATCCTACGATCACGCCCCCCGCGAGGGCGATTACGGAAACGCCACCATTCGCCACCCCTTTGAATGAACTCCCCGGCCGGGTCTCGCGATTGACTTGACACAGGTCGCGCACGGCCGGGCGGAACAGGGCACTCGGGGGCTCATGGCGTGCACCGCACCACCCCGGCACACCACCTCACACCACCGCCACCGCGGGTCGTCGACGGAGCGTGAGCGGCGCCTGTCGTCAACCCGCCGACTCGTAACCACGGACACACACCACCCGTTGGAGGGGGCATGGGCTTCACGATCGGCGGCATCCGGGAGATTCGATCCGCCTCCCGGCGGCGCGGCCGCTCGACCGAGATCACGGCGGTGGCGGAGTACACCGGACTGTGGGGCTGGGACGTCGTCCCCGGCGCACGCGCGGTGCGCGCCGGCAGCGGCCGTACGGAGTGTTCCTGCGGCGCCGCCGACTGCCCCTCCCCCGGCGCCCATCCGCTGGCCTTCGCCACGGAACTGCCGGCCGGCGCCACGCTGGAGAAGGCCGCCGCGGTCTGGGCGGAGACCCCGGGCGCCGCGGTACTCCTCCCGGTGGGCCGGTCGTTCGACGTCCTCGACGTACCGGAGGCCGCGGGCCGCCACGCGCTGGTGCGCCTGGAGCGGATGGGCCTGCCGCTCGGCCCGGTGGCCGCCACCCCGGCCGGGCGCGCGCTCTTCTTCGTCGCGCCGGGCGCGGCCGCCGAGCTCCCCGCCCTGCTCTACCGGACGGGCCGGGACGACGCCCCGCTCGACCTGCGCCCGCTGGGCCCGGGCGACCACCTCACCGCACCCCCGTCCGACCACGGCGGCCGGGGCCCGATGCGCTGGCTGCGCCCGCCCACCCTGGACACGGCGGGCCGCCCGCC
>NZ_BBUY01000016.1:134419-166924 GCF_001590865.1 Streptomyces sp. NBRC 110611
CCGCCCGCCGCAGGCACGGCTGGTCGTGGGCACCCTCGCCTATATGTGCGCGCGCCTGTGCGCCTGACCACGTACGCTCCGGCGCCGCCGCCCCCGTACACCCGGCGCGCTCCAGCAGCGTACGGAGGACAGCGCCGGCGTGTGTCCACAGCACCGCGCCCCCGGCGTCCGGTACGAGGTGCCGGACGGCTCCCGGGATGCGCAGCGTCAGCCCTGCGCCCTGATCCGGTGAGTGGCCGGTGTCCTCGGCGCCGCACCACACGTCCCCCCGGGACCGTGATCGAGGAGAGCGTGATCTCCCACCGCCCCATGACCAGCACGGTGTCCCGGACATAGCCCTCCGCCCCGGGGGCGCAGACCTCCTCCAGCACCTCCCGGCAGACGGCGGCGAACCCGCGCGCCGGTGCGGACCAGCGCGGTGATACGCGAGGTCATGGCCTCAGCGTGCCCCCTTGTACGACATCGGCCCCCGGGTGCCCGCACGCAGGCGGGTACCCGGGGGCCGGGGCAGGCGGTGGGGGCTCAGTCGATAAGGGCGTCAACGAACGCCTTCGGCTCGAACGGGGCCAGGTCGTCCGCGCCCTCGCCCAGGCCGACCAGCTTGACCGGGACACCCAGTTCGCGCTGGACGGCGATGATGATGCCGCCCTTGGCGGTGCCGTCGAGCTTGGTGAGCACCACACCTGTGATGTCCACGACCTCGGCGAACACCCGGGCCTGCACCAGACCGTTCTGGCCGGTGGTGGCGTCGAGGACGAGCAGCACCTCGCCGACCGGGCCGTGCTTCTCGACGACCCGCTTGACCTTGCCCAGCTCGTCCATCAGGCCGGTCTTGGTGTGCAGCCGGCCCGCGGTGTCGATCAGCACGACATCGGCGGACTCGGCGATACCTTCCTTCACCGCGTCGAAGGCGATCGACGCCGGGTCGCCGCCCTCGGGCCCGCGGACGGTACGGGCGCCGACCCGCTCGCCCCAGGTCTGCAGCTGGTCCGCGGCCGCGGCACGGAAGGTGTCGGCGGCACCGAGGACCACGGACTTGCCGTCGGCGACCAGGACCCGGGCGAGCTTGCCGGTGGTGGTGGTCTTGCCGGTGCCGTTGACGCCGACGACCATGACGACGCCGGGGATCTCGTCGCCGCCGTTGCCGATGCCGTTGGCGGTGTGCACGGTGCGGTCGAATTCCGGGCCGATCAGGGCGAGCAGCTCCTCGCGGAGCAGTTCGCGCAGGTCCTCGGGGGTGCGGGTGCCGAGGACCTTGACCCGCTCGCGCAGCCGGTCGACCAGCTCCTGGGTGGGCGCGACACCGACGTCGGCGGTGAGCAGGATGTCCTCGATCTCCTCCCACGTCTCCTCGTCGAGGTGCTCGCGGGAGAGCAGGTTGAGCAGGCCCTTGCCCAGGGTGTTCTGCGAGCGGGAGAGCCGCGCACGCAGCCGGACCAGCCGTCCGGCGGCGGGCTCGGGAACCTCGATCTCGGGCGCGGCGGGCGCCTCGGGCTCGGCGGCCGGCGCCTCCGCAACCGGGGCCTCGGGGGCCTCGGCGGTGGGCAGCGCGACTTCCTCGATGGTGCGACGTTCCTCGTCGCGGGGGGTCTCGGCCTCCTCGCCGACATGCGGTTCGGCAGGGGGCGCGGTGACGGAGGGCTTGGGGGCAGCCGGCGGAGACGGCGGCAGCTGCTTCTTCCTGCGGCCGCTGACGACGAGCCCAGTGATCGCGCCGAGCGCGAGCACGGCGATGACTACGGCAAGGATGACGAATTCCATAACCCCTCCAGTATCACCAACCGCTGCGTTCCGCTGCGCTTGGCTGCCTTCCCCCGTTGTCGTCTGCGGCGCCGTACCTTCCGTTTCGCCGTGGCTCCCCCACTGCCTTAAGGGCGTGGGAGGTACCCCCAGCGGCGGGCGTGGGTTTGTCGGGCGCGGGTCCGCTCCTCCGGACTGCCGTCCTGCGGAGCGCACCCGTGACGTACAGCCCCGCGCAGCGGAAAACAGCCCGCCGCCAGGCGCCACGGCGAGAAAGCCAACAACGCGGGAGGGCAGCCAAGCGCAGCGGAACGTCGGAAGAACCAACACGGCGCAGAGGGAGAAGTTGGATCAAAGTACGATGGTCTACGGCCGCGCAACGCGCGTAGAGTCCTGGCAGTCGATTTCTGGCCAGGCACCAGAGCCGCTGCCTGCACCTCCTCCCCCGGGGGTGCCCCAGATCCCCGCACGGAGACATCTGCACCATGGGCACCAGCACCACGTCCGCGTCCACTCCCGTAACCGACGGCGCCGTCGAGACCCGCGGCATCGAGCCCGTTCCCGATCACGAGCGCCGGGGCCGCGTCCGCGAGCTCTTCCCCACCTGGGTCGCCGCCAACATCAGCGTGTTGTTGCTCACCATGGGAGCCTCGCTGGTGATCAACAACAGCCTGAACCTGTGGCAGGTGCTGGTGGTGGCCGCCATCGCGTCCACCGTCTCCTTCGGTATGGTCGGCGTGCTGTCGGTCTCCGGTAAGTGGGGCGGCGCTCCGGGCGCGATGCTCTCCCGCGCGGCCTTCGGCGTGCGCGGCAACTACTTCCCCGGCGCGATCCTGTGGGTGGCCCGTTTCGGCTGGGAGACGATCAACGCGGTCACTGGCGCGTACGCGATCCTGACCGTGCTGAACCTGGTCTTCGGCATCAAGGCCAACAACGTCCTGATCGTCATCACCCTGCTGGCCTTCGTCGCCTGCACGTTCCTGGTGAGCGGGATGGGCCGCAAGGCGCTGAACGTGTGCAACAAGTACTCCACGTACCTCTTCAGCGCGATCAGCGTGGTGGTGCTCGGCTATCTGGTCGTCGAGATGCCGTGGAGTGACATCCTCCACAAGTCGCCGGGCAGCGCGGCCCTGATGATCGCGGGGATCGGCACCATCGCCGCCGGCGGTATCAGCTGGGTCCCCACCGGCCCGGACTTCGCGCGCTACCTCCCGCACGCCGCCTCCGGCAAGAAGATCGTCGGGACCACCATCTCCGGTGCGGCCCTGGTGCTGGTCCCGATGGTGCTCATGGGCGGTGTGATGGCCGTCTCCAACCCGGAGCTGGCCAACCAGAACACCGACCCGATGTCGTTCCTCGGCCAGGCCCTGCCGCGCGCGATCGCCATTCCGTACCTGATCACCGCGCTGATCGGCATGATGCTGATCAACAGCCTGTCGATGTACTCCGCGGGCTTCACCGCCCAGACCATGGGCGTCAAGCTGCCGCGCGCCCTGGCGGTCAGCGTGAACGCGGTGATCAGCCTGGTCGGCGGCCTGTTCATGATGCTGGTGGCCAAGGACTTCATCGGCCAGTTCATCACCTTCCTGACGCTCCTCGCGGTCTCCTTCTCCGCCTGGATCGGCGTCTACGGCATCGACATGGCCCGCCGCCGCAAGCTGGCGGTCCGGTACGACGCCGAGAGCCTGATGAACACCGGCCGCACCAGCCGCTACTGGTACACCGGCGGCTTCTGCTGGCAGGCCATGACCGCCTGGTCCGTGGCGCTGATCGCGGGCCTGTGCTTCACCAAGGTCCAGTGGTTCACCGGCCCGCTGGCCACCACCTGGATCGGCGAGCACGGTCTGGGCTGGGCGGCCACGATCGCCCTCTCCGCGGTGATCTTCGCCGTCCTGCCGAAGCCCCGGGAGACGGAGCCGGCGGCCGCGGACGCGCCGCACACCGACCGCCGGCCGGCCGAGGTGGGCTGACACCCGCAGTCACCGCCCGGCCCCGGCCGATGGGGCGCCGGATCGCTTCCCCCCCCCGCGATCCGGCGCCGCATCAGCCGAACGTCCCCTTCGCCGCCTGCCTGGCGAAGGGGACGTTCTGCATCCCCGGCCCCCCGGGGAACGTTCGGCGCACCCCGGCCCCCGCGGGACCGGGCGCCCGTCAGCCCTCGGGGTAGAACACGAAGAGCGTGCAGCCGGTCTCCGACCGCGGAATGTGCCAGGAGCCCGCGGGCGCGTGCAGGAACGAACCCGCCGGATGGTCCCCGAAGCCGTCGTTGAACGTGCCCGAGACGACGAAGACCTCCTCCGGCCCGGGCTCGTGCACGTCGATCCGCTCCCAGCCACCGCCCGGGTCGATCTCCAGTACCTGGGCCCTGGCCCCGTTCTCCCCCGTCCACAGGGGACGGATCCGGACGCCGGGGAAGAGCTCGTTCACCGGTGCGTCGGCCACGTCGGACCACACGTAGCCGGCCATCTCCTGACCGCCGGCCGGCGTGCGGTGCGGCGTGCTCCGCTGGTTGTCGTACTGCTCAGTGCTGTGCTGGGTCATGGCCCCAGCCTCGCCGTGCGGACACCGGCCCCTCCAGTGTCAGAAATGACGTGCTGGGGTACTTTCCTGCCATGGAGGGCGTGGAGGGCAGGGAAGGCGGGGATGCGGCCGGTGCCGGGGACGCGGGGCGCCCCGGCGGGGACGGCGGTGGACCGCCGCACCGGGTGGTGGCGCTGGTCCACCCGCCCCAGGGGCCCTTCGAACTCGGCTGTGCCGTCGAGGTCTTCGGCACCCGCCGCGCCGGCCTGCCCTCCCTCTACGACTTCACCGTGTGTACGGAGGTCCCGGGCCCGGTACGGACGACGGCCGGTTACGACATGCTGGTCGCCGAGGGGCTGTCCGCGCTGGCGTCGGCGGACACGGTCGTCATCCCGGGCTGGATCCCGCCGGACGAGCCGCTGAGCCCCGCCGTACGCGAGGCCCTGCTCGCCGCGCACGGCAACGGCGCCCGCCTGGTCACCCTCTGCTCCGGCGTCTTCGCCCTGGCGCAGACCGGCCTGCTCGACGGCCGCCGGGCGACCACCCACTGGGCGCGGGCGGCCGGGCTGGCGGCGCGTTTCCCCCGGGTGCGGGTCGACCCGGGGGTGCTCTACATCGACCACGGCGACGTGGCCACGAGCGCGGGAGCGGCAGCCGGGGTGGACCTGTGTCTGCACCTCGTACGCACCGACCACGGCGCGGCCCACGCGGCCAGGGTCGCCCGGCACATGGTCATGCCGCCGCACCGCGAGGGCGGCCAGGCCCAGTACGCGGCACCGCCTCCGGCGGACCCGGTCGGCCCCGCGCGGGCCATGGACCAGTCGCTGGCCCCGCTGCTGGAGTGGGTGTCGGGCCGGCTGCCCGAGCCGGTGTCCGTCGAGGCCATGGCCGGCCACCTGCGGGTCTCCGAGCGGACCCTGGCCCGCCGGTTCGCCGACCAGCTCGGCACCAGTCCCGGCCAGTGGCTGCTGGGGCGGCGGATCGACGCGGCCCGGACCCTGCTGGAGGAGACCGATCTGCCGGTCGAGGCGATCGCCGTGCGCGTCGGTCTGTCCTCGGCGACGAACCTGCGCCGCCGCTTCCAGCGGGCGCTGGGCACGACCCCGGCGGGCTACCGGCGGACGTTCCGTACGGCGGGCGGCCGTCCGTGAGCGAAAGAGCAGGACAAAGCCACTGCCCCGGCTCGGTGGACGAGCCGGGGCAGTGCCAGTACTGAGGAGAAGGGCTGGCGGGGGGTGGTTAGCCCATCTCCTCCAACGCCTTGCCCTTGGTCTCCTTCACGTACTTGAGCACGAAGGGGATCGAGAGCAGGGCGAAGATCATGTAGATCACGTAGGTACCCGAGAGGTTCCATTCGGCCAGGCTCGGGAAGCTGGCCGTGATGGCCCAGTTGGCGATCCACTGCGCGGAGGCGGCGACGCCCAGCGCGGCGGCGCGGATCTTGTTCGGGAACATCTCGCCGAGGAAGACCCAGACCACGACGCCCCAGGAGAGCGCGAAGAAGAGGACGAAGCCATGGGCGGCGATCAGGGCCACGGTGCCTTCGAGGGAGGGCAGGGTGCCGGCCGCGGTCTTGGCGGAGAAGGCCCAGGCCTCCAGGCCGAGCGCGAGGGCCATACCGGCGGAGCCGATCAGGGCCAGCGGGCGGCGGCCGATCCGGTCCACGAAGATCATGGCGATCACGGTGCCGACGATGTTGATGATCGACGTGGTGAAGCTGTAGAAGAACGAGCTCGCGGGGTTGATCCCGACGGACTGCCACAGCGTGGACGAGTAGTAGAACGCGACGTTGATGCCGACCAGCTGCTGGAAGACCGACAGTCCGATACCGACCCAGACGATCGGCATGAAGCCCAGCTTGCCGCCGAGGAGGTCCTTGAACGTCGACTTGTGCTCGCGGCGCATCGCGTCCTGGATCTCGGTGACCCGGGTGTCGAGGTCGACGGTGTGGCCCTCGACCTCGGCGAGCACCTCCTTGGCACGGGACACCTTGCCGACGGAGATGAGGTAGCGCGGCGACTCGGGGATCGCGAAGGAGAGCAGACCGTAGAGCACGGCCGGGACGACCATCACGCCGAGCATCCACTGCCAGGCCTCCAGCCCGGCGAGGGTGCCGCGCTGGTCGCCGTCGGCGAGGTTGAGGATGCCCCAGTTGACGAGCTGGGAGACGGCGATGCCGATGACGATCGCGGCCTGCTGGAAGGAGCCGAGCCGGCCACGGTAGGCGGGCGGCGAGACCTCGGCGATGTAGGCCGGGCCGATGACCGAGGCCATACCGATCGCGAAGCCGCCGACGATCCGCCAGAAGGCCAGGTCCCACAGGGCGAACGGCACGGCCGAGCCGACCGCGCTGATGGTGAAGAGCACCGCCGCGATCTGCATCACACGGATCCGGCCGATCCGGTCGGCGATCCGGCCGGCGGTGGCGGCGCCGATGGCGCAGCCGATCAGCGCGACGGCGATGACCTGGGCGAGTACGGCGGATCCGACGTCGTAACGGCTGCGGATCGCCTCGACTGCGCCGTTGATGACGGAGCTGTCGTATCCGAAGAGGAAGCCGCCCATCGCGGCAGCCGCGGTGATGAAGATGACATGGCCGAGGTGATCGGGATGGGCCTTGCGGCCTTCCGGAACCGTCGGCTGCGCGGTGCTGGTCAACGTGAACTCCAGTGGCCCGGCTGCGCTGCCGGGCGTCGGGGGCTGGCCCTTCCAGTGGTGCACAGGTGGGGGGTACCGACCACTTGAAGGTAAAAGCAACGTTGCAGAGACTATGCCTTCAAGTTTCGAAGTCAATAGGGTGTGATGAATTCGTTTTCCCCCGCGCCTTACGGTCGTTCTTTCAAGTAATGAAGCGATACGGAACTGACGATCTGTCGGGTACTCCGTGCGACCGAAGAAGGCGAAGGCGGCCGGACGCCCGGGAAAGTGCGCGGGCGAAAGGGCCGGCGGAGGAATTCAGCGCAGCCGCTGGCTGATCACCTTCGAGACGCCGTCGCCCTGCATCGACACCCCGTAGAGCGCGTCGGCGACCTCCATCGTGCGCTTCTGATGCGTGATCACGATCAGCTGGGAGGCCTCCTGCAGCTCCTCCATGATGCGGATCAGCCGCTGCAGATTGGTGTCGTCCAGCGCCGCCTCGACCTCGTCCATCACATAGAACGGGCTGGGCCGCGCCTTGAAGATGGAGACCAGCAGCGCCACCGCGGTCAGCGAGCGCTCCCCGCCCGAGAGCAGGGAGAGCCGCTTGACCTTCTTGCCCGGCGGGCGCGCCTCCACATCGACCCCGGTCGCCAGCATGTCGTCCGGGTCGGTCAGGACCAGCCGCCCCTCGCCGCCCGGGAAGAGCCGCGCGAAGACGCCCTCGAACTCCCGCGCGGTGTCGTGGTACGCCTCGGTGAAGACCTGCTCGACCCGCTCGTCGACCTCCTTGACCACCCGCAGCAGATCCGCCCGGGTCTTCTTCAAGTCTTCAAGTTGTTCGCTGAGGAACTGGTGCCGCTCCTCCAGCGCCGCGAACTCCTCCAGCGCCAGGGGGTTCACCTTCCCGAGCCGCTGATACGCCCGCTCGGCCGCCTTGAGCCGCTGCTCCTGCTCGGCCCGTACGAAGGGCACCGGCGCCCCGCCCGGAGGGCCGCCCGCGGGGCCGCCGCCGTCCCGCTCCGGCTCCGGCGGCGTCTCGCCGTCCGCCGGCGACGACGGGGGTACAGGCTGATCGGGGCCGTACTCGGCCACCAGCACGGCCGGCTCCACCCCCAGCTCCTCCAGCGCCCGGTTCTCCAACTGCTCGATCCGCAGCCGCTTCTCCGCGCCGAGCACCTCACCCCGGTGCACCGAGTCCGTCAGCTTGTCCAGCTCGGACTTCAGCTCCCGGGCCGCGGTGCGCTCGGCCGCCAGCGCCTGCTCCCGCCCGGCCCTGGCCCGCTCCGCGGCGGCGCGCTCCTCCTCGGCCCGGACGACCGACACCTCGATGTGCGCCAGCAGCTGCCGGGCACCGGAGGCGACCGCCCGGGCCACCGCCGCCTCGTGCCGCAGCCGGGCCCGCCGCTGCTCGGCCCGCGCCCGCGCCTCCCGCTCGTTGCGCGCCCCCCGGTCCAGTGCGTCCGCCCGCCCGGCCAGCGCCTTCACCCGCTCCTCGTGGGTACGCGCCTGGAGCCGGGCCTCCATCTCGGTCTGCCGGGCGTTGGCCCCGTCGGCCGCCAGCCGGTCCCGTACCGAGGTGTCGGGCTCCTCCTCGGCGGCGCCGGCGTCCTCCTGGGCCGCCGCCAGCCGCCCGGCCAGCTCCTCGGCCTCCTCGGTGGCCCGTTCCAGCGCCTCCTCGGCCCTGGCGGCCGCCGCGGCGGAACGCTCCGCCTCGCCCGCGGCCGCCCGCGCCTGCCCGGCGAGCCGGCCCAGGTCCCCGGCGACCTTCGACTGCTCGCGGTCCGCGGCCCGGCGCCGCTCGGCCAACTCCTCGACCAGCGCGGCACACTCCGTACGCCGCCCGGCCGCGGTCCGCTGTGCCTCGGCCAGCCGGTCGCACTGTGCGGCCAGCTCCGCCAGCTCGGCCGCCGCCTCGTCGACCGACGCCTGGACCTCCAGCAGACTCGGTGCGCCGGGCGAACCGCCCTGGGCGAAGTGCGCCCCGAGCAGATCGCCCTCGCCGGTCACGGCGGTCAGCCCGGGCCGCGCGGCCACCAGGTCCTCGGCGTCCTCCAGCGTCCCGACCACCACGATGTCGCGCAGCAGCCGGGCCACCGCGGCGGTCAACGCGGCCGGTCCCCGGACCAGTTCGGCGGCCGGTACGGGCGCGGAGCGGGGCCCGGGGATCCGGGGCACGCCGGGCGCCGGGCCGGTGCCTCCCGCCGCGTCCGCCTCCGGCGCGGAGCGGCCCGGGTCCCGGTCGTCGCCCGCCTGCCGGGGCGCCAGCACCATCGCGGCCCGCCCGGCGTCCTGCTTGCGCAGCAGCCGGATGGCGTCGGCGGCGGTCGCCGGACCGGTGACGGCGACCGCGTCCGCCGCCGCGCCGAGGGCGGCGGCCACCGGGATCTCGAAGCCGGGGGCGACGGTCAGCAGTTCGGCGGCCGGCCCGAGCAGCCCGCTCAGCTGGTCGGCCGCGGCGAGCAGGGCCCCGGTGCCGTCCTTGCGGCGCAGTCCGAGCGCCAGGGCGTCGTGCCGGGCGGCGGTCGCGGCCCGCCGGCGCTCGGCCGTGGTCAGCGCCTCCCGCGCGGCGGTCAGCGCGGCCTCCGCCCCGGCCAGGTCCCGGCGGGCCGCCTCGTGCCGCTCCGCGGCCTCCTCGTCGTCCGCCGCCAGCCCGTCGACCTCGGCCTTGAGCTGCTCGTACGCCTCCTGGGCGGCGGCCGCGCGGCTCCGGGCGCCGTCCCTGGCCTCGGCGAGCCGGCCGATCTCCGCCCGGGCGGACGCGGCCCGGCCGTGCGCGGCGGTGACCTGTCCGCCGAGCCGGGCCAGGCCCTCGCGCCGGTCGGCGATGGCCCGGGCGGCGTCCCGCAGCCGGCGCTCCTCCTCGGCCAACTGCCGCTCCAGCCCGGCGCGGTGCTCGACGGTGTCCTCCAGCGCCCGGCGCGCCGCCTCCAGCGCGGCCGTCAACTCCGCCTCCTGCTGACGGATGCGGGCCGCCTCGCGCTCCATGTCGTCCGGGTCGCGCCCCTGCCGCTCGTCCGGCGGGGCCGCCGCGGCGCTGCGGACCCGGGCCTCGGCCAGCGAGACCGTGCCGCGCACCCGCTCGGCCAGCTGCGACAGCTCGTACCAGGTCTGCTGGGCGCGCTCCACCCGCGGCGTGAGCGTGCGCACCTCCTCTTCCAGCGCGGCCTCCCGCCGCTGGGCGGTGCGCAGCCGCTCCTCGGCGGTCTGCTTGCGCTCCTTGAGCGCCGCCTCGTCGGCGATTTCGGCCCGCAGCGCCTCGCGCAGGGCGACCAGGTCGTCGGCGAGCAGCCGCAGCCGGGCGTCGCGCAGATCGGCCTGGATGACGGCGGCGCGCCGGGCCACCGCGGCCTGCCGGCCCAGCGGCTTGAGCTGGCGCCGCAGCTCGTCGGTGAGGTCCTGGACGCGGGCGAGGTTCGCCTTCATCGCGTCCAGCTTCCGCAGCGCCTTCTCCTTGCGCTTACGGTGCTTGAGGACGCCGGCCGCCTCCTCGATGAAGGCGCGGCGGCCCATCGGGTCGGCGTGCAGCACGGAGTCCAGCTGGCCCTGGCCGACGATGACATGCATCTCCCGGCCGATTCCGGAATCGGAGAGCAGTTCCTGGATATCGAGGAGCCGGCAGGTGTCCCCGTTGATCTGGTATTCACTTCCGCCGTTGCGGAACATGATCCGGGTGAGGGTGACTTCGGCGTACTCGATGGGCAGCGCACCGTCGGAGTTGTCGATGGTGAGCGAGACCTCGGCGCGGCCGAGCGGCGGCCGCCCGGTCGTCCCGGCGAAGATGACGTCCTCCATCTTCCCGCCGCGCAGCGACTTGGCGCCCTGCTCGCCCATGACCCAGGACAGCGCGTCCACGACATTGGACTTGCCGGATCCGTTGGGGCCCACGACGCAGGTGATGCCCGGTTCGAAGCGCAGCGTCGTGGCGGAGGCGAAGGACTTGAAGCCCCGCAGGGTCAGACTCTTGAGGTGCACGCCGTGCGACTCTACCGGCCGCTCCCGGGAGGACGATCCCAACATTCCGGACCGGCCCCGCGGCCCGGTACGGGGCCCGGGTGCAGGGGGCCGTTCGTTTTCGGTTTCACCGGGGAAAGGGCAGGGCACACCATCCGGTAAGGAAGGGACGGCCCGGCTGAAGCGGCATTCGGATCGGAATACGTACCGGAAATCGAAGAGCTCCGGATACGACGGCCCGGATACGGTGGGACGACCCGGATACGACGAAGGGACGCCGGAGCGTCCCTTTAAAATCTTGAAGAGAGCGGTGCCTCAAGCGGCTGGCGAGCAGCCCCACCGGCCCTGGAGCGAGGTCAGGTGAGCGCGGGCTCCGCCTGGGGTACGTCGATGTCGAGCACCGACTCGTCGCGACGTGCGGCAGCGGACAGCATGTCGTTCTCGGCCTGCATCCGGATCAGTTCGGATTCAAGGTCTTGAACGCGCTGCTGGAGCCGCCGCATCTCGGAGAGGACTCGGGGGTCGGAGCCGCCGACGTAACCGAGAAGCGCCTTTGCCATGATGGATGGTCCTCCACAATGAGTGACCGACCGATGCGGTGTGGGTCGTGAGGGATTCGCACCCGCGGCTTGTCATTCTCTGTGGTGTACTCGATGCCAAACAGCTAAGGTGCGCGGGGATTCCAGAGTCTCACCAAACGGTTTGACGGTCAACACGATCACGCCCCGTATCCTCGGGCGCCTGAGAGTGCGCGGCCGTCACGGCGCGGCGCCGACTCTCCAGAAAGGTCCCGCGGGGGCGTGGAGATCATCCGTACAGCGGCAGCCTTGCACGGGTCGGCCGAGTTGGCAACCACCAGGCCTTATCTCCCGTAAGCAGCTGACGAAGTCGCACCGCCGGGACCGCCGGTAACGGCCGGGAAGAGCGCTCCCGGAGCCGGTATCAGCGGATCTCGAAGCCGTCGTAGCCGCCCCGGGGCGTGTCCCAGATCTCAGTGACTCCGTCGACCCGCCCGGGCGTGTCTCCGGTCCGCAGCCACTCCAGCAACTGATCGCACCGGTCCTTGGGGCCCTCGGCGACCACCTGGACGCGGCCGTCGCCGAGATTGACCGCGAAGCCTGCGAGTTCACCGATCCGCAGGGCGTTGGCGCGGGTGAACCAGCGGAAGCCGACGCCTTGGACCCGACCCCGCACCCATGCGGTCACACGGACATCTTCGTTCATGTGTGCACGTTAACCGGCCAATTGCCCAGTGAGCACGTCGCCCCCTCGCGTCATGGCGTACAGTCCCGCGACAGCGCCTCACCCTTTCGGGTGAGCCGTGCTGACGCCGAGGAAGACTGTGCGGCGGGAGCCGCCGCAGGGGAGCCGGTGCGTGCGCCGGGGGAAGGACGACCGCGGATGGGCCGCCATCGACGCTCCGCCCCGCATGCGCCCGCAGCCCCTGGCGCGGGGCTTTCTGACGCTCCGACGGGAACGCGGACCGGGGCGCCGGCCGCCACGGCCCGGCCCCGCTCCCACCGCGCGGCGCGTGGCCATGGCGCGGCGCCGCTGCGCACCGGGCTGCTCGGCGCCTCCGCGGCGGTGGCGATGGGGGCCGTGGCGGTGGCGTCCGGACTGATCCCGGGCGACGGCCGGTTCGACGGCGGGACGGGCGACGACCACGAGCGCGTCCGCACCGGCGCCCTGCCGGGGACGACCGCGCCGCTGGGAGGCCGCTCCGCCACGCCCGCCGACGGCGCCCCCGAAGAGCCGGGCCGGGACACCCGCCGCCGCACCGCCCCGGACTCCGCCCGCCCGTCCGCCCCCATGACGCCCTCGACGTCCCCCTCGCCCGGCCGGACCGCCAAATCCCCCGCCGCACAGCCCGGTTCGCAGCGCACCGCCGAGCCCACCGGGCGCCCGTCCTCCGCCGCCCCGGCCCCCACCGCGTCCCCGCCGGAGATCACGGAGCCCCCGGAGCCCCCGGAGCCCCCGGACGCCCCGCCGTCCGCCGCGGAACGGGTGCTGGCCCTGGTCAATCAGGAGCGCGCCCGGGCCGGCTGCTCCCCGGTGACCGCGGACCGGAAACTGGGCGCGCTCGCCCAGCGGTTCAGTGACGACATGGCGCGGCGCGGCTTCTTCGGGCACACCGACCCGGACGGCGACACCCCCTGGGACCGCGCCCGCGACCTGGGCATCGACAACCTCGGCGGGGAGAACCTCGCCCGCGGCCAGGCCGACGCCGAAGCCGTTATGGAGACGTGGCTGGACAGCCCCGGCCACCGCGCCAACATCCTCAACTGCGAGTACCGCACGCTCGGCGTCGGCGCCCGCTTCGGCCCGGGCGGCCCCTGGTGGACCCAGGAATTCGGCTTCTGAGCCGGGGCCGGTCAGGCCCGTGGCGGGCGCTGGCAGCGGGGGCAGAAGTAGCTGGAGCGGTTCATCCACGGACGGCGGCGGATGGGGGCACCGCAGCGGCGGCAGGGTTCGTCCTCGCGGCCATAGGCGTCCAGGGAGCGGTCGAAGTAGCCGGACTCGCCGTTGACGTTGACGTAAAGGCTGTCGAAGCTGGTGCCGCCGACGGCGAGCGCGGCGTTCATCACGTCCCGTACGTGGCCGAGCAGCTCGGCGGTGCGCGGGCGGGTGAGGGTGGCGGTCGGCCGGTCGTAGTGCAGCCTGCTGCGCCACAGCGCCTCATCGGCGTAGATGTTGCCGACGCCGCTGATCAGCGTCTGGTCGAGCAGCGCCCGCTTGACGGTGGTCCGGCGGCGGCGCAGCGCGGTGTGGAAGGCGGCGTCGTCGAAGGCCGGGTCGAGCGGGTCGCGGGCGATGTGCGCGATGGCGTCGGGCAGCTGGTCGGGGTCGCCGGGCACGGTGTCGTGCAGCGAGAGGCCGCCGAAGGTCCGCTGGTCGACGAAGCGGAGTTCGGTGCCCTCCGCCCCGGCGGGGGCCGGTGTCACCGTATCGGCGAACCGGATGCGGATACGCAGGTGCTTCTCGTCGGGGGCGTCCTGCGGCTGGACCAGCAGCTGGCCGCTCATCCCGAGGTGGGCGAGGACCGCCAGGCCATGGGTGACCGAGGGCGTGACGATCGGGGCGATGCCTTCGGCGGCGGTCTGCGCGGCCGGGCCGCCGCCGGTCACCGGAAGCCAGAGGTACTTGCCGCGCCGGCGGGCCGCGCCCAGGCGCAGGCCCCGGAGCCGGGCCGCGAAGTCGGCGGCACCGGCCGTGTGCCGGCGGATCGCACGCGGGTGGCACACCTCGACGTCGGCGATCGTCCGGCCGCTGACCCAGCGCTCCAGCCCACGGCGGACGACCTCGACCTCGGGCAGCTCGGGCACGGAACGCTCCTTGGGACAGCGGGACAGCGGGACAGCGGGACAGCGGGATGACGGTAACGGGGACGGACAGGGTGCGGGAAAGACTTCTGACCCCGTACGACGCGGCGCGCGGCCGCCCCGTACGGGGTCAGAAGCGGTGTTTCAGCTCGACGGCGGGGTGCCGCCGGGGGCAGGAGCCGAGCCCTTGCCGCCGGGCGACGGACCGTCGCCGGAAGCTGCCGCCTCGGCCGCCTCGTCCGCCGCGGCGCGGATGGCGCGCCACGCGGACTCCGCCGCCTGCTGCTCGGCTTCCTTCTTGCTGCGGCCGGTGCCGGTGCCGTACGAGACACCACCGACGCGGGCGGCAGCAGTAAAGGTCTTCTCGTGGTCCGGGCCGGTCTCGCTGACCAGGTACTCCGGGACACCGAGACCTTCGGTCGCGGTGAGTTCCTGGAGGCTGGTCTTCCAGTCCAGGCCGGCGCCCAGGCCCGCGGACTTCTCGATCAGCGGGTCGAAGAGCCGGTGTACCAGCTCGCCGGCCGCGTCGAGGCCCTGGTCGAGGTAGACCGCGCCGATCACCGCTTCAAGGGTGTCGGCGAGGATGGAGGCCTTGTCCCGGCCCCCCGTGCCCTCTTCGCCCCGGCCGAGACGGATGAAGGCACCGAGGTCGAGGCCGCGCCCCACCTCGGCCAGCGCGCGCGAGTTGACCACCGCGGCCCGCAGTTTGGCCAGCTGGCCTTCCGGCAGGTCGGGGTGGGTCCGGTACAGCGTGTCGGTGACCACCAGGCCGAGCACCGAATCCCCGAGGAATTCCAGCCGCTCGTTGGTGGGCAGACCGCCGTTCTCGTACGCGTACGAGCGGTGCGTCAGCGCACGCACCAGAAGGGCGGACTCGAGCTTGTACCCGAGCCGCCCTTCCAGAAGCGTGAGAGACGAGGCCGTGTCCGCCGGAGTCGGGTCATCCCCGCGGGTGCGGGGAGTCGATGTGGCGTCTGACATAGAGCCTGTCACCAGCCGCTCAGACCTCGAGGACCTGGCGCTTGTTGTAGGTGCCGCAAGCGGGGCACGCGATGTGCTGCTGCTTCGGCTCGTGGCAGCGCTCGCACGCCACCAGGTTCGGGACCGCAGCCTTCCACTGCGACCGGCGGTGGCGCGTGTTGCTGCGCGACATCTTCCGCTTCGGAACAGCCACGGCTACTTCTCCTGAGGTTCATCCCCGCCGTCGCGGGGTGCGTTGTCCTTCTCGCCGTCCTTGACGGTCTCGGCGAGTCCCTGCAGTGCCGCCCAACGGATGTCGACGGCGTCATGGTGGTGGTCCGGGTCGTCCGCCAGCCGCGCTCCGCAGTCGGAGCACAGGCCCGGGCAGTCTTCCTGGCACACCGGCTGCATCGGCAGTGCGAGCACCACCGCGTCACGCAGCACGGGTTCGAGGTCGAACAGGTCGTCCTCGAGGAAGAGGGTGTCCTCCTCGTCCTCGGCGTCGTCACCGGCGTCCTTGTCGTGGGCGCGGGTGTCGGCGTCGGGGTAGGCGAACAACTCCTGGAAGTCGCTGTCGAGCTCTCGCTCCAGCGGCTCCAGACACCTTACGCACTCCCCCTTGACCGTTGCACGGGCGGTGCCTGTGACAAGCACCCCGTCCATCACCGATTCCAGGCGGAGGTCGAGCTCGATCGGGGCGCCCTCGGGCACTCCGATGACCTCGTTGCCGAGGTCCCGGGGGGCCTCGGCGGAGCGGGAGAGCCGCTTGAGCGCACCGGGCCGCCGGCCCAGCTCACGTGTGTCGAACACGAGAGGGGAACGGTGGTCGAGGCGGGCGTTGATGGCTTCCTGCTTTCTACGGGGTCGTCGCGCCGCCCGTACACCGCCGGTGCGGACACCTGTGGGATTCGGGCAGCAGAGATCGCGAGAATACGCGCGACCGAAGAGCCAGGATACTGGACGGGCCCCGATAGGCCCAATCCGCACCGGGCGTACCCGGCCGCTGCCCGGTACCGCGCGGCGGGCCGTTCACCGGCACCCGGCGCCTTCACCCGGCACCTTACGGGCGCCGGCCCTCCTCGTACTGCCGCAGCTGATCCAGGTTGATCATGCTGGTGTCGAAGAGGCTGGTCTCGTCCAGCGCGCCGGGCTGCGCGGGGTGGGCGTGCCCGCCCTGCTGGGGCACCTGCTGCCCGGGGTAGGCGTTCGGGTCGTAGCCCTGCTGCGGGGCCTGCGACTGCCAGTCGTAGCCGTACGGGTCCTGGTGCTGCTGGGTGTACGGGGTCTGCTGGTAGCCGTAGACGTCCTGCTGCGGGTAGCCGCCCGGGTCGGCGTAGTAGCCCTGCTGTGCCTGCTGCGGGTCCTGGAGGGGCTGCTGGTGGTCCTGGGGCCCGGCCTGCCGGTGCCGGTCCGGCGCGGCGGGCGCCGGGGAGTCCTGGCCGGCGCCGATGCCCGCCAGCTCGGCGAGGTACTCGGCGTCCGCCTGCGGCCGGTGTCCGGACTGCGGCTCGCCGGCCGCCGCCATATGGGCCGCGAGGTCGTCGATCGCCCGGGCCCCCTGGAGCTTGTCCCGGCCCCGGCCGACCGCCTCCAGCGTCTTGGCCAGCACGGCGTGGAAGGCGCCGAACTTGGCGTCCACATACGCGTCGGCACGCTGCCTGAGGACCTCCGGGTCGGCGCTGCGCTCGGGGGCCTCGGCGTCCGCGTCCTCGCCGTGCCCGGCCTCGTCGAACCCGGGTCCGCGGCCGAGCAGCTTCTCGCGGCCGCGGTCGACGGATCCGATGGTCTTGGTGAGGACGACCTCGAAGTTGGCGAGCTTGCTGTCGACGTAGTCGTCGGCCTCGGCGCGGATCTCCTCCGCCTCCCGGCGGGCCTCGGCGAGGATCCGGTCCGCCTCGTCCTGGGACTGGCGGGCGACCTCGGTGTCGGAGATCAGCGAACCGCGCTGGGCGTGCGCGGACTCGATGATCCGCTCCGCCTCGGCCCGCGCCTCCTCGACCATCCGCTCCCGCCCGCCGAGCAGCTCCCGCGCCTGCGCGAGGGAGCCGGGCAGCGCCTCGCGGACCTCCTCCAGCATGGCGAGCAGCTCGGTGCGGTTGATCACGCACGAGGCCGACATGGGCATGGACCGGGCGCCGGCGACGGTCGCGACGATGTCGTCGAGCTTCTTCTGCACGTCCACCTTGGACTCGCCACTCTCTGAGGGTTGGAACGACGGAACGGGACGACTGTACGTCCACGGACCCTCCGTCCGACACCAACTGACGTGACGTCAGGCGGGGGCGGTGGACGCCGGTGTGCCGGGTGTGCGGTCAGCCCTTCTCGCGCAGGCGCTCGGTGAGGACTTCGAGGACGCACGGCGGGACCAGGTGGGAGACGTCTCCGCCCCAGGCGGCGACCTCCTTCACCAGGCTGGAGGAGAGGAAGCTGTAGGTGGGGTTGGTGGGGACGAAGAGGGTCTCCACGCCGGAGAGGCCGTTGTTCATCTGGGCCATCTGCAACTCGTAGTCGAAGTCGCTGACGGCCCGCAGGCCCTTGACGATCGCGGGGATGTCGCGTTCCTTGCAGAAATCCACCAGCAGCCCGTGGAAGGACTCGACCTCGACGTTGCCGTACCCGGCGGTGGCGCGGCGGATCAGGTCCATCCGCTCCTCGACCGTGAACAGGCCCTTCTTGGACTGGTTGATCATCACGGCGACATGGACGACGTCGTACAGCTTGGAGGCACGGGCGATGATGTCCAGGTGCCCGTTGGTGATGGGGTCGAACGACCCCGGGCAGACGGCGCGGCGCAACTTCGGTTCCTCGCTCTCCGGTCCGGTCATGACACGCTTGTTGACGTCGTTTCGGCGGACGTCGAAGCGGCGCGACCGTACCAAAGCGTCCCTTCGCCGTAGCGACGGGCCTTGATCGCTTCAAAACCGTCCGGCCAGGGGAACGTGCCGCCTCGGGTGCTCCGTTCCACGGTGACGAGTGCCTGCTCGGCCAGCCACCCCTGGGCACGGAGTGTGATCAGGATCTCGCACAGCTCCCGGTCGGTCACCGCGTACGGCGGGTCCAGGAAGACGACGTCGTACGGCTCGCCCCCGGCCGGTGCGGCGGCGATCTGCTCGGCCTTGCCGGGCCGTACCTCGGCGCCGGGCAGGCCGACCACGCGGACGTTGTCCCGGATGGTGCGCACCGCACGGGCGTCGGCCTCGACCAGCAGCACATGCGCGGCGCCACGGGAGAGGGCCTCCAGGCCGACCGCGCCGGAACCGCCGTAGAGGTCGAGCACCCGGGCGCCGGCCAGCGGTCCGTCGAGCGACTCCCAGGTGGAGAACATGCCCTCGCGGGCCCGGTCGGAGGTCGGGCGGGTGCCGTTTCCCGGCGGTACGGCCAGGCGGCGGCCGCCGGCCGTACCGGCGATCACGCGGGTCATGGGCCCGTCCTTACGTGGTGCGTGGTCGGTGGATGGAGCGCTGGCGGGGGCCGGCCGGCCTCCGCTCCTCCACGATATTCCGTCGCCCGCGGCCCCGGTGCGCTAGGGCCTTCTCCGGATCGCGGCAGTCCTTCTTCCTCCCGATCGCGTCAGCCCTTCTTCTCCGGATCGCGTCAGCCCTTGTCCAGATACTGCTCCCGTTCCTCGTCGAGCAGGGCGGACAGGGCGATGCGCAGCTCCGGGTAGCCGGTCAGCCCGGGGTCGGCGGCGACCAGCGCCGTGGCCTCCTCGCGGGCGGCGGCGATGATCTCCTCGTCGTCGATGACCGTGAGCATGCGCAGCGAGGAGCGGACGCCGGACTGCGCCTGGCCCAGTACATCGCCCTCGCGCCGCTGCTCCAGATCGACGCGGGAGAGCTCGAAGCCGTCGAGGGTGCCGGCCACCGCGGCGAGCCGGGCGCGGGCCGGGCTGCCCTCGGGCATCTCGCTGACCAGCAGGCACAGGCCGGGCGCCGAGCCCCGGCCGACCCGGCCGCGGAGCTGGTGCAGCTGGGAGACGCCGAAGCGGTCGGCGTCCATGATCACCATGACCGTGGCGTTGGGGACGTTCACCCCGACCTCGATGACCGTCGTCGCGACCAGGACGTCCAGCTCGCCGGCGGCGAACCGGCGCATCACGTCGTCCTTGTCGTCCGGCGCCATGCGGCCGTGCAGCACCGCCACCCGCAGGCCGGCCAGCGGCCCCTCGCCGAGCTGCGCGGCGATGTCGAGGACCGCGAGCGGCGGGCGCTTCTCGGCCACGTCCTCCGGTGAACTCGCCTTCGCCGCCGCGCCCTTGGCACCGGCCGCGCCCTTCTTCGCCCCCTTGGGCGCCTTCTCCTCGTCGTCGCCGATCCGCGGGCACACCACATAGACCTGGTGCCCGGCCGCCACCTCTTCGCGGATCCGCTCCCAGGCGCGGGCGAGGAAGTGCGGTTTGTCCTTGGCGGGCACCACATGGCTGGCGATCGGGGAGCGCCCGGCCGGGAGCTGGTCGAGGACCGAGGTGTCCAGATCGCCGAAGACCGTCATGGCGACCGTGCGCGGGATGGGCGTCGCGGTCATCACCAGGAGGTGCGGCGTCTGCTTCTCGCGCTGGGCGTGCCCCTTGCCGCGCAGCGCGTCCCGCTGCTCCACGCCGAAGCGGTGCTGTTCGTCGACGACGACCAGCCCCAGGTCGTGGAACTGCACCTTCTCTTCGATCAGCGCGTGGGTGCCGACGACGATCCCGGCCTCGCCGGTGACCAGATCGAGCAGCGCCTGGCGGCGGGCCGCGGCTCCCATGGAGCCGGTGAGCAGCACCACCTTGGTCCCCTGCTCGGCCCCGCCGAGCGCCCGCCCGTCGCCCGCCACCACCCTTCGTTCGGAGCGCTTCGCGCTGCTGTGACATTGGGCCAGCTCCCCCATCATCTCGGTGATGGAGCGGTGGTGCTGCTGGGCGAGCACCTCGGTGGGCGCCAGCATCGCGGCCTGGCCTCCGCTGTCGACCACGCCGAGCATGGCGCGCAGCGCGACCATGGTGTTGTGGGTGACGGTGAAGTGGTCGGTCACATAGGCGCGGTCGGGGTGCGCGACGCTGATGCACTGGACGGGTTTGCGGCCGACGTGCTCGATGGCCTCGATGGCGCGCCGGAAGCCGCCGGCGCCGGCGGATGCCTCGTCCGGCAGCGCCACGGAGACGTCGTACGCGCCGTCCCGTACGGGGTCCGTCTGCGCCCGGCCGCCCAGGGAGCGCACCAGCCAGGCGAGACCGCCGGCCAGGGGTGCGGGCACCGCGCGGAACTCCGCGCCGTCCGCCGTCCGCTCTCCCCCGGCGTCCATCAGGCCCCGCAGCACGGCCAGCCGGTCCTTGCACGGTGCGTTGCGGTAGGCGTCCGGAACCGGGCGCCCGTCGGCCGCCAGCACCCGGCCCAGCTCGTACGGATCGAGCGGCCGGTCCTCGCCCCCGTCGAGGTCGACCGGTACGGCCGGTGCGATGGACCACCGGGGGCGGCCGTCGGCGGTGCGCAGCCCGGCGCGCAGCTCGCGGGTCGTCAGCACCCGCTCGGGCGCGACGCCGTCCCCGACGATCCACAGGTGCTCGTCGTCACACTCGACGGTGCTGCCGTCGGACAGCACCAGCCGCCACACCTCCCGCTCCCCCTGCGGGAAGACGCCGTCCACCACGGCGAGCTCACCGCTGGGCACGACCACTTCCATGCCGACGGCCATCTCCCCCATGGGACGGAAGCCGCGCGGGGTGAGCACCAGGGCGTCCAGCGGCTGGGCCTTGCCGGAGCCCACCTCGCCCTGGAGGAGGCGGTGCATCGGGTGCGCGGTGGCCAGGTCGTCGAAGATCTCCCGGCTGACCTTCTGCTGGCCTTCGGTGAGCGTGAAGGGGAGCTTGGCGTCGAACGCGTCGAGGATCCCGTCCTTCACCGCGTTCCGTGCGACGGCCGGGAGTTGGGTGTCGGCGAGGCGGCGCCGGGCGAGCGCGGCCTGCATCACGAACGCCTCGTCCCACTTCAGCCGGGCGCGGGCAGCGGCGATATCGGCCTTGGAGGCCGGCCGGTGGATCGTGCGCAGCGCCTCGGTGAGCGGGAGCAGCGCACGGTCCTCGCGCAGCGCCGGCGGCAGCGGATCGACGGCGTCCGGCGCGCTGGGCAGTACCGCGTCCACTGCCTTGGCGATCTTCCAGGACGCCATCTGCTGGCAGGCCGGGTAGATCGGCATCAGCTGATGGGCGAAGGCGTCCACGGCCTCGCTGTCGGCGGTGCCGTCGAGGAGCTGGTACTCGGGGTGGGCGAGCTGGAGCTTGCGGTTGAAGACCGACACCTTGCCGGCGAACATCGCCCGGCGCCCCGGGAGCAGCTCCTTCTGCGGTTTGTGGATGCCCTTGCCGAAGAAGACCAGCTGGAGGCGGCCGCTGCCGTCGGTCAGCGTCACTTCGAGGCGCTGCCCCCGCCCGGCGTTGAAGGTCAGCACCCGGGAGTCGGCGACCTGCGCGACGACGGTGACGTGTTCGTCCAGCGGGAGGTCCGCGAGGCGGGTCAGCTCACCGCGCTCGGCGTAGCGCCGCGGGTAGTGGTGCAGCAGGTCACCGACCGTGTGCAGGCCGAGGTGTTCGGCCAGCACCTTCGCGGTGGTGCCGCCGAGGATGTTCTTCAGGGGTTCGTCGAGCGCTGCCACGGATCTATTGCACACCACGCCTGTGACAATCACGTCGATCCCGGCCCCGGACACCGTGGCCCGGTGCCGCCCGGTGCCGCCGGGGAGGCCGTCGCGGTGCGGTCACTCCACGCCGATGAGCAGCGGCGCGGCGTGCTGGCCGCCGTCGTAGACGACCGTGTCGACGGCCAGGTGCCGTTCGCGGACGTGCCGTTCCAGCCGCTCGCCCAGGAAGTCGGGGGCGTCCGCGCCGAGGACCAGGGTCGCCATCTCGCCGCCCGCGGAGAGCATCCGGTCCAGGACGGCCGTCGCGGTGCGCACGAGGTCCGGGCCGATCACCGCGACATCGCCGTCGATCAGCCCGAGGACGTCCCCGGCCTGGCAGACCCCGGCCATCGTCCATGACTGCCGCTCGGCGACGGCCAGCTCGGCGTAGCGGGTGGCGCCCGCCGCCGAGGTCATCGCGACCACGTCCTCGTCGAAGCTGCGGTCCGGCTCGTGCACGGCCAGCGCCGCGATGCCCTGGACCGCGGACCGGGTGGGGATCAGGGCGACCCGTACGCCCTCGGTGCGGGCCTGTTCGGCGGCGGCCGCCGCGGTGTGCCGCAGCTCGGGGTCGTTGGGCAGCAGCATCACCTCGCGGGCGCGCGCCTGCCGGATCGCCTGCACCAGCTCGCCGCTGGCGGGCGGCTCCCCGGGGCGTACGGCGACGACCGTGGCGCCCGCTTCGGTGCACAGTCCGGCGAGCCCGGGCCCCGGGACCACCGCGACCACGGCCCGGGCCGCCAGCGCCGGCTCCTTGACCCGGCCGGCGCCGCCGAAGTGCGTGATGCCGATCCGGTACGGGCGGCCCGCCTCGATGCCGGCCTCCACGGCGGCGCCCGCGTCGTCGACATGGACGTGGACGTTCCACAGACCGTCCCCGCCGACCACCACCAGGGAGTCGCCGAGCCCGTCGAGCCGGGCCCGCAGCTTCGCCACCGCGGCGTCCTCGGCCTCCAGCAGGTAGATCACCTCGAAGGCGGGACCGTCCGGGTCCCCGCAGCCGTCCGCGGCCACCCGGGCGGCCGCCTCGCAGCCGGCCGCCACCGGGAGCGGGGCGTCGGCCCGTACGGCGACCGGGCTCACCGAGGCCTCCCCGGACAGCGCGTCGGCGAGCGCACCCAGCAGGGCGACGAGGCCGCAGCCGCCGGCGTCCACCACGCCCGCCCGGCCGAGGACGGCGAGCTGCCCCGGGGTCGCCCGCAGGGCGCTGCGGGCGCCCTCGTGGGCGGCCCGGGCGATCTCGGCGGCGCCGGCGGGCGCCCCGGTCCCGCCGCGGACCCGCTCGGCGGCGTCGGCGGCCGCGGTGGCCACCGTGAGGACGGTCCCCTCCACCGGGTGCGCGACCGCCTCGTACGTCGAGGAGGCGGCCCGGCGCAGTGCCCGGCGGAGCGCGTCGGCCGAGCCGTCACCGGCGCCGTCCCCGGCACCGGCGCCGTCGGCGGCGCCCTCGGCGGCCGCCAGCACCTCGGTCATCCCGCGCAGCAGCTGGGCCACGATCGTGCCGGAGTTGCCGCGCGCCCCCACCAGGGCACCGTGCGCCATGGCTCCGATGGCATCCGCGAGGCAGGGCACGGTGCCGGCGGCGGCGTGCCCGTCGAAGGCGGCCTCGACCGCGCGGGCGGCCGCCTCCAGCGTCAGATAGAGGTTGGTCCCGGTGTCCCCGTCCGCCACCGGGTAGACGTTGATCGCGTCGATCCGCTCGCGTTCCCGGCCGAGCGCCTCCAGGGCCAGCCCGCACCAGGAGCGGACGGCGGCGGCGTCGAGCGGGTACGGCACATCATCCTCCTGGGGTCGCGGGACGCACCGCACAGTAGCCGCGCTGCGACGGGGAGGCCGGGGCGGGGGCCCGGGGTGCGTGATAGTTTCGTTCTGCGGGAGCGGTCGTTGTATGCTGCTCCGGTTGCCCGATGAGAATCGGGCCATTTCCTCTCCCGGCGAAGCCGGTCGGGCCATGCACTCGGCTCGTCGGGATTTCACCGTAAGTGCATCTGAAGTCTTTGGAGTGACCCGTGGCTGCCAACTGCGACGTCTGCGGCAAGGGGCCGGGCTTCGGCAAGAGTGTCTCGCACTCGCACCGCCGTACCAACCGTCGTTGGAACCCCAACATCCAGACGGTGCGTGCAGTGGTCGGGCGCACGCCGAAGAAGCTGAACGCCTGCACCTCGTGCATCAAGGCCGGCAAGGTCTCGCGCTGACGCCTTAGCCGTAGCGCAGCCCGCCCGGTTGCTTGTGAAGCCGGTCCACCCTCGGGTGGGCCGGCTTCTGCTATTGCCGCCCCGTCGCTCCGTACCGCCGCCCCGCCTCCCCGTGCCGCCGCTCCCTGACGGGGCGCCGCTCCGGATCAGGGCCCGGTGCGCAGCCGCCAGCCGTGGTCGACGGGGCCGATGCCCGCGCCCAGCCGGAAGCCGGCCGCGATGGCGCCGGTGACGTAGTCCTTGGCCGCCGCGACCGCCCGGGGCACGGTGTCCCCCTTGGCGAGCCGGGCGGCGATCGCGCTGGCGAGGGTGCAGCCGGTGCCGTGGGTGTGCCGGTTGGCGTGCCGGGGCGCGCGCAGCCAGTGCTCCTCGGTGCCGTCGGTGAGCAGGTCGACGGCGTCGACGGCACCGGCCGTGCCCGCGGCCCCGCCGTCCCCGTCCGTCAGATGGCCGCCCTTGATGAGCGCCCAGCGCGGCCCGAAGTCCAGCAGCGCGGCGGCGGCCCGGCGCATGTCCGCCTCCTCCCGGACGCGTACGCCGGTGAGCCGGGCGACCTCGTCCAGGTTGGGGGTCGCGACGGTGGCCGTCGGCAGCAGCCTGGTGCGCACCGCGTCCAGTGCGGCGGCGGCCAGCAGCTCGTCGCCGTGCTTGGAGACGCCGACGGGGTCGATGACGACCGGGACGGACAGTTCCGCGAGCAGCTCCGCGACGGTCCCGGCGAGCTCGGCCGAGGAGAGCATCCCGGTCTTGACCGCCTGGACGCCGATATCGTCGACGACGCTGCGGAACTGGGCCCGTACGGCCTCGGCGGGCAGCTCCCACGCCCCCTGCACGCCCACCGAGTTCTGGGCGGTGACCGCGGTCAGCACACTCATGCCGTGCGTGCCGAGCGCCAGCATCGTCTTCAGGTCGGCCTGGATGCCCGCGCCGCCGCCGGAGTCGGACCCGGCGACGGTCAGGACGCGTGGGGGTGTGCGCATACCGGCGAATCTACCCGCCCTCCCGTCACCCGACCTCCACCCCCAGAAGACGCCGCTACGCGCCGGCCGCCCTCCCGTCACCCGACCTCCACCCCCGGAAGACGCCGCTACGCGCCGGCCCCCTCCTCGGTGTCCCCGAAGTGGTCCCAGCCGGCCTTCACCCAGGGGGCGCCGTCCACCGTCACCTGCGGCAGCGCGGACGGGTGGAGGACCTCGCCGATGACCTTCCACCGGGCGGGCAGCTTCACGTCCGGCGGGAAGGTGGCCACGATCGCGTGGTCCTCGCCGCCGTTGAGCACCCACTGCATCGGGTCCACACCGACCGCCGTGCCGATGTCGGACATCTGCGTGGGGATGTCGATCGCGGCGGACCGCAGATCGATCCGGACCTTGCTGGCCTCGGCGATGTGCCCGAGGTCGGCCACGAGGCCGTCGCTGACGTCGGTCATCGCGGTGGCGCCGAGCCCGGCGGCCGCCGGGCCCGCGTGGTACGGCGGCTCGGGGCGGCGGTGCGCCTCGACGAAGGCACGCGGCGAGCGGAAGCCGCGGGAGAGCACTGCGTGTCCGGCGGCGGACCAGCCGAGCCAGCCGGTCACCGCGACCACGTCGCCCGGCTGCGCACCGGCCCGGGTCACCGGCTCCTGGTTGCGCAGATCGCCGAGCGCGGTGATCGCGACGGTGATGGTGTCGCCGCGTACCACGTCCCCGCCGACCACCGCGGCGCCGGCCACCTGGCACTCGTCGCGCAGCCCGTCCATCAGCTCGGTCGGCCAGGTCGCGGGCAGCTCGGCGGGGACGACCAGGCCGAGCAGGATCGCGGTGGGCACCGCACCCATCGCCGCGATGTCGGCGAGGTTCTGCGCGGCGGCCTTGCGGCCGACGTCGTAGGCGGTGGACCAGTCGCGCCGGAAGTGCCGGCCCTCCAGGAGGATGTCGGTGCTGGCGACCACCCTGCGGTCCGGCGCGGTGACCACCGCGGCGTCGTCCCCCGGCCCGATGCGTACGGCCGGAGTGGAGGTGAGCCGGGAGGTGAGCTCCCTGATCAGCCCGAACTCCCCCAGCTCGCCCACGGTGCCCTTCATGCTGTTGCCCTTCCCATGTGTACGGACGGTCCGTACGTGGCTGACGACTGCGCCGCACTTGCCGAGTTCACCGCGCGGGTCTCCCCGCTCCGCACGGTGACGCGGTACCGTGGCGTCCCTTCTTCCCCCATGATCCTCGTAGCCGCCCTGGAGGTCCCGTGGTACAGGCCTACATCCTGATCCAGACCGAGGTCGGCAAGGCCTCGGCGGTAGCCGAAGTGATCGCGAAGATCCCTGGTGTGATGCAGGCCGAGGACGTCACCGGCCCCTATGACGTCATCGTGCGCGCGCAGGCCGACACCGTCGATGAGCTGGGGCGCATGGTGGTCGCCAGGGTCCAGAAGGTGGAGGGGATCACCCGCACTCTGACCTGCCCGGTCGTTCATCTGTAGCTCCCCCGTATGCTCGGCCGGGTGACCTCCGCACGCCGCCGGTACCTGACCCTGCCCCTGCTGACCGTGGCGTTCGCCGCGGCGGGCTGCGCCGCGTCCGGGGACGTGGCGGCCCCCGCCCCGACGGGCGAGGCGGCACGGTACTGCCGGGCGCTCCACAAGGAATTGCCGCGGACCGTGGACGGGCTGAAGCGGGGTAGTCCCGAGCCCGTCTCCGACTTCACTGCCATATGGGGCGATCCTGCCGTGAAACTGCGCTGCGGGGTGCCGAAGCCCGACGTCCTGAGGCACGGGAGTGAACATTACAACCCGAACCCCGACGCCGCGGAAGTCAACGGTGTCGGGTGGCTCTTCGAGAAACGGGACGACGGCTACCGCTTCACGACCGTACTGCGCAAGGCCCATGTCGAGGTGACCGTGCCCGCGGCGTACGCCCCCGAGGTCGATGTGCTCACCGACCTCGCGGACGCCGTACGCCGGACCGTGCCGAAGGGCGTCTAGGGCGGTCGCCGACGCAGGCCGGCACGTGCGGCCGGTGAAGCGGCTAGCGCAGCCCCGTGGAGCGCCGCAGTGCGGCCTGCAGGAGCCGGTCGATGAGCTCCGGGTAGCTCACTCCGCTCTCCTGCCACATCCGCGGGTACATCGAGATGGGCGTGAATCCGGGGAGCGTGTTGATCTCGTTGATCACGAACTCGCCGTTGTCCTGGAGGAAGAAGTCCGCGCGGACCAGGCCCTCGCAGGACGCCGCCTCGAACGCGGCGACGGCCAGCTCCCGGACCTCGGCGGTCTGCCCGTCGGTCAGCGGCGCCGGCACGATCCCGCTGGCCGAGTCGATGTACTTGGCCTCGAAATCGTAGAAGTCGTGCGCGGTGACCGGCGGGATCTCGGCCGGCACGCTGGCCCGGGGGCCGTCCTCGAACTCCAGCACCCCGCACTCGATCTCCCGGCCGCGCAGCAGCGACTCCACGATGATCTTGGGGTCGTGCGCGCGGGCCTCCGCGATCGCCTCGTCCAGGCCGCTCAGGTCGTCGACCTTGCTGATGCCCATGGACGAACCGGCCCGGGCGGGCTTCACGAAGAGCGGCCAGCCGTGCTCGGCGGCGAAGTCCACGATCTTCTTCCGGGCGGCAGCGGGCTCGTTCTCCCACTCCCGGGGGCGGATGACCTCGTACGGGCCGACCGGCAGCCCGAAGGAGGCGAACACCCGCTTCATGTAGTCCTTGTCCTGGCCGACGGCCGAGGCGAGGACGCCCGAGCCGACGTACGGGACGCCGGAGAGCTCCAGGAGGCCCTGGAGGGTGCCGTCCTCGCCGTAGGGGCCGTGCAGGACGGGGAAGACGACGTCGACCTCGCCGAGCGCCTTGGGGACCGAGCCCGGTTCGCTGTAGACGACCTCGCGGCTGTTGGGGTCGGCGGACAGCACCACGCCGCCGTCCGCGGACTCGGCGAGCTCGGCCACGCTGGGCAGCTTCCGGTCCGCGATGGCCATCCGGTCGGGGTCGTCGGCGGTCAGCACCCAGCGGCCGTCGGTGGTGATGCCGATGGGCAGCACGTCGTACTTCTCGCGGTCGATGGCGCGCAGCACGGCTCCGGCGGTGACCACGGAGATGGCGTGCTCGGAGCTGCGCCCGCCGAACACGACGGCGACACGGGGCTTGTGGGAGGGGGTCTGGCTGCTCATATCGGGTTGAGGGTACCTGCTGGTAGGGACGGAGTCAGTGCCGCGGCGGCCGTGGGTGGCGTGGCGCCGCCGGGCGAGCGCGTGGCGGCGGTCAGTGCCGTTCGGACTTCGCGCTGCGGGCCATCAGCTCCTTGAGCGCGACCAGCGGCGGCTTGCCGTCGTGGACGATGCTCACGACCGTCTCGGTGAGCGGCATCTCGACGCCGTACCGGCGGGCCAGATCCAGCACGGATTCGCAGGACTTGACGCCCTCGGCGGTCTGCTTGGTGACCGCGATGGTCTCCTGCAGGGTCATACCGCGGCCGAGGTTGGTGCCGAAGGTGTTGTTGCGGGACAGCGGCGAGGAGCAGGTGGCGACGAGGTCGCCCATGCCGGCCAGGCCCGCGAAGGTGTGCGCGTCGGCGCCCATGGCGAGGCCGAGCCGGGTGGTCTCGGCGAGACCGCGGGTGATCAGGGACGCCTTGGCGTTGTCGCCCAGGCCCATGCCGGTCGCGATGCCGACGGCGAGCGCGATGACGTTCTTGACCGCGCCGCCCAGTTCGCAGCCCACCACGTCGGTGTTGGTGTACGGGCGGAAGTACGAGGTGTGGCAGGCGGTCTGCAGCCGGCGGGCGACCGCCTCGTCGGTGCAGGCGATGACCGCGGCGGCGGGCTGCCGGGCCGCGACCTCCTTGGCGAGGTTGGGGCCGGTCAGTACCGCGACGCGCTCCGCGGGCACCTTGGCGACCTCCTCGATGACCTCGCTCATGCGCTTGGCCGTGCCGAGTTCCACGCCCTTCATCAGGGAGACCAGGACGGTGTCGGCGGGCAGCAGGGGCGCCCATTCGGCGAGGTTTCCGCGCAGCGTCTGGGAGGGGACGGCCAGCACCGTGAACTCCGCGTCCCGGGCGGCCTCCGCGGGGTCGGTGGTGGCGCGCACCGACGCCGGGAGCCGGACCCCGGGCAGGTAGTCGGGGTTGGTGCGGCCCATGTTGATGGCGTCGACGAGAGCCGCGCGGCGCCCCCACAGGGTCACCTCGCATCCCGCGTCGGCGAGCACCATCGCGAATGCGGTGCCCCAGGACCCCGTGCCGTAGACGGCGCAGCGCGTCACTTGCCTTCATCCTCCTGTGCCTGCTGGGTGCTTCGGACCTGCTGCGGGGCGACGGTGCCTTCGGCGGCGGCCGGATCGGCGGCCCGGGCGGCCTTGGCCGCGGCGCGGGCGGCACGGCGCTCCCGGGCGACCGCCTTGCGCCAGTCGTACGGTTCGGCCGGCGCCGGCTCGTCGCGGAGCTGGGCGAGCTGCTCGGTGATCGCGCGCATGATGACCTCGGTGACCGCGCGCAGTACCTCGGCGGTCGGCTCCCGGTCGTAATACGCGCTGAGGTCGACCGGCGGCCCGGCCTTGACCCGCAGCGTCTTGCGGGGGAAGAGCCGGAGCTTCTTCTCCCTGGCGTACGGCGGCATCGCGTCGTTGGCGCCCCACTGCGCGACCGGGATGACCGGCGCCTTGGTCAGCAACGCCACCCGTGCGGCACCGGTCTTGCCCTGCATGGGCCACAGCTCGGGGTCGCGGGTGAGGGTGCCCTCGGGGTAGAAGGCGACGCATTCGCCCTTGTGGATGGCGTCGACGGCGGCCCGGAACGCGTTCGCGGCATCGGTCGTTTCCCGGTAGACGGGGATCTGTCCGGTGCCGCGCATCACCATCCCGACAAAGCCGCTCTTGAAGAGTCCGGCCTTGGCGAGGAATCGGGGGACCCGCCCGGTGTTGTACTGATAGTGCGCATAGGACAGCGGGTCGAGATACGAGTTGTGGTTGACGGCGGTGATAAATCCGCCGTCGGCCGGAATGTGCTGCATTCCCTGCCAGTCCCGCTTGAACAGAACCAGGAGCGGCGGTTTGCAGAGGACCGCGGCGAAGCGGTACCAGAAGCCGATTCTGCGGCGGGACACTGGGACACCCTCCTTGTAGGGAGCTGCGAAGCTGCTGCGGGCCGGCAGCCGCACAAGTGTCGCCCCAGGTACCCGCTATGTCGAGGACACCGTAACCCCGGCGCTCCCGGTGAGCGGCGGCGGCAGGTGAGAATGGCGCCAATACGACGGAAAGGGAGCGGGTGTGGGCTGGAGCCTGGTGGTGCCGTTGAAACCGCTGGTACGGGCCAAGAGCAGGCTCTCGGCGGCCACCGGCGAGGAGTTCCGGCCGCGGCTGGCCCTGGCCTTCGCCCTGGACACCGTGACAGCGGCGCTGGCCTGCGCGGACGTCCAGGATGTGGTGGTTGTCACGGACGACTGGCGGGCCGGCGGGCCTCTGACGGCGCTGGGGGCCCGCGTCGTCCCCGACACACCGGCCCGGGGGCTGAACGCGGCACTGGCTCATGGAGCGGAAGAGGTCCGGGCGCGCCGCCCGGGCGCCGCGGTCGCCGCGCTCAACGCCGACCTTCCCGCGCTCCGTACTGCCGAGCTGGCCCGGGCCCTCCATTCCGCCTCGCTATTTCCCCGTGCATTTCTCGCCGATGCGGCGGATATCGGGACAACACTTCTGACCGCGACTTCCGGCGCGGAATTGGCCCCGGCATTCGGCGGGCCGTCGCGGGCCCGCCATCTGGCATCGGGTGCACGGGAGATCACCGCGCCGGACGTGCCCTCGGTACGCCGTGACGTGGACACCGGAGAGGATCTGCGGGCCGCGCTGGCACTGGGGGTGGGACCGCACACCGCCCTGGCGGCACCGGCCCTCCCGCCGCAGGTCAGAGCGTCTGGAGTGTGATCAATTCGATATGCCGGGCGTCGCCCTGCCCGGTGACCTCGATACGTACCCGCTGACCGGGCCGCAGCAGCAGGAGCCCGCCGGCGTCGAAGGCCGCGGTGTCGAAGGGCAGCGGGGTGCCGTCGTCCAGCAGCACACTGCCGGAGCGGGTCTCGGGGTCGTACGTGTACGCGGTGGCCTGCATGGGAGAGAGCCTAGACGAGGGCGTCCGGGGCCCTGCCGGACACACCGCGGGCCGGGCTCCCCGGAGGGAGACCGGCCCGACGCATGGCGTCGCCGCTGCTGGATTACCGCTTGCGGGCGGTCGTCTTCTTCGCCGTGGTCTTGCGCGCGGTGGCCTTCTTGGCGGGGGCCTTCTTCGCCGTCGTCTTCTTCGCGGGCGCGGTCTTCTTCGCCGTCGCCTTCTTCGCGGGGGCGGCCTTCTTGGCGGTGGTCTTCTTCGCCGTGGCGGCCTTCTTCGCGGGTGCCGCCTTCTTCGCCGCGGCGGCCTTCTTGGCGGTGGTGGTCTTCTTCGCGGTGACCTTCTTGGCGGTCACCTTCTTCGCCGCGGCGGCCTTCTTCGCGGGCGCCGCCTTCTTCGCCGCCGCCTTCTTCGCCGCGGCCTTCTTGGCGGCGGCCTTCTTCACCGTGGCCTTGCCGCCGGTCAGGCTGCCCTTCGGGGCCTTCTTCACGGCGACCTCGCCGCCCTTGGGGAGCTTCTTCGAGCCGCTCACCAGGTCCTTGAAGCCCTGGCCGGCGCGGAAGCGCGGCACCGAGGTCTTCTTGACCCGCACCCGCTCACCCGTCTGCGGGTTCCGGGCGTAGCGGGCCGGGCGGTCGACTTTCTCGAACGAGCCGAATCCGGTGACCGAAACGCGGTCGCCGGCGACAACTGCACGGACGATTGCGTCCAGTACCGCGTCCACCGCCTCCGCCGCGTTCTGGCGGCCGCCGAGCTTGTCGGCAATGGCTTCTACGAGCTGCGCCTTGTTCACGTCTTCCCCTTCGGAGACATTGCTGGAACGAAAGTTTCCAAGCTTTTTCGCACGTTAGGCAGATATATACCGCAAATCAAACACGAAACGGGCTAATCACCCTTGTGCCGCAACGGACTCGACCTTCACGGAGTTCCATCGGCGGGCACATCTTCGGGGTATCGACCTTCGTCGAGGTCTTCCATGAAGCCCTCCAGACGCCTTGCCGCGTCCGCAAGATCGTGTTTAGCCGCGGCCGTGATGACGAGCAGCTTCCGGGTCAGCGCCATCCGTACGCCCTCCGGGACTTGCAGTGTCCGCACTCTTGCGTGTGCGGCCTTGAGTTGGTCGGCGACGAAACCGTAGAGCTCGAGTTGGTCGTCGCGTTCCATGCGCTAATTGTGCCATCTGCGGCGAGTTGTCGCTTCACGGGGCCTCAACAGGCGCCCCGAGACGCGGATGCGCCCCCTGCCAACTGCACAGGGGGCGCATCGTACGCAATAAGGCTTTGAGCCATAAAACCCGAGGTCAGGCCTCGATGGTACGCGGTTTGAACGGAGGCCTGTTCGCCTCGTACGCGGCGATGGCCGACTCCTCCCGAAGGGTGAGGCTGATGTCGTCCAGTCCCTCCATCAGGCGCCAACGGGCGTTCTCGTCCAGCTCGAAGTCGGCGGCCACTTCCGTGCCGTCGGCT
>NZ_BBUY01000017.1:0-869 GCF_001590865.1 Streptomyces sp. NBRC 110611
GCTTCAGGGCGCCCATGGCGAGTTGCAGGACTCCGGCGGCCAGCACCAGCGCACCGAGTGCGCCGACGCCGTACTCCTTGACCGCTTCGAAGACCAGCACGGTCAGGCCCGCGGCCGGGCCGCTGACCTGCAGACTGCTGCCGGGGAGCAGACCGGTCAGCAGCCCGCCGACGATACCGGTGACGAGACCCAGCTCGGCCGGTACGCCGGAGGCGACGGCCACCCCCACGCACAGGGGGACGGCCACGAGGAAGACGACGAGAGAGGCGGCGAAGTCCGCCCGGAAGGTGGTGAATCGGTTCATGAAGTGCACGTACGCCCTTACAGCGGGAGGAAGAGGTCGGAGGCCGGGTGATGTGCTGCCACCAGACCGGTGTGCACTTCGTAGAACCAGCCGTGCAGGTTTACTTCGCCGGCGGCCAGCCGCTCCTGCACACAGGGGTAGCCGCGCAGCCGGTTGAGCTGTTCGCGCACGTGCTGCTGGACCGCGGCCGAGACCGTCGGCTCGTCGTCCTTGGGCAGTTCGTCGGAGATCTGCTGGGCCAGCCAGTCGCGTACCGCGGGGGCGCCGGTCAGGTCCTCGCCGCGGATCTTGGCGCCGACCGCGCCGCAGTGCGAGTGACCGCACACCACGATGTCGGCGACGCGCAGTACGCGCATCGCGTACTCGATGGTGGCGGCTTCCGCACAGGCCGCCATGTCCTCCTGGTAGACGGGCACGGCGTTGCCGGCCGTCCGCAGTTCGAACAGTTCACCCGGGCGGGCCCCGGTGATCAGGGACGGTACGACGCGGGAGTCGGAGCAGGTGATGAAGAGTGCGAGCGGCGACTGGCCGGCCGCCAGCCGGCCGTAGGTCTCCTGTTCTTCGG
>NZ_BBUY01000017.1:1231-22548 GCF_001590865.1 Streptomyces sp. NBRC 110611
TCCGGTCGGCGATACGGGCTGTCAGGGTCCGGGCATGCTGAATGAAGGTCTCCATGAGAGGTCTCCTGCTGATGAGGGTTGCCACCGTGGGGTGGTGACGGAAACGTGCGAAGCGCGGCTGAGTGGGGCGGACCGCCACGGCCGTTCTCAGCAGCGGAAGACGCAGTGCAGGACGGGGAGTTGGGCCAGTCTCGACACGGCCTTGGTGGTGTGGTGCGCCGCGGGGTGGCCGGATGGCGCCGCGGCGTCGGGCGGCTCGATGTGGGTCGGCCGCTGCGCGGGGTCGTTGCTCTCGGGGGAGCTGACGGTACGGGCGCCACCGCGGGGCTGCCCGCGCTCGGAGTCGCGCTTCTCGCGCTTGGTCTTCTCTTCTTTGGAGTCGTAGCTCGGCTTGGTCGCCGGCATGGTCGGGGAGGGCTTCTTGGCGGCGAGCGCGGCGCTCGCGCCGGCGGCCGTGGCCGTGCCGCCCAGAAGCAGCGCGAGAGCGACGGCGAGCACGGTCAGCACGGTGCGCCACAGGCGCGGCGCCGGTGTTCCGGTGCCCTTCCTCATGCCTGCCCCCCGTCGGTCGTCCCTGGTGCTACGGCCGCTCCCCAGCGTGCCGGAGCCAGGTTTCCAGTCTGATAACAAGAAATGACGCCTGGTGTCATTATTTTCCGGAGTATGGGCCGATGGCAAGGCGGATTTGCGCTGACGCTCCGGTGTGTGCTCATGCGTGCTCCGCTGCCGTGCGCGGCGCCGTCGGGGCGGTGTCACCGGTCCGGGGCGGCCGGCGGGACGACCACACGACCACCGGGACGACCGCCAGGGAGAGGACCCCGCCGGCCAGTGCCAGCACGGGGAAGCCGCCCAGCGCGACGACCAGGCCCGAGGACATGCCTCCGGTGGCGCCGGCGATCGAGATGCCGACGTCCACCAGCCCCTGCGCCGCGGCCCGGCGGTCCGGCGGAAGCGCTTCGGTGACCATGGCGGTGCCGCTGACCAGCCCGAAGTTCCAGCCGAGGCCCAGCAGTACGAGCGCCGTGGCGAGTGCCGGAACCGAGTGCGCCGGCGCCACCGAGGCGAGCACCCCGGCGGCCAGCAGCACCGGTCCGGAGGCCCCGGCGACCCACTGCCGGCCGACCCGGTCGACCAGCAGCCCGGTGAGCGGCGACGGCAGGAACATCGCTCCTACGTGCAGGGCGATGACCAGCCCGGCGGCCTGGGTGTCCTGGCCGTGCGCCAGCATGTGGACGGGGGTCATCGTCATGACGGCGATCATCACGAGCTGGGTGAGGACCATGACCGTGGTGCCGCCGATGACCGCCCGGCGCCGCGTACGGTCCAGCGGCCGGCGGAGGGTCTCGGCCGCGGTGCCGCCGGCCTCGGCGGGCGGTTCGGCGCGGGCCAGCGTCTCGGCCAGCCGCAGCGGGTCGGGCCGCAGCAGTACGGCCAGTGCGACCGCGGCCGCGCCGAATGCCACGACGGCCAGCAGGAACGGCCCGGCGAGCCGGGGGATGCCCCAGGAGTGCGCGAACTCCCCGGTGAGAGTCACCAGATTGGGGCCGACCACCGCCCCGAGGGTGGTGGCGAACAGCACCGTGCTCACCGCGCGCCCGCGCCGCGCGGGGGAGGCCAGATCGGCTCCCGCGTAGCGCGCCATCAGGTTCGTCGCGGTGCCGGCCCCGTAGATCAGCAGGCCCAGGAACAGCAGCGGAGCACTGCCGACGGCCGCGGCCGCCACCACCCCGAGGCTGCCGAGCGCTCCGGCGGCGTACCCGAGTGCGAGCCCGGGGCGCCGGCCCCAGCGGCGGCAGAGCCGGCCGATGACGAAGGCCCCGAGCGCGGACCCGGTGGTGAACAGCGCGCTGGGCAGGCCGGCCAGCCCGGTCGAGCCGAGCATCTCCTCGGCGAGCAGTGCGCCGACGGTGATTCCCGCGGCCAGCCCTGCACCGGCGAGAATCTGGGAGAAGACCAGAACCCCCAGAATGCGCCGCTGCTCCGGTATGTCACGCGGAGCCGGCGTGCTGTTCCCAGCCGTCATGGTGCCTTTCCGATCGAGCCGATAGTGACTGCTATGTCTTCGCCATGGGCTGCAGTGCTGCGATGTCCGCCAGCGGCAGGTCCATCTGCTGATGGAGGAAGCGCACGATCGTCCAATGCGGCAGTGCGCCCTCGTCGAACGGGCCGAATTCCCGACAGTACAACGGAATCCAGCGCAGTGCCTCTTCAATTACCTGTTCGCGGCCCGGTTCCTGCTGATAGTCCTCGTATGCGATGCTGCGGTGCTCGATGAAGAACCGCCCCGGCAGCCGCTCTTCACACAGTGCCCGGTACTCCCGGGTCTGCAGAATGAGGTAGTGCCAGATCTCGTCGATCTCCTGCTCGACCGGGAGGAAGAGGCCGCCGAGCCGGTCGTGGTAGCGGGAGACGAGATAGAGGTAGCGCAGACACTCGGTCACCTGGCGTGTCACGAATTCCCGTGGCAGGTCCGCGCTCTTGGCGTCGAAGTGGTCCACCACTTCGGTGTACAGCGCGTCACCGAGCAGTTCCCTGAGGTCGTCGGCGGATATCCGCGGGCCGCGGTCCATGGTTCTCCAGTGCAGGTGGGGACGGGTGCAGGCGGGGTCAGGCGTCCTCGTGGACGAGCCAGGCGTACTTCCCGGACCGTCCGATGGGGATATGCCTACGGTGTTCCAGACGGCATTTCCGTCCGGTCAGTTCACTGATTCTGTCTTCCAGTGCCGAGGCCTGGGCGACGTCCACCGGTTCACCGCTGAATGTCGTATATGTCAGCTGTGCCGCGGAATCGCCGGTCATCCGCAATTGGTAAACAAAGACATGCGGTGACTCCTCGCCGATGCAGCGGTCGAGGTCGCCCTGTGCCACTGGTCCGCGCGGGGTGCCGAGCAATTCCTTGTACCGCCCACAGAATTGCTCGATCCGCGCCGGATCCGGTGTGCCGTCCACGGTCCGTACGCAGTCCCCCGAGCGGTACCGGATCAAGGGCATATAAGGATTGCGTACGCTCGTGACGATGAGTTCGTGGAGCGTGCTTCCGGGGGCGACCGGATGGAGCTCCACGCTCATTTTGTCGAGGTACGGCCAGTAAGTGCCGCGACGGTCGCTGTAGTAGAGGTAGCCCAGTTCGGTGCTGCCGAACAGGTCGATGACCGGGCAGGCGAAGTGCTGAAGCAGGTAGCGCCGGACGTTGACCGGGGCGTATTCGTAGGCGTGGATGATGCTCGCGGGCGGCGGGAAATCGTCCCACAGCCCCCATTCGCCAACCTTTCGCACCAGATGCGCGAGGTGGTACGCGGAGCAGTCGAGGTGGTACCAGCCGCGCGGGTGCGCCTGCCGGGCGGCCTCGATCTCGGTGAGCATCCGTACCACGTCTTCGCGCTCCCACTCCGCCGGATCGAGCCGGAGGTTGAGGTAGCAGGTGCGGTCGTCGAGCCACCGGTCGTCGAGCGAGGGCACCGGCTTCGGCGGGACGCCCGCACGCGCGGCGTTGACCCGGGCGACGTGCTCCGTCGCCAGCACCGTCGTCAGGGAGAGACGTCGGCAGCCGGACTCCCAGGTCTGGGCGATATCGGGATGTTCGCGCCACAACTGGTAGTAGGAGTGCAGCAGGAAGTACGGGGGGCGGATGATCTGCATCCGGGCGTGGTTGGTGCCGGTGGAGAGCACAAACTCCGCTTCGCCGGCCTCCAGCGCCGCGGCCAGCCGGGGCGTCATCCAGTTGTCGGGGAAACCACGGGCGATCTCGGGCTTGTCGAGTACCGGGAAGTGGCCCTGCGCCACCGATGCGCGGTAGATCGGTATGTCGCGGATCTGCTCGATGATCTCGGCGGTCGGCTGACCATCCATGGCTTCCTCGTCAGGTTCGGAGCGCGGGGCCCGGGTGCGGCGGATCAGCCGCACCCGGGCCCTCGGTGGGTACGGCGGTCAGGAGATGCAGCCGGCCTTGGGCGTGGCGCTGATGCAGCCGGCCTTGGGGGCCGCGCTGATGCAGCCGTTCTTCGCCGCCTGCTGCGCGGAGTTGGCGGCGAGCCAGTTCTGCCAGACGTTGTCCTGGGCCATCTTCTTGATGAGCTGTTCCATCGGAACCTCCGGGAAGAGAGTGGGAAGGATCCCGGCATACGGGCGCTGACCTGCGCCGATGCCAACAGCACCGAAGGTAAAGGTGTGACCAAGCAGGTGTCAATGAAAGGCAATACCAGCGCGGAAGGGAAGGGTGACCGGCGCGCCAACTTTGGCTGGATCCTGTCGGTTCGATCACGGCGTGGAACCACGTGACAAAGGGTCAATTGCTGGTCTGTACCAGCCCCTTACGCCAGTCACACATGGCATTTCGGACGGGTTGTGCCGTCGAGTCCGAGCCATGGCGGTCTCGGTGGAACATGACGCGGCGGGGCCGGTGGCAGAATTCGCCGGCCACCGGCCCCGCCGCCTGCCGCCCGTCGGTCACCGGCCCTTCGCCGGCCGGCCGCGGGCGTTGCCTACGGGAGCGGCTGGTACTTGTACCCGATCCCGAACACCGTGCTGATCGAGTCGCGCAGCCCCGGCCCCAGGCGTCGCCGCAGCCGCGCGATATGGACATCGACCGTACGGGTGCTGGACTGGCAGCTGGGCCAGACCGCGGCCATCAGCTGTTCCCGGGTGAAGGCGCGCTGGGGGTGGAGCACGAGGTGGGCGAGCAGGTCGAATTCCAGCCGTGGCAGGCCGAGCTTCCGGCCTCTGATGAGGACGATCCGGGCCGCGTTGTCGATCTGTATCGGCTGCGGCCGGGCCTGGGTGCTCACCGGCTCGGGGGAGCCCGGCGGCTCGTCGCGCGGCGGTGCCAGGATGATGTGGACCTCGTCGGAGGGCAGCCGGTGCACCGAGACGGGTTCCAGGTCGTGCAGGGTCAGTTGCCACGTGCCGTCGGGAAGCCGGTCGACCGCCAGGGGTGGCCCTTCGCCGGGCCCGGCCAGTACCGGGCGGCCCAGGTCGGCGTCCGGTAGCAACGCAAGCGGGGTCGTCGAGGAGTTCATAAACATGATCTGGGCCCATTCCTCTTGCAAAGCAGGCGTGTACGGACAGACATGGCGGTGCTCGACGTTCAAGGGTGCTGAGGTGCTGTACGGCGATCGCGGCGCGGTACCGGTGCACAGGCATGGCGGCGAACCGGCACTCGTGGTGCGGTGCGTCCCAGCGGGGGCGATCGGTCCGCCCGTGTGACAAGAGCGCTCGCGCCCATGCCCGTACTCGGCCGTGACGTGGTGCGAGGTCACGGCCTCCGGTCCGGACGAACGCTACATGTGATCGCGCGCTTCCGGAAAGTAGCTTCCGCGAATTTCGGTTGCTCTTCTGCTGAATCCATGTATACGCGGCGCCAACTCGCCGATTCCGTAAGCGCGTTGGGTCCGCGCGCACCGGCTCGCGCGGTACGGACGGCGGCCGCCGCGCCGACGGCTCCGCGCGGACGTCCGGCCCGTCCCGGCTCGTCCCGGCCCTTCCCGGCCGGTCCTCACAGGTCCTCACGGGACGGGATTCCGGCTTCCGCGGTCACCGGCCCCGGGGCACATTGGCGGAATCGGAGGGGTAATCGTCCGAAGGTTTCCGGTCGCGGGGTTCCCTGAACGTGTGAATATGCCACGCAAATGGCCTGCGCTCCCCGGGGGATGGCCTATGACGGCCTTCGGCAGATCGGCCCAAGTATTGTTCCCCCTTCAAGCTCATCACGGCGAAAGGTGCGGAACCAGATATTCCAGACGGATGTTTTCGCGATGAGTTGATGATGAGTAGGGTGTGGCGCGCTGCCACCTGACCGGTGGCGGGAGCCAGCTGAATTCGGCGCGGCTGGAATGCGGTGTGGGGGATGACACCTTCGTGACCGGGAGGGGACCATGGCGGCCGACACTTTCGAGGGGCAGTACGTATGGAGTCCGGCGGCCGATGACCGGGCGCTGGCGAACGCCTGCGTCGACGTCCGGGCCGGCCGCTACTTCAGCGCTCACGAGGCGCTGTCGGAAACCCGGGGGGATTTCGAGCTGCGGGCCCACCGCTCCCTCGTGCTGGCGTCCGTGGCCGCCGACTCCGACCTGGCCGAGCGCTGGCTGTCCGAAGAGCCCGGACCGGAAGCCGCGCTGCTGTGGGCCCGGGTGGCGATGCTCCGTGCCCTGCGCATGGCCGACGCCGGTGACCAGCGGCAGCGGGCGCTGACGCGGATAGCGCGGACGGCGTGTGAACGGGCCTCGAAGGAACTGCCCGAGGACCCCACCCCGTGGGTGGCCCAGCTCGCGCTGGCCCGGCTCGACCGACCCCAGGACCCCGCGCCCCAGGGCCTGCTGACCGCGCCGACCGGACCGTGGTACCTCTTCGCCCATATCCTCCGGCTGGACGCCTGGCACCGCGAGGCGCACCACCGTTTCCTGTCGTTCTTCTTCACCCGCTACGGCGGTTCCTCCAGCGCCAGTTGGGATGTCGCCGCGTTCCTCGGCCAGCGGGCCCCGGCCGGCTCACCGCTCCGGCTGCTGCCGCTGGTGGCGCTGGTCGAGGACTACAACCCGTCGGACCTGCTCGCCAACCGGACCTGGGAGCAGCCCCAGTGGGTCAGCACGGCGCTGGGCGTGTACCACAACTGGTTTCCGCGGGTGGCCGATTACCGCTTCACGCCGGTCCTGGACCTGGCGTATCTGGCGCATGCGCTCTTCCTGGCGAAACGTGAATTCGAGGCGCGGGAAGTGTTCACAGCCATGGGGCCGTACGCCTCGCGGATGCCCTGGAGCGTCTTCGGCGACCCCGAGGAGCAACTGACCAAAGCCCGGCGCTCCTGCGGACTTCCGGTGCCGCATGCCGGCTGAGGAAGCGTGGTTGCCGCCTTCTCCGCATTCGCGGAATTCCCCCGATCCGCTCAACTCGTCAACTGCCCCCGGTATCCCCCAGAAAGGTTGCGGTTGTGTCCGAGCGTACCTCGCTCCTTCGCTCGAAATCCCCCCGGCCGGCCGACCCTGGCACGCTCGATGACGACGCCACGCTGCACGCCATGGGTTATCCGCGGAAACTCACCCGTAGATTCCGCGCATTCGACAATTTCGCCATCTCCTTCACCATCATCAACATCATATCCGGGATCTTCTCCTCCTTCGGTTTCGGAATGAATGCCGGCGGCCCCCGGATCCTGATCTTCGGCTGGATCGGGGTGTCGCTCATGGTGCTGTTCGTCGGCGCCGCGATGGGCGAGATCGCCTCCGCCTACCCGACCAGCGGCGCGCTCTACTTCTCGGCCGGCAAGCTGGCCAAACGGCACAAGGGCGCCTGGTCCTGGTATACCGGCTGGCTGAACTTCGTCGGCCAGGTCGGCGGCACCGCGGCCACCAACTTCGCCGCCGCCACCTTCATCCAGGCGTTCATCGCCATGCAGTGGCCCGCCTACGAACCCACACCGCAGCTGACCGTCTGCATCACCGCCGGCATCCTTCTCGTCCAGGCGCTGCTGAACACCTACACGGTATGGCTGGTCGCCCTGGTGAACCGGATTTCCGTGTGGTGGCTGCTGATCGGCATGGTGGTGATCGTCGGTGCGCTCACCTTTGTCCCCGAACACCACCAATCGCCCTCCTACATCACGCACTTCGTCAACAACACCGGCTTCACCCACGCCATCTACGGCGGAATGCTGGGGCTGCTCGTCACCAGCTGGACTTTCACCGGATTCGACGGCAGTTTCCACATGTCCGAGGAAACCGTGAAGGCGACGGTCAACGCGCCCAAGGGCATCATGCGGGCCATCAGCTACTCCGCGGTCACCGGGCTGATCCTGATGCTCGCCCTCGTGTACGCAATCCGCGACTACGGCAACGCCGCGAGCGCCGAGGCCCCGCCGGTGCAGATTCTCATCGACGCACTGGGCCAAAGCACCGCGAAGTTCCTGCTGTTGATCGTGATCGGCGCCATGCTGTTCTGCGGCCTCGCCAACATGACCAGCAATACCCGGCAGATCTTCGCGTTCTCCCGGGACGGCGCGATGCCCGGCTCCCGTTGGTGGCATTCGGTGTCCGCGCGCACCCGTACGCCCGTCAAGGCGGTCTGGCTCGCCGCGGCCTGCCCCTTGGTACTGGTGCTGCCCGGCTGGTGGTCACACACCGCCTTCACCGCGGTGGTGAGCGTCAATGTCGTCGGACTGTTCCTCGCCTACGGCGTCCCGATCTTCCTCCGGCTGCGGCTCGACGACTTCCAGGCCGGACCGTGGAACCTCGGCCGCTTCGGCAAGCCCGTCGCGGCGATCGCGGTGCTCTGGATCCTGATCAGCAACGTGCTGTTCATGCTGCCCCAGGCCTCCCCGATCACCCCCGCCTCGTTCAACTACGCACCCATCGCCCTGGCCGTGGTCCTCCTCATCGCCACGGTGTGGTGGTTCGTCACCGCCCGACGGCGCTTCCAGGGCCCGGTCAGCTACGGCCGTCCCGACGAACTCGCGGCCATGGACCTGATCTGAGACGTCTCCGCACCGTCCCCGCCCGACCCCGCCCCCGACCCCGAACCCGAACCTCGCCCCACAGAAGGGACGCCCCCGGCATGCCTCAGCACCCCGAAACGCACCCTGATGCGCACCGCGAAGCCCACCCCGCTGCGCACCCCGAGCCCGGCGCAGCCGACACGTTCACCGTCACCACCGCCACGCCGGACGACTGGCAGCAGGTGGTGCGCTGGGCCACCGACGAACAGTGGAACCCCGGCCGCGACGACACCGCCAGCTTCCACCCCACCGACCCGGCGGGCTTCTTCCTGGGACGCCGCGGTGACGCCACGCTCTCGTCCCTGTCGATCGTCAACTACTCGGCCGAGTACGCCTTCCTCGGCTACTACCTGGTCCACCCCGACCACCGTGGCCAGGGCCTGGGCCTGGCCACCTGGCGTGCCGCCTTCCCGCACGCCGGCGCCCGTACCGTCGGCCTGGACGCGGTCCCCGCGCAGCAGGGGACGTACAAGCGCGCGGGGTTCACCCCCGCCTACGACACCCTCCGCTACGGCGGACACCCCGCCCGCCCGGGCACACCGGCCCCGCCGGAGGTCGTCCCGGTCACCGGCGCCCACCTCGACGCCCTCGCCCGCTACGACCGGCGCTGCTTCCCCGCCGACCGGAGCGGTTTCGTCACCCGCTGGCTGACGGCCGCCGGCCACACCGCCCGCGCCTACGTCCGCGACGGCGAGATCGCCGGCTACGGAGTGATCCGCCCGGCCCACACCGGCCACCGCATCGGCCCGCTCTTCGCCGACACCCCACAGGCCGCCGAGGCGCTCTTCGACGCCCTCACCGCGACCGTCGACCCGGCCGCCGAGGTCTCCCTCGACATCCCCGAGCCCCGGCGCGCGGCCCACACCCTGGCCACCGCCCGCGGCCTGGTCCCCACCTCGCACACCGTGCGGATGTACACCGGGCCGCTGCCGTCGGAGGACCAGCCGCGCACCTACGCCGTGACCAGCCTCGAACTGGGCTAGGGACCCCTGACCAGCGTCCGAGGACGGTGGCCCGCCGTCCTCGGGCGGGCCGCCGTCCTCAGCGGTTCACATCGGGTAACCCGTCATGGCAGATACCGCTCGATGGCGCCGGGACCCTCCTCGGCGATCAGACGCCTGGCCCACTCCAGGCTCGATGGGGTGGGCTCCCGACCGGAGGCCTTCACCAGGTCTTCCGGGTCGTACGGCCGCTCACTACCGGTGTACAGCTCGGTCGGCCGGTGCAGGGCCGGCTGCTCCTTGCCATTGGTCGTCACAGGTCCTCCTCGTGTCCGCGCCCGCCGGGTCGCCGGGACCTCGCTCGGTTCCTTCATGGACCGTGGTTCCATCATGGACCGTGGTTCCGTCATGAGCCTCCCGGCAGCCGCACGACATGCGCCGCGCCCAGGCCGGCGCCGGGCCTCCCCGGACCTTTCGCCGCAGGTCAGCCGACCGCCCGCGGCGCTCCGGGGTACCGCGGCGGAAACGCCTGCTCGGTCCAGATCGTCTTCCCGTACGGCGTGTAGCGGGTGCCCCAGCGCTGCACCAGCTGCGCCACGATGAACAGCCCCCGCCCGCCCTCGTCGTCGGATGCGGCGTACCGCAGGTGCGGCGAGGTGTGGCCGGTGTCCGACACCTCGGTCAGCAGGGTCAGATCGCGCAGCAGCCGCAGGTGCAGCGGCCCCGCGGCGTGCCGTACGGCATTGGTGACCAGCTCGCTCACCGTGAGTTCGGTGGCGTACGACAGCTCCTCCAGCCCCCACTCCCGCAGCTGCCCGGTCGCCAGTTCCCGGGCCGTGCCCGCCGCGGCCGGCTCGGCGGGCAGCTCCCAGGCCGCCACCTGCCGGGTGTCCAGCTCGCGGGTGCGGACCAGCAGCAGCGCCGAGTCGTCGTCGCCCGGCCCGCCCGGCAGCAGCGCGTCCAGCGCGCGGTCGCACAGCTCCTCCAGCGGTCTGCGGTGCTCGCCCAGCACCCCGCTGAGGATCTCCAGCCCCTCGTCGACGTCCCGGCCACGGGCCTCGACCAGCCCGTTCGTGAACAGCGCGAGCAGGCTGCCCACCGGCAGCTCCAGTTCCAGCGACTCATACGGCAGGCCCCCGAGCCCCAGCGGCGGGCCGGCCGGCAGCTCCGGGAAGCACAGGCCGCCCCCGGCGTCGACCACGGCCGGCGGCAGATGGCCGGCCCGTGCCATGGTGCAGTGCCGCGAGACCGGGTCGTAGACCGCGTAGAGGCAGGTGGCGCCGGTGGCCACGTCGTCCGGGCCGGCGTCCGCGCCGACCGTGTTCGCCCGGCCCCCGGCGGTCTGGCCCACCAGGTCGTCCAGCCGGCTGAGCAGTTCGTCGGGCGAGAGGTCCAGCTGAGCCAGCGCGCGTACCGTCGTCCGGAGCCGGCCCATGGTCGCCGCCGCCTGGAGCCCGTGCCCGACCACGTCCCCGACCACCAGCCCGACCCGGGTCCCGGAGAGCGTGATGACGTCGAACCAGTCCCCGCCGACCCCGGCTCGCTGGTCGCTGGGCAGATAGCGGTACGCCAGGTCGACCGCGGACTGCTCGGGCAGATGCTGCGGCAGCAGGTTCCGCTGCAGGGTCAGCGCGGCGCTGTGCTCCCGGGTGAAGCGGCGGGCGTTGTCCAGGCACACCGCCGTACGGGTGACCAGCTCGTCGGCGAGCGCGATCTCGTCCTTGTCGAAGAACGCCGGCTGTTTCCGCCGTACGAACGTGACCAGCCCCAGCGCGGCGCCACCGGTCCGCAGTGGTACGACCATGGAGCCCTCCGCGCGCACCATCCCGCCCGACGACAGGCTCCGGTACGGCAGCGAGCCCGGCGGGTACTCGATGCGGTACGGGCTGTGCGGCACCCCGTCCGGCGGGTCACCGGCGGAGCGGGTGGCGACCCGGACCAGTGCGGGCAGCCGGCCGTTGCCCGCTTCCGGCTCCTCGCCCGCCAGCACGGACCGGACCAGGTCGACGGTGACCGTGGCGGCGAAGTCCGGGACCGCCACCTCGGTCATCTCCCGGGCGGTGACGGTCATGTCGAGGGTGGTGCCGATCCGGGTGCCCGCCGCGACCAGCAGGTTCAGCCGGCGCTGCGCCTGGTAGCGGGCGGTGATGTCGAAGGCGTCCTCGCACACCCCGATCACCTGCCCGCCGGCGTCGTGCAGCCGGTAGTAGGAGCACGACCAGACGTGGTCGGGGCCCGGATCGGAGGGCTGCTGCCCGACGAAGTGCAGATCGAGGACCGGCTCGCCGGAGTCCAGGACCTGGCCCATCACCGCGTCCAGAGTGTGCGGATACCCCTCGGTCACGAACTCCCCGTCCGGGTACAGTTCCTCGGCCCGGGTGCCGAGGAACTCCCGCAGCGGCAGCCCGATCTCCTTCACAAACGCGGAGTTCGCCCAGGTCAGCCTGAGGTCCCGGTCGTAGATGCCCAGCCCCACGGGGGACTGGGTCGCCAGCCCCTCCAGCATCGCCTGCTGGGACTCCCACACCTGCTGGGCATCCAGGCGGGCCGCCACCAGGATGCGGGCCGGCGTCCCCGCGGGGGCGCGGGCCGCGACGCTCAGCGGGCAGACGGTGACCGCCACCGGCAGCAGCCGGCCGTCCCGGTGCCGTGCCGTACGCGGTTCGCTGCCGCTGAGCGAGGCCTCCGGCGGCCCCTCGGACCACACGGGACCGGCCGCCTCGGCGGCCGGCAGGAACGTCTTCAGGGGGCGGCCGATGATCTCCTCCGGCGAGTACCCCAGAAGCCGCCTGGCCGCCGGGCTCCACCCGACGACCAGATCCCGGGCATCCAGCACCGCGGTGGCCGCCCTGGTCACGTCGAGGGGGCCACGGGAGCCGACCTGCTCCGCCGCGTTCCCTGCGTTCATCGCATCAACCCAGCCCGTTCGGTACCTACAGCATCGATCCTGATCAAGACCGGCACAACCGCGCTGCCCGGCGCTCCCCTCGCTGTCCCTTGGTGCGGGGCGGCGGGGGCGCTGGCACAGTGGGAGGGGGTGCGAGGGAGGGGGGAAGCGACGGGAGGCGGATGTCATGTCGGCCGACGGCCTCACGACTCCGGCACGGGGCGCTCCGTGCTGGGTCAGCCTGATGGCCCGCGATCTCCAGGCCGCACAGGAGTTCTACTCCGCCGTACTGGGCTGGCGCTTCCGCCCGGCCAGCCTCGGTGAGGAGTTCACCGTCGCCATGGCGGACGGCGAGGCGGTGGCCGGCATCGGCGCGCTCGCCCGGAACTTCCGGGTCGCCGTCTCCTGGACCTCGTACTTCGCGGTGGAGGACGCCGACGAGACCGCGGACCGGATCCGCGAGCGGGGCGCCACCGTCGCGGTCGGCCCGATCAAACTCGGCCCCGGCCGGGCCGCCCTCGCCGCCGACCGGGACGGCGCCGCCTTCGGCTTCTGGGAAGGGCAGACGCTCGCCTGGTCGGTCGGGAGGGGCAACGCCCCGGCGTGCCTGGAGCTGCGCACCCGGGACGCCTTCGAGGCCGCCATCTTCTACGCCGAGGTCTTCGACTGGGCCTCGGAGGAGCCCGGCGGCTGCGCGGTGACCTACGAGCACGACCAGGTCATCGTCCACGACGGTACGCATGTCGTCGCCACCCTGCGCGGCGGCGCCGTCGAGGCCGCCCCGGACCCGCGGGTCCGGCCCCGCTGGCACGTCCACTTCCCGGTCGACGACATCGAGAAGGTCGTCGCCGCCGCGGTGGCCGCCGGCGGCACCGTCACCCCCGTCACCCCGACCGCCGACGGCGAGAGCGTCCAGGCCGTGATCCGCGACCCCGACGGCGGACTCTTCACCGTCACCGCCCCGGGCTGACGGACCGCCCGCGGTCACCGACCCCGCTCCGGCTCCAGCGGCGGACACCACGAGGCCTGCGTCCGCCCGCCGACCCGGCCGCAGAACCCGGCCTGGACCGGCCGGCCCGTGTCGTCGATGTGCTGCACGGACAGCAGCTTGTCCAGCGGGACCTGGCGGTCCACGTCACCGCCGAAGCTGATGATGCCGCTCGCCCCGTCGAGCGCCTTCTGCCCGTGCACACCGCTGATCGCATGCCAGACGGCCGGCGGGGTCAGCGGCATCGCCGCGGCCTGCTCACGCAGCTGCTTGACCGCGTTGACGTACAGCTTGACGGCGTCGAAGCCGAGCGCCGCATGCCCGTCCAGCGAGGAGCTGGGCACCTTCGCGCACTCCTCGGGGAAGATCCGGCCGAGCTCCGCGTACAGCTCGCTGGTGCCGTCGCAGCGCGCCGAGCCGAGGGTGAAGTCCAGGAAGTCGTAAGGGATTCCGGGGTACTGGACGCGGCGTTCCGCGTCGGCGGCCAGCCGCGCCACATCGTCGCCCCCGACGAGCACCGGCGGGTCCGAGTGGCAGGACTCGTTGACGCCGCCGAGCAGCGACTCGAAGTCCTCCGAGCGGCCCGCGAAGAACACCACACCCTGGTACGAACAGGTCCGCCGGCCGACCGTCCCCGGCCCCGGAGCATCCGAGGCGGGCTCCTCGCCCGGCGGCGGAGGCGGCGTGAACAACGTCTTGGCGGCCGCGAAGCCGCGGGCCCGGAACTCCTGCGCGACATCCTCGCCGAGGGACCTGCTGTAGGTGTCGCTGGGGTCGGCGGAGCTGATGATCCGCACCGTCCGGACCGGCTTCTTCGCGCCCGGGCCCACGAGGTGGTCGGCGTACGCGGCGGCGACCTTCGCCTCCCGGCTGTTCTGCGGCGACACCTGGAAGTACATCGGGGACTGCCGGACCAGCGAATCCGCGGACAGCGTCGTGGCCACCATCGGCAGCCCCGCCGCGGTCAGCCTCCGTATCGTCCGGTTGGTCGCCTCGCGGCTCTGGTCGAGCCCGGTGACCCCGACGATGGACGGATCCTGCTGCCGGAGCCGGTCCAGGATGTCCACCGCCCGTGTGCCGAAGCGCATCCCCGATCCGGCGTTGGCCGGGAAGATCCGCAGAATCGGCTCCCCGGGGCCGGTGCCGCGCAGCTGCCGGGACTGGGCGCTGGCCGCGCCCTGCAGCGCCTCGCGCCCGTAGGCGAGCTGACCGGTGGGCTTGCCCGTGACGCTGAGCAGCGCGGACAGGTGGACGAGGGTGACGAACGGGCGCTCCGGCGCGGCCCGGTGCAGCTCCTCGGCGCGCCGGTTCTGCGCGTAGACGGTCCGCAGGGTCTTGTCGAGCGCGGGGTCGGGGGAGTGGAAGGTGAAGCCGTACCGCGCCACCCCGATGCACTCGCCGGTCTCCGCGGTCCACAGCGTCTCCGCGTCCTCGTCGAACCGGCTCAGTCCGCAGTGCTCCTGCCGGTAGGCGCGTTCGGTGCGCAGCACCAGACCGCCGCCGCCCAGCAGCGCGACGGCCACCGCGCACGTCACCACCAGGGACACCGCCCGGCGGGCCCATAGCGGCGGTTCGGGGATCCGCAGCCGGGCGTCCTGGGCGACCTCCAGCCGGCGGGTCAGCTCGTAGCTCTCGTCGGACGGCGGCATCAGCGGAGGCACCGTGACCGGCAGGTACCAGGGCGCCCGGTTACGGGCCCGGCCCTGATGGAGGAAGGTGTCCCGCCAGCCGCCGTACAGCCGCTCGGAGAGCTCCCACAGCGAGCTGTGGCCCCAGTCCGCCCGGATCCGGGTGCCGTCGGCGGGCGGCTCGGCGCCGCAGCTGATGACCAGCAGCGGGTCGAAGGCGCCGGTCTCGTTGCGTACGTCGATGACGGCCCGCAGCAGCGGATAGCCGCAGTTGTCCGCCGCCACGCCGTCGAGCAGCGCCACACAGTACGCGGTGCGCCGGGCCGTACGGGGCCGCCAGAAGCGGCGGCGGAACGCCACCCGCAGGTCCTCCAGGAACGCGTTGACCATCAACTTCCGCAGCTGGTCCGGGTCTTCGGCCTGGTTGTGCGGGGTGGTCAGCCGCTCGGCGAACCCGATGAAGGTGCCCGGGTCGCGCGGTGCGAGGTAGGGCTGGTTGAGCAGCCAGCGGTACTCGCGGCCCAGCCCGCGGCGGATCCGGAACCACGCGAGGGGGAAGACATGGACCGCGAACAGCCATACCCACCACGGCACTTTGCCGTCCACCGCGAGCTCGGTCTCCGGGGAACGCAGCAGCCCGAACATCCGCCGGCGGCGGAACTCCCGTTCCCGCAGGCCCTGCAGCAGGGTGTGGTCACCGCCCTCCATGTCGCCGGAGCGGCCGGTGTCGTCGCTCGCGCCCTCCTGTGTCAGCCAGTTGACCAGGCCGAACCGGCGGAAGCGGACCCGTCCGTCACTGCCGTTGACGCTGAGGGCGAGGCCCTGGGCCAGCCGCTCCAGGGCGCGGCGGACCGCTTCGACGGACTCGGGGCCGGACGACGCGCCGCCGGCCCCGAGGTCGTGCACCACATGCGGCACCCGTCGGGGGTCGGCGTGGCTGAGGAAGTAGCTGATGCCCTTGGCGAGCTGGGTGTGATCGTCCCCGGCGACCAGGCAGATCACCGGCAGGCCTTCACGCCCCTGCGCCACTCCGCGGTGCCGCACCGGCTCGGGGCACTCCCGGCGCCGTGGCCGGCGCACCAGGTCGGCGATCAGGCGGAGCAGATGTCCGGCGCCGCGGAAGACGGGGATCTGGGAGGAGAGGGGGGAGGGGAGAGTGGAATCGAGTTCGTTCGATGCCATGGTGCCCCTGAGGAAGGGTCGGAGTAGGGCGACAATTCTGACACCGTCCCGCGGGCGGTCGCTATGGTTCCGGCACACTCAGGGGCCCCAGGCGTCTCGGTGAACTCCCTTTCTTCTGAGGTCAGTTCAGCGACATCGGCGCGTGGGGCGAGGTGCTGTCGCCGGGCCCGCCGCTGCCCGTGCCGCTGCCGCCGCCGGTGCTGTCGCCGTCCCCGCTGCCGATCTGCGCCCCCGTGGCCGCGAGGGCGGCGGGGACGGGCTGGAAGAAGGTCTCGCCGCCCTGGGTGCAGTCACCGCTGCCGCCGGAGGTCAGTCCGACGGCCGCGTCGCCGGAGAACATCGCGCCGCCGCTGTCGCCCGGTTCGGCGCAGACATCCGTCTGTATGAGGCCGCTGACGATGTCACCGTTCCCGTAGTTCACCGTGGCGTCCAGGCCGGTCACGGTGCCGTCGTGCAGCCCGGTGGTGGAGCCGGACCGCTGCACTCTCATGCCGACGGCGGCCTCCGCGGCCCGGGTGATCGGCCGGGTGCCGCCGTTGCCCAGGCCGACCGCGCTCTGCGGCCGGGCGCCCGGATCGTCGTAGGTGACGAGGGCGAAGTCGGTCCGCGGGAACCGGGAGTCGGCCACCGTACCCAGCGGCCGGCCACCGCCCTGCTCCGCCGACCAGGTTCGGGAGTCGTTGCCGCAGTGCCCCGCGGTCAGGAAGGCCGGGGCGCCCTGGACCGTCACGTTGAAGCCCAGCGAACAGCGGGCGCCGCCACCGAAGATGGCGCTGCCGCCGACCGGCCCGGCGGCCGCGCCACCGTCCCCAGGACCGCCGTCGCCGCCCGGACTCCCCGTGACCGTGCCTGCGCCGTCGAACCCGTCGAACCCGTCGAACCCGTCGGACCGGTCGAACCCGTCGAACCGCTTGAACTCGCCCCGGGAACGTCTGACGGTGACCATGTCCGCACCCAGCTTGTCGGTGACGCCGGTGAGCGTGGCCATCCTGGCGCCGGTGACCGTCCGGTCGGCGAGCACCACGATCTTGTTGGTCGTGGGGTCGATCGACCACGCCGTACCGGGCACCGCGGCGGTCTCGCGCAGCGTCCGCGTACCGGACCTCAGCGCGGTCAGACTGTTGCGCACGACCCTGGCCACCGCGCCCTTGGCCCGCACGCCCGCGGCATCGTCCTCGGACAGCACGTTCATCACCAGGTGGCCGTTCGCACCGTCCAGGTACCAGCCGGCGGCCCGGTCGTCCCCGATGTCCGCCTTCAGGGCGGTCGCCAGCCGGCCGGCCGCGGGGGCGCTGAACGTCCGCGGGGCCGTGGGCCGGTCCGTGCTCGCACTGGCGTCGGGGAGCAGGATCGCCGCGCCGGTGATCGCGACCGCGGCCGCGCCGGCGACGACGCCCGTCCGCTTGTTCACATGTCGGTGGCTCACGTCATGACCTCCAGGGACGCACAGGACGACGCACACGGAGGCCGCGGTGCGTCGCGCCGGCACCCGTGCGGGGTTGCTCCCCAGTCCTACGCAGCCCCGCCCGCCCCGTCGCGTGGCCGCTCAACCTGTGATGAATTCCGGCGTGGGCGAGGGCGGCGCCCTACACTCCCGGGCCTGGCACTCCCGGGCCCGGCCCGGTTCCGCGCGGGGCCCGTCCCGCCCCGGTCCGGACGGGCGTAAAGGCCAGCTGTGACCGTGCTTAAGAAATCCTCGATGGACCTGGCGCCCCGGATACGGGAGATTTCCTGACGGAGATCGGGCGGCCGGGGTGTGCCCCCGGCAGGTCACTCTTTCTTTCGGGAGCCGTAGCGGTGAAGGCACTGGTCAAGCAGAAGGCGGAGCCGGGCCTCTGGCTCGCGGACGTGCCGGAACCGGCCGTCGGCCCGGGGGACGTCCTGATCAAGGTGCTGCGCACCGGCATATGCGGCACGGACCTGCACATCCGCGCCTGGGACGGCTGGGCCCAGCAGGCCGTGGCCACCCCGCTGACCCTGGGGCACGAATTCGTCGGCGAGGTGGTGGAGACCGGCCGCGACGTGGCCGACATCAAGGCCGGCGACCTGGTCAGCGGCGAGGGACACCTGGTCTGCGGCAAGTGCCGCAACTGCCTGGCCGGCCGCCGTCACCTGTGCCGCGCCACGGTCGGCCTCGGCGTCGGCCGGGACGGTGCCTTCGCCGAGTACGTGGCGCTGCCGGCCGGCAATGTGTGGGTCCACCGGATCCCGGTCGACCTCGACATCGCCGCGGTCTTCGATCCGTTCGGCAACGCCGTGCACACCGCGCTGTCGTTCCCGCTGGTCGGCGAGGACGTCCTGATCACGGGAGCCGGGCCGATCGGGATCATGGCGGCGGCCGTGGCCCGGCACGCCGGCGCCCGCAAGGTCATGATCACGGACGTCAGCGAGCCGCGGCTGGAGCTCGCCCGCAAGATCGGCGTCAGCCTCGCGCTCAACGTCGCCGACCGCACGATCGCCGAGGGCCAGCGCGAGCTGGGCCTGCGGGAGGGCTTCGACATCGGGCTGGAGATGTCCGGACGGCCCGAGGCGATGCGCGACATGATCGCCAACATGACGCACGGCGGGCGGATCGCCGTCCTCGGCCTGCCCTCCCAGGACTTCCCCGTCGACTGGTCCCGGATCGTCACCTCCATGATCACGATCAAGGGCATCTACGGCCGGGAGATGTTCGAGACCTGGTACGCGATGTCCGTGCTGCTCGAAGGCGGCCTGGACCTCTCCGCCGTGATCACCGGCCGGTACTCCTACCAGGACTTCGACGCCGCCTTCGACGACGCCGCCAGCGGCCGCAGCGGCAAGATCATCCTCGACTGGACCGCCTGATCCTGCCCCGGTCCGCCTCCGGGCGCCCCGCCCCCCGCCCCGTCGGCCCCACTCGCCTTCACGCACCCTCAGGAGACCCCATGCTCGACTCCGTACGCGACGAACTGCGCACCACCCTCGACGAGATCCGCGCCGCCGGACTGCACAAGCCCGAGCGGGTCATCGGCACCCCGCAGTCCGCCACCGTGGCGGTCACCGCGGGGGGCAATCCCGGTGAGGTGCTCAACTTCTGCGCCAACAACTACCTCGGCCTCGCCGACCACCCCGAGGTCATCGCCGCCGCCCACGAAGCGCTCGACCGCTGGGGCTACGGTCTCGCCTCGGTCCGCTTCATCTGCGGCACCCAGGAGGTCCACAAGGAACTGGAGCAGCGCATCTCCGGCTTCCTCGGCCAGGAGGACACCATCCTCTACTCCTCCTGCTTCGACGCCAACGGCGGTGTCTTCGAGACCCTGCTCGGTCCGGACGACGCGGTGATCTCCGACGCCCTCAACCACGCCTCCATCATCGACGGCATCCGGCTCTGCAAGGCCCGCCGCTTCCGCTACGCCAACCGCGACCTCGCCGACCTGGAGAACCAGCTGAAGGCGGCCACCGAAGGGGGCGCCGGCCGCAAGCTGATCGTCACCGACGGCGTCTTCTCCATGGACGGCTATGTGGCACCGCTGCGGGAGATCTGCGACCTCGCCGACCGCTACGGCGCCATGGTCATGGTCGACGACTCGCACGCGGTCGGCTTCGTCGGCCCCGGCGGCCGCGGCACCCCCGAACTCCACGGCGTCATGGACCGCGTCGACATCATCACCGGCACCCTCGGCAAGGCGCTGGGCGGCGCCTCCGGCGGCTATGTCGCGGCCCGCGCCGAGATCGTCGCCCTGCTGCGCCAGCGCTCCCGCCCGTACCTGTTCTCCAACTCCCTCGCCCCGGTCATCGCCGCCGCGTCCCTGAAGGTCCTCGACCTGCTGGAGTCGGCCGGCGAGCTGCGCGAGCAGCTGCACGCCAACACCGCGCTGTTCCGCACCCGGATGGCCGAGGAGGGCTTCCACATCCTCCCCGGCGACCACGCCATCGCCCCCGTCATGATCGGTGACGCCGCCGAGGCGGCCCGGATGGCGGAGCTGCTGCTGGAGCGCGGCGTGTACGTCATCGGCTTCTCCTACCCCGTCGTCCCCAAGGGCGAGGCCCGGATCCGCGTACAGCTGTCGGCCGCGCACTCCACGGACGATGTCAACCGCGCGGTGGACGCCTTCGTGTCGGCGAGGTCCGCGATGGCGGCCGAGGCGAAGTCCGCCGACTAGTGGCCGCGGCCTGAGAAAATGGCCGCATGATCGAAGCACGCCGGCTGCACATCCTGCGAGCGGTGGCCGACCACCGTACGGTCACCGCCGCGGCCGCCGCGCTCTATCTCACCCCGTCGGCGGTCTCCCAGCAGCTCGCCGCCCTGGAGCAGGAGACCGGACACCGCCTGGTGGAGCGCGGCGCCCGCGGGGTACGGCTGACCCCGGCGGGCGACATCCTGCTCACCCACGCCCATGCCGTCCTCGCCCAGCTGGAACGCGCCGAGTCCGAGCTCGCCGCGTACGGCTCGGGCGAGGCCGGCACGGTGACCGTTGCGGCCTTCGCCACCGGCATCTCCCTGGTCGTCGCGCCCGCGATCACCGCACTGGCCCGCTCCGCGCCCGGCATCCGGGTCCGGGACGCCGAGGGAGACGCCAGTCTGCGGATGGTGCTCGACCGCCAGGTCGACGTGGCGGTGGCCGTCGAGTACCGCGGCGCGCCCCGCGAGGACGACCCCCGGCTGACCCGGGTCCCGCTCTACGCCGAACCGTTCGACGCCGTCCTGCCACCCGGGCACCGCCTCGCCGACGCCGACCGGGTCGCGGTCGCCGACCTCGCCGACGACCCCTGGATCGGCCCCTACCCGGGCAACCCCTGCCATGACGTGGTCGTCCTGGCCTGTGAGTACGCCGGCTTCCAGCCCCGCCTGGAGCACTCCTCCGACGACTTCCGCGCGGTGGTCGCGCTCGCCTCGGCCGCGGCCGGAGTGGCTCTCGTCCCGCGCTCGGCGCTCCGCGACATGGACCTCACAGGCGTGACGGTGCGGCCGGTCGACGCCGCGGCCCCCACCCGCCGGGTGTTCGCGGCGGTGCGGCGGGGGGCGGAGGAACATCCTTTGTTTCGGCAGGTGCTCTCCGAACTTTCCGCTGCCCTTGGCTGACCTCCCACGTTGTTGGCTTTCTCGCCGTTGCGCCTGCGGCGGGCTGTTTTCCGCTGCGCGGGGCTGTACGTCACGGGTGCGCCCCTCCGGACTGGCGTCCTGCGGTGCGCCCCCTCCCGTGGGTGGGGGATCTTGTGGGTGGGGGTGACCGTGATCCCGTACGTG
>NZ_BBUY01000017.1:22970-24432 GCF_001590865.1 Streptomyces sp. NBRC 110611
CAGTCCGGAGGAGCGGACCCGCACCCGACCCACCCACGCCCGCCGCAGGCGCACGGCCAGCAACACGCGCGGCGCCGCAGACGACAACGTGGGAAGCCCCCATGGGAAGGTATCCGTATGGTCACGCTGTTTGACGCGATGCCGCCCGACCGGAGCCGGCGGATGCGGGAGATCGCCCATACGGTGTCGCTGCCCCGCGCCACCCGCGTCTTCGAGGAGGGCAGGCGGGCCGACCGGTTCTGGATCATCCGCAGCGGACAGGTCGCCCTCGACCAGCGGGTACCCGGCCGCCGCCCGGCGGTCGTGGAGACTCTGGGACGGGATGAACTGCTCGGTTGGTCCTGGGCCTTCCCGCCCTACCTCTGGCACCTGGGAGCCGAGACCGTCGGTCCGGTCGAGGCGGAGGAGTTCGACGCCACGGTCGTCCGTGCCCTGTGCGAGTCCGATCCGGTCCTCGGCCGGGCGATGTACCGCTATGTCGCCGCGACGGTGGCCGACCGGCTGCACGGCACCCGCACCCGCCTCCTTGAGCTCTACGGACCCCAGGGCAGGCCCCTCGAACGGTGACCGCTCCGGGAGGGAGCGATCTCCGGGAACCGTGCCCGGGATCCGGCCGACTACCTGTGCCGGGTCGCGCCTGCGGCCCCCCGGCCGGGGGACCGGCCGGTTACGGGCAGGGGAGAAGCACCATGCGTCCTGGGAAGTTGTGCGGGCTGGCGGTCGTCGTCGCGCTGGCTGTCACCGCGTGCGGCGGTGGCGGGGATACGGGGGAGGGCGCCGCCGCCGGGCGCGGTGGCTCCGGGTTTCCCGTGGAGGTCGCTGACTGCAAGGGCGCGCGGACCACGTTCACGTCCGCCCCGCGCAAGATCGTCACCAGCAACGCGGCCGCCCTGGAGATGCTGCTGCGCCTGGGCGCGGGCGACCGGGTCATCGGGACCGGATTCCCGCCCGGCAAGGGTGCCCTGCCCGGCGAACTCGGTGCGCAGGCCGGGAAGGTGCCGGTGCTCGGCAAGCACGTCATCCCCAAGGAGAAGCTGCTCGGATCGGGCGCCGATCTCTACGTCGACACCTTCGCGTCGATGAGCATCATGGGCGGGGCGGGCGGCGCGCCGACCGCGGACGAGTTCCGCGCGGCGGGCATCAAGCACATGTACCTGACCTCCACCGCCTGCGCGTCCACGGCCCGGGGGCCGCAGCGTGACCTGTCCGCGGTGGAGGAGGACATCAAGCGGCTGGGCGCGGTGACCGGTACCGCCGCGCGTGCGGAGGAGCTCGTGGCGGGTATGCGGGCGAAGGTCGCCGCGGTACGGAAGGCGGTCGGTGAGGTACCGGCGGACCGGCGGCCCGCCTACTTCTTCTTCGACTACGACGCCGGCACCAAGCAGCCCGTCGCCGTCTGCGGCAAGCAGGTCGCCAACGCCGTGATCGGCCAGGCCGGAGCCCGTAACGTCTTCGAGGGCTG
>NZ_BBUY01000017.1:24688-132346 GCF_001590865.1 Streptomyces sp. NBRC 110611
CGGTGAGGTACCGGCGGACCGGCGGCCCGCCTACTTCTTCTTCGACTACGACGCCGGCACCAAGCAGCCCGTCGCCGTCTGCGGCAAGCAGGTCGCCAACGCCGTGATCGGCCAGGCCGGAGCCCGTAACGTCTTCGAGGGCTGCGACGGTGACTACAAGCAGGTCTCCTGGGAGGACGTGGTCGCCAAGAACCCGGACTGGATCCAGCTCGGGGTACGCAACCGCGGTGATGCGGCGGCCAACAAGGAGGCGTTCGACCAGGCCGAGGCGTTCCTGAAGAGCTTCCCGGCCACCAAGGGGCTCACCGCCGTGCGCGAGGGCCGCTTCCTGCGGATCGGCTCGGAGCGTACGACGATCGCGGGGGTGGGCAACGCCGACGCGGTCGAGGAGATCGCACGCACCATCCACCCCACCCGCTTCGAGGCGGACCGGTAGTGGCTCCGGTGCTTGACGACCCGCCCGGCCGTACGGCGGACCGCCCGGCGCGTACCCCGCGCGCCGGGCTGCTCGCACTGGGCCTGGGCGTTGCGCTGGTGGTGGCGTTGACCGGGGCGGTCTCGCTCGGCTCCACCGACATCGCGCCCGGCCATGTCTGGTCGGTGGTGTTCGACCGGCTGGGCGGGGCCGCGCCCCGGCCGGGCACCGACGACCTGATTGTGTGGCAGCTCCGGGTCCCGCGCGCCCTGTTGGCGGCGCTGGTGGGAGCCGGGCTCGGGCTGGTGGGGACCGCCGCCCAGGCGCTGGTGCGCAACCCGCTGGCGGACCCGTACCTGCTGGGCATCTCCAACGGCGCCTCGCTCGGCGCGGTCGCCGCGATCGTGCTGGGCGCGAGCGCCGGCGGGGTACTGGGGCTGGGGCTCTCCGCCGCCGCCTTCGCCGGTGCGCTCGGCGCGTTCGCCCTGGTGTGGTGCGTGGCGCGGCGCGGGGGCGGGTTCTCGCCGCTGCGGCTGGTGCTGGCCGGGGTGGGCATCGGACAGTTCCTGTCCGGCTTCACCAGCTACCTGGTGCTGCAGGCCGGGGACGAGCAGCAGACCCGCAGTGTGCTGTTCTGGCTGATGGGGAGCCTGAGCGGGGCCACATGGAGCGTGCTGTGGCTGCCGGCGCTGGCGGTCGGTGCCGGGCTGGTGGCTCTTCAGGCCCGCGCCCGGCTGATGAACGCGCTGCTGATGGGCGATGAGACCGCGGCCGGGGTGGGCGTGGACGTCACCCGGCTGCGCCGCGAACTGTTCGTGGTGACCAGCCTGCTGACCGGCGTTCTGGTCGCAGTCTCCGGAGCCATCGGATTCGTCGGCCTGATGGTGCCGCACCTGTGCCGGATGGTGATCGGCGGCGACCACCGCCGGCTGCTGCCGCTGTCCGCGCTCACCGGGGCGCTGCTGCTGGTCGTGGTGGACCTGGTGTGCCGAACGGCCATGGACACCCAGGAGCTGCCGGTGGGGGTGGTGACGGCGATGCTCGGCGCGCCCGTGCTGCTGGTCATCCTGGACCGGCGGACGGCGGTGGGCCGGTGAACGTCGAGATCGAGGATCTGCACGTCGGCTACGCGGGCCGGGATGTGGTCGCCGGTGTGCGCCTGCTGGCCGCCCAGGGCGAGATCGCCGGGCTGATCGGCCCGAACGGCAGCGGCAAATCCACCGTACTGCGCACCGTCTACCGTCATCTGCGGCCCACCGCCGGCCGGGTCCTGCTCGCCGGGACCGACCTGCGCACCCTCACCCCCGGGCAGACCGCCCGGCAGGTCGCCGCACTGCCGCAGGAGCGCGGCAGCGACTTCGAGCTGACCGTGCACGAGGTGGTGGCGATGGGCCGTACGCCCTACAAACGGGCCTTCGCGGGGGAGGACCGGGCCGACCGGCAGGCCGTGGCGGATGCCCTGACGGCCGTCGGGCTGGCCGGGCAGGGCGCCCGCCGGTTCTCCGCGCTCTCCGGCGGTGAGCGGCAACGCGCCCTGCTGGCCCGGGCGTTCGCCCAGGACCCGGACGTACTGGTGCTGGACGAGCCCACCAACCACCTCGACGTCCGGCACCAGGTCGAACTGCTCGCCCTGCTGCGCGACCGGCGCCGCACCACGCTGATCTCGCTGCACGACCTGAACGCCGCGGCCTCCCTGTGCGACCGGCTGCATGTGCTGCACGCCGGGCGGGTGGTGGCGTCCGGGCCGCCCCGCGAGGTGCTGACGCCGCGGCTGCTGGCCGAGGTGTTCGGGGTGCGCGCCGCGGTGACCGACCATCCGCTCACCGGCGATGTGCTGATCGCCTTCGACCACCGGGACACGCCGCCCGCCGCGGCGGGCGGGTAGCCACTGGCCCGGTCCGGTGCCGCGGGACCGGACCGGGGCCCCTCAGACCGAGGTGAAGTGGCTCGGCCGGCCCTCGCGCAGCACCAGCCGGCCGAGCCGCTCGGCGTCCGCCCGGTGCCTCAACTCCCGTCGGCCGTCGGCGTGTTCGACGACGCACGAGTGCCAGGGCGTCAGCCAGACATCGGGGGTGTCGAGCAGCCGGATGCCGAACTTGGCCGAGCCCAGCGGTTGCGGATGGATCGAGAGCCGGAACGCCCCCGGGTGGTGTACGGCCACCAGCTCACCCCAGGCGCTGCTGCGCCGCATCACGCCGTACGCGCGACGGCGGCAGTCGCGCTGGAGCGCCGAACGGGTACCGGTGAACGACGCGGTGTCCTCGAAGAGGAACCGGGTGATGCCCTGGTACAGCTTGCGGGTCGGCCCGTCGCTGCGGGTCAGGGACCGCAGGCTCGCCAGGTCCGGGGCGTACCGCGCGTCGACCAGCGCCCGCTTCTCGTCGTGCGAGAGCCCGTCGCCGTACACCTCGCGCAGGTCGAAGACGTCGAGCCGGGTCAGGCCCTCGGCGCGGATCAGGGCGCGCAGCGCGTCGGCGTAGGCGTCGATGTCGCGGTCCGGTACCCCGATGAGGTCGCTGAAGACGTGCCCGTCCGAGCAGATGACGACGCGTGCCCCCGGGGGATGGACCGCCGCGATCCGCGCGCACAGCGCGTCCAGGAAGCGCAGCGCGAGCCGTTCGCCCTCGTCGGGCAGGCGGCCGAGCACCTTGGCCGGGTTGGGTGACTTGCAGGGGAAGCCCGGCAGGGTGAACACGATCGGCTCACCGGCCGCCACCGGGGCGGCGAGCTGCCGGAGCTGGGCGGGGAAGGCGTCCGGGGTGTCCCCGTCCGCGGTGTCCAGCGCGCGCCGGTACGGCAGCAGGGTGGCGAGGACCGCTGCGCAGACGGCCCGGTGGCCGGCGGCCGGAGCGGGGGGCGGTGGGGTGGCGCGGGTCAGCACGCGGGGACCTGGGTTTCCGATGCCGGCCCGGGTGGCACCGGGCAGCCGCCGCCGGCCGGGCCGTAGCGGACCGGGAGCCGGTCGACCCCACGGGCCAGTACCGCCGGGATCCAGCGGAGCTCTTCTTCCGGGACGGCCGGCCGCAGGTCCGGCAGCCGCCGCAGCAACGCCCCCAGCGCGACCTGGAGTTCGATCCGGGCGAGCGCGGCCCCGGGGCAGAAGTGGACGCCGTGGCCGAAGGCCAGATGCGGATTGGGGGAGCGGTCGAAGTCGAGCACGTCCGGGTCGGCGAACCGCCGTCCGTCACGGTTGGCCGCGCACAGCGACACGATCACCGAGTCGCCCGCCGGGATCCGGGTCCCGTGCAGGTCGGCGTCCTCGGCGAAGAACCGCCACGTCGTCAGCTCGAAGGCGCTGTCGTACCGGAGGAGTTCCTCGACGGCCCGGGGCAGCAGTTCCGGGCGACCGGCCAGCTGTGCGAGGTGCTCCGGGTGGCGCAGCAGGGTGACCAGGGCGGTGGTGATCTGGTTGGTGACCGGCTCCTGTCCGGCGACCAGCAGCTGGAAGATCATCGAATCCAGCTCCTCCCGACTGATCCGCCCATCGTCACCCGCGGCCACCAGCCGGGCGAGCAGGTCGGCATCGTGCGTACGGCGCTTGTGGGCGACCAGATCGGCGATGTACCGCTGGAGTCCGCGCAGCCGCGCCTCGTACGCCGGACGGCCGGGATCTCCGGGCCCCACGGGCTGGACGACCTTGCCCCAGTCCCGGTCGAAGCGGTCCGCGAACTCCCGTGGCAGGCCGATGACCTCGGCCAGCACCTGGAAGGGGAAGCGGGCGGCGAAGGCCTCCACGAGATCGGCCGTCCCCTGCTCCGGAAGGGCGTCCAGCAGCGCTCCGGCCAGCTCCTCGAAGCGTTGCCGGAGCGCCTCGACCCGCTGCGGGGCGAAGGCATCGGTGATCAGCCGGCGGAGTGCGGTGTGCCGGGGCGGGTCCTGGTGGAGCAGATGCACCTGCAGCTGGGAGTGCTGAGGCTCGGGCATGATCGAGGCCCGGGCCCGCCAGGCGGCGTTGCCGCGGGAGTGGTGCTTGCCCAACCGGGCGTCGGTCAGCGCCTGATGCGCGGCCTCATAGCCGGTGACGAGCCAGGCGCACACCCCGCTGGGGAAGCGCACCCGGTGGACCGGGCCGCGCGCCCGCAGTTCGGCGTACAGGGGATAGGGGTCGCGTTTGTACTCCGCCCCGTACAGCTCTACGGGATCGGGCAGTGCGGGCATGGCGGTTCTCCTCAGCGGGCGCTGGTCGGCGACGGACCGCGCCCGAACGGCACGGCGTTGGAGAGGTCGGGCGGGGGAGGCGTCGAGTTCCCGCCACTCGCGGGAATGCGGGAATTCGGCCGGGCGGGAGCGAACCGGGAGGGCATGGGGAGGGCTTGGAGGGGGAACGGGGAGGGCGTAGGGAGGGAACGGGGGAGCCGCGGGGGTGGTGGGGCAAACCCAGTTAGTCGGGCCGTGGCGCCGCCGAGTTCCGGCGGTACGGCAGGACAAACCTCACGTGGCGATGAGCCCGTGATCGGCCCTTCGGCGCCGCCGTCACCTGCCACGATGGCGCGATGTCCAGCTCTCCGGCCGACCGACGTCGGTCTCCGATTCCGCCGCCGCCTCCGCTTCGGTCCGGCGTCCGTCCGCTGATCGCCCGGCCGGTCCTGGCCTTCGTCGCGCTGCTGGCGGTGCTCTTCGCGCTGTCGTACGGGGCGGGTGCCCTCGCCGGTCCGGTGGCCCCGGGGCTGCGCCCGGCCGGCGGGACCGGTACGGGACCCAACGCCCCTGCCGATGGCGGGGACATGAGCGACATGCGCGGTATGGATGGTATGCACGGCATGGGTGCGGTACGCGGTACGGACGTCGTGCGCGGCATGGGTGCCCCCGCGCCTCGCCCGGTCACCCCAGGGGCGGTTGCCCGATGACGCACCCCCAGCCCGCACCCTTGCGGCACGACGCCGCCGCGGTACCGTCCCCCGCCCGCACCACCACCCTCACCATCGGCGGGATGACCTGCGCCGCCTGCGTGGGCCGGGTGGAGAAGAAGCTCGGCCGGCTGGACGGCGTGGTGGCCACCGTGAACCTGGCGACCGGCCGGGCCGCCGTCCACCACCCCGCCGAGGTGTCCGTCACCGACCTCATCGCCACCGTCGAGGCGGCCGGATTCACCGCGCGGCTCCCGGAACCCGAACGCGAACCCGAACATGATCCCGGACGTGATCCCGGACCCGGACCCGAGGGGCGGCCCGCCCAGCCGCCGGACGCCCAGGACGACGAGGGCGCCCGCGCCGAACGCCACCGGCTGCTGATCACCGCCCTGCTCTCGCTCCCCGTCCTGGCCCTGTCGATGGTGCCCGGCTGGCAGTTCCGCAACTGGCAGTGGCTCTGCTTCGCGCTCGCCGCCCCCGTCGCCGTATGGGGTGCCGCGCCGTTCCACGCCCGGGCGCTGCGCGGACTGCGGCACGGCGCCGCCACCATGGACACCCTGGTCTCGCTCGGCGTGGTCGCGTCGTTCGGCTGGTCCGGCTATGCGCTGTTCCTCGGCGGGGCCGGAGCGCCCGGGATGACCATGCCGTTCAGCCTGCTGCCCACCGCCGGCGACGGCACCGCGCACCTCTACCTCGAAGCCGCCGTCGGCGTCCCGCTGTTCGTGCTGGCCGGGCGCCGGATGGAGGCCAGAGCCCGGCACGGCACCGGGTCCGCCCTCCGGGCGCTGGCCGAGCTCGCCGCCAAGGACGTCGCGGTACGCACGGCCGACGGCGAGCGGAGCATGCCGGCCGACCGGCTCCGGGTTGGCGACCGCTTCCTGGTACGCCCCGGCGAACGCGTCGCCACCGACGGCACCGTGATCGAGGGCGGCTCCACCCTGGACCTGTCCCTGATCACCGGGGAGAGCCGGCCGGTCGAAGTGGGCCCCAGCTCGGCGGTCGTCGGCGGCGCGGTCAACTCCGGTGGTCTGCTGGAGGTGCGTGCCGACGCGGTCGGCGCCGACACCCAACTCGCCCGGATCACCCGGCTCGTCGAGGACGCCCAGACCGGCAAGACCCGCGTCCAGCGGCTCGCCGACGCGGTCGCGGCCGTCTTCGTCCCCGCCGTGCTCACCGTCTCGGTCACCGTCCTGGGCTTCTGGCTCGGCGCCGGAGCCGCTCCGCAGGCCGCCGTCACCGCGGCGGTCGCGGTCCTCGTCGTCGCCTGCCCGTGTGCGCTGGGGCTGGCCACCCCGACCGCGCTGCTGGCCGCCACGGGGCGCGGCGCCCAGCTCGGGATCCTGGTCCGTGGACCGCGGGCGCTGGAGCGGCTGCGCCGGATCGACACCGTCGTCCTCGACAAGACCGGCACCCTCACCACCGGGCGGATGAGCGTCACCGCCCTCACCGTGCGCCCCGACGGCCTCGACCCGGCCGAGGCGCTGCGCCTGGCCGCCCTCGTCGAGCACGGATCCGAACACCCTCTGGCCCGCGCCATCGTCGCCCATGCCCGCGCACAAGACCCGGGAGCGGGTCAACTCGCTCCAGTTGTAAGGGACTTCTCCGCGACACCCGGATACGGTGTACGCGGCGGGACGGACGACGGGCGCGTGGTGGAGTGCACCCGGCCGGGCCGTCTCGCCGGGCTGCCGGCCCCCCTCGCGGACGCGGTGCGGGCGGCCGAGACCGCCGGCCACACCGCGGTCCAGCTCACCGTGGACGGCACCCCGGAAGCCGTCCTCGCCGTGGGCGACACGCTCCGCCCCGACAGCTACCGTGCCGTCGACCAGCTGCGCCGCCTGGGCCTGCGGCCGGTCCTGGCCACCGGCGACCGCGCTGTCACCGCACATACCGTGGCCGGGCACCTCGCCATCACCGAGGTCCACGCCGAGACCCGTCCGGAGGACAAGGCCGCCCTCGTCGCCACCCTGAAGGAGCAGGGCAGCCGGGTCGCCGTCGTCGGCGACGGTGTCAACGACGCCGCGGCCCTGGCCCTGGCCGATCTGGGCATCGCCATGGGCAGTGGCACCGACGCCGCGATCGGCGCCGCCGATGTCACCCTCGTACGCGAGGACCTCCAGGCCATCGCCGACGCGGTACGGCTGGCCCGGCGCACCCTGGGCACCATCCGCACCAACCTCGTCTGGGCCTTCGGCTACAACCTGGTCACCGTGCCGCTCGCCGCCGTCGGCCTGCTCAACCCGATGCTCGCGGCCGCCGCGATGTCCGTCAGCTCGCTGCTCGTCGTCGGCAACAGCCTCCGCCTGCGCGCCTGGCACCCGGGCGGCCGGGGACGGAAGGCATCGACGAGGAAGGCCGAATCCGGGACGGCCGAGTCCGGGACGGCTGCGTCCGGGGCAGCCATATGCGGGACGGCTGAATCCGGGACGGCCGTATTCAAGGGGGAGACCGTATGAACCGCCCGTCCGTGGCATCGCTCGCCGTGCCGCTGCTCACCTGTCTGGCCACCCTGGGCATGCTCACCGCCTGGACCGCCACCGGCAACGCCGGAACCCCCGCACAGCTGACCGTCACCGAGGGCCGGGTGCTGGTCCCCTCCGGCTCCGAGGCCACCGCCGCGTTCTTCACCGTCCGCAACACCGGTGGTGCGGACGACGTCCTCACCGGAGTCACCGGCCCGGCCGGGCACCGGGCGATGCTCGGCCGCACCGTCGACATCGGGCGGAACGCCCGCAGTATGGCCATGGTCCGGGCGGTCACCGTCCCGGCCGGCGGCACCCTGCGGATGACGCCGACCACCCTGGACATCATGATCAGCCCGCCGCCGGCGCTCGCACCGGGAGACCGGCTCACCGTCACCCTGCACTTCCGCGACAGTCCGCCGCAGACCGTGCGGGCCCGGGCGGTGCGCCCCGGCGGCTGACGCCGCGGGGTTCACGGCCGCGCACCGGCCCGGCGGTCCGTGAACCCCCCGCGGTCTGCGGTCCGTGAACCCCTGCGGTCCGTCAGGCCACCGCCCCGGCCAGCTCCCGCTCCGCCGGCTGCTCGGCCGCCGTCACCAGCGCGACCAGCGTCTCCCGGGCCCGTGCCACCCGGGACCGTACGGTCCCCACCGGGCAGCCCATCACCCCGGCGGCCGCCGCGTACGGCAGCCCCAGCAGCTGGGTGAGGACGAACGCCTCCCGCCGCTCCGGTACCAGCGCGGCGAGCAGTTCGGCCAGGGCGATGCCCTCGTCGAACCCGGGCACTCCGCGCGGCTGCACCCGCTCCGCCGCCGACTGCCAGTCGTCGGTCGCCGCCAGCCGGGGCCGTACCGCGCGGGATCGGATCCGGTCCGCGACCACCCGGCGGGCGATGGTCAGCAGCCAGGTCCGGGCCGACGACCGGCCCTCGAACCGCGGCAGACTGCGCAGCGCCCGTACATAGGTGTCCTGTACCAGGTCGTCGGTCGCCTGCGGGTCCCCGCTGAGGTGCGTCACATAGCGCCGCACATCGAGCTGGGTGGCCCGGACGAACTGCTCGACGGCCCGCTCGTCACCGCTGCGGGCGGCCAGCGCCCAGCCCGTCACCGCCTCGTCATCCCGCATACCGCGACCGCCCCTCGCCGTGCGCCGGGGCTTCCGGGAGGATGGCCCCATGCACTGCTCGCGGATCCGTACGGCCCTCTCCGCCCGCCTCGACGGGGAGGCACTGCCACCCGGCCTCACCGCCCGCGGGCTCGACGACCACCTCGCGCGGTGCCGGGACTGCCGCTGGTGGGACGGGCGGGCACGAGCCCTGACGGCGGGCCTCGGCCCCGCCATGGCGCGGACCGGGGACGCTCCGGCGGACGCGGACGATCCGGCATACGCCGATGCGCTGCTCGCCCGGCTGCGGGCGGCGTCCGCTCCTCCCGGCACCGGCCCGGGCACAGGCGCCGGTAGCGGCATCGGCGCACACGCCGGGTGATCCATGGGCGCCGTGCGGGCGCCCTCCCGCACTCGGAGAGGTGCCGGAGGCGGAGGTACACCCCGCCACCACAGGCATCCGGACAGGATTCATCATCTGGAGTCCTTCGTAGGAGCCGGTCCCCGCGCGGCGGCGACCGGTGACGTCGGAGCCGGGACCCTCGGCGCCCCGCGCATCCGCGCAGCTCTCAGCGCCCGTCCGTCCCTCGGCTCGGGAATTCGACCGTGCTGTCAGCCGACAGCCGGCTCATACGGCGGACCCCGCAACGACATCACATGGGCGAGCAGCAGGCTCCGCACCGCCCGCCGCGGCTCCTGCCGGGCCGAGCGCACGACCCGCCGCACCTCGGGCAGCACCACCCGCAGTACCAGTACCAGCGGCGCGAACAGCCAGGCCGACACGGTCCGGACGAGCCGGAACGCCGCCCGCTCACCGCCCCACAGCCACCATGCGCTGAGCAGCGCGACCAGCAGGTGGGCCGCGAGCATGCCGGTCGGGCTGCCGTGCATACCGGTCGGGCCGCCGTGCATCCCCGGCAGCTGATCCGCGTGGCCGAGGTGTTGCTGCTGTCGCTGCATCAGCTCCAGCATCCGCGCGGCCTCACCGTCGGAGAAGCGCATCCCCTGCGCGCCGCACATCCAGGCGTTCGCCCACTGCCGCGCCGCCGAGAAACCGTCGCCGGAAGCGCCGGAAGTGCCGGAGGCGCGGGCACCGGCCGCGATCGCCTGGCCGAACGAGAAGGCGCTGTGCAGGGCGGCCTGGGCGCCGACGGTCAGCAGCCCGACCAGCAGCGGACCGCGTTCCCGGCGCGCGCAGCACCAGGCACCGGCTGCGGTGCCGGCCCAGGCCGTGAGCAGCATCCAGGCGGGGACCGTGGCATCCGACATCGCCGCGTGTCCCAGGGCGGCGAGCAGCACACACACCGCGGCGAACACCGCGGCGCGCAGCCCTCTGAGAACCTGCCCCGCATCCATGACGGGGATCATCGTCGCACCCCGCCTCCGGGCCGGGACGGGAGGGGCACCCGAAAGCCGGACCTGCGCCCTCACCGGGTCCGGGATGAAAGCCGGACCTGCGCCCTCACCGGGTCCGGGACGGAAGCCGGACCTGCGCCCTCCCCCGGGTCCGGGGACGATGGAGGGACGGCGAGGCACCGAGGCCGGAGGGAGTGCCGGGGATGAGGACAGCCGACCCCTTCGGTTCCGCGGGCGACCCGTCCGCCTCCGGATCCGAGGCGCCGCCGCGCAGCGGGCTGCTGGACCTGCTCAGCGTCGCGGCGGTGCTCCTGGACGCCGAGGGGCGGATCGTGCTGTGGAGCCCGCAGGCCGAGAAGCTGTTCGGCTACTCCGCGCAGGAGGCACTGGGGGAGTACGCGGCGCGGCTGCTGGTCCACGAGAAGGACCTCGATCAGGTGCTGAACCTGTTCGCGGAGGTGATGGCGTCCGGCGAGGTCTGGGCCGGAGCCTTCCCCGTCCGGCACAAGGACGGCAGTACCCGGCTGGTGGAGTTCCGCAATATGCGGCTGCTGGACGACCAGGGTGACTTCTACGCCCTGGGCATCGCCACCGACGAGGCGGTGCTGCGCCAGGTGGAGCGGGATGTGGCCCTGTCGACGCGGCTGGTGTCCCAGTCCCCGATCGGCGTGGCGGTCCTCGACACCGATCTTCGGTATCTGGCCGTCAACCCCGCACTGGAGCGGATGAACGGCGTCTCCGCCGAGGAGCATCTCGGCCGGTCGGTCCACGAGGTGCTGCCGTTGCTGCAGACCGACAAGCTGGAGGCCGCGGCCCGTCAGGTCCTCGCGACCGGGGAGCCGCTGGTCGACCAGTACACCGTGGGCCGCACCCCCGCCGACCCCGACCGCGAACACGCCTGGTCGCTCTCCATCTACCGGCTGGACGACCCCGGAGGGCGGGTTCTGGGCGTGGCCGGCATGGTCGTGGACATCACCGACCGGCACCGGGCGGCCGCCGAGGCGGGCCGCGCGCGCCGCCGCCTCGCCATGATCGCGGACGGCTCCGCCCGTATCGGCACCACGCTGGAGGTGGAACGGACCGCCCGCGAACTGGCCGACGTCACGGTGCCCGACCTCGCCGACGTGGCCGCGGTGGACATCCTGGACTCCGTCCTGGAGGACCGCCGCCCGACGGAACCGGCCGCCGGGCACGCGCTCTTCCGGGCCCTCGCGGTGCGGGCCGCCTACCCCACCGAGGCGGTCCGCGCCTCCGATCCGCCCGGGCACCTCGCCAGTTATGGACCCGACCGGCTGGTCACCCGGTGCGTGCGCACCGGCAGCCCCATCCTGCTGTCCCATGTCGACGAGCGGGACCTGCCCGGCATCGCCCGGTCCGCCGAGGCCGCCGCCCTCCTGGCGGCCGCCGGCGTCCACTCGTACCTCATCACGCCGCTCATCGCCCGCGACGAAGTCCTCGGCGCGCTGGTCCTCACCCGTGCCCGTAACCCCGTGCCGTTCGACGAGGACGACCTCACCCTCGCCGGTGAGCTGGCCGACCGCGCCGCCGTGTGCATCGACAACGCCCGCCTGTACCAGCGGCTGCGCAACACCGCCGTCACCCTCCAGCGCAGCCTGCTGCCGGACCATCCGCCGCACCGGCCGGGTCTGGAGATCGCCACCCGCTACCAGCCCGCCGGGACCTCCAGCGAGGTCGGCGGCGACTGGTTCGATGTCATCCCGCTCACGGCGGACAAGACCGCGCTCGTCGTGGGCGATGTGATGGGCAGCGGCATCACCGCCGCGACCGCCATGGGGCGGCTGCGCACCGCCACCTCCACCCTGGCCGACCTCGACATCCCGCCGACCGGGGTACTGCGGCAGATCGACAAGATCACCGCTGATCTGCAGCAGTACGCCACCTGCGCCTACGCCGTCCACGACCCGCACCACGACACCTGCCGGATCGCCGTGGCCGGACATCTGCCACCGGTGCTGATGCGCCGGGGCGAGCCCCCCGAACTCCTCGACCTGCCCAGCGGCGTACCGCTGGGGGTCGGCGGCATCCCGTTCGAGGACACCACCTTCCCCCTGCACCCCGGCGATCAACTCGTCCTCTACACCGACGGCCTGGTCGAGACCCGCCACCACACCATCGACGAACGCCTGGACCTCCTCCTCCGCCTCCTGGACCGCCCCGACCGGTCCCTGGAACACACCTGCGACCGTCTCCTCGAAGCCCTCCGCGACCCGGACGACCCGGACGACGTCGCCCTCCTCATCGCCCGCGTCCGCCCCGGACCCCAGAAGTCCGCCCCGGACACCGCAGCGGGCCGGCTCGGGCGGCGCGGTGGAGAGGGATAGCCGTGTGTGTAAGGGTATTTGTGATGACGTCGATTGCATTCAAGAGGTGTCGCATTGAGGGCGTTGCTCGTCACACATGGCAGCCGGGGTGATGTCCAGCCATTCGTCGCTTTGGCGCGTGGACTGTCGGCGGCAGGACATGACGTTTCCATAATCGGCCCGCGGCGTACCTTCCAGATAGCGCGCTCAGCGGGAATTCCTTATGTCCCGGTCGCGGACGGTCCACTCGAGCTGCTCAACGACCCGGTCATCGTCAAGGTCAATCAGTCGAGTCGGCCGGGGCCCGTACTGGCCATGCGATGGTTCCTTCGCAATCGCCCGCGTTATGTGCAGGTTCTGGAAGAGTTGATAGCCGCGGTCAGGGCTCAGCCCAGGCCCGATGTCATCCTCTTCCAGCCTTGGGTGCCGGCGCATCACATAGCCGAGAGTCTCGACGTCCCGGCGGTACCGGTATGCCTGCAACCCGGTTGGGTGCCCACGCCTGATTTTCCCAACCCGCTCCTTGCCACACGAATACCTCGCGCGCTGAACAAGGCCTCCTACGCATCGTCCAAGCTGACCGTCCGTCTCCTCTACGGATCAACAATCGACCGCGTGCGCCGGCAGGAGCTCGGGCTGCTGTCCCGCCGCGGGCGGCACAACATGCTGCGGAGCCCCGACGGGAAACCGGTCACTGTCCTGCAGCCGTTCAGCCCTCATGTGCTTCCGGAAACTCGGCATTATCCGCCTACGACGCACACGACAGGGTTCTGGCGGCTTCCCACGCCACGGGGATGGAGCGCGCCACCGCGTCTTGCCAGGTTTCTCGAAGCCGGTCGTCCGCCTGTGTACATCGGATTCGGCAGCCTTACCGGAAGCAACCCTTTGCGTCTGCGTGAGGCGGTGATCGCGGCTGTTCGTCAGGCAGGGGTCCGCGCTGTCGTGGCCACCGGGTGGGGTGGTGTCGCCGGGCCGGGGCAGGAGGAGTCGTCGACTCCGGAGGAGATTTTCTTTCTGGACGAGGTGCCCCACGACCAGCTCTTCCCTCATATGGCCGCGGTCGTCCATCACGGTGGCGCCGGCACCACCGCTGCCGCGCTGGCCGCAGGGCGGCCACAGGTCGTCTGTCCTTTCGGATTCGACCAGCCTTTCTGGGCCCGCCGTATGCGGGCGTGCGGGGTGGCGCCGCCGCCGCTGCCCCAGCACCGTCTTACCGCCGAGCGCCTCGCCGTCGCTGTCGACCGCGCGGTCCGCGACACCGGCATGGCGCAGCGCGCCGAGCATCTGGGCGTGCTGACACGTGCCCAGGACGGCGTAGCGGAAGCCGTGGAAGTGCTGGAGAACATGGTGGCACGCGCCCGGGGAGTCAGCTGAGCAGGAGTTCGCGGGTACGGGCGAGCAGGTCGTACTGTCGGCGCAGGCCGCTGCCGGACAGGTTGATGACGAAGGTGCGGGCACCCGCTCGGACGTAGTGATCGAGGCGCTCGGCCAGCTTCTCGGGAGGCCCGCTGACCACCAGGCGGCTCGCCTGCTGCTCGGACAGCCCCTGTTCACCGGTCAGCGAGCGCAGATAGCGGACCAGGCGCTGGTGACCCTGGCGGTTCTCCTCGGGGTCGGTGCTCAGGGCGGCGAACACCGTGGTGCCGACCTCGGGTGTCCGCGTGCCTGCTTCGGCTGCCATCGCCGTCAATGTGGCGGCCTTCTCGCCCAGTTGTGCGGGTTCGAGCAGCGACGCGAGCCATCCGACGCCGTGGTCGAGGACGCGCCGCAACGCGCGGTCGGACATGCCGCCCACCCACACCGGCGGCGCGGGAACGGCGGGTTCGAGCGTCATCACCGGTTCACCCGGCGCGGTCAGCAACCGCGTCGGCCGGCCCGCGAACAGGTCGGGCAGCGCCCGCAGCATCGCGTCGGTCCGGCGGCCCCGCCCGGAGAACGGGACCCCGCCAAGCGGCCAGTCCTCCGGGTGTACGCCCGCACCCACCCCCAGGACCACACGGTGACGGGAGAGGTACTGCAACGACGACAGCTGCTTGACGGCCCAGGCCTGCTGCCGCAGCGCCAGCTGCATGACCCCGAAGCCGATCCGCACGCGCTCGGTGACCGCGGCGGCCGCGCTCAGCGCGACCACGCTCTCCAGGAACGGGGTGCGCGCGCACAGGCGGTCGCCCGCCCACACCATGTCCAGCCCGACCTGCTCGACGTGCCGGGCCAACGCGGGAATCTCGCCGAGGTTCCCGTCGCCGCGCTCGACGAAGGTCGGAAGACAGACACCAAGGTTCACCGGCATGTCGATCCTTTCCCGTGTGGGCGGCCGCACTGTCCAGCCCCTCGAGGGTGCGGCGGCCTGCGAAGTTCGTCGAGGCCGACCTTGCCCGCTCAACCGGGGTTGAGCTCAACTGATCCGATGAATCGTCTGACTTCGATCAGGCAGGTCGCCGACCACTTCGGCCTGCCCCTCTCGACGCTCCACTACTGGGAGCGCCGCGGACTGGTCACGCCGCACCGGCGCTTCGGCCAGCGCCACTACGACGCCGATCAGATCTACCGGATCGCGCTGATCCGTCTGTGGCGGACCACCGGACAGATGTCCCTCGACGAGATCGCCGCGGTCCTTTCCGGGCGCGCGGACACCCCCGGCTGGCGCGACACCGTCACCGCTCGGATCGCCGCACTCGAAGCCCAGATGGCTCAACTGGACATCGCCCGCGGCTACCTGCGCGGCCTGCTCGCATGCCCCCGTGGCGATGCGCCCGAGCACTGCGAGAACTTCCGCGCCCAGGTCAGTCTTCCTGCAAAGGGTCAACTGTGACGCGGCGTTCCGGCGGACGCCGCCCCGGCCCTCGCGCCGGCCCCTGCCCCGGCCCTCGCCCCGGCCCCGGCCTCTGCCCCCGCCCGGAACGTCCTGCGGTACGTCTGTGGCGACACCCCGATCGCCGCGTGCAGGTGCTGCCGTAGTGACGTCCCCGTGGCGAAGCCGACCTCCGCCGCGATCCGGTCGACCGACAGATCGCTGGACTCGAGCAGGTGCCGTGCCCGGTGGACCCGCTGCTGGATCAGCCACCGGCCGGGGCTCGTGCCCGTCTCCTCCTGGAAGCGCCGTGCGAACGTGCGCGGGCTCATCCGGGCGTGCGCCGCCAGCTCCCGCAGGGCGAGCGGCCGGTCGAGGTTCTCCAGCGCCCAGGCGCGGGTGGTGGCGGTGCCGCTGACCCCCTCCTCCGGCACGGGCTGCTCGATGTACTGGGCCTGCCCGCCCTCGCGCCACGGCGGTACGACACAGTGCCGGGCCACCCGGTTGGCGACCGCGCTGCCGTGGTCGGACCGCACCACATGCAGGCAGACGTCGACGCCGGAGGCCGCACCCGCCGACGTCAGCACATCGCCGTCGTCGATGAACAACACCTCGGGGTCCAGGGCGACATGGGGGAACATCCCGCGGAACAGATCCGTCAGCGCCCAGTGCGTCGTGGCGGGCCGTCCGTCGAGCAGGCCGGCCGCGGCGAGGGCGAACGCGCCGGTGCAGATGGAGACGATGCGGGTGCCCGGTCTGATCCGGGCGAAGGCGTTGCGCACCGGCTCCGGCAGTTCGCGCGTGAGGAGTCGCAGATCGTACGGCGGCAGGACCACCGTGTCGGCTGTCTCCAGCGCCTCCGGTCCATGCTCGACGGTGATCGTGAAGTCGGCGCTGGTCGCCACCGTGCGGTCGTCGGTGGCCGTGCACGTCACCACCTCGTACGCCCCGGGGACCAGCGGGAAGACCCGGTTGGGGATGCCCAGCTCGAAGGGGTAGACGCCGTCGAGGGCGAGAACGGCGACACGGTGCGGGCGGCGTACGGCAGGCATGGCACGATTCTATCGGTGAATGGCAATCTTGCCATTGTCCAGGTCAGATGCGGCGCGGCAGGCTGCGTACATGACTGAGAACACCACTACCGCCCCGACCATGAAGGCCGTCACCCAGCGCACTCTCGGCGACCCCGACGTCCTCGAGGTGGCCGGGACCGCGCGCCCCGAGCCCGGCATCGGCCAGATCCTCGTCGCCGTCCACGCGGCGGGGATCAACCCCACCGACTGGAAGCACCGCAAGCACCGCATCTTCCTGGGCGAGCCCCCCTTCACGCTCGGCTGGGACGTATCGGGAACCGTCGAGGCCGTCGGGATCGGCGTCTCCCTCTTCCAGCCCGGCGACGAGGTGTTCGGCATGCTGCCGTACCCGTACGGCGCGGGCTCGCACGCCGAGTACGTGACCGGCCCCGCTCGCGCCTTCGTGCCCAAGCCCGCCGCGCTGAGCCATGTCGAGGCCGGCGCACTGCCGCTGGCGGCCCTGACGGCCTGGCAGGCGCTGGTGGACAACGCTCAGGTGGAGCCGGGACAGCGGGTCCTGGTACATGCGGCGGCCGGGGGCGTGGGACACCTCGCGGTGCAGATCGCCAAGGCGCGGGGCGCGTACGTGATCGGCACGGCCAGCGCCGCCAAACACGACTTCGTGCGGGGGCTGGGCGCGGACGAGGTCGTCGACTACCGCACTGCCGACTTCGCGGAGGCGGTCCGCGACGTCGATGTGGTGCTCGACTCGCTGGGCGGCGAGAACTGCCTGCGCTCCCTGCGGGTGCTGCGGCCCGGCGGCATCCTGGTGTCGATCCTGCCCGAGAACTGGGACGACGTATCGGGCCGCGCACGGGAGCTGGGGGTGCGGGCCAGGTTCATGCTGGTCGAGCACGACCAGGCGGGTATGGCGGCGATCGCGGCGCTCGCCGAGTCCGGGCGGTTGCGTGCGCACGTCTCCGGCACGTACACGTTCGCCGAGGCCGCGAAGGCCCACGCGGAGGCCGAGACGGGCCGCGTCACGGGCAAGCTCGTGCTCACCGCCCGCCCGTGATCCGGACGCGCCGGGCCCGTCAGCCGTAGACCAGCGACCGGGCGTCGGCGTAGGCCGCGCGGACCCGGCGGCCGGCGGAGGCGTCGCCGGGAGCGGCGATCTCCCGGGCGGCGGCCAGCGGCCAGTGCGGCGGCTCGGGGGTGCCGGCCAGGGCCCAGGCGGCCTGCCGGGCCGCGCCCAGGGCGACGTACTCCTCCGGTTCGGGCACGGTGACCGGGGTACCGAAGATCTCCGCGGCGATCTCGCCGACCACGGGGGCCTTGGCCGCCCCGCCGATGATCAGAACCCGCCGGGTCCTGACGTCCTGGGCGCGCAGCCGGTCCAGGGCGTCGGCCATGTTGCAGAGCATGCCTTCGACGGCCGCCCGGGCGAGGTTCGGCGGGTGCATGTTCGCCTTCCGCATCCCCATCAGACTGCCCGCGGCCTCCGGGAGGTTGGGCGTGCGCTCGCCGCCCAGGTAGGGGAGCAGCACCAGGCCGCCGGCCCCGGACTCGGCCTCGCGGGCGAGGGGGCCGAGCTCGTCCAGCGGGATACCGAGCATGCGGGCGCTGGAGCTGAGCACCCGGGCGGCGTTGAGGGTGCACACCAGCGGCAGGAAGCGGCCGGTGGCGTCGGCGTACCCGGCGACCGCGCCGGACGGGTCGGCCGACGGCCGCTCGGCGAGGGCGAAGGCGGTGCCGCTGGTCCCCAGCGAGATCACCGCATCGCCCGGCTGGAGGCCCAGCCCCAGGGCCGCGCCCATGTTGTCGCCGGTGCCGGCCGCCACCAGGGCCCCGTGCGGGGTACGTCCGGCGGCCTCGTACGGGCCGAGCACACGCGGCAGTTCGGGGGTGCGGCCGCCGAAGGCGAGGGAAAGGAGGTCGTGGCGGTAGGCGCCGTCGGCCGGTGACCAGTAGCCCGTGCCGGAGGCGTCGCCCCGGTCGGTGACCGGTGCGGTGCGGCTGCCGGGGCCGCCGCACAGCTGCCAGGTCAGCCAGTCGTGCGGCAGCAGGACCCGGGCGGTACGGTCCGCGAGCCGTGGCTGGTGCTCGGCCAGCCAGCGCAGCTTGGCGACGGTGATGGCCGCGACCGGTACGGTGCCGACCGCCTGGGCCCACTTCTCCGGCCCGCCGAGTTCGCCGACCAGGTCCGCCGCGGCCTGTGCCGAGCGGGTGTCGTTCCACAGCAGCGCGTCGCGCACCGGCTGCCCGGCCGCGTCCAGGGCCACCAGGCCGTGCTGCTGCCCGGCCACGGCGATGGCGTCCACGTGTTCCAGGAGGCCGTCGCCCGCTTCCAGGAGCGCCTGCCACCACGCCCCGGGGGCGACTTCGGTCCCCTCGGGGTGGGCGGCGCGGCCCCGGTGGAGGACCTCCCCGGTGTCGGCGTCACAGACGACGATCTTGCAGGACTGGGTAGAGGAGTCCACCCCGGCAACTGTGGGCATGACGATGTCGCTTCCGTGCAACGAGACGAAGAAGGAGTGGCGGGAGGCAGGAGGGCAGGAGGGCAGGAGGGGCGAGTGGCCGGAGGGGGTCAGCCCTGGGGGCGGAGCTGGATCTTGCGGCCGGAGCCGTCACGGAACGCCTGCAGAGCGGCGCCGAACTCGTCCAGCGTGAAGCTGTGCGTGATCATCGTGTCGGCGTCGATGACGCCCTTCGCCATCAGGTCCACGGCGCGCCCGAAGCTGTGCAGCACGGCCATCGAACCGACGATGGTGATCTCGTCGTTGTACACACGGAACGGTGAGAAGGACGCCTTGGCGGCGGAGGGTGCGACGCCGAACTGCTGGAAGGTGCCGCCACGGCGCACCCGGCCGAGGCCGTCCTCGATGACGGGGATGACGCCGGTGCAGTCGATGACGGTCTCCCAGCCCTGCGCTCGGCCCAGATCGTCGGCGCGCACCGCGGTGGCGTCCGCGCCGAGCGCCTCGGCGACCTTCAGCCGGTCGGTGTTGATGTCGACGACTGAGAGGGATGCCGCGCCGGCCGCCTTGGCGAGCTGAAGCATCATCAGGCCCATCGTGCCCGCGCCGTAGATGAGGTAGTGGTCGCCGAGGCGGCGGGGCAGCACATCGAAGCCGCGTACCGCGCACGACAGCGGCTCGATCAGCGTGCCCTGGGTGACGTCGACGCTCTCCGGCAGCCGGTAGCAGTTGGCGGCCGGCACCTTGACGTACTCGGCCATCGCGCCGTCCACGGTGTCGCCGATCGCCCCCCAGTTCTCGCACAGGTTGCCGCGCCCGATCGCGCAGTAGTGGCAGGCACCGCAGAACAGCGACGGGTCGACCGCGACCTGCTCGCCGGTACGCAGACCGCTGACTCCCGGGCCCAGCGCGACGATCTCGCCGGTGAACTCGTGCCCGGGGATGATCGGATAGGGGGTGGGCGCGAACTCCCCCTGGACGATGTGCACATCGGTGCCGCAGATGCCCACCGCGGCGGGCGCCACGATGACCTCGCCGGGGCCCGGGGTGGGGTCGTCGACGGTGGTGACCTCGTATTCGCCGGGGGTGTGGATGACGACAGCGCGCATGGGTGGGGGCCTTTCCGGGGGAGGGGAAGAGAGGGGAGGAGAGAGCAGGAGGCGGGCGCTCGGGGAGATCAGAGGCGCTCGGGGGGATCAGCGGTGGGGGGCGTCCGAGGGCACCTCGACGGTGCGGACCTCGACGCCGAGATCGCGGACCGGTCGGAGTTCGCTCTCCGGGGTCCCGGCGTCGGTGACCAGCAGGTCGTAGCCGCTGACATCGCCGTAGGGATACGTGGCGGTGCGGCCGAACTTGCTGTGATCGACGGCCAGTACGGAACGGTCGGCGGCCTCCAGATATGCCCGCTTGCTCTCCGCGTACTCGCGCACCGGGTGGAAGAGCCGCCCCTCGCTGACCGAGGTGGCGGTGACGAAGGCGACAGTGGCGCGGATGTCCTGGAGCTGGCGGCGGGTCTGCGGACCGGCGCAGGACTCGAAGTCCTCGTAGTAGCGGTCGCCCAGCAGCGTCACTTCGGCCGGCGCGCCCGCCAGCAGATAGGTGACGCGCAGCGAGTTGGTGATCACGCGGATCCCGTCGACGGAGGCGAGCCGGCGGGCGAGCGGGAAGAGGGTGGAGCCGCAGTCGATCAGCACCGTGTCGCCCGGGGAGACCTCTTCCGCGAGCGCGTCCGCGAGGGCGTTCTTGACCGCGACATTGGCGTTCTCCCGAAAGCGCAGCGCGCTCTCCATGGCGACGTTGGAGAAGGCCGTGGCCACTCCGCGGCCCTTGCGCAGCAGCTGCCGGTCATGGAGGTTGTCCAGGTCCCGGTGCATGGTCATCACGCTGACGCGCATGCGCTGGGCGAGGTCGGCGATCCGGATCTCGCCCTCCTGCGCGACCTGGCGCAGAACCGCCTGGCGGCGCTCCTCCACCTCGGCCTCGGAGCCGCGGCTCGCTCTCATCGTGAGTACCTCTGTTCGTCTCCACGGCGGTGTCTCGCCGTATCCGCGCTCACCTTAGAACATCACACACTTTATGTGAAGCTCTTGAAATTCAGTGTGAGGTTGTCCAGTCTGTTGCACACCCGTGGCCGAAAATAAGCGGCCAGTCAGGAGGTCCAGCCGTGCTGTCCCCGTCCCCGGAGCGCGCTCTGCCGCAGCCCCGCCCCGCCATCCTCGGCATTCCCCGCGCTCTGATCTGGGGCTATGTCGGCGTCCTGCTCTTCATGATCGGCGACGGGGTGGAGACCAGCTATCTGCCGACGTACTTCAAGACCGACCTCGGCTTCGCGGAGGCGAGCGTCGGAGTGATCTTCACCGTCTACGGAGTCACCGCCGCGGTGGGCGCTTTCCTGGCGGGCGGGCTCTCCGACCAGTGGGGGCCGCGCCGGGTGATGATGGCCGGCGCGGTCTGCTGGGTGGTCTGCCATGCGCTGATGCTCGCGGTCGCCATCCCCGCCCACTCCTACGGGCTGATCCTGGCCGGCTACGGCCTGCGCGGCTTCGGCTATCCGCTGTTCGCCTACGGGTTCATGGTCTGGATCATGGCGGGCGCCCCGGAGCGCCAACTCGGTAAGGCGCTCGGCTGGTTCTGGTTCTGCTTCACCATGGGCTACCCCGTCCTCGGCTCCGCCCTGGTCTCGTTCCTCAAGCCCATGATCGGCTTCTACCACACCCTGTGGGTGTCCCTGGCGATGATCGTCGCCGGTGCCCTGGTCGTCCTCCTCCTGCTCCGTGAACGCACCGGATTCCAGGGCCTGTCCAGGGGGCCGGAGCGGGTCGGCCTGGCGCGTACCTTCCTGGGCTGCTTCACCGTCATGTTCGCCAAGCCGCGGGTCGGCATGGGCGCGGTGGTCCGGCTCATCAACACCACTTCGCAGTTCGGCATATGGGTCTTCACCCCGCTCTTCCTCGTCGACCGGATCGGCTTCAGCGCACAGGAGTGGGCCTCCCTGCTGATCGTGATGATGGTCAGCAACCTCGCCTGTGTGGTGCTCTTCGGTGCGCTCGGCGACCGGTGGAGCCGTCGGAAGACCGTGGCCTGGCTGGGCGGGGTGGTCTCGGCCCTCGCCTGCCTGGCGCTGTACTACGTACCGCAGACAGCCGGGCACGACTATCCGCTCGTCGCGATCGCGGCCGGCGCGCTGGGCGTCGGTATGGCGGGGTACGTCCCCCTGCCCCCTCTGATGACCGCACAGGCCCCGGAGCGCAAGGGGCAGATCATGTCGGCCTACACGCTGGGCGCCGGTGCCAGCATGGCCTTCGGTCCGCTCATCGGCACGGTGTTCATCGGGTCGATCGGCATCGGGGGCGTCATGGGGATCTACGCCGCCCTGCACCTCCTCAGCACCGTCCTCGTCCTGTGCATGAAGACCCCCGAGCCGCCCATGGATCACGCCCGTCCCGCCCCCGTGGCCGCCACCGCGATACGCGGGGCGGATGCGTAGCGCTCGGCAACGACACGTAACAGCGCTTTTGCAGGCACTTACATAAGCACTTCCATAAGTGCTGTTACGATTCTTTGATGACCGAACCCCGCCACCGGCCCGATTCCCCCGCCCCGACTGCACCGGCTTCGCCGGCTTCACCGACTGGGCCAGCTGCACCAGCTGCGCCGGACGCATCCCGTGCATCCGACCCGAGCGAGCAGAGCCTCTGGCGCCCCCTGCGGCTGCTCCAAGCGGAGATGGACGCCGACATCGCACGGGTCTACACGGAGGCCCGGATCGACGGGCTCAAGCCGAGTTTCGTCCTGGAGCTGCTCCGGCTGCACTCCCGCGGACCGATGACGATCACCGAGCTGGCCGAGTCGGTGGACCGCACCCACTCGGCGCTCAGTCAGAAGGTGTCCGCGATGCGCGCGGCCGGCCTGGTGCGGACCGTGGCCGGCCCGGACGCCCGGAGCAAGAGGGTGACGCTCACCCCCAAGGCCCGCCGTATGACCGGTCGGCTGGCGGCGGAGTGGCGGGCCACCGAGGCTGCCCTCGCCGAACTTGAGGCGGAGATCCCCTACCCCCTCAGCCGGGTCGTCACCGACCTGGAGCAGGCGCTGCACCGCAAGAGCTTCCATGACCGGATCACCGAGAAACTCGCCGCAGACCCGGAATGGGAATAGGCCGACCGCCTCAGCCTTCCGATGTGACCGTGAAGGGGCGTACGACCGTGTCCGGCCCAGGGCTCATGAGGGTCTCGTGGCCGTCCTCGAATCGGACGCGGTAGGGCGGTCCGCCGTTCTCTCCCAGTACTTCGATGACTTCTGCCGTCCGGTCCTGCTGACCCACGATCCGTCCGTGGACAAGGAGCCGGTCACCCACACTCGCCCGCATACCGCTCGTCCTCCTCCGCTTGGGCAGGCATCAACGCCTCAACGCCCCGTTGCTGAACACCGCGGAGGTACCCACGGCAAGCGGGGATATGCCCGCTGCCACTCGAATGGCGTGAGATGGCGCCGGGTGTGGCGAGAGACGGGTCCGAGGTCGGGACCGGGGGCGGGAGTTGGGGCGGGGGTGGGTCAGTTCAGCAGCTCCAGGTCGCCGTCCAGCCGGACGTCGGGGCAGCCGGAGTTGGTCACCACGGCCAGTTCATGGGGGTACCCGTCGCCCCTCTTCCACTGTCCGCCGGTCAGCCGCACGGTGGCGACATTGGCGACCGGCCCGGTGGTCCAGTCGAGTGGTCCGGCCATCGTTTCCAGCCGCGTCCGGGCGATCGCGGCCGCGACGGCCTGTCGGTCCGTGGGGTCGTCGGCTGTCGCCAGGGCGTGCACCGCGACCTCGAACAGGGCGTACGCCGGCCCCAGCGGCTGCAGCCATTGCGCTCCCGTCAACTCTTCGTAGCAATCGGCGAGTTCGTCGGCCCGCATGCCGTCCAGTGAGGACCGGTAGGGGTGTCGCGGCGTCCAGTAGACCAGCGACGCCACCTTCGCCTCGGCGGGATCGTCCGCGCCCGTGGCGCCCACCGGGTAGGCGAGCCAGCGCGAGCAGGTGATCAGCCGGGGCCGCAGATCGCGTTGTACGGCCTGCCGGTGGAAGAGCGCGAGGTCGGCGGCGGTCGCGGCGCTGGTGACGATCTCCACACCGTCGTGGAGGAACGCGGTGATATGACGGTCGAAGTCCGTTGCCGGCTCCCGGTACCCGGGCGGGTCGACGAGGGTATGGCCCCGGGCGGTCGCGACGGGCAGGAAGCCCTCTTCCTGGTGGCGTGTCCAGTTCCCCTGTGGCCCGTCGTTCCAGAGGCAGCCGACCGTGCGCCCCGGCCCCACTCTCTCCCACATGTCGGCGAAGACGCTCGCGATGTCGTCCAGCCCCCAGCAGAAGTGATACGTCCAGCGGAACGGCCGGTCCCGGGTCGCGCCCCGGCCGAAGTAGTACACCTGCCAGGGAAAGGTGCTGGTCACGCAGGGGGTGTGCAGCTCCTCGCAGGTATCGGCCACGGCCGGCAGCACCCGCGTACCGGCCAGGGTCACGATGACATCGGCCCGCTCGTGCCGGATCAGCTCCTCGGTTGCCCGACGCGCGGCTTCCGGCTCCGAGCGGCTGTCCCGGCTCACCAATCTCAGCTCATAACCGCGTCCTTGGTTCCGTACGTGGCGCAGCCGGGACCGCAGGAGCCCCATGGCGAACATCAGCGGATCGCCGAGTTTCGCCAGGCGTCCGCTGCGCGGTGCCACCACGCCGATGGTGAGCGGTGCGTCGCTGCGCCGGGCGGTGTGCGGGCTTGCGTCCGTGGGCTGCTGCTGCATCGGTGCGCCTGCCTTCTCTCTGCTGGGGGAGGGGACGATGGGCGTCGGGGGACACGAGGGGAGACGTGAGAACGGGTGCGTCTGCGATGTTTCCCCTGCCGGTGTTGATGAAGCCTCGGTGGCGCGGCATTCCCCGTTCGGGCGGTACCGCGGTGCTGCGGTACTGCGGGTGGCGACCGGCTGCGCCGTACCGCGGAGGGTGGCCGGCGGCTCTGGCGCTCAGGTCAGGTCTCGTCGACGGGCCGGCGGGGCAGGTTGAACCAGATCCACTTGCCGCGATCGCCGACCGTGGCCACTCCCCAGGACTCGGCCAGGGCGTCCAGCAGGTCGAGGCCGCGGCCCGTCTCCAGGTCGTCCGGCTGTCCGTCCGCGGAGCGGGTGCCGCGTCGCATCTCCGGGTTGCGGTCGAAGACCGCGACGACGATGACGTCCTTGACCTGATCGTGGGTGATCGCCACCTGCAGCTGGGTGCCGTGGGCATGGCGTACGGCGTTGGAGACCAGCTCCGACAGCAGCAGGGCGGCCGTGTCGATCAAGGCGTCGCCCTGGGAGATCACCGAGCTCAGGAACTGTCGGGCCTGGGAGGCGGCGCGCGGGTGGCGGGGGAGGACGGCGCTGGCGCCGTTGTCGGTGAAGGTGAGGGCGAGCACGAAGGGGGAGCTCCAGGGATCGCTGAGCGGGGGGGCGGGGGAGGGCGGGCAGGGTGGGCCGGGGGAGGGGGACTGGTGTTCGGCTGTCTGGCCGCCTGGTGTCTCCAGCGTGGCGTGAGGAATGCCCGTAAATGCGTGCCATAAGGGGTGAATGGGGCATAACTTTCGTCAGATGTGGAGGGATTCCGAGGCGGGACTTTACGCATGGTGATAGCCGTTGCACGGATAGTGGAGGGGAGGGGGGTCAAGGGACGTGAAGGGGAGTGGAGCGGAGGGAAGCGTGGGAGGTGACGGGGTGGTGATTCAGGTCCTGGTGGCGGACGACAGTGAGATCGTCCGGCGGGGGCTGAGCGAAGTGATCGAGGCCAGCGGCGATCTGCATGTGGTGGCGCAGGCGTGGGACGGGCGGAGCGCGGTGGAGGCGGCGCGGCGCCTCTCGCCCGACGTCGCGCTGGTGGACATCCGGATGCCGGGGATGGACGGCCTGGCCGCGACGCGGGAGCTGCGGGCGCTGCCGCGGCCGCCGCGGGTGGTGATCCTGACGACGTTCGGTGAGGACGAGTACGTCGACGAGGCGGTGCGGGCGGGGGCGAGCGGCTTTCTGCTGAAGGACACGCCTCCGGAGGAGCTGATGCGAGCGGTACGCCAGGTCGCGGAGGGGAAGGCGAGCCTGGATCCGGCCGTCACGGGGCGGGTATTGGATGCACTGGCCGAGCAGGCGCCCCGGCTCAGCGCCGAGGAGAAGACCGCCCTGGCGTCTTTGACGGACCGCGAGCTGGAGGTCGTACGGCTGGTGGCGCGCGGGTTGTCGAATACGGACATCGGGGCGGCACTGCACATCACCGAGGGGACGGTGAAGGGCCAGGTCAGCAGGCTGATGGCGAAGTTGGGCGCGGACAACCGGGTGCAGATCGCCCGGCTGGCCTACCGCGCCGGACTGGACCGCTGACGGATCGGAGTGAGTCGGGCGCTGTCGTCGGGGCGCGGGCCTGCGGGTGCGGTGAGGGCGTGGCCTGCGGGAGTGGTGAGGGCGTGGCCTCGGGGCGTGGTCAGGGGGCGGTAGCCGGGCCCAGGTGTCCGGGGCCGGTGCGGGGCGGGTGTGGAATATCGGCACGGACCTGGAATCCGTCCTGGTACGGGCCGTAGGTCAGGGTGCCGCCCAGGAGGGTGACGCGCTCGGTGAGGCCGATGAGGCCGTTTCCGCCGCTGGGCGGCAGCTCCGCGGGGAGGGGCCGGGTGGCGGGGCCGTTGGTGACGGCCATATGGATGCGGTCCAGGCGGCAGTCGACGGTGAGGGCGACCTCGGAGCCGGGTGCGTACTTGGCCGCGTTGGTGAGGGTCTCCTGGGCGATCCGGTACAGCGCGCGCTGGACCTGGGCAGGGAGGGCCTCGGGGTGGCCGTTGACGGTCAGCCGGGCATGCTGACCACGAGCGTTCGCGCCCTCCACCAGCTGGGCCAGCTGCAAGGCATCGGGCTGGGGTGCGCGCGGTGCACCCCGGGCGCCCCGGCCGCGGCCCGGGGTGAGGACGCCGAGGATCTCGCGGAGCTCTTCGAGGGCGTGGTGGCCTTCGGCGCGGATCCGTTCCGCGGCGTCGCCGACGGCCGGCTCCGCGTGTGCCAGCGGGCCGACCTGCAACGCGCTCGCGGTGAGCACGATGTTGCCGACCCGATGGGCCACCACATCGTGCATCTCGCGGGCGATACGGGCCCGCTCCTCGGCCTGCGCCCGCTCCACCAGCAGATGCCGCTCACGCTCCAGCCCCGCCACCTCGGCCCGGGCGGCCGCGACAAGATCGCGGCGCATGCCCACCGCGGCCCCGACGACCAGCGGCCCGAGGATCAATGCCAGCACATAGCCGGCCTCGCGCGGGTCGGTCGGGGAGTGATCCGCCGCCAGGGAGCCAAGGGCGACCGCGCAGCCGGCCAGCCCGTACAGGGCCAGTACGCGCGCGGCACGGTGGGCGGCATCACCGACCGTGTACAGCGCCACGGCCAGGGCGACCGGGGTGAATGCGGCCAGATAGCCGACCATCACGACGACGCAGACCGTGCGGGGCCGGTGGCGGCGCCACCACAGCACCGCGCCGACGGCTCCGGACACTGCCGCGACGACAGGGGTGGGTGCCCCGGTGAGCAGACCGTTGGACGGCTTGATCCACGTATCGACGACGCCGATCACCACGACAACCGCGGTCAGCGCGGCGTCGAGTCCACGTGCCGGCCAGCGGGCAGGACCATCTGCTGCCACCACTCCACCGTAAGTTCCCGCCCGCGTCCCCACACGCGAGGGGAGCGGGGAGAGGTCAAGGGCAGGGCCTTTGACGCGTCCTACGTCCTACGCGTCCGACCTACGTGTTCTGCGGACGCGCCCGGGCCCGGTGGTTTCCGGGCAGTGCGCAGGCCGCCGTACCGCCCGGCATCCGCTGACGGTTGTCGGCGACGAGGCGGTACACGCGGTGGGCGGCCCACCGCAGCGGCGGCAGTGTGAGCAGCGCGCCCAGCGGCGCCCACCCCCGCCCGGCGCTCAGCAGCAGTTTCGCCACTGCGTGGGCGCCGCCGTACACCGTCCCGGCCGGTGTCACCCACAACACTTCGTGCTCGGCCCGCTCCTGTGGGATGCCCAGGGCTCGCAGGTCCGCGAACTGCCAGGGAACGGAGCGGCATCGGGGCCGGACGCGCCGCTCGGCGAACGCCACCGACGTGGTGCAGAAGCCGCAGTCTCCGTCGAAGACGAGCACAGCCTGAGTCCGCATGTACCCATCATGCCGCACCGTCACGGCGGGCCGGGCCGGGCTGTCGTGGGGAGCATGACGCGCGCGGCACGCTCCCCACTCCCGGCACCCCTGCGGCCCCTACGGACGGGGGCCGATGACGCCGCCCTCGCCGTCGTGGACGGTGATGGCGAGGGCGGGGCACAGATCGGCGGCGTCCAGCGCGCGCTCGTCCTCCTCGATGTGTTCCTTCAGCGGACGGGCATGGGCGCCGTCGACCGTGAACAGGTCAGGCGCGATCGCGGCACAGGAGCCGGAGGCGATGCACTGGCGCGGGTCGATCTCCACCTTCCAGGCCATGGCCGCTCACCACCCCACCGGCATGACGCGCGGGCCACGGACCAGCATCTGGCTCTTCCACTCGATGTCGCCGGCCAGATGCAGCGTCGGGAACCGGGTGATCAGGGCGCCCAGTGCCTCCTGGAGCTCCAGGCGGGCGAGCGGGGCGCCCAGGCAGTGGTGGACGCCGTGCCCGAAGCCGAGGTGCTGGTTGCCCGTCCGGGAGATGTTCAGGATGCCGGGGGAGTCGAAGCGCAGCGCGTCGCGGTTGGCGGCGCCGACGGCCACCAGGACCGGTGTCCCGGCCCGTACGAGCGTGCCGCCGACCTCGACGTCCTCCGTGGCGTAGCGGGGCTGGGCCGCGCCGCTGCCCAGCGGGACGAACCGGAGTAACTCCTCCACCGCGCCGCCGACCAGCTCGGGCCGTTCGCGCAGCAGCGTGAGCTGATCCGGGTGATCCATCAGGGTGAGGACGAAGTTGGGGATCGCGGTGGCGGTGGTCTCATGGCCGGCGACCAGGATGCCGATGCACAGGTCGACGAGTTCCAGTTCGGAGAGGCGGTCGTCGACGTCCCTGGCGTCGATGAGCGCGGTCATCAGGTCGTCCTGCGGCGCGCGTCGGTGCTCCGCGATCAAGTTCCGCATATAGGCGCGGAGTTCGTCCCGGTTGGCGTCGAACTCCTCTGCGGTGAGGGAGCTCGTCGACAGGGCGGCATCGCTCCATACCCGGAAGCGCGGCCGGTCCTCGGCCGGTACGCCGAGCAGCCGGCAGATCACGGCGACGGGGATGGGCAGCGCGTAGCGGTCCACCAGGTCGACGGGCGGACCGGCCGCCGCGAGCTCGTCGAGGAGTCCGTGCGTCAGCTCCTTCACCTGCGGCCGGAGCTTCTCGACCTGACGGACCGTGAAGGCCTTGGCGACCAGGGAGCGCAGCCTCGTGTGGTCGGGCGGGTCCATGCTCAGGATGCCGCTGTCGCGCCGGCCTTCGGACGCCCGGGGCTCGTCGTGCCGGGTCGCCTCGGCGCGGCTGAAGCGAGGATCGCCGAGGACCATCCGGGCCTCGGCATAGCGGGTGGCGAGCCAGGCGGGCTCTCCGTACGGCATCTGTACTTTCAGCAGTCCCGGACGGTTCCGGGCCCGCTCGTACTCGTCGGAGAGCTCGATGCTCTCGGCGATATTGAAGGGGTAGGACAGGGGTGCTGTGTCGGCTGTGGTCACGGCGACCTCCCTCTTGTAAGCACCTGCTTACATAAGGTAGGCCGCTCCCCGTGGGATGGTCAACGGCGTATTACGGCCGTCATGGTGACGGCCCGAAGGAAGGGAGCGTGACAAGACGGTGGAGAAGACCCCGCAGCACGGCACGGCGCAGGCCCCTCGCCGGAACGCCCAGGGCACCCGCATGCGATTGCTCGACGCGGCCTCGGAGCTGTTCGCGGAGCGCGGCTACGAGCGGGCGACGGTACGGGACATCGCGTCCCGGGCCGGGGCGAATCAGGCCCTGCTGTTCCGTTACTTCGGTTCGAAGAAGGCGCTGTTCGGAGAGGTGATGGCGCGTGGTGCGCAGGAACAGCTGCGCACCACGCCCGCCGAGCGGCTGTTCGAGGTCGCGCTGCGCGGCATGCTGGCCGACGGTGAGGGCGCCGACCGGTCGCTGGAGGTGTGTCTGCGCTCCGTCGGCGGCAGTGACGAGATCGCGGAGGCGCTGCGGGGGCTGGGGGCGGAGTACGCGGACGTCCTCGCCACGCTCTCCCGGTCCGACGACGGCGGTCTCCGCGCCGACCTGGCGCTGTCCTGGCTGCTGGGCATCGGACTGATGCGGGTGGTCGTCGCCAAGGAGCCGCTGGCGAGCGCCGACCCGGACGCGGTCTGCGCACTCGTCGGCGGTGCTCTGGGGGGCCTGCTGGACAGCCTGCCGACGCATCATGACGGAGAGTCCGTCGGGCATCCTGACGGAGGGTCCGTCGGCGAGGGCGCGACAGCGGGTGGCGAGGGGAGCGGGCCGCGCGGGTGAACGGGGCAGGCCGGAGGGTGTGTCCGGAGCGTGGTTCGGCGCGGTCGGACGTGGATCGGAGGGCGGGCCGGACTGTGGCTCGGGCGCGGATCGGGGCGCGGTGGCGGCGTGGGCCGGGACGGTGCGTGCTGCGTTCCGGTGACTCCACGGCGGGTCTCAGCCTGCCTGCGAAAAGCCACTTTATCGTCGCCTTGGCAGAGAATATCCCTTTTCTGCAGAGTCGAGTGAAGGTGGAAACATGCTCCGTTCGATCCCTCACGGTCTCGCGGTGGCCGGCCTGACCGCGGCTGCCCTGGTGGTGCCGGCGGGCGCCGCCACTGCCGCGGCCGCGGCTCCCGGTACCGCGCAGTGCTTCTCGCAGTGCGACACCGGTCAGCACAGCAGCACCCCGCACAAGCACAGCAAGAGCCGTGATGTCCAGGACGGCTACGACGACGACGGCCGTGACAACAGCAAGGACAAGGACAAGGGGAAGGGCAAGGGCAAGGGGAAGGGCAAGGGCAAGGACAGCCACGCCAAGGGCAAGGACGGCCGCGACAACGAGGGCGGCCGGGACGGCGGTGGCAACGGCGGTGGCGGCCGTGACGGCGAAGGCGACATGCGCGCCCCCGGCGAGTCCGGCTACTACGGCCTGGGCAAGGAAGGCATCCTCGGCCTCGGGCTGCTCGGCCTCCTCTGACATCCATCAGACAGTCCCGCAGTGGGCCCGGGGGAACCGTCCCGGGCCCACTGCCGTGCGCGCACGGGGCCGGCAACGGCCGCGCGCCCGCAGGTGTCCCGTCAGGTGTCCCGTCAAGCGGCAGCCCAGCCCCCGGACGACGATCGGCCCACGGAGCCGACGCACCCGTCAACGAGGCGTCGCATCCGCCAACGGGGCCGTCGCACCCGTCGAACGGGGCCGCCGCACCCGCCCATGGGTCCGTCGCACCGGCCGACAGGGCCGTCGAGTGAGATCCGTCCGCCGTGGAGTCCAGTCCGTATGTCACCCACTTCCGCAGGCCACCGGACCGCGCCAGGCACCCTCCGCACCTTCCGGTCGGTGGCCGTTCTGCTCGCCGTCGGCGCCGTCGTCACCAGCCTCGTCCAGGCAGCACCTTCCTCGCCGACGGTGCACGACAACGGGGCGCCGCACCCGCACCCGCACCTCGACCCGGGCGTCGAGACGATCATGCGGAAGCCCGAGTACCGGCACGCCCAGTGGGGACTGTTCCAGCAGAACCCGCGGACGGGCGAGGTCACCCAGTCCCAGCACGCCGACCAGTTCTTCATCCCCGGATCGGCGGCCAAACTCTTCGGCGTCAGCGGCACCTGGCACACCCTCGGGGGCGACCACCGCTTCGTCACCCCGGTGCACGCCGTCGGCAAGATCCGGAACGGAACGCTCAGCGGCGATCTGGACCTGGTCGCACAGGGCGATCTCAGCCTCGGTGGCCGAACCCGCAAGGACGGCACCCTCGCCTTCACCGCCATCGACCACACCCACGCCAATGACATCCCCGGCGCCACCCTCACCCCGCAGAACCCGCTGGCCGGCCTCGACCAGCTCGCCCACCAGGTGCGCGCCGCGGGCATCCGGCGGGTCCACGGCGACGTGATCATCGACGCCCGGCTGTTCCGGCCCGACCCGGCACTCGATCCGGCGCCCACCCCGCTGGTCGTCAACGACAACGTCATCGACCTGCTGACCTCGCCCGGCAGCCGCGCGGGCGCCCCCGCCGCACTGAGTGTGCGTCCGAAAGTCGCGCCCTACCGGGTCACCTCGGCCGTACGCACCGTCGCGGCGGGCGAACGGACCGACATCCACGTCACCACCTCCGCGGACGGCACCCGGATCCGGCTCTCCGGCACCATCGCCGAAGGCTCGGCCCCCGTCCTGCGGGTGTCCCGCATCCGAGACCCCCAAGCCTTCGGCCGGACGGCGATGATCGAGGCGTTGAAACGGGCCGGGGTCGAGGTCCGGGCGGACGCGGTCGGCCCCAACCCGGCCGGCCGGCTGCCCGCCTCCTATCGGGGGGCACGCGTGGTCGCCCGCTACTCCTCACCGCCGTACGCCGAATACGCCAAGCTCATCCTCAAGGTGAGCCACAACCTCGGGGCGAACCTCGGGATCTGCCTGATGGCAACGCGGGTACGAAGCGCCGACTGCGAGGACGGCTTCCCCGTGCTCGCCGCATTCCTGAACGGTGCCAGGGTGGACGGCAGGGCCGTACAACTCGCCGACGGCCGGGGCGGCAACCCGGCCAACCGGGCCACACCCCGGGCCGTGGCGCAGATCCTGGCGTACTGGCAGCGCACCCCCGACGCACGGCGCTTCCGCGAGTCACTGCCGGTTCTGGGCGTCGACGGGACGCTGGCCGACTCCTGCCGCGACTGCCCGTCGCGCGGCAAGGTCTTCGCCAACACCGGCACCGTGGCGGGCGGTGACGCACTCAACGAACGGCTGGCGGTCGGCGCCGAGACGATGGCCGGCTATCTGGAGACGGACAAGGGGACGTTCGAGGTGTTCTTCGCCGGCGTGAACGGTGCCGCGACGTCCCACACCGATGCCCACGACGTCCTGCATATCGCGAATGACGTGGCCGGTGTCGCGGCTCTTCTCCAGCAGAGCCGTGAGCAGATCCGTGAGCAGCGCCGTACCGTCGGCTGACCTGCGCGTTCTCCTTACGCCTGCTCGTTGTCCTTCAGGGAACCCCAGCCGTGCCAGCGGTCGATATCGATCAAGGCGCTGACCCGCCGGCGGTGCCGACGGGGATACGGCTTCCCCAGGTAGTGCTGGGCCAGCCGGTCGATGTCGGCCAGCCCTTCGTCGTCCCGGAACTCCGTGACGCGCCCGATGATGCTGAGGTGCGTGTACCAGTTGCCGTCCTCCAGGACGGTGAGTGTGACCCGGGGGTCGTTGTGCAGGTGCTCCAGCCGCTTACGTCCCTCGTCCATGTTCACCAGCACGCGGCCGTCGTCCCAGAGGTACCAGGTGGCGGTGGACACCGGCTGGCCGTCCGCCCGCAGGGTGCTGATGACGGCGGGATTGGGCTTGCGCAGCATGGTGACGGCGGCTTCGGGGAGCGGTGGTTTCGACATCTCAGGCACCTCCGTGGTCATCGGTCATAGGTCATCGGCCATCGTGTCGCCGCACTCCCCGCATCATGACGCGACGGCCCCGGAATGTTCAGGAGGCAGGAGGTGTTGAGACTTCGTGATCAAGGTGATCGTAGTGAGCACGTTTCCGTACGTGAAGAGGAGCGCTGAGGACCGCTGATGCCGCACCCGCCCCCGGGAACCGAACCGCGTGGAGGACACCTGAAGGGAGATGAACTGAAGGAAGGTGAACCGAACAGAGACGGACTGAACAGAGGTGAACCGAACAGAGGTGAGCCGCACAGAGTTGGGCCGCACAGAGGTGGGCTGGACGGAAGTGGACTGCGCGGGCGGGTCGTCGTCCTGATCGGCGGCGGCTCGGGCATCGGGCTCCGGGTCGCCCATCAGGCGACCGCAGCCGGTGCCCGGGTCGTACTCGGCGGCCGTACGCCCGCCACACTGGAGGCCGCGGCGAAAGGCCTGGGAAGCGCTGCCAGTTGGCGGACCGTGGATGTGACGGACCCCGAGTCCGTGGCCGCCTTCTTCGGCGCGCTCGACCGCGTCGACCATGTCTTCACCTCGGCCGCTTCGTACCGGGTCGGCCCGATGCTGGAGTTGAGCGACGCGGACGCGGCCAGCCCCTTCACCTCCAAATTCTGGGGGCAGTACCAGGTCGCCAAGTACGCGGCGCCACTGCTGCCGGAGGACGGCTCGGTCGTGCTGATGTCCGGCGCCGCGGGGGCCCGGCCGCCGGCGCCCGCGCCCGCCTACGCCGCCTGCAACGCCGCCATCGAGGGACTCGGCCGGGGACTGGCCGTCGAACTCGCCCCTGTACGCGTCAACGTGGTCTCCCCGGGCACCGTGGACGGCAACCTCTGGGCCCAGCGGCCCGAGCGGGACCGCGAGGCCAGTTTCGCCCAGTACCGCAGGGACACTCTGCTGCACCGGCTCGGCACCGAGGACGAGATCGCCCATGCCGTGCTGTTCCTCTTCACCAACCGCTATATGACCGGCTCCACCCTCTACCCGGACGGCGGGTACGCGCTGCGCTGACCACGCTGATCACGCTGACGGTGCGTCCGGGAGCGGGACGCGCCGGGGAGGTACCGGCAGGGGCTTGGGAGTACCAGCAGGGGCCGGGAGTACGAGCAGGGGCCGGGAGGAGCCGGCTCAGGTGTCCAGGCGGGCCGAACGTGCGGCCGGGACCTGGACCTGCTTGCGGGACGGCAGTACGTCGGGCGCACGGTGCGGCCGGAGGGCGGCGAGTGCGGTCTCGGTCTCCTCCATCAGGCGGTGGTAGGAGACCAGCCGCTGCCACTCGGGGTCGGCGACCCCGGGAACCGTGGCGTCCCGCTCGGTCCAGCGCCGTACCAGCGCCGCGTACAACGGGGTCTGCCGGGCGACCTCGGAGGTGATCCACCGGGGGGTGACTCCGGGGCGGGGGAGGAAGGTCTGTCCATGACCTGCGACAGTGCCGGACGTGGGGGCGCTCATGGCCCTAGAAACGATAGTCCGGGCTCGGGGTCACTGCGTATAACTGCGTATATTTGCGGCTCCCCGTACATTCGTCCCGAAGGTGGGGACATAACTCCCGCGAATATCACCTCATGCAGTGATCTATGCTCGATAAGCGGTTCAATCCGGACGAATGAACGTTGACGCAGTCATGGAACCGAGGGAGTTGTGGGAGCGCCATGCGGTACTCGCACAGGCGTTTTGCAGCAGCGATGAAGAGGTCCGCCGGACGCAGGGACTCCTCGACGAGGCCGAGGCCCGCCGCTCGCGGACCCTGGCCGCCTTCGCCGTGACCGTGGGCAGCGACGCGGTCGTGGCGGACCTTCTCGGCCTGGACGAACGCGAAGTCCGCCTGGCCCGTCGTACGGTGGGCAAGGACGACGCGCGTGCGGTCGCCAAGAGCCTGCTCTCCCAGCCGCGTGAGCAGGCGGCCGCGCGTGAGCATCCGGCCGAGCAGGCCCCGGCGCGTGAGCCGGCCGCACCCCACATTCCGCAGCAGACCGCGGCTCCCTCCGCCGTGCCCCCCATGCCCCAGGCGGCCGCGCCCCCGGCGGCACCCCACCCGATGGCCCAGCCGGCCGCCGGTCAGGCCGGAGTCGGACAGGCCGGGGTCGGCCCTGGAGCCGGGCAGACCGGGGCCGGTCAGGCCGGAGTCGGACAGACCGCGGGGCAGGCCATGGCCGGCCCGCTCGCCGCCGGCACGGCCGGTGCGTCGCCCGTCGCCGACTCGGTCTGGGCGCCCGCACTGGACGCCGTCCTCATGAGCAGCTGGCACACCGGAGTCGACCTCACCGCCCTCGCCACCGAACTCGGCCTGGACGTCCGGCTCTTGGTGGCCCGCGCCCAGCAACTGTCCCAAGAGACCCGCACCACCCAGCCCGCGCCACCGGGAGGCATCGGCCGTCACCGCAGGATGGCCACGCTCCAGTCCTCTCCCCAGACCGACACCGGCTATCCGGCGTGGCGCGAGAGACCGGCGCAGCCGCAGCGGGAGCCGTACATGGCGCAGTCGCCACGCGAGCAGTACGACCACGAGTCCTGGCGACAGCAGCCGTATCAGAGCCAGGGCCAGGGCCATTACGGCTACCCGGACACTTCCGGTCCCGGCCAGCAGGGGCACCAGAACCACCAGAGCTATCAGAACCACCAGGGTCATCAGAGCTATCAGAACCACCAGAGTTACCAGGGTTATCAGAGCTACCCGGACTACCAGGCCTACGAAGGGCAGCAGCACACGTCCCCTGCCGTGACCGCTCCCGCCACGGCCACCGCCGCGTGGGACCCCAGCAGCATCACCGCGTCCCACGACTGGGACGGCATCCTCAGCCAGTGGGAGGCCACCACCCCCACCACTCCGCCGATCCCCGCCCCCGGCCACAGCGGCGGTGCTTGACGCGCCCGCCGTTCGATACAGTGGGCGGCGAGCCGTGACTGGCGCTTGGGTGGAGTACCACCGGGGAGCGGCTCGGCCACTCGAGGTCAGTGCCGCGCGCCTGGGCGATCCGCCGCGACGCCCAGGAGTCCACGATGTCCCCTACCGCCCGCCTCATGGACGGCACCGCACTCGCCCGCAGTATCGTCGAACGGGCCGCGGAACGCGCCGCCGCCCTCACCCGGCAGACCGGCCAGAGCCCTTGCCTGGCGACCGTACTGGTGGGTGACGACCCCGCCTCGGTGACGTACGTCCGTATGAAGCGCGCCCGCTGCGAGAAGGCCGGCATCCGCTCCCGGCACGTCGCTCTCCCCGCCGCCACCACGACCGCCGAGCTGGTCGACACCATCACCGGGCTCTCGAACGACCCCGATGTGCACGGCATCCTGCTCCAGCACCCGGTCGGCGCACACATCGACGAGCGCGCCGCTTTCGAGGCCATTGCCCCCGAGAAGGACGTCGACGGCGTCACGTACCACTCCTTCGCCACCATGAGCTTCGGCGTCGACGGCTTCGCCTCCTGCACGCCCGCGGGCATCCTCCGCCTCCTCGACCACTACGGCGTCGAGCTGGCCGGCAAGCACGCGGTGGTGGTCGGCCGCAGCGCGATCCTCGGCAAGCCCGTCGGGATGCTGCTGCTCGGGCGCAACGCGACCGTCACCTACTGCCATTCCCGCACCACCGACCTCGCGTCGGTCACCCGCCAGGCCGATGTCCTGGTCGCCGCCGTCGGCCGGCCCCGGTTCCTCACCGGCGAACACATCAAGCCCGGCGCCGTCGTCATCGACGCCGGCTACAACCCCGGCAATGTCGGCGATGTGGACTTCGACTCGGCGGGCACCCGCGCCTCCCTGATCACCCCGGTCCCCGGCGGCGTCGGCCCCATGACGATCGCGACCCTGCTCACCCAGACCGTCGATGCCGCGACCCGCCGGCTGCGGGCGGTCTGACACGTCCGTACGTCCGTACGATCACGAGGAGGCACGCACCGCACACGCGCACCACACAGGGCACACACGACCACCGGAGGCTGAACCGCCATGTCGGAGCAGCGAGTTGTCATCGTGACGGGCGGCGGTACGGGCATCGGCGCCGCCACCGCCCGGCTGCTGCGGACCGCCGGCCATCAGGTGGTGATCTCCGGCCGCCGCCCCGAGCCGCTGCACCGCCTCGCCGAGGAGACCGGCGCGCTCGCCCATCCCGCCGACGTCACCGACCCCGAGGCCGTGCAGGGCCTCGTCGACGCCACCGTGTCCGCGTACGGACGCCTGGACGGACTCGTCCTCAACGCCGGTATCGCCCGCAGCGGATCCGTCGGCGACCTGTCGCCGGCGGACTGGGAGGCCGTGATGGCCACCAACGTCACCGGACCCTTCCTCCTCCAGCGCGCCGCCCTCCCGCACCTCCTGGCGGCCCGCGGCGCGGTCGTCGCCGTGGCCTCGGTATCCGCACTGCGCAACGGCAACGCCAACGCGGCCTATGCGACCTCGAAAGCGGCCCTGCTCCAGCTCTGCCGCTCGCTCGCGGTCGACTACGGCCGGGACGGCCTGCGCGCCAACATCGTCTGCCCCAGCTGGGTGCGTACCGACATGGCCGACGGCCGGATGGCCCGTTTCGCCGAGGAGGCCGGGCTCGGGGACGGCGGCGTGGACGCCGCGTACGAGGAGGCCACGCGGCTCCTCCCCGTCGGCCGCCCCGGCGAGCCGCACGAGATCGCCGAGGCGATCAGCTGGCTGCTCTCGCCCGCCGCGTCCTTCGTCAACGGCGCGGTCCTCCCCCTCGACGGCGGCGCCACGGCCGTCGACGTCGGCGGCACCGCGTTCAGCTATCGCCTCACACCACGCGACGACAGCCGCGCGGAATCAGACAATCGAAGCTCTGGGTGACAAAGGCGAAAGAAGGCCGCTCACCCGCGGGTAACACGAGAGTCGCACGAGGGTTTGATTGCGAAAGGGGATGGAGTTGCGGGCTTGTCCAGCCAAGATCACTGGGCATTCCTGTGATGAATCGATCCTCCGGTATCTGAATTGTGCCCTTGACGCCGCGCCGAAGACCGGCCGCCGATGCTCCTGAACACATCATCCCCGGACGCCGACTTTACTGGTCCGGACTTATGAGCCTGGCGGGAACCCTACCGCGTACCGCCCATAGCCGGATGGGAAGGATGCGATCACGAAGCCCCTCCTATAGCGTCCGGCGTACCCCGAAACCCGAGTACTTCTGCAGCGGTTCGGCACTTCAGACTTCAGTACGCAACTGCCGAACGCAGGGAGAGGGAGGAGTATCTGATGGCAGATTCAGGGGACGCCGCGCGGGAAGAGGATGCCGTGAAAGGGGCTCCCGAAATCTCCGCATTCGGAACCTCCATCAGAAGCGGCGAAAGGCTGCTGCTGGAATGGCCGGAGGTGCCCGGCGCGGACCGCTACGAAGTGTGGCGGGTACGTCCTGATGGCTCTCCATGGGACGACGAAGTCTTCGCCACCGACAACACCGGACTGGACCTTCCCGTTCCGCAGGACGCGGAGAACAGTGCGCTGGCCGCGTTCCAACTCCAAGCGCTCAGCTGTTCCGCCCCCATCTGCACGTTCCCCATTGTCCCGAGCGAGGCAAGGAGTGATGCTCCACAGGGAGAGCGGCGGCTTGTGCAGCGAGCCCCTGAGGCGCCGGAGCCCTTTGATCTCGACAACTACTTCCTGGGGCTGGAGGACTGGGCGCGGCTGGCTCCGCAGTACAAGCGTGAAGTTCGCACGCCACTGGGCGATCCGGTGCGGAACACGGAGCAGGACGACAGCGGATCATACCTGGTCGTCACGCAGCGCTACAGTCTCAGTAAGACGCCCAAGTACCGGGTGGTGCACGATCCGGATGCGGAAGTGCTCTGGCCCGGCGCCTTCATTCAAGGGCAGCCGGCGTCATATGGGGCCCTGCCGGAACTCGTCATCGACCAGCGCACGCCCATCCAGGTCGCCATCAGCGCCGTCAACGTCAAGAAGACCTCCGAAGAGATAGCCGAACCCGGCCACGCAAACGTGATCTCGGCTATCAGCGGCATGATCAACGATGAGCCCGGTCGCGCGGAGGCGGTGGCCTACGACATGACCGAAGTGGCATCCCTGGAATCTGCTCTGCTGGAACTGGACATATCCGCCAGCTACTTGGGATTCAGTGGGGGAATCACCGGCAGCATCGAGACGAAGAAGGACGAGAAGAGCATCCTCGCCTTCTACTATCAGCGGGCCTTCACCGTCAGCTGCAATGGGAAGTCCGCTCCGTCCCGCTGGTTCACCGACGACATGACCGAGGGCGAGATTCGGCTCCAGGAGAAACTTGGCCGCCTTGGGAAACAGAACCCGCCGCTGTATGTGTCCTCGGTCACCTATGGGCGATTCCTGATATTCGCCTTCACCACCAAGGAAGACACGCTGACCGCCAAAATGGCGATCAGGGCGTCCTACGGGGGGTTCGTCGACGCGACGGTGCGGGGTAGGTACGAGAAGATACTTTCCGAAGCCCGGATCCAGATCATCGCGCAAGGCGGAAAGGACACCAACGTACCGGCGTTGATCAAAACGGGGCGCTTGGCCGAGTACTTCGAAGAGGCGCCTTCCCTGGCGGACTACACGCCCATCGGTTTCACGCTGAAGTCACTGGTGACCGGCTATGTGGCGAAGCTCGGCGAAACCGCGAACTTCACATCGGTGCGCCGCGAGAAGCTCCCCTCCAACGTGGTCCGGATATTTCCGGTCTCCCTGTGTGTGGAGATCGACATGGTCATCGGAAAGTGGCCGGTGGGTCCGGTGACCCTCAAGCCGAGGAATGTCTACGCCGGCGAGAGGCCGAGCGGCACCGAAAGCATCAGCGGAACACTGGAGGACCGGGGAACCCGCTATGCGGCACACAACGAGGGGTGGGAGTGGTCGGGCTCGCGCGGTCAGCCGCCACCGTACCCGCAAACCAGTAACCTGTTCTGCCTGACAGGTGATTTCAACGGCGGGTACATCAGCTTCGAACCGAGGATCGGCTACACGATGCTGCGCAGTCCGGGCGTTCAGCGCGTAGCGGTGCACCACGGCGACGCCTTCATCTCCGGCAAGCGGTATGACTGCACCATCACCTTCGAGTTCCGGGCCAGGGTGGGCGACTGACCCGTCCCTCAACCAGGCCGGGGTACCGGCGAACGCCGCAGGCCGCGGCGTGAACAGCAGGGAAATCCTGGAAAGGCTTCTGGAATGGACGTGGAAGAAACGGAAGAGCCCCAAGGCTCTCCAGGCGCAAAAGAAGAGACGGACTGGCTGTTCGAGGCCCAGCAGAGAGTGGCGGGACTCGGGCTGGCGCTGCCCGCCCTGGGCGGGCAGGAACCGAAGCCCACCATCGAGTACCGCATCAAGGACGAAACCCCGGGATCCCCACCCGCCAAGCCGAAGATCAAAAAGAAGGTCTCAGGCCGGAACACCGTAGCGGACCGCAGCTATCCGGTCCTGACCCAACAGGCCATCGCCACACGCACGAAGAAGGGCTCATTCGAGGGGACCGTCGACTGCAGCCTCAGCGGCACCGCCGTCAACGTCAGTGCCGTCTCCGGGTCTCAGCACAAGGTGACCGCGCAGAGCGTGAAGGCCATCGGCGTCGTGGTCGATCTTCGTGGCATCCGGAACAAACTGGCCGTCATCCACCTCGGCGCCGCACACATCACCGTCACCGCCATCTCCGGGAACAACAACGACGTTCGTGCGGAGCTGATCCAGGCGATCGGGGTCCGCGTCAAACTCGATCTCGGCAGCGGAACTCACGTCGTCCTCTCCGGCGGGAAACTGTCGGTCGCCGCGGTGGCGGGAACCGCCAATTACGTGGAATGCAATGAGCTTTCCGCCGTGGGTGTCCTGCTGGAGTACTACTCCCACGGCAAGCCGGTTCAGCGGACGCCCCTGGCCGGCGCACTGGCAGCCACCACGGCGGGCATGCCGGGCGTGGCCACTCCGGTAGCCATTCAGTTCACCTGAGCGACCCGTCAGCTGGTAGCAGCCGGCTCGCGCCCTCGTATCGCTGCCACGCTGCTGCTCACTGGGGCCAGAGGGCCTGTGCCAGTGTCGCGCCGGCGAACGCGGCGCCGAGGCCGGCCGCCAGGCTGGCGACGACGTTGGCCGCGGAGAAGAAGCGGGCGCCGTCCTCCGCCAGCCGCAGGGTCTCGTAGGAGAACGTCGAGTACGTCGTCAGGGCCCCGCAGAGGCCGGTGCCGACGAGCAACTGCACCTGGGGGGAGGCCACTCCGGCCGTGACCGCGCCGCTGACCAGGCCGAGGACCGTGGAGCCGATGACGTTGACGGTGAGCGTGCCCCAGGGGAAGACGGTGTCGTGCCTGGCCTGTACGGCGCGGTCGGTGAGAAAGCGCAGGGGCGCGCCGACCATGGCTCCGGCGATGACGAGCAGCCAGTTCACCGCTCTTCCGGCTCCTTCCGGCTCGCGGCCGCGGACTCGTCGGCGGGGGCCTCGTCGGCCGGGGCCTCGTCGGCGGGAGACCCGTCGGCCGGGGGCGGGTCGGCCGGGCGCGGCCCGGATCCGGGGCGGATGACCTCGCAGGCGTCGAGGACGACCAGCCCCTCGGGGACCAGCTCGTCCAACCGGGGGAGGAAGGCGCGGACCCGTTCCTCGGTGTCCACGATCACCACGGCCACCGGGAGCTCCTCGCTCAGGGAGAGCAACCGGGTGGTGTGGATCATGGAGGAGGCGCCGAAGCCCTCGATACCGCGGAAGACGGAGGCGCCGGCGAGGCCGGCCTGGTGGGCCCGGTGCACGATCTCGGTGAAGACGGGCCGGTGCTGCCAGGTGTCGTTCTCGCCGACGAAGACGGTGACGCGCAGTGCAGGGCCGGTGAGTCTCACTGCTGCCTCCACGTGACGATGCGGTACGTCCGCCGACGGGTCCGTTCACCAGGGGACGGGGAAGATCACCGCCGCGGACCAGCCTACCCCGCGCCCGCCTGTCGTACGGGTGCGGGCGACGCCCGGCCGGCCGAGGCAGGTCGCGGCCGGGCGCCGGGGGAGGGTCACTCCTCGTAGAAGTTGTTGACGACCACATCCGGCTCGTCATCGTCGAACGCCTCGTTGAGCAGTGCACCGCCGACCAGGCCGGCCGCCCCGGCGCCGACCAGCGCGCCGGTACCGAAGCGGCGGCCGCCCTGCTGCGGCTGGTGCGCCTGGTGCTGCTCCTGCGGGTAGCCCTGCTGCATCGGCTGCGGGTACCCGGCCTGGGGGGCCTGCTGCGGATATCCCGTCTGGGGGGCGGTGTAGTACGGCGGCGGCGTGGTCTGCACCCGCTGGGCGCAGCCGCCACAGGCCTGGATCTGACGGGGCACACCCCACTGCGGGGACCACATCACGGTCGTCGGGCCGGGGCCGTGCTGGGGGTCGAAGAAGCAGGTCATGGGGGAGCTCCCTGTCGGTTGTGGTGACGTCGGTTGCGTGGGGACCGCTTGGGCGGGGGCCGGTTGCGGTGCCACCAGCTGTGGCGCGCTCATGTCCGGTGCGACCGGCTGTGGTGCGCCGGTGGCCGGACCCGCCGGACCCGCCGGACCCGCCGGGCCTGTCCGGTCCGCCGGGCCTGCCGGACCCGCCGGATCCGTAGGACGCAGGACGTCGACGCCGAAGTCCTGCGCGATACCGGCCAGGCCGGACGCGTAGCCCTGGCCGATGGCGCGGAACTTCCAGTCCGCGCCATGGCGGTAGAGCTCGCCGAAGACCATGGCGGTCTCGGTGGCGGCGTCGCCTCTCAGGTCGTAGCGGGCGATCTCGGTGCCGTTGGCCTCGTCGACCACGCGGATGTGGGCGCTGCGGACCTGGCCGAAGTTCTGGCCGCGCCGCTCGGCCTCGTAGAGGGAGACCGGGAAGACGATCTTCGCGACCTCGGCGGGGACCCCGGTGAGATCGACCTGGATCTGTTCGTCGTCCCCGCCGCTGCCGCCGGCCGGGGCGTTGCCCGAGTGCCGGACCGAACCATCGGGGCTGCTCAGGTTGTTGAAGAAGACGAAGTGGCCGTCGGAGAGGACCTTGCCCGACTCGCCGCACAGCAGCGCACTGGCGTCGAGGTCGTAGCCGGCCCCGCCGGCGGCTCCCACCTGCCAGCCCAGCCCCACCCGCACGGCGGTCAGGCCGGGGGCGTGTTTGGTGAGCGACACATTGCCGCCCTTGGTCAGGGCCACACTCATCTGTTGCCTCCACAACTGTCCTGGTCCTGGCGTTCCGCGGTCCGGGGCCGGTGTTCGTCCGGGCCCGGGGGCCGGGTCCTTCGACTTCAACGCCGGGGGACCCCGGATAGTTTCCAGGTTGCGCAATATTCTAATTATGCGCGTGTGGGGTGCGGGTGAGTGAGGGAGGCGCTGACGTGCGGTCAGCCGGAGCCGCCCGCACGAGGCTTCCGGCTCGCGTAGCGCTTCCTGGCGACCGTGAGCGCGCACGCGTACAGGGTGAGGACCGCCGCGAGCAGCGCGTAATAGAGGGGCGGCGGGGCCGACATGTCCAGCAGCGGGCCCACCGGGGACAGCGGCAGCAGGACGCCGGTGACGGCGAGCGCGGTGACGGCGAGGTGGACGGGGCCCAGTGCCCGGTCTTCGGCGGTGCGGCGACCGGTCCGCAGGAGAAGCATCACCATCCCCTGGGTGAGGAGGTTCTCGGTGAACCACCCGGCGTGGAACATCGCCGGGTGGCCGTCGGCGTCCGCCGCCGTGGTGTGTACGGCGAGGGCGAGGACGCCGAAGGTGGCGAGGTCGGCGACAGCGTTGAGCAGGCCGAACACCGTGATGTAGCGGAGGAAGGGGCGCGCCCGGAGGACGGCCGGCCGGCGCGTCGTGGCGGGTGCGGGGCGGTCGGCGGCGAAGGCGAGCTGGGCCGCGTCGAAGCACAGGTTCTGCACCAGGACCTGGGCCGGGAGCATGGGGAGGAACGGCAGCAGCAGGCCGGCGGCGAGCATGGCGATGACATTGCCGAGGTTGGAGGAGAGCGTGATGTGCAGGTAGGCGGCGATATTGCCGCTGCTGTGGCGGCCGGCGGCGATCGCGCGGTCGAGGGCGGTGAGGTCCTTCGCGGCGAGGACGACATCGGCGCCCTCGCGTACCACCTCCACCGCTCCCCGGGGGCAGACGCCGACGTCGGCCGCGTGCAGGGCGGGCAGGTCGTTGACGCCGTCGCCGAGGAATCCGGTCACCCGCCCGCTCTCGCGCAGGGCCGTGACGATGCGGGCCTTGTCCTGCGCTGTGCAGCGGGCCACGACGGTGGCCCGGCCGACGGCCCGGGCGAGCGGCGGCCCGGTGAGCGCACCCAGATGACCGGCGGTGAGCACCTCGCCCGGCTCCAGGCCGAGGTCCCGGCAGGCGCGGGCGGCGGTGCCGGGGTGGTCGCCGGTGAGGACCTTCACCGCTACACCGCGCCGGGCGAGGTCGTTCAGGGCGTCGGCGGCGGTGGGCGCGAGCGCGTCACGGAGGGCGACGAAGCCGAGGAAGGTGAGTCCTCGTATGTCCGGTTCGCGGTACGCGCCGAGGCGGGCCGGGCGTTCGGCGCGTGCGACGGCCACCAGGCGCAGTCCGTCCGCCGCGTCCCGTGCGGCGAGGCCGAGGAGGCGAGCGCGCTCCTCGGCGTCGAGTCCGGCCTCCGCTCCGTCGACGGCGACCCGCCCGCACCGGTCGAGGACGTCCTCCACGGCGCCCTTGACGACGAGGGTGTGCCGGCCGTGCTGCCCGGGGCGGCGCACCACGGCGGCGGCGAAGCGGTGGACGGGGTCGAAGGGCAGCGCCGCGATGCCGTCGTACGCGAGGGGGTCCGCGTCGCCGTACAGCTCTCCGGCCGCGTCGAGAATCGCCTCGTCGAGGGTGTCCGGGGCGGGCAGTTCGGCGAGTTCCAGGGACCAGAAGCTGCTCACCGCCGCCCAGTGCAGCACGCCCGGATCGTCGTCCCCCCGGGCGTTCACCGAGCGTGCCACCGCCGGCCGGTCCTGGGTGAGGGTGCCGGTCTTGTCCAGGCACAGCACGTCGATCGCGCCGAGGTCGTGCAGGGCGGGCAGCCGTCTGACGATCACGCCGCTGGTACGGGCCAGCGCGGCGGCGCCCCGGGCCAGGGTGGCGGTGACGATCACCGGCAGCATCTCCGGGGTGAGTCCGACCGCCACGGCGACCGCGAACGGCAGCATCTCCAGCCCCCGCCCGCGCAGCGCCGCATGCGCCATCAGCACCAGCGGCGGGGTCAGCAGCATGAAGCGGATCAGTGTCCAGGCGATGCCGTGGACCGAGCGGTCGAAGGCGGTCTCCGTCCGCCGCCGTGCCGGACCGCCGTACGACGCCGCGAACCGGGTGTCCGTACCGGTGGCGACGACCAGTGCCGTAGCGCTCCCGGAGGCCACACTGCTGCCCTGGAAACACAGGTGCGGCGGCTCCGGCAGGTCGGACGGCTGCGGCGGCTCCGCCAGGTCCGACGGCTCCGGCAGCTCCGCACCGCCGCCGACGGGCACGTCGACCGGGTACTTCGGCACGGGCACGGACTCGCCGGTCAGCGCCGCCTGATGCACCGTCAGCCCGCTCGCGCGCAGCAACCGGACATCGGCCGGTACCAGATCGCCGGGGCCGAGCCGGATCACATCTCCGACCACGAGCTGATCGACCGGCGCTTCACGGACCACGGGCGTAGCGTCGTCGTCCGCCCGCCGCTGCACGGACGCCGTGGTGGCGACCAGTTCGCGCAGCGCGGCCATCGACCGGCCGGCCCGGTGCTCCCCGCCCGACCGCAGGAGGCAGCTCACCACGACGAGCACAGTGATCACGCAGGCGGTGCCCCAGGAGGCGACGGCCGCGGACACCAGCCCGAGACACAGCAGCACAGCGGTGAACGGATCGCGCAGACTGCCCAGAAACCGCCGCGGCCAGGAGACCGGCCGCCAGGCGGGGATCATGTTCTCCCCGTCGCGCAGCAGGCGCTCCTCGGCCTGCTGCTCGGTCAGCCCGCGCGGACCGCTCGCCAGCCGCCGCATCAGCTGCAGCGTCGTGCCACCCGCCGGCTGCCCGCTGCCGGGCGGCGCGCTCTTCCCGGGCGCGGAGCCGGGCAGGGAATCGGGCACCGCATCGGGCAGGGGAGCGGATACGGGACCGGATACCGAATCAGGCACCGAGTCAGGCACCGAAGTGACGGAGGTTCGCCGGTGACGTGTGCCCGGCACGGGCGGACAGCCGGCCGACCAGCAGCCGCACCACCGCGACCACGTCGGGATCGTCGACGAAGTACACGACCCGGCGGCCCTCCCGGCGCGACCGCACCAGACCGGCGAGCTTCAGCTTCGACAGATGCTGGCTCACCGCGGGCAGCGCACCGCCGACCCGCCCCGCGAGCCCGCTCACATCGCTCTCACCCTGCGCCAGCGCCCATACGAGATGCAGCCGCGGCGGGGAGGCGAGCAGCCCGAACACGGCGGCCGCCTGGCCCAGCACCTCGGCGGACGGGTCCACCGTGCCACCACCTTCGTCTGCCGCGCCCGCGCCTGTGACGCCCAACACCACTGATCGTCTCCGTCCCCCTGGGACGCGCCTTCGTGTCCCCGAACGGCCAGTCTAGGGTCCGTCGGAAGGGCCCTAGGCGGCATACCTCGCACGCCTCGCGCGTCTGCCGCGCCGGACCGGCAGGCCGAGGGCGTGGCGGACGGCCGCCGCGAGGGCGAAGCCGGCCAAGCAGCCGAGGGTGTTGGACAGCAGGTCGTTCACGTCCGAGGTGCGCCCGGAGTGGACGAGGTACTGCGTCGTCTCTATGGCGAGCGATCCGAGGGAGCCGAGGAGGCCCGCCGTGTACCAGCGGAGGCCGAGCGCGGCGAAGAGGATGCCGCCGGGGAGGAACAGGGCCGTGTTCAGGAGGAAATCGACGATGTCGGCGGGGTTGCCGACATCGAGGAGGGCGAAGTTGACGGCCTGGCCGCCACCGGAGCGCGTGCCGAAGGTGAGGCCGGCGACACCGGCGGCCCACAGCCACACCAGACCCAGCAGCACACGCCGCGAGGTGCGCAGGGACCTGGTGGCCGCGCCGGTTATCAGGCCCCCCGCGATGCCGATAGTCAGGGCAATGAGGAAGAAAGGCATGCGAAACCGTACCTGAGTGCTCAAAGGGTATGTATCGCTTGTGGCGCGTGCGGCAACACGGTGCAGTGACGGCGGCACCGGCGCCCACCAGGACCGCCGCACGCCCCGTGCGTGATGCGATGGACTACTATATGGAAACGGTTTCCATTTCCGATAGAGTTTCCCCGACGAGAGGCAGCCAGCACCATGTCCGCCCATTGCCAACTGACCGGCGCCAAGCCGGGCTTCGGCAAGACCGTCTCCCACTCGCACCGCCGGACCTCCCGTCGGTTCGATCCGAACATCCAGCGCAAGCGCTACTGGCTGGCGAGCGAGGGGCGGTACGTCCGGCTCGCCCTCAGCGCCAGGGCGATCAAGACGGTCGATGTCATCGGCGTCGAGGCCGCGGTGGCACGTATCCGCGCACGCGGGGTGAAGGTCTGATGGCGAAGCAGAGCAAGATCGCGAAGAACGAGCAGCGCAAGGTGATCGTCGAGCGGTACGCGGCCCGGCGTGCCGAGCTGAAGGGGATCATCCGGCGGCCGTCCTCGACCGACGCCGAACGGGTCGCGGCCCAGGCCGAGTTGCGACGCCAGCCGCGCGACGCCAGCGCGACCCGGGTGCGCAACCGGGACAGCGTGGACGGCCGGCCCCGTGGACACCTGCGGAAGTTCGGCATGTCCCGGGTGCGCGTACGGGAACAGGCGCACGCCGGATTCCTCCCCGGGGTCACCAAGTCGTCCTGGTGACATCGTCCTGGTGACATCGGGGGGTCTTCCCGCTGGACGGCGCCGTGGTCCGGATCCTCGTGGTCCGGGCCGCGGCGCCGTTCCGGCGGTACGGGTCCGGCGGCGAGGTGTCGCCGGCGGCCGTCGCAGACGAGGGCGTAGCCCAGTCGGCGGCGCTGGTCCCGCCGGGTGCGCGAACCGCGGCTACTTTTCGGTGGAGGGGGATCGGACTGATTCGCCGACCGGAGAGGACACGTCCATGCGCCTTCGTACTCTTGCCACGGCCGCCTGCACCATCGCTCTGCTCGCTGCTGCCGCGCCCGGGGCCGCCGCCCGGCCAGGCGACGGAGTCGACCTCAATGCGTGTGGCTCCGCGGTCAACGTCATTGCCATCCCGATCGAGGTGTTGTCCCCCGGCCAGTCGGACGACTGCGCCTCCGAGGGGTGACGAGGCCGTCGGTGCTGCCTCGTGGTGGCCCATCCGCCGTGCGGTGTGAGTGTTCCGGGTTGGGCAGTGCCGTGGCTGCGACCACTGCCCAACCCGGGGTATTCAGGCCTGCGGCACCGGTTCGTGGTGCTCGTGTGCGCAGGCGGCGTCGATACCGTACGTGTCCCACACCGGGAACGGGTCCTCGGAGGGGTGCTCGCCGTCGGCCAGGAGGCAGTCGGTCAGGGCCGCGTGCAGTGCCGTGGGGCGCAACTCGGTTCCGATGAAGACCAGTTCCTGGTCCGGGCCGTCGTCGGCGGTGCGGACGCCGGCCGGCTCGAAGCGGGCGACCGTGCCCGCCTGTGACCACAGTCCGGTGACGTTCGGCCGGCCGGCCAGCCGGAAGAAGCCCTTGGAGCGCAGGATCCGGCCGTAGGAGCCGCTGTCGAGCCCTTCGGTGACGAAGGTCCAGAGCCGGCCGGGGTGGAAGGGGGCGTCGGCGCGGAAGACCGTGCCGGCGATGCCGTACTCCTCGGTCTCCGGGACGTGGTCGCCGTTGAGTTCGCGCACCCAGCCGGGTGCCTGCCGGGCCCGTTCCAGGTCGAACAGTCCGGTGCCGAGGATGTCGGCGGGGTCCACCCGGCCGTGCCGGGCGGGCACGATCCGGGCGGCCGGGTTGAGGCGGGTGAGCGTGGCCCGAAGGCGGTCGGCGGCGTCCGCGTCGACCAGATCGGTCTTGTTGAGGACGATGACATCGGCGAACTCGACCTGGTCCATCAGCAGGTCGCTGACGGTGCGTTCGTCCTCCTCGTACTGGTCCAGTCCCCGCTCGGCCAGTCCGTCGCCGCTGTTGAGCTCGGGCAGGAAGTGGGCGGCGTCGACGACCGTGACCATCGTGTCGATCCGGGCGAGGTCACCGAGGGTGGCTTCGTCGTCGCGGGGGAAGGAGAAGGTGGCCGCGACGGGCATCGGTTCCGAAATGCCGCTGGACTCGATGAGGAGGTAGTCGAAGCGGCCCTCGCGGGCCAGCCGGCCGACCTCCTCGAGCAGGTCGTCGCGGAGGGTGCAGCAGATGCAGCCGTTGGTCAGTTCGACGAGGCGTTCCTCGGTGCGGGAGAGCGCGGACGTGCCGCCGCGCACCAGGGCCGCATCGATGTTGATCTCGCTCATGTCATTGACGATGACCGCGACGCGCAGGCCCTCCCGGTTGCTCAGCACGTGGTTGAGCAGCGTGGTCTTGCCCGCGCCGAGGAAGCCGGACAGGACCGTGACGGGCAGTCGGTGGTGCGTCATGCCGCCTCAGCGCTCCGGGTGCAGCAGCCCGCGTTCGTACGCCTTGGCCAGCCGCTGCGGCACCAGGTAGGTGGAGCCGTCGACGGTGACGGGCACGAGCCGGGGGGTGCGGGCCTTCCACTGGGCGCGGCGGTGGCGGGTGTTGCTGCGGGACATCTTGCGCTTGGGCACGGCCATGGCGACCTCCTGGGTGACCGGGGTACGGGGCGAGCCCCAGGCTAGCTGAAAATGGAAGCCATTTCCAAACGGCTGGGTGTTCCCGGTGCCGGCGGTCGGCGCTCATGCCGCGGTGCCCTCCTCGGCTGTGCGGCGGACGTAGATCATGCCGTCCTCGACCGTGACGGTGTGGGTGCGCACGGGCCGGCGCGCGGGCAGACAGGCGGGCTCGCCGGTGCGGAGATCGAATGAAGCGGCGTGGAGCGGGCATTCGACCAGACACCCCTCCAGCCAGCCGTCCGCGAGTGAGGCGTCCTGGTGGGTGCAGGTGTCGTCGATGGCGTACAGCTGCCCGTCGGCGTTGAAGACGGCGATCGGAGGTGTGGTGTCGATGCGTATGGACTCGCCCGCGGGCAGGTCGGCGAGGTGGCAGACCGGAATCACAGGACCAGGAAGCACGGGACCCCCCTGTTGGCGTTCGGCATCATTGCGTTTCGCTGTGCGCACGATGGAGCGCTGTGCGCAACAGAATCGAGGCGGGGGGCGTATGCGTCAAGCGTTCCCCGGAAATGCCGGCCGTTCGGAACCGGACCCGCGATCGGGTCCCCAGGTGGTGAGATCCAACGTATGACGGGCAACGTGCAGCGACAGGCGGAGGGGGCGGCGGAGGGCAGGCCGCCGAAGGGGCCCGCGAGCGCCGTGCAGTCGGTGGACCGGGCGGTGACCGTCCTGGAGATCCTGGCGCGGCTCGGCGAAGCCGGGGTGACCGAGGTCGCCGACGAGCTGGGAGTGCACAAGTCGACCGCGTTCCGGCTGCTCGGTGTGCTGGAGCACCGGGGGCTGGTCGGCCAGGAGCAGGAGCGCGGCAAGTACTACCTCGGTGCCGGGGTGCTGCGGCTCGCCGGTGCGGCGGCGGTGCGGCTGGACATCTCCCAGGAGGGCGCGGCGGTCTGCCGGCAGCTCGCCGACTCGCTGGGGGAGACGGTCAATATCGCGGTGCTGGAGAGCGATGCCGCGGTCAACATCATGCAGGCCCGCGGCCCGGCGTCGGTCACCGCGCAGAACTGGCTCGGCCGGCGGACGCCGCTGCACGCCACGTCCAGCGGCAAGGCGCTGCTCGCGTACCAGCCGGCGCCGGTCCGGGAAGCGGTCCTGGGGCGGAAGTTGCCGCGGCTGACCGAGCGGACCGTGACTTCGGCCGCCGAGCTGCGCCGGCAGCTCGAGGAGGTCGTCGAACGGGGTTTCGCGCTCGCGGTCGAGGAGCTGGAGCTCGGGCTGCGGGCGGTGGCGGCGCCGGTCCGGGCGCACGACGGCTCGGTGATCGGGGCGATCAGTGTCTCGGTGCCGGCCTACCGGCTGGATGCGGAGCGGCTGCCGGAGGTCGTCAAGGGCACGGTGGCCGCGGCCGAGGAGCTCTCCCGGCGTATGGGGTACGCCTGTTGAGCGGCTGACGGGCGGCGCGGGACCGGAGGGCGGGTCCGGCCCCGCGGCCTTTTCCGGCGGTTGGCGCCCACCTCTTGACGGTGCCGATACGCGTTCCCACTATGTCTCTCATCGCGCAACCAGTCGTGTACTGCGCAACAGCGAGGAGTGGGGTATGAACCGTTCCCGTGTGGTGGTCATCGGCGCCGGTATCGTCGGCTGCTCCCTCGCCGACGAGCTGACCGCCCGCGGCTGGACCGATGTCACCGTCCTCGAACAGGGGCCGCTGTCGGCCCCCGGCGGCTCCACCTCGCACGCGCCGGGCCTGGTCTTCCAGACCAACCCCTCCAGAACCATGACCGAGTTCGCCGCCTACACCGTCCGCAAACTGAGCTCCCTGGAGGACGGCGGACGGCCCTGCTACCAGCCCGTTGGCGGGCTGGAGGTCGCCACGACCGAGGCGCGCTGGGCCGATCTGCACCGCAAGGCCGGACTCGCCACGTCCTGGGGTGTGCGTGGCGCCCTGCTCACCCCGCGGCAGTGCGCACAGCTCTGGCCGATGCTGGACGAGACCCTGCTCCACGGCGGATTCCACACCCCCGACGACGGACTGGCCCGTGCCCTGCCCGCGTGCCGCGCCCAGACGGCCCGGGCCGTCTCCCGCGGCGCCCGCTTCCTCGACCGGCACACCGTCACCGGCATCGCGCGCGCGGACGGCCGGGTCACCGGCGTCGTCACCGACCGGGGCACCTTCCCCGCCGACCACGTCGTCTCCGCCGCCGGCTTCCGGGGACCGGAGATCGGTGCCATGGCCGGGGTGGACGTACCGCTGCTGCCGCTCGCCCACCAGTACGCCAGGACCGCACCGCTGCCCGGGCTCGCCCGCGGCAACGGCCCGGGGGAGGAGGCGACCCGGCCCATCCTGCGCTTCCAGGACCGCGACCTGTACTTCCGCGAACACCACGACCGCCTCGGCATCGGCTCCTACGCCCACCGCCCGATGCCCGTCGACCCTCCCCCGGCCGTCGGCCGGCCGGACCCCCACGCCATGCCGTCCACGCTGCCGTTCACCGAGGACGACTTCGCGCCGAGCTGGCAGGAGAGCGTGACCCTGCTGCCCGCGCTGGGCGCGTCCCGGGTCGCCGAAGGCTTCAACGGCATCCTCTCCTTCACCCCCGACGGCCTACCGCTCCTCGGCGAATCCCGTGAACTGCGCGGATTCTGGCTCGCCGAGGCGATCTGGGTCACCCACTCCGCGGGCGCCGCCAGGGCCGTCGCCGAGTGGATGACGGACGGCCGCCCCGCCCTCGACCTCCACGAGTGCGACCTCCACCGCTTCGAGGACGCCCAGCGTTCCCCCGCGTACGTCGCCGAGCGGGGCACCCGGAACTTCCTCGAGGTCTATGACGTCATCCACCCGCTGCAGCCCATGGACCAGCCGCGGCCGCTGCGCACCAGCCCCTTCTACCCGCGCCAGCAGCAGCTCGGCGGGTACTTCCTGGAGGGCGGCGGCTGGGAGCGCCCCCACTGGTACGAGGCCAACGCCCCGCTCGCCGAAGGCCTCCGGCTGCCCGAGCGGGACGCCTGGTCGGCGCGCTACTGGTCGCCGGCCGTCGCCGCCGAGGCCAGGGCCACCCGGGAGACGGTGGCCCTCTACGACATGACCCCGCTGCGCCGCCTGGAGGTCACCGGCCCCGGAGCCCTCGGCTTCCTGGACCGCATGACCACCAACAACGTCCGCAAGAAGCCCGGCGCGGTCACCTACACGCTGCTCCTCGACGAGACCGGAGGCATCCGCTCCGACCTCACCGTCGCCCGCCTGGGCCCCGACCGCTTCCAGGTCGGCGCCAACTCCCCGGCGGACCTGGACTGGTTGCTGCGGCACGCGCAGTCCGACGTCCGCATCAGGGACATCACCTCCGGCACCTGCGGCATCGGCGTGTGGGGGCCGCGCGCCCGCGACCTCGTCCAGCCGCTGACCCGCGACGACTTCTCCCACCAGGGCTTCGGCTACTTCCGGGCGAAGGAGACCTACCTCGGCCACGTCCCGGTCACCGCGCTGCGCCTGTCGTACGTCGGTGAGCTGGGCTGGGAGCTGTACACCACCGCAGACCTGGGGCTGCGGCTCTGGGACACGCTGTGGGAGGCCGGCCGGCGGCACGGGGTGATCGCCGCCGGGCGCTCGGCCTTCCACTCCCTCCGCCTGGAGAAGGGGTACCGCGCCTGGGGCGTCGACATGACCGACGAGCACCATCCGCACGAGGCGGGACTCGGCTTCGCGGTGCGCGGCGACAAGGACTTCGTGGGACGTGCCGCACTCGACCGCGCGGCGCCCGCCACCCGCAGACTCACCGCCCTTCTCCTCGACGACCCGGCCGCCCAGGTCCTCGGCAAGGAGCCGGTCCGTCTCGACGGCGCCCCGGCCGGCTACGTCACCAGTGCCGGGTACGGCTACACACTCGGCCGCTGTATCGCGTACGCCTGGCTGCCGGCCGCCCTCACCGCCGGCACCGGAGTGCACATCGAGTACTTCGGCGAGCAGCTCCCCGCGACCGTGGCCGACGAGCCGCTCTTCGATCCGGACATGACCCGCATCCGTTGCTGACAAACCGTTGCTGACAAACACCATCAGGAGTTCTGCTGTGTCACCCACTTACGACGTGATCGTCATCGGACTGGGCGGTATGGGCAGCGCCGCCGCCCACCACCTCTCCGCGCGCGGTGCCCGCGTCCTCGGCCTGGAGAAGTTCGGCCCGGTCCACCAGCGCGGCTCGAGCCACGGGGGTTCGCGGATGACCCGGCAGTCCTACTTCGAGGACCCCGCGTACGTGCCGCTGCTGCTGCGCGCGTACGAGCTGTACGACGAGCTGGAGCGGGCGACGGGCCGGGACATCGCCACCCTGTGCGGCGGTGTGATGGTCGGCCGCCCCGACGCGCGGACCGTCGCCGGTTCGCTGCGCTCGGCCCGGCAGTGGGACCTGCCCCACGAGATGCTGGACGCCAAGGAGATCCGCCGCCGCTTCCCGACGCTGCGGCCGAAGGACGACGAGGTGGCGCTCTACGAGCGGAAGGCGGGGTTCCTCCGTCCCGAGAACACCGTCGCCGCCCACCTCCAGCTCGCCACCCGGCAGGGCGCCGACCTCCACTTCGACGAGCCGATGACACGCTGGGAGCCGTGCCGGGGCGGCGTCCGCGTCCACACCGCCGAGAACGCCTACACCGCGGGTCAGCTGGTGCTCTGCCCGGGAGCCTGGGCGCCCGGACTGCTCACCGACCTGGGTGTGCCGTTCACCGTCGAACGGCACGTCACGTACTGGTTCCAGCCGACGGGCGGCGTCGGGCCCTTCCGGCCCGAGAGCCACCCCGTCTACATCTGGGAGGACCCGGCCGGGGTCCAGGCCTACGGGTTCCCGGCCATCGACGGACCGGAGCTCGGAGCCAAGGCGGCCTTCTTCCGCAAGGGCGTCGTCTGTACCGCGGAGACCGTCGACCGGACCGTACACGACGACGAGGTACGGGCCATGGCGGACCATATGTCCCACTGCGTACCCGACCTGCCCGGCACCTTCCTCAAGGCCGCCACCTGCCTGTACACCAACACCCCCGACGAGCACTTCGTGCTCGCCCGCCACCCCGCGCACCCCGAATCGACCACCGTGGCCTGCGGGTTCTCCGGGCACGGCTTCAAGTTCGTACCGGTGGTCGGCGAGATCGTCGCCGATCTGGCCCTGACCGGCAGCACCGCGTACCCGATCGGTCTCTTCGACCCCCGCCGGCTCGCCGCCGCGCCCGCCTGAGGAGGACGCACATGACGACGACTCCTGTCTCCCCGCCCCCGGCCGCCGCGCACGCGCCCTCGCCCAGCCTGATCGCCACCCTCGCCGGCCACTACTACACGGACCCGGGAATCTTCCGGCGGGAACAGGAGCAGATCTTCGAACGGCTGTGGTTCTGCGCCGTGCGCGGCTCCGATCTGACCGGGCCCGGTGCCTACCGCACGGTGCGGGTGGGCCGGGAGAGCGTCCTGATCACCCGCAACCGCGCCGGTGAGCTGCGCGCCTTCCTCAACATCTGCCGCCACCGCGGCGCACGGCTGTGCACCGAGGACTCCGGCCAGGTCCGCCGCACCCTCCAGTGCCCCTACCACGCCTGGACCTACGACCTCGACGGACGGCTGGTGGCCGCCCCCAACCTGCGGCGGATGCCGGACCTCGACCGTACCGGGCGCGGCCTGGTCACCGTCCCGCTCCGGGAGTGGCTCGGCTACGCCTGGGTGTGCCTGGCCGACCGGCCGCCGTCGTTCGAGGAGACCGTGACCGGCGCGGTCACCGAACGGCTGGGCGATCCGGCCGCCATCGACCGGTACCGCACCGAGGCGCTCGCGCTCGGCAGGCGGCTCACCTATGACGTGCGCGCCAACTGGAAGCTGATCGTCGAGAACTTCATGGAGTGCTACCACTGCGCCACCATCCACCCCGAACTCACCGGCGTCCTGCCGGAGTTCGCAGAGGGTTTCGCCGCCCAGTACTACGTCGGGCACGGTGCGGAGTTCGCCGAGGAGGCCGCCGGATTCACCGTCGACGGCAGCGCCGGATTCGGCCGGCTGCCGGACATCGGCGGCGACCGGGACCGCCGCTACTACGCGATCACCGTCCGGCCGCAGGTCTTCGTCAACCTCGTCCCCGACCACGTCATCGTCCACCGGATGTTCCCGGCGGCCGCCGACCGCACCCTCGTCGTGTGCGACTGGCTGTACGAGCCCGACGTCGTCGAGTCCGGTGCCGATGTCGGCAAGTCCGTCGAGCTCTTCCACCGGGTCAACACCCAGGACTTCGACGCCTGCGAGCGCACCCAGCCGGGCATGGCCTCCCGCGCCTACCGCGACGGCGGGGTGCTCGTACCCAGCGAACACCACATCGGCGCCTTCCACCGCTGGGTCACCGAGCGGCTGGCGGACGCCGGAGGGGGCGCCGCGCACCCTCCGGCGGACTGACCCGGCCCTGACCGGTCAGGCGGCGGCCGGGAGGCTTCCCCTACAGCCGGCGGTTGTCCAGTACGGCCACCGCACGCCGTACCCGTGCGGTCTCCTCGACGTCCACATCGGCGGCCAGCAGGCCGGGCTCGGCGCCCAGCCGGGCGCGCACCGTCCCGTCGGGGCCGATCAGCGCGCTGTGCCCGACGCCGGTGGGGGTCCCGGTGGGCGCCTCCGGATCGGCCGCCGGGTCCGGGGCGGCCTGGCCGACGGCGGCGAGCCAGACCGTCGCGTCCAGCGCGCGGGCCCGTACCAGCAGGTCCCACTGCGCGAGCTTGCCCGGGCCCGCGCCCCAGGAGGCGGGCAGTACGGACACCGTCGCCCCGGCGTCCGCGTGCGCCCGGAACAGCTCGGGGAAGCGCAGGTCGTAACAGGTCGCCAGGCCCACCCGGACTCCGCCGACATCGATGGTCACCACCCGCGAACCCGCGGCGACCGTGTCCGACTCCCGGAACCCGAAGGCGTCATAGAGGTGGATCTTGTCGTAGGACTCCTCGACCCCGGGCCCGGTGGCCAGCAGGGTGTTGGCGACCCGGCCGTCGGGTGCCGGGGTGAACATCCCCGCCACCACCGTCACGCCCGTCTCGCGGGAGACGGACCGCACGCCGTCGGCCCACGGCCCGTCCAGCGGCTCGGCCACCGGCCCGAGCGGCACCCCGAACCGCACCATCGACGCCTCGGGGAGAACCGCCAGCCGGGCCCCCTCGTCCGCGGCCCGGCGGACCTGGTCCTGGACCGCGGCGAGGTTGTCCTTCGGGTCGGTCGATGCCGTCAGCTGGCACAGCGCGATACGCATGCGGTCTCTCTTCCCTTGTGCCGGTGTCGTGCCTGATTCGTGCCCGTTCCGGTACCGATTCTCCCGCCGACCGCCTCCGTCGGCTCAGGCCGGGGTCAGGTCCTCGCCCGTGCCGGCGATCTCCTCCGGGCGGAGCAGGGCGGCGAGCCGGTCGGCCGGGAGCAGCCCCTGTTCCAGGACGAGTTCGGCGACACCGCGGCCGGTCGCCAGGGCCTCCTTGGCGATCGCGGTGGCGGCGGTGTAGCCGATGTGCGGGTTGAGGGCGGTGACCAGGCCGATGGAGTTCTCCACGCTCGCCCGGAGCGTCTCGGTGTTGGCGGTGATGTCCACCACGCAGCGCTCGGCGAGGGTGCGGCAGGCGGCGCCGAGGTGGGTGATGCTCTCCGAGAGCGAGTGCAGGATGACCGGCTCGAAGGCGTTGAGCTGGAGCTGGCCCGCTTCGGCGGCCATGGTGATGGTGACGTCGTTGCCGATGACCTCGAAGGCGACCTGGTTGACGACCTCCGGGATCACCGGATTCACCTTGCCGGGCATGATGCTCGAACCGGCCTGGACCGGCGGCAGGTTGATCTCCGCCAGGCCCGCGCGCGGGCCGGAGGAGAGCAGACGCAGGTCGTTGCAGCTCTTGGAGAGCTTGACGGCGATGCGCTTGAGGACGCCGGAGAGGTGGACGAAGGCCCCGCAGTCCTGGGTGGCCTCGACGAGGTTGGCCGCGGTCACCAGGGGCAGGCCGGTGAGCGCCACCAGGTGTTCGCGGGCCGCTTCGGCGTATCCCCGGGGGGCGTTGAGGCCGGTGCCGATGGCGGTGGCGCCGAGGTTGATCTCGTGGATGAGCAGGGCGGCCTCGGCCAGCCGGCTCTGGTCCTCCTCCAGCATCACCGCGTACGCCGAGAACTCCTGGCCCAGCGTCATCGGCACCGCGTCCTGGAGCTGGGTGCGGCCCATCTTGAGGACGTCGCGGAACTCCTCGGCCTTGGCGGCGAAGGCCTCGCGCAGCACGGTCATCGCCGCGAGCAGCTCCCGTACGGCGAAGATCGTGGCGACCTTGACGGCGGTCGGGTAGGCGTCGTTGGTCGACTGGCTGAGGTTGACGTGCTCGTTCGGGTGCAGCCGGCCGTAGTCGCCCTTGCGGTGGCCGAGGATCTCCAGCGCGCGGTTGGCGATCACTTCGTTGGCGTTCATGTTCGTCGACGTACCGGCACCGCCCTGGATGACGTCCACGATGAACTGGTGGTGCAGCCGGCCGTCCACCCGGATCTCCCGGCAGGCGGCGGCGATGGCGTCGGCCCGCTCGGGATCGAGCAGTCCGAGGTCCTGGTTGGCCCGGGCGGCGGCCTCCTTGACGGCGGCGAGGGCGTTGATCAGGTGCGGGTAGGCGGCGATCGACGTACCGGTGATGGGGAAGTTCTCCGCGGCGCGCAGGGTGTGCACGCCCCAGTAGGCGTCCGTGGGTATGTCGCGGTCGCCGAGCAGATCGTGGTCGCGGCGGTGGGCGGCGGCGGTCATGGTGCGGTGGTCCTTCGAGGGGGCGGCGGAGGGGAGGGGCGAGGTTCGGTGTGAGGGGGACGTCAGATTTCGGTGGGGCGCAGGGCGAGAGCGCCCGCGGCCCGGAGTTCGCCGACCGGGGCGCCGCCGCCGATCACCGGGGTGGCGGCGAAGGGGGCGAGTACCGCGGGGTCGACGCCGCAGCGGGCCAGTGCCGCCGCCGTCACCGGCATCCGGGCGCGGTCGGCGCCGTCGGCTATCTTCACGCCGACCGCCCGCCCGTCCGGCAGCGCCGCGATCTGTACGCCCTCGAAGCCGTCCTTGGCGAGCAGCCCCGGTACGGCGTGCACCAGCCGGGCGGTGTCCCGTCCGCTGCCGGAGACCATCTCCGGGTGGGTCCGCATGGCGTGCGCGACCTGGCCCTCGTGGGTGTCGGGGGCGGCCGTCGCGAGCCGGGCGGCGGCCCGCGTCAGGCCGTGCAGGGACACCGCGAACAGTGGCGCTCCGCAGCCGTCGACCGTGACCTGGGCGATGCTCTGGCCGGTGAGGTCCGCCACGGTCGTGGCGATCTCCTGCTGGAGCGGGTGGCCCGGGTCGAGGTAGGTGTCCAGCCGCCACCCCCGGGTCCGGGCCGTCAGCAGCATCGCGGAGTGCTTGCCCGAGCAGTTCTGGGCGAGCCGGTGGGGGGCGAGTCCGCGCCGGAGCCAGTCGTCCCGTTCGGCGGCCCCGTACGGCAGGTCGGGGACGTTGCGCAGGTCGTCCTCGGTCAGGCCGGCGGTGTCCAGGATGCGCCGGGCCACGGCCAGGTGCCGGTCCGTGCCGGAGTGGCTGGCCGCGACCAGCGCGAGCGCCTCGTCGTCCAGCGGCGGCAGGCCGGCCCGCAGCAGGCCGACCGCCTGGAGCGGCTTGAGCGCCGAGCGGGGGTAGAAGGCGGCCTCGATGTCGCCGGCCTGGAACTCCACGGTCCCGTCGGCGGCCAGCACCACGACCGAGCCGTGGTGAACGCCCTCGACGACGCCGCCGCGGATCACGTGGGCGACCGGGACGTGGGCCGGTTCGCGCACCTCGGGCGCTGTCTGGGGGGCGCGGTGCGGCAGGGTGGTGCGCTGGCTCATGATCGGTACTCAGTTCTCCGTGGTGTCCGTGGTGGGGGCCGTGTGATGCGGCGGCCGCACGATGGTGGTCAGCGTCGTCTCGACGCGCGAGAGGTGGTGTGCCATGGCTTCCGCGGCGTCCTGCTCGGAGCGGTCGACGAGCGCCTCGACGATCGCCCGGTGCTCGCGGTTCGACTGCTCGCGCCGTCCGCCGAGCTCGGTGAGGAACGCGGACTGGCGGGCCAGCGCGTCGCGGATCTCCTCGATGACCCGGCGGAAGACCGGGTTCCGGGCTGCTTGGGCGACGGCGAGGTGGAAGAGGGTGTCCATCGCGACCCAGGCGGTGGTGTCGGTCTCCCGCTCCATCCGCTCCAGCAGGTGCGTGAGGTGGTCGAGGTCCTCCGGCGAGCGGCGCAGCGCCGCGTACCCGGCCACCGGGATCTCCACATGGCGGCGCACCTCCAGGAGATCGCTCGCCGCGTAGTCGCCGAAGGTCGGGTCGGCGACCGCGCCGTTCGAGACGACGAAGGTGCCCTTGCCGGTGCGCGCGACCGTGAGCCCCATCGTCTGGAGCGCCCGCAGCGCCTCCCGGAGCACGGGTCTGCTCACCTCCAGGCGACGGCAGAGTTCCGCCTCCGAGGGGAGCTTGTCCCCGACCGCGTAGTCACCCCGCTCGATGGCGCCGCGCAGATGGTTCAGGACCGCTTCCATCGCGCTGACCCGCCGGGGCATGGCACCAGCTGTCTGGCTGTCTGACAGGTTCACCCGAGGATCCTCGGACCCGGCGGGGGGAGCTGTCAAGCGTGCGGCCTGTCTCTCCGGGAGGCCGGCGGGCGGTCAGTGGGCGGTCAGTGGGCGCCCGCGCTGTGGTAGCGGTGTTCGGGGCGGCCGGTGTCGCCGTACTTCAGCGTGAGGGTGAGGTGGCCACCGCGTTCCAGGTGCTTGAGGTAGCGCTGCGCCGTGGAGCGGCTGACGCCGGAGCGTTCGGCGACCTCGTGGGCGGAGAGCGGGTGGACGGCCTCGCCCAGTACCCGGCGGATGAGGTCGGCGGTGGCCGCGGAGTGGCCCTTGGGGAGCTCGGTGCGCGGGGCGTCGGCGGGCCGGAAGGCGCTGAAGATCCGGTCGACCTGTTCCTGGCCCGCCTCGCCGTGACCGCTCACGCCGGCGACGGTGCGGCGCAGCGCGGCGTAGCCGTCGAGCTTGGCCCGCAGCCCGGAGAAGCCGAACGGCTTGACGAGGTACTGCAGCGCGCCGGAGCGCATCGCGTCCTGGATGGTGGCCACATCGCGGGCCGCGGTGACCATGATCACGTCGGTGCGGTGGCCGAGCTGTCGAAGCCGCCGCACCAGGGCCAGCCCGGTTTCGTCCGGGAGGTAGTGGTCGAGCAGCACCAGATCGGCCGGTGTGCGCTCCAGGGCGGCCAGCGCCTGGGCGGCGGTGTGGGCGCGGCCGATGACACGGAAGCCGGGCACCTGGGCGACGTACGCGGCATTGACCTCGGCGACGTGGAAATCGTCGTCCACGACCAGGACATCGATCATCGAGAGGCTCCCCTCATCGCGGTTCTCCGATCACCATGGGTCTCCGATCGCCGTCGGCCCGCGCTCCTCGTGGCGGCGGCCGGCCGCGGGGGCCTCGTGCCCCTCCTGCCCCTGCCGCCGTACGTGGACGGCCTCCGGCAGGACGACCGTGAAGACCGCGCCCCCGCCCGCCCGCGCGGTCACCCGGGCCATCCCGCCGTAGCGCTCGGCGAGCCGGCGCACCAGCGCCAGGCCGATGCCCCGGCCGCGCGCGGGGGAGCGGCTCCCGGGGGCCGGTGGATCCTTGGTGGACCAGCCCTCGGTGAAGATCTGTTCGCGCAGGGCGGGCGGTACCCCCGGCCCGGTGTCCGAGACCCGGAGGACCGCCGTGGCGCCCTCGGCCCGCAGCTCCACCTCGACGAACGGGTCCTCGCGGCGGCGCCCGGCGGCGGCGTCCAGCGCGTTGTCGATGAGATTGCCCAGGACGGTCACCAGGTCGCGCGGATCGACCACCCGGTCGGGCAGCAGCGTCGAGGCCGACACCCGCAGTGAGACCCCGCGCTCGGCGGCGATCGCCGTCTTGCCGGCCAGCAGTGCGGAGAGCAGCGGGTCGTGCACCCGGCCGGCGATCTGCTCCGCCTGGGCCCGCTGGGCGCCGGTCACTTCGGTGATGAACTCCACGGCCATGGCGTACCGGCCCAGTTCGAGCAGTCCGCGCAGGGTGTGCAGCTGGTTGGCGTGTTCGTGGTCCTGGGCCCGTAGTGCGTCCAACAGGCCCTGGGTGGCGTCCAGTTCGCGGCCGAGCAGCTCCAGTTCGGTGCGGTCCCGGAGGGTCACCACCGCCCCGCCGCCCCGCGTCGGCACCCGGTTGGCGACCAGTACCCGGCCGCCGCTGACGGCCAGCAGATCCGTCCCGGCCACCCGCCCGGCCAGCACATCGGCGGTCCGGCCGGGCGGCAGGACGTCGTCCAGCGCCCGCCCCGCGGCGTCGGCCAGGGCGAGCAGCCGCCCGGCCTCGTCGTTGACCAGCCGGATCCTGCCCTTGCGGTCGTATGCCAGCACGCCCTCCCGGATGCTGTGCAGCATCGCCTCGCGCTCGTCGAGCAGGGCGGAGATATCGGCGAACGCCAGGCCGCGCGTACGGCGGCGGAGCCGGCGGGAGAGCACCACGGCGGCCAGCACACCGACGGCCAGCGCCGCGCCGGCGTAGCGCAACACGGCGGGGACGGTGCCCAGCAGGCGCTCCCGGACGCTGTCGTAGGCGATACCGACCGAGACCGCGCCGACGATGCGGCCGTGCGCGTCGCGCAGCGGCACCTTGGCGCGGGCCGAACGCCCCAGCGTCCCGGTGCCGATCTGCCGCACCTCCTGCCCGGCCAGGGCACGGCTGGGGTCGGTGGAGACGCGTCGGCCGATCTCGGCGGTGGTGGTGTGCGACCAGCGCACCCCGCGGGTGTCCAGCACCACGACGTACAGCGCCCCGGTCGCCCGGCGGATCCGTTCCGCGTCGGCCTGCACCGGCCCGCGGGCGTCCGGTCCGGTGGCGGCCAGTTCGCGGGCGAGGCGCGGGTCCGCGGCGGTGGTCTGGGCGATGGCCAGTGCCCGCCGCATCGCCTGGTCGTCGAACTGGGAGCCGAGCGGGGCGAGGAACAGGCCGGTGGCGAGCACCAGCACACCGGTGGTCAGGGCCACTTGCGCGGTGAGGACCTGGGCGAACGCGCGCCGGGGCCAGGGGATCCGCATGGCTCTCGGGTCTCCTCCGTCCTGGGCGCTCGACGGCGCGGGGAACCGTCGCCGGAGTTTCGTGGCGAGGGGGCCGCGCCGTAAGCCCTCCGTGAGCACCTGCTCACCTCCTGATGATCCGCTTGCTGTTCTAGCGTGAGCAGAACGCGCACAACAGGGTTTGTGAGCAGAAAGGCAGCTTGTGCTCACAAGGCTGCGCCGCGGTCCGGGCCGCTCCTAGCCTCCCGGGCCATGAACAGCCATACGGGCCCTGCCATCGAACTGCGCGGAACCAGCAAGACGTTCCCGACCCTGTCGGGGGCGTCGCACACCGCCGTCCGGGATCTGGATCTGGTCGTCGAGCGCGGCGAGTTCGTCGCCGTGGTCGGCCCTACCGGGTGCGGCAAGTCCACCACCCTGACCCTGATCAGCGGGCTGGAGGAGCCCACGCGGGGTGAGGTACTGGTCGCCGGTGAGCCGGTCCGCGGCATCGGCGACCGGGTCGGTTTCGTCTTCCAGCAGGACGCGGTCTTCCCCTGGCGTACCGTGCTGTCGAATGTGATGGCCGGGCCCCGCTTCCGCGGTGTCCCGAAGCCCGAGGCCCGGCGGCGGGCGCGGGAGTGGCTCGCCCGGGTCGGGCTGGCGTCCTTCGAGGACCGCTATCCGCATCAGCTCTCGGGCGGTCAGCGCAAACGGGTGGCGCTCGCCGCGACCTTCGTCAACGACCCCGCAATCCTGCTCATGGACGAGCCGTTCTCCGCGCTGGACGTGCAGACCCGGGCGCTGATGTCGGACGAACTCCTGGAACTGTGGTCCGGCACCGGGGCCTCGGTCGTCTTCGTCACCCATGACCTGGAGGAGGCGATCGCGCTCGCCGACAAGGTGGTGGTGATGACCGCCGGGCCGGCGACCGTCAAGGAGGTCTTCGCGATCGGTCTGCCGCGGCCCCGCCGGGTGGAGTCGGTACGGCTGGAGCCACGGTTCCTCGAGATCTACCGGGAGATCTGGTCCTCGCTCGGCGAAGAGGTCCGGATCACCCGCGAGAGGGGTGCCGCGGATGCCGCCTGAGAAGACCGTCCCCGCGGACGTCACGACGGCCGGATCCGGTACCGGTGACGGCCGTACCCGCGAGCGGGCGCGCGCCGCCCGCCGGCGCAGGCTGCTGGTGTACGGCACCCGGGTGCTGCTGCTGGTCGGGCTGACCGGACTGTGGGAGTGGCTCGCCCGGGCCGCCGTGATCGATCCCTTCAACTTCTCGATGCCGTCGAAGATCTGGGACCAGATGACCCAGTGGGCGCTGCACGGTACCCCGCAGGGCTCGCTGTGGGAGCAGATCTGGTACACGCTCTACGAGGCGCTGCTCGGCTGGATCATCGGCGTCATCGGCGGAGTGGTGCTGGGCATCTCGCTCGGCCGGATCCGCCTCCTGGCCGATGTGCTCGGCCCGTACATCAAGGTGCTCAACGCGCTGCCGCGGATCGTGCTCGCCCCCGTCTTCCTGATCTGGTTCGGCCTCGGACCGGCCTCCAAGGTGGCCTCCGCCGTCGTGCTGGTCTTCTTCCCGGTCTTCTTCAACGCCTTCCAGGGCGCCCGGGAGGTCGACCGGAACCTGGTCGCCCACTCCCGGATCCTGGGCGCCGGCGGCCGCCAGGTCACGCTGCAGGTCGTGATCCCGTCCGCCACTTCGTGGATCTTCACCAGTCTGCACGTCAGCTTCGGCTTCGCGCTGATCGGCGCGATCGTCGGCGAGTACATCGGCGCGACCAAGGGCCTCGGGCTGCTGGTTTCGGCGTCGCAGGGCACCTTCAACGCGGCCGGCGTCTACGCCGCCATGGTGATCCTCGCCGTTGTCGCGCTGCTCGCCGAAGGACTGCTGGCCTTCCTGGAGAAGCGGCTGTTCCGCTGGAAGCCGGCCGACGCCTCGGCCGGCCGCTGACGGAGTCCCGCCACCTGCACCTCTCGTCAACCCACCAAGGACGTATGCCATGCGCTCTCACCGCAAGCTGTCGGCCGCCGCTGCCGCCGCGCTGCTCGCCCTCACCAGCCTGACCGCGTGTGGCGGGGGAAGTTCCGCGGCCTCCGCCCCCGGCAGCAGGAACAACAAGCTCAAGATCATGGTGGGCGGCCTCGACAAGGTCATCTACCTGCCGGCCAGACTCACCCAGCAACTCGGCTACTTCGAGGACGAAGGCGTCCACGTCATCCTGCTCACCGAACCGGCCGGAGTGCAGGCCACCACCTCCCTGGTCTCCGGTGACGTCCAGGGCGTCGTCGGCTTCTACGACCACACCCTCGACCTCCAGGCCAAGGGCAAGCAGGTGGAGTCGGTGGTACAGCTCGCGCACGCCCCCGGCGAGGTCGAGGTGGTCTCCCGCAAGGCGGCCGGCGAGATCACCTCGCCCAGGGACTTCAAGGGCAAGAAGCTCGGTGTCACCGGCCTCGGCTCGTCCACCGACTTCCTGACCAAGTACCTCGCGGTGAAGAACGGGGTGCGTCCGGAGGAGTTCACGCCGGTGGCGGTCGGCGCCGGCCAGACCTTCCTCGCCGCCCTCCAACAGGGCTCCATCCAGGGCGGGATGACGACCGATCCGACGGTCGCGCGGATCGTGGACCAGAACCTCGGCAAGGTCCTCGTCGACATGCGCACCCCCGAGGGCTCGCAGCAGGCGCTCGGCGGCCCCTACCCGTCGTCCAGCCTCTACATGAACACCGACTGGGTGAACGACAACAAGGCCACCGTGCAGAAGCTGGCCAACGCCTTCGCGCGGACCCTGAAGTGGATGTCCACCCACACCGCCGAACAGATCGCCGCGAAGATGCCCGCCGACTACGCGCAGGGCGGCAAGGAGCTCTACGTCCAGGCGATCAAGGACACCCTGCCGATGTTCACCAAGGACGGGGTGATGCCGGCCAACGGCCCCGAGACCGTCGAGCGCGTCCTGAAGGCCTTCAACCCCAACCTGCGGAACGCGTCGATCGATCTGGGGAAGACCTACACCACCGAATTCGTCAAGAAGAGCCCGGCCGCCGCCGGGAAGGAGTGACCCGTGAGCCGGCGGCTCAGACGAAGTTGATCTCCGCCCGTGCCAGCAGGGGATCCTCCACCAGCTGCCACAGCGGTACGGCGAAGTTCCCGGAACCGTAGCGGCCGCCGAAGTGCAGGCCCAGCACCCGGTGGTCGGCGAGATCGATGACCGGGGAGCCGCTGTTGCCGCCCAGCGTGGAACAGTCGTGCCGGATGACGTTCTCGCCCGGCACCCACTCCGTGGTGGTGCCGGGCTGGAGCCGTTTGACGTTGTAGATGTCCATGAAGATCCGGCGCATCGACTCCGGCTCGTTGCGCCGGCCGTCGTACGCCGGATAGCCGACGCAGTACACCGGACGCCCCGGCAGGCCGGCCGGGGCGTCCGCGGCCACCGCCAGGGGAGCGGGCAGCGCCGCGCCGCCGGCCGGCGGCGCGACCCGCAACAGGGCCAGATCGACGTCCTCATGGATACCCAGCACCTCGACGACGTCGTAGGAGGGACCGCCGCCTGCCGGGAGGGCGCCGCCGTACTCCTCACCCATGTCGACGTTCACGCCGACGCCCTGCTGGAAGGACCAGCCGTCGCCGTCGCCGCGGGCGAACTCCGCCGCGACATGACGGTTCGTCAGCAGCGCCTCGGGGCCGACGAGGAACGCCGTACCGAGCCAGTCCAGGCTGGGGTGCCCGGTGAGCTCCACCCGGCCGACCCGGGCGAAGGACTCCCGGATCGCCGCCCGGTGTCCCTCCAGGACCGCCCAGTCCCCCTGCTGCGGTGCGAAGTCGTGGTCCCGCACCAGGATCGCGGGCCGGCCTTCGAGCAGCACGATGGCCTCCACGCCGAAGGACTCGTCGTCGCTGATCTCGTCCGCACGGCCCTCGGCGAGCTTCTCCAGACCGGTGACGCCCGCCGACAGCACCCGGGTCCGCTCCTGCTGCGCGAACTGCGCGATCTGCCCGGCCGGCAGCTCGTCCGCCGGGAGCTCCTCCAGGGATTCGGGGATCTCCCAGGACAGCCCGTCCCGGACCCGGGCCGCCACCTCCCGGAGATCCGAGAAGACCTGCTCGGGACCGGCCGGTACCGGTGATCTGTGACCTGTGTGCATCTCGCCCTCCTCGACGCGCCGTCGCCCTGCCGCTACGGCGTCGCTTGTGCCTGCTGGATCTCGGCATGGACACCGGGAATGGTGGCCTCCAGGTGGCGCAGCACACTGCGCATCTGGGTGCCGACGTTCACAAAGGCCGTGGTCCTGCCCTGGAACAGCACGTTCTCCACGCGCCGGGTGCCCCGGTGGAGGGCCACCACCTTCCAGTCGTCGGTGCAGACCGGTGAGCCGGACGACCCGCCACGGGTGTCGGTGAAGTAGCGCACGTCGTGCTCGTCCGCCTGGTAGACGAGGTTGTTGCGCAGCGCCACCCGCTTCGACCGGCCGCCCGGGTGCTGGATGATGTTGACGGCCACATAGGAGTCACCGGTCACGGTCAGCGGCCGCTCCGCCAGCTTCAGCGCCGGCCGGCCGGGCCGGTCGGCCAGCCGCAGCACCGCGTAGTCGAGGGCGGGGTCCGCCGCGACGAGTTCGGCGACCGCGGCCTCCACCGTCTCCGTGTCGTCGGCGTCGGCGTCGAAGTCGAACCGGGCGGTGCTGCGCCGGGCCTGGAGGCGCAGGTCCTCGGGGCCGGCCATCGGCCGCCCCGCGCCGGTCCCGGCCCTGGCGTTGACCACATGGTGATTGGTGATCAGCAGGTCCGGGGCGATCAGCCAGCCGGTCCCGGAGTGCGGGAAACCGTTCGGCTGCAGCGGGGCGCCGCCCTCGTAGGGCGGTACCTTGATCCGGGCCACCGCCGCGCCGGCCAGCGCACCGCCGCGCAGAAAGCCGATCGGGACGGTGTCGTCCCGGTGAATGATCTCCTCCTTGATCTCCCCGGGGAGGGGCAGCCCGCCCGGTACGTCCGGCTCGCCCCCCGCCGCCCGCGCCACCTCGTCCAGGGCCCGCTGGAGGACGGTGAGCGGTCCGGCCTCGGTGGTCTCGGCGACGGCGTTGCGCAGCCAGATCTCCAGCGGCACCGAGCCGTCCACCAGCCGCTCCACCCGGTTCATCTCGTTGAGGTCCGAGTGCACCTGGCGGCCGGGCGCCGGGTGCAGCGGCAGGGTGCCGCGGTAGCGGGGCATGATCCCGTCGAACAGCAGCGGCCGGACCGCGGGGTCGGCGAGCCCGGTCTCCACCGCGGCGTCCAGCACCCGGCGGACCTCGTCCGGTGAGAGGTAGCCCGTCATCGGTCACCAGGCCCCGCGGGGCCGCTCCCTTTCCCGGTCTCTCCGGAACCGAAGCCCATCGCCGCGGCCACCCCCGCGACGATCTCCCCGCTCTCGTCGGGAATGGTCAGCAGCCGGCGGGTGAGCGCGTCGAGGGTGCCGCGGTCGCGGGCCAGCCGCAGGATGCCCGTGATGCCGGTGGGCGCACCGCCGGCCTGCGGCCGGGCCGGTCCGGCGGCCTCGTTCAGGATCTCCATCACGGCGCCCAGCAGCGCCGGTTGCCGGCGGGTCGCCCGTCGCATCGCGGCGCCCAGCGTGTCCAGCGTCTCGTCGTCGGCCGGCAGCCCCACCACCTCCAGCGCGTGGTCGAGCGCCCCGGGGGCCCGGTCGTAGATCTGCGAGGCGACCGCCCGCACCAGCACCGGCCGGTCGGCGAGCACCGTATCGGGCAACCGCGCGAGCAACTCGGCCAGCCGGCGGTCCGCCTCGGCGGCCGAGCCCTCGCCCGCGGCCGTCAGCCGGGCCCGGGCCAGCAGCGCGCCCATCGCCTCCAGATCCTGTCCGAGGCCGACCGCGACCTGCTCCGCCGCCCGGAGCTCGCGGTCGGCGCCCGCCGGATCGCCGTCCTCCGCCGCGAGCCGGGCGGAGAGCAGCAGCAGTTCCAGACGGCGCTCCCCGCACCCCGCGCGCTCCGCAGGACCGAGGGCGTCCGCCACGTCCCGACGGGCCTCGGAGCGCCGCCCCAGGCGGTTCAGCGTCTCGGCGGACAGCGCGTGCAGCGGGCTGCACGGCGTCCAGGGCCGGCGCCGGCCGATCCGCTCCCACGCCGCCTCCGCGAAGCCCTGCGCCAGCAGGTCCTCGACCTCGCGGGCGGTGATCCGCTCCCAGTCCTCCTGGTCGGCGCCCGCCGCCACCCGGTCCGGGGTGCCCCCGCCGAGCCGGGCCGTCAGCAGCCCGGCGGCCCGGGGCGACAGGTCCTGCTGCGCCCCGGCCAGGAACCGTTCCACGCCCGGCAGCCAGCGCTCCTCCACCGACCGCGGGTCCTCGTCCAGCCGCAGCCGGTGGTAGATCTCCTCGGCGCGCGCCTCCAGCCCCTCGCACCGGGCGTAGTGCTCCACCGCCCGCCGCTCCACGGCGCGCCTTACCTGCGTACGGTCGCCACCCGGCAGCCGCAGCATGATGGCGCGGACATCGCCGCGGTAGCGCACCGCGTCCGGACCGGCCGGCTCGACCATGTCGAGGCGGCTCAGCTCGGCGAAGAGCGCCCGGGCCCGGTCCGGGCCCGGCACGTCCAGCCCGCACGGCCCGGCGAGGACGTCCTGGACGAGCTCCGGGGTGATGACCCGCAGCGCCAGGCCCGGCCGGGCCAGCCGGCGGACCTCCGGATCGGCGATATGCCTGAGGATCTGGTCGTAGAGGATGCCCTGCACCAGCAGCTGGTCGACGCGGCGGGACACCTCGCGGCGCCGTTCGGGCAGGCTGCGGATCAGCTCGCCGGCCGTCCCGGCCGACGTCTCCGCCAGCGTGGCGGCCCGGGCGGCCAGCTTCAGGCTCAGCGGATGGCCGCCGACCCGGTCGGCCAGCGCCCGGGCCACCTCCCGGTCCTCGACCCCGCTCGACAGCAGGACGCCCACGGCCGCCTCGGTGTCGAGTTCGCCGAGCTCGATGTCGAGCGGGGACATGGTCTTCGCCGGGTGGTCGACCGGTGCCCGCCCGGTGGCGATCCACCGCGTCCGCGGGTAGACGCTCTGCAGCGACAGGAAGATCGCCCAGCCCCGGCCCAGCGCCGATGAACCGCGGTACTGCGCCGCTTCCACCGAGTCCATGACCATCACGAACGGCGGGTCCGGCTGATCCGGGCCGGCCTTGCCGTCCGCGACCGCCCGTACCAGGACATCGGCGACCCGCCGGATCAGTTCGGTCTCCCGCCCGGTGGCCAGCGACTGGAACTGCCGCGAGGAGTGGCGCCCCAGCACGGCCCGGGTGGCGGCGAGTTCCTGGAGCTCGGACACCCGCTCCTGGCCTTCGCGCTGGCTGCGGGCCTCCTGCTGGCACTCCTCGGCCAGCGCGTCCAGCTCGGCGCGGTGGGCGGGGTACTGGATGCCGAGCTGCCGGGCGGCCTCGGCGATCAGCGTCACCGGCTCCTGGACGGAGAGGGTGGGCCGTCCGAAGTCGATGTACGCGAACGGGAACCCGCCGCCGGGCGTGCGCACACCGTCGAGCAGGAACTCGGCGAGCAGGGTGCTCTTGCCCATCCCGTCGGGACCGTGCACGACCAGCGGCGGCATCGGCGCCGGGGGCACCTCCGGCCACCGCTCGGACGGTGCCGAGCCGCCCGGCAGCCCGACGTAGCGCCGCAGTTCCTCCAGTTCACGGGTGCGCCCCTGGAACGGCTGCCGGACCAGCCGCTCCAACGGCTCCAGCAGCCGGGCCCGTTCCAGGTCGCGCTGCACCTCGGCGGCGTCCGGCAGCCCGGCCACCCCCGGCACCTGGGACAGCCACAGCACCGCCTGCAGGGTGTCGGCCAGTTCGCCGGCGGTCATCCGGGCCGTCGTCGGCGGGTGCCCGGACAGCTGGGCCAGCGCGAAGTACTCCGGTCCGGACCCGGGGGAGAGCGGGCCGGCGTTGTCGGCGAGGCCGCGCCGGGCGGCCTCCGGCCCCGCCAGGCCGCGCAGCGTCCGCTCCCGGACATCGGCCTTCAGCGCCCACTCGGGCCGGTCCTGCCCGCCCAGGGTCGTACAGTCGTCGACCAGCTCCAGCAGCGCGCGCCCGCTGGGGTGCCGCTCCCCGGGCAGCCTCAGCTGCCGGGGATCGAACCGCGCCAGCAGACAGGCCGCCTCCCGGTAGGCGCGGCGTAGGTCCGAGACGCCCGGGGACCGGCCCGCGCCGGTGTGCAGCGCCTCGCGCAGCCGCGCGGTGAACACCTCCCGTACGTTCTCCCGTGGTGCGGAGGGTTCCCCGGCGGGCCGGTCGGGGGGATCAGAGGGACTGGTAGACACGAATGGCCTCCTCCGCCGCGCTGCAGACCCTCCGCATATAGCTCCCGCCCTCCTCACCACCCCTGCCGGCGGCGCACAACACCTCCTCGACGGCCACGTCCACCAGCTCCGCGATGGTGCTCTCGGGGAGCCCGGCGGCGGCCGGGGATGCGGGGGCCGACTCGTGGAAGGCCCGGTCGAAGAAGGCCCGCAGATCCTCCGGTTCGGCGACCCGGGCGGTGTCCCAGCAGATGCTTCCCCGCAGGTCGTAGGGGAGCTGCCGCATCGAGCGGCCGTAGCCGAGCAGCACCAGCCGGGGGGCCTGCTCGCCCCGGGCGGCGGTGTGTTCGTAGAGGGCCAGGGCCAGCTGCCCGATGAAGTCCCACACATCGGAGCTGGGGTCGAGCTTGTCGCACTCGTCGAGGACCAGCCACAGGCGCTCGTCGGCGGCGGTCGCCCGGGCGGCCACCCAGTGCGCCGCCTCGTCGACCGACGGCAGCGGGTCGCCCCGGCCGGTCCGGTCGAACGGGGCGGGCCCCGCCCCCGGACCGGCCACGAAGTCGGCCAGCCGCCGGACGACCCTGGCGGCCGTGGACGTGCGCGACAGCGTGACCCGCACCGGACGGAAGCCGCTGTGCTGCCCGACGTGGCGCAGGAAGGTGTAGGTGTACGACCGCCCGCTGTCCGGTTCGCCGTCGACCAGCAGGATGAACGTGTCCGGGTCGGCGATGAACCGGCGCAGCGTCTCCCGCAGGTCCTCGCGGTCGATGAACGCCTCGGTCCCGTTCTGCAGGACACAGCTGCGGAACGTGTCCTGCGCGGTATGGGCCCGGACGTCGTCGCGCAGCCGGGCCAGGAACTCCCGGGCCTTCACGACGTCCGGGAGCACGGCCAGCCGGTCGGCCCGGGTGAGCGTCTCGACGAGCCGCAGCTGCCGGTGCAGGTCCGTCCGCGAAGCCCGTACCAGGGCACGGGCGTTGTCCGCGCTGACGTGGGTCAGCGGCAGTGCGCCGACGAACTGCTGGGGGAAGCCGTACTGCACGAGCTGGGCGTGCGGATCGGTGGTGTCGAGCAGATAGCTCTGCGCCCACGTGGTGACCAGGTCCCACTCGGTTTCGGTCAACGGCACACCGCACCTACCCGGGACCGTGCGCGACATGGCCGAACAACTGGTGCACCGGCTCCCGGACCTGGGGCTGGGACAGGTACTCGCGGATGCCGTGGTGATTGCCGCTGTCGTTGGTGACCAGCAGATCGGTGACCCGCTCCGGCGGTCCGTACTCGGGCCGGAGGGTGTGGTCGAGGGCGACCAGGTCCCGCAGGTCCGAGGCGTTGCGCCAGGCCGCCACGCCCGCCGGGACGGCCGGCGGGCGGGCCAGCTGGTCCTGAACCTCGGTGACCGCCAGCGGTGAGCCGACGGTGATCAGCAGCTCCACCTCCCGCCCCAGCTCCCTGAGCACCTCGTACGCGAGGACCGAGCCCAGGCTGTGCCCGATCACCACGAGCGGACCGTCGGCCGGCCCGTCCAGCGCCTCGCTCACCACCTCGCGCATCGCCGGGCCCGCCCCACCGAAGAAGTACGCGTGGACGTCCTTGAAGGTGTGCCGGACCAGCCGCCGGAACACCGCCGTACGGCCGGCCCGGGGCAGCGGCAGCGCCTCCAGCGGCAGCTCGGCGGACGGCTCCGCGCGCTCCCCGGCGTGCGCCAGGGTGTCCCCGAGGTACGTCATGTCCCGCAGCCAGCCCGCCAGCGCGCTTCCGTCCCGGCCCGCCCGGACCTCCGGCCCGGTGTCCGCCGCCTCCCGCCGCGCCTCGTCGAGGGTGCGCGCCACGAACTCCTCGGGCGCCTCGGGAGCGGCCCGGTCCGCGGGGGGAGCCCCGGGCGCGGGGGAGGCCGCCCGCTCCTCGACCGGCTCCGGCCCGCCGTCCAGCGGATCCGACCGGAAGTCGGGGAGCGGCTCGGGGTACCGCAGCGGTGCCCAGTACGCCATCCGGGTCGCCCCGGCCATGTCCCTGCCGAACAGCGCGGTGTCCCACTGGGACTTGAGCAGCTCGCGGCGGACCTTGTTGCCGTTGCCGTGGACGTAGACGACCGCAGGGGGCATGGCGCTGCCTTCCGCGCTCAGCCGCGCCGCAGCACGATGTCGTCGGCCGACTGGAGCCGCTTCCAGCGCTCCTTGGGGGCGCGGGTGACCGGCATCAGATCGACGTCCGGCAGCAGCCCCAGGTCGAGCGAGGTGAGCTCGACGACGTCCGACACCGGCACCTGGAACGTCCGGAAGGCGCCGAGCGGAGGCGGCGCCCCCGGTGTGGCGCCGGCCAGTGCCCGGTCGGCGTCCCGTGTCAGGTCCGGGCTCTGGTCGAGGACGTACGCCGTCGCCGCCGGCGCGCCCTCCTGGAGGAACGCCGCCACCTTCCAGAACCGCAGCGGCACCTGGATGCCGCGGTAGGGCGGGTCCGAGTCGTGCAGGACGGGGCCGGTGAGGACGACCAGCTTGCGGTCGAACGCGCCGGCGTGGTCGAGGAGGTAGTTCTCCAGCCCCTGCCAGAGCTGTTTGCCCTGATTGAACACGTCCGCCTGCGGGGCGGCGTTGGTGTAGTGGAAGGTGTCCGCGTCGGCCTGCTTCGCCTCCACGGCGTCTCCCCATACGGGATCGAGCCGCCGCACCAGGTGCCCTCTGTCGAGGGAGTTGTCGCGGTAGATCTCGTTGCCGGCCTGCCGGCTCTCGGGCACCCGTGGATCGAACCGCCAGCCGTCCTCCCGCCGGAGGTCCACCAGTTGGCGGCCGTCGATGCAGACGGCGGTGGCCGCGGCCATCCGCCGGTCCGGGCGGAGCACGACGCTGAAGTGGGTGTAGGGCAGGACCACCGTCTCCACGCCGGGGATGCTGGGCTTCGGGAGCGGCACCTGGACGCCGAGGAAGTGTTCGTCATAGCCCGCGCGGCCGGCCAGGGAATCCCGGGACCCGGCCCCGGACGTCGCCCCACCTGCCCCCGGGGAATCTGATGGGATCATGTGAGGAGCGCTTCCCGGTGGCATGTGCCGCTGATCGGTGCGCACCGCGAAGCCACTCGAACAGCCGGGCGCGTCGGGACCGGGGCGACAGGCCCGGGGCGCCGCGGGCGGCGGGCCCGTTCAGGCGGTTGGGCGGGGCACCGGGTTCGCGGGCCGACGGGTCATGGAACGCATCCAGGCACCTCCCGTTGTCCCGCCGCCCAGGAGCCCGTATGCCCACTGGCCTCTCCCTCCACATCGGACTCAACCAGGTCGACCCCGACAGGTACGGCGGCTGGGACGGCCGGCTCGTCGCCTGTGAGAACGACGCGCGCGACATGGCGCGGCTGGCGGGCGCGGCCGGGTTCGAGCCGACGACCCTGTTCACCGCCGACGGCACCGTCGCCCGCGTCACCGCCGCACTGCGGGATGCCGCCGGGACCCTCGAAAGCGGCGACATTCTGCTGTTCACCTACTCCGGCCACGGCGGTCAGGTCCCGAATACCGTCGGCACCGACGACGAGCCGGACCGGCTCGACGAAACCCTGGTGCTCTACGACCGCGAATTCCTCGACGACGAGCTGTACCGGGAATTCGGCCGCTTCGCCCGGGGCGTCCGCATCCTGGCCTTCCTCGACTCCTGCCACAGCGGCACCGCCATCGAACTGCCCGAGCAGAGCGGGCAGACCGCCCGGCTCATGCCGGTCTACAAACAGGACGAGATCTACCAGCGCGACAAGGAGTTCTACCAGGAACTCCAGCGCGACCTCGCGGCACACAAGAGCCGGGAGCGGTCCGCCGACGCCCTGCTCATCTCGGGCTGCCAGGACAATCAGCTGTCCTCCGACGGTGACGTCAACGGGAAATTCACCGGGACCCTGCTGGAGGTCTGGCGCGACGGCGCGTTCCGCGGCGACTATCGCCGCTTTCACCGCGACATTGTGCGGCGGATGCCGTCCTTCCAGAGCCCCAACTTCTATGTGACCGGACAGCCCGGCGAGGAATTCCTGGCGCAGCGGCCGTTCACGGTCTGACGGTGCCGGGGACCGGGCACCCGGCACACGGGGACGGGGCGCGACCACCGGCCGCGCCCCGTCCGCCCCGACCGGTCACTCACTCCGCGGGGTAGATGTCCCCGCCCCGCATCATGCTTTCCTGGTCACTCTGGGACTGCAGCCTGCGGGCCTTTTCCCGGAGCCGCTTCCGCTCCTCCGGATCGTTGGTCCGTTCCGCCGCTGCCTGCAATTCCTGGGCCTTGTCGCGCATCTGCTGGATGCGTGCGCGTACTTCGCCGGATGCACTCATATCCGAACCTCGTGATCTGTCCTGGTGAGCTGTCCTCGTGAGCTGTCCTCGTGAGCTGTCCTCGCACGGTGGCTGGGGAGCCGTTTCATAGAGCTGCCTCTACCAGCGAATCAGGCCCGGCCGTCTTCGGCACGTCGAAGAACCGTTCCGCGTGGTGGGAAGGGGCCGGGCCGGTTCGGCACGAAGCCCGGTCGTCGACGGGCGCCGAACGCGGCACGCCCGGGCGTACCGGCGTGTCTCCACCGGATGGCCTTCCTGAATGGCGAGGGCGGCGGAAAGGGACGTTGGCTGAAGCAAGCAGATCACGTCCGCTGAGTGTCAGAGCCTCTGGCGTTTGACGCTCCCCTCGTTCAGTGGAGTCCTCCATGACATCCGAACCAGCACTTTGTGGGGGCGACGCCGAACTGTCATCGACAGCACACGGCGAGCGTATTCCGCCCCCTTTCCCATCCGAGAAGAATTCGTCCCGCACCCTTCTCTGGGAGGCCATCACTCATCGGCCCTTGGAGGAAGTCGCCGCACTTGTGGAACTGCTCAAGCGCAGCGACGACATTCCCAATCCGGGTGACGAAGCCCTCCGCCTGGCGGTGCTCGCGCGTCCGGTGAGCGAGGTCGCGGTGCTGTTCGACCTGCTCCGGGCCGATCCGAACGCGGTGGAGTCCAGCCGTGACGCGTTGCGTGCCGCGGCCGTGGACCGGTCCGTCGAGGAGGTCGCGCAGCTCATCGCGCTGTTCGACCGGCCGCAGGAGGGCGGCGGCCACGGCTTCGGCCCTGCCGACCCGTTCGACATGTCCGACCACTTCCCTCCCGGCCCTCCCGGCCCCGGGAACCCCGGCGGCGGCCCTCCGGAGCCGGAGCCCACCGCGGCCATGCACGTCCTCGACCCCGACGTACGCCCCCTGGGCAACACCGCCGGCCACCCGGGCCCTGCCGGGCACCCCGAGGCGGCACACCGCGAGGCCGCGATGCCGCAGCCGCCCGGCCGGCCGCCCTGGGCCGGCCGCCCCGCCGGACCGCAGCACGGCCGGGGCGCCCCGCCGTGGCCCGGCGCGCACGAGGAGCCGCGGCAGCCCGGCTACGCCGTCCCCGGCGTCCTGCGGTCCGTACTGCGCTGGCCCGCCGCCGGGGCCCTGGCGCTGTGCGGGGTGAGCCACCTTCCGGTGAACACCTCGCCCGCGCACGGTGCCCAGGCGGCCGTCGCGCTCTCCATGGCCATCGCCGTGGTCTACCTGCTGCTGTCGGGCTGGCTGGCGATGCGCGACACCGCCCTGGTCTGGACGGTGAGTGCCGCCGCGGCCATGGTCATCGTCGCTGTGCACGCGCTGTCCCGGGCCGGCGTCCTCACGCCCCTGGGCAGCGGCCTGGGCGACACCGGTATGTGGCCCGAGATGGTGGCGGTGGCACTGGCGATCGTCACGGCCGGACTCGCCGGTGCGGCGCTGCTCAGCCGCACGCGCCGGGTGGGTCCCGCACCCGCGGGACTGTGAGCCGCCGGCGCGGAACCGTCGGCCGAGGGCGCGGGCCGGGACCCTGAACGGGGGGCCCGGCCCGCGCCCTTCCGGCATCGGCCCACGGAGACCGGGCAGACGGCGACCGGGAGTCAGCCCTGATCCCCGGACGAGTACCGGTGCAGCACCCAGGCCGGCAGCGCGAACCAGCAGACCATGAACCAGGCGACCACCCCCGCGACGAGCCAGGGGACGGCCCGACTGTCCAACGCGATCCGCAGGATCAGCAGCAGCGCCGAGGTCACGGTCAGCAGCAGCAGGACGATCCCGGTCAGGGCCAGCCGCGAGGCCCAGGTCACCGTCTCCGGCTTCAGCCGGTGGCCGGCGACCAGCCGGTGGAAGGTCACCGTGCCGATCAGCGCCCCGGTGGTCGCCGCGCCCAGCAGCACCGTCACCACGTAGATGGTCCGGTCGGTCGCCCCCAGCGTCGCGAAGCGTGGGGTGAAGACCACGGTGAGCAGGAACCCGAAGAGGATCTGCACCCCGATCTGGATGACCCGTACCTCCTGCAGAAGCTCGACCCACCGCCGGTCGGCGCGCTCCTCCGGCGTCTCGTGGCGGCCGCGCGACGTCCGGCGCGCATCCGGCGACTCCATCCGGCCTCTCCCGTCTGCCCGGCCCAGGTTCCGGCGCCCAGGCCCCGGCCCAGGTTCCGGCCCAGGCCCCGGACCGCCCGGCACCGCCCGGCGCTGCCCCCGGGCTACCGCTTCACCGCTTCACGCTGGTGCGGAACGCCAGCTCGTCGTCCTTCACCTCCACCCGCACCTCGTCCCCGGACGACAGCGCCCCGTCGAGCAGCAGCCGCGAGAGCGCGTTGTCCACCTCGCGCTGAATGGTGCGCCGCAGCGGCCGCGCCCCGTACTCGGGCTGGTGGCCACGGTGGGTGAGCCAGTCCACGGCCTCCGGTGTGAACTCCACCGAGATGTCCTGGGCGTGCAGCCGGCGGCGGGTCCCCTCCAGCAGCAGACCGGTGATCCGGCGCAGCTGCTGGTCGGTGAGCCGGCGGAAGACGATGATCTCGTCGAGCCGGTTGAGGAACTCCGGGCGGAAGTGCTCGCGCAGGCTCGCCAGCGCCCGCTCCCGCGCCCCGTCGCCGCCCTCCGCCCCCGTGATGTCCGGGCCGAAGCCCAGCACCCCGCGACCGCCGCTGAGCGCCTCGGAGCCCAGGTTGCTGGTCATCACGATGACGGTGTTCTTGAAGTCGACGGTCCGGCCCTGGGAGTCGGTCAGATGCCCGTCGTCGAGCACCTGGAGCAGCATGTTGAACACGTCCGGGTGGGCCTTCTCCACCTCGTCGAGCAGCAGCAGCGAGTACGGGTGGCGCCGCACCGCCTCGGTCAGCTGCCCGGCGTCCTCGTGGCCGATGTATCCCGGAGGCGCGCCCACCAGCCGGCTGACGGTGTGCCGCTCCTGGAACTCGCTCATGTCCAGCCGCACCATGCGGTCCTCGCTGCCGAACAGCGCCTCGGCGAGCGCCCGGGCCAGCTCCGTCTTGCCCACGCCGGTAGGGCCGAGGAAGAGGAAGCTGCCGATCGGGCGCTCGGGGTCGGACAGGCCGGCCCGCGAGCGCAGGATCGCCTCGGAGACCGCCGTGACCGCGTCGTCCTGCCCGATCACCCGGTCGTGCAGCCGGTCCGCCAGTCCCAGCAGCCGCTCCTTCTCCTCCTGGGTCAGGCTGCTGACCGGCACCCCCGTCTGCCGCGACACGATCTCCGCGACGTCCTCCGCGGTGACCTCCACGATCGTGCCGTCGCCGCGCGCCCGGGAGCCCTGGGCCGCGTCGATCCGCGCGGTCAGCTCGGTGATCCGGTCCCGCAGCTCGGTGGCCCGTTCGTACTGCTCCGACGCGACCGCCTGGTCCTTGTCCACGGCCAGCTGCGCCACCTCGCGCTCCAGCGCCCGTACGTCGGTGGTCTTGGCGCCCGAACGGAGCCGGACCCGGGCGCCCGCCTGGTCGATCAGGTCGATGGCCTTGTCGGGCAGGAAGCGGTGGGCGATATAGCGGTCCGACAGCTCGACGGCGGCCAGCAGCGCCTCGGGGGTGTAGCGGACCTGGTGGTGCGCCTCGTAGCGGTCCTGGAGGCCGCGCAGGATCTCCACCGTGTCGGCGACGGTCGGCTCGGGCACCAGGATGGGCTGGAAGCGGCGGGCGAGGGCGGCGTCCTTCTCGATGTACCGCCGGTACTCCTCCAGCGTCGTGGCACCGATGACGTGCAGCTCCCCGCGGGCCAGGGCGGGCTTGAGCATATTGCTCGTGTCCAGGGCGCCGCCCTCCCCGGTGCCGCCACCGGCCCCGACGACCGTGTGCAGCTCGTCGATGAAGATGATCAGCGAGTCGGGGTGGGCGCGGACCTCCTCCATGATCCCGTTCATCCGCTCCTCGAAGTCCCCGCGGTAGCGGGTGCCCGCGAGAACCGCCGTCAGGTCCAGGGCGACCACCCGGCGCCCCGCCAGGGTCTCCGGGACCTCCCCGTCGGCGAGCCGCTGCGCCAGCCCCTCCACGATCGCGGTCTTCCCGACGCCCGCGTCACCGACCAGCACCGGGTTGTTCTTCCCCCGGCGGGAGAGCACCTCGATGGTCTGCTCGATCTGCTCGTCGCGGCCGATCACCGGGTCGATCCGGCCCGCCCGGGCCAGGTCGGTCAGATCGCGGCTGAACTTGTCGAGGGTGGGGGTGTCGTGCTTGGGCGGGGCGCCGTGCTCGCCGGGGCCGTGCTGCGGCCCGTGGCCGCCCTGCGGGGTGGCGTGCGGCTCGAAGTGCGCGAGGGTCAGCATCCGTCCCGCCGCCGAGTCCGGGTTGGCCGCCAGCGCGTCGAGCACATGCTCCGGGCCGATGTACGAGGCCCCGTTGTCCAGCGCCAGCTCGTGCGCGCCCAGCAGGGCCCGTTTGACCGCCGGGGTCACCGCGACGCTGGACTGCTTGGGGCCGCTGCCCGCGCCGCGGTCGATCTCCGCCGCCAGCGCGTCGGGGTCCGCCCCGGCCTGCCGGAGCAGGGTCCGGGTCGGCTCCGCGCTCAGCGCGGCCCGCAGCAGGTGCTCGGTACCCAGCTCGGGGCTGCCGTGCTCGGCGGCGTAGGCGGCCGCGGAGGTCACCAGATCCCGGGCGGGCCCGCTCATCAGGCGTGCGATGTCCGCGTGCCGGGGCAGCGACTGCCCGGCCTCGCCGCTCCCGGACGGCACCGCGCCGCCGAAGAAGCGCGCGAGGAATTCACTGAACGGGTCCGGGCCGTAACCCTCCGGACCCACGAATCCATTGCTCATGTGTGTCCGTTCCGCTGCCACGGCGGTACCGCGACATGCTGCCTTGTCGGGGCCTGGGCCCTGTCGTCACACTCCCGCCCGCCCCGGCGGGGGCCCGGAGGACGAGTCCTCATACCTCGCTCGCCACTCCACTGCTTCAGGATCGGTTCCAGCGGAGTCATCCGCACCCGGGCGGGGCGGCGGCCGACAGCTCGCGGTGGATCCGGGCGAGGTCGGAGGTGAGCGCGTCGAGCCAGATGACCGAGTCGACCAGGAGCGCGGCGGAGACCGCGCGGGCGTCCTGGTCGGGGACGTCCTGCGGGACGTGCGGGACGACGGCCAGCAGGGCGCGGGTGTCCAGCGCCGGGGGAGCGCCGGGCGGTGCGGGGCCACCGTGGTCGCTGCGGAGGTAGCGGGACAGGTCCCGGTAGGCGGCGGCCGTGGCGCCGGAGGCCTGCCGCAGCCAGGCGCCGACCTCCCGCCGGTCGATCCGGCCCGGCCGGCCGGGCAGCGTCCGTTCGCCGCGCCGGGCGTCCGCCCCGGCGACCACCACCGCCAGCCAGTCCGGCTGCCGGTCCGGCTCCGTCCTCGGTTCGCTCTCGAACTGGGACAGGCTCTCCTGCGCGAGGATCAGCGCGCGGTTGATCGCGGCGATGCCGTCGGCGCCTGGGCCGGCCCCGGCCCCGGCCCAGGCCGCCGGGACGTCGCCCGTCGTGCGGTCGACGACCCGCGCGGTGGTCCGCCCGATGGCGTCGGCGACGGCTGTGCACAGCTCCGCCATGCTCCTGCGGACCTCGCTCCCGGCGCCGCGCGGCCAGGCCACCAGGCCGCAGATCAGTCCGATGACGCTGCCGACCAGCACATCCTCCACCCGGACCGGCGCGAGCAGCCAGGTGACCGGCGAGACCTGCGCGAAGAGCAGGGCGACGATCAGGGTGAAGCCGCCCTGTGCCCAGGCGAGCCCGCGCAGCGGCCCGACGAGGAAGACGGTCAGCATCAGCGGCGGCAGCACCACCGCGTACACCACCGGACGGTCATGGACCGCCGCCAGCAGCCCGCCGGCCAGCCCCGCGCCGACCAGCGTGCCGATGAGCGCCTGGCGGACCGCGGACCGGGTCTCCAGGCTCGTCGTACGGATCAGGGTGAGCGTCGCCAGCAGCACCCAGAAGCCGTGCTGCAGATTGAGTACTCCGGCGACGGCCCGGGCCGCGGCCAGCCCGAGCGCGAACCGGCAGGCGTTCTGGAAGATCACCGAGCGGGGGGTGAGATGGGTGGTCAGCCGCTGCCACCACAGCTCGGGGGCGCGGGCCCGCGCGTACAGGAAGGAGTGCCCGCCCGGGTTCCGGTCGACGCTGCGGTCGCCGAGCAGCAGCCGGGTGGACAGCACCAGGGTCTCGGCGGCGTCGGCGGCCTGCACCACCAGCGACCGGCGGCGCAGCCGGTCCAGCTGTTCGTCGGTGCTCAGGTGCTCCAGGGCGTCCAGGGCCCGGCGGGTGCGGGCCGCGGCCAGCGCGTCCTGGAGGGCCGTCGCGGACGGCCGCCCCGTGCCGGGCCGCAGCCGCTCCCGGCGCGGCGGCAGCGCGGCCACGCGGGCCCGCCGCCGTTCGTTCTCCCGTAGCGCCATGGCCGTCTCGCGTACGGCGGCGCCGATGGTCCGCAGCAGTGCGGCCGTCTGCGGGCGGAACGCGCGGTACGCCCCGGGCGTGGTGTGCACGGCGGCCAGCCTGGCCAGCAGGGTGCGGACGGCCTCGGCGGTGTGGATCAGCGCCTTGTTGGCGAGCGTGGGGGCGGCGGGCATATCGGCCGCGGGGACGCGGTCCGGCCGCAGCGCCTCCGCGGCCGCATCGGCCCGGGCGAGGGCGGGGCCCGGTGCGGGGCCGCCGCGGTGCTCGGCGAGGTCCGCCGCCGCGTCGGCGGCCTCGGCCAGCAGCCGGCGGAACGGCGGGGTGGCCGGTTCCGGCAGGATGAAGCGCTGGGCCAGCACGAGCAGGGCGGTGCCCAGCAGATAGCCGGACAGCCGCTGCGCCAGGGTGTCAGGGGCGTAGGGCGGGAAGCACGGGAGGATGTAGAGCAGCTGCATTCCCGGTGCCGCGGCGGCGACCCGCGGCCCGGTGGTGCCGGCGTAGGCGACCAGGAAGCCGATGACCAGCATGCCGAGGACGGCCGCCCAGGTCCGGATCGCCAGCACGGTGCCCAGGCCGACGAGCGCCAGGCCGGCCGGGACCGCGGTGAGGAGGGTCTCGGCGCGCTGGCGCCCGGAGCCGGGGATCCGGGCGAGCGCGCCCAGCGCGACCACGGTGAAGGTGGCGTACAGGGACGTCACGGTCTGGCCGAGCCCGTAGCGGCAGACGTAGAAGGCGGTACAGGCGGCGACCGTCACCCGGACCGCGGTGCCGACCACCGGCCGTCGGGTGTGCAGGGTGTGCCGGCCGTGCTCCAGCAGATAGCGCAGTCGGCGCAGTACGGCCCGGAGGGGCACCGACCCGACGGGCCCGTCGGCCGTCCGCTGCGGGGGAGCTCCCTGCTGCGACCTCACCCCTCCACTATTGGCCAGCGGACCCCGGTCCGCACCGCGCCCAGGAGGGACCCGCCGCGAGCACCCGCGTACGGCACTCGGCCGGTGTGCCCCAGGTGTCCCGCAGGGGGCGGGCCTTGCGGATCCACAGGGAGAGGTCCGGTTCCGCCGTGTAGCCGAGGGCGCCGTGCAGTTGCAGCGCCGTACGGGCCGCGGCGTGGCCCGCTTCGCCCGCCGCGACCTTCGCCGCCGCCACCTCGCCCGTGGCCGACGGGGCGTCCGCCGCCACCGCCAGGGCCGCCGCGTACACCAGCGGCTGGGCGAACTCCAGCGCGCTGAAAGTGTCCGCCAGCCGGTGCTTGACCGCCTGGAACGACCCGATCGGCACGCCGAACTGGGTGCGCTGCCGGACGTACGAGACGGTCGCCGCCAGGAGGGCGCGGCCGAGGCCGAGGCACTGCGCCGCGGTGGCCAGCCGCGCGACGTCGACGGCGTGGGCGGCGGCCGCGGCCACCTCCGGGCCCCGGGCCAGGACCGTGCCGCCGAGCGGACGGGACAGCCGCCGCGCCGGATCGAGGCAGGGCTGCACCGGGCCGTGTGTGACCGTACGGCGTACGGTGTCGCCCCGGACGACCAGGACGGTGTCGGCGGCATCCGCGTCCAGGGCGAACGGCACCCCGACGCACAGCCCGACCATGGCATCACCGGACGCGATCCGCGGCAGCCACGCGCCGGCCGCGTCACGGTCCCCGAGCCGGTCCAGGAACGCGGCCGCGGCCACCGTCTCCACCAGTGGCCCCGGCGCCGCGTGACGTCCCAACGCGCCGAAGGCGACGGCCAGTTCGACCGGGAGCGGTCCCGCGCCGGTATGCCGTTCCGGCACGGCGAGCCCGAACACCCCCGCCGCCGCGAGCCGCGCCCACAGCTCCCGGCCGGGCCGGTGCTCCCCGGCGGCCCAGGCGCGTACCGCCGCCGGCGTGCCGGACGACGCCAGCATGCCGTCGAGCATCCGGCCGAACTCCCGCTGCTCGGCGGTGAGGAGAAAGCGCATCACCCACGCCCTTTCGGCAGCCCCAGCAACCGCTCCGCAATGATGTTCCGCTGGATCTCATTGGTGCCGGCGTAGACCGGCCCGGCGAGGGAGAAGGTGTAGCCCTCGGCCCATCTGCCGTGTGCCGGGGCCTCGTCGGCGCCGTCGGCGAGCATGCCGTACGGGCCGAGCAGATCCAGTGCGGTCTCGTGCAGGGCGATGTCCAGCTCGGACCAGAACACCTTGGTCAGGCTCGACTCGGCGCCGGGCGGTCCGGCCTCGGCCGGCCGGGAGGCCTGCGCGTAGCCGAAGAGCTGATAGGCGCGGGCGCCGATCAGGGCGTCGGCCACCCGGCCGCCGAGCGCCGGGTCGGCCGCTCCGGGAGCCGCCCGCCACAGCGCGGCCAGCCGCTCGGCGGCGGCCATGAAGCGCCCCGGACTGCGCAGCGTCAGGCCGCGTTCCCGGCCGGCCGTGCTCATCGCCACCCGCCAGCCCTGCCCCGGCTCACCGATGACATCCGCGTCGGGCACGAACACGCCGTCCAGGAACAGCTCGGCGAAGGCCGGTTTGCCGTCCAGCCGGCCGATGGGCCGCACCGTCACACCCGGTGCGCGCAGCGGGAACATCAGATACGTCAGCCCCTGGTGCGGCCGCCCGGTACCCGGCTCGCTGCGGAACAGGCCGAACGCGCGGTCGGCGAAGGCGGCCCGGGACGACCAGGTCTTCTGCCCGCTGACACGCCAGCCGCCGTCGGTGCGTACGGCCGTGGAGCGCAGCGACGCCAGATCCGAGCCGGCCTCCGGCTCCGACCACGCCTGCGCCCAGATCACCTCGCCCCGTGCCATGGGGCCGAGGAGGCGGGCGCGCTGTTCACCGGTGCCGTACTCGAAGAGGGTGGGGGCGAGGAGGCTGATGCCGTTCTGGGCGACCCGGCCGGGAGCGCCCGCGGCGTGGTACTCCTCCTCGAAGACCAGCCACTCCAGCAGCGAGGCGCCGCGGCCGCCGTACTCCTCGGGCCAGGAGACCACCGACCAGCGGTCCGCGGCGAGCCGGTGCTCCCACTCCCGGTGGGCGGCGAATCCCTCCGCGGTCTCCAGGGACGGCAGCGGGGCGGCGGGGACGTTCGCGGTGAGCCAGGCCCGGGCCTCGGCCCGGAAGTCCTCCTCCGCGGCGGTGAAGTCGAGGTCCATCAGGCCTCCGCCGCGCGGGGGTTCGCCGGCTCCGTCCCGCCGGGCCGCCGGGCCGCCGCTCCGGAGCGCTGCCGCATCGCGTCGACGTCCATACCGCCCAGCGGGTCGGCGGCGGTCTCGGCGTTGTGCGCGTGCGCGAGGTGGTGCAGGGCGAACGCCGCGTCCAGGCCGGGGTGCAGGCCCTGAAGGTCCTCGGCCTGGTTGACGGCGCGCTTGGCCAGTGCCAGTCCGAGCCGCGGCAGCTCCGCGATCCGCAAAGCCAACTCACCGGCCCGGTCGGCCAGTTCGTGCCGCGGTACGACCCGGTTGACCATCCCCAGCTCGTACGCCCGCCGGGCGGACATCCGGTCGCCGGTGTAGAGGAACTCCTTGGCGACGCGCGGTGGCATCACCCACGGGTGGGCGAAGTACTCCACACCCGGGATGCCCATCCGTACGACCGGGTCGGCGAAGAAGGCGTCCTCGGTGGCGACGATCAGATCGCAGACCCAGGCGAGCATCAGGCCGCCCGCCACACACGCCCCCTGGACCGCGGCGATCACCGGCTTGGGGAGCTCCCGCCAGCGGCGGCACATGCCCAGGTAGACCTCCGACTCGCGGGCGAAGCGCTGCTCGGCGCCCGCCTTGTCCGAGTGGTCCCACCACAGCCCCGCGGCGCGGTCGAAGGGGAGGTGGGCATCGCGCCCGGGGGAGCCGATGTCATGGCCCGCGGAGAAGTGCCGGCCCGCGCCGGCCAGCACCACCACCTTGACCTCGTCGTCGGCCGCGGCGCGGTAAAAAGCGCGGTCGAGAGCGTAGGTCATCGCGGAATTCTGGGCGTTGCGGTACTCCGGGCGGTTCATGGTGACGGTCGCGACCGGGCCCTGGAGGCTGTAGCGCACGGGCGCCTCGGTGGCGCCGGGACTGTGGTCGCCGTAGCGCACCGGCTCGTCGTCGTGGGCAGTGGCCATCTCCCGCCTCTCCTTCGGTGGACGGGCAACTTCCCTAACAAGCGTTTGGCAGGCTAGCGTACGGCCATGTGCAGCGTCGAGGCCCGCCCATGACCCCGCCTCCCTACGTGCCCGGCCATGGACTGCTCGCCGGGCGGACCGCCGTGGTCACCGCCGCCGCCGGAGCCGGCATCGGCGGCGCCACTGCCCGCCGCTTCCTGGAGGAGGGCGCCCGGATCGTCATCGGCGATGCGCACGCCCGGCGGCTGACGGCGACCGCGGCGGCGCTGGCCGAGGAGTTCGGCGCGGACCGCGTCGCCGGGCTGCCCTGCGACGTCACCGACGAGGATCAGGTGGGCGCGCTCCTCGACCTGGCCGAGCAGCGCCACGGCCGGCTCGACATCCTCGTCAACAACGCCGGGCTCGGCGGCACCGCCGACGTCGTCGAGATGACCGACGCGCAGTGGAGCGCGGTTCTCGACGTCACCTTGACCGGCACCTTCCGCTGCACCCGCGCCGCGCTGCGCCGGATGAAGGCCGCAGGCCACGGCGGCGTCCTCGTCAACAACGCCTCCGTCGTCGGCTGGCGCGCCCAGCGCGGCCAGGCGCACTACGCCGCCGCCAAGGCCGGGGTGATGGCGCTGACCCGCTGCACCGCCATGGAGGCCGCCGCCTACGGCGTACGGATCAACGCGGTCGCGCCCAGCCTCGCCATGCACCCGCACCTGGCGAAGGTCACCACCCCCGGGCTGCTGGCCGAACTCACCGAGCGGGAGGCCTTCGGCCGCCCGGCCGAACCCTGGGAGGTCGCCAACGTCATCGTCTTCCTGGCCGGCGACTACGCCTCGTACCTGACCGGGGAGACCGTCTCCGTCAGCTCCCAGCACCCATGAGGCGCGACGCTTGCGGAATCGCCGGGCCCGTTCGCACACTCGTCAAGAGGAGAGCATCACCATGGCCGAGGTCTATATCGTCGGTGCGCTGCGTACCCCTGTCGGCAGGAAGGGCGGGGGCCTGGCCGCCGTACACCCCGCCGACCTCGGCGCCCATGTGCTCCGGGCGCTGATGGAGCGAACGGGCGCCGACCCGGCCGCCGTCGAGGATGTCGTCCTCGGCTGCCTGGACACGGTCGGCCCGCAGGCCGGCGACATCGCCCGTACCTGCTGGCTGGCCGCCGGGCTGCCCGAAGAGGTCCCCGGCGTCACCGTCGACCGCCAGTGCGGCTCCTCCCAGCAGGCCGTGCACTTCGCCGCCCAGGGCGTGCTCTCCGGCACCCAGGACCTGGTCGTCGCGGGCGGTGTGCAGAACATGTCGCAGATCCCCATCGCGTACGCCGCCCGCCGGGCCGCCGAACCGCTCGGCCTGGACCGGGGGCCGTTCGCGGGCTCCGAGGGCTGGCGGGCCCGCTACGGCGATGCCCCCGTCAGCCAGTTCCACGGCGCCGAGCTGATCGCCGCCCAGTGGGGCATCTCCCGCCGGGACATGGAGGAGTTCGCGCTGCGCTCCCACCGGCGTGCCGTGCGCGCCCTCGACGAGGGCCGCTTCGACCGGGAGACCGTCCCGTACGGGGAGGTCACCACCGATGAGGGGCCGCGCCGGGACACCTCGCCGGCGAAGATGGCCGCGCTGCCGCCGCTGGCCGAGGGCGGCCGCCTGACCGCCGCGCTCTCCTCGCAGGTCTCCGACGGTGCGGCGGCCCTGCTGCTCGCCTCCGAGCGGGCGGCGGCCGCGCACGGCCTGACCCCGCGCGCCCGCATCCACCACCTGTCGGTGCGCGGCGAGGACCCGATCCGGATGCTCACCGCACCGATCCCCGCGACGGCGTACGCGCTCAAGAAGGCGGGCCTGACGATGGACGACATCGATCTGGTCGAGATCAACGAGGCGTTCGCGCCCGTGGTGCTGGCCTGGCTGAAGGAGACCGGTGCCGACCCGGAGAAGGTCAATGTCAACGGCGGCGCCCTCGCCCTGGGCCACCCGCTCGGAGCGACCGGGGCCCGGCTGATGACGACCCTGCTGCACGAACTGGAGCGCACCGGCGGCCGGTTCGGCCTCCAGACCATGTGCGAGGGCGGCGGGCAGGCCAACGTCACCATCATCGAACGCCTTTGAGGCCCGCGCCGCGCGCCGCCGGGGCGCCGTTCAGCGCGGCAGGGCGGTGAGCGTCCGGTGGGCCTCGGCCATGATCCGGTCGACGAGCTCCGAACAGGACGGGAGATCGTCGATCAGACCGGCCACCTGGCCGGCGGCCATCACGCCGAGGTCGGTACGGCCGTCCACCATCGAGGCCTTCAGCAGCATCGGGGTGTTGGCCGCCAGCAGGACCTGACTCCATGTCAGCTCCTTGCCCCGCTTCAGCGCCAGGCCGTCGCGGACCAGCCGGGGCCAGCTCAGCCCGGACAGTTTCCGGAACGACGCGGTGTGGCGTACGGCCCGCAGCAGGGCGCCGGCGCCTCCGGACCGCTCCAGGGATGTCACCAGGGCGCTGCGCAGCATCCGGTGCGGCAGCCCGTCCACCGCGGTGGTGACGGTGACATCGTGGACGGCCGCGGCCAGATAGCGGGCCTGGACCGCCCGGGGCACGGTGCTGTCCGACGTCAGCAGGAAGCGGGTGCCCATGGCGATCCCGGCCGCGCCGTACGCGAGGGCGGCGACCAGCCCCCGGCCGTCGAAGAAGCCGCCCGCGGCGATCACCGGGATGCCGACGGCGTCGACGACCTGGGGGAGCAGCACGCTCGTGGCGACGTTCCCGGTGTGGCCGCCGCCCTCGCCGCCCTGGACGATGACCGCGTCGGCGCCCCAGGCCGCGACCTTCTCGGCGTGCCGGCGGGCGCCGACGGACGGGATGACGACGACGCCGGCGTCCTTCAGCCGGGTGATCAGCTCGCGGGACGGGGCGAGGGCGAAGGAGGCGACCTGTACGCCCTCGTCCACGATGATCCGCACCCGCTCGGCCGCGTCGCCCGCGTCCGCCCGCAGGTTGACGCCGAACGGCGCGTCCGTACGGGAGGCGACCTCGCGGACCGCCGCGCGCAGCCCGCCGGTGGTCATGGTGGCCGAGGCGAGGATCCCCAGCGCGCCCGCGTTCGCGGCGGCCGAGACCAGCCGGGGCCCGGCCACCCACCCCATTCCGGTCTGTACGAGCGGATACCGCACCCCGGTGAGCCGGGTGAGGGCCGTCTCCATCGGCGCCGACTCCATCAGCCCTCGACCTCGCGAGCGCGGAGTCCCTCCGGGTCGAGGACCTCGCGGATCAGGTGCAGTTCGGCGGGGAGCGGCTCGCGGGTGTACGGCACGTCGTCGGGTACGGCGAGGTCGAACCCGGTCGCCTCCCGCACCTGCTCGACCGTGACGCCCGGGTGCAGGGATGCCAGCCGCATCGACCGGTCCGGCGTCGCGAAGTCGAAGACGCCGAGGTTCGACACGACGCGCGGGATGCGGTGGAAGCGGGTCGCCGAAGGACCGGCGGCGGCCGCGCTGTCGTACCCGACCCCGCTGACCATGTCGACCTTCTCGACGAAGACCCGGGCCGAGTGCTTCGGCACCCAGTAACTGGTCGGGTTGTTGAGGGTGTTGACGGGCGCGCCGCGCACCCCGAGCAGCTGGCGCGCGGGGCGCTCCCAGTCGCCGATGCAGGAGATGTTCTGGTTGCCGAACCGGTCGATCTGGCTCGCGCCCATCATCACGTGCCGTCGGCCCCCGGTGACCATCGCCAGGTGCCGGCGGTACGGCAGCCAGCCCTCCGTGCTCCCGTCCGGCCCGACGAGCATCGCCTCGCCGTCGGTCAGCAGCAGGTCCGGCGCGAAGGTCCGCTTGGCGAGCCGGGCGCCCACCGACGGGATCAGGCCCATGGGGCTGGCGAGCACCTCGCCGTTGTCCCGCCAGGCCTCGGCGCAGGCGATCACGCAGTACTCGGCGCGGCTGGTCATCGGGCCGCCTCGCGCCAGGCCTGGACGGCGGACTGGTAGGACTTCTCGTCGGCGCCGGACAGGAAGCGCTGCGCGAACTGTGGCCATGGCGTTGTCGCGTAGAGCTTCTGGAACGGCTCGTCGCGGTCGTAGTCGGGCACGCACGAGGTGAAGTGCGCGCCGTTCGGGGACTCGACGACACCGGTCACCGAGTGCCGCTTCACGAGGAGGGACTGCGGGACGGCGGTCCCGAATCCCTCCACGATCCGTTCGCATGAGACATACGCCGCGTCGGCCGCCTCGCAGAACAGGTCGTCGAAGTACGGGTCGGGTCCCAGGTACTGGCCGTTGCCCAGCCGGTCCGCGCGGTTCACGTGCACCAGCGCGGCGTCCATACGCAGCGCGGGCATCGCCACGAACTCCTCCGCGTCCTCGTACGGAGAAGTGACCGTCCGCAGTGACGGATTGACCCGCATCACGTCTGAGCCGATCCCGGCGCGGACGGGCAGGAAGGGGAGCCGGTTCGCGGCGGCGTGCAGCCCCCACATGAACATCGCCTCGTCGATCTCCGTCAGCGCGAAGGAGCCCGCCTGGCGGGCCGCGCGGAAATGGGGCTCCAGCGGGATCGAGTCGAGCGTCACGAACGCCGCGATCAACTTGCGGATCTTGCCTGCGGCGGCGAGGAGCCCCACGTCCGGCCCGCCGTACGAGACCACGGTCAGATCGGTGACGCCGGACCGCAGCAGCGCCCGTACCAGTGCCATCGGTTTGCGCCGGGAGCCCCAGCCGCCGATGCCGAGGGTCATCCCGCTGCGGAGGCGGGAGACCACCTCCTCCGGTGTCATGGTCTTGTCCGTCACCGGGGGCCCTCCTCGGGGGAGGCACCGAAGGTGGCACGGACCCGGCCGGCCACCCCGCTCAGGTTCGCCTCGAAGGTGAAGCCCTGCTCGAAGCGGTAGCTGCGGCGGACGTCGACCGGGTCGATGCCGTTGATCGCGGCCTTGGCCAGCCGGAGCAGCAGACCGTCCTTGGCGGCGATCTCGCGCGCCAGCCCCAGGGCGCAGGGCATGAGTTCGGTGCGCGGTACGACCCGCCACACCGCACCGTGCGCCGCCAGCTCGGCGGCCGTGGCGGTGCGTGAGGTGTAGTACAGCGTCCGCATCAGATGCTGGGGCACCAGCCGGGCGAGGTGGGTGGCCGCGCCGAGCGCGCCCCGGTCCAGCTCCGGCAGGCCGAAGGTGGCGTCCTCGGCGGCGACGATCGCATCGGCGTTGCCGACCAGGCCGATACCGCCGCCCAGGCAGTGGCCGCCGACCGCCGCCACGACCGGTACCTCGCAGTCGTAGACGGCGGCGAACGCCTCGGCGCAGCCGCGGTTGGCGCCGAGCAGCGCCTGGTGCCCGCTGTCCCGCCGCAGCTCCTTGATGTCGACACCGGCGTTGAAGCCCTGCCCGGCGGCGGTCAGCACCACACAGCGGGTCTCCGGGTCGCGGCCCGCGCGCCGCACGGCGTCGGCGAGGTCGTACCAGCCCTGTACCGGCAGCGCGTTGACCGGAGGGAAGTCGACGGTGAGGACGGCGATGCCCTTCTCGGGGCGCGTGGTGGAGACACCCATCAGTGGATCAGCTACCTTTCCACCAAACGTTTGTTAGGCCGGGAAGGTAGCATCGAATGGAACTCGACGGGAGGGTCGCGGTCGTCACGGGCGGAACCCGGGGCGTCGGCGCGGGCATCGCCCGCTCGTTCCTGGCGGCGGGCTGCGCCCAGGTCGTCGTCTGCGCCCGCAGGCCACCGGACGGGCCCCTCGAAGCCGACGGCAGAAAGGCCGAGTTCAGCCCGCTGGACCTCCGTGACCCGGCCGCCGTACGGGACTTCTTCACCGGCCTCGCCGAGCGGTACGGGCGGCTCGACGTCCTGGTCAACAACGCCGGCGGTACGCCCTACCGCCTCCTCGGCGAGGCGCCGGCCGAACGGCACAGCCGGGTCATCGACCTCAATCTCACCGCGCCGCTCACCGCAACCCTCGCCGCGTACCCGCACCTCCGCGCCGCCCACGGCTCGGTGGTGATGATCGGCAGCGTCAGCGGCACCCGCCCGTCACCCGGCACGGCCGCCTACGGCGCGGCGAAGGCGGGGCTGGCGCAGCTGGCGCGCTCCATGGCGGTGGAGTGGGCGCCCGAAGTACGGGTGAACACGCTGGTGGCCGGCGCGGTCCGCACCGAGCGGTCGGCCCTGCACTACGGGGATGAGGAGGGCGTCGCCGCCGTCGCCCGCACCGTACCGCTGGGCCGGCTGGCCGAGCCCGCCGACATCGGCGAGGCGGCCGTCTTCCTCGCCTCGGACCGCGCCGGATACATCACCGGGGCGAGCCTCCAGGTGCACGGCGGCGGCGAGCGGCCCGCGTTCCTCGACGCCGCTACCGTCAACCAGGGCACCTCGCCCAATCAGGGCACCTCGCCCCACCAGGTCAGCTCGCCCCACCAGGGCACCTCGCCCGCCGCCGCGGCCGACGGAATCCCGCGAGCGACCGGAACCAACCCGCCTACCACGTAAGGAACTCAACGATGCCGAAGGGAATCTGTGCGGGCCGGGTCGCCGCCGTCACCGGAGCCGGCCGTGGTCTCGGCCGCGCCCACGCCCTGGCTCTCGCCGCCGAAGGCGCCCGGGTCGTGGTCAACGACCTGGGTGTCACCGCGGCCGGCGGCGGCGCCTCGTCCGGCCCCGCCCAGCGGGTCGTCGACGAGATCCGCGCCCGCGGCGGCCGGGCCGTCCCGCACACCGCGGACATCACCACCCCCGACGGCGCCGCCTCGCTCGTCACCACCGCCCTGGACGCCTACGGCCGCCTCGACACCCTCGTCAACAACGCCGGGTTCCTGCGCGACCGGATGCTGGTCAACCTCGACGAGGACGACTGGGACGCGGTCATCGGCGTCCACCTCAAGGGCCACTTCCTGCCGCTCAAGTACGCCGCCGCGCACTGGCGGGCCGAGGCCGGAGCCGGCCGGACGCCGCACGCCCGGGTCGTCCACACCAGTTCGGGCGCCGGCCTGCACGGCAGTGTGGGCCAGGGCAACTACTCCGCCGCCAAGGCCGGCATCCTCGCCCTCACCTTCGTCGCCGCCGCCGAACTCGCCCGCTACGGCGTGCAGATCAACGCCATCGCCCCCGCCGCCCGTACCCGGATGACCGAGCGGGTCTTCGCCGGGACGATGGCGGCGCCCGCCGACGGCGGGTTCGACGCGATGGCCCCGGAGAACGTCTCCCCGTTGGTCGTCTGGCTCTCCTCCGCCGCCAGCGACGGCGTCACCGGCCGGGTCTTCGCGGCCGAAGCGGGCCGTATCACCGTGATGGAGGGCTGGCGCCCCGGACCCACCGTGGACAAGGGCGGCCGCTGGACCCCGGCCGAAGCGGGGGAGACGGTACGTACGTTGCTCGCGTCGGCGCAGCCGCCCCTGCCGGTGTACGGGGCACGATGAGCGCGTCGTCCGGGCGCACTGATCAGCCTGTCAGCCTGCGTCGCGTCCGCACGTCTTCAGCCCCGCGAGGACGGCGGCGCGGGTGAGCAGGTCCTCGAACATCGCCGGGGTGAGCAGGCCGGTGAAGGTGTTGCGCTGGCTGGGGTGATAACTCCCCAGGACGTACAGCTCCTGGCGCCCGCCCGCGGCGGGGAGGGGCAGTTCCACTCCGTGGCCGAACGCCGGGCGGGGGCGGGGGAGCGGCCAGCCGGCCTCTCCGAGGACGGGCAGCAGCGCGTGCCAGGCGAAGGCGCCCAGCGCCACGACCGCCCGCAGCCCGGGGCCGAGCAGCGCCACCTCCGCCGCCAGCCAGGGCCGGCAGGTCCGCCGTTCGGCGGGCGTCGGCTTGTTCTCCGGCGGGGCGCAGTGCACCGGCGCGGTGACCCGCACCCCGTACAGCTCCAGCCCGTCACCACGGTGTGTCGCGGTGGGCTGGGAGGCCAGACCCACCGCATGGAGCGCGGCGAACAGGAAGTCGCCGGAGGCGTCCCCGGTGAACATCCGGCCCGTCCGGTTGCCGCCGTGCGCGGCCGGCGCCAGCCCGACGACGGCCAGCGCCGCGTCCGGCGGTCCGAACCCCGGGACCGGCCGCGCCCAGTACTCCCAGCCGCGGAACGCCGCGCGCGGGTGGGCGCCGATGTGCTCGCGCCAGGCCACCAGCCGGGGGCAGGCCCGGCACCGGGCCACCTGCGCGTCCAGCTCGGCGAGCCCGCCGCAGCGGGGTGCGGTGCGGGCCGGGAAGTCGCTGTCCTCGGCCCTGCCCGGCGGCCGACCGCTCGCGCCCGATGCTTCCATCCCTCCACGCTAGGGCCTGGCCTCTCGCCGGGCCTGTGGAGCGGGGGCTCGCTGAACCGCTGTCAGAAGTCTTGCCAGTACAATATCACATTACTATTTTACGGGTCACACCTCACAGGGCTGCAGGCGGCTTCCGCTCTGCGCCCTCAACCCCCCACACTCCTCCGGAGGTTCAGGTGTTGCCCTCGCGCACCGCGCGTCCCCGCACGTCACGTCCCCGTCTACCGCGTTCCCGCATACCGCGCAGACCCCTGCTCGCCGCGGCCCTCGCCCTCGGCCTCGCCCTACCGGCCGCGCAGGCGACCCAGGCCGCCCCGCCCGTCCCCGACGCGCCGGCCCACCGGTCCGCCGCGTCCGCGCACTCCAACCCCTCCGACCACGCCCAACGCCTCGGCCGGAAGCCGCAGCTGGACCCGCGCACCGTGTCGGTGCCCCGCGGTGTCCCCACGTCCGGCCGCATACCGGGCCCGCGGACCAAGGCCGTCACCACCGGGCACCGCGCGCGTCCCGCCGTCGCGCCCTGCACGCTCGACGGGATCACCGGGCTGAGCCCCGAGCAGTTCGCGGACTTCCTCGCCGATCCCGCCGTCACCGCCGAGGACTGCCTCCGCGGCCTCATCTGGACCTGGGACAGCCGGCTCGTCCCGGTGATGTCGGACGAGCACGTCCAGGCCGTGGCCCGCCGCATCACCTCGCTGGCCGACGGCCACGACGGCCAGAACTCCACCCACCTGTACGAGATGTTCACGTACCTGCACGCGGTGGCGTACCACGACTTCTCGCACGACGAGATCGACACCACCGACGAGGCGACGGTCAACGCCGTACGAGGCGCGGTCGACGCCTTCGCCGCCGCCGCGCGCACCTTCGAACCCACCAGGGAGAACGCCGACACCCTGCGCGAAGCGCTGTACGGCGTCGGCCCGGGCGGCCGTCAGCACCAACTCGGCCTGGTCCAGAAGGTGCTGGCCACCATGGACCCCGAGCACACCGCCACTCACAAGGACCCGGCCTGGGCCGGGGCCGCCCTCGCCGGGCTCAGCCTGAACTACCTCGGCGTCTACCCCGGCAACCAGGACACCGCCTTCCAGGAGGCGGTCACCGCCGACCCCGGCTACCGCGCCGTCTTCAAGGGCTTCGCGGACTACACCCACCTCAAGGACACCGACAACGCCTGGGTGGTGCGCGACGCCATCGGTGAGTACGGACGGTTCGGCCAGGTCGAGGCCCTGAAGGGCGAGATCGTGCCCGCCCTCGGCCCCCTGCTGGAGCTCGTCACGCGCAACTTCGGGGACGGCAGCGAGCCCTGGGGGAAGGTCGTCACCTGGCTGATCGAGTTCGACGCCTGCCAGCCGTACAAGGTGTGCAAGGAGGACATCGAGCGCCGCCTCTTCACGGAGAAGTACACCTACGACAAGGGCGGGATCGAGGTCCGCACCGCCCTCGACCGCAAGACCGTCGACCAGCTCTACTACGCGAGCAAGCAGGTCAGGGCGCAGTTCCACCGGGTGCTCGGCACGGACAAACCGCTGGACGGCGACACCAACGCCACCCTCCACATCGTGCTGTACGCGTCCAAGTCCGACTACCAGATCTACCAGCCGATCCTCACCGGCCTGAGCACCGACAACGGCGGGATGTACATCGAGCAGGGCGCGACCTTCTACACCTTCCAGCGCCGGGTCCCCCAGGACTCCACCCTCACGCTGGAGGAGCTCTTCCGCCACGAGTACACGCACTACCTCAACGGCCGCTGGGCGGTACCCGGCTTCTTCGGCGAGGGCCCGTGGTACGAGGGCGACCGGACCACCGCGATGGACGAGGGAACGGCCGAGTTCTTCGACGGCGGCACCCGGCACGACGGCATCAAGGTCCGCAAGTCCCTGGTCCAGGGCATCATCGACGACACCTCGGGCGGCGGTCCGCGGATGACCGTCGACCAGCTGCTGCACGCCACGTACACCGGGGACGGCTTCCGCTTCTACGACTACGCCGGAACGTTCTTCGAGTTCCTGTGGACCGAACACCCCACGCTGCTGCGGGAGATGTACGCGTACGAGCGCGCCGACGACCCCGCGGGCTTCGACGCGTGGCGGGACCGGCTGGGCAAGGACACCGCCCTGCAGAGCGCGTACGACGCCTTCCTCGACGAGCAGATCGCCCACGTCGACGACCTCTTCGTCCCGGACACCGCGTTCACCCCCGTCGGCGAACTGAAGCTCGCCGACGCCGCGGAGGTCCAGAGCGCGTTCGCCGCCGCCACCTCCCAAACCCCCCAGTGCAAGGACAACAAGCGCGACAAGGGCACCGAGGGCGACGGGGACGAGGTGTACGGCCGCTTCGTCTGCACCGGCAAGATCAGCGCCGACCTCACCGACCCCACCAACGCCGACCAGGTCTTCAAGGACATGTCGAAGGCCGTCGACACCACGCTCCTGGAGCGCTCCGCACCCGCCGCGAACAACTTCGCCGATATGAACTGCTCCTTCGGCGCGGTCGACACCCGGCACTCGCGAGCCGGCTCCGCCACCGCGGACTACACCTGTGAGGGGCCGCTCCGGCAGTGACGCACGGCGCCGGCACCGTGACGAGGATCAGCCCTCCGGCAGATCGAGCCGCCGGGCCGTCCCCGGCGCGACGCTGAACGACCGCTCCCGCAGCCGCACCCGCACCGCCGCCTGCTGGGACCCCGGTACCGCGATCCGCACCTGTTCCCCGTGGATCCGCAGATCGATGTCCCAGTGGTGGCGGTAGCGGATGCGGACGTCGAACGTGGAGAGCTGGGGGAGCGGTGCCGGGTCCAGCCAGAGGGCCCCCTCGCGGGTCTCCAGACCGGTCAGACCCCGCTGCACCAGATCCAGGGTGCCGGCCATCGCCCCGAGGTGGATGCCCTCCGCGGTACTGCCGCCGTGCAGGTCGGCGACATCGCCGGTGAGCGCCTCCTCGCAGTACGTCCAGGCGTCCGGGCGGTGCACCCGGGCCAGCACCCAGGCGTGCACCACGGCGCTGAGCGTGGAGCCGTGGCTGGTGCGGTGGAGGTAGTAGTCGACGGTGGCGCGCCAGGTGTCGTCGTCGAGGGGGTAGCCGAGCCGGCGGAGGACCGAGGCGAGCTCCGCGGGGGAGAAGAGGTAACCGAGCATCAGGACATCGGCCTGCTTGGAGGCCTGATAGCGGTTGACGGTGTCGCCCTCCGCCTCCAGGATCCGGTCCAGCCGCCGGATGTCCCCGTAGCGCCGGCGGTAGCCCGCCCAGTCGAATTCGGCCAGGTCGGCATAGCCGGCGAACTGGCTGATCACGCCCTGGTGGAAGGGCACATGGAGCAGCCGGGCGATATCGTCCCAGCGCTCCGGCTCGTCCGGGGTGAGCTGGATCTGCTCGAAGAGCTGCCGCCGGTGGGCCTCGGGGAGGCTCCGGCAGAGCTCGAGCGCGCGCGTCAGCACCCAGGCCGCGGTGACATTGGTGTACGCGTTGTCGTCGACGCCGGGCTCGGCGGCCCCCGGATAGCCGTCGTGGTACTCGTCGGGGCCGACCACACCGCGGATCCGGTACCGGCCCAGCCCCGGGTCCCACGCGGCGACGGAGGCCCAGAACCGTGCGATCTGGAGCAGCATTTCGGCCCCCTTGCCGTGCAGGAACTCCGTATCGCCGCTGGCCTGGCCGTACTGCCAGATGTTGTAGGCGATCGCCGACCCCACGTGGTGCTGACGGCGCGAGTGGTCGGGCAGCCAGTGGCCGGACCGGGGGTTGAGATGGAGCTGCTGGGTCTCCTCACGGCCGTCACCGGCGCTCTGCCACGGGTACATCGCCCCCGCCCGGCCCGCCTCCCGCGCCGCGTGGCAGGCGGCGGGCAGCCGCCGGTGGCGGTAGTCGAGCAGCGCCCGGGACACCTCGGGCAGGCGCAGGTTCAAGAACGGCAGCACGAACAGCTCGTCCCAGAAGACGTGCCCGCGGTACGCCTCACCGTGCAGGCCCCGCGCCGGCACCCCGACATCCAGCTCCGCGGTGTGCGGCGAGAGGGTCTGCAGCACATGGAAGAGGTGCAGCCGCAGGATCCGGCCCGCCTCCCCGGGCACCTCCAGCCGGGCCTGCCGCCACAGGCCGTCCCAGGCACGCCGGTGCGAGGCCAGCAGCTGCCGGAAGTGCGGGGCCTGGAGCACACAGGTCACCGCGGCGTGCCGGGGACTCTCGATCGCCGGGTCGTGGGAGGTGTACAGCGCCACCGTCTTGTCGACGGCCACGGTGGCGCCCGCGGTGACCGGCAGCAGCACCGTGTGGCAGGCCCGGAGCACGGTCAGCCGGGGCCGCGGCGCCACGCCCCGCACGGGCGTGGCCCGGAGCCGCTCGGCCAGCGCGATGCGGATGTCCGAGTCGACGGTGCGGCAGCTCAGCCACACCGTGTCCGGTCCCTCGGCGCCCGTCTCCCAGCCCCGTAGATGCTGGTCGGCCAGACCTCGGTAGCGCTCCACGCCGGTATTGCGGACCGCGCCGTCGATCCCCGCCTCCACCTCCACCGAGCCCGCCCAGCCCTCCGCCGTGAACGCGGTGCGCAGCGCGGCCAGATGGGGTTCGCCCATGTGCACCAGGCGGCGCTGCTCGACCCCCAGCCGCCGCCCGGACCCGTCCTCGTACACCGACCAGCGGGTCAGGGTGCCGTGCCGCAGGTCCAGGTCCTGCCGGTGCTCCGTCAGCTGCGGGTGGTCGGGGGAGAGCCAGGGCCCGGGGGGCGCGTCGGCCGGGCGGATGCGGTAGCGCAGCGGCAGCCAGTTGGGCAGGTTGACCAGGTCCTCGTTGTCCACCGGGCGGTCCGCCACGGTGGACGTCAGGCGGTTGTAGCAGCCGGCCGCGTAGGTGCCCGGATAGTGCGCGGGCCCCACCAGCACCTCGGACGCCGCGCCCCGGGTGCAGAAGTAGCCGTTGCCCAGCGCGCAGAGCGCCTCCCGCAGCCGTTCCGAACCCGCGTCATACCCCTCGTACGACCAGGTCCAGGAGCGGCCGCCGGCGGTCGGCATCGGTCTCGGTTCCCTTCGTCGGTGTCCTTCCATGTCACCACGGCCGCCGGCCGGGGGCGCGGTGCGCGGGGCCGGGCCCTGGCGTGCCCCGGGGCGTGGGGTGACGATGGAGACACACCGGCCGGACCGGCGACCGGGCGACTGGGCTACGGAGACGACCGGGCTACCGAGCGGAAGGCGGTGGCGGCGATGGAACGGCCCCTGGTCGTGGGCGTCGACGGATCGGACTCCGCCCTCCGGGCCCTCGACTGGGCGGTGGACGAGGCGGCGCTCCTCGGGCTTCCGCTGCGCGTGCTGTACGCCTCCGCCTGGGAGCACTTCGAAGGCGAGGTCCCCGGGCAGGCCCGGGAACGCCCCCGTGAGCAGGCGCTCGTGGAGGCCGTCGTGGCCTCCGCCGCCGAACGGGCCCGCGGCCGGGATACCGCTGTCGACGTCACCACCGACGTGGCACCCGAGGACGCGGTCACCGCCCTGCTACGCGCGGGACACACCGCGTCGCGGCTGGTCCTGGGCTCGCGGGGGCGCGGGGAGATCACCGGGCTGCTGCTGGGGTCGGTCGGGCTGGCGGTCGTGGCGCGGGCCCGCTGCCCAGTGGTCGTGGTACGCGGCGACCCGGCCGGGCTGACCGGTACGCACCAGTCCGTCCTCCTCGGCGTCGGCGACCCGGACAAGGGCGTGGACGCGGTCCGGTTCGCCTTCCGGGAGGCCGAGGCCCGCGGCTGCCTGCTGAAGGCCGTGCGCGCCTGGCGCTGCCCGGCGCACGAGCGGACCGCCACGGGACACCCCGGGAGCCGGCACGAACGGCAGGCCTCGGAGCTGATCGACAAGGCGCTGGCCGCGGCGGCCGGCGACCATCCGGAGGTCAGGGTGCGGCGGACCACCGTCGAGGGTCCGGCGCACAAGGTGCTGGTGCACCGTGCGGCCGCGGCGGATCTGCTGGTCATCGGGGCCGGGCGCCGCCAGGGCCACTTCGGGCTCCCGCTGGGGCGGGTGGTGCACGGCGCGCTGTGTCATGCGGCCTGCCCGGTGGCGGTCGTACCGCAGCGCGACTGAGCGGGACCGGCGCGTTCCTACGGCGGCCCGCCGCTGATCAGCCCTCCATGCCGGCTCAGCCGTCCATGCCGGCTCAGCCGTCCGCGCCGAACGGCGCCAGGATCTCCCGCTCGGTCCGCCGCTGTACCCGCTCGCTCAGTACGGACAGCTGGTGCGACACCGTCGCCCGCACCGGCTCCGGCGACCGGATGCGCCGCGCCGTGCCGGGCAGCTCCGCGACGTCCGCCAGCAGCCGCCGGTGGGCGTCCGCGCGCCGGTCCCGGGGCGTACCGCGCCGGCCCGCCCGCATCATCGTCTCCAGCAGCGGTACCCCGTCCGTGGGCGGCGGCTCGTCGGCCAGCCCGATCACATCGTGACAACCGGGCCGGCGGAAGACCTGCTTGCGGCCCGGAGCGGTCGCCTTCGCCGACGACAGCTTCATCACCGGCCGGCCGTCGTACGCCACCAGCTTGTACGCCGAATCCAGCGCGGGTGCGTCGGCGCTCACCCCGACCCGGGTGCCCACCGCGTACACATCGATCGGTGCACCCGAGGCCACCAGATCGTGTACGGCGTACTCGTCCAGCCCGCCGCTGGCGACGATCCGCACCTGGGGCAGGCCCGCGTTGTCGAGCATCGCGCGGGCGCGGCGGGAGAGCCGGCCCAGGTCACCGCTGTCCAGCCGGATCGCCGAGCCGTCACCGCGGCCCAGCGCGGTCAGCACCCGGGCCGCCGCCGCGACCCCGGACGCGGTGTCATAGGTGTCCACCAGGAACGTCACCGGACCGGGGTGGCACAGCGCGAACGCGGTGAAGGCGGCCTCCTCGTCCTCGAACGCCTCCACGTAGGAGTGCGCCATCGTGCCGATGGCCGGCAGGTCCTCGGCGTGTGCCGCCGCGACGTTGCTGGTCCCGGCGAAACCGGCCATCGCCCCCAGCCGGGCCACGGTGTGCGCGACCTCGGTGCCATGGGTGCGCCGCAGCGAGAAGTCCACCACGGGGCGGCCCTGCGCGGCGAGTACACAGCGGACGGCCTTGGATGCCAGCGCGGTCTGATGGCTGAGCTGGTTGAGAACGTACGTCTCCACCAGCTGCGCCTCGGGGAGCGGCGCGGTGATCTCCAGCAGCGGCTCATTGGCCAGCACCACGCGCCCCTCCGGTACCGCCCGGACCTCCCCGGTGAAGCGCAGGTCCGCCAGCGGGGCCAGCTCCCGCGCGGGCCGTTGCAGCGCCTGGGCGAACACCTCGATGTCGTCGTGCCGCACCCGGAAGCCGGCGAGGTGGTCGAGGACCGATTCGACGCCCGCGGCGATCAGGAAGCCCCGCTCCGGCGGCAGCCGCCGGACGAAGCAGCTGAAGGTCGCCGGCCGCACCATGTCCTCGCGCAGGTACGACAGGGCCATGGTCACTTCGTACAGATCGGTGACCGTCGCATCCGCCATGGCCGACTCCTTCCCGGCCGGGCCGCCGGCCCGGCGCGCCGCGCCCGGCTCAGGCCAGCGCGTTCGTCCAGCCGTAGGCCATCCGGTTCTCCCGCCGGGGCGGCGCCGCACCGACCTCCTGGAGGTCGTCGTCCGCCACCCGCAGCAGCTGCCCCGCGAGGTCCTTCAGCGCGCGCCCGGCCGCGATCTCGTCCCCGATCTCCGGTACGTCCGGATCCCCGGGGCTGCAGCGGGCCGTGCCGTGCCCGGTGAGGGTGGTGGTTCCGGTCTCCAGGACCGCCCGCGCCGTGGTCGTGCCGTCCTCTTCGACGAGGGAGACCCGGACCGGCCAGTCGACTGTGTTCGCCATGGCTCACTCCCGTTGCGCCGTGCCTGCCGCACTCCAGGCGCAGCCAACGCGCCCGGTGCGCTGTGTCCGCCACGCTCCGGGCGCAACCCACGCGCCCGTGCGCACCCCTACCGTCATCATCCGCCTTCTCACTCGTGGGGCACCACCGCCACCGGGCACGGAGCGTGATGGACCACGGCCTGCACGATATGGCCGATCCGCGGCCCCGGCAGCAGGTGGCGGTGCCGGCGTCCCACGGCGAGCAGCGCCGCGCCCGCGGTGTCGTGCAGCAGCGCGGGCGCCGGGCTCTCCATCTCGGCCCGCGCGTCCACCGGCACATCCGGGTACTTCTCCCGCCAGGGCCGCAGCGCCTGCTCGAGCTCGTACCGGGCCAGCTTGGCCGCTTCTTCGGCGGCGCACGGCTCCACCCCGCCGCCCCGGTTGTACGCGTACGCGGGCAGATGCCGGCCGTGCACGGCACGCAGGGTGACCCCGCGGCGCGCGGCACTGGCGAAGGCGAAGGCGAACAGCGCCTCGCACGGCTCGTGGAGGCTGACCCCGAGCACCACGTCCCCGTCCCGCCCGTCCGGCGTGGGCTCCTGATCGGCGCGTACGATCACGGCCGGGGTGCTGGTGTGTGTGACCAGCTGCAGACCGAGTTCACCGAGGACGTAGCGCGACACCGGGCCGAGGTTCCGCGAGCCGAGGACCAGCAGGTCGGATGCGGCGGCCGCCTCCTTGAGGGCCTCCATCGGGTCCTTGGCCACCAGGTCCGCGTCCACCGGGAGGTCCGGGTGGCGGGCGCGGACGGCCGCTACGGCCTCGTCCATCATCCGGTGCGCCCAGTAGTTCTGGCCGCTGGCCTGGGGCCCGGTCTCGGACGCGAGCAGCACCCAGGCGTGCAGCAGCCGCAGCCGCGCGCGCCGCAGCCGTGCCTCCCGCGCCGCCCACAGGACGGCGGCCCGGGACTCCGGCGTACCGTCCACACCGGCGGTGACGATGTCCTTCATGGCCTGGCTCCTCTCTCCGGCGGCCGTCTCCGGCCCGCGGTGTCCGTCGCACACCTCCAGCCTCCGCCCGGGCCCGCCCTGCCCGCACGGCGACCGCGCGCCCGGGGCTAGACCCGGCCGTGGGACCGCTGGGCGCGCCGGGACAGTGAGTCGATCACCACCGCGAGCAGCAGCACCCCGCCCGTGATCATGTACTGGACGGCGGTCTCGATGCCCATCAGGGCCACCCCCGACGCGATGGACTGGATGACCAGCACCCCGAGCAGCGCCGACCAGGTCCGGCCCCGGCCGCCGAACATGCTGGTACCGCCGATGACGGCGGCGGCGATGGCGGCCATCAGCAGATTGCCCGACCCCGACGTCTGGGAGACCGAGGTGACCCGGGAGGCCAGGAACACCCCGCCGATCGCGGCCATCGTGCCCGACACCATGAACACCGAGATCCGCACCAGGTCCACGTTCAGCCCGGTGCGCCGGGCCGCCTCCACGCTGCCGCCCAGCGCGAAGATCATCCGTCCGTAACGGGTACGGCACAGCACCTGGTCGAGTCCGACGAGAAGGACCAGGAAGATCAGCAGGGCCAGCGGCAGGCCCTGGAACTGGTTCAGCACATACGCCGCGACCACCGAGATCACCGCCAGCACGGCGGTGCGCAGCACCAGTTCGCCCACCGGCCGGGCCGGCACCCCGGCGGCCCGGCGACGCCGTACGTCGTGGTACGAGGCGAGGAAGTAGCCGGCGGTGCCGAGCACCGCGAGGCCGTAGGCGTAGGCGTCATGGGTGAAGTAGAAGCCGGTCAGCTGGGCGACCAGGCCCCGGTCGTCGAGGTTGAGGGTGCCGCTGGAGCCCAGGAGGGAGACCATCAGGCCGTTCCAGCCCAGCAGCCCCGCCAGCGTGACCACGAAAGCGGGCACCCCCACCTTCGCGAAGAAGAACCCCTGCACGGCGCCGATCGCCGTACCGCTGAGCACGGCGAGGAGCAGCGCCGGTCCCTCCGGCATGCCGTGGTCCACGTTCAGCACCGCGAAGGCGGCCGCCGCCAGGCCGCTCACCGAGCCGACCGACAGGTCGATCTCCCCGAGCAGCAGCACGAAGACGACACCGGTCGAGATCATCCCGATGCCGACGATGTCCACGCTCAGCACGGAGAGGTTGCGCGGGGAGAGGAAGTTGCCGTTGAGGCTCTGGAAGATGATCCACACCACGAGCAGACCGAGGACGACCGGGACCGAGCCCAGCTCACCGGCGTGGAACCGGCGCCGGAGGATCCGCAGCGGGTTCTGCCCGCCGCGCCCGTCCGGGGCCCGGCCGCCGCCCGTACCGCCCGGCCGCTTCCCGCGGAGCGCCGCCGTCCACGGCCGGCTCACCGCTCCGCCTCCCAGCCCCCGGCCTGACGTCGCGTCACCGCGTTGTCGGTGGCTCCGGTGATGGAGGAGATGATCTGCTCGTGGGAGGTCGTACCGACGTCGAAGAAGCCGTTGTTACGGCCCAGCCGCAGGACCGCGATCCAGTCCGCGACGGCCTTGACGTCCCCCAGGTTGTGGCTGATCAGCAGGACACCGAGCCCCCGCTCGCGGAGCTGGTCGACCAGGCGGAGGACCTGCGCGGTCTGTTCGATGCCCAGGGACGCGGTGGGCTCGTCGAGCAGGACCAGTCGCGGCTCGCCGAGCATCGAGCGGGAGATCGCGATGGTCTGCCGCTGGCCCCCGGACAGCGAGGCGACCGGGATGCGCACGTGGGGCATCCGGATGGCGAGCCCGTCGAGCAGCTCCCGGGTGCGGCGCTCCATCTCCACCTCGTCGAGGAGCCCGGTCCGCCGGAGCTCCCGGCCGAGGAAGACATTGCCGACCACATCGAGGTTGTCGCACAGCGCGAGGTCCTGGTAGACGGTGGCGATGCCCAGCTCCTGGGCCTCGTGGGGACGGGTGATCCGGACCGGGCGGCCCTGCCACTCGACGGTGCCCGCATCGGCCGGATCGACCCCGGCGATCACCTTGATCAGCGTGGACTTGCCCGCCCCGTTGTCCCCGACCAGCGCCACCACCTGTCCGGCCCGTACCTCCAGTTCGACATCCGCGAGCGCCTGGACCGCGCCGTACCGTTTGAACACTCCACGCAGCCGCAGCAGCGGCGGTGCTGTCATGAGGCACCTGCCTTACCTGGTGAACCCGTCCTTGGCACACCGCCAAGCCACACCCCTCACCGCGCATTCGGACGTGGGTGCAGCGATCCGGGCACCCCTCCATGTCACCAATTCGAATGCAAGTTCGCATTCCGCCTGTCGCGGGCTCGGCGCATGACCGCAAACCCGATCATTCCGGGCCCTCTCCCAAGGAGTACCACCCCGTGCGCCACCATGCCTTGATTCGAACTGCCCAGAACGGCGACACCGAGGCCACGGCCCAGCTACTGGCGAACTTGGAGGGGATGGTCTACCGCCTGGCGGAGAAGTGCATCGTCGGGCATCACCGTGGCCACCTCCCGCCAGACGCTGAAGCGGGCCCTGGACCCGGCCGCGTGAGCCGGCGCCGTACGACCACGTGGGGGCCCTGACGCCTGGAGGGCACCGACGAATGATCACGCCCGGTAGATGGCCGACGGAACAGCTGGCTCCGGGCCGTCCCCGGAGCCTCCGAGTCAAACCGGCGTTGACGGGTGATGACGTCTTTGGCGTGGGTGGGCGTCAGAGCCGGCCAGAGGACCGCACGTAGACGAGAGACCACGTGCGAGACTTAGCTCATTATGTGCCGAAAAACTGGAACAGATGGTGAGAGAACTGGACGGCATAACTGATCCCTCTGGCGCGCAGCAGGTTGCCCCCTTGGTGAAACGGCGGCCTCTGCTGGCTGTAGGTGTGGTGTTGTGTGTCGGGCTGCTGTTGGCCGTGCTGTCGCTGCTGATGCTGACGCCGGCTCAGCATCTGCGCTCCCTTCGGGACGGCGTGCAGGCGTCAGCGACGCTGCACGAGGCCGGCTCGTGCATATTGGGTGATTGCCGGGTCAAGTTCGAGGCCAACGAGCAGACCGTGGTAGCGAACCTCCCGGTGGGCAGCAGCGGGGGCAAGAGAAGCGTCGGCGACCAGATGACCGTCCGACACCAGGCGGACGACCCGCAGGTGGTCGCCCGTGAAGACGACCTCTATGGCGGTGGGGCGGCGGTGTTGGCGATGACGTTGGGCGTGACGTCCCTGCTCTGTCTGCTGTTGTCGGTTATGGCAGCGGTCCATGCAATGCGGCAGCGGCATTCTCGGACCACATCTGACCGGACCGCCTAAGCCCAACTTGGCGGATTTCCCTTACCGCGGCGGTGACAGTTGCTGTATGGGGCGCTGTCCCCATCCCTGGCTACTCTCGGGAGACGGCGCGCCTGTGATCGCGAACGTTTCCTGATGTGGCACTGGTAACGATCCCTGGAGGTGCCACAGATGGCTGAAGAGTTCGAGTGTGACTAGGGGTTGTGTCCGATGGTTTGGGGTGCCCTCGGGCCGTCGGCGATGTGTCACCCGTAGGTGTTGCTGTTGGTGACAGCGCGACCGCGATACACACCGCTCCAAGGGCTATGGCTTCGTCACCATGGGGTCCCAGGAGCAAGCGGACACGGCAGTGAGCGGACTCCACGAGCAGGAGCTCGACGGGCGTCGCATCAGGGTCAACGTAGCCGTGAAGCATCCCGGGGCCGGCGGCTGAGTAGCCGAACTTCGCCTGCCCCGTTGGGACTTCCGGCCCCGACTGACGGAGCCACAGTCGGAGCGCGGCGACGGCGACCGTTCCGTGAAAGACGTACGCTCTCTTGTCAATTCGCGTTGCTACCGCCCGGAAGCCCTTGAGCGCGTTGATGGTCCGCTCGACTTCGTTCCTGCGGGCAGATGCGCCCAGTCGAATCCGGCGGGGCGACCGCCCCGGCTGCCGCGCCGTAGGCGGTTGGCCCGCTGGTCGCGACGGTCACCAGCTTCCCGAAGGCACGCGGGCTCAGCCCGGTGAATGGGGCTATCCAGGACGGCTCCGACGCCGTGATCACACCAGCTACGGCGAGATCGTCTCATCTTGATCACGCTGCGGGGCCCGCCCGTCTCTGGCTGGGCACATCTCAGTCGCCCGGACGGTTCGGCATGAGAACCTGACACCCGTGGCTACGGAAACCAAGGTCGGAGAGCTGTTGCACCAGCGCGGCTGGCGGACGGCGTTCACGGTCGCTGAAATGGTGAACGCGTGGGCCGTCCTGGTGAGCGCCGTCGAGCGCGGCTACGGCGACTACATCCACGAGTACACCAACGACCTCTACTGCCGAAACTGGCTGCACGAGGCCTGGCTCCTGCTGGACGACCACATCGTCCGGCTCTGGACCCCGCGGATCAAAGCTCTGGACGACCGGTACAAGGCCGCGACCATCGACGACGACGGCATAGCACTCGACCAGTTTCACAGGATCCCCGGCCCTGACCTGTGGTGGTGGCGGCGATACCCCCGCACCCTCACCGGAGACCTCGGGCGTTCGCTTCGCTCGGCCGGCGCCATCGACGCAGACCCGGACACAGCCTGACCCTCAGCCTCATGGCATTACGGGACAACTCTTAGTCATGCGACTCATCGGACAGG
>NZ_BBUY01000018.1 GCF_001590865.1 Streptomyces sp. NBRC 110611
CACACAGGCCCAGAACGAATCAGAACGACTCGTTCAGGCTAACAGGGCGCCTTCCGGGGCTGTCAACGCATTAATCAACGCACCCCGCCCCTGGGGCCCTGCTCCAGGCCAGGTGCCGACATGGAAGGGTCGCTTGCGAACCTCATTCTGAAACGATCAGTTAGGCCCTTCGCGCCCGGGAGGCGGTGCGGCCCGAGGCGACGAAGTCGGGGATTCGATTGCGGAAGGCCCGCCAGCGCTTCCGGATCCGCGGAAATGAGACCGACGGAAAGATCGGGTGGGAGGCAGCCACGGGTTACGGCTTACGACTCACCGGGCCTTATTGATGCTGACAATAGCTCAGAAATCCCGTAGTGAAAATTTCGGTGACATCTTGCCGACGGTCGCGCGGGGCACCGAACGACTCCTGGAGCAGGGCTGACGAGGGAGTGTTTAAACACATCACACACCGTCAGTTCGCTTGCGCATCAGGTGTGTGCAGAGATTTTAGATGTTGCCCCGTCGCCCGCTTTGCGCGTGTCCGGTCGCCGGTATTTCAGTCAACCATTGAAAAAAAGCGAGCCGGTTGATCCTTGAACATTGGGCCGCTGCCGGCGGGCGTGACGCTCGGCCAGGTCCGGGCGCGGATCGCCCTGGACTCCGCCGCCCGCCGGAGCGGCCGGGGAGGGCTGTCGGTCGAGCTGAGCGGACACCTGTCCGTGGGCGGACCGGGCAGACCGGGCAGACCGGCGTATTGGAGAGCGCCGTCACGGTCGAGCTGCCCGCCCTGACGGCGCACGGTGAACTCACCGACGGCAGCGGCCTCTTCGAGCACGCCGAACCCGGCCTCGGCAAGAACGGCACGGGACGGCTCTCCTTCCTGTGCGACCTCTGGGAAGGCGCCTTCGTGGTCGCGGGAGCGCTCCTGAAGCCCCTGGAGATCGCCGGCGTCCCTGGCCGAGCTGACGTTGCAGGAGCTCTGCTTCGAGGTCGTCCCCACCCCCTCCGGGCGGCTGTTCACCGCGGCCGGGTCCGCCGAGTTCCCACTGCCCGCCGGGCCTGCGCCCGCCTCACCACACAGATCACCACCGGGGACAGCACGCCCGGCGTCGAGGCCGCCGATTCCCTCCTCCTCAACGGCCCGGAGTCGTCGCTGATGGAGCTGGACCTCGTGGCGGACCGCAACCCGGAGTCGACGAGCTGGACCGCGACCCGGGCCGCCCAGGAAGGCATCACGCTCGGCGAGGCGCTCGCCCCGCTGCTGCCCACGACGGCCGCACCGACAGCAGGACTGCCGAACCTGCTCCCCGCCGTCGAGAAGATCTCGCTGCGGTACACCTCGCCGACGGCGGCCGACGCCGCCTCCCTGGTCCTGACCACCGACACCCGGCAGGCACAGGCCGTCCTGGTCGTCACGGACTGAACTCCCCGCAGCCCCCCGAAAGGAAAACCCCGTCATGCGTCGCCTCACAGGGCTCGACCCTGCCCGTCTGACACCACCGCAGCCGGTCCAGGCGGCCGCGGAGTCCCACGTCGAGATCGCCTGGCGCGACGGCAAGCCGCTCCCGCTCACCGTGGTCCGGCCCGGCATCGCCGTGTGCCCCGACCCGGACGTCCTCGACATACGCGAAGCCACCTCCAACCCCGAGCCCGGCCTCGAACTGGACGCCGAGGACTACGTAGCGCAGATCGACTTCCTGCTCCGGCGGATCGAGTCCCCCGAAGCGGGCAAGCGCCTCGTCGAGTTCCTGGGCCAGGCCCAGCCGCTGCCCGACGCGGACGGCGGGGCAGTGGCCCTGGAATGGATCGACGGCCTGGTGCTGCGGCAGAACGGCCGCCGGATCTCGCCCTCCCCGGCCGAGGTACGGGCCGAGCGGGTGGCCTTCGACCACCACGCGCGCGCGGTCGTCCGCGCCGGCGGACGGGACGCCGACGCCCTCACCGCCCTGCGCAGCGCCGCCACCACCTGGCAGCAGCGCAGGCGCGTACGCGGGGTCACCGAGGTCGCCATCGCGCGCGACCTGGGATTCCGGCACCGTATCGCCTACGTCGCGCTGACGAGGGTGGAGCGCGTGCACCACCTGGCCGTGCCCCGCAAGCGCATCCCCCACCATCTCTTCGCCGGTGCGAGCAGTTTCGTCTACAGGTGCGACATCTCCTCCCTGAACGCGCCGGCGGCGTTCCTGAGTACCGTCGACCGGGCCGCCGCGTTCCAGGTGTGGGATCACCGGGACAAGATCGGCGACGCCCGTCTGGAACAGGGCTACCTGGTCGAGCAGCGTGCCTGCCATCGCAGCCCGGGCCGGCCGGCCGAGACCTCGCGGCCCCACTGGGTGAGCCCCGACAGCGTGCCCGAGGAGTTGCGGAAGCAAGCGAGGGTGCTCGTCAACCGGGCCCGGTCCGGGACCTCGGCCTCCGGTAAGTCGCCCTTGGAGACGATCACCGATGTGACCCCGGGGCAGGCGGTCGGCCGCGCCGAGCCGCACAAGGGGGAGGTGGGTTTCGTCGCCATGGTCCCGGCCAAGGTCGACGGTTATCAGGATCTGCTCACCCTGGCGCGCCGTTACCGCGACGAGGCGACCGCGACGAAGCAGGGGTGCGCGCTCGTCATCGGCCTCAACGAGGGCTACCCCTACCGCGAGAGCGAGGCCGGGCGCAAGGACCGCGTCAAGCGGCAGAAGAAGATCATCAAGGACTTCGCCGACGCGTGGCAGAAGGAGAAACCCGGCTTCCCGGTCGCGGTTCTTTCCTTCCTCTGGCGCGCGCCGCACGACAGTAAAGGCCTCAGCGATCAGAAGACCATCCCCTACGGCGCCATACGGCAGACCATCGCCGGAAGCGACCACGTCCAGGAGTTCGCGAAGGCGCTGTACGCCGACGGCAAGGGATACGAGCGGATCTACTTCCACACCGGCGACGACCCGCGCGTGGACATCGCCACCGCGATGGACCGGGACGTCCGCGTCGCGATGGCGGATGTCGACCCCAGGACCGTCTATTTCCCGGAACCCAACACGTTCATCAAGCTCCTGGACGGCCTCACCGGACTGGAGAACGGCGTCACCTTCGGTCTGGGCGACCAGGAAGGAGAGGCCCTGGCGAAGTCTCTCGGGAAGGTCCGCGGCGAGGACAGGAACAACAGGGTGTTCGCCCCTGACTGCTCCGTCGTCACCGACGGCGGCAGGCTCATCAAGGCCATCCTGGCCACGCCCCAACAGGCCTCGTCAGCTCACGCGTCCTCGCGCTCCGCCAGTCCTACACCCAGAGCCACGCGCGCCGTGAAGAGTGGCGGAAGCGCGTCCTCGACTTCTACCGGGTGGCGCCTGACACGGCAATGGGGCTGTCGGATCTCGTCTTCGAAGTGCCGGACGACACCAGGCTGGCAGAGCTCGCCGGAATGGACTCGGCGTCATTCGACGAATACCTCACCGGAGAAAGGAAGTCGGAGCTCTTGAAGAGAGTCAAGGCGAAGAAGCTCGACGGCCCTCTCCGCACCGATTCCGAGCCCTCACTCGGCCGCATCGTCAACGGCACGCACGAAGCCGTGTTGCGCAACTACGTCAACGCATACCGCCAACTCCCGCACTGAGCACGGAGCGAGGGGCCTGATTCCATCACCTTCCGTCATCCCCATCATCTTCCGTCATAGGAATCAGGCCCCGGCGCCGGCCTGACTCCGGCCCCGGCCCCGGCGCCGGCCTGCTGCCTCGCCGTTGCCGCCGGGCTCGCCCTGCCCGATGCCACTCACGGGGATCAAGTTCGGACGGATGCCGTGCCATTCCATCGACGCGGCGGTGGCCAGTTCCCATACGTCGGCGACTTGCTTTCAAATCAGAACCCCTTCCGCCGCTACATCTGCGATGTCAAGGTCACTTGGCGAATGGGTCTGGGATTGTTCGGTCTGCGCTGGCGTGAAACTCCTCGCCTTCTCACTCCCCCGCAGCGGTGCTGATAGGCAGGAAGCGGGCCGGCCACCGAACCCGGCCGGCACTGGAGAAGGAGGCGAAGTTCACGACATGGCACGGCGTACGACGCTCGGCGACGACCCCCTGCCCTCGGTCATCCTGGCGCTGACGACGGTGAGCGGCATGATGGACGCCATCAGCTTCCTGGGCCTGGGAAAGGTCTTCATCGGGATGATGACCGGCAACGTCGTCGTCCTGGGATTCGCCCTCGGCGGGGTTCCCGGCTTCTCCGAACCCGGCCCGCTGGTCGCCATCCTGGGCTTCGTCGCCGGCATCGTACTCGCCGGTCGCGGGGAACGACGAACATCCCGGAGCGAGCCCCGCCGTTGGTTCCCCCGCGCACTGCTCTTCGAAACGGCCTTCCTGTACGCCGCCACCACACTCGCCTGGCTGGCCCCGCAGAACCCGCCGATCCACGACATCATCACCGGCACCCTCGCCACCGCGATGGGCGTACGATGCGCCACCGTCCGCAGACTCGCGGTACCCGACCTCGTGGTCACCTTCGCCCTGACGGGAGCCCTCATCGCCCTGATACAGGACGCGAACCGGACGAAGTGGCGCGGCCGACAGGCCGTCAGGAGACTTTGCGTGATCCTCGCCCTGACGCTCGGCGCCGCCGCCGGAGCGGTACTCATGCAACACACAGGGCTCCGCTGGTCCCTGCTCGCCGTCGCGATCCTGGTGACGGCCATCACGGCGGTCGTGCGCTGGCACCCGGCCCTCACGAGCGGCGCACGAGCCGGGGAGCACCAGACAGTGACCGGTGCGCCGTTCGTGGACCCGGTGGCACGATCGAGATCGGCCAAGGCGGACCTTCGGGCCGGAATCAGAAGGCGGGCGCCCTCGGCACACAGGGAGCGGCCGGGGCTGAGGGGTCCAGGGCCCGTTTGACCAGTCCGACCGCACGCGGGCTGTAGGACATGCTCAGATGGGCGGAGAAGTCGACGAAGCAGCCCTCCTGCAAGGTGATGTTCTGCACCGTTGCTCCGGGGCCCGCCGTCATGAACGTGTTCTGCCAGGGGGTGCTGACCTCGTCGTACTTCGTGCCGATCACGGTGTACTCGACCCCGGGAACGGTGTCGCCGTCGGCGTTGAGTTCCTTGATGAAGTCGGAATTCTCGTACTGCTGGATGCCCGCCTTCCCGAAGTACTTCTCCCCGGATTCCAGTATGTGGAGCTTGTCGGCGAGAGTCTCGATGCCGCTGAGGGTGGTGCCGTGGTTGGTCGCGGCGAGTTGGACAACCTTCTTGACCTTGTTCTTCGAGGGGTCGGTCGTGTTCGCGCCTCCGTCGGCCTTGAGATACCAGCGGGCCAGAATCCCGCCCTGGGAGTGGCCGACAAGGTCTACCTGGCCGGAGCCGCTGGCAGCGAGCACCTTGTCCACGAAGGCGGCCAGCTCCTCGGAGGACTTCCTGATGTCTCCGTAACCCTTGACGGTGGGAGCGACACCGACTCCGGCGTCGTCGGTGTCGCCGTAGTCGAGGGCGTAGACGCAGTAGCCCTGGGCCTTCAACTCGGGGGACACCCGGGCCCAGTTGTTGTAGCGGTTCTCATAGGTCCCGTGTACCAGGACGACCGGACGCGGGTGGGCGGCGCTGGGACGGCAGTTCCAGTCGTTGGCGCCCGGCGGATCGATGTCGAGGTGGAGGATGGAATAGCCGAGTGCGGGAAGGAAATTGTCCTGCTCAGGGCCGGTCCTCGCGGCCGCGGACGTGGAGGTGGAGGTGGCCAAGACCGTCGCGGCGGCGGCACAGACGGCGGTGACGTATCTGAGTATGTGCAAGACGGCTCCTGAGAAGTGCGGAACTCGGACCACGCGCGATGTCTCTCATGAGTGCTGACCGAGGAGGAAGCCTCGGGTGACCTCCTCCGACGTCCCCACCGGATGACGCACCGTCAGGCCTCCGGCCCTGGTACCGCCCGAGGAGCCCGGACCGTCGGCCGCGTGTCCCCGGCATGGCCTCCCGGGCCCTCAGTGCGCACGCCGAGGCGGGAGGCTCTGAAGGGAGGAAAACAACAGGCGCGCACTCACACCCCCCGAACGGCCGAATCATCACACCGGTCACACCCGACCATCACATCTCTACAAGATCGCGTTACGAGCTCCGAGCCGAGCGATCATGCGAAGCCACTTGATAGCCAGCCCGCCGAGTACGGCCTGGAGCGTTCATAGAGTCGCAGGTCACGCATGTGACTTCGAGCGTTTCGCCGACCTGGCCGGCGGCCACCCTGACCACTCGGATCCCCCTAATCCCGCCGCAGACTCGCCGTTCGCATCAGACGGAATGCCTCACATCTGGGAACTGACCGGGTGGGATGCCGATGAACGCCCAGCTCACGTCACCGAGCTCAGCCGGGAAGAGATCGTGCGCATCCGCGACCTCTTCGACCGCCGCCTACCCCCGGCAGGTAAGGACGAGTGGCTTGCCTGCGCGGCCTACGAAGTGACCCTTGACCTGCAACCCCAGGTGCTGACCGCTATCCCTCGGCTGGAGTTCAAGCCAGGGCTGCACTACTTCGTTGAGGGGGCTGTCCTCTCCGACTAGGAGGCCGGCGGCCCGGTCCCGCCGTCTGGGGAACCGAGCAGGCCGTGACCGTCACCGACGACGTCAACCGCTGCCGGCAGTCCTTTCTGCGGAGAATGGCCGGTCGCGACGGCGTCCCGCTGCTCCGCGCCGTCAGGCGCCCTGCCAGGTCACGTGCATCGCCTCCGGTCCCCGGACGTGCGGTCGTTCCTTCCATGTGATGTCGCGGACGGTCAGCTCCGGGGTCCTGGTGAGCAGCACCCGCAGTCCCTCCTGGAGGTCGATGCGCCCGAGCTGGGCGCCGACGCAGTAGTGCGCGCCATGACCGAAGCTGAGGTGTCCACCGGGTGGCCGGGTGAAGTCGATCGCGTCGGGGTCCTCGAATCGGGCCGGGTCGTGGTTGGCCGACTCGTTGGCGACGGTGAGGGCTTCGCCCGCGCGTACCAGCGTGCCGCCGACGTTGACATCCTCCCGCGCATAGCGGACGAACAGGCCGGCACCGGCGGAGGCGTTGTAGCGCAGCAGCTCCTCAACCGCCGCCGGCAGCTCGGCCGGGTGCGCACGGAGCCGGTTCCAGAGCACACGGTCGCCCCGCGTGAGAACGTAGACGCAGTTCGGAATCTGGGTGGTGACCGCCTCGAACCCGGCCAGCAGCAGGCCGACGACCAGGTCGATCAGCTCGGTGTCGGTAAGCCGGTCCTCCTCGTCCCGGGCCTGGATCATCGCCGACAGCAGGTCGTCGCGGGGGCGGGCCCGACGCTCGGCGATGAGCTGCTCGGTGCAGGTGCGCAGGGCACCGAACCGCCGCATCATGTCCTCGGGGCCGACGGCGCTGCCGGGGAGCAGCGCCGCGCTGGCCGACTCGAACGCCTCCCGGTCCGAGGCCGGCACGCCGAGCAGGTCGCAGAGGGACAACACGATGATCTGCTGCGCGTAGTCCGCCACGATGTCCATGCCCGGCCCGGCGTTCATCGCCGACGACAGCAGATCGTCCGCCGCCGCGTGGACCGTCGGGCGCTGCTCGTCGATACGGGATTTGCTGAGGGCTTTGAGCAACAGCGTGCGCAGCCGGGTGTGTTCGGGGGCATCCAGGGTGATCAGCCCGGCCAGGTCCGTCGCCTCGTCCTGGCGCGGGTAGTCCCGGCCGACGGACATCGCGCGGCTGAACCGCGCATCGCCCAGCACCAGCCGGGCGTCCGCGTAGCGGGTGACCAGCCAGGTGGGTTCACCGTAGGCGAGCCGCACCCGGAGCAACCCCTTGCGCTGCCGCAGTTCCCGGAACCGCTCGTTGACCTCGATGCCGCGGCCGTCGTCGAAGGGGAAGTGCTCCAGTGCCTCTGTGGTGACGGGAAGATCGGGAACGGTCGTCATACGGGCTGCACCTCCGTCAGCCAGTCGTGCAGGTTCGTCGAGATCAGGTCGGCGTGCTGGGACAGAATGGTGAAGTGATCGCCGGGCAGCCTGCGCACGCGGTGCGCCAGTTCGGCCGGGAACGGGTGGTCCTCCGAACTGGTGGGCATACCCGCGACGACCTCGCTGGCGAGCAGGTGCAGGACCGGCGCCTCCAGCGGGCCGGGCCGCCAACCGCTGAAGATCCTGCTGTAGCCGCCCATCGCCGCGATCTGGCCGCTGGTGGTCACGGTCCGGTCCGGACGGTCGAGCGACATGCCCATGAGGTCACGCCGTCGGATCTGCTCGCGCATGAACTCGCTGCGAGTCTCGGTCTGGTCCATCTCCTCCTCCGGCAGGTACGAGTCCAACAGCAGCAGCGCGGTGACGGGGACGCCGGTCTGCTCCAGGTGCGCGGCCAGGTCGTGCGCCAGCCAGCCGCCCGAGGAGTAGCCCGCGATGATCAACGGGGTGCCGGCCAGCTCACGGCGCAGCGGTTTCGCCAGCATCCGCATCAGGGCGGCACGGTCGGCGGGCAGCGGAGCCTCACCCGCGAATCCGGGCGACCACAGCGACCACACATCGGACGCGGGGTCCAGCCCGGTGTGCAGGTAGGAGTAGGGCAGGTCCAGGTTGGGGAAGATCGGCGGGGTGAGGCCGACGATCGTGGGGCCGCCCGCGCCCGCCCCCACCTGGCGCAGTTCGGCGAGGTCGCGCGGATCGTCCTGATCGAACGTGTCGCGGGTCTCGGAGGCCGTGCGGGCCAGGCGGAGGGCGACGTCGATCCGGCCGGTGCGGATCGCCCGGATGTAGAACGAGGCCAGGCTGCCGTCGCTTTCGTCGGTGTTCTCGGGCGCCGGGTCCACCGGCCCGGTGCCGGGTTCCCGGGTCTCGTCCCCGGACCGGGTGGTCCCCACGATCTCGTCGAGCGTGCCCTCCTCGGCGCGGGCGGCCAGCTTTTCCAGCACGCGCTCGGTGAGATCGACCACCGTGGGATAGTTCAGCACGTCGGCGAGTTCGATCTCCACACCGGCGCCGTTGGTGAGGCGATTGCGCAGATCCTGCGCGCTCAGCGAGTCCATCCCGAGGTCGCGGAACGTCTCCTCGGCGTCGACCTCGTCCTCCGGTCCGTAGCCCATCGCCCGGTCCAGGCACTGACGGACCAGCGTCTCGACGTGACCGTTGCGCTCCTGCTCGGGCAGTGCCCACAGCAGAGCCGCGGGCGAGCGGCGATCGGCCTCGTGCGTCCCCGGGGCGTCGGAGGTCAGCACCGGCATGGTCCACTCGCGCTCGATCCAGTAGCGGCTGCGCTGGAAGGCGTAGCCGGGCAGCGGGATACGCCGGGCACCGGCGTCGGCCAGGACGGCACGCCAGTCCACCGTCGCGCCCCTCACGTACGCGCGGCCCAGTGCGCGCACGATTGCCGCCGGACCGGTCCCCGCGCTCTCCGTCTCCTCCGGCACGGCCAGCACGGCGGCACCGTCGGACATCGCGGCGGCCAGGCCCGCGGTGTCCCCACCGAACACGAGCAGCAGTCGATGACCGTCGGCCCGCAGCTCGCGGGCGACCGCGTCGGATACGGCAGCAGCCGGCACCATGCGGTAATCGTCCTCGGCCGGACGGTCGCGCAGCCAACGGCCGGTGTCCCCGCACAGCACCGGCACACCGGGCGCGGGGGGCGGGACATCCACGACGTCGGGTTCCACGCCCGCGGGACACCCGGCCGCGATCCGCAGCGCCGAGGACAGGGACAGCCATCCGACCGCCCAGGACGCGGCCAGCCGGCCGGATCCGTGTGCCGCCAACGCCGCCGGGCGCACCCCGGACGCGCACCACATCCGTGTCACGCCGGTCAGCACGGCCAGCGTGGCCGGGGCCAGCACATCCGGCCGGTCCAGTGGTGGCGCGTCCGGGTCGCCGCGCAGCACGTCCGCCAGAGACCAGCCGACCAGCCCGGCCAGCGTGGCCGCACATGCGGAGAGGTGCTCGGCGAAGCCCTCGGTCTGGGCGTACTGCGTGGCCAGCGCGCGCACCACGGCCGGGGGGCACTCATGTGGGTACACGAACGCGGTGGTGCCGTTCCGCACGGCGGTGCCGGAGACCACCGCCGTGGCGCTCCCGGTCTCGTTTTGGCCCGTGCTCAGCGCGGTCAGGCCCGCGGCGAGGTCGGCCGGGCGGGAGCCGAACACCACCGCGCGGTGCGGCAGGTGCGCCCGGGTGGTGGCCAGCGACCACGACAGGTCCAGCAGATCCGGGCGCGCCCGGTCGAGGTACTCGTGCAGCGCGGCCGCCTGCGCGGACAGCGCCTGTTCGGTCCTGCCCGACAGGGTCCAGGCCAGCAGCGGCGGGACGGCCCGGTCGCCGGGCCCGGTGTCCGGGTCGGGCCCCGGGTCCTCCAGGATCACATGCGCATTGGTACCGCCGACTCCGAACGCGGATACGCCCGCCCGCCGGGGACGCCCGTCGCGCGGCCACGGGACTGCGCCGGTGAGCAGTTCGACCCCGCCCTGCGCCCAGTCGACCCGGGGGGTCGCCGTGCCGATGTGCAGGGTCCTGGGCAGCGTGCTGTGCCGCATGGCCAGCACCATCTTCACCACGCCGGCGACTCCGGCCGCGGCCTGGGTGTGGGCGAGGTTCGACTTCACCGCGCCGACCAGCAGCGGCGGCCGGTCGCCGCGGTGGCGGCCGTACCCGGCCAACAGCGCCTGCGCCTCGATCGGGTCGCCGAGCGCGGTACCCGCGCCGTGCGCCTCCACCGCGTCGACGTCCGCGGGCGACAGGCCGGCCGAGGCGAGCGCGTCGGCGATCACCTGCTGCTGCGCGGTTCCGTTCGGGGCGGTCAGCCCGGAGGAGGTGCCATCGGAGTTGATCGCCGATCCGCGCAGCAGCGCGAGCACCGGGTGGTGGTTGCGGCGTGCGTCGGAGAGCTTCTCCAGCACCAGCATCCCGGCACCCTCGCCCCACGCGGTGCCGTCGGCGGCCGAGGAGAAGGGCTTGCACCGCCCGTCCGGCGCCAAGGCGCGATGCCGGGCGTAGTCGATGAACAGCAGCGGGCTGGACAGGATGGTCACCCCGCCCGCGAGCGCCAGGGTGCACTCCCCCGCGCGCAGCGACTGCACGGCCAGGTGGATCCCGACCAGGGACGAGGAACAGGCGGTGTCCACCGTGAGCACGGGCCCCTGCAGGCCGAACACATAGGCCAGCCGGCCGGAGGTCACGCTGCCCGCGTTGCCGATGGAGAGCTGGCCCAGCATGTCCTCGGGCATCTCGCGGACCGCCGTGGCGTAGTCCGCGTTGGACAGTCCGAGGAACACGCCGGTGCGGCTGCCGCGCAGCCCGGCCGGATCGATACCGGCGGACTCCAGCGCCTGCCAGGTGACCTCCAGCGCGATCCGCTGCTGCGGGTCCATGCTGAGCGCCTCGCGCGGCGAAATGCCGAAGAACTCGGGATCGAAGTCGGCCGCGTCGTCGAGGAAGGCTCCGTGCCGGACGTAGGAGCGGCCCGGTGTGCCCGGTTCCGGGTGGTAGATCTGGTCCTCGGTCCAGCCGCGGCCGGCCGGGAACCCGGTGATCACGTCCCGCTCCGCGGCGAGCAGTTCCCACAGCTCCTCCGGCGAGCCGACCCCACCGCCGAACCGGCAGCCCATGCCGACCACGGCCACCGGGTCGTCGACGGGGTTCTCCAGCTCCCGCAACCGCTCCCGGGTGCGCTGGAGTTCCGCGGTGACCCGCTGGAAGTACTTGACGAGCTTCGGATCCTCGCCCACAGCTTTCAATTCCTCTCCGGTCGGCCGGGCGGCCCCGGCTGCTGGTTCACGCATCGCCGAGTTCCCGGTCCACGAAGGCGTAGAGCTGTTCCACGGAGGCCGAGCTCAGCTCGTCCACGCCGAGCCCCGGCTCGCCGTCCAGCGCGCGCAGCGCCGCCCGCAGTTGTCCGCGCAGCGCGTCGCGCTGCGCGTGCTCGCCGGCCAGCGCCTCCTCGACCGCCTGCGCGAGCCCGGAGAGCTGATCCGGGCCGCGCTCGGCGGGGCCGTCCGCCGGTTCCGCCGCGCCGGCGGCATCCGGCGCGACCTCCGTACCGAGGTGCGCCGCGAGGATGGCCGGGGTGGGGTGGTCGAACACCAAGGTGGCGGGCAGGGTCAGACCCGTGGCGGTGTTGAGCCGGTTGCGCAGCTCGACCGAGCTCAGTGAGTCGAATCCGAGGTCTCCGAACGGACCGTCCGCGGGCACCCCGTCCGCGGACGGGTAGCCGAGTACGGCCGCGATGTGACCGAGCACCAGGTTGAGGAGCTGCCGGTCCCGTTCGGCGGGGCTCAGCCCGCCCAGCCTGCGGGCCAGGTCCGCCGGGGACTCGGCGGGCGCGGCGGACCGCGTGGAGCGCCGGCGGCGGGCCGGGCGGACCAGGTCGCGCAGCAACGGCGGAATTCCCTCCTCTCCCAGACCGGCCACGGTGGCCAGATCCAGCCCGATGGGCACCAGGTGGACCCTGTCCGAGCCGGTCGCGGTGTCCCAGAGGGCCAGGCCCTGCGCGACGGTCAGTGCGCGGATGCCGGTGCGGTCCATGCGGGCCCGGTCCGCGGCGGCCAGCCCGCCTCCCATCCCGTCGGTCGTGCCGGTCCCGCTGTCCGGCGCCCACAGGCCCCAGCCCAGCGAGCGGGCCGGGAGCCCGGCGGCGGCCCGCTGGTTCATGAGCGCGTCCAGGAAGGCGTTCGCCGCGGCGTAGGCCCCCTGGCCCGCAGTGCCGAACACGCCGGCGGCGGAGGAGAAACACGTGAACCCGACGAGATCGAGCTCCCGGGTCAACTCATGCAGGTGCCAGGCTCCGTCGACCTTCGGCGCCAGCACGTTCTCCACTTGCTCATCGGTCAGCGACTCCACCAGGCCGTCGTCCAGCACACCGGCCGCATGGACCACGGCGGTGAGCGGGTGTGCCGCGGGCACCTCGGCCAGCACCCGGGCCACGTCGTCCCGCCGGGCGACGTCGCCGCGCGCCAGCTCGGCGTGCGCGCCGAGCCGGCCGAGTTCGGCGACCAGTTCCGCGGCGCCGGGGCTCTCCGCGCCACGGCGCGACAGGAGCAGCAGCCTGCGGGCGCCCCGGCTTGCCAGATGCCGGGCCAGCGTGCGGCCCAGCGACCCGAGTCCACCGGTGATCAGCACGGTGCCGTCGGGATCGGGCGTGCGGGCGGCCGAGCCGCCGTCGCTCTCCACCGGACCGCCGTCGCTCTCCGCCGGACCGTCGTCGCTCTCCGCCGGACCGTCGTCGCGGTGCAGCCGGGGCACCAGCAACTCGCCCGCGCGCAGCGCCACCTGGGGCTCACGGGCCGCGGACGCGACGGCGACCGCGTCGCGCACCGCGGTGTCGGTCGGCTCGTCGACGTCGACCAGCAGGAGGCGACCCGGGTACTCGCTCTGGGCCGAGCGGGCCAGCCCGTGGGCCGCGGAGAGTGCCAGGTCGGGTTCGTCGCCCGCACGCACGCCGAGCGCGCGCTCGGTGCAGACCACCAGCAGCGAACCGGCGAACCGCTGGTCGGTGAGCCACATGCGCAGATGCCCGGTCAGCTCGGTGAGCGCGGCGCGCACCCGTGCGGTGACGTCGTCCCCGGCGGGACGGGCCGGGCGCAGCACCACCACCGGCGGCACCGGGTCCTCCGCGTCGGCCAGCGCCGCGAGGTCGAGCCCACCGGTCCCAGGGTCGTGCCACCCACCGGAAGCGTCCACGGTGGACGGCCGGCGCACGGGCACCCAGTCCTGTGCGAGCAGTTCCGCGCCGTCCTCGGCCGGTCCCAGCAGGTAGGACTCATCGGCGGGCAGCGGCCGGAACACCAGGGAGTCCACCGTGGCCACGGTGGCACCGGTCTCGTCCGCCAGCGTGATCGCCACGTCACCGTTCCCGCCGGTGGCGTGCACCCGCACCATCGAGGCTCCGGCCCGGAACAGCGACAGCCCCGACCACGAGAACGGCATCGAGCCGCTGCCCTCGTCGATCCCGTCCAGCTGCGGGCCGAGACCGACCGCGTGCAGTGCCGCGTCCAGCAGCGCCGGATGCAGGCTGTAGCGCTTCGCGTCGCCCGCCGCTTCGGCGGGCAGGGCGATCTCGGCGAACATCTCCGAGCTCCCGTCGGGGTGGTCGCGTTGCCAGAGGGTCCGCAGACCTCGGAACGCGCCCTCGTAGCGGAAGTGCCTGCCCTCCACCACCTCGTCATAGACGTCCGCGACCGGGATCTCCCGCACATCCCGCGGCGGCCAGTGCGCGAGGGCGGTGTCCGGCGTCGCGGTGCGGATACCCAGGTAGCCGAAGGCGTGCGACCGCCAGGGGCCCGGCTCGGCCCGGCCCACGCCCTCCGGCCGGGAGTACACCCGCACCGGGCGGCGGCCGGTCTCCTCGGTGTTGCCCACCACCACCTGCACCGATACCCCGCCCTGCTCCGGCAGGACCAGCGGTGCCTCGACGGTGAGCTGTTCGAGCAGGTCGCAGCCGGCGTGCTCGCCCGCGGCCAGCGCCAGTTCCACGAAGCCGGTGCCGGCCAGCAGGGGGATGCCGCGCACCCGGTGGCCCCCCAGCCAGGAGTGCGACTGGAGGGACAGCCTGCCGGTGAGCAGCACGCCGTCGCCCTCGGCCGCGGACACCATGGCACCCAGCAGCGGGTGGCCGACCGGGAGCAGCCCGGTGGAACGCAGGTTCAGCCCGTTCCCGTCCGGCACCAGCCAGTACCTCTCGTGCTGGAACGCGTAGGCGGGCAGGTCCGCCGTCCTGGCGGGCGCGGCGGGCAGCACGGCGGGCCAGTCCACCTCCACGCCCTGCGTGTGCAGCGCGCCGAGGGCGAGCAGCACGTCCTTGGTCTCGTCACGATCGGCCCCGCGCAGGGTGGGCACCCTCGCCTCGTCCGGCCCGGCATCCCGCCCGGCCAGCGCGGACAGCACCGCGCCCGGTCCCAGTTCGAGCAGGACGCGGGCACCGGCCTCGCGTGCGGTGCGCAGCCCGTCATGGAACCGCACCGCCTGCCGGACGTGCGCGGTCCAGTACGCCGGCGAGCGCAACTGCTCCGCCGTGGCCGGCTCGCCGGTGAGGTTGGAGATCACCGGGATTTCCGGATCGTGCGCCGTCAACCCGGCCAGAACCGTGCCGAACTCGGCCAGCATCGGCTCCATCAGCGGCGAGTGGAACGCGTGACTGACCCTCAGCCGCCGGGTCCGCCGTCCCCGGCCCGCCCAGTCGGCCTCAAGTTCCGTGATGTCGTCGTCCACACCGGAAACGACCACCGTGTCCGAAGCGTTCACCGCCGCGACGGACACCCGCCCCGCGCGCCCCGCCAGCCAGGGGGCCAGGTCCTGCTCGGTGCCCTGCACGGACAGCATCGCGCCGCCCTCGGGCAGCGCGGCCATCAGGCGGCCTCTGGCGGCCACCAGCCGGACCGCGTCCGGCAGCGACCACACCCCGGCCACGTGCGCCGCGCTGATCTCCCCGATCGAATGTCCCAGCAGCAGGTCCGGGCGCACGCCCCAGGAACGCATCAGCCGGAACAGCGCGACCTCCACCGCGAACAGGGCGGCCTGGGCGTAGTCGGTGCGGTCGAGCAGGTCCGGTTCGTCCTCGAGCACGGTCCGCAGCGGAATCGTCAGCTCCCGGTCGAACAGCTCGCACACCTCGTCGAACGCCTCGGCGAACGCAGGGAAGGAGGCGGCGAGTTGCCGCCCCATGCCGGGCCACTGCGCGCCTTGGCCGGTGAACAGCACGCACATCCCGCCGCCGGCCGCAGCGCCCACCGCCACATCGGGGACCAGGCCGGTGTCGAGGTGGCCGCGCAGCGCGGAGGTGAGTTCGGCCCGGTCCCGGCCGGGCACTGCCAGCCGGTGGCGGAAGTGGGTGCGGCGGGTGGCCAGTGCGTGCGCCAGCCCCTCGGCGGAGGGAGCATCGCCGGACTCGGCGAAGGCCAGCAGCCGGGTCGCCTGGTCGCGCAGCGCGTCCTCGGTCCGGCCCGACACCGTCCACACCAGACCGGCGGACGGCACGCCGGGCTCCGGCGCCTCCGGCTCGACGTGCTGTTCCAGCACGACATGGGCGTTGGTGCCACTGATCCCGAAGGAGGAGACGGCGGCGCGGCGCGCCCGACCGGTCTCCGGCCAGGGCATCGCATCGGCGAGCACGCTGACCCCGTCCACTCCCCAGTCCACCTTCGGGGTGGGGCTGTCCACGTGCAGCGTCTTCGGCGCGAGACCGTGCCGCATCGCCATAATCATCTTGATGATGCCGGCCACGCCGGCCGCGGCCTGGGTATGCCCGATGTTGGACTTCAGCGAGCCCAGCAGCAGCGGCCGGCCGGGCGGCCGGTTCCGGCCATAGGTCGCTACCAGCGCGGTGCCCTCCACCGGGTCGCCGAGCGGGGTGCCGGTGCCGTGCGCCTCGACCACGTCGACGTCCTGGGTGGACAGTCCGGCGTCGGCGAGCGCGGTACGGATCACCTCCTGCTGGGCGGTGCCGTTGGGTGCGGAGAGCCCGTTGCTGGTGCCGTCGGAGTTGACCGCCGAGCCGCGCAGCACCGCGAGCACCTGATGGCCGTGCCGCCGCGCGTCGGACAGCCGCTCCAGTACCAGCAGACCCGCCCCCTCGGCCCAGATCGAGCCGTTCGCCCCGGCCGCGAACGCTTTGATCCGAGCGTCCCGGGAGGTGACGCCCTGGCCGCAGAACTCGACGAACGTCTCCGGAGTGCTCAGCACCGTCACACCGCCCGCCAGCGCGATCGGGCACTCGCCGGCGCGCAGCGCCCGCATCGCGAGGTGGGCGGCGACCAGGGAGGACGAGCAGGCGGTGTCCACGGTGAGGGCCGGGCCGTGGAAGCCCAGGGCGTAGCTGATCCGGCCCGAGATCACGCTCATGGTGTTGCCGGTGATGCCGTACTGGGAGAACTGGTCGGTGCCTTGCCAGAGCATCTCGTAGTCGTTGCTGGACGCGCCGACGAAAACCCCGGCCCGCTCCCCCACCAGCGAGTCCGGCAGGATGCCCGCGGACTCCAATGCCTCCCAGGCCAGCTCCAGCACCAACCGCTGCTGCGGGTCCATCACCAGCGCCTCACGCGGGGAGATCCCGAAGAACGCGGGGTCGAAATCGCCCGCACCGCTGAGGAAGCCGCCCTCGCGCACGTAGGACCGCCGCGCCTGCTGGGACTCCGGATCGGCGTCGTAGAGCTCCTCGATCGGCCAGTGCCGGTCCTCGGGGAAAGCCGAGATGGCGTCGGTGCCCGCAGCCACCAGGTCCCACAGCTGGGCGGGCGAGGCCACGTCGCCGGGCAGCCGGCACGACATGCCGATCACCGCGATCGGCTCGGTGGACCGCTCGGTCGCGTCGCGCAACTGCTCGCGGGTGCGTAACAGATCGGTGGTGGCTCTTTTCAGATATTGCCGGAGCGTGCTGACTTCATCGGGCATGAATGACTCCCTGCGACGGGTGGCCGGTCAGAGTGGGAAGGTGATCCGTTCGGTGTCGAGGCCGCGGACGACCACGTGCCTGCGGTAGCTCAGTGAGTCCTCGTGCACGTGGAAGCCGCGCAGCCGGCGAGCCAGCTCACCGAACACGATCTCCGCCTCCAGCCGGGCCAGGCTGCTGCCGAGGCAGTAGTGCGCGCCGGCGCCGAAGGCGAGGTTCATCGCGGCCGGCTTCCGGTCCGCGATGAACTGACCCGCCCTCGGGTGCACCCGCTCGTCCCGGTTGCCGGACGCAAGGACGAGGGTGACCACCGAGCCCTCGGGGATGTCGAGGCCGTTGATCCGGTCGGACCGCAGCGCGACCCGGCCGGTCAGCATGATCGGGCAGTCGTAGCGCAGCGCCTCGCTGACCACGTCGCCGACGATCGCCGGGTTCTGCCGGAGCAGCTGGAACTGCTCCGGGTGGCGCGACAGCGCGAGCAGGCCGTTGGTGATCAGGTTCGTGGTGGACTCGTGGGCCGCGGTGAACACGGTCACCACGACGTTCGTCACCTCACGTCGGCTCAGCCCGCGCCCGTCCTCCTGCGTGGAGAGGAGGCTGGAGATGAGGTCCTCGCCGGGGTTGCGGCGGCGCTTGTGGATGAGGTTCGCGAAGTAGCCGTGCAGTTCGGTGGTGGTGCGGATGATGCGGACGAGTTCCTCGGGGTCGAACATCGCGGCGGAGCGGAAGCTGGCCACCAGCGTGGGCAGCTCCGTGGACAGCGCCATGTCGCTGGACCACTCCCGCAGCATCGGGATGTCCTCGCGAGGGATGCCCAGGAGAGTCGCGATGACCCGCAGCGAGAGCACCGCGGCCAGGTCCTGCACGCCGTCGAACTCGCCGTCGGCCAGGCAGTCGCGGAGCAGTTCGTCCACGATCTCGCGAATCCACGGCTCGAAGCGCGCGGTGATCCGCGGCGTGAACGCCTTGCTGACCAGGTTCCGCTGCCGCCCGTGTGCGGGATCGTCCATGAAGAAGATCGAGTTGAGCACCGGCTCGTCGCCGCGGTCGCCGAAGAGTTCCCGCATCCCCGGCGCGTTGAACGTGTCACTGCCCATGGTCGTGTGGCGCTTGAGCACCGCCATGCAGTCGTCGTGATCGCTCAGCAGCAGGGAACCGTCCGACGTCCACATCGGACCTTGCGCTCGCCACCGCTCGAACAACGGGTAGGGGTTCGCGAGCACCTCCCGGTCGAGCAGGGCGTGCAGCGGGTTGTCGAGCACGGTGGCCGGTGCGCGGCTCGGCACTGACATGGGCTAGCTCCTCTCCGTGGCACGGCCGGCAGTGCGACCGGTGTCCGATTGCGCGTCGTCGAGCACTCCGTCGATCAGCGTGAAGATCTCGTCGTCCGTGGCGCCGCTCAGGTCGGGCACCGCGGCCCGTTCATCGGCGGTGCCGTCTTCCTGGCTGCGCAGCAGTCGCCGCAGTGTCGTAGTGATCACCTCGGGGACGGGCACGGACGGACGCCACCGGAGCAGGGCTTCCTCCAGCTCCCTCAGGCGGTCCAGCACGACCCGCTCGGCCGGGTCGCCCTCGTCGACACCGAGCGCGTCGCCGAGGTACCGGGCCAGCGCGGCGGCGGTGGGATGGTCGTAGACCGCGGAGGCCGCCAGCGGGACTCCGGTGTCCGCGCCGAGCAGGTTGCGCAGCCGGACCCCGGCCAGCGAGTCCAGGCCCAGCTCCTGGAACGGCCGGTGCGCGTCCAGGTCTCCGGCCGGCCGGCCCGAGACGACGGCGACCCGGGCGGTGACCAGCTCCAGCAGTACCGATGACCGCTGCTGCGGCGCGGTGGCCGCCAGCCGTTCCCGCAGCGCGCTCGCGGGATCGGGCCCGGTGTCCGCGCCCACACCCGGCAGTCCGGAGCACAGGCGCCCCGGCCGTGCGGCGGCGAACCGCGGCCAGTCCACGGCACCGGCCACGTACTGCGCCGCACCGCCGGACAGTGCCCGCTCCAGCGCGTCCAGCGCCCGGTCGGCGGGCATCGGCGTGGCGCCGCTGTCCGACCGCGAGCCGGCGGGCCAGGACGTCGTCATCCCGGTGTCCAGCCAGGGGCCCCAGGCCAGGCTCGTCGCGGGCAGGCCGCCGGCCTGTCGATGGGCTGCCAGCGCTTCCACGACGGCGTTGGCCGCGGCGTAGTTGCCCTGCCCCGGCGAGCCCGCGGTGCCGGCCAGCGAGGAGCACAGCACGAAGAAGCGCAGCGGATGGCCGGCGGTCAGCTCGTGCAGGAACCGCGCGCCGTCCGCCTTCGCCGCGAACACCCGCGCCAGCCGGTCCTCGGACAGCGCCTCCAGCACCCCGTCGTCGAGCACCCCGGCGGCGTGCACCACACCGGTGAGCGACCGCCCGGCGAGCAGCCCGGCCAGCGCCTCGCGGTCCGCCACATCGCAGCCGGCGATGTCGACCTCGGTACCCAGCGCGGTGAGTTCGGCGCGCAGTTCCGTCGCGCCAGGGGTGTCCACGCCCCGGCGGCCCACGAGCAGCAGGCGGTCCGCGCCCCGGGCCGCCAGCCGGCGGGCGACGTGCGCGCCGATGCCGCCCAGCCCCCCGGTGATCAGCACGGTGCCGAGCGGCTCCGTCGTGGCGGGTTCGGTGCGGGGCACCGGGACCAGCCGCCTGGCGTACAGCAGCCCGTCCCGGATCGCGATCTCGTCTCCGGCGGCCAGCGCGGCGGGCAGCGCGGCCAGGTCCCCCACGGCCGGTCGCAGCGGCAGGTCCACCAGGCCGCCGTGCAGCCGGGGCGCTTCCATGCCCGCGACCCGGACCAGCCCGCACACGGCGGCCTGCTCCGGATGCGGCACGGTGTCCGCGGTGTCGGCCCGCACGGCGCCGCTGGTGATCGACCACAGGGGGGTATCCGCGCCTCGGGACAGCAGCGCCCGCAGCAGCGCCAGGGTGGCGGCCAGGCCGGTCGGCACCCGCGGCGTGTCCGGGCCCTCGGCCATCGCCAGGAGAGACACGATGCCGCCGCCCGGCAGGTCGGGCAGCAGCCGGTCCCAGTGCTCGCCGTCGACGGCGTCGCCGCGCACGGTGCGGGTCCCTTCGCCCAGCACGCCCGCCACGTCCTCGGTGAGCCGGTCCCAGTCCGCGCCCGGCGGGGCCACCACCAGCCACGGCCCCGGCGCGTCGGCGACCGGGCCGGGGACGGGCAGCGGCAGCCACTCGACGCCGTGCAGCAGAGGGTCGGCGGGGGCCCCGTCGTCGTCGGGCAGCCAGAACCGCTGCCGGGTGAACGCGTAGCCGGGCAGTGGCACCGCCCGCCCGCCCGCGCACCAGGCCGCCCAGTCCACGTCGGTCCCCCGGGTGTGCGCGGTCGCCAACGCCGTCAGCAGGCCGTGCACCTCGTCGGTGTCCTGCTGGAGCACCGGCAGGAAACCGTCCCCGCCCAGCGCCTCCTGGCCGAGCGCGCTGAGCGTCGCGCCCGGTCCCAGCTCCAGGTAGGTGCTGGTGCCCGCCGCGTCCAGAGCGCGCAGGCAGTCGTGGAAGCGCACCGGTTCCCGCGCATGCCGGACCCAGTACTCCGGGTCACACAGCTCTTCGGTGACCCGTGCGCCGGTCACCGAGGACACGACCGGAATCACCGGTGTCCGGAAGTCCAGTCCGGCCAGCACCTCCCGGAAGGGGTCCAGGACCGGGTCCATGTGGTGGGAGTGAAACGCGTGCCGCACCGCCAGGCGGTGCACGTGGGCCACCCGCTGCGAGATCTCCCGCACCGCGTCCGCGTCCCCGGCGAGCACCACCGAGGCGGGCCCGTTCACCGCGGCCAGGGCCACCCGGTCCTCACGGCCGCGGAGCAGTTCCGGCACGTCGGCTTCCGGTACCTGGACCGCCACCATCGCGCCCTCGCCACCGAGTTCGCGCATCAGCCGCCCGCGCGCGGCCACCAGTGCGCAGGCGTCGGCCAGCGAGAACACGCCCGCGGCGTGCGCTGCGGCGAGTTCGCCGACCGAGTGCCCGGCCACCGCGTCCGGCCGCACCCCCATCGTGGTGAGCAGCCGGAACACCGCCACCTGGACCGCGAACACCGCGGCCTGCGCATGGTCGGTGCGTTCACCGGGCCCGTCCCGGAGGATCTCGGCGAGCGGCCGGTCCAGCAGCGGGTCCAGCTCGGCGGCGATCTCCTGGAGGGCCGCCGCGAACACCGGTACCCGGTCCCGGAGCGACGTGGCCAGGCCCGCGTACTGCACGCCCTGGCCGGGGAACAGGAACGCGGTCGCGCCGTCGGCCACCACTCCGGTACTGCCGGTCCCGGCTCGCAGCGCGGCGGTCAGCTCGCCGGTGTTCGTGCCGAGCACGACGGTGCGGGCACGCAGCCGGGCCCGCGTGGTGGCCAGCGAGTACGCCACGTCCAGCGCGGACGGCGAGCCGTTCCGGTCCTCGTCGGCCAGTCGGCGGAGCAGGGCCTCGGCCTGCGCGGGCAGCGCCTCCGGGGTGGCCGCGGAGAGCACCCACGGGATCAGCGGCGGAGCCGCGGCGGTCGCCGGCTCCGGTTCGGGCACGGGTTCGGGTTCGGGTTCCTCCAGGATCACGTGCGCGTTGGTGCCGCTGAGGCTGAACGAGGACACCGCCGCCCGGCGCGGACGGTCCACGCGCGGCCAGTCCATCGGCTCGTCCAGCAACCGCACCGCGCCGTCGTCCCAGTTCACGTGCGGGCTCGGGACATTCAAGTGCAGGGTCGGGGGCAACTGGCCGTGCCGCATGGCCAGCACCATCTTGAGCACACCCGCCAGGCCCGCCGCGGCCTGGGTGTGCCCGAGGTTGGACTTCGCGGACCCGACCAGCACGGGCCGCGCCCGGTCCTGCCCGTAGGTCGCCAGCAGCGCGGTGGCCTCGATCGGGTCGCCGAGCGGGGTGCCGGTGCCGTGCGCCTCCACCGCGTCCACCTCGCCGGGCGCCAGGCCCGCGACGGACAACGCGTCCCGGATCACCCGCTGTTGGGCCGATCCGTTCGGCGCGGTCAGCCCGTTGGACGCGCCGTCGGAGTTGAGTGCCGAGCCGCGCAGCACGGCGAGCACCCGGTGGCCCCGTTCGCGCGCGGTGGAGAGCCGCTCCATCACCAGCAGGCCGGCGCCCTCGCTCCACGCGGTGCCCTCCGCGGCCGCGTCGAACGGTTTGCACCGGCCATCCGGGGCGAGCACCCCCACCTGGGAGAACTCCACGAACAACGTCGGCGTGGTGAGCACCGTGATGCCACCCGCCAGCGCGACCGTGCACTCACCGGCCCGCAGCGCCTGCGCTGCCTGATGCATCGCCACCAGCGCGGAGGAACACGCCGTGTCCACCGTGACCGCCGGGCCGTGGAAGCCGAACGTGTAGGCCAGCCGCCCCGACGCGACGCTGCCCGCGTTGCCGATCGACACGTCGCCGGTGAGGTCCTCGGGCGTCCGGTGCGCGCGGCGCGCATAGTCGTTGCCCATCAGCCCGAGGTAGACACCGGTGCGGGTGCCCCGCAACGCGGTCGGGTCGATCCCGGCGTCTTCCAGCGCGTGCCAGGCCAGTTCCAGCAGGATGCGCTGCTGCGGGTCCATCGAGACCGCCTCGGCCGGGGCGACGCCGAAGAAGCCGTTGTCGAACTCGGCGATCCCGTCCAGGAAGCCGCCGTGCCGCACGTAGCTGCGCCCGCCACGGCCCGGCTCCGGGTGGTAGACCTCGTCCAGGTTCCAGCCGCGGTCCGCCGGGAACTCGGTGATCGCGTCCCGCCCGTCGGCCAGCAGCTCCCACAGCTCGTCCATGGTGGACACCCCGCCGGGAAAGCGGCAGCTCGCACCGACCAGCACCACCGGGTCGTCCATGTCGTACGGGCCGGGCCCGGCGACCGGTGTCCGGCCGCCGGGTACCGCGCCGGGGAGCTGCCCGGACAGGTACCCGGCCAGGGCCGCGGGGGTGGGGTGGTCGAACACCGCGGTCGCCGGGAGCCGCACCCCGGTCGCGGCGCTGAGCCGGTTGCGCAGCTCCACCCCGGACAGCGAGTCGAAGCCGATGTCGCGGAACGCCCGCGCCGGGTCCACCCGGCGCTCCACGCCGAGCACGGAGCCCACCGTGGCCAGCACGAGATCGAGCACCGACCGCTCGCCACCGGAGACGAACACGGGCGCCGCGGCCACGGCGGCCGGCCGGGCCGCGCTCCGCCGGACGCCGAGCAGCCCGGCCCACACCGGAGCCCGCTCCGGGCCTGCCGCACGCACGTTGGCCAGGTCGAAACGGGCGGGCACGGTGCATGCCAGGTCGGTGCCCAGCGCCGCGTCGAACAGTGCGAGCCCGTGTTCGCGAGACATCGGCACGAGCCCGGTGCGCCGCAGCCGGGCCCGGTCGGTGTCGCCCAGCCGCCCGGTCATGCCGGTGTCCTGCGCCCAAAGTCCCCACGCCATCGACGAAGCGGGCAGTCCCCGCGAGCGGCGGTGCTGCGCCAGTCCGTCCAGCCACGCGTTGGCGGCCGCGTAGTTCGCCTGCCCCGGCGTGCCGAGGACACCTGCTACGGAGGAGAACAGCACGAACGCGGCCAGGTCGAGGTGTTCGGTCAGTTCGTGCAGGTTGCGCGCGCCCTCGACTTTCGGTCGCAGCACCGCGTCGAGCCGATCGGCGGTGAGGGAGCGCACTGTGCCGTCGTCCAGCACCCCGGCGGCGTGGATCACCGCGGTCAGCGGGGCGTGCGCGGGGATCGCCGCCAGCAGCTCGGCGAGGGCGGTCCGGTCGGCGACGTCGCATGCCACGACCGTGATCTCGGCAGTGCCGGTCAGGTCCTCGAGACCGGACTCGAGCGCCGCCTCGCCGCCCCGCCGCCCCGCCAACACCAGGTGCCGCACCCCGTGTTCGGTGACCAGGTGCCGGGCCAGCTCCCGGCCGAGTACGCCGGTCCCGCCGGTGATCAACACCGTGCCTCCGGCGAGGGCGGGCCGGTCCCCCGTCCGCGTCACCCGGGCCAGCCGCGGCGCGAATGCCTGCCCGCCCCGGACGGCGATCTCCGGCTCACCGGTGCCCCACGCCAACTCCAGGGCGGCGTCGGCGTCCTCGGGGTCGCCAGGGCGGTCCAGGTCGACCAGCACGAACCGGCCGGGATGTTCGGTGCGTGCCGTGCGGACCAGGCCCCAGACCGCCGCGGCGTCGGGGTCCTGGTCGTCCTCCGGGGCGATCGCGACCGCACCGCGGGTCCGCACGATCAGGGGCCCGTCCGTCGCCTTCTCGTCGTCCGCCTTCTTGTCGTCGGTGCCCAAGAACTCGCGGACCCGCGCCAGTGCTTCCTCGGGCCCGGCCACGTCCACGATCGGCGCGTCCACGATCGCCGGGGTGGGCTGCCGCGCGACCGGCACCCAGTCCAGCCGGTGCAGCGCCCGGTCCACGCCCGCCGTCCCCGGCCGCACCGGGCCCACGGGCCGGAGCGCGAGCGCGCCGATCGTGGCCACCGCTTCCCCCGCCGCGTCGGCGAGCGCCACCGCGAACGAGTCGTTGCCCTGCGGCGTCAGCCGCGCCCGCAATGCGGTGGCCCCGACCGCATGGAGTGCGACTCCGCTCCAGGAGAACGGCAACCTCACCGGCGCGTCCCCCGCATCCAGCAGCAGCGGGTGCAACGCGGCGTCGAGCAGGGCCGGGTGCAGGCCGAACCGCCCGGGATCGACCGGCAGCTCGACCTCGGCCCAGCGCTCCGCACCGCGCCGCCAGGCCCGCCGCAACCCCTGGAAGGCCGGCCCGTACTCGTAACCTCGCTCGTCGAGCTGTGCGTACGCGCCGTCGAGGTCGATCTCCTCGGCACCGGCCGGCGGCCACTCCGTCAGGGTCGCGCCGCCGCCGGACCCCGCGGCCCGGAGCGTCCCCGTCGCGTACCGGGTCCACGGCGCGTCCGGCGCGGACCGGGCGTACATCGCCAGCGTGCCCGGATCCGTCTCGCCGATCGCGATCTGCAACTCGGTCTCGCCCCGCTCGGGCAGCACCAGCGGGCTCTCCAGCACCAGCTCGTCCAGCAGCGGCAGCCCCGCCCGCTCACCCGCGTGCAGCGCCAGTTCGACGAACGCGGCCCCGGGCAGCAGCACGGTGCCGCGCACCTCGTGCTCGGCCAGCCAGGGGTGCCGGGTGAGGGAGAGCCGACAGGTGGCGACCAGGCCACCGCCGGCGAGCTGGACCACCGAGTCCAGCATCGGATGCCCGGCGGCGGGCCCGGAGGCGGCGCTGGGCAGCATCCAGTACCGCTGCCGGCGGAACGGGTAGGTCGGCAGCTCCACCCTCCGGGCGTCGTCGAACAGCCCGTTCCAGTGCACGTCCACACCGCGCACGGCCGCCTCGGCCACCGCCAGCAGGAAGCGGTCGGCACCACCGTCGTCCCGATTCAGGGTCTCCAGCACCACGCCGCCCCCGTCGTGGTCCTCCTGGTGGTCCCTCTGGTGGTCCCTGAGGATCTGCCGCACGCCGCCGGCGAGCACCGGATGCGGGCTCGCCTCCAGGAACGTGGTGTGCCCGGCGGCGACCAGCCCGCGCACCGTCGCCTCGAACTCGACCGTGGCGCGCAGATTGCGGTACCAGTAGTCCGCGTCCAGCCCGGTGGTATCCACCGGACCGCCGGTCACGGTCGAGTGGAAGGGAACCTCGGCCGCCATCGGAGTCACCGGCGCCAGCAGTTCGCGCAGCTCCGCACGGAGCAGTTCGACCTGCGCCGAATGCGAGGCGTAGTCCACCGGCAGCAGTCTCGCCCGTTGGTCCTCGGCGACCAGTGCGGCGGCGAACTCTTCGACCGCCCGGACGGCGCCCGAAACCACCGTCGCGCGCGGCCCGTTGACCGCGGCCACCGAGAGATCCTCGCCCCAGCGGGCCATCGACTCCTCGACCGCCGCTCTCGGCAGCCCCACCGACAGCATCCGGCCCGTACCGGAGAGCGCCCGCAATGCCCGGCTGCGCAGCGTGACGATCCGCGCCCCGTCGTCCAGGGACAGCGCGCCGGCCACGGTCGCGGCCGCGATCTCGCCCTGGGAGTGGCCCACCACCGCGGCCGGCCGCACCCCGTGTGCCCGCCAGAGTCCGGCCAGCGACACCATGACCGCCCACAGCGCGGGCTGCACCGCGTCCACCCGGAGCAGCGCGTCCGCGTCGGTGAGCACGTCGCCCAGGTTCCAGTCCACGTACGGCGCCATGGCGTCCTGACAGTCCGCCATGTGCCCGGCGAAGACCGGGCTGGACTCCAGCAGTTCCGTGGCCATCCCGGTCCACTGCGTGCCCTGGCCGGGGAACAACAGCACCGGGCTGGTGTCCCGGCAGGGTGACCCGACGACCGTGCCCGGTGCCGAACCGCCCTCGGCGAGCGCGTCCAGTCCGTGCACCAACGAGTCCCGGTCCCGGCCGAGGACGGCGGCCCGGTGCTCGAACCCGGCCCGGCCGGTCGCCAGCGTGAATCCGGCGTCCAGCAGGCCGACCCGGTCCGGGCGGAGCCGCTCGGCCAGCCGGCCGGCCTGCTCCCGCAGCGCCTCCGCCGACCGTGCGGACAGCAGCAGCGGCACTGCGGACGCCGGTCGCGGTGCCGTGGCGGGCGCGGGTTCCGGCGCCTGTTCCAGGATCACATGGGCATTGGTGCCGCTGATGCCGAACGAGGACACCCCGGCCCGGCGCGGGAGTCCGGTCTCCGGCCACGGCGTGTCCTCCGCGAGCGGGGTGACCCTGCCGGACTCCCAGTCCACGTGCGGGCTGGGCTCGGTCAGGTGCAGGATGCGCGGCAGCACGCCGTCGCGCATGGCGTGCACCATCTTCAGGATGCCCGCCACCCCGGCAGCGGCCTGCGTGTGCCCGATGTTCGACTTGACCGACCCCACCCGCAGCGAGCGCGCCCGCTGCGGGCCGTGCACCGCCAGCAGCGCCCGGGCCTCGATCGGGTCGCCGAGCGTGGTGCCCGTGCCGTGCGCCTCCACCGCGTCGACGTCCGCCTCGGACAGTCCGGCATCGGCCAACGCCGCCCGCAGCACCCGTTCCTGAGCCGGCCCGCTGGGTGCGGAGAGCCCGTTGGAGGCCCCGTCCGAGTTGACCGCGGTGCCGCGCACCAGCGCGTGCACGGTGTGCCCCCGGCGCAGGGCGTCGGAGAGCCGTTCCAGCACCAGCACTCCGACGCCCTCGGACCAGGCCGTACCGTCCGCCGTCACGGAGAACGGCTTGCACCGTCCGTCCGGGGCGAGGCCCCGCAGCCGCGAGAACTCCACGAACATCTCCGGGGTCGCCATCACCGTCACCCCGCCGGACAGGGCCAGGTCACACTCGCCGAGACGCAGCGACTGCACCGCGAGATGAGTGGTCACCAACGACGAGGAGCAGCCGGTGTCCACCGTGACCGCGGGGCCGGTGAGGCCGAGCACGTAGGCCACTCGGCCGGACACCACGCTGGAGGTGTTCCCGGTGATCAGGTACCCCTCCAGCCCGTCCGGGACGGTATGCACCCGGGGCGCGTAGTCGTGCATCATCGAACCGGCGAACACGGCCGTGCGGCTGCCCCGCAGCGAGGTGGGGTCGATGGCCGCGTGCTCCAGGGCCTCCCACGCCGTCGTGAGCAGGAGGCGCTGCTGCGGATCGGTGGTCAACGCCTCGCGGGCGGAGAGCCCGAAGAACTCGGCGTCGAAATCGCCGGCGTCGTAGAGGAAGCCGCCGTGCCGGACATAGGAGGTGCCGGCCCGGTCCGGGTCGGGATCGTAGAGGGCCTCCAGATCCCAGCCCCGGTCGTCCGGTAAGTCGCCGATCGCGTCGATCCCGCCCCTGGCCACCTGCCAGAGCCCTTCCGGGTCGGCTATTCCGCCCGGATAGCGGCACGCCATTCCCACAATCGCAATCGGTTCGCCCGGCATCCGGCGCCCTCCCAGAGCAGTTTGGACTATGTCGGCTACCACGGACGCAGAATCACTCACCGAATTCGCGACCAGCTAACCAAACGCCGATAAATCGAGGTGCATCACCATGGTTAGCGCCCAGACTCATTCCACACAACACCTTCCACCGGCCAATATCTGGGGCTTTCCCTAGAAACTTCGACCTGCTGTCAAGCATTTCTGCCGCGACCGTGACGCATATCCGCCACGACCGTGACGCGTAGCGGTGCGGTCCAAACCCCTGCCCAAATCCGACCGGCACGAAATGAACTGCCTCTCCCGCAACTCGGTAAACGCATGGCCGACGGCCGACGCTTTCCGCCGCCGTCCCCCTCTTCCGTCCTCAGTCCTCCGTCACCAAGTGACCGGGAGTGCCGATACCGAGAACGCGGAGCCGTTGACGTAGCGCAGTTCGTCGCGTGGCGTGGCGAGGCGGAGAGTGGGGATGCGCCGGAACAGAGTGTCGAGGACGATGCGCAGCTCCAGCCGCGCCAGATTCTTGCCGAGGCACTGGTGCGGTCCCCAGCCGAAGGCCAGGTGCCTGCGATTGTCCCTGGTGACATCGAACGTGTCCGGGTCGGCGAAGACCGCGGGGTCGCGGTTGGCGGCGGCAGCCAGGGCGGCGACGCCCTCACCCGCCCGTACCAGAGTGCCGCCGATCTCGACGTCCGCCGTGGCGCGGCGAATCAGGGACAGCTCGGCGACGGAGAAGAACCTCATCAGTTCCTCCACCGCCGCCGGGGTCAGGCCCGGGTCGGCGGTGAGGAGGGCGAGCTGGTCGGGGTGCTCGAGGAGAGCCAGGACCCCGAGTGCGGTCGTCGTGGCGGTGGTCTCCAGGCCCGCGACGACCAGGAGCATGCACAGTTCGACCATGGCCCAGCGGCCCTCGCCACCGCTGAACAGCTGGTGGCCCGCCAGCCCGCCCAGCAGGTCCTCGGGCCGCTCGGTCATCTTGGTGGCGCACAGCGCGTCGAAATACGCGATCAGAGAGCGGAAGGACTCGGCGCGATCCGCGTCAGCGGCGTCGTGGGCCGTCAGCACCGTGGTGTTGGCGGTGAACTCCTGCCGGTCACTGGCCGGGATGCCGAGCAGCTCACACAGCACCAGACCGGACATCGGCACGGCCAGCGCGGACACCAGGTCGGCGGGCACGGCGCCGGCCAGCACATCGTCGAGCAGACCGTCGACGATGTGCTGAACCTTGGGGCGCAGGTCTCGCACGCGGCGGGCGAGCTCGCCGGCGACCGCACGACGGGCGGGGCCGTGCTCGGGTGGGTCCATCTCGACCAGCGAGGGCCTGAAGCCGGGGAACACGGTCTCGCCGACGCGCATCCACGGGAAGTCCGGGTGCGAGCGGTCGGAGCTGAACCGGGCGTCGCCGAGCACCGCGCGGACGTCTTCATGGCGTGCGGCAACGAACACGGTGCGTCCGCTCGGGCCCGTCAGCCTGGGCAGGCCGGGGTGCTCGCGCAGGCCGACGTAGTCCGGCGGCGGGGAGAACGGGCAGGTCCGAGGCATTGGCCACGTCTCGGCTCGCAGCGGGCTCTGGTCGTGCATGGTCACCACCTCGACTCTTTCGGCAATCAAGGACGACTGTATGACCGGTGAATCCCGAATTTCCCTAGAGCCCCATTGAGTTCAGAACTCAGCCGGTCGTCCATCCGTATCACCCGGGGAAGCCGTGACTGTGCCGACGCTGATCCTTCGGGGGGGGGCGGCGGGAGGCATGTCGCGCGGGCACGACCCGAGGCCGGCGTGGACGAGCGGATGACTGAACCTGCCCAGCCTTCCCCTGTCGATCGACGTCTCTGGTCCTGTCGTGGCGACCTCCGCCCGTACGAGATCGCGTCCACCTGCCGGGTGCACTGGGTGCGGCACGCTGAGTGCGTGGGCGCACAGTCGTTACGTACGGCGCCGCGCCGATGCCGCACCGCGGTGTGGTGCCGGCAGGCCGGGGTGCTCGTCAAGTCCCACAGGTGGAGGGCTTGCCCTTGCCGGGTCACATCCCGGTGGAGCCGTCGATGCATTCACGCAGGAGATCGGCATGGCCGTTGTGCCGTGCGTACTCGGCGATCATGTCCACCATGATCCTTCGCAGTGAGATCGGCTCGCCGGTCCTCTTGCGGATCCCTGTTTCATCCAGCGATGCGGCAGCGGCCGTGATCTGCCTGGAGTGCTCGCACTCCGCCCGCCAGACGGCGAAGGCTTCGTCCACGTCACCGTCCAGGCCGTCGAAGTCCTGGTCGGGGTCATCGTCGGAGTAGTAGAGCATCGGAACGTTCTCGCCGGCGAACTGGATGCGGAACCACCAGCGTTCGACGCCGGCCAGATGCCGCACCATGCCGTGCAGGGACAGGCCGGACGGCGGCACCGCCCGTTCCGACAGCCGCTCCGGGGGCAGGCCGGCGCACTTGAGCTCGAAGGTTGCCCGGTGCCAGTCCAGGACGGTGCTCAGGGTCTCCCTTTCGCCACCGACGGCGGGCGGGGTCGGGCGGGTGTCGTTGTTCCACCGGGGTGCGTAGTTCTTGGGGGCGGCTGTGCCGGTCATCGTCTGCCTTCCTGGTCGAGGTCGGGCGGAGGTGCAGGTGCAGCAGCAGTGGCCGAAGTCGTCATACCTCTTCCTCAGGCCGTCCTCGTGTTGGCTCGATGACGGGTTCCCGTCGGGTCAGGGCCGCTTCTGTAACGGATGAGTATCGTCGTAGCGAAGCCGATTGTCTCCGACTTCCTTTCGGTGGGTGGCAGCCCAGTCGCCCAGGGCTGTGGCGGCGTCCAGCAGTGTCAAGCCGAGTTCGGTCAGGGTGTATTCCACACGGGGAGGAACACTGGCATAGACGGTGCGGGTCAGCAGACCGTCGCGTTCGAGCTGCCGCTCTTCGTCGGGTTCGCCAATCCGGGGAGGATTTTCGATGGCGAAGACACTGGTTGTTGTCGGTGCGGGTCCAGGACTGGGGATGGGGGTGGCCCGTGCGTTCGGCCGTCACGGCTTCCGGGTCGGGCTGATCTCGCGCGCCAAAGCGAAGCTGGATGTCCTGGTTGACGAGTTGGCCGGGGAGGGCATCACTGCCTCTGCCTTCCCCGCCGATATCCGAGACCACGGGGCCTCGCCGCGGCTCTCACTGCGGCTGAGAACGCGCTTGGGCCGATCGACGTCCTGGAGTTCAGCCCCAGCCCGACCGGGCCGATCACACAGGCCGCCCAGACCTCGGTCGCCTCGGCCACTGCACAGTTTGAGCTGCATGCACTGGGGGCCGTGGCCGCCGTGCAGCATGTGCTGCCGGAGATGCGTGCCCGACACGATGGCACCCTGCTCCTGGCCACCGGCGTCTCCTCGACCATCCCGGCTCCCTTCCTGGCCAACGTCGGCATGGCCATGGCCGGCCTGCGGAACTGGGCGCATGCTCTGCACACCGAGCTCGGGCCAGAAGGGATCTATGTCGGCACGGTCACCATCGCCGCCAGCATCGTCGCTGGTGGTGGCGAGGCCGACCCCGACGCTATCGGAGCCCGGTACTACACCATGTACCAGCAGCGGGACCGTGCCGAGGAAATCATCGGCGACCCGAGCGCCTTTCAAGCCCTCGTCGACCAGCGAGTGGGAGTGGCGCTGGACACCGCGGGCGCTGCCGACGCAACCCAGTAGTGGCAAGCGCGCCTCCGGGAAGCGATATCCATGCCTCTCCGACAAGCCGGGCCGAACCATCCGTGAACGCCCGCTCCTTCGCGAGCTGTTCCGCCGGCTGACCTCACGCCCGCCCGTTCGGTGAGATTCCGCTGGCCTCGCGGCGCGGCTGGCCGGCGACCGGGCCGGCTGGGGCGACCTTCCCCGTGGTGCGGCACCGCGGCGATGACGGCGGCCGGCTCATCCAACCGGCCACCACCGCCCGCCACGACAGCTGACCTACACGCAGTTCCTGCTGGACCTGCTCCAGATGCAGCGCCCCGACCGGAGCTGCGCCGCCAGCAGCGGTTGATCCGGGCCGTCCGCTTCCCGCGGCGGACCCATCTTCATGCCGGTGGTGAGGACGAGGCGGGCGGCGATGTCACGCAAGGATCACCAGGCCGGTGCGTCCCGCCGCGAAGGCTTGTCCACCTCCATGTACCGCCTCACCACACCCCCGGCCGCTCCCGGCGCCTGCGTGGCCCAACGCGGCAGCGGCCTGATCAGCGATGCCACCGCGAAGGGCCACGGTGTGCTCATGCCGCGTCGGTGGGCAGAGGATCCTGGCCGAAGTACTGGTGGCCCATCTGCGCCGACGTTCGCACCGCGGCGAACCCGTAGTCCCGCATCTCGTGCTCGTACGCGCCAATCGCGTCCGCCTCCCCGCTGCCCAGTGCCGCGGCGAGCTCGGCGCCGTCCTTCATGGCGGTGTTCGCCCCCGCCGCGGCGGCCGGGCTCATCGCGTGGATCGCGTCCCCGAGCAGCGTGACGTTCGTTGCCTCCCACGGGCCGATCGGCACGCTGGTGCGGATCACCACGGGGAAGGTCGCTTCGGGGACCCAGCTGTGAACCATCGCCCGGATGCGCGGGTGCCAGCCCTTGATCCGGTCCAGGACCAGCTCCCCGAGCGCCGGCCCGGACAGCCCCCGCAGCTCCGCGTCGGAGTGCGGCAGGAACTCCTTACGCGTGAACAGGGCGTTGGTCATGTAGGGCTCGCGGTCACGCAGCCGCAGCGTGGGCGCCAGTCGCGCGCACGCCTCGGCCACCGGCTCGGGGTAGTCGACCGGCGCGATCCCCAGCACCGTCTTGTCGGGTGCGCCGAACATGCAGAACACCGCGTGCATCTCGGGGTCGAACAGCTCCCTGGTCTGCGGTGTGAGCGGGATCTTGCCGTAGAGCTGGCGCAGACCGGTGTCGATGATCCGCGCGTGCGGCAAGTACTGGCGGCGCACCGCCGAGTTGACGCCGTCGGCACCCACGAGGATCCGGCCACGGGCTGTCGAGCCGTCCGCGAAGTGCGCGAGCACCGAGCCGTGTTGCTGCTCGTAGCCGACGAACTCCTTGCCGAAGTGAACGTTGTCGAACCCTTCCAGCAGGATCTGCCGCAGCGTGAACCGGTTGATGTTGAGGTTCACCGGGTCGGGTTCGGCGACGTCCATCTGGGAGGTGAGCTGGTCGTCGTAGATCGCCGCCGCGGGCCGCGGACGGCCCGACGTGGCGCGGAACAGCTCGTGCAGATGCGGTGGGAGCACGGCGCGCAGAGCTCCGTCACCACGGGAGTCGATGTGCAGCCGGTAGCCCTGGCGGCGGAACTCCGGCGAGGAGTCCCGCTCGAAGACGGCGCACGGAATGCCGGCCTTGCGCAGCCCTTGGGCCAGGCACAGCCCGCCAAGGCCGGCGCCGATCACGAGCACGGCTTCGTCGGACAGTGACAGCTCGCTGCCGGAAAATGCGATTCCAGACACAATAAAGTCCCTTCCGGACCAACAATGGTTCGAGAGGGACGCACCAGGCGGGCCCGCGGTGACGCGGGCACGGGGAGAACGCGATCACGTCGTCCGGCCTAACCCATACCGGACCAAGGTCTTTCGCGCGTCCTTATTCACCCCCACTGTACCGCTCGCCCGTCGGCAGGCAACTCGAACGCCTGGTGCCGGCGGGGGGCTCTGCCTTCCATGGCACAGCAGTACGGCCTCCGTTCCCCATTGCCCGAGTGACCCCCTTCCGGCCTGTCGAATACAGGGAGGCGTGAGGACTGCGCCCGCGGCCGGACCTCCTTCTTTCGGCCCTTGTCCGTGGGCTGGCTGCTTGGGGTGCTTGGGACTGTGGCATGGGTGTCGCGTTGCCTCCCCTCCGCACCCATCCGCCCTATCCCAGGAAACTTGCGTTGGTGACGTTCTTGTGCACCGTGGGGTCAACGCAAGAAACCTGCGTTTAGCAGAGGTGTGCGCTACGAGCAGATGATCAGCCTGGGGATCCCGAAGGAGGATGCCCAGGAGCTGCGTGAGCGGTCCCGTCGACGGCATCAGGGTCGGCTCCCGCCGCCAGCAGCCCCCGCACCGCCTCGGCGTGGGCACTGGCCCGGTCTCAGCAGACGACCTCGGCCCTGGTGCTGTTGGAGCCAGGCGGTGAAGGTCTTGGCGGTCCGGTCGGAGAGTACGTCGACGGTCGGCCGGTTTCGATGTCAGTCAACACGGTGCCGTAGACGTGACCGCACGTGAGGGCGAAGTCGTCCACCCCCAACACCCGCGGGCTCTGGTCCGGTGGGTCGGCGGGCAGGGCCCGCACGCAGCGGCACCGGCGCACGGTCAGGGCCATCGTCACTGGTCGACCGCCCACGGCGAGATCGGCAATCCGCCACCCGTAGCGGTCGTGGACTCGACGCATTCTGCTTCCGCAGTCCGGGCAGTGCGCCTCCTCCACAGCGTTACAGGCTGTGGTGCACAGCTTCGCTCCTGCCTGCGGTAGTCCAGGACGAGTACACCCGTCAGATGTGGAAGGAGCAGGTCAAGTATCTGATCACGCAACACATCTGTTCAGCTATCAACTTGACGCCGGCTTCCTTCGCGGTGCCGTACCCGGATGAGAGCGAGTTCGGGAAGTACCTGAACGTCTGTGCCGGCGGTCCGGACTATCAGGTGCCCGCATCCGTGGGGTCACGTGGTCCCGTGGTCCCGTACTGGTGGCCGTGGTCAAGTGGCGGTGAGGCGTTTGACGTCGCGCAGGACGGGTGCGGTTTCGATGGCGTCGATGGGCAGGGGGCCGAGCTTTTCGTCCAGGTACCGGTACAGGTCGTGCGGGGAGCGGAAGAGGCAGCTGGCCATGAGGTTGGAGGGGCCGGTGGTGGCGGCGGCGAAGCCGGCCTCGGGGTGAGTGGCCAAGGCCTTGCCGACAACGCGTAGATGGGCGGGGGCTACGCGTAGCCACAGGTGGACGTTCAGGTCGTAGCCGAGGAGTGCGTGGTCGAAGTCGACGGCGAAGCCGATCGCGCCCTCGCGACACAGGCGGTCGAGGCGGCGCTGGACGGTGGAGGTCGACCGTCCGGTGGCGGCGGCGAGGCCGGTCACCGACATCCGTCCGTCGGCGGCGAGCTCGGACAACAGCGCCTGGTCGGTGGCGTCCAGGGACAGTGGTTCGGTGACGACGTCGGGGTCCGCGACGATCCGGTCGGGCGTGACGGAGTCGTCGCAGCGAGTGGCGTACCAGGTGCTGGCGGCGCCGGTGAAGATGTGCAGGAGGCAGTGGGCGCTCACCGCGGTCACCTGTGTGGTGCGGGGCAGCTTCTCCAGCAGCAGGATGTCCCGCTCATGGCGGGTGCGGGTGTTGAGGGCGCAGTAGATCTCGGTGCCGCCCGAGGCGATGCACACCCAGGTCGCGTCCGGTTTGCGCGCCAGGGCCTGCGCGATGGTGGCGGCGGCGTGCGGCTGGGTGTGCAGGCGCAGCAGCCAGCGGGTCAGGCCGATGCGGGAGGGGACGGGCTGCCCGCTGATGCGCAGGCCGAGGGTGCGCAGGCGCTGGTAGCGGCGGGTGGCGGTGGTCTCCGACACCCCGAGCTGCTCGCCGATGCGGGCGAACGGGGCCCTGGGGTCCCGCTGGAGGATCCGCAGAAATTGCTCATCGATGCGGTCGAGAGTGTGGGATTCCACTCGTGCTCCCTGGCTTGGTGCGGGTTCTTCCCGCTTTCCAGGGTATGGCTTGGGGTCGTGGGCTGGGGGCGCTGAAGGTGGTCGGGTCCTTCTTCCTGATGGCCCTCTTACGAAAGCTGTTCTCGTCATGCGTATCTGGGGACCCTTGGTCGCCATCTGTCTGGGCACGTTCATGCTGCTGATCGACGTGACCATCGTGCTGGTCGCGCTGCCGTCGATGTCTCGGTCGCTGGGGGCGTCGCTGTCGCAGCTGCAATGGGCGGCCGACGGCTACGCGCTCGCGGTGGCCGCGGCGCTGCTGGGCGCCGGAATGCTCGCCGACCTGCACGGCCGGCGGCGGATGTACGCGGGTGGGCTGGTCGTCTTCGCCCTGGCCTCGGTTGCCTGCGCGCTCTCGCCCGGCATGGGCTGGCTGATCGTCGCCCGCATCGTGCAGGGACTGGGCGCGGCGGCGATGTTCACCACCACCCTGTCGCTGATCGGCACCCTGTACTCGGGGCGCCGCCTGGCGCCGGCCTTCGGGGCCTGGGCGGCGGTCGCCGCCAGCGCCTCCGCGCTCGCTCCGGTCCTGGGCGGCCTGCTCATCCAGGCCCTCGACTGGCGGTGGATCTTCTACGTCAACGTGCCTCTCACCGTCCTCGCACTGGCCCTGACCTTCCGTCATATCCCCCGCTCCACGCCGAGGCGGGATGCCTCGCGGCGGCTGGACGTGCCGGGCCTGGTGCTGTTCGCCCTCGGTGCGGGCGGTTTCGTCTACGCCGTGACCGAGGCACACGCCCAGGGCTGGACGTCCCCCCATACGCTGGTGCCGCTGGGCGTCGCGGTGCTCGCGCTCGCGGTGTTCGTGCCGGTGCAGCGGCGCGGTAGGCATCCGCTGTTGGACCTGACGCTGTTCCGCCGCCCGGCGTTCACCGCGGCCATGCTCACCATCGCCATCGGCGAGGGCGCGGTGTACGGGATCCTGCCCTACACCTCTCTATGGCTGCAGTCCGTCCAGCATCTGAGCCCGATCGGCTCCGGCCTGGTCCTCATCCCCCACGCCGTGGCCGCGGGCCTGGTGGCGGTGGCCAGCGGCAGACTGATGCCCAAGCCCTCCCCGCGCCTGGGTGCCACACTCGGCCTCGTCCTGTCCGGGCTGGGCGTCGGTGCCGAAGGGTTCCTCACCCCCGCCTCCGGCTGGCCGGCCCTGATTGGCGGCCTGATCCTAAGCGGGATCGGCATGGGCCTGGTCTTCCAGGTCGCGGCCTCGCTCGCCCTCGGCTCGGTCCCCGCCGAGCGCGCGGGCATGGCCAGCGGCACGTACAGCACCTGCGAACAGCTCGGCTACGCCCTCGGCGTCGCCGTGTTCGGCACCCTGGCCGTCTCCGCCACGACCGGCTCCCTGCACGGCAAGGTGGCCGACGCGAGCGGGACGGCCCAGACCCTGACCGGCGGCGGCGCCGACACGCTCGTGACACACGCACCGGCCGGCCAACGCCCCGGCCTGGAACACACCCTGCACGCGGCCTTCGCCGCCGGCCACAACACCCTCGCCCTCACCGCAGGCGCCCTCGCCCTGCTCGGCGCGGCCCTCGTCCGGTACCTGACCCGCACCCGGCGCACCGCGCCCGGCCCGGACACGGCATCCGCTCCCCCCGAGGAAGCCCTCGCCGGATAAGCCGGCCAGGGGGTGACGCACGCCCATCTCTTGCGCAATGCGCCCTCGGGCAGTCGGCAACATGGCTTGGGGATCTGGAAAGTCTGGAGAGTACCGACGGCCTCTCGGCGCTGGGGGCTGGGGGCGGAACCCGTTCGGTGGCGAGGTGCGGCGAGGTGTGACGGTATGCGGCGATGGGGCGGCGGACCGGGTCCCGGAGTTCTCGGCAGGTGGTACAGCGCATGGATTCAGCGTCATCGTCGCGCGGTGATCGCGGCGAGGGCCGTTCTTCTTGTGTGCTGTGGTGTCCTCGGTTGGGGTGTGGTCGACCGCCTGTCCATCGGGGGCTACGGCAGTCCGGCTGCGGAGTCCGCGCGTGCTGAGCGCGTGCTCTCCGGACGGTTCGGGGCCGGGAGCCCCTGTCGGCTACCGGGCGGGATCACCACGCTGGACGGGCTGTGGTCCGCGCTCGTCGAGGGGCGGGATCTGGTGGGCGAGGTGCCGGCGGAGCGGTTCGACCCGGCCCGCTGGCTCGACGCCGAAGCCCCCTGGCGCTCGGGGAAGACCTATACCGTCAAGGGAGGCTTCCTCGACGACGTCCACGGCTTCGACGCCGGGTACTTCGGTATCTCCGCGCGAGGCCGGGGGCATGGACCCGCAGCAGCGGCTCTTCCTGGAGATGGCGGTCGAAGCCCTGGACGACGCGGGCATCGCGGCGGCATCCCTCGCCGGCTCCGACACGGCGGTGTACGCGGGCGTCTCCAGCCCGTCCTACGGAGTGATGCAGGGACTGGAGGAGCGGACGACCGACGCCTACACGATGACGGGCGGCGCCACGTCGAACGTCGCCAACCGGGTCTCGTACTTCCTGGACCTCCACGGACCGAGCCTCGCGGTCGACACCGCCTGCTCCTCCGCCCTGGTGCACCACGCCTGCGAGGCGGTGCGCACGGGGCGCTGCGCGGTGGCGCTGGCAGGCGGTGTGCATCTGCTGCTGAGCCCCTTCGAGTTCCTCGGGTTCGCCAAGGCGTCCATGCCGTCCCCCACCGGGTATTGCCATACGTTCTCCGCGGCGGCCGACGGCTAGTACGGGCCGAGGGCGGGGGGGCTGGTGATCCTCAAGCCGCTGTCCCGTGCACTGACCGACGGCGACCGCGTCCACGCGGTCATCCTCGGCAGCGCCGTCAACACCGACGGGCGCACGCCGGGACTGGCTCAGCCCAGTCCGCAGGCCCAGGAGGCGCTCCTGCGCACGGTGTACGAAGAGGCGGGCGTCGAGGCCGACGAAGTGGCCTACCTGGAGATGCACGGAACAGGGACGCCGACCGGGGATCCCACCGAGTGCCGCGCGGTCGGGCAGGCCCTCGGCACCCGGCGGGCATCCGGCCGGTTGCTCCCCGTGGGCTCGGTCAAGAGCCAACTGGGCCACCTGGAACCGGCCTCCGGCATGGCGGGGATGTTCAAGGCGATGCTGGTACTCCGGCACGGGCAGGTGCCCGCGAACCTCCACGCGCTGCCGCTCAACCCACAGATCGACTTCGATGAGCTGGGACTCATGCCGGTTACCGAGGCCCGTCCGCTGGAAGTGCCACCCGCCGGACGCTCGGTGGCCGGTGTGAACTCCTTCGGCTTCGGCGGTGCGAACGCCCACGTCGTCCTGGCCCCGGGCCCCGAACAGGCCCGGCCCACCGCTTCTCCTAGCGTTGCGGGACCGCTGCCCGTCGTCGTCTCGGCCCGTACCCCCGGGGCGGTGGCCACCGCGGCCCGCCGGATGGCCGAGCGGCTGGCCGGCTGCGGGGCACGGGACTACTACGACGTGGCGTACACCGCCTGCCGCCGACGCGGCCACCACGAGCACCGGGCGGCCGTGCTGGCCGACAGTCCGGCCGAGGCGTCACCCCTCCTGCACCGGCTGGCCGATGGAGAGCAGCAGGCAGCGGGTGGGCCGGTAGTCGCCGCCGAGCGGGGGAGGGTCGCGCTGGTCTTCTCCGGCAATGGGTCGCAGTGGCCCGGGATGGGGGCGGACCTGCTGGCGGCGGATCCCGTCTTCCGGGCGGCGGTGGCCGACGCGGACGACGCGCTGCGCCCGCTGCTGGGCTGGTCGGTACGGGACGAACTGGCTGCTGACGCCGGATCTCGGCGGCCGCAGACCACCGATGTCGCCCAGCCGCTGCTGTTCGCCGTACAGGTGGGCGTGGCCGCGACGCTGGGGGCGCACGGCGTGCGGCCGGCCGCGGTGGCCGGGCACAGCTGCGGCGAGATGGCGGCCGCCTGGGCCGCCGGCGTACTCGAACTGGACGCGGCGGCCCGGGTGGTGGTGGCACGCTCCCGGTCACAGGCGACCACGGCAGGTGACTGGGGTATGGCGGCGGTCGGCGTGGCCGAGGAAAGGGCCCGGTCGCTGCTGGAGCCGTATGCGGGGCGGCTGGAGATCGCCGGGGTGAACACCGCCCGGGATGTGACCGTCAGCGGAGACCGGGCCGCCCTTGCCACGCTGGGCCGAAGCCTGCGGCAGCACGGCGTCCACTTCCAGGACCTGGGCCTGGAGTACGCCTTCCACAGCCACGCCATGGACGGTCTGAAGGAGGACCTGCTGGAGGAGCTGGCCGGGCTGAAGCCGCAGCGGGCCCATACGCCGTACGCGTCGGCCACCACCGGGACGGTGCTGACCGGGCGGGAAATGGACGCCGTGTACTGGTGGCGCAACCTGCGTCACCCCGTTCTGTTCGCCGGCGCCGTCGGCCGGCGCCGCGAACGGGACTGCGACATCTTCGTCGAGGTCGGACCGCATCCGGTACTCAGCGGCTATCTGCGGCGGCTGGCATCCGGTGAGCGGCGCTCCGCTCCGGTCACCGTCGTGCCCACCCTGAACCGGGACGTTCCCGGGCCGACCGCGATCCGTGCCGCGATGGGCCATCTGCTGGCTGCGAACGCCCAGGCAGACATGGACGTCTTCTTCCCCCGGCCCGGCCGCGTGATGGGGCTGCCCGCGTATCCCTGGGAGCGCGAGCGCCACTGGAACGGTGGCCCCGGGTCCTGGGTGCGCCGCTGCGGCGACGGCACCGTCGACCACCCTCTGCTCGGCGAACGCGCGGCGGTGGCCGAACCCACCTGGCATGGCGTGTTCGACCCGGTCCGCGTGCCCTGGCTGGCAGGCCACCGGATTGCTGATGCCGTGCTCATGCCCGCCACGGGGTTCGTGGAGATGGCGCTGGCCGCCGGTCGCAGGGTGGGAAACAGCACGGTGGAGATCACTGACCTGACGATCCCGCACGCACTGGTGCTGCCCTTCGACGACGACCGGGAGGTCCACCTCCAGACCACGCTGTCGGCGGAGGACGGCCTGGTCCGGATCGCCAGCCGCGGCGAGGGCACCGAGGCATGGCAGGAGCACGCCCGAGGGCGGGTCAGGAGGCTGCTCGGGCCCCGGCCCGAGCACCTCGACGTCGACCGGGCAGCGGCCGGGCTGAATGGGCGGGTGGCCGCGCAGGACTTCCACCGCGGTATCGAGCGCGTGGGTGTCCGCTACGGGCCGGACTTCCTGGTGCTGAGCGAAGATCTTCTGGTCGGCCGCGCTCAGTGCCTGGCGCACTACACCACCAGGACCGGGCTCGCCGACTACGAGGCTCACCCGGCCCTGCTGGACGGGGCCGTCCAGACGGGTCTCGTCCTGCTGGAGGACCTGACCGCTCAGGGCGTGCCGCACCTCCCCGCGTCCATCGACCGGGTGCGCGCCTGGCAGTCACTGCCCGGCACCGGACACTTCCACGCGCGTCTGCGGGCCCGCTCCGGACGGGAGTCGCTGCTGGACCTGGCCGTCCTGGACCCCGACGGCCGGGTATGCCTCCTGCTCGAAGGGGTGCGGCTGCGGCGGGTCGGCAGGCCCCGGACGACGGGTGCGCTCCACCACCTCACCGTCCTGCGCGCCGCTCCCCGCCCCGGCCAGGACCTCGGCCCCAGCCCCCTGCCCCATCCCACCGCTGTCGCCCGCGAGTGCGAACCGGCCCTGCACAAGCTGCGTTCGGCCGCGCACCTGGCAGACCGCGGCCAGGTCATGGGTGCGGCACGGGAACTGACAGCCCACTTCGGCGCGGCCGCCCTGGCCGGCATGGCGCCCGCTGCCTCGGCGGCACCCTTCACCGTGGCGGACCTGATCGGCGCGGGTGTGCTGCCCTCGTACACGAAACTGCTCGGGGTGCTGCTGGAGGCGGCGCGAGGCCACGGGCTCGCCACGGTGGAGGGGTGCGGGGACGCTCGCCGATGGCGGCTGCTACGGGCCCCGGCACCACAGGCAAGATTTCAGGAACTCACCCGACGCCATCCGGGTCTCGCCGTGGAACTCACCCTCCTCGGCACCTGCGGCAGGCAGCTGCCCGAAGTGCTGCGCGGCACCCGCGATCCGGCTGATGTGCTGCTCGCCGAGACCAACCGGTCCCTGCTGGAGGAGCTCTACGCGGAAGGCGGCATGTTCTGGTTCGGCGCCCGAGCGGCCCGTACCGCCCTGGCGGCCCTCGTCCGTGCCTGGCCCGCCGACCGGCCCTTGCGGGTCCTGGAGGTCGGTGCAGGAAGCGGCGGGACCACCGCACTCCTCCTGCCCGTCCTGCCACCCGAGCGCACGCACTACCTGTACACCGGCCTCTCCGACGCCTGCCTCCCGCGAGCCCGACGGCGCTTTGGTACCTATGACTTCGTCGACTACCGCACCCTGGACCTCGACCAGGACCCCGTGGCGCAGGGGCTGCCCGAGGCGGGGTTCGACATCGTGGTCGCCGACCACGCGCTGCACACCGCCGATGACCTCGACCACACCCTCGGCCACCTCGCCCGGCTCCTCGCGGACAGCGGGCACCTCCTTGCCACCGAGACCCACGACCCCTCCACGACAGCCCTGCTCTCCGGACTCCTGCCTGATTTCTGGCGGCAGCACGACACCGGCCTGCGACCCGACGGACCGCTGCTGTCCGCCGACGCGTGGACACGCGCCCTGACACAGGCCGGCTACGACGACATCGTCGCCCTGGAGCAGGCCGGATCCGGCGCCGACGGTTCCCCCTCCCAGGAGTCCGAAGGAGCAGCCTCCGTGCTCCTGGCGCGGCGGCCGCACCGCAGGCGATCGCCCACGCACCGGGTCGGGGCGGCAGCATCCCCGTCCGACGAGGAGAACGAGGCGGCGGGTGCCTGGATCATCGCCGCGGAGCCCGCACACGCTCCGCTCGCGGACGTGCTCGCCCGGCAGCTGGGCGACGCTGAGGACGCCGCGCGGGTGTGCCGTACCGCGCTCGGCACCGACCCCATCGAGTGGCCGGCCCTGCTCGGCCGACGGCCCGGGCCGCTCGGAGTCGTTCTCCTGCTCGGTGAGGAGACGGACGCCCAGCCCCGCCTGGACATGGACCGCACCGTCCACCGCCTCATGACACTGCGCGCCCTGGCCACCGCCGCCGAAGGACCGGACGACATCACCCTGTGGCTGATCACGCCCCCGACCGGCGCGCTGCCGGCCCCCGAACGCCCGCTGGCTCCCGAAGCCGCGACAGTCTGGGGCATGGGACGGTGCCTTGGCACCGAACACCCCCACCTCACCGTCCGGCGCATCTCGTGGGAACGCGGCGACCAGCCCGAGACGGACGCCGCCCGACTGGCCGCGGAACTGACCGACCCCACCACCGAGGATGAATTCCTCCTCACCCGCTGCGGCCGCTTCGTACCCCGGATCCACGCACGCCCCACCCTCACCACCACCGAGCAGGCATCGGAAGGAACCTCCTTCGCCCTGCGCCTGCGCGACCCCGGACGCACCTACCGACTGGCGTGGGTGCCGGCCGGGATCCCCCGCCCGGAGCCGGACGAGGTACTCATCTCCGTACACGCGGCAGCGCTCAACTACCGTGACGTCCTCCAGGCCCTCGGCCTCATCCCGCTCACCGCCCCGAACCTCACCGTGACCGGCGAGGAGGACACGGCAGGCCGGGACGGTGACTCCGGGCCCTCGGCCTGGAGTGCGCCGGTGTGGTCGCCGAAGTCGGCTCCCGGGTCACCGGGTTCACCGTGGGAGACCGGGTATTCGGCTTCGGCTCCGGCACACTGCGCTCCCACGCCACCATCCAGGCCACCCTGGTCGGCCACATCCCCGACGGCATGGACTTCCGTCAGGCCACGCCCCTGCCCGCCGTCTATCTCACCGTCCACCACAGCCTGCACCGGCTCGCCCGCCTCGCGCCCGGCGAAACGGTCCTGGTCCACGGAGCGGCCGACGGCGTGGGCCTGGCCGCGCTCCACTACGCCGCGCACGCGGGCGCCCACGTCGTCGCCACCGCGGGCACCCCCGCCAAACGGGATCTGCTGCGGCTGCTCGGCGTCCGGCACGTCCTGGACTCGCACTCCCTGGAATTCGCCCACCAGGTAAGGGGCCTCACGGGCGGCCAGGGGGTCGATGTCGTCCTCAACTCCCTGGCGGGTGAGGCCATCAGCCGCGGCCTGGAGGCGCTGCGCAGCGGCGGCCGGTTCATCGAACTGGGCAAGCGCGACCTGTACGGCAACAGCCGGCTCCTGCTCCGTGCCTTTCTCAACAACCTCACCATGTCGGCAGTGGGCGACATCAATGAACTCCCCACCCACCACCCAGAGATCGCGAGCGAGCAACGGCCCGAGTTCACCAAACGGGTACACGACGGCACCTACCGGCCCATCCTGCACCACGTCTACCCCGCCGACCGGATCACCGACGCCTGCGAAGCCCTTCAGCACTCACGCCACATCGGCAAAGTCGTCATCTCCCTCGACCCGCCACCACACCTGGAGCACCACCCCACGCCCATGGCCATGGATCCACAGGCCACGTACCTCGTCACCGGCAGACTGTGCGGATTCGGCGCGGCCACCGCGCGCTGGCTCACCCGGCGGGGAGCGCATCACCTGGCACTGGTCGGCCGGCGCGGCGCGGACACCCCCGAGGCGCCGGCACTCCTCGACGAACTCCGCAGCGCAGGCGTGCACTTCACCCTCCACGCCGCGGACGTCTCCGACATGGCCGCCATGCGCGCGGTCCTGGACACCGTCGAAACCCGGGAACACCCCCTGCGCGGCGTCGTCCACGCGGCCGCGGTCTTCGACGACGTGCCCCTGGCGGAGCTCACCGACGAACGCCTCCGGCGCGTGCTGGCCCCCAAAGCGACGGGCGCAGCCGTCCTGGACGAGCTGACCCGCCACCGCGACCTGACGCTGTTCCTCCTGCACTCCTCCGTCACCGGACTGATCGGCAACCTCCACCAAAGCAACTACGTGGCCGCCAACGTATTCCTGGAAGCCCTGACGCGGGCCCGCCGGCGGGCAGGGCTCCCGGCGCTGGCCGTCGGCTGGGGACCCGTGGCCGACACCGGCCACGTGGCACGCCACGACATGGCCGCCTACCTGCACACGCTCGGGCTTCCCCCCTTGCCCGCGGCCGAACTCCTGCACCTCCTCGGCTCCCTCCTGCCCAGCGGCGCAGACGTGGCCACCCTGGCGGAAGTCGACTGGAGCCGCGTCCGCCACCTCGGCCCAGCCCTCTCGGCTCCTCGCTTCTCCCCCCTCCTGCCACCGGACGCCACGGACGGCAGGACCGACGACACACTGCTCCGGCAACTGGCCACCACCCCACCCGAAACCGCCATCGCCCTGCTCACCGACGCCCTCACCCACACCCTCGCGAACATCCTGCAGACAACCACCGACCGACTACCGCCGGACCGGCCGCTGACACAGCTCGGACTCGACTCCCTGATGGGCGCGGAACTCATGAGCGCCCTCCAGCAGCGGCTCCACTGCGACCTCCCCATGCTGGAGATCGTCAACAGCACGTCGCTGAGCGACCTCGCCCGCCGCTGCCTCCACCGCCTGACCCGGCCACCGCGGTGACGGCCGGCGCACGCCTCAGCCGGAGCGGGAGTCGCCCTGTTCGTCCGGCGGTGCGGAGTGGCGCAGGTGCGGCATGTGCGGGTGGTGGGGGTGGTGCGGGTGGTGTGCCGGTCCGGTGTGTTCGGCGGCGCGCGCGTGGTCGGCGAGTTCGGGCGCCAGGGCGTGGGTGCGCCGGCTGCCGCACCTGGGGCAGACCGTGTCGGCCAGCCGCACGCCGAGCGCTCGCCCCTCCTCGTCGACGTACTCCCATGTGCGCTGCCCGGACGGCCCGGCAGCCTGGGCGCGCACCGCGATTTGGAGGGTCTCCTCCCAGGTCGCGCCGCAGTCGCCGCAGGTGAAGGCGAAGACCTGGGGGCCGGTATCGGGTCGGACCGGTCGGTCTGGTTGGTCTGGCCGGTCGGGGCGGTCGGGGCGGTCGGGGCGGTCGGGGCGGTCGGGGCGGTCGGGGCGGTCTGGCACGGTGATCAGTCCTCCGTCGGGTAGCGGGTCTCAGGGCCGGGGCAGTCCGAACGCCAGGCAGGTGAGCAGCAGACAGGCCGCCGACACCACGGCCGCGGCGGTGGCGAGCACGCGCAGGCGCAGGCGCAGCAGGCGGTACCGCTCCTCGTACTCCGTGCGCACCTCCTCGCACCGCCGCGCGATCCGCCGGATCATCCGCTCGCTCACCTCGGTGCGTGCGGCCGCGTACCGGGACTCCAGTTCTTCCCGTTCGCCGGCGGTGAGCCAGGGGAACTGGCGGCAGAAGGTCTGGGCTTCCCGGCGCGCGTCGCTCAGTTCGGCCTGCCAGCACAGGTAGCCGTCCAGCCGGCGCAGGCCCTCCTCGGTCTCCCGGGCCACCACCGCCGTTCACCTCCCGGTTTCGGTGGACACCGGCGCGTGGCCGGGGGCGAGTGCGGCGATGTCGGGGTGGTGCAGGTCGAACGCCGGGGATTCGGAGCGAATGCGCGGCATGGTGAGGAAGTTGTGCCGCGGCGGCGGGCAGGACGTCGCCCACTCCAGCGAGCGCCCGTAGCCCCACGGGTCGTCGACGGTGACCTTCTCGCCGTACTTCGCGGTCTTCCAGGCGTTGTAGAGGAACGGCAGGAAGGACAGGCCCAGCACGAATGACGCGATGGTGGAGACGGTGTTGAGGGTGGTGAAGCCGTCGGACGCGAGGTAGTCGGCGTAACGGCGCGGCATGCCCTCGGCGCCGAGCCAGTGCTGGACGAGGAACGTGCCGTGGAAGCCGATGAACAGCGACCAGAAGGTGATCTTCCCGAGCCGCTCGTCGAGCATCCTGCCGGTGAACTTCGGCCACCAGAAGTGGAAGCCGGCGAACATCGCGAAGACGACGGTGCCGAACACCACGTAGTGGAAGTGGGCCACGACGAAGTACGAGTCCGAGACGTGGAAGTCCATCGGCGGCGACGCCAGGATGATGCCGGTCAGGCCGCCGAAGAGGAACGTCACGAGGAAGCCGATGGCCCACAGCATCGGCGTCTCGAAGGACAGTGAGCCCTTCCACATCGTGCCGATCCAGTTGAAGAACTTCACACCGGTCGGGACGGCGATCAGGAACGTCATGAAGGAGAAGAACGGCAGCAGAACGGCCCCGGTCACGAACATATGGTGGGCCCAGACGGTGATCGAGAGTCCGGCGATCGAAATCGTCGCCGCGATCAGGCCGATGTAGCCGAACATCGGCTTCCGGCAGAAGACCGGGACCACCTCGGAGATGATGCCGAAGAACGGCAGGGCGATGATGTACACCTCCGGGTGTCCGAAGAACCAGAAGAGGTGCTGCCACAGGAGTGCGCCGCCGTTGGCCGCGTCGAAGATGTGCGCGCCGAACTTGCGGTCCGCCTCCAGGCCGAGGAGCGCGGCCGCCAGCACCGGGAAGGCCAGCAGGACCAGTACACCGGTCAGCAGGACCGTCCAGCAGAAGATCGGCATCCGGAACATCGTCATGCCGGGCGTGCGCATGCAGAGGATGGTGGTGATGAAGTTGACCGAACCGAGGATCGTGCCGAAGCCGGAGAAGGCCAGACCCATGATCCACAGGTCGGCACCGACGCCCGGGGAGCGGACCGCGCCCGACAGCGGGGAGTAGGCGAACCAGCCGAAGTCGGCCGCGCCCTGCGGGGTGAGGAAGCCGGCCAGCGCGATCAGCGAGCCGAAGAGGTACAGCCAGTAGGCGAACATATTCAGCCGGGGAAAGGCGACATCCGGCGCGCCGATCTGCAGCGGCATGATCCAGTTCGCGAAACCGGCGAACAGCGGCGTCGCGAACATCAGCAGCATGATCGTGCCGTGCATCGTGAACGCCTGGTTGAACTGCTCCATCGACATGATCTGCATGCCGGGGCGGGCCAGCTCGGCCCGCATGACCAGTGCCATCAGACCACCGACGCAGAAGAGCCCGAACGAGGTGAGCAGATAGAGCGTGCCGATGGTCTTGTGGTCGGTGGTGGTCAGCCACTTGACCGCCACGCTGCCGGGTCTGTTGCTGTGTGCCGGCACTTCGGCGTCATACGACTCCGGTGCGGCGGCGTCACTCTGCGGAGGAGGGGGGTGGGCTGCCACGCGGGCTCCAGTCGACGTCGTCAGGCAGGGCTGCGTCCGCCGGGCATGGCCTGCACCCGCCCGGCGACGCGCCGGAGCGGCGCCCCGGCCGCTCGCAGCGCATGCGCGCGGTGAGCCTTGCCCCGTCCCGGCGGCGGAACAAGGAGACGCGCGCGGGAGCCGGGCCGTTCACCCACCCGGCCCACGGGCCCGGCCCGGCGAGCCCCCGGACGGCCGGTACGAGCCCGCCGCCCGCGCCGCCCCGACGGACGCGCGGCTCGGCGACAGCCACGAGGAGCCGTACGGCCTCGCCGCCAGGCGTCCGGAAGAAGCTCACCCCCGCCCTGGTTCTCACACGGCACGGTTACTCACACAGCGCCGAATCGAGCACGTCGACCAGCTTCGGGGACTCCATCTGCGTGTTGGTCAGCACCGACGCGTGACGGCCGTCGGGGGTGACCAGTGTCATCGAGACGTAGCCGGGCACCGAGCCGCTGTGTCCCCACGCCGTACCGCCGCAGGGCAGGGTGTGGCTGCTCAGGCCGAGGCCGTAGCCGTCGCGCTCGCCGACCGGCACGGTGGTCCGCATCAGGGCCAGACTCTCCGGGGAGACGATCTTGCCGCTGAGGAGCGCCTGGTCGAAGGCGGTGAGGTCCTGGAGTGTCGAGATCATCGCCCCCGCGCTGCTGAACACGGAGGGTTCCAGATCCGAACTCGCGTCGACCCAGAGGAAGACCGGGCCGAGGCGGCCGCCCTTGTAGCCGTGGACGTACGGGGCGGGGAGCGACCGGTCGCCCGGCTTGGGGAAGGTGGTCTGTTTCAGGCCGAGCGGCTCGATGATCCGGCGGGTGAGCGCCTCACCGACCGGCATACCGGTGATCCGCTCGATGAGCATCCCGAGGATTTCGAAGTTGGTGTTGGAGTAGTGCCAGGCGGCCCCGGGTGCCGAGGCCGGGGCGAGGCGCAGTCCGTCGCGTACCACCTCGGCCAGGGTGTAGGAGCCGTCTGGGCCGGGCTTCGCCTGTGGCCGGCGGTTGGTGGGGATGCCGCTGGTGTGCTGGAGGAGCTGCCGGACGGTGATCTTGTTGCCGTCGTAGCCGTTGCCGTCGACCACCCCCGGCAGGTACCGCCCGATCGGCGCGTCGAGGGAGACCTTCTGCTCTTCGGCCAGTTGCAGGACCACGGCCGCGGTGAACGTCTTGGTCTGGCTGCCGGCGCGGAAGTGCTGGGTGGGCTGGATGGGCTGGTGGGTGTTGACGGTGCCGGTGCCGGCGCCGAGGTGCCATGAGCCGGTGCGGTCACCGGCGTAGACCGCCGCTCCCGGACCGGTCTGCGCCTGGAAGGAGTTGAGCGCCTTCTGGGTGGCGGCGTGATCGCCGGCCGATGCGGCCTGGGCCGGGGCCGTGCCCGCGAGCGCCACCACAGTCGCCATCGCCGTGCCGCATAAGGCCGTCAGTCGCCGGCCGTCGAGGGTCGATTTCACCGGTTCTCCTCACTGTTTGCGCGGCATGGACCGCACGGACGAAGTCAGTCGGATGGAGGCTGACGCACCAACTGTGGCCGTGGGGGTTGAAGCGCCGGTGAAATCCTGTTGGGCGGACGCTTGTGGGACAGGGCCCTGAGCGCCGGCCACCACTCACCCGCGCTGCTGTGCCGCCCCGCACTGCTGTGCCGCCCCGCGCTCTGCGCCGACATGCTCAACTTCACTGGAAAGCATGACAGTTCAGCGAACGCCTCTCACCCCGCGTCCTGCTGCAACAAGCTCACCTACGGCCTTCGTGGCGGCCACGATCTTCCACGACAGGCACACGACAGGCAGCCGGTGGCCTTGGCAGTGGCCTTGACGACGACGTGAAGCGGGGTGTCTGTGCTGCGGTGGACCCCAGGATGGACGAAGGCCGTGTGGAGTGCCGTCCTGGTGGGCACGGCCCTGCTCTTCGTGCTGATGAAGAATCTCGACGAGGTCGTCAAGTGGACCAGTGTCCTGGGCTTCTTCGTCGCTCTCATCAGTCTGCTCCTCAGCCTCACGCCCCGTGCCCAACGGCCCGCCCCGGGCCTCACACCGCAGTTGGACCAGGCGGCGGAGGATCTGGCGCTGTCCGTACGAGGCCAGTGGCGTGAGGAGGAGAGGCTGCGCCGACTGCACGATCCGTTCCCGCTCGCCGTTCGCTGGACCGCCGCGGAGGAGGCGGTCGCCGACCACTGGGCCGGCCTGAGCGGGCGGTCCGCCACCGCGGCCACGGTGAACCCCGATGGCCGGCTGGAGCAGGTGGCCGACGTCTTCAGGCGGATTCCGTCGGGGCGGCTGGTGGTGCTCGGCAAGCCCGGCGCGGGCAAGACGGTGCTGACGTTGCGCCTCACGCTGGACCTGCTCAGAAGCCGTCAGCCGCAGGACCCGGTTCCGGCGATCTTTCCGTTGCTCTCGTGGCATCCGGGGCAGCAGAGCCTGCACACGTGGATGTCCGAACGACTCGCCACCGACTACCCCGCCCTCGGCGCCCCCGCCCCGTCCGGCTCCACCTGGGCCTGGGAACTGGTGCGCGCGGGACGCCTGCTGCCCGTGCTCGACGGACTCGACGAGATTGCCGAACCGCTGCGTGCCGACGCGATGCGACGCCTCAACGCCGCCCTCGACCGCGACACCCCCGTGGTGCTGACCTGCCGCACGGACGAGTACCGGGACACCGTGCGGGCGGCCGGTGTGTTCACCGCCGCGGCGGTGGTCGAGCTGCAGGGGCTGAGTCTGGACGATCTGGAGGACTACCTGCCGCGCACCGCCCGCCGGATGCCCCGACAGGGCACAGGCGCACCAACGACCAAGTGGCAACCGGCACTTGAGTACCTGCGGGAGCACCCGGACCGACCCGCCGCGCGCACGGTGATGACGGTGCTCTCCACCCCGCTGATGACCTCATTGGCCCGCGCCGCCTACAGCGACACCCGTGCCGATCCCCTCGACCTCTTCGACGGCAGGTTCGCCGACCCGGCCGCCCTGGAAGAGCACCTGCTCGACGCGTTCGTCCCCGCCACCTTCTCCTCCCCCTACTCGGACTCGTACTCGTACCAACGGGCTGCTTCCGACTCCTCGCCGGGCCCGGCCCAGCTCCGCTGTACGCCGGAACAAGCCCAGGCCTGGCTGGGGTGGCTCGCCCGCCACCTGGTCCGGCTCGACACCCATGACCTGGCCTGGTGGCAGATGCCGCGGGGCGTTCCCCGGCTGACGCGGGGACTGTGGGCCGGATGCCTGGCCGGGCTCGTCTGCGGGCTCGTGGGGCACCTCGCGGCCGGTCCCGCCGCCGGGCTCGCCTATGGCATCGCGTACGGAACCACCGTCGCCATCGCCTACGGCCTGGGACGGCAGCGCGGGCCGGCGCATGTCGAGCTGCGGTTCCGCGGGACCGCGATGCCCTTCCTGCGCCGGTTCACCGTCGGCCTCGCGACCGGACTGGTACTCGGCCTCGGCTTCGATTTCCAGGGCGGCGCGATGATCGTGGGTCAGCTCGCCTTCGGGCTCGCGTTCGGACTGCACGTATGGCTGAACACGCCGGCCGACGCCGCCCGGGTGTCCAGCCCGTCCGTCGCACTGCGGCAGGACCGTACCGCGACACTCGCGTTCGGGCTGTCGTACGCGATCTCCCTGGGGTTCGCGTACGGGGCCTCCTTCTTCGCCGACGACCTCGCGGCCGGGTTCGCCGTGCCACTGGCCCTCGGTCTCTCCTTCTCCCCCACGTACGGCATCGCGGGCGCGGCCGCCGGCGCGGTGGCGGGCGGGATCGCCTATGGGCGCGTGGGTGTGCCGGCCTACCTCGTCGGGGGCACCGTCTCGGGCGGCGTGCTGCTCCCGCCCATGCACCGGCTCGGGTTCGGTGTCGTGCTGGGGCTCCTGTTCGGACTCTCGGTGGGGCTGCAGAGCATGATGTCCCGGGCCTGGGGCTCGTTGGTGTTCAGCCGGATGTGGCTGGCCCTGCACGGTCATCAGCCGTGGCGGCTGATGAGGTTCCTCGCCGATGCCCACCGACGCGGTGTGCTCCGCCAGGCCGGTGGGGTGTACCAGTTCCGCCACGCCCGCCTGCGGGACCACTTGGCCCGGTCCACCGGGCCGCGGCAGGCCCGCCGGCACACGCGGGGGTGATGAGCGCCGTCAGTTCGTCGTTGTCGCCGTCGCCGGCGGGTGGTTCCATGCGGAGAGCCATTCCAGGACGCCGACCGCTCCGGCACCGATTCCGGCGCCCGCGCCACCAGCCAGGCCGGCCAGGTCCTTCACCGCGTCGTCTCCCAGTCCGGCGAATCTCTGCATGGGCTGGGTGTTGCCCAGCTTCTGCATTCCCTTGGCGGCGGCGACGGCGATACCGGCTGTGGTGGCCAGGCGGGACGAGACCGGAGCGCCCGAGAGCGACAGGCCGAGCAGGTCGGCCGCGTAAGGGGCCAACCAGGGAGTGAGTGTCAGGGCTCCGCCCACGTAGGGCGCCAGGGCCATGGCGCCACCGACGTACGGGTTGGCGTAGAGCTGCCGGACGCCGCGGGCGGCCCGGTGTGTCCACCGCACGCCCTGGGCCGCGGCGCTGCCGAATGCGGCCGCGGTGTATCCGTCGGTCCGGCTCACGAAGTCGTATCCCTGATCGGTGAAACGGTGGGCGAAGAATCCGCGCAGGGCGGCACCTCCCGGGCCCTTGACGGCCATCATCGTGTCCACCATCGCCTGCGGGCCGTGCTTGAGGATGGTCTCGATCACGCCCATCACGGCCCCGATGACGAGGGCGGCGCGTTCCGCCTTCTTCTTCCGCTGGACCTTGTCCTTGCGGTACTCGTATTCGTCCAGGGCCTTCTCGGCCAGCGCGATGGCCTTGGTGATGGCCTGGGTGCGGGTGGCGTCACCGGCGCCGTGTTCCTCCATGTGCGCACGGACCTTGGCCAGGGATTCCTTGAGGCCGGCACCGGACGCCAGGTTCTCCACGAGGACGGCGAGTTCGTCACTGAGGCCGACCTTGCGGAATGCCCAGGCCGCCGCCTGGCCGCGCAGGATGTTCAGGCCCTGCGGGGGTTCCTCGCTGTCGTAGCGGTCGCGTACCGCGAGCCAGGTCCGCGAGGCGATGTCGCCTAGAACCTCGGCCACCCACTTCTCCACGCGCCCGCCGTAGTAACGCATGACGAACCGGGCGATCTGATGGAAGGCATGGGCACGGGTGCCGATCTCCAGCGCGTTGCGCACCGCTCCGCCGTGCGACGGCGCGGGTGCCGCGGTGAGCCACATGAGGTTCTCCAGGCCCGTGGTCCTGCGGTCCGTACCGACGATCTCGCCTTGGCCGACGGTCTCCTTGGCGGCGAGGAGTTCGATCCGGCCGGCGCCCTTGCCTACGTCGAGCACGCTGGTCCCGGTGATTTCCAGCCGTGCTCCGGGGAGCAGGAGGACGTCCTGGCCACGGTGGTGCGGGGAGTAGGACAGCAGGGGACCGACGTCCCGGCCGGAACGGTCGTTGAGATGGACCTGGGTGACCACCATATGCCGGTCTCCGGGCTCGGTGGCGGCCCGGTCGACGGCGTAGTCGAACGCGGCTTGCTGGTCGCGGAAGGCGAGGACCGGCCGCCGGGTTTCCAGGCGCTGTCCGACGACGGGTCGGTGCTCTTCGTGGCGGGAGCGGCTCATCGCGTAGTCGACCGTGCTCGACTTGAGGTCGGCCAGGTGCTGCGAGAAGGACGTCAGCGTACGGTCGAATCCCTCCTTTCCACCGGTGAGTTTCATGGCGAACTGCCCACCCCATTTGGCGGTCCATTCGCCGGCCAGCTTGATGGCCTCCTTCAGTGCCCGGGCCGGAACGGCCTCCAGCAGCGCCTTGCCGATGCTGTTCACCAGACCGGACAGCGCCTGCATGAGATCCGGCAGATTCTGCAGCTTCCTCAGGAGATCGACGATGTTCTCCTGGAAGATGGCGAAGGCCTTCTTCAGCCACTTCCCGACCCGCTCGAAGTGCGGGGATTTCGCTATCAGTTCGGACAGCCTGGTCCAGGCGGCGGAGAGCTTCTCCTGGAGGGCGGGGAGTGAGTTCCACAGGGCGGTCAGCTTTCCGCTCAGGGCGCTCAGTGCTCCCTTCATCATGCCGAGCGCCTTCGTCGCGAGGGCGCAGATCCGGTCCCAGCCCTGGCCGAGCTTTCCCGTCGCCGCCGCGACCTGCTGCTGGATCTCCGGGGCGTTCTCCAGCAGGTGCACCAGCTTGTCCTGCGCCTTGGCGGCAACCGCGCAGACGTTGTTGCCCAGTTCCTGCACTCCCTTGTACAAGGAGGCGAACGGGGCTTCCCGGATCTCGTCCAGGATCGCGCCGGCGGTACGGCTCTTCAGTCCCCCACCGGCCAGGGTGATGCTCGTGAGATCGAGCGAGAGGCTCCACAGCCTGCTCATGGCCGAACTGGTGAAGCGCTCGATCCCCCCGGTCAGCAGGCCGAAGAGCGCGGAGAGTGTGCCCTTGGTGAGTTCGCCGCCCACCACGGTGCCCGCTGCGCCGAAATTCAGCCCGGCGATGATGCGGTGGAAGTCGGCCAGTGCGGCGTGCCGCTCGGATTCGGCGTAGAAGCGCGTGAACGCGGAGTCGTACGCCACCGTGGCGGACCACGGCACGAACTCCTCGCCGTCCGCGCGCTGTTCCTTGGCCGCGGGGGCCAGATCGGGCTGTCCGACGCTGCCGGGTGCGGTGGTGACCGTCCAGACCGGTCCTGCCAGCGGGCGCAACCGCGAGACCCCGGCGACGAGGTGGTGACCGGACGCCTCGCCGGCCTCCAGCAGGGCGGTGGCCTCGGCCGTCGGGCCGGCGGTGTCCGCCGTCGGGGCCGGGGCGTCCGGGGCCGCGCCTGCCGCGGCGCCGTCCAGGGCACGGGTGCGGGCCAGGCGCTGCTGGACGAGCTCGCGGGAGGGCGCGGCGGCAGCGAGACCGACGGGCTCCAGGACGGGGTCGCCGTAGTCACCGAGCGCCCGCAGGGCGGCGGGTCCGAGCAGATCGGCCGCCTGCCGGCCGGACTTCAGCTCCTGCCGGGTCAGCCACGCCTGGGCCCGGGGGGCGAACTCCTCCGGCTCCCGTACGTCCTGGAGGGTGCGGGCCGACGGAGCGAGCCGGAGGTCCGGCCGGTCGGTGAGCTGGGTGAGATGGGTTTCGAGAGGTGAGGAGAGAGCGGTGAAGGTGTGGCCCGCGAGGTCGATCCGGGCGGCCGGGTCACCGATGAGTCCGGGCGTGCCGCGCAGTGCGCCCTCGTACCGGTGGGTGGCGGTCTCCAGGGTGGATTCGATGACGTCGGATTCGGCCGCGTTGTCCCGCAGGGCGGACTGGGCGGTTTCCAGGGACAGGGCCAGGGCTTCCGCTTCGTCCCCGGTAGCCGCGGCCAGTCGCCGAGCCACGCCCGTGATGTGCTCTTCGAGTACGGCCCGCTCCCGCGTCAACTCGCCTTTGCGGTCGCGGAGTCTGGACATATCAGCCTCGGCCTGCAGCGTGCCGACCACGGCCAGGGCCGCGTCCGGGCCCTGGGCCCGGCCCTGTCCCGTTCCGCAAGCGCGGGCCAGGGCCAGGCGGTACATGCGCCGGGCGTCGTCGAGCCGGGACTCGTACTCACCGGTCAGCGTGTCGTTCTCGGCGAGGGCACCCTTGATGCCGTCGACCTTGGACCGCAGGAGCCGTTCGGTCTCGGTGTCCGGGGTGGATTCCATGAGGCGGTAGCCCAGCTCCAGGTCCCGCTCCAGAAGGTTTCCGCGCTGCTGTGCGAGGGCCTCCAGCTGGGCGGTCAGCCGCACGATGGCGATCTGCGCGCGGTCCCGGACGGCCTCGGCCTGCGGGTCCGGGCCCGCCGCCGACGGTACCGCCGCGGGAGCCTCGGCCAGGGCGGGCAACAGGCCGGCGGTGGTGAGCGCGGAGCTGAGGGAGATCCGCGGGGCTCCGGTCAGATCCGTACCGGCGGCCGGCGAGGCCGTCGGACGCGAGGCTGCCGGGGTGCCGGGGACAGGCCGCGCGGGAATCGGGGCGGCCGGCTGTGGCATCTGCGCACCGGCAAAGATGCGCGCCCCGCGTCTGTGGATGAAGTCGGCGGCGGTGCGGTTGACCAACGTCCTGGTGGACAGCATGGGCATTCCTCAGTTCACAAATGCTCGGCGATATCAGGGAGGTCGGGGAGGTCAGGGAGGCCAGGGAGTTCGGGAAGGCCAGGGAGGCCAGGGAGTTCAGGGAGTTCAGGGAGGTCAGGCCTTCAGGCGGCTTCCGCGGTCCCGGGGTGCGGAGCGGCACGGCGACGGTGCTCGGCCGCCGCTCCGGCCGGGCTCAGGGCCGGTCGAACAGCCGGCCCTGTTTGCGGTACTCGACCTCAACGGCATGCAGCAGATCCTCCGTCGACACCGTCCGGCCGGCCGCCGCGGCCGCGAAGGCCGCGGTCTCCACGCTCGCCCGGATGCTGCCTCCGGCGATCGGGAACTCCGTCGCGATCCGGTCGATGTCACAGCGGTCGGCGAGGGTGTCCCCCAAGAACTTCCGCCACAGCCGGGCGCGTACGTCCGGTCCGGGGCTGTCGAATTCGATGACCTCGTCGAACCGGCGGGTGAAGGCGCCGTCCATGTGGGAACGGAGATTGGTGGTGAGGACGGCCAGCCCGCCGAAGGCCTCCAGGCGCTGGAGCAGGTAGCCGCTCTGCAGGTTGGCGTACCGGTCGTTGGCGTCGCGCACCGCACCGCGCTTGGCGAACATCGCGTCGGCCTCGTCGAAGAGGATGACGCCGCCCAGCGACTCGGCCGCACGGAAGATCCGTTCCAGGTTCTTCTCCGTCTCGCCGATGTACTTCGAGACGACCGACGGCAGGCTGACGGTGAACAGGTCCACGCCCAATTCCCCGGCCAGAGCCTCGGCCGCCATGGTCTTGCCCGTGCCCGACTCACCCGCGAACAGCGCCGTGGCACCCCAGCCCCGTCCGCCGCCGCGCCGCAACCGCCACTCCCCCAGGACCTGTTCGCGGTGCCGGATCCGAAAGGCCAGCATGTCCAGGCGCTCGCGCACCGCCTCGGGCACCACCAGGTCGCCCCAGGCGACCTGGGGCCGGATGCGCCGCGCCAGCCGGCCCAGGTGCCGGGCGGCACAGTGCCGGGCGAGGGATCTGGCCTCGTCGGGGCCGAAGGTGCCGCCGTGCAGTGCGGCCGTGCGCCTGGCCCGGTCGACGAGCGGGGCCGCGGCCGCGTTCAGCGGCTCGCGTCCGGGCGCCCCGGCCTTCCCCTCCCCCCGGGAAACCGCCGACTCCCCCCGGGAAGCCGCCGACACGTCCCCCGACACCGTCGGTGCCGTCCCCCATGCCTCGGCGTCCCACTCCTCATCGCCGTACACCAGCAGCGGCAGCCGCGCACGCTCGAGGGTACGCAGCACCACGCGCAGTACGCTCCCGGCGGGCCCGTCCGGCGGGGTGAACACCGGGACGATCACGCCGCCGCCCAGCAGCCGTGCTTGCAGGACGGCTTCGGCGAGCACGGCGGGCAGGTCCGCGGGGCCGTCCTCGATGTCCTCGGGGGCCACCAGGAGCGGCACCCGGCCGAGTTCGCGCAGTGCGGCGCAGGCGGCGGGCAGGGCCCTGCCGTCGATATCGTCGCGCACGTACAGGCTTCCGGTTCCGCTCCGGCTCAGCAGTCCGGCGAGGTGCTGTACGTCCTCATCGGCGGCGAGGCCGGGGCCGTCGGGCAGCACCCGCAGCGGACCGCCGCCGGTGGCGGAGGCGGGCTGCGGGGCGCCGACGAGGAAGTCCAGCAGGCGGTCGGGTACCCGCAGCAGCCGGTCGGGGTACGGCGCCTCCGGATTCTCGTACCGCACCAGGCCGGAACCGAGCAGCGGACCGCCGGTACGCAGCAGTCCCCGGGTGACGCCCTGGGCCGGGGTGAGCCCGAGGACCCCCAGGGCGACGGCCACGGTGGGCCGGGAGGCCGGTGCCGCACCGGTCAGCACCCGGCAGGCGGCGCCGCAGACCGTGCTCAGCTCCGGCAGCACACAGACGACCAGCAGATCACGCTCGATACCGCTGAGCCCGAACTCCCGCTCCACATGGGCCAGGGAGTCCGCTCCGCCGCAGTGCCCCGGCTCACTGCAGTCGCCCAAGTCACCGCAGTCGCCCAAGTCGCCGTCGTCGGCCTCGCGCCCGGTCGGCCGGACGTCCGGAGCCTGCGCGTCCGGGCCGTCTCCGTCTCCGCCGCCGGAGCCGGCCGCCGCGGCCCCGTCGCCCGCGAAAGCCTCCCCGGTTCCAACCGCGCGTGCCGCGTACTGGAGGAGGCGTTCCTCCAGTACGGTCACGCGTGCTTGCAGCAGGTCGCTGGTCATGCCATCTCCTGGATACTGCGCCGGCGCACGGGCTGGGCCGGCTCACTCATGGGCGGTGTCGTCGCCGGATCGCCGGATCGCTGCGCCGTATCCGGCAGTTGGAGGGCTCTCAGGGCCAGTCCCTTGGCGGGGGCCGGTCCGGTGTCCTGCGTGGGCCTGCCCAGTGGCACCGTCACCACGAGGTCCAGCACCGGCCGGGCCGGGGTGCCCAGGCTCGTCCACAAGCGCGAGGCGGCACTCTCGGCTCCCGGGGGCGTCTCCCGCAGGCCCAGTGACAGCCGCGCCCCGGGGTCTCCCCTGCCCGGCACCCCGGTCACCGTCAGCTCCTCGGTCCTGACACACCATTCGAGCAACGTGCCGAGCATGCGGTGTTCGTCCTGTACGGACTGGGCCCAGACGCTGACCAGGTAGAGGAGCCGGAAGAAGCGTGGCGGGGTGCCGTAGCCGACCACGGCGCCCTGTTCGTCGACGACGCTGACCCCGCCCGACTGGGTGCGTGAGGAGTCCTCCTCGATGCCGTACAGGAAGACGTTCACACACGGCCCGGAGCGCCGGGCGGCCCAGTCGGAGTCCGGGGTCTCGAACAGCACCTGGGCGTTGGCGGCCCGCAGCGGGCCGCGCAGCAGCCCTTCTTTCAGGGTCTCGTCGACTCGGTGAACAACGCTCATGAGGTGGGGTGTCCTTCGCGGGTCAGGGGCACAGGGTCGGGCGCCGGCGGGTCAGGCGTCTTTCGAGAACGGGCCCCGGTTGGGGATCTGCTCGCCGGTCACCAGCGCGATGGCCGTGCAGTCCGTGGGCGCCTGGGCCGTACCGCTGCCCGGGGAGGGCGGGGTGGCGGGCCGGGTGCCGCCGGTGGGGCACCGGACGGTCAGCCGTACCGTCTCGCCTTCCTGGACGACGACGGGCGACTTGGGCGTGAAGTCCCTGGCCTTGTCCAGGTTCATCGTCGCGAGCGGCAGGGAGCCGGCGGTCAGGGTCAAGGTGGCGGCGGGCGGTCCGGCCGCGGTGATCTGAATGGCCGAGAGCTTGAGCCAGTAGCCCTTGCCCACCGTGAACTCGTCCTGTGTGCCGCCGTCTTGGGCCTTGACGACGAGCGAGTGCTGCAACGGCTTCCGCTTCGGCGCCTTGGCCTCCTCCGCCGCCTTCCGCTTCTCCTGCTGCTTCTTCTCCTCGGCCTGCTGCTTCCGCTCCTCGTCCTTGGCGGCCTTCTGCTCGGCGGCCTTGGCCCGCTCCTGCTGGGAGGGGCCGTCGGCGGACACCGTCCGGGCCTTCGGCTCGCCGCCGCCCACCGGCGACAGCCACAGCGCGGTCCCGGCCACCACGGCCGCGACCAGTGCGGTCAGTGCCTTCAGCGCCCGCTTGGTCAGCAGCGGCCGCTGCTCGAAGGCGAAGGTCTCGCGACGGATCTCCTTCGCGTCCCACTCGGCGCTGACACCGACGTCCCACGTGGCGGGTTCGCCCAGCCCCACCGGCCTGGTGACGCGCAGCAGCACCCCGATACGGGCCTTCTCGCCGGCGCGCAGCACGACCCTGGAGCGGCGTACCCGGGACCGCAGGGGCGCCTTGGCGTCCTCCGGGGCGGTACGCAACCGCAGGTGCACCGCGGTGTTGCCGCGGTTGGTCAGCGTGATGAGGTTGGAGCCGGAGAAGCGTCCGCCCAGCCGGGTACGGGTCAGCCGCGGCTCCACCTCCCGGAACTCGCCGATCGGGATCTCGGCTTCGGGGACGGCGGCCCGGGCCGGGTTCTGGGCGGAGGAGACTCTGACCGCGAAGACCAGGGTGCCCGGCAGGAGGTCACTGCTGCGGGGCACGGTGAGGGGGATGCTGATCCGCTCGTGGTTGCCCGGGTACACCGCCAGCTGCCCCAGGTGCGGATCGCGCCACTGCCCCGGCGGTCCGAGCAGGGTCAGGTCGTAGGCGTCGACGATGCGGCTCTCGTTCCACACCAGCAGCTGCGCGGTGACCGAGGCCCCGGGCTCGACGGTGTCGTCGGGGACGATCAATTGGGCCCTGAGCGTCATCGTCCCTGCCTGGTGAAGAACTGCACCTCGGCCAGGGCGACGGGGCCGTCGGGCTGGGCTCCGGCGTGGACGGCGGCGATCCGCAGCGTCACCGACACCACGTCGTCCACGCCCCAGCGGAAGTCCTGTGCGCCGGGCTGGTCGGCGAGGGTGACCTCCTTGTGCACGGTCTTCCTGCCGTCGTCGCCGGCCGTCTCGGCGATCGCGGTGAGCCGGGTGGGCCTGCCGGTCGCCAAGTACGCCTTGGGGTCGGCCGAGGCTCCGTTGAAGATCACCAGCGCGGTCAGCCGGAAGGGCCGCTCGAACGTGGCCGTCCAGGTCTCGCCGACTGCCTCCGCGCCCTTGCGCGCCGGGGCCCAGAACCGGTTGCTGACCCCGTCGACGGCCATCCCCGCCTCGAACCCCGGCTCCTGGGCCGATGCCTCGACGCGGTCGGGCGCCACGGCCGCCTGACCGCTGAACCGGTCCTGCACCGCCGGTACCGCCTCGCGCGCCGCGTCTGCCAGCCGGCCACCAAAGGCGCCTACGGCGAAGCACAGGGGCAGGGCGAGCGGCACCGCGAGCCAGCGACGGTCCCGGTGCCACTGCTGCGGACGGTCGTACCAGCGCTTGCGCAGCTTCTGCCACCGCGTCAGCGGCACCGGCCCGGGCTCGGGGCGCAGCAGTGCACCGCACAGCCGGCAGTAGGTGCGGCCGCCGGGGTTGTCCGAGCGGCAGTCGGGGCACGCCAGGAACAGGAGGATGCCCTCGTGGATCTGCACGTGCCCGTCGGTTCCGTACGCGGTGGCCCGCCCGGTGCCCTCGCCGGTCCCGCCGGTGGCATGAGTGGTGCCGTACGGGACCGGCGGCACGGTGCGGGAGAGCCGGAGCGTCTGGTCGTGGGCGGGCAGGGCCGGTCCGGACCGGGCCGGGGGCTGCCGGAGCAGCGGGCGGCCGCCGGTCTCTTCCCACCCCAGATAGGCGCCGCAGGCCACGCAGAACGTCTCACCGCCGTACGCGGGCACCCCACAGGCATCGCACATCCCCGCGCCGTCGACCGGGCCCGGACCGGACTCACCGTGTGCTCGTGCCGCCAATCAGACCACGTCCTGTCCGGCCGCGAGGCGGCCGTCCGTCACACTGACCCGGACGTCGACATCGGCGGGTACCCAGTCGCGCACCAGCCGTACGACCGCATCCGCGGTGGCCTCGCCGAAGCCGGTCGCCGTGGCGTCGCCGTCGGCCCCGGTCACCGCTGCCGGCAGGGTGACGCGGATCTCGGCCCAGGACCGCTGTGCGGCGGTGGGGTACTCCTCGGGCCACCGGGACCGGTATGTGCCGCCGGACTCGGTCAACTCCACGTGACCGCCGAGCACTTCGCGCACGAAGAGCTCAAGTCCGGCACGGGTGCCGCGCCGGCCCTGGAGCCGGGTCCCCAGTTCCAGGGCCCGGCGCCGGCCCGGCTCGGGCACCGGAGCGACCGGTTCGGTGCCGGTCCAGGCGAGCATCCAGTCGAGGAAGTCGCCGGGCGCGGTCCGCGGGCCGAAGTAGGCGTCCAGGCAGTCCAGGGCGTGGATCACCGGGGCGAGGGTGTCGTCGAAGCCCAGCAGCAGACGGTCCGCGAAGCCGCCCTGCCGGTAGCTCTCCGGCAGCAGGGCCCGCAGCGACCGGCTCCCCGGGACGAGCGGCGGCACCTCGCGTGCCACGTCGCCCTGGTGAGCGGCTCCTTGTGGATGTGACATGTGCTCCCCCTGCCTATCGTGCGCGCTTCGTCGTCCTGACGGCGATCTGGTGCCGGTAGGACACAAAGAGCCCGGTGGGTCCCGCCTCGATGCGGTCCTGGGCCGGTGCCCGTTCGCCGGTGGCCGGATCGGCCGGGTACATCTCAAGCTTGGGCACCGACTCCACGTCCGGGCAGCGCGCCACCGCGGCGAAGGCGTCGCTCAGCCGCAGGGCGCGGCCGAGCGGCCAGCCGCCGTCCGTCCCCGTGGGGGAGGGCAGCGGGCTGAGGAGGCGGTGCAGCGCCTCCAGCACCTGGTCGTGTACGGCACGTTGGTCCGCGCCGGCCACCGGCTCCACCTCGGCCACCACGGTCACCCCCTGGTAGGCGGGGCCGCTGACCGCGACCCGGGTACCCAGCGGCCGGGCGGCCTCGACGGCCGTGGCCACCGCGTCGAGCATCGCCGCCGAGGGCGCCAGTTCCTGCGGATCCTGGACGTGGCCCGGTTCGAAGACCCTGGGCACGACCAGGACCCGTACCAGTGGCGGCCCCTCGCCGGAGGTGTCCGCCAGGCATTCGACACGACCCGCCTCGCGGCAGGCGGCCGCCGCGATGGCCTCGTAGTCGCGGACGGTGACCGCCCGTTCCTGGGTGCGCAGCCACTGTGCGGCGCGCTGTTTGACGCTCTCCACCGACTCGGCGTCCACCCCGCCCACCGCGCCCTTGCGGTTCTCCACCCGGGCGATCAGCGCGAGCGGGGTGCGCAGGACGGAGAGCGTGCCGGACACGACGTTGCCGTCGCGACCGCCTCCCTGGTGGTACGCGGCGACGCCGACGCGGGCGCCGATCTCCGGGACGGCGCCTCGCTGGCGCACCGTACGGTCCGCCTCGCGCACACACGGTCCGAACCGCACTTCGCCGCTGACCTCGTCCACCGTCACATGCCGGTCCTGCGGTCCCGAGGCGGCGAAGTCGGTGACCACGGTCCACTCCCGGTGTCCGCCGGTGCCCTCGGTGGTCACGGTACGCAGCGACCCGGCGGCTATGGGGGTGCGCTCCAGTGTGAAGACCTGGCCGGGGGTGCCGTCGGAGGTGCCGAGTTCCTCGTCGGTGACGACCTCGCCGTGGACCGCGGTGGTGGTACCGCCGACGGTGTGGGCCTCGACGGCGGTGATCCGTGGTGAGGCGGAGTAGTCGGGCCGGCCGGGGGCGGAACCCAGCACCCGGCAGCGCAGCCATCCGGCGCGGCGCCGTCCGATCAGCGACGGGACGTGGCCGTCCGGGATGTGCAGCACGATCTCGCCGGGGCGGTTGAGGCCGCCGGTGGTGTCGCTGTCGACCTCGCACTCCTCCCAGCGCCGGCCGCACCAGGCTTCCCACACCAGTGGGGGCCGGCGGGGGTCCACGCCCACGCCCTCCAGAGAGCAGTCGATGCCGAGTGCCACCGCACAGCGGGGGGCGGCCTCGGTCAGCCCGATCAGCAGGCTGTCGCCGGGGACGGGCGGCTGCGCGAAGCAGGTGACCGGATCGCCCGCGAGGAAACGCTCGGTAACCAGCACCGCGCCGCCGTCGCTCGCGTCCGCGGTGCCGATATGCGCGAACTCGCTCGGTACGACGTCTACTTCGCGGTCCACGGTGAACACGCAGACCGGGCCGTGTCCGGTACGCGGCCGGGCCACCTCGGTGCCGACGGGGACGGACACGACCGCCGCCTGGGGCGCCGACAGCCAGAACGTCAGCTCCGTACGGGCCGCCTGAGGGGCCATCTGCCGGACGCCGAGCAGGTCCAGGAAGCCCAGATGCACCTTCTCCGGTACCTGGTTGAGCCGGTAGGAGAGCTGGTCGACCATCTGCGCAAAGGCCTCGATGAGGGCGACTCCGGGGTCGGAGACGTTGTGGTCCGTCCACTCCGGGCAGCGGCGCTGGATGAACCTCTTGGCGTCGTCGACCAGGTCCTGGAACCGGCGGTCGTCGAGGTTCGGGCTAGGCAGGGGCATCGGGGTGGCTCCGGACGGTCGCTCTGGGGGCGGTGGTGCTGGGATCGGTGGTGCCGGGGTCGGCCTGGGGTGGGCTCGGGCCGGCGTGGACCGGGCCCGGGCCGGCAGGAACGGGGCGCAGCGCGCTGTGGCGGGAGCCGGGTGGGTTCTCCCTGTGCTCGCCGTCCCCCTCGTGGGAGGGGATCACGTAGAACGGGTGGACCAGGTTGCGGCGGCTGTTGGTGCTCGCCAGGTGGTAGGCCACGTGGATACGCAGCATGTCCTGCTCGTCCGCGCTCTGGACGACGTCCACGTCGTCGACGACGATGCGCGGCTCCCAGCGCTCCAAGGCCCGGCGCACCTCGTGGGCGATGGCTCCGCTGGTGGCGGCGTCGAAGGAGCCGAAGATCCGGTCCCGGATCGCGCAGCCGAACTCGGGCCGCATGGGCCGTTCTCCGGGTTCGGTGGCCAGGATAAGCCGGATGGCCTGCTCCACGTCGGCCGTCCCTTCGGCCATGGCCGTCCCGCCGGACGGGCTCACGCCGATCGGCCAGGACCAGCCCCGTCCGATGAAGACCTCGGACATCTCAGCCACCGATCCGTACGGTGGGCGCCCCGCCGGTGACCGTCGCACCGCACGGCAGTTTGTCGCCCATCTTCGCGGCGGGCATCCCGCCGATGAGCACGGTCCTGCCGGGCACCGGAACGGCGATCAGCGGCATGGGCGGAAGCGGCGGTATGTGCGCGGGGAACGCGCAGGTCGCCAGGGACGCGGCCACCGCGGCGGGCTGACCGCCGATCAGCACCGTGGGGGCCATCGGCGGCCCGGTGATGGCCCCGGTACCCACCGGGACCGGTACCGGAGTGGGGTTGGGGATGTGGGACGTGGCGTCGCCGATCCGCGCTGCGGGGGGCATGGGTTCTTCTCCTTGCTCAGCTGTGGTGCTCGCTGTCTTGCTCGGCTGGTCCTGCTCAGCTGGTCCTGGTGTGCTGGTCCTGCTCGGTTGATCTCGCTCGGTTGATCTGGCTCGGGTGATCTGGCTCAGTTGATCTGGTTCAGTTGATCTTCACTAGCGCGGCGGAGAGCTCGGCCAGTGCACCGCCCTTGAGCTTCACCGCGCCGGTCCCGGACACCTTCACGTCGGTTCCGGAGACGTCGACCCGGGTACCGGAGAGCTTGATCTGGGTGCCGTTGAGCTTCAGCGCACCCGATCCCGCATCCAGCGTGATCCCGTCGCCCTTGACGCTCACGGCCCGCTTCGCCTCGATCTCCACTGTGCCGTTGCTCTGGATGGCGATCCGGGTGCTGCTCTGGTCGAGCTCGATCTGCAGCTTGTCGTCACCGGTGGCCACCAGGACCCCCAGCCGCCCCCGGTCCGCGTCCAGCAGCTCCAGCCGGTGCCCCTTCTTTGAGGCGAAGGAGCGGCGGTTGGTGGTCCCCTTCGTCTTGTCGTAGAGCGGTACGCGGTGCCGGGGCGGCTTGTCGACGCCGTTGTAGAGCCCGCCGATGACGTACGGGCGGGCCAGACTTCCTTGTTCGAAGCCGACCAGCACCTCGTCGCCCACCTCCGGGACGACGATGCCGCCGCCCTTGCAGCCGCCGAGTTGCACCGTGCGGGCCCAGTCGCTGACGTAGTCGTCGGACAGCCACGGGAAGCACAGCTTGACCCGTCCCTCGTCCTTCGGGTCCTTGATGTCCACGACCTGGGCGGAGACCATCCCCGGGATCCGGCGCAACCCCGCCTCCGCGTCGCCGGTCCGCCCCGCCACCGCGCGGTCGGTGCCCTCCCGGACCACGAGGTCGGTGAGGTAGCCGGTGTCGGGGTGGTATTCGTGACGTACGGAGGTGACGGTGTAGCGGCCCTCGTAGCGGCTGCCGAGTCCGCCGAGGGTCACCGCCGAGCGCAGCCGCAGCCGGGGCTCGCCGCGCACCACGGCCTCCAGTTCGCTCAGGCCCGCGGCGACCTCCTGCGCCATGGCGTCGGCGACCGCCTCGACCTCGTGCTGGCTGGAGCGCGGCGCCGAGGACAGCTGGAGCGGCGCTCCTCGTACGGCCCGCTCCCCCGTCTTCCAGGGCACATCGCGTGACGGAGTGGTGCCGATGCGCCGGTCGGCCACCAGTTCCTTCTTGCGCTGCGGGTCCCAGCCGCGGACCTGCACCGTGGTCACCTGCTCGCGCAGGGTGGCCCCGGTCCGTACCCTCACGAGATTCCGTCCGTACTCCAGGACGAAGGGGCTCTGCCGGGCACCGGTTCCCCTGGCCGGTGCCCCCGTGGCCTTGGCACGACCCCGGAAGTGCAGCGCGCCTCCACGTACGAAGACATCGCAGGCGTTCTCCCGGGCCAGGTGGGTGAGGAACTCCCAGTCAGAAACGCCTGGTTGGGTGATGACGTCATAGACCAGGGACGTACGGTCCACGGTGCCGACCTTCAGGCCCGCCTGCCGCGCCAGCTTGGCGGCGATCTCGCCCGCCGACATCTGCTGGTAGCCGGCCACCCGGCGCCCCCGTTTGAGCCGGTGGGCGCAGTCCTCGGCCAGGACGGCGCTGAAGGTGCCCGACTCCGACGCGCGGACCTCACAACCGGTGATCTCGCCCTCGAACAACTCGCAGGTGACCTTGCCGTCGTGGGCGGTCACCTCCAGCCGCGCGCCCAGCTTGAGCCCGGTCCTGGCAGGCAGTTCACCGCCGGGGTCGCGAAATCCGAGTTCCGCCGAGGCCGAGTCCCGGTGGGACTCCTCGACGACCGCCCAGCCCAGGGCGAGGCTCCAGGCCATGGGCAGGGGCTGCCCACCGACCCGTACAGTGAGCCCCGTGGTATGACGCGCCATCAATTGTCTCCGCTCACTTGCTGATCCACGTGCCTGACCGCCCTCGCCTGCCCGGGCGCCCCTTGCCGCCCCGCCTCTTCTCGCCACTCACCACTCACCACTCACCACTCACCGCTCACCGCTCACCGCTCAGACCGTCACCCGTCCTCGTGACCCGGCAGCAGGACCTGTGCGCCCGGACGCAGCCGCCAGGGGTCGTGCAGCCCGTTGAGCCGGGCGATATCCCGCCAGGCCGCCGCGCTGCCGAGCTCCTGCTGCGCGATCGAAGGAAGCGAGTCACCCGCGACGACGGTGCGCGACCGACGTGACGTCAGCGCACCGGATGTCGGGTTCTGCCCCTTCGTCGCACCGCCGATCTCCTCCAGCGTGATCTCACAGACCGCCCGCTGCGGACTGCCCTGCGGGGAGAAGCGGGTGTAGGTGGCGTGCACCTTGCGCATGTAGGAGAGGAAGGACACCGAGGCGAAGTCGCCCCACCGGAACCTGACCCACGGCGGCGAGGGGCGCTCCGCGTCGATGCTGGACTCGGTCGGCGCGCAGCACTCCAGGAGCTTGGAGACCCGGGCGTCGACCGAGCGCCCCCGCTTGTCGGCCCCGTCCAGCAGCACCGTCATAGCCAGGACACGCGGCCGACTGCCGGTGAATTCGGGGACGGCGGTGCGGGGCGCGGAGCGTACGGTGTGCCGGGCCCAGGCCGCCCCCTTGGCCAGGACCAGTTCGGCGGGGTTGAACTGCATCCGGACCTCGTCCATGAGCGGTCCCGGGTCGGTTCCGCCGCCGCTGGGCGGGGCGTACATCTCAAGGGTCGCCCGCACCATCTTGTCCCGGCTCTCCTGCGGCCCGCTCATGTCGTACCCGCCCTGAAGAATCCGTGGTGCACGATCTCCAGCACCTCCATGGCCGCGCCGGGTGACGCGGTGTCGAAGTTCGGACCGCTCCAGGCCACCGGCACCACGTTGAGCAGATCCCACTTCGCCAGCACCGATCCGGTGGCCGAGAGCGAGGCGATCTGACCGGTGCGCCGCCGGGTGTCGTTCACCGCGTCGAGCACCCACTGGCTGGTCTTCTCCGCTTCGGCGGTCACCGGGCGCGACAGAACCAGCGGCGGATAGGTGATCCGCCGGGGCAGATACCAGGCCGAGTCGTTGCGGCCGCCCTCGGTGTACTCCTCCACCTCGACCGTGCAGGCCAGACCGGTGCACCGGGTGAAGACGCCCAGGTCGGTTCCGTCGATGGCGAGCCGGAAGCGGTGCGTCGTCCCCGGATCGGCCGCCGTTGCCGATTTTCCTGACATGCTGTCACCCCTCTCCGCGCAGTGTCCGGCTGCGCGGCCGACCCGGTGGTGTACGGGACGCGGCCGCCCCGCCCCTGCCGCTCCCACCGCCACTACCACTGCCTGGAATTCCCCAACTGCCCATACTTGCCTGAGGCTTGTCGCCTACCGGCAGGCCGGCGGTCATTCGGCTGCGGGCACCGCTCATCGGCACGACGGACTGTGCCGCATCCGCCCCTTCATGCCCTTCCCCCGTCCCCTGGCCTCCCTCCGCCTCCGGGTCGATCGTGGGAGCGGTCGACGCGACGGCCGTGACAGCCCGCCGCCGGGACGCTGCCGTTCCGGCAGGGGTGGCGGGAGCCGGGTGGGGGTGGGGGCGCGGGGCGGAGTGGGCGCGCGGTACGGGGAGCGGAGGGTGGACGGGGAACGGAGAGGGGACGGGATGCGGAGGGTGGACCGGGAGCGGAGAGGGGACGGAGCGGAGGTGACGGCCAACGCGAGCGGTGACTGCCGCGCGATCCGATATCGCGTTCACGTGTACTGATGTGTGTGCAGCAGCAGATGTAACAGTGCCTACGCCTTTAGCTCTGCCTACACCTTGAGGTCCGCCTATGCCTTGAGCTGTACCCCTGCCGCTATCTGCGTCCGGCAGGCTCGGAGCGGTCATGGAGCTGTTCCTCCGCGACACCGCCTCCTGAACCTGTTGGGCCTGTTGGGTCCGTGCGGCTCCTCCCACTTGTGTGGGCCGTTCGGCGCCTTCGGCTCGTTCGGCTTCTTCAGCTCGTTCGCGCGATGCGCTGCGCGAGGCCACGACCGGTACGTACCCGTCAGGTGAACGCCCCCGGGCTCCCCTCGGGCCCGGCCGGGCAGTCAGCTGGTCCAGCTCCTCCCGCCCTTCCGGCCCCTCGTGACGCGCCTTCCTGCGGCGCTTCGGCTTCGATGCCTCACATTCAGTCGCGAGGTCGTCGCCCCGCACAGCCGGAGAAGGCATGCCCGAACTCGTCATCCCCGCCGGGTGGTTGGACTTCGTCTCCACACGCGCCAGACCAGCCACCACTGCATTCGCCCCAGACCTTCCTCTCTTCGCCCCCGCCCCCTGGGCGAACTGCACCAGTGGGACGCGGTCCGCGACCCGTTCCTCCGCCTGACCTCCTTCAGCGCCGCCGGTGTCCCTCCCCGGCCCACCAGGACCGACGGCCTGCCGACCGGCACGCGCCCGTTCACCGCCGTGCCGCCACCAGCGGTCCCGCCACTGCCTCTCGCGGCGGGGACTCCTCCCGGACCGCCCCGCACCTCGCCCCTCGTCTTCGCCCACGCCCTCCTTCCGCTCCACGACCACCACGCCCTTCGCGCCCTTCACATCCTTCGCGTCCTCGACGCCTTCCATACGGGCCACACGGGCCGGCCCGGGCCGGCCGACTGCGTCGACCAGCCCGCCGCCACCGTCACCGTCACTGCCACTGCCACCACTGCCGTCGCTCTCCGGCTCCGGCTCCCGCTCCCGGTCCACGGCCCACACCAGTGGCGCCGCCCGGCGATGCAGCGGATAACCAGTCGCACTCCACAGACCGATGGCCGTACGGAACACCAACGGAGGCTCCGGATCGACCACCAGCGCCTGCTCCCCGCTCAGCCGAGGGTCCCGCCACGCCGTCAACGCAGCGGCCGCGCGCGGCGCGTCCGTGACGGTCCGTACGCCATCCACGCAGGCGAGGGCGAGGGGGGAGATGATCCGGACCCCCGGACCGGTCCTCGGCTCCGCCACCGGCGCGAGAGCCGCGGAGACCTCTGCCTCGGCTCTTGTACGAGCCGACCGCCGCGACCGCCACGATCGCCGCGCCACGCCGCGCATCCGCTGCAACATTTCCCTGGTGTCCCTCACTGTCTCGGCTGCTGCAACAGCCCTGACTTCCTTGACCGCGTCGGTTGCGGCACCTCAACTGCTACGAATTCCCCGGCCGCGTCACCAAGCCCTCGTCAGGCCTGGATTCCCTGACGCCCCTGACCGCCGCCCTTGCCCGCCACATGCTGATTGATGGTTCCGATCTGCCGTATGTAGCGTCTGCGTTCGCCGTGTTCCAGGTCGAGGATTTCGCTCAGCGGCCAGTGGAAGTAGTAGGCGATGTACGCGATTTCCGCATGGAGGTCGTCGATCGCGTACACCGTCATTCCCCCAGGCGGCTCCCCATGTCCACCTGGAACTCGTGCCGGCAGTTCGGGCACACGGTGGACGCGAGCGCGGAGCCATCGGTATTGATCTTCTCGTAGAACCTCTGCAGGAATGCCAGGTCCGCGGCGAACATCTCCTCCACGACCCCGGCGTGAATGTCCGTCAGGGTGCCCAGCCGTGTGATGAGCCGTCCGAGCAGGACGACGGACAGATAGGCGGGGTTCTCCTGCACCCTCTGGTCCTTGAGCGGAATCAGCTCGTCACGGGCCGTCGCAAGGCGCATCACGCCCTCCCGATGGACATTCCCCTTGCCGTCCACGTAGCCGCGCGGCAGGGTGAAGGGGAATTCTGTCGGGAGGGCTGCGGGCCCGTTGGACGGGCCCGCAGCCGAAGGCAGCGTGGTGGGCGTATGCGGCGCGGCCGGCTCGGACGGCACTGCCGGGGACGGGCCTTCCGTGATACGCCCACGCCTCACGAGTCCTCGACCTTCATCTCTTCGAATTCGATGGTGACGGACTCATCGACCGCGTTCGTCTGACCCGCGATCAGGTCGCCGCTCTGCCACGAGCTGGCCCAGGCCCGCATCAGCGTGATGCGCCGGACCGTCTTTCCGGTGTTGTCCTTCATCTCGATGGTGACGTTCTTACGCCCCTTGGTCACATCACCCTTTTCGTACGTCTCCTTGATCCAGTCGCCCAGGGCCTTGCTCTTGTCCATGCCACGGGTGATGGTGACGCTGCCGGGGGTCTTGGCACCCGGCTGCTTACGCGTGTAGACAACGCCCTTGTCCGTCACATGCTGGCTGGTGATGACGTCCTGCTGCATGCCCAGTCCGCTGATGCTCTTCAGCTGCTCCAGCTGAACACCGTCGATCTGGATACCAAAGGTGTGGACGACAAAGTTGTCCTGCATATCCGCCACTATCGAACCTCACGTTTCATTGCTGTACTCAGTGCTTGGGTAGGGGAGTTGGATCTGCCGAGCTTTGCACCGGTCCCACCCCACCCGATGGCAGGTCCGGTTTCCGGTTACGTACCCGAACCGCCCAGCGATTCCTGCGAAATGCGGAAGACCACGAACTCGGCCGGCTTGACCGGCGCCACGCCGATCTCACACACGACCTGGCCGGACTCGATGACTTCCGGCGGGTTGGTCTCGGAGTCGCATTTGACGTAGAAAGCCTCGTCGGGGGTGGCGCCGAAGAGGGCACCCTGCCGCCACTCGCCTACCAAGAAGGCGGCCACATTGCGGCGCATGGTGGCCCACAACCGCTCGTCGTTGGGCTCGAAGACCACCCACTGGGAGCCCTGGAAGATGGACTCCTCCAGGTAGTTGAAGAGCCGGCGGACGTTCAGGTAGCGCCACGCCGGGTCGCTGGAGAGCGTACGGGCACCCCAGATACGGATGCCGCGCCCGGGAAAGCTGCGGATGCAGTTGACGCCCGCGGGATTGAGCTGTTCCTGCTCACCCTTGGTGATCTGGATGCCCAGGTCCAACGCACCGCGCAGAACCTCGTTCGCGGGCGCCTTGTGCACCCCGCGAGCTTCGTCGTTACGCGCCCACAGCCCCGCTACGTGACCGGACGGAGGCATCAGGAAGCTCTTGCCGGTGGACGGGTCGGCCACCTTGATCCAGGGGTAGTACAGGGCGGCGAATTTGGAGTCGAACCCGGCGTCGTTCTGCCGCCACTCGTAGACCTCGGACGGTCCCATGTCCGGCAGCGGGTCGATGATCGCCATGCGGTTGGCCATGCCCTCGCAGTGGTTGATCATCGCCATCTGGACGGCCTTCACCTGCTCGCCGTCGAGGGCACCGCGTTCGTACGCCGCCATCAGGTCAGGTGCGGCGACCATGGTCACATCGTCGATCGCCTCCAGGCCGGAGAGGCCGGAGCGCCTGCTCACATCGCCGACATAGCGGCCGACCGCGCTGCCCGTCACCCCCACGGCTCCGGCTCCGGCCAGCTGGGCACCGCTCTCCGCCGCCGAGGCGGCGGGCAGCATCAGGGACGTCTTCTCGGGAAGTGCCAGGGCCGCACCGGCGGTGGCGCCCGCCTCCTCGATGAGGATGAGCTTCGACCGCTCCCGGACCTGAGTGACCACGTACTGGGCCGAGGCCCTGTCGGTGGAGACGTCAAAGGTCTCCGTCGGCGAACCACCGAGATGCACCGTCAGCCGGTAGGAACCCTGTCCGCCCTTCACGCCATCCTTGTCGCCACCCTTGTCGGCCCCCTTGTCGCCTTCCTTGTCACTGTCCTTGTCGCTGTTCGCGGCGGCCGCCTCGCCGCCGTCCTTCCCGGTCCTGCTTCTCGCGCTCTCGGCCGCGGACCTGCGGGTCCTGGTGCCCGTGCCGCCCTCCGGCTCCGTACACCGCACGTCGACGGAGATGTCCTGCCCGGCCGCCGACGGGAGGGCCGTGATCCGGAAGCCCCCGAGCATCCGCGACGCGGCCACCATCTCCACGTCACCAGCACCGGCACCGGCACCGGCACCCACCGTGGCCTGTCCTTCCGCGGCCGCACTGTCTCCGGCGACGCGCACCACGTAACACGTGCCGCCGCCATTGGCGAAGTATCCATAGACGGAGTGCCCGAGGTACGAACCCTCCATGAAGTCGCCGAATGTTTGCGCGAACTGGCTCCAATTGGTGACGCGCACGGGCCGGTCCAGCGGCCCCTTTTCTGCGAATCCGACAAAGGCCGCTACTGCGGTGCCAACCCCTTCGACCGGACGCGATCCGCCCTCCATCTCCTCTACGAACACACCCGGGGACAGATAGTTAGGCACCCGCAACTCCTTATCTCACGTTTACTGACTGCCTTGCCAGGACTCAGCGGCAACAGCTCAGCGCTTTCAAAAGTCGGAAATGATAAAAGACGACACCATCGCACACGCGAAATGCGAACGACGGAGAAGAGCGCCAGGGGCACAGACAATGCCGAAGGAATTCTTCGACCGGCCACCCACCCGTCACAAGAATCCTTGCAGCACTTGATCATTTATCCGTAGGGACCAAAGTCCCTACAGTCAGGGCCGTACGTAACCAAACTGCACCTACGCCTACTTGACTGGGCCTCAGCAGGCAGTGAGCCGGAAGTGGACCTCAAGGGGAGGAAGTTGAAACGCAAACCGGACCACGTCGAGTGCGATGCCCCGCCATCAGCCGCTACGCTCCCCCGTGCGTGTGCGGGCGAGCCGCCGAGGCAATCCGAACCTGGTGCACGGAGAGGGCGGCTGACGGCGGGAGGCTGTCCAGGCCTACGTGCGCGGTACCCTGCTACTGGCCGAAGGGTACTATCGACACCTTGCGTTCTCCTCCGAGGGTGAACGGGTCGACCCGGGGCTTCGGGAACTTCATCGCGTCGAAGAGCTTGCCGAGCTCCTCGCCCGGGAACACTCCCCACTTCGCGAAGAATTCCCGCAGGTCCTCACCCGCGATCGCACTGGTCTTCATAATCAGGGCATCCTGAGCCCTCTGCGGCTTCGGGAACTCCTCCTCAAGGATCAGTCTGTTGACCGAGCGCCAGAAGTCCTTGCTGCCATAGGCGAGGGCAAGCTGGTCGAGCATGACGGCTCCCCGCACACTCTCCAGCGTCGGCTTCGCCTCGCGGAGCTTGGCCAGCGTCCTGGTGTGCCACCCCCGCGGGCCGGACAACGGCAGTCCGGAGATGTCCCGCTCAACCTGAACGGCATAGATGCCCGCCATCGCCTCCCCCAGTCCGTCGCCGCTGACCGGCTTGAGCTGACGCGGGCGGCTCAGCTCCCGCCAGATGTCCCAAGCGGTCTCGCCCCGGGACAACTTGCCCGAGGAGAGGAGAACCCCGGCGTGGGCGGGGCCGAAGGCTGTGTAGCCGTTCGCGGTCCGGGCCGTGCCCTTCCTCTTCTGGCCGTCCAGGACGATGTGCTGACGCAGCGGACTGGGAGCCAGGCTGCCGCCCTCCTCCCCGACATCGTTGACGCGGTCCTGTATGCGAACGATCGCGTCATAGGTCCGCATCAGCTTGACCGGGTCCTGGTCGCGGTACTTCAGTGCCGTGGCCCGGTCCACGGTGACGATGACCCGCTCGCTGACGTACTCGACCCACGGGGCATCGGAATTGTCCAGCATGGTGCGGAAGTTCTCGCCGCTCGTCTCGCCGAGCACGAAGCGCGGGACCTTCGCAAAATGTCCCGCGAACTCCACAGAGGTGGTGGCGGACGAGTTCCCCTCGACGGTGAGGTACAGCATGCCGCCGGTCTCGTCGCCAATGCGGTTGGTACCCGGCTTGAGGGTGATGACGCGCTGCTTGCCCCCGTCATGCTTGGCGCCTGGAACACCGATCCGCAGCTTGACCCTGCCGGCCCGGCTGTCAGGGGTGTCGGCGACTTCGGCGAACCCCGACCTCCCACTCGGCGGCACGTGCAGGCCGGTGCTCTGCGCACCGCTCAGCCGGAACGAGGACTTCAGACGCTGTTGCTCCTTGGCCGGCGACGGCTTCGCGGACAGCTGGAACGTCTCGGCACACAATTCGGTGGTGTAGTGCCTGGTGTCCACGGAACTGATGTTCCGGTCGGGCCTCGGATTGACTGCTGCCGCATCCGCGGCCACGACAGTGGCGCCCATGACCGCCGCCACGGCCGCTGCGGCCATGACCACGGTGCGCCTGCTGGTGGCCGGCCGACCGGCCCGGGACCTCGGCGAAGTATCAGACGTCACTGGGGATTTTCCTTTCCCGTCCTCACCGTGTGGCGAGGTATGCGAACTTCTTTTCGCGACAGTGTTCTCCAGCGGCCCTGGGGAGCCCAGCGCTCCGTCATCTCCGGTGAAAACCGCCTGCATTGATTCCATCACGGGCCCGGGCGTCAGATTGTGGACCAGAGTGCCGATTAGGTAGGCCTTAGTGCATCTTCGCGGCCCGGCGATTCGCACCGGAAGAGCAATTCACACCGGAAGAGTCAAAGAGCGGCCCCGGAGCGGAAAGGAAACGCCGGCCTTCACCACCTGTCAGTGGGTGGTGAAGGCCGGCGTTCGTATCGTGCCGGCGAAGGTTCCGGCTCGGCCCGTCACGCCGTCCGCTCGCCGGTGATACCTGCCGCTACGCTCCGGTGGCAGGGAGTAAATCGAGTTCGAACGCCACGAGCGCGGCCTGGGTGCGGTTCTCCACTTCGAGTTTGACCAGTATCCGCGAGACATGCGTCTTGACGGTCGAGGTGGTCAGGTGCAGCTGCTCGGAGATCTCGGCATTGCCCAGCCCCTGCCCCAGGAGCCCGAAGACCTCCCGCTCGCGTTCGCTGAGCTTGGCGGCCATGGCGCGGATGCGGGCCTTGCGCTGCGAGCCGGGCCGGGCGACGTGGGTGAGGAGCTGTTGGGTGACGGCGGGGGACAGTACGGTGCCCCCGGCCACGACGGTGGAGACCGCGTGGATGAGCTGTTGCGGGGTGAGCTGCTTCATCAGAAACCCCGAGGCTCCGGCGTGCAGGGCCGCGGTGATGTTCTCGTCCATGCCGAAGGTGGTCAGCACGAGCACCTTCGGCGGGTCCGGCTCGGTGAGCAGGCGCCGGGTGGCACAGAGTCCGTCGCAACGTGGCATGTCGAGGTCCATCAGGACCACATCCGGACGCCATTTCCGCGCCTGGGCGATCGCCTCGCCGCCGTTGCCGGCCTCCGCGACGACCGTGATCTCGGGGGAGGTCTCCACGATGGCACGGATACCCGCGCGCACCAGGTCGTCATCGTCCGCGATCACAACGTTGATCATGTCGTTCTCCTCACTGCGGGGCGGAGCCCGGGAACGGGCACCTGAGAGGGAAGGGAAGGGTGAGGTGGGTGCTGCCGCTGACCGTGCCCACGTCCCCGGTCCCGGGAAGAGGCGGAGTCATGGTTGGTGACCGGCAAACCGTGCTTCCAGGAGGAAGCCCCCTGCGGGGTCGGCGTCGGCACGCAGCGTGCCCCCCGCGGCCTGGATCTCCTGCCGGAGCCAGGACAGACCGTGGCCGGTGCCGGGCAGCGGAGCGGTGCCGGAGGGCGGTGGGCCGTTGTGCACGGCGACGATCAACGAGGCGTCGGCCGCCTGGGCGATCCGGACATCGATCGCCCCGCCGGCGGCATGACGCACGGCGTTGCTCAGCCCTTCGGCGATGACCTTGTACGCGAGGTCCTGCGCGACCGGGCCAGGTGGTTCGGCAGTGATGCGGGCGCCGACGGTGATCTTGTGACCGCTGCTGCGATAGCGCGTGAACAAAGGGGCCAGATCGGATAGTTGCCGCTCGTCCTCCGTAGGGGATTCGCCGGGCCCGGGGGTCTTCGCGACGATCTCTCGCAGGGCGTTCACGGCGTCGCGCCCGGCGTCGGAGATGAGCGAGCACCGCTCCTTGATGGGCGCCGAGGCATCCGCGCGGACCGCGATGGCGCCGGCCTGGAGCACCATGAGGGTGACCTGTTGCCCCACCCCGTTGTGAATGTCCCGCACCAGCCGCTCGCGCTGCCGTAGCGCCGCTTCCCGGAGGCGGCCTTCCTGGAGGAGGGCTTCTTGCGCCTGCTGCTCGGCAGCGAGCACGGCCATCTGCCGGTGCGCTTGGGCCACATAGCCCAGGAGGACCGGGAGCAGAATGATCACTACGCTGTCGGCCAGGATGGCCTCCGCGTTCGGAGCCCGCGCGACCAGCGCTTCGGGGGTCGCCAGGACGAAGGCCAGGGAACCGACCACCAGCATCGAAGCCAGTACGTAGCGGCCCTGGCGGACCGCCGTGTAACAGGCGCCGGTGGCGCTCAGCAGATGGCCGGTGATCACGACGCCGACGGCCGACACCAGGGAGTACGGGACGAGCAGGCGTTCGCGCCACACCGTGGCCACGGAGATGACGACGGACACCGTCACCCCCGCGGTCCTGCTGGCGACAAGGCCCGAGTACGGCAGGGCCACCGCGATCCCCACGAGCGGCACCCCGTAGAGCACCGCCTGGATCGTGTTCTTCCACCGGCTGTCGCACAACCTCCGGTACCCACTCATGACCATGCCGCGCGGCTCGGCGGCCGCCTGCTGCCCGTGGCGGACGTCCGCCCCTGGCGGGGCCGTCACGCCCCCCTGGTACTGCTGCTCGGACATGGATTTCCCATTCGCCATTCTCATTTCTCACGTTTCGCCGGACCGGCCGGGGCCTGGACCGGCGCGCGCCACGCCGACGGCGTCGACTCTTCGCTGCATCGTATGTGCGGGGATGTCGTCGGACCGGGACAGCCGTGTAGTCCTTGGTACCGAAAGTCGTGTAGCCCTTGGTGCCGAAGTTCGTGTAGCCCTTGGTACCCAAAAGAGGTTGTAGCCCGAAGTTGATGAATTCGTCATCCTTCGTTGGGTAACAGCGGTCAATAAGTCCACCGGATAAGGGCTTTGGTAGGCAGAAATTCCGCCGCGTCTGAATTTCAATCTCCGTCAAGGATCCCGCCGTCACGACGCAACGCGACGGCTCGGACACCACGACTCGGAGAACCATGACATCCGCGATACCCCCACTCCCCCGGCTGCCCCGGCTCGTCGGCGGAACTCTCGCCGCCACCGCGCTCCTCTCCCTGACCACCCCCCCGTCGCGGCAGCGGCCGACGAGCCCTCCGCCGGGTCCTCCGGCTCCGCCGGGTCCGTCAGCTACGGCGGCTGGCAGGTGCCCGTCCCGGACGGCTGGCAGGTCGTCGACCTGGAGCGTTCCCCTGAGGCGTGCCTCCGCCTGGACCAGCCCGCGCTGCATCTCGGCCGCGCTGGTGAACAGGCGCGCTGCACGGGCGGCGCCGTCGGCGAACGGGCCGAGACGGTCCACCTGGAGCCGCTGGAGGGCGCATCGCAGCGCGCCGACATCCCGACGGTGACGGTGTCCTCGGGCACCGAGGGCTTCGATGCCTGCACAGCCCCGAGCGGGTCCCAGATGAAGGCGTGGCGCAAGGCGTCGCCCTACCGGGCGGTGGGGGTCTACATCGGCGGCAGCACACGGGCCTGCGCGCAGCCCCAGCTCACCGCGGAGTGGATCCGCCGGCAGGCGGCGGACGGCTGGCACCTCATGCCGATCTGGGTCGGCCCCCAGCCCTGGAACGATAAGAAGGCGCCCGCCACCCGCCTGATCAAGAACGAGGCCGGCGCCGCACACCAGGGCCGGCAGGCGGCGGACGGTGCGGTGCAGGCCGCGAAGGGCCTCGGCCTGGGGCCGGGCGCCGCACTCTACAACGACGTCGAACACTACAACGACCGCAAGGGCTTCGACGGCCCCGTGCGCGCGTATCTGTCGGCCTGGACCAAGCGCCTCCACGAGCTGGGCTACCGCTCGGGCGCGTACGTCCACGCCTCTTCCGGCGTCCAGGCCCTGAAGGCCCCACGGCGGCGTCACCCTCAACATCGACCGCAACCACCTCGACGTACGCGCCCCGCAGAAGGCCCCCACCAAGCCGAAGCCCACGCCGGGCCCAGGGCCGAAGCCCCAGCCGAAGCCTCGCCCCTTCGAGGATGTCACCGATCTTGTGGCCTCGGCGGACTTCAACGGTGACGGCCGTACCGACATCGCGGCGGTGCGCAAGGACGGTTCCCTGCATGCGTTCTACGCCAAGCCGGACGGCACGCTGGAGTACGGCCGGGCACTGTGGCACGACAGGACGTGGGGAGGGATGCGGCGGATCGTCGGCGGGGACTTCAACGGCGACGGCATCGGCGATCTGATCGCGCTGTGGGCCAATGGCGAGCTGCGCCAGTACACCGGTACCCGCGAGGGGCACGTGCGGGCGCGTGGCCGCATCTGGCCCGACAACACCTGGAAGAACGTACGGACCTTCGCCGCCATGCGCGATGACCGCAGCGGCCGCGACGGGCTGGTGGCCATCGCCAGGGACGGCTTGCCTGTACTTCTACCCGACGCGGGCCGACGGCACCCTGGCCGCGTTCTCCGGGCGCCGCACGCTGTGGCACGACACTTCCTGGAAGCGGATGAAGCACCTGGTCGCCGGGGACTTCCGCGAACGGCCGGCACGGGACATGTCGCTCGGCGGGCGGTACACGGATCTCGCCGGGTCCACCAGGGCGGGAGCTTCCGCCTGTATACCGGCTCGGCCCCGGGCAAGCTGTCCCGGGCGTACACGCCGTTGTGGAAGGACACCTCCTGGGGCAGCCGCAAGGCGCTGTTGGGCGGGGACTTCAACGGTGACGGCAAGTCCGATGTGGTGGGTATCCGCAGTGATGGCGTCCCACAGTTGTACGTCGGTGACGGCGCCGGCCGCCTCTCCGACGGCAAGCGCATGAACTGAGTTGAACGGGCGGTTCCAGTAGGGAGGTCCTCTCGGCCGAGAATGCTTGCCGGCTCGGCCGAGAGGACCCGTTCTCTTCGCACGAACCAATCTCCCTGCAAGGTGAGTTGACCCGCCCTCATCCGCGCCAGGCCCTGTCGTCCCTGCACCGAGGCGGGGTGGTCATGAACCCTGATCCGCGACACCATGTCCCACCAGGCCACCCCTGACAGGACACCCCGGCAGTCAGCGCTGTCCGACAGTGAACAACTCCTGTTCAGCGGTGCACTACGGCACGACAAAGCATGGGCGCACTACGAGAACCCACTGCTGAGGATCTCGTTCTGGTCGATGGCCAAGCAGTTCCCGGCGATGATGGCCAGTGTCGCCAGAGCCGGGTGGCGGGAAGACCCGCGAGCCCTGCTGGTACCGACCGTCTCCTGGACGCGGCTCCCGCCCTCGGCGCGGCCGCCGCGGTGTCAGCGGCATCCTCGATGCTGTCGGCGCTGAGCGTGGCGGCATCCGGCCCGGTTGGAGCCGAAGATCGAACGGGCCTGCACCGCCCGCTACTACCGGGGCCTGGCCCGGGCGGCCGGAGGCGGGACCGGAAGTCAAGGCCCACCGCGCCGGCGAACTGCTCGCCGGCGCGTACGAGGACATGGCGGCCACCGCGGCGCTGGAGAAGCAGCGCCTGGCCTACGCCGAGGCCGGAACCGACCTGGTGGCCTCGGCCCTGTCCGGGGTCGTCGCGCTCGCCTCCTATGGAGCTTTGTGGGCGCTGCTGTGGTACGGCGGCATCCCGCTGGCGGCGGCCGGCACCGCAGTCGTCGCGATGCGTAACTCCAGCCAGAATCTTGGCAGTCTGGTGATGTCCATGAACCGGCTCTATGAGGAGTCGATGTACCTGGCCGATCTGGAGGCGGCGTACGAGCTGGCCGAACGCGAAGCGATCCCCACCGGGGGTCTCCCGATCCCCCGGGGGCCGGTCGAAGTGCGATGCGAGAACGTGTCCTTCTCCTACCCCGGAGCCGAGCAACCCGCCCTGGAATACGTGTCGTTGACGATTTCCGCAGGGAAGGTGGTGGCTCTGGTCAGGGAGAACGGGTCCGGCAAGACGACGCTGTCCAAGCTCCTGGCCGGGCTCTACCTGCCGTCCAAGGGCCAGGTCTTCGTCAACGGCGTCGACCTGCGCACAGCCGATCGGGACGCCGTCTTCGACCAGGTGGCTCTGCTCTGCCAGGACTTCCCTCACTGGTCGATGACCGCCCGGGCCAACATCCACATCGGCCGGCCCGAGCTGGACCTCGACCAGGCCCGGATCGAGCAAGCCGCCCGGGAGGCCGACGCCTCGTGTGTGGTGGACTCACTGCCGGACGGCTGGGACAGCATCATCGTCAGCGGGTTCGAGCGCAGCACCCAGCTCTCCGGCGGGCAATGGCAGCGCATCGGCAGCGCCAGAGCCCGATTCCGGCGAGCCCCGCTGGTGATCGTCGACGAGCCCACCTCCGCCCTGGACCCGAAGGCGGAGATCGAGGCGTTCCATGCCCTGCGGTCGATGACGGACGACGGCACGACGGTCCTGCTCATCACGCACCGGCTGGCGGCCACCGCAACCGCCCGACCTGATCTACGTGCTCGACCACGGCCGCGTGGCCGAGCACGGCAGCCACGCCGAACTCATGGCGTTGCCCCAGGGCCACTACCGAACGCTCTACGAGATGCAAGCCGCACAGTACGTACAGGCACCGCCTGATGGTCAGGCAGCGGAGGCGCCGCTCTACCGCCTCCTGTAGCGGAAGAGGAGGTTCTCAGCCTCGTCGGCAGTGATGCCGAGGGCTGTACCGAGTTCTTCCGTCTCCATCGTCCGGTATGCGCCGCCCGCGGCGTGGTATCCGATGCTCTGCGCCAGAATCTCCAGGCGGCGGGCGGCTTTGAGGGCGGCTGCGGGGGCACGGCTCGCGAGCGCGTCGAGCGCGGCATCTGCCTTCTTCAACAGCTCGTCGACGTCCTCGGGGATGGTGACGGTCGACGCCCGGGTACGACACACCAACCACCACCATCCCGCAATCGGCACCGCGCCGACGGCGGAATCCGGACAGTCGGTGCCCCACAGCGGGATCGTCGGCGATCGTCATCGGGGCGTACAACGGGTCAACGGGTCGTACAACGGGGATGCCGCCCCCGCATGGCTCGCAGCAAGGGCGTCGAGGACACGACGACGAACAGGCCGAAGAGCGTGATGGGCAGCAGTCCGACCGGTTGCAGCAGTCGCGTCGGATCCGCCCGCAGCCAGGGCCAGTTACCGATCCAGTTCGCGGAGACGTCCAACGCCATCACGCAGACGGCCAGCCGGACGCCCACCGGCCGCATGAGTGCCACCAGCACGACGACCAGCGGATCGAGGACCACCAGACTGATGAAGAACGCCTGGAACGAAACCTGCGGGAACGACGCATAGGCGTGGATCCCGCCGCGGACCAGGTCGAGGACGTGAACGCAGGCACCTTGGAGGAAGCCGATCAAGTACACCGCGAGAACCCATCGTGCCCACAGTGGCCGACCACTCCATCGTTCTCGCACTCGCGTCCGCATCGGACCAGCCTATGCAAGCCCCGAGACAACGAGGGACTGCCGGGCGGCGTCCGGCCCTCCCGCTCGAACTGCGACGGATCACGACGTTCCGCTCCGGCGGCATCCTGCTGACCGGTTCAGGACAGCAGTCGCTGTTCCTTTTCAGGGCAGCAGTCGTTGCTCCTTGGCCACCGCGACCGCGCCGGCACGGGTGTCGACGTCGAGCTTGTCGTAGATGCGGCCCAGGTGTGTCTTGACGGTGGCCTCACTGATGAACAGCGCCCGGGCGATCTCGCGGTTGCTCAGGCCCCGCGCCAGCTGGCCGAGGATGTCGCGTTCCCGGTCGGTGAGCGTGGGGCGGGGGCTGCGCATCCGGGCCAGTACGCGATGGGCGACGGGCGCGGAGAGGGTGCTGTGGCCCTGGGCGGCGGCGTGGATGGCGGTGAAGAGTTCGTCGGGGCGTTCGGCTTTGAGGAGGTAGCCGGTGGCGCCGGCCTCGATGGCGCGGGTGATGTCGGCGTCGGTGTCGTAGGTGGTCAGGACCAGGACGTGGGGGGTGGGAGCAAGGTGGGTGATGCGGCGGGTTGCTTCGATGCCGTCGATTCCCGGGCCGAGTTGCAGATCCATCAGGACGACATCTGGCCGGAGCTTGGCGGCCGCCGCCACGGCTTCCTCGCCGCTGCCGGCCTCGCCGGCGACCTCGATGCCGGGCGCGCTGCTCAGCAGAGCCAGCAGCCCGGCGCGTACGACGGCGTGGTCGTCACAGAGCAGGACGCGTACGGGCGCGGCTCCGGACTCTCGGACGGCCGCGTCTCCGGGCCCTCGGACGGGATCGGTTCCGGGCTCTCGGGCGGGCTCGGGGGTGGTCATGGGGTGGGCTCCAGGGGGATGGCGGCGGACAGGACGGTGCCCTCGCCCGGTGCGGACTCGACGGTGAGGGTGCCGCCGAGCTGCCGCACCCGGGCCCGCATGGCGGGCAGGCCGTGGCCGCGCTCGCGCCCGGGGGCGGCCGGTGCGACTGGGCCGGCGGAGGTGCCCGGACCGGCGGGCGTGCCCGGAACAGCGAAGGTGCCCGGACCGGCGGGGGTGAAGCCGCGGCCGTCGTCGGCGATGTCCAGCACGATCTGGTCGCCGAGGTAGGTGAGGGTCAGGGCGACGGTGGTCGCGGCGGCGTGCTCGCGGACGTTGGCGAGGGCGCCCTGGGCGATGCGCAGCAGCGCGGACTGCACCCGGTCGGGCAGCGGTGCCGGCGTGCCGTCCACGTGCAGCCGCACGGAGAGCACCCCGGGGGCGGCCGCCGGAGCGGACGCGGGGGCCGGCTCCAGGGCCGACTCGTTGGCGCGGGCGGCGAGTTGGCGCAGCGCCTGAGGGAGCGAGGCGCCGTCGGCGAGGTCCGCCGGGGCGAGGTCGTGCACGAAGCGACGGGCCTCGGCGAGGTTGCGGGCGGTGATCTCGGTGGCCGTACGGATATGACCGCGGGCGGTGTCCGGAGCCGCGTCCCAGGTGCGTTCGGCGGCCTGGAGCAGCATCTGCTGGCTCGACAGCCCCTGGGCGAGGGTGTCGTGGATCTCCATCGACAGCCGCTGCCGCTCGGCGAGCGTGCCCTCGCGCCGCTCGGTGGCGGCCAGTTCACGCCGGGTGCGCAGGAGATCGTCGACCAGTGCCCGCTGCCGCGCGGTCTGGCGTTCCATATGGACGAACACGGCGGTGGCCAGGGCGGCGATGGCCGGCGGTGCGAGCAGCAGATTCGGGTCGAAGCCGGTGGACAGCCGCATCTGGGCGACCATGACGAACGCGGTGAGCAGACCGACGAGCACCGACGCCGCGCCGGTCGGCAGCGTCCGCAGTCCCGTGTAGAACAGCGGCACCGCGCACCACGCGAAGCTCGGTGCGAGCACGACGAGGACGGCCCAGATCGACACGACGGCCCCCAGCCACAGGAGCCGGCGGGCGGTGGGGCGCCGCTCGTCGTCCGTACGGGGGCCGAGCACCGGGCCGAGGACGTACAGGAGGGCCAGGGCCACGCCGAGTGCGACGATCCACGGGGTGCGGGGCTGACCGGGGTGGCGGAGCAGGAAGCGGGCGAGGGAGGCGGCCAGCAGCAGGAAGAACGCCAGGTGCATGACGGGGCCCAGCCAGCGGGCGTCGGGGTTCGCGTCCGGCGCCGGGGGCTGCTGTGGGGCGGGTTGCGCGCGGCAGGGGGCGGCGTCAGGCACGTGGATCTTTCTCCTTGCGGGCTCTCCCGTAGTGGTCCTCCCAGTCGTAACCCGGGTGGCGAGCGGCCCGTATCAACCGATCGGATGACACCGGCCTCCCCCATCATGCACGCCGGCCCCAGCCGGAACGCCGACCCGCGTGCTCCCGCCCCGCCCCGAGGATGAAGACGCACCACCTCTTCCACTCATCCCAGACCGTCCACGGCTGTCCCAGACCATGCCTGCCATAGCGGGCCGTAGCAGCCATGACGGCCACGACGGCCATCCAAGGAGCCAGAACATGCCGAACCCGACCCTCACCCCGCAGCGGACCGCCAAGAAGCTGTCCGGCCGTGCCCGTGTCGTCACCGGTGCCGCCGCCCTCGCCCTCCTCAGCGCGGGCACTGTCGGCGCCTTCTCCGCGACCGCCGCTTCCTCTCCCGGCACCGCGCAGTCCGTCAGCAAGAAGACCACCGTCGCTGCCGCCGAAGACACCCACACCACCAGCCACCTCACCCTCGCTGCCGCCACCAAGGCAGCGCAGGCCGCCGTGGACGCGGCGCGCAAGGCGGGCCAGAAGATCTCGGTCGCCGTCGTGGACCGCAATGGCAACACGCTCGTCCACCTGCGGGGCGACGGCGCAGGCCCGCAGTCCTACGAGTCGGCCGCGCAGAAGGCGTTCACCGCAGTCTCCTGGAACGCGCCCACCTCCGAACTGGTCAAGCGGCTCGACCAGGCGCCCACCCTCAAGGACATTCCCGGCACGCTCTTCCTTCCCGGCGGCACCCCGGTGCGCTCCCAGGGCGCGCCGATCGCCGGGATCGGTGTGGCCGGCGCCCCGAGCGGTGCCACCGACGAGGAGTTCGCCCAGGCCGGCGCGCTCGCGCTCGGAAAGTAGCCGCTCCCTACGGCATCAGGAGGTAGCCCCCCGGTGGACGGAGCACCTCCCCGGCGGACAGGCAGGCCGGCCCGATGTCGTGGGTGTTCACTCGTCGCCCTTGGGGTCGGGGAAGGCGACCCGGACGGTCAGGCCGCCGTCCGGGTTCGCCTCGGCGGTGGCGCGGGCGTCGTGGGCGCGGGCGATCGAGGCCACGATGGACAGGCCCAGGCCGGCGCCCTCGCCGGGGCCGTGCCGGCGTTCTTCCAGGCGCCGGAAGGGCTCGAAGAGGTACGGGACGGTCTCCGGCGGCACCAGGGGGCCGCTGTTGGCGACCTCCAGGACGCGGCCGTGCACGGTGACGGTGATGTGGCCGCCGTCCTGGTTGTAACGGAGGGCGTTGCCGAGGAGGTTGCGGACGAGGTGGACCAGCAGGACCGGGTCGCCCTGCACCGTCACCGGTGAGGTCTCGGTCCGTACGGTGATGCCGTGGTCGCGGGCCCGTTGCGAGGCGGTGTGTTCGGCGGCCACGGAGCCGGTCAGTTCGTCGAGGGCGACCGGTTCGCGGTGCTCCAGTCCCTGGTCGGAGACGGAGAGCAGCAACAGGCCCTCGATGAGCCGCTCGCTGCTGTCCGCGACCTCGATCAGCTTGCTGCGGATGCGGGCGACGGCCTGTGGGTCGGAGGTGGCCAGACCGATCTCCGCCGCGGCCCGCTGCACCGCCAGCGAGGTGCGCAGCTCGTGCGCGGCGTTGGCGGCGAAACGCTTCTGGGCGCCGACGAGGTGCTCGATACGGTCGAGCATCTCGTCGAAGGTGTCGGCGAGCTGTTTGAGTTCGCCCGCGGGGGCGTCGAGGGCGATGCGCTCGTGGAGGTTCTCCCCGGACAGCCGCCGGGCGGTACGGGTGATCACCCCCACCGGGCGCAGCACCCGGCCGGCCATCCACCAGGCCAGCGCGACCGAGAGGACGGCGAAGGCGGCCAGGGCGATCAGGGAGATGGTCAGCAGGCGGTGCTGGGCGGCCTGTTCAGCGGCCTGTGTGAACGCCTTGAGAGGGTCGGGAGCCGACTGGTCGCGGGGCACGCGGGTGGGGACGGCGGATCCGGCGATGGCGGGCGAGGGTTCGGGGGCGTCGCCGGGCCGGCTGGTCGCGGGAGCCACCGCCGTGCTGATCGTCATGTACAGGCCCTGGCCCACGAGGACGTTGACCAGGCCGATGAGCATGGCGCCGGCGAGGACGAGCAGCCCCCCGTAGAGCAGGGTCAGCCGCGTGCGTTCCCCGCCGGGCAGCCGGACGCGGTCACGGAGCGCGCGGGGTACCGGGAGCCGCCTCATCCGGGGCATCCGGAGCCGCCGATGCGGTAGCCGTGGCCGGGCAGGGTTTCGACGACCGGGGGCTCGCCCAGTTTGGTGCGGAGTTTGCTGAGGGTGACGCGGACGGCGTTGGTGCGGTAGCTGGTGTGCTCCTCCCATACCTGCTCGATGAGGTCGTCGCCGCTGACGACGGCGCCCTCGGCGCGCATCAGCACCTCCAGTACGCCGAACTCCTTGCGGGAGAGCGCGAGATGGCGCCCGTCCCGGGACGCCTGGCGGCGGGCGGTGTCCAGGGTGATGCCCGCGCGTTCGATGACCGGGGGCAGGGCGGGGTGGGCGCGACGGCCCAGCGCCAGCACGCGGGCCAGGAGTTCCTCGTAGGCGAACGGCTTGGCCAGGTAGTCGTCCGCGCCCAGGCCCAGTCCCTCGACGCGCTCGCGCACGGAACCGGCGGCGGTGAGCATCAGCACCCGGGTCAGCAGGCGCGTCCCGACGACCTGGCGGCACACCTCGTCACCGTGGATGCCGGGCAGATCGCGGTCCAGGACGAGCACGTCGTAGTCGCCCAGGCGCAGCCGCTCCAGCGCCTGTCTGCCGTCGTGCGCGATGTCGACGGCCAGGGCGTCACGGCGCAGCCCTTCGGCGATCATGTCCGCCAGGAATTCCTCGTCCTCCACGACCAGCACACGCATGACTCCATGTATACCCGAGAGCGACCTTTCGCCGGTGTAAACGTCTTCGTTGAGAGAAACGAAATGCGGGTCCGTGTCAGCCTCCGTTCCGTCGGCCCGTCGGCTCGTCGGCCAAATCGGCCCCGGATACGGAGGAATTCCATGGGAAATATCAAGTACGGCATGGTGGCTGCGTTCATGACGGGAATAGCGTTGTTCGCCGTCGGCTGCACCGGGGGTGAGGTGGATTCCGGCAAGGAGAACAGTGGGCAGGGCTCCGGCGCGTCCGGCAGCGGCAAGGACGCGGACGAGGCCTATAAGTACCGTCAGTGCCTGCGTGAACACGGTGCGAAGGTGGAGGAGCCCAAGGAGGGTGAGGCCGTCGGCATCCAGGGGGACGACAAGAAGGTCAAGAAGGCCATGGAGGCCTGTAAGGACCTGCCGGGTGCGGGCGGCGGCAAGGAAATGACGCAGGCCGACAAGGATCGGGCCCTGAAATTCGCCCGGTGCATGCGCGAACACGGCGTCAATGTGCCGGATCCGAAGTTCGAGGGCGGCGGGATGCGATCGGAGCGCCTGGACTCCGACGTGGACAAGGGGAAGTTCGAGAAGGCGCAGAAGGCGTGCGGTGAACAGAATGGGCGGTGAGCGCAGACGTTTCCCCGGGAAATACCTGGTCGCCTCGCTGGCCGTGGTGAGCGCGCTGGTGGGCGGTGCGGCCGCCGTCTCGGTGAGCGGTGACAGTGACGACGGCCGGAGCCATGAGCGGCGCACCGACGGCCTGCCGCAGAAGACCGATACGGTCACGCGGCAGGACCTGAGCAGCCGCACCCAGGTGGACGGAACCCTGGGCTACTCCAAGGAACGCAAGCTCAACGGTGGCGCGCAGGGCACGCTCACCTGGCTCCCGGACACCGGTTCGGTGATCAAGCTCGACGATCCGCTCTACGAGGCCGACGGTCACAAGGTCCGGCTCATGTACGGCAAGCGGCCCATGTACCGGAAGCTCAAGGCCGGCGACGAGGGGCCCGATGTCCGGCAGCTGAAGCAGAACCTCCGCGACCTCGGTTACAGCCGGGGACTGACCGTGGACGAATCCTTCACCTCCGGCACCGCCGAGGCGGTCAAGCGCTGGCAGAAGGCGCACGGCCTGAAGCAGACCGGCGAGACGGGGCCGGACCAGATCGCGTTCGCGCCCGGTTCCGTGCGGGTGCAGAAGAAGGACGCGGCCCTGGGCGACCAGACCGGTCCCGGCCGTCCGGTGCTGACCACCACCGGCTCCGACCGGGAGGTGCAGATCAAGCTCGACGCCTCCGACGCCGGTCTCGCCGGGCCCGGTACCCGCGTCGAGATCACCCTCCCCGACGGGAAACGGGTCAAGGGCAAGGTCGCCTCGGTCGACCACGGCTCCGGTGGGGACGGCAAGGGCCAGGGCGGAGGGGAGGAGTCCAAGAAAGTCACCGCACGGGTGACCTTCTCCGACCCGTCGGAGGCCAAGGGCCCCGACCAGGCACCGGTCACCGTCGACCTCCAGGGTGAGAAGCGCGAGAACGTGCTGACCGTTCCCGTCAACGCCCTGCTCGCGCTGCCCGCCGGCGGTTTCGGCGTGCAGGTCGTCGAGGGCGGAAAGGCCCGGGAAGTCCCGGTGAAGCCAGGCCTGTTCGGGCAAGGGAGGGTCGAGGTCAGCGGATCCGGCCTCAAGGAGGGAATGAAGGTCGGGGTGCCCACGTCATGAGCGCCGTCGTCGAGTTGAACCAGGTCACCAAGGAGTACCCGGGCGGTGTCGCGGCACTCCGCGGAGTGGACCTGCGCATCGAGCGCGGAGAGCTGCTCGGCATCGTCGGCCCGTCCGGGTCGGGCAAGTCCACGCTGCTGCACATCGTCGGAACCCTGGACCGGCCCACCGCGGGGACGCTCACCATCACGGGGCACGATGTCGCGGCCCTCTCCGACCGCCGGCTGTCCGCGCTGCGCGCCCGGCATATCGGCTTCGTCTTCCAGTCCTTCCACCTCATGGCCGGAGCCGGCGCCCAGGACAATGTCGCGGAGGGCCTGCTCTACAGCGGCCTGCCCCGTGCCGAGCGCCGGGCCCGCGCCGCCGCGGCCCTGGAACGGGTCGGGCTCGCCGACCGGATGCACCACCGCCCGCACGAACTGTCGGGCGGGCAGCGCCAGCGGGTGGCCATCGCGCGGGCCGTGGTCGGCGAACCGGACCTCCTGCTGGCGGACGAGCCGACCGGCGCGCTCGACTCCGCCTCCGGCGAGACCGTCCTGGAGCTGCTCCACGACCTCAACGCCGAAGGCGCCACCATCGCGGTGATCACCCATGACCACGAGATCGCCGGTGCGCTGCCGCGCCAGGTCCGCATCCGTGACGGCGAAGTCGTCGCCGACCGGCGGACCGGCGCTGTCCGGCGGACCGGCGTCGAGCGTGGGGAGACCTCGTGCGAGCGGAGCGCCGGACATGCGACGTGACCGCCTGACCCCGGCCCGGCTCGGCCCGCGTGACGTGCTCCACGTCGGTTCGGCAGGACTGCGTACCCGGCCGATACGGGTCGTCCTCTCCGCACTGGGCATCGCCCTCGGCATCGCCACCATGATCGCGGTGGTCGGCATCTCGGCGTCCAGCAAGGCCCAGCTGCTCCAGCAGCTCGACCGGCTGGGCACCAACATGCTGACGATCACCCCTGGTCAGGACCTTCTCAGCGGCAAGACGGCGAAACTGCCCAAGGAAGCCCCGGGCATGATCGGCCGCATCCCCGGGGTGGAGCACGTCGGCGCGACCGGCGACCTGCAACCCACGGTCCGGCGCAGCGAGAAGATCCCCGAGAGCGACACCAGCGGCATCACCGTGAAGGCCGCCGACGAGGACCTGCTCAAGGTCCTGCGCGGCACGGTCGACGCGGGCACCTGGCTCAACGCCGCCAACGGGCGCTACCCGGCCGTGGTGCTCGGGCACATCGCCGCCGAACGCCTCGGCATCACCACGCCCGGTCAGCAAGTCCTCATCGGCAGCAGGTACTTCACGGTCATCGGCGTCCTCGACCCGCTGCCGCTGGCGCCGGAGATCGAACGGTCGGCACTGGTGGGCTGGCAGGCCGCGAGCGCGTTGCTGGGCTTCGACGGTCACCCCACCCAGATCTACGAGCGCTCCACGGACGCCTCGGTGGACACGGTGCGGGGCCTGATCCCGCGCACCGCCGATCCGCAGGCTCCGAACAACGTACGGGTCACCGACCCGTCGTCGGCGCTCCAGGCCAAGGCCGCCACCGAAGGGGCCTTCACCAACCTCCTGCTGGGGCTGGGCGGAGTGGCGCTGCTGGTCGGTGGGGTCGGCGTGGCCAACACCATGATCATCTCGGTGCTGGAGCGGCGGCACGAGATCGGCCTGCGCCGCTCGCTGGGCGCCACGCGAGGCCAGGTCCGTATCCAGTTCGTCACCGAATCACTGCTGCTGTCCGGGCTCGGCGGGCTGGCCGGAGTGGTGCTGGGCGCGGCGGCCACCTATGTGTTCGCCGCCTCGGGCGGCATGCCGTGGGTGGTACCCCTGTGGGCGGTCGGCGGCGGCTTCGCCGCCACCCTGCTCATCGGGTCGGTGGCAGGCCTGTACCCGGCGGTCCGCGCCGCCCGCCTCTCACCGACGCTCGCCCTGCACGCGGGCTAGGGCCTGTCTCTCCGATCTCCGTGGATCAGCCTGCGGCGCCTGGTGCCGTGCATCGCAAGGCGGAGCATTGCCCGCGGACTGGGTGTCCGTGGGTGATGTGACAACGCGGCGAGGTGCGGTGCCAGGCGCCGCAGGCCCGCGGAGATCGGAGAGACAGGCCCTAGGTACGGGACAGGTACACATGCCGGACTCCCCCGAGCGCGCCCAGGCCACCACTCAACCGGGCGCGCCCGGGCCGCCGTTCACCCGGCCGGGGTGTCACCGGCGGGCAGTCGTACGCCGATTGTGAGACCGCCGTCCGGGTTGGCGGTCGCGGTGGTGGTGGCGCCATGTGCGCGGGCCACGGCGGCGACGATGGACAGGCCGAGTCCCTCTCCCCGGCCGGCGCGCCGGTCGAGGTCACGGCCGCGGCGGAACGGCTCGAAGAGGCTCGCCACCTCCTCCGCCGGCACCCGGGGCCCGGTGTTGCGGACGGTCAGGGCATCGGCGGTGCAGCGCACCTCGACCGTGCCGCCGGGCCGGTTGTACAGGACGGCGTTGCGCAACAGGTTCCCGACCAGCGTGGCCATCAGGGCGGGGCCGCCCCGCAGCGGGCGGGGCACGGTGACCTCCAGCGTGACGGCGTGCTCCTCGGCGAGCGCCTCCGCAGCTGTGGCCTCCTGGCGGGTGACCTGGCCCAGGTCGAAGGGCTCGAAACGTTCGACCCCCCGCTCCCCCTTGGCGAGGGTGAGCAGGCTGTCGAGCAGGCGCTCGCTGCGGCGGTTGGAGTCCAGCAGGGCCTGGCGCACCTCGGCCAGCTCCTCGGGGCTCGGGTCCTCCAGCCCGATCTGGAGGGCGGCGCGCTGCCCGGCGAGGGGCGTGCGCAGTTCATGCGAGGCGTTGGCGATGAAGCGCCGCTGGCTGTCGAAGGCGGCCTCCGGCCTGGCGAGCAGGGAGTCGAAGGTGTCGGACAGGTCCTTGAGTTCGTCGTCGGGGCCGTCCAGGCCGAACGGATATCACCATGGTGTTGGCCACGCCGATGCCGCCGACCAGGAGCGCCACCGCGCCCAGGCCCACGAGGAGGCCGGTGAAGGCCTTCTCCCCCGCCTGCTGGGCGGCGAGCGCGTCGGAGGGACGGGAGACCGGCCACCCTCGACGGGTCCGCGGGGTCGGCGGTCGCCGCGAGCAGCGCGCGTACCTCTTCGACCTTCTTCTTCTCCGCGCGAATGTAGACGGTGGTGGGATGGCCGTCGAAGCCGAGCCGCTCGCGGGCGGTGTCCCAGTCCACGAGTACCGCGGTGTCCAGTTCGGGTGCGAGCGGGGCGGCGGCCAGGATGCCGGTGACGGTGAACCACTGTCCGCCCAGCCGGATCTGCGTGCCGGGTGTCGTCACCCCCAGCCGCCGGGCCGTCTCGGCGCCGAGTACGGCGGTGGGGTACCGGCCGGTGGCCGCGTCGAACCAGCGGCCCTCGGCCATCCGCGCCCCGACCGCCGCGGGCAGGTCGCGGCGGGCGGCGTAGGTGCCGATCGCGCCGGACTGCTCCTCGGGGATCTTGTCGGTACGGTAGGCCCTGATGCCGTCCACCCGGCCGGTCGCGGAGGCGCGCTCGACGCCCGCGATCCTGCCGATCATGTCCGTGGCCGGCTCGGGGAGTTTCGCGTCGCTGCCGTCCAGGGCCTTGCCGGGGTGGACGGTCAGCAGGTTGGTGCCCAGCCGGTCCAGGGTCCGGTCGAGTTCGGCGCGGCTGGAGGTGGAGATGCCGACGGTGGCGACCATCGCGGCGATCCCGATGGCGATACCGAGGGCGGACAGGAAGACCCGCAGGGGCCTGGTGCGCAGTCCGAAGGCCCCGACGCGCAGCAGGTCCGCCGGCGAGAGCCGGGCCGGGGTCAGCATGCCGTCGCCTCCTCGCGCCCGCCGGGCCGCGCCGCGGAGTCGTACCGGACCCGGCCGTCGAGCATGGCGACCTGGCGCGGCAGGCTCGCCGCGATGTCCTGATCGTGGGTGATGACGACGATCGTGGTCCCTCCGGCGTGCAGCTCGTGCAGCAGCTCCATGACGGCCGCGCCGGACGCGGAGTCCAGCGCGCCGGTGGGCTCGTCCGCCAGCAGCAGACCGGGCTCGCCGACCACCGCGCGGGCGATCGCGACCCGCTGCTTCTGGCCTGCGGACAGCTCGTGCGGCCGGTGGTGCAGGCGCTCCCCCAGGCCCACGCGGGCCAGCACGGCCGCGCCCCGCTCCCTGCGCTCGGTGCGTGAACGGCCGCTGTAGAGCAGGCCGTCGGCCACGTTGTCCAGCGCGGTGGCGCTCTCGGCGAGGTGGAAGTGCTGGAAGACGAAGCCGATGGACCGGGCGCGCAGCGCGGCCAGTCCGCGGTCGCTGAGCGCCGCCACGTCGTGTCCGTCCACGCGCACCAGACCCGACGTGGGCCGGTCCAGGATCCCCATGATGTTGAGCAGCGTCGACTTGCCCGATCCGGACGGACCGACGATGGCCAGCAGCTCGCCCCGCCCCACGGTGAGGTCGACACCGGCCAGCGCGGCGACGCCGGGGTAGGCGCGGGTGACGTCCCGCAGTTCGACGACCGGTTCCCGCGCCGTCATCGCGGCACCGTCACCTTCAGGCCGGCCCGCAGGCCCTCGCCGGCCACCTCGACCTCTCCGTTGCTGAACATCCCGAGTTTCACGGGAACCAGACGGGTACGACCCCCGCCTTCCGGGACCTCCACGCCGTACCCACCGCCCGTCCGGGCCACGAGCGCCGTGACGGGCACGTGGAACACGTCCTTGCGGACCTCGCTGGTGAACTCGGCGTCGACCGTGACGTTCTCCAGCTCCCCCAGCGCCTTCTGGTCGCGGACCGCGATCCGCACCTCCACCTCGGTCTTCGGCTTCGTATCGGCCGCGCCGCCGGCCTTGTCACCGGCCTTGTCACCGGTGACAGTGCGGACGTCCGCGATGCGCCCCTGTACCGCTTCGCCGCCCGGCAGGACGACCCGCACGGCGCTGCCCTTCTTCGCCAGCTGCTGGTCGGCGAGGGGAAGCCGGGCGGTGACCGCCCGGTCGCCATGGCTGTAGGTGAACACATGAACGCACCGGGACGTCCGAAGGACGAAGTCGTCCGACGCATGGCATTCCTCCTGGTCAACCCTTGGCTCCGCGGCACGTTCCGCATCGCCCTGCTTCAGGTGTACGGGAGGACTGCTTTCGTCAACCTTTCGCCCGGCCGCAGTGAGGAAGTGGCGGTAGAGCAGGGTCCGGGAGACGCATGTCAACTAAGGTTCCGCCGAGACGGATGGGGAGGCGACGCTATGGCAAAGGCTCTGCGGGCACTCACACAGCTGATGGGCTGGGCCTGCGTCCTGATCGGGGTATTTCATGTGCTGCTCGGCAACGCAGCGATCCCCGGCGCAGGTTCGGCCGGCACGACGGTCGACAGCTGGGGCCGGTTCATGGGGGCCAGCTTCGCCGGCTACGGGCTGGCCTGGCTCTGGGCCGCTCGGCAGCGCCCCATCCCGGCCCGGGCGGTGCGGTGGCTGGCCGGCGTCTTTCTCCTGGGCGGCGCGGGGCGGCTGCTCTCGCTCGTCCTTCACGGCTGGCCGCAGTGGTTCCAGATCCCCCTGGCGGCGATCGAACTCGGCCTGCCGCCGGTCTTCTTCTGGCTTGCCGACGCAGAGGAACGAGCGGCGGAAAGAGCAGCGGAACGCGCGCTGCGCGACAGCGCGGAGACCACGCCCACTGGGCAGTAAATGCCCTACGGCCGAGGGGAGTCCGACACCTTCCGGACGGCAATTCCGGACGGCACTTCCGGAACGGCGCTTCCGGACGGCACTTCTGGACGACGCCCTCAAGCGCTGCGCCCAGTCACAGTGTCAGCATGCCGCCCGTCGCGGTGCGCCGCTCACCGGCAGCTGTCAGTCGACGGAGTCCATGAAGCTCAGCATCCGGCGGTTGACCTCCTCCGCGTGGTCGAACTGCGGTCCGTGGCCGGTGTTTGACACGATTTCGGCTCGGGCGCCAGGGATCAGGCGCGGAACCCGCTCCGCTTGCCGACGCGGATGCACGAGGAGGCTTCGCTTGCCGAGCACCAGGTAGAGCGGGGTGCGGATGGTGGACAGTTCGTCCTCGGACAGCGGCAGGGGGGACGGGCGGCGTATGCGGTAGGCACGGACACCGAGCCTGATCATGGTGCGCAGCTGCGGCACGATGAGGACCGGCTGCTCCAGCCAGGCCGCCAGGCGCGGACGCAGCGCCTTGGGTGCGAAGGTCGCGAAGAGGCTGACGAAGATCCAGACGAAGAAGCGCAGCCCCACCTTCTCCAGGCCGCCGGGGTCGAGGAGGGTGACCGAGGCGAGGCGGCCGGGCCCGCGGTGCGCCTGGTTCAGAGCGAGCCATCCGCCGTACGAGCTGCCGACGAGGTGTACGCGGTCGAGCCCGAGCCCGGCGAGCGCCTCGTCCAGCCACTGTGCGGCGCGTTCGGGCTGGTGGATGGGTTCGCGCTGCACGCTGCGTCCGGGGTCGCCCGGGGTGTCGAGGGCGTAGACGGGGCGGTCGGCGCTGAGGGCGGGGGTGTTGGGGTACCACATGGCGGCGCAGGAGCCCGCCCCGTGCACGAGGACGACGGGGGTGCGGGACCGGGCGGCCTGGTCCGCGGGGTCGTAACGGTAGACGTGTGTGGTGCCGAAGGAGGTCTCCACGTCCTGTTCCGCGGCTGCGGATGCGCCGAGGGCGTAGACCGCGTCGCAGGCTGCGAAGTAGCGGTCCCGCCAGGCATCGCTCACGTAGCGGCCGACATCGGCCTGGGTGCGGGCAACGGTCTCGGACACGGCTACCTCCGGGGTTTCGAGCCTTCGTGATACGACCGTACCACGGTACTGATACAGCTGTATCATCAAGGGTGCCCACACGGGACGGCCCAGCAGGGCACACAAGGAGAAGCGGCGAAGGGAGAAGCGACCCATGCCCAAGCGCGTGAATCACGCGGAACGGCGCACCGAGATCGCCGAGGCGCTCGTCCGGGTCGCCGGGCGGCGCGGACTGCATGCCGCGGGGATGCGCGAGGTGGCAGCCGAGGCAGGCGTGTCACTGCGGCTGGTGCAGTACTACTTCGAGACCAAGGAGAAGTTGCTGCTCTTCGGGCTGCAGCACCTGACGGAGAGATTCGGGCAGCGGGTCGCCGCCCGCGTCCAGGCCGCCGGGGACACCCCGGGACCGCGCGCGACGATCGAGGCGCTGCTGATGGCGGCGCTGCCGACGGACGAGGAGAGCCGCACCTTCCACCACCTCTACACCTCCTACACGGTCCTGGCCGTGAACGACCCGACGCTCGCCGCCCAGCCCTTCCTCAAGAACCCCGACGCCGCCGAGGGCGCCGTCACCGAACTCCTCCGGCAGGCGGAGGAAGCGGAGCTCACACGGCCCGGCATGGACGCGCAGCTGGAGGCGGCCGGCCTCCTCGCCATGTCCGCGGGACTCGGCACCAGCGTCCTCGCCGGCCAGCGCAGCCCGGAGTCGGCCACCGCGGTCCTGCGCCATCACCTCGACCGGATCTTCCGAGGCGACGGGCGCCTTGCATGAAAATGCAGCGTAATGCATACTCTTTCCATGTCCAAGGTTCTTACCTCCCTCCCCGCCGGTGAGCTCGTCGGCATCGCCTTCTCGGGTGGCCTCGACACCTCGGTCGCGGTCGCGTGGATGCGCGACAAGGGCGCCGTCCCGTGCACCTACACCGCCGACATCGGCCAGTACGACGAGCCCGACATCGCCTCGGTGCCCGACCGCGCGAAGACCTACGGTGCCGAGATCGCGCGCCTGGTCGACTGCCGCGCGGCGCTGGTCGAGGAGGGCCTGGCAGCGCTCACCTGCGGGGCGTTCCACATCCGCTCGGGCGGGCGTACGTACTTCAACACCACGCCGCTCGGCCGTGCCGTCACGGGCACCCTCCTGGTCCGGGCGATGCTCGAGGACAACGTCCAGATCTGGGGTGACGGATCGACGTTCAAGGGCAATGACATCGAGCGGTTCTACCGTTACGGCCTGCTCGCCAACCCGAACCTGCGGATCTACAAGCCCTGGCTGGACGCGGCCTTCGTGACCGAGCTCGGCGGCCGCAAGGAGATGTCGGAGTGGCTCGTCGCCCACGACCTGCCCTACCGCGACAGCGCGGAGAAGGCGTACTCCACTGACGCCAACATCTGGGGCGCCACCCATGAGGCCAAGACTCTGGAGCACCTGGACACCGGCCTGGAGTCGGTGGAGCCGATCATGGGCGTGCGGTTCTGGGACCCCTCGGTCGAGATCGCCGTCGAGGACGTGACGATCGGCTTCGACCAGGGCCGCCCGGTGACGATCAACGGCAAGGAATTCGCCTCCGCCGTCGACCTGGTGATGGAGGCGAACGAAATCGGCGGCCGGCACGGTATGGGCATGTCGGACCAGATCGAGAACCGGATCATCGAGGCCAAGAGCCGCGGCATCTACGAGGCGCCCGGCATGGCCCTGCTGCACGCGGCGTACGAGCGCCTGGTCAACGCGATCCACAACGAGGACACCCTCGCCCAGTACCACAACGAGGGACGGCGCCTCGGCCGGCTGATGTACGAAGGCCGCTGGCTGGACCCGCAGGCGCTGATGGTGCGCGAGTCGTTGCAGCGCTGGGTCGGCACGGCCGTCACCGGCGAGGTGACGCTGCGGCTGCGGCGCGGCGAGGACTACTCGGTCCTCGACACGACCGGCCCCGCCTTCAGCTACCACCCCGACAAGCTGTCCATGGAGCGCACCGAGGACTCGGCCTTCGGTCCGGTGGACCGGATCGGCCAGCTCACCATGCGGAACCTCGACATCGCCGACTCGCGCGCCAAGCTGGAACAGTACGCCGGGCTGGGCCTGGTCGGCACCGCCCATCCCGCCATCGGCGCCGCCCAGGCGGCCGCGACGGGGCTGATCGGCAGCATGCCGGAGGGCGGCGCCGAGGCCATCGCCTCCGGCGGCGAGGTCTCCGGCGACGAGATGCTGGACCGCGCCGCGATGGAGTCCGGCACGGACTGACCGGCAGCGTCCGGGGCTCGCGTGGCGACGCCGGGCATGTGTGGGGCCGGGCATGTGTGTCCACTGTGGGGACGGACGGACGTATACCCACTGGGGGACGTACACCCCTTTTGGAGCGGGTAAGCTTGTCTGTCGCTTGTGCGCCCTTCGGCGTGAACAGACCCTTGTGCCCCGGTGCCTCCCCTGGCCCGGGGCTTACCGCTGCCCACGAGAGAACGCTGTGCCCCCGACCCCCCTGACAGAACCCGGCCGCGGCCGGCACCCGTTCTTGCTGCGACGGTGGGGGCAGCGGGCACTGAGGCCCCTGCTGCCGGTGCGTGGCCTTCTCGTCCGGCGCGTGGTGCGGCCGCTCACCACGGACCGTGCGGCACCGCTGCGTTTCGCGGGCGTGCTCGACGGCCACACCCTCAATCTGCACGGCACGCTGCCGATGTCGTTCCGCAGTGCGCACTCGGCGACGGTGGTCCTGCGGCGGGGCCGGGTCGAGCACTGCACTCCCGTCCGGCTGCGGCCGCGTCCGGGCGGGCCGCCCGCCTTCGACGCCGCGGTGTTGCTGGGGGCCGAGATGGACGGCGTTCCGGTCGGCCACGGCCCTTGGCGCATGGCCCTGGCGGTGCACAGCAGGCGCGGCGTCCACCTGCTCCGGCTGCTGCCCGCCGAGGGGCCCGCCGCTGACTACAACGGCCCGACGGGGCCGGTGAACGCCTGCCAGCGCACCGGTCGCCGCTACCGCGTGGGCAGCTCGCTCCTGGGGTATGCCCGCCTGGTGGTCGCCCGGCCGCTCCCCAGAGCCGAGGTGGATCGGGTGGAGGTGCGCCACCACGGCATCGCGGTGTGCTTCCACGGCGTGGGCGACACCGGTGGGGCCCCCGACGAGATCCCCGCGGCTCTGCTGGTCCGCGGCGAGGCCGCCATCGCCTGTCCCGCACCGGAGTTCACGGGTCAGGACGGTGTGCTGCGCTTCGAGGTACCGCTGGGCTCGATCCGCCCTGCGGGCCGGCGCACCGAGGCCTGGGACTTCTACGTCCGCTGGGGCGGTGAGAGCGGTCGGCCGCTGCGCCTGGGCCGGCGACTGCACGACGTCAGCGACCCCCGCGGGGTCTTCGCCATCCGGCCGACGGTGGTCTCCGACCGCCGGGGAGGCCTGGTGCGCGTGCACCTCTACTACACCGACCGCGGCAGTCTCCGTATGGCCTGCACACGACTGGCCGACGACGCCGACACCGCCTGATGACGCCGACACAGCCGCCGGGACGCCCCATGAAGATCACTTACCTGCTCACCACCGCGGACGAGATGGGCGGTACCGAGCGCACCGTCTTCACCCAGGCCAACCAGCTCGCCGGGCGCCACGACGTCCGCGTCATCAGCATCTTCCGCACCCGTGCGAAGCTGTTCTTCGACCTCGACCCCCGGGTGCGGGTGAGCTACCTCGTGGACCGGACCGGCACCGTGGAGCGGCCGGTGCGTGACAGCGGGCTCGGCACGGCGGACTGTGCGCGGCTGGCGGCCCTGCCGAGCCGGCTGGTCGATCCCGCCTGGGAGCCCGCGTTCGACCGGCTCACCGACCTCGAGGCCGAGCACGCCCTGCGCGAGACGGACACCGACATCCTGGTCTCCACCACCCCCGCGCTCATGGCCGTCGTGGCGCAGACGGCACCGGCCCGTACGGTGACCGTGCATCAGGAACACCGAGTGGCCGAGCGGCGCGGCGCCAGCGGCGACCCGCTGCTGCAGTTCGCGCCCCGGTTCGACGCCATGGTCCTGCTCACGCGCCGCACCCAGGCGTGGCTCGCGGAGTCGCTCGGCCCGCGCGCACCCCGCCTCGAAGTGATCCCCAACGGGCTGCCGGACAGCTTCCGTCCGCGCTCGTCCCTGGAGTCGCGCTCGGTTGTGCTCGCGGGGCGGCTGGTATCCGAAAAACAGGTCGACCACGCGATCCGGGCTTTCGCCACAGTCGTCCCGGACCACCCCGATTGGACCTTGAAGATCTTCGGCGAGGGGCCGTTGCGGCCTCGTCTGCGTCGTCAGATCGAGGACTTGGAGCTGCACGACACCGTGCGCCTGCTCGGCAGCTCGGCGCACCTTGCCGAGGAGTGGGCCAAAGCCAGCATCGCCCTGTGCACGTCGCGGGTCGAGGCCTTCGGGCTGGTGCTCGTCGAGGCTCAGGCCGCGGGAGTACCCGTCGTCTCCTACGACTGCCCCAACGGCCCCTCGGAGATCGTCACCGAAGGTGTGGACGGCTTCCTCGTCCCGCCGGGCGACACCGTCGGCCTGGGGCATGCACTGGGCCGGCTGATGAGCGACCGGGCCCTGCGCCACTCCTTCGGGCACGCCGCGCTCAAGGCCTCCGAGCGTTTCGGGGTCTCCCTCGTCGCCGAGCGCTGGGAGGACCTGTTCGGTGCGCTGCTGACGGAACGGGACGGCACCGGGCGTGCGGACCTCAAGGCGCGGCGACTGGCCCACCACGCGCTGCTCACCGCCTCCGGTGACCTGGGCCGGGCCGCCCTCGCCCCACCCGGCTCCGGCGTCGGCGTCCGCACCCGCCGCGCACTGGAGGACCGTATCGAGGCGAGCCGGCCCGACCTGACGCGGACGGGCGGGCAGGTGTGCCGGATCTTCGACTCCGAGACGCCCTTCGACATCGTCAAGGCCAACCTGGACCTGGCCGTGGCGGTCCTGGAGGCCGCCGGCGTCCCGTACATCGTGGTCAAGGACGGGGCGATCCCCTACACCGTGGGCGTGCACGAGCAGTTCCGCCCGGCCGTCCTGGCCACGCTGGCCCGGCAGTACGCGCGGGAGGCGGTCTATGTGACGCTGGTGAACGAGCGCAACGCCGCGACCGCCACCACCCTCGCGGCGCTGGCCGAGGCCGTCGCCGGCGACTATGAGTGCGCCGGTCTGCGCGTCTACCAGCCGACGGTGACGCCTTCGGGGACCCTGCGGCTGGGCGGCGTCTACGCCTGCACGATCGACTTCTGGAGCGAACCCGAGGACGACCCGGACTCCTTCCGGCTGCTCAGGCGCAGCCGGATCGGCCACACCGTGCCCAAGTCCGCGCTTCTGCGGGGACGGCTGCGGATCGGCGACCGCGACTACCCGACGATCAAGCCGTTCGAGCGCACCTTCGTGCAGGAGCTCTCCTTCCCCATCGACGCCGTCTACACCTGGGTCGACGGCACCGGCCCCGACTGGCTCGCACGCAAGAACGCGGAGCTGACCGTCCTGGGCCTGCCCCCGGTGGGCAGCGCCGCCGGAAACGCGCGCTTCCGCGACCGGGACGAACTGCGCTATTCACTGCGGTCGGTGGACATGTACGCCCCCTGGATCAGGAACATCTACATCGTCACGGACCGGCAGGTCCCCTCCTGGCTGGACACCTCGCACCCCCGGGTACGCATAGTGGACCACCGGGACATCTTCCAGAACCGCGGCAGGCTCCCCACCTACAACTCGCACGCCATCGAGAGCCGCCTGCACCACATCGACGGCCTCAGCGAGCACTTCCTCTACCTCAACGACGACGTGTTCTTCGGCCGCCCGGTCCTGCCGGAGGTCTTCTTCCTGCCCAACGGTCAGGCGAAGTTCTTCCAGTCCCCCACACCCGTACCGCCCACGCCGGTATCGGACGAGGACGAGTTCAACATCAGCGCGGCGAAGAACAACCGGGCACTCATCGAGGACCTCTTCGGGCACACCCCCGCCCAGACCTTCCTGCACGCCCCGCACCCGCTGCGGCGCAGCGTGCTGAACGACATCGAACAGCGCTTCCCCGAGGCCGTGGAGCAGACCGCCGCCGCACAGCTGCGCAGCCGCACGGACCTGTCCATCGCCTCGTCGCTTCACCACACGTACGGCTACTTCACCAGCCGCAGTGTGCCCGGGGCGGTCAACTGCGGCTTTGTGAATGTCGGCCTCCGCGAGCACCACACACGGCTGACCCGCATCCTCAGCAGCCGCCCGCACGACGTCTTCTGCCTCAACGACTACCACGACGGCGACGTGCCGGAAGAGGAGCAGAGCGCGACCCTGCACGCCTTCCTGACCAGCTACTTCCCCATAGCGTCCGCGTACGAGACCGGCAGCGAGCGCAACCGCCGCCTGCACCGGGGACGGCTGCCGGACACCCGGCCCTCCGGTCCTGGAACAGGGTGAGGACGGCCGGTTCAAGCGGCCGGTGCGGCGGAGCCGAGGGCGAGCAGGGCAGCGGCCTACTGCTGTGCGCGCCAGAGATCGGGGCCGAACACCTCGTAGTGGATCCTCTGTGCGGGTATGCCGCGGCGCAGCAGATCGCCGCGGACGGCACGCATGAAGGGCAGCGGGCCGCAGAGGCAGGCGGTGAGGGTGGGGGGAAGCTCCAGGCTGCCGAGGTCGGCCCGGCCGGCCGATGCCCCGGGTGCGGAGTCGTCGGGCTGGTCGTACCAGAGGTGAAGGCGGGCGTCGGGCAGCGCCTGTACGAGGGTGCGCAGCTCGTCGCGGTGTGCGTGGTCGGCGGGTGAGCGGTCGGCGTGGACCACGGTCACCGGTCGGCCGGAGTCGGTGGCGGCGAGGTGGCCCAGCATGGCCAGTGCGGGCGTGACGCCGATGCCGGCGGTCGCCAGCAGCAGCGGACCGTCGCCGTCCGGCAGTATCAGGTCGCCGAACGGGGCGGACACGGTGACGGCATCTCCCACCCGGGCGTGTGCGTGGAGCCAGGAGGAGACCTCGCCGTCGGGCTGCCCGTCGCCCCGGATCCGCTTGACGGTGATGCGCCAGGTGTCGTTGCCCGGGGCGGCGGACAGGCTGTACTGGCGGATCTGCCGCGCACCGTCGGGCAGCTCGACCTGGACGCTCACGTACTGGCCCGGACGGAACGGCTCGGCGGGCCGGCCGTCGGCGGGCCGGAGCAGGAAGGAGACGGCCTGAGGGGTCTCCTGGCGCCGTTCGACGATCTCCATACGGTGCCAGACGTCGCCCTCCGCGACGCCGGCCTCCTCGTAGAGGCGGGCCTCGTTGGCCATCAGCGCGTTGGCCATCAGCCAGTAGACCTCGTCCCAGGCGGCGGCGACGTCGGGGGTGACGGCGTCGCCGAGCACTTCGGCGATCGCCGCGAAGAGGTGGCGGTGGACGATCTTGTACTGGTCGGAGGTGATGCCCAAGGACGCGTGCTTGTGCGCGATCCGGGACAGCATCACGTCGGGGCGTGCGCCGGGGTTGTCCAGGAGCATGCCGGCGAACGCCGCGATGGATCCCGCCAGTGCGCGCTGCTGTTGTCCGCCGGCCTGATTGCCCCGGTTGAACAGGTTCCGCAACAGCTCGGGGTGGGCGTCGAACAGCCTGCGGTAGAAGGCCTCGGCGATGTCCCCGATGGCGGCGCCGACCACGGGGAGGGTGGCTCGGACTACTGGGGTGGACCGTTCGGACAGCACAGCGCCTCCTGAAATTGGTTAATGATCTTCGCATTTAAGGGGAGGGAATCAGACCCCGCCGCCGCGACCCGATCCACTCCGACTACGGGGCCGCGCGGCCGGTCAGGGAGACCAGGACGGGGCCGGTGGGCGAGGTCACCAGGTCGGCCACGGTCAGCGGATCGAGCGTGGCGTAGAACGCGTTCTGGGCCTCGCGCAGCGCCCCCCGCAGCCGGCAGGCCGCGCGCAGCGGACACGGCGGGTCGCCCTCACAGGCGACGACCTCACCGTCGCCTTCGAGCTCCCGCACCAGCCAGCCCACGGAGGCACGACGCCCGAGATCGGTCAGTACCAGCCCGCCGCCGCGGCCCCGCCGGGCCTCCACCACGCCCAGGTGCTGCAAGCGCGTGATCGCCTTCGCCGCGTGGGTGTACGGCACCCCCATGGCATCCGCCACCATCCGGGTGGTCAGCGCCTCATCGGTGTCCCGGGAGACCGCCAGGCGCATCACGGAACGCAGCGCCAGGTCGGTGAACTTTGTCAGCCGCACAGTCCGGACCCTATCAAAGACGCATTCCAGATTCATATTTCCGGAGGCGCCGGGGCTCAGGCGGCCTGCCGGGTGGTACGCAGCGCGCAGGCGGTGAGGACCGCGGCCGGGAGCCACCACGTGACGAGGTAGCTGCCGCTGCCGTCGTGCAGCAGCCCGAGGAGCGGCGGGGCGGCGACGATCGCTGCCTGGTTGGCGGCCATCGCCGCGCCCGTCGCCCGGCCCACGCCGCCACCCGTGGCCGCGTCGGCGATATGCGCGACCCAGGGGCCGTACCAGCCGATGACGAAGAAGCCGAGCGCGACGGTGGCGACGGCCAGCACGCCGAACGGCGTCCGGGCGGGCAGCACGGGCAGCAGCGCCAGGAACAGCGCCGAGCACAGCATGCTGACGCGCACGACCGGCAGTCGCGAACCACGGGCGCGGGCGCGGTCGCGGTCGCTGATGGAGGCCAGCACGACCCGGCCCGTCACTCCACCGACCTGCAGCAGTGCCAGCAGGACCGCGCCCTGGGACAGGGGACGGTCAAAGTGGTCGCGGGTGAAGAGCATCAGGTGGGCGGTGAGGCAGAACTGGGCGCCGACCAGCGGTACTCCGGACCACAGGACCGGACGCAGCCACGGCTGCCGGAGCGTACGGGCCAGGCCGGGCAGTAGCCGGGCGTCGTCCGGCTGCTCGCGCATCGTTCGCCGGGCGCCGGGGGACTGCTCGCCCCTCGTCCGTCGGGCGTCGGGTGGCGGGCGGTAGGCCAGGGTGAACGCCACTCCCCCGGCCAGCGCGACAGCGGCGGCCACGGCGAACGCCGCCTGCCAGGCGAACGCGTGCGCAACCCCCGGGAGGGCAGCCGCGGCCGCGGCTCCGCCGATGGGCAGGCCCGCCTGGCGCACCCCCATCGCCACACCGCGCCGGCCGGCAGGGAACCAGGAGGAGACCGACTTGCTGCCACCGGGCTGCACGGTGCTGTACCCGATGCCCGCGAAGAACAACGAGACCAGCACCACCGCGTAGCCCGGCGCGATGGAGGCGGCGGCCAGTCCCGCCGTCATCACGAGCGATCCGACGGCCACCACCCATCGCTCCCCATGGCGGTCCACCAGATGCCCCACCACGAACAGGGAGAAGACCGGAGCCAGGCCGACCGCGGTGACCATCAGGCCGACTTCGGCGCCGGAGAGTGTGAACGCGTCATGCACCGCACCCGAGAGCGCGCCGAGTCCTTGGGTGGCGAAGGACGCGGTGACCTGCACCAGCGTCACCACCGCGAGCATCCACCACCTCATCCGCGGCGGCGCCGCGCAACTCACCCGGGCCACGGCCATGTCCGGACCATGCCCTCCAGGGCCGCCGTCACGCCCAGGCGGAGGCGCGGCCCCTGGCCTCGGTCACCGCGGCGTAGACGTCATCCCAGAAGGTGACGTGCTCCCGGATCTCCTGCCGGGCGGCGTCGATCAGGGTGCTCTCGTCCGCCTGATAGCCCTTCACCAGGGCTCCCCACAGCGACGCGAAGTGTTCGACTTCCAGCTCTTCGTGCAGCCCGAAGAACTCCAGGCCCTCGTCGATGCCGTAGTGCTCGGGTAGGGCCTCGATGGTCAGGCGGTTCCGTTCCGGCGCGACGATCTCCCGGCCGGCGAGGGCCGCCAGCGTCTCCTCCCCGGTCCGCTGGGGACCGAGGTACCGGCGCAGGAAGGAGTCGGAGTACGCCGAGGTCACCGGCAGGGGCGTGAGCGACTGCGGTTCCGCGACGCCCAGTGCGTGCAGGAACCGGACCGCCATGCCGTGGTGGTCACCGTTGATCTCCTCGTCGATGTGCTCGGTCAGCTCGGACAGGACGAAGGAGGTGTCGAAGGAGGTACCGAACGCGGGGCTTTTGACAATGCACACGCCGAACCAGCGGTGGAACTGATTGCGCCACAGGTAGTACTGGCCGAACACCTCACGGACGACGTCGATGCCGGCCTCGCCCCTGCGGAAGGCCGAGTTGAGCTGCGCAGCAATGCCAAGCTAGGCGGTCGAACGCATATCCGTAAAGCCTATGCCTCGCCCGAAATTCGGCGCTCCGTCATATCCGGCCCTCCATCATGTTCACGCTCCGTCGCGTTCGCCGCTCCGTCGCGCTCGCCGATCTCGCCGCTCGACGAGCAGGGGCCGGCGGGCCCGGGCGCGGGCGCGGGCGCGGGCCCGGCGCACCTCACCTGGCTTCGCCGCGCGCCGGTCCGCCCTGCTCGTACGGGAGAGAGGGGGTCCTACTTGCTGATGGCGAAGCGCATCAGGGCGTGTTCGTCACCCTGCTTGATCTTCCCGGTCTCGTTGATCACCTGCAGCTTCCAGCCCGCGCCCACCCGGATCGCCTTGGCCACGGCACAGCCGTTGTCGTTGGTGAGCAGGGACGGCCAGATGTCGGCGACCTGCTGGCTGCTGCCGCCCGTCGCGTCGTAGACCTTGAAGCTGATGTTGCGCGCGTCCTGGAAGGAACTGCCCTTCTTGTAGGCGGCGGCGACGAAGACGAGGGAGGTGATGTTCGGCGGGATCTTGGCGAACTCGACGGTCACCGTCTCGTCGTCGCCGTCGCCGTGCCCCGTCTGGTTGTCGCCGCTGTGCAGCAGTGCGCCGTTGCCCATCGGGTCCAGGGAGTCGAGGCCCGCGAGGCGGACCGGGTCCTCCCCCTGCAGCGCGATCGCGATCAGATCCAGGTCGGTGCCGGTCTTCCGCTTGAGCTTGCCTATCAGGCCGCCCTTGCTGCCCGCGGTGGGATCCCAGGAGACCCCGATGGACATATGGGTCACCCCGTCCAGGTCCGCCGGGCCGTCTTCCTTGGTGAGCGTAATCATGTACAACCCTCGTGAATGGTGGAATACCTGCAGATGAAGTGTGCCTGAGGCCGGATCATCCCGGCGCGCCGGGGGCGAGGTGGGCGCCGGTGCCCGGCCCGCCGATGATCATCCCGTCGGCGCGCCAGCCCCAGAATCCCGTGATTTCGCACCATAGTGGGGCGCCATGAGCACGGAGCCCACGTACCCGGCCGCCCCCGGCCGGCAGCCGCATGAGGATCCCCCGGACCCGACGATCGTGACCATCGGCGTGGTGGTGGTACTGCTGGTCGTGGGGTGGGCGTCCATCGGGAAGGACAACTTCGCCAACGTCTCGGACACCGCTCTGAACTGGGTGCTGAGCAATTTCAGCTGGCTTTTCGTCGTGGCTGCCGATTTCTTCCTCGTGCTGTGCGTGGTCATCGCGTTCAGCCGTTTCGGAATGATCCGTCTCGGCCGGGACGACGCGGAACCGGAATTCACCAATATCGCGTGGATCGCCATGATGTTCAGCGCCGGAATGGGCATCGGCCTCATGTTCTACGGCGTGGGCGAACCGCTGCAGCACTATGTGTCGCCGCCGCCCGGCTCGGGTGCACGGCCGCAGACCACGGACGCGGCCCGTACGGCCCTGGAGTACTCCTTCTTCCACTGGACCCTCACGCCCTGGGCCATCTACGGCATCGCCGGACTCGCCCTGGCGTACGCGGGCTTCCGCAAGGCCCGCGGCAACCGGCTGAGCTCGGCCTTCGTACCGCTCATCGGTGAGCGGTGGGCCAACGGCGGGCCGGGCAAGGCGATCGATCTGCTGGCGGTCTTCGCGACCGTCTTCGGCACGGCCACCAGCCTCGGCCTCGGCACGCTCCAGGTGGCCCAGGGCCTCGATCTCACGGCGGGCACGCCGCAGTCGCGGACGCTGGAGATGATCATCATCACCTCGCTGTCGGCGGCCTTCGTGGCCTCGGCCTTCTCCGGGCTGCACCGGGGCGTGAAGTGGCTGAGCACGGTCAACATCCTGCTGGCAGCGCTGCTGATGCTGTTCGTCTTCGTGGCCGGCCCGACCGTGTACCTGCTGGAGACGATCCCGGCCGGCCTGGGCCGCTACCTCAACCAGCTGCTGCCGATGGCCTCACAGACCGGTGCCTTCACCGACCCCGGGTGGCTGGGCAAGTGGACGATCTTCTACTGGGCATGGTGGCTGTCGTGGGCCCCGTTCGTCGGCACGTTCCTCGCCCGCATCTCGCACGGCCGGACCATCCGCGAGTTCCTCATCGGCGTGCTCCTGGTCCCCAGCGGCGCGACCATGGTCTGGTTCGCCGTCATGGGCGGCAGCGCGATCCGCAGGGACGCGACCGGGCAGGCGAACCTCGCGGAGACGGTCGACAAGGGCCCGGAGGCGTCGCTCTTCGGGCTGCTGGACAGCCTGCCGCTGGGCACGCTCACCTCATGGGTGGCGATGGCGCTGGTGATGACGTACTTCGTGACGAGTGCCGACTCGGCCTCCCTCGTCATGGGCTCGCTGACCAGCCGCGGCGCACTGCACCCGCGTACCTGGCTGGTCGTCGTGTGGGGTGTGCTGATGGCCGCGGTCGCGGCCGTACTGCTGATCGCGGGCGGGCTCACCTCGCTGCAGACGGCGACGATCCTGGTGGCGCTGCCGTTCGCGCTGGTGATGCTGGCGCTGTGCTGGTCGCTGCTGTCCGAGCTGCGCGAGGACCCGGGCGCCGGCCCCCCGCGGCACGCCCTCCACGGGCTGCGGGACGCCGTGACGGCCATGGTCGGCGAAGCGGTCACCGAACACCGCAGGCCCCGGCACCCCCGCCTGCTGCGGCTCCGCCGCGCGGCCGGCACCCGTCGCGGGGAAGGCGACCGCGGCGACGGCGGCACGCCCGGGCAGTGAACCTTCCCACGGGAGGTCAGAAGTCGACGCTGATGGGGTGGTCGGCGCGGGCCACGGACTCCTGGCCGAAGCGCTGGGTGTAAGCGGAGCGGATCTCCTCGATCTTGCGGCCGCTGGGCCCCTTGCGGCTGAGGGGGTACCACAGGATCAGCTCGTAGGAGCGCTCACGCTCGATGGCCCCGTGCGCGTCCCGGTACTGGCCTTGCCCCTGCTGGACGGTCAGTCCCTCCGGAAACCGGGGCGTGACGAATTCATCCACGAATCGCCGGAACTGCCGGTCGGTGACGGGAGGGGAGCCGTCGGCATGGGCGGTGCCGAAGAGGAGGCTGGTCTCCACGTACGGATCGCCGAGTACGGCCTGCGGCGGCTGGGCGACGGGGACGGATGCGGGGGCGGCGGCGGGGGCGGATGCTCGGGCCGGCGTGGGGGTGACGGCGGGTGCCGAGGCGGTCGCGGCGGCGCCGAGCAGGGCGGTGGACACCGCCAGGACCGCGAGACGCACACGGGCATGGCGCAGACGGGAACAGCGCAGTCGGTGCTGGGGCATCGGTGCCAACGGGCTTCCTCTCACGGGGATTCGGCGGCGGGCGTAACGCGGATGCGGCGGCGGGCGTAGAGGTCTTCCGTGCGTCTTCCGTGCGTGCTACCCGGAGCGTGGTGCCACGGCAGCCGCCTCGGGGTGGGTGACGAGTCCGGCCACGGCGTGCAGTACATGTTCCAGCAGGCGGGCCGGCAGGTGCGGGCCGAAGCGGCTGGTGTCCGCCGTGACGACCAGGGTCAGTCCGTCGCCCGGGAGGCCGTTGAGCGCATCGACGCTCACCGGCAGGCTCGTATGGTCACGCATGTCCTCCTCGGCCGTCACCAGCCCCGCCGCCACGAGCTCCGCGCGGGGGTGGAAGTGCACATAGTTGAAGTTCACGAGGAACGGGTCGGGGCCCAGCAGCCGGCGCAGCTCCGCGTACGGGAACCGGCGGTAGGGCAGCAGACCGTTCTCCTCGGCGAGCGCCCGGCGGGCTGCCGCCTGCCAGGTCGCACCGGACAGGCCGAGGCGGAACGGCAGCCGGTTCAGGAACAGGCCCAGGGTCAGGGCCGCACCCGGGACCTCCGGACGGCCGTTCGTCACCAGGCCGACGGTGGGGGTGTCGGTGCCCCACACGGCACCGGCCGCCGCGCAACAGGCCGTCAGCAGCAGGCTCTTGACGGGCACCCTCCACTGGGCGGAGAGCTGGGTCAGGCGCTGGGTATGGGCCTGCGGCAGGGCGGCGGTGGCGGTGGTCCGGGCAGCCGTCGACGGTCCCGGCGGAGCCTCCGCCTCCGAGGAGGCCGTCGACGGTCCCGGAAGCGCGGCCTCCGACCGGGCTGCCGGCACTCCCTGAGGGGCACCCCCCGGTGCGGTCCACAGACGGGTGAGGTAGCGCAGGGCGGCGGCGTCCTGCAGGGCTTCGCGTTCCAGGCGTACGAACGTGGCGTAGGGGGCCGGCTCCGGGAGGTCGGGGCGGGAGCCTGACCACAGTGCCGCGTAGGTGCGGGCGAGTTCACTGAAGAAGACCGCCTCGCTCCAGCCGTCCAGGATCGCGTGGTGGAAGGAGTAGGAGAACCGGAAGGTCCGCGGGCCCGTCGCCGCGGCGTGGGCACGCAGCAGAGGAGCGCGCTCCGGGTCGTAGGGTTCGGCGAGGCGCCGCATCAGCTCCTCATGCCGCTCGGCGGCCGTGGCCTGGTCGTCGGCCTGGTCGTCGGAGATCTCCAGGGGGATCGGCGCGGCCGGCTCCACCAGTTGCAGGGGTTCGCTGAACGTCGCCAGGTCGAAACGGGTACGCAGGACGGGGTGGCGCTGCGCGAGCAGGTCCAGGGTGCGGCGTAACACGTCGGGGCGCAGGGGCCGGTTGAGGGTGCGGGAGATCACGTCGATATAGCACCGGCCCTCGCTCATCAGGCTTTCGTAGATCAGGCCGAGTTGGAGGTGCGCCGCCGGACAGGCGGCTTCGACGTCATCGGGGACGCGTGCCCGGTCCAGGGGGCTGACGAGTGCGGAGGCGGCCGCGCCCGGGCCGCCGGAGGTGGTCAGCGCGGTGCACGCGCCGCGGGGGGTGGGGTTCTTGAACAGGTCCAGCAAGGTCAGGGACAGTCCCTGCTCCTCCGCCGCGCCGATGATCTCGAGGGCGAGGAGGGAGTCGCCTCCCAGAGCGAAGAAGTCGTCGTCCGGCCCGACGCGGGGGACGTCGAGGATCTCCTGCCAGATCCGCGCGAGCGTCGCGACGGCGTCCGGCATGGCAGGGTCAGCGGGCATGGAACCTCTTTCGTGTTCGGGGCCGGGCAACCGGCCGCCCTGGTCATAGGGTTCCCAACTCTGCGCCGGTGACGGCGCATTCGGTGCCGGAGAAGTCGAAGCGGTAGCGCAGGGTGGCGTCCACCTTCGCCGCGGTGGCGGCGAGTCCGGCCATATCGTCCGCCTCCCCCGTCACCACATCCAGCTCCCGCATCTGCACCCCGCCCGGCAGCGGCGCACCCAGACGCGCGTAGGGGCGGTAGAGCGTGACCCCCGGTATGCGGTTGACCTCCTCGATCCCGTCGACGGCCAGCAGCCGGCACGGGGTGCGCGGGGCGGGGTGGATGAGCTGGAAGTACACCCGTCCCCGGTAGAAGGGGGGCGGCGCCACCGCTTCGCCGAGCGCGACGCGGGCCGCCACCTCGACCAGACTGCACCCCTGAGCCCGCCCGGCCAGCTCGTTGATCCATCCCCCCAGCCGCCCGTTGACCTCGATGATCCGCGGCCCCCGTGGCGTGAGCTTCACCTCTGTGTGCGTCAGCCCCTCGCGTACCCCGAGCGCCTCGACGGCGCGCCGGGCCAGATCCCGCACCCCGGCCTCCTCGGCGGCGGACAGCGGCGAGGGCCAGAACCGCCCGGTCTCCCGGAACGGCGGCACCATGGGAAACTTGCCGGTCACCGCCAGGTCGGTGACCTCACCGCCCCGTACGAGACTCTCGACGGACACGTAGTCACCGAACGGACCGCAGTCCCGGCCGATCAGGTACTCCTCCAGGACGAGCCCCCCGCCCGCCACCAGGCCGGGACGTTCCAGGGCCAGGGTCCGGCGCACCAGCTCCAGCCCGCTCGCCGCGTCGTCGACGGGAAAGGTGTTGCGGCTGCCGCCACCGTGTGCCGGTTTGAGAACCGCGGGCAAGCCGGTCGCGGCCAGCGCCGGCTCCCAGTCGCCCGCCGACTCGATACGGTGACAGCGCACCGCGTCGACTCCCGCCACCCGCAGTGCCTCACGCTGCCGCCACTTGTCCGTCAGCAGGCCGTGCACATGCCGGTCGTGGAACGGCAGCCCCAGCGCCGCGGCCAGTTCGGTGGCCAGGCCGAGAGCCGCCTCGCTGTAGGTGACCAGGGCGTCGGGGCGGTGGGCGCGCAGCTCCGCGGCGGCCCGGCCGGGCGCCTCGGCCATGACGACGGGGCCGAAACGGGCGAGCAGCGGCTGCATCGCCCGGGTGTGCTCATTGGGCGCGGCCACGAACACGCACCGGGCCCAGTCCGCGAGACCGACGGCGAGGTCACCGGGGCGGGCCGCTCCCTCGTCGTACACGACGGCCAGCGTCTTGCGCGGGCCGCCGTCGGCGGGGGCGGGCGGTACGGGGGCAGGCATCGCGAGGGCTCCTTCGCTTCAGCGGTGGACGGGGCTCATCGACGGCCGTTGACCTCGGAGGTGTCGACGGCGTACCGGCCCAGGGCCCACGCCATCGACCTGCCGAACTGACCGAATATCGTCCGGTTCACGTTGGCCGGCGTATCGCAGCGCTGGTGGTAGCACGGGTCGAGCATCTGGCCCGCCGTCCCCCCGAAGAGTTCCGCCCACTCAGGCGTCTTGACGGTGTCCGCACCCGCGTTCACGCCCCCCGCCGGGATACCGGCGGCGATGAACGGGTCGTGGTCGGAGCGGTGATCCAGCGCCAGGCCCACGGTAGGCAGGCCGCGTGTGGCGAAGTAGCCGTTCAGGGCCCGGGAAATCTGCTCGGAGCCGTCCGGCGCGGGGCCGTCGAGGGTACGGCCGTTGTACACCTGGCGTGCGAAGTTGGGCGAGCCGATCATCTCCAGGTTGAGATAGAGCGCGGTCTCGTCACGCTGCTGCCCGGTCAGTTCGTCCACGTAATACCGTGACCCGGAGAGCCCCTTCTCCTCTGCCGCCCACCAGGCGAACCGCACCCGGTTCTCCACCCGGTCCCGGCGCGGGGCCAGCTGCACCGCGGTTTCCAGGAGCATCGCCGCGGCCGCCGCGTTGTCATTGGCGCCGGGGGTGGTGTCCACGCTGTCGAGGTGCGCCCCCATCACCACCGTGTTGCCGGCCCGCCCGGTCGGGGTGTCGGCCAGCACGTTGTACGCCCGGTTGGTGGTCGCCCGGCCACGCAGGTCGAGAGTGAGCGTGACAGGGCCGGCCGCCGGCATGTCCGCGAGCAGCTGCTCGGCCTCCGCACGCGTCACCGTGGCGGTCGGGATGCGGGCCGCGGACGGCGGATTCATCCGGTGGCGCAGGTTCAGCCCGGTCTGCGGGAGGTCCACGTTCATCAAGAGCGCCGCCGCTCCGGCGTCCGCCGCCAGTCGCTGCTTGTCCGTCAGGAAGCACTTCCCCTTCCGGACCAGAACGATCTTTCCGGTGACGTCGGCGCCGGCGTAGTCGGCGGCCGCACAGCCGGTGTCCTCACCGGACGGCACCACCAGCTGGGCCGTCACTCCGCCCTCGGGGGTGGAGCGGGAGAAGTTCGCCATGACGGGATGGAGCGTCCTGACTTCCGGGGCCTTCAACACGCCTGATTCGGCGGTCACTTCGAAGTCGGGAAAGGTGAAACGCTGCCGTTCGACCTGGTATCCGGCCGCGGTGAGCACCTTGGTGAGGTAGTCCGCCGAGGCGTCGTAACCCGCCGAACCGGTGACCCGGTGCCCGCCGTTCGCCGTCGTCGCCGCCTCGATGGCCGCCAGATGCCGCCAGGCGCCCCTGCCGGTCACGGCATGCGCCAGCTCGTCGGCCAGCGAACGGGCGGCGGGCGCGGGTACGGGCGCGGGCGCGCCGGGGGCCCGGGCCGGCGGCGGGGCCGGCGCACCGAGGGTGAGGACAGCGGCGCCCACCGCCGCGGCCACACACACCTTGCGCCGGAACCGACGCAGCCGACCCGGCCGGCCACGACGAGCAGAAGCATGAAGATTCATACCGTGGGGCTCCTCATGTCGGAGATTGCACCGCCGTATCCGAAGGACGGGGGACCGAGAACGCGCGGACATCGCGCAGCGCGACGACCGCCAGGTTGACCGCCACCACCAGGACCGCGGCGACCACGAGCGGCACCGCCTCCCCCATGAGCGCCGCGGCCGGCGCGGCGACCGCGAGGCCGAGCGGCCGCGCCGACAGGGACAGCAGCCCGTCGTACGAATCGGCGCGGGCCAGCAGATCGGGAGCGAAGCGCAGTTGGCGGGTCGTCAGCCAGAGCGCGTTGAGCACGCCGACCCCCAGCATGGCGACGCTGTAGGCCGCCACGTCCGCCCATGTAGCCACCGCCGCACCGCCCCAGGGCCACCGGTACGGCGAACGTGACCAGCGGCAGCGCGTAGAGCGCCGCGCAGGCCGAGCCGGCCACCAGCGGACGGCGGACCGGCAGCCTGGGCGCGACGAACGCACCGAGCACCATGCCCGCCATACCCGCCTGATAGATCACCACCCACACGCCTTCACCACCCAGCCCGTGAACAGCGATCAACGGGCCGAGAGCCGTCAGCACACCGGCCGCGAAGTTGGTCACGCCGTGGCCGCACAGACTCATCCAGAACCACGGACGGCGGCGGACCTCCTGCCAGCCCTCGGCGAGATCCCGTACGAACGGCACAGCGGTACGCGGCCGCTCCCGCCGGCCGACCCGGACCCCGGCCAGTGTGCCCGCGGCGACCGCGAACAGCACGGCCGTCAGCAGGAACGCCCAGGCGGCACCGGCCGTGACCACCACGATCCCCGCCACCCCGGGACCGGCCACCAGCGCCAGCCCCCGCGCGACACCGAAGTGGCTGTTGGCCGGCAACCGCCGCTCGGGCGGGACCACGGCCGTCAGCAGCGGCGACATCGTCGGGACGCCGAAGGACACCGCGGCCCCCGTGATCCCCGACAGCACGGCCAGATCCGTGATCCGGACCGCGCCGGACAGCAGCTCGATCCCGATGACCAGCTGGGCCGCCCCGCGCACCAGGTCAGCGGCCACGGCCACCCGCTGGGCGGGGACGCGGTCGGCCAGCGCTCCGCCGAGGGGGAGCAGCAGCAGCTGCGGCACGAATTCGGCCGCCAGCACGATCCCCAGGTCCCCCGCGTCCCCGGTCGCCTTCACCACGGCCAGCGTCAGCGCGGTGGGGATCAGGGCCGTACCGAGGAACGAGAGCGTGCGCCCGGCCAGCAGCCGCCGGTATCCGGGCAGGGCGAAGACCGTGGCGCGGCTCACGCCACAGCCTCGGACAACGCCTCGAGCAGGGTGGCCGGAGCGGACAGGAAGGAGTAGTGGCCGCCGTCGAGTACCGCGAACCGCACCTCGTCCCCGTAGTGTTCCCAGCCCTTGAGCTGGGCCTGGGTCACCTCGGGATCATCGGCCCAGTGCAGTACGGTCACACCGAACGGCACCCGCACCGGTTCCGCCAGCCGGTAGCCGCGGTTGGCGCCGAGGTCCTCGCGCAGGACGGCCAGTCCCAGATCGAGCAGCGCCGGATGCGGCCGCCCCCCGCGCAGCACCGCCAGGTGGGCCAGCTCCGCCCGGAGCTGGTCGTCGGTCATGTCCAGGAACCGGTCGTGCGGGCAGTGGTGCGGAGCGACCTGCGCCGAGACGAACAGCCGGCGGGGCACGGGCAGCCGGCGCCCGGCCAGCAGGCGCGCCGTCTCGAACGCGGGGAGTGCGCCCGCGCAGTGGCCGAAGAAGGCGAAGGGACGGTCCAGCCACGGCGCCAGCCCACCGGCCAGTGCCTCGGCCAGCGCCTCGTACGTGCCGTAGTGCGGCTCACGGATACGGTTCTCGCGGCCGGGCAGCTGCAACGGGCAGATCTCCGCCCCGCCGGCCCACCGGGGCCAGGCATTGAACATCGACGCCCCCACACCGGAGTAGGGGAAGCAGAAGATCCGCGCCCTCGCCTCCGCCGACGGCTCCCTCAGCAGCCAGCGCGCCGGTTCGGCAGCTGTGGTCATGCTCGGACACCTCGCATTCGTAGCGTCGCGTGCGTGAGGTCGCGTGCGTGAGGTCGCGTCAGCTCGGGTGCGCAGGAAGGACCCGCCGTTCCGGAGCCGGTGCCCGGACTCCGGGCGTGCCCCGCGGTTCACGTCCGGGCCGGGCGCGCCGGGGTCCGTACGGGCAGCCGCGTCATGCCGGAGACGAAGACGGACCGCAGGCGGCGTACCGGCCCGGCCACCTCCACCGCGGCGAAACGCCGGAAGAACTCGTCGAACAGGACCCGGAAGGTGAGCCGGGCGAGCCCGGCCCCCAGGCAGTAGTGCGGTCCGTACCCGAACGCGATATGGCGGTTGTCCTCGCGCCCCACGTCGAAGGTGTGCGGATCGGCGAACACCGACTCGTCACGGTTGGCCGAACCGATCCACACCGCCACCGCGTCCCCGGCCCGCACCCGGCCACCGCTCAGCTCGGTGTCGGCGGTCGCGTAGCGCAGGAAACTGCTGGCCGGCGACGTCCAGCGCAGCCCCTCCTCGACCAGCGACGGAATCAGGGCGCGGTCCGCGTCCACCCGCGCGAACTGGTCGGGGTGCGCACTCAGCGCCAGCAGCGTGCCGGCGACCGTGTGCGGGGTGGTGGCATTGGCCCCCAGCAGCAGGCTGTAACAGGTGTAGAGGGCCTCTTCCTCGGTCAGCGGCACGCCGTCCGGCGCCGCTGTCAGCAGATGGGGGAGCAGCCCCTCGGCGAGGTCGTCGCGGCGCTGTTCCCGCAGGCGCCGGGAGAAGTACGCGAACAGCTGGTGGTGCGCCACGGCGAGGGTCGCGCCCTGGCCGCCCGTGCGGAACGCGGGATCGGCCGGGGCGGCCGCCATGGCGGTCCACCGCACCAGGTCGTCCCAGTCCCGCTCCGGCAGCCCCAGCAACGCGCCCGCCACCGCCATCGGCAGCCGCAGCGCCCGCTGCGCCACATCCCACACACCACCGTCCGGCCCCGGGCTCAGGAAGGCCACCACGGCTTCCCTGACCCTGGCCTCCCAGGCCTCCACCGCCCGGACCGACAGCGGCGCGACGAGCGGCCGCCGCAGCCGCCCGTGCCGGGGCGGATCGGTGGACACCAGCATCTTCCCCGCCGACACATCCCCCTGTCCCAGCTGCGGCAGCAGGCTCCCGCGCTCCGAGGTGAAGGACCGGTGGTCGCCCAGGACCCGGCAGGCGTCCGCGTACCGGGTCACCGACCAGAACGCCCGGCCGTCGGGGAGGACCTGGCGGTGCAGCGGGGCCCGCGCCCGCATCGCCGCCCACACGGCGTGCGGGGCGTCGGTGGCGTGGAACTCCGGGTCGAACAAGTCGATGTGTTCCAGGTCCGGCTCCGGCAGCTGCCGCGGCTTCGCGGTCGGGGTCACGATGCGTCGTCCTCCCGCCTGCCGGCCGGCCCGTCCGTCCGCCCGTCCGCCCATCCGTCCGCCCGCCCGTCGTCCACCGCGGCGGCCAGCGCGGCCGGTGTGGGACCGAGGTAGAAGGTCAGCGGGGAGATGTCGACGCCATACTCCCGCCGCAGTTCGTCCAGGATGCCGACCCCGAGGAGCGAATGACCGCCCAGTTCGAAGAAGTCGTCGTCGGCGCCGATCCCCGCGATGCCGAGCCGGTCCGCCCACAACGCGGTCACGGCGCGTTCCGTGGGGGTGCCCGGTTCCCGGTGGGCGGCCCGCAGTTCGGGGCGTGCGGTGGTGGTGTCCGCCGCCAGCGCGCCGCGGTCGACCTTGCCGTTGCGGGTCAGCGGCAGCGCGTCGAGCAGGCGGATCAGGGACGGGACGGCGTAGGCGGGCAGGACAGCGGCGAGCGCGGCGCGGATCCGCAGCGTCGAGGGCGTGGTGCCCTGCCGGGCGACGGCGAAGGCGACCAGCCGTTTGCCGCCCGCCGGTTCGCTCTGGGCGACCGCGGCCGCTTCGGCGACCTCGGGGAGCGCGGCGAGGGCCGCCTCCACCTCGCCGGGTTCCACCCGGAAACCGTGGATCTTGACTTGCCGGTCGGTGCGCCCTTCGTAGCGGAAGGTACCGTCCGCGAGCCGGCGTACGAGGTCCCCGGTCCGGTACATGCGGCTCCCCGGCTGCCCGGAGAAAGGATCCGCCACGAACCTCTCCGCGGTGAGCCGGGGCCTGCCGAGGTAGCCGTGCGCGAGCCCGGCCCCGGTCACACAGAGTTCACCGATCTCCCCGTCGGGAACGGGCCGCAGCGCGGCGTCCAGGACATAGACACCGGTGCCCTGGACCGGTCGGCCGATCGGCACCGGGCCGTCCACCGGTGCGGTGAGGGGGTGGCAGCAGGTGAACGTGGTGTTCTCGGTCGGTCCGTAGCCGTTGATCACGGTGGTGCCGGGGAGCGCCGCCAGGGCGCGGTTGACATGGGACGGGGAGAGGACGTCGCCACCGGCCAACAGGCAGCGCAGTCCGCGCAGTTCCGCCAGTGCGACCTCGGTCACCCGCTGGAAGAGGCCGGCCGTCAGCCAGAGCATGGTGACGCCTTCGTAGCGGACGACCTTGGCCAGTTCCTCGGTCGTCAGCTCTCCGGACGGGGCGAGGACGAGGCGGGCTCCGTTGAGCAAGGGGCCCCAGATCTCCCAGGTGGAGGCGTCGAAAGCGAACGGAGCGAACTGCAGGAACACATCGTCGTCCCGGATCGCCGGCGTGGCATCGCCGAGCACCAGCCGGGATACGGCGCGGTGCGGGATGACCGCGGCTTTGGGGGCACCCGTCGACCCCGAGGTATAGGCGAGGTAGGCGGTGTGCGCGGGGGTGACGCCGCTGTCGTGGGGCGGGAGGTCGGGCCAGTCCGTGTCGAGCGGTAGGGCGGTGCATCCGGGGGGCAGCGGGGGCGCGGCCCGGTCCTGGTGCGTGAGCGTGTACCTGGCTCCGGAGTCGCGCAGCACCAGTCGCCGGCGCTCCGGCGGATAGCGGTGGTCGAGGGCGAGATAGGCGGCACCGGCCTTGAGTATTCCCAGCAGGGCGACGATAGCGGGGGTCTGCCGGATCGCGTCCACCGCGACGACTTCTCCCGGACGTACACCGATATCCTGGAGGTACCGCGCGAGGCGACCGGAACGGGAGTCCAGCTCGCCGTAGGTCAATTCTCCGTCTTCCCCGCGCACCGCCAACCGGCGCGGATGGGCCCGGGCTTGCCGCGCGAATGCCACGGTGATCGGTGTCCAGTCCCCGTACGTCGGTAAGTCGCCCATCGGCCCCCCAAGCCTGAACGTGCCGGAACTCCCGCGTCCGTTACCGGAACCGGTGGGATAGGTGATCAATAGGTGATCAACAAGAGTTTTCGGTGAACGGGGGCACAGCCCGCGCATGAGCCCCCCGTTCTCCTAGTAGCCCACGAAGGCCTGTGAGTGTCAAGGTACGTGAGTTTCCGTATGTGATGACGTGTAATTACGGAAGACAGGGGTGGTCAGGTCGTCATCCGGTGTCCTAGAGTGCGAAATCCCGCCCCCCGCGCGGTACCAAGTGCGGTACCGAGCGCTGTACCGAGAAACGTCGCCGGTACCGGCCCCGCGGACAACGTCGCTCGTCACGCGCGTGCGCCACAAGCGCACGCCGGATCCGCAGATCCAAATCCCTCTACAGACAGTGAGGATGGTAGCGATGGGTGAAGGCGTCGAGAATGTCTCGCATACGGACGGTGCGTTAACGCCCTACCGATCTGCCGCCTGGGTCTTTCAGGAAGTGGCCGCGGAAGCGGCCGCGCGCCCGGCTGTCCGGCACCACGAAACCCTTCTCACCTATCGCGATCTCGCCGGTGCCGCGGGCGGCGTCGCCCAGTGGCTCCAGCGGCACACCGCAGGACGCGGGGCGACGGTCGCCACCCTGCTCAGCCGGTCCCCTCGGTGCGCGGTCGCCGCGCTGGGCGCCTGGGGAGCCGGTGCGGCCTACGTCCACCTCGACCCCGAGGACCCGGACGAGCGCCTCCACGCCCTGCTGGCCGTCACCCGCCCCGACGCGATTCTCGTGGACGAGCACCATCTGGCGCGGCTGCCGGAATCCTCGGTACCGGTCTGCGTGCCGGACGCATCCCTGCCCACGGCGCCCTTCCGGGCCCCGGCGGACGCCGACCCCGAGGACATCGCCTATCTGGTGCACACGTCGGGGTCGACCGGAACCCCCAAAACCGTGGAAGTGCCACACCGCGCCGTCCTCAACCACCGCCGCGCATTCTGGCGTTATATCCACCCCGTACCGGCCGCGAGTTTCGGCCTGATGACGACATTCGCCGCGGATCTCGGTCTGCACTCGGTCTTCGGAGCCCTGCTCAGCGGTGCGCGACTGGATATCTACGACCGGCATACGACCCTCGATCCGACGGCCCTGGCAGCCGAATTGCGCGCCCACCCGGTGGACAGCCTCAAATCCACCCCCTCCCTGCTGGGGGCATTGGCCAACCAGCATGACATCGCGGCTTTCCTACCCCGCCGTATGCTTTTCGTCGGAGGGGAGAATTTCCCGCCTCGGCTGGCCGCCGCTCTTCTCGGAGCCGCCCCGGAATTACCGGTCGTCAACTCCTACGGCCCTTCCGAGACCACCATGGCCATGATGTTCCACCGGATCACCGAAGCCGATGTCCGCCGCCCGCGGATACCCGTGGGTTCACCGATCGACGGGACACGGGTGCGGCTGCTCGACGACGCCGGAAGAGAGGTTCCCGACGGCAGCCCGGGAATCCTGTACATCGGCGGGCAGTGCCTCGCTCACGGATACCGGGGCGACCGGGAACTCACCGAGCGGAAATTCACCACCGACGATCACGGCGAACGCTTCTACCGCAGCGACGACCTGATGCTCCGCAACTCCGACGGCCACTACGAATTCCTCGGCCGGGCCGACCGGCAGGTGAAGATCCGGGGATACCGCGTCGAACCCGGCGAGATCGAAGCCGCCCTGCTCGCTCTGTCGGACGTCCGGCAGGCTTTCGTCACGGGGGAGAGACCGGGGCCGGACCCCGAGGCCCCACTGGAACTCGTCGCCTATGTCGCCCAGGAGCCACCGGTCCCGGCCACCGAGCCATCAGACCCGGCCGCCGCACCACCGGCCCCGGCCGCCCAACCATCGGTCCCGGCCACCGAACAACCGGCCCCGGCCACCGAGCTCCCGGTCCCCGCCGCCGACCTCCGCGAACGGCTCCGCAGAACCCTCCCGCCGGCGCTGATCCCGCACCGGCTGCACCGCGTGACCGCCCTTCCCGTCACACCGAACGGCAAGGTGGACGTGGCCGCACTGCCCTCCGCGGTGCTGCCGGACCCGCACGACGGGCCGCCCACGGCTCCGCCGCGTACCGAAACGGAGCGCTTGGTGGCCGGCATCTGGAGTGCGGTGCTCGGCCGCACGGAGATCGGCCGCGACGACCGCTTCATGGAAGTCGGCGGCGACTCCCTCAAAGCGCTGCGGGTCTTCGCCATGCTGCGCCGCCATCACCCCGGCCTGACCATCGGCCGGCTCTTCGAACACCCCACCGTCGCCGACCTGGCGGCCGCCCTGGACTCCGGGGGACACAGCGGGCCCTCCGCGCCACCTCACCCCTCCGCGCCACCACAGCCCTCCGCGCCAGCTCAGTCCTCCGAGGTCGTCGAGCTGTGAGCCGTACCGAGCGCACACCGCCGGACGAGCGGGCGGTGGCGGTCATCGGCCTCGCCTTCGAACTCCCCGGCTGCTCGGACTGGGCCGCGCTCCTCGACCTCCTGCGCACCGGCCGCACCGCCGTACGGCCGTTCCCGCCACGGCGAGCGGCGCGGACCGGTGCCACACCGTCCCCCGACCACCAGGAAGGCGGCTGGATCGACGACATCACCGGCTTCGACCACCGCCACTTCGGCCTGTCCCCCGCCGAAGCCCGCCGCATCGACCCGCGCCACCGCAGGCTGCTCCAGCTCGCCGTCCACACCATCGAGCACGCCGGCTACTCCCCCGGCGAGCTGCGCGGCCGCAACGCGGCGGTACTCGTCGCGGCGAGCGGCGGGCCGGACCCCGTGCTCGGCCCGCCGCCCGGCCCGGACGGCCGCCCGCTCATCGGGCCGGAGCTCGCCGGCAGCTCCCCGGCCTTCGCCCCGGGCCGTATCGCCTACCTCCTCGACCTTCGTGGTGGCGCGCTGGTCATCGACGCGGCCTGTGCGTCCTTCCTCGTCGCCGTACATGAGGCCCGCCGGAAACTCGCCTGCGAAGAACACGAGTTGGTGCTGGTCGGCGGCTACCAGATGCTGTGCGGCCCGCCTCCCCGACGGGCGGCGGATGCCGGGGACCTGGGGCTCCTCTCCCCCACGGGCCGCTGCCGCCCATTCGACGAGCGCGCGGACGGGACGACTTTCGGCGAGGGCGGCGGGTTCGTCCTGCTGAAGCGGTACGCCGACGCCATACGGGACGGCGACGTGGTGCACGCCGTCATCACGGGCAGCGCCGTCCGTCACGATGGCGGCCGCCGCAGCGGGCTGACCACTCCGAGCCCGGCCGGCCAGGCCCAGGTCATCTCGGCCGCCCTCGCCGACTCCGGAGCCGACCCGGCGAGCATCGGCTACGTCGAGGCGCACGGCACCGGCACCCGCATCGGCGACCCCATCGAAGTTCAGGGCCTGACCTCCGTCTTCGCGGACGCGGCCCGGCAGACCGGCTGCCCGCTCACCGTGTCGTCGGTGAAGGGGCACCTCGGGTACCTGGAAGGCATGGCGGGCTTCGCCGGACTCGTCCGCGTCATCGCCCAGTTCCGTACCCACGAGATCTTTCCGACCGCGCAGTTCCGCGCCCCGAACCCGCTGCTCGGCCTGGACCCGGCCACACTGCGGATCGCCGACCGCCGCCGGCCGTGGCCGGACCGCTCCGGGCAGTCGCGCCGGGCGGGCATCAGCGCCTTCGGCATCAGCGGCACCAACGCCCACCTCATCGTCGAGGAACCCCTCACCGCGGAACCTCTCACTGCGGAGCGCCTCACCGCGGAACGCCTCATCGTCGAGGAAGCCGTCACCGCGGAACGCCACACCGCCGAACGCCACACCGACGAGGGACCCTTGGCGGCCGCGGGGTCTCCGCTCACCGGCGAACCTCGCCTCGCCCACGAACCTCGCCGCACCAGGACAGGCGAAGACGGCCGCGGTCCGGCCCGGACCGACCCGGGAGACCACCTCGTCCCGCTCTCGGCCGCGAGCAGCGACACCCTGCGCACCCTCGCGGCCCGGCTGCGCGCCGTCATCGCCGCCGACCCGGCCGGCTTCCCCCTGGCCGACGCCGCGGACGTACTCGCCCTGGGCCGCGACCACCAAGCCTTCCGGATGGCCTGGGTCGTCGACGACACCACCCAACTCCTCGCCGAACTCACCACGTTGGCCCTCCCCGACCACACCGGTCGTCTCCCGGCGCCACCGACCGCCACCGGCGCACTCCCTCCTCCCCTCGTGCTCACCATGGGCGACACCGCTGAACCGGAACCCGGCCTGCCGCTCTCGCCCGCCCTGGCGCGGCTGCGTACCGATGCCGCGAGATATCCCGGCTGCGCGCGGGTGCTGGCCGAGGCGGAACGCCTGCTGCCGGCCACCCGCTGGTCGCCGGCCCAGCACCATGTCGTCCGGCTGGTCGCCCACCATGCCGTACTCGCCGGCTTCGGGGCCGTGCCGGAGCTGGTACTGGCGCATGGCGCAGGCGCCCGCGCCGCCCGCGTCGTCCGTGGACAGACCGACCTCGCCACGGCTCTGACGGCCACGGACTCCCCCTCCCACCGGCCCGCGGAACCTCCGAACGCCACCGCCCTGCGGAAGGTCGTGGCCCGGCTCCACCCGCGTACGACGGTCATCGACCTCACCCCGGGCACCGCACTGTCGAACGCGCTCAACACCCACCTCCCCGCCGACCGGGCCGCCCGGCCCTGCGCCTCCCTTCCCCTCGCCCTCTGTCTCCTCTACCGGCGCGGCTTCGACCTCAAGTGGCGCTCAGGACTGGGACGCGCTCCCCACCGGCGCATCGAGCTCCCTGTCACACCCTTCGACGAAACACACTGCCGGCCGGCGCCGCAGGCGCATCGCGGCGGTCAACCCGGCCCACCCTGCCAACCCGGTCAGCCCGGTCAGCCCGGTCAAGGCGGGCTTCCCATCCGGTGAATCGGGTGCGCCCACCCCGACTTGCGACCTCTCGGTGGTGCGGTGGAGCCGAAGGCATCCGACTCCGCGAGGAGCAACCGGCTCCGCTTGTCCGTACTATCTCTACGCCAAGGCCTGAGCAGGTGCGGCGAGCTGCCATGTCGCAGCATCCGCCCAGGGTGCGGTGGCACCGCGTTCCGCAGCCGCCGCCAGCCCCACGCCACGGCCACGAACCGAGGAAAGGTCAATGTCATGCCCGATACCACAGTCCCCGCCACCGAACTGACATCGCAGTACCTCACCCAGGTGACCGGCGACCTCGAACGCAACGTCAACGAACAGGAGCGCATCAGCGCAGAAATCACCACGCTGCAGGAGCGGCTGGCCATGCTGCGACACGATCACACCGTGCTGGTCAACATGCAGCAAGCACTGGAAGCCGCGGCCCCCACCACTGAGCCCGCGGACTCCGGCCTCAGCCCCACCGTGCCCGCTCCCCGCAAGAGGCCCGCCGCCGAGTCCGGTACCCGGACGAAGAAGACCACGGCAGCGCAGGGCCGCGCGACGGCGAAGAAGCAGTCCGCGAAGAAGCCGCCAACGGCCACCGCAGACGCCAAGACGGCCCAGCCCACCCTGATCGAACTGATCCGCCGTGACCTGACCGAACACAGCGACCCGCGCTCCGCGGCAGACATCTCCGTCGCCCTCGGCGAGGCGCACCCCGACCGCCGCATCAAGACCACCGTCGTACGCACCACCCTCGAAAACCTCGTCGCCAGGAACCAGGCACAACGCACCAAGCAGGGCGCCTCGGTCTTCTACACAGCCCCCACCCCGCCCGAGCCCGCTGCGGCCTCCCTGCCGTCGGCTACCGACCCTGGTGACGAGACGGTCCGTTGAGTCGTGCCAGTGTCTTCTGGAGGGATTCGAGGGCGCCTCGTTGACGGCCGGGGACACGGTGACGGAGGGCCATGAGGCGGGTGGCGAGCGCGCGGGCGGCGGTCGCGTCGCGCAGGTGCATCCACTGGTGGTGGGCGCCGTCCACAGCGGTTTCGACGTCGCGGGCGTCGGGAGCCTGCTGCAGCGTGTCGAGGCGGGCCTCGGCGGCCTGGAGCCACAACTGGCAGGCCTCGGAATGGTCCTGGGCGACCGAGGTGATGAAGGCGCGGACCTCGATCCAGTGGACGGCCGCGTACGTGTCGGCTCCGTAGGTCCGAACGGCCCGCTGCTCGGCGGCGGCCGCCAGCTCGGCGGCTTCGCGATGGCGGCCGGCCTTCGACAGGGCGGCGATCTGCTCATGCGGCTCGGCCGCGGCCGGTATCACGGTCTCGCCGGGCACGTGGACGGGTGGGACGGCCCGCTGGTCGGGCAGGGGCGGGGACGCCTGGGCCTCGGGCCGGGGCGGTGTCGCCGGGGCGGGGGCCAGGGCCGGATTCCCGGGCGGCTCAGGAACGTTCGCGACGATGGCGGGCAGCACGGCAGGGGTGGGCATGGTCTGCGCGGGAGCGGGCTGCTCGGGGCCCAGGACGATGGCGCCCTCGGTGTCCACGCGGTGGAGTGCGGCGTGGTGCAGCTGGTCGGGGGCGCCGCGCCGGCCGGTGCGCAGGATCTGTGCCAGGGCGTGCATGTACCGGGGCTGGGCGATCCGCCGGCGCCCCGGCGGTGGGGAGATGACGCCGTACACCGTGCTGTTGCCGAAGGGGAGCGGCTCGTCGAGCAGCTGCTCCCACACCTCCGCGTCGGCGACCAGGTCCGCGTAGAGGGTGGTGCCGGGGCGGCGCTGGCGCAGTTCGCGGATGAGCCAGGACCACGGCAGGGCGGTGTAGCGGGTCGTCGCGGGCGTGGTACGGGCGAGTGCCAGGTGGACGGCGTGCTGGCGGCGGTCGAGCTGCAGTTGGCCGACGAGCACGATGGTGAGCGGACCGCTCGTGGCGGCCGCGGCACGGATGCGCGTCAGCACGGCCTGCGGCTCGGTGGGGTCGGTCAGCTCGATGAGCGTGGCGGCGGCCCACGCGGATGGTGGAATGGCGGCGAGCGCGGGCACCACGCTGTTCGCGTCCAGCAGCCGTCCCTTGCCCGCGGGAGCGGCTGCCAGCAGCAGCGCGGTCCCGGGTTGCGCCTCCGCCCAGTTGATCTGCACATATGCACCGTAGCCGCTGGCCCCGACATCTGGCCGAGTTCCCACACGAAGTAGCCGTTGAACGGGTGCCGCCGCCCGCCCGGGCGCGGCCTTGGGCGGGGTCGCGACGGCCTCCGACCCGGCTTGTGCCCGGGCGAGTTGGCGTACGCTGAAATGGCAGGTCGTGGCAGGGCCGGGAGGGGGCAGGACGGGGTGGACGGGTATCTCCTTGTCGGTGATCTCATGGCAGCCACCGTGGTCGCCGTCCCGGTGCGGCGCGGCGGGCCGCGTGGCGTGCGGCGCCGGGTCGCGCACGCGGCCGGCCTCGTCGTGGTGGGCGGGCTGCTGCTGGGTGCCGGGCAGGAACCGGCGGTGCTGGTGTGTGCGGTGTCGGTGCTGGGCGCGGGTGCCCTGCTGCTCGCGGAGCTGACGACGGTGCGCCGCGGTCTGCTGAGGGTGGCGTGGGCGGGTGCCGCTGCGGGTCTTGTGTGGCTGAACGTGGCGCAGCAGCAGGCCGGTTTGTGGCTGACTGACCGGAAGCCGTGGGTCACCGTCACCGTACTCGCGGTCCTGGGCGCGCTGGCCGCCGCGGCCGTCGCCACCGCGCGGATGGCCCAGGATCCCGACATCGGGCCCGGCGGTGTGTGATGGGCGGCGCTCCGTCGACGGTGCTGCAGGCGGCCCTGCTGGTGCTCGTCGTGCTGCCCGGGATCACCTATCAGTTCCTGCGGGAGTACTGGCGCGGCCCGGTGCCCGGCGAGCGGAATCCCGGCGAGCGCGTGCTGCGCGCGGTGACGGCGTCCGTGGTCCTCGACGCCCTGTACCTCATCGTCCTCGGGCCTCAACTCGTGTCCCTGGCCAGGGGCGTCGGCCACGACGGCTGGTCCCACCTCACCCGGGAACCACGGCTCACCGGAGTCGCGGTCCTGGTCCTGTTCGTGCTGACACCGGCGGCCGCCGCGGCCGGTGTCACCTCCTGGCAGCGGCGCAGGCGGCGCACCGTGCGCTACCGCGGCATCCCGACGGCGTGGGACCAGCTGTTCCGGCAGCGCGGCTCGTGCTTCGTCCGGATGCGGTTGCGGGACGGGGCCTGGGTCGGCGGCTGGTACAGCACGCGGTCGTACGCCACGTCCTATCCGCACCCGGCGGAGCTGTACCTCCAGGCGGCCTGGCTGATGGGGCCGGACGGCAGCTTCCTGCGCAGGGTCGAGGGGACGGGCGGGCTGCTCGTACGGGCCGCCGACGCGGACGTACTGGAGGTCGTGCTGCCGCCCCCGGCCCCGCCCACGCCCACCGAGGGCCGGGACACCCCGGCCGCACCCCTGGCGACGGACGAATGACGGAGGAATGGCAGAGGAATGACGGAGGAGTGATGGGGATCGACGACACCGAACTCACCCCGTTCGAGCGCGAGCTGCAGGAAGCCGACGCGTCCGAGGGCCGCGGCCACACACCGGACGACGGCATCGCCGAACCGACCGTGGCACCCACGGGCCCGGCCGGTGTCTCGGCTGCGCCGGGACATGATCCCCTGCCCGCGCCGCCAGGCTCCCCGGAGGCGCCGGGCGAAGAGTGACACCGGGCGATCCGGTGTTTCACAGGCCCTACATGTCACGGGCCTACGTATCAGGGTCCTACCTGTCACGGCCCTGCACGTCACGGCCCCGCACGTCACGGTCCTACGTGCATCAGCGCCGCCCACACGCCGGGCAGGTGCGGGAACATCTCCCGCCGGGCCCGGCAGGTCGTGGCATGGACGGCTCCGGCGGTGTCCGCCCCGTCCTCCGCGGCCTGCCGGAACTCCTCGTACATCTCCTTCGCGAGGCGCAGCGCCGCACGGTCCGGCAGCCACCAGAGCGTCGACACGACATGCGGAAATCCGGCGAGCTGGAAAGCGGAGGCCAGATGGATCGCCTCGTCCTGGTGGCGGGGGCCGGTGACCGCCGTCTCGCAGGCGGACAGGTACGCGAGCCGGGAGCCGTGCAGGTCGAGAGCCGAGACGTCGGCGACGGTGAGCGGCCGGTCGTGCAGCAGCAGTCTGCTGCGTGAGGGCGTGTGCGGATCGGGCACCGCGTGGCAGGCGAAGTGCGCCCACGCGTGGCGGGGCAGCTCCGCCAGGACACGTTCCCGCGTGGCCTGCGCATCCAGCAGGACCGACGCCGCGCCGGGTGCCGAGGACCGGACCAGGCCGGCCTCGGCCGCGGCGCTGCCGAGCGGGCGGGCGCCCGGGGCGGCGGACACCGCGGCCACGAGGCGGTCGCCTGCGGGCAGCGCCGCTCCGCCGCTCCTCGTACGCGCCGCGGCCAGCGCGCGCACGGTCGGGGTGTACGAGGACACGGCCCGGTCGACGAGGGCGGGCCCGCCGTCGCGGTGATGGCCGGCCGCGTGCAGCGGCAGCGCGGTGAGCGGTCCGGTGGGCACCCACCACACGCGCGGCAGCGGTGCTCCGGGGACCGGCGGCGGCACAGACGCCGCCAGCGGCGGGGCGACGAGGGCATCCCACATCCAGGCGAGGGCCGAGAACGCCGGTTGCTGCTGGTGGCGGTCGGCCAGGGCGGTGCGGCTGAAGCTGGTGCGCAGCTGCCGCATGCACCACTCGACCCTCTCGGGGGTGGCCTCTAGGG
>NZ_BBUY01000019.1:0-52174 GCF_001590865.1 Streptomyces sp. NBRC 110611
ACGAAGCCCGCCCGACACACACCGGCGCAGCCGGGCCGGTTCAGGCCGGGCCCGGCCGGGCCCGGCCGGTGAGCCTCCTCGTCCGCGGGCGCCACGGCCCGGCTCATATCGGCCCAGCTCAGCCCGGTCCAGCTCCCGCTGCCACCTTGGGGCCGTGGACCGCGCCCGGATCCCGGTCTTCGTCCGCCGGCCCGGGGCCGCGCCGGGCCCCGCTCAGCAGCGTGACGGCCACCCCGCCCACCAGGAGAGCCGCCGCGCACCAGCGCAAGGCGCTCACGCCCTCGCCGAGCAGCAACGCCGCCGAGGACATCCCGAAGACAGGCACCAGGAGCGAGTACGGGGCGACGGCGGAGGCGTCGTATGTACGGAGCAGGCGGCTCCAGACCACGAAGCCGAAGACGGTCGAGCCCCAGGCCACGTAGAGGAGCGCTCCGGCTCCGCTGAGGTCCAGGGCGCGCAGTGCGGCGAGGTCGGCGGCGGGGCCCTCGAAGAGCAGCGAGAGAGCCGTCAGCGGAGCCACCGGCACCACACAAGTCCACACGATGAAGTTCAGGGCCCGGGGCGGTGAGGCCTTGCGGGTGGCCACGTTGGCCACACCCCAAAAAGCGGCGGCCGTCACGACCAGCACGAAGCCGAGCAGCGGACCGGAAGTGCCCTCGTCGACCGCGGCGAGCGCGATGCCGGCCAGGGCGATGACCATGCCCAGCAGGCGTGTGCGGCCGGGGCGTTCGCCCAGTACGGCGGCCGCGAGCACGGCGGTGAACACCGACTGCACCTGAAGGACGAGTGAGGACAGGCCCGCCGGCATCCCTTCGTGCATGCCGACGAACAGCAGGCCGAACTTGCCGACGCCGAGCGCCAGCCCGACGGTGACGATCCACCGCCAGGGAACGCAGGGGCGGCCGACGAAGAAGACCGCGGGCAGCGCGGCGGCGAGGAACCGCAGAGCGGAGAAGAGCAGCGGAGGGAAGTGGCCGAGGCCGACCTCGATGACGACGAAGTTGACACCCCAGACGGCGGCGACGACAACGGCGAGAGCTATGTGCACAGGACGCATGGGCCGAGCATCCCGGCAGCGGACCGTGAAGACCAGCACAGATCACTTCATGGTTGGATGCAGCAATACTGAAGGGTTTCGTCTCGTCGAGGGGGTTCGATGCTGGATCTGGCCCGGCTGCGGGCACTGCACGCGGTCTCGGTGCACGGCTCCGTGGGAGCGGCCGCCACGGCGCTCGGATACACGCCGTCCGCGGTGTCGCAGCAGATCGCGAAGCTGGAGCGGGAGACCCGCACGACGCTGCTGGAGCGGCAGGGCCGCGGGGTGGTACTCACCGACGCGGCACGGCAACTGGCCGGTACGGCAGAGGAGTTGCTCGCCCTCGTGGAGCAGGCCGAGACGGCGCTGGAGGAACGGCGCGGGCGGCCGGCGGGACGACTGCTGATAGCCGCCTTCCCCACAGCGGCCCGCGGCCTGCTGCCACCGGTCCTCGCCCGGCTCGCCGCGCTCCACGACGACCTCGACGCCCGGCTCGTCGAAGCGGAACCGCACCAGTCGGTGGACCTGGTCGCCCGCGGCGCGGTGGACCTGGCCGTCACCCACGACTGGGACATCGCACCGCTGCCCGCCCCGGAAGGGGTCGAGCGGGCGGCGCTCGGCGACGACCCCTCGGAGGTCGCCGTGACGGCCGGGCATCCGCTGGCCAGGCTGGCCGCGGAGAGACTGGGCGGCACCCTGGAGCGGGCGGACCTGGCGGGCGAACGCTGGATCTGCCAGCCCCCGGGATCGGTGTGCCACGACTGGCTGGTCCGGACGCTGCGCGCCTCCGGCCACGAGCCCTTCCTCGCCTACCAAGTGACGGAGTACCAGACGCAACTGGCGCTGGTCGCCGCCGGACTCGGCATCGCCCTGATACCCCGCCTCGGCCGGGGCCCCCTACCGGACAACGTGGTGACACTGCCGCTCGAACCGGCCCCGATGCGACGGCTGTATGCGGTCTGGCGCCCGGGAGCGGCGCGCCGCCCGGCGATCACCGAAACCGTACGCGCACTGCGCCCCCACACCACGCCCCTCACCACCCCGGCGGACCGCCCCGACGGACCACCACCGGACGACGGCGGACGACTGCGGTGACGTGACGCGCGCCATGACGGGCCATCACGCGGCAGCGAGTGACGCACGGTGATGTGTCGTCGTCGCTTCCCCTGTCGCGTCACGTGCGGGCCGTCAGGGCTGGACGTCGACCGGCTGCTCGGTGCGGAGGTCACTGACGAAGCCGTTGTCGACCGCGCGCATCCAGTAGGAGTGTGTGCGGACCGCGGCGGGAATGGCGGCGTCCCGCTCCAGTTCGCGGTTCATGGAGGTAGCGCCGCCCTTGACGTCCCGCTGGAACGTGTAGGGATCCCACAGGCCGAGTTCGCTGATGTAGAAGGGCTTGCGTTCCATCAGCATGACCTGGTCCGGATTTCCCTGTGGCGGCTGCCAGTTGACGCGCACGGTGGCCCCGTCGAGGCGTTCGACCGAGGTGAGTTCCGGTGCCTTCGGGATCGCGGAGGGGGCGGCGGGTGTGAGGATGCCGCTGTGGATCGTACGGGGCACTGAGGGGTCGTAGCCTTCCGGGTTCTGCAGCTCGCCCGTGACGCGAAGGGCCGCAGGGGCCCGGGACTGCCCGGTCCGGCCGCCCGTGCACGCGTCGACCTGGGTGGCCTTGCGCCAGCCGCCGGACACCCTGACGTCGGCCTCCTTCTGGAGCTTCAGCTCGCGGGCGTCACCGTCGAAGATTCCGCTCACGGAGTAGGCGTAGCGCGAGTCGTGGGAGCGGACCACCTGATAGCTGCACCGGTCCACGGCCGCGGCGCGCGCGTCGACCGCCGACCGGTGCGCGGGCGCGCTGCGCGCCGGTCCGGCGGTGGAGGTGAGGGCCGGAGCGGCGGCGGGGGCCGGCGGAGCCGCTGTGGCCACGGCGGCGCCCGAGGCGAGAGCCGCGAGGCTCAGGGCACATACAGCGATTCGGGCGGTGGTACGGGACAGCATGCGGCCTCCGATGACATCTTGCGGTTGATGCGGCTGTGGGGTTGATGCGGCTCTGTGGTTGACGGGAGCCCCACCCGGCGCCGGCGCGCGGGCGGCAGGCGGGCAGGGCGGCGCGGGCGGGCGGTGCGGGCTGAGCGCGTAAACGTTCCGGAACGTTCCGGCGGACCGTCCCGGGTGCGGACCGCTCCTGATCGAGAGCACCGAATCGAGAACACCGAATCAGGAGCGTCGAAACGGGAGTGTCGAATTCGAGAGCCCCGATCAGGTTCGGACACTACCGGCAATGAAGAGTCATGAGGCAGTCAAGAATTGGCAAAGCGCAGGTTTTGCGTCAACTTTGGCGTTCGCACGACAGGCCGGCCTCTCCTGCCGCGCCGCCCCTCCTACACGGCACGGCGGCCGCTGTCGAGAACACGTCTTCCGGCCAAGAAAACAACGATGACTATCCGCCGGCCGTCCCGGCTTCTAGCGTGCCCCACGTCGCGCCCTTGGCGAGGTGAGAGGAACCACGTGATACGCACCGACGGTCAGGCAGGTCTTCCCGGCTGCTCCGGACATGGCACCCGAGCTGCTCCGCAGCCATGACGGTGCCGGCTACGCGCGCTCGCCGCGGCCAGGCGCCGTGACCACACCTCGTTGCACGTGGTATTGATCCGCACTCGTTCCGTGTCCGTCGGCCCACGTATTCCGCCCGAGTTCTCGATGTCCGGATTACGTACATACCGCTGGTGCACAACGGCTGCGAGGCCGCCGCCTCCACCTCTCCACACCCCCAAACCCGGTCCCCGTCCCACGGATTCCCGCACCGGCCGCCCCGGCGACGTCGCCCCCGCAGGCCAAGACGCCGAGGCGAATCCGCCAGATCCGATCACGAGGAGCGCAACCATGGTCCGCAACATCACCGTGCCGACTCCGATTCAGATCGATTTTCCCGTCTCCCGCCTGGACACGGTGTCCCGGGGGTGGGTGCAGGAACGCGCCGAACAGGTGGTTCGGCTGCTGCGCGGCACCCCGTACCGGCACCTCGCCTCCAGCGTCAGGGCCTGCGCCGACCTCACCGAGATCGTCTATCCCCTGGCGGACACCGAGCACGTGAAGGCACCGGCGGAATGGCTGCTCTGGGTCTACCCCCTGGACGAGTACTGCGAGAAGCTCGCCCGTTCCTCGGCCGAGGGGATGCGGTTCGTGGAGCACATCTTCGCGTCCATGACGGCTGATGCGCCGCCTTCGGAGCCCGTCGGCCGCGGTATGCGGGAGATGTGGCTGGCCGCCCGGGCCGTCATGAGCGACGCCTGGCAGCAGGAGTTCCTGGAGGACCTGCACGCGTACCTGACCACCGCGGTGCGGTCGGCGACCGAACTCGCCCGGGAACCTCTGCCGTCGCTGGAGGAGTTCATAGCCTTCCGGCGTGACCTGTCCGGCACCAAGCCCACGGTCGATCTCGTGGAGGCGTCGGCGGGCGTACGACTGCCCGACTCGGTACGGGCCGCGCGGAGCTGGCAGACGGTCAAGGCCTGCTGTGCGGACGTGATCGCCTGGACCAACTGCTACTACTCCTACGGGAGAGAGCACAGCGAAGGCGAACGTCACAACCTCGTGAACCACTTCGTCGAGACGGCCGGCATGGACGTGGCAGCGGCCAGGGACGAAGTGGCCCGGATGATCAATTCCCGGGTACATGAGTTCCTCGACGCCGCGGCGGCGCTGTCGGCGGACGAGTCCGCCGCCGGGCTGAGCCCGGCGGACCGGGAATCCGTCAGCCGCTGTGTCCTCGGCCTCACGTACTGGATGCGCGGCCATCTGGACTGGTACCTCCAGATCTGCCCCGAACGCTTCTCCGAGCCCGAACGGCTGCGAGCCGACGATGCGTTCCGTCCGGAGGGAGGCCGGCAGGGCCATGAGTGACACCAGGGGAGTCATCAGGGGAAACGTAAGGGGAGTCACCGGGACCGCGCGTGAGGACCAGATATCCACCGCACGGGACCATCTCGATGCCAAGGCCTCCCACATAGTGGAGAAATACGGTCCCGGCCCGCGGGTCCACTACCACATCGGACTGTTCGACGGCGACGGCGACGAGCCCGACGCCACCAGCAGCAACGCCCTCGGCACCACCGAGGCCGGCATCGAAGGGATCCGCCTGCGCATCACCCGGGCGCAGCACGCCCTGGTACGCCGTGCCGCGCGGGCATGGTCGGCCGAGGAGATCCTGCGGCCCGGCGCCGAGGTCATCGACGTGGGCACCGGCCTCGGCGGAGGCGCCATCCACTGGGCCGAGCGGTACGGCGTCATCGTGTGGGCGGTCACCAACGTCGCCTCGCACATCGCGCACATCGAGCGCTTCGCGGCCGAGGCCGGCGTCGGCGACCTGGTGCGGCCGGTACTGTCCGACGCACGGGACATCCCGGCCCCCGGACGCACGATCGACGCGGCCGTCGCCATGGAGAGCCTGTGCTACATGCCTCGCCGCCTGGTGTTCGGCCGGCTGGCCGAGCTGGTCAGGCCGGGCGGCTGGCTGTGCGTCCAGGACGTGTTCCTGCGGCGCCCGCGATGGCAGCCGGCCTTCGACGCGTACTGGAAGACGTCCATCGGGACGAAGGACGAATACGTCGCCGCAGCCCGCGACGCCGGCTTCGTCCTCGACCGTGACGAGGACGTGAGCCGCTGGACGAGCGAGTTCTGGGTGCAGAGCATGGCATGGGCCGAAGCGAGGATCGTCCAGCTCGAAGCGCAGTGGGAACGGGACGCGCAGCTGCATCATCGCCTCGTCGAATCCCTACGCTGGCACGCGGGCTTCCACCGGGCCTGGCGCGATCACGCCATCGAGGTACGGCTGCTGCGGTTCCAGCGCCGCGGGTGACAGGGCCCGGCCCGAGAACCCGCGCCGCAGATGCCGGGATTCTCGTCCGACGAGGCGCGGGCCCCTGCGGAGCGCGGTCAGCGGCGGCGGAACAGGCGGCCCAGCCACGGCCACAGATTCTGCAGCCCGGCCGGTGACCGGGGCCGGGCTGCGGCGGGCACACCATCCGGCGCGTGGGACGCGGCGGGGGGCTGCTCCGGACCGGGCCCGGTACCTCCGGCGGGCACACCGACAGGGCGCTGGGGGGTGAAGGTCACCGGGAGTTCCTCGAGGTGCTGGGACATGAGTGTGCCCCGGCGCTTGAGCGCGGAGTCGTCGACGGACAGCTCGATGTCGGGCAGACGGGACAACAGCGCCTCGATGCCGGTGTCGGCGATGGCACGGCCGATGTCCTGGCCGGGGCACTCGTGCGGCCCGGCGCTGAACGCCAGATGCGAGCGGTTGCCGTGCACCGGCTGGGACAGGTCCGGCCGGATCTCCGGGTCGACATTGCCCGCGACCAGGCCGAGCAGCAGCATGTCGCCGCCCTTGATCTGCTGACCGCCCAGCACCGTGTCGGCCGTCGCCCAGCGGCCCAGGATCGTGTTGAGGGGCGGCTGGTCCCACAGGACCTGTTCCAGTGCGTCGGGCAGCGTCATACGGCCACCCGAGAGACTCGCGCGGAACCGGTGGTCGGTGAGCACCATCCGCAGCGTGTTCGCGATCAGGTTGGCGGTGGTCTCGTAGGCCGCGACCAGAACGACCCGGACATGCGCCAGGACCTCGACGTCCGTCAGGTCGGCGTGGTGGTCGAGCAGCCAGGACGTCAGGTCATGGCCACGGGCGGCCTTCTTGTTCTCCACGAGCTGGTACAGCGTGGTGGTGACGTACTCGTCGCTGGCGAGCGCGCTCTCCGTGCCCTGGATCATGTCGCGGACCGCCCGGACGAGCTTGGGGCCGTGCTCCTCCGGTGCCCCGACCAGCTGGGTCGCGACCAGCATCGGCAGCTGACTGGAGAAGTCCGCCACGAGATCGGCCCGGCCCTGCGCCACGAAACCGTCGATCAGCTGGTGGGCGAAGCGTGTGACATAGCGGCGTACCCCGCGCCGGTCGAAGCGCTGCAGGGAGTCCAGCACCGCACCGCGCAGCCGCTCGAAGACCGGGCCGTCGTTGAAGTTGATCACGGGCCACCACGTCACCATCGGGCCCAGCGGATGGTCGGCGGGGATCACCGTCCCCTCCCGCGCGGCGCGCCAGGTGCGGGGGTCGCGGGAGAAGCGGCTGGGGTTACGGGCCACCTCCAGGTTCTCGTTGTGGCCGAGCACCAGCCAGGCCGGCAGGTCTCCGTGCACGAGCACGGGGGCCACCGGGCCGTGTTCCGCGCGCAGTTTCTCGTACAGGGCCATGGGATCGCGCCGGGCTTCCGGGCCGTGGAGGCGTTGCCGGCCGTCCGGGCCCAGGCCGTGGGCCGGGCACTCCGGTGGCGGGGAAGGCATGTTCATGAGGTCTCCGTAACAACAAGCGAGTGCAGATAGTGCATCAGGGTCATCAGGACGTCGCGGCTGGAATCACGGCGCCGGGCGTCACAGGACAGCAGGGGCACCGCCTTGGGCAGGTCGAGAGCGGTACGCAGCTCCTGCAGCGCGTACACCGGCGCTCCCGGAAAGGCGTTGACCGCGACGACGAAGGGGACGCCGCGTTCCTCGAGACGGCCCATCACATCGAAGCTGACCTCCAGGCGACGGGTGTCCACCAGCACCACAGCGCCCAGAGCGCCTTCGAACAGTCCGTTCCACAGGAACCAGAACCGCTGCTGGCCGGGGGTGCCGAACAGATACAGGATCAGCTCGTCGCTGATGCTGATCCGTCCGAAGTCCATCGCGACCGTGGTCGCCGTCTTGCGCTCCACCCACGCGCGGTCGTCGACGCCGACCCCGGCCTGGGTCATCGTCTCCTCGGTGGTGAGCGGGCGGATCTCACTCACCGAGCCGACCAGGGTGGTCTTGCCGACCCCGAAGCCGCCCACCACCACGATCTTGACCGCGGCGGAAGCCGTGTGCGGCAGCCGCTCCTCGCTGAGCGGCTCCATGAGGGCGGGTTCACAGTCTTTGAAGTCCATCGATCACTGCCTCGATAAGTGCGCGGTCGGGGAGCTCGGCGGCCGGCACCGGTGCGCGGGTGAGCACCCGCTGCTCGTCCAGGAGATCGCTGATCAGAACGCTGACGACGCTCACCGGCAGACCGGTGTATGCGGATATCTCCGCCACCGAGAGAGGCGATTGGCATAACTGCAGGATCGCCGCGTGTTCGGGCGGCATCCCGGCGGTGGGGCCGTTCCTGGCCACGATCAGCGTGACCAGGTCAAGGGTGTTGGAGGCGGAGGAGCGGCCACCCGTGATGACGTAGAGACGCTCCGGGCCGTCGTCCATTCCCTCCTGGTCCGCGTCGTTCACCTCTCCTGCCCGTCGCTGCGGGGCGGGCTCGTGATGTGGTCCCCGAGCCGGATGATCAGGTCCCGCATGCTCTGTCCCATCAAGCCGGCGTCCACTCCGTCATCGGCGAGTACCGCGAGGTACGCCCCCGAACCGGCCGCCATCAGATAGAAGAAGCCGCCTTCCATTTCGATGACCACCACCTTCATTCCGCCTGCCTCATGGGGGAGTTCGGCCCCGACGGCGGCCGCGAGGCTCTGCAGTCCCGAGCAGGCCGCGGCCAGCCGGTCGGCCGTGTCGGTGTCCCCGCCGTGCTGCCCCATGCGCAGCCCGTCCGCGGACAACACCACGACATGGCGGGTCTGCGGCACACTCTCCGCCAGATCCTTGAGCATCCAGTCCATACTGGCCCGCTGCTGAATCACTGTTCTCCTCTCGGCGCGGCGGCATCGTCGCCCGTGCTGTTGCCGCCGCCGGTCAGACCGTCCTTGAACGCGACCAGCCACTCACCCGGAGTCCGCTGCGGACCGGGCTCCTGCCGGCGCGGGCCGCCGGCCGGGGCGTCGTCCGCCCTGGCCGCGCGGGACCTGCGGCGTCGCTGCGGCAGACCGTTCGCCGTCCGCCCCACCGGCCGGTCGTCGGCGTGGGACGGCGCGGCCTGCGGCGCCGCAGCCTGACGAGGAATGACCGGCCGCGATTCGGCGGCCACCCGGGGACCGGAGAAGGTACCGATGCCGTGCGCCACGCCGGACGCCTCCGCCGCGGTGGTGATCAACTGCTGAGGGACGACGAGCACCGCCCGCACGCCGCCGTAGGCCGACTTGCGGAGCGATACCTGGAAGCCGTAGGCCTGGGCGAGCCTGCCCACCACCGCCAGTCCGAGCCGGGGGGACTCCCCCAGGTCACTCAGGTCGATGCCGTGCTGAGCCTGCTCGAGCATCTGCTCGGCACGCCGGCGGGCCGGCTCGCTCATCCCCACACCGCCGTCCTCGATCTCCACCGCGATACCCGACTGCACCTCTGCCGCGGTCAGGTGGACGCGGGTGTGCGGCGGTGAGTAACGGGTGGCGTTGTCCAGCAGCTCCGCCAGCGCGTGGATGAGCGGCTCCACTCCGGTGCCGACCACGGCGACGTCCATGGCGGCGCTCAGATCGACCCGCTCGTAACCGACGACCCGGGACATCGCGCCACGCAGCACGCTGTACAGCGGCACCGGCCGGTTCCACTGGCGGCCGGGCCGGGCACCACCGAGGACGGCGATAGAGTCGGCGAGCCTGCCGATGAGCGCGGTGTTGTGGTCGATCCGCAGCAAGTCACCGAACACCGCGGGGAACTGTCCGTGACGGTCCTCCATCTCCCGCAGTTCCTGGGCCTGTTGATGCACGATCGCCTGCACGCGGCGGGACAGGTTCACCAGGGACCGCTGAGCGGAATCCCTCAGCGCCTCCTCCGCGTCCACGGCGTCGATCACGGTGCGCAGGACCGCCCAGTGGGCCGCCTGGAACTCCGGAGGCAGGCCCTGGTAGGAGTCCGCCCACCGCGCCGTCAGCCAGTTGAGGACCTCCTCGGGGCCGCTGTCCAGGCGCAGGCGCGTCAGCATGTCCGGTACGAGCTTGTCGGCCAGCCGCGCGGTCGCCTCCTGCTGGCACGCCACCGTGGTGGTCTGCGCCTCGGCGGACTCCTGCGACGTCACGGCCTGCCGGCTCCCGCGCGTGGCTGCTCTCGCCGTGGCGGAAACGGCGACCACGGCCGTCCCCCCGACCCAGGCGGCCGCCGTGGGCCCGGAAGGCGACACCACACCTACCGCCGCCGCGGAGGCCACCACGGGTATGAGCCACGCATACACCGCTGTAGAAGGCAGCCTGGACAGCGCTCTCTTCCGGACCATGGGCATCCTCAACCAGGGAATAGAAGATCGTATGACTACCTGCCGGAGAGTATCGGCATGTGCACAGGGAAGTTGCCGCTCCGTCGGCTTGTCACCGGGACGGGCGGACCTTGGCCGTACCGCTGCCGGACGGGCCGGTACGTGGGACACTTCCCGCCGCCCAGAGCGGGAAGAGGCCCGGGGGGGGGCGGGGGGCGGAGATGCGGTGAGGCCCTCGACGAGGGGCACGGCGTCCCGTTTTCGCTCTTCGGGGTGGTTTCGGTCCGTCCGCGGTGCGCGGCCGGTGGTCTTCCCGTTCACTTCGGGAGGCCGCGCGTTGTGCGTACCAGCAGGCCATACGCCGATACACACGGAGGGCACCATGGCAGACGGGACAGTCCTGTTCGCGGTACCGGAGTTCCCGGAGAGCGGAGGCGCCGGGGCCGAGCAACTGCGCCGAATCGGCAAGGAGTTGGAGAGCCAGGGTTTCGAGGTGCGCTGGGCTCCCACGTACGAGGACGCCCAGGCGGTCCTGCGTACGGAGGCGGGCCTGGCCGCCGCGGTGGTGGACTGGGGCCTCCCGGAGGGCGGCGAGGCCGCCGGCGAACCGGGCGGTGCCCAGGTGCTGCGCCAGGTGGACCGGCGCTTCCAGAACCTCCCGGTCTTCCTGGTCACGGCCGGCGAGGATCTCGAACACCTGCCGCTGTGGGTGGCGGAGTCCGTGATCGGCTACATCTGGCCGCTGGAGGACACCGCGGGCTTCATCGCCGGGCGGATCGCCGGCGCCGCCCGCGGCTACCAGGAAGAGCTGCTGCCGCCGTTCTTCGCGGCACTGCGCCGCTTCGACGACGCGCACGAGTACTCCTGGCACACCCCGGCCCACTCGGGCGGTGTCGCCTTCCTCAAGTCCCCGGTCGGCCGGGCCTTCCACGACTACTTCGGGGAACGGCTGCTGCGCAGCGACCTGTCCATCTCGGTCGAGGAGCTCGGCTCGCTGTTCGAGCACACCGGCCCGGTCGGTGCGGCGGAGCGCAACGCGGCCCGTATCTTCGGCGCCGACCGCACCTACTTCGTCCTCCACGGCGACTCGACCTGCGACCGTATGGTCGGTCACTTCAGCGTCACCCGCGACGAGATCGCGCTGGTGGACCGCAACTGCCACAAGTCGGTCCTGCACGGTCTGGTGCTCTCCGGAGCCCGGCCGGTCTATCTGGTCCCCACACGCAACGGCTACGGACTGGCGGGCCCGCTGCCGCCCGCCGAGATCCAGGCGCAGGCGGTCGCCGCCCGGATCGGCCGTCACCCGCTCGCCCAGGGCGCGGTCTCCCGCGAGGCGCAGTACGCGGTCCTCACCAACTCCACCTATGACGGCCTGTGTTATGACGCCCTCCAGGTCGCCCGGGCCCTCGCCCCCAGCACACCGCGGCTGCACTTCGACGAGGCATGGTTCGCCTACGCCCGCTTCCACCCCCTCTACGCCGGGCGCTACGGCATGGCGGTGGGGCCCGGCACCTTCCCCGGCCCCGACCGTCCCACCGTCTTCTCCACCCAGTCGACCCACAAGCTGCTGGCCGCGCTGTCGCAGAGCGCCATGGTGCACGTCAAGCCCGCGCCCCGGGCACCGGTGGAGCACGACCGGTTCAACGAGGCGTTCATGATGCACGGCACCACCTCACCGCTGTACCCGATGATCGCCTCCCTGGACGTGGCCGCCGGGATGATGGACGGGCCCCAGGGCCGCTGGCTGATCGACGAGGCGGTGTCCGAGGCGATCCGCTTCCGCCAGACCGTCGTACGCATCGGCCGGCGCGTCGCGGAGGCCGGCGACCGCCCCGGCTGGTTCTTCGGTGTCTGGCAGCCGGAGACCGTGGCCGACCCCGCCTCCGGCGAGCGGCTGCCCTTCGCCGATGCCCCGGCCGAGCTGCTGCGCACCGAACCGTCCTGCTGGCAGCTGGAGCCGGGAGCCGACTGGCACGGCTTCACCGGCCTGGCCGAGGGCTACTGCCTGCTGGACCCCGTCAAGGTCACCCTCACCTGCCCTGGCATCGACGCGAGCGGGCGGATGGCCGACTGGGGGATCCCCGCCCGTGTCCTCACCGCCTACCTGGCCACCAGGAACATCGTGGTGGAGAAGACCGACAGCTACACCACCCTCATCCTGTTCTCCATGGGGATCACCAAGGGCAAGTGGGGAACCCTGATGGACGCCCTGATGGACTTCAAGGCGCTCTACGACCAGGACGCGCCGCTGGAGCAGCTGCTGCCCGGTCTGGTCGCCACCCATCCCCAGCGCTACACCGGCCGGACCCTGCGCGGGCTGTGCCAGGAGATGCACGACCACCTGCGCGAGGCCCGCCTGGTCGAGCTGCTCGACACCGCCTTCCAGGAGCTGCCCGAACCGGTCACCCCGCCCCAGCACTGCTACCAGCGCCTGATCCGCGGCGGCACCGAACGGGTACGGCTGGCCGACGCGGCCGACCGGATCGCCGCCGCGATGGTCACCGTCACCCCGCCCGGTATCCCCGTCCTGATGCCCGGCGAGAACACCGGTGCCCCGGACGGTCCGCTGCTGCGCTACCTGACCGCCCTGGAATCCTTCGACCGGCGCTTCCCCGGCTTCCACAGCGAGACCCACGGCGTCACGCTCGACGCGGACACCGGCGACTACCTCATCGAATGCGTACACCGGGCCCCGGCCCAGCACACCGGCGACGCCGCCGCCACCGCCACCGTCACCGGAGAGCGGCAGACCGTGCCGGCGCCGGCCTCCCCCGCCGCCCCGCCGTCCGCGGACGGACACCAGGCAGCACGGCACCTCACCTCGCAGCGCCACCCGGCCGACAGCTGAGACGGAGAGGAATACAGACCCACGAGTCGGCCCCTCTGCAGGAGAGGGGCCGACTCGTCGGGTCAGACGCGGGCGCCGGTGTCGCCGGGTGTCCGTATGCCGTCGCGTTTCCGGCGGCCGGCCGGCTGCGGCGGTGGTGCGGAGCCGCGGGCCTCCCAGGCGATGGCCAGCGGGGTCGCGGTGAACAGGGAGGAGTAGGTGCCGACGGTGATGCCGACGAGGAGGGCCAGAGCGAAGTCGGTGAGGGTGTCACCGCCCAGGACGGCCAGCGCGGTGAGGATGAAGGCGGCGCCGAGTCCGGTGTTGAGAGTGCGGGGAACGGTCTGGAGCAGGGCGGTGTTGGCGATCGTGGGGAAGGGGGTTCGGCGTCCGGTGGCGGTCCGCAGTTCGCGGACGCGGTCGAAGACGACGACGCAGTCGTTGACGGAGTAGCCGATGACGGTGAGGAGGGCGGCGAGGAAGACGCCGTCGACGGGTTTCCCGAGCCAGGCGAAGACACCGGTGAGGATGAGGACGTCGTGGGCCAGGGCGGCGACCGCGGCGAGCGCGAAGGTCCAACGGAAGCGGACGGCCAGGTAGGCCAGTTGGGCGGCGAGGGCCACGGAGAGGGCGATCAGGGCGCCTCGGCGGAGTTCGGCGCCGAGGGTGGGGCCGATGTGCTCGTCGCGTTGCTTCTCCGCCCCGTGGCCGAGGCGTTCGACGAGCGTCGTCACGGTGGCGGCCTGGGCCTGGGAGAGCTGGGGGGTGCGGAGGGTCAGTTCACTGGTGCCGGAGGTGTTGACCTGGGTGCGGGGCAGTCCGGCGTCCTGCAGGGCGGTCCGCGCGCGGTCGGGGTCGACGGGGGTGCGGGTGGTGTACTCGATGAGACGGCCGCCGGTGAATTCGACGCCGTAGTCGAGGCCGCGTACGGCGATACCGGACACGGCGAGGACCAGGGCGGCGGCGGAGAGTGCCAGCCAGCGCCGGCGGTGGCGCATCAGGTCCGGGCGGCGCCTCATGAGCCAGGTGCGGACGCGGCCTTCACCCGCCAGGCCGGTGAGACGGGGGCGACGCTGCACGGCCCGCCGGGAGACGGCGAATTCGGCGAGGACCCTGGTGATGAGGAGCGCGCTGACCATCGACGCCAGGACACCGACGGCCAGGGTGACACCGAAACCTCGTACCGGGCCCGAGGCGAAGAAGAACAGCAGGGCGGCGGCGAGGAGGGTGGTGATGTTGGAGTCCGCGATGGCGCTGAAGGCCCGGCGGAAACCGCTGACCAGGGCGGTGCGGAGGGTCCGGGGGCGACTGCCGGAGGGCCGTGGGGCGTGGTACTCCTCCCGGGCGCGTTCGAAGACCAGGACGTTGGCGTCGACGGCCATACCGATGGCGAGGACGAAGCCGGCCAGGCCGGGGAGGGTGAGGGTGGCGCCGAGGGCGAGCAGGGCGGCGTAGGAGATGAGGGCGTAGCAGGCCAGCGCGAGCGTGGCGAGCGCGCCGAGCAGGCGGTAGACGACGGTGATGAAGACGGCCGTCAGCGCGAGGCCGACGACTGCCGCCTGGGCGCTGGCGGTGATGGCGGCCGCGCCCAGGGCCGGGCCCACGGTGCGCTGTTCGACGGTCTCCACCGGTACGGGCAGTGCACCGCCGTTGACGAGCAGGGCCAGCTCGCGCGCCTCCTCGTGGCCGAAGGAGCCGGTGATGCGGGTCGCACCGCCGGTGATGCCGGTGCCGCACGGCACGGACGTATCGACCTGCGGTGAGGAGATGATCTCGCCGTCGAGGACGATGGCCGCCCGGCGGGCCGGATCACCGGGCCGGGCACACGCCGCCTCGCCGGTCAGCTCGGCCCAGGCCCGCTCACCACGGCCGTGCAGGTCGAGCGCGACGAACCAGCCGGTTCCGTCGTGGCTGTCGAACCGGGCCTCGGCACGGGCGACTTCGGCTCCGGTGAGGGATGGGGGGCCCAGCGGGAGGGGCGTGCCCGAGGCATCGGGCAGGGTCTTGTGGGGTTGGCCCGGGCCTTCGGCCTTGGGCTGGGCTCCCGCCTCGGACGGAGCTTCGGCCGGGGCGCCGGCCGGGCCGGGCAGAACCGGGTGGATGGTCAGCTGGGCGGTGCGGCCCAGTACCTTGGCGGCTTCCTCCGGGGCCTGCAGGCCGGGGAGTTCCACCACGATGCGGTTCTCCCCGGAGCGGGCGATGCTCGGCTCGGCGACACCCAGCGCGTCCACCCGGCGGCGCAGCACCTCCAGCGTACGGTCGGTGGCGTCCCCGTCGGCCTTCGCGGTCGGCGAATCACGGGTCTCCAGGACGATCTGAGTACCGCCGCGCAGGTCGAGACCGAGCCGTAGGGGCTGGGTCAGCGCGAGATAGGCGGACAGGGCGAGGACGGCGAGCGCGAGCAGCGCCCGCACTCTGGCAGCACGGGTCAAGGGGATTCCCACAGGTGTACGCGGGCCGCGCGCGCGGCCGCGGAGGACGGTGAACAGTCGGCGTCGATTACCTGAGGGAGGGCGGCGGCGCACGGCCCGGACGGCACCCCGGACAGGCGAGGCGATCGGCGGGCGGGACGCGCGGGCGCAGGAGGCGGCCGGGGTGGAGGCGTACCTCGCCCAGCCGGCCGGCAAGGTGCGCGGGCGGGAGGGGCGGCGGCAGAGGCAGGTTCCTGAGCTGCTGGGCGGCAGCGCAGACCGGCTGAACAGTGGCGTGGTGCGAGTCGGGAGGACCCGGCGCGGCGGCACGGGCCGAGCAGGTGGCTCCGGAGGTGTTGACGGAGGCGGAAGCCGACGCGTCGACGGAAGCGGAAGGCGACGCATTGACGTAGGCGGAAGGCGACGCGGTCGGCAGCAGGCCCGCGACGGCAGGAGCTCTGGCGGGCAGGAGGGCCAGGGCAGTCAGGACGGTCAGGAGAGTCAGCAGCGTCAGGAAGACCCGCGACAGCGGCCCCCGCCCGGACACCGGCACCTGCTCCACCTCCCCTCCCCCGCGTCGTTGCGTCCCTGCGTCGTTGCGTCGTTGACGAGCCCCGGCCCGTCCCGCCCCGGTCCTCCGCGGCGGCCTGCCCTCACGGCTCGATCAGGCCCACCCGGATCGCGTAACGCGTCAGCTCCAGCCGGTCGCGCATCCCGAGCTTGTGCAACAGGTTCGCCCGATGCCGCTCCACCGTCTTCACGCTGATCACCAGGATCTCCGCGATCGCCTTCGACGAATGGCTCTCCGCGATCAGCTTGAGGACCTCCTCCTCACGGGAGGTCAGCAACCGGTCGGAGACCGTGTCTCCCTGCCGTGCGCGGTCGAGGTAGTGCCGGATCAGCGCGGTCACCGCGCCCGGATAGAGGAAGGGCTCGCCGCGCATCGCGGCCCGGCAGGCCTCGACCAGATCCCGGTCTGCGACCGACTTCAGTACGTAGCCACAGGCACCGGCCTTGAGCGCCTCGAAGAAGTACTGCTCGTTGTCGTACATCGTCAGGATCAGGATGCGCAGTTCCGGGTGGCGGGCGGAGAGTTCGCGGGCCGCCTGCAGGCCGGTCATCCGTGGCATCGCCACGTCCAGGATCGCGAGCTCGGGCTCGCAGGTACGGGCCAGCTCCAGCGCCTCGGCACCGTCGCCGGCCTCGGCCACGACCTTCAGGCCCGGTTCGGCGTCGAGGATCAGCCGGACCCCGCGCCGTACGAGGGCGTGGTCGTCGGCGAGGAGGATACGGGTCGTCATGCCACGCCTCCGTCCCGCGGCACGGTCAGACGTATCCGGGCGCCGCCGGACGGACCCGGGCCGATGTCCAGGTCGGCGCCGATGAGCACGGCGCGCTCCCGCATGCCGCGGATGCCGGCGCCTTCGTGGGCATGGCCGATACCGTGCCCGTCGTCCGAGACCTCCAGCACGACCGTCGCCGGGGTATGGCGGAGCGTCAGGCAGACGCTCCGCGCCTCGGCGTGCCGGGCCGCGTTCGTCAGTCCTTCCTGGGCGACGCGGTAGAGCACCAGCTCCGTATCCGGTTCCAGGGCCGGCAGACGTGGGTCGAAGCGGCGCCGCACCGTGAGGTCGGTGTGGGTGGTGAAGTCGTTGGCCAGTGAGGTCAGGGCGCTGGTCAGGCCCAGGTCGTCCAGGACGCCGGGGCGCAGCCGGCGGGCGAGCCTGCGGACCTCCCCCAAGCTCTCGCGGGTGGTCTCCTGCGCCTGCTGCAGATCCGTGCGCAGCGGTTCGGGGGCCCGGTCCGCGGCCCGCTTCAGCTCCAGCAGGACCGCGGTCATGCTCTGCCCCACCTCGTCGTGCAGTTCCTGGGCGATCCGGCGGCGCTCCGACTCCTGCGCGGACAGCGCCCGGGCGCTGCTGCTCGCGCGCTCGGCCTCCAGCCGGCCGAGCATCTCGTTGAAGGTGCGCAGCAGTTCTGCCACACCGCCGTGGCCGCCGACCGGCAGCCGCTGGCCCGGTTTGAGCAGATCGACCGTGGTCATCCGCTGGGTCAGCCGGTCCAGCGGGGCCAGGCCGATGCGCAGCAGAGCGGCATTGGCGATGAGCATGACCACCAGGCCGCCCACCAGGACGACGGCCTCGGTCAGGACCACGGGTACGGAAACGGTCACCGGGGCCCACAGCAGGAGTGCCGTGGCCGCGCAGAGCACCACCGCATTGAGCCCAAAAATCCGCCAGAACAAAGACACAGTTCGCAAATCCTCCTTGGCTGCCACTCTCCCATCCGTACGGGATGCACTGCCGGGCAGGTCAGGATCCGGCTCCAGCGCCGGAGTCGGCTCCAGCGCCCGAGGGGGTGACTTCCAGCCTCCTCGACGTTCGCCGCCAGGTCGATCGGGGGCGCCCCCCATCCCCTCCACGGCAGCAGCCCGCCCCCACCGGAGAGCTACAGCGTCGACGGCCCGGAAATGGGTGTCAGGCCCCATGGCCGGCGCATCGGCGAGCGGCCATGGTGGGAGTGAGTAACGCAGTGCGCCGGCTCGCGGCCGTCAGAGTCGCCTCGCGGCCGGCCCGCGCCCTCTGGGCGTACGGAAAGGAACCCGCTCCCCCATGCCGTCCGAAATGCTCCGCCCCGCCTCCCACCACCGCTGGACCCTCGCACACGAGATGCACCAGCGTCTGGAGCACGAGCGCACCTCGCGCCTCGCGCAGCTCGCCGCGCTCAAGGAGAGCGCACCGACCGGCACCGACACCCAGCTCGCGGTACAGATGAACGCGATACGCCGGGTGCTGGCCGAGATCGAGGCCGCCCAGTCCCGGCTGACCTCCGACACGTACGGAACCTGCCAGGCCTGCGACCGGCCGATCCCCGCCGAGCGCCTGGAAATCCTGCCGTACGCCCGCTGCTGCGTCGGCTGCCAGGAGCGCACCGGCTGACGGCGCAGCCCCGCGCACCGGCCGGGAGGATGGCCGCCCCCGGCAACCTCTCCCCCCGTACTCTCCCCTCCGTATCCGTCCTCCGCACCCGCCCCTCCATGCCCGTCGGGCGGCCGGGTAGCCTGATAGCCGCCAGGCCGTCAGCCCACCCGAACACCGGGTATCCGCAGGGGAGTTGCCATATGAGCACGGCTCATCCGCCGACCCGACGTGCCGTGCTCGCCGCCGCGCTGGGCGGCGCCGTGGCAGTGGCCGCGCCGCCCCGCCCGGCTGCCGCCCGCACTCCCGTCCACTCCCCCGTGATCACCAGCCGGGCGCCGACGCTCCACCCCGAAGGCGTCACCTGGGACCCCACCCGGCAGGCGTTCCTGGTCGGTTCCGTCCGCCACGGCACCGTCTCCGTCGTACGGCCGGACGGCACCGTCCGCACACTCGTCGACGACCGGCTGATGGTCTCCACCCTCGGCATCACCGTCGACCCCGTACGCCGCCGCGTCCTCGCCACCTACCAGGACCCGGGATTCGGGACCCGGACCAGCTGCCGGACCCGCGGCAAACAGTCGGGACTCGGCATCTTCGACCTCACCACCGGAGCGCCGCTGCACCGGGTCGACCTGAGCACGGTGCCCGGTTCCGCGACCGGTGTCCACGGCGCCGACGACGTCGCCGTGGACGCCCACGGGAACGCGTACGTCACGGACATCGTGACCGGAGAGCTCTACCGAGTGGACCCCGCCGGGCAGCCGTCGCTGCTCCTGCGCAACCCGGACCTGCTGGGCCGCCGAGGAGTCGGCCCCAACGGCATCGTGTGGTGTCCGACCGGGCACCTGCTCGTGGCCCGCTACGACACCGGAACCCTGTTGCGCGTCCCGGTCCACGCCCCGGACCGCGCCCGCCCCGTCAGCCTGCGGCAGCCGCTCATCGGCGCCGACGGCCTCGCCCTGCGTGCCGACGGTTCGCTGGCCGTGGTCACCAACCGCCTCGCCTCCGACGGCCCCACGGCCGTGACGATTCTGCGCTCCACCGATGACTGGACCTCGGCCACCGCCACCGCCCGCCACACCCCCTGGCCCGACGCCACCCCCACCACCGCCGCGGCCACCCCGCACGGCACCTACGTGGTCGACGGCCGCCTGCCCCAACTCTTCGCCGGCGCCCCGACGGACGGCTTCGTCCTCCGCCGTCTTCCCTGGACCGAAGACCGCGACGTGGCCGCATGACAGGGTGCGCTGCCGTCATGGGCCGCAGCGCATAAAGGTGCCCCGCGCCTTGCGGGGCACCGAATGCAATTGAATGAATGGTAAACCAGAACGTCAAAAGGGTGCCGGTACTTGGCCGAAAGGCCGGATGGCCGGTCGTCCCTTCTCCGCCTTTCGGCCGAGGTATTTCGTGGCGGCTTCGGGACCAAAGACCCGCATCAGGCCACAGTTGCCTCACCGTGCTCTTGTCTTCGGCCCGCTGTTACAAAGCCGAAGAATTGCCGTGATGTGCGATGAATAACTTCCTTGGTGTCGCCGCCGAACGGAGCGGTTGACGACGACCGACTCGGACTCGTAAAGGAACTCTCCATGGCTTCCTCCCGCCGCACGGCCACCCGCCGCAACCTCGTCCGTACGTCCGCGATCGCCGCCGTCGCCAGCTCGGCGCTGCTGCTGCCGGCCGCCGCCGCGTTCGCCGACAGCCCTGCCCCCTCCGCCGACTCGGCGAGCCCGACCGCCGAGCAGGACAAGAAGCAGGACGGCACCCAGGGCCAGGACCAGCAGAAGGACGGCCAGGACAAGAACAACCAGGAAAAGGGCAACCAGCAGAAGGAGGAGCAGAAGAAGGGCGACGACCAGAAGGCGGACAAGGACAAGGAGAAGAAGGACAAGAGCGGGGAGCGCAAGTTCATCCGCAGCCAGAGCCTGGCCGGCGGCTTCACCGCCAAGGTCTACAAGCTCGGCCAGAACCACTACCAGGCCGACATGTACGCCAAGGCCCCCGACACCGGCAAGCTCGTCAAGTACGACACGCTGGAGACCAAGGGCGGCAAGCCCGCCTACGGCCAGCACAACGGCGCCCACTTCGTCCTGCAGCCCGACGGCACCATGACCTCCTGGACCGAGGGCGGCAACAAGAAGCCCGACGACAAGGGCGGCAAGGACAACAAGAACAAGAAGCAGGACCAGCACAAGGCCGTGCCCGGCGACAGCACCAAGGGGCAGGGCAAGGTCATCCCCAAGGGCGGCGTCAAGGCCGGTGCTGAAGGCGTCGAGACGGGCGGCGACCACACCATGCTGCTCGCCGGCGGTGGTGCCGCCACCGCCGCCGCGGCTCTCGGCTTCACCGTGCTGCGCCGCCGCAAGGCCGACGAGTCCGGCGACAACGCCTGATCCCCCTTGTGACACACAGGGGTTGAGGCGGTCCGCTCCCTCCCTCACCGGAGCGGACCGCCCGCTTCTGCCCGCACCCCGGCCCTTGTGCGTACCGGCGCCCGGCCGGCCCGTACCCCTGCCGTTCCCGTACCACCGTCACCCGCTACGCACCTGGAGTCGCCGTGACCACCACTCGTACGCCCCGTCTCGGCCGTTTCGCGACCTGTGCCGCGCTCACCCTCGCTGTCGCGGGCGGGCTGACGGGCTGCGGCAGCGGCGACACCCCCGGCCCCGACGTCAACATCAAGAACGCGGCGACCGCCCCGGCCAAGGAGACCGCGCCGCCCATGACGGCCTCCCCGCCCAAGCGCCTGCAGATCCCCTCCGCGGACGTGGACGCCGGTCCGTTCGTGCCGCTGGAGGTGGACGGCAGCGGGGAACTCGGCGTACCGCCGGTGAGCAAGGCCGAACAGCCCGGCTGGTGGACCAAGAGCCCCACCCCCGGCGCGAAGGGTGCGTCGATCATCGTCGCCCACTACGACACCAAGAACGGCCCGGCCCTGATGAAGAACGTCAAGAACATCAAGGTCGGCGATGTGATCAAGGTGCTGCGCGAGGACGGCTCCACCGCGACCTTCAAGATCCGCGAACGCCAGCAGGTCAAGAAGGACGCCTTCCCCACCCAGAAGGTCTACGGCGACACCGACCGCCCGGAGCTGCGCCTGCTCACCTGCGGCGGCGAGATCGTCGACGGCCACCGATCGGCCAACATCATCTTCTACGCCGACCTCGTGAAGTGACCCGCGGCGCGGCCCGCCCGCGCTTGTGACGTGGACTCAGATTGACCCTTGCGTGTGGCTGCACCGTAATTCGAACACGTGATGCAATATCCGCGTGATGCCTTACGCCTTCCCCGACGACCTCCTCCAGGCCCAACGCGACTGGTACACCGCGTATCAACAGCTCGCGACGACAGAGAATCCCGCCCGGACGACGGTGCTGCGGCGCACGCTGCAACGGCTGTCCGTGCGGATCACCACGCATCCGTACTGGGCGAGCATCCCGGGCCGGGCGCCGGCGGCCCGTATGGCGCTGAAGCAGCTGGCATGGGAGCCGGGAGAGGCCGGGTCATGACCGCCGCCGCCATGAGCCGGGGCAGGCCAAGAATCCGGGCGGGGCAGCCGGGGCCGTTACGAGCCGTTCTTCTTCTCCTCGTCTCGCGGCTTCTCCTCGCCGCGCGGCCACACCGCGATCGCGATCAGCACGGCCGCCCAAATCCCGAGCGGCGGCAAGGGCCAGAAGTACGTCAACTCGTGCTTGCGGAAGCAGTTCACGCCCCAGACCGCCGACATGATCACCGCGCCGCCGAGCCAGTAGCGCCACTCCTCCAGCCAGTCCCGCAGGTCCTTGCGGTCCCGTTCCCGTGCGGACGGCTCCGGTGCGGGCAAGTCCGCCGTCAGCGCGGCGAGTTCCGCACCGGTGCGCGCCTGGAGCGCCTGCCGCACACGCTGCCCGTGCTCGTGCACGTCCAGCCGCCCCTCGGCGAGTGCGGCGGCCAGCAGGTCGAGCGCGCCGTCACGCTCGCGGTCCGCGATCCGCATGGCGGACTCACTTCGGTCGTCCATCGGCGTCCCCATTCACCTTTCGCCGCTCACCGTTCGCCCTTCACCATGCGACTCGACTTTCGGTCCTTCGCTGTTCGGCCGCCGGTTCGGCGCTACCCGGGCGTTCGAGATACGACTGTATCCCAAAGAGGATACGAGCGTATCCTGACCGAGGGTGGGGACACCGCAGACCGAACGCGAAACGAGGAGCCGCACAGCGTGCCGAAGACCGTGGACCGCGACGAACAGCGGCGGCAGATCGGTGCAGCCGTACTGCGCCTCGCCTCCGAGCGGGGACTGGACGAGGTCAGTGTGCGCACGGTGGCCGCCGCCAGCGGCCGCTCCCCGGGCGCCGTTCAGAAGTACTTCCGCACCAAGGACGAGATGCTGGCCTTCGCCGCCGAGCTGGTCGGCGAACGCATCGAGCGGCGGATGGCCACCGTCGACTCCGGCCTCCCCCCGCGCGAGGCGCTCCGCGCACTCGTCCTCACCACCCTCCCCGTGGACGCGGAGCGCCGGGCCGAGGCCGCCGCCCAGCTGGCCTTCGCCACCCGTGCGGCCCATCACCCCGGGCTCGGCGCGATCCGCCGGCAGATCGACGAGGACGTCCGCGCGGCCCTGGGCGACTGGCTGGCGTCCACCGGGCACGGCAGTGGCCCGGATGCGGCAGCCGACTGCCTGGCCCTCGCCGATGCCGTGATCGCGCTCTCCGACGGACTGGCACTGCGGCTGTTGTACGCGCCCGGCGACCGGGACACGCTGCTGCACGCCCTCGACCGCGCCCTGGACGCACTGATCCCGCCCGCCCCCGTACCCGGGGCGGCGCCGCACCTCCGCAGCACCGGTCTCCCGCCGGCTGAAGCACGGTGATCCGCGCCGCCCCTGACGGGTGGGCCGACGAGTGAACGACGCACTCCGCGCAGCCGCAGTCAGGCGGACGGAGCGCGAACGGAGGCGGCGGCCGCCTTGCTCCTCAGCCGCAGTCGGGGGTGATCGACGCCACCGGCGCACCGGTCAGCTCCGCTGCGCCGAAGCCGTCGATCTCCTGTTCGCTCCCGGCGAAGTGCGGCTTGTCGTTCAGCCTCACGATGCAGCCGAAGTCGTCCGGTATCGGATTGCGTGCCGACAGCGGGGCCGCCGGCAGGGACAGTTCGTCGACTTCGGGGAAGGTGAAGCCGGTCCGGGTCACCTTCACGGGGAGGCGGTAGAGCACCTCGCCGGTCTGGTGATGACCGCTGAACAGGCAGAAGTCGCCCTTGCGACAGGTCACGGGTGCAGCCTGAGCGGGCAGAGCGGTGGTTGCCGCGATTCCCAGTGCCGCGAGGGTGGTGACGAGGCCGGTCCGAATGGTGCGCTGCAACAACGTGACTCCCTACGTTGATTCCTGCCGAGTTGTGCCGAGTGATGCCGAGCAGCGGGAGCTGATCGTCCCGCACCCGGGATGGAAGATCATTTCGGGTGGTTCGTCACCCGTGCGTGCACGGATCCAGCCGGTCACCGGTCATGGACGGCGGCACACCGGAGCGGGCCGGTGCGGGTCGGCGCGAGGTCCGCCGCGTCCAACTGCCCTGCGAAGGCAGCCCTGTTGGGGCGCCTCCATGCCTGAGCCGACCGCTGTTCGGACCGGGTCCGCGGGAGGCTCGGTCCCGCCCACGCGCCGGGAACTTGGCCGGGACGTTGCGGGGCGGAGCGCGGCCGCCGGGCCTGCAGGGGGAGATGCCGGGTCAGGAGAGAGCCGCTCAGAGCCGCTTCGTCATGAGGTGTTCTCTCCGTCCGTCGGGCAGCACGTCACCGAGTGGGCCGATGTCCTCGAATCCATGGCGCCGGTAGAGCGCCCTCGCGTGTGTGTTGCCGGGCGTGACCGCGAGCTGCAGGACCTCCGCCCGCCCCTGCGCGGCCCACTGCTCCACCGCCTGGACCAGGCGGTCCCCCACGCCCCTCCCCCGGGCCTCCTTGCCGACCCACAGGGAAATCAGCTCCACGACACCGTCGCGCGGGCCCGGGACGCCGCCGGCCATCCCGGCGGGCTTGCCGTCGAGTGCGGCGACAACGTGCCACGAGCCGGGGATGCCCAGGCGGGAACGCCATCGCTCCTCCCGGTCGCCCTCCCCCTGCCAGTCCGCGAGCCTGGACCCGAAGGCATAGGGCGCCTCGGCGAGCGCGGCCAGCCGCAACTCGCGCCACCTGGGCCAGTCGTCCGCTGTCAGTACCCGCAACTCGATCATGCGAGGAGACTGCCCCAGGACGGGGGCGGCGGGCGAGGGCTTTTCCCGAACGGCGCGTGGAGGGAGTGAGCGGAACTCCGGGCGGCCGCGCCGGGGTTCAGCCGATCGGTACGACGTTGGTGGCGGCCACCGCGGGGCGCAGGGCCCGGGCGAGGGCGACGCCGTCACCGACGGCCCAGAAGTGGACGAAGAACAGGCGGGGTTCGTCCGTCAGGCCGTGGTTGTGCAGCTCGACGAGCTCCACCCCGGCACGGCGCAGGGCCACCAGGACGTCGTGGACCTCCTCGGCGATCATGGCGCAGTCCCCGCTGAGCGCGGCGAGGCCGCCGCCCAGCGGCTGGAAGTTGAACGCGCTGGTCGATCCCAGGCCCGGCGGCAGCACCCGGTCCCCGTCGGTGACGGTCTCACGGCGGACGAAGATGCACTTGTGGATGCCGTCGTCATACGAGCCTTCGGCGCCCATCGCGGCGTCGATGCCGGCAGTGTCCAGGTCGAGTGGCTGCGGCGGGGCCGGCGGCAGCGGCGGCGGCGTGCTCGTGCGGTCGAACCCCGCGCGCAGGCCGCGGGCCATGGTCAAGGGGTCGTGACCGTGTGCGTGGATGTGGACCCACCAGATGTCCGGGGTCTGGGACAGCAGGTGCTTGTGGATCGCGGTCAGCCCGATCCCGTACTCGTGCATGGCGTCCGTGAACGGCTGCAGTTCGTGCTCGGCGACCACCACGTCGCCCATCACCAGCGTACTGTCATCCGCGTAGCGGACGAACGACACATGCGAGCCGAGCGCCAGCGCCGGCTTGACGAGGACGTTGCGGGTGCGCACGGGGAGGTCCCGGCGTGGCAGCGCCGTGTGGTACATCAGATTCCGCTTCATGTCGCCCGGCCGCCCCAGCGTGCCGGCCACGTCCTGCCAGCGCGCCAGCGTTGTGGCAACCGGCTCGACCGGTCCGGTGCTCCTGGCCCCGGACTTCCCCGTGGCCAGGGCCCGGGCGGGGGCCGAGACTCCGGCCAGCATCGGAGCCAGCGCGGCCGCAGCCAGCACACGGCGCCGCGGCGCACCCGCGTGCGGGCGGACGTCCTGCTTGTGGTCTCCAGCCATCACATGAGCACCTCCATGACGAGATGGAAGCACGGCAGACCGAGATAAACGTCATATCAGCGCCATAACTGGCATAAGTGAGAGCCAAGTGGACTAAGCGATCAGCCCGTGCAGGCAAACTGGCTGCATAGGCCATCATGTCGGGCTTTGCATGGATTCAGCCAGTCGGCCACCGGTCGAGGGCCCCCAGGATCACGCCACGGCACGGGGGCGAACAGGGCCTGCGCACATGCTCAGGCCCGAGGGGTGACGTCGGAGGTGCCGCCGCCGCGGGGCTCGCCGGCCCGCTCGCACGGTGCGCCGGCCCGGCCCCCTTTATCGGCCCCCGGCCGGGCCCGGATACTGACGTCCGGGTAGTGGCCGGAACATTCCCGAGGTTCGGCCGAACCCTCCCTGTCGCTCGCGGACAGCCCGCGAATGGCCCGAATTCTCACTTGCCGGCCGGCGATCTGTGCGGGAATGAAAAGAAATTGACGCCGCAATCATCACATCTTCTTGACGTCCGGAATGCGCCTTCCGGGAAAAGACCGGCCAACCGTATGTTCCTTTCCGGGGCACATGCCCAGGAACTGCACACTCAACCTTTTCAGGTGACTTCGAAACGTCGGCGTCATATCCGACGTTCGGAAGTCGCGAGGCACAGGAGGAGATCGTGGCAAGTCGCAAGGCCATCGCCGCCGTTCTGTCCGCGTCGGCCCTGTTCAGTGCGGGGCTGCTGACCACCGGAAGCGCGCAAGCGGCGACCGTTTCCACGATTCAGCCGGACGTCCGGTACACACTCCAGAACGTCGACAGCGACCGTAACCTCGACGCCTTCGGAAACGACACCGTGAAGTCCTGGTCTCCGGACACCTCCGGAACCCAGGATTTCTATCTGAAGTCCGGACGGTTCCAGGGATACCAGCTGGAGAGCGCACACCACCCCGGCCGGTGCATCACGGCCAAGGGCATAGGGCAGCAGATTGCGCTGGCGGACTGTAATTCCGGTGTCCAGGCCCAGTATTGGGACTACGCGAGCAGAGACGCGGGCTCCGCCCTTATCAGCCGGAAGTTCGCCCGGGGCTGCATCACCGACGCCGGCAACCGCAGCTCGGTGGCTCTCGCGCGGTGCACCGGAGCCGCCGATCAGCGGTGGATCCCGCTGATCGGCTGACACCCTCCGGGCCCACGGAAGGAATCCACGGAAGGAAACGTGAGCCCTGGTGGGGCGGCACTCCCCGGCCGGCCCCGCCGCCCCACCAGGCGCACTCCGGATTGGCGCATAGACTCTTCCTTCGGCCTGCCCCCCTGCACGTGACGAAGGACCCCCATGACGAAGAGCGCGATAGCCGGCCTCTGCGGCCTCGGCCTCGGCCTCCTCGTGGCCATCGGCGCCTACGAGGGCTTCGCCGCCGCCGGCGATCCGCTGACCCTCGCCGAGTACCAGCAGATCAAGGCCGGCAGCGACGAGAAGACCCTGTTCCGCTACGCCAGTACGTGTCAGCAGGAACATGAGGCGTCACCCGCCGACGGCTACCCCGTCACCTGGACGTGCTACGGCGCCGACGGGACCAGCAACGCGGTGTTCTTCTACTCCGACGGCGTGCTGTTCAGCAAGGCGGAGACCGGACTCCGATAGCCTCTCCGGCTTCCCGGCTCTCCGGGCCACGCCCCACGCCCCGCCGTACCCCGCCCGCGGGTCACCGCCGCGCAGCGGTCAGCCGCCCGGCGTCTCCGCCAGCCGGAAGGGCCCGGCGGCGCCCGGGCCGAACATCACCGGCAGGCTGCGGCCGAGCGGTACCACGACGAGCGGCTCGTCGCGGTACTCACGCAGAAATTTCTCCAGTGGCTCCCAAATGAGACTCCGGTAACCGGTTTCGGTCCGCTGATGTTCGAAAGAGAGCGTCAGTGCGGAATCGCCGACGGTGACGCTCACCGCGTCCACCTCCAGCCACTCTCCACCGATCCAGGCCTCGAGCCTTACCTGCGACATGCCGCAAGACTGCCCTGACCAGCACGGCAGCCGCAACCTGCGGCAGGTGGCGGGGGGGGGCACCGCGCGCGGGGAGGGGCGGAGGAGACCGATAAGCCATCCTTTAGGAAATGCAAAGCAGTGTTATGAGAGTAAAACTGGTCGGATGCGGGGGTGTTGAAAGGAGCGGAGTGACGCGTCCGGGCGTCCGTGAAGCACCTGTTCCCGGGTTTTCCGTGCGTGGTGGCGGCGTTGTCGCCACGGGTGGTCGCACGTGTTTGCGGAATTGGTCGTTCAGGGCAGCGAGCGATTCCGGCCTCACACCGGCAAACGGTTGGTTGCGGGGCGGCGGACCCCGGCAACACGATCGGACCGTTCCCGCATGCCGTCGGCTCTTTCGGCCCCGCGCCGGCCGATCGGCATGCCTGCGATGAGGAGGGGTCCCGTGAACGACCAGTTGAGCCTCAGCCCGGATGCGGCACGGCAGCTTGCGACCACCACCAAGACCAGCCCGCAGATGCGCGGTATCACTCCGCGCTATCTGCTGCGCGCCCTGCCGTGGGTGGACGTGGAAGCAGGCGTCTTCCGTGTCAACCGCCGCCGTACCTACGTCCTCGGGGACGACCGCATCAGCACCCACAGCGACGGCGGCTCGCACCAGGTCATCCCCGGCGACCTGCGGGAACTTCCGTACCTCCGGCAGGTGGACGACGCCCTGCTCACCGAACTCGCCGGCGCTTTCACGGAAGTGCGCTTCGAGGCGGGGCAGATGCTCGCCCAGGACGGCGACGCGCACCACCAGCTGTGGGTGATCGTCCAGGGCCGTGCCGAGAAGCGGGTGAGCGGCCGCTACGGCGAGGACGGCGTGCTCGAGGTCATCGGCGACGGCCAGTTCTTCGACCTCGACGCCTGGACCCGCGCGGAGCCCATTCCGTACCGCGTCCGGGCCCTCACCCCCGGTGTGGCGCTGTGCGTCGAACGCGGTGTGCTCGACGGACTGCGCGACCGGGACGCGACGCTGCGGGGAGCTATGGACGCCTACCTCGCGGGCGACGCCGCCCTGGCGGGTTCGGAGTTCCCGGTCGATCTCGCGACCGGGCACGTCGGTGAACCGGACCTTCCGGGGACGTTCGTCGACTACGAGGCCACGCCCCGCGAGTACCACATGAACCTCGCCCAGACCGTGCTGCGGGTGCACACCAGGGTCTCCGACCTGTACAACGGCCCCATCGACCAGGTCCGCGCCCAGGCCACCCTCACCGCGCAGGCACTGCGCGAGCGCCAGGAGGCCTCGCTGCTCAACCACCCGGAGTTCGGGCTGTTCAACAATGTGGCGCCGGGTCAGCGGGTCCAGGCCCGGACCGGATCACCGACGCCGGACGACCTGGACGAGCTGCTGACCCGGGTGTGGAAGCAGCCCGGGTTCTTCCTCGCACACCCCAGGGCGATCGCCGCGTTCGGGCGGGAGTGTACGCGCCGGGGTGTCCCCCCGGTCATCGACACCCGGTTCGGCAGCCCGCTGCTGTCCTGGCGCGGCGTGCCGCTGCTGCCCTCCGACAAGGTGCGGTTCTCCGAGGGCTCAGGGGTCGGCACCACCGAGATCCTGCTGATGCGGGTCGGCGAGGCCGAGCAGGGCGTGGTGGGTCTGCGGCCCGCGAAGATCGAGGACGAGATGGAACCCGGCCTGTCGATGCGGAACATGGGCATGGACCAGAAGGGCATCACCTCTTTCCTGATGACGGCGTACTTCAACGCCGCGGTGCTGGTGGAAGACGCGGTCGCCGTGCTCCAGAACGTCGAGGTCAACAACTACCATGACTACTCCTGACGCCACGCAGGGCCTGGCACTGCATCCGCTGACGGCATCCGCGCCGGAACCCGTGCCCGATCCGGTGACGGCGTCCGATCCGGTGGCGGCGTCCGACCCGGCTCAGCTGCCGGCCGCCGGTGTGCCCGGTGCGCCGGCCACCGCGGTTCCGGTCACGGACCCCCTCGCGGCCGGGGGTCCGAGCCCGTCCGCCGCCACCGCCGGGCCCGCCGCCGACCAGGCCGTACAGTCGACCGGTCTGCCCGGTCCGGCCGGACTGCCCGGCCAGACCACGGGAATCCCGGGCCAGGTCCCCGGACTCGGCGGCCAACCCGCCGCCTTCTCCCCCGAGTTGGCGCGCCGGGACGTCCCGATCCTGCACCGGCTGGTCAACGGTCACCCGCTGGTCTGGCTGGACAACGGGGCCACCACCCAGAAGCCGCGGCAGGTCATCGAGGCGCTGGCCGGCTTCTACGGATCCGCCAACTCCAACATCCACCGCGGCGCGCACACCATGGCCCGGGAGGCCACCGAGGCGTACGAAGCGGGCCGGGCCGCGGTCGCCCGGTTCCTGGGCGCACCGTCCCCGGACACCATCGCCTTCGTACGCGGCACCACCGAAGCCATCAACCTCGTCGCGCAGACCTGGGGGCGGGCCCACCTCGGTCCGGGGGACGACATCCTCGTGCCGGTGCTGGAGCACCACTCGAACATCGTCCCCTGGCAGATGATCGCGAAGGAGACCCGGGCCCGGGTCGTCCCCGTACCCCTGCAACCGGACGGCCAGATCGACCTCGACGCGTTCGACGACCTGCTCTCCATGCGCACTCAGCTGGTGGCGATCAGTCATGCGTCGAATGTGCTGGGCACTGTTCCGCCGGTGCGCGAGATGACCGCGCTCGCGCACCGTTACGGGGCCAAGGTCCTGGTCGACGGGGCGCAGGCGGTGGCGCACTTCCCGGTCGACGTACAGGACCTGGACGCCGACTTCTATGTGTTCTCCGGTCACAAGCTGTTCGCCCCGACGGGCATCGGCGCCCTGTACGCCAAGCCGGAGGTCATGCAGAAGATGGTGCCGTGGCAGGGCGGCGGCAACATGATCGAGTCGGTCGGCTTCGGCCGTACCACCTATGCCCCGGCGCCTCATCTCCTGGAGGCCGGCACCGGGCACATCTCCGGTGTCGTCGGCCTGCTGGCCGCCCTGAACTGGCTGACCTCGTTCGACCAGGAGGCCATCGCCGCCTACGAGACCTCGTTGATGGCGTACGCCCAGCAGGCCCTCGCGGCCGTGCCCGGATTCGGGCTGCTGGGCTCGGCGCCCGACCGGATCGGCGTGCTCACCTTCACCCTGGCGGGCCGTACTCCGATGGAGATCGCCGACTGGCTGGACCGCGACGGCATCGCCGTCCGGGCCGGCCACCACTGTGCCCAGCCGGCGCTGGCCCACTACGGACTCGAGAGCGCGGCCCGTGCCTCACTCGCGTTGTACAACACACGTGAGGAGGTGGACAAGCTGGTGGCGTCGCTCCAGGCTCTGCAGCAGAGCGGGTGACGCCACGGTACGGAACGCGCCGCCCGGTCCCCTTGTGACATCTGCCATAGGGGACCGGGCGGCAACTAATGCCGTTAGTAGAAAGCCGCCCCGGCGACATAGGGGAATTTGTCCGTCTTGATCGAGGAATAGCCCGCAGGCAGCCTTCCGGTATGCGCCCGAGCCTTTACCTGTGCCCGCTCCTTCACCATTCAAGGGATTCTGACGGCGCGCCATCCCTGCACATCGAGATCCGGGTTTCCGGCAGCACGTCGATACGCCCGTGACAAGGAGCGGAAACTCCTACGAACAGGAGTAGTAGAGAGCTCCCTTGTCCTCTCCTCAAGCGGTCCCAAGAATGACGACCTCACGGCATACCCCCAGCTCAGTGAGGTCATCGATGACGAAGCACCGCAGAAAGCGGCACTACCGGAAGATAACGATCGCGGCCGTCGCCATCAGCGCCGTGGCCGTGCCGTCGGTCGCGACGGCGTGTCTGGACGGGGAGGGGAACACCGACAGCCGAGGCCCCGGCCGGTGGCAGAGCGCGGCATCGGCGCAGACGCCGAAGGCCGCCACCCCGTCCCCGAACACCTCGGAATCCGCCGCCCCGGCGTCCGGGGCCGCGGCCCGCGTGCTCGAACTCGTCAACAGTGAGCGCGGCAAGGCCGGATGCTCACCGCTGAAGCTGAATGCGAAGCTGACCAAGGCCGCGCAGGATCACAGCGAAGACATGGCGGAGCACCGCGCTATGTCCCATACGGGCTCCGACGGTTCCGCTCCGGAGGAGCGGCTCTCCCGGGCCGGCTACAGCTGGAGTTCCTACGGCGAGAATGTCGCTTACGGCTACTCCACTCCCGAGAGCGTGATGGAGGGCTGGATGACCAGCCCGGGCCACAAGCGCAATATCCTCGACTGTTCCTTCAAGGAAATCGGCGTGGGTCTCGCCCAGCCCGGTGATTACTGGACGCAGGACTTCGGAACGGCGGGCTAAGCCCCGGAAAAGGCCATGGCCCGGACCAGGTGCGGGCGTTCACCGCACCGACGCGGCCGGCGGGCGTTCCCGTACGGCGCCGTAGGCGAGGAAGTACGCCGGTACCCGGTTCAGCCGGCGTGAGGTGGTGACCCACTCGGCCATCCGCCGCGCCCGCCGGGGGTTGCCGAAGGGCGCCTCCCCCGCCAGTACCGGTCCGATGACCCGGGCATGGGCGAACCTCTGAAGCGCCTGCGTCAGTGCGGTCGTCGGCCACCGGCGGCGCTGGACGGCGCGTACGTCGCGCAGGCCGACCGTACCCGCGCGCAGCGGCTCGACGAGGTACCGGGCGGCGGCCACCGCGTCCTCGACGGCGAGGTTGATGCCGATGCCGAAGACCGGTGACATCGCGTGCGCCGCGTCGCCGATGCACAGCAGTCCCGGGCGGTGCCAGCGCCGGAGGCGGTCGAGCCGTACGTCGAGCAGCTTCACCTCGTCCCAGGAGCCGAGCGCGTGGACCCGGTCGGCGAGCCAGGGGGCGGCGACCGCGTAGTTGGCCATGAACGGCGCGAGGCCGGCGGCGCGGCGCTCGGCGTCGGTGCCCTTGGGGATCAGCGCGGCGCACTGCCAGTACTCCCCGCGGTCGATCATCGCGGCGAGCAGCCGGTCGCCGACGCCTCCCACCAGGCCGTGCGGGTCGTCCGCGCGCCGGGGCAGCCGGAACCACCAGGCGTCCATGGGGCAGGTGAACCGCCGCAGGCGCAGTTCCGGCAGGGAGCGGGCCAGTGAGCCCCGGCCGTCGCAGGCCACGGTGAGGGTGGCCCGCAGCTCACCGGTGCGGCCGTCGGCGGTGCGGTACCGCACACCGGTGACCCGGCCCCGTTCGGTCAGGAAGGAGGTCGCCTCGGTGCTCATCCGCAGCGAGAACGACGGCTCCCGCCCGGCCTCGTCCGCCAGCAGGTCGAGGAGGTCCCACTGGGGCACCATGGCGATGTAGTTGAACCTGCCGCGCAGCGCGCCGATGTCCCCGACGGTGACCAGCGAACCGTCCCGGCCGAGCGGCAGCTGAACCGTCGTCACCCGCCGCTGCGGCAGACGGGCGAACCGCTCGGTCAGCCCCAGGTCGTCCAGGAGCGCCAGGGTGGACGGGTGGACGGTGTCGCCGCGGAAGTCGCGGAGGAAGTCGCCGTGCTTCTCCAGGACCGTGACCGCCACTCCGGCCCGGGCCAGCAGCAGCGCCAGCACCATCCCGGCGGGTCCGCCGCCCACCACACAGCATGTGGTCCGCTCCATCGCCACCGCTCCCTTCCGCCGCTCCGGGGCATCCGGCGCGGCCACGACGGCACATATACCCACGGACTCCGGACCACCCCGGACGCCGTACCACGCCCGGATTCCGTTCGCTCCCCTCCCGGCGGGGCGGGTTCAGGGGTCGACCGTGACCGCGAACTCCTCCGGGGCGGCGCCTTCGGCGGTCGCGGTGAACAGGGCCGTACCGGCCGCGTCGCCCGCCACGAGGGGCGGGGTCTCGGCGTATCCGCCGGCGTCGGTGCGTACGGTGACGGCGATCTCGTCGCCCTCGAAGAGGGCCTGCTGGCTGGTGGACGTCCAGCAGAACGTCACCTCCGCACCGGGCACCGGGCGCAGCGAGTTGCTGTCGACGAGCCGGGCCTTCAGCGGGTCGGCGAAGGCTTCCAGGCGTCCGGCGTGCTGCCCGGCTCCCCCGGCCGGCTGGAGGGTCAGCGCCTGGACCGAGCCCGCTCTGGCGTTCATACGGCCTCTCCCGACTCGATGATCGTGGTGACGGCAGGGTGCCCGGACGGGTGTCCGGGGCTGCGGTGATGGTAAGCAGGGCGCCGTCCCGGGCCCGGGTGCGACCGGCTGGTTCGTGGAGAGTTCCTGCGGTGGGGTGACACCGGGGGCGGCCCGCCGGGCCCGACGGGACCCTCACTCCGGCGCGTGGCCCTGGCCGCACGGCTCCCTGCACCGTGGCCGTATCGGGCCCCTGGGGGATCCGCCGCGGGGCCCGGTGGTGGACGCCCCGGGGCGCGGCGCGCGACGATCTGTGCACCGGCGGGTGCGCGGCAGGCCGCCCGGGTGCGGGGTGCCCGCCGGCCGTGTGGTCCGTTCCGGACGAGCAGACGGGAAGGCCTGGGATGGCTCTCACCGCGGCTTCCGCCGCCCTCCCCGGGGCCGCCGACGTGGTGGTCGTCGGCGGCGGTGTCATCGGGGCGAGCATCGCGTTCCACCTGGCCGAGGCCGGTGCCGGGAGGGTGCTCCTGCCGGAGCGCGACCGGCCGGGAGCCGGTTCGTCCGGCAAGCCGATCGGCGGGGTGCGGGCGCAGTTCTCCGATCCGGTCAACATCCGGCTCGGCCGGCGCAGTCTGGAGGCCTGGCGCGACTTCACCCGGCGGCCCGGTGCCGAGATCGGGCTGGAGCGTGCCGGGTACCTGTTCCTCCTCGGTGATGCCGAGCAGGTGGCCGTCTTCGAGCGGAGCATCGCCGTACAACGCGGGCTGGGCGTGCCGAGCCGCCTCGTCACCCCGCTCGAGGCGCACGGGCTGTGCCCCTTCGTCGACCCCGGCGGTATCGTCGCCGGCGCGTACTCGCCCGGTGACGGGTGGGCGCTGCCCGGGCCGGCGGTGACCGGCTATCCGGCAGCGGCCCGCCGGTACGGGGCGACCGTACGCGGCGGCTGCCCCGTCACCGCGATCGACACCGCCGACGGGACGGTCCGGGCGGTGCGCACACCGCACGGCACGGTACGCACCGGGACCGTGATCTGCTGTGCGGGAGCCTGGTCCGCCGCCGTCGGGGCGATGGCCGGGGTGAGCCTGCCGGTCACTCCGCTGCGGCGGCAGGTCGCCTTCACCGGGCCGCTGCGCCCGGCTCCGCCGCGGATCCCGTTCACCCTCGATCCGGACTCCACGCTCTACTTCCACAACGACGGCGCGGACGGGCTCCTGCTGGGCATGTCGGATCCCCGTCAGGAGCCGGGTTTCGGCCGTGAGTTCACCCGGGAATGGCTGGAGCCGTTCCGGGCGGCCGCCCGGCGCCGCGCGCCCGCGCTGAGCGGACTGCCCGTCACCGGCGGCTGGGCCGGCCTGTACGAGATGACGCCGGACCGCAACGCGCTGATCGGTGAGGCGGACGGGGTCAGCCGGTTCCTGTACGCCACCGGGTTCTCCGGCCACGGGTTCCTCCAGGCGCCCGCGGTCGGGGAGACCGTCCGCGATCTGTACCTCGGCACCGCTCCGGCGGTCGATGTCGCCCCGCTCTCCGCGGCCCGGTTCGGCGGGCAGCGGAGCCGGCCCGAGGCCCATGTCATCTGACGGCGGGCCGGCTCCGTGGTCACCGCCCCTCGCTCCAGGAGGTTCACATGGTCCCCACCTGGCGGCTGCGTGCCGCGTTCGCCCGCCGTCTGTCGGACATGTACGGGACCGAGGTCCCCGCATACACCACGCTGCTCGACGTGGCGGGACAGGTCAACGACGAGGTCGTGCGCCGGGATCCGGACGCCGGACGCCTGGGCGGTATCGACCGGGTCACCGCGGAACGCCATGGGGCCATCCGCGTCGGCACCCCGGGGGAGCTGCGCCAGGCGGCCCAGGTCTTCGCCGCGCTGGGCATGCACCCGGTGGGTTTCTACGATCTGCGCGAGGCGGCGTCCAGCGCGGTTCCGGTGGTGTCCACCGCCTTCCGGCCCCTCGGCACCGAGGAGCTGGCCCGTAACCCGTTCCGGGTCTTCACCTCCCTGCTCACCCCCGCCGACCGGCGCTTCTTCGACGCCGGTCTGCAGGCCCGGCTGGAGGCGTTCCTGGCCCGCCGCCGGCTCTTCCCGCCGGAGCTGATCGAACTGGCAGGGCACGCCGAACGGGAGGGCGGGCTCCCCGAGGAGCGGGCCGAGCGCTTCCTCGGTCTCGCCGTCGCCGCCTTCGCGCTGTCCCGTGAGCCCGTCGACCGGGCCTGGTACGCCGAGCTGGAGCGGGTCTCCGCGGTGGCCGCCGACATCGGCGGGGTGGCCGGCACGCACCTCAACCACCTCACTCCCCGCGTCCTGGACATCGACCGGCTCTACGCCCTGATGGCGGGGCGCGGTATCGCCATGATCGACCGGATCCAGGGCCCGCCGCGGTGGGCGGGACCCGATGTGCTGCTGCGGCAGACCTCGTTCCGTGCGCTCGCCGAACCCCGGACGTTCCGCGAGCCCGACGGCAGCCTCACCACCTCGTCCCTGCGGGTGCGCTTCGGCGAGGTCGAGGCCCGCGGTATCGCCCTCACCCGCGCCGGCCGGGCCCGGTACGACGAGCTCGCCGCGGAGACCGACCGGCGGCTCGCCGAGCGGCCCGGGGCCACCGCACAGGAGGTGGCCCGCGGCCTGTGGGAGGCGCGGTTCCCCCGCGAGGAACACCGGCTGGCCGCCGACGGGCTGGCGTTCTTCACCTACCACCCGGTCACCGGCCGCCCCCGCGACGGGCGGCGGCCGCCCACCGGCCGTGCGGCGCTGCTCGCCGACGGCTGGCTCACCGCCCGTCCCATCGTCTACGAGGACTTCCTGCCCCGCTCCGCGGCCGGGATCTTCCAGTCCAACCTCACCGACGAGGGCACCCGGGACGCCTCCCGGACGGCGACCCCCTACGACGCGCGATGGCTCGCCGAGGCCATCGGGCGCACGGTGCACGACCCGTACGACCTCTACACCGCCCAGCAGGACCGCTCGCTGCACGCGGCGCACCGTGCCCTGGCGATCGCGCCCCCGGCCGGCGGCCGGCCCTGACCCGGACCGCGGCGCCGGTCCCCCGCACCCGCGACTGACGAGGAGCCCGCACCATGACCACGACCGCCCGCACGCACCTTCCGGACACCGCCGCGCTGCGCGCCCTGGCCACCCGGAGCCTGCACCGCTGCGGGGTCCCGCTCCCCGGCGACACAGGCGAGCTGGTGTCCCGTACGCCGCTGACCGGCGGCACCCTGTTCCGGCTGCCGGCCGCCGCCGACGAGGACGTGGACGCGGCCGTCGCCCAGGCCCATGCGGCCTTCCGGCAGTGGCGCACGGTGCCCGCGCCGCGGCGCGGCGCTCTGGTGAAGCGGCTCGGTGAACTGCTGACCGCGCACCGGGACGACCTGGCCGATCTGGTCACCCTCGAGGCCGGCAAGATCCGCTCCGAGGCCCTGGGCGAGGTCCAGGAGATGATCGATATCTGTGACTTCGCCGTGGGGCTCTCCCGTCAGCTCTACGGGCGCACCATGGCCTCCGAACGGCCCGGGCACCGGCTCTGTGAGACCTGGCACCCGCTCGGTGTGGTCGGCGTCATCTCCGCGTTCAACTTCCCGGTCGCGGTGTGGTCCTGGAACACCGCGCTCGCCCTGGTGTGCGGCGACACTGTGGTCTGGAAGCCGTCGGAGCTGACCCCGCTCACCGCGCTGGCCTGCGACGCGCTGCTCGCCCGGGCCGCGGCGGAGACCGGTGCGCCCGCCGCGGTGCACCGTCTGGTGCCGGGTCACCAGGGCACCGGTGAACGCCTCGTCGACGATGCCCGCATCGCGCTGGTCAGCGCCACCGGCTCGGTGCGCATGGGGCGCGCGGTCGCCCCGCGCGTCGCCGCCCGCTTCGGCCGCTGCCTGCTGGAACTGGGCGGCAACAACGCGGCGATCGTCACCCCCTCGGCCGACCTCGGCCTCGCCGTGCGCGGCATCGTCTTCGCCGCCGCCGGTACGGCCGGGCAGCGCTGCACCACCCTGCGCCGGCTGATCGTCCACGAAGACCTCGTGGACCGGCTACAGGAGAAGGTCGTGCACGCCTACGAGCAACTGCCCGTGGGCAACCCCTTCGAGGACGGGACGCTCGTCGGCCCGCTGATCAGCACCTCGGCCCTGGCGGCGATGAACGCCGCGCTGACCGCCGCCCGGGCCGACGGCGGGAAGCTGCTGACCGGCGGCGACCGCCGGCTCCGGGAGAGCGCCCCCGAGGCCGCCTATGTCCGCCCGGCGGTGGTCCGGATGCCGGCCCAGACGGCCGTCGTGCGCGAGGAGACCTTCGCCCCCATCCTGTACGTCCTGACCTACCGCACCCTCGACGAGGCCATCGCGCTGCAGAACGGCGTACCGCAGGGCCTGTCCTCCAGCATCTTCACCCGGGACCAGCGGGAGGCCGAGCGCTTCCTCGCCGCCGACGGCTCGGACTGCGGTATCGCCAACGTCAACATCGGCACCTCGGGCGCCGAGGTCGGCGGGGCGTTCGGCGGTGAGAAGGAGACCGGCGGCGGCCGCGAGTCCGGCTCGGATGCCTGGCGGGCGTATATGCGCCGGGCGACGAACACCGTGAACCACTCGGACGACCTGCCGCTCGCGCAGGGTGTCGACTTCCTCTGACCGACGGCTTCCCGGTGACCTGGCGGCGCCCGGAGCCCCGGGCCGAGGGCCCGGGTGCGGTCAGGTCACCAGCTGTGCGCGACGTCCACGATGAGCCGGTCGCCGGACTGTGTCACCCGGAACGGCAGCCTGGCGCGTACCCCCAGGCCGACCTGGGTCTGGCCCTCGAAGCTCGCGCCGAACCTGGTGTCCCTGAACGTCCGGTAGCCGCCGACGTCGACGCCCGGCAGCGGTTTGCCCGCCTCGCCCGCGTAGGCCTGCTCGCCCGTCGAGGGGTCGTAGCTCGGCGCCGACACGTAGATCTGCAGAATGGCCCCGCCGCGGACCGGGATCCGCTCGCCGGACCCGTCCTGGTGGAACGCGTCGACATAGCCGACGTGGTAGCCGACCCTGCCGTCCGGCGCACCGCCGATGTCGAAGACCATCCGGTCGTAACACGCGTTCCGCCCGGTCCTGATGTTCCGCAGTGGCTCGGCGTACGAGCCCGTCACCGCCTTGACCGTACTGCCCCAGTTCGTCGGACAGTCCTGGGCCGGCCCGGGCGCACCCGTCGGTACGGCCGCGGCACCGGCCGTACCGGCCGTGCCCAGCAGGCCCGCTCCCGTCAGCAACAGCACCGCTGCCGTCGTCCCCAACCGTCGCATCGTCCACCCCCACAGAAGAAGGAAACAAAGGTAACCGGCGTACATGCGGTAAGAGGGCCGGCCGGCTGTCGAGCGTTGCCCTCCGGTCGACTTCCGGCCAGCCGCCGGGCGAAGTTGTCGCGATCGGATCGGCGGGCGGCTCATCGCACGTCGTGGGGCCGGAACTGGATGCTGATCCGCGGTCCCGGCGCGTGGGCCGTCTTGGGGATGGCGTGCTCCCAGGTCCGCTGGCAGGAGCCGCCCATCACGATCAGGTCGCCGTGCCCCAGCGGCCGCCGGACGGTGCCATGGCCGTGCCGTGGCCGGAGCAGCAGGTCGCGCGGCGCTCCCACCGACAGGATGGCGACCATCGTGTCCGCCCGGGCGCCGCGGCCGGACCGGTCACCGTGCCAGGCCACGCTGTCGCGGCCGTCCCGATAGTAGCACAGGCCGGCCGTGGTGAACGGTTCCCCCAGCTCATCGGCGTAGTGGGCGGAGAGCGCGTCCCGGGCCCGGGTCAGCACCGGGTGCGGCAGCGGGTCGCCGGCGTGGTAGAAGGCGAGCAGCCGTGGTACGTCCACCACGTGGTCGTACATGTGCCGCCGCTCGGCTTGCCAGGGAACCTCGGAGACGAGCCGCAGGAACAGGGCGTCCGCCCCGCTCAGCCACCCGGGCAGCAGATCGATCCAGGCCCCGTCGCCGAGTTCGGTCCGGCGCAGCCCGTGCAGCGGACCGAGGCGGATCTCGTCGGTCTGGTCGAAGAGCGAGCCCTGAAGATGCGTGCCCATGCGTCCAGCGTAACCGTAAATTCGAATATATGTTCAGTCGAAGCGGATGTGCTTGACCCCCGTCCAGGCCCGGCGGAGGCGCCCGTGGAGGGCTCCGTCCGTGTTCGGCGCGAGCGTCAGCCCGGCCGAGGCGGCGATGTGATCGGCGACCTGCGGGACGGAGATCCGGTCGGTCCGGATGTGCTCCGCGAACTCCGGCGCGCGGAGGCGCTCCAGGCAGAGGTCGAGCTTCGACACCGCGAAGCTCTCCCGCCGCAGCGCCGTCTGCTTGCCCGCGAGGGCACCCACCAGGTGGCCGATGCCTCGTTCCCGCAGGCGCCTGAGGACGGTCTCCCGGTCGGCCAGCAGCGCGAAGTGCCGGACGTCGTGGCCGTGCTCCCGGAGCCGGCCCACGGTCTCGCGGAAGTAGACCGGCTCCACCACCGTCATCGGCGCGATGACGGTGCCGTGGTACCGGGTCAGGGCCAGGTCGAGCACCTCGAACACGCCCTGCCGCCAGGCCCGGAGGTCCTGGAAGTCGCGGCGCAGGGACGGCGGCAGCATCCGCAGCGTCCGGTGCAGGCCGAAGCCGACATGCTCGGGGTCGCAGACGACGCTGCCCGGCAGCCGCCGCTGGATCTCGTACGCGGTCTGCGTCTTTCCGCCGCCGAATGGTCCGTTGAGCCATAGAAGCATGCCCAGACGGTACGCCGGGAGCCGCGTCGCGGACGTTACAGCGGCGTTCGAGGGTGCCCCCGCCGGAAACGGCCGGGACCCGTGACGGAAACACGCGCCGGGGCACGCCCGCACCGCCCTACGCCCGTGCCCTCACCACAACCGGACCTCCGCACCCGCCGACCGCTCACGGGCGGACGCGACCACGAGCGCCGCGGCCGCGGCATCCTGCACCGCCACCCCGACGGATTTGTACAGGGTGATCTGGTCCGCCGAGGACCGGCCCGGTCTGCGGCCGGCGAGCAGTTCGCCGAGCTCGGCGTGGACATGGTGTTCCGTGATGACGCCGTCGCGGATCGGGCCGAGCAGGTCGCCGCTGCCCGTGGGGAAGGGCGCCAGTGCCGCCTGCCGCGATTCCACGCAGACGAGCGCCTCGGCGACGGTGGCGTCGTCGATCTCGCGGCCGCCCGGGTGGAAGCCGACCGAGGTCACATGCACGCCGGGGGCCAGCCAGGGCCGGCGGATCACCGGGTCGACGGCGTGGGTGGCCGCCGCCGCGATGTCCGCGCCGTCGAGCGCCTCGGCGTACGTCGCCGTCGCCTCGACGGGAAGCCGGAGTTCGGCCGAGAGCGCGTCGGCCAGGGCGGCGGCCTTGGCGCCGTCCCGGCCCGCCACCCGGATCCGCCGGATCGGGCGGACCCGGCACATCGCCCCGGCATGGGCCCTGGCCTGGACGCCCGTCCCCAGGACCGCCAGTACGGAGGCGTCCTCGCGGGCCAGCAGCCGCGCCGAGAGCGCCGAGCAGGCGGCGGTACGTGCCGTGGTGATCGCCGTACCGTCCAGCAGCGCCGTGGGCTCACCGGTGTCCGGGTCGAAGACGGCGATCAGCGCCTGGTGGGTCGGCAGCGGTGTGCCGGAGTTGTGCGGGAAGACGGAGACCAGCTTGCTGGTCAGCGCCCCGGCGGACGGGACGAAGCCCGGCATGGCCGCCAGGAAGCCGTCCCGCCCGGGAACCGGCGCGGCGACCCGGTCCGGGGCCGAGGCCCGTCCCGCGCTGAGGTCCGTCATCGCCGACGCCAGGGCGTCGATCAGCGCGTCCATGTCGAGCAGCGCCTCGACCTCCGCGCGCGCCAGGACCAGCATCCCTCTCACCGTCCTTCACTCACTCACCATCGGTTCACTCCTCCTTCCCTGCCCCGGGCGCGGCGTACGCGTGGCGAGCGGAAACGCCGTCACACTTGCCCCGGATGTCGTGGATGTCATGCCCGGCGGACGTGCGGCACACGAGAAGGACGCGCCCGGGCGCACGTGCATGACGCAGGACGTCCAGGACAGACGGACGTACAGGACGGAAGGACGTGATCCGACGATGCCCGCCACCGCCGCCGCAGCCGGACCGCTGCGCGTACTCGTCCTCGGCGCCGCGCTCCGGACGGAGTCGACCAACGCGCGACTGGCCGCGCTCGCCGCCCGGATGCTCTCCCGCTCCGGCGCCGATGTGGACCTCGCCTCGATGCGGGAGTTCGACATGCCGCTGTACGACGGCGACATGGAGGCGGAGCAGGGACTGCCGGACGGTGCCCTGGCGCTGTGCGAGCGGCTGGAGCGGTGCGACGCGTTCGTCCTCTCCTCGCCCGAGTACAACGCGTCCGTGCCGGGAGTGGTGAAGAACGCCGTCGACTGGGTCTCGCGGGTCCGGCCGCAGCCGTTCAAGACCAAGCACGCGCTCCTGCTGTCGGCCTCTCCGTCGCTGGTCGGCGGCAACCGGGGGCTGTGGGCCCTGCGGATCCCGCTGGAGCACCTGGGCACCCGGGTCTACCCGGACATGTTCAGCCTCGCCGCGGCCCACAAGGGCTTCACCGACGACGGCCAGCTGACCGATCCGGGGCTGCAGGAACGCCTCGGTGAGACCGTCACCGCGTTCCTCGCCCTCGTCGAGGCGGACACCCGCTACGTGTGTCTGCGCCGCCGCTGGTACGAGTTCCTGGGCGACCGTACCGAAGCACCGGTCACCCAGCGGGCCGAGGACTGAGCGGACTCGAAGCGGACGGAAAGCCGGTCCGGCCCGGTGCATATCGCCCCCGTGACGCCCTTCGGCGGGGGCACCCGCGTCCCGTCCTCCCGGCCCGCGAACATCCCCTTCCCGGCCTCGCCCGAGCCCCTCCCACGCCCGGCAGGAGCCTGGGGACATACCCGCTGAACTGGGCTTTCATCCCGTCGCGCCCTAGCATCGCAGGAACCTGGTCTCGTACCTCGACCGCGGCCTGATATCCCCGGGCCGCGCCCTCGACGTGGGGTGCGGCCCGGGCCGCAACGCGCTCCATCTCGCGTCGCTGGGCTTCGAGGTGGACGCCGTCGACCTCTCACCGGCGGCGATCGCCTGGGCCGAGGACCGCGCCCGCGCGGAAGGGGCCGGGGTACGGTTCCGGTGCGGCGACGTGTTCGCCCTCGCCGGCACCGAACTCGGCGGCCCGTACGACCTCATCTACGACTCCGGCTGCTTCCACCACCTGCCACCGCACCGCCGGATCAGCGACCTCGCCCTCCTCGAGCGGCACCTCGCCCCGCTCGGGCACTTCGCCCTCGCCTGCTTTGCGGCCGGCGGTGAGGCGGGCTGCGAACTCGACGACGCCGACCTCTACCGCCAGGCCCGCCTCCACGGTGGCCTCGCCTACAGCGCGGAGTCCCTGCGCGGGATCTTCGCCGGCCTGACGGAGGTCGAGCTGCGCCGGATGCGCCACGAGCCGCCGGAATCCCCGCTCTTCGGCGAATCCTTCCTCTGGACGGGCCTGTTCCGGCGCACACTTCCCGGAGTTCCTCCCGGCTCCGGGTCCCTTCCCCCGTTCCCCGGCGACTGACCGTCCTCCTCGGCCGGTCGGCGGCCCGCCGTCGTCACGCTCCCGCCTGTGCGGCGGCGCGTGCCCGGGCCGCCGCCGCCCGGGCCGGGTCCCCCAGCCGTTCTTCCAGGCGGGCCTTGGCCGACCAGTTGTACGGGCAGATCGGACGCAGCTGGATACGTTCGCTGAGGAGGGTGCGGGCGAGGTCGGTACGGCCCGCGCGGAGGGCGGCTTCGACGAGGGTCCGCTGGATCGCGTCGCGCTGGGCGTGGCTGCCGCCGAAGTCGTTCAGCCGGTGGCGGACCGGCAACAACAGGTCCGCCGCCCGGTCGTGGTCCTGCTGCCCGTAGGCGATCAGCGCGCGGCAGACCGGCAGGCCGATGTCCGCCGTCATCGCGCGGTTGCACACGCCGGGCGCCGTCGCCAGCCAGCGTTCCCGGTCCTGGACGAGGCGCTGGGCCTGCGCGATACGGCCCGCTCCGACGTAGGCCATCACCGCATGGGCGTCGTTGAAGGCGTAGTACGGGCCGTCCCGGCGGCTCTCCCAGGCGTCGGCGAGCCTGGCCCACCGGGCGCTCTGCACGTCCTCGGCCAGGTACAGCCGCCACAACAGCGCCGCGGCGTCGAGCAGTTCCATCGCCGCGCCGGCCGACCCGTCGTGGTGGAGGGCGGAGTCGTAGATCTCCAGGACCCGGGAGGTGTCACCGGTCTCCAGGGCGTAGAGGGCGTAGTGCCACCAGTTGTGCCCGGTGAGCAGGGTGCCGCTCGCCCAGTCGTCGGTACGGGCGTCGAGGAAGCGGATGCCGTCGGCGAACCGTCCGCGCATCTCGTAGGTGTGGACCACGCCGTGGATGCCCCAGACGTCGTCGGGGTGCTGGGCGAGGGCCGCCAGGCCGACCTGTTCGGCGTGTTCGTAGTGGCCCGACTCCTCCAGACCGAACGCGTACATGCCGAGCAGCGGACCGTGGTGGGGGTCGTCCTCGTCCCAGGCATCGAGGGCACCGCCGATGCGGTCGCGCAGGCGCTGGGCGTCGCCGGTGAGGAAGTCGTGCTGATGCCCGGCGAAGAGCGCCAGCGCATCGCGGGGGAACGCGAGGGAGAGGTCGCCGAGGAGGCGGCCGGCGCCGTGGAGGTCACCGTCCAGCCAGGCCGTGACGGCGGCGGTGTGCCCGCGCTCGCGGGGCGTCAGCCGCGTGGGGTCGAGGCCGGAGCGGAAGCGGAGGAAGGCCTCGCGGGCGGCTGCCGCGTCCTTCTCCTCGGTCGCCAGGACGCCCAGGTAGGCGACGAGAATCCGGCCCATCACCGAACGCGGCGAGTCGGCGAGGACCGCCCGCGCGTGGTCCAGGACCTCGGGGCGGAAGAAGAGCAGGTCGTCCAGCGCCTGTTCGTACCGGGCAAGAGCTTCGGCGCCGGTGTCGGTCAGGGTGTGTCCGTGGCGGTCCGCTGTGGTCATCACGCCATCGTGGCCGGGCCTGGAGAGGGATGCCAGGCACTGTCACGCAACTGGCCGAACCCCGCTGTTTCCTCCTGCCTCCCGCCGCCTCCTGTGGTTTCCTGCTCTGTCCGGCATTCCCCGCCCTGTTCCGTCGTTCCCTGCTCTGTCGCGGACGTCAGGCGGCGGGCGAACACCGGTAGCGGGCCCGCCCGATGGCGGCCGCGAGGGTCAGCGGAATCGTCAGCAGGGCGGCGGCGAGGAAGATGCCGCCGTAGGCATGGTGTCCCGCCGCGCCGGCCGTCAGGCCGCCGGCGAGCGCGCTGCCGCCGTACAGGCTGACGCCGAACATCGCGACCCCGGTCGCCCGCGCCGCCGGGGTCACGGCGGTGGCCCACGCCTGGACCGTGGTGTGCAGGAACGACCAGCCGGTGCCGAGCAGCAACGCGGTGACCGCCAGGGCGAGTTCGGACCGGCTCACCGCCGCGAGCGCATAGGCCGCACCTGCCTGCGCGCCGCCCGCCACGATCAGCGCGGTGGGACTCCACCGGCCCACCAGCTTCTTGACCAGCTGTGCGCACGCCATGGCGCCCACACCGTAGAGCGCCGACACCGCCCCGGCCACCGGGGCCGGCACTCCCCGGGCCTCCAGCGCCGGCGCCAGGTACGTCAAGAAGCCCAGCAGTACGGCGCCTTCGAGCAGGGCGACGGCCATGACATACCACATCCACGGCGTGGCGAGCACGACCCGGAAGGGGGCCAGGAGGGGGGAGCCGGAGGGCCGGCGGGCCGGTTCGGGAAGGTGCCGCAGGGCGTGCCAGAGGTACCCGGCGAGCAGGGCCGGCAGGGCGAAGACCAGCCGCCAGCCTGCGTAGTGCGCCAGCACGCCGGCCGTGACCGTGCCCAGCGCCGTGCCCAGGGAGAACGCGGTCATGAGGTCGGTGAGCGGGCGTTGCCGCCGCTCGGCGGGGACGACGTCACCGATGTGGCTCAGGGTGGCCGGGATGCAGGCCGCGAAGCAGGCTCCGGAGAGGGCACGGGCCACGATCAGCAGCGGGGCGTTCGGTGCGAGCGCCGAGAGCGCCGCGGCGAGGGAGCCGGCCGCGAGGGAGAGCCGCAGTACCCGGATCCGTCCCATCCGGTCGCTGGCGAGGCCCCATGCCGGCTGCATCAGCCCGTAGGTGAGGTAGTAGACGCCGGCGGCCAGCGCCATCGTCGACAGGCCGGTGCCGAGTGGGCCGGCGATGAGTACGAGCATGGGGGCGATACAGAACCGGTCGAAGTTGCTGACCAGGCCGGCGGCCCGCAGCAGACGGAGGGCGCGGGTGGGCGGAGCCGGGGCGGCCGGCGGTCGCGACGGCGCGGACGGGTCCGGTCCGCCGGATCCGGTGGACGCAGTGGACAGCTTGGAGGGCATGGACGGTATGGACGGTATGGACGGCGTGGACTGCTCGGGCACGGAGGGGTTGCTCCTTTCCGCCCGGGCCGGCGGTCCCGGGCCCGGTTCCCCTCCAGCCCATCACCCGCCGCGGCCGGCCCCGCCCGCCAAACGGTGACGATCACTCATACCTTGAGCGGGCTGCCGTCCGGGCCAGGCGGGACATACTGTGCGGACGGCGGTCGACCGTGTGGGCGACGACCGGGCGCTCACCGGCGCGCCTGGAGGGGGCGGCACGCCCCGCACCACACCGCGGCACGCCCCGCACCACACCGCGGGAGAGAGGGAGAGGACGACGCGATGAGCGTCACGGAACCACCGGCCGACGACGAGGCGCGCCCCCTCCCTCCCCACCACGGGGAACCCGCCCCCGCCCGCCACGGGGGACCCTTCACCACCCGCCGCGGGGAGCTGGGTGCCTTCCTCCGCTCACGCCGGGAACGGCTCTCCCCCACCGCACTGGGCCTGCCGGTGGCCCCGCGCCGTCGCGCCCGCGGGCTGCGGCGCGACGAGGTGGCCGGACGGGCCGGCATCAGCAGCTCCTGGTACGCGTGGCTGGAGCAGGGGCGCGTCCGTACGTCGGAACAGGTACTGCGCGCGGTGGCACGGGCGCTGTGCCTGGACGAGGCGGAGACCGCGCACGTCCTCTCCTTCGTCGAGGACACCCCCGCGGCCGCCGCCCGCCCGCCCGGCTGGGTCTCCCGGAACCTGTTGTCCCTGGTGGAGTCGGTGGCGCCGAACCCGGCCGTGGTCATCGACCCGCACTGGGACCTGCTGGCCTGGAACGCGGGCTACGCCGCGCTGCTGACCGATCCCGCGCGTCTCCCACCGAAGCAGCGCAACCTGCCGTGGCTGGTGTTCCGTTGGTCGCCGGCCCGCTCCCTGCTCGTCGACTGGGAGTCCGAGGCGCGCGGTCTGCTGGGGCAGTTCCGCGCCCACGCCGCCCGGCACCCCGAGGACCGGAGGTACGCGGAGATCGCCGACGAGATCACCCGGGACCCGGACGCGGCCCGCTGGTACGAGCGGCGGGAGACCGCGGCCTACCAGCCCGCGGTGCGGCACTTCCGGCACCCGAGGGTGGGTGACCTGCGCCTGCGGTATGTGAAGCTGGCCGCTCTGGACGAGCCGGGGCACCACTTCCTGTGCTACCTGCCCGACGACGCGGAGGCCGAGACCGGGGTGCGCCGGCTCACCGAGGACACCTGAGACCTCTGAGCAGCTCCTCGGACCTGTGAGCAGCTCCTCCGGACTCCTCTCAGGCCTCGGCCGGTGCCGCTCCGGAGCGGCACGCCGGGTGCCCCCAGCCGTCCGGGTTCCTGGCGATCGGCTCACCTGCCGCGTACGGCCGGCCGCAGCGGCAGCGACCGGGGAACTTGGCGTTGAGGGTCCGCGACGACGTCCTCGTCCTCGCCGCCTTCGTCTGCGCCCCCGGACTCGTCTTCCCTCCGGGACCCGAGGTGCGACGGCGCGTACCACCCGCTCCCCGGACGGCATCGGCCGAGGCGGGCGGCTCCGGGGAACCGAGCTCGCTGCCGGCCGGCTCCTGGACGACCGCGGCCTGGCTCGCGGCCCGGTCGGCGAAGTCGTTCAGCCGGTCGCCGTCCACCTGGTGTGCGGGCACGTACCGGAACTCCACGGTGCGGCCCGCCAGCAGTCCGTCGATACGGACGACGAGCTCCTGGTTGGCGACGGGCTTGCCCGAGGCGGTCTTCCATCCCTTGCGCTTCCAGCCGGGCAGCCAGGTCGTGACGGCCTTCATCGCGTACTGGGAGTCCATCCGGATCTCGATCGGCACGGCCGGGTCGGTGGCCGCCAGCAGGCGCTCCAGCGCGGTGAGCTCCGCCACGTTGTTCGTCGCGCTGCCCAGGGGACCGGCCTCCCAGCGGATGACGGTCTCCCGTGCGTCGGCGACGACCCAGGCCCAGCCCGCAGGCCCGGGGTTTCCTTTCGATGCGCCGTCACATGCGGCAATCACGCGTTCAGCCATGAGCGGGATCATGCCAGGCGGCGGCTCACGGAGCGAAGTCGAGCGGGGTCGGGCGGGGCGGGCGGGGCGGGCGGGATCGGACGCGGCCGCGCATCGAACGTGATCAGTTGCCGGACGCCTTCTCCGGACGGAGCTCGCTCGGCCGTACGATCACGAAGCCCTCGCCGTCGAGCCGGAGCTGGACGGCTTCGCCGGAACCGCCCCGGAGCATCGACCCGAAGCTCTGTGAGCGGTGCAGGGTGGTCCGGAGGCCGCTGCTCCAGCCCACCACGGCGTCGGTGTCGACGAACACCGGAGCCTGCGGGGCGACGGGAATCACGATGGGGCTGCCCTCGCACACGATGCCCAGTCTGCCCTGACCGGTGAAGACGGAGTTGAAGAGCCCGCCGCCGGCCATACCGGCGCCCTTGACGACGCCGACCTCGTAGGAGAGGGACGGGTCGAAGCAGAGCACGTTGCGGCCGTTGATCGAGAGACCGTCGCCGGGGGCGAGGTCGACGATGAAGCAGTTGGCGGCCTCGTGCGCGAACCACACCTCGCCCTGGCCCCGCACGGCCATCAGCGCCAGCCCCTCCCCCGTGACCGCACGCTTGAGGAACTTCCCGACGCCCTGCCCCTGCTTCTCGAACTGCAGCTCACCGCGGTAGGCGACCATGGCGCCCTGGCGCGCGTAACACTCGCCGTTCACCGCGTACTTGATCGACTTCGCGTTCTGCAGCGTCATGCCGGGCGCGGTGGCCGGCACAGCCATGTTCTCGGAGTCGAAAAGATCACTGTTCATGCGACCAGCCTACGGATCGGGGGTGCGGAGCAGCGGGCATCCGGCGCACCGAGCGCGGGCACGCGGGCGTACCGGCCGGTAGGCCCGTACTCACCGCGACAGGACGGGCCGGGGAGAGGGCGGGCGCGGGAAAAGGGCGGGCGATTCCGCCCGGAACCCTAGGCAGACGGCTTCCCGCGTAGCACGATCAGTGGTAAGGGTCCCCACGAGCGCACCGGCGCCGGTGTACGACACCGTGGTCCCGGGTTCCGCCGGTGCGGGAAGCGACACCGTCATGAAACTGCTCGCTGGGCGGCGACCGGACGGCAGCGCCCGGTCCGACACCTCCCGTTCTCGCTCTCCCGGCGCCGATCTCGGCCTGCTCCTCCTCCGCCTGGCGACAGGACTGATCATGGCCGGCCATGGCGCCCAGAAACTCTTCGGCCTCTTCGGCGGCCCGGGGCTCACCGGGACCGGCAAGGCCTTCGCGGACTACGGCTACCACCCCGGCGAGCTCTTCGCCGGGATCGCCGGCGCCTCGGAGCTGCTCGGTGGCCTCGGCCTCGCGGTCGGGCTGTTCACCCCGCTCGCGGCCGCCGCCCTGATCGGCGTGATGATCAACGCCATGGTCCTCGCCGCGCCGCACGGCCTCTGGGTGAACGAGGGCGGTATGGAACTGCCCCTGATCATCGGGGCCGCCGCACTCGCCATCGCCGCCGTCGGCCCCGGCCGCCTCGCCCTCGACAGGCCCTTCCGATGGCGGGACGGCGGACTGGCGAGCGCGGCCTTCGCCCTGGGACTGGGCGGTCTGGGCGCCGCGATCGTGACGCTCGTGTGAGCCGCCGCCCCCGACACCGGCTTCGTACCCCCCGGGCCGTCGACACGGTCCGGGGCGGAGCCTCCGCCGCTGCCTGACGGAGCCTCCGCTTTCCTCCACGCGAAACGCACTGTTTCGCCATCAACTACAACTTTGCCGATTCTTGGTGTAGTTGACTCAGGTTTCACAGCAGTCTCAAACGCAACAGCGACGGGCGAAATCCGGACTCTCCTCAACGCCGGAACCGTCGCTTCCATGTGGCCGTGCGAACTGCCGAGAGGCACGAGAGGCAACAGCAAGATGACGCACAGGAACAACAGAACGCTCCGCTACGGAAGCCGGCTGATAGGGCTGTCCACAGCCGCACTGGGGCTGGTCGCGGCGATGGCCGTACCGGCGGCCGCCGCGGACGACGGCCCGACCCGTCAGCAGCTCATGGCCGACTGCGCCTCCGGCGAGGGGAAGTGCAGCTTCAACGAGCCGGTCCTCGGCAAGGCGTACCTCGGCGACTTCCGCCAGGTCTCCAACTCCCTCTACAACTGCACCACTTCTGACGCCACCCAGTCGATGACCTGGTCGGACACCGTGGGCTCGACGGACTCCGCGGGCGTCTCGGTCACCGCCGGCGGCAAGATCGCCGGTCTGATCGACCTGAGCGTGACCGCGACCTACAGCCACACCTGGTCGAGCTCGCACACCGAGAGCAGCTCCCTCAACATGACGGTGAAGCCCGGCGAAGTGGGCTGGATCTCGCGGGCACAGGTCATGCAGACCGTGTCGGGCACCTGGCAGACGCACTACGACAGCCCGAAGTGGGGGCACTACTACTGGTACGTGCCGGACACCGTCACCGGCCCCGCGCCCAACGGCACGGACGGGAAGAGCAATGCGGTGACGGTCAAGACCCGCAAGATGACCGACGAGGAGATGGCTTCCTGCTCCTCCGGGGCGAAGCAGGGCCGAACCTTCGTCAAGAAGCGCTGACGACCTGAGGGGTGACCCCAGGAACGGCGGCCGGCGGCCGACGCCGCACAGCCGCGGCACGGGCCGGGCCTCCGGCCCGTGCCACCGGGTCAGGTACCCGGCTTCCGGCCGTAGACGTGGACGTCGTCGCCGGTCCTGAGCAGCGACCAGTACTTCCTGGCGTCGTTGCTCCGCATGTTGACGCAGCCGTGGGAGCCGGGCGCGGACCAGACGCTGCCGCCGATGGCGTGGAAGGCCTGCCCGCCGTCGAAGAACTGGCTGTACGGCATGGCGACGTGGTACAGGGTCGACACATGGTGCAGGTTGCGCCAGTAGACCTTCTTGGCGCCGGTACGGGTCTCGTAGCCGTCCCGTCCGGTGCGGACCGGCACCGGTCCGAACACCAGCCTCCGTCCGTCCTGGATCCAGCTGAGCTGCCGGGTCAGGTCGACGCAGGCGATGCGCCCCCTGTCCGTGGGGCACCTGCGGTCCTTGTTGGGGTTGTTCCCGGCGGCCCGCTGCCGCGCGACGAGGGTCATCACGCCCCAGGTGACGGGCCCGGCGTAGCCGATGTTCGGGGTGATGCCATGGCTGGTCTGGAAGGCGCGGATGGCCCGGCAGTCGGCTGCCGACTGCCGGCCGTCGACCGTGCGCCCGAGGAACTTCTCGGCCTGCTTCTGGTAGGGGCCGCGGACCGCGAAGCAGGGGGACGCGGTGGCGGCCTGGGCGGTGGAACCGAAGGCCACGGTCAGCGGCACCGTCAGCGCCGTGAGGGCGAGCGCCGCGCCCGCCCGGCGGCCGACGCCGGACCGCCGCCGTATGCACAGGTTCAGTCGTCGTCTCATGACCGGTATGACCCATGACCCGCGCCCTCGGTTGCGGGCCTGCCCGGCCCGGCATACGAACTCGGCCAGAGTCGCCGGCTTCCCCCGATTCGCCGCTCCGGCTTGGGATCATGGACGTACCGCCGGACCGATGTCCGCGCGCCCCGCAGGGCCCGACCGCCGCCGCAAAGGAGCCTCCATGACCACCAGCACGGACCTGCTCATCGACGCCTTCGGCCGTATCCGGGAGGTCGTCGAGGAGGCGGTCACCGGACTCGGGCCCGAGGAGCTGGGCGCCCGCCCCGACGACGGTGCCAACTCGATCGGCTGGCTGGTCTGGCACCTCACCAGGGTCCAGGACGACCATCTCGCCGATGCGGCCGGCACCGAGCAGATCTGGACCTCGGACGGCTGGTACGGACGCTTCGGGCTGCCGTTCGCGGCCGACGACACCGGCTACGGCCACTCCCGCCTGAACGTGGCGAAAGTACGCGACCTGACCGCCGAGCTGCTGATGGGGTATCACCAGGCCGTCCACGACAGCACGGTCCGCTATGTCGCCGGCCTCGCCGACGAGGAATTCCCCCGCATCGTCGACCGCTCCTGGTCGCCACCCGTCACCTTGGGCGTCCGGCTCATCAGCGTGATCGCCGATGGTCTGCAGCATGCGGGGCAGGCGGCTTATGTCCGTGGCCTTTCCGCTGCGCTTGGCTAATCGCTGCGCTTGGCCTGCCTCCCACGTTGTTGGCTTTCCCGCCGTGGCGCCTGGCGGCGGGCTGGAATCCGCTGCGC
>NZ_BBUY01000019.1:52734-116545 GCF_001590865.1 Streptomyces sp. NBRC 110611
CGAGAAACACCCGCGGCGGGACGGCCGACAACGTGGGAAGTCACCCGAGCGCAAGCTCTCGCGGCAGATGCTTCTGCCGGAGGAAGGTCTGCAGGCTCCCGTCCCAGGTGCGGGCGAACTCCTGGGCCGGCTCCGAGGTGCCTCTGACGGGGACGGGAAGGTGGCGGTCGGGGGCGAACCCCATCATCCGGGCGATCGTCCGCCAGAGCCGGGCGTCGGTGGTGCGGCCGACGGCGGCGTGGTGCACGGCGAGCAGGTGCGCGGCGAGCTCGTCGCCGGCGCCGGCCGCGAAGCGCCACCAGTACAGGGCGCTGTCCCACTTGTCGAGAGTGTAGAGGAGGCAGGCGAAGGTGCGTGCGCCGGCCGCGTCGTAGTCGGCGGCGAACGCCCCGAGGGTGTCGATGTCCTTGGAGCGGAGCACGACGTGGCACAGCCGCCGGGCCTCCGTGAGAACGGCCGCGGGGGCGGTCGCCTGGTCGAGAATGGGGGTGGGCCGGCGGCGCCGGCGGCCGCGGGTGGGCGCCGGGCGCACCGGTGCGGGGCGGATGCCGCCGATCATCCGGCGGGTGACGGGGTCACGGTCGCGGCCGGTGCCGTCGGCGATCCGGGCGGCCAGCAGCTGGGTGAAGGCCACCGGGTCGTGGTCGGCGAACTCCCTGCTGAAGGCCTCGGCTTGGCGTCGTAGCAGGTCTTCGACCATCACTTGTCCTTTCCGGTCCCGCGGGAACCGTGCGTCATGATCTCCTTGAGCCGCTGCAGCCCGATGCTGGTGCTGACCTTCACGGCGCCGGGGGTGGTGCCCAGGCGCTCGGCGATCTGGTCGTACGACAGGCCCGCGAGGTGGCGCAGGCGTACGGAGTTGGCCTGGAGCGGCGCGGTGGACTCCAGTTCGTCCAGTGCGCGGTCGAGCGGCTCGTAGCTGCGCAGCTCCTGGAGGTAGGCGGTGTCGGGCGGGTCGGCATACGGCTGGACGCGGCTGTTGCGGATCTCGCGTCGGTAGAAGTCGGCGATGACGCCGTTGAGGATGGTGTACGCGAGGGCCTTCGGATTGTCGTGCGCGAGGATGCGCTCCCATTTGGTGTACATCCGGCAGCCGGCCTCCAGGGTGGCTTCCTCCGCGTCCCGGCGGTCCCGGAGGCGGGAGGCGGCGAGGGCGAGGAGGGCCTTCTGTTCACGCTGGAAGAAGACTTCGAAGTCCAGCGGCAGGTCGGTCGGGCTGGCCAGGGGAGAGTGCTCGTTCACCGGGTCTCCTCACAGCAGTGGCCCGCTTGTGGTCGCGGCGGGGGCGGGACGGCGGCCTCCGGTGGCGCGCCGTGCCACGGGCGGTCCGGGGTGAGGGTGCCGCACCACGGGGGTGCAATGGTGGCGACGGTGGCGTGGTGGTGCTCCGCTCGCGTCTGCGAGGCGGTGCGCACCACGTGCCGGACAAGGGCGTCGAGTCCTGTGGCGGTCAACCGGTAGACGCCGAGCAGTGCCAGCGCGTACCAGGGCCATGAGTGCCCCAAGTGCTCCACGAGCCCTCCCTTCATGTGAGTTGCTGCCACCCACGTCGTTGCGGGTGGGACGGAACAGGAGTCGCGTTCCTTGCCCCTCTCACCGACGAGAGGGGCCCCTGGGGTTAATCAGGCTTCGCACAGAATCAGCACAAAGTGATCGATCAATTGCAGACTGTGCGCCCACCTGCACTTTCCTCCTTCAGGGGTGATCAACGCCACACTCATAGAAGGTTTAATGACCAGTAACTCCCGTTCGAAAAGCGGTCGTTCGCATACGCAACGGAGGAGACGGGGTGTCAGCAGGCCTTCGCGATCCGCCCGGAAGGTGCGGTTCCCTCCCGATCGCCGGCATCGATCCGTTTCGCACCCGTAACGGCCGTTCCGAACTCGCCCGGACGGACGGGTTGTTGCACTCTCGCCCGCGGGGCGGGACGAGACGTTGCACTCCCCAAAGGTCCGTGCGCGGTGCGTGCGGTACTGCGCAGCGCGTGCACCGAACGCGGTGGATGCGCTGGGCGGACCCCCCGGACGGCGCCGGTGATCGTCCGGCCGCGGAGCGCCCTGCGCGGACGAGGTGCCGGATGCGCCCCTGCCGCTCGGAGCGGGCGCGCCGTGGGCAGGCATGCCCGTGCTCCGGAGACAAGGGGGCAGGCCGAGCCGGGACAGCGCTACCGCGCGCTCTGCCGATGCGAACTCGGTGCGTGGTTGTCTCATCCCCGTCGAATTCACGGCGCCGCACGGAAATCGCGTTCCGGGACCCACTCGGATACGAGGACCGTAAAGCGCCGGGTTTCCTCAACAGCCGCCGGGAAACCGCGCGGCGGACGACGGGAGCACACGCATGGAATTTCCTCAGGAATCGGAGTCGACCGCCCGGAGTGAATTCCGGGGGTACGGGGTGCGCGGAATCACGGCGGCGGCCGTACTGCTGGCGGCCGGCACACTGAACGTCGCGGCCGAGCAGCCGGCCGAGGCCGCGCCGAGCGGCACCTGGGACCGGCTGGCCGGGTGCGAGAGCGGGGGGAACTGGCGCATCGATACCGGCAACGGCTTCTCCGGCGGGCTGCAGCTGGCCCACTCGACCTGGCGGTCCTACGGCGGCCGGGCGTACGGGTCCCGGGCGGCGCAGGCCAGCCGGGCACAGCAGATCCACGTGGCGGAGCGGGTGTTGGCCCGGCAGGGGTGGGGTGCCTGGCCGGCCTGCTCGGCGCGGCTCGGGCTCACCTCGGCCACACCGCACCGGGCCCCGCGCGTCTCACCCCCGCGCCGCGCGCCGCAGCGGGAGGCCCATGCGGCCCGGGAACGCGTCCGGCGCCCGCAGGCCCCCGTGAAGCGGTACAAGGTGCACCGGCCGCCGCTCTCCGGCAGCTCGGTCGTCGTCAACTCCGGGGACACCCTGAGCGGTATCGCCTGTGTACGCGGATTCCGCTGGCAGGATTTCTACCGGGTGAACCGCGCGACGATCGGCGCGGATCCGGACCTCATTCTCCCCGGAATGCGACTGGCCGTACCGAAATCCCACCACAACTGAGCACCCGCAACTCCGCACAGAAAACGGACCGATCGAGCAGCGAGGAAAACCCGGCCAGGCGCCGGTGAAGCGCATGCGGAATACCCGGGTATTCCCAGGCGTGGGTAGCAGGCCGTCCGTGGCGCCGCGGACGGCCTGCCCGCGCGGTGCGGGCGGGGCCACGGCGCCGGCGGTGCCGTCGTGCGAGGGGGCCCGACCCCGGGAACAGGCGGAGAAGGCCCGCCCGGGAGGATCGGGCCGACAGGGCCTAGGCGGTCGCGTAGACGCCGGTGGCGAACTCCGCGATCTGCTTGTCGTTGAGGTTCTTGGCGATGTTGGCCTCGGTGATCATGCCGACCAGCTGGTGGCCGCCCTTGACGTCGATCACCGGCAGCCGCTTGATGTGGTTGCTCTCCATGATCTCCAGTGCCTTGGTGGCCTCCGCGTCGGCGTCGATCCAGTGCAGGTCGCCGCTGAGGGTGCCGGCCTGTACGGTCGCCGGGTCGATCCCGTCGGCACAGCAGGTGACGACGATGTCCCGGTCGGTGATCACGCCGGTGAGCCTGTTGTTGTCGCCGCAGATGGGCAGGCATCCGACGTCGAGGTCACGCATCATCCTGGCCGCGTCGTACAGCGACTCATGCGCGCCCACGCAGCGCGCACCGCCGGTCATGATGTCTCGCGCGGTGAGTTTGCCGGCCATGGTTCCTCCCGTCTCAGGAGCGTTGCTTGCCTCGCTTTCGATGACACCACGATTGACCGGGTGGCGCTCCCCGGGAACGGACGGGGTACGCGCCCACCCGCGGCGGTCCGCCGGTGGTCGGAACGGCCCCGGTGGCGCACCGCCTTCCGGCCGTCTTCGGCGACCGCCGGACCCGGCTCCGCCCCCGGGCGCAGGGTCGGCGGCCGTGACGGTGAACCCCACGGTGGAGTCACTGGAGCGGACCGGTGCTGAGCCGGGTGCGCCCGGTGTTCGTCAACCAGGCGGCCGCGGCGAGCGGTTGCGCGTACTGGAGCGGCATCACGCCCGCCGGGGACGGGCGGGGCGCTGACGGCGGGCCCAGCCGAAGGGCGAGCGACCGGCGGTCACCAGGCCATCGGCGCGTAGTCCTTCAGGAAGCAGCCGTGCAGATCCTCGCCCCGCTCACCCCGGACGATCGGGTCGTAGACCCGCGCCGCGCCGTCGACCAGATCGAGCGGGGCGTGGAAGCCCTCGGCCGCCAGCCGCATCTTCTCGGGGTGCGGCCGCTCGTCGGTGATCCAGCCGGTGTCGACGGCGGTCATCAGGATGCCGTCGGTCTCCAGCATCTCGCGGGCGCTGGTGCGGGTGAGCATGTTCAGCGCGGCCTTGGCCATATTGGTGTGCGGGTGGCCCGGGCCCTTGTAGCCGCGGCTGAACTGGCCCTCCATCGCCGAGACGTTGACGACGTACTTGCGGCGGGCCGGGGAGGCGGCCATCGCCGGGCGGAGCTTGCTGACCAGCAGGAACGGCGCGGTCATATTGCACAGCTGCACTTCGAGCAGCTCCACCGGGTCGACCTCGTCCACCTTCTGGATCCAGCTGTTGGTGGCGTGCAGGTCCGGCACCAGGCCGCCCGCGTCGATGGCGGTACCCGCCTCGATCCGGGCCGGCGAGGCGGAGCCGGTGGTCAGGGCGAGCGCGGTCACCTCGTCGGCGCTCAGCGCGCCGGACCGGGCCGACGAGGACGCCGGCAGGGCCGTGGGGGTGCCACTGCCGAAGTGCCCGAGGACGAGGGAGGCGGGCAGCTCACCGGCGGGCAGCGGGGCGGACTCGGCGGCGACCAGCTGGGCGTACGCCTCCGGCGACCGCCGCACCGTCTGCGCGGCGTTGTTGATCAGGATGTCGAGCGGGCCTTCCGCGCTCACCTCGTCGGCGAGCGCGATGACCTGGGCCGGGTCACGCAGGTCGATCCCGACGATCTTCAGCCGGTGCAGCCACTCCGCGCTGTCCGGCATCGCCGTGAAGCGGCGGACGGCGTCGTTCGGGAAGCGGGTGGTGATCGTCGTGTGGGCGCCGTCGCGCAGCAGCCGCAGCGCGATGTACATGCCGATCTTCGCCCGGCCGCCGGTGAGCAGCGCGCGCCGGCCGGTGAGGTCGGTGCGTGCGTCACGGCGGGCCCGGTTCTCCTCGGCGCAGGTCCGGCACAGCTGGTGGTAGAACGCGTCGACCTCGGTGTAGCGGGACTTGCAGACATAGCAGCACCGGGGGCGCTCGAGGATGCCGGCGATCTCCGTGGTCACCGAGGTGGTGAGGGCCAGACCCTGGGTCTCGTCGTCGATCCGGCCGGGCGCGCCGGTGGCGGTGGCCGCGGTCACGGCGCGGTCGTTGGCGGTCTTCGCCGCCCGGCGCTCCTGCCGCCGGCGCTGCTTGACCGTGCGGTAGATGCCGGCGGTGGCGCGCCGTATGGTGATCGCGTCGGGGTGGTCCAGCGGCAGCGCGTCCAGTTCCTCGAGCACGCTGAGGCAGACCGCCATCCGCTCCGCGTCGATACCCGCGCCGTCGGTCCGGCCTGCTTCGGTCACCGTCATCGCCGCTGCCGCTTTCCTGGGGTCGTACGTCCTGGTCACGATGCCTGTACAGGAAGTTGTCCGTGCAAGCTTCGGCGGAACTGTACGTAGCCCGGGGCGGCTCCGCCAAACCGGTACGGTCCGGCGCCCTTGCCGGACCCGGCCGTACGCGGTGGTCTCCCGGGCCGTGCGTCGGGCCGCGGTGCTCACCCGGTGCCGGTCCCGCACCGTTCGCGGTGCTTGACGACGGTGAGCGTGACCTTCCGGCCGTCCATCGGGGCGCCCGGCCGCGGGCTCTGGCCGCAGACCTTCCAGGACCCCGGCCAGAGCACCAGGCGGCGGGCGCCGCGTCCGTCGGTGAACCGGATCGTGGTGTCGTAGTCGAGGGCCTGGTAGGCGGTGACCAGGGTCCTGCCGGTCACATCGGGCATGGTGCCGCCGTCGGCGTACGCGGGCCCGGCCGGGGCCAGGACGGACAGGGGTACGGCGGACAGGGCCAGGGTGGACAAGGTCAGCGCGGTGGCCGTGGCGGTCTTCGTGATGGGATCGGTGTTCACGGACTGGGAACGATCACTGTGGCGGCCGGTCACCTGCGGGCTCGGCCGTCCGGCCCTGTGCGGCGCCCGCCAGGTCCTGGGCGAGGGCGCCCCGGGAGAGCTGTACGGCGCCCCACACGACCAGACCGAGGCCCAGCACCTCGGGGACCAGCCACCAGCCGGCCCGGACCCGTTCGTCGAAGAGGGTGACGCCCAGCGACAGGCTCACCAGCGCGTCGCCGAGGGTGAGGACCGGCTGGGAGGCGGTCAGCGGACCGGACTGCATGGCGTTCTCGAAGAGCAGGAGGGCCAGCACCCCGGTGAGCGCGAAGCCGTACGTCTGCCACGAGGCGAAGAACCGGGCGGGGCCGTCGGCCTGCCAGAGGGAGGTGGCGTCCTTCAGCAGGGCCGCGGTGAGGGCGTAGGCGACGGCCGCGGATGCGGCGAAGCAGGCCGCCCGGACGCCGCCCGCGCCGCGGCGCAGTCCGGCGCCCGCCGTGGTGACGATCACCCCGCCGCAGACCGCGAGGGCGGGGATCCAGCGGTCGAACGGGGCCCGGTCGGTGCCGATGGTGGGCGCGGCGGCGGCGAGGGCGGAGCCGAGTCCGACGACGAGCAGCGCCACACCGCGCCGGCCGGCGCGCGGGATCCGTCCGCCGAGCACCAGCCGGCCGATGAGCAGGGCCAGCGGAAGTTCGAGGACGAAGAGGGGCTGGACGATCGACAGCGCGCCGCGCGAGAGCGCCAGTGCCTGGAAGCAGGCGGCGGCGAGCACTCCGAGCATCCCGCCGAGCCAGGCGGCGTGGTGCAGCAGATCGACGAACAGGCCGAGCCGCAGCCGGCGGGAGAGCGGGACGGTACGCGCCGCGCGCCGTTGCAGCACGGTGGCCAGCGCGTTGCTGACCGCCGCGAGCAGGGCGAAGAGCACGGTGGACCAGGTGGTCATGGCCCACCTCCCGTGCTCTCGCCACTTCCGCTGCTCCGGTCCGCCGGTCCGCCGGTCCGCCGGTCCGCCGGTCCGCCGGTCCGCCGGTCCGCCGACGACGCTATCGCCAGGACGGCACGGCGCGGCCGGCGACACGGGCACCCGCTCCGCACACATGGCCCTGCCTCGCCGGGCCCGGCCGCCCGGAATCCGCCCAAAACAGGGGAAACTCCCGGGTTTTCGTCGTGTGTTACCGGCTGCGCCCGGTGACGGATGAGAAGATCGAGCCCAGCATCAGCATCCGCCGAGCGATTCCTCGCTCCCGCGCAGTTGGGAGTTGATGTGTCCGACAACAGATCCGCACTGAACGACAAAGCAGCTCTGCTGAGTCAGCGCGCCGCCGTCATCCTGCTGCTGGGCGTCCTCACGGCCCTCGGCGCCGGCGTCCTCACCTGGTGCAACGGCGGCACCCTGGCCTCCGCGGCCCTCGTGGGCGGCGCGGCCTTCGGCGCCGGGGTCACGTTCTTCCACTCCGTCATCGACTGAACTCCGCCATCCCCCGACCCACCCTGTCAGGCGGCAGGGCCGCTGTCACCGGCCCTGCCGCCTGCCCCGTCACCGGCCGAACTGCCCGTCGTACGTGCCGTCGTTCAGGAACACACCGAGCACGGCGCTGCCCAAGTCCGGTAGCCGGCACAGCACTTCGGCGAGTCGGCGGCCCCTCCCCCGGTCTCCGGCCGGGGCCCCCGCCTCGGTTCGCCGGGCCGGGCCGCCGACGGCGGTCAGCCCGGCGCCGTCGGGGCGGGCGGGCCGGCAGCGGCCGGTTTCTTTGAAGGGGAAACGACCCATGGGCGCAGCCGGGGGCCGGGTCGGCGCGGTACCGGCCGGACCGCCGGCTCCCCGGTGTGACCGCGGACGCCCTCCAGGTCACGGGCCGGAAACGTCCGGAATTCAAGGCTCCGCATACGGTGCGCCGCCACACCGCAAGTGCCAGACTTGAGGCACCGCGCCCGGCCGCCCGCCGAGGCCCCTGTCGCCGAGGGGAACACCATGACCTGGGCATCCTGGACCACCGTCGGAATCCACGCGCTTCCCGACACGGTGCGCACCGAGGAGATCGGCGTACTCAACGGCGACCTGACCATCCACACGACCTGGTCGGAAGACCTGGCCCACGTGGCCGTACAGCACACCGGGTCCTCGGACTGGTACACCATGGCCGGCAGCCCCGTCCCCTGTCCTTCCGAAGAGGCCAGCCGCAGCTTCCACCAGGCCGTCGTCGAAGCCGTACGGGGCGGTGAGCGCGCCGACGCGTCCCTGGAGGAGCTCTTCGCGGCGGCCGCTCCGGCGGACCCGCAGACCCCGCAGCGCGACGGCTCCTAGCCCCGGCGCCCCCTTCTCCGTACGCGCTTCCCGTTCCCCCCGAACCCGCCGAACCACCTGATGGGCGAGTTGCTCGGCCTGGCGCAGAAGTTCCTGCGCCGCCTGGACAAGCCGTCCCTCGACGAGCTCGAACACGCCGTCGGCTACTGGTCGGAGGAGTCCTGCGGCACCGACGTGCACGGCATCGGCCGGGACAAGGCGACGGCGGTCTTCTGCCGGGCGCTCACCCGGTACATGGTCTCCACGACCGACTTCCATGACGCCCGGCGTCGTGCGGCCCCGCGGTCAGACGGACTGCTCCGTCCAGATGACCTTGCCGCCGCCGGTGTAGCGGGTCCCCCAGCGCTCCGCGAGCCGGGCGATCAGGAAGAGGCCCCGGCCGCCCTCGTCCGTGGTGGCGGCCCGGCGCAGATGCGGCGAGGTGCTGCTGTGGTCGGAGACCTCGCAGATCAGCGAGGCGTCGCGGATCAGCCGTACGTGGATGGGGCCGGAGGCGTAGCGGATGGCGTTGGTGACCAGTTCGCTGAGGATCAGTTCGGTGGTGAACGCCGCGTCCGTCAGCCCCCACTCGGTCAGCTTGCGCACGGCCATGGCGCGTACCCGGGCCACGGCGGAGGGGTCGGGCGGCACGTCCCAGTCGGCGACCTGTGCGGCGTCCAGTACCCGGGTGCGGGCGACGAGCAGCGCGATGTCGTCGCTGGGGCGCTCCGGCAGCAGCGCGCCGAGGGCGGCGTCGCAGATCTCCTCCGGGGTCCGTTCGGGGTGGCCGGCGAGGGTGCGGGTGAGCAGCGCCATCCCCTCGTCGAAAGCGCGGTGGCGGTCCTCGACGAGTCCGTCGGTGAAGAGGATCAGCCGGCTGTCCTCCGGCAGCCGCAGCTGCCAGGTCTCGAAGGGCAGACCGCCGAGGCCGAGCGGCGGGCCGCCGGGTACCTCGGCGACCTCGGCGGTGCCCTCCGGCCGCAGGACGAGGGGCTGGACGTGGCCGGCGCGCGCCATGGCGCAGGTGCCGGACGCCGGGTCGTAGATGGCGTAGAGGCAGGTGGCGCCGGTGACCGTGGCCGCGGCGCCGCCGGATCCCTCGTCCTGGTCGATCCGGGTGACGAGTTCGTCGAGGTGCCAGAGGAGTTCGTCGGGCGGCAGATCCAGGTTCGCGAAGTTGTGGACGGCGGTGCGCAGCCGGCCCATGGTGGCGGCGGCGTGCAGGCCGTGCCCGACGACATCGCCGACGACCAGCGCCACCCGGGCGCCGGGCAGCGGGATGATGTCGAACCAGTCGCCGCCGACGCCGCCGAGTCCGCCGCGCCCGGCCTGGGCGGGCAGGTAGCGGTAGGCGGCCTCGACGGCGTTCTGCTCGGGCAGGGCACGCGGCAGCAGGCTGCGCTGCAGGGTGATCGCCATGGTGTGCTCGCGGGTGTAGCGGCGGGCGTTGTCGATGCTCACCGCGGCGCGGGCGACCAGTTCCTCGGCGAGCGAGAGGTCCTCGTCCTCGAACGGCGCGGGGTCCCGGGAGCGCCAGAAGATGACCACGCCGAGGAGGGTGCCGCGGGCCCGCAGCGGGACGGCGGTCATCGAGTGGATACCGTGCGCGACGATCTTCCGGGCGCGCTCGGGGTTCTGCCGCTGCCAGCCGCCGTATGCGGCCAGGTCGGTTTCGAGGACCGGCCGGCCGCTGGTGATCCCGGCGCCGAGCTCGGTGGCCGGGTCGAAGCGGATCGTTTTGCCGACCGGATACAGGCCGCTGTCCGGGGGGAGGCCGACGGCCGCGGTACGCCGCATCTCGACGCCGGCGGCGAGGGACGGCGTCGGCTCCGCGCCGGTCAGCACCTCCTCGGCCAGGTCGACGGTGACGATGTCGGCGAACCGGGCCGCGGCGAACTCCGCGAGCTCCTCGCAGGTGCGGACCACGTCGAGGGTGGTGCCGATCTCCGCGCCGGCGTCGTAGAGGAGTTTCAGGCGCCCGCGGGCGACATCGGCCCGGCCGGTGACCGCCCTCAGCTCGGTGGTGTCCCGGAGCGTGGTGACACTGCCGGGCGGGCCGCCGGCCTGGTCCGTGGAGCGCTGGTTGACGGCCAGCAGCCGTTCGCCGACCGGGTGGACCTCGTCGGTGACGGCGCGGCCGGAGGCCAGCAGCCGGGCAGTGCCGGGGTCGAGACCGAGGTCGGCGATCCGGCATCCCTCGACGTCCTCCGGCAGGCCGAGCAGCCGGCGGGCCTCGTCGTTGGCGAGCAGCACCCGGCCGTCCCCGCCGACGATGATCACGCCTTCCCGTACGGCGTGCAGCACCGCGTCGTGGTGCTCGTACATGCGGGTCATCTCGGCGGGTCCGAGGCCATGGGTCTGGCGGCGCAGGCGCCGGCTGACCAGCGCCGTACCGCCGGTGGCGAGGAGGAGGACGCCGGCCGCGGCACCGAACAGCAGCGGGAACTGCTGGTCGGCGACGCCGCTGACCTTCTCGATGGTGATCCCGGCGGAGACCAGCCCGACGATCTTGCCGTCCTTGCCGAGGACCGGGACCACGGCCTGGACGAGGGGCCCGATGGTGCCGGTGATCTTCTCGGTGACGACACCGCCGCGCTGCGCCGGCCCCAGCGTGCCGACGAAGTGCTTGCCGATCCGGTCCGGGATCGGGTGGGTGTAGCGGATCCCCCGGGTGTTCATGACGACGATGAAGTCGACGGCGGAGAGCTTGCGGGCGGTCTCGGCCCGCGGTTGCAGTGCGGCGGTCGGGTCGGGGCTCCGCAGCGCTTCGTCGAGGCCGGGCGCGGCGGCGAAGGCGTGGGCGACGGCGAGGGATCTGTGGCGGGCCTCGCGCTCCGAGTCGGACCGGGACTGCAGCACGAGCGCCGCCATGGCTGCGGCGACGAGCATGACCACGATCGCGACCTGCAGGAGAAAGACCTGGCCTGCGACAGTTCGCATCCTCGGAACGGAACGCGGGCGGCCGTAGCGTCCGGCCATGTCCTCTTTCTACACCTCCCGCTTACGGTGGGCGAGCTGCCCGCTGCGGAGCGCAGCAGCAGCTCAGGCCCGTGCCGGGGCCTCACGGGCTGTTCGAGGATGGTCCCGTGATCCGGGTCCGGGCGCCAGAGGGCGGGAAGTCCCGGCGGTAGGTTTTACCGCCGCCGCGGACCGTACGGTGCCCGCCGCCCGCACGGCGCCCGGGTACGGGACCGGGTATGTAACTCTCCCCACAGGTTTGATGTCGCGTCCGGCGGTTCCAGATCGGCCGAGCGATCTGGCGCTCGGCACAACATGCCTGGTCAGACGGGGTCACCGGACGCGGGGAGCCGGCGCGCGGGTGCGGCCGGGGGCGGGCCGGCGGCCCGGTGGCCCGCGGTGGCGGTGTGAGACGTTCGTGGGCATGCATGTTCCCGAGGAGATCCGTGCCGACGCGGCGGCGCTCATCGACAGCCACGCACGGGGACGGTGGAAGCCCGGCGGCACCGACCGGCAGGTCGCCCGCGCGCTGTTCCGCTTCCTCGAGACCGGCGCACCGCTGACGGGTGAGCAGGTCCGGTCGGTCCTGGCGCACGCGGCACCGCCGGACGGTGCCGGCGACCGGCTGCCGGAGCTGCTGCGGAGGGCGGCCGGGCTCCTCGACGACGCGGAGACGGCCGAGGGCCCGGCCGGCCGCGACGCCGTCGACCATGTCTGCCTGCTCCTGGACGCCGTGGCACTGACGAGGCCGGCGGACCGGTAGACGGGGCTGCCCGGCGGCCCGCCGCGCACCGCTCCCGGGGGCTGCGCCAGCCGCCTCACCCGGAGGTGGACGCCGGCGCCGCGTCCGCAGAGGACGCCGGGGACGCCTCCGCAGGCTGCCCGGCGGACGTCCCGGCCGGGGCCCGGCCGTCCTCGGGGACCGAGATGACCCAGTGCGTGTCCTGGCGCGGACGCAGATAGCACACCCAGTACAGCCCGGCGACGGCGACGATGGCGCCGGTGATGACCAGGCTTCTGGTGCTCTGCCGGCCGAGGACCCAGACGAGTACCGCGATCAGCAGCACCGGGAGCGCCGGCCACAGCGGCATCCGCCAGGCCATCCGGTGCTTGAGCGCGCCCCGGCGGGCGACCAGGGCGCCCAGGGCGACGAAGGCGTACATCGCGGCGACGGCGACGCCGGTGACCTCGCTGAGCGTGTCGAGGCGGACGAAGCACAGCGCGGCCCCGGGGACCCCGACCGCGAGGGTGGCCGCCCACGGGGAGCCGAAGCGCCGTCCGACGTGGGAGAAGACGCGGTTGACCGCGGTCGGCCAGGCCGCGTCACGGGCCGAGGCGAAGACCACACGGGAGTTCTGAATCACCATCACGATCGCCGCGTTGACGATCGCCAGGGCGATGCAGAGGCTCACGAAGACGCCGGTGCCGGAGTTGCTCCACTCCCGCACCATGCCCGCGATGTCACCGGCGCCGAGGGTCTCCAGGTCAGGGGCGCCGAGGGTGATCGCGACGACGGGGACCAGGACGACGGCCGCACCGATGGCGAGCGTCCACAGCACCGTGCGGGAGACGTTGCGGCGCGGGTTCTCCATCTCCTCGGCGAGGTACACCGCGGTGGAGAAGCCCTGGAGGATGAAGAGCGCGGAGGCGAGTCCGGTGACGATCAGGCCGGCGGTCACGGCCGTGCTCTGTCCGTTGCCGGCGTCGATGACGGGCTGGACAAGTACGGACGCGGGGCGCCGGGTGTGGCTGAAGCCGAGGAAGGCGACGACCGCGCAGGCCACGATCTCCAGGACGAGGAAGATGCCGGTGAGCCAGGCGTTGGCGCGCAGGTCGAGCAGCCCCATGACGGTGGCCAGCAGCAGCACGCCGGCGGCGGTGTACTGCGGATCCAGTCGGATGACCGGGGCCAGGTAGTCGGCGGTGCCCAGGGCGATGATGGGCGGCACGATCATGACGACGATCAGGGAGAGGACGAAAACCAGCCACCCCGCCAGACGGCCCATGAGGGTGCCGACCATGGCGTATTCACCGCCGGAGCTGGGGATCAGCGTGCCGAGCTCGGAGTAGGCGAAGGCCACCCCGACGCAGAGCAGGCCCGCGACGGCGATGGTCAGGGCGGTACCCGTGCCCAGTCCGGCGAACGAGTCCGGCACGATCACGAACAGCGAGGACGCCGGGGTCAGACAGGACAACGTGAGCAGCGTGCCGCCGACCACACCGATCGACCGGGTCAGCTGGGGGGTGTTCGTCATCCGTATCCCATCGATCCTGGCGGCGGCGGGGACCGCGCTGCGGGACGTGCGCCGCGAAGCGGGAGGAACCCGGCTCACCGCAGGCGCCGCTGTGGTGACCGAATACAACCCCTGCCGTCGACTGCCGTCAAGACCTCGTCAAGAGTGCGAGACAACGAAATCCGCAGCAGAAGACGCCACATGAACCCGTATCCATGGCGAATACGTGCCGCCAAAGCGGATTTCGCGGCGAACTGTGCGGCTACGGATTCCGCCGGCCACTCCCCCGCAACGCGCTCATCTCCCCTTCGCGGGAACCCGGTTCGCCCGGACCCGGGCGATGAGCAGCGCGACATCGTCGTGGCCGTGCGCGTCGCGCAGCTCGCCCAGGAGCCGGTCGCAGAGGCCTTCCAGGTCGTGCTCGGGCCCCGGCACGGCGAGGAGGGTGAGCAACGTGTCCAGGCGGGCGTCGATGGCCTGTTCGCGGGTCTCGATCAGGCCATCGGTGTAGAGGACCAGCCGGTCGCCGTCGCGCAGCGGAATCGTGGTCTGCTCGAAAGGCACCCCGCCGACGCCGAGCGGGGCACCGGTGGGCAGGTCGAGCAGCTCGGGCGGCTGTCCGGCGCGTACCAGGACGGGCGGCAGATGCCCGGCGACGGCGATCCGGCACAGGCTGCGGTGCGGGTCGTAGACCGCGTACAGGCAGGTCGCGAAGGCCGGGTCGAGGCCGGCGGCGATGTGGTCGAGGTGCCGGAGCACCTCGGCGGGGTCGAGGTCGAGGTCGGCCAGCGCGCGGGCGGTGGTACGCAACTGGCCCATGGTGGCGGCGGCGTTGATGCCGCTGCCCATGACGTCGCCGACGACCAGGGCCGTCTTGTCGCCGGCCACCGGGATGGCGTCGAACCAGTCGCCGCCGACCTCGCTGGCCGCCTGGGCCGGCTGGTAGCGGTAGGCGATCTCCATGGCCGTGGGCTGCGGCGGCCGGTGGTTCATCAGGTGGCGCTGGAGGGTGAGCGCGGTGCGGCGTTCGCTCTGGTAGGAGCGGGCGTTGTCGATGCACACCGCCGCCCGCGCGGCCAGCTCGACGGCGAGCACCGCGTCGTCCTCGTCGAACGGCACCGTGTTGCGGGCGCGGTACAGCGAGAGCGCCCCGAGCACCTCGCCCCGGGCGATCAGCGGCACGGCCAGGTAGGAGTGCACTCCGGCCCGGCCGAGGCAGGCGGCGCCGTCCTGGTCCGCGGCTATGTGCGCCAGGTCCTCCTCCGCCACCCGGGCGACGAGCACCGGGCGGGACTCGGTCACACAGCGGGTGACGAGCCGGTCGCCCCCGTAGGAGACGAGACCGCCCGTGGGGCCGGTGGCGCGGAGGGCGTCCGCCGGGTGGGCGGCGGACGCCGCGAGGGCATGGAAGCGGACGGCTCCGCCGTGGGACGGCGCGGCGGTGCGCCGGCCGTCCAGGGCGGAGTCGAGGACGTCGACCGTGGCCAGGTCCGCCAGTTCGGGCACGATGACGTCGGCCAGCTCACGTGCGGTCTGGTCGACGTCGAGGGTGGTGCCCACGGTCGCGGAGGCGTCGGCGATGACGGCCAGCCGGCGGCGGGCGCGGGCGGCGTCGGCGGCGGCCCGGTGCTGTTCGGTGATGTCCACGACGGAGGTGGCCAGCCCCAGGACCCGGCCGTGGGGGTCCTCCAGCCGGTAGTACGACACCGACCAGGCCTGGTCGGCGGCGGGGTCGGCGGCGGTGCCGCCGGCAGTGAACTGGTCGAGCAGCGGCCGGCCGGTCCGCAGGACCTCCCGCATCCGGGACACGATGGTTTCGGTGTCCAGGAAGGACAGGGCCTCGCGGACGTGGCGGCCGATGTGCCGGTCGGCGGGGAGGCCGTTGATGCGCTCCAGCGCCGGGTTGACCATGACGTACCGGAGCCCGGTGTCCAGCACCGCCAGGCCGATCGGCGACTGGGCCACCAGGCGTACCGACAGCGCCAGATCCCGCTCCACCCGCCGCAGTACGGCCTGGTCGGTGGCGATACCCAGGGCGTAGGACTCGCCGTGCTCGTCGAGCAGCCGCATGTTGCGGAATTCGACGAGCCGTGTGCCGCCGTCCTTGTGCCGCACCGGGAAGACCCCGGCCCAGCTCTCGCCGCCGGCCATGACCTGCGAGAACAGCCGCAGTACCAGCTCCATGTGTTCGGGTGCGACCAGGAGCTGGGCTGCGGGCCGGCCCAGCGCCTCCCGCGCGGTCCAGCCGAAGAGCTGCTCGGCCTGGGGGCTCCACAGGGCGATCCGCCCGTTCGCGTCCAGCATCACGGCGGCCACGCCGAGTACGTCCAGCAGGCCGCCGGGCCGCCCCGGCGTGGCCCCGACCGAGGCAGCGCCGTCGGGGATCGCGTCGGTCGCACCCATCCAGGCACTCCTTCCGCCGGTCACCGCTGACCGACAGCCATGGCGCTCTCCGTACATCGGCCGATTCTCGCCGTGCTCGCCGCTGTCCCCCATCATCCCTCCACACGGGACGGCCCCGCAGGGAGAGCGAGAACCGCAGGGCAGGGGCGCCCCGTGCGCGAGGGAGCATTATCCGCCGCCCTCCCCGGACCGGCGACCGAGTTGGCGATATCGGGGGACGAGGAATCCGGCCGGAGTTCCACGACTTCCAGCCGCACTCCGACCCGGCCGCACTCCGACCCGGCCGCACCCCGGACCCCGGCCGCACCCCGGAGCCCGGAACCCAGCCGCGGTCCGGTATCGGGACCCCGGCCGCGCCTCGGAGTCCGGAACCCAGCCGCGCCTCAGTGCCCGGACCCCGGCTGCGGCTCAGTGCACCAGGTACGCGTCGCCCGACGTGGCCGGCCCCGGAAAACCACAGGAATACACAGCCGCCCCCAGGGAATACCCGCCCACCCCCGGCCTGTTGTGGCCCCACAGGGGCCCTCGCGTCCCCTAGGGGATCTGTTCGACCGCCCCTTACGGGATGCGGGCACCCGCCGCAGGATCCATGGAGCGACAGTGCCCATGGAGCGCCGCAAGTGGGGTGCGCGCCGGAGGGGTGGTGGGCGGCGTCTGGGCCGCGGAATCCGACTTGGGATGTCGATCTCCAGCGACTATCCTACCTTTGTTGCCTCCAGCAACTAAATATCGCGCACCCCGGCGGCAGCGACCTCGGCCGCCGGCGTCAGGAGGAAGCCCACCATCATGTCCATAGATGACCGGACGTTCCGTACCTACATGGAGGAGAACCTCGATGTCCTTAGCGCAGACCCCGCACATGAAGCCGTGGTCCACCAAGGACGCCGGGTAACGGCGGGCGAGTTCCGTTCGCTGGTGTACCGGATGGCGCGGGCGCTGCGCGCCCAGGGCGTCGGCCCGGAAGCCACCGTCACCCTGCTCAGCGGCAACCTCCCGGAGGCCCTGGCCGCCCGTTACGCGGCCAATCTGGTCGGCGCCCGGGTCAATCACCTCTACAACAAGCTGTCCGCCGAGTCCCAGGCCGCCATCGTCCGCGACGTGGAGACCCGCGCCCTGGTCATCGACCCCCGCTACGCGGAACGGGCCGCCGAAGTCACGGGGTTGGCACCGGTGCCGGACGTCCTGGTGCTCGGCCCGGCGAAGCTGGGCACGGACCTGCTGGAGCTGGCGGCCGGGCAGTCCGACGCGCCGTTCGACAGCCTCGCCGGACCGGACGACATCTGCACCATCCGCCACACGGGAGGCACCACCGGCCACCCCAAGGGCATCTGCACCACCTTCGAGCAGGCCCGCTGGTTCAGCGGAGTACTGGCGGACGACGACGGGGCCGAGCGCCGGCAGCTGGTCTGCACGACCCTCGCGCACGCCGCGGGGCTGCTGGCCGACAACACGCTGTCCGCGGGCGGCACGGTCGTCCTGCTCGACGACTTCGACCCGGCCGAGGTGCTCGCCGCCATCGAACGCGAGCGCATCACCGACATGTTCCTGCTGCCGCCGCTGCTCTACCAGCTGATGGACCACCCGGACGCGCAGCACACCGACACCTCCAGCCTGCGGACCGTGACATACGGCGGCTGCCAGGCGTCGCCGACCCGGATCGCCGACGCGGTACGGCGGTTCGGCCCGGTGCTGATGCAGGGGTACGGGCAGAACGAGGCCGGCGGCATCAGCGTGCTGCGCCAGGAGGAGCACGACCTGTCCCGCCCCGACCGGCTGCGCTCCGCGGGCAAGGTGCTGGACGACGTCGAGGTGGCGATCCGCGACGAGTCGGGCCGGGATCTGCCGGTGGGCGGGCACGGCGAGGTCTGCGTGCGGTCCAAGATGATCATGAAGGGGTACTGGAAGCAGCCCGAGCTGACCGCCGAGGTCCTGAGGGACGGCTGGCTGCACACCGGCGACATCGGATTCCTCGACGCCGAGGGCTACTTGACGATCGTTGACCGGATCAAGGACATGATCGTCGTGGTCGGCGGCCATGTGTACACCACCGAACTGGAGGACCTGCTGAACTCGCACCCGCAGGTCCTGCAGAGCGCGGTGTTCGGCGTCCGTGACGCCGACCGGATGGAACGGGTGCACGCGGTGGTGGTGCGGACGCCCGAGGGCACGGTCGACGAACAGCAGCTCCGCGAGATGGTGTCCGCCGAGCGCGGAGCGATGTACGAACCGGCCCGGATCACCTTCGTCGAGGCACTGCCGCTGACCGACGCCGGAAAGCCGGACAAGAAGGAGCTGCGCCGGCAGGCCGAGCGGGAGACCGCCGCCGGATGACACGCACCGGGCCGCCGCGACGCAGTGCCGCGGCGGCCCGCCCGTGCTACGGCCGTTCAGAGCCCCAGGAGGCTGTTGAGGCCGGCTCGGAGCCCATCGAAGGAGTCGATACCGGACTCGTCGGCGCTTTGCTGACCGCCGTCGTCGCGGTGGCTGACCGGCTTCTCGGGAACGGCCGAGGCCACACCGGCGAGCGGGACGACGATGGCGGAGGCAAGCGCCGCGGCCGCGACGGAACGTCCTATGAACTTGCGCATGACCTCTCCCATATGACAGGAAATCTGACAATCGGATGAGTACCGCGCAGTGTCGCACCCTCCACGGACCCCGCGCAGGGCCACTCCGACGGACCCGGCGATTGCCCCGTTCGTACCCAGCCGTGCGCCGGTACCCGCGCCCGGGACCGGTCCCGGTCCGGGCCGGTCCCGGTCCGGGTCAGCGCTTACGGGCCCGGCTCGGCTGGACCCGGGCCGGCTCGCCCGGCATCTTCGGATGGTCGGGGGGATAGGGCAGATCGCCCAGCCCGTCCTCCGCCTCGTGCCGCTCCGCGAGCTCCAGGAGCGACTCCAGGCCGAAGGCGTGGTCCGCCATGTCGGCGTGCACATCGCCCAGTTCGGCAAAGCGCGGCGGGACCGTGCGCAGATCGAAGTCCTCGGGCTCGGCGTCCGGCAGCTCCTCCCAGCGGAGCGGGGTGGAGACGGTCGCCCGCGGCCGGGCACGCAGTGAGTACGCCGACGCGATGGTCCGGTCCCTGGCCATCTGGTTGTAGTCGACGAAGACCTTCGCGCCGCGCTCCTCCTTCCACCACGCCGAGGTCACCAGCTCCGGCATCCGCCGCTCCATCGCCCGGGCCAGGGCGATCGCGGCCCGTCTGACCGCGGTGAACGTCCAGCGGGGCCGGATCGGTACGTAGACGTGCACCCCGCGGCCGCCAGAGGTCTTGGGCCAGCCGCGCAGGCCGTGTTCGGCGAGCAGACCGCGCAGTTCACGGGCGACGCGGACGGCGTCCGCGAAATCCGTGCCGGGCTGCGGGTCGAGGTCGATCCGCAGTTCGTCGGGGTGATCGGTGTCGGCGCAGCGTACCGGCCACGGGTGGAAGGTCAGGCAGCCCAGGTTGGCGGCCCACAGGACGGCGGCGGGCTCGGTGGGGCAGATCTCGTCGGCGAACCGGCCGCTGGGGAAGGTGATACGGGCGGTGGGCAGCCAGTCCGGGAGGCCCTTGGGGGCCCGCTTCTGGTAGAAGAACTCGCCGTCGACGCCGTCCGGGAAGCGCTGCAGGGTGGTGGGCCGGTCGCGCAGGGCCCGCAGCACCCCGTCCGCGACGGCGAGGTAGTACTGCGCGACATCGAGCTTGGTGAAGCCGCGCTCCGGGTAGTAGATCTTGTCGGGGTTCGACAGGCGCACCGCGCGCCCCGCGACGTCCAGCTCGACAGCTCCGCCTCCGGCCATGCCTCCACGCTAGGTTCCGGCCGGCTTCGGCGCGCGCCGGGCGGCTTTCGCCCGGACGGGACGGGTCCGGGCCGGCGCGCGGGAAGCGTGTCCGGCCCCGAGGATCGAGGTATGGACCTGCCTGTGATGCCCCCGGTCTCCCCGATGCTCGCGAAGCCGGTGGCGGACATCCCCGCCGGGATGCAGTACGAGGCCAAGTGGGACGGCTTCCGGGTCATCGTCTTCCGGGACGGCGACGAGGTCGAGATCGCCAGCCGTACGACGAAGCCGCTCACCCGCTACTTCCCCGAGGTGGCCGGCGCCGTACGGGCGCAGCTGCCGCGGCGCTGTGTCGTCGACGGCGAGCTCGTCATCGCCCATGACGGCCGACTGCACTTCGAGGAGCTGCTGGAGCGCATCCACCCGGCGGACTCCCGGGTCCGGACGCTCGCCGAGCGGACTCCCGCCTCCCTCGTCGCCTTCGACCTGCTGGCTCTCGGCCCGGACGCGCTGCTGGACGCGCCGCAGACGGTGCGCCGGGAGGCGCTGATCGGGGCGCTGCGGCCGGCCCGGGCGCCGGTGTACACCGCCCCCGCGACGACGGACCGGGAGCTGGCGCGGCGCTGGTTCACCCAGTTCGAGGGGGCGGGTCTGGACGGGGTGGTCGCCAAGCCGCTCGATCTGCCGTACCGGCCGGGCGAGCGTGTGATGTTCAAGGTCAAGCATGCCCGGACCGCCGACTGTGTCGTCGCGGGCTACCGGCTGCACAAGAGCGGGCCGGTGGTCGGCTCCCTGCTGCTGGGCCTCCATGACGACTCCGGGCAGCTGCAGCACGTCGGGGTGTGCGCCTCGTTCCCGATGGCGCGCCGGCGCGCGCTGGTCGAGGAGCTGGCGCCGCTGCGGATGGACGAGGCCGCGGACCACCCGTGGGGTGCCTGGACGGACGAGGCGGCCCACGCGTCCCGGCGGATGCCGGGCGGGCCGAGCCGCTGGAGCGGCGGCAAGGACCTGTCGTGGGTGCCGCTGCGCCCGGAGCGGGTGTGCGAGGTCGCCTACGACCACATGGAGGGCAGCCGGTTCCGGCACACCGTCCGGTTCCGCCGCTGGCGCCCCGACCGTACGCCGGAGAGCTGCACCTACGCCCAGCTGGCGGAGCCGGTCGGCTACGACCTGGGAGAGCTGCTGCGGGACTGACGGCGGCGCGCGGCGGTCCGGGGCGCGGTATCGGGGGTCAGGGGTGTCAGGAGGCGTCAGGGGTCAGGGGGTGTCAGGGGCGTCGCCCTCCCGGGGCCAGCGGCGCCGGCTCTCCCCCGGCGCCAGGCGGTCCACCACATCGGCGAGTTCGCGGCAGGCCTGCTCGACCTTGTGCCGGATGGCGTTCTGCTCGGTGACGATCGCCGAGAGCAGCAGCGCGGTGAGCGCCGCGGACGCGTTGAGCGCCTGCAGGTTGATCATCGCTTCCAGCAGGCTGTGGCCCTTGAACGGCCCGGTGCCGGTGGTCGCCGACGAGATCGCCAGTACGGACACCAGCAGCACACAGGGCGCCGCGCCGCCCAGCTGGAAGCGCAGCGCCGCCCACACGATCAGCGGGAAGACCAGGAAGAGCAGCGACAGCTCGCTGTGCACGGACGTGAGGGCGACCACCAGCGCGGCGATCAGCAGCGCCGACGCCTCGGCCCACCGGACCATGGGGACGTCCCAGGGACTGCGCAGGGAACGGAGGGCGAGCAGCAGCGGGGTGACGACGAGGATGCCCATCGCGTCGCCCACCCACCAGGCCGCCCAGGTCGGCCAGAAGACGCCGGCCGGCAGGTCGCCGGAGAGCAGCAGCGTCCCGCTGCCCACCGTGGCGCTGATCAGCATCCCGACGAAGGCGCCCAGGGCGACCAGGGCCACCCCGTCGCGCAGCCGGTCGAGTTCGGTCCGGAAACCGACCCGCCGGAGCATCAGCGAGGCGCAGACGGGGGCGAGGGTGTTGCCCGTCATGGTGCCCAGCACCCCGGCGTCGAGCGGGCCGAGCGAGGCGACGACGAGCAGGGTGCCGAGGGCGATGCCCGGCCAGGTCCACATGCCCACCAGGAGCAGACAGCTCAGGGAGATGCCGGTGGGCGGCCATAAGGGGGTGACCCTGGCGCCCGCGATGACCACCTGTTCCAGCAGCCCGACCTTGGCGGACACGTAGTAGACGGCGGCGAGGACGCAGATCGTCAGGGCTGCCGGTGCGAGTCGGCGGAGTTCCTCGGTGCGCACCACATCAGCCATCACACAACGGCGGCCGCTGGTCGGCGACCACGACACGCGTTCCCGTCCCGCGCTTCACCCGGTGCTCTCCCCCGTCGCCCTCGAAGCAGAGCACCATCACGGCGGAGTCGTCGACGTGCCCGGTCAGTTCGGCCACGCTCATCACCGCGGCGGCCACCGCGTCCGGTGCGCCGCCGGCGTTGGCGCCGACCAGCCGGGTGACCTGGTTCAGCCCGTCCTCTATCGGGAACGACGGCCCCTCGATGACCCCGTCGGTGAGCAGCACCAGCGTCCCGCTCACGGTCAGCCGGCGGCGGGTGACGGGGTACCGCTCGCCGGGCACGATGCCCAGCGGCACGCCTCCGGGTTCGTCGGCGAGCCGGGAGCGGCCGTCGACGGTGGCCCAGACGCCGGGTACGTGCCCGGCCCGGGCGAGGGAGATCTCCCAGCCGGCCGGGTCGAAGCGGACGAAGGTGCAGGTCGCGAAGAGCCCGCAGTCCACCGAGAGGAGCAGGTCGTTGGCGCGGCTCAGCACTTCCCCGGGGTCGGCGGCGTGTGCGGCGACGGCCCGCAGCCCGAGGCGGATCTGTCCCATGAAGGCGGCCGCCTCCACGTCATGGCCCTGGACGTCACCGATGCAGAACGCGAGCGACCCGTCGGGCAGCGGGAAGCCGTCGTACCAGTCGCCGCCGATGTCGAGGCCGTGCCGGGCCGGCGCGTAGGTGGCGGCGGTGCGCAGCCCGGGCACTTCGGGCAGCCGGGTGGGCAGCATCTCGCGCTGCAGCGCCTCGGCCAGTTCCACCCGGGCGCGCTGTTTCTCGGCGCCCTCCCGGGCCTGGGCGGTCAGCCGTCCGAGCGTGGCCAGCAGGTCGTCGGCGCTGGCCGACCGCGGGGGACGGCGCCGCGGCATGAATCGCTCCCAGGTGCGTCGGTGCATCGGCCGCCGCGGGGCGCACGCCCTGCGGCGGATCCTCGCGTAGGCCTCCTGACCTGGCCTGATGGGGGCTCTGGCGGAGCCCGTCCGGCCCGGTTCATCATATTTGCGCGCGGTGACTTCCGCTTGACGATCTGCCGACCGGCCGCCGGGCCGCGTCAGCTGCACGTCCAGCAGCCCGACCAGCAGGCGGAGCGGCCCGCCCGGTGGCCTCTGGGGCGCCGCCGGTCGGCCGGGCGCTCCTCGGCCCGGTGCTGGTCGGCGAGGACCTGCAGGGCGGCGAGCTGGGCGCAGAGGACGATGGTGACCGCGGCGAGCTCCTCGGGTTCGGCGTGCCCCCTGGCGATCCGCAGCGCGGGCGCGGCCGGTTCGGCGCCGCCCGGGCGCTCCTCGGCGGGTATCGCCCCGGTCGCCCCGTCGGCCGGCGGGTGCCCGTCGCTCTCCGGCCCCCGGCCGTCCGTCGTGGCCTCGTCGGGCCGGGTGCCCTTGGCGGTGGCTCCGCTCTCGTCGGTGAATGCGTTCATGTGCGGGGGTCCATGGGCTCGCGGGCGGTGCCTGTCGTGCCTGGTGGGCGGCGAGCCGGGCCGGCGCTGCACCGAGCCCTGGCCGGGGCCGTGTCCGTGCAGGTCACAGGGCCGACGCTAGGAGGCCGGCGGGGTGCTGTCGCGCGGGGAGCCGGTCCGCTGGGCCGTTCGGGCGACCGGCCGGGCTGCGCGCGTGATATCCGGCGCCGAGGCCGTGTTGTTCCCGTCCCTCCCGGTCCGAGCGGCGAGCATGGCGCGCAGGTATGTGCCGGCACGCGGGTGCCGGATGACGCACTCAGGGCGGTCAGGATGGCGGGACGATGAGACGTGATCGGGACGGCGGCGGGTGTGTCCCCGTACGGGACGACGGGCGCCGGGATTTCCTCAGATGTGCGGCGGGGTTCGCGGGAGTGGCGGCCACCGGCGTGGCGGCCGGCGCGGGCCCGCACGGGGAGGCCGCCGCGGCGGAGCGTCCGGCGGGCCTGCGGCGCGACGACGACCGGCGGCGGCCGCCCGAGAAGGTCCCCTTCCACGGCCGCCATCAGGCCGGCGTCATCACCCCCCAGCAGCTGTTCGCCGGGTTCGTCGGGTTCGATGTGCTGGCCGAGAACCGCGAGGGCCTGGTGGAGCTGTTCCAGGTGCTCACCCACCGGGTGCGGGCGCTGACGGCCGGGGTGAAGCCCAGGGACGAGCTGGTCGCCTCCCAGCCGCAGACCCCGGACTCGCTCACCGTCACGATCGGGGTGGGGGCCTCGCTCTTCGACGACCGGTACGGGCTCTCCGGGCACAAGCCCCGGCATCTGAAGGCGATGCCGGCCTTCCCCAACGACCGGCTGGTTCCGGCGCGTTGCCACGGCGATCTGTCGGTGCAGGTCTGTGCGGAGCACCCGGACGCCATCGTCCACGTCCTGCGCGATCTGGCGCGGGAGACGGACGGGCTGCTCCGGCCCCGCTGGCGGACGGACGCCTTCCTCAATCCGTCCCGACCCACCGGGGCGCGGCGCAACTTCCTCGGCTTCAAGGACGGGATCGTCAATCCGGACACCGCCTCGGCCCGGGAGATGAGACGGCTGATGTGGGTGACCCCGCCGTGCGGGGAGCCGGACTGGGCGCTGGGCGGCTGCTACCAGGTGCTCCGGCTGATCCGCTTCCACGTCGAGAAGTGGGACAAGGTGCCGGTGGAGCACCAGGAGAGAATGTTCGGGCGGCGCAAGGCGAGCGGCGCGCCCCTGGACGGCACCCGGGAGACCGACGCGCCGGACTACCGCAGCGACCCGCACGGCCGGCGGATCGCGCTCGACGCGCACATCCGGCTGGCGAACCCACGGACGCCGAAGTCCGACAACTCACGCTTCCTGCGGCGGAGTTACAACTACGACGACGGCTTCGACCCCAACGGCCGGATGAACCTCGGCCTGGTCTTCTGCGGCTACCAGCAGGACCCGGAGCGGCAGTTCGCGACCGTGCAGCGACGTCTGGAGAACGAGCCGCTGGCCCGGTTCATCACGCCGACCGGCGGCGGCTACTTCTTCGTCCTGCCCGGCGTACGGCACTCCCGCGACTGGTTCGGGTCCGAGCTGCTGAAGAAGGTCTGAGCGGGAGCGGCCGGCCGGGCGGGGCACCGGGCGCACCGGACGCCGGGCACCTCACCGGGCACGGGCGTACGCAGGGTAAGGGCGTACGTGCCGGGCCGGGCACCCGCCGCGTACGCCCGTGCCGGCCGGTGCCGGCTCAGCCGCAGTTCCCGCCGTCCGGCCGGCCCGCGAAGCGGCCGGCGAGCCAGTCGGCAGCCGGTACGGAGCCCACGATCGCACCGAGGACATGCTCGCCGAGCGGGATCGAGGCCCACCGGACGGTGGCGCCCCTGGCGCACCAGTCGTCGCGCAGCCGCCTGCCGACCCCGTAGGGGATCAGTTCGTCGACGGTCCCGTGGTAGAGGAACACCGGGGCGTCCGGTTTCCGGGTGCCCAGGCGGGATTCCCGCAGCCGGCGCTGCCAGTCGGGTGCGTCCAGCGGATTCTCGACGGTGACGTCGGAGATCCTCTTGAAGAGACCGGCGACGGTGTTGACGGCCACACAGTTCTTCTTCATGAAGTCGACGTAGTGGCGGCCCTTGGCGTTGAGGTACTTGTCCAGGCGCAGTTCGGGGAAGGCGGCATTCTGACCGGTGGCGGCCATCAGGATCAGCCCGGCGCCGATGTTGCCGTCGTTGGCGTCGGCGACCGTGCGCAGATCGGCCGGGACGCCGCCGGTCGCGGTCCCCTTGACGTCGAGCTCGGGCGCGTACGAACGGTGCAGTTCGGCGGCCCAGCTGGTCGCCTGGCCGCCCTGGGAGTAGCCCATGATGCCGACCGGGGAGTCCTCGGTGACTCCGGCCGCGCGTGCCCCGGGCAGCCGCTGCGCGGCGCGGGCGGCGTCGAGGACGGCCTGTCCCTCGGCGCGTCCGACGGTGTAGGTGTGGTCGCCGGGGGTGCCGAGGCCCTCGTAGTCGGTGACCGCGACGGCCCAGCCGCGGGCGGTGAGCTGCTGGATGAGGTTGGCCTCCATGGTGGTGCCCTTGGGGAAGCCGGCCGAGGGCGCGCAGGAGTCGGCGAGACCGACGGTCCCGACGGCGTAGGTGACGAGCGGGCGGGGGCCCTTCCTGCCGTCGACGGGGACGATGACCGTCCCGGAGACGGTGTTGGGGGTGCCCTTGGCGGTGGTGGAGCGGTAGGTGAGGTGCCAGGCGCGGGTGCCGGTCGGCTGGCCGGGCAGGGGGTGGAAGGAGGTCGGGGCGGCGGTGACGATGTCGCCCGGGCGGCTCGCCGCGGGCGCGGCGGACTGCCCGGACGCGGGGCCGGCGCCGGCGAGGCCGAGGGTGAGCGACAGGACGGCGGCGGTGGCGAGTGCGGTGGAGCGTGGGCGCATACGGCTCTCCCAACGGACGGCTGGCACGTATGCCGGGCGGCACGCGTGCCGGGTGGTCGAGGCGACCGTAGTGACTCGCGGGTAAGGAGGAACTGACCGGAACGCTCAGCTTCGTTGACCCCGCGTCTCAGGTGCGCGGGGCCGGTAGGCGCCGGGCGTGGTCCCGGTCCACCGGCGGAAGGCACGGTGGAAGGCGGTGTCCTCCGAGAAGCCGATCCGCGCCGCCAGTTCGGCCACCGGCTCCTGCCCCGCGGCCAGCGAGGCGATCGCCGCGTCCCGGCGCACCGCGTCCTTCAGCCGCTGGTACGACGTGCCCTCGGCGTGCAGCCTCCGCCGCAGCGTCGCCGGACTGACGGCCAGCCGGGCGGCGACCTCACCGGCCTCGGGCAGCCGCGCCGGGGGACCGGCCCGGAGCGCCTGGACGAGGGTACGGCGCACCTGTTCGGCGACGGTCGTCCCGTAGTCGCGGCGGCTGAGCAGGTCCGCCGGGGCCCGTCGCAGCAGCGCGGCCAGCGCGGCCTCGTCCCGTACGACGGGCGCGGCCAGCCAGCGGGCGTCCCAGCCGGCCGCGGTGCGCCCGGCGCCGAAGTACACCGGGCAGCCGAACAGCGTGTCGTACTCGGAGGCATGGGGCGGCGCGGGATAGGCGAACGTCGCCCAGCGCAGCGGGATACGGCGGCCGACCAGCCAGCTGGAGAGCCGGTGCCAGATGACCAGGAGGCACTCGGAGAGAAAGTCGCCCTCGTCGTAGCGGCACAGGTCGGTGCGGACGGCGAAGACCGCCGCCGCGCCGGCGTCACCCGGGGCGGGGAGGGTCTCCACCGCCATGTCGGGGCCGCCGGGGAAGAGCCGGTAGAAGCGGGCCGCACGGTCCAGGGCGGAGCCGAGGTCGGGGCAGCCGAGGCAGGCGTGGCACATCATGGCGAAGGTGCCGCGGCGGCTGGGTTGCGGCCCCAGGCCCAGGAATTCGTCACCGGTGGCCCGGTACAGGGCCCTGACCAGGCGGGTGAACTGCTCGGCCGTGACCCGGGCCCGGTCGTCGGCGAGCAGCAGCGGAGGGATACGGGCGGTCTGGAGCAGTGGCACGGTGTCGATGCCGAGCCGCCCGGCACCGCTCAGCGCGGCCCGCACATGGTGCATCGCGATCGTCAACCGGCTCATGCCGCACCCTCGCTTCGCGAGGCTCCGCATGCGCCGAGCGCGCACCTCTCACCGGTTCTCTCGCTACGCTCGCTCACGCCGCACCCCCGCTTCGCCCGCCCCGCATCCGCTCGGCGCGCACCGTCCACCGGCCCTGCGCCCGGGGCGCCCCGCGGACACCGTAGCCGCCATGAGCGCGGAGGTCAGCGGGCGTGACGGGGCTTGTCATCGCCCGGCCGGGCCGACGGCCGATTCCGGGCGCACGCGGCGGGCGCCCGTTGTCATGGACGGGCGCCCGCAGGGGTTCTGACCGGCTGTCAGCCGGGCGATCCGGGCGTCACGGCGGTCACGTCGAACCGTCCGCCGCAGACCCGCAGCCCGTGGCTGCCGGTGGTCATCGACTCCTTGGAGCCGGGCGGGTAGACGAAGACCAGCTGCGATTCGGCCCAGCACGGGGTGTCCGAGACCCCGTCGTTGAGGGTGTGCAGCACGGAGTACGCGCTCTGCCCCGGCTGCAACCGGACGGCTTCGCCGCGGCCGCCCTCGCGGGTGGCGGGCGCGCCGACGGACGAGCCGTCCCGCTTGATCAGTGAGACCCCCGGGAAGCCGCGCAGCGTACAGGCCTTCTTGCCCTTGTTCGTGAAGACGAGGGGGTAGCGGATGTTGCCCGCGCCGATGTCGGCGTCACCGAGGCGCAGCGACATGTCGGCGGCGGTGCAGCGGTCCGACGCCGTCATGGACGAGGCATGTGACTCGGTGGCGTTCGGGGTGCCGCTCGAGGTGCTGCCGCCGGAGGGCGCGGCGTTCGCGGACGGCTGCTCGGCGGCGGCCGAGGACGGCCGGTCCTTCGCGCCGGTCGGCTCGGTGCCGCCCCGTACGCCGTTCCGGGTGCCGCCCTGCGCCTCCTGCTGTGCGCCGTCCTGGGAGGTGGCGGGGGCGGCGGCCGACGAGGGGCGGGACGCGGCGCCGGTGGTCCCGTCCTGGCAGGCGGTGAGCGTGAGCGCGGCGACGGCGATCAGCGAACCGGCGGCGACACGGCGGCCGCGGCCTGGTGTCCTGGTGGTGAGCGACATGGGTGTCCCCCTCGTCTGGTGGGTGCGAGCTCTCGTATGGGTGCGTACGGTCCGTCCGTTTGTACTTCCAGAGTGGCCCCGCGCGCTGCCGGACCGCTAACGAGGCACTAACACACCACTAATGAGTGGGCGCGCCCGGCACGCCGGTGCCCCGGCACCTCCTTGACCAGCCGGGACTCCGTGTGCGCCGCTCAGACTCGCAGAAATCCCCCACGGCACGGACGCGGCACCACCGACTTCGGCCCACTTGTCCGCAAACAACCGAAATGACGTCATGAGGCGGGAGGCGCCGCGATCGTCACCTTTGACGTGGCATTCGACAGGACGCCTGGCACGGCAACCGCCGGATTCTCCCGGTGAGTTCGTCCACCCCGCTGCCCGCAGCGGCGGCGCTCCGCCCCGTGAGCGGGCGCCGCACCCACACCGCGCGTACGGTCCGTTTCACCGTCCGGAACGGCCGATTTCAGGCTCCGGAACGGCCGAATGCCCCCGAACGGCGACCTGGACGCGTCAGCTCGCCACCGCTCCGACACCGGCGTCGGACTCCGCCTGCGCGGCCGCGCGCTCCTGCAGCACGGCATCCAGCCACTCCCCGCGCCCCGGGTCCAGCTTGAGCTTGGCGAGGATGGCCGGCACCGCGATGCTGGGCAGGGTGTGTTCGTAGAACACGGCCAGCCGGCGGCCGAGATCCTCCCGGTTGGACAGGGTGTGCGACATCATCTGCACCCCGGCGAAGGCGCCGACGAACAGCTCCGCGGTGTCGCGTACATCGATGCTCTCCAGGATTTCGCCGCGGCCCCGCGCCTCGATCAGGAGCCCCTCGATGAACGCGGCCCACGAGAGCATCGACTGCTTGCGGTCCAGGTGATTGGAGCCCTGCTCGACGGCGAGCCGGGCCGCGCCGCGCTGGATCGGGTCGTTGCGCAGCCGGTACGCCAGCACCTGCCCCACATCGATGAATTCCTGGAGTTTGACCTGCTGCGGCTCCACCGCGATGTCCAGCACATGCTCGCCCAGCACCGCGAGCGCGAGCTGCTCCTTGGAGGCGAAGTGGAAATACAGGGCGCCCTTCGTCACACCGGCGCGTTCAAGAACTTCGGCGATGGTGGCGCGGTCATACCCGCAGTCGTCGAAGACCGCTGCCGCCGCCTCCAGGATCAGCCGCCGGGTCCGGATCGCGCGGTCCTGTTGTGCCACAGGACGTCTCCTGTTCTCTCGAAATCGTCAAGTTCCGCAACTGCTCAGTAGAGTTCAAGTCACCGCCCGATCAGCTTATTTCCTCTTTCCGTGAGTGCGGCATTGAAAATAAAACCGGATAGTACGTATCTTATCAGCGCAAGACCTCGACCATAGATCCGTAAGATCCATAGAGACGCCTGGGGGCAGTCATGAGCGACACGATGCACGTCAGCGGCGCGGTTCAGCCCAGGTCCCCACATCAATTGTGCCTGGACGAGAACGAGCCGGCCGCTGAGGCGATGCGCTCCGACGCCCGCGTTCCCGGCGCATTCGTGCACCGTCCCGTCCTCGACGACATTCTGGTCACTTCCTGGCATCGGGTGGACGACCGCCATTTCTCGCTCACCGCCCGGTGGCCCCACGACCACGGCTACTTCGCCCCCGACCACAGCCGCCACCCGCTCATCCTCACCGCCGAGACCATCCGTCAGGCCGGGCTGCTCCTCTCGCACGCCGAACTCGGCGTACCGGTGGGCCATCACTTCATCCTCGGGGACCTCGTCTTCACCACGCACCCCGAGCGGCTCGCCGGCGACGGCGGCCCCACCTCACTGACGATCGACGTCGCCTGCAGCGATCTGCGGATGCGCGCCGGCGCGCTGACCGAAGGCCGCTTCGACATGACGGTGCGCTCGGCGGGCCGGACCGTCGCGACCGGGTACTCCCATGTCACCGTCACCTCCCCCGCCGTCTACCGCCGGATCCGCGGTGAGCGGCTGACCGCCCGGCACAGCGCCGCCCCGGTTCCCCCCTGCGTACCGCCCCGGCTGACGGGCAGCGCCACCGAGCGCGACGTCCTGCTCTCCCCCACCGACCGGCCCGATCGCTGGCTGCTGCGGATAGCGCCCGGTCATGCCGCGGTCGTGAACCCGGCCAACGACCACGTCCCCGGTATGGCGCTGATCGATGCCGCACAGCAGGCCGCGTACGCCCTGACCGCGCCCGACAGCTTCGTCCCGTACGCCCTGGGCACCGAGTTCCACCGCTACGCCGAGCACGGCACCCCCTGCGTCATCGAGGCCCGCCGCGTGCCGTCCGCGTCGCCCGGCACCACGACGGTGGAGGTCACCGGCCTTCAGGACGGCGAGCCGGTGTTCGTGTCCACCCTCACGGCGCCGGCCGGACGCGGCTGAACGCCCGCCGCACGCACCGCACCGCCTCCTTCTCCGCGACGCACCGCACCACCCCCTCCTTCTCCGCGGCACCCGGCGCGCGCCGGTTCGTGCCGCGTTGCATCACGACCACCACTTCATCGACAGTGACCGGCGGCAGCACGCCCGCCGCGGACAACGAAAGGCCGACGCACCATCATGGGTGACCTCAACGGAAAGACCGCGCTGGTAACGGGATCCAGCCGGGGCATCGGCCGGGCCATCGCCCAGCGCCTCGCTCAGGACGGTGCACTGGTCGCCATTCACTACAACAACAGCGACACCGAGGCCGGGGAAACGCTCGCGAGCATCAAAGCCGCCGGCGGACGGGCATTCACGGTAAAAGCGGAACTGGGGGTACCCGGTGACGCCGAAGCGCTGTTCACCGCCTTTGACGCCGAACTCGCCGCGTACGGCGCCGGACCCGGTCTCGACATACTCGTGAACAACGCGGCGACCCGGTTTTCCGGGCGCATCGGCGAGGCCACGGAGGAAGAGTTCGACCGCACCATCGCGATCAACACCAAGGCACCGTTCTTCATCATCCAGCACGGTCTGCGCCGGATGCGGGACGGCGGACGCATCATCAACATCTCGTCGGCGGTGACGAGCAGAGCGCACCCGTCGAACGTCGCCTACAGCGTTTCCAAGGGCGCGGTGGACACCCTCACGCTCACCCTCGCCAAGGACCTCGGCGGGCGCGGGATCACGGTGAACACCCTCGCCCCCGGCTGGGTCGAGACCCATGTGACCGAGTCCCACCGGGCGACGCCCGAGGGGCGGGCGGCGCTGGCGGCCACTTCGGTGTTCAACCGCATCGGCCGGCCCGCCGATATCGCCGATGTCGCCGCCTTCCTCGCCTCCGACGACTCCCGCTGGATCACCGGCCAGCGCATCGACGTCACCGGCGGTTCGGTGCTCTGAGCCCGCCTGCCCCGCGACACGACCTACTAGGGCATCGGCCAGTCGTCCAGTGAGCCGCCCCGCCATTCGACGAGGGCGGGGTCGTCGAGCCGGATGTCCTCGGCCGGCTGGGCGAATCCCGCGCGGCGGAGGAATTCGGCGACATCGCCACGGCCGTGGGCGAGGCCGACGATCTGCCCGTGCACGGTCACCCGGCGGCCGCCCGACGGCGTCGGGGGGTGCACGATGACAGGCGGATGCGCGGTCATGCCTCCAGCGTGCGCCGGGCTCCGCCCTCGCGCACCTCGGGTACCGCCGCGGGCGGCGTGGCGCATCCGGGTATGCGGAAGCCCCGGCCAGACGGGGGGAACCGGCCGGGGCTGCTCGGGTGAGGATGTTCCGCAACGCCCTCACCCATTTGAACGGTGAACGACGAGTGTCCGTTCCATGGCGCCGGCGTGACGGTCGTCACTCCGCCCACCCCGCGATCCGGACCGGCCCCGGTGTCAGGACTTGAGCGGCAGGATCGCGGTGGGCGCGTGGCCCGGTTCGGTCGCGAGCTCCTCCCACTCGTTCACCTTGTCGATCTCCCCGGCGGCCATCGAGATATTGGTGATCCGCTCCAGGACGGCCTCGACGACGACCGGGACACGGTGCTCGGCGGCCAGCCTCCCGGCCTCCTCGAAGGCGGCGCCCAGCTCGTTGGGGTCGGTGACCCGGATGGCTTTGCAGCCCAGCCCCTCGGCGACCTTGACGTGGTCCACGCCGTAGACGCCGATCTCCGGCGAGTTGATGTTCTCGAACTCCAGGTTGACCTGGAAGTCGATGTCGAGGTTGCGCTGTGCCTGGCGGATCAGGCCCAAGTACGCGTTGTTCACCAGGACATGGACGTAGGGGATCTTGTGCTGGGCCCCGACGGCCAGCTCCTCGATCATGAACTGGAAGTCGTAGTCGCCGGAGAGCGCGACGACCGGCACCTCGGGGTCGGCGGTGGCGGCCCCCAGCGCGGCCGGGATCGTCCAGCCGAGCGGGCCGGCCTGACCGCAGTTGATCCAGTGGCGCGGCCGGTAGACGTGCAGCATCTGCGCGCCGGCGATCTGGGAGAGGCCGATGGTGGTGACGTAGCGGGTCTGCGGACCGAAGGCCTTGTTCATCTCCTCGTAGACCCGCTGCGGTTTCATCGGGATGTCGTCGAAGTGCGTACGGCGCTGCAGCCGGGCCCTGCGCTCCTGGGCGGAAGCGGCCCACGCGCTGCGGTCGGGCAGCTTCCCGGCGGCCCGCAGCTCCTCGGCCGCCTCGACGAACAGCTCCAGCGCGGCCCTGGCGTCCGAGGCGATGCCGTAGTCCGGGGCGAAGATCCTGCCGATCTGGGTCGGCTCGATATCGACGTGGACGAACTTCCGGCCCTGGGTGTACAGGTCCAGTTGGCCGGTGTGGCGGTTGGCCCAGCGGTTGCCGATGCCCAGCACGAAATCGGACTCCAGGAAGGTCGCGTTGCCGTAGCGGTGCGAGGTCTGCAGGCCGACCATGCCGGCGTTCAGCTCGTGATCATCCGGGATGGCGCCCCAGCCCATCAGGGTGGGGATGACCGGTACTCCGGTGAGCTCGGCGAACTCGACCAGCAGCTCGGAGGCGTCGGCGTTGATGACACCGCCGCCGGCGACGATCAGCGGACGCTCGGACTCCAGCAGGAGCCGGACCGCCTTGTCGATCTGGGCCCGGGTCGCGGCCGGTTTGAAGGCCGGCAGCGGCTGGTAGGTGTCGGGGTCGAAGTCGATCTCGGTCAGCTGGACATCGAGCGGGAGGTCGACCAGGACCGGGCCGGGGCGTCCGGACCGCATGAGGTGGAAGGCCTGCTGGAGGACGCCGGGCACCTGCGCCGCCTCCATCACCGTGGTCGCCGCCTTGGTGACCGGCCTGGCGATCGAGGCGATGTCGACGGCCTGGAAGTCCTCCTTCTGGATCACCGCGGTCGGCGCCTGGCCGGTGATGCACAGGATGGGGATCGAATCACCGGTCGCGGAGTAGAGACCGGTGATCATGTCCGTGCCGGCCGGACCGGACGTGCCGACGCAGACACCGATGTTGCCCGGACGGGCGCGGGTGTAGCCCTCGGCCATGTGCGAGGCGCCCTCGACGTGGCGGGCCAGCGTGTGATCGATCCCGCCCGCGCTCTCGAGCGCGGCGTAGAAGGGGTTGATCGCGGCGCCGGGCACTCCGAAGGCGTGGGTGACGCCTTCGCGTTTGAGGATCTCCACCGCGGCACGGGCGGCTGTCATTCGGGGCATCGAGTACTCCTGCGTCGACCTGTCACGGGCTGGTTCCGGCGAAGAGCCGGAGGCACTGCACCGCACTGCACTGCACACACTCCAGTAATTCCACATCTCGGAATTAAAATTTTGCTTTATGGAAGCAGAAGGTAGAGTGCACCCCATGCCCCGTCAAGGGGTGACGGGCCGGCGAGGGGCTGCCGGGCGCACGCGGACGGACATGCGAAGAGCCGCGCACCAGGCGAGTGCCCGGTGCGCGGCTCGGCGGCCGTTCAGTGGCTTACGACTTACGGAAGACTTCGGTGGCTTACCGGAAACCACGGAGGACGAGGGCGCCGGGCCCTGCGCCGGACGTGCCTAGGCGGCGTTGGCGAAACGCTTGAACGCGGCCTTGGTTCCCGCTCCCGCGATTCCGTCGATCTTGCCCTTGTAACCCCAGCTGTTCTTCAGCAGGCGCTGCAGCGCCTTTACCGTCTCGCGCCCGACGGCTCCGTCGATCTTGCCCTTGTAGCCCCAGTGCGCCTTGAGGTTGCGCTGGAACGCCTTCCAGCTGTTGGTGCCCAGCTGCCCGTCGATCGCACCCCGGTAGCCCCAGTACTTCTTCAGCCAGCCCTGGACCTTCTTGGCCTGCTTGGCGTTCAGACCGAGGTTGACCACCGCGAGCGGGTGGGCGGCCTCGGAACTCACCGCCGGCGGCGAGGCCGGCGCGGATGCCGCGAAGGCGGCGCCCGCATCCGTCAGGCTCCCGGCGGCGATCCCGGCCACCGCGGTGACGCCGACGAGTGCCCTCATGACAGTGTTCGGTCGCATGTGTTCCCCTTCAGGGTCGTAGGACGGCACCTGGCGCGGCCGGCGCACAGGTGCCGATCCGGTCCGCCCGGGCCACGGCGGGTGCGGGACGGCCGAGCCGTCCGCGGGGCCGTGTCTCCGGACCGGCAACCCGAGAGTGCGGGGTGGGCGGTCACGTCTGCCAGGCCTGCCCGGCGAATGGTGAAATGCTGGGACGTCTCACCCTCTGACCTGCGGGGACACGGTTCCGGCTGCCGCTCCCCGGGGACGCGCCCGCAGGGCGGCCGGAGCGGACGCCCTACCGGATCGGCATGCCCGACAGCGCCCGGGCGATCACCAGCCGCTGGATCTCACTCGTGCCTTCGAAGATCGTGTAGATGGCGGCGTCGCGGTGCATCCGCTCGACCGGGTACTCGCGGGTGAAGCCGTTGCCGCCGAGGATCTGAACGGCCTGCGCGGTGACCTTCTTGGCGACCTCGCCGGCGAAGAGCTTGGACATCGAGCCCTCGGCGCTCTCGAACTTCTTGCCGGCGGCGGCCATCCAGGAGGCGCGCCACACCAGCAGCCGCGCCGCGTCGATCTGCGTCCGCATGTCCGCGAGCTGGAAGGCGACGCCCTGGTTGCCGATGATCGGGCGGCCGAACTGCTCACGGGTCCTGGCGTACTCCAGCGCCTCCTCATAGGCGGCGCGGGCGGTGCCGACCGCCATGGCGCCGACGGCCGGACGGGACGCCTCGAACGTCGCCATCGCGGCGTTCTTCACCCTCTCGCCCCCCGCCTCGGCCTTCTCCCGGGCCCGGGCGAGGCGCTCGTCGAGCTTCTCCTTGCCGCCGAGCAGGCAGTGGCCGGGCACCCGGACGTCCTCCAGGACGACCTCGGCGGTGTGCGAGGCGCGGATGCCGTGCTTCCTGAACTTCTGGCCCTGGGTGAGCCCCGGGGTGTCCGGCGGGACGATGAAGGAGGCGTGGCCCTTGGAACCCAGCTCGGGGGCGACGACCGCGACCACGACATGGACGTCGGCGATACCGCCGTTGGTCGCCCAGGTCTTGGTGCCGTTGAGCACCCACGCGTCACCGGCCTCGTCGTACACGGCGCGGGTGCGCATGGCGGAGACATCGGAGCCGGCGTCGGGTTCGGAGGAGCAGAAGGCGGCGACCTTGACGTCGTCGGCGTCCCCGTACATCTGCGGGACCCAGGTGCCGATCTGCTCCTCGGTGCCGTTGGCGAGCACACCGACCGCGGCCAGGCCGGTGCCGACGATGGACAGGGCGATGCCCGCGTCCCCCCAGAAGAGTTCCTCCATGGCCATCGGGATGCCGAGGCCGGTCGGGTCGAAGAACTGCTGGGCGTAGAAGTCGAGTGAGTACAGACCGATCTTGGCGGCTTCCTGGATCACCGGCCAGGGGGTCTCCTCGCGCTCGTCCCACTCCGCGGCGGCGGGGCGCATGACGTCCGCGGCGAAGCCGTGAATCCAGTCACGGACTTCCTTCTGCTCGTCGTTGAGCTCCATGGTGAACTCGGCCATGTCCCCTCCAGCGCTGCGGGCGGTACAGGTGTTACTAGCGGTAACGTGAAGTGTGTTACTCGCCAGTAAGGGATGTCAACTCCCCCTGCGGCGGATTCGGGGGGAAGATCGGGTGTTACGTTGCGCCAGCGCCACGGATTCACAATGGGTGGGGAGCACGATCATGGAGAGCACAGAGCACGACAGCGCCCGGCAGGCGGCGGCCGAGCGCAGGCGGCGGGAGCTGCTGGAGGCCGCCGAGCGGATTGTGCTGCGCGACGGCCCGGACGCGTCGATGAACGCCATCGCCGCCGAGGCGGGCATCACCAAGCCGATCCTCTACCGGCACTTCGGCGACAAGGGCGGGCTCTACCGCGCCCTCGCCGTACGGCACACCGACGCCCTGCTGGCCAACCTGCGGACCGCACTGGACGCACCGGTCCTGCGCCGGGAGCGGGTCGAGGCCACCCTCGACGCCTATCTGCTCGCCATCGAGGCCCGTCCGCAGGTGTACCGCTTCCTGATGCACCCCTCCGAGGAGGACAACCCCTCGGAGTCCGGTTTCGACGTCGGACGGCACTCCGCCCCGCTGCTGCGCCGGCTCGGCGAGGAGCTGGCCAAGGTGATCACCGACCGGCTCGACCTGGGAGCGGACGCCGAGCTGAAGGCGCGCGTCTGGGGGCACGGCATCGTCGGCATGATGCACGGCGCCGGCGACTGGTGGCTGCGCGAACGGCCGTGCTCCCGCGAGGAGTTGGTCCGGCAGCTCACCGATCTGCTCTGGGGGCAGCTGGCCTCGGTCGAGGACCGCACGGGCGGCGCCGGATCCTGAGCGGCCGGCGGCGGACGTACCGGCCCGGCCGGCGGCGGTCAGGCGGCGGCCGTCTCCGGCAAGCCGCCCCCTCCGCCCCCGGCACGGCGGCCCGGCCGCTCAGCCGCCGACCGCCGCCGCCCGGCCACCGTCCGCCGCCCACGGGGCCCTGGCCGCCGCGCGCAGCGCCCGGCGGCGGCGCAGTCCGGTGAGGCGGTCGATGTACAGACCGCCGTCGAGGTGGTCGCACTCGTGCTGCAGGCAGCGGGCGAAGAACCCGGTGCCGGTCACCGTCCGCGGCTCGCCGGACGCGCTGAATCCGCTCACCACGGCACGGTCGTGACGCGGGGTGCCGGCCTCAAGGCCGGGGAGCGAGAGGCAGCCCTCGGGCCCGCGGACGACCGGGCCGTCGGCCTCGACGAGCCGGGGGTTGACCAGGTGCCCCAGGTGACGGCGGTCCTCGTCGTCGGGGCAGTCGTAGACGAACACCCGCAGCGGGACGCCGATCTGGTTGGCGGCCAGGCCGACACCGCGCGCGGCGTACATCGTCGCGTACATGTCCTCGATCAGCCGGGCCAGCTCGCCGTCGAAGGCGGTGACCTCCTGGCAGGGGCCGCTCAGCGCGGGGTCGCCGAGGAGGCGCAGGGGGCGGATACGGCCGGAACTGCCGGGAATGGTGCGGGGACGCATGGGCTCCAGCGTACGGTCCCGCACCCGATGGGCCGGTGCCGGAAGTCCCGTCGTCCGCCCGGAGGACGGGACGCTCGGCGTCCGGTACCGGCCGTAGTTGTCGCCTCACGGGTGGCGGGGTTCGGGCCCACGGCCGGATCTCGATAGGCTGATCCCCGACCGATGCCTCCGGCCGGTCAGGTCATCGGCTTCGGAGGGGGCGTTCCACCGGCGGCCGCACGACGGGCGGGCGCCGGACGCAAGGAGGATCAAGGACGATGGCAGGCAACACGGAGCCGCTGTCGCCGCGGGCCAAGCTGGCCGTGACGGCGGGCAAGGCCGCGGCAGCGGTGTCGCGCGCGGCGGGCCGCGGCAGCGGATCGGTGATCGGTGGCCGGGTGGCACTGAGGCTCGACCCCGACCTGCTGGCACGGCTGGCACGGCACCTGGACGTCGTACTGGTGTCGGCGACCAACGGCAAGACGACCACGACCCGGCTGATCGCGGAGGCGCTGCGGGCCAGCGGACCGGTGGTCTCCAACGCGCTCGGCGCCAATATGCCGGCGGGCATCACCTCCGCGCTGGCCGGCGGCTCGGACGCCAAGTACGGCGTCATCGAGGTCGACGAGAAGTACCTCGCGGGGGTGGCACGCGATGTGACGCCGAAGGCCATAGCGCTGCTGAACCTCTCGCGCGACCAGCTCGACCGCGCCGCCGAGACCCGGATGCTGGCGGAGAAGTGGCGCGAGGGCCTGTCCGGCTCCAAGGCGCTGATCATCGCCAACGCCGACGACCCGCTGATCGTCTGGGCCGCCTCGGGGTCCGCGAACGTGGTGTGGGTGGCGGCCGGGCAGGAGTGGAAGGACGACGCCTGGTCCTGCCCGTCGTGCGGCGGGGTGATGCAGCGGCCGGGCGAGGACTGGTTCTGCGGCGAGTGCGGCTTCCGCCGCCCCACGCCCAGCTGGGCGCTCTCCGGCGACCACGTCCTCGACCCGCACGGCAGCGCCTGGCCGATCAAGCTGCAGCTGCCGGGCCGCGCCAACAAGGCCAACGCCACCACCTCCGCCGCGGTGGCCGCCGCCTTCGGGGTGCCGCCGCAGGTCGCGCTGGAGCGGATGTTCTCCGTGCAGGCGGTGGCCGGCCGCTACGACGTGGTCACGTTCCAGCAGCGGGAGCTGCGGCTGCTGCTGGCGAAGAACCCGGCCGGCTGGCTGGAGACGTTCTCGCTGATCGACCCGCCGCCGACCCCGGTGATCATGTCGGTGAACGCGCGCGGCGCGGACGGCACGGACACCTCCTGGCTGTGGGACGTCGACTACACCCGGCTGGCGGGGCACCCGATCTACGTGCTCGGCGACCGCAAGCTGGACCTGGCGGTGCGGCTGGAGGTCGCGGGCCTGGACTTCCGGGTGTGCGACAGCCTCGACGAGGCGGTGCAGCTGGCACCGCCCGGCCGGATCGAGGTCATCGCCAACTACACCGCCTTCCAGGACCTGCGCCGCCGCGTGGGCAACTGACCGGGATCCACCGACCTTCACGGACAAGGACGAGCAAGCATGAGTGACAACAGCCTGCGCCTGGTGTGGATCTACCCGGACCTGCTGAGCACCTACGGCGACCAGGGGAACGCCCTGGTGGTGGAGCGGCGGGCGCGCCAGCGCGGACTGGACGTACAGCGCCTGGACGTACGCTCCGACCAGCAGATCCCCACCTCGGGTGACATCTACCTGATCGGCGGCGGCGAGGACCGGCCGCAGCGGCTGGCCTCCGAGCGGCTGATCCGGGACGGCGGCCTGTCCCGCGCGGTCGCCAACGGCGCGATCGTGTTCTCGGTGTGCGCCGGCTACCAGATCCTGGGCCATGAGTTCATCAACGACCTGGGCGAGCGGCAGCAGGGCCTGGGGCTGCTGGACGTGGTCAGCACCCGCGGCGAGGGCGAGCGCTGCGTCGGCGACGTACTCGCCGATATCGACCCGCAGTTGGGGCTGCCGCCGCTGACCGGTTTCGAGAACCACCAGGGCGTGACGCATCTGGGCCGGACCGCCCGGCCGTTCGCCAAGGTGCGGTTCGGCAACGGCAACGGCGTCGGTGACGGCTACGAGGGCGCGTACAACGACACGGTCTTCGGGACGTACATGCACGGCCCGGTGATGGCCCGTAACCCGCACATCGCCGACCTTCTCATCAAGCTGGCACTGGACGTCAACGCGCTGCCGCCGGTGGACGACCACTGGTACGACGCGCTGCGCCAGGAGCGGATCGCCGCCGCGACCCAGCCCGCCTGACCCCTCCCCGGCGCCTGCCCTCGCCTCGCCGTACGCCCGCGGTCCCGCACCGCGGGCGTACGCGTGCCCGCCGCTCCTGGCCACGGCACCGGCAGGCAGCCCCTGCCGCGTGGCCCGGGCGGGGGCGGTTCTACTCTTGTGGCCGGAGCATCGGTACGAATCGGGAGTGAGCGGATGGATCACAGCGGGCACGGCATGAACATGGATCTGCCGCCGTTCACGCTGACGCGGGGCCTGGAGTTCGGGGGTGATCCGGTCTTCCTCGTCGGCTGCCTGCTGGGGCTCGGACTCTACGGCTGGGCGGTGGTCCGGCTGCGGCGGCGCGGGGACAGCTGGCCGGTGGGCCGGACCGTGGCCTGGGTCCTGGGCGTGGTGACGGTGGCGCTGGCGATGTGCACCAAGCTCAACGACTACGGCATGGCGATGTTCAGCGTGCACATGGTCCAGCACATGATCGTCAGCATGCTCTCGCCGATCCTGCTGCTGCTCGGGGGGCCGATGACGCTGGCGCTGCGCGCCCTGCCGACCGCCGGGCGCGGCCGCCGGGGCCCGCGCGAACTGCTGGTGGCGCTGCTGCACAGCCGGTACATGCGGGTGATCACCCACCCCGCGTTCACCATCCCCATGTTCATCGCCAGCCTCTACGCCCTGTACTTCACCCCGCTGTTCGACCTCCTGATGGAGTCCCGGGCCGGGCACATCGGGATGATGGTGCACTTCCTCGCGGTCGGACTGGTCTTCTTCTGGCCGATCATGGGCGTCGACCCGGGACCGCACCGGCCGGGCTATGTGATGCGGATCCTGGAGCTGTTCGCCGGGATGCCGTTCCACGCCTTCTTCGGCATCGCGCTGATGATGGCGTCGGAGCCGATGGTCGACACCTTCGTGAACCCGCCGGCCTCGCTCGGCATCGAGGCGCTCGCCGACCAGCAGGCGGCCGGCGGCATCGCCTGGGCGTTCAGCGAGATCCCGTCCGTCGTGGTGCTGATCGCGCTGATCTACCAGTGGCGCAAGTCCGAGGAGCGGGTGTCACGGCGCGCCGACCGGGCCGCCGACCGCAACGGCGACCAGGAACTGGCCGAATACAACGCCTACCTCGCCTCCCTGCACGCCCGGGGGCGGTAGGGCGCTTCTCACGGCGGGGCGACCGTCTGGCGGTACGGGCCGCGGCCGGGGACGATGGTCCCCCATGGCCGCGGCCCGTGGCATATGCGCCGCGGGCTGCCGTGAGGAGGTGGCGGGTATGCCCGGATCTGCCAGGACGATGGCCGTACTCACGGTGAGCGGGCTGGTGGTGGCCACCGCGTACACCGTGGCGATGGGCGCCAACGGCTGGGTCTGGTTCTCGTGGGTGGTGCTGGCGCTGGTGACGCTCGGGGTCGTCGCGGCGAGACCGGTCTGACCGCCCGGTGGGCTCGTAGGAACGGACCGGCGAACAGGACGGCCGGACGGACGGGCGGCAGGACGACGACGGGGCGGCAGGATGACGGGCCTGCCGTCCGTGCTCGGAAGCGGGCTCAGAAGCGGAAGACGGCGCCGGTCGCGGCGTCCATCATGCAGGCGTTGGAGAACTCCTTGCGCCAGTTCACCGGGCCGCCGCGCCAGCTGCCGGTCGCGCTGACGGTGACCGGGTCGTACTGCTTGGTGCAGGGGTGCGGCTCGCCGGGCAGCGCGTCCATGTCCCCGCGCGCCCAGGTCAGCGCGTTACAGGCGGCGAGGGCGTGCGGATGCCTGCCATAGGTGTCGGGGCAGCCGAGCCGTACGCCCCGGATCCAGGTGCTGCTGTCCCCGGACACGGTCAGCAGCAGTCCCTGGTCGGTGCCGGGCGGCTGGGGTGCGAAGGCGGCCGCGGCCTGTGCCTGAAGCGCCTCCTGTCCCGTGGCGTCGGGCCGCGGAGGCGGGACGGCGGCGGCCGGGGCGGCGCAGAACGTGCCGGCCAGCGCCGCGGACACGGTGACGGACACCGCGGTGGGCACGGTGGCACGGACGGCTCGGCGTCGGCGGCTGACGGGCATCGATGTCTCCTTCAGAACGCTCGGCCCTGAGAACGTCGGCCCCAGGGCCTGTCCGGCTCTGCCCCAGGGCCTTTGCCCCCCAGGGCCGTTCCGGCTCCGACCCGTCGGAGAGGCCCTGGGGAAAGCTCGGTGAATTCAGGCCACCTCGCCCGTCCCCGGGGCGCAAGCGGCCACGCCGCGCTGTCGCCCGTACGGACTCGGCCGGGCGAGGGAGCCGCCGACGCCCCCCACCAGCGGGCCGGTCCGCTCTTTCGAGCCATGTCATCGCCCCCGCCCCGGGCCCCGGACACCCTGGCGCCGGGCGTCTCCGCTGCTCGGCGCACGCCCCAACTCAGGTTCTTTCAGGGGCAGTTCAAGGTCATTCAGGAGTGGCGAAGGGAGCGCACCGGCAGTGGAGCCGAGGTGCCGGAATCCGACTGGAGGTGGTGACCGGCCGCGAGGGTTGCCCATAGCCTCACGCCCGTCCCGAGAGCCCTCGTGACCTGGAACGACGTAGCCACCGAACGATCCGACGGAAGAGGGAGTCGCCCCCCGTGTTCTACCAGGTTGTGAAGTACGTCCTCCTGCCGCTGCTGCGACTGATATTCCGGCCGCGGATCGAGGGGCTGGAGCATCTGCCGGAGGACGGGGCCGCGATCATCGCGGGCAACCACCTCTCGTTCGCGGACCACTTCGTCCTGGCGGTGGTCGTGCCGCGCCGGGTGACGTTCCTCGCCAAATCCGAGTACTTCACCGGGTCCGGGCTGAAGGGGCGGCTGACCGCGGCGTTCTTCCGCGGGCTGGGACAGATTCCGGTGGACCGTTCCGGCGGCCGCGCCTCCCAGGCCGCGATCTCTTCGGGCCTCTCCGTCCTGCGCGACGGCCAGCTCCTGGGGATCTACCCGGAAGGCACCCGCTCGCACGACGGCCAGCTCTACAAGGGCCGCACCGGGGTCGCGTCGATGGCCATCCGGACGGGGGTGCCGGTCATCCCGTGCGCGATGATCGGCACGTTCGAGGCGCAGCCGACCGGCCGGCTGCTGCCGCGGTTCATGCGGATCACCATCCGCTTCGGCGCACCGCTCGGCTTCTCGCGGTACGAGGGCATGGCGGACGACCGCTTCGTCCTGCGCGCCGCCACGGACGAGATCATGTACGCCATCCTCACCCTGTCCGGCCAGGAGTACGTCGACATCTACGCGGTCGACGCCAGGGCGCAGGCCCAGGGTCAGGGTCAGGCTCAGGCACCGGCGCATGCCGAGGGTCTGACGGCCTGACGCGCGGTACCGGGCCCTGACCCGTCGCACAGGCGAAGGGGCGGCCGGTGTGCCCGCGAGGGCATTCCGGCCGCCCCTTCCATTCCTCTCCGCCATCACGCCCCCGGTGTCACCGCCGGGCGCGACGGCGGGTCACCACCGGGACGTCACGGCACGGCCGGCAGACCGGCGGCGGCCTTGGCGGTCACCTTGGCTGCGGTCTTGCCCTTGGCCTTGTCCTTGTCCTTGGACGGTTCCGGCGTCGCGTGCGGAGCGCAGGTCACGTCCGCGGCGTCGGTCCTCCCTCCGACGAAGTAGGCGTCGACCCGCTTGTTGATGCAGGAGTTGGCCTCTCCGGTGACGCCGTGCGATCCGGCGTCCCGCTCGGTGATCAGACGGGAGCCCGCAAACCGCTTGTGCAACTCGACGGCACCGTCGTACGGCGTGGCCGCGTCCCGCTCGCTCTGCACGATCAGCACGCTCGGCAGGCCCTTGCCCGTCCTGACCTCGACCGGGCGCTGCTGCTTGACCGGCCAGGTGGCGCAGGGCAGGTTCATCCAGGCGTTGGACCAGGTCATGAACGGCGCCCGCTGGTGGATGCGGGTGTTGTCACGGTCCCACTTGCGCCAGCTGGTGGGCCACTTGGTGTCGGTGCACTCGACGGCGGTGTAGACGGCGTTGCCGTTCTCCGCCGCGATGTTGCCGGCGGTGTCCTTGAGGTCCGGTCCGGCGTTCTCCACCAGCGGCTTGCTGTCGCCGGCGCGGTAGGCGCTCCAGGCCTCGGCGACCGGGGCCCACATGGAGTCGTAGTACGGCGCGTTCTGGAAGTACCCGGTCAGCTCGGCGGGGCCGACGACACCGCCGATGGGGTGCTTCTTGGCGGTGGCGCGCAGCTGCTCCCAGGCCGCCTGGACCTTCTCGGGGGTGTCACCGATGTGGTACGTGGCGTCATGCCGGGCGACCCACTTCTTCCAGTCGCCCCAGCGGGTCTCGAAGGCGATGTCCTGGTCGAGGTTGGCCTGGTACCAGATCTTGTGACGGGCCGGGTTGACGACGCTGTCGAACAGCATCCGGCGGACGTGGTCGGGGAAGAGCGTGGCGTAGACGGCGCCCAGGTAGGTGCCGTAGGAGACGCCCAGGTAGTTGAGCTTCCGCTCGCCCAGCGCGGCGCGGATCACGTCCAGGTCGCGGGCGGTGTTCTCGGTCGTCATGTACGGCAGGAGGTCGCCGCTGCGCTCCAGGCAGCCGTTCGCGTACTCCTTGGCGAGCTTGCGCTGGGCGCGCTTGTCGGCCTCGGTGTCCGGCACCGGGTCGGCCTTCGGGGCCTTCACGAACTCCTGTGGATCGACGCAGGAGATCGGCGCGGAGTGGCCCACACCGCGCGGGTCGAAGCCGACGAAGTCGTACGCCTTGGCGATCTTGGCCCACACCGGGCTCTTGGTGGTGATGCGGTTGGGGAACCTCATGCCCGAACCGCCGGGGCCGCCGGGGTTGTAGAGGAGGGAGCCCTGGCGCTCCTTCTTGCCGCCGGTGCTGACCGCCCGGTCCACGGCGATCTTGATGGTGCGGCCGTCGGGCCGGGCGTAGTCGACCGGGACGGTGACATAGCCGCACTGGACGGGAGACTTCAGGCCCCAGTCGGCGGGGCAGTCCTGCCAGTCGATGCCCTTCTCGGCCGCGCGGGCGGCGGCGGTCTGTACGCCGCGCGCTTCGGCCGTTCCGTTCTTCGGGTGCTGGCCCGCGCTGGCGGGCGGGGCGGCTATCGCTCCGGTGAGGAGCGCGCCGGTCACCAGGGTGCCGGCGGCGCCGAGCGCTGCTGTTCTTCTCACGTGGTGGTTTCCCCCTGCTCGGTGGCCACTTGTGGCTGTGTTGATCACGGCCTACGGGGGAATCCTGGCCTCCGGCCTCCCCTTCTGAACAGGTTCGGACGGCAATTCTTTACCAAGCTGTAGGTTTTCGGTTCGCCGGTGGCCCGTGCGGAACGGCCGGAGATGGCGGGCCGAGCCCGCAGATTCCGGCCAAGCCGCGCGGACGACGGTGCGCGGTGCCACATGACGCGTACCGCACCTGCGGAATATCCAACTCGCCAGTGACACCAGTCAGTTGAGGAAGGCGGAGTGGGTGCGCCACCGGGCCCGGCCGCCCGTCGACGGGCGGCCGGCGGGCGGGCCGGAGCACGGTGTGTTGGCCGCCGGAGCGCCAAGGAGGGGCGAGAACACGTCAATTGCACCGGACTCGTCCCGGAGGCATGTGCCAAACGCACCCCTTCAGTAACCTTCCGTGAAGGCTCTCCCACACACCGCCGCGGGGAGGGCTTCGGCGTTTTCGCGCCCGTTCAAGCGCCCGTTCAGGCCGTCGCGAAGGAGCTCCGCAGTGCCGGGTATCGATCAGGTGTTGTCCCAGGCGATGCGGATTCCGGGCGTCCTGGGCGCCGGCCTGATCGACTGGACCAGCGGCCTGACGCTCGGCACGGTCGGCCAGGCACCGCACGGCGATCCCGACGCGGCCGCCGCGGAGACCGCCGAGGTCGTGCAGGCCGTGGCGCGCAACGCCACGTTCGACACCGCGGGCACCACCGGCCCGGCACTGGAGGACCTCATCATCACGGCCGCCGGCAGCTACCACCTGATCCGTTTCGTGCACACCGCCTTCGACAGCCAGACCTACCTTTACCTCTGGCTGGACCGGGCGCAGGCGAATCTCGCCGTCGCCCGGCTGCGGCTGCGCGATCTGGCGGCGGAGCTGGTCACCTCCTGACCGCCGCGCTCCGCCACCTCGCACCAACGGTTAAGGAACCAGCCATGGGCCTGCCCCCCTTCTCCCGCCCGCCCGCACCGGCCTTCTCCCGCCCGCCCGCACCGGCCTCCCCCCTCCGGCCCGCACCCGCCTTCTCCCGCCGGCCCGCGCCGGGCGGGCTGCTCGACCGGTGCGCCGCCGAGCGCGTCACCGGCGCCCTGCGCGGCCCGCACGGCTGTGTCTACCTCCTCGACGGCGCGGTCACCTACGTCGAGGACGCCGCCGCGCCGGGGCTCGGCGTACGGCTCACCGCGGCCGGCAAGGTGCCGCCGCAGGGCTGGCAGCATGCCGCCGAGACCGCGGGCCCGCAGCGGTGCGGCGGCCGGTTCCTGGTCAGCGAGGGCTGGCTGACCCAGGGGGAACTGGAGATCTGCCACCTCGCGGCGCTGCTCGACGCGGCCTTCTTCGCGTTGCCGCTGCCGCCGGAGGACACGTCGTTCACCCCGGGAACCGGGCACTGGCTGGGCGTCGTCCGCCGGATCAGCGCCGCCGCCCTGCTGCGGGCCACGGCCCGCCGCCGGGCCCTGCTGGACCAGCTGCGTCCCTGGGCGGCGGCCGACACCGCGCCCGTGGTCCCCGTGCGCCCGCCCGGTGACGTCCCTGCCACGGGCCGGCAGCGACGGCTGCTGGACCGCGCCGACGGCCGGCGCACCCCCTGCGAACTCGCCGGTGCGCTGGGCCAGTCCGCGTTCGTGACGCTGCTGGACGTCCGCCGGCTCGCGGCGGCCGGGCTGGTCCGTATGCCGGAGGCGGCACGGCCGCTCCCCCGGCGGCGGCCCGGTGCGGGGCTGCGGGAGCAGTCGCCGCCCGCCGCCGGTCAGCCCCGTCCGGTGGCCTGGCACCCCTCGGTACCGGAGCTGCCCGACCTCACGCGTATCACCGATCCGGACATCGCCCTCCTCGTCCGGCTGCGCACGGCTCTGGAGGAGAACCTGTGAACCCTCGCGACCGAGGACCCCGCACCGCATGAGGCGCGCCATCGTGCGGCGTGCCGTGAGAAGGAGACTGATGACGATCGAGCCCCGGTTACGGGACGAACTACTGGCGCTGCGCGATCAGGTGCGGCACTTCCAGGGCGGGATGGTGGCGAGCGCCGACGGCATGGTGATCGCCCACGAGCTGGCGGACATCGAACCGGAGGGTCTCGCCGCGCTGACCGCCGCGGCCATCGGGGTCGCCAAGCGCCTCACCGAGGCGACCGGGCAGGGCGGCTTCGAGGAGTCCCTGACGCGGGGCACCGGTGGCTATGTCGCGGCCTACGCGGCCGGCCGCCGGGCGGTCCTCACCGCCGTCGCCGGCCCGGACACCAACGTGGGACGGCTCCACTTGGAGGCGAGGCGGGCCGCCGAACGCATCGGCGCGCTGGTCGACTCGGACGCACCGCGATGACGCGGCGCCCGCCCGCCTCCGGGAGGCACCCGCCGCGCGACGGACCCGGCACGACGACCAGCGCCGGGCGCGGCCACAGCGCCGGCCACAACCGCCGTAGCGGGCATACCGGAACACTGTCCAAGAAAAGAACCGAAAGGGCTGAACCTCCCATGACGCATATGGAATCCGCGCTCGCCGAGGCGATGTCGACCATCGAGGGCGCCATAGGTGTCGCGCTCGTCGACTACACCAGCGGGATGGCGCTCGCCACCCTCGGTGACAACCAGGTAGTGGACCTCAACGTCGCCGCGGCCGGCAACACCGATGTGATCCGCGCGAAGATGCGCACCATGGAGCTGCTCGAACTCCAGGGCACCGTCGAGGACATGCTCATCACCCTGTCCACGCAGTACCACATCATCCGCCCGCTCACCGGCAAGAGCGGCAACGGGCTCTTCCTGTACCTGGTGCTGGACCGCAAGCGCGCCAATCTCGCCATGGCCCGCCACCGGCTGGCCCGGCTCGAACCCGATCTGGAGGTGTAGGGCTCAGCCGGCGGTGCCGCTCCGGGCGGCCGCCTCGTCGAGGAGCCGCCGCAGCCGCAGCGCGTCCGGGGCCACGACGGTGGCCAGCACGGCGGGGCCGGCGAGCGGGGCCAGCACGCCCTGCCCGGCACCGCCGTCCGGCCGCCCGGCCGCCGCGTCGCCGAGCAGCCGCACCTCGGCCGGTCTCGCCGCCAGCTCCGGGTCCACGATCAGCAGCTGGCCGACCGCGCGGTGGCCGCCCAGGACGGCCGAAGTGTCCCAGCCGGGGACGCCGGGCCCGTACGCCGTCTCCTGGTCGAGCAGGGTACGGCCGGCGCGGCGGACGGTGAGCCGGCTGCGCAGCGCTCCGGTCCGCTCGCCGCTGCGGCCCAGGACCTGCTCCTCGCGCAGCACCAGGCGGGCGGTGGGAGCCAGTTCGACGGTGGTGGTCATCCGCAGGTCGCTGCCCGCGGCGGAGATCAGCGGCTCCGGCAGCCAGTCCAGCCGCGCTCCGTCGCCGGCCGTCAGGCGCACGTCGTAGGCCGCGGGTACGGCCGTGCGGCCGGGCAGCGCCACGGTCGCCGCGGCGGATGTGATGTGCAGCGCGGCGCCCGCCTCGGCGGTGGCCTCGATGGCCAGCCGGTCGCCGCCGAGCGGGGCGCTCATGGCGCCCACCACGCAGACCCGGGCCTCGCCGGTGCCCGAACGGACGCGGCGCAGGGCGAGCGGGCCGTCGCCGTCGAGCACCGGCAGCCGGGTTCCGCTGTGCACGCCGGCCCGGGCGAGGATGCGGGCGGTGGCGCGCAGGCCCGCGACCGGGGGTACGGCGGCGGCCGGCGCCGGCACGGTCCGCCCGGCCGTGGTCCGCGGCGGCGCGGTCCGCCGCGGCGATGCCGTCTGCGGGGGCGGCGCGGTCTGCCGGGGCGGCGCGGTCCGCGGGGGCGGCGCGGGGGTCACGCCGGGACCGCGGTCCACTCCGCCAGCCGGGTCCGGACCCAGTCCGACACCGGCTTGACGCCGTTCTCCGACTTCAGCGCGGTGAAGACGACCGGCAGTGCACCGCGCTGCGCCTCGGCGTCCCGGGCCATGACGTCCAGGTCGACGCCGACGTACGGCGCGAGGTCGGTCTTGTTGATGACCAGCAGATCGGAGGTGGTCACGCCGGGGCCGCCCTTGCGCGGGATGTCGTCGCCGCCGGCCACGTCGATGACGAAGATCTGCGCGTCGACCAGGCCCCTGGAGAAGGTGGCGGTGAGGTTGTCGCCGCCCGACTCCACCAGCACCAGGTCCAGCGCCCCGAGCTCCTCTTCCAGGTCCTCCACCGCCTCCAGATTGGCGGAGATGTCGTCGCGGATCGCGGTGTGCGGACAGGCCCCGGTCTCCACCGCCGCGATCCGCTCCGGCGGCAGCACCGCCTCGCGGAGCAGGAATTCGGCGTCCTCGCGGGTGTAGATGTCGTTGGTGACGACGGCGATGGACAGCTCGTCGCGCAGGGCGCGGCAGAGCGCGGCGACGGTGGCGGTCTTGCCGGTGCCGACCGGGCCGCCGAGGCCGATGCGCAGCGCGCGGCGGGACCCGTCGGAGCGTACGGCCGCCGCGCTGTAGCTGTAGCGCTCGGGGAAGGTCTCGTGGTGGTCGAGGTGCATGGGTCAACTCCGGTATGTCGGTCGTACGGCCGCCCGGGGGGGGCGGCCCGGGGTCCGGCGGGGTGCCGGGCGGGTCAGGAGGCGAAGAGCCGTACCGGCCAGGCGGCGTGCGCCTGCGCGGTGATGTCGAGCAGCGGCGCGGAGGCGGCGGGCAGGGCGTCGGCCCCTTCGGTGGCGACGCGCGCCGCGGCCTCGGCGCCCTGTTGTGCGACCTGTTCGAGGTCGGGGGCGAGGCGGGCGAGCACGGCGGTGGCGTCGAAGGGGTCCAGGCCGAGCAGCCGGACGGCCGCGGTGGCCGGGCCGCTGAGGGTCTCGTACGCCACGGCGTACGCGGCATCGAGCGGCGTCAGGCCCGCGGACCGGGCGGTCAGGCCCAGGACGACGGGCTGGTGCGCCCCGCGCGGGCGGGCGGCGGCGAGCGCGTCGAGGGCGGCGCCGGGCCAGGCGGCGCGGGCCGCCCGCATCATCTGCCGGCCGAGCCGCCGGGCGGCCTGGCGGAGTGCCGGTACGGGTGTGCGGGCGTCGGCGGCGTCGTCCAGGAGGAGCGGATCGCAGCCGGCCGCGGCCGCGGCCGCGAGCCCGGCGGCGACCAGGCCGGCGGAGTGCAGCCGGCCCTGGCAGAAGGTCTCCAGGGTGGCGGCGTCCGTGATGCGTCCCGCGGCGACGGCCGGTTCGGCGCCGCCCGAGTGGGCGTGCCCTCCGGCGGGGAACCGGCCGTCGGCGAGGACGAGCAGCGCTGCGCGGGTCATCAGTGGTCCGTGGTGTGCGTCGGGGGTGGCGGGGGTTTCGGGGTTGTCGGGGTGGTCGGCGGTTCCGGGGGTCTCATGGCGGCCGGTCAGAAGAGGAAGTACCGCTGGGTCATGGGGAGTTGGGCGGCGGGCCGGGGTTCGACCACCTCACCGTCGATGGTCACCGTGAAGGTGTCGGGGTCGACCTGGACCCGCGGCAGGGCGTCGTTGTTGCGCATATCGGCCTTGGTGACGCCGCGGGTGCTGCGGATCGCCTCGTATGGCTTCGCCAGCGGCAGGCGCTCGGGGAGGCCGTCCGCGAGGGCCTGCGGGGCGACGAAGTTGACCGAGTTGCTGCCCGGTGCCCGGCCGGTGGCGCCGAACATGGGGCGGGGCAGGACCGGCTGCGGGGTGGGAATGGAGGCGTTGGCGTCGCCCATCTGCGCGTAGGCGATCTGGCCGCCCTTGATGACCAGCTGCGGCCGGACGCCGAAGAACGCCGGGTCCCACAGCACCAGATCGGCGAGCTTGCCGTCCTCTACGGAGCCGACGAGGTGGTCGATGCCCTGGGCGGCGGCCGCGTTGATGGTGTATTTGGCGACATAGCGGCGGGCGCGGTGGTTGTCCGCGTCACCGTCGCCGGGCAGCGCGCCGCGGCGCCGCTTCATGACGTGCGCGGTCTGCCAGGTGCGCAGGACGACCTCGCCGATCCGGCCCATGGCCTGGGCGTCGGACGCCATGATCGAGATGGCGCCGAGGTCGTGCAGGATGTCCTCGGCGGCGATGGTGGAGGGCCGGATCCGGGACTCGGCGAAGGCCAGGTCCTCGGGGACGGCCGGGTTGAGGTGGTGACAGACCATCAGCATGTCGAGGTGTTCCTCGACGGTGTTGACGGTGTGCGGCCGGGTGGGGTTGGTGGACGCGGGCAGCACGTGCGGCTGGGAGACCATCGCGATCATGTCGGGGGCGTGGCCGCCGCCGGCGCCCTCGACGTGGAAGGCGTGCAGCGAGCGGCCGGCGATGGCGGCGAGGGTGTCGCCGAGGAAGCCGGCCTCGTTGAGGGTGTCGGTGTGGATGGCCAGCTGGGCGCCGCTCTCCTCACAGACGGTCAGGCAGGCGTCGAGCACCGCGGGGGTGGCGCCCCAGTCCTCGTGGATCTTGAAGCCGAGGACGCCGGCCCGCAGCTGGTCGCGCATCGAGGCGAGGGAGGTGGTGTTGCCCTTGCCGAGGAGTCCGACGTTGACCGGCAGGGAGTCCATCGACTCCAGCATCCGGGCGACGTGCCAGGCGCCGGGGGTGATGGTGGTCGCCTTGCTGCCCTCGGCCGGTCCGGTGCCGCCGCCGATCATCGTGGTGACGCCGGAGGCCGGAGGCCAGCGCCTCGTCCGCCTGCTGGGGGCAGATGAAGTGGACGTGGGTGTCGATGGCGCCGGCGGTGAGGATCTTGCCGTTGCCGGCGATGATCTCGGTCTCCGGGCCGATGACCAGGCCGGGGTGGACACCGTCCATGGTGTCCGGGTTGCCCGCCTTGCCGAGGGCGGTGATCCGGCCGTCGCGGATGCCGACGTCGGCCTTGACGATGCCCCAGTGGTCGAGCACGACGGCGCCGGTGATCACGGTGTCGGGGGCGCCCTCGGCGCGGGTGACGCGGGACTGGCCCATCGATTCGCGGATCACCTTGCCGCCGCCGAACACCGCCTCGTCACCGGCCCGGCCGGGCCCGCCCGAACGGTCCTCGGTGATCTCGACGACCAGGTCGGTGTCGGCGAGCCGGATCCGGTCGCCGGCGGTCGGGCCGAAGAGACCGGCGTAGGCCTGGCGGGTCAGCTCAGCCATCGAGCGGACCTCCGGTCTCGCCGCGCAGGCCCGGGACGATCCGTTCGCCCCCGATGGGGACGAGTTCGACCTCGGCGGGAATGCCGGGTTCGAAGCGTACGGCGGAGCCGGCCGCGACGTTCAGCCGCTTGCCGTGCGCGGCCGCACGGTCGAAGTCGAGGCCGGGGTTGGCCTCGGCGAAGTGGTAGTGGGAGCCGACCTGGACGGGGCGGTCGGCGGCGTTGAGGACGGTCAGACGCGTACGGGGCAGGCCTTCGTTGAGGCGCACCGGCTCGTCGGCGTGGAAGATCTGTCCCGGGATCATCGTGGGCTCCCCCGCGGTCAGTTGATGGGTTCGTGAACGGTGACGAGCTTGGTGCCGTCGGGGAAGGTGGCCTCGACCTGTACGTCGTGCAGCATTTCCGGCACCCCCTCCATCACCTCGTCGCGGGTGAGGACCTTGCGGCCGGAGGACATGAGTTCGGCGACGGAAGAGCCGTCGCGGGCGCCTTCGAGGATGTGCACGGTCAACAGGGCGAGGGATTCCGGGTGGTTCAGCTTCAGTCCGCGGGAGCGCCGTTTCTCGGCCACGTCTGCCGCCACATGAATCATCAGCCGCTCTTGTTCATGCGGGGTCAGTTGCATACGTTCCACCTCACAGTTTTCCCGCCTGGGACGCATCCACCCAGGTCACGGGCGTGAGCACACCCGTAAGAGCAGGTGTACCACGCAGTAATTAAAGGAGGAGCAAACCGACTTCCAGCAGTTGGCCATCAAAAAGCCCCACACCCGGAGGCTAGTTCGGCGGGATTTCCACGACGTTACGCCCGGGGGCGCTTCGGCACCCTGACCCGCGCCCCGCGTAACACAACAGCACCACCGCCTGTTACCGCGTGGAAATACACACTCCGGAATCGCCGTAACGGCCGCGACTCCCCGGCCGCGCACGGCAGCGCGTGGCGCATTCCGCACCCCGGCGGTACACCCGGGCCCGGGAAACGGGCGACACGACCGAGGGGCAAACCACCTCAAGCCCTCCGCAATCGCTGCACGCGCCGCTCCGCGAACACACCTGTCCGGTATGCGCTCTTGACGATCTCGCAGGTGATCGCGATCCTCATGGGCGCGTCAAAACGGCGCGTTCATCAGCTCCGCGCCGACCCCCCACACAAGTATCGGAGCCTCACCGTGTCCCGTTCCCCCCGCATACGCCGGGCCTCGCTCGCCGCAGGTACGGTCGCCGCCGTGGCCGCCACCCTGCTCACCGCGGCCGGCGCCCATGCCGGCCCCGCACCGGCCGCCGCACCGGACATCGACGTCAAGGCCGTCCAGGCCGACCTGGACCAGCTGCAGTCGATCGCCGACGCCAACGGCGGCAACCGCGCCCATGGACAGCCGGGCCACAAGGCGTCCGTCGACTTCATCAAGGGCAAGCTGGACCAGGCCGGATTCACCACCCAGGTCCAGGAGTTCGACAACAACGGCGCCAAGGGCTACAACCTCATCGCCGACTGGAAGGGCGGCGACGAGAACAAGACCGTGATGGCCGGGGCCCATGTGGACTCGGTCGACTCGGGCCCCGGCATCAACGACAACGGTTCCGGCTCGGCCGGCATCCTGGAGGTCGCCCTCGCGGTCGCCAAGGCGGACCTCAAGCCCGCCAAGCACCTGCGCTTCGCCTGGTGGGGCGACGAAGAGGACGGCATGGTCGGCTCGCAGCACTACGTCAGCGGCCTCGGCGCCGAGAAGTCGAAGATCGACTCGTACCTGAACTTCGACATGATCGGCTCGCCGAACCCGGGTTACTTCGTCTACGACGACGACACCCGCCTGGAGAAGGTCTTCAAGGACTGGTACGCCGCAAAGAACATCGCCACCGAGATCGAGACCGAGGGCGACGGCCGCTCGGACCACGCGTCCTTCAAGGACGCCGGGATCCCGGTCGGCGGCCTCTTCTCCGGGGCCGACTACACCAAGACCCCCGAGCAGGCGAAGAACTGGGGTGGCGAGGCGGGCAAGCCGTTCGACCCCTGCTACCACCAGTCCTGCGACACCGCGAAGAACATCGACGAGAAGGCGCTGGACACCAACACCGACGCCATCGCCCACGCCGTGTGGGAGCTCAGCTCCTGAGCGGGCCGCCCGTACGGCCGGCCCGGGCTGACACATCGTCAGCGCGGACCGCGCCTCACCTCTCCCGACCCGGTCGCCGGTCCCCGGCGGCCGGGTCGCGGTGTTCCGCGGCGATGCCGAACCGCCGCCGTTCGCCCGGAGCGGACGACAGCGGCCGCACGGACGACACCGTGCTGATCACCTGCTCGCCCTCCGCACCCTGCTCCCGCCGCCCCAGCTCCTCAAGAAGCTGCAGGTCAGCAGCGGACACCAGGGCCACCAGCGGCTTGCCGTGCCGGGTGACGACCACCCGCTCGCTGCCGTAGACGACGCGGTTGATCAGATCCGCCAGCTCCGCACGGGCTTGCGTCACCGGAATTTCGTAGGCCATGCTCCCATTCTAACGGGATGTACGTCCTGTACATTTTTTACAGAGGAGAACAGAGGAGAGGAGCGGTCATGCCGCAACCGACGGCCCGCTATGTCCTTCCGGAGTTCACCGAGCGCACCTCCGACGGCACGCGCACCATGGACCCGTACTCGAAGCTGCTCAGCGAGCGGATCATCTTCCTGGGCACCCCGATCGACGACGCCTCCGCCAACGACGTCATGGCGCAGCTGATCCACCTCGAACACGCCGCGCCCGGGCAGGACATCCAGCTCTACATCAACTCCCCCGGCGGCTCGTTCACGGCGATGACCGCCATCTACGACACGATGCGCTTCGTGACGTGCGAGGTGCAGACCGTCTGCCTCGGCCAGGCCGCCTCCGCCGCCGCGGTGCTGCTGGCCGCCGGCGCCCCCGGCAAGCGGCTGGCGCTGCCCGGCGCCCGGATCCTGATCCGCCAGCCCGCGTTCGGCGAACCGGTCCGGGGCCAGACCTCCGATCTGCTGATCCAGGCGGAGGAGATGCTGCGCACCCGGAGCATGCTGGAGGAGATGCTGGCGCGGCACACGGGGCAGCCCCGCGAGCGGGTCGCCGCCGACATCGAGCGCGACAAGGTCTTCGATGCCCGTGCCGCCCAGGAGTACGGCCTGATCGACGGGCTCACCCAGCAGCGCAAGCAGTCGGCCCTCCGGTCCTTGGCGGGGTGAACCGGATGCTGCCGCCCGAACCGCCGCCGCTGCCCTCGCTGACCCGCGCCGAGGGCCGGCTGATCGACTGCTACCTGGAGGTGGTCGACCTGCTGGGCCGGATCAACCCGGCGCGCGGTGGCCACACCTACAGCGGTCTGCGCGCCGCCCAGGCGCTGGTCGGCAGGGCCACCGCACTGCGCGACGCGCTGGCGCTGATGCACGACCGGGGTGAGCACGAGTTCCACCGGGAGACGCTGGCGCGGGCGCTGCGGGTGCTGGACGGTGAGCGCCGGGCCGGGCTGGTGACGGTACCGCCGGGCAAGGAGAACTGATCCGGCGCGCGCCTCGGGGCCGCCCCCGGACGGCGTAGCGTCCGGGGGCGGGGTGAGGGTGCGTCAATTTGCGCGAGCGGACCGAATTCCCCCGGGCTTCGATGTTTCGCCCCAGGTCCGGGGGCCGGCGCACCCGGCTCCCGACCGCCCGGAACAGCAAGTATCGCCATTTGGGTCAAATGTTAGCCATCTCACATACGGCATTTCCCGCTCGGAATTCGGTCCGCGGGTGCGTGACGATCCCTTCGACGACAAGACCCCGCCACACGGCGGGGCGGTCCGGACGGGCGCCCAATCCCGCCGCCGTACCGGATGCCAGGTCGACGACGTGGACCGGCGGGAGCGGAGGACCCGAGCAGGACGGGGTCCGGGGCCGCACGGCCGTGGGACTCCTCGGGGTGAAGCCGTACGCATGGCCGGGCATCTTCGCCTGCCCGAACCCGACAGGTCTCCCTTCGCAGGCGGCTGACGAAGGGTTCGCGCATGACCGTGCGCACGCATACGCCCCACCTGCTGGCGCGCGCCGGCACCGTCTCCGCTCTGGCACTGGCCACCCTCGGCGGAACCACCCTCGCCCCGGGAACGGCCCCGGACGCCGAAGCCGCGTCCCTCGCCGTCCGCGCGCTCCGGATCGCGGCCTCCAAGCAGGGCTCCCCCTACGAGTACGGCGCCCAGGGACCGCACTCGTTCGACTGCTCGGGCCTGACGCTCTACTCGTACAAGCACGCCGGCCGGGACCTGCCGCGCAGTGCCGCCGCGCAGTACGGCCACACCCGGCATGTCCCCGCCCCCGCCCGGAAGCGCGGCGACCTGGTCTTCTTCTCCTCGGAGAGCGGCATCTACCACGTCGGCATCTACGCCGGTGCGGGCCGGATCTGGCATGCGCCGAAGACCGGCACCGTGGTGCGGCTGGACAAGATCTGGAGCGGTGCCGTCCGGTACGGGCGAGTGCGCTGAGCCGCGGCGGGAGCCTCGTGCCCGTCCCCCCTCAGGCGAGGACCACCTCGACGAGCAGGATGCCGCCCAGGGCGGTGAGCAGGAAGCCGGTGGCGGCCTCCAGGGCCCGGGACACCTTCGGGCGGCGCAGCCAGCCGCCCAGCCGGTCGACGAGGAGCGCGACGGCGGGGAACCACACCAGTGCCATCACCACGATCATGGTGGCGAGCAGCAGCGTCCGGGGCAGCGCGGGCTGGTCCGCCGGGACGAACTGCGGCAGCAGGCTGAGGAAGAGCACGGGGGCCTTGGGGTTGAGCGCATTGGTCAGAAAGCCCTGGCGCAGGCCCTGTGCGGTGCCGAGCCGGGCCGCCGGTCCGGCGCCGTCGGGGGCGGCGTCCGGTCCGGTCGCGTGCTCCCCGCCGGCGGCCGCCGGACGGCGGCGGAGGGCGAGCAGCGCGCGCCCGCCCAGATAGAGCAGGTAGGCGCCGCCGAGGAGCTGGACGGCGCCGAACAGTGCGGGCACGGCAACCAGCACCGCCGCCAGCCCGGCCACCGCGAGCGCGGTGTGCACCAGGAGTCCGCCCGCGACTCCGATGGCGGTCGCCACCCCCGCCCGGCGCGAGTCGAGGGCGTTGCGCACCACGACCGCGAAGTCCGCGCCCGGCAGGGCGATCATGCCCGCGGCGACTCCGGTGAAGGCGATCAGCTGTCCGTCCATGAGGAAAGCATCGCTGGTCAGAGCCTTTAATGGGTATTGACATTGTTCTTCGGGGGGCTGAAGAGGTTGTGATGTACGACCCCACTCGACTGGCCGCTCTGGTGGCGGTGGCGGAGGCCGGTTCGATCACCCGGGCGGCCGCCCGGCTGGGCTACACCCCGCCCGCGCTCTCCCAGCAGCTCGCCAAGCTGGAGCGGGAGGCCGGGGCGGCGCTGCTGGTACGCCACCACCGCGGGACCCGGCTGACGGCGGCCGGTGAGCTGCTGCTCGTACGGGCCCGGCGGGTGCTCGGCGAACTGGAGCAGGCGCGGCACGAGCTGGCCCGGCTCGCGGGGCTCTCCGGCGGCGTGCTGCGGGTCGGCACGTTCGTCACGGCCGGTACGCATCTGCTGCCGCCCGCGCTGAGCGCGTTCCGCCGCGCCCACCCCGATGTGGAGCTGAGCGTGACGGAGTACGTACCGCCGGAGGAGACCGAGGCGATGGCGCTGGGCGAGGTCGATCTGGCCCTGACGCATGAGTATGTGCCCGGTGAGCCGATGGCGGTCCCGGACGGGCTGGCTCTGGAGCCCTTGCTGACCGAGGAGTTGGTACTGGTCACCGCGCCCGGCCATGCCCTGTCGGCGGGGTCCGGACGGCTGCCGCTGGCCGGGCTCGCCGGTCACCCGCTGGTCAGCATGGCCCCGGCGAACCCCAACCGGCGCGGGGTCGAGGCGGTACTGGCCGCCGCCGGGGCGAGCGTGGCGGTGCGGTGTGAGTCGCCCGGCTATGAGGTGGTGTGCGCGCTGGTGAGCGCCGGGCTCGGGGTGGCGGTGGTCCCCGAGATGATGGCGGAGGGATCGGTGACCCCGCTGGGGATGCGGCGGCTGGACCCACCGGAGCTGCTCCGGCGGATCTCGGTGGTCCACCGTCCCGGTGGCGGCAGCCCGGCCGCGGACACCCTGCGCGCCCTGCTGCGCGGCGCGTTCGCCCGCCACGCCGCCGCGCCGTGACGCGCCCCGGCGGCGGGAGACCCCGGAAGATCCACGCCCGGAAGATCCACGCAGCGAAAGGTTCCTGCACCCGTGACAAGGCCTCAGGGAACCGTGACCTTCCACGGCATCGTGATCCAGACGGTCTTGCCGCCGACGGCGGTGGGGACGACCGAGAGGCGGCCGCCGGCCTCCGCCGCGAGGAACCGGACGATGGTCATCCCCCGGCCGTTGTCCTGCTGCACCGCGGCGGGCAGCCGGCGCGGCCGCCGCGGATGGCTGTCGGTGACCCCGACCCGCAGCACCTCGTCGCGCTCGAGCCGCAGCTCGACGGTGAACGTCGGGGACTGGCCGAAGGTGTGCTGAACGGCGTTGGTCGCGAGTTCGGAGACGATCAGGCGGATGGAGTCGGCGGTGTCGGAGCCGGCCGGCATGCCCCATTCGGCGAGCACCGTCAGGGCGTGTCTGCGGGCGAGGAGTACCGAGGCCGGAGCGCTCGGCAGTGTGAGTGAGGATTCCTGGTGGTCTGCCATCGCGAAGCCGTCCCTTTCCCACCGAGGCCCGGCTCCGGTCCTGACCTGGGGAGCCGGGATGCCGCTCGGAATGCCCATTCGGCCTCGGACTTCTGCTGTGCGTCAGACTGCCACCCATGCTGCCGGTGTGATGCCGGATCCACCAACATATCCAGATATCTATCGCCCGATGCGGTGAACTCTGCTACGCGAGACCGGATTTGGGACGAACGGGACCCGGCTGCGCCCCGGTGGTGCCCCGGCGCACGCCCTGCCGCGTCAGCCCGTCGGCGCGGTGGCCGTGATCGTCCCGACCGCCCGGTCGAGCTGGCCGGCCGTCAGATCCGCACGGGCGGTGAGCCGCAGCCGGGAGATCCCGTCGGGTACCGACGGCGGCCGGAAGCAGCCGACCGCGAGCCCCGCGGCACGGCAGTCGGCGGCCCAGCGGACCGCGGCGTCCGGCGACGGAGCGCGCACCGAGACCACCGCGGCATCCGGCCGGGCCGCCGTCAGGCCCGCCGCGGTGAGCCGGGCGTGCAGTGCCCGGGCGTTCCGTCCGGCGCCGGCGGCGCGCCCCGGTTCCCGGCCGAGCAGCCGGAGCGCGGCGAGCGCGCCGCCGGCCGCCGCCGGCGCGAGGCCGGTGTCGAAGATGAACGACCGGGCGGTGTTGACCAGGTGCTCGATGACCCGGGCCGGGCCGAGCACCGCACCGCCCTGGGAGCCCAGCGACTTGGAGAGCGTCACGGTGGCCACCACATCGCCGTCACCGGCCAGTCCGGCCGCCCACGGCGCACCCCGGCCCCCCTCGCCCAGCACGCCCAGGCCGTGGGCGTCGTCGACGAGCAGCGCGGCGCCCCGCGCCCGGCAGGCCGCGGCCAGGGCCGGCAGCGGCGCCGCGTCACCGTCGACCGAGAACACCGAGTCGGTGATCACCAGCGCCCGGCCCTCGTGGCCGGTCAGCGCGGCGCGCACGGCCTCCGGGTCGGCGTGCGGCGCGATCCGGGTCCGGGCCCGGGAGAGCCGGCAGCCGTCGATGAGGGAGGCGTGGTTGCCGGCGTCGGAGACCACCAGGGTGCCGGGTGCGGTGAGCGCGGTGACCGCGGCGAGGTTCGCGGCATAGCCGGACGACAGCACCAGAGCGGCCTCGAAGCCGCAGAACGCGGCGAGTTCCTCCTCCAGCCGGGCGTGCAGCTCGGTGCTGCCGGTGACCAGGCGGGAGCCGGTGGCCCCGGCGCCCCAGCGGTGTGCGGCCTCGGCGGCACCATGGGTGACCTCGGGGTGCCGGGCCAGTCCGAGGTAGTCGTTCCCGGCCAGGTCGAGCAGCGGGGAGTCGGCGGGCCGCGGCCGCAGCGTGCGGACGAACCCGGCCCGTTGGCGCTCCGCGCGCACCACATCCATCCAGTCGAAGACCCCGCCGTACGTCCGCGGAGCGGGCGGCGCGTCGTACGGCCGCGGGGACGGCAGGGCGTCGTACGGCCCGGCCGGCGGGGCGTCGCGGAGCAGCGGCGGGGCGGGGTCCTGCGGCATCGGCGTCCTTCGTCTTTCGGCCTCGATTGTGGGCTGTCGATAGACGTTAGCGGTCGTTCCGCCCACTCACGGTGTGGCGATACCCACACGCCGCTGTCCGGTCGTTGTAGGAATCCTCCTTGGACAGGGAGAGGTCACCTGGGCCAGGATCATCGCCATGGACCTGCTGAACACGTTGGTGGACAAGGGACTACGGCGCGAGTCGCCGACCCGCGAAGAGGCACTGGCCGTACTGGCGACGTCCGATGACGAACTGCTCGACGTCGTCGCCGCGGCCGGGAAGGTGCGCCGCCAGTGGTTCGGGCGGCGGGTCAAGCTCAACTACCTCGTCAACCTCAAGTCGGGCCTGTGCCCCGAGGACTGCTCGTACTGCTCCCAGCGGCTGGGCTCGAAGGCCGGGATCCTCAAGTACACCTGGCTGAAGCCCGATGAGGCCTCCCGGGCGGCCGCCGCCGGGGTGGCCGGCGGCGCCAAGCGGGTCTGCCTGGTGGCCAGTGGCCGCGGCCCCACCGACAAGGACGTGGACCGGGTCTCGGAGACCATCTCCGCCATCAAGGAGCAGAACGAGGGCGTCGAGGTGTGTGCCTGCCTGGGGCTGCTCTCGGACGGCCAGGCCGAGCGGCTGCGCGCGGCGGGCGCCGACGCGTACAACCACAACCTCAACACCTCGGAAGCCACCTACGGCGACATCTGCACCACGCACGACTTCTCCGACCGGGTCTCCACCGTCCAGCAGGCCCAGGCGGCCGGGATGTCTGCCTGCTCCGGCCTGATCGCCGGGATGGGCGAGACCGACGCCGACCTCGTGGACGTGGTCTTCGCACTGCGCGAACTGGACCCCGACTCCGTCCCCGTGAACTTCCTCATCCCCTTCGAGGGCACCCCGCTCGCCGAGGAGTGGAACCTCACCCCGCAGCGCGCGCTGCGCATCCTGGCGATGGTCCGTTTCGTCTGCCCGGACATCGAGGTACGGCTGGCCGGCGGCCGCGAGGTCCATCTGCGCAGCCTGCAGCCGCTCGCCCTGCACCTGGCCAATTCGATCTTCCTCGGCGACTATCTGACCAGCGAGGGCCAGGCCGGCCAGGACGACCTGGCGATGCTCGCGGACGCCGGCTTCGAGGTCGAGGACCCGGGCACCACGACCCTGCCCGCACACCGCCGCCCCGGCTGCGGCGGAGCGGACGCCGAGGCCGCCCCCGCCGGACCGGCCGCCGCCCCGTCCGAGGAGGCCCGCCGCGACCTGGTCGCCGTACGCCGCCGCGGTGCCGGTACCGACCTCCCGCCCAATGCCTGAGCCGCTCGGTCCGGCAACCGCTCGCGAACTGCTGGCGCTCGACCGGCAGCACGTCTGGCATCCGTATGGGCCGATGCCCGGCACGGCCGCCCCGCTGCTGGTCGAGTCGGCCTCCGGGGTCCGGCTGCGGCTGGCCGAACCGGCCGAGGGCCGGGACGAGTTGGTGGACGGTATGTCGTCCTGGTGGTCGGCGGTGCACGGCTACAACCACCCGGTGCTCAACGACGCGGCGCGCGGTCAGCTGGAGCGGATGAGCCATGTGATGTTCGGCGGGCTCACCCACGAGCCCGCCGTCCGCCTGGCCAAACGGCTCGTCGACCTCACCCCCGGACCGCTCCGGCACGTCTTCCTCGCCGATTCCGGCTCGGTGTCGGTCGAGGTCGCCGTCAAGATGTGCCTGCAGTACTGGCGCTCGCTCGGAAAACCCGGCAAACAGCGGCTGCTGACCTGGCGGGGCGGCTACCACGGCGACACCTGGCAGCTGATGTCGGTGTGCGACCCGGACGGCGGGATGCACGAGCTGTGGCAGGGCGTGCTGCCCCGGCAGATCTTCGCGGACGCCCCGCCGCCCGGTTTCGACGCCCCGACGGACGAGGCGTACGCGGCCCACCTCCGCGAACTGATCGCCCGGCACGCCGGGGAACTGGCGGCGGTGATCGTCGAACCGGTGGTCCAGGGCGCCGGCGGCATGTCCTTCCACTCCCCCGCCTACCTCCGGGTGCTGCGGGAAGCGTGCGACACACACGGCGTCCTGCTCGTCCTCGACGAGATCGCCACCGGCTTCGGCCGTACGGGGACGCTCTTCGCCGCCGAACACGCCGGTGTGGCGCCCGATGTGATGTGCGTGGGCAAGGCGCTGACCGGCGGATACCTCACCCTGGCCGCGACGCTGTGCACGTCGGCCGTGGCGGACGGCATCTCCCGCGGCGCGGTACCGGTGCTGGCGCACGGCCCCACCTTCATGGGCAACCCGCTCGCCACGGCCGTCGCCAACGCCTCGATCGAGCTGCTGCTCTCCCAGGACTGGGCGCGGCAGGTCCGGCGGATCGAGACCGGCCTGCGCACGGGGCTGGCACCGGCCCGGAGCATCCCGGGGGTACGTGACGTACGGGTGCTGGGGGCGATCGGCGTCGTCCAGCTCGACCACGCGGTGGACATGGCCGCCGCGTCCCGGGCGGCGGTCCGGGAGGGCGTATGGCTGCGCCCGTTCCGGGACCTGATCTACACCATGCCGCCGTACGTCACCGGTGACGACGATGTGGCACGGATCTGCACCGCGGTATGTGCCGCGGCACGCGAAGGCTGAAGGAGCGCGGCACCATGGCAGTGCTGTTCGTGACGGGCACCGGCACGGAGGTCGGCAAGACCGTGACCACGGCCGCGATCGCCGCGGCTGCCCTCGCCCGGGGCCGGTCGGTGGCGGTGCTCAAACCGGCCCAGACCGGCGTCGCGGCACACGAGCGAGGAGATGCGGCGGAGGTCGAGCGGCTGGCCGGCGCGGTCACCACCGCCGAACTCACCCGCTACCCCGAGCCGTTGGCACCCGCGACGGCCGCGCGACGGGCCGGTCTGCCGGCGGTCGGCCCCCAGGAGATCGCCGAGGCGGCCGCCAAGCTGGCCGCCTCGCACGACCTCGTCCTGGTGGAGGGCGCGGGCGGCCTGCTCGTCCGCCTCGACGCGGACGGCCACACCCTCGCCGACGCCGCCCGGCTGGTGGACGCACCGGTCCTGGTGGTCGCCCCGGCCGGTCTCGGCACCCTCAACGCCACCGCACTCACCGCACTGGCCCTGCGCGCCCACGGCCTCGACTGCCCCGGCGTGATCATCGGCAGCTGGCCGGCCGCCCCCGACCTGGCAGCCCACTGCAACCTGGCGGACCTCCCCGACGCCGCCGGCGCCCCCCTCCTCGGCCGGATCCCGGAGGGCGCGGGGGCACTGCGGCCGGGGGTGTTCCGGGCGCGGGCGCCCCATTGGCATTCCGCTGCGCTTGGCTGACCTCCCACGTTGTTGGCTTTCCCGCCGTTGCGCCTGCGGCGGGCTGTTGCCGCTGCGC
>NZ_BBUY01000019.1:117095-128871 GCF_001590865.1 Streptomyces sp. NBRC 110611
CGAGAAACCACCACGGCGGGACGGCCCCGATGCTCCAGAGTCATAGTTCTGGAGTGATCGCCCCATGGCGGCATCTGGGCAGGTCAAGCAGTCCGGGAATTCACCGGTCCCCACAGGGGGCATGGAAAAGAACGATGTAGGAACACCTTCGGTCCCTACAGTGCCCATGAAGAGGCATACAGCAGCATCTACGCAGGTCAGCACCGGTACTGGAACCCTCCGCTCTCCAGTAAAGCCCATGGAGAGTGATGCGACTGTAGGAACTGTGTTCGCCAAGACCCTGCGCGGGGTCCGGTGCATCCGTCTGTCGGTCCGGACGGATGAGACGACCAGCCCGGAGAGGCAGCGCGAAGCCGACGACATAGCGGCGGCAGCGCTCGGGATCGACTTCGGCGAGGGTGACGTACTCCGCGAAGCCGTCGACCTGGACGTCAGCGCGTCCAAGGTCGGACCGTTCGATCGTCCGCAGCTCGGCGGATGGCTCGCCCGCCCCGTTGACTTTGACGCGCTGGTGTGGTGGCGCTTCGACCGGGCCATACGGTCCATGGGCGACATGCACGAACTGGCGAAGTGGGCACGCGAGCACCGAAAGATGCTCGTGTTCGCCGAGGGGATCGGCGGGGGCCGTCTCGTCTTCGACTTCCGCAACCCGATGGACCCCACGTCCGAGCTCATGATGATGATGTTGGCCTTTGCCGCGCAGGTAGAGGCACAGAGCATCAAAGACCGGGTGACCGGGGCACAAGCAGCGATACGGAAAATGCAGCTCCGCTGGCGTGGTGGCGGTCGTTCCCCTTACGGCTACCTGCCCGCCCCGATGCCGAAGGAACACGGTGGGATCGGGTGGACGCTGGTGCCCGATCCCGAGGCTGTGGAGGTGATCGAACGGATCGTCGCGGCGCTGTTGGAGGGCAAGAGCCCGCGCGCTATCGCGCTCATGCTCAACAAGGACGGGGTGCTGTCCCCTTCCGAGCACTGGAAGGCGTACAAAGCCCGGATCAAGGGCGCCGCCGACGCCGACACGGCGACCGACGCGCCGAAGCGGAAGCCCACGCCGTGGCGTGGTCAGCGCATCGTGGAAATGTTGACCAGCCCCCTGCTGCTGGGGTGGAAGCTGCACAAGGGCAAGCCGGTCCGTGACGACCAGGGCAACCCGGTCATGGCTGCCGAAACCCCGATCCTCACCCGGGAAGAGTTCGACCAGATCAGTGTGCTACTGGCACCGAAGCCCACGGCGGAGACGGCGCCGACGCGCAAGGACTCCACGGCGCTGCTGCTGCGGGTGATCCACTGCAAGGGGTGCGAGTCCCGCATGTATCTCAACAAGCGGTCGGGTACCTACGGGTGCAGCTCGTACAAGTACGGCACGTACTGCCCGGCCCCGGTCACCATCCGAGCCGCGTGGGTCGACGAGTACGTGACCGACGAGTTTCTACGGCAGGCCGGACCGGTGCCGCTCATGCGCGTGACAGAGATACCCGGATACGATCCCCAGCCCGAAATCGACGCCACAGCAGTGGAGTTCGCCGAACACCAGGCTCAGAAGGGGCGGCAGAAGTCCAAGGCAGCACAAGCCGAGTGGCAGCGTCGGGCGGACGCCCTCGACGCACGCCTGGCCGAGCTGGAGTCGAGGGAGAAGACCGAGCCCCGGCGCGAGGTCACGCACACCGGCCGCACGTTCGCCGACGAATGGCATGCCGCCGACACGGAAGGCAAGCGTGCCATGCTCATAGAGGCGGGCGCACGCCTGGAGATCAAGCCCGGCATCAAGGGAGGATGGCGGAAGCTGGATCTGCGCCGGGTGGAGTTCGCCATCACCGGACACCTCGACCCCGCCATCGAGGAAGCGACCACCGTTGCCGATGACCTTGCAGACGAGCAACGTCCGAACCACGCGCCAACCTCGGGAGCGAAGGCGCACCGGAACCTGACCCCTCAGGCGCTTGCAACCGCCGCGTAGCGGCTCCAGCAGCCCGGAGACGCTCCGGACAGTCACGGAGACTGCCGGGGCGCTCTCATGCCCGGGACGCGGGCACTGAACAGCCGCCGATCTCTACGAACCGATAGCAAGAACCGTACAAGGAGTCGAGAAGTGAGACGTAGATCACTAGTCCGTAATGGCTGGATTGCGGGGATGTGCGGGCCATCTCTGGTCCCTACCTGTTTCGGGAGATGGCATCGACCGTCCGGCAACCGAGAGACATCCAAGGAGATGCGATGACCACCGAACACGGCTCGTTCGTGAGCCTGCTGAAACGAGCAGAGAGCAGAGCGCGGGCGCTGGCAGCGAAAGGCGACCCCCGAGCGGCAGAGGCCCACCCGTTCATCAACGAGGCACTGCGGGCCGCTCAGGGGTCGTACGAGGGTCCTGCGTGTGCCCGCCCCGGCTGCCTGCACACAGCAACCTACGAGGGCCGTGGGCGTCCACCCCTGTACTGCTCGACAGCCTGCCAGGGCTGGGCAGCCCAACAGCGCAAAGGAAGGTGACGGGGTGACGATTTCTACTATCTGTTGAGAACACATAGAAAAAACTAAGAAGAAGAGAGACAGACGCCTAGAACAGCACCGCGTCACCTCCCTCTCCTTGCTGTGATGGCCGACCAGGGCACAGAGCCCAGCAGCCGCATAGCAATACCGTCCCCTTGACGAGTCACAGGGGGCTTTTTCATGCCCGACAACTTTGAAAGGAGCGCTGTCCCGACCAGCCGGCGGGGCGACAACCACGTATGGACACCACCGAGAACATTCACGATCAGGACGACCACAACGAGCCCGACGGGAAGCCCGCTACGTCGTCCGCTGAGAGCCCCGCGCTCGATGGCGGGCAGTCTGACCAGGAGGGCTACCGGCAGGCGCTAGAGAAAACGCACAGCCGTTTGGAGACGGCACAGAAGCGTATTGACGCGATGCTGCTGCGGGAGATCGAGCGCCAGGCAGCACAGCGTCTCGACGTTCCCTCCGACCTTTTCGACCTGGGAAAGCATCAGATTGCCGATCTGCTCGGAGAAGACGGTGACGTTGACGCCGAAAAGGTCTCTGCTGCCGTTGATTCCCTGCTGAAGTCTCGCCCCAACCTTGCTGCACGTCCGACCGGTTGGGGTGACGTTGGCGGCGGGTCGCGTAGCAGCAGCAATGACGACACGCCCGACTGGAAAACCGCACTGCGCGGACACCAGGGCTGACACACCGAACCAACCAGTCCGACACGCCGAAGAGGAGAGAAAGCATGTCCATTTACACCAACACGCCCGGAACTCAGGGGATTCTGCCCGACGAATACGGGGCGCTGGTCGAGAAGCCCGTTCAGGAACTATCGCTCGCCATGCAGGTGGGCACCATCGTTCAGACCGGCAGCACGCGTTACCGTGTCCCACTGCTCGCATCTGACGTCACGGTCGGCGCCGTGGAAGAGGGCGCGGAAATAACCCCGTCCGATGTCAAGTTCGACGAAATCATCGTGACCCCGGCCAAGTTTGCCGGGCTGACGGTCATCAGCCGGGAAATGGCGGAGGACAGCTCACCATCGGCCGGTGACCAGGTCGGCCGCTCCATTGCTCGCCAGATCGCCAACAGCGTGGACAATGCACTGTTGAACAAGCTCGTTTCCCCGAACCCCTCGGGGCTCGCCGCGCTGGACGGCATATCGAAGGTGTCCGCTCCCGTCGCTTACAAGGATCTAGACCCGCTGGAAGAAGCCCTGTCGTTGTCTGAGGCTGCTGGCGGAAACATCACGGCATGGGTCATGAGCGCTGCAACGGCGCTGGAGTTGGCCAAGCTGAAGGATGAAACGAACTCGAACCGGAGCCTGTTGAACGCCGATCTGACCGCTGAGGGTCGGCGGCAGATTCTCGGGCGTCCGGTTTTCGTATCGCCGTATGCGCCGGCCGATGTGGTCTACGGAATCAGCCGTGCCGACATGCTGACCGTCGTTCGCGAGGGCACGCGCCTGGACGTGGACAAGTCCGTTTACTTCACCAGTGACCGCGTGGCAGTCAAGGGCACCATGCGCGTCGGATTCGCATTCCCCGTCGCTGGGGCGCACGTGTTGATTCAGAACGCTGCCAAGTAACCCCTATAGGCCTGGGGTTCGAAATGAGCCCCCGGCCCTCCGATGGAGCCCCCTATGCCAAGGAAACCCCGTACCCCCTGCACAGTCCCCGGGTGCCCCGAGCTGATCACGGGTGGACGCTGCAAGGATCACCAGCGACAAGCGAACAAGGGTCGTGCGTCACGTGGTGGTGCGGTATACACGACGCAATGGCAGCGAATTCGTAAGGCATTTCTGTACGCCAATCCGTGGTGTGTGCTGTGCGGTCGCGCGGCGAATGTCGCCGACCATTTCCCATTGAGTAGACGCGAGTTGATCGCAAAGGGTGAGGCGAATCCGGATGCAGCAAAGCATCTTCGCTCGCTGTGCGTGACTTGCCATAATCGCGAAACAGCGCGAAATCAGCCAGGCGGATTCGCCGCCGAAGCGCGTTCGCGACGCGAATCACGCGAGAATTCGCCGCGATGACCAGGCACCCACCCCGACCACCTTTCTCGATTGAGCGGCAGGGAGGCAATAAACTCGCGCCGGTGCTGAGGCGAAGTTTGGCAGCCTCGAAAGTGCCTCTACCCATGTAAGCGAGAATGAATGGCAGACAGATACCGACCCAAACCAGCAATCCAGCGAAGGAGAGAAGGCAACCCGTCAAAGACTGCAGTCAAGGAAGGCGTGGTTGTCCCGCGCGCCATCCTCGCTGAGCCCGATTGGAAGGGGGTGTTCAAGGAGTCGCTCGACCCTGCTGTCGAGGCAGCGAACGCCCGGTGTCGGGAAGTCGCTTCGGCCGAGTGGCGCCGCGTCGTGCCGATCCTCGAAGTGTCCGCCGGGGTCGGGGAGGTGGACCACACCACCGTGAAAGATCTGTGCGTGTGCGTCGCCCGTATCGACCAGGCGGAGCGGGATCTGTCCGAGCGCGGGCTCATGGTGACCGCTGAGCGGGGGACGGTGAAGAACGGCGCCGCCACCATCGCAGCGCAGTACCGCTCACAACTCGCACGGTACATAAGGGAGTTGGGGTTGTCTCCGAGTGCCCGCGTGAGCCTGGTCCCGCCGGCTGACGATGATGACGACTCGGATATCTGGGACTGACCCGTAGTACCTGCGCCCCGCCCACCACCGGCTCTGACCCGAACCGCTCTGGCCCCGTGCCCGTCCTACTGCTGGGCGGTTGCGGGGCTTTTGGTAGGTCCGGACACGGGTAGGCCCCGCCACCTGTCGCCAGGTAGCGGGGCCGGAGTGCCGTGAGAGGTCAGACGGTGGTGGGGAGCACGCCGTCCTTGACGCTGGTCACGAACGACGACCAGGAGGACGTCGGGAAGGCCAGCGCCGGGCCGTGCGGGCACTTGGAGTCGCGAACGGGAACCTCGCCGGTAGCAGCGGCGGCGGTGGGCGCCCACTCGATGCACTGCCCACCCTCACCACCGCTATACGTGCTCTTGATCCACACCGTTACGGGAGCAGGGCCAGGGGTGTTGCTCATCTTGCGTACTCCTCTGCGATCTCACGGATAAGGAACACCGACTCCTCAGGCGAGAGAGCAACAGCGCGCAGTTGTTCGTATGCCGCCTGAGCACTGCCTACCGCAGCCGCAGAGTCATTCACGTGCCCCTGGTTTCTAGTCTCGGTGTACAGGACTGTCGCCCCGTCACCTGACGTCAGCAGCGTAAACGGTAGAGAGGAAGCGGGGGCACCCGCCATGAAGCGGAGGACCTGAAGCGTTATGTGGGGTGACGTCGACTCTGTCACGAGATGCTCTAGCTGGGCGGCCATCACCGCCCGGCCGCCGACGACCGTACGTAGGGCAGCCTCATGCAGGATGACCCACAACAGCGGGGGAGTCTCACGGTCCATCACGTCGTGACGGCGCAACCGGGCTTCGACGCGCGCTTTGATCTGATCGTCGGTCTCTCGGGGGTGTACCGCACGGAAGGTCGCTTCCGCGTAGTCCGGAGTCTGCAACATGCCCATCACAAGCGCATTGCTGTAGTCCTCGACCTTGGCCGCGCGCTTCTCCAGCTCCAGGTAGGGGACGAACCAGTCCGGGTGTCCTCGTTCACTGATCTTGGCCAGCAGCCGGGCGAAATAGCCGCTGGTGTTGAAGAACCTGTCGCACCCCACAGCGAACTCAGGCGACGGCATGGCCTTGCCGCTCTTGACCTTCGACACGTACGGCGCCTTGTAGCCGGTCGCATCTGCTAGCGCCTGCTGCGTGGCTCCCTTGTGGCGGAGTGCTTCTTCGACCTCCCGGCCTAACCACTGGAGTCCGTTGGCTGGTTCGCTCATTCGTTCAACCCCTCACGTTTCCAAAGGCGTTGGAAACACTTCTCCCCTAGTCAGCCTACGTCTGCCCCGGCACGGTGGAACCACCCAACGGGCCAACGAGAGAGCGTAATCATGGCAGCGAAGATGGCATGGCCGGCGGCGAGTGTGCGAGAGCGCCTGGACCGGGCGTTCCGGCGAGTGGGCCTCAACTTGGAGCCGTCGCTCGTATCGGTGACCCGCAACGGCCCCGACCGGATCGCCCCGCCCTCGATGCCCATCGCGGACGCTGAGCACCTGGCGGCGCTTCTGGAGTCGATGCCGGAGGCGGTGACCCGCTGGTGAGTGGCTACCAGGAGAAGGCCGTAGAGCTTCCGTGGCCGTACATTCCCCGGGACCTCGACCCGGAGCCCGTAAAGGGCTGTGAGCGGTGTGCAGCGCTGGCTGCGGAGCGGTCGCGGGCACGTGATCAGGCGGAGTTCGGGCTGGCCGTCATCGCCGGCATGAAGATCCAGGAACACCGGAAGTTCGGCTCCCACAACGACACCCCCGAGCCCCCCGGCTAGTCCATAGCCGGGCGCGCTCCCCGTAGAGGGCCCTAACAACCCCCTGACGGCCCCAGTCCCTCCGTGATGGGCAGGGGACTACATGAGGAGCGCGAAGCGGTCGTCCGGTCCCGCCCAGTTCCGGGCGACCGCCACAGACCCTCGCCCCTGTCGGGTGACGGCTCCCCTGGGTGTTCCCAGCAGGGGCGGGTCCCACCACCATCAACAGAAGGGAGTTTGGCCGGTTGCGGAGGGGGCGACTGTGCCAGGGTGACGCCATGAGTGATGCGTTCCGCCCATTCCCCCGGCAGCAACCGCCAGTTCGGTGCATCAAGTGCGGGGGCATCTCCATCATCCTGTCCGAGGCACGACACCCGGACACCGGGTATTTCTTCTGGCGGTTCACCTGCCTGGACTGCCGGATTGCCTGGCCGCAGGACCAGCACGGAGGCGCCCTCGACGATTACGCGTAAGAGGAGGCAAGTGTGATTCAACGCCTATGTACGGCAATCCGATCCGCCCTCATCCTCCGCAATTCCAGCTGCTCTCGCTGCGGCAGTTGCAGCGTCGTCACGTACGACGGAAAGACCTACAGCTGCCTGGATTGCGGCGCGTCATGGACTGCCTGAGGTAGCCCCCTGAGCGGCTCCGTCCGCGCACTGTCCCCCTGGCGTGCGGACGGAGCTTTCCCCGTTCTGGCGCTTTCCTGACTGACTGCTCCGTCGCCCCCGTGCTTGCCATGGGACCACCCGATCGCGTCCAGCCAGGAAGACCCTCCTTGACCGCAGGCGGTCGCTATTCGCCGCTCTCGCCCTCGCCGGTTTGCTCGGCAGGACCGATCACGAACGTTCCGCGCCCCCACTCGGTCCGGACGAGCCCCCGTTCCCGGAGCACTCCAACGGCTCGGCGAGCGGTCATCCGAGCCACCCCGAAGCGCTGGACCAACTCGGCATCACTCGGGATCTTCTCGCCCGGCTTGAACTTCCCCGCCCTGATCTCTGCCGTGAGCGCGTCAAGGACCGTCATGTACGGCGCGTGCGGCGCGTGCGGATTCTGCGGCTGATCAGGCATGAGCCGAAGCGTAGACAACGGAAAATTTCTCGGCGACTTAGACCAGTAGACTTCATAGACTAGGTAGACCAGTTAGACCAGTTGCCTTACTGTCTTACGAAGCGACAAAACGAAGCGCCCCGGAAGACCGGTCCTACGCGGTCCGCCGGGGCTTGCCGAGACAGCTACACAGGAGCTGAAACGACCATGCGCGATGCTATCGCCCGCGCCCTCTACTGGGTGCTCGCCTTACTGCCCTGGACCCGTCGGCCCGAGCCCGGACGCCATAGCGCTGCCCATCTCGCCGACCAGCCCGCCCTGCCCGTCATCTGCACGTGCCCGATCCCGCTGCACGTCCTCGCCCGCTCGATACCTCCACGAGAACAGTTCCGTATCCCTCCGTACCTTGCCGCGTGGGAGGAACGGCACGAACGCGAGCGACAGCGGGAACGGCGAGTAGCGGCAACCCTCGCCACGATGGGTATCGACTACCCGTACGGTCCCGGATCGCTCACGGACCGGTGGGCGGTGAGCGCATGACCGCCGAGGACCAACCCCGAGCCGCCCTGTCCGGTCGCGTCGCGCTCTGCGTCGAGTGCAAGACGCTCACTCGCGCCCCGGTCCCCGTCCGGTGGATCCAGGGCACCAGCGGGCCGGGAACGACGCTCTACGCCTGCCCTGACCATGCCGTGAAGCTCGGCGCGGGACCCACCCCGGATGACGTGATCCGGAACCGCTAAACGCTCTACCCCGCCCCGTCCGGGCCGTCTCCGGGCGGGGCACTCTCAGGCCCGTCACAGAAGTACCCGTTACGAGCATCGGGAGGCCAAAAACGTGGGAAGCCGGCCAAGCGCAGCGAACCCGTGATGGGATCGTGGCATGAGTGATCTTCTGACCCGGCCCGCGACGCCGGACGACCTCGACTCCGTGCTCGCTTTCTGGAAGACCGCGGCCGAGGGCACCAGCATCAGTGACGACCCCGACGGCGTGGCGCGGCTGGTGGCCCGCGATCCCGAGTCGCTGCTGCTGGCTCTGAGGCGAGGCGAGCTGGTGGGCACGTTGATCGCCGGGTTCGATGGCTGGCGCTGCCATCTGTACCGGCTGGCCGTCCATCCCGACCACCGTCGGCAGGGCATAGCGAGCGCGCTGCTGACGGCCGCCGAGGAGCGGTTCCGTGCGCTGGGCGGCCGGCGCGGGGACGCGATGGTGCTGGACCGCAACGAGCCGGCGCAGCATGCGTGGCGCGCGGCGGGGTACGCACCCGAGCCGCAGTGGAGCCGCTGGGTCAAGCACCTCGACTGAGCCCGTGGCCCTCGCCGGAGGGATCCAGTACGGCATGCACGCAACTTTGCCGATCCTTTACCATGGGATGTCCCCTCCCCCGGTGAAAGGTGTGTGAGCGTCCAGTCATGGGCGAGCCTCCCAGTCGTCGAACACCCTCGCGACACAGCGCGAACCTCCCGGTCCTGTCCGACCATGGGACGGAGGTGACTCGATGACCGAGCTGCTCTTCCTGGGCGTGGCGATCCTGCTGACCCTGGCCTGCGGCGTCTTCGTGGCGGCGGAGTTCTCGCTGACCACCGTCGAGCGCAGTGACCTCGAGCGCGCCGCCGAGCGCGGCGAGCGGGGCGCGCAGAGCGCCCTGAACGCGGTGCGTGGCCTCACCTTCCAGCTCTCCGGCGCCCAGCTCGGGATCACCGTCACCGGCCTGGTCATCGGCATGCTGTCCAAACCCGCCATCGCCGCCCTCCTGATGGGGCCGCTCAAGGCGGTGGGGCTGCCGCGTACGGTGGTCGAATCGGTGGCCCTGGTCCTCGGTACCGCGATCTCCACGGTCGTCCTGATGGTCGTCGGCGAACTGGTCCCGAAGAACTGGGCGATCTCGAACCCGCTGGTCATCGCCAGGAAGGTGGCGACCGCCCAGCGCGGGTTCAGCGCCGCCTTCCGGCCGTTCATCCGGCACCTCAACAACACCGCCAACCACATGGTCCGCCGGATGGGGCTGGAGCCGGCCGAAGAGCTGGCCTCGGCCCGCGGCCCGCAGGAGCTGGTGGCGCTGGCCCGGCACTCCGCCAGGGAGGGCGCGCTGGAGGCCGATACCGCCGAACTGTTCGTCCGCACCCTCAACCTCGCCGATCTGACCGCGGCGAACGTCATGACGCCGCGCGTGCAGGTGGTGGCGCTGGACGTGCTGTCCACCGCGGAGGACGTCGCCGACGCCACCCGGGCTACCGGGCTGTCCCGCTTCCCCGTCTACCGCGGCAACCTGGACCGGGTCGTCGGCGTCGCGCATATCAAGGACGTGCTGACCGTCCCGGCCGAGCGGCGCCCCCGTCACCCGGTCGCCGAGCTGCTGCGCGAGCCGCTGCTGGTCCCCGCCACGCTGACCGTGGACCGGCTGCTCGACCGGCTCTCCGGCAAACGGACCATGGCCGTGGTCATCGACGAGTACGGCGGTACGGCCGGCGTCGCCACGCTGGAGGACATCGTCGAGGAGGTGGTCGGCGAGGTCCGCGACGAGCATGATCCGCTGGAGACCCCCAACCTGGCGCCGGCCGGCACCGACGCCGACGGCCGCGGCCTCTATCAGGCCGACGGCGCGGCCCGCGCCGACCAGCTGGCGCGGATCGGCCTCCGGCTGCCGGAAGGCCCGTACGAGACCCTGGCCGGCCTGATCGCCGCCGAACTGGGGCGGATACCGGCCCCCGGCGACCACCTGGAAGTGGCCGGCTGGTCGATGGACGTCCTCGACGCCTCCGGCCGCCGTGCGGCACGGGTGCTGCTGCACGCCCCGCCGCCGGACGACGCCCACGCGCGGGATACGGAGGCCGGCCGATGACCGCACTCCAGCTCTTCGTCGGCCTGCTGACGCTGGTCGTCAACGCCTTCTTCGTCGGCGCCGAGTTCGCCCTGATCTCGGTGCGTCGCAGCCAGATCGAGCCGTACGCGGAGCGCGGGGACCGCCGGGCCGGCCATGTGCTGTGGGGCCTGCAGCACGTCTCGGCCCTGATGGCGGCCGCCCAGCTGGGCATCACACTGTGCACCCTGGTGCTGGGCGCGGTCGCCGAGCCGGCCATCGCGCACCTCCTGGAGCCGGTGTTCCACGCGGTGGGCATCACGGACGCGCTGGTCCACCCGGTCTCGTTCGTGATCGCGCTGACCCTGGCCACGTACCTGCACATGCTCTTCGGCGAGATGGTGCCGAAGAACGTCGCCCTGGCCGAGCCGGTGCGCACCGCGCTGCTGCTCGGGCCGCCGCTGGTCGCGCTGACCCGGGCACTGCGCCCGGTGATCTTCGCGATCAACGCGTTCGCCAACGGGCTCCTCACGCTGCTGCGGGTGGAGACCCGGGACGAGGTGGCGGCGACCTTCTCGGACGACCAGCTGGCGCGGATGGTCGAGGACTCCCGGCAGGCCGGGCTGCTCGACGACCGCGCCCAGGAGCGGCTGCGGGACGCTCTGGAACTGGGCCGGCGCCCGGTCCGGGACGTGGTGCTGCCGGTCGGGAAGGTGGTCTCCGCCCGGATGGGGACCACCCCGGACGAGCTGGAGCGCCTCGCCGCCGAGTCCGGCTTCTCGCGCTTCCCCGTGGTCGACGACACCCAGCGCATCCTCGGCTATCTGCACGTCAAGGACGCCTTGGCCGCCGGCCCCCGGCAGCTGCCGTTCCCCGTCTCGGCGCTGCGCCCGATCGCCCGGGTCAAGGCCTCGACGCCGCTGGACGACGTCCTGACGGCGATGCGCGGCTCCAGCACCCACCTGGCCGCGGTGATCGGCGACGACGGGCGGCTGTCCGGGCTGGTGACCATGGAGGACGTACTGAGGCAGCTGGTCCTCTGACGGTCCGCTGCGCTTGGCTTGCTTCCCACGTTGTCGT
>NZ_BBUY01000020.1:0-17070 GCF_001590865.1 Streptomyces sp. NBRC 110611
CGGATTCTCCGCACTGCTGCTGGGTGCCGTCGGACTCAAAGTGGCGGCCCGTGCGCAAGGGCCGGTAGTGGTGGTGCAAAGTTCCGAGCAGCCCGCCAAGGGGGTCGTCCTGGTGGGCGTACGGGACGAGGACGATCTCCCGGCAGTACGCTTCGCGGCAACGCTGGCAGGGCGCCGGAAGGCGTCGCTGCGGTTGCTGAGCGCCTGGACACTCCTCCGGTACCTGGAGAGCGCGGCGCCCGTGGTCCAGGCGGTGCGTGAGGTCGCGGAGGCGGCGGCCGCGGCGAGTACCCGGATCCTCGGTGAGGTCCGAGAGGAGTTCCCGGACCTCACGGTCGGCGACGATGTGGTACAGGTTCCCTCCCCGGCCGGTGCGCTGGTCGAGGCGTCCGGGCACGCCGATCTCCTCGTGGTGGGTGCCCGCAAGCACCCGCACGCGCCGGGAACCTCGCTGGGCCGGGTCGCGCACGCCATGCTGCACCACGCTCACTGCCCGGTGGCCGTCTTCCCCCGATAGCCGTCCTTGGTGCCCGCCGCACCGGGGCCGGGCCGCTTGGGCCGAAGGGATGCCCATTGGGCCCTATGCCGAATCGGGCAAGACGCCCTTTACTGAAAGTGACGAGGAGGACATCGGAGACGCGGAGCAGCGGAGCGAGACCGTGCACCGCGCAATCGGGACCCGCGAGAAGCGGGTGGTCCTCCTCGCCTTTGTGTACGCGGATTTCCCTTTGTGTACGCGCATTTCCTGGACACCCGGCCGAGTCGGGCCGGCTGCGGGGAAGCGGGAGGAGTGGTCATGACCACGGCACGAGAGATCATGCACGCCGGCGCCACCTGCGTGCAGGAGAACGAAACGCTGGAGAGCGCCGCGCGACGGATGAGCGAGCTGGGCATCGGCTCCCTCCCGATCTGCGGGCCGGACGACCGGCTGCACGGGATCGTCACCGACCGCGACATCGTCGTGAAGTGTGTCGCCAAGGGCAAGGATCCCAGGACCATGACCGCGGGCGCACTCGAACAGGGCAAGCCCGTCACCATCGATGCCGAAGCCGACGCGGACCAGGTCCTCCGCGCCATGGAGGTGCACCGGATCCGGCGGCTTCCGGTCATCTCCGACCATCGCCTGGTGGGCATGATCAGTGAAGCGGATCTTGCGCGTCACCTGACGGAAGAGCAGGTCGGCCACTTCGTCGAGGTCATCTGCGCCGCTCCCTGACCTCCCGGCGGGAGGCCGGTGAGAAGCCGGCCGTCATGGAAAGGCGGCGTGGATCTCCTGCCCGGTCGCGGTGCGGGAGACCAGGAGAAGTTCGTCGCCGGGCCGGAGCCCTACCTCTCAGCAGCTGCGTCATACCGGGTGCGGGAGCGGGGTCACCCGCACGGCGGTGACCTTGTACTCGGGGCAGGACGTGACCGTGTCCGCGTGATCCGAGGTCAGCCGGTTCACTCCGCTCGACGGGAAGTGGAACGCGCAGAAGACCTGGCCGGGGCTCACCGCACGGCTGACCCGGGTGAGGAGCCGGGCCTGGCCGTGGCGGCTTTCCACCGTGACCGGATCGCCCTCCCGCAGGCCGTACCGGTCCGCGTCATCGGGGTGGAGGTCCAGCCGGTCGGTGGAGTCCAGCAGGAGGTTGGCCGTACGCCGGGTCATGCTGCCGGAGTTGTAGTGGGTCAGCCGCCGCCCGGTGACCATGATCAGGGGGTAGTCGTCGTCGGCCTGCTCACCCGGCGGCAGATAGGGGCAGGACGCGAGGTGGGCGCGCCCGTCCGCGGTGGCGAACCGTCCCGTGTACAACGTGGCCTCGCCCGGCTGGTCAGCGTCCGGGCAGGGCCACGGAATCGCCCCCTCGCGGTCCAGCCTCTCGTGCGAGAGCCCGGCGAAGACGGGGGCGAGCCGTCCGCACTCGTCCAGCGCGGCGGCCGGGGTCGGACAGCCGAGGTCGACGCCCATGGCGGCGGCCACCGCGTGCACGGCCGCGAAGTCCGTGCGGGCCTCCCCCGGCGGCGCGACGGTCGCCCGGACCCGCTGGAACCGGCGGTCGAAGTTGACGAAGGTACCGTCCTTCTCCAGCCAGGAGGCGGCCGGCAGGACGACGTCCGCGTGACGGGCGGTCTCGGAGAGGAAGAGTTCGCTGCAGATGACCAGTGGGCAGGCGCGCAGGGCATCGGCCACCCGGTTCGTATCGGGGTCGGTGGCGCAGACATCCTCCCCGATGACCCACAGGGCGCGCAGGTCCCCGGCCCGGGCCGCCGCGAACGTGTCCGGGATCCGCAGTCCTGGCCGGTCCGGTACCCGTACGCCCCACACCTCCTCGGCCCGCGACCGGGCCACGGGGTCGGTCACCTTCCCGTAGCCGGGCAGGGTGTCGGGCAGCGCGCCCATGTCGGAGGCGCCCTGGACGTTGTTCTGGCCGCGCAGCGGGTTGATGCCGTAGCCGCGGCCGGTGCCGACCGCCCCGCGGAGGATCGCCAGGTTGGCCAGGGCCCGTACGCCGTCGGTGCCGTGCAGATGCTCGGTGACGCCGAGCCCGTAGACGATGGCGGGGTGCTCGGCGCATCCGTAGCGGCGGGCTGCCGCGATCAGGTCCGCGGCGGGGACACCGGTGATGTCCGCGACCCGGGCGGGCGGGTAGTCGGCCAGCAGCTCGGTGAACTCCGGCAGCCCGGCGGCCCGTTCGCGCAGGAAGTCCTCGTCCACCAGTCCTTCGGTGAGCAGGACGTGGGCGAGCCCGTGGAACAGGGCGACATTGGTTCCGGGGCGGGGTCGCAGGTGTACGTGGGCGTCCGTGGCCAGGCCGACGGTGCGGGGGTCGACGACGAGCAACCGGGCCCCGCGCAGCGCGCGTTGCAGCAGTCGGGCGCCGACGACCGGGTGGGCCTCGACCGGGTTGGCCCCCACCATCAGAAAGCAGTCGGCGCGCTCGACGTCGTCGAAGGAGTCGGTGCCGCCGGCAAGCCCGAAGGAGGCGGTCAGACCGGCGGCGGACGGGGCGTGGCACAGCCGCGAGCAGTTGTCGACGTTGTTGGTGCCGATCGCGGCCCGCAGGAACTTCTGGACGAGGTAGTTCTCCTCATTGGTCGCGCGGGCCGAGGAGATCGCCGCGACGGCATCGGGGCCGCCGGTGGCGACGGCCTGTCTCAGTCCCTCGGCGATACGGCTCAGCGCCTCGTCCCAGCCGACCGGTTCCAGGCTGCCGTCGCGGCGGAGCAAGGGCCGGGTGAGCCGCTCGGAGGAGGTCAGGAAGCCGTGGGCGAAGCGGCCCTTGACGCATGCGTGCCCGCGGTTGACCGGGCCGTCCCGGACCGGCAGCACCGCCGTGACGCCGCCGTCCTGGGTGGCGACGTCAAGGGAACAGCCGACGGCGCAGTAGCCACAGGTGGTCCGGGTCGTACGGGCCGCCGCGTGGTGGGCGGAGGTGAGCCCGCGCCCCGGGCCCGGCTCGGTGATCGCCCCGGTGGGGCAGGTGTCGACGCAGCCGCCACAGGCGACGCAGTCGGACTCGGCCCAGGATCCGCCGGTGCCGGGGGCGACGACGGTGTCGGCGCCCCGGCCGACCAGGGTGAGGGCGAAGGTGCCCTGGACCTCGGAGCACATCCGTACGCAGCGGCCGCAGGCGATGCACAGGTCCCGGTCGAGGTGGACGTACGGGTGGGAGGTGTCCTCGCCGCGGCCGCCGGCTCCTCGGGCCGCCTCGGGACCGATCCCCGACGACCGGCATGCTTGCGCCAGTTCGCTGCCCTCGGCGGCCAGGGCGCGGGGCGGCAGGGACGAGGCGATGAGCGCCACGGCGTCGCGCCGCAGCTCCCCCAGGGAGTCGGTGGCCGTCTCGATCCGCGCCCCGGCGACGGCCGGGGTGACACAGGCCGCGGCGATGCTCCCGTCGGCTCGTACCAGGCAGGCCCGGCACGAGCCCGCCGGGCTCATCCGGTCGTCGTGGCAGAGGGTGGGCAGCTCGGCCCCGGCCGCGCGGGCCGCGGTGAGCAGCGAGGCTCCCTCCGGCACCTCCACTCCGATGCCATCCACCTCGACCCTCACCGGTCCCACCCCGCAAGCCGGTCACCGTACGCACGGGCCAGGCTGCGCACCGCCTCCGGAATCCGCCGTCCGAAGGCACACAGGCTGGCCTCGGACAGCACCCGCAGCAACCGCCCGTACTCCTCTCCCGGCTGCCGGCCGGCGCCCACGAGCTCCAGCCCCCGGCGGGAGCCGACGCGGCAGGGCGAGCAGGCGCCGCAACTCTCCGCGGCGGCGAACTCCCATACATGGCGGAGCACTTCCTGCGGCTCCACGCCCCGGTCGAAGGCCACCAGGCCCGCGTGCCCGAGGGCGGCGCCGGCGTGCGCCAGGCCGGCCTGCGTCAGCGGCACGTCCAGCCGTGCGGCGGCGAGGAAACCGCCCAGCGGTCCGCCGACCTGGAGGACCGCCAGATCGGCACCGCCCCGCAGACCGCCGCCCAGCTCCGTGACGATCCGTTCGACCGGCGTACCGAGTTCCACCTCGTAACAGCCCGGGCGGGCGAACCGCTCGGACAGACAGACCAGCTTCGTCCCGGTCTCGCCGGGCACCCCGCGCCGGGCATGGGCAGCGCCGCCATGAGCGATGATCCATGGGACGGCTGCCAGCGTCTCCACGTTGTTGACCACCGTCGGCGCATCCCACAAGCCACGGTCGGTGGGGTACGGAGGACGTGGACGGGCGCAGCCACGGCCACCCTCCAGGCCCGCGATCAGCGCCGTCTCCTCGCCCGCGACATACGAACCCGCCCCCTCGGCGACCTCGACGTCCAGCGTCACCACGCTGCCGTGCACCGCCGCTCCGAAGTGCCCGTCCTCGTAAGCTCTCTCGACCGCCTCCCGCATCCGGGCCAGCGCGCGGGGGTACTCCGAACGCACCAGCACCACGGCCCGCCGGGCGCCGCAGGCGAAGCAGGCCAGCGCCAGGCCCTCCAGCACCCGGGCGGGATCGCGCTCCATCAGCAGGCGGTCGGCGTACGAGCCCGGATCGCCCTCGTCCCCGTTGGCGACGACCACGGTGTCGGGTGACCGGCCCGTCGCGGACCATTTCGCCGCCACCCGGAAGCCGGCGCCCCCGCGCCCCCTCAGCCCGGATGCGGCGACCTCTGCCCGCACCTCATCGGGAGGACGTGCGGCCACCGTCCGCGGCCACACCTGCCAGGCGGGCTCCCCGGCCAGGACGCCACCGAGCAGTACGGGGTCACCGGTGCCGTCGAAGGCCGGGATGACCGGCGCCGTCGGCACCTCCCGCCCGGCGAGCTGAGCGGTCAGCGTCGCTCCGGTGCACGGCGTGTCGCCGTCGAGGGCGGCGGGCCCGGCATAGCAGTACCCAAGACAGCGCACGGCCTGGAGCGAGACCGCCCCGTCGGCAGCGGCGCCGCCGACGGGGACACCGAGCTCCCGCTCCACCTGCTCGACATGCCGGCCGGCTCCCGCGGCGAAGCACGCCGTGGCGGCGCACACCCGTACGTGACGGCGGCCGTGCGGGGCGGCGAGGTCCGCGTAGTAACTGGCCGGCCCGAGCGCGGCGGCGGCCGGCAGGCCGACACCGGCCGCGACCGCCGGCGCCCAGGTTTCGGGTTGGTCCGCCGTGCCTGCCCTGGTCCGGGCCAGGGTTGCCATCAACGGGCCTCCGGGCCTCCCCCGCCGGTCGGCGAGAGCCCGGAAGGCGTCGAAACGGTCGGCAGGCGGGACGGGAGCCATGCCCTCATCGTCACGGCGGCCCCAGGCGGCCGCATCCGGGGACCGGCGCCCGCCGCAACCTGGGGGCCGGGCATGGTGACGCCCGTTCGGAGGCACGGCACCTGATCACCCCGTTCGTTACGCCCGTTCGGAGGTATCGCACGTCAGGAGGAACAGCCGTGGGGAGTCCCTCCCCGGAAGAAGAGGCACGATGAGCCGAAGCGCCACCCGGCAACCGGACCGCGCGGCGGCTTCCGCGCGGCCGACGCGGATGCTGGCGCTGGCCACGGCCGGTTCCTGCTGTGCTTCTGGGCATGGGCTCTGCCGGCACCACTGGCCCCGGCCATCCGGGAGGATCTGGGCCTCACCTCGTTCCAGCAATCGCCTTCCTCGGCATGGCACGGCGAGGGCGGTCGTTCATCGGTCGGCTCCTCGCCCGGTGGCTCCTCATTCCGTGCGGGCAACGAGGAAGTCGGCGCTGTCCGACAGTGTGGTGCGGTTCGGGGTGTCTTCGTCGTCGATCCGGATCCCGGTGCGTCTGCCGAGGACTTCGATGAAGCTCAGGAAGTCGAGTGAGTCCAGCTCCAGCGCGTCGCGGAACGTGTCGTCGGGGCCCAGTGCGGCGAAGTCGGCATCCGGGACGATCTCGGCCAGCGACTCCTTCACCACGTCCAGTGCTTCGTCGCGCTTCATAGCTCCTCCGGATTCTGCAGGAGACGGTCAACCGTGGTGAGGTAGCGGGCCCCGACTGCTCCGTCGGTGGCCCGGTGGTCCGCCGACAGGGTCGCCATGACCACGGGCCGTACGCCGAGCAGGCCATCGACCGCCCACGGCCGTTCGACGACCCGGCCGAAGCCCACCAGGGCCACTTGCGGCGGGTAGATCACGCCGAGGACGCCTTCCACCCCCTGGTCCCCCAGGTTGGTGACCGTGATGGTGGGGTCGGACACCTCGGAGCCGCGCAGCCTGCCCGTCCGGGCGCGGGCGACCAGGTCCTTCAGGTCTGCCATCAGTTGCGGGAGTTCGAGAGCGTCGGCGTTCCGCAGCACAGGGGCTACGAGCCCGCCGCCGCGCAGGGACACGGCCACACCCAGGCGTACCCCGTCGCCCGCGACGAAGTGGTTGTCGGTCCAGTAGCCGTTGAGCTCGGGGACTTCGCGGGCCGCCCGGGCCGCGGCCTTGAGCAACAGGGCCGCGGGGAGCAGCGGTTCGCCGGCCGGGCTGCGTCGGTTGCGCTCACGCATCCAGTCCACCGCGGCGGCCATATCGACCGTCGTGGACAGGTAGTAGTGCGGGATCTCCCGGTTGGCGCGTGCCATCAGACCCGCGATGGCCTGGCGCATGCCCACCGCTCGGCGGTCCTCGGCAGGACGGACCGGGACCTCTCCACCGCCCTTCGGCTCGACGGAAACCGTCGGGCCGGGGGCCGCCGCCCGGACGTCCGCGGCGCGGACCGAGCCGTCCTTGCCGGTACCCGCTACTCCGGAGAGATCGACGCCCAGTTCGCGGGCGAGCCGTCGGGCGAAGGGAGTGACGCGGGCCGGCGACCGGGGTTCCGCGGTGGCCCGCTCGACATCGGCACGGGTGACGCGCCTGCCGTGCCCGGTTCCGTGGAGGGTGTCCAGGTCGACTCCGGCCCGCTCCGCGAGATGCCGGATCAGGGGACCTTCGCCGCCGTGTGAACGTTCGTGGACCGGCCGTGCCGTCTCCGCCTTGCGGCGTTTCTCGGGAGTCACGGACTTCTCCGGCTTCTTCGTCCTCTCCCCCGGTTCCGGCTGCTCGGGTGCTCCGGGCTCCGCCACCGGTTCGATCACCGCGAGCGGTGTGCCCACCGGCACCGTCGTGCCCGGGTCCACGAGCAGTCGCCCCACCGTGCCCGTCTCGAAGGACTCCACCTCGATGGCGGACTTCGCGGTCTCGACGACCGCGACCGGATCCCCTCTGCGGACCCGGTCGCCGGGCCGCACCAGCCACTCCTGGAGCATCCCCTCGTCCATGTCGGCGCCCAGCGACGGCATCGTGAACTCGGCCATCGTCAGTCCACCGCCCGGTGTGCGGCCGCGACGATGCCGGCGGTCTGGGGCAGAGCCGCCTGTTCGAGCAGGCGGGCGTACGGGATGGGGACCTCCGCGCTGCACACCCGCTCGACCGGCGCGTCCAGTTCGTACAGCGAGCGTTCGGCGATCCGCGCCGAGATCTCCGCGGCGATGCTGCCGGTGCGCCACGCCTCGTCGACGACCACCGCGCGGTGCGTACGGGCCACGGAGGCGGCGATGGCCTCGTCGTCGAGGGGCCGCAGCGTACAGGTCGACGACTTCGGCGCTGATGCCGTCGGCCGCCAGCTCGTCCGCCGCCGCGAGCGCCTTGGGAAGCGAACCGCCGTAGGTGATCAGGGAGATGTCCGTGCCCTGCTTGCGTATCGCGGCGTGGTCCAGGTCCACCGGTGAGGTGGGCAGGGCCGGCTCCCCGGTGGCGTTGTAGAGGCTGCCGTGCTCGAAGATCAGTACCGGGTCGGGGTCGGCGAGTGCCGGGGCCAGCATGTAGCGGGCGTCCTCAAGGGTCGCCGGCGCGAGCACCCGGATGCCCGGGATGTGGGCGTACCACCCTTCGAGGCTGTGCGAGTGCTGGGCGGCGAGCTGTCGGCCCGCGCCCGTCGCCATCCGGATCACGAGGGGTACGGGGAGCTGGCCGCCGGACATGTGCAGCAGGGTGGCGGCGTTGTTGAGGATCTGATCGAGGGCCAGCAGGCTGAAGTTGACGGTCATGATCTCGACGATCGGCCGCAGCCCGGACAGTGCGGCGCCGATCCCCGCACCCACGAACGCGGACTCCGACAGCGGGGTGTCACGGATCCGCTCCGGCCCGAACTCCTCCAGCAGGCCGAGACTCACCCCGAAGCAGCCGCCGTACCGTCCCACGTCCTCGCCCATGAGAAAGACCCGGTCGTCGGCGCGCAGCGCCTCGCGGAGCGCCTCACGCAGCGCTTCCCGGTACGTCGTCTTCCGCTCTTCCGGCCGGTCGGCGGCCATCGTCATGTCACCTCCGTGGGAACGCTGGTGACGTACCGCAGCAGGTCTTCCACCGGCTCCTCGGGTGCCCGCTCGGCCGCCTCGACGGCGGCCTCGATCTCTTCGGCGATCCGGCGTTCGATCGCGGTGAGCTGCTTCTCGACCGGTTCGCCGCCCTCGCGCGTCCGCTCCATGAGCCGGGTGATCGGGCCCCGGGCCTTCCACTGCTCGATTTCCGCCTTGTCGCGGTAGCGGTCCGGGTCGTACATCGAATGGGCGCGGAAGCGGTAGGTACGCATTTCGAGGAAGTGCGGTCCGCCACCGCCCCGGATGCTCTCGGTGGCCCGACGGGCAGCCCGCTCCACGGCTTCTACGTCCATGCCGTCCACCGCCCATGCCGCCATGCCGTAGGAGGCGGCGCGCAGGGCCAGATCGGTCTGCGCCTCGTGCCGTTCGATGGCCGTGCCCATGGCGTACAGGTTGTTCTCGCAGACGAACAGCAGCGGCAGCCCCCACAGGGCGGCCAGGTTCGCCGTCTCGTGGAACTCGCCCTCGGCGTAGGCACCGTCACCGAAGAAGCAGCAGGTGACGCGGGATTGGCCGCGCATCCCGTCGGCGAGCGCGAGCCCCGCGGCCAGCGGCAGTCCGCCGGCGACGATCGCGTTGCCGCCGTAGAAGCGGCGCCCGGCGTCGAAGAGGTGCATGGATCCGCCGCGGCCCCCGCTACAGCCGGTCGCCTTGCCGTACATCTCGGCCATCACGGCCTCGGCGGTGATGCCGCGGGCCAGCGCGTGGCCGTGCTCCCGGTAGGTGGAAACCACCGCGTCCTCGGCGCTCAGTGCCTCGTTGACGCCGACGGCGACGGCCTCCTCCCCGATGTAGAGGTGAACGAACCCGCGGATCTTGGCGGCGCTGTACAGCTCGACGCAGCGCTCCTCGAAGCGCCGGATGCGCAGCATGGCGCGCAGCAGCTCGCCGCGGTGACCGTTCCGGGCCGCCTCCTCCGCGCTGGTTGCGGTCCTGCGCTTTCGGGTGCCGCGGGCCGGGCTCATGCGGATCCCTCCAATGTGGACAGATCGCCGATGGGCAGGCCGAGTTCGCGGGCGCGCAGCAGCCGGCGCATCACCTTGCCACTGCGGGTCCGTGGCAGGTTCTGGTCGAAGACGATCTCCCGGGGCGCGACGGCGGGGCCCAGCCGTCGGCGGCCGAAGGCCAGCAGCTCGCGTTCCAGTGCGGCCGTCGGTTCGGCGCCGGGCCGTAGTGAGACGAACGCCTTGACGATGTTGCCGGCCACGGGGTCGGGCCGTCCGATCACTCCGGCCTCGGCGACCGCCGGGTGTTCCATCAGCGCGCTCTCCACCTCGAAGGGGCCGACCAAGTGGCCCGCCGACTTGATGACGTCGTCGGCCCGCCCGACGAACCAGTACCAGCCGTCCTCGTCCCGCTTGGCCAGGTCCCCGGTCAGGTACCAGCCTCCGGCGAACGCCGCCTCGTAGCGTTCCTTGTCGTGCAGATAGCCCCGGAACATGGACGGCCAGCCGGGGCGCAGCGCCAACTCGCCCTCGACACCTGGAATTTCCTCCTCCGTCACCCGGCCATCGGTGATCAGCGCCCGGCCGTCCTCTCCGCGTTGGAGGACCGTCGCCTCGATGCCCGGCAGCGGCCGCCCCATCGAACCGGGCCGGATCTCGCAGGCGGCGAAGTTCGCGATCATGATGCAACCGGTCTCGGTCTGCCACCAGTTGTCGTGGACCGGCAGGCCCAGCACCTCCTGGCCCCACACCACGGCCTCAGGATTGAGCGGCTCGCCGACCGACGCGACGAAGCGCAGTGCCGACAGGTCGTACGCTGCGGGCAGGTGGCGGGCCCCGTCCCGCGGGGTGGTGCGCGTGGATCGCGCCCTTGGGGGCACCGGTGGTTCCGCTGGTGAAATGGAGCAGAGCCATGTCCTCGGGTGAGGTCGGCGGGACGGTGAACTGGTCGGGGGCGGCAGCCGTCAGCACATCGAACGAGAGCGTGCCGGGCATTTCCTCCGCACCGGGGCCGACGATGAGGACGTGCGCGAGCCTGGGAAGCGAGGCTCTGCGGTCCGCGACCTTGCGCCGGTAGAGGGTCGCGGTGGTGACCAGCACGCGGGCGTCGCCGAGCCGCAGGCGCTGCTCGACCGGGTCGGGTCCGAACGCGGAGAACAGCGGGCACAGCACACTGGTGTTCTTCAGGGTGCCGAGCACGGCCGTGTAGAGCTCGGGGCACCGGCCGAGCAACGTGAACACCACGTCGCCACGACCGACGCCGAGCAAGCGCAGGGCGTTCGCGAAGCGGTGCGTACGGCGCGCCAGCTCGGCGTAGGTGACCGTCTCGACGGCGTCGTCGCGACCGATGCACCGCAGCGCGACCCTGTCGCCACGCCCCGCCGTCACATGCCGGTCGACGGCCTCGTAGGCCATGTTCAGCCCCGCACCGCCGGGCAGCCCGTCCAGCTCGTCACGCGCCCGTGACCAGGTGAAATCGGAGCATGCCCGGGCGTAGTCGACGAGATTTGGCAGCACATCCGGTGTGTCGCCCTTGCGGATCGTTTCCCACACCATCGCGATACCTTCCGCCGCCTGGTTCTGCTTCCAGCGTCATGGACCCCGGTCCTGCGCGCATGGGCCGAAGGGGCCTGGGACCGAGGCCGGGCGGGCCGTACCGTCAGCGCGAGCCGTCGTAGGGACGGCGCGAGCCGTCGGCGCCCTGCGGCCACTGCCCGGCACTGTCCGCCTGGGTCGCGATGACGGCCGCCTGGATCCGTCGTTCCACCCCGAGTTTGGCCAGGAGGCGCGAGATGTGGTTCTTGACGGTCTTCTCGGACAGGTAGAGCCGCCGACCGATCTGCCGGTTCGTCAGCCCCTCGCCGATCAACGCCAGGATCTCGCGCTCGCGGGCAGTCAGGCCCGACAGCGCCTCCGGCTCCGGCTGCTGTTCCGCCGCTTGCGCGCCGCGCAGCCGGGCCATGAGCATCGTGGTTGCCCCGGGGTCGAGCATCGACTGGCCCGCGGCGACGGTGCGCACCGCCGACACCAGATCCGCTCCCTGGATCTGCTTGAGCACATAACCGGCGGCCCCGGCCAGGATCGAATCCAGCAGCGCGTCCTCGTCGTCGAAGGAGGTGAGCATCAGGCAGGCCAGATCGGGCATGCGGGAGCGCAGCTCACGGCACAGGCTCACCCCGTCGCCGTCGGGCAATCGCACGTCCAGCACCGCGACCCGCGGCCGCAGCGCGGGAACCCGCACGCGGGCCTGCTCGGCCGTGGCCGCCTCGCCGACCACGGTGATGTCCGGCTCGTCCTCCAGCAGGTCGTGCACCCCGCGCCGTACGACCTCGTGGTCGTCGAGCAGGAAGACCGTGATCGGCGCCTCTGGAGAGGACCGTGTGGTGTCGGCCATCAGCCGCTCCTGTCCTGCCCCGAGCCACACCGCCCGCGGTCCGGAAGCCGGTCCCCCGGTGGTTCCGGCATCCCGGGCCGCGGGACACGGGCCCTTCGGCCCCCGCTTCACAGGGTGCCACCGAGTCCCCCGGTCGGCAGCTTCCGCAGACGACAGCGGATCACCGCAGCTCCTGCCGTCCCCGCACGGCCGGCGCATACTGAGAAGCACCCGCGGGTGTCCGTCGGCCACTCCCGCCTGGGGTCCTTGAAGGAGACGACGTTGGCAAGCGCCGAGAGAGACGGTACGCGGCTGCCCCAGCTGAGGCTCGACGAACTGCTCGACGAGCTGCAGGCCCGGCTGGACGCGGCACGCGGCACGCGGGACCGGGTGCACAGCCTGCTGGAAGCCGTACTGTCGGTGGGCCGGGAGCTCGATCTGGAGCAGGTGCTGCGGCGCGTCACCGAGACGGCGGTCGCGCTGGTCGACGCCGAATACGGCGCCCTGGGCGTCCTCGGACCGGACGGACGGAAGATCGTGCACTTTCTGCCGGTGGGGATGACCGGGAAGCAGATCGCCGCCATCGGGCCGTACCCGTCGGGCCACGGCGTCCTGGGCGAGCTGATCCGGCATCCGGAGCCACTACGGCTGTCGAAGGTCTCCCAGCATCCGTCCTCGTACGGCTTTCCGGCCCACCACCCCCCGATGCACACCTTTCTCGGCGTTCCGATCCGGGTCCGCGACGAGGTCTTCGGCAACCTCTATCTGACGGAGAAGCGCGGCGGCGCCGAGTTCGACGCCGAGGACGAGTCGGTGCTGTCCACCCTGGCCGTGGCGGCTGGTATGGCGATCGACAACGCCCGTCTGTACGAGGAGGCGCGGCGCCGCGAGCGGTGGCAGCAGGCCGGTGGGGAGATCACAGCCAGCCTGCTGTCCGGGAGTCCCCAGAGCGAGGTGATCGGACTGATCGCCGGGTCGGCCAAGGACATCGCCGATGCCGAGCTGGCCGTGGTGGCCCTGCCGATGCCGAACACGTCCACGCTGGTGATCGAGCTCGCCCTCGGGAAGGGAGCGGAGGCGCACCGTGGCCTGGTGCTGCCGGCCGAGGGCAGCCTGATCGGCGCGGCCTTCTCGGCCGCCACCCCGTTGACCAGTGCGGATATCTGCCACGATGCGCGGGAGACGGCCGCCCCGGAGCGCCTCGCCGGGCTGGGGCCCACGGTGGCGGTGCCCATCGGCACCGGTACCGGCGTACGTGGCGTGCTGCTGCTTGCCCGGGCATCCGACGGGACGGACTTCACCACGGTGGAGACCGAGCAGTTGACGGGCTTCGCCGGGCAGGCAGCGGTGGCGATGGAACTGGCGGACCGGCGGCGGGACGCCGAGCAGATCGCGACGCTGGAGGACCACGACCGGATCGCCCGCGACCTGCACGACCTGGCCATTCAACGGCTCTTCGCCATGGGCATGACGCTACAGAGCGCGGCCCGGATCATCGAGCACCCCGACGCGTCGGAACGGGTGCTTCGCACGGTCGGCGACCTGGACGAGACCATCAAGATCATCCGCTCGACGATCTTCGGCCTGCGCCTCCACGAACACGACGAGGGGCACGGCCTGCGGACCCGCGTCGTCCAGACGGCCGGGGAAGCGACCGCGGCGCTCGGCTTCGCTCCCGGCCTGCGGATGGAAGGTCTGCTGGACACGCAGGTGCCCCGGGAGATCGCCGACCATGTGGTGGCGGTGCTCTCGGAGGCGCTGACGAACATCGCCCGGCACGCTCAGGCCACACGTGCCGACGTCGTCCTCAAGACCGGCGGGGAAGATGTCGTGCTGACCGTCAGCGACAACGGAGTGGGCATCCCGCCCGACGGACGCCGCAGCGGCCTGCGCAACCTCTCCGAACGAGCCGGGCAACTGGGCGGCGCACTGGAACTTTCCCGCCCGCTCACCGGTGGGACGACCCTGACCTGGCACGTTCCCCTTTCCGCGCCGCAATAGGCCGGCCGGGAGGGATGCCTCTCACGGGACATCGGCCAGGCGCGAAGTGTCCCGCTCGTCCCCTCCTCCCCAGCCTCCCTGCAGGGTGCACCCGGTCACCAGCTCCGGGGCGATCCGGATGAAGGCTTCTTCGGGCACGGCCATCCAGGAGCGGAGCCCGACCGCACGCAGCTCTTCCTTGTCCCGCGGATCGGTGACGAGCGTGGCCCGGCCAGTGACGATGACGCTCCAGCCGGTGTGCGCGGCCTCGTCGAACCGGTCCGCCTGGAACGCCACGACGGCGCCGTCGACGGCGTGTGCCAGGCGCGAGGCGGCCGAGGTGCGAAGTACCACGGAATGGTCGCGGTCCAGGGAGAAGTTGACCGGCAGAACGGCGGGCAGGGCGTCGTGCGTGTACACGATGCGCCCGATGGGGACCAGCGACAGGAGGCGCAGGCACTCGTGCCGGTCCAGCTCCCGGAAGCCGTCGCGTCGGTCCATGTCCTCACCGTGCGCGCGGTGCCTGACCAGAGGTAGGGCCGGTGGTCCCTGGCCGTATGGGCGGTTCGGGCCGTCGTGCCGGTGCGTCGCGCGCCGCACGTCAGGCCGCGTCCACATCGATCGACACCTCGGGCGGCCGCAGAAGCGAGTTGTGGACCGTGCAGTGGCGCACCACCGCGCGCAGCGCCTCCGTACGGGCTGGGGCCAACGCCCCGCATAGAAGGTCACACACGAGGCGAGAGAGGCGACGAACAGCTCGACCGGCGTGGGCCCGCTGTCGCCGCCGCCCGTGTCGGCCGGCTGGTCGACGACCAGCTCGTGCCCGCGCAGCTTGGATCCGGTACGACTCCCCACCGGTGAACGACACTTCGACTTCTCTGCTGCTCATCGCTGCCGCCACGGCCGCGGTCGGTTATGGAGTATCCGGGAGATGCGGCGGGTCAGCGCACCAGCACATGCTCTCCGGAACGGGGCACGACCGCGGTCCATCCCAGCTTGTGGTCGATCCGGTCCCTGAGGGCGGCCGACGCCTCGGGCTCTCCGTGCACGAGGTAGGTGACGTGTGGTGCCGGGGCGGCACGCAGCCAGTCCAGGATCTGTGCCTCGTCGGCGTGTGCGGAGAGATGCGGTATGTCGGCGACCTCGGCCCGCACCGGGACGTACTCGCCGAACATCTTGAGCACGCGAGCGCCGTCCACCAGATCGCGGGCGCGGGTGCCCTGCACGGCGAAGCCCACCACCACCACGGTGTTGCGCGGATCGGGCAGCAGCCTGCGGAGGTGGTGCAGCACGCGTCCGCCGGTGGCCATGCCGGACGCGGAGACGATGACGGCGGGGCCACGGGTGTGGTTGATGTCGATCGACTCCTGCACCGAGCGTGCGGCGAGGAACGGTACGGGGCTGAGCGCCGCTGCACCGGCCGTCCGGACTTCGGGCCGCAACTCGGGCGAGCCCTCGCGGATCACGTCCGTGTACACATCCAGCGCGGCCAGTGCCATCGGGCTGTCCACGAACACCGGCACGGTGGCGGGCAGCCGTCCGCTCCCGCGCAGCGCCGCGAGCTCATGGAGCACCACTTCCGTGCGGTCGACCGCGAACGCCGGGATGACCACGGAACCGCCGCGGTCGATGGTGCGTTCCAGAACGCGGGCGAATGCCTCACGGCCCGCTTCCCCTTGGTGGCGGCGGTTGCCGTAGGTGGACTCCATGAGGAGGACGTCCGCGCCGGAGAACGGCTGCGGCGGCCTCAGCAGTGCGTGTCCCGGCCGTCCGAGGTCGCCGCTGGTGGCGAGGGTATGCCCGTCTTCCAGAGTGAGGTGGGCCCACGCTGATCCGAGGATGTGGCCGGCCCGGTGGAAGCTGAGCGTGGTGCCCGCTTCGATCTCGACCTGGTCGTCGAAGGGCACGGCGTCGAACATGCGCACGGCGCGCTCGGCGTCCTCGGTGGTGTACAGCGGGTGGGCGGGGCGGTGCTTGGACCATCCGTGTGCGTTGGCGTGGGCGGCCTGTTCCTCCTGGAGACGGGCGCTGTCGCGCAGCACGATCGCGGCGAGTCGTGCCGTGTTCGCGGTGGTCAGGATCGGGCCATGGAAGCCGCCGCGGACCAGGCGCGGGAGATAGCCGCAGTGGTCGAGGTGGGCGTGGGTCAGGACCACGGCGTGCACGCTGTCCGCGTCGCACGGCAGTCGGCGCCAGTTGAGGCGCCGCAGGTCGGCAACGCCCTGGAAGAGACCGCAGTCGACCAGGAGCCGGACGTGGTCGCTCTCGATGAGGAATTTGCTGCCGGTGACCGTGCCGACCCCGCCGAGAAACGTGAGCAGCGCCGGTCGTGGCCGGGCCCCGTGGGCCAGGGGCGGTTGGCCGGGAGTGGTCATGGCACAACCTCCTGCCGCTGAGCCGCGCGGTGCCTGCCTCTGCCTCATACGGTGGCAGCGAAGGCGTCCGGGCAGATGGGGCCGAACGACCCGCGTGGGGTCCGACCGGCCCTGTGTGCCGGGCGTTCGCGCCGCCACACGGGCGTGGCACGCCTCCACAGCTCCTGCGGAGCCCCGATCGGCCCTGATGCTTGGCCTTGGCCACGGAATTCTCCGTCATGTCGTCACATCGCAGAAGAGCAGGACGCCGACAGCGGCCGGCTCGTCCCGCACGGTCCGTTCCGGCGTCCGGCTACGGCACGTCCGGTGACGGTGCGTTCGCCGGCCGCGCGCCGACGCGAGCCGGGCCGGTGACCTCGAAGGTGACGTCCACGACCCCCTCCACGGCCCGTATCAGGCGCGCCACCAGCGGAATGAGCGAGGTGTCGCGGATCTGGCCGCTGATCGTGGCCACCCCGTCGACGACGGTGACCTGCACATCCTCGTGGGACACCGCGAGGGTGGCATCGGCGTTGACGGTGAGGGCGGGCGTGCTCATCAGCTCCCCGGCCGTCAGCGCGCCGGCCTTGCGCGTGTCGTCGAGGCGCCGCAGCTGTTCCAGACGGTCC
>NZ_BBUY01000020.1:17355-105072 GCF_001590865.1 Streptomyces sp. NBRC 110611
CGAGGGTGGCATCGGCGTTGACGGTGAGGGCGGGCGTGCTCATCAGCTCCCCGGCCGTCAGCGCGCCGGCCTTGCGCGTGTCGTCGAGGCGCCGCAGCTGTTCCAGACGGTCCGGATCGAACTCCCGGAACTCCTCTTTGGGCAGCAGATCGGCTTCGGAGACCACGCCGATGACCCGTCCCTCGCCCTCCAGCACCGGCAGGGCGCTCACCTTCCACTGCTCCATGGTCTCGACGATCTCCTTGAACCGCGCCTCCCGGCCGACCGAGACCACGGTCTGGGTCATCACGTCACTGACGATGCGCGGTGTATGCCCCATGACGACTCCTCGATACGGACCCCTGTTCCACAGTCGGCGTGACACCTCCACCATGGGTTTCCCCGACGCCCCGGGACAGGGCCGTTCGGCCCGCGAATGGGCCCGGCAGCCCCTCACCGGGACCGTCCCCGCCGGGCCACCGTGGAAGCGGAACCGTCGAAGAGCTCCCGCTGGAGGCGCACCATGACCAGCCCCGTGGCCGTCGGCCTGGACGGCTCACCCGCCAGTCTCGCCGCCGCGGACTGGGGTGCCCGTGAGGCACTGCGCAGGAACCTGCCGCTACGACTCGTCCACGCCTGGGAGTGGCAGCCCCTCACCTACGCACCGCTCGCGGGAACGGACGCACCCCGGCTGTGGTCCGAGCGCGTACCCCGTGAGACTGCCGCCGAACTGCGTGAACGCTACCCGGATCTGGAGATCACCACGGACCACCTCACAGGCGCGCCGCCGGAGGTGTTGTGCGATGTGGCAAAGGAATCCGAGCTGCTGGCCCTCGGCAGCGCGAGGCTGGGCAGACTGGCCGGCTTCTTCATCGGTTCCGTCGCGATGTCCACCGTCACGCACGTCGAGCGGCCGACCGTGCTCGTACGGGCCGGAACGACCGCCGTCGACGAGCATGTGTCCGCGACCGACGGACGGCCGCTGTCAGCGATGCGCTACCGCCCGGTGGTCCTCGGCCTGGATCTGAGCCGGGCCTGCGGGGACGTGATCCGGTTCGCCTTCGAGACCGCGTCGCTGCGGGCGGCCCCGCTCCGGGTCATCCACGGCTGGAACCCACCGGCCTTCGTCACGTACGGCCTCGGCTCGGCCCTGGGCTCGCCGACCGACATGGCGGCCCGGGAAGCCGACGCACTGCGGACCGCGCTGCGGCGATGGCGGGAGAAGTACTCCGGCATCGACGTGATCGAGCAACCCGTGGTCGGACAGCCCGCGCACCACCTGGTGGATGCCGGGGCCGACGCCGGGCTCGTCGTCATCGGCAGACGCACCAACCGCCTCTCGGCCGGGCCGTCCCGCATCGGGCACATCACCCATGCCGTCATGCACCACTGCCCGGCCCCGGTCGCAGTCGTCCCGCACGACTGACCTCGGCCCGTCCGGACGGGTCAGTCGCACCGCAACGCGAGCGTGCACGTGTCACCGGGCGCCACCGTGACCGCCCGGTCGGGCAGCACCACGCGGACCGGGGCCTCCTCGGGGCCGGGCACGGTGATCACCAGATGCCCGCGGCGCAGCCGCACGCCGACGCCCCAGTGGCCGCGGTAGCGCAGCGAGAAGCCGTACTCGGACAGCTCCGGCAGCGGGACCGGGGGCCAGCCACAGGCGTCCTCCCGCGTTGCGAGACCGGTCAGGCCGCACTGGACCAGGTCGAGGGTGCCGGCCATGGCGCCGAGGTGGATGTCCTCACCGGTGGTGCCGCCCTGCACGTCGGCCACGTCGCTTTCGAGTGCGTCCCGGCAGTACGTCCATGCATCGGCGCGGTGCACGCGGGCGAGAACCCAGCCGTGGACGAGGGCGCTGAGAGTCGATCCGTGGCTGGTGCGGGCAAGTAGTGTGCGACGGTCTCGCGCCAGGTCTCGTCGGTGAGTGCGTAGCCGAGCCGCCGGAAGAGATCTGCCCGTTCGACGGGTGAGAAGAAGTAGCCGAGCAGTACGTGCCCGGATAGTGCACCAGGCCGGCCCTGCTCTCGGGCGCCGCCGCGCGTGGCGAAGTAGCCGTTGCCGAGCGTGCACAGCACTCCGCGGCAGGGACATAGCCCTCGTACTGCCAGGTCCACTCCGGCATCCGTCCTCACTCCCGCACCGTCACGAAAGGCCGAAAGCGCGACCGGAGGCACCCGTTCACGCCCGCTGCGGAACGACGGCGACGGGACAGCTCGCATGGTGCAGCACCGCGTGGCTCACCCGGCCGAGCTGCAGCCCGAACCGGCCGTGGCGTCGGAGGGCGCCGACGACCAGCAGGTCGGCCTGCGGCGATGCCTCCAGCAGGACCTTGTGGGCGGGGCCCTCGGTCACCTGGCGCCGCGCATCGACCCGGGGGTTGTCCCGCACAGCCCCACGCGGTGCGTCGGGCGCCGATGCAGGTCCAGCGCGCCAGGTCCTCGTCCTCGCCGCGGTCGGTGAGGTTGCGTGCCTCGGCTTCGGCAGGCGGCTCCGGTATCCACTGCAGATGCCATCGGGTGGGGAAGTCCAGTGCCGCGCCTTCCCGACGGGCGGCGTCGCTCAGGACGGAACGGACGGCCTGAGGGATGTCGGTTTCGGCGAACGGGTGACGGCTGGTGTGCCGACGGCGAACTGCCATGCGTCGCCCCGTCAGACGCCTGGGCTCGATCAGCACCCACAGGGAGCGCTCACCGCCTGCCCAGGGCCTGGAGTGCGCGCACTCGTCCTTCTCTCTGCACCAATGGCACGGGGCGACTGCGCTCGTTCTTATGTGGTGAACGTGGCCGGGGGCGGCTGGACGTCCAGGACAACTGCCGTGCCTGCCACGGATTGGTCCTCGTGCATGGTGATCACCTGGCCGGGCTGAAGGTGCTGCCACTGCGAGGGGTCCAGGGGCGCGAGTCGTACCGAGGCATGTCCCCCGGGCTCCAGGAAGGGCGTGAACTCCACCCAGAGCCGGGCAATGTTGAGAGCCGGTTCGCCGGTCGCGGTCCGGTTGCCGATGTTCCACATCGGTCGCAGGAAGCCAGCGCCGGGGATGGGCGTCTGGCGTCGCGCTTCGTTGGCAGGGCGGAGGGTGAGGTCGGCTCGGAGAATCCCGTGGCGGGTCTCGAAGCCGCGCCAGTGGCACCAGGCAGCGCTCTTCTCCAGCCTCATCTGTTCGGCAGCGGTGGCCAGGGTTTCCCAGAAGCTGAGCGGAAGCGGGCGGACGTCACCGAGTTCTTCCAGCAGATCGAGGGCCACTTCCCACTCGTCGTGAGCGAGGTACTCCCAGACGTCGCTCACCGTGATGTCGTTCTCAGTGGCGATCTTCTCAGGAACCAGCAGGGAAGCGGCTTCCATCAGTGTGGGGACGTCCATGCCCTGATTCTGGACCACGGTCTCCTGACCGCAGCAGGAGGTGCCCGATGACCGCCATCGAGCAGATCGCGACCCTGGCGACCTTCGGGGCGGTGTGGGCGGTTCTCTCCGTCGGTCACAACCTCGCGGACCACGTGATCGGGCAGACCGACCACCAGGCCACGGTCCCGATCGCATCCCACCTGCGCGAACAGCTCGTCCCACAGCCGATCCGGAATCGCCCGGGGCTGGCGTTCCCGCGCCTTCGGCCGCAACCGGGCCCGCCGGGTGGGCACCGGCGCCTCCAGCGGGGAGCGGTCAGCCATCCGGGCCCGGCGGTCTCGACTCTCGGGCACCGGGTTGGCCACCGGCCCCCGGCCGTAGTGCTGGTGGAAGGCGTAGAAGCCGTGCAGCACGGTCAACGCGTGCGCGATCGTCCGCGGCGCGTACCCATCCCGCAACGTGGCCTTGCCCGTCTTCGGGTTGACCACGCCCGCATCAGATCCCGCAGGTACCGGCTCACTGGCTCGACCTCACGGCCAGCCGCATCGACCACGAACCACGACAGCGAAGGTCTCGCCCCCTTCACCACCGCACCGACCGACGGCAACCGACCGCAGCCATCCATCAGATCCCGATGTACGGAGGACATTCCATGAAACGAGGACATGCCGAGATCCTCGGCACCCACCAGCCGGAACACCAGCGGATCACCAACTTGGTGCAGTCAACAGACCAGTCGTCGCACCGCGTCGGGATCGGTGACCGCCCGGGCCGGGCCGACGGCCGGCACGCTCCACCCGCCGCTCATCGCCTCGTCCACGTGGTCGACCTCGAACGCCCGTCCGATGACGGCACGGCGATGCGCCCCACACCATGCGTACCGAGCCGGTCCCGGCATTCGTCGGGGCCCAGCTCCCGTAGCTCGGGGTGGTACGCGGCCTGGCCCTCGCCGGGCGGGCGGTCCATGCCTGCGCCGCGCAGGCGGGCCGCGGTGGTCCCCAGGGCAGCGGCCAGCGCGGTGAGCGTGCCGACGTCAGGGTCGGCCGGTCGCTCTTCCAGATCCGATGTCGCCGGGGTCGAGCCACCGGCGGGACAGCACGTCGGACGCGGACGCCTCCGCTTCGGGATGTCCGCTCTCGGGCCGGTGCCCGAGGTGTTGGATGTGTGCGTCGGGGCCCGGGAACACGAGCGTCACGTCATGCGTATCCGACCAGCGCACGTCATAGGGCGGCGTGCCGTCCTCGTGGTGGACTCCGAGGCGGACCTGCTGCGGAAGTCGGCGGATCGGTCCGACTCGTCCGGCCCGGCGCCGCTCCCGCACCTGGAGGCGTGGGAGCGCGCCAAGGCCGGGGGTGCCAGGGCGGAGGAGCTGATGTCCGCTCCCGCGGTCTGCGCACGCCGGGACTGGAACGTGGGCGAAGCCGCGCGCCTCATGGAGGTCCAGAACGTCAAGCGGCTGCCGGTGGCGGACGAGACCGACGACACCCGGACCTGAGAACTCACCCGGCCCCGGGAACTCGCCGCATTCCGCACTGGTACGGCGGCCTTCCCACCCGGGCCCGCGCTCACTCACGGAACCGTGCGGACCACAGCGGTTCCACCAGACTCCACTCGGCGTCCCACTGCGCGTACCTTCTACGGTCCAGCAGCAGGCGCAGACCTCCCCTGGCCGCGACCGCCAAGGTCACCACGCCGACCGCCGTCGTGCCGCCCGTCAGCCAGCCCATCGCCACGGCGCTCTGCGGCGACATCGGTGCCTCCGTGACGCCTCCGTCCCGGTCCACCCAGACCCGCACGGTGTCACCCGCGTCCATACCGGGAGCCACGAGCGCCGTCCCCGTCCGCTGCGTGCCGTCCTTCTCCGTCCAGCGGACCTGCGCACTGGCCCGGTCGTCGGCGCCGACGGTACGCGTCCCCCCGGATGCGTCCTCGGTCAGCGACGCCGTGACCTGGTGCCGCTGCACGGACTGGGCGTGCGCTGCGCGCATCTGGGACGAGTACATCGCCCAACCCGCAGGCAGCGATGCCACGGGCAGTCCGACGATGACTACGAGCAGCAGCAAGGCGGACAACCAGCGCTCGATACGGTCGGAGAGCCGACGCAGCGGGTTGGCACCTGCGCAGGGGTGCTCCCGGTCGGGCGGACGGGGACCGCGGGGGTTCTGAGGACCGGGCATGTTCATGGTCCCGCCTCCGTCCTGCACGTGCTGAGGGCGCTGTCCCTTCCCCACCACGGTCGGCCCCTGCGCACTTCTGGTGACGGGGCCGAAGGTCCCCTGAAGACAGCCGACCGGCCCGTAGCGGCCGCTGCCGCGACTGCTCCCGCACACGGCGGCACCGGCTGCCGGCCTGGCTGGGCTGGCAGCACTTCCTCAACCTGTTCCTGATGATCTTCATCATCCGGTCCGGGATCCAGATCATCGGCGACCACCCGCGCCTGTACTGGACCAGGCACAGTACACCGGGCCGGGAGTGGTTCCGGGCCCAGAAGCCGGTGCCCTCCGATCCGCTGTGGACGGCGAAGAAGGACTCCATCGCCCTGCCCGGACAGGTGGGGCTGCCCGGGCTCCGGCACTCGATCGGACTGGCCCGCTGGTGGCACCTGGGCGTGGGGACGCTGTGGCTGGTCAACGGCCTTGTCTTCCACCTGCTACCTGTCGCTGGACTGGCCGACCGCGCCTGCCTGGGTGAATTACAACAGCCTGCAGCAGCTCTCCTACTTCACTACGGTCTTCCTCGCAGCCCCGCTGGCGCTGCTGACCGGACTGGGCATGTCGCCGGCTCTCTCGACCCGGTTCAGGCGGATCAGCAAGCTGGTGAGCATTCAGGCGGCGCGTTCGCTGCACTTCCTGGTACTCGTCTGGTTCCTGGTCTTCCTCGTGGTCCACGTCGCTCTGGTGTTCACCACCGACCTGCAAAGCAACCTCAACCAGATGTACGCGGCCCGCGGCGGTGACGGCTGGACGGGCCTGTGGGTCTTCCTCGCCTCGATGGCCGTGGTCATCGGCGGCTGGATCGCCGCCACTCCGTTCACCCTGCGCCGGCTGCGGGCCCTGCCCCACCACGAGCAGATCACCCAGCACTTCTGCATCCAAGGCTGGTCGGGCGTCACCAAATGGGGTGGCGTGTCCATGCGCACCATTCTGGACCTGGTCAAGCCGAGACCCGAGGCCAAGTGGGTCGTCTTCTACTCCCTGGGCGACGGCCCGGACAAGTGGCGCTACTACGACGCCCACCCCATCGAGCAGATGAGCCACCGCCTCACCATGCTCGCCTACGACATGAACGGCCGACCGTTGTCGTTCGGCCACGGCGCTCCCCTGCGCCTGCGCAACGAGGTGCAGCTCGGCTTCAAACAGGTGAAGTGGATCGAGGGCATCGAGTTCGTCGCCGACTTCTCCCGGATCGGCGGCGGACACGGTGGCTACAACCAGGACCACGAGTTCTTCGGCTACCACCAAGCCCTGTAGCGGGCGACCGGCCGGCGTGGTCGGGGCCTGGGACGAATGGCCATGCTCCTTGGCGAGGAACACGCCCGGGCACAGGGCGAGCGTTGCCTGATACGGCACGTAGTGCCGTGCATGAGGGGACCACGGAGGACATCCAACGATGGGGGGACTACCTGGATACTGGATAGGCGACTACCTGGTCACTTCATCGTGCGGTACGCAGAGGCAACGGGGGATCACGGCTGTCGCCGGAACCGTCAGGGTGGCGGCACCTTCAGGGTTGTGGAGCGGGGTGTCCGACTTGAGGGGGATGTCGAATGGGTACGCCAGTCTGACGATTTCGTATCGCGCCGGATCCAAGATGGCAGCAGACAGGAAAGTCCGGATCGGGAGCAAGCACATGGGTAGCAAGTCCGTCGTCATGGCCACCGGCGGCACCGTCGCGGTGCTGGGCATCGCCGCGGCGATCGCCGTTCCGGCGGCGAAGGACTGGTTCGACAACCGGCACCAGGAGACGGCCTCGTACGCGAGCGGAGCCGAAGCGAAAAAAGACCGCCCCTCGGTTCCGCGCTGGCTCCCCGACGACGCCTCCTCGATCCAGTACGCGATGAAGACCACCGGCGGTGAGCGGCTGGTGAAGGCCACTCTCAAGGACGGGAAGCTGCCCTCGGTGTGTAGGCCGGCCAAGAGCCTGAACGCCCCCTCCCCGGAGATCGAGGCGACGTGGTTCCCGAAGGCCGCCGCCGGCAACGCGACCGCCCGCTGTGACCAGTACTACGCCTACACGGACGGATCCACCCTGTACGCGTGGCAGATCAACCAGGACTGGCTCGACCGCAACAAGGAGTGATGACGCCGGAAGACACCGGAAGACATACGTGCCGTGTCCCCAGGCACGTAGTAGGCACGTAGGCACGCGGTGATCGTGGACACGGTGGCTGCCGGTTCGCCGACACGGTCTTCCCGGTTCCGCACGCCCATTACCCCGCCCACCATGACGGCACCGTCCACCGGCCGAGCCGATCGACTGAACAGCGAAGTACCGATGCTCACCTTCGTCCCGACCGCCCTCTTCCTCGTTCTCTTCTGCCTCAGCGTGCGGCAGGACCGTCGGCGTTTCCGCAACGCGGTGCTCTTCGGGCTGACGTTGATCAGCCTCTCGATCACCTTGCTCTTCCAGGCCCGCCACTTGCCCGACGGCCTGGCCATGATGGTCTACACGCTGGCCTTCCTGGTCCCCGCCTTCGGCGTGGTGACGCTCGGCGGTTTTCTGATCGCCAACGGGCTCACCATGATCAAGAAGGAAGGGCGCAGCCTGGCCAACCTGCTCTCCGGCCTGCTGGGCGTGGCCGTCTTCGGCCTGATCTTCCTGCTGCTGTCGGCGGGACACACGGACGTTTCGCCTGCCTACGCGGCCGTCGCCCTGGCTGTGCTCCTTCTCTCCGTCTACATCGCCTTCCTCTTCCTCTGCTTCCTTGCTTACGCCTTCCTCTACGGGCAGATCACAGTCCGCGGCGATGTGGACTACGTCGTCGTGCTGGGTTCCGGTCTGATCGGCGGCGAGCGAGTGCCGCCGTTGCTGGCCTCCCGGCTGCGTAAGGGCCTGGAGATCCACGACGCACAGATCGCGCGCGGTGGCCCGGCCCCGATCCTGCTCACCTCCGGCGGTCAGGGCCCGGACGAGAAGCTCCCCGAGGCCACGGCGATGTCGCGCTGGCTCATCCGGCAGGGCGCCCCGGCCGCGCACGTCCAAGAGGAGCGCCGCTCCCGCACCACCGACGAGAACCTGCACTTCAGCCGCGAGCTGATGACAGCCGGCAAGTCCGACTACCGCTGCGCGGTCGTGACCAACAACTTCCACGCTTTCCGCGCCGCCATGACCGCCCGCCAGGCCGGGGTCAACGGGCAGGTGATCGGCTCGCCGACCGCGAAGTACTTCTGGCCCAGCGCCACCATCCGCGAGTTCGTCGCCGTGTTCTGGGAACACAAGACGGTCAATCTGAGCATCTGCTCCGCGTTGACCGTCCTGGCGGTGATCGCCGGGCTCGGCCTCTGAACCGACATGGAGGGGACACACCTCGGGCAGGCAGCGCAGACGTGGCCGAATCAGATGCGGGCGACATCCGCGGAGCCCACAACCACCATCACGAAGCCCTTGCCGTTGTTGTCGGGCTCGTCGCGGGCCCAGACGATCGCTGGTGCGGCCCAGTTCACCGCCCTGCGCCACTCCGCGCTGGACGGTACCGACCACGCCAGCCACAAGGAGGCAGGGCAGCAGATCCGCCGCTACATCATCTGCCGGAACAAGCACACCGTCATCGAAAGGCTACGTGCCGTCGCCGACCTGAATCGCTGAGCGTGCACTCTTGGGTGTGGCATTGGGTTTGCCCACGACGGCGGTTGGACCTACGCGCGGCTCGCCGTCGAGACCGGTCTGCCCCTTGACCGAGTCCAGCAGTTGATCGGAGAATGCCCGCGCCCTTCGCGACCGCCTTGTCCGTATGGCCGTCACGGCCGACGACACCGACGTAGTCGCTCGCGAGGAACGTGACGCCCGACGTCGTCTCCATGTGAGCCTCGATGAGGTCCTGCACAGCCGCCTCGACCTCAGCAGACATCCTTCGTCCGGCACAGCGGACATGGTCAAACGGGACTGGTCGGCTTCGAAGCCTGTGACCAGGTGAACCAGCACCGATTCAGTCTCGCGCTCCCTCACGGTCCGTCCCGCACCAGCACTCTTCACCTGCACCGCAAGCAGCGAGCGACCAGAGGACGGCCGCACGCTGCCCATGTGCAGCACATTGGACCCACCCGGCAGCCCAGCCCGCTCCCCGTCATTCCCAGAACTTCCCAGCCCACCCCGTCCCCTGCACCCCAGGACTGACCGGACCAAGATCCGGACCATTTCCGGACCAGCCCACACCAAGGATCCGAACCAACTGCCGTTCCTGCTGGTCAACATGGGTGCACCTGGTGTACCACCAGCAGACCAAGAACCTCCTGGTCTCCTACTCCCCGAAGAAGCTCGGCTTCTTCCAGAGGCCCCAAAAGAGGCGCCTGATGCGGGCTTTCGCCCCGTCAGGTGCCTTTCGTCTGCCTGCTCAGGGCCGGGACGAGGCCGACGGCACTTGCCAACGATCAAGGATTGATGCAGGATTCACGCATCGGCGAAAGACCTCTCTTCGAGGAGGAAGCTGCTCTCTTCGAGGAGGATGCTGCAGCCTTGCTGGTAAACGGGGATTTATACGGGGAATCTGCCGCACCTGACACCCTCTGCCGGGGCCGAGTTGGCGGCCCTCCGGCACTTCCGGTGGGAACGGTCGGACATACCACTGCCGCGACATTGCGAGAATACGCCCGCGTGCATCTCAGGCCTGGACTCATCAGACCCGAACTACGCGGCGCAGCGCCGCTCTGACACAGGGTCCGCACGAGCAGGCTGCCCGGGCCGTCGCCTGGGCGACCGTACGATTCGCCACCCAGGATGGCGACCAACCGCTAAGGGGCAGAACGTGAAAGTGAAGATTTCGCCGCGCTTCTCCGAAGTCGATGTGCTCGGGCATGTCACCAACTCCGCGGTGCCGGTCTGGTTCGAGCACGGCCGGATGCCGATTTTCCGGCTGTTCAGCAAAGAACCGAACATGCGCGACCTCGCGCTCATCCTGCGCCGGTACGAGATCGACTTCACCCGGCAGATCGTCGCTTCCGTCGATGTCGTCATCGAGACGAAGGTGGCGAAGGTCGGGAACACCTCGGTCACCATCGAGCAGATCGCCACACAGCACGGCGCCGAAGTCGCCCATGGCACCTGCGTCATGGTGCACTTCGACTACGCGACGGATACCACCGCCAGTATTCCGGACCATCTTCGAGCCGCATTGAGCGCGCTGTAGCGCCGGAACCACTTTGCCAGTTGAGAGGGGACCCTTCCCATGAGTGTGCCGCGCAGCCTGTTAGTTGAACTTGATTCGTCCGACTTCCTGGACAATTTTCAGCGCAGTATCGATGAGTTCGACAGCGCCCGACTACCCCAGGAACCACTCTCCAGGGAGGCTCTGCGCAAGCTGGTCGACCTGGGCATCTACCTGCCGGCGATCCCGCGTGAGTACGGCGGCCGGGAAAGCCACCGGGAGATGTGCGAGATCATCGAGATCATGTCCGAGCGCAATCTGCCGCTGGGCATGTACACCATGATCGTGACCGTCCTCTTCCTCCGCAACGTGGCGGCCAGCGGTGATGACGCGCTGAAGAAGGAGGTCTTCGACGACTTCGCCACCCATCCCGTCATCGGCGGGCTCGCGTTCACCGAACCGAGCAGCGGCTCGAACCTCGCGCGTATGCAGACCACTTACCATGACGAAGGTGACGCGTACCGGATCACCGGAACCAAGCACTGGCAGGCGTTCAGTGAGCAGGCGGACTGGTGGATCATCTGCGCCAGGCATCCGGAGCGCAAGGAGTTCGGCTACTTCGCCCATAAGCGATCGGACGGCGGATTCGTCACCACCGAGGTCTACGACAGCCTGGGGCTGAAGAACCTCGGATACGGACTGAACACCCTGGACCTGCGCGTGCCCCGCCACTACCGGCTCACCAAGGCCAGGGAGAGCCTGGGCGACGCCGCCGAGATCCTGTGCGGGTCCCGGTACAGTAAGGCCGCCATGGCCAGCGGCTTCCTGCGCCGGCTGCACACCGAGGCGCTGCGCCAGGTCACCACACGGAAGATCGGTGACGGCACCCTGCACGACATCGACTATGTGCGGTACAAAGTCACGCGCGTCAAGCAGAACTATGTCGTGTGCAACGCGCTGTACCGGCAGCTGATGCTGGGCGAGAACTACTACGCGGACCTGGAAGACAGCATGTTCGCCTCACTGGCGACCAAGGTGCTGGCGTCCGAACTCATGCTGGAATCGGCCCTCGACTACCAGCAGTTGTGCGGTGGCGAGGGTTACCGGACGGGCGCGCCGGACAACATAGCCGCCTATGCCCTGCTCGACGCGCGCGTCTACACCGTTTTCGACGGAACGAACGACCTGCTGTGCCAGCATCTGGCCCATCTGTTCCTGAGACGGTTTCAGCAGTCCGGGCTGCGGTCTCCGCTGGAGTTCACCGGCCAGTTCGGCTATCTGGAGGACGCGTTCTTCCACCTCACCGATATCAACCTCAGCTATATCGCCGACGCACCGTCCCAGGACAGGATCGTGATTCTGGGGCGCATCCTCTCCAGGATGTACGGCATCAGCATGCTGCAGAAGTCTTCCCGGTCGGCCGCGCCCCACGCACGGCTCGCCGTGGACGACGCCGACTACCCCAAGGCAATCGCGCTGCTGAAGAACGAGATCGTCGGTCTGCTCAACGAGTACGAACTGGCCGGCCGGCTCGCCGGCACCCAGGAAGTCTCGGATGCGGTGCGTCCGCGCCCAGCCGTGACGAGCGCCGACTCCGGGGCGGGAACGCACTCGTGACCGGCGTGAACAACAAACGCAAGGTCGCGCTCATCGCGTTGGCGTTCGTCGTCATCTACGGATCAGGTTTTGTGGGCGGCCGCTACGGCCTGCCTTATGCGGAGCCCTTCTACTACCTGGCCATCCGGTTCGGCGCGACCGCAGTGATCCTGTTGGCCCTCATCCTCTGCTTCCGGGTCAGCTGGCCGCGTTCGGGCTATGTCCACCTCGTCCTCAGCGGAATCCTGCTCCAGGGTGTGTTCTCCGTCGGGGTGTTCTACGCGCTCTACCACGGCATGACCCCCGCGGTCTCGGCACTGATCATCGCGTTGCAGCCCCTTCTGGTATGGCTGATGGTCTCCGTCGTGACCGCGCGAAAGATCCGGCCGCTGTCGGTACTGGCCCTGCTCGGCGGGCTGGCCGGGGTCGCCATCACGGTGTACCGGGGGCTGGAGTCGTCGTCCGGGCTCACCGCCACGAACATCGCCTTCGGCGTGCTCGGCCTGGTGGGGCTGTCGACCGGGCAGTTCTACTTCCAGATGAAGAACCCCGGCGCGCACCTGCTGGTCAACGGATTCGTCCAGTCCGGCTCGTCGGCCGTCGTCATGCTCGTCGGCGGGCTGATCTTCGAGCAGGGCGTCATACGGTGGACACCGCAACTCCTGCTGTCCGAACTGTGGATGTCGGCCGGCGTGTCGATCGGTGCGCTCAGCCTGCTGTTCATCCTGATGCGTTCGGAGAGCGCGGACCGGGTGGCGTCGTACTTCTACGGTGTACCGATCGCCGCGGGGCTGATCGCCTGGCCGGTACTGGGCCAGCGCCCGACCCTTTCGGAGATCGCCGGGTTCGCGGTCATCATGCTCTCGATCATCGTCTTCAACCGCAGCAGCAGACCGCCCCAGGCCGAACTCGCTGCCACGGTGCCGCTCGACGACTCCGTACCGGTGACGGACCGCCGCTGAGCCCGGGTGCGCTCCCGGAAAGCCCCGCGTGGCGGTTCCGCCACAGGAAAGGCGCCTGGCCCGGCTCGCCGGCCGTCAGGCGCCTTTCCCTCTGTCGGGCACGGTCCGCGACACGCCGGTGGTGGTCGATGCCGGGCGCCGTTCCGCAAGGGCGCACACTGGGGGCGCTTTCGCGTCAATGTGCGCAGGGTGCGGTGGCAGGGCCTTCCGTGCCGCATGTGGCTCTTCTACGCTCCTGCGCCTGACGCGAGGCGTTGCCGACCATAAGGGGCTCGGAATGGACCGTAGTGGCAGCGGATCGGGCACCCGGCGCGGCTTCCTCGGCGGGGCCGTGGGCGGTGCGCTGGCCCTCACCGCCGGGGCCGCCGTCACCGACGGGAGCGGGGCCGCCGCGGCCCCGCGGCGTACGGCCGGCAGGGCGGCCCGGACGGCCCGCCGGGTGGCCGTCCTCGGCGGCGGTGTGGCCGGTCTGACCGCCGCGCACGAGCTGGCCGAACGCGGCTTCCAGGTCACCGTCTACGAGCGCAAACCGCACGGCCTCGGCGGCAAGGCCCGCAGTATGGACGTCCCGGAGAGCGCCCGCGGCGGCCGCAGACCGCTCCCCGGCGAACACGGCTTCCGCTTCATCCCGGGGATCTACCACAACCTCCCCGACACGCTGCGCCGCATCCCCTTCCCCGGCAACGCCAACGGCTGCCACGACAACCTGGTGGCCTCCACCGAGGTGATGCTGGCCCGCACCGGCGGCCGGGAGAACCTCCGCTTCCCCTTCGCGGTCGTCGGCACTCCCCCGCCGGTCCTGACCCCCGACTCGTTCACACGGATGCTCATCGGCCTGCTGGACGCCGCCGTGCACGCCCCGCCGCACGAGGTCGCCTACTTCGCCAACCGGCTGCTGGTCTACTTCACCAGCTGCGACGCCCGCCGCCGGGAGACCTGGGAGCGGGTGCCGTGGTGGACGTTTCTCAAGGCCGAGGAGATGTCGTACGACTACCAGCGGCTGCTGGCCATCGGCATCACCCGCAACATCGTGGCGACCAAGGCGGAGATCGCCAGCACACGGACGGTGGCGTCCGTCATCGAGGCCTTCGTCTTCAACCTGCTGGGGCGGGGCGCGGACGGCCAGCCGGACCGGGTCCTGAACCTGCCCACCAACGAGGCCTGGATCGACCCCTGGGTGGCCCATCTGCGCTCCCTGGGGGTGGAGTTCAGGGTCGGCTGGTCGGTGCGCGAGCTGAAGCCGGCCGACGGCCGGATCTCCGGGGCGGTGGTGACGGACCCGCGGGGCGCCGGACAGCTGATCACCGCGGACTACTTCGTCCAGGCGATGCCGGTCGAGCACGCCCGTAGGACCTGGAACGCCGCCGTGCGGGCCGCCGATCCCCAACTGGCCCGCTGCGACCGGCTGCAGACGGACTGGATGACCGGCATCCAGTTCTATCTGACCGAGCCGACACCGGTCATCCACGGCCACGTCAACCACGTCGACTCGCCCTGGGCGCTGACCTCCGTGAGCCAGGCCCAGTACTGGAAGGACCGGAGTTTCCCCGCCGACTACGGGGACGGAACGGTCGCCGACTGCCTGTCCGTGGACATCTCCGAATGGGACAGGCCGGGAATCCTGTACGGCAGGACGGCCAAGGAGTGCACGCGCGAGGAGGTCGCCCGCGAGGTGTGGGCGCAGATGAAGGCGGGGCTCAACGACTCCGGCGCCGCGGTGCTGCGGGACGGCGCGCTGCACTCGTGGTTCCTGGACCCGGCCGTGGGCGGCCTGGGCACCCCCGCCCCCACCAACGACGAGCAGTTGCTGATCCACCCCACCGGCACCTGGTTCAACCGGCCCACCGCCCGCACCGCCGTCCCCAACCTCTTCCTCGCCGGGGACTATGTGGCCGTCGACATCGACCTGGCGACGATGGAGGGCGCCAACGAAGCGGCGCGGCGGGCCGTGAACGCGCTGCTGGACGAGGCGGGCTCCGGCGCCGAGCGCTGCGCGGTCCTGCGGCCCTACCAGGCCCCCGAGTTCGCCCCCCTCAAGTCCGACGACGCCAGGCGCCATCGCCTGGGCCTGCGCAACGCCTTCGACCTCGGCTGACCCCGTCGGCCCGCCCGCCCCTGGCGACCAGGCCGACGGCGGCGTACGGAGGTGCGTACCCGACGCGGTGCCCTTGCGCCGGACGCTGCCCTGTAGTCCGCTGAGCCCATGAGGAGCATGACGAACCGGAGCATCGCCGTACTGGTCACCGCCCTGGTCGCGGGGAGCCTGGTGACCGGCGCACCGCATCCGCGCGCGGCAGCCGTGGCGGCCGGCGCCGGCAGCGCGCCGCCACCGACTTCCCCCCCGGAACTCGGCGTCGATCTCGACACGGTGACGATCCCGGAGTTACAGGCACGCATGGCGGACGGCTCGCTGACCTCGTCGGCACTGACCGCCGCCTACCTGCGCCGGATCAGGACCATCGACCCCGGGATCCACGCGGTGCTGCGCACCGACCCGACGGCGCCACGCCAGGCGGCCGCCAGCGACGCCCGGCACCGGCAGGGCGACACCCGCGGCCCGCTCGACGGTATACCCGTCCTGCTCAAGGACAACGTGAACACCCGCGACCTGCCGACGACGGCCGGGTCGACGGCACTGGCCGGCGCCCCGCCGCACACCGACGCCGCCCTGGTGACCCGGCTGCGGGACGCGGGGGCGGTGGTCCTCGGCAAGACCAATATGTCCGAGTGGGCGAACTTCCGTGCGGCGAAGCCGACATCAGGGTGGTCGGCGGTGGGCGGACAGACCCACAACCCGTACGTCCTGGACCGGAATCCGTGCGGGTCCTCCTCCGGTTCGGCCGCCGCGGTCGCCGCCTCGTTGGCGCAGGTGGCGATCGGCACCGAGACGGACGGCTCCATCGTGTGCCCGGCCGGGATGAACGGGGTGGTGGGCCACAAACCCGGCCTCGGCCTCGTCAGCCAGGCCGGTGTGGTGCCGGTCTCCGCCGAGCAGGACACCGCGGGGCCCATGGCGCGCAGTGTGACCGACGCCGCGCTCACCCTGGCGGTGCTCAGCGGTACGTCACGTCGCGGTGGCTCCGGCGGCCCCGACGGCGGCCCCGACGGCATCGGCGCGCCGGCCGGCCTCCCGGACGCTCCGGCGCCCTCCGGCGGGCTGCGCGGCAAGAGGGTCGGTCTGTGGCGGCTGCCGTCGCTCGGGCCGGCGGTGGACGCCCTGATGTCCCGTATCGCGGAGCGACTGCGTACCGCGGGAGCCGAGGTCGTCGAGGTGACGCTCCCGCACCAGAAACGGCTCGCCGCACTCGAATTCCCCGCGCTGCTCAGTGAGTTCCAGCGGGACATCAACGCCTACCTCGCCACCCGCGAGGGGCCGCGGAGCCTCGCCGAGCTGGTCGAGTTCAACCGTACCCACCCGGCGGAACGGACCTGCTTCGCCGGCCAGGAGCTGTTCGAGCAGGCCCTGGCCGCGCCGCCCACCACCGACCCCCGGTACCGGGCCAGGCGCGCCGAGCTGACGTACCTCGCCCGGCGCTCCATCGACGCCACCCTGGCCACCCATCGGCTGGACGCCATCGCCGCGCCGGCGAACCCGCCCGCCTGGACGACCGACTGCGCGCGTGGCGACAACGACGTGATCCCGTCCTCCACCCCCGCGGCCGCCGCGGGATACCCGTCGTTGTCGGTCCCCGCCGGGTTCGTGCACGAGCTGCCCGTCGGCCTGCTGCTGATGGCCGGTGACCGCCGGGACGCCGAGCTGCTGTCGCTGGGGGCCGCGGTGGAGCACCGGCTGGCCGCCCGGCGGGCACCGCGCTACCTGCCGTCGGTGGGGCCCGACGGCTCGTGACCGCCGGAACGTGACCGGCGGCACGTGACCGATGCCGCGTGACCGCCGGCCGCACGGCCGGGCACGGCCGCGGCCGCCTCGCGGCCCGGCCCGGTCGCGTCATCCCTTGAGCACGCCCAGGGGCACGAGGCGTGCGACGAGGTGCCCGAGGCCGTTGTGCTCACCGGCGCTGACCACGGCGTCGACGTCCTTGTACGCCTCGGGCGCCTCCTCCTTCACGCTCCGCCAGGACGTCGGCCGTACCGTGACCCCGGCGTCGGCGAGCTCGGTGCGCAGCCGCCCCGAGGTGACCTCCCGCAGGGCGCGGTGGCGGCTCCATACCCGCCCGGCGCCGTGGCAGCAGGAGTCGAACGCCTCATTGTCCCTGACCCCGGTCAGGACGTACGAGGCGGTGCCCATCGTGCCGGGGACGAAGACCGGCTGGCCCACGGCCGCCAGATCCCCGGGGAGGTCGGGATGGCCGGGCGGCAGGGCGCGGGTGGCGCCCTTGCGGTGCACACACAGGGTCTTGCGGGCCCCGTCCGCCGGGTGGCTCTCCAGTTTGGCGAGGTTGTGCGAGACGTCGTAGACCAGGGCCAGATCGGTGCCGGTCACCGCCCGGAAGACGCGTCGTGCGGCATCGGAGAGCCACTGGCGGTTGGCCCTGGCGTAGTTGGCGGCGGCCGCCATCGCCGCGAGGTAGTCCTGCCCCTCCGGGGAGTCGACCGGTGCGCAGGCGAGCTGCGGGTCGGGCACCGAGATGCCGTAGCGGCGCCGTACGGAGTCCATCCGTCCGACGTGATCGCTGCAGATCTGGTGGCCCAGGCCGCGCGAGCCGCAGTGGATCATGACGCAGACCTGGCCGGCGGCGAGGCCGAACGTCCGCGCGCACGGCTCGTCCATGACCGTGTCGACGGCCTGGACCTCCAGGAAGTGGTTGGCCGACCCCAGACTGCCGACCTGCCAGGTGCCCCGTTCCAGAGCGCGCTCGGAGATCTGGGAGATGTCGGCGTCGTCCACCACTCCGTGGTCTTCGCACCGGTCCAGATCGCGCGGGACCCCGTGACCCTGGCCGACGACGTAGCGGGCGCCGCCCAGCAGGACCTCGTAGAGCTCATCGCGGTCATGCGGCCGCCACAGGCTGCCGCGTCCCAGGCCGCGGGGGATCACCCGGTCGAGCCGGTCCATCAGGACGGGCAGGTGGGGCAGCAACGCGGCGCGGTCCAGGTCCGCGGTCAGCAGCCGCACCCCGCAGGAGATGTCGAAGCCGACGCCCCCGGGGGAGACCACACCGCCGGCGGAGACGTCGGTCGCCGCCACCCCGCCGATCGGGAAGCCGTAACCCCAGTGCAGGTCGGGCATGGCGTACGAGGCCCGCACGATGCCGGTCAAGGTGGCGACGTTCGCCACCTGCTCCAGCGTTCTGTCGCCGGGCTCGGACGGCAGCAGCTCCCGCGGAGCGAAGGCCACTCCCGGTACCCGCATCCCGTTCGTCGGCTCGATGCGGAACCGCCAGGGCCCCTCCTCGATGAGACGGATGTGCATGGAGCCGCTCCTCCCTGCACCCGAGGACGCCGCCCGGGGCACACCACACCTGCCCCACCTCCCAGTCAACGCCGGCGGGGACCCCGGCGCCACCTCTGGGCGGGCCGCGCCGGCGACGACGGTCACCCGCCGGGCGGGACGAGGCGAGTGAAGCCCGCTTCCCGGACGGGCTCAGCCCCGTATCTCGAACGGGCTCGGAACCGGGAAGTACCCCTCGAGGAAGGGCGATATCAGCGCGTCCGTGCGGGCCAGGTCCCCCTCGGTGGAGACCGTGTCGTTGATGCAGAACACGTCCATGTCCCGGTTGGCCAGCAGCCGGTTGAGGCGGCGCGAGGTGTTCGGATGTGCCAGGTCCATGTAGACGTAGCGCATGTCCGACGGTATGGCCCGGCCCTGGTGGTAGGCGTAGTAGTGGTGCAGTGACGAGGCGACGGACAGGTCCCCCGGGCTGCGGAAACGGGCGGCGGCCGTGGCCCGGTGACGTTCGGCGTAGCGCTCCTCCAGCTCGGCCAGCACACTGCGGCGCAGGGCGTGCGGCACATGCCGCATCTTCTGGGTGAGCGTCGTGGAGAAACCTTCCTCCATCAGCACCCGGTTGTTCTTCGCGGCGGCGGCGACGGGCGGGTCGGCCGGGTTGTGCTCGCCGAGCGGAACCAGCGCCGGGGACAGGAAGAACTTCGTCAGCCCATTGGAGAGGAAGAACGTCTGCGGGGTCAGCGGGCTGCCGAGAAAGACGTCGTCGTTGAAGTAGAGGAAGTGCTCCGACAGGCCGTCGATGTGGTGCAACTGGCTCTCGATGGCATGGGAGTTGAAGGTCGGGAGCACGCTCGGGTCGGAGAAGATCTCCTTGTGGTTGACCACCCGGATTCCGGGATGGCCGGTGTCCAGCCAGTCGGGGGTCTGGTCGTCGGTGACGAGGTAGACGGTGCGCACCCAGGGGGCGTACTGGTGGATCGAGCGCAGCGAGTACTTGAGCTCGTCCCGGCTGAGGTAGCGCGCGGCGTTGGTGGCCTCCTCGTGGTGGGCGCGGGGCCCGCCGGCCTCCTCCAGCGCCTCGGCCCGGCGCCGCGCCCAGGCGGGGTCGCTGCCGTCGACCCAGGTGTAGACGACATCGACGGGGAAGGGGATGTCCTGCGGCAGTCGGAGGGTGAACTCGGGGCGGGTGCGGACGGTGCGGCGCGCCCGCGCGGATCCCCCGGTCCCGGTCCGGCCGCGGTCTCCGGCGTGCCCGAGCGGACCGACGAAGAGCTCGACGGGGGCCTCCGCCGCCGGTGCGTCCGCCGCCACCTCCGCGGTGACGTGGTTGCGGTGCGGGGCGACGAGCACCGGCCCGTCCGGGCCCTCCGCACGGGACCAGTACTGGATGTCGCAGCCGTGCTCCTGGCCGAGCACCAGGGAGCCGTCGCCGTCGCGAGGGGTGCGGAACCAGGTGACCCGGATGACCGGAGCCTTCGCGACCTGGCGCCAGGAAGCGGAGACGAAGCCCGGGAGAGGCTGCCCGGGCTCCTTGTCGCGGTTCACGGTGGCGACATAGCCGGGAATCTGCGCGCAGACGGCGGCCAGTACCCGCTGGACCTTCTGGCGGTCGGCGGCCGCGACGGCGACGATGGGGGCGGCTCCCGGCTCGCCGCGGACGCAGAAGTAGTCGATGCGGGCGTTCTCGAGAGCGGTGCAGACGAGGGCCAGGGCGTCGGTGCGCGCTCCGTGGAGCGTGGGCGCGGGGTCGGCCAGGGCGATCTGGGCCCTGCCGTCGACCAGGACGACGCGCGGCAGGGCCCGGTCGAGGTGCCGGGCGTAGCGGCGCTGGAGCCTCTTGCCGCGCAGCCGCTGCCGCCGCTGCTGGAAGTCCAGGCTCTCGGCCATGTGCTGCATGAGAGCGCCACGGGTCTCCACGGACACCCGCCCCGCGATCGCCCGGCGAGCGCTCTCGGGGAGCAGTCGGCGGTACGCCTTGACCAGGCCGGACTTCTCCGGGTTGGCCCGCTGGGCGGAGGCAGAGGCCTGCTCCGTTGTCATGTTCGCAAACTCTCGGTTGTCGATCCCCACTGGTGCAGCGCTCGCGGCGCGGTGGCCGCCCGGGCACGAGGCGGCTTGCGCCGTTTTCCCTCCCCCCTGCGGTCGGCAGCGCGCTCCGGGGTTCCCCGCACGCTCCCGACGGGCGCTTGCTCGTCCACGGGCGCGCAGCAAGAAACACGCCGGCAAACAAAGCATGAACTATCTATCAGAGGTCATGAATTCGGGCAATCCGCTTTGTGGCGGTGACGAGCGGAGGAATCGGGGCCGGGGAGGCCGTACCGGGCGCACCCGACGGACGCGGTTCCCGCGCGAGGACACCGCGTTGCCGCGCGGGACGACCGGACGGGCACCCGTGGGGAGACCTCTCCCCGTGCCCCGCGGATGTGGGAAATATCATGGTCATCTTCCGTAAATTGCCTGTTCATCGCCCACACCGTGACTCTTCCCGCAGGCTGCGGCACTCCTCCGCTTGGGAGCCGTTTACGCTGTTTGGGTGCATATCCAGACCACGACTTCCGGGAATCGGCGCAGCTCGCGCGCCGATTCCCCCCGCACGACCGCGTTCAGCGGCGGGGCGGCCCGGTGACCGCGCCCCGGCACGCCCTGCGCGTGATCAAGAAGTCCGCGCGTATCGCGTTGCGGAGGAGCCCGGTCCGGAAGGTCGGCAGCAAGGTCCGGCGCCGCGTCATCACCGTGAGCGCGAGCGGCCGCGACACGCTCGTCGACTCCGTGTTCATGCCGGCCGCGCACGGCTCGGCGGCCCGCGTCCGGTACGCCGGCGTGCTCGACGGCCACACCCTCAACCTGCACGCCGTACTGCCCGACGGGGCGGCGGACACCGCCGTCCCCGCCTCCCTGGTCTTCGTCAACGGCGAGCAGCGGGTACGGGCCGAGGCCCGGCTGCACCGCGACGGCGGCGGCCGGCTGTGCGCGAGCGCGACCGTGCTGCTCGGCGCGGACATCGGCGGCCTCCCCGTCACCGCGGGACGCTGGCGGCTGGCCCTGGAACTGGCCGCCTCCCCGGCCACCACCCGTCTGCGCCTGCTCGGCGACGGATCCCCCGCCTTCGCGGGACCCACCCGCGCCCGGACCACCTGCCCGCGCACCGGCCGCCGCCACCGCCTCGGGATCTCCCCGTCCGGCCAGCTGCGCCTGACCGTCGCCCCGCCGCGGCCCAGGGCCGAGGTGCTGCGGATCGAGCACTCCTTCACCGGCGCGAGCGTGCTGTTCGCCACGTACGGGCCCACGGGTCAGGGCCCCGGCGACAGCGGCCCGGAGCCCGTCGTGGAGCTGGTCGAGCAGGAACGGCGGCTGGTCCGGCGGCACGCGGCCGAACCCCTGCCCGGCGACGACGGGGCGTGGCGGGTGACCGTGCCGCTCGCGACGATGCTGGACACCTCCGCCCGCCAGGTCTGGTCGTTCCGCCTCCCCCGCCCGTCCGGCGGCAGGCCGCTGGACATCGGACTGCGCGAGCACGACCTGCGCGCACCGCGCAGGGTGCTCACTCCGCCCCGGTTCACCGTGCGCGCGGCGGACGGCACCTTCGTCGTCGTCAAACCCCAGTACACCCGCCGCGGCACACTCCAGCTGGTCTGCACCCCACGCGAGACCAGCGCCCGCTGACCCACAGTCCCGCCGTCCGGACCGCCGCACACCACTGAAGGCCACCCGTGAAAATCACTTTCCTGCTGACCTCCGCCGACACGATGGGCGGTACGGAACGCGCCACCATGACGCTCGCCGAGCTGCTCGCCCGGCAGCACGAGGTGGAGATCCTCGGCGTCTTCCGTACGCGGGGCGAGTCGTTCTTCGACAGCGGCTCGGTGCGCGTACGCCACCTCGTGGACACCCGCGGCGGCCAGCAGCGTCCGCACGGCGCTCAGGCCGGCGGCGGCGACCTGGCGGCGGCCTACCGCCGCCTGGCGGACGCCCCCAGCGAGCTGGTGCGCCCCGAGTGGGAGTCCGCCTTCAACCGGCTCTCCGACCTCGAACTCACCGAGGCCCTCCGTACGACCGACACGGACGTACTGGTCTCCACCACCCCGGCGCTGCTCGCCTACATGGCGCAGCTCGCCCCCTCGCACGTCCTCACGGTCCACCTCGACCACCGGGTGTCGGAGCTGCGCGGTCCCTCCGGTGAGCCGCTGCGGATGTACACCTCCGCCATCGACGCGCTGGTCTCGCTCACCGGGCGCACCCAGGACTGGTTCGCGGAGACGCTCGGCGCCTGCGCGCCCCGGCTGGCCACGATCGGCAACTCGCTGCCCGACGGCTTCCGGCCGCGCTCCACCCTGGAGAGCCGGACCGTGGTGCTGGGTGCGCGGCTGGCCGCCGAGAAGCAGATCGAGCACGCGATACGCGCGTTCGCCACCGTCGCCGCCGACCGCCCCCGCTGGAACCTGCGGGTCCTCGGCGACGGTCCGCGCATGCGGCCGCTGAAGAACCTCGCGGGCCAGCTGGGCGTCGCCGACCAGGTGCAGCTCGTCGGCAGTACCCCCCACATGCCCGAGGAGTGGGCCAAGGCGTCCATCGCGATGCTCACCTCGCGAGTCGAGGCGTTCGGGCTGGTGCTGGTCGAGGCGCAGGCGGCCGGCGTACCGGTCGTCGCGTACGACTGCCCCAACGGCCCCGGCGAGATCCTCACCGACGGCGAGGACGGCATCCTCGTCCCGCTGGGTGACGAGGGCGAGCTGGCGGGTGCCCTGGCCCGGCTGATGGACGACGACGCCCTGCGCAGGGAGATGGGCGCGGCCGCGCTCAAGACCTCCGCGCAGTTCACCGATGGCGAGGTGACCCAGAAGTGGCACCGGCTGCTCGACGAGCTGGCCGCCCACCGTGCGAGCGGTGAGCGGGACGCCGCCAAGGCCCGGCGCCGGCTGCTGCAGGCCGCGGCCGACGCGGAGGGGGGCATCGCGAGCGCCGCTGTCCCCCGGGGCATCGACCGGGCACAGTCCGATGTGGCCCACAAGGCGCACGAGGTCCGGATCGAGGCGGCCCGCCCGGACGTCCGGCGGGCCGGCGGCCAGCTCGCCCTGGTCCGCGAGGACACCACGCCGTTCGAGGTGATGCGGGACAACCTCGACCTCGCGGTGGACGTGCTGGAGTCGCTGGACGTCCACCACCTGCTCACCCGTACCACCCGGCTGCGGCACACCGTCGTGGTGGACGGCGAGCGGCGCGACGCGTTCCTGTCGGCGTGCGCCGAGCGGTACCACGACGAGCCGGTCTACATCGCCATGCTCAACGAGCGCGGTTCGGTGCTGCGCACCGTCCTCGCCGCGCTCGTCGACCCCGCGCTGGTGCCGTCCAGTTGTACCGGCCTGCGGGTCTTCCGCCCCGTGGTCACCGGCGGTGGCCAGCTGCGCGTCAGCGGCGTCTACGGCTGTGACGTGATGTTCTGGCACGACACCCCGGAGGACGAGGAGAGCGTCACCGTCTCCGGCGGCACCCGCTACGGCGCCACCCTGCCCCGCACCGAGCTGGCCCGGTCCGCCCGCACGAGCATCGGCGGACGCGCGTACCGCACTGTGGAGGCGTACACCAGGACGTTCGTCGACGAGGTCGACTTCCCCATCGACGTCGTCTACACCTGGGTGGACGGCACGGACCCCGAGTGGCTGGCGCGCAAGGAGAAGGTGCAGGCGGAACACGGCATGCTCGCGGCCGAGTCCGCCGGCAGCGCCGCGCGCTTCCGCAGCCGTGACGAACTGCGCTACTCGCTGCGCTCGCTGGACATGCACGCACCGTGGGTGCGCAACATCTACCTCGTCACCGACGACCAGACCCCCGACTGGCTGGACACCGACCACCCGCGGGTGCGCGTGGTCAGCCACCGGGAGATCTTCGGCGACACGGGACGACTGCCCTCGTTCAACTCGCACGCGATCGAGAGCCGGCTGCACCGTATCGAGGGCCTGTCGGAGCACTTCCTGTACTTCAACGACGATGTGTTCGTCGGCCGCCCGATGAGGCCCGAGACCTTCTTCCACGGCAGCGGCGCGAGCAAGTGCTTCCCGTCGCCCACCACCGTGCCGGCCGGCGACCCGTCGCAGGACAGCGACCTCGTCTTCGCCGCCGCGAAGAACAACCGGGCCCTGATCGAGAGGGAGTTCGGCAAGGTCCTCGCCAACACCTTCCTGCACGCGCCGCATCCGCTGCGCCGCAGCGTGCTCCAGGAGATCGAGGAACGCTTCCCGGAGGAGACGGCGCGCACCGCGGCGGCCCAGTTCCGCGAGCGCGGCGACCTGGCGATCCCCTCGTCGCTGCACCACTGGTACGGGCTCTTCACCGGGCGCACCATGCCCGGCGGCATCAGCTCGGCATTCGTCAACGTCGGCCTGCGCGACCACCACGTCCGGCTGCACCGGCTGCTCGCGACGCGCTCCCACGACGTGTTCTGCATCAACGACTACCACGACGGTGATGTGCCGGAGCAGGAGCAGGCCGACGCGCTCGCCGTCTTCCTGGCGGGCTACTTCCCGGTGGCGTCGCAGTTCGAGAAGGGCTCGGCGCGCAACGCCCGGTACGCGCGCCAGGAGGGCTGACGCGATGGCTTCGCCGGGCCGGAGGACGGTGCTCGGCGCGCTGTTCGCGCTGGCCGCCGCGGGGTGCGCGTCGAACGTCCCGGAGCAGCCGCGGTACGCCGCGGCCCCCGCCCCGCGGGCCGGGACGCCCGCCCAGCGGGACGGCACGTCGGGCGCCACCATCCTGCAGATCGTCGCCCACCCCGACGACGATCTCTACTTCATGAGCCCCGACCTGCCGCAGTCGGTCGACGCCAACGACCGCATCGTGAGCGTGTACCTCACCAGCGGGGAGGCCAACGGCCGCAACAAGGTGCCGGGAAGCGACGCGAAACCCGAGGAGGACTTCGCGGGCTACGCGGGATCCCGCCAGCAGGGCCTGCGCCAGGCCTACGCCCTCATGGCCACCGGGGACGGCCTCGCGCGGTGGAACCGCACCACGCTGGACCTCCCCGGCGGTCTGCGGGCCGAGGCGGACAGCCTGGCGGACCACCCCGGTGTCACGCTCGTCTTCCTCGGCCTCTCCCAGCACACCCGGGACCGCACCAAGAGGGCGGACGTGGGCCTGCCGGTCCTGTGGAAGAACCCCGAGGCCGTCGGCCGGACCCGGGTGGCCACGGGGTCCACGGTGCGCGAGGAGCGCACGGTCACCCGCGGCACGGTGATCGACGCGCTCACGGCCCTGCTCGACCGTTTCCGGCCCACTCTGGTGCGCACCCTGGACCCGGATCCGGACATGCAGGTCCATGACGCGGAACACCGCCGGCACCACGACCAGACCGGCTACTCCGACCACCCGGACCACACCGCCGCCGCCCTGTTCACCTATGCGGCGCTCGAGCGCTACCGGGGCCCGGGCGCCGGGCGGCATTACGTGGTCACCGCGTATCGCGGCTACTACACCGAGCGCTGGCCGTTCAACCTCCCGGCCGACGTGGTCCGGGCCAAGGCGGAAGTCCTCAATGTCTATGGCGGATCGCCCGGCTTCGGCTGCGGATTCGCCGCCGGCTGCGGTGACTACGACGTCGGCCGCGACCGCTCGTACACGACCGGCTGGCTGCAGAGCACCACCTACCGCTACCCGGGCACCACCACCTGGCTGCGGCGGGGACCCGACGATCGCCTCACCGCCTTCGGCGTTCTCGACCAGCAGGCGGCGATGTGGACCGAAACCGCCCCGGGCAGTGGCCGCTGGAGCGGTCCCCGCCTGCTCGGCGGGGGCCCGCTCGTCCCGCATATCGCGGTGTCCCTGACCGAGGACGGCCGCTGGCAGCTGTTCGCCGAGCGCCTCTCCGGTCTCACCGCCGCCCCTCGGGGCAACCGGCGCGAGATCGTCGCTCTGGAGCAGAAGAGCCGGGGCGGTGCCTTCGGCTCCTGGGTCTCCCTGGGGAATCCGGAGGCCGATCCCGTCCGCGGCCGCCGGGTGGGCGCGCCCGTCGTGGCGCGCAACGCCGATGGCAGCGCCCAGGTCTTCGTACGCAACTGGGCCAAGGGCGTGAGCACGGCGCGGCAGACCGCGGACGGCTCGTGGAGCGCCTGGACGGACCTCGGGGGCGCCGAAGTCCAGGAAGGGCTGAGCGCCGTCACCGGCGCCGACGGCCGCGTCCATGTCGTCGGCGCCGGTCACCGGACGGTCCACCACTGGGCCCAGGACCGTCCGAACGGACCGCTCACCCGGGCGTCCGCCACGGGACTGCCGACCCCGGTCGACCCTCCGGTGCTGGTGGCCCGGCCCGGCGGTGCACTGCTGCTGATGTACCGGCAGCAGAAGGCGGTCGAGCCCGTCGCGTACCGCCTCGAGGGGCCGGACAGTACGTGGAAGCCGCTGGCCCTGCCCCTCGCGGGACGCGGTCACGGCCCCATGGCGGCCGCCGCCGACCCGGCACACCGGGAGCGCGCGGTGCTGGTGAGCCGCGACAACACCGGAGCCGTCAGCGTGTCGCCGCTGGGGCCGGGGGCCACGGTGAGGTGGTCGACGCTGGACGGCCGGATCGCGGGCCCGCCCGCGATCGCCGCCGACGCCCGGGGCCGTCTGGTCGTCGCCGCACTCACCCCCGAGGGCACGCTCCACAGCGCGGTGGCACCGCTCCCCGGTCCCCGGCCGCGTTAGGGACGGCCGGCCGCCCTCCGGGGACCACAGCGCACATGCCGGTACCGATCTCCACCGGTACGATAACACTACGCTCCAATGCGACTACGAAGGGTGGTCGGCTATGGGTGGATGCGGTTCGGCGGTGGTGACCGGAGTCGGGGTGGCCCTGCCGGCGATCTCCTACAGCCAGGAGGAGTACATGCTGCTGGAGGGAGACGAGTCCCGTCGGAGGCTCGTCGACCGGATCGCCGCGGCCTCCGGCATCTCACAGCGTCATGTGGCGGTGAGCCCCCTGCTCGACGACGTCAAGCACTGGTCCACGGCCGCACGGATGCGGCACTACCAGGAGGAAGCGCTTCCGCTCAGCAAGGACGCCGTGGCCTCGGCGCTGACCGCGACCCGTACCGATCCGGCCGACATCGGCCTGGTGTGCGTGGCGTCCTCCACCGGATACGCCGCCCCGGGGCTGGACACCCGGCTGGCCAGGGACGTGGGCATATCGCCGACGGTGGAGCGGCTCCTGGTGGGGCACATGGGCTGCGTGGGGGCGCTGCCCGCCCTGGCCGCGTGCGCCAACTTCGTCCGCACCCAGCGGCGGCCGGCCGTGCTGGTGAACGCGGAACTGTCGTCGCTGCACCTGCAGCCGCCGCCCTGGGACACCTGCCAGCGGGTGGTGAACGCGCTGTTCGGCGACGCCGTCACGGCCACCGTCATCCAGCCGGAGCGGTCCGCGGCGGACGGCCACGGCCTGGAGGTCGTGGACGTGGTCGCGCACACGGACACCGAGCACGAGGACTACATGGCGCTCACGGTCGGCGACCACGGCTTCCGGATGGACCTGTCCCCGCGGGTGCCCGATGTCCTCGAACGCCACCTGCGGCCCATGGTGAGCGGTCTGCTGGCACGTCACGCGCTCGGCCTCGCCGACGTGCGCTGGTGGGCGGTGCACCCGGGCGGACCACGCATCCTCGACGCGGCCGAGAACAGCCTCGGCCTGCCGCCCGAAGCCCTGGCCGCCTCCCGGCACGTACTGCGCGAGCACGGCAACTGCGCCTCCGCGGGGCTGCCGCTGGTGGTGCAGGAGCTGCAACACCGGTCTCCGCTGGCCCCCGGCCACTACGGCCTGTCCCTGGCCTTCGGCCCCGGGCTGACCCTGTACGCGGTTCTGTTCCTGGGCGTCTGACCGCGCGCAGGGCACCGAGCCCCGAGTGGACCACAGGTATCACCGTGTCCAACCCCGCCCGCACCACCACCGAAACCGAGCACCCCTCTCCCGGCACCGGACCCGGGCAACGGGCCGGCCGCTCCTGGCTCGCCGCGCTCGGACGCCTCCTGGTCCGCCGCCGGGTTCCCGTGCTGCTGGGCGTGCTGCTGGCCGTGGCGGCCGCGGTCCCGGTCGGCGGAGGCGTCGCCGGCCGGCTGTCCAGCGGCGGCTTCACCGACCCGGCCGCCGAGTCGACGCAGGCCGAGACGTTCCTCGCCGACCGCTTCGGGTCGGGTGTGCCCAATCTCGTGCTGCTGGCCCGCGCCCCGGGGCCGGTCGACGATCCGCGGGCCGCGGCCGCCGGGCGGGAGCTGACCCGTCGGCTCGCCGGGCAGCGGGGCGTGCTGTCGGCGGCGTCGTACTGGACGGTCCCGCGGGCGTCGGCGCCGCCGCTGCGGGCGCGGGACGCGCGCTCGGCGCTGGTGGTGCTGCGCCTGGGCGGTGACGAGGACCGGGTACGGGCCACCGCCCTGGAACTGGTCCCCCGTTTCACCGGCCGTCAGGGGGTGCTGGAGGTCTCCGCGACCGGGTCCGCGCAGGTCGCGGTGGAGGCCCAGGAGCACAGCGAACAGGACCTGTTCCGCGCCGAGGCGTACGCGGCACCCGTCATCGCGCTCATCCTGGTCTTCGTGTTCGGCAGCGCGGTGGCGGCCGGCCTGCCGCTGCTCATCGGGGTGTTCTCGATCCTGGGCACCTTCGTCGTGCTGCGCGTGCTGTCCGGGCTGACCCTGGTGTCCGTCTTCGCGATCAACATCACCACGGCGCTGGGACTGGGGCTGGCCATCGACTACAGCCTGTTCATCGTCACCCGCTACCGGGAGGAGCTGGCCCGCGGCCTCGGCACCGCCGAGGCGGTCGCCCAGAGCCTCCGCACGGCCGGCCGTACCGTGCTGTTCTCCGCGCTGACGGTGGCCCTGTCGCTGTCGGCCCTGCTGGTCTTCCCGCTGTACTTCCTGCGCTCCTTCGCCTACGCGGGCGTGGCGGTGGTGGCGCTCGCGGCGTTCGCGGCCGTGGTCGTCCTGCCCGCGGTGCTCGGCGTGCTCGGCCCCCGGGTCGACGCACTGGACGTGCGGCGGCTGTTCCGGCGCCGGAGCAGACCGGGCGCGGCCGGCCGGAGGCCGGGGGCCGGGCCGGCCGGGAGAACGGGACGGTCCGCCGGGCCGGAGCGGGCCGCCGGAACCGGACCGGGCGGGTTCTGGAGCCGGCTCGCCACCGCGGTCATGCGGCGCCCGGTGCTGTGCGCGGCCGGTGTGGTCGCCCTGCTGGTGACGCTCGGCCTGCCGTTCGCCCGGGTCTCCTTCGGCCTGGTCGACGACCGGGTCCTGCCCGCCGACGCGCCCGCGCACCGGACGGCGCAGTTCGTACGGGAGGAGTTCACGAGCCGGGAGTCCTCCGCCCTGTCCGTGGTCCTGCCGGCCGTCGGCGGTTCCGGTGAGCGGCAGCGGGTCGCCGCGTACGCCGCCCGGCTCTCGGCGCTGCCGGGGGTGTCCCGGGTGGACACCGTCACGGGCTCCTACGCCGGAGGCCGGCCGGTGGCGGCCGCTTCCGCCGCCTCCGCCGCCTTCACCGCGGGCGGCGCCACCTGGCTGTCGGTGGTGCCGTCCGTCGAGCCGTACTCCTCCGCCGGCGCCGATCTGGTGAAGCGGGTGCGGGCGGACGGCGCACCGGGCGCGGTGCTCGTCGGGGGTGACGCCGCGGTGCTCCACGACACCCGCGACACCCTCTCGGACCGGCTGCCCGAAGCGGCGCTGATCGTCGGCGGCACGACCGTGGTGCTGCTGTTCCTGTTCACCGGCAGCCTGCTGATCCCTGTCAAGGCCGTCGTGCTCAACCTGCTCAGCCTGACCGCGACCTTCGGCGCCATGGTGTACGTCTTCCAGGAGGGCCACCTGCGGGCCCTGGTCGGCGACTTCACCGTGACGGGACTGGTGGACATCACCATGCCGGTGCTGATGTTCTGCGTCGCCTTCGGGCTGTCCATGGACTACGAGGTGTTCCTGCTCTCGCGGATCAAGGAGGCCTACGCCGAGACCGGCGACAACACCCGGGCCGTCGCCGCCGGGCTGGAGCGGACCGGCCGCCTGGTCAGTGCCGCGGCGGCGCTCGTCGCCGTCGTGATGATCGCGCTGGCCACGTCGGGGATCACCTTCCTGAAGCTGCTGGGCGTGGGCCTGGCGCTGGCGGTGCTGCTGGACGCCACGCTGGTGCGCGGCGTGCTCGTACCGGCCGTGATGCGGCTCGCGGGGCGGGCCAACTGGTGGGCGCCGCCTCCGCTGCGCCGCCTGCACCGCAGGCTGGGACTCACCGACGAGTGAACGCGGTGAGGGCAACGGGCACGGGGCGCGCCGCGGTCAGACGCCGGGGTCTGCGCCACCTCCCGCTGCTGCCCGTCGTCCTGCTCGTCGGAGGCACCCTCTTCGACTACTCCACCGATCCGCACGTCACCGGAGAGGCCTTCTACACGGCCGCGCCGATGACCGCCGCGGCGCTGCTGTCGCTGCGCGCGACGGTCCTGGCGGGGCTCGGTGCCTGTGCGGCCGACGTCGCGCTGCTCGCCCACTTCGGCCTCCTGGGAAACTCCGGTGGGCTGAGCGAGCTGGCGTCGGTCGTGACCGTCTCGGCCCTCGCCGTCGGTGTCAACCGTCTGATGTACTACAGCAACGTGCGGCTGCAGTCCGCGCGCAGAGTCGCCCTCGCCGTGCAGCGCGCCGTCCTGCCGGAGCCACCGGCCTCGATCGGGCCGCTGCGGATCGCCGTGCGCTACCAGGCGGCGGCGAAGGACGCACAGATCGGTGGCGACCTCTACGGCGCTCAGGAGACCCCTTACGGCGTGCGCTGCCTGGTCGGCGACGTCCGGGGCAAGGGCATGGACGCGATCAGGGCGGTGGACGTGGCCATGGGCGTGTTCCGGGAGGCCGCCGACGAGGAGCCCACGCTCGCCGGGATCGCGGCCAGGGTGGAGCGGGCCCTGGTACGGGAGCGGGAGCTGCGGTCGGACACGGTGCGGACCGAGGGGTTCGTCACCGCCGTGCTCGTCGAGATCCCGCACCGCGGCGAGGAACTGCGGCTGCTCAACCGCGGCCACCCGGAGCCGCTGCTGCTGCACGCCGGCCGGGTGCGCGCCGCGGAACCGTCCGCCCCGGCCCTCCCCCTGGGGCTGGCGGAGCTGTGCCCCGGCCAGGACCGGACCGACAGCGTGCTCTTCCCTCCGGGGGCGACTCTTCTGCTGTACACCGACGGTCTGACCGAGGCGCGGAACCGCGCCGGGGACTTCTACGACCCCGTGGCCGGTCTGACCGGGCAGGACTTCCCCGGGCCGGACGAGCTGCTCGACACCCTGCTCGCCGAGGTGACCGAGCACACCGGCGGCCGCATCACCGATGACCTGGCGCTGCTCGCGGTCACCCGGGACAGTGGGCACACCGAACGGACGTAGGACAGCGGAAGGGGACGACGCGACGTGCACCCGAGCAGGGACCGAAGCCGGTACCGAGATGAGGACAGCAGGGCGCCGCGGACGGCGCGGACCTCTGTGCACGGAAGGCAGGGTGGTCGTGTTGGGCGGCGGTGACGGGTATGAGATGGCCGCCGTGGACGGCGCGGCGGCGGAGGGTGCCTCGCGTATCGCGCTCACCGCGGCGGCGGGCGAACTGCTGTGCCTGCTGCGCGATCAGCACGGCCCGCTGATGTTCCACCAGTCCGGCGGCTGCTGCGACGGCAGCGCCCCCATGTGCTATCCGGCCGGGGAGTTCCGTACCGGAGCGTCGGATGTGCTGCTGGCGTGGCTGAGCGTGGACGGCGTACCGGAACCGGTGGGGTTCTGGATGTCGGCGGACCAGTTCGCACGCTGGCGGCACACGCATCTGACCGTGGATGTCGTCCCGGGCCGGGGCAGTGGGTTCTCCCTGGAGGCGCCGGAGGGCGTCCGCTTCCTGATCCGCTCCCGGCTGCTCACCGACGAGGAACGGGCCCGGCTCGGGGACTGAACGGCGGCCGGAGGCCTGCCCCCTGGGCAGTGGTGAGGCCCCACGCACGGGGGAGAACGTGGGGCCTCACTCAGGTGAACGGCTGGAGCGGGCTGCCGGTTCCCTTCCTCGTGCAGATTCCGCAAAAAATTTTGCGAGAGGCGGACGGGCCGCCCGCGCGGCGGGTAAGGGAGAGGCCCTCCGGGGCTCAGCCCTCGTCGGGGCTCAGTCCTCGCCGGGGCCCAGATCTCGTCGCGGCTCAGTCCTCGTCCTGGACGAGCCGTTCGAGCAATTGACGGAACTCGCCGTCCAGCACCACCCGTAGCCCGTCGCCGTCCGGCTCGCTCAGCGGCGTCATCACCCCTCGCCGCCACCAGAAGACCCGGGGGCTGATCGCGCCCGCGGCGTCCTCGTACCCGGCCGCGGCGAACTGCGCCATGGCCTGCAGCGCCGGGATCACCTGGGCGTCGTGGATCCGGTGGAACGCCAGCTGGTGACGGAAGGGCAGGGCCACCAGCGCACCGTCCGGGGCGAGCGGGGTGCCCGTGATCCGCGGCACCAGTTCACCGAGCACCAGCACCCGGCTGGCGGTGAAGAACGAGTCGCCGAGCACCACCTCGAATGTCGTCCCGTCACCGCGCCGCACCGTCTCGTGTCCCTCGACCGGCAGGGCACGCAGGTTGTTCAGCGCCCGGATCCGCAGCTCGGCCACCTCACCGAGATCCGACAGCGCGTCCTCGCCCAGCATCTGCACCGCCTCGGGCAGATCGAGCGCGAGGACCTCCCGCAGCCCCGGAGCCGGCTCCCGGCCGTAGCGGAAGGAGAGCGAAGCGGGGAGCGTCTCCTGGGCGACGACACGGGGGTAGAGACAGGCCCGGATCTCGTCCTCGCTGAGGATCTCCAGCGGCTGCGGACCGTCCATCGTCCGCAGCACCTTGCCGACGTGATCCCGGATCAGCACCGGCCAGCCACGCTCGCCGCGCCGGTCGCGGTGGCACACGGCGGCGAGGTTGCCGAGGCCGAACTGGCGGCCCGCGGCGTCGGTGACCACCCCGGCGTACGCGGTCACTTCCAGGCCCTGTTCCGCGAAGGCCTGCCGGACCTGTGACCGGAAGACACCGCCCTCGCGCTCGGAGAAGAAGCTGAACTCCGCATCGCGTACCACCTCGCGGGGATCCCGCTTCGGTCCTCGGCGGAACAGGCCCATCTCTTCCTCCCGGCAGCGGGCACGCACAACGGCCTTGAAGGGCCGATCGTAACGGGTGCGCCCACCGCCCTCGCCGTCCTGCCGGGCCACGCACATGGTGACCGGTGGAGGGGCGCGAAGCGACGCGGTGCGCCCCGGGAGCGACGAGGGGGTGGGCCGGGCCGGCGGGAGAGGTCGCCGGAACGGGGCTGATCAGCCGCCGATGTTGACGTCGATACAGGCGTAGAAGGCGTTCGCGGTGTCGGCGATGTTCCAGACCGCGAGGATCTTCTGCTTGCCGGTGATGCCGCCGAAGTCGACGTTGTGGGTCACGGTCTCCGGCGGCTGGGCGCCGCCGTCGTCGAACTCGGCGACCTTCTTGCCGCCGACGAAGTACTGCCAGGTGCTGGTGGAGTGACGTGCCGTCAGCCGCCAGCTGAAGGCCTGGGAACTGCCGACCGGGGTGACCTTCCACCCCTTGGAGTCATCGTCGAGATCGGCGAACTGGCTGTTGCCGCCGCTGCAACTGGTCAGCCCCTTGGGGCCTTCGACGCTCTGCGGCTCCCACTTGATCGGACCGCATTCGACGGTGCCGGCCGCGCACTGCGCCTGCCGGCTGGGCGGCGAGGACACATAGCCGTGGGCGCCGGCCGGAGTCGCCGGCAAGGTGACGACGAGCAGCGGGGCGATTCCCGCGCCGATGGCAAGGGCCAGCCTCCTTTTCCTGTCCATGACAACCCTTTCGCGAGGGGGGTGAACGAGGGGGGAAGAGCGCAAGGGTGAGGTGATTGGTCTGGACTTTACTAGCTGACCGCGTACGGTCAAGAGGTGGCGGGGGAGTTGCTCTCCCTCGGCGCGCTGGAGGCCCGTACGACGAGCTCGGGCGCGAGCCGGACCGTCCGGCGCGCCCCGGCCCCGGCCACTCCCCCGGCGGGCCGCCGGACCAGCAACCGGGCGGCCTCGGCGGCCAGTTCACCGACCGGCTGGCGGACGGTCGTCAGCGCGGGATCGGCGAGACCGGCCAGCGGGATGTCGTCGCAACCGGTGACCGCGACCTCGCCCGGCACCTCCGCGCCCAGCTGCCGCAGCCGCTGCAGCGCGCCCGCCGCGATGAGGTCGTTGGCGCAGATCACAGCGTCCGGCCGGGACGGCCAGAGCCGGTCGACGGCGGCCCGGCCCCACTCCACCGAGAAGTCGCCGAGCGCGGTACGCCCGGGCGCCCCCGGATCCAGCGCCGCGACGCCCGCCTCATACGCGGCGCGCCGCTCGGCCGCCGCCGACGCGGTGCCGGCCGCCCCGATGAAGCAGGCGCGGCGGCGCCCGGTGGCGGCCAGATGCCCGAGGACGAGGTCCATGCCCGCCGCGTTGTCCACGGCCACCGAGTCGGCGACGCCCGGGCCGCAGCCGCGGTCCAGCAGCACCAGGGGGACCTGGGCGGCCGCCGCGGCCACCGCCTCCCGGCTGCGCCGCTCGTCGACCGGTATCAGCAGCAACGCGTCCACCCGACGGGCGAGGAGCGCGCCGATCCGGTCCGCCTCCGTGAGCGGGTCGTCGTCGCAGTCGGCGAGCAGCACCGCCCGGCCCTCGGCGTGCAGGACGTGTTCCAGCTCCCGGACCAGGGAGGGGAAGAACGGGTTGGTGATCTGCGGCAGTACGAGACCGACGGTGCCGGTGGAGCGGCTGCGCAGGGCGCGGGCCACGTGGTTGGGCCGGTAGCCCAGGCGCTCGGCGGCCGCGCGTACGGTCCGGGCGGTCTCCGCGCCGACCGGACGGGTGCCGGCCAGGACACGGGACACCGTGGCGATGGAACAGCCGGACGCCAGCGCGACGTCCTTCAGGGTGACCTCGGCCACGGTGCCGCTCCCCCTCGTGTCGAGAGCCGTCGGATTCCCGTCGAGTTCCCGTCGAGCGGCAGCGCGGAGGACAGCAGCTGGCGGCAGCTGACGGCTACGGACGGCGACGACGGCGTCGGATGGCGGCAAACGTTATCACCGGTCACCCGCCGTATTTCCGATGCGGATCAATCGGTCGCATGCGTCACACTCCGTTGACATTCGGGCCGACGATGAGCCAAATTCTCGGAGAACGTTTTCCCGCGGCAGCAGCCCCTGCGGCGCTCCCAGAGACTTCACCCCGCACCACCCCGTTCCGCAGAGCAAAGGGGCTCTCCCGTTGGCCAGAAAGATCATCCTCGACTGCGACCCGGGGCATGACGACGCGATCGCCATGCTCCTGGCCCACGGCAATCCCGGTGTCGAGCTGGTCGCCGTGACGACCGTGGTCGGGAACCACTTCCTGGAGAAGGTCACACGGAACGCGCTGTCCGTGGCCACCATCGCGGGCATCACCGGTGTCCCCTTCGCGGCCGGTTGTCCGCGTCCGCTCGTGCGGGACATCCAGATCGCCCCCGAGGTCCATGGCGAGACGGGCCTGGACGGCCCCGCGCTGCCCGAGCCGGCCTTCGCGCCGGACCGCCGGCACGCCGTCGACCTGATCATCGACACCGTCATGGCGCACGCGCCCGGCGAGATCACCATCGTCCCGACCGCCGGACTGACCAATATCGCGATGGCCGTGCGCAAGGAACCGCGGATCGCGGAGCGGGTGCGGGAGGTCGTGCTGATGGGCGGCGGCTTCCACGAGGGCAACTGGAGCGCGGTCGCCGAGTTCAACATCAAGATCGACCCCGAGGCCGCCCATATCGTCTTCAACGAGAAGTGGCCGGTCACCATGGTCGGCCTGGACCTCACCCACCAGGCGCTGGCCACCCCCGAGGTCGAGGCCAAGATAGCCGCCGTCGGCACCAAGCCGGCCCGCTTCGTCCTCGAACTGCTGGACTTCTTCCGCGCCGCATACCGCGAGAACCAGGGCTTCGAGCACCCGCCGGTGCACGACCCGTGCGCGGTGGCCTATGTCATCGACCCGGACGTGATGACCGTCCGCAGAGCCCCCGTCGACATCGAGCTGCAGGGCAAGCTGACCCTCGGCATGACCGTGACAGACTTCCGTGCGCCGGCCCCGGACGACTGCACCACCCAGGTCGCGGTGAAGCTGGACCACGAACGGTTCTGGAATCTCATCGTGGACGCGCTGGAGCGGATCGGGGAGGGCGGCGCGGCATGACCACGACCGAGACCCCCGTACGCCCCGCGCCGCAGGGCTCGGGCGTCCGCATCGGCGTCCTGGTCGCCGCGCTGCTGGCGGCCTGCTTCGCCTTCCAGCTCAACGCCAGCATGCTCAGCCCCGCGCTGAAGAGCATCGAGGACACCCTCGGCGCCAGCTCCGCCGAGATCGGCCTCACCCAGACCGCGTTCTTCACCTCGGCGGCGCTGTTCTCGCTCTTCCTGCCCCGGCTGGGCGATGTGATCGGCCGCCGCAAGGTGCTCGCCGGAATGCTGGCCCTGATGGCCGTCGGCTGTGTGATCGCGGCGCTGGCGACCAGCGTGCCGATGCTGTTCGCCGGCCGGATCATCCAGGGTGTGTCCGGTCCGGTCGTCCCGCTGTGCCTGATCATGCTGCGGGTCGAGGTCCAGGAGCCGAAGCGGTACGGCACGCTGCTGGGCGTGATCACCGCCGTCAACGGCGGGATCGCCGGCGTCGACTCCCTGGCGGGCGGCTACCTCGCCGATCATCACGGCTTCGGGTCGGTCTTCTGGGCGATGGCCGCGGTCGCGGTCCTCGCCACCGTCGCGGTCGCCACCCTCACCCCCGACACGAAGGCGCCCGCCGCGACCCGTATGGACTGGCCGGGGGTCGCCTTCCTCGTCGTCTCCGTCGGCGCGCTGCTGATCGCGCTGAACGAGGCGGGCAAGCTCGCCGCGGCCAACTGGACGCTGATCGCCGTCCTGGTGGTCGTGTCCGCGGCCGCCTTCGCCGCCTTCTGGCGTACGGAGAACCGCAGCGGCCACCCACTGGTCGCCACGCACCACCTCAAGCAGCGCGCCACCTGGGCGACCCTGCTGACCACCGTGCTCACCATGACCGGTGTCTTCGCCGTGATGAACGGCCTGATCCCGGCCTTCGCCCAGGACGCCCAGGCCGGCCTCGGCATGACCGCCGAGCAGTCCGCGTGGTGGACGCTGTCCCCGTACGCGCTCGCCGGGCTGGCCATGGGTCCGCTGGCCGGCCGCCTCGCCGCCACCTTCGGCTACGGCCGGATCCTGCGGCTGGGCCTGGCCGGCTCGGTGGCGACCGTCGTGCTGATGCTGCTGACGATGCACGGCCACTCGCGGGCCCTGCTGCTGGTGACCTCCGTCCTCGTCGGCATCGCCTACGCGGGCGTGGCGAACATCGTCCTGAACGGGCTCGGCATCGTCCTGTCCCCGCGCGAGAACCCGGGCTTCCTGCCCGGCCTCAACGCGGGCGCGTTCAACCTCGGCGCGGGCCTGAGCTTCGCGGTCCTGTACGCGGTGAAGACCGCGACCGCACCGGCGGATCCGGCATCGGCCGGCGGCTACACCGCCGGCATGATCGCGGGCGTGGTCATCCTGGCCGCGGCCATCGCCACGTCCTTCCTGATCCCGAAGCCGGTGGCGGCCGAGGCACAGCACTGAGCGGCCGGCCCCGAGGCGTACGCCGCCGGGGCCGGCCGTCCGCCGTCCTGGACCGCGGCCTCCGGGCCGCGGCCTCCGGGCCGGGGTCACCGGGCCGGGGTCAGCCGCTCAGGGACCGGCGCTCACCCCGGCGGCTCCTCCGCCGCCCCGCGGAGAATCGCGCCGAGCCCGCCCGTCGGCGCCTGTTCCGGGTCGTGGACCACCACGATCTCGGCGCCGCTCGCGGCCACCGACCGCACCAGGGCGTCATCGGCCCGTGCGCAGGCCGGGTGCTCCTCCCCCAGCTCCACCAGCTCCGTACCCCGTAGCGCGAGTTGATCGACGCCGGGACCCACCCAGACCTGCCGGGCGGCATCCGGGCCGTGCGCGGCGACCAGCAGGGTGTCGATCCGGTGTTCCCGAGCCGCCTCGACCAGCGCGGGGATACCGCTCGCGGCACGCCGGGCAGCCGTGCCGCCGGCGCCCTCACCGGTGCGGAAGCGGTCCGCCACGGCCCTCTCATGGTCCCGTTCCTGGGCGGCCCGGACCTGGGCGATGTCCCGCTCCACCAGGTCCCGCTCGGCTCCGGGCGCCCGGGCGCCGTGCTCGCTCTCGTACGTGACGGCGCGCAGCGGTCCGGGCAGTCTCTCGTGCACCAGGTGCCGCTCGCGGGCCTCGCCGATCAGTACGACCGCCTCGGCGCCACAGCTCTCGAAGGCCTCGCGCACCGCCTCCGCGATCTCCTCGGCGCTCCGCTCGACGGCGCCCTTCGCCGAGGTCCGGACGTGCCGCTCGGACCGGTCCTCGCCGGTGGCGCGTTCCCCGAGGACGGAGATGTCCGCCCCGGCCCGGTCCAGGCGAACCACGAGGCATACCGGATCGTCGCCGACGGCCGCCAGCAGAGGGGTGACCCGGGGTACCGGCCCCCAGGCCGCGAAGGGGTGGGCAGGGGGCCCGGGCAGCGGGGTGTCCAGCACGACCACCCCGTCGGCGGCGAAGAGCACCCGCCCGGTGTGCACCCCCGGCTCGGCGCGGCGCGGCGCGACCAGGGCCTCGTGGACGGCGCCGCAGGTGGCCTCGTCCGCGCCCAGCGCGAAGAGCTGTGCCGTGGTGGCACCGGCCAGCAGCTCCTGTTCTCTTTCGGCGTCCTCGGTGCCGTGCTGGATGTCGGCGTAGACCGTTGCCCAAGGGCCTGGCCGGTCGATGACCGGCCGAAGGAGCGAGAGTCGCATGGCGTCGCCTCCTTGGATGCGCGGAGCCGCCACCGGGCACGGTGGGGTGTCATACGAATTCCCGTTCACCCAGTTCGTATGCATTTGCGGCATATGCCGAGAAATTCGCCACTGTTCCGGCAGGCCCGGTCACACTCCGTACGCTCCCCCGGGGGCGGCTTACCTGCCCGCCCACACGGATACCGCCCACGGACCCGGGAGCTCCCCGCCGGTCCACTGCCGCTCGTTCCGGGTTGTTCGCACGGCCGTACCAGGGAAACTGGGAGAAACGCATCGGGTCTGTACGGCACGTAGAGCCGGAGGAAGCCATGGTCATGGAACACGGAACGGACAAGACCGGCCCCGCCCGGGACGACGTGATGAAGCGGCAACTGCGCGAGCAGCTGACCGCCGAGCGCTCGCTGCGGACGCCTGAGGAGTACGAGCTCCAGCCGGCCGGCGAGGACCAGCCGGTGGCGGCCTGGTCCCCCGAGAGCCGATTCCGCGGCGGTACGCCACGCGGCATGACCGAGCAGGACGTCGGGCTGCGCTCCGAGCTCGCCCAGTACCTCGGCCGGCGCCTGTACCCGGCCGACAAGGACACGATCATCGAGACGCTGCACCGCAACAACGCACCGGACCAGCTGATCCGGGTGGCCGAGCGGCTGCCCGCCCACGAGCGGTTCGCCAATGTGCAGAGCATCGCCCAGGCCGTCGGACTCCACACCGAACAGCACCGCGCCTGAGGCCGGGGCCGTCCGGTGGGTCGGCGCCCCTCCGGCCGCTCTGGCGGTGCCGGGCGGCGGTGGGTGGCGGACAATTGAGGTGTACCCGCACCTGCCGTACCGCGGCGGGGTGAGCCGATGGGGAGAAGGAGGGCGGTCATGTCCGACGACGCGATGGGCGACGAGGTCTACCAGCCGTCCAGGACCGATCCCCAGGACAACCCCAACGACCTCGACATGGAGGACGCCCTCGGCGAGCCCGGCCTCGATGAGATGCTGGACACCGGCTACTCACCCCCCGAACGGCCCTTCGTGGTCAACCACGAGGGCACCACCGCACGGGAGCTCCACGACCGTGAGTCTCTGGAGCACCGGCTGTCCGTGGAGCTGCCGGACGTGTCCCCGCCCGACGGTGACGACATCGGCGATCTGCCGGGCGGGGTGGGCGAGCCGGTGGACACCGAGTGCGGCCGCGAGCGGGCGGGCCGGCTCGTGGGCGCCGACGAGGGGTTCTGGCGCGGCGGCAGCAATGACGTCTCCGCCCGCGACGTGGGGATCGACGGCGGGGCCGCGTCCGCCGAGGAGGCGGCGGTGCACATCGCGCACGACGAAGACCTCCCCGGCTGACGAAGGCTTACGGAGGGCTCTCCGTACCGCCTAGACCGCCGTCCCGCCTAGACCGCCGTCCCGCGCTGCTGCGGTATCGCGATGCCCTCGGGCTGCTGCAGCGCGACCGTGCGCGCCGGGGCGGGAATCCGGATGCCCTCGGTCCGGTACCGCTGGTGCAGGCGCTTGATGAACTCGTGCTTGATCCGGTACTGGTCGCTGAACTCGCCGACCCCCAGAATCACCGAGAAGCCGATCCGGGAGTCTCCGAAGGTATGGAACCGGATGGCCGGTTCATGCTCGGGTACGGCTCCGGTGACGTCGGTCATCACACTGGTGACGACCTCGGACGTGACCCGCTCGACGTGTTCCAGGTCGCTGTCGTAGCCGACGCCCACCTGCACCACGACCGACAACTGCTGTTCCGGCCGGGTGAAGTTGGTCATGTTGGTGCCGGCCAGCTGGGCGTTCGGGACGATGACCAGGTTGTTGGAGAGCTCGCGCACCACGGTGTTGCGCCAGTTGATGTCGACGACATAACCCTCCTCGCCGCTGCTCAGCCGGATGTAGTCGCCCGGCTGCACCGTCTTCGAGGCGAGGACGTGCACGCCCGCGAAGAGGTTGGCGAGGGTGTCCTGCAGCGCGAGGGCGACCGCGAGCCCGCCCACCCCCAGCGCGGTGAGCAGCGGGGCGACGGAGATACCCAGGGTCTGCAGGACGACGAGCAGGCCCATCGCCAGCACCACGATGCGGGTGATGTTGGCGAATATGGTGGCCGATCCGGCCACCCCCGACCGGGACTGGGCCAGGGACCGCACCAGACCGGTGATGACCCGGGCGGCGGAGAACGTGACAACCAGGATGAGCAGCACGGTCAGCGTCCGGTTGACGGTGCGTCCGACCGTCGCCGTCAGCGGCAGCGCCGCGGCCGCCACCGCCAGACCGCCACAGATCGCCGCCCAGGGCACCACGGTCCGCAGCGCGTCGACGATGACATCGTCCCCGCTCCACCGCGTCCTGCGCGCATACCTCTCCAGCCGCCGCAAGGCCGCCCGCGACAGCAGGCCGGCCAGGATGCCGGCGACCAGTGCGGCCCCGGCGACGATCACGTCGTGCAGCGTCAGCGCGCGGTTCACCGGCCGCCTCCCATGCCCCGGAAGACCTCCTGGAAGACATCCTGGGAGACGCCCGGGAAGACACCAGGGAAGAATCGTTCCGCCACACAACAGATGTGATACTTCGTCACCTATTCACCTTGTCCGTCTCCAGAACCACGAAGGCGCCGGGGCATCCGCGGACGCGCCGGCGCGATCCGCCATCCTGCCGCACGCGGTACGGCACGCGGCAGGCGCCCCCGGCCAACGGCGCACCCGCACACCGCCCCCGCGCCGGTGCCCGCGCCGCCCGGTGCCCGCGCCGCCCGGTGCCCGCCGCCCGCCGGGCCCGGCGTCTCAGTGCCCCAGCCGCTTGAGGGCCTGTTCCGGGTAGCGGTCGCCCGCCACCGCCTCCTCCGGCACGGCCTGCCGCAGCAGTTCGCGGTCGGCCTCGGTCAGCGACAGTGCCACGGCGGCGGCGTTCTCCTCCAGGTAGCGGCGGCGCTTGGTGCCGGGGATGGGCACGATGTCGTCGCCCTCCGCGAGCAGCCAGGCGAGCGCGGCCTGGGCGGGCGAGCAGCCGATCCGCTCGGCGACGTCGCGTACGGCCCGTACGAGCGCGAGGTTGTGCGGGAGGTTCTCGTCGGCGAACCGCGGCCAGCGCCGGCGGTTGTCCTGCGGGGCCAGCTCGTCGCGGGAGGAGAGGGCTCCGGTGAGCATGCCGCGCCCGAGGGGGCAGTAGGCCACGACGGCGACGCCCAGTTCCCGGCAGGTGGCGAGCAGTTCGCCCTCCACCACGCCACGGGTGAAGAGGGAGTACTCCACCTGGACCGCGCTGATCGGGTGGACGGCGTGCGCCGTGCGCAGCGTGGCGGGGCTGACCTCGCTCAGTCCGATGTGGCGCACCAGTCCGGCCTCCACCAGCCGGGACATGGCGCCGACCGTCTCCTCGACGGGCGTGCCGGGGTCACGGCGGTGCACGTAGTAGAGGTCGATGTGCGTGGTGCCCAGGCGGCGCAGTGAGGCCCGGCAGGCGAGGGGTACGTAGTCGGCGGAGGTGTCGACGGCGTCGACCCGGCCGGTGGCCGCGTCGTGGCGGAGGCCGAATTTGGTCGCCACGACCATCCGGTCCCGCTCGTGAGCATGCCGGCGCAGCCAGCGGCCGACCAACTCCTCGTTGGCGCCCTGCCCATAGGCGTCGGCGGTGTCCAACAGGGTGATGCCCGTCTCCAGGGCGCGGTCGAGCGTGCGCTGGGACTCCTCCTCGTCCGGAGTGCCGTAGGCGATCGACATACCCATACAGCCCAGGCCGATCGCGGACACCTCGGGGCCGTCAACACCCAGTCGGCGGTACTTCATCGAACCTTCTCCTCCATCTCCTCCGTGGAACGAACAGCGGTGTAGGCGCGGGCGACGTGCAGCAGCCACGCGACCAGTTCGGGGTATCCCCCGTCCTGTGCGGTCTCCGGCCCGAGCGCCCCGGACGCCTGGACCGGCGGACGGTCGTCGTGCTTCGCGCGCAGCGCCGACGTCAGCAGGCCGGCCAGCACCATGGCGTCCAGCCGGTCGCCCGTCAGCCCGGCCTCCTCGGCCGACCGGCGGGCGCCGGCGGCCACGGCCGGGTCCATGTACGGGCGCAGCGCGAGCAGACCGTCCTGGATCTCGATCACCCTGCGGTAGAGGCGGTAGCTGATGTCGCCGGGCAGGAAGCGGGCGAGGCGGCCGGCGTGACGGGGGTTGAGCGCGATGTCCGGCACGGCCGCGTACAGGGCGCTCCACAGGGGATGCAGCCGCTGGTAGGTGACGAAGTTGCGGACCAGACGGCGCCACTGGGAGACCTGCGGTCCCCAGGAAGGCATGGTGAGCCCCGCCACCAGGAAGAAGATGCCGGTGCCGTTGGCCACCGGCGTCAGCAGTTCCCATTCCAGCGGGTCCAGTCCGCACTGCACCGCGATCAGCGACAACAGCCGGTTGAGGCAGTAGACGAGGCATGCGCTCGCCCCGATCGCCGTGCAGTACAGGCCCCTTCGCAGCCACTCCCGGCCGGCCACCCGCCCGTAGCGCAGGCACAGCCGGATGATCTCGATCATTCCGGCGCCGAACGCGCTGACGTAGAGCAGCAGATACCCGGCGACCAGCGGGCGGTGCGCGTTCTGCAGCAGATAGTGCGCGCTGCGCTGCTGTGCCTCCGCGCCCGCCGCCGCCCACATGGTGAGCATGGCCACCGCGCACAGGGCGGCGACCAGCAGCCGCACGACAGCACGCCGGCGGGCGACTTCGGGCGGGTACACCCAGTAGACGATCGCGGTGAGGAAGGCCGCGCTGGACGCGACGCCGCCGAGGAGGTGGATGCCGAGCGCCCCGAGATCGGCCACGCCCAGACGCGCGTCCACGGCCCGCGAGACCGAGGGCGTGGAGAGCGTGAAGGAGATCCCCTTGAAGAAGAACGCGATGAGCAGCGCGCACAGCGCCGGATCGTCCCGCTGATGGCGCAGGTCGCGCAGCCGGTAGAGCAGGGCCAGTACACACAGGACGGCACACGCGGGGAAGACGACGGCCTTCACACCGGTCATGACACGCCCCGCCGACCGGTGCGGCGAAGGTGCGCGGGCGGACTACTGCCCATGGGAACCGGAGCCCGGACGCAGCGAGTTCTCGATCCGGGCGACCGTCTCGGCGGCATCGGACGGCACGTTCCAGACCGACTCCACCGGCGGCCGGGTGACGCGTTCGAGGATGAGCGAGGCGACGGTCTCCGCCTCCTGTTCCTCCTCACTGGAGTAGGCGGCGCGCCCCAGCATCTCCCGCACCCGCCGCGGATCCAGATCCGGCAGCAGACGCTGCATCACCGCCGTGTCGAATCCCGCGGAGTCGCAGTGGTCGCACAGCATGTGCGCGAGCTCATGGGCGATGATGTGGTCCTGGTGCAGTCGGCTGGTGTCCGCCTCGACGACGATGACGTCGAACGCGTCCGTCGCCAGCCACATACCGCAGGGAGTCTTCGCGCCCAGGGGCATCGATACGAGCCGGATCGGGCGGCCGCGGTCCGCGCTGAGCCGTTCCATCAGCGTGGCGATACTGCATCCGTCGGGCAGCTCCAGGCGCGTCAGTACCGCCTCCGAAGCCCGTCGCAGGGACTTGAGGTTCTTCTTGCGGGGCTGCTTGTGAGCCCTGGAGGGTAAGGCCACGGCTGATGCCCACTCCTTCCCGCCACCGGTCTTCGCTCCCCGCAGGCCGATGGTAGCCGTCCTCGGAGCCCGGAAGCCGCTGTTGACGGCTCGGCCCCAAGGTACGCGATGGAGGGCGGCTCCCTGAAGCCGGACCGGCCGCCCCGGACGCGTGGCCGCCCCGGACGCGTGGCCGCCACGGACGCAGGGGCGGCGATCACGCCGAACATGTCGAAGAGGAGCACACCGCCGCCGGCGGGGATGTGTCATGGGGTGGTCACGCCATTCGTACGGTGAGGCCCGCGGCGCTCAGCGCGTCGGTCGCGTCGGCGGGGGCGGCCTGGTCGGTGACCACGGCGTGCAGCGCCGAGGCCGGTGCGACGTGGGCCAGGGCGGTGCGGCTGAGCTTGGCGGCCTCGGCGACGGCGATGACGCGGCGGGACGAGGCCATCGCGGCGCGCTTGACGGCGGCGTCGGCCAGGTCGTAGGCGGTGAGCCCGTCGGTGGCGGTCAGCCCGCAGCAGCCGAGGATCGCGGTGTCGAAGCGCAGCGCGGCGAGCGAAGCCTCGGTCAGTGGTCCGGTCAGGGCCAGTTCGCCGCGGCGTGGCTGGCCGCCGGGCAGCAACAGCGTCAACTGCGCTGCGTCGGCAAGGGCGTTGGCGGCATGCAGGGACAGCGGCATGACGGTCAGCCGACGGTGCACCAGGAGGCGGGCCACCTCCAGGCACGTGGTTCCGCCGTCCAGGACGACCGACTCGCCGTCCGCGACGAGCGCGGCCACCTCGGCGGCGATCCGCCGCTTGACCTCGAGACCTTCCTGGGCTCTCAGCGCGAAGGGCGGTTCCTCGCCCCGTAGCAGCAGACTCCGGGCGCCGCCACGGTAGCGCTCCAGGACTCCCTGTTCGGCGAGGACCTCCAGATCGCGGCGGATGGTCATCTCGGAGGCACCGGTGAGCTGCGCCAGCTCGGCCACACTGCTGCGGCCGTGCTCGCGTACGGCGTCGGTGATCCGCTTCAGTCGCTCTGCACTCATCCTCAAATTGAACATCAAAGATGTTCGGAATGCAATTTACGAACATGAATTCTGTTTGCTACGTTCGATCGCATGCAGAGAATCTTGCGGCTCGGACGAGGCGCCACCTTCGCCTACTTCGCCCTCAACGGCTTCCTCATGGGCATGTGGATCGTCCACATCCCCGTCGTGGAGCAGCGCACCGGCATCGGCCACGCGCTGCTCGGCTGGCTGCTGCTGCTCCTGGGCGCCGGTGCCTTCGCCGGGATGCGGCTCGCCGGTCCGCTCACGGACCGGATCGGGCCCCGCAAGGCAGTCCCTCTCGGCGCCGCACTGTGCAGCTGTGCCGTACCCTTGCCGGGGCTCGCCACCGACGCATGGGGGCTGGGCACGGCCCTGCTGGTCCTCGGACTGGGCAACGGGGTACTCGACGTGAGCATGAACACCCACGCCGTCCAGGTCGAACGCGGCTACGGACGGCCCGTGATGTCGGCCTTCCACGCGATGTTCTCCGTCGGCGGTGTGCTCGCCGCACTGGCCGGCGCCCTCACCCTCGGCCTCGGCTGGAGCCCCGCCACCGCACTCGGCATCACCGCCGCGGGCGGCCTCGCCCTCACCGCACTGGCGGTCCCGGCCCTGCTGCCCCACGACCCCACTCCGCCCGACGAGACCGAGGGTGCGGCCGAGAGCGGAGCCACCAGGATGCGACGCACCACATCACGCGGACCCTCCCGCGTCTGGATCCTGGCCGTACTCGCCTTCATGCTCATGCTGTGCGAGGGCGTCGCCAACGACTGGAGCGTGCTCCACCTCAAGAGCGTGCTCGGCGCACCGGTCGCCACCGCCGCCTTCGCCTACGGCGCGTTCGCCACCGCCATGACGACCGGCCGACTGCTCACCGACCGCCTCGCCGGACGCTACGGTCCCCCCGCGGTCCTGCGCTACGGCTCCGCTCTCGCCACCGTCGGCCTGACCCTGGCCGCAGTCGCCCCCACCACCCCGCTGGCCCTGATCGGATGGACGGCCACGGGAGCAGGACTGTCCGGCTGCATCCCCCAGCTGTTCAGCGCCGCCGGCCACCTCGACCCGGGCACCGCCGGGGCGAACGTCTCCCGGGTCGCCGGCCTCGGCTACCTCGGCATGCTCGCCGGCCCGGCCGTCATCGGGCCACTCACCCATCTCGTACCGCTCAACCTCACACTCTTGCTTCCGGTGGCCTTCTGCATCATCACCGCCTGCACCGCCCACATACTCAAGCCCTCGCCCTCCACCGCCACCGACTCCACCCCATCCATCCCTCTCGAAGGCACCACCCGATGACAATCCCTGCGCGAACTGCACGACATCGAGGCCGAACACGGCCCCATCACCGTCGGATTGGACGGCGGCGAGAACAAGTCCGAACCCCGCGACGCCAAAGTCATCGCCGATGGCGGTGATCAGCTCCGCAGCGTCCGCACGGCGTGCTTCCTTCAGCTGCCGCCGCGCGGCATGTTGTCGGCGCACGGCCCGTCGCGTCCCGCCCAGGAGCAGGCCCAGGCCGAGCATGCCGACGGCGCCAACGATGGCGCCAACGAGGAACAGCACTCCGGTGGAACCGGTGATGTGGTAGCCGAAGACCACAAAGGCTTGAGGGAGCTCGTGGGCGCTGCCTGCGTTAGTGACGACTGCGGCCACGCCGACGACGATCGCGGCCACCAGGAGGATGAGGCCGAGGATCACGATCATGACGCACTCCGAAGATCGACACGCATGTCTCCTTCCAGACTGCGCCCGTCTTCCCGCCGCAGCCACCGCCAGCATCGGCCATAGCGTCTCGGCACCATCACCGCTGAGCACGACGCCACTGCCGTCCTGGTCCTGGAGTGCGGCGGTGCCGTATCCGTGCCGACGGACCAGCCGAACAAGTCCCCAGAGTCGGAGGCGGCGCTGTGAGTTCCGCGAGTTCCCGCAGGGGGGTGACCGACGGCGGCCCCGCGCCAGCAGAGTGTGACTGGGCGCCAAGCTGCACGGCACGCCGCCGCAGCCGTGCCCAACCTGCGCCACGTGGAGTGGTTCCATGATCACGTCCGTATCGAGCGCATGCTCTTCCGCGGCACGCTCGATCCCGCCGGAGGAAGCGTGACACCTGGCGTCGACGGCGCGTCGGGACACGGACTGACCTTGCGGACCACGACGCCGACTCCCACCGGGTCGGCTGAGCACCACTCGTACGGCGGCTGTGCCCCCGCACCAATCAGTCAGGCAATGCTGTTCGGCTCCAGCCAGTGGGCGGCCAGCTGCGCCAGATGAACAAGAAGGATTACGCACATGACACAGACCCTGGTCATCACGGGAGCGAGTGCCGGGATCGGCCGCGCCACCGCCCGTCTCTTCGCCGAACGGCGCGCCAACATCGCTCTCCTCGCCCGCGGCCACACCGGTCTCGACGCCGTTGCCGCAGAGATCGAACAGGCCGGCGCCCGGGCGCTCGTGCTCCCCACCGACATGGCTCGCCACGACCAGGTGGAGGCAGCGGCGGAAGCGGCCCAAGCGGAGTTCGGTGCCATCGACGTCTGGATCAACTGCGCATGCACCTCCGTCTTCGCGCCGTTCACCGACATCGCACCGGCGGAATTCCAGCGGGTCACCGAAGTCACGTACCTGGGATACGTGTACGGTACCCGCGCCGCCTTGCGCCGGATGCTGCCCCGCAACGCGGGGACGGTGGTGCAGGTCGGCTCGGCCCTCGGCCATCGCTCCGTACCGCTGCAATCCGCATACTGCGGAGCCAAACACGCCGTCCAAGGATTCACTTCCGCCGTACGCACCGAGCTTCTTCACCAGGAGAGCGACGTACACATCACCATGGTCCAGATGCCGGCCGTCAATACGCCGCAGTTCTCGTGGGTGCTCTCTCGTCTGCCCAGGCACCCGCAGCCGGTACCGCCGATCTACCAACCCGAAGTGGCGGCTCACGCCATCGCCTACGCAGCTGACCATCCGCACCGCAAGCAGTACTACGTCGGCGCTTCCACCGCCGCGACGATCTGGGCCAACGCCATCGCACCAGGTCTGCTCGACCGTTACCTCGCCCGAACCGGCTATGACTCCCAGCAGACCGACGAAGCACCCACCAGCGACCGGGCCACGAATTTGTGGCAACCTGCGGACGGCCCTGACGGCCGGGATTACGGAGCCCACGGCATCTTCGACTCACAGGCCAGACCCCACTCCGCGCAGGCAGCACTCGCCCGCCACCCGGCTCTCACCGCAGGAGCCCTGGCAGCAGGGGCCCTGTGGGCACTGGCTCTGCGGCGCTCACGAACAAGACTCTTGCCTTCCGCGGGACAACACCGCATCGAGTAGCGAGAGTGACCTGGCCTCTGCGACGGGGCGCCCCACCACCACATGGGCAACTCGTCCGCCCGTGCGGTTACAGTCACACCATGATGGATGGGGAGCAGGGGCCAGCGCTGACGACGTCGCACGGCATCGTGGAGCCTCGGGCAGGGCATGCCGACCGGGAGGCAGTAGCAGAGCAGCTGCGGGTCGCCGCAGGGGAAGGCCGAATCGACCTTGCCGAGCTGGAGGAGAGGATCGATCGGGCTTACGCCGCGAAGACATTTGGCGAACTCGACGTCCTGGTGGCCGACCTGCTGCAGGAGCGGCCCTCCGGCTCGCGTCCTGGCACTGACGCGGAACCGCTGGTCCTCAAGACCAGCCTGAGCAACATCAAGCAGAATGGCCGGTGGACAGTTCCCCGGAGGATCACCGCCGAATGCAAAATGCTGAGCATCGTGATCGACTTCACCGAGGCGACCTGTGTGCACCGTGACGTCACCGTCGAGGCGCGTTGCGGAACGGGCAGCATTCAGTTGATCGTCCCACAGGGCTGGGCGGTGCGGGTCGACGGGGCGAGCACCAATACCGCTCACATCAGCAACAAGGCCACCGCACCGGCGGATCCGACCTCCCCGACACTCACGATCGTCGGACACCCGCGAGCCGGCCGCATCAAGATCAAACAACCCCGCCGGAGGCGGTAGCCCACGCTCGCGCGGCCGGTTCCCCAACACTGTCCCCGTTGTACCGAACGCCGACACGCGCTCCGAGGCCAAGCGGGGAACGATCGACCTCCCGACGGGAAAGGATCTCCGGAAGCCCATTTCGCCGCAGGGCAGGCCCATTCGTGAACACCCGCTACCGGTCTCCCCTCCGGCAACTGACCACCCGTTCAGGCATCCCGGGCAGGACCACACCGTCCGGCACCGGGCCTGGGGCCGCGTTCGTACAGGAGGGTTCACCGAGAGCGGCCCCGACAGCGCGGCCGGGCGATACCGTGGCCAGACGACACCGGTTCTGCCCCTGGAGCCGCACGGCCCCTGCCGCGCCCGCATCGTCTTGTCCTTCGTCACCGCACTCCAGACCGTGGTCGTGGTCGCGTACCTCGCGATCTGCCCCGCTGAGGAGTCCAGTCGTGCAGGCCGCCGAGGGCTGGTCGCGGCAGCTTGTCGGCGTACCCCGGCGCGTACCTGCCGGGGTACGGCAACAAGCCTCAATCGTGGGCTTTACTGCCTCACCGTGACTGGTTCAACGGTAGGAGCCTGCAGTCCGTCGGGTGGTGACGTTGATGCGGTTCCACGCGTTCGCCGAGGCGATGGCCATCACCAAGGCCGCCAGACTCGACTCGTCGAAGTGCTTGGCAGCCTGCTCCCAGATCTCGTCGGGCACGCCGTCGGGGTTGTCGGCGATGCGGGTGGCCGCCTCGGTCAGCGCCAGGGCCGCACGTTCCTGGTCGGTGAAGTACGGGGCCTCGCGCCAGGCCGCCACGGCCCACAGCCGCTCGTTGCTTTCGCCTGCCTCATGGGACCGGTGCGCATGCAGATCCACGCAGGTGGCACACCCGTTGATCTGGCCGGTACGCAGTCTGACGAGTTCCAGGATGTGGCGGGGAACGCCGCTGCCTTGCAGGAACTGTTCCATCGCGGCCAACGCCTGGTAGCCGCCGCCTGCGAGGCGGTACACGTCGGCCATCCTTGCTTGCATGGCTTTCTCCTCATTCGTGACAGGTGATAGCTGATAACTGAATCTTGGGGGTGACTTTGCCCCGTCTTGCGCCCTGCCGGGGCGGAACTACAGGTACTGAGCGTTCCTCCCGGGTGGTCAGCAGAGGGCGTGACAGGGGCAGCTTCGGGGATATCCGCCCTGTGTGAGCTCTGTTCGACTGCCGTCCCTTGTGCGTCGTCGCCTCTGCGGATCTCAGCCGACGTGAGCCGCGATGAGGTGGTCGCGGTCGGGCGACTGCCAGCTGAGGATCGGAGTGAGCGCGTGGAGCATGGCCGAACCGGGAGTTCGGCGGAGCGTCAGGTCGCGCAAGGTGGTGGCGGGCGCTGAGCGCCATTGCGCGGTGACGCCGATCCGGTGGGAGCGACGGGCGATCAGCTGGGTGCGGGGGCGTCGATGCCGGTCGTAGGCGGCCAGCGCGGACTCCACGTCGGGGGATGCGTCCAGGAGCACAGCCAGCGTGACCGCGTCCTCCAGCGCCTGGTTGGCCCCCTGGCCCAGGTTGGGGGTCATGGCGTGCGCGGCGTCGCCGAGCAGCGCGGCGCGCCCGGTGACGAAACTGGCCAGCGGCGGCAGCTCATAGATGTCGTGGCGCAGCACCGCGTTCTCGTCGGCGGCCGCGAGCAATTGCGGAATCGGGTCGTGCCAACGTCCGAAGCGTCGACGTATCTCGGCCAGTTCGCTGTCGGCGCTGCGCTGCCCTTCGGGGGCGTTGGCGACGCAAAAGAGGTAGGTGCGGCCGTCCGCGAGCGGAGCGATCCCCACTCGCTCACCACGTCCCCAGCTCTCACCTCCGGCTGACAGCCGTCGGCCTGTGTCGACGACGAGGCGCCATGCGGTGTACCCGGCGTACCGCGGCGCCGAGGCCTGCGGCCACAGGGAGCGCCGCACGGTGGAGTCGATTCCGTCGGCGGCCACCAGCAGATCAGCCTGCGAGACGCCGGTGTCGTGCTCGACCTCGACCCGTCGCTCACGCAGGCCGACTCTGGCGACCCTGGCGTTCGCGCACAGCGCGCCCGCCGGAAGGGCCGTCCGCAGGACGTCGAACAGCCGAGCCCGGTGAATCATCACCACAGGGCCGAATCGCCTGGCCAGCTCTTGGGTGTCGGTCCGCGCCAGCCAACGGCCGGACCTGTTCCGAATGCCGGCCCGGGCCTCGACCAGGGCCTGCTCGCGGACGCGGTCTCCCACGCCCAGCACGTCCAGTGCGCGCAATCCGTTGGGCCATAGCGAGAGTCCTGCTCCCACCTCGTCGAAGGTGGCGGCGCGCTCCAGCACCTTCACCTGCCAGCCGCGCCGCGTCAGCGCAAGGCCGGTGGCCAGGCCGCCGATCCCGCCGCCGACCACGAGCGCGGAGCCTTTCCCGGCACCGCCGACGTGCCTTGTCCTGCCCATCAGAACCCCTCTACATCTGTAGTGGACGCCGATAACTCTACACTTGTAGAGGCAGAGGTTCAGACGAGGAAGGAAACCAGTGACCCCAACCACGCTCCGGCGGCAACGGTTGACCGACGCGGCGATCAGCACTCTGGCCCATTCCGGCATGCGCGGACTCACCCACCGCGCGGTCGACCAAACCGCCGAAGTCCCGGCGGGCTCGTGCTCGTACTACTTCCGCACGCGCCAAGAGCTCCTCCAGGCCGCCGTCGAGCGGCTGGCCGAACTGGACATCACCGAGATCGACGAGCGCCCCGCCCTCACCGGGCCCGCGAGCACCACCCAGATCGCCGAGGCTGCTGCGGGGCTCGTCGAGCACTGGACCACCGCGGGACGCGAGCGCATGCTCGCCCGCTACGAGCTGGCGCTGGAAGCGCCCCGCCGCCCCGGCCTGCGTGCCGCCCTACACACTGCGGGCAGTCGCCACCGGGCCCTGGCCGAGAACATGCTCGCCGCCGCGGGCGCACCCGACCCCGCGGCACAGGCGAACGCGTTCGTGTCCTTCCTTGACGGCATACTCTTCAACCAGCTGACCGCGGCAACCCCACACCGGCTCACCCCCGAGCAGCTGCGCCGAACCCTGCTCAGCCTGATCCACACCTGCACCGGACCGCAGCATCCCTGATCCTTGAGTTCCTTGCTCAACGAGCGCCGTGGAGCGTCGGACGCGGGCCGACGATGCACTACAGCCCGGCCGCCGGGGCGTCGGCGGTCACGGCCGGCCTTATGCCGACTGCGCCGCTACGGCCAGTTCTCATTCCTGCCCGGCACGGGTGAGCTGATCCACTTGCCGGAGTCCCCGTTCGTCCAGCCGCACCGGAGCCATCCGCTCTACGTGGACGTGGACCGTCGCTTCGATGCGCTGACCGAGTCCTTCGTGACGGACCCACCGCTTTACGGAGGGCCGGCACCGCGACGGGGTAACTCTGGTCTCCTCGTTTCTGGTCGTTCGCGACAACGCGACCGGGGGCCGGAGCACCGTCTTCGCCCGGGACGGGATCGAACAGTTACGTCGTCACGCCCGTCGGCCGCTTCGTGTGGGGCGGTCATTACGAGCCCGGAACCCTCATCTGGCGCAGCTGCTGGGTCACCGACGACGGCATCGTGGAGTGCCGCGAGGCACTGGCCTTTCCCGGTGAGCAGAGGCGCGCGGTGATGCTGCGCCGCATCATCGCCCGGGACGTCACCACGCGCCTGTCGGTCGTGCTGGCGCCCGCTGCTGGTTTCGACGCTCATCCGCTGCGCGAGGCGGTGTGCGGCCCCGGCGGCCTCTGGTACGGCCGTGTCGGTGACCTGTGTATGCGCTGGTCGGGAGCGGAGACGGCCCAGCCGACCGGGCCGGGCGGATGCCGCCTGGCCATGGAGCTGACCGTCGAGGCCGGAACGCACCACGACCTGGTGCTGGAACTGGGGGACCGCCCGCTCCCCGATGCCCCGCCCGATCCGGACGCCTGCTGGCGGGCGACGGAAGGCGCCTGGCGGCGGGCGGTCCCGGACCTGGCACACGTCGCGCCGACGGACGCACGGCACGCCGTCGCGGTGCTCCGCGGGCTGACGGGCGGTTCCGGGGGGATGGTCGCGGCGGCGACGACCAGTCTCCCGGAGCAGGCCGCGGAGGGCCGTGACTACGACTACCGCTATGTGCGGATCCGCGACCAGTGCTACGCCGGCCAGGCGGTGGCCGCAGCGGGGGTGCCTGCGCTGCTGGACGATGCCGTCCGGTTCGTGAGCACGCGGCTGCTCCAGGACGGTCCTCGGCTCATGCCCGCCTACCGCATGGACGGCCGTCCCGTTCCCAGCCCCCGCCGGGCTCGACCTGCCGGGCTACCCCGGTGGCTTCGACCGGGTCGGGAACCAGGTCAACGAACAGTTCCAACTCGACGTCTTCGGCGAGACGTTGCTGCTACTGGCCGCGGCCGCCCGGCACGACCGGCTGGACGCGGACGGCCGGCGAGCGCGGTGGTCGCCGCCGAGGCGATCGGCCTGCGACGCCACGACCCCGACGCCGGCATCTGGGAGCTGGCACCGCGCAGATGGGCACACAGCCGCCTGATCTGCGCCGCCGGCCTCCGGGCCTACGTCCGCAGCGGCGCGGCGGCACAGCGGTCCGAGGCGTGGACAGCGCTCGCCGCCGGCCTCGTCGAGGAGACCTGTGCGGACAGCCTGCACCCCTCCGGGCGGTGGCAGCGCGCGCCCGGAGATACCGGACTGGACGGTGCCCTGCTCCTGCCGGCGATCCGGGGCGCGCTGCCCGCCGGCGATCCGCGCTCGGTCGCCACCCTGGACGCCTACGTGGCGGAGCTGGCGGACGAGCACTTCGCCTACCGCTTCCGCCACGGCGACCGTCCACTGGGGGAGGCCGAAGGCGCGTTTCTGCTGTGCGGTTTCGTCACCGCGCTCGCCGAGCACCAGCAGGGCCGGGAGGTGGCCGCGTTCCGGTGGTTCGAGCGCAACCGTGGCGTCTGCGGCCCGACGGGCCTGTTCGCCGAGGAGTACGACGTCGCCCAACGGCAACTGCGCGGCAATCTTCCGCAGGCGTTCGTCCACGCGCTGATACTGGAGTGCGCGGTACGTCTCGCCGGCCCCTGGACGGACAGCTGATCCGCCCGGCCGCCCGCCCCACCCCGAAGCCAGGGCCGTGCGTAGCCCGATTGGCCGACAGGCGCGTCGACGCCACGGCAGCCGGCGTCAGCCGGAAAGGGACTGCTGGCGTCCCGGAGTACGTAGGCGGAAGCCGATGTCCGCAGGGAACCTCGTAGCCATCATGCCACCGGCTGCCGGCGGAACAGGGCGGGCAGGGCAACCGCCTGGGCCAGCTCGACCGCGACGAATACCCGCCCACGGAGAGCCGAGGCCCGGCGCCGGGGCCTGCCCGCTGTCCACGCCATCTGGCGCAGGCCAGGGCTCCGCGGGCGACGACTAACTGCCCGCCCCGCTCCCCTTCTTGGTCCTGGTCCCCGAGGTGCTCGACGAGACGGCCGAGCAGTTCGGGTTTGCCGGGCGCCACAGGAGGAGTCAGGAGCGGTGAGGCTGGTGAAGCTGCGGGCGATGTGGACGAAACGCGCACGAAGGAGATGGCCCGCCGCTGCCGCCGCGGTGGGCTCGGGCATCGTGCCGTCAGTCGCGCCAGGTGCCCGTCCAGTCGTAGAGCGGGGCCGTGGTCGCGTACTCCCGAAGATAGGCGATCCGCTCTGCGCGGAGTCTGGCGATCGTCGCTCCCTCGAACCCGATCGCCCTGCCCTGCCAGGTGTAGGAGAAGGCCCATTCGGCGATCAGGGTGTCGCCGGCCGCCGCCTGTGTGCTGATCTCCCAGCCGTCGACCGCACCGCCGGCACCGAACCAGGCACGCATCCACTGCTCGACCCGTGGCCGGCCACGGTAGACCGGACCGTAGGACTCGATGACCACGCAGTCGCCGGTGAGTGTGGCCAGCACTCCGTCCACGTCGTGGCGTCGCCACGCATCGATGTAGGCGCGGAGCTGGTGCGTCATGCCGCTGACCCTGCCACGGTACGGGCCACCTGAGGCTCGACGAACCGCCCCGGGGCTTCCCCGCCGACCGCGGGTTCACCTGAAGGGGCCACGGGTCAGGTGCGTCCGGCGGACCCGAGAGCGAACCCCGCCGGATGCCGCCCCGCCGGCACCTGGTCCCGGGGAGGGCTCGGCTGCGTACGGTGAGAGCGGGGCATCGGTTGTCGATGAGTCCCGGTTCTGGCTCACTTTCCGTGAAGCGTGCACCGTGTGTGATGGTTGGAGGCCGCTCCTGCCGTCCGACAGAGATGGTGCTCCGGCTGGAGGAGTTGCTGTTCCAGCCGATCGTGGCCGGGGCGAGGTCAGTACTGCCCGGACACCGTGTCCGCCCTGGGCACCCTGCAGTGCGGGCAACGCTCGCGGCCGTCCCACGCGGACCAGCCGAAGTCGGCCGGGGTGAGGACGTGGCCCTCCAGCTCGTCGCGGACGGCCTCGCGGTAGGCCCAGACGGCGTCCAGGTAGGGGTGGTAGATGTCGTGGAACGCGGGGGTCGAGGTGCCGGCGCCCGCGGCGACCGCCTTTCGGAGGGCGCGGAGGTGTTCGAACATGGTCTGGCCCTTGCCCGCGATCCGGGCGCTGGCGTCGAGGAAGAGGCGCTCGCGCACCTCGTAAATGCGGGCGTCCGTCAGCGCCGAGCGGCTTGCTTCCTCCAGGTCGATCGCCTCGGCGCCGTTCTGAGCGAGGCGGCGCAGTTCGGTGTGGGCCGCGCCCGCCGCCACGATGAACTCCGTGTAGACATCCCGGCGGCGCCCCTGAAGGCCGCGGCGGTGTTCCTGGCGGGTACGCAAGCGGTCGGCCAGCACCGTGCCCCCTATCGCGATCAGGCCGCCGCCCAGTGTGGCGACCAGCGTTCCCCACTCCATACCGTGTCCCCCCAGTCGATGTTCCGGGAGGGAGCGCCCCCCGTTACCGTCTTCGTCGGCTCCGCAATGGTCCTTCTACGAACCCCAACCCGCCGCGGTCAAGAGAGGGTTGAGGCCCGATCTGTCAGTCCTCCGGGTGCCTCGCGTCGTCCCGTCCCGCAGATCATGCCCGATGGCCGGGTCCGACCGTGCAGGTGGGAGACACCAGCAGGTCACGGCAGCAGAGTCCGGCCACCACCACACACCACTGACATCACACTCAGTCAACCCTCCACGGAAAGCGAGCCAGAACCCCACAGGTTCGTCGACAGCGGAAGGGCCGTGGCGCAGATGGCCGATGCATACGACGAGGCGATTGGGGGCTCCCCTGCTCGAACGGAGTTGAGAGCTGGGGAAAGGATCGGTGAAGTGATCCGGCGGGCATGGGTGCTGGCGAACCGCACCCAGACGGACCTCGCTGCCGCGCTGGGCTACCACCAGTCCAAGGTGAGCCGCCTGGAGCAGGGCCGGCGGACCGAGGACTCCCGCGTGGTGCGGGCAGCCGCGCTGGAACTCGGCAATCGTGTGCTGTGCCTTCGATGGCGTAGCGGAAGCTGCGGGGCGAGGTCTCGTCGTCCAGGACCTTCCATGTCGCGCCGTGCTCGCGAATTGCGACATCCGCCACATAGGCGGCCAGGTCATTGTGCAGGGTGACCCAGTCACCTGCTAGAAGTCGTCGAGCAGGAGCTGGGACACGTAATCCTGCAGCGGGCCGATGAGGATCAGCGCGTCCTGCTCGTACTGCTCGGCGGGGACGTTGAGTATGTCGGCGATGCCCAGAACATTCGAGACAGCCAAGCGTTCGGACCTGGCCGGCTGGGCCGAGTACGGCTACTGCGCGTCGCACTGGCCCTGCTGCGACCGGCCCGCAAGGGCGAGCCCGCGTGGGCCGGAGCGCACCTGTTCAAGCCGCTGCGGCAGACCATCGAGTCGATCAACCAGACCCTCAAGAGCCAGCTCGACCTGGAACGACACGGCGGCAAGAGTCCCGCCGGAGTCGCCGCCCGGGCCCTGTCCCGCATCCTCGCGCTGACCGCCGGCAATCTGGCTCACCGGCCGGACCGGCCAACCCGACAAACGATCACTGGTTGACTTCGATCACTGACCGCGACGGTACCTCTTGAACTCATTCATCTAGGCCGTGTCACCTTGAAGGATCGCCAGTCGAGCAGCCGCACCTGATGAACGGTGACCAATGTGGTGTGGCACGGATCGCACCTCTCATGCGTGACCGCGGTGAGTTCAGTGCTGCTCGGTCGCTCGCCTGCTTGCCTGGCGCAGGGCGACACAGATCAGGATGGCGAACGCAGCTACGGCAGTGCAGGTGCAGGTACGCGCTTCGTTGAACAGTTTCCAGCGGCTGAGGATCTTCGCATGGTCGGCTGGCGGCGTGGTGGCGGCCCACTGCTTGATACGGCCGTTGATCGGGACGTTCCCGAACCGGGTGATCAGGAAGGACGCGACGGTTAGGAGTCCTGCCGTGGCCGCGAGGACTCGGGTCCGTTCGCGTGTCAGGGCGGCCAGGGCGAGGGTGCTGAGAGCCGAGACCGCCATCGCCGCCTGCATGGTGATCCCGTTCATCTTCATCAGGTCGGTGTGGAAGTCGAGTCTCATGTCGATCGGCACGGCGTTGAAGGTGGGGACGAGGTTGGCGGCGCCGTAGCCGAAGGCTCCGGCGAGCAGACCGGTGGAGAGCAGGGACAGGCCCAGGAGGAGGCGAGTGCGCATCTGGTTCATGCGTCCTTGGCCGGTCGGGTGAAACGGCTGCTCGGTTCTCCTCGTAGCCGGCCGTCCGGAAGTCTGCGGCCGTAGGCCAGCAGCAGGAGGTCCTGGGCGGCGCCGAACATGGGCGAACCAGAGCCGTACGACCAGTCGAGGTCCTCGGCGCACAGCTGCACTCCGTGGCCGAGCGCCGCCGTGAGCCCGCCGACGGGTGGTGTCCAGGGATGGTGGGCGTTGTCCCGCAGGAAGGCGGCGAGCGTGGTACTGGAATGGGCGGCCGAATCCCTGCGCGCGACCCGATCGGTCATGCGGTGAAGGTTTCCGCGCGCCTTGGTCAACTGACCGAGTATCGCGGGCAAGGAGAGTCGGAACCCCATCGACATGTGCGCCGCCACGTCGCGAACGCGCCATCCCACGCAGAGGCTCTGCTCGTTCCACTGGTCGGTTCGCAAAGTGTCAAACAGGTCGGCCAGTTCTCGGCGTTCCGCCGCGATCGCTGCCCTGACGTCAACACTCTTGCCTCTGCGGGCTGTCGCGTTCTGCATGTGCTCAAGCCTGCGCCGTTCCGAGGACGGCGATGTCGAGCTCGCCGGCCAGGAGCGCGGCCTGCATCCGCTCCGTGGTGTCCTCGGTGAGGGCCACCTCCACCGAGGGGTGGGCGTCGTGGAAGTCCGCGAGTAAAGCTGCGATGCCGAAGGCGTGGCCAGTGGCGCCGGAGACCAGTCCGAGCGTGACCCGGCCGCGCAGCAGCCCCGTGTACGCATCGACCGTCTGCCGCACCGACTCCGCCGCGGCCAGTGCGGCCCGGGCGTACGGCAGGACCGCCCGGCCCACCTCGGTCGGCGTCACCGACCGGCCGGAGCGGTCGAGCAGGGGCTGACCCAGCTCCTTCTCCAGCTGGCGGATCTGGGCACTGAGGCCGGGCTGGGCCAGATGCAGCCGGGCGGCGGCTCGTGTGAAACCGCCCTCCTCGACGACACAGACGAACTAGCGCCGCTGATCTGCCTGCCGCGCGGTACCGGGGTGCGCGCGGCGCTCGAACGTGGCTGTGCGCAGGCAGGATTCCGGCCCCGGGTTGCCTTCGAGGCGGCAGCCCCACACGTGCTCTCGCAGCTTGCCGCGCGGGGCCTGGGCATTGCCGTGCTACCTGCCGGCGAGGACGAGTCCCCCCTCGACGGACAGCTTCGCACCCTGCGGATCGGCCCGCCCGAGATGCGTGCCCGCATCGCGCTCGCCTGGCAGGCCAGGGGCCCTTCGAGCCCCGCGGCCCGGGTTCTCCTCGACCGCCTACGCGAAGCCATTCCCAAGCCGCCCGATTCCTACGCTTCCTCCGTTCCTGGTCATCGTCGTGCCCAGATGAGAATGGCGGCGAGGTGAAGTGCGGCCTGATAGGCGAGGGCGAGTTTGTCGGTTCGCATGGCCAGGCCGCGCCATTGCTTGAGACGATTGATGCAGTGAGGCACGCGGATGCGAGCCATGACCAACTCAAAGGCCACCAACTCAAAGGCCAGAGCGTCACCGGCCTGACCCGCGCTGACGGTCGGAGCCAAGAGTCCTCCGCGGGAGCGTCCGAGTGCGTGATCGACGGGCCCGCTCCGCCAACTACGCCCCCTTTTCACTCTCCAGCACCGTGTTGGTGGGAACGGACGACGGTGGAGGCCACCGATTCCATCCAGCCGATGTCGTTGTCGGCGCCGGCTGCGGCATCGGATAGAAGGAGTCGACGGAGACGCTGGGTTCCCTTCCCGTCGCCGAAGAGACGCTTGCGCGGAGTGCGCAACATGACTGATGTGCACGGGATATCGGGTGCCGTGGTCAAGATGGCATCGACGCCAAGGCTTCGATGTCGCGTCAGCCCGACGCCGATTCCGCGATGAGGCATCCGCGGATGGCGGTGATCAGCATAAGGATACTCGGCAACGACTCGGCATCGGTACGCTCCGAGGCGGCCGGACGTGATCGAACCTGCACCTCGCCGTGAACCGAGGTTAACCGCATGACCTGGGAAGACGCTGGTCATGCGGCCAACCTCGGTCCCGCCTGTGCCCGACTCGGGCGATCCCGCATCGCCTGATAAACTGGAGAGTTCGCAGGTCAGGGGAGATTACGCACTTGCCTGGTCAGCAAAACGCCAGCATCAGACCGAAGTGAGTCCCCTTGGTCAGCAACAACAGCACCCTTGCCCGAGGCATGGGGAGCTTCTTCAAGACCTGCAACTGCGCCCGCCCAACCAAGTGTCCGCACGACTACACCATCCGCTACCGGGACGCTTCTGGCACGCAGCGCGAGGAGAGCGGCTACGCGAATCAGGACAAGGCGAAGAACCGCCTGATCGCCCTCTACAACGAGAAGCGCACCACTCCGGCCGACGTGATCGACCAGAGGAGGGAACTGGGCCAGCAGACCTTCAAGGAGTTCGCTGACGACTGGTTCAAGGCCCAACGGCATCTCGTAGACGGATCGAAGAGGGTCGTGAAGCCCTCCCTGGAGATCTGGCTGATACCCCGGATAGGCAGCCGCCGAATCAACACCTTCACGCCGAAGGTTGTGGAGAAGTTCATTCAGGATCTTGAGCGAGAAGAGGGTGTCACTGACAGCATCCTGTCTCGCTCGTTCACGACTCTCCGCAGTGTCCTCAAGTCAGCAGAGAACCAGGGAGCCACTGCCGGCAACCCTCTGAAGGGTGTCGTTGCTCCCGAGTACAAGCCGCCCAGGGTCATCATTCCGACCAGAGAAGAGCGTAAGCGCGCTATCGCTGAAGCGGGCGATGCTCTGGCATTGATCATCGAAGTCATGAGCGGCTGCGGCCTCAGAACTTCCGAAGCATGCGCGGTCAACATAAACAACATCGTGGCCGATGACGTGTATCGGGTCACGGAGCAGATAGACAACAAGAAGCGAGTTCCGGCACCGCTCAAGCATCGCGATGAGGGGGATTTCCGTGAGGTTCCGCTTCCAGCCACCGTGAAGGCCGCCATCCTGGCCTATGCCGAAAAGCATGGTACGGACGAGAAGGGCTATCTGATCCGGACCAACAGGGGGAACTACATGGGAAGCGATACGCTCTCTCATCAGTGGCTGAAGCTCAAGAAGAAGGCGAATCTTCCCGAGAATCTGCGCCTGTACTCGATGCGCCACTTCTTCGCCTCTAACTGCCTGACTAAGCATATCCCGATCACTGACGTGGCGGAATGGATGGGCCACAAGTCCATTGAGGTCACATTCAAGGTCTACAGGCACCTCATGCCCGGCTCCGTCAGCTCTGCTGCCAAACTTCTCGATATGGAACTAGCGGCCTAACCAACATATGGCCATGGGTGGCCGGTAGCCAGAAGCACAAAAGCCCCCTGACGGGAAGACACTCATCATCATGTCGATCCATCAGGGGGCTTGCTGCTACTCACTATTCCCAATTGATGACAGCAGACCCCACGCCGCGAACTCCAGCGTTCGACGTGTAGGCGTGTGAGCACCGCTCCCGTCAGCTCCCCCGAGCCCCGTTCTCCTTCGGGTCGACGCCCGTTCCCCTTCGGGTTGACGCACGTGAGTTGAGCGACTGATCCCGTAGCACAGCGGTAGCGCATCCGCCTTCCGGGCGGAGGGCACTGGTTCGGTCCCAGCCGGGACCGTATACAGCGCCTCCACCTGGACACCAAGGCCCAGACGCGGTCACTCCTGCCCCGGGTTACCCGGGGCCAGCTTCCGGTCTTCGTCGCAGCGCACAGGGCACTGATCTTCAGTGGTGTGGGCCGCTCTGCGCCAGGCCGACACACCGACGCGCCTCTTCGGCCATCTGACTGGATGTAGGCGGCCCGTCCACAATCTTCGAGCGGGGAATTCACCGATCCGCTACAGGAGGTTGATGTGCGTCGGCTACAGTATGTTTTTCCTCAACGGCACTCTGACGGGCAGTGGCAACCGCCCGGAGGTAGCGCTGCCGGCTCGTTCAACAGCATGGGCTCCGGCTCCAGGGGCCTTTGCAAGGTGGCGGGATGATCGGGTTCGTCCGTGACGTCGATGTTGTGTCGTCATGTGCGATTCATGGTCGAGGGGGCGGGGAAAGAGTGCAGGCACGGCCGCGGTGATCATGTGGGTGTCGAATCCCATGAACGCCGAGTGAGTCCGTGCCTGCCACCACATCTTCCCCCATGTCCTGCGCGTTGGATCGACTGGCCCGCCTTTGCGGTGCAGCACCGCTGCCTTGCGCGGTCGATCTGTTGTCGTACCTCGCAGTCATCCCCGACCCGCGCGATCCGCGCGGGCTCCGCTACCCACTGCCCGTGCTGGTGGCCGCCGCGGCGGCGAGCGTGCTGGCCGGCGCCCGCTCGCTGGCCGCTGTCGGCGAATGGATCGCGGACGCTCCCGGGTGGGCCCTGCACGCGCTGGGCTTCTCGGCCGATCCGCTGACCGGCACCGTCGCCGTGCCCCACTGGCCCACCATCCGCCGTGTACTGTCCCTGGTCGACGGCGACCTGCTGGACGCGGCCATCGGCGCCTTCCTCGCCGCCCGCCGGACCGGTGCCGGCATCGCGGACGCCTCGCCGCTGCGGGCGATCGCGGTGGACGGCAAGACCCTGCGCGGTTCCCGCACCCCTCAACATCCGGCGGTTGTGCTGCTGGCCGCGATGGACCACACCGGCACCGTCCTCGCCCAGCGTCAGGTCGCCGACAAGAGCAACGAGATACCGGGGTTCGCCCCGCTGCTGGACACCCTCGACCTGGACAACACGGTGATCACAGCCGACGCCCTGCACACCCAGCACCACCACGGCACCTATCTGCGTGAACACGGCGCCCACTACATAGCAGTCGTCAAGGCCAACCACCCCCACCTGCACAAACGGATCAAGAGTCTGCCCTGGAGCCAGATCCCTCTGGAGCACAAGGACCGAACCCGCGCTCACCACCGCGTGGAGATCCGCCGATTGAAGGCGGTGACGTTCAAACACCTCGACTACCCCGGCGCCCGACAGGCCCTCCAGGTGGTGCGCTGGCGCCGCGAGATGACCAGCAGGAAGCTCACCGTCGAGCGCGTCTACCTGATCACCAGCCTGCCGCCCGGCGCCGTCTCCGGTGCTCAACTCGCCACTTGGATCAGGGGGCACTGGGGCATCGAGAACCTCCTCCACCACGTCCGCGACCGCACGTTCCGCGAGGACGACTCCAAGATCCGCACCGGCCGGCTACCCCGGGCGATGGCGTCCCTGCGCAACCTCGCCATCAGCATCCACCGCCAAGACGGCCGCCACAACATCGCCGCCGCCACACGCCATACCGCCCGCGACTTCACCCGCCCGATCACGGCACTCGGCCGGGCCATCACGGCCTGACAAAACCGGACAGATCCTCTCCATGCAAAGGACCCTGGCTCCGGCTCCATGAGCGCTGGCCCGCCTCCGGTCATCACCGAGAGCAGCACCACGATGAGCACAAGTTCCGTGGGCAGTACACACACGGACAGCGGCGCCGTTCCGCCGTTCACCATCACGTGTACCTGACGGGTACGACACGACAATCCGCTGCAGCTGGGCCGTGTTTCGCGAGTAAGTGTGGCCCTCTCCCAGCGACAGGGACGCTGTTGGCGAATGCGGGCCCGTGCGTGACGTCGGCCTTCAAGACCTGGTTATGGTCTTGAAGGCCGACGTTGTCGTATGGAGAGGGTGTCGGTCGATGCAACCGGAGGAGTCCGGGGAAATCCCGGCGGAGACGGTTCGGCTGGCGCGGGCGGCCTTCGCATGAGGGAGTTTGGCGATCAGGATCCGCGACGAGCTGGGGCGTTGTTTCTCGACGAGGAGTTCGCGGACTCGTTCCCTGCGACGGGCAAGCCTGCTTGGCCACCAGAGTGGCTTGCACTCGTGCTGGTGCTGCAGTTCGCGGAAGGGCTCGCCGACCGGCAGGCCACGGATGCGGTGCGGGCAAGGATCGACGTCGAGTACGCCCTCGGGCTGGACTGGCTGGCCGGCGTCAGCGCCCCCGAGTGGTTCAGGCACTACGCACCCGGGCCACTCCCGGTTCCCCAAAGCCCGGTCCGCAAGGGACACTGGGGCAACGCCTCCGCGCCGACGGGAGGGGGCTACTGGAGGCCGACTTCGCCTGCGATGCCCTGCAGAGTCTGACATTCCTCCCGGAAACCACCGTGGCCGATCTCGTCTGCTTCGGCCTCGGCTGGTCCCGCTGCTGTCCGACCCGATTGTCTGTGAGGTGCTTGCGCCGCAGACCGAGCCGGAGGGTGCCCCGCGGTCAGATGGGCCTCAGATGGGTACTGGCCCTGCCCAAGGACATCGCCGGGCACCACGGCGCCGGCCCCCGGTGCCTACGCGACCCTGAACGTCAGGCCGAGCACCGGCCAGACCTCGGTCGTCCTCACCAACCGGCTGATCTCCGTCGAACCGTCAACGACCGCCTCATCCCCCCGATCGCCTGGTCATCCCCCGCCACGGAGAGCACCGCTCGCCCGTCCTCCGTGGCGGACCGCCCTGCGGACGTGTCAGAAACACTGGCACCACGGCCTGCAACAGGTCACACAACTCAACCGGGGCCAAGCACTCCACGATCGTCATAGCGCAACAGGCTAGCGATCACGAACTGGGTGAAACCGTCACAGCAGTTTCTGCTGATCCAGCCACTTAAGTACGTCCGTCTTGTCAAACTGGATCTTCGCGTTCCGCCCCCTGCCCAACTTGTAACCTTTGAGGCCCATCTTTGGCGCATCCCGATAGACCCATGTCAGTGACATGTTCAGCATCTCAGCCGTCTCCCGTGCGCTCATGAGTATCGGTTCCACCAAGTCAATCCTGCTTTCTAACCGCCATAATTCTCAAAGTAGTTGTTCACACGCTCCGAGCGCCGCGCCCGCCCCGATGGCGGGCAGGTCGATGTTGCGGCAGGGACTCACTGCGAGTACGCCGTCGACGACAGCCGCGCGCATCGTGGAGGACGTCAGGTTGTAGGAACGCTGGTTCGCCGAGGCTCCCGCGCCCTTCTCCACGAGGGCATATCCAGCTCTGATGGGTGATTCATCTATTGCAAGCTACTTGACTCCTGACAAGAGGAATCATCGGGATGCATCGGAATCCCCTGGCAAATTCAATGGTCCGCAGGATCGCCGGTTTGGCCAACCGACGATCGTCGGCTATGTTCCGCTCGCGCCCAGTCCCCCTCCGCCCTGGGCGGTCGGGCAGGACACCAGCCGATACGACGAGGAGTGGAGGAGGTGGGCCGGTGCGCGAAGGGCTCTCCGACCCCTTCGCTAAGGTTCCCGATCTAACAGGAGGGCGTCGAGGTCTTGGATTCGACTAGGTAGGGTCGCAGTACCCGACCAGGAGAGGACGTTGCATGGCGAGCGAGATTGTGATTGCGCAGACGACCATCGACGACGAGGACCAAGCGAAGGCGCTGGCGTGCGGGGCGGTTGAGAGCCGATTGGCGGCCTGCGCCCACATCGACCAGCCGTTCACAGCGGTCTACCGTTGGAAGGGTGCCATCGAGACCGACACAGAATGGCGTATCTCGTACAAGACGACCACGGACCGACTTCCGGAACTTGAAGCGTGGGTGGCCAGGGAGCACAGCTACGAGGTGCCGGAGTGGATCACCCTCCCGGTCACCGGCGGGTCTGAGGCATATCTGTCGTGGGTGGTCGACGAGTCGGCAGCGCAGTAGCCCTGGAGGTGAGCGTCCGGTCGGGTTTGCGGCACGGACGCTCACTTTCGGCAGTTGCGGACTGGGTCAGGCAGCGAACTGCAGCAGATGGTGAGCGAGTTCATGCTCGCTGTCCGGGAGCCCGGCAGCGATAGCCTGAGCACGCTCCCTGCCCATGGTGTTCGGTCGCGCTTCTGCGGCGGCCGCGAACTGGCGTGACACATAGACACCTTGGTCGATGTCGCCGCCGCGCAGGAGTGCTGAGGCGAGGTCGCCCAACACGACGACGCCGGAATCCGGCAGAGCTCCGCCCAGCCGGCTGACCGCGGTCTCTGCCGCTTCGGTAAGTTCCTTCCGCCGGAGTTGCCCGTACACCGACAGCGCCAGCGAGTCGACCCGGTACGGGGTTACGAAGCGTACCCATGCTTGCTCGTTGGCATGATCGGCGAAGTCGTACACGACCCTGGCCCGGTCCAGGGCTCGCAGAGCACCTGTGTCATCTCCGGCATTCGCCACCTCCTCTGCGTACCGGCCGTGAACCCAAGCGGCAGCAGCGGCATTGCCATGCCCCCGCACATCCTTGGCAGCTTGAGCCAGAAGCTCCGCCGCCTTCTCAGGCGTAGCGGCACCGTAGCTGGCGTAGGCCAGAGCCAGCGCCCGGAGCGGCGGGTGCCCGGCCGACGCTGCACAGTCCTCTGTGACGTCGTAGTAGGCGCGAGCCCTGTCGTAGTCCCCCAAGTCCCAAGCGACCCATCCTGCCAAGGCGGCGGTTTCTCCGGCAGCAATCGTCAGCGCCCGCTCGTGCTTGCCGGCACGGGGAAGCGCGGCAGTGATCGCGTCAAGGTGCGACTCCACCAAGCCCTGAAGCTGCTGAGCTGTGAGGTGGTCCTCGCTCACATGGAGGGCGCTCGCTCGGTCAATCAGAGCGCCTGCCGCAACTGAGTCGATCTTGGCTCCCTTGCCGAGGGCGTGAGCAAGACGGCCCCATGGCTCGGCAGCGGAGGCCGCGCCGAGGATTGCGCCCCCGAGTAGCGTGCGGCGTTTCACGTCGTCCAGGTCCTCCCCTTCACGGCTGCCCGCCTTCCTCCGTCGGGCGCGGGCGGCTGCTGCCTCCCGCCGCAGTTCTTCAGGGGGTAAACCGCAGGCCACCGCAATATGCCCGAGCGTGTGGTTGGTGGGGATGTTCTCGCCGTGCTCGTATCGGTTGATCTCCCGTCGGGTCATGCTGTCCCGGCCGGAAACAGCGTTGATCGCTTCTGCCTGCTGCTCCTGTGTGCGTCCTGTCTTCTTACGAAGCCGAAGGAGCAGTTCAGCGAACGGATCTGCTGGCATGAGTGTGACCTCTGTGGGTGGACGGAATCCAATCATGGCCCCAAGTCCCCCCGTCAGTTTCCCCCTTGACAGATTTTCCCCCTCTGGATTCCCCTGGCAGGCCACTTGGACGCACGATGCGATAGGCCCATGACCAGGTTCCTCAAGACGGCCAACCGAGGCCAACCGGTGAAGTTCTGGAACGGGGCCAAGCTAGGCGGCCAACTCTTGCCGTATCCGGTCCAGGGCATGGTCTGCTGCCTCACTGATCTCCGGCAGCCGGTTGCCAGCGGCGCGCAGGATGCGCTGCAACTGGTGGGGAAGGCGCTGGCGGCCAGCCTCGTCGACTGCGGTGAGCAGGGACTGAGCGGCGCCGCAGTAGTCGTTGGCGGCCATCCGTACTTGGGACACGGTGATGAGCTCGATCACGCGCCACTGAGGTGCGACGGTGGTCGTCGGTGCGGGACTGCCCTGCTCGACCCGTTGTATGGCGACGTCGATTCGGCCGGTGGAGATCAACCCGCGCAAGCGAATCTCGTGCAGTGCGTAGGGGTTGAACAGCGAGGTGTGCTCGGTCTCGTCAACGAGTCGGTCCGTTTCCTGCATCACCCTGTCGAACAAGGGCTGGTTGCGAAGCGTGCCGGCGGCACGGGCGAGGAGGGGAAGTGCGGCGGCTCTTGCCTCCTGATTCGGTGCGAGGGCAACGGCGTGCCGCAACCGGTCGACGGCGGCTCCGTGGAGGCGGGCCTTGCGCAGTTCATTGCCGTGCATGCGCAGCACGTAGGAGGTGAAGGTCGGGTCGCCGAAGTACCGCGCGATGTCGACGCTCTTCCCGGTCCAGCGGGCAGCGGTGCTCAGACGCTCCTCCGGCAGGACATTGCCGAGAGCGACGCCCAGGCCGACACGGGCTCGGCCCAGGAGGTGCAGGGCCTCCCGTTCCGTGTGTCCGTCCTCGACCCTCGCTTCGAGCCGGGCGATCAACGGCCACAGCTCGGCGACGGCTTCGGACGCGTGGCCCGATTGTCGGGCGATCTCGGCGAGGCGGACGGTGGACTCACCGAACTGCAGCATGGCGCGGTGGTCGGTATCGGCGGGGTCCGTGACGCCCAGTACGTGAGGGGGAAGACGCAGGGACTCGGCGATGTGTCGGCGGGAGCCGAGATCATCAAGGCTCCGTTTACCCAGTTCGAGAAGCGAGATGTATGTCTTGTCGTAGCCGAGGACCTGTCCGAGTTCGGATTGGTTCATGCCGTGCACGGCGCGGTGGAAGCGCAGGATGGCGCCGAGGTCGCGGGTGGCGAGGATTGCTTCGGCCTGCGGGGTGGCCCAGTGCCACAGGGTGTGTTGCGAGCGCCGTGCCACCTTGTCGCCGCCCATCGGTGGTCACATCCGTTCGTACCAGGCCGCGATAGACTGCTTGTATCCCTCGGGCATCGTCAACCGTGGCACTTCTTCAGCGGTGAACAGGCCGAGTTCCTTGTGCTCGTTGCTGACCACGGGCTCCGTATCCGGGGTGAGCACAGTGCAGCCATAGGTGACGATCACGACCCGGCGGTCTGGCAGAGTCTCGGGCAAGGGCTGGTAGATCCACACGTCCAACAGAGGGCCGGCCTTCACTGTCCAGCCGGTCTCCTCCTCGATCTCCCTCTGCGCCGTCAGCTCCGGGGTGGGGTCCGTTGCTTCGAGTCGTCCGCCGGGCAGCTCCCACTCCTCGCGTTCGTTCTTCAGCAGCAGTACGCGTCGACGGCTGTCCACTGCAACGCCCTTGACGGAGACGGGCCAGGTAGGGGGCGTGTACACCATCGCTCTCCTCGGATTGCACGGATGGCCGGGGCCGCTCGGAACGTACCACGCCACCCGCAACCGAACTCCTTCCTGGGCGAATTGCCCGAGTCGACAATCTGTCGCTTTACCCCCAGCCCAGCGGCTCCGAACAGTGGGAGCACGACATCGCAGCGAAGGAGTTCCGTGATGCGCCGACCCCATCAGCCGTACGCCGACGCTTTCGCGCACCACCGCATCGACCTCATGGTGCCGAGCGTAGAGGCGGCGATCGCGGCGCAGCTGCGGGACATGGGCCTGGTCACTCTCGATGGCCTCACCTCGCGCGACGCGGTGCTCGCCTTCGCCACTCGGATCATGCACCTCGTACCGCACCGCGATAGCGACTCGGACGGCCTCACTACCATTCGCGACACCCGCCGACACCCGCACCGAGCGGGCTTCGCCGGATTCGGCCATGGGGAACTCGCTCCACACACCGAACGCTCCGGCACGCCCAATCCGCCTCGTCTAATGCTGCTCGTGTGCGGGCAGGCCGCGGTGACGGGAGGGGAGTCGCTGCTTACCGACGGGCAGGCGGTTCACACTGACCTGTTCCTCGGTGGGCAGGAGGCGGGGCTGGCGCTGGCGCAGCCCCGCACAGCGTTCTTCGGAGCCGGAGACGGTCACACCACGCAGGTGTTCACCGTCCACCGCAGCCAGCGGGTGTCCGTTCGCCTGCGGCTCGACCGACTCGCACGCTGGAGCCCGATCGTCCAGCCTCACCTTCCACAACTGAGGACCGCGGCGGTAAGCCATCAGATCACGCTGGCCTTGGCGCCTGGCCAGGGCTATCTGCTGGACAACGAACGTTGGCTCCACGCTCGCCGTGCCTTCACCGGCGATCGGCTCTGCTGGCGTGCCCTTGGGAATCCACGCATCCCCATGACGCGCGGGTTCGCGCCCGCGCCGGAGGCCGTCCCTCCGGCCATGCTCTCTGAGGCGGGATGACGGTGAAGCGAAGCATGACGGTCACGCACACGCCGGCGAAGCCGGGGGCAATGATGCGCCAGAGCGCCGTTGTCCGCGGAACGGGGCATGGCTGGATGGATCGGGAGCGTGCCTTCGTAGCAGAGGTGCATCCGGGCAAGATCCGCGTCGAGACCGACCCGTACGCTCCGCTTGAGGCAGCTCGGCGGGACAACCTCGAACGGATTGCGGGGCGGGTCCGTGCGAGTAGCCGGATGCCGCGGGTGTGCCTGTACGCGCTCTCCGTCGGGGGTCAGGAGCCGCGGCACTCCTTGGTCGCGGTGCGTCAGTCCTGGCAGGTCGGGGTGGGGCAGAGCTACTCGGACCACCACGGCACGACCGACCCCTTGGTGCGACCGGGATGGTGCACGGTTCGCCAGCAGATCCGGGCCGGGTACGCAGACGGTGTCGTCGTGATTACGCCCTTCGTTATCAGTCCACACGCCAGTGAGTACAAGCAGCAACTCGAGTGGTTCGCTGAGCACTTCGGGTTCATCGCTGTGGTAGCACCGGATGCTGAGGTTGGCCGCCGATGATGACCCTGGCCCGCGGGGCTGGCCGCGCCGGCGCCTTGCTACACGACGCTGACACAGCGGAACCCGGTGTCGTTGTCCTTCATCGTGGAGTTGGCCGCGTTCTCGAGAGCAGGCGCGGCGCGCTCGAACGGGCTGCTGAACGCGGAGCCCTTCAACTGGTACCGGCCGGGCCCGTCGGTACCGGGTGTGGAGCACCACTCCCACACGTTGCCGCACAGGTCCTGGACGCCGTACGGGCTGACGCCGGACTGGTAGCGCGTGACGGGGGTCGTGGAGCCGATGCCCGACTCGGCGGTGTTGCACTTCGCGGCTGTCGGCTCCTCGCCCCAGGGGTAGGAGCGCCCCTTCGGGCCGCGGGCTGCTTTCTCCCACTGCCGGGCCGTGGGCAACGACTTGCCCGCCCAACGCGCGTACGCGTTGGCGTCGCCCCAGGTCACCCAGACGACAGGATGGTCGCGCAGGTCGCTCGGGCAGCGGCCCCCGGGCGGCCAGTGCTGTGGGGGCTTGTGCCCGGTGGCGCGAACGAACCCCTCGTAATCGAGGTTGGTCGTGGGGTATACGTCGATGCGGAACTCGTCGATCCAGATCGACGAGTTCCCCCCTCCGGAGAGGTAGATGCCTTCCTCGACGAGCGCCATGACTTTGCCGTCGACGGGGTGGCGGACCGTCCGCGGGTCGCGACGCAGCAGCTCTTCCGTGCGCTCGTCATGGCCCGCGGCGGCATCTTCGGTGAGCATTTGAGCGAAGCGCCATTGGGCGGCCGGGGGCGCCGTGGAGTGCAGGGTGTCCAGTGCGGCCTGGTTGCTCGGGCGCGGCGAGATCGTTGCTCCGCGGCCTTCCCAGTTCTTGAGCTGCCGATGGCTGATGCCGACCTTCGCCGCGAACTCCTCGCCGTCCATGCGCAGTGCTTCGCGCAGCAGAGCGATCTCACGTCCGGTCCATCGAGTGACGCCGCCTGTCGCCACGCTCGCCCCCTCGCCCTGCGTCTACAGGGTTTCTCCGGTGATGGACAGGTAGGTCTCAGTGAGCGCGCTCATCACGGGGTGCTCCGTGGGCAGGGTCGTGTCGTCGATGGCCGACAGCGGCCGGACGCCGATGGAGGTGTTCGTGGCGAACGCGGCGGCCATACCCTTGGCCTGGTCGAGGGTGACGGTCGCGGTGCGATGCTCGATGGCTGTGACGTGCTGCTGGAGCAGGGCCGTCGTCACACCGGGCAAGACGGGAGCCTTCGGCCACACCACGGTTCCCTCTCCGTCGACGAAGCCGACGTTCCAGGTGCCGCCTTCGGATACGTAGCCGTCGCGGCCGACGAACAGGGCGTCTCCGTATCCGGCGAGCTGCGCTGTGCGGCGGGCGTGCAAAGCGCCGAACAGCCCCGTGTGCTTGACCTCGGGCAGATCACGCTCGTACGTGACGCTCATCGCGCGCAATGGCGCCGGGGGAATCGTTCCAGCGCCGCGCACGGACACGAGGATGTGCGGATCGTCGGCGTCAGCCGGGCGGCCCATGTCGACCTTCGGGTCGTAGATCGTGACGCGGACAGTGCACGGCCTGTCCTGCCCTGCCAGACCCTGCCGGACGTAGGCGCGAACACGGTCGGTGTCCAGGTCGGCACCGAAGACGATCTTGCAGTCCCGCACGAGGCGTTCCATGTGGAGCGAGAGGCCGCGGATAGAGCCATCGGTATCGACGCGCATGGACGTGAAGTGGGCGAGGTTCGTGAGGGCCAACGGCTGCAAGTCGGCGGCGGTGGCGGGCTGTCCATCGAGTGTGAGCATGCGGCCCAGCATGTCAGGGAGGCGCCCGGCTCCGGCACCTGTTCGGCGGTTACTGACGCGTCAACTTCCCCGAAACTTCCTTCCCCCCTTCACGCCGCACGGTGTTCGCTGGTCACCGAGCGAACACAGAGAGTGATCTTCGAGATGTGTCCGGCTGCGCGACGCTATGCCCCCGCAAGGCGCACGCTGCCCCACACCGCCCTTCCGGGAGGCCACCGATGACCATCGCAACAGCCGTCGCACCGGTCACTGCGAGACCGCTGCCGCGGCCGGCGTACGCCGCCTTCGAGGTGTCCTTCGCTCCGGACACGGTGTGGGTCGGCTGCTCGCGTCGGATCACCAGCGCCTTCCTGCGGTGGCTCAAGGTGAGCGAACCCTTGGCGGACAACATCGTGCTCGGTGTCTCTGAACTGGTGACCAACGGCGTCACGCACGGAGTAGGGGACGTCTCGCTGCGCGTCCGGTATCGCAGTAGCGAGGTCCGCGTCGAGGTCGTCGACGGCAACCCGGAGCCCGCCACGATGCGTCTGGCGAACGACGCTGATCCGTCGGGCCGTGGGCTGCTTCTCGTCAAGGTCCTCTCCCGGAAGTGGGGCGTCAGCAATGACGGCAAGACCACGTGGTGCACGTTCCGGATCCCCGAGGGGAGGTCGTGATGGTCGCCGTCGGTGTTGCCACCTCGGTCGAACTGTGCGGACAGAGCTCAACCACATGCGAGCCGATGATGACGACGCGCCCCAGTCGCGACCTTGAGCCGTGGAAGCCTCCTCACAGTGCCGGCGAACTCATCGGCATCCTCGGTCGGCTGAGGGGCTGGACACCGTTCGATGTGGGGTCACTCTTGGACGACGTCGCCGAGGCCCTGGACGACTTACCGCCCACCGCGATGGACATGCCGACACTACTTCGGCGCCTCCACGCCCATCTCAGCCAGCTCGCCACCATCTCGATTGCCAACGAAGCCAACGAGAAGGAAGACGACGTTGCCCGCCTACTCCTCCGCGGCGAGACCCTACGTGCCTCTCCCCTTCCAGCCGAGCCCGCCAAGGCCCAGGGTCACCTGCGCCAAGTCGGCTGGGTCGTCAACGAACTCGTTGAACGGCTCGTCGCCGCCCAGTACATGAAGGGAACGGAATGAGTACGGCTACGGCGTCCCGCGCCAGGCCCCACGCGCGGCTGCTGCCCCCAAGGGACGCGTTCGACTACGACTACTTTCGCGAGCGCCTGGCCGTCCCCAGTCTCGCCGACGCCGGCGTCGCGGTCGCACTCTTCCGCATCCCAGTACTGGCCGTCCCAGTAGGCAGCGGGCGACGAGGCGGATACGCGAGCTTCGAGCAACTCGTGCACGCCGTTGAAGCCCGCGCACTTCTCAGCACCGTTCCCGGTTTCCCGAACCTGCGTATCCGCTGGTCTCCGTATCGCGACACCCGCCACACCGTCGAGTGGGGCGAACCCGGTCTCCCATGGTGGGAGAGCGACGAGGTCTTTGGCAGCTTCTACGGCTACAGCGACAGCGCCATCGCTGCCTTCGTGAGGGACCACTCACAGACCCCTTCTTCAAAGTTCTCCGAACCGTGTTCCCCCACAGCTCAGAGCCACCTGACGAGCCCCAACGTCTCACTACGGACGTGAGATTCGACGCGTCGTACCGGCAGATCGCTCATACCCAACAAGGAGGAGAACAGTGACCACGACGACCGTCACCAGGATCATCCTCGCCCCGAGGGAGAAGCAGGTCCTTGAGGGCCTGGCCGACGGCAGCATGCTCGCCGCGGTCGCGCTGCGCCTCAAGATCCGGGAGGGTACGGCCTCGGGCTACCTCAAGCTCGCCAAACGGAAGCTATACGGGGTCAGTGAGACGGCTGCCGCGCTCGCCGTCGGCTACGCCACCGAGGCCATCGCCCGGCCGGACCTGCTGGACCCCGAGTCGCTGCGCCTGACCCGTGAACAGCACGACCTCGTGCCGCTCATCGCACAAGGGATGTCCTCCGCGCAGATGGCCAGCGAACTGAAGCGCGGGGTCGAAATCATCCGCCGGGATGGCCGCGAACTGCTGGCGAGCCTGCAGGCGCGGAACCGCGCTCACGCCATCACGCGGGCTTGGGAGCATCGGATCCTGACCCGGGACCAGGTGATCGCATGGCTGTGCTGACGCCCTCCTCCACCGCCCCCGACTGGAACGCGTACACAGCGGGCCCGGCCCGCGCATCACCGTCTACCCGGCGGGCACGCCCGATGACCGGATCACCGGCGACCGGATCATCGACAAGATACACAGCCGGATCTCGGTCTCCTGGCGCCCGGCGTAGTCGTTAGGTATCAGGCGTCCTGCACCACCCCATCGATCAGGAGGATGTGCTGTGGCTCCCATTACGAAGGAATGCCGCCCGCAGCCGGTGCGGGCGGCCACCCCGCAGGACCCGTTCGACCTCGACGTCAGCGTTATCGAGTCCGGTGGGACGGTCGGCGCGGTGGCCGCATACGACGGCGGCTGCATGGCGACGTGCGGCAACGCCTGCGTGTCGAACGCGGCCTGACCAGCACCAGAACTCCGGGACGAGACACCTGGATGTCCCGGACGCCGCCCACCACAGCGGCACCCACACCGGCTCCCTCGGAGCCATACACCCAATCTAGAGGAGGAACCGCATGGACAACGACGAATTCGACCTGGACATCAGCATCTTGGAGTCCGATGACGGGACCGCGACGCTGATCAACCTCACCGACGACGGGTGCGGCAGCACGTGCTCCAGCCCGTGCGCCACCAACGTCGCCTGAACCTGACCGTCTTCCACCGCGACGAGTAGGAGAACTGGCCATGGACGCCAGCACGATCGAGCGGCAGTCGCAGCCCGCGACCGCCGCAACGACCACGGACTCCTTCGGCCTCGACATCAGGGTCCTGGAGTCCGGTGACGGGTCCGCCGCACTGATCAACCTGACCGACGATGGGTGCAAGCCCAGCTGCCAGGGGTCTTGCGCCACCAACGTGGCCTGACCTCGCCGCATCGTCCGGTGCCGGCCCGTACAGCGAGTGCTCGCTGTACGGGCCGGCACCACCGGACTTCACGAATCAGGGAGGGCGCATGGATTCCAGGAACGGCGGGCTGCTGTATCGGAGCGCGGATGTGGCACTTGTCCGGGCCACCCGCTACGCCAAGCTGCCGCTGCCAGCGTGGCCGGACTTCACCGACGACTCACCGGGCCAGGTGAGGCGGTGGCAGACGTGGCTGCGCGAGGTCTGGGCGATCGAGACGGTCACCGAGGCCATCGAGCATGCGAGTCCCCTGCTCGCCCGGCAGGTAGAGGCGATGTGCTCGGCCTCTGCCCCGGAGGCCCGTCAACTGCGCCGCACGCTGGTTTCTGTGATCCGGTATGTGCTGCGGATGACTGGCCGCGCGACGCCCCACGGTCTGTTCGCGGGAATCGCGCCCGTCTCCTTCGGGTCTGAGCCCAGTGTGGCCTGGGGCGACTGGCATCGCGCCATCGCACGGGCCGACGCGGCGTGGATCAGCGACGTGATCACCCGCCTCGAAGCATGCCCGGCCCTGTTGCAGCGATTGCCCGTAATGGCCAACACCACGGCGTTCGTACGGGGCGACCGGCTGATCGTGCCCTACCCGCCCCGGTCGCGCCGGACGGGCAGCACCCGACCGGCTGAGGTGTCCCTGCGATTAACGTCCGCCGTCCGGATCGCTGTCGACGCTGCCCGAGCCCCCATCCGCTTCGCCGAGCTGGTGGACACCGTGAGAGCCGAGTTCCCCGAGGCATCAGCGCCCCGGGTGGCTGGTCTGGTCACCAGCCTGGTGCACAACAGCGCCCTCATCAGCAGCCTGCACGCGCCGTCCGCGACTCTCGACGCTCTCGACCATCTGGTGAAGCAGGCCGAGGCCGCCGACGCCGGCGATGTGCCATTGGTAGCGGACCTCATCATGCAGCTGCGGGCGGTCCGCGACGGCATGGTCCAGCACAACCAGGCTCTCACGCCGACGGACGGGCGGCGCCTGCGCACCGGCCTGCGCGACAAGATGAGGGCGATGAGCAGCGTCGCGGATCAACCGGTGGCGGTGGATCTGCGCATGGACTGCTCGCTCGTCCTGCCCTCGTCCGTTGCCCGCGAGGCAGAGAAGGCGGCCTCCGCACTGGCCCGCCTCACCGCGTTCCCCTTCGGCACGCCTGCGTGGAAAGACTTCCACAACCGCTTCTTCGAGCGGTACGGCGTCGGCTCCCTGGTCCCTGTTCTGGACGTGGTGGACCCGGATGCCGGGCTAGGGTTCCCAGCCGGCTATCTGGATGCAGAACCCGAACAACGAGAGGCACTGAGCCCCCGCGAGCAGCAGCTGCTCTCGCTCGCCCAGGCGGCTGCGCTCGACGGCCGCGACGAGATTCAGCTGGATGAGGACCTGATCAACGACCTCACAGTCGGGGACCAGGAGCAGATGCAGCTGCCGCCTCACCTGGAGCTGCGCTTCCAGCTTCATGCCACCTCCCCAGCCGCACTCGCCGAGGGAGACTTCGCTCTCACCGCCCTTGGCCCTTCGCGCGGCATCGGCACCACGAGCGGCCGGTTCCTCGGCCTGCTGGACCCGACCGACCAAGCCCGGGCTGCCTCCGTGCTGGAACAGCTGCCCGTGGCCGCACCCGGCGCGTTACCCACCCAGGTCTCCTTCGCGCCCCTGGATCGCAGTGACGCCCACGTCACCCGTGCGCCCGAGCTGCTGCCGGCCGTGATCAGCCTCGCCGAACACCGGCCGCCCGACGCACGGACCATCGCGCTCGACGACCTGGCCGTGGGCTGCGACCGAAGCAGGCTCTACCTTGCCTCTCTCTCCCGCGGGTGCCTGCTGGATCCGATAACCCTGCACGCCCTCGACCTGCGAGCCCACACACCTCCGCTTGCGCGGTTCCTTGTCGAGATCAGCAGATCTCAGTGCGCCGTCCTGACTCCGTTCCCGTGGATCGCAGCCGCGACGCTGCCGTTCCTGCCGCGCGTGCGCTACGGACGCGCGGTCCTCTCCCCCGCCCGCTGGCGTCTGAATCGTTCGGACGTGGCCGACCGGCGCGCCTCATGGGAGCAATGGAACAAGGCAGTGGAGGAGTGGCGAACTCGGCGCCGAGTACCGGAAGTCGTCGCGCTCACCGACGGCGACCGGCTGCTGCCGCTGGACCTCTCCGAGAGCGCGCACCTGGTGCTGCTGCGTGCCCATCTGGAGACAGCTGAATCCGCCGTGCTTACCGAAGCCGGCCCCGATGGCGGCTGGTTCGAGGGGCGGGCTCACGAGGTCGTCGTCCCCATGACGGCTGCTTGTGCTCCGCAGTGGCCGAAGGTGCCGCCCGTGACCATCGACCGCGTACTCACGCGCGACCACGGCTATCTGCCGGGTGCCTCGCCCTGGCTGCTGGTCAAGCTGTACGGGCATGTCGAGCGGCACGCCGAAATCCTGGCCCACCACCTGCCCGGCCTCCTAGCGAAGTGGGATGAGCCACCGACGTGGTGGTACATGCGCTACCGCGACCCCCGGTGGCACCTGCGGCTGCGCGTCGCGACACCCGAGCCCGCCGACTTCGAGACGGTCGCGAGCCGCGTCAGCGCATGGGCGGCGCAGCTTCGGCGTCGCGGCCTGCTGAGCGACATGCAGTTCGCCACCTCCTACCCGGAGGCCGGCCGGTGGGGCGCGGGCCAGCTGATGCGCTTGGCCGAGGAAGTCTTCGCCGCGGACTCGCGCACGCTGGCCGTACAGTTCGCCCAGCCCAACCGCCCCCATCCACAGGCTCTCGCCGCAGCGAACTTCGTCTCGCTCGCCGCCGCTTTCACTGGCAGCACGCAGGAGGGCATGGACTGGCTGATCACGTACGGAAGGATCACGGACCCGCGCCCCCTGGACCGGCAAGTGCTCGGCGAGGCGGTACGCCTGGCCGACCCGACGGACGACTGGGCGGCGCTGCGTGCCGCCGCCGGCGGGCCGGCCGTCGTCGCCGCGTGGGCTGATCGCGACCAAGCAGTCGCCCGCTACCGGGCCCAGCTGCGCGAAGCCGACGGCATCGACCCCAACACGGTCCTCGACTCGCTGTTACACGCCCACCACATCCGGACCGTCGGCATCGACAAAGACGACGAGCGCACCTGCGTACGGCTTGCCCGCGCAGCCGCCCTGGCCTGGAGAGCACGGAGGGGATGACCATGGAACTGCGCGAATCCGCGGGAGCAGCCGTCGACACGATCGCCGACCGCCTCGCCACACCGGACCACGCCTGCGGCCTGGACCTGAAGCAAGGGTGGTGGCCGCAGTCCCTGGCGCACGGCGCCGTCGGCGTGGCGCTGCTGCACATCGAGCGGGCCCGCACCGAGCACGGCCCGTGGCAGCGGGCCCACGCCTGGCTCTCATGCGCCGCCGCCGATCCAGCAGTCGGCGGCGACGGCAGCCACCTCTACTACGGGGCACCGGCGCTCGCCTTCGCGCTGCACGCTGCAGCAGACCGGCCCGGCCGCTACGCCCGCGCTCTCGACACCCTCGACCGGCACATCGCTGCGGCGGCACGCCAGCGCCTTGAGCGAGCCCACGCCCGCATGGACCGGGGCGAGATGCCCGCGCTGGCGGAGTTCGACACCATCCGCGGCCTGAGCGGCATGGGCGCCCTCCTGCTGCGCCGCGACGTACACACCGAACTGCTCCGCGACGTCCTCAGCTACCTCGTGCGGCTGACCGAGCCGGTCAAGCACGACGGGGAACTCCTGCCCGGCTGGTGGAGCCACCTTGCCCCCTCCGGCAAACCGTCCCCGGACTACCCCGAGGGGCACGCCAACAACGGCCTCGCCCACGGCATCGCCGGCCCGCTCGCCCTGCTGGCCCTGTCCGCTCGACATGGCATCACCGTGAACGGCCACACCGAGGCCATCCGGCGGGTCTGCGCCTGGCTCGACCGGTGGCAGCAGGACGGACCGGCGGGCCCGTGGTGGCCGTACTGGATCACCCGCGAGCAGCTCCGATCTGGACAGCCGGGCCATGGGCCGTACCGCCCGTCCTGGTGCTACGGGACCGCGGGCTTCGCCCGCGCACAGCAGCTCGCCGCCCTCGCCACCGGCAACACCGTACGCCAACGCATGTCCGAGGACGCGCTATTGCGCGCCATAACCGACCCCGACCAGCTCAACGAGACCGTCGACCTCTCCCTGTGCCATGGCTTCGCCGGGCTGGCGTATATCACTCAGCTCGTGGCCGCCAAATCGATCACCTCCGGACTGACCGAGTGCCTGCCCCGCCTCCTTGCCCCGATCACCGGCACTGCTCCCGATGAACTGGCCGCTTCGCTGCTGCACGCGCCAGACGGCGGGGACATCGGGCTCCTTGAAGGGGCAGCGGGCACTGCCCTCGCACTCCACTCCTTCCAGGCCGACACATCGTCCATGTCTGGCTGGGACTCCTGCTTCCTGATCAACTGACCATGGAAAGAGGACGCATGACACATGGCGAGTGGCCCCAGCGCGTCATTCAGTTCGCCGACTGGTCCAGCGCGGAGACCGTAGCGGTGGAACATCTGCTGCCGCTGCTGGACAGCCAGGATGGCGGGCTCACCCAGTGGTCATTTCTGCGCAAGTATCCCTCCTGGCGTCTGCGCTACCGCCCCACGGGCCCCGACGACGCGGAGCGGCTCGACCGCGCGCTGGACGAGCTGGTCAACATAGGCGTGCTCGACTCCTGGACACCGGGCCTCTACGAGCCCGAGACGATCGTGTTCGGGGGCTCCGCAGCCATGGAGGCCGCGCACGTCCTGTTCCACCACGACAGCCGCCACGTCCTCGACCACCTCGCCCGCCAGCCTGCGCAACCGAACACGCCCGGCCTGGGCCGACGCGAGCTGGCGATCCTGCTGCTCAGCGTGGCCATGCGCGGCGCCGGGCTGGACTGGTACGAGCAGGGCGACGTGTGGGCGAAGATCGCTGCGGAGCGTACAGATGGCAGCGGGCCGCCTCCGCCCGCCCGGCTCAAGAGCGCCGTTCACCGGCTCATGACCGTCGACGTCAGCTCGACCAGCCGCCTCGTCACAGGCGGCCGCCTTGCACCCTTGGCCGACTGGATCGCCACGTTCGACCGGCTTGGCCAGCAACTCGCCGACCTCAATCACCGCGGTCATCTGGAGCGCGGACTCCGCGCCGTGCTCGCCCACCACGGAATCTTCCACTGGAACCGCTTGGGCCTCCCCAGGGAGGACCAGCGCGCACTGTCAACACTAGCCAGAGAGGTAGTCATGGGAACGAGGGACAACGCTGCGTCCACCCCGACCGAAGAAGCCCCCGGCACTACGGTCAGCGGGGTGAACAGTGACACGATCGAAGAGACCCCCGCCGAGCGCCTGCGCACCAAGCTGATCGACCGGCTGGTCGAGGACGGGTCCGTCCGTACACCCCGTGTGGAAGAAGCAATGCGGGCGGTGCCCCGCCACCTCTTCGTGCCGAACGCTCCGCTGGAGGAGGCGTACGGGAACGCACCCGTCAACACCAAGTTCGACGACGGCGGCGCATCCATCAGCTGCGCTTCCCAGCCCGACATCGTGGGGATCATGCTGGAGCAGCTGGAAGTCGAACCGCGGCAGAAGGTGCTGGAGCTGGGGGCCGGCACGGGCTTCAACGCCGGGCTCCTGGGCTATCTGGTCGGCGAGGAGGGCCACATCACCACCATCGACGTGGACGACGACATCGTGGAGGGCGCCCGCTTCGGGCTGGCCGCCGCGGGTATCAACAACGTGACGGTCATCCTCGGTGACGGGGCAGTCGGCTACGCCGGCAACGCACCGTATGACCGCATCGTCGCCACGGTGGGCGCCCACGCAGTTCCCCACGCCTGGCTTGACCAGCTCGCCCCCGGCGGACGCCTGCTCACGCCGCTGCGGCTACGTGGCAGCGTTTCCCGCTCCATCGCCTTCGAGCACAGGGACGGCGCATGGCGCAGCGTCGGAAGCAAAATGAACACGTTCATGCCGCTCAGGCACGGTATCGCCGACGACCCGCGCACCTTCGTGCCACTCACCCCCGACAACACCGTCACGCTCGTGGCCAACGGAGACCAGACGGTCGACGCGGACGGGCTGGCAGGCATTCTCCAGCAGCCACGCACCGAGGCGTGGACGGGCGTGAACTTCCGGGGCCCGGAGTCGGCCGAATGGCTGGAGCTGTGGCTGGCCTGCGCGATGCCGAACGGGCTCAGCCGGATGACAGTCAAGAAGGAAGCCATCGAAAGCGGCCTGCTCACAGCCCCGTACATGAGCTCCGGCACAATCTTCGAGAAGGGTGGGCTCGCTTACCTGACCCGTCGCACAGCCGCCGAGAAGGCGCCGGATGGCGCCACCCTGTACGAGTTCGGCGTCATCGGCCACGGTTCCGGTGGCCACGAACTGGCCGGACGGGTCGCTGCAGAAGTCCGCACCTGGGACCGCGACTTCCGGGGCCGCGAGGTCGAGTTTGAAATCCAACCCCTCGCCGCCGCGCCGCCAGCTCCGAAGCCTGGCCGTTTCGCCTTCGACAACGCCTTGAACCGCATCATCATCGAGTGGCAGTGAGATGGACGCCAGCCAGATAGCACGACGGTTTCCGCTGGTGGCCCGTCCGCGCCCAGCATGCCTGCCCCTCGCCGAACGGGTTGAGGAAATCGCCGACTTGGCGCGCTCCGCCAGGCGCGACGGCAAGCTCACCTCAGCCGCTGTCGCTCAGAACAAGGCGGCTCTGATCGCCAGCGACTGCGGTATGCCGGAACTCGCGCGCGCTCTGTGCTGGCGCCACACCGAGGTCTACCTGTGCGCCCAGCCCCTGGGTGCACAGGAGGCTCGGTATGCCCTGGAACCCCTCGTCAACCTCGCCCGTCTGCTCATTCGCGACGGCGATGGTGACGGTGCCTACCAACTGCTCGATACCCTGAACCGAGCAGCCAGATCACGCGGAGAAGCCGTCATCGACGGCCGCGTCTTATCCTTTCGAAACCTCACGTCCTCAGACGACGACCACCGACAGCTCTGCCAATGGCTGTGGACCACCCTGCTCGGTGACGGAACCCGTGCCCTCGTGGCAGCTGGCCGATGGGACCGCGCACGGGCACACGCCCAGCGGCATCGCGGAGTCGGCAACCGGCTCTTCGACGGGCGCCAAGTGGAAGCCTTGGCCCGCTGCCTCGGCGGAGAGCCCGCCTCAGCCTTGGAGTTCCTCAAGCGCAGCACACTGTCCGAAGGGTGGGAACGCGCTGTTGCCTCTTGCCTCGGTGCCCTGTGCCTCGCGATCTCGGGGAACCCGGACTCAGCCTCCGTCGCGGCTATGGTCAGGGACTACCTCAGCCTCGATTGTGCGCGCGAACTCGCCGTGTTTCGTACCCGCGTGGGTCTTACCGTGGTCGATCTCTCCAACAGGGACGCAGCCGCTGAGGTCTATGACCGGATCGTTGATGAAGCGGCGACATTCGGAGACGGATATGTCGCGCGCGAGGTACTTGCTTGCGCACGCTACCGTGAACAGCTGAGCTCCGCTGAGCGACGTGGTCTGTCCGCGGTCGTCGTCTCCGCAGGGCTCGGCCAAGGCCATATGCCCCGGAACCTGGAACAGGATCTGCTTAGCGCCGTAGGGATGAGCGCGGCAGCTACGGAACGCGCCCTGGCCACAACTTCTCTGCGCTGACGAAGGCTCGGCCGTCAGCCGCAGGAAAGCTCATACACCACAGGCGCATCGGGGGGACTACGCCGCGCTGATCGCCTCCGACGTCGGGACGCCTGACCTGGCAACCGAGCTGCACTGAAGCGATTCAGCCAAGATCTCACAACGGCCGGGTGCGGTGAGGCAGGGGTGCGCGCCGAGCTCATCGCGCAATCGCGGGGCGACGACACGACCGAAACACGTGTGTTCGAAAAGCTGATGTGCGTCGTTGGTCCCGACACCGACAGTAGGTACGCAACTTACCTGGGAGGAAATGCAATTGACGTCTACCGATACGACGAACGAGAGTACTTCCCCGCCTTCACCTCCCCCAGCTGAGATCACGTACAGCGGCCAGTACTCCATCAACCCGATGGCGGAGGCATCCTTCGGGCGACTGTGCTCGCGTCTCCCCTCAGTTCTCGGGCGCATCGCGCGCATGGCATGGAGGATCGACCGTGCGGCCGTGATCGTGCTGATGTCCTGCAAAGTCGCTGCCGGTGTGGCCGCGGCCGTGCTGCTGACCGGCACCGCCCACACTATGCAGGCCCTGCTGGACACCAGCGGCACGGTTTCGCAGCGGCTTCACCAGGCGCTGCCTGCGCTCGTAGTCGTGGCTCTCGCGGCGGGGCTCGCACGTGTGTGCTCCGCGGTGTCGCAGTACGCTGAATGCCGTTTGACCCCGCAGGTGAACGCGGACGCAGACATCGCCCTCGTCGAAGCCGTCCTGAACGTCGAGGCTTCCGCGCTCGCCACGGACGGGTTCTCCGACCGCCAGGAGGCGGCCGAGATGGGCGTCATCCGCACTCACGTCATGATCACCGACGCGTCACGCTTCCTGTCTGCGCTGGTCAAGCTCGTCACCGCATGCGGCGTCCTGTCCGTCCTGCACCCGCTAATGTTCCCCCTTCTGGTTCTCACAGTGGTCCCCACTGGTCTTGGCGCCCTACTGTCCGCCCGGGTCGACTACGAAGTCCACTACGGCAACATCCGCGACCGCAATGTCAAGGGAATGACCCGCTGGTGGGCCACCACCCCCAAGTACGCCGACGAAGTCCGCGCAAACTCGATGATTGGATACCTCAGCTTCTGGTACCGGTGCCTGTCCCATCGCATCACCCGCCGCACGCTCACCGCCGCACCGCGCACCCTGCGCATCAATCTCACCGCGGCACTGATCGGCGGCGTCTGCCTCACCACTACCTGGGCTGGGCTCGCGTGGCTGACCTCCACCGGCCGCATCCCCCTCGCCATCGGCGCCACGGCCGTGGTCGCCGTGCAGACCACGCTGGCCGCACTCAACCAGCTCGTCACCAACGGCGCCGCGGTCTTCCACACCAGCCTGTACCTGACCGACATGCAGGCATTCCTCGATCACGCAGCGACATGCACCCCCCAGCGCGGCACGGTAGAGACAACCCCGCCCCTCCGTGACAAGACTGTGGAACCCGCCCCCCGCCGCGGTGTAGTGCGGGTGTCCGCGCCCGTACAGGAGATCCGTCTGGAGGACGTGGTCTACCGCTACCCGGGCAAGGACAAGCCGGCCGTGGACGGGATCTCGCTCACCCTCCGGCGTGGAGAGATCCTCGCCATCGTCGGCGACAACGGCGCAGGCAAGTCGACCTTGACTCGGCTTCTCACCGGTATCTACCTCGCCGACAAAGGACGCGTCACCTGGAACGGGATCGACCTCGCGGAAGTGGACCCGGACTCGGTGTGGGAGTGCACCGCTCTGGTCCCGCAGATCTTCGCCCAGTGGCCGCTGCGGGCCCGGGAGAACGTCACCTTGGGTCAGCCTCGCACTCATGACGATGCAGCCGTCTGGGAGGCCATCGACGCTGTCGGGATGCGCGAGGCGATCGAGGAACTGCCCGACGGGCTGGATACCCTGCTGGCCCGCGAGGTCTTCGGCGGCGCGGAACTGTCCGGCGGGCAGTGGCAGCGTATTGCGTGCTCGCGCGCTCTGTACCGCAAGCCGCCACTGCTGATCCTTGACGAGCCCACTTCACAGATGGACCCGCGCGGCGAACACGACATGTTCGAAGAGGTCAAGGCCATCGCGGGCGACCGCATCACTGTGATGGTCACCCACCGTCTGGAAAACACCAAGATCGCCGACCGCATCCTCGTTACCCAGCACGGCCGCGTTATCGAACAGGGACGGTACGACGAACTCGTGCACACAGGCGGTACCTTCGCTGAGCTGCTGGCCTTGTCGAACGACCGCTGAACGCTAACCGACCATCAACACAGGAGACGCCGTGCAGCCCGATGCTTGGAACACCGTCCACGCCCTCGCGGACTACTACGACACCATGTCCGACCTGCCCCGCGAGCAGAACTGGATCCTGCAAGTCCTCAAGATCGCCGAAGAAACCGGCGAAGCCGCCCAGGCCGTCATCGGCCTGACCGGAACCAACCCCCGCAAGGGCCTCTCCCACACCTGGGACGACGTCCAGGCCGAAGTCGCCGACGTCATCATCACGAGCATGGTCGCCCTCGCCCGCATGCACCCTGACCCGGAAGAGTTCTTCACCAACCAACTCACAGCCAAGGCCAGCCGCGCCCTCGAAGGAACAGGACGCCTGCCGTCCCAGCGCACCCAGACCCGGATCAGGAACTCCGCCAAGGCAGTGATCATCCACGACGGGAACGTGCTGTTGACGCGGAACCTCTGGCGCGGCCGGGAGTGCCACTTCCTGCCCGGCGGCGGACAGCATCCCGGCGAGCCCCTGCCGCAGGCGGCTGAGCGCGAGGTCCTTGAGGAGACCGGACTGACCGTCACCGCCGGCCAACTGCTGTGGGTACGCGAGTGGGCGAGCGATCCGGGCGACTTCCCGCAGGACAGCGACCTCGTTCACCGCATCGAGATCGCCTTCCACTGCACTCTCTCCGGGAGCCCTGAGCTAACTGGCGGCCACCACGCGGACAGCGACCAGATCGGTCTGGAGTGGGTTTCGCTGGAGAAGATCAGCAGCCTGGACACGCTCGCCCCGCACTACCGGAACCGCATCACCGCACTCGGATTCGGGACCTCGGAAGCAGCGGACTACCTCTCCAGCGACACAGGGGCGTGAAAACCTGCACACCGGCCAGCCGTGCGACGCATTGCGGCGCCGCCTCCTGCAACCCTGTCGGCGACGAAGCGCGGAGGAATGAGCAACAACGGCCGCTGCTCCCCTCACACCGGCGGCAACCCAGACCAACCAATGACAGGTACACCCGCAGAGTCCGCCGTCGTTGCGGGGCGCCGCGCAGGGCACAGCAGTGGAGCACACCCTGTGTCAGGCTGCCCGCCTTGCCAGATCAGCATGTTTTTGTAGAGTTCGCATATGGGCGCAATATCGCCCGAAGGGCGCATAGGTGATCTAGCTGAGCACCTCCACGATCACCCGTCGATGTACGACTTTCAGCGACCGCCCATAACGCTCCGCGAGTATGACCAGGCTCTTTCGGCCGCCGCACGGAGGACCGCGACGGCCGAGGTCCTGGGCATTGCCGTGAAGCGGATCGGACCGCCGACGCTGTACGGGGCCTCCGCCTACGGCCCAGTCGTCCGTTGGCGCAGCCCCCGCCAGACGCTGCTGCTCGACCGCGGGGCGCAGGGGCTGCAATTCTCAGTGCGGCCCACTACGGAACTCGAAGCCGCTGAGCGGGCACGTTTCGCCTCCTGCACTCACTGCGATCCCGCGTCGTACTACGCCGGCGTCCCGTACCTGTGGCAACTGTATAAGGAAGCTGTGGGAAGCCCGCCGCTCAGTTTTCCCTCCGTACCGCCGGCGCCTGACTGGTCATGGCTACAGGAGTCCCTCACGGCGCTGCTGGGTTCCTGGTGGGAGCAGGTGCCGGCCCAGCTCGGCCCAGATGACATGACGGGGTTCAGCATCGTTCCTCGAAGCATCGATCAACGCTCCCTGGGTCGGATTACGGTGCTCTGTTCGGAGGCCGAGGGCGTGCTGCTGCTCGTAGATGATCGGGCGGTGCCCGGTGGAACCCCTGCAGCCGTAATGGAAACCAGAGGATGGCAGGTCCAGATCGCGGGCTGGTGGCAGAGAGATTTCCACGACCTCGGCGCGGAGGGGGCTGCTGCCGCCGCCCGGATGGCAGTCGAGGAGTTGCGCCTGCGCGAAGTGCCGTCGCCCAGCGCGGTGAAGGTGGTGGACGTGTGGTGTGAGGAGGGCGGCCTGCTCGTGCTGCCCGGGCTGGCGATCGGCCGGTGAAGGTTTCCCATCAGCTAGAGGGTGACACCCGATAACGCGACCCATTGTTCTTAATTGCTCAGCGGAAAGATCTGACGGACGCGGAGTGGGCGGCGTTGGGGCCATTGCTGCCCAAGAGGCCGGATGACAGGCGGTGCACGATGATTGGCGCCGAGCCCATGCCCACAGTGTGCGTCGAGCTG
>NZ_BBUY01000021.1:0-733 GCF_001590865.1 Streptomyces sp. NBRC 110611
GCTGGAGTTGCGTGAGCATGCGGTGCGGATGTACCGCGCCGCCGAGCCGAAGCCCGCGATCCGCCGTATGGCCGAGGAACTCGGCGTGCATCACGAGGCCCTGCGCGGCCGGATTCGCCAGGCCGAGGCAGATGCCGGCGAGCGGGACGACCCACTCACCACCGAGGAGAAGGAAGAACTCGCCCAGCTGCGGCGCGAGGTGCGGGAACTGCGCCGGGCGAACGAGGTCCTGCGGACGGCCTCGGCTCTTTCGCCGCTCAGCTCGACCCGACCCGGCCCAGGTGGCCGCACTCATCGACGAGCACCCGTACCTGGGGGGCGAGCCCGTACTCCTGGAACTCCATATTCCGTCCTCCGCCTACTACCGCTGGCGGCAAGCGGAGGGAGCCGTGCGAACGGCGCCGCCAGGACGCCGAGCTGACCGGGAGGATCCGGCGGGTCCACGACGAGTCCGGGGAGATCTATGGCTCGCCCCGCGTGCACGCCGTTCTCACACGCGAGGGCGTCCGCATCGGCCGCAAACGGGTCGAGCGACTCATGCGCGAAGCCGGCCTGTCCGGCGTCAGCCCACGCCGGGCAGGCAAGGGATTCACTCGCCGCGATCCGGATGCCGAACTCTCCCCCGACCTCGTGCAACGCGACTTCTTCGCCGCCGAGCCGAACCGGCTGTGGGTCACGGACCTCACCATGATCCCCACCCTGGAGGGGCCTCTTTGACTGTCGGCGATCAGGG
>NZ_BBUY01000021.1:1114-34813 GCF_001590865.1 Streptomyces sp. NBRC 110611
ACGCACGGCCGCCGCACTGCTCATCTGGCTCCGCTCGCGAACAAGAACCCTTACGTCACCAGGTCGTTGCGTGTACGAGCGATCTTGTTAATCAGACGGCGGGCTTCCTCCGTCGGCGCATCGATGCCCTCCTCACCATGAGCAGCGGCGTCACTGCCTGAAGAAAACAGGGGCACCGGCGACACGTAGTCAACCACGCCTTGGTACGTGGTGACATCGATGGACCCGTCGAGCACTTGTCAACGGTCATTCTGGACTGGCTCTGTCGCGAGTTCCGTGATTCCCGAGATGTTGATCTTTGAGAGTCGTGATCATGCCGGGTGTCTGTCGCTGATCTTCTTGCTGCCCTGTTCCCGCACTTCGCCCGTCTGCACGTCGAGTTCGTGCGCGTCCTGGGCCGGACGGTCCAGATCCGGGCCCGGGGCGAGAGGTTTCGGCGTCCTGTCCGGGGTGCGGGCAGGACGCGTCGCGGGTGCACAGCCGGTATGAGCGCAAGGTCCCAGACACCGCGGTCGGGAACCAGCAGACCGTGCTCCACCTGCAGGTACGCCGGTTCTTCTGCGACTACGCCGGCTGCGAGAAGCGGACCTTCGCCGAGCAGATACCCGACCTGACCTTCCGCTACGGCCGTTGCACGGTGCTGTTGCGCACGGTCCGCGAGGCGATCGCCCTCGCACTTGGCGGCCGAGCCGGCGCCCGCCTCGCCGAAGTGCAGGCCATCGGGCTGGGCAAGGACGCGATGCTCCGGCTGATCCGTGCTCTGCCAGATCCCGCCGTCGGCGCGGTCCGCGTCCTCGGCGTGGACGATTTCGCCCTGCGCAAGGGCCACTGCTACGGAACGATCATGATCGATATGGAGAAGCACCGCCCCGTCGCTCTTCTGCCCGAACGGTCCACCGACGCCCTGGCCGACTGGCTCACCGGACACCCCGGAGCCGAGGTCATCTGCCGTGACCGGGCCAGCTGCTACGCCGACGGAGCCGACCGCGGCGCCGGGGAACGCCACCCAGGTCGCCGACCGCTACCACCTCTGGAAGAACCTCGCCGACGCCACCGAACGCCTGGTCAAACGCCTACGCTCCCAGTGGAACCCACCCCCGGCGAAGAAACCCGCCGCCACGCTCCCCGACCGGCCGGAGGGCGGACGTGCGCGCAAGGCCCGCGAACTTCATGCCGCCGTACACGCCCTCATGAACAAAGGAGTCAACCACACCGGCATCGTCCGCGAGCTCGGCAAGGACCCCAAGACCATCCGTAAGTACATGCGGGCCGCTGCCCCCGAAGAGCTGACCGGCGACACCCCGGGACGCCGCCGCGGCATCCTCGACGACCACACCGCCTATCTGCTTGCCCGCTTCTCCGAGGGCTGCACCAGCGCCGACCGCCTCCACCAGGAGCTCACCGAACGCGGCGTGAAGGTCAGCGAGCGCACCGTGAGGCGCTTCGTCCACACCCTCAAGAAGAACAACCCGCTCACCGCCAACCCGCCGGCCCCCACCGCCCGCGAGGTCACCACCGTCGTCCTGACCCACCCCGACCACCGCAGCGAGGACGACCGCACCACCCTCAAGGAACTCCGCGGCCACTGCCCCGATCTCGACGCCGCTCACACGCTCATCGGCCGGTTCGCCGAGATGCTCGTCCACCTCCAGGGCCGCGAGAAACTTGAGCAGTGGACCACGGACGCCGAGCTCAGCGCCCTGCCTGAACTGCGAGGATTCGCCACCGGCCTCCGCAAGGACTGGAACGCCGTCATGGCCGGCCTCAGCCTCCACTGGAACTCCGGCCCTGTCGAAGGACACGTCAACCGCCTAAAGATGATCAAGCGTCAGATGTATGGCCGGGCCAAACCTGACCTCCTCCGCAAGCGCGTGCTCCTCTGCACCTGAAGATCAACACGGAGAGCGATCACGGAACTCGCGACAGAGCCCTGGACTCCCCGGCGGCGGCCAGTAGTTCTCCCTGCTGGCGGTCGTGGAGGATTCCCCGCTCGCGGCCAAATAACGCCCCACTCACGGGTCGGTGTGGATCAGCTGAAGGTCTTCACCCCCTGTCCGCTGGTGGCCTGGGTGAGTCGATAGCTGTCACCCTGGGTGACAGCGATGTGAGCGTGGTGCATGAGCCGGTCGACGGTGGCGGTGGCCAGGGTCTTGGGCATGATCTCGTCGAAGCCGGAGGGGTGAAGGTTGCTGCTTACGGCGACCGAGCGTCGCTCGTAGGCGGCATCGACCAAGCGGTAGAAGCCTTCGGCTGCGTCCGGCGAGACGGGCAGGAGTCCGATGTCATCGACGGTGATCAGGTCGGAGCGGATGATCTTCGCGAGGGCTCGGGCGTTGGAGTCATCGGCTCGGTGGCGGCGGACCAGGGCTCCTAGGTCCTCGATGGTGAACCAGGTGACGGACAGGCCAGCTTCGACCGCAGTCTGGCCCAGGGCTTCGGTGAAGTGGGACTTGCCGGTGCCCGAGGGCCCGCAGATGCAGAAGTTCTCGCGTCGGCCAACCCATTCGAGGGTCTTGAGGGCGTCCTGAGTGGCTCTGGGAATGGAGGACTTGCCCTCTAGCCAGTCCCCGAAGGTCTTGCCGGTGGGAAAGCCGGCCCGCTTGCGGCGAGTGTGGAGGTTTGCTCGATCGCGTCCGGCGGCTTCCTCAGCCAGCAGAACCCTCACGACCTCGGCCGGATCCCATCTCTGAGCCTTGGCAGTCGGGATCAGATCAGCCAACGCTCGCCTGAGGTGAGGGAGCTTGAGACGCTTGGTCAGCTCGATCGCTTCCGCGAGCGGGTCGCCGCCGGAACCGGGAACGGTGCGAAGTGGGGTGGCCATCAGGCGAGATCGCTTTCGTCGTACTCGGCAGTGTCCGAGGTGGGGGTGGGAATGCCAAACGAAGCCCAGGCGGACGTGCCGGGCTGCAGCGAGTGGCCCTCGCCGCGGAGAATGGGAGCCGTGTGACCGCGTGTGGCCTGGTAGTCGAGGATGGACAGGAGGTCCTTGTCCGCGAACCGGCCGGTGACCGCGGCCGTTCCCAGAGCCCGGTCAACGTCAGCGACCGAGTAGAGCTTGGAGAGCCCAACGGCCTCGTTCATCTTCGTCTTGATGCGGCGAACACCAGTCGAACCCGCTTCCACTAGCCAGGACGCGGCGCCGAGCCCGAGCGCAAAAGGCGGCTTCCTCAGCCGAGGCAGCCTTGGGAGTGCGGTCAGCCTCCCTAACCCGCCGAGGCAGGTAGTGGCTGTCGTCCAGGACCCGATCACCCGGCCGCCCCCGCCGGTGACGAGCAATTTCCTTGGTCAGACCGTCCTCGTCAACGGCGGTGACGATCAGCTCGTCGCCGTGGAAGCGGGCCCAGACGCGCGTGTCGATCAACTCGTGCGGGACCGAGTATCGGACCGCCTCGACCGAGATGGTTGAGTCCCAGTTGACGCGCCTGGTGGTCCCGAACGACGCGGTGAAGGGCCGCCGCGGCAACGGGTGGAGACGCTGCAGTTCTTCCGCGAGCCGCTCGTCCGGGCGACGGCGAATCGCCCTGTGAACACGGGAGTTGACTTCATCGCAGAAGTCCCGGCAGGCCGCTTCGAGCTCGCCGAAGGTCTTGTAGTGGTCACGCAGGTTGACGTCCTTGGGGACCAGGTCCGCCTTCGCGATACGGACCGTTGCCTCCGAACCACCCTTGCTCTCCGGATCCGCAGGCAGGCAGGTGCGAATCGTGGTGCCGTAGTGCCGGGCGACTTCCACGATCTCCGGGTTGCGGACCGCGATCCCGGCAACATGATCGGTGGTGACGGTCTTCTCGTTGTCGGTCAGAACGTAGGCCAGCACCCCACCGAGCCGGCGAAACGTGGCGTCCAGGCACGACGTGATGGTCGGCAGCGTCTTGTCCCAGATCGGGATCACGATCCGGAAGCGGGACCAGGACAGCCAAGCACACCACAGAACTGTTCGGCGCCCCTGGATAGTTGGACCGTCGCCGAAGTAGGGTCGGCCCGAAGCACGGTACTGGCCTTTCGACCAGCCCGTTTCCTCAGGCCGCCCTCCGAACCGGACGTACCCGTTGGCCGAGCATCCGGCTCTCCACGAGCCCGAACGATAGCTATCCGGTGGCCGGTTGTGCCTTCTCACTCCACGGGTTCGGGATGCGTGTTCCCCGGTATCGGTAGCGAACGATCTCCACCTTCGCCGGGTTGAACAGCCGCACCCCGTCCTGCCACCAAGTCGCACCGACCTGATCGCCTTGATAGCGGCGCTTGAGCTGCTTCCAGGGAACTCGGCGGTGCTTTCGACGAATCCATAGCCAGACCCGATGCCACGTGTAGTAGCCCAGGTACTTCAGGCTCGCCTTGGCGGCCGAGTGCCGGAAGTAGTTCGTCCACCCCTTCATCAGCCAGTTCAGCTGGATGAGCAGTTCGTCGAGTGAGTGTCCGATGTTCCGTCTGCTGATCGCCTTGACCTTCCGCTTCACCGCCTGCATCGACGGCTTGCTCGGGTAGGTGTAGACGTACTGCTTGTCCGTCCCCCTCTTACGATACTGCTGGATGCGGAAGCTGAGGAAGTCGAACCCCTCGTCGATGTGAGCGATGCTGGTCTTGGCCTGCGACAGCCGCAGCCCCATCGCCTCCAGCACCGTCGCGACCTCGCTCTTAAGCTCCTCGGCGTGATGCCGCGAGCCATTGATCATGACCACGAAGTCGTCCGCGTACCGGATCAACTTGAAAGTTGCTCCGCCGCGGCGACGGTGCCAAGCTCTCGCCGATGTCGTGCGGCCGATCGTCTGCCAGAACCGGGCGAAGTGCTCGTCCAGGACCGACAGGGCGATGTTGGCCAGCAGCAGCGAGAGGATGCCGCCCTGGGGCGTTCCGATGCGAGTGTCCCTGGTGACCTGGCCCTCTGAGAGAATCCCGGCCTTCAAGAACGCCTTGATCAGACGCAACACCCGCTTGTATCCGACGCGTTGACGCACTCGGCCCATCAGGGCAGTGTGGTCAATCTCGTCGAAGCACGCCTCGATGTCACCCTCCAACACCCACTCATAGCCTCGGGTGGCGAAGTAGTGGATCTCGGCGATCGCGTCGTGCGCTCTCCGGTTCGGACGGAAGCCGTAGGAACACGGCTCGAAGTCCGCTTCGAAGATCGGCTCAAGAACGATCTTCAGAGCCGCCTGCACCACCCGGTCCGCGATGGTCGGGATGCCCAGCCGGCGCATCTTGCCGTTGCGCTTGGGGATGAGCCTTTCCCGGACCGGGACCGGTTGGAATTCACCGGATTTGAGTAATGCCCGAATCTCGTCGAGGTAGACCTCGACGCCCTGGCCGCCTTCGATCCTGCTGACGGTCCGGCCGTCGACACCGGCCGTTCGGGCACCCTTGTTGCCCCGTACCCGACCCCACGCTGCCAGCAGCGTCGCGGGATCGCAGACGAGATTGAACGATCATCGAATCGACGCGACCGGTCTTCGGCCGCCCATCGGTGCAGCTTGCGCTGGATCCTCAGTACCCGCCCCCAGACCGCATCCGGGTCCACGGGCGGTGCGGCGGTATTCACCACTGGCCTCCTGCCCTTCCAGTCCGCTTGCTGCGGACTCGCTGCCTTCCTTCGCCATGTGGACGGCTTTCCCGTCCTCGGACTACTACGAAGGCTCCGCCCCGCTCCACGGCCGTCAGCCGGCGGTGGGCCTGCCCCCAACCACGCTGGTGGCGTGGGCGGTTTGGCAGCCATGGAGCGGTTCCCATGTTCACTGTGTTTCGATCGGCGGGGGCGGCACCCAGCTTTCTCCCGGCAGCCTCGCCACGGTTACGCCGCAGACCTTCACCGTGGCCTCCGGCACCGGCCAATACATCCGGCGCCGGAGTCGTCGACATGTACGACACCAGTCGACGCGTACTGCATCCCGGCCTATATCCACCAAGTTGGGGCCGGTGGGCTTCCTTTCGAGAGGTCAACCACTGGTTTCACTCGCGTTGTACCTATCCCCCTCGCTTGCCGGACCCAAGCCGTCTGGTAGTTCCGGCCCGTCCCGTCGTTGTCAGGGCTGCTTCCCGCCCTCCCCGGCACCTCCCGGCACCTCCCGGTTCAGGCTGCCCTCAGCTTCAAGTCCCCTGCTGCGACAGGGCGACTGAGAAGGTCTTGCACCTCCTTCGAAACACAGCGCCACATGGCGCACGTACTGCTGCACCCAGGCTTGCCGCAGCACCCGGACCTGGGGAAGCAGCCGCAGGTGGGGCGGGGCATCGTCGCGGAAGAGTTCGCTCATCAGGTGTATGCCGTCCTCTCCCACCTGCAGGACGTAGGCGGACAGCGCCTCCTTGGTCCGCGGCAGGCGCTCGTAGCGGACCGGACGGCCGTAGCGTTTTCCCCAGTCGGGCATGACCACCGCTGCCAGCCACTCGTCGCCAGCCACGGCGAGTTCCTCCAGCGCCGCCCGCAGCGTCTCGCCCACCAGCTCGACGCGATTCAGGCGGCGGACTGCGGCGAGCACGTGGGTGGAATCCGTCCGCACCCGGCCCCGGCGCCCCACGAGCCCGGCCTCGGCCAGGCGCTCGACCATCAGCGCCAGGAGCCTGTCCGCCCGGTCGTCCTGAGCCAACCGGTCGCGGAACTCGCTGAGCACCGAATAGTCGAAGCCGGGATCATCCAACTCCAGCCCCAGGCAGTAATTTCCAGTCCAGCCGGCAGCGGACCGTCTCGGCAGCCTGACGGTCGCTGAGGTTCTCCGCGTACTGAAGCACCGACACCAGGGCCAGCCGGGCCGGCGAGATCCCTCGGCGTCCATTCACGGGAAACCAGTCGGCGAAATCACCATCCGCGAAAAGACCGTCCAGCCGGTCCCGCACCCACATCGCCGCCGTGCCACGCAGGTCGCTCGCCCGAGCCATCCGAGCCGTCAGCGACGGGATAACCCGCCCGGACCCCGAGCCCATAGACATCGAACCACCCCTCCCACGAGCCGAACCTCCAGACCAGCACAGCAGACGCCGCCCCAACTGCCCGGAAGACCGCTCCATCACCCCCGCAGGTGAAGATCACCAACAGCATCCGAAATGTTGATCAGAGCCACTTGCCATGGCCGCCGTCACGCCGACGATGCGGTACTTGCGCATCACGCGGGCCGCCTTCTTTTCATTGATGCGCATGCCGTGGGCGTCGCGGAGTTCGGCGGTGGTGCGCGGGGCGCCGTAGGTGCCGTCCGAGTCCGCGTGCACGGCCCGGATCCTCATCGCCGGGGCCTGGTCGTCCCGCTCGCGCCGGGCACGGGCGTCGCGGGATGCGCGCCACTTGTAGTAGCTGGAGTGGACGACGTCTAGTACCTGGCAGAGCCGCTTGACCGGGAAGGTCTCGCGCTGGTCCTCGATGAACTGGAAGCGGCTCGTCACCAGGTCATCTCGAAGCGGAACTTCGTCGCCTTCCTGAGAATGTCGCGTTCCTGGGCGAGCGTCGCGTTCTCCTTGCGCACCTGCTTCAGCTCCGTGTGCAGGGCCGCTATCTCAGCCTTGAGCTCTTCCTCCCGGCTCGGCTCGCTCACCGCGGTCGGCTCCTTGATCGTGCTCGTGGTGGTGCTGTGCTCGCCGTGGTGGGCCCGTGTCCAGGCCAGCAGCGTGCCCCCGGATCCCTAGATCCTTGGCCACCCCGGCCAGGGTGAGATCCAGATCGGACAAGTACAGCGTGACGGCGTCCACCTTGAACTCCGGCGAATAAAACTTCATCACCATAAGGGACATCTCTTCCTCGGCCCGGGTCAGGGCCCGATCGAGGTGTCCACCACCCAGGGGGAAGTGCCCACTACCAACAGTTCAACCGCGACCACGCACGCCTACGAGCACCCGCGAACGCGCCTTCGCCAGACTCAAGCAGTGGAAGATCTTCCACAAGGCACGCTGCAGCACCAACCGCATCAGGCAGGTGCGTCGCTGCCGTCCACACCCTCCTGATCTGCGAAAATGGAGGATGAAAGAGACTCACTGATCGCCCGAACTCTCCTGCGGCGACACCGAAACCATTCCTGGACAGCGGACACTCATTGCTCACATCCGGAGAGACACCCTTTCTAACACCAAACCCGCACATCGCAGACCCACGTAGCGGCACCGTCGACCCCGTTCGGATTCGTGCCGAGTGGGGATTTGTGTATTCTTGAGCTACTCCAGCCCTCTCCCCGCTATCGTGCTCTCATGACCGCCTACGAAGCCCTCGCCGTTGACTTGCTCCGCCGCACCGAAAGCTCGATTGACGCGATTGCTGGCCTCGCCGTGGACACGGGAATCACGTTCACGGTCGATGACATCGTGCAGCGAGTTGAAGACGAGCTTCCCGAGGGCTATCCGGAGTGTACGGCCGGCGCTATGTCCCGGCGGGACGTGGTCGCGGAAATGGCGCGGGATCTGCTGTCGAGCGCGGGAAACCAGGAGTAACGCAGCACCCGTGCTACCGAGGGAGAGGACCCATCTTGGAACGGACAAACGGCATTCGGGCCATCACAGCAGCCTGCTTCGCTGTGGTCGGCGCAGTGCTCTTTCTCATCCCCTTCTACCACTGACCAGTCAGTGAGATGCCCCGTTCGGCTGCGTGCCGGGCAGGCTTAGAAACACGCAATGACCAACCTGCACGAACTAACCGCCTGGCACGCTGCCCACACGACCACGCTGCTTCTGATCGTGCGAATTCGTCCGAACCGAAGGGAGGGCGGAGATGGAGCAGAACACTGAGGTAGTAGCGCGCGAGTCCACCGCAGAGGTCATGTCCGTAGCCGACCCGCAATCCGGCCAGATCCGACTCCTGTCCGACCGCTGTAGGAGCTGCATCCTCAACCCAGCTGAATACCGCCTCCCCATCCCACCAGACCGCCTCCGCGAATTCCTCACCAGGGTACGCGAGGCCAATGGACACGTGGTGTGCCACCGTACCCTGCCCGACTGGGCACCTACCGGCGTGAAGCCAGCGATGTGCCGTGGCTTCATCGATACCTACGGGCTACCCCACGCCGTACGCGCGGCCCTGGCCATGGGTGCAGGTCACCTCGCAGAGCAGCACGACTTCCCCTGACCACACACAACCGGCAAGCGCGAGTCCAGCCAGGGAGCCATTTTCAGGCTCTCCTGCTGCATGTGTGGGTGGTTTGAGCTGGGGTGATGCTGCACCGCTACACAGCTGGTTCGGAGAGGTGACTATCGTCCGAGATGCCTGTCATGCGTCGCATGTACTGTTTGGGCAGGTAGGTTGGAAACAGCGCGCCCCGGCTGCCGACGCTCCCCGTGCTCGGTGTCCGGGGCCGCGCCGTGCACGGGGACCGACGCCCGACACCATCTGGGCCGAGTACCTCTCCCCCGACCATGACCGTCAGGGGCTCCAGGTCACGTTCGACGGTGGTGGGGATCCGGTGCACCCCCTGGTCCATCGAGGTGGAGCTTCCACACCGCAGTGAACACGCCATCGGTGCGACGCTGCACGTCGCCGAGACCGTTGCACATGTTGCCGGGTATGTGACCAGGGCCAGCAGCCACCATGCGGCACTCTCGGCGGTGAGCGGATACCCGGCACGGCACAGAGGCCGCGTGAGGCGGGCGAACGGGCGCAACAGGACCGGCGGTCGCGACGGATTCAGCATCATGCGCCCATCCTGGCAGTGCTCGCCCCATGGCGGATCCGTGCAGATACTCAACAGACCCGGCCAGCGCCAAGTGCTGAACAGCTCCGTCTCCTTTGCCGTCAGCGGCCTGACGAGCCAGGTCAGCCGGGAAGCAGTTCCCCTTGGGGTTTGCTTTGTACGGCAGCGCGCGGCTGCCCGGAGTGTCCATGACCCACGGCTACCGTGACGACGCACGGCACACGTGGCTTCAATCGGCGAACAGTTCGGCGGCCGTCACCGGAGGCGGCACGGTCACTGAGTACGGGCCGCGTGACCTGTGGGCCGAGGTAGTCGCCATCTACACGGAGTACGTAGCACACGGACGCCCGGCCGTCACCGACATGGAACTCAACGCGGACCACGAAAGCCAACACCAGATGTGGCTGCGCGCCCCGGACAACGTGATCTCCCCAGCTCAGAAACCGTAGTAGCCCAAGACGTATGCGGCTCCATCGGCTGGTGGTGCCGACGGCAGTAGGTCACCAGCTGCCTCTGGACCACCCGGATGCGATCGAGCGGACCAGCCGGAACCATGGCGATGGGCTGGAGGCCGCACCTACTCCCTACGCGATGGCGGCTGGGCGACGCTATTGCGTCAGGCCACGCAAGCGTTGAGCGCAGGACCCCAGCGCAGCCACTGCGAGCTGAAAGGGGTCTGGTGCAGGTCTGGGTGACAGGTTCGGTCACGCGGCCTGGAGGGCCGGTGTGGTCATGACGGCCTCGAACTCGACGGGTGTCAGCCGGCCGAGAGCGGCTTGTCTGCAGCGCCGGTGGTAGGTCCTCTCGATCCGGGACACGATCACGATCCGCAGTTCTTCACGGGTGGCCCAGGGTCCGGCGATCGAGGACGTTCTTCTGCAGCAGGCTGAAGAAGGATTCCATGGCCGCGTTGTCGCCGGCCGCCCCGACTCTTCCTATTGATCCGGCCATCCGGTGGTGGTCGAGGGCTCGGACGAACTTCCGGGACCGGAACTGTGATCCGCGATCGCTGTGCAGGATGCACCCGTCGACGTGTTCACGCCGGGCCACGGCGTTGTCCAGGGCGGCTACGGCGAGGCGGGACTTCATCCGCGTATCGATGGAGTAGCCCACGATCCTGTTGCTGAAGACATCCTTGATCGCGCAGAGGTACAGCTTGCCTTGGCCAGTGGCGTGTTCGGTGATGTCGGCGAGCCACAGCCGGTTCGGGCCGGTCGCGGTGAAGTTGCGGTTCACGAGATCGTCGTGCACCGGCGGGCCGGCCTTCTTGCCCCGGCCAGGCTTCTTCCCGAATACACTCCACCAGCGGTTGTCCCGACAGATCCGCCACGCGGTGCGCTCGGCCATGCCGGCCCCGGCACCACGCGCTTCATCGGCCATGAACCTGTAGCCGAACTCCGGGTCGTCGCGGTGGGCGTCGAACAGCGCGTTCGCGCGATATGCCTCCTCCAGCACGGCGTCGGCAACCGGGTTGCCCAGCCAACGGTAGTAGGGCTGTCTGGCGAGCTTGAGCACCCGGCACGTCACCGTGACGGGCACCCCGTCCACGGCCAGCTCATTCACGAGCGGGTAGATCCTTTTCCCGTCAGATGCGCCTGCGACAGATAGGCTGCAACCCGGCGCAGGACCTCGTTCTCCTGCTCCAGCAGCTTGATCCGCCGACGTGCTTCCCGCAGTTCCGCGCTCTCCTGGCTGGTCACCCCGGGCTTGGTCCCGTCGTCGATATCCGCCCGGCGCATCCACTTCCACAACGTCATCGGGTGGACCCCGAAGTCGGTGGCCACCTGCTCCACCGTGACACCCGGGCCGCGGTTCCTCGCGACCCGCACGACGTCTTGGCGGAACTCTTCCGGATAAGGCTTGGGCACAGCGACATCCTTTCCACCCGCCCCACAGGGCAAGCCAGTTCAGATGTCACCCGATCGTGCAGCAGACCCCGGCGTTCCATCTCTCGGGCGCGTCGCTCGCGGCCTCGTTCGGTGGTCTGGACGGCGGTGGCTTCTTCCTGAAGTTGGGAGGCGTGGTCGCCTTGGGGTGGCGGGTGCCGTCGATCCAGCGGAGCACGGTGCGGGGGGGGGAGAGACGCCGTAGGCGGCGGCCATGGCCTTGGTGGAGCCGTGGTACTTGCGGCTGCGGACCTGGGCGGCCTGGGTCGTGGTGCGGGAGGGGGCTTTGCGGGAGGCGAAGAGTGCTTCTTTGATACGGGTGAGCAGTCCGCGTCCGGCGAAGGGGTTGCGCACGGCCATCAGACGTTGTCTCCCTCGTCATCGGCTTCGCCGGGTTCCGGGTGTTCGTCGGGGTCGTCGAGTCGGCGCCGTCGGTGGTGTGCTGGGTGGTGAGCCGGGAGGGTTGCTCCTTGCGGTCCATCATGTCGGTGACGGCCTGAATGGGGAGGGAGGCTTCATGTTTGGAGCTGCCGGGTGCGATGCCGAGGCGGAGGACGCCGGCGACCGGTTTGCCGTTCTGGGCGGTGTGAGCAGTTCGAGGGGGCTGGGGCGCAGAGGGCTCAGCCAGCGCCGGCCTTGCTGCGGTTTGGCCTGGCGGTCACCGTGACCGGGGATCGCTCGTCGCCCAAGTCGTGGGCAGAGTCCTTTCGTTCCTGGGTCGGCCAGCCGGAGGCGCCGTCTGGTCCCGGTCCTTCCCTTGACGAGATTTCGCGACAGCAGCGGTGGGGCGCGAGGTCTGCCGGTGTTCCGTAACGGCAATCCCGGCTCAGGGGGCGCAGCCACTGTGGCCGAGAGCTCCTCGAGGGCCGGCGGGCGTCTGATGGTCTGCGTGCTGCCCGTGCGAGGTCTCGGGCTGCCGTATCCACGCGGCCAGTAGCCCCAGCGCCTCTTCGGAGCTGGAGCCTGCCTCGGCGGTGTAGACACTCAGCCGCTGGTCGGGGTCGGCGGGCAGGGTGAGGGACTCGTAATGGAGGGTGAGCGGGCCGGCGATCGGGTGGTGGAAGTGTTTGCTGCCATGGGTGTGCCGATACACGTTCTGGTCGGCCCACCAGCGGCGGAAGTCCTCATCCGTGATCGAGAGTTCGCCGACGAGTTCGGCCAGCAGTGGATCGCGGGGATGGCGTCCGGCGTCGCGCCGGAGCGAGGCGACGATGTCCTGGGCGTGGGTTTCCCAGTGGGTATACAGCGAGCGGGCGGTCTCGTCGCAGAACATGAACCGCACCAGGTTCCGCTCGCGGGGCGGCAGCGCGTCGAAGTCGGTGAGCAGCGCACGTGCCATCCGGTTGGACGCAAGGACGTCCAGTCGCCGCCCCAGCACAAGGGCGGGGGTGTGCTCGAGGATCCGGAGCAGGTCGCGCAGCCCGGGGCGGACCGGCTGCGGACGCGTCGCCGTGCGACGGGACCTGCCTGCGGCGGGCCTGGCGAGCTGGAACAGATGGGTGCGTTCGACGGGATCGAGGCGCAGCGCGCGGGAGATGGCGTCCAGCACGTTCTCGGAGACGTTCAGCCGGCGTCCGCGTTCCAGGCGTACGTAGTAGTCGACGCTCACGCCCGCCAGTTGCGCGATCTCTTCGCGGCGCAGTCCCGGCACTCGCCGGGGGCCGCCGTCGTCGGACAGGCCCGCCTGGCGCGGGGTGATCCGTGCCCGCCGGGAGCGGAGGAACTCACCGAGAGCTGTGTTGCGATCCATGCCGTTCACGATAGGGCCCACGATCGCCCCGACGGCCCGCGAAAGGGGGACTGGCAGTCCCCCGGTCCGGCCGTCCCCGGGGCGAAGCGGACCCCCCGGAAGGCGATCAGCAGCCGATTCCGGTGCTGAAGTGGAACGTGTCGAGACCGACCGGGGCCAAACCGCCCCGGTCGGCCTCTGTTCGCATCGCACGAAGGGAACTCCTGTGTCGGACACCAAGACATTCCTGATCACCGGCGTCAGCACCGGCCTGGGCCGCGCACTGGCGCGCGCGGCGTTGGCCGCGGGCCACCGGGTGGTGGGCACGGTGCGCACGCCCGCCGACGCACGGGCCTTTGAGGCGCTCGCCGGCGACGCGCACGCCCGCATCCTGGATGTGACCGACCATGACGCGGTGGAGGCGGTCGTGGACGAGACCGAGCGTGACCTGGGCCCGGTCGACGTACTCGTCGCCAACGCCGGGTACGGCCATGACGGCCTCTTCGAGGAGTCGTCGATGGACGACCTTCGCCGTCAGTTCGAGGTGAACGTCTACGGAACCGTGGCGGTGATCAAGGCCGTGCTGCCGCACATGCGGGAGCGCCGTTCGGGCCACATCATCGCCGTCACCTCGATGGGCGGGCTGATCACCATGCCGGGCCTCAGCTTCTACCACGGCAGCAAGTTCGCGGTGGAGGGCATCCTCGAAACGCTCGGCAAGGAGGTCGCCGATTTCGGCATCCATGTCACCGCCGTCGAGCCGGGCAGTTTCCGGACCGACTGGGCCGGTCGCTCGATGATCCGCGCACCCCGTGCGATCGCCGACTACGACGAGCTGTTCGAGCCGCTGCGCGCCCGGCGCATCCACGGCAGCGGGCGCCAGCCGGGCGACCCGGACAAGGCCGCGGCCGCGGTGCTGCGCATCGTGGCGGCCGAGCAGCCGCCGACGCGCCTGCTGCTCGGCACCGACGCGCTTCGCCTCGTCCAGGCCGGACGCGACGCCTTCGAGCGCGGCATGTTGGCATGGGCCGAGCTGTCGGCCTCCACCGACTTCGACGACGTCAGCCGGTCCGCCTGACGCCACTCGCCGTCGAGGCCCCGAGCGCGGGGCCTCGACAGCGGCCGTCATCACCAGGCCGGCCCGCTCCGGTCCACCACGGCCGGACCTGCTCGCAGCCGTTCACACCGCCCAGCGCCTCCTGGTAACCGGGCGGAGGTGAAAACTCACGCTGAGCACCATCGGCGCGGGCGCGAGGCAGGCGGTCGGCATCGGTGCCGGCGCGGCGACCCACAGGGAGGCGGTGATCGGGTGCAGTCCGAGCACAGGCCCAGAATCGCTGGAGGCAGTTCTCGGGCAACGGCGACAAGGGCGGTGGCGCGGGCTGCTGGGCGGTCGGGGATGCAGTGGGCGGCCGGGCGGCGGCCGAGGACGGCGGTGGAGAGATGGGCGCCTGGAGGTGTCGGGGCAACAGCCGGCCGGAGGGCGTCTTCGCTGCCCAGGACCGGTCACCGCTCGCCCGGGCGCTGTACGCGTACCCGCCGCGCCGGGCGGCGGCGTACGCATGGTCCGTGCGCCTCGCGGCAGGCGGATGCGGCCGGGCCTCGGGCAGCCCGGCACAGCAGCACGGCGAGAAGCCCCCGGGTCACCCGGCGTCCTGCGACCCGATATGGGCGAGCAGCGATGCGGCACCGTCCTCTGCGGCGATCCCGCGGGCGAGTTCGGCCGCGCGGCGGCGGTAGGCCGGCTCGGACAGGCAGGCCGTGATCGCGTCGCCGAGGGCTTCGGCGGTGAGGTCCTGGAACGGCAGAGGGCAGGGAGCGACTCCCAGCCGGTGCAGCCGGGACGCCCAGAACGGCTGGTCGGCCATGACGGGAACGGGCACGGCAGGAACTGCGGCCCGCAGTCCGGCTGCGGTGGTACCCGCCCCGGCGTGGTGGACGACGGCGGCGGTGCGAGGAAACAGCCAGTCGTGCGGGACGTCGCCGATGGCCAGTACGTCGGCGCCGCAGCCGCTCAGTTCGGCCCACCCCGCCTGCACCACGGCGCGCACGCCTGCCCGCTTCACCGCCACGGCCACCAGCTCGCTGAGCCGTTCCCCCTGCCCCGCCGCCATGCTGCCGAACCCGATGAACACCGGGGGCGGACCTGCCTGGAGGAAGTCGACCAGTTCGGCCGGGGGCTGCCAGCCATCCGGCCGCGCGGGCCACCAGTAGCCCGTCACGTCGACCCCGGACGGCCAGTCCTGGGGGCGCGGCACCACCAGCGGGCTGAAGCCGTGGAAGACCGGCCGGATGTCCGCCGGTGCCCAGGGCGCGTCGGCTGGCAGCCCCAGGCGGGTACGCAGCCGGGTCACGGCGCCCGCGAAGACCCCTTCCGCGCGCCCGAGTACGTCCCGGCCCGCGGCGAGGTTGCCCTGCGGCCCCGGGCCGTCGGTGTTGCGCGCGTTGGGCAGCGGGAACTGCCGGGTGGCGAACGACGGTGCGAGGTAAGTGCCGATGACGGGGATGCCGAGGGCTTCGCCGGCCATCCGGCTGAGCGGTGCCGGGCCGAAGGCGGTGAGCAGCAGGTCAGCCCCGCCTGCCACGGCCTGCGCCACCCCGTCGGCGAGCCCGTCCGCGTAGGCCCTCGTCATCGCCCGGGCCTCCTCCCGTGACGCGGCCCGGGACAGATCCCGGATCAGCCCCTGCGGGTCTCCGGGCATGGGCCGGTGGTCGAGGCCGCACCCGGCGAGGAGTGCCGCGAAGGACGGGTGAGCGGCCACAGCGACCTGAAGCCCCGCATCCTGCAGACGCCGCCCCAGACCGGTGAAGGGCGCGACGTCTCCCCGTGAACCGGCAGTGATGATCACAATACGCATGGGACGATTCTCCCCGGCGAATGCCGCCCGGCTACCGTTCCGGCCAGGAGGATCCCTCACCCGGCCCGTCTGCTGCCCCCGAGCGCATCCGCTGTCCGAAACTCGTGAACGAAGCCGGCTCAAGATCGTAGTTCGGAAAATCGTCGCTTCATCGTTCTGAAGGCGACGTCCGGGCGCCGCAGCAGGCTGGTCGCCGCACTCGCCGCGACCGACTCGTCCCGAGTGAACTCCTCCACCGCCCGGACCTTGTTCTCCGCGGAGACTTTGGCCGCCACCTGCGGACGCTTGAGGAAATCGGTGGTCACCGTCGCGGCGACCTCCTCGTCCCGGGCCAGGCGGTGGATCGCGGTGACCTTCTCCTGCGCGGTCTCGGGGTTGTCGACCGTCCACCTCACCCTCCGATGCGGTGTGCACGGCCCGTATCCGCCGCGCGAGCTGGTCGTCGGCTGTCTGCCGGGCGGCGCGTGCGGGCGCGGTCTTGCGCCAGTATTGGAAGCTGGACCGGGCGAGGCCGATGACCGACCGCAGTTCCCCGAGACCCGAAACGGCATGGACTCGACGGCTCCTGCGCCACGACGACGGCTTTCGTCCTCGGCCTCGACGCTGGCAGCTCGTGGAGCATGCTCACCGGTTTTCAGGAATGGCTCGTGGTCCACTCGGCAAGGGACTCGACCTGACCTGGCCCGTTCTCGTCCGCCACCTCACCCCTGGAGGCTGGGCCCACCCACTCTCCGAGCAGACCGATGTTGCCGCTGCGACTACGTTCTACCGACTCCTCGGGGAGTTCTTCACAGCACGAGAGCAGCCGAACGGTCTCGCCCGGACCTTCCGGAACTACCAGTCGTGGGCGATCACCCAGGACTGGTATCACCTCGCGGAGGCGGCAGACCAGGACTGATCGTTTGACATCCCACCTAGTCGCCCCAGGTCAGGGCATCGCACCGGACCAACTTGGCTGGCGAAGGACAGAGGAGCAGCGTTTCTACAGCAGTTGGGAAGGCACTGTGACGGCCGACGCAGGGCCGGCGCAGCGCGGTGGCCCGCGGTGCAGGCCCTCAATTGGAATGTCCCGTTCCGTAAGGGCGGTCTGCGTGTTCTCGGTGTGTCTCATCCAGGGGCCACGGCAACTTGTCTCACGATCTTGTCCCTTTGCCGGCGTCCGGCTCGACGCGGTTCAGGTATGACTCCAGGGCGTGCGGGGCGCCCCGGATGCGGTCCCGGTCCGCCGTCGCGTGAACCCCATCTGCTGTCGGCCTTGTGGCATCTGCGGGGGCCGGGGCCGGGGGCCGACTTGATCGTCGGGGGTGGTGAGGGAAAGGATCGACGAGTCGACGAGTCGTGTCGGCCCGAGCGGTCGGCGACCCACGAGAAGGACAAGGCGGGCGGGATGAGCGAGCACGGCCGGCGGCGGCGTCACCGTACGGTGGACCGGGTCGTGTGGATCCTGGAGGCCGCCGCACGGGCGCCGGGCGGGGTGACCGTGGCCGAGTTGGCGCGGATGGTCGAGGCGCCGGCGAGTTCGGTGCAGGATCTGGTCAATGGCCTTGTCGCGACCGGTTTCCTGCTGGAACAGCACCGGCGCTTCAGGCTCGGACCCGCCCCACACGTCCTCAACCTCATTGCCGGCCGGGTCGTCCCGCGGATCAGTCAGGCCGAACTCGACGAACTGAGCCGCGTCGCGGGTACTCCGGTGCTGCTCACGGTGCGGGTCGGGCTCGACGCCGTGTACCTCGCGCGTGGCGGCGAGGACCACATTCCCCGCCTCGTGCCGCTCGCCGACCAGCACATGGCCCGGCCGCTCCTGCGCACCGCCGCGGGCCGACTGCTGCTGGCCTTCACCGACGAGGCGGAGCGCCGTGGACTGCTCGACGAGCTCGCCCGCCACGACCCCGAGGCGGTCGCCGAGTTCCGCTCCGCTCTTCCGGCGATCCGCGCGTCACGGATCAGCCGCAGCGAGGGGCTGGCCGACCCCGAGGCCAGCGCACTCGCGATCCCTGTCACCGAAGGCCCCGTCGTCACGGGAGCCCTCGCCCTGATACACCGGCGCCACGGCCGCTCGGAGCGGCCGCGCCTGGACCGGGCGGCGGCCCGGCTCCTCGCGCACATCCAGGAGAGGCGGACCTGACGTCCGCATCAGTTCACGGATATCCGTGAATCCGGGCGCCGTGCAGTACGGGGAACGAGCATCCCGGCATGACTTCGAACACGCCGACCACGAATACGCCGGCCACGACCACCCCGACGCCGCCGATGCCCACCGGCGAGATCGTCTCCCGGCTGCTGCACACCCTCGGCGACCCCGATCCGGCCCGGGGAGCCGAGGACATCACCGTCGTCGGGGCCGACCCCCTGGTGCCTTCGGTGCACCACCTCGCCGATGCCATGTCCGCCGCCATCGGGGCCTTCGGGCGGCAGACGGCGACGCTCGGCGAACAGCGCGGCCACCCGCACCAGAGGATCGAGGTGCAGGCCGGAGCCGCGATCGACCAGCTCATGGCGACGTATCACACGACGCTCTCGGGGCGCCCGCTCGGCGCTCTCCTCGACGATCCGACGCTGCTCGGCAACAACGACTTCTACCGGGCGCGCGACGGCCGGTGGATCTTCATCATCACCACTTATCCGCATCTGCGGGACGCGGTCGGCTCCGTGCTGAGGTGTGGGCTCGACAAGGTGGGGATCGCGCAGGCCGCGGCCGACTGGGACGCCTTCACGCTGGAGGAGGCCATCTGCGCGCGGGGCGGCGTCGCCTGCGTGGTGCGCAGCCGGGACGAGTGGCTCGCGCACCCCGCGGGGCGGCATGTCGCGCAGCGCCCGGTCGTCGAGATCGAACGCGTCGGTGACGGACCGGCCCATCCGCTGGAGCCGATCGGTGAGGCCGACGAGGCGCTCGCGGGCATACGGGTGCTCGATCTCACCCATGTCATCGCCGGCCCCGTCGCGACGCGTCTCCTCGCCCAGTTCGGCGCCGAAGTGCTGCACCTGACGCGTCCCGACCGCCCCGACCCGATCCCGATGATCGCGATGACCGGCGGCGGCAAGCGCAACGCCTACTGCGACCTGCGCGACGCTCACGACCGTACGGCCTTCCACGACGCGCTCCAGGACGCGGACGTCTTCGCGCACGCCTACCGGGGACTCGCCCGCCACGGGGCATCGACCGAGGAACTCATCCGGCGCCGCCCCGGACTCATCGTCCTCGAATACCACGCCTGGGGCGCCGAAGGCCCCTGGGGCGAACGCGGCGGGTTCGACCAGCTCGCCTGCTCGGCAACCGGATTTGCCCTCGAGGAGTGGACCGACCGGCCGTCGCTGCCACCGACGTACCTGCTCAATGACTACCTCGCCGCCTATCTGGGGGCCGCCGCCGTCGCAACGGTCCTGCGCCGCCGCGCGACTGAGGGCGGTTCCTGGCGGATTCGCGTGACCTTGGCCGGGGTGTGCCACTGGGTGCAGGAACTCGGGCTGCTGGCGCGGGAGGACGTACTCGACCTGCCCCGGCCCGGACACGCGCCGCTCGCCGCGCTGTCGACCACCGGGACCGACTTCGGCCCGCTCACCGAACCGGCAACACCCTTCGCGTACAGCGGGCGCACGGTCCCCCAGCCCGGCCGGCGTTCCCCGCTCGGGTCCGCCGCGCTCCAGTGGCGCTGAGCAGTCCACCGTTCGTCCGCCCCACCCGATACCCCAGGAGGCACCGGAAGATGTCCGGGAAAACGAACAGCCCGTCCGGCCGCGGACTCCTCGCCGGAGTCCGCGTCATCGAACTGGCCGGCGTGATCATGGCCCCGTACGCCGCCCAGCAGCTCGGCGACCTGGGCGCGGATGTGATCAAGGTAGAGCGGCCCACGGGCGACATGACGCGCCACTACCCGCCACGGCGCCACCCCGGCATGGGCGGCCCGGCACTCAACCTGAACCGCAACAAGCGCAGCGCCGCCATCGACCTCAAGGCCCCGCACGGCCGCGACGCCCTGCTCGCCCTGCTGCGCACCGCCGACGTCTTCATCACCAACCTACGACCGCAGGCCCTGGAGAAGCTCCGCCTCGGCTACGACGACGTCGCGGCCGTCAGTCCCGGCCTGATCTATGCCAATGCCCAGGGATTCCGCAGTGACAGTCGCTACGGCACCCACGCCGCCTACGACGACATCATCCAGGCGGCCAGCGGCCTGGTCTGGCTCAACCACAAGGTCTCCGGTCAGCCGCACTACGTTCCCACGGTGCTGGCCGACAAGATCTGTGGCATGCAGATCGCCCAGTCGGTGCTGGCCGCGCTGCACTACCGGGAGCATGGCGGCACCGGCCAGCACATCGAGGTCCCGATGGCCGACACCATGCTCGCCTTCAACCTGGTCGAGCACCTGGGCGCGGCCGCCCTGGAGGCCGACGGCGAGTTCGGCTCGGCCCGCTCGCTCAGCCCGGAGCGCCGTGCCCTGCGCACCGCCGACGGATGGATGTGCATCCTGCCGCACAGCGACCGCGACTGGCGGAACTTCACCGCCTTCGTCGGCCGCCCGGAACTGGCCGCCGACCCGCGCTTCGCCACCGGCCCCGACCGGGCCCTCAACGCCGACCAGTTCTATCCACTGCTCACGGAGCGGCGGCCTGCTGCGCGACGCCGAGCACCCCACCGAGGGCCGCTACCGGGTCATCGGGCGCCCGGTCCGCTACTCGGCCGACCCCGAGCCGGAGCTGCGGCCATGCCCGCGCATCGGCCAGCACACCGACGAGGTCCTCCGCGAAGCCGGCTTCGACCCTTCCCTGCTGCACATCGCGGCTTGACCGGATTCCCGTTACCGCAAAGACATCCGCACCGCCCATCCATCAATCCGGGAGCGAATGAACCATGTCGCCTTCTACGCTCGCACCGATCGCGTTCCCCGACGTCACGTTGCCCGAATCGGCCCGTCGGCTCCGCACCGGGGTCCGTGCCTTTCTCGACGAAGAGCATGCCCGCGGCACCGTGCTCGGCCGCCCCGACTCCTGGCTGGCCGGCTGGGATCCCGGCTTCAGCCGCCGCCTCGCCGAACGCGGCTGGGTCGGCATGGCCCTGCCCGCCGAGTACGGTGGCGCGGGCCGCGGCTTCCTGGAGCGCTATGTGGTGATCGAGGAACTGCTCGCCGCCGGCGCCCCGGTCAGCGCCCACTGGGTCTCCGACCGGCAGGCGGGACCCTCGATCCTCCGGCATGGCACCGAGGAGCAGCGCCGCTTCTTCCTGCCGAGGATCTGCGCCGGGCAGTGCTTCTTCTCCATCGGCATGAGCGAGAAGTCCAGCGGCTCCGACCTCGCCTCGGTCGCCACCCGTGCCGACCGCACCGCTGACGGCTGGCGGTTGACCGGCACCAAGATGTGGACCGGCGGAGCCCATGTCAACGACTACGCCATCGTGCTGGCCCGCACCGACGAGGCCGAGGACAAGCACGCCGGCCTCAGCCAGTTCATCGTCGACCTGCGTGCCCCGGGCGTACGGGTCGAGCCGATCCGGCTGATGAGCGGCGAGCACCGCTTCAACGCCTTGCACCTCGAAGGCGTCGCCGTCCCCGACGGCATGCTGCTCGGGCGGCAGAGCGACGGCTGGAATCAGGTCACCGGCGAACTCGCCTTCGAACGCAGCGGCCCGGAACGCTACCTTTCCACCTTCCCCCTGCTGGTCTCCCTGCTCCGCGAACTGGAGCAGCGCCCGGCCACAGCCGAACAGCTCACCCAGGTGGGCCTCCTCACCGCCCGCCTGTACAGCATCCGTCGGCTGTCCCTCGGCGTGGCCGCTGCCCTGGACGCCGGAGCCTCGCCCGACACCCAGGCCGCCCTGGTCAAGGACCTCGGCACTCGCCTGGAGGGCACGCTGATCGACACCGTCCGCAGCATCCTGCCGACCCCGGCCGACTCGCACGCCACCCCCGGCAGCCACCCCGAACTGCTCGCCTTCGCCCTGCTGCACAGCCCCGGCTACACGCTGCGCGGCGGCACCAACGAAATCCTGCGCGGCATCATCACTCGTGGTCTGGAGCAGCACCGATGAACACCCACACGATCGACACCAGCGCCCCTGTCATCTCCGCCGACCACTACGACACCACCGCCTTCTACGCCGCCCCCGACGCCATCGCCACCGTCGCCAACACCACCGCTTCCGACGCCGTGGCCCTCCCCGCCCACGGCGCCTCCACCGCAGAACTCCTCGCCGCCGCCCAGGAAGCAGGACGCCGCGCCGTCCCCGCCCCCCTCGCCGAGACCGCCCTGGTCGCCCGCCCCCTGCTGCGCCGCGTCGGCCTTCCCGTGCCGGACGGCCCGCTCAGCTACGCGATCGCCCCCGACCTGACGATCCGATACGCACACCCGGCCGCCTCCCCCGTCGGCTCGGCCGGGTGCCTGGGCGACGACGACAACCTGCGGGTCACCGGCACCCTGCGCCGCGTCCCCTGGGCCCGCGCCGTCACCGCGGTGGTCGTCCTGGCCACCGCCCCCTTCGGCCCCGTCCTGTTCACCCTCACCCCCGATCAGGCCGCCCTCACCCCCGGCGGCAACCTCGCCGAGGAACCCCGCGACGACCTGTACCTCGTCGCCCTTGAGATCCCCGCCTCGCAGGTCCGCCGGATCTCCCCCGAACTGCTCGACGAGGCCCGGCTCCGTGCGGCCCTGGCCCGCTCCGCCCTGATTGCCGGTGCCGCCGAACGCTGCGTCGACCTGACGGTCGCCCACACCACCGCCCGCACCCAGTTCGGCCGTCCGCTCAGCCGCTTCCAAGCCGTCAAGCAGGAAGAGGCCCGGCTGATCGAGGAGACCGCCCTGGTCCGCACCGCCGTCCAGGCCGCCGCCCCACTGAACCCCGGCGGCGCGGCCGCACACGTCGCCATCGCCGCCGCCAAGACCCAGGCATCCGCCTCGGCCGCCGAGATCGCGCGCATCGCCCACCAGCTCCACGGCGCCATCGGCATCACCCGGCTCAACCCGCTCCACCTCGCCACCACCCGCCTGTGGTCCTGGCGCGATGAAGACGGTGACGAAACCTACTGGGCACGTCGCCTGGCCCGCACCCTTACCGCCACCACCCTCTGGCCCGCCCTCACCACCACACCCTGACGCCACGCCCCCACGCCCTGTCTCGCCGCCGACCGGCCCGGCCCGGCCCGGCCGGCGGCCCAGCAGCTCTCCCCTGGCTTTGGGTGGTGTCACCGGCTTCGACGGGCGGGCCGCGGCCGGGAGGCTCGGGGAGCGCCGGCGGCGGTCTGGGTCGTCGACGCCACAGGGCTCGCCGCGCTGGAGCCGGGGCAGGGTGTTCACCCAGACCGCGACGGTGATGCCCTTCACGTCGTCGGCGAGTGTCTGGAGGCGGTTGTCGAGCAGGTGCTCCTCCTTCGCCGCCGCGGCAGCCCACCATGCCATAAAGCCCCAAACCGTGCGCCACGGTGTTCTGTGGAATCAGGTTTGTCGAGCTCCTGCCGCGCGAGGAGAGACGGCGGGTGCAGTAGCGACCCAGCACGCCGCTGGCACGGTAGTTCGCGCGGTCGATCGGACTGGGCAGGTGACAGCCAGGGCTGTTGGTTAGGGTGATCAGTCGCTATCGCAGGGGAAGATGAAGAAGATGCTGTTTTCGATACCCGAATCCGGTTGGTGGCTCATCGCGGTTGCAACGACGGTGCTCTTCGTGATCGGTATGCGGATGCTGGGAACAGGGATGAAACTCCCGGAGGAACTACAAAACACCGTGAAGCGGCCGAGCAAACGAGCCAAGTGGACGGCCTACTTGCTGACTCCCGTGGGCCTCGGCGCCATCCTGGCGACGAACCTGATCCGGCCCGAACCGACACCATCGATCCTGTTCCTGTACAGCGTCGCGTGCGTCTCCGTACCGGTTGCCCTTCTTCCAGTCCGCGGCCGGATGCTCAAGGACTACATCGCCCAACAACAGAACCCTGACGTCAAGATCAAGCCTGATCGGCTCACGGTGGCCTGGGTTGTCTGTTCTTTGTCCACGGTGATCCTGGTAGCAGTGCTCGCATTGATGATGACGCCGTACGGCATGCGAAAGTAGCCACGCACTCGACGACTTCGCGGCGCATTGTCGACCCTCGGTCGGCGGCCAGCCGGTCATGGGGGGGGGATCGCGTGCTCCGGACACCGAAGTTGTGGGCGGGTGAAGGGCTCGTTGGAGGCCCCTCGGATTCCGGCGGCGATGTCGCGGTGTCCGGCGGCACGGAGGGCGTTGATCGCGAGGTTGCGGAGGGTGCCCATGTTGGCCGGGCCGCGTCCGGTGCGGATCTTCGAGGCGTCCTCGGCAGGGAAACGTGCCGAGTGGCGAACTTGGTCAAGGGGTGACTTGGAGGTGCGCGCACCGGTGCGGTGCGAGGCATCGGTACTGGGATGCCGCCGCGGCGGCCTTCGACGACGAGCCCGACCACGGGCTGCGAGCCGACGACACACGGGCCGCCTGGGCCCGGCTCCTGCGCACCTGGTTGCCGTCCGACCCGGACGACGTTCTCGACATTGGCTGTGGCACCGGATCGGTGTCCTTGCTGCTGGCCGAGGCCGGACACCCCGTCACCGGGGTCGCTCTGGCGCCACGAATGGTCGAGCAGGCCCGTACGAAGTTCCTGGACGCCGGCCTTGAAGGCCGTTTCCTGGTCGGTGACGCCATGGTGCCGCCGACCGGGGAACAGCGGTTCGGAGTCGTGGTGTCGCGGCATCTGGTGTGGACGTTGCCTGACCCGGAGGCCGCGCTTCGTGAGTGGGTGACACGACTGCGGCCCGGTGGACGGCTGGTGCGGTGGATTCGTGTTCGGCGGCGCGGGCGCGCGACCGACTGCGGTCACCGGCGCGACGCTGAGCCGGGCGAATCCCGGATCGTCAGGCCCCCACGTGGACGACGAGTTGGTTCTGGTCGCCGTCAAAGATGTCGGCCAGAATCTGACCTTCGTGGTGGTTCTTGTCGAAGAGTCCCCGATGCTCGACGTGGACCACCAGGATGTCGTGACGGTCGATCTCCTCCGAGATGCCGCGGGTATGGATCGTGTCCGACCACGCGTCCAGGTTCCGGCCGAACCACTCCGGCAGTCCGCACGGCTCGGTCACCGCATCCCAGAAATCGTCGAGTGTCTCAATCCGCCGTCCCCGCAGGTCGACGGTCAACTTGCTGTTCGTCATCACAGCAGAGTAGCCAGCCCGAGGGTCAGAGACTGGTTCGGAGAATGCCCGGTGACCGCGCTGCACACCTGTCCTGACGGCCGCCGCGCCGTGATGGTCGATGTCCATCTGGACCGCGACACGTCATACGCGGCCCGGGCCTATCGCTGAGATCGGCGTTCCCTGCGCATCGCCCGGCGCGGCGGTCCTCCCCTCGCCGGTTGGATCCGCGGCTGCGCATCGGCAGCGGGCTGCGCGCCGGGGCGACGAGGGCGCGTCAGCGGCCACGCCAACGCGCTCGTCGCCCACACCCTCGCCGAAGACAGCGACGAGTAGCCCCGACATCCGCGCCACGGAACCCGCCGGCGCCGGGAGGACGTCCTCCAGGTCGTTGCGCTCCTCCAGGTACTGGGGCCGAAGAGCGCCGATGCGCGTCAGCACGCGGCCCTTTCCTCGGTCGACGAGGTTCCGGTGCCGGTGGAGGCCCTGGCCGAGGCGGCTGTGGACGAGACAGCCGAGCAGTTCGGGTTTGCCGGGCGCCACAGGAGGAGTCGGGAGCGGTGAGGCTGGTGAAGCTGCGGGCGATGTGGACGAAACGCGCACGAAGGAAATGACCCGCCGCTGCCGCCGCGGTGGGCTCGGGCGTCGTGCCGTCAGTCGCGCCAGGTGCCCGTCCGGTCGTAGAGCGGGCCGTGCCCCGCCTTGCTCCGCGCGACGCTACCCGGGGGCCGTGGCGAAGCCCCAGTGGTTGGCCGCCAGAGCGTCGTTCGGCTCCGGGCGGGGGCCGCGGCCGTGCAGGGCGGTGAACTCGTACGGGCTGTGGAGGGCCACCGTCCAGCCCCGTTCGGCGAGTTCGCCCGCCGAGTCGGGGCGTGGCTCGCTGTCGAAGAGGGCGAGCAGGTCGATGCCGATCTGCTGTCTCGCCGAGGTGTAGATCGGGCCGGCCCGCACCTGCGGTGACTCGGCGATCTCCTTGATCTCGTACGCCAGGGAGCTGCCCGCCGTGCTCAGCCGGTCGATCGTGGCGATGAGGTGGCGCTCGGCCGACGCCGGGAGGTAGAGCAGCAGCCCTTCGGCGAGCCATGCGGTGGGCGCGGCGGGGTCGAAGCCCGCGCTCAGTAGTGCCTCGGCCCAGTCGAGCCGGAGGTCGGCCGCGTGGGTCCGGCGCTTGGCCGTGGGGGTGGCCTCGGTCCGGTCGAGCACCGCCTGTTTGAACGCCAGCACCCCGGCGGTGTCCACCTCGTGGACCACGCAGTCCGGCGGCCAGTCGAGCCGGAACGCCCGGCAGTCCAGGCCCGCCCCCAGCAGCACCACCTGCCGGACGCCCTGGTGCGCCGAGCGGAGCAGGTGGTCGTCCAGGACGCGGGTGCGCAGGCCGAAGTACCGGCCGAGCCGGCCCCACAGCGGGTCGGCCTCACCGTCAGGTACCTGCTGCGGGCGGACCGGCCAGCCGGCCGAGGCCGGTGCCGCGCGCACGAAGTGCTCCGCGAACGGGTCCCGGGCCAAGGCGTCGGGGCGATGGCTCTCGATGGCACGGGCTGCGGCCACCAAGAGGGCGGTGCGGCCCACGCCCTCTGCCACGCCGGAGTTCAGCCCGGCGGCAGTGCGCACGAATCCTCCTCGGGTCGCAACACGGGTGCGATCCATGCCTGCGGGTCGTCCGTGGTGGTGGTCCGGGCGCCGTAGACGACGCGCATGAACCGCAGCACGGCGTCGTACGGCAGATGCAGCGCGGTGGTGCAGTCCGTCAGCAGCGTCACATGGAGGCCCTTCTGGAACGCCGTGCGGGCGGTGGAGTCCACGCACACGTCTGCGTACAGCCCGGCGAAGACCAGGTGGCCCACGCCCCGCGCGGCGAGGTGCTCCTCGAAGCCGTCGGTCAGGAAGGCGTCGAAGCAGGCGCGTTTGGTGAAGATCCGCTCGCCCGCGGCCGGGGAGATGGCGTGGAACTCCGCGCCCCATGAGCCCTCCAGGCACTTGGGCTGTTTGCCGAGGGCTCGGTCCCGCAGCCGCCAGCTGTCCCCTTGGTGCTCGGGGTCACCGACGAACCGTACGAAGAGCACTTCCACGCCGCGCTCGCGGGCCCCGGCCACCGCGCGAATACAGCCGGCGACAGCTGTGTCCAGTACGGCGGGGTCCTTGCCGAAGCGGGCCAGGGCCGTCGGGCCGGTGCAGAAGTCGTTCTGCAGGTCCAGGACGACCAAGGCTGTCCCGTCCGGTCCCCCGCTGGTCATGACCCGCCGACCAGGGCGGCGCCCTTCGACGCCCCGTCGGCTTCGGGCACGTCGAGCGCCTCGAGCAGGGCGTCGACCACGGTGGTGGTGGAGTGCCGTCCGCCGAGGTCCGGGGTGTGCACGCGCCGCTCGTCCAGAGTTCGCAGAGCCTGCTCGGTGGCACGTACTGCTCCGGGGCATCCGGCGTGACGTTCCGCGACGAGCGCCGCCGCCCGAATCGTCGCCACCGGGTTGACCCGGCCCTGCCCGGCGAGGGCGTCGGCGGAGCCGTGCACCGTCTGGTACTCGACCAGACCGGCCAGCCCGGGGCCGAGACAGACATTCTCGGTGCAGTGGTTCTCCTGCCGGTGGGAGCCGAACCGGTCGAGCAGTATGACGTGCATGATGTCGGCCCACTCGTTCCCGGCGACGATCAGCGTGCGGTCGGGCAGGCCATGGGTGATCAGGTTGCGGTTGACCGTGTCCGGTTGGAACAGGTCGATGCGGACGCCGAGCCGGTCCGCGAGTTCGGCCACCCAGGCGTCGAGGGCGCCGTCCAACAGATGGAACTTGTAGGCCATGACAATGCGGTCGAGGCGCCCGTCCGGCCACTCGCACCGGGCTCGCCGCAGGGCGTAGGTGATCACGGCCTCGGTGATCTCCTGGCTGAAGGTCAAAGTGCGGGTGACCTCGCCGGGCGTGTGCCGGTTGTCCCCGGTGTAGAAGCCCTGGGCCTGATCCCGTACCAGGAGCAGGGAGCGCCCGGCGTCAGTGAGGAGGTCGACCTTCACCGCGCGCAGCCGCTGCCGGACGAGATAGAGGGACTGGGCGTTGATAGCGGTGCGGAAGATCGCCTCGGTGCCCTGCTCGGCCCGGGTGCGGCAGAACCGCTCGTAGTGGGCCGCGTCCTCGGCGGTCAGCGCCCGGATCCTGTCCACGCCCCGTTCGGCGCGGAGCGAAGCGTACGAGTGGTAGAGGCGGGGGGAGCGCTCGATCGCCACGCCGTGCGGGTGCCTTGCGGTCAGCGCGCCGAGAACTTGCTCGAAGACATCCGCGACCTCAGGTCCGGTACCCCGCCCGACTGCCAGACCGATGACGGGCTTCGCGGCGCGTAAGGGGGCTGCCGGCGCGGGGACTTGGGTGCGGGTCATCGTGTCGTGCCCGTGGTCAGGTGGTCGCCGGGAATGCCGGCCTTCTCCGGGCGGTAGTAGTCCCGGATGCCGTCCGCCCAGGTGATCACGGGGATACGGTCGCCGTCGACCGGCTCGAAGGCATCGAACAGGGCGTCGATGTTGGGACGCTGGAAGCCGATGGCGGTCATCAGGGCGGTGAAGTGGGAACGCTCGACGAAACCGTCGCCGTCCGGGTCACCCATGGCGGCCAGGGCGTCCGCGAACTCGTCGACCGTGGCGTCGAACCGCTGGGGGTCGAGCACGATCGCGGTGAACTCTTCGGGGCTGATCCGACCGTCGCTGTTGGCATCCAGCTCACGGACGAGCGTCTCCCAGTAGCCGCGGAAGGCGTCGAACATCCTGCTCTTCGCGTCGTCGCCGGCGTCGGGCACCGCCGCGATGACCCGCTCGCCCATCAGCTCGAAGTCCTTCGACTCCAAAACGCCGTTGCCGTCGGCGTCGAAGAGGGAGAAGACGAGCTCGACGCGGTCGTTCGCCTTGGTGGTGGGCATGGTGTGTCACCTCTGCAGTAGCGCTGTTGGCGGGACGCCGCCGGATCCCGGTCCGGCAGTGCGACCACTATCGGCTCGCCACCGGGGCCCTGGCGGAGAAAGCCAGCACGTGCACACGAAAGAAGGGAATCCGCTGCTTGGCGCATGAAGCTGCCGATCCTGGAAAGCGCCGCCGTCCACGAGCGGCGCGGGCGTTTCCGGTGATCGCGGCTGTCCGCGCGGAAGCGTCACGCTTCCGGGGCGCCTTCTACGCATGTCTGACCGCCCGGCGCGACGTATTGTTCGAGTTGGTGGACGCAGTGTTGTGTGCGGACGGGCCGGTGAAATCGCCGGTAGGGCGTCTCCGTTGAATCGGGCGTCTGATCAGCGGTCTATCCAGTCCGGCACCCACACGTCGTCCGGGGTGCGCGGCCCTGAGGCGCGCAGATGATCGTGTAGCGCGGTCAGCACGGGGTGCTGGTCTCCGGTGCGGGACAACAGCACGTGCGTGTACACCGGGGTCGGTTCGCGCAACGGGATGCGCCGCAGGTCGTGGGTCTGGGGCCACAGGTACCGGTCCCCACTGCCGACGAGGGTGGCCAGCGAGGCCGAGTCGGCCAGCGCGTCCATCAGGGCCTCGTCACCGAAGTTGGGGCCGAGCGCGTCGATGCTCAGGCCAAAGGCCTCGGACAGCGCCTGGTAGAACGCTGCCCACTCCGTGCCTGGCCTGATTCCGGGGATCCAGATGCGGTGGCCGGCCAGGTCCGCAGGCCTGACCCAAGGTGCGTTCGCCAAAGGGTGGCCGGGCCCGGCCAGTAGCTCCAGGGGCGCGTCCAGGAGCCGTTCGGCGCTGATCCCGGCTGGGACCTGGTCTACCGGCAGGGCGCGGAAGGACGCGTCGACGGTTCCTTCGAGTACCGCCTGGGCGGCCTGGGCGGCGTTCTCGTTGCTCAATGTGACCGTGTCCAGGTTCATCTCGGGGTGTGAGCGGTAGAACCGGTAGACGGCCTGGGCCGGTGCGATGCGCCGATTGAGGACGTCGACGCGCAAGGGCCGGCTGCCGGGGCGCACGGCCTGCTCGGCCTGCGCGAAGGCTGCGAGGACCTTCTTGGCGTGGGGCAGCAAGACCTGCCCGTCCAGGCTCAGCCGGGAGCCTCGTGAGGTTCGCACCAGGAGCGTGACCTCGAGGTGTCTCTCAAGGGTCGCGATCCGCTTGGAGACCGCCTGCTGGCTGATCCCGAGCTCGTCCGCTGCTGCCTGGAACTGGCCGGTCTCGGCGACGGTCACGAAGGTCCGCAGAGCTTCAACATCCACACCTTCAGCCTATTTCCACAACGATGGGTTGTCTCCGGTAGGTCGTGCGGTTGTTTGATCACTCGTTCTTCAGGGTGGTGGAATCGCCGTATGTCTACCCGCACAGAACAGGTCATGTATGTCCAGACGCCCGAGTTCGCGCGCCATGCGGAGCGCATCGTAGAGGTGACCGACGCGACGTCTCGACTGAACGCGCTGCCGTTCAGCGACAGCAAAGGTCGTGCTGAACTACTTTCTGTTGTGTTCGGTGGCCCGCTCCCGGAGTCGGTGACGATCTACCCGCCGTTCTTCACCGAGTATGGGCTGAACACGACGTTCGGGGAGAACATCTTCGTCAACCAGGGATGCACGTTCATGGACAAGGGCGGGATCCGCATCGGCGACGGTGTCATGATCGCCCCGAAGGTCAGCCTCATCACCGGGGGGCACCCTCTGCCGCTCGCCGAGCGTCGCGCGTACCTCTCCTTCGCCCCGATCGTCATCGAAGACGACGTCTGGATCGGGACGTCTGCCGTGATCTTGCAGGGAGTGACCATCGGTGCTGGTGCGGTGGTCGCTGCCGGTGCGGTGGTCAGTCGTGATGTTCCTGCCCTCACCCTGGTCGCGGGAGTCCCCGCCCGGGTGATCAAGACGATCGACTGAGCCCGGCCGGCCACCGGCCCGGGGTGAGCAGCACGTCTGCGGTCTGATGTCGTTTTTTTGCCCGTCACGCCCCGTTGACCGACCAACAGTGGGACGGCATCCGCCCGTTGCCGCCGAGCAGAGCCGGCCGGCATGGCAGACCGTGGGCCGACCACCGCCGTATCGTGGAGGCGATCATCTACCGACATCTACTGATACCGCACCGGCATCCCCTGGCGAGACCTCCCGAGCAGGTTCGGGTCCTGGAAGAGTGTGGTCCCGCCAATGCCGGTGGGCCGCAGACGGGTCCTGGGACCAAATCCTGGGCGTACTGCTCGCTGCCGCGGGCACTGCCGGGCGGATCGGCGGGGTCGGTCAGCTGCCGCGGACCCATTGGCGCGACTGCACGGCCGGCGACCAGCCCGGCGCCCGCGCCAGGCGCCTCACCGATGCGCGGCGCGGAAGGGCTACGCCGGGGCAGTGAGTCCGCGAGTGCAGGACATGGGGCCGTCGCGGTGGTCGAGCTGGTAGCCACTGCACCGGCCGACGCCGGGTGTAGGGGTGGAGCAGCCAGACCGGGGTACAGGTCTTCAGCCGGGCGGCCGGATTCTCGAGCCGCGAACTGCCGGAGGAGCAGCACTCGAACGCGACGGACCCGCGTCCGATCGGCATCCGCTTCCGCACTCAATTCAGCGCCGACACGTTGGCCATCACTCAACCGTGGCGCTCTCGAGGACCGCGCCAACGTCACCGCGGCTCGCCGCGTCCGGTGCGGCGGTGGCGACGCCCAGGACGAACGAGGTGCGGTCGCCATCGACCGTGACAAGAGTGATCTTCAAGTACGCGGCATCGCGGTCCTTACTCTTCTTCTGCACCGCAAGCGCCACCGTGTGCGCCGAATGCCCACCTATCGTGGCCGGTTGGGACTTCTCAAGCCTCACCGCTTGGTCCGGGAAGAAGAATTCCGCATTCGACCGGGCCGCGAACTCCGCCTGCCGTTGTAGTGCGGAGGACGGTATCGGCTTCCTGGACCGGCCAGCGAGGACGGCACCGCCCGACCCGCCCGGGCCCGCCTTCTTGGTGATCGTCGAGGAGAACGCACTGAGCAGGCGTTTGTCCTTTGCCGCGTCGTGCTCCCAGCCCTTGGGGATGGCGTAGGACAGCCCCGACGTGGCGTCGGTCACTCGCGGGCGGTCGGCCAGCGGGCCGTCCCCGTCCGGAGCCAGCCACCACCAAGTGGCGCCTCCTGCCAGCAGCAGGGCCAATGCCACCACGATGCCGATCACCATCGCACGGCGTGCGCGTGGTGCCCGCGTCTGCGGCTGCGGTGCGGAATCGGGATAGGCATAGGGATAGGGCGGGTAGACCGGCGGCTGTCTGGTAGGCGGTGGCGTCGTCATGCACTCACCTTGCCGCCGCGACCTGGCTCCCAGCGTGAGTACCTGTACTCATACCGCTACCCAGAACATCGACTTCGACACCGGCGGTGAGGAGTGAACTGGTCATCAGCCCGCCACGCTCCAACCGTCCCGAAATCGTCCCAGGTCAGACAGCAAAGTCCTGCTGGAAGCGCCCAGCTCATCGTGCGCCTCCCCAGCGCAGGGCCCGATCGTCGCGGCCGCCCGCGCCGCAGCCACAGCCTCGAGTACCACCGGCCGGCCCGAGCGACGGGCAGCCTTCCCGGTCCGGACCGGCCCGGACCGCGAAGGCTGCCTCCATCTCGCGCGCGGGCCACCAGCTCGGGGAGCATCTGGTGCAGGCGGCCGTACTCGCCCGCGGTGAAACAGCTCCCGCGCGGCCGCAACGTCCCCCTCCGCCAGGAACTTGAGGACCCTCCCCCGGCTCCGGGCACACGAAACGAGCCCTCGGTTGTCCACCCCGAGGGCTCAGCCCGACCCGGTTGCGCCAGGTTTCGAGGACGCCCTGGACGGCGCTGGAGACCCGGCCCTGCTCAGCGCGGTCCGCCCACAGGTGCCCGTCGTGCTCGGTGAGCTTCACCGGCTCGTCGGTCTCGGTGACGGTGGCGGCGAAGTTGAACTGGCGGGTGGCGCGTCCGCTGCCCGAGCGGTAGTCGAAGTGGCCGAGGTAGTCGCCGACGACGGTCTTGTCGATGCCGTCACGTTCAGCGGCCCGGGTGAGGTCTTCTGTCCGGCAGGCCCGGAAGAAGCAGGGCCTGCCCCTGGCTCAGCTCGGCTCACGCGGCGGCTGCTCCGCAGCCCAGGTCTCCCGGTATGAGCGGGGCATCTCGCCGCTGACGGACGTCACCGTGCTGCGGCGCCTCGCCGACGCGCTCGGCATCCCCCCGCAGGCCCTCGGCCTGACGCCCGAGCCAGAAGTCCGGCACGGACGCGTGATCGGGCCGATCACCGCCTACCCGCGGCTTCCGGGCTCTAGGGTGGGTACGGCTGGTCAGGAGGACGGGGAGGATCGGGTGCGGCGCAGGCAGTTGCTGGCCCGTCTCGCGGTGACGGCCGCCGCGGCAGCCGGTGCTCCCGTCCTGACCACAGGCAGGACAACAGCGGACGAGGCCGCACTCGGCGACGCGCTGACCGGTAGCCTCCGCGACGCGATGCTCGGCCTGCACACGCCCGTCGCCGTCCCGTACGCAGCCGCTCTCCAGGCCGATCGCTCGTGCGCCTTCTCCGACTTCCACGCCTGCCGGTACGGCCGGCTCGCCGTCCGTCTACCCCGGCTGATCTGGG
>NZ_BBUY01000021.1:35169-100546 GCF_001590865.1 Streptomyces sp. NBRC 110611
CCCGCCAAGCCCGCACCGGCACCGAGGGCTCGGCGCAGGACAGCGGGCTGCCGGCCCACAGCTATCTGTTGGCCACGCGCATGCTGATCAAGCTGGACGAGCAGCAGCTCGGCCGGAGGGCCGCCGACCACGGACGAGCGCGCGGTGACGATCCGGCTCTGGCCGCTCAGCGGGGGCTGCTGATCCAGTCCGCCGGAGTCGTTGCACTTGCCGTGTCCCACACATCCTGTGTCGCTTTACACGGCGGTTGACCCGTCGGTGCGCATCGCGCCTGTGTGGCCCATCGTGTCTCTTTCGAGGTCTGCCGAGTGACGGAAGTCACGGTTCTTGGTGTTCTCAAAGCGTGTGCTCAAGAACCTCAGTATGCGGTACTGCCCAGGTTGCCTTCTGTGGAATCGGGCGGGTCTGGCACTCGACCACATGGGTCGCCGGGCTTGGCTTCTCAGCGCGGTGCGTATTCCAGGTACAGGGGAGTGGCCAGGATCATGTGCCGCCCATCGCGGTGCTGCTTGACCGCGAGTACGCGTGCATGGCCCGCGAGCCGTACAGGGGGCGACCACTCGTCGTGCGACGACCTGCCGTTCCGCCCTGACGCCCACAGAAATCCAACGGCAGTGAACACAACTGGGGCAGCGATCGGAGGGGTCGTGCCGCCGCCCGCGGCCTCGTCGGGCAGATCACGCAGACGCCGCGCGTACATGCGGAGGCCCTCCACGTAATAGCGGCCAACCTGTCGGCCAGGCGGCTCTTCCGGGGGCCGACGGTCAAGGACATGGGCTGCGGACCCGACAAGTACGAACGCTGGGGCATCGGCAGATGCGAAGTAGACCAACCCCTCGATCGTGGAGTGGCGACCCCGGACCCCGGGCCAGGCGTCGCCGTACCTGAACTCCTCCTCGAACCGGATCCAATCTCCGGCTCGGATGTCATCGTCCGTACGCAGACGGCGTCCGTACTTGCCCTCGATCAGGTTCACCACAGCATCCAAAGCGCCGACCGGGGAAGGCTGTTGGTTCTCACCGGCCGCCAGTGTGGCCTTCATCGAGATCAGCCCCGCATTCAGGCCCGCTTCGGCACCCAGCCGTTTACGAATCCGATCCGGGAGTTGCGGAGCTAGGGCGGCCAACTTGCTCTCGGACAGATACAGCAGGTCACGCATCGCCCCAGCCCGGTGTCTGCGCAGCGGCATGGCCCCCCACCTTGGGCATGAACACGGCCAAGTTGTTACGGGAAGAGTACAACCATTTGGTGTGCCCTCGCCGGGCCCGATGAGAGCGAGGTGCCCTCGGGGTTGCCGGGACACAGGGGCGGGAATGGGTGAGACTTGGTGGCCGGTCCGGGCGACTGGGGTTCGTTCGGACCGGCCTATGCCGCTGCCAAGCTGGTCTGCAGCCAGCGGGTATGGGGATTTCCCCGGAGTCAGGGACGGTTGAACTCCCCGCCCTGGGCTCCGTGGAGGAAGGCGTCCCACTCGTCCGGCCAGAACAGCAGAACGGAGCCGTGGGGGTTCTTCGAGTCGCGCATGGCGACGGCGCCTTCGGGGAAGGCGACTTCCACGCATGCGCCGTTTTGGGCACTGCGGGTGCTCTTGCGCCACACCGCGCCGTTCAGGTCGACCTGGGGCGTCTCGCGCCTGGCCTGGTTGTTCATGTCTTTTGCATCTCCCTTGCGATGCCCTTCAGCAACGCGGTTGTTTGCTGTGGATCGGGGGCTGCCGCCCGCAGCAGGTCGAAGCTCTGGGTAAACCTGCGGACATCGCGCTCCTTCTCCAGGTAGATGTTCCCGGCCGCAGATTCGACGTATATGACCGTGGGGGTCATCTGGCCGAAGTCCATCAGGGTGAAGGCTCCCACCATCGCCGCGTGGGCACCCTTGGCCAACGGCATGATCTGGATGGTCACGTTCGGCAGGGCGGCCACCTCGATGAGGTGGTCCAGCTGTTGCAGCATCACCTCCTTGCCGCCGACGGGCCGCCGCAGCACCGTCTCCTCCAGCACCACCCACAGTTCCAGCGGGCCGGATGGCCTCTCCAGCATCTGCTGGCGTCGCAGGCGGAACTTCACGAGCTGCTCGATGTCGGTCTGGTCCATCGGGTTGCCCGAGTCCATCAGCGCTCTGATGTACGGCTCGGTCTGCAAAAGGCCGTGCATGACGAACGGCTCGAAGGACCGCAGGGACACGGCGTCGGACTCCAGCCCGGCGTACGTGCTCATCCCCGAAGGCAGCACGTCGTCGAACTGGGCCCACCAGCCCTGCTGCTGGGCATCTTTGTGGATCTGCATGACCGCTTCCACCTGAGCCGCGTCATCCACGCCGTACCAGCCCAGCAGATCCCGCACATCCCGGGCCTTGATCGGGGCCTGCCCCGTCTCCACCCGGCTGACCTTGGACTGGGAGCACTCCAGGTGCGCTGCCACGTCCTCGATCTTCTTGCCGGCCTTCTCCCGCAGCCGACGCAGCTCGGCACCGAGCTGGCGTCTGCGGACTGTCGGACCGCTCGCAGGACTCATCGCCCCTCCTGACAACAACGTGCTGACGGTGTTGCTCTACGCAAGTCTGCCGCACCGGGCCGCCTCCGCGCTGCCGCCCAGGTGTTCGTTTGCGCGATGCCCAGACAAGTGAATATGCCACCTCCTCCACGCACTTGCGTGAGAGAACTTCGCTCCGCCATTCTGATGACGCTTCACGATCCGTAGCGCAACCGTCGCCGATCGTTCATGCGGGGTGTGTGCGGACGCCGTCGAAACGGGAGGAGCCCCGGCGATGCGAGCGGTGCCAGACCTGACGCACGAGCGGCCAAAGGACGACATCCCCACGCACCACCTTGCGGTCGGCGTGGTCAACACACGCCATCTGTCCTTCTCTGTCAACGCAGTTGAACCTGCGGTGCCTCTCGCACGCCGCGAGGTCGCCGCCCAGCTGGCTCTGTGGGGGCTGCCGCGCGGGTCCGCAGTGGTGGACACCGCCTTGCTCGTGGTCAGTGAGCTGGTCACCAACTCGGTGCAGCATGCCGCCGACGCCTCGCCGACCGTGGACGTGAGCCTCGCGTTGGGCGGCGGGGAGCTGACGGTCGCTGTGCACGACCGGCATCCGCGGCTGCCCCAGCCGGTGGAGGTCCCGCACCTGGACGGCAGCGGCGGATGGGGCCTGCGGCTCGTCAAAGCCCTGGCCGCCGAGGCGGGCGGCCAGGCCCGCATGCCGCCGGATGCGGACGGGCTCGGCAAGACCGTCACCGTCCGGCTGCCCCTACCAGCACTTCGGCCGGCAGCGGCACGCTCCCCCGTAACGCCGCTGCCCGCCGAGCCACACCCCTGACCCGGGTGTGTGGCGGGCGCCGCCCCCTCCCTGCGGCGCCGTCGGCGGCCCTGCCCTGCCACACATCAGCGGCGGGGCCGCCCCCAGGACTCGACCGAGACCGGCCAGCACATCGACTGCCACCTCACTCCAGGAGGAGAAAATGCCGGAACCAGCCCCCGCGCAGATGCCGTTGAGGGTCGAATTCGATGCCGCCAAGCGCGAGGTCGTCGTGGCGATGACCTACGGCGTCCCGCCGGACCAGACGACGCGGCGCAAGGCCATATCGTCGCTGGAAGCTCTCGTGATCGAGATCGCCGAACACCGCCACGAAGCCTTCCTGCAGACCCGTCTCGCCCAGCACCTGACCCGGGCGGCCGTCCAGCACCTCGAGGCCGATCCGACCCAGCTGGAGGCCGCCGTGCGCTCACTGGCCGACCCCACGAACGCAGTGCCGCTGGCGACCATCCTGCATGGCACATCCCAGCAGGCCGCCGCGGGCACTGCCCCGGCCGGCCAACGCTGACACCCCAGACTCCGGTCCCGCCACCGGTGATCATCCGCCCGTCCGGCACCCCCGAGGCCGACGGACGTCCACCGTGCCGGTGGCGGGCCGGTCCAGACGTCCGCCCAGTTCCCTGAACCGAGGCGGACCGGGCCCGCAGCAGTACGCGGGCCTCAGCACCACCTCGCCGCGACGGCCACGGGCCCGGCCCGGCGGCGAGTCATCCAGGCCCTGCCGCAGGCGGGGCGTTGTTCCACTCAACGGCGGAGAGGAGGAACGCACATGGAACACCAGAGTGGTGAGACCAACCGGCACGAGCGCGAGGAAAAGCGCATCCGGCCGACGGTGATTGACCTGGGCGACGCTGCCACCCTGACCAAGGGCAACAACAGCACCAGCGTCGAGTCCAAGCAGACGCCGTACAGCTGACGCGAACCGGCGGCGGCCTCCCTGACGGGAGGCCGCCGTCTCGCTGTTCAACCCATCAGTGTGGAAAGGGGTTTCGATGCGTTGGTTCGGAGGGTGTGCCCCAGGCGGCAGGCCGGTGGTCCCCGCGGATGCCCGGATGGTGTGGCACGATCCGCCGCTGTGGACGGTGGGACCGTGGCCGACGCGGCTGCTGCACACCTGCGACGGCGGCGGCGTACGGCTTGCCGTGTTCGGTTCCTGCTCGGCCGGCGAGGAGGACCTCGCCGCAGCGTTGACCGCCCGCGACTTCGCCGCCGCTGTCACAGGGTGGGCTGGTTCGTACACGGCCGTCCGGCTCAGCGCGACGGGGGTGGTCGAGGTGGTCACCGACGCGGCCTCTGCCTGCCCCGTCTATACCGTGGACACGCCGGGCGGCACGGTGTGGGGTTCGAGCTCGCGGGCCCTGTCGGGCCTGACCGGCGGGCGAGTCGATGCCGAGTGGATGGCCTCCTACCTGCTGGACCGCCAAACCCCCGGGCTGACCGCAGTTCCTGGGAAGGCGTCGTGCCCGTCCCGCCCGGGTGCCGGCTCGCCCTGGACGCCGACGGTCGGGCGAGCGTCTCGGCCTGGTGGACGCCGGTGTCGAGGCCGTACGAGGACGCCCTGCCGCTGGTGCACCGCGCACTGACCGCGGGGGTGCGGGCCCGGGTCGAGACGGCAGCAGCGGTCTCGACGGACCTGGCCGGGATGGACTCCACCACCGTCACGCTGATCGCCGCCCAGCACGGTCCGGTTACGGGCATCACCGTGCATCCCGACGGCATCACCGAGGGCGGGGACATGGCCTATGCCCGCGCGCTGACCACTTCGGGCCTTCGCCGGGTCAGCTTCCCGCTGCGGGCCGAGCACCTGCCTTTCACGCCTGCCGCGGACCGGCTCCCGGCGACGGATGAGCCCGCACCCTCGGCCGTCGTGTGGGCGATGCTGTCCGCCCAGCTGCACACGGCCATGCTGGACGGCTCCGTGTGCCATCTGACCGGGGATGGCGGGGACAATTTGTTCCTGGCGCCGCCCGCCCATCTGGCTGACCTCGCCCGCCGAGGACGTCTGCTGAAGGTGGCGGCCGATGCCCAGGCATGGGCCCACTTACGGAAGATCAGCCCCTGGCCGGTCCTGAAGTTCGCTCTGCGGGGTGAGGCGGCCCGGCTGGCTCGCCCCTGGCTCGCCCGACCGCCGTGGGTCACCACCACGGCGGCGGCTGGGGCCGTCAACGCGGCGGCGGGCAACGACGCGGACGCCGTGCTCGTCGCCGACGTCCGCGGAGCCGCCCGCCTCGCGAGTGCGGACGTCCAGCTCGCCGACGCGCTCGGCATCGAGTTGCACAACCCGTATTTCGACGGGGCTTTGCTCGATGCGGTCGTCTCCGTCCCCTCCTGGAGGCGGTTCTCAGTCCGCCGCTACAAGCCCATGCTGGTCGACTCGATTGGGGACCTGCTGCCCGAGGAACATCGTCAGCGGGACACCAAGGGCGTGTTCGCCGCCGACTTCCACCACGGCGTGCGGGCCAACCTGTCGCGCGTCCTCGCGCTGGCCGACGCTCGCCTGGCGGGGATGGGGCTGATCGATCCGGCGCCGCTGCGGGCCGCCGTGCACGGGGTGGCTCTGGGGGCGGACACGATCTGGCCCTCGCTGCTGACGGTGATGAGCGCCGAGATGTGGCTCGAAGCCGTCGAGACGGCACCGGCCACCAGCTGGGGCCCGGCGAAGGAGGTCGTGGCGTGAACGATGCGAACACGGTGTCGGTGATCACCCCGGACGCGTGTGTCACGATCGACTACCGTACGGGCCATACCCAGTTGAGGCCCTTCGCACCCGCCTCGGGCCCCGCTGGGGCCGGTAGCGTGGTGCGGCATGACGGCTCAGCCTTCTCCTGGGGGACGCTCGAAGTCTCCGCCATCCTCCCCGCCCCCACCGTGGTTCCGTTGCGGTGGCGGATCGGGGCCGTGCCTGCCGTGGCAGTGACCGCCGCAGCCCTGGTGATCGGTCCCCGCAAAGGAAGGTTCGCCCGCATGGTGCGGCTCGCCCGCGCAGGCCACTGGCTTCCGCCGGCCACTGATCAGCAGGCAGCGTATGCGGTGCGGGCCATGCGCCGGGCCGCTGCGGTGATCCTTGCCCGCTGGGCCTGCCTGGAACAGTCCACCGCCGCAGCCTTTCTCCTCGCCCTCGCCGGGCGGCGGGCCGAATGGCGCCACGGCCTGGCCACCGACCCCATACGGCTGCACGCCTGGATCGCCGACCCGGCCGGACGCCCGGTCGAGGAGCCGGCCGACACAGCCCTGTACACCCCGACCTGCACGCCAGACGCCCCCGGCCCCGCCAACCAGCGGGGCGCGAAAGGGAAATCCGCATGAGCAGTCCGCACATCCTCCTGTCCGGCGACCGCCTCGCCCTGGGCCAGCCCCGCCACGAGATGCTCGCCGAGTACCACAAGTGGGAGAACGACCCTGGCACCATCCTCGGCTACGGCAACCAGTTCCCCCAGTCCTGGGAAGTCCGCGAGGCCGGGTGGGAGGGCCAGCGCGGCAACCACAACTACCCCCAGTTCGAGGTCGTACGACTTGAGGACATGACGCCTGTCGGCATGACCGTGCTGCAGGTCAACCAGTTCGTCCGTACCGCCGAGTTCGTCATGGTCCTCGCCCCCGAGGCCCGCGGAAAGGGGCACGCGACGGAGGCCGCCCGCCTCACCCTCGACTGGGGCTTCCACCTCGGCGCCCTGCGCATGATCTGGCTGAAGGTCCTCGAACCCAACCAGGCCGGCATCGCCGCATACGAGAAGGCCGGCTTCCGGCCGGTGGGACGGCTTCGGCAGTCCGGCTACTGGCTCGGCCAGCCCGTCGACGAACTCATCATGGACGCCCTGCCCGCCGACTTCCCCGGCCCCTCCGCCGTCCGCACCGCCCTCGACACCGACTGTCCCTGACTACCGACAGTGGCCCCATCAGCAGTGGGGGTGCCGGGCGACCCACGCCTGGCACCCCCACTGTCGTCACAGCGAGCTTCGCGGGGTCGTCACCGTCAGCTGCACGACCCGTACGGTGCCGTACCGCTGGGCGCCGGGATTCGACGGACGTTGCCGCCAGCGGCAGCTTGCTTGCGCAGACGCTCGATCTCGTCGTGCTGAGCGGCAAGCCGGGAGATCGCCAGGGTCTTGAAATGGATCAGCTTCGCCAGTTCCTCGTCGCGAGCGGCGATGCGCTTTTTCAGCTCGGAGTTCTCCTTCTTGAGCCGTTCGATCTGCGCGACCCGAGGATCGACGACCTCTCCGGCGTCCTGGAGCTCCTTCACCCGCCGCTCGAACTCCTCGGCCAGGTGCTGGTAGGTGCCGGGCCGGGCGGTGCCGTCGCGGTTCTTCTTCGGATAGAAGCCGGTGCGGGTCACACTCGCCATGGAGGCGAGGGTCTTGAGGTCGGCTTTGCCGCCGGGCGGCAGGTTGCCGCTGAGGATCCGTTCCATGGCCGCGCGGATCGCGGCCTCGTTGCGGGTCTTGTCATCCTCGGTGAGCCGGGCCACCTCAGTCCTTTCCTGCCGGTGCCGTGGAGGCAGCGGCGTCGATCTCGGCGACGACCCGCAGGGCACGGTCGCGTTCGGGCACCAGCCGCGTCTTCTCACCCTTGGCCACCCGCGGGCTGTCGAGGAGGGCGTCAATCGTGGTGATCGTTCCGATCCACACCGGCCGCTGGCTGCGGTGGTGGGTGGCCTGCGGGCAGCGGGCCGAGTCACACAGGCCCACCAGGGGGCGCGTCGCGTCAGGGGTTCCCGCGAGGCGCAGGCACAGGGCCTTGGACGGATCGCGGAACCAGCAGAAGTTGGCCGGCCCGACATGCAGCGCCTTCGCCAGCTTGCGCAGGAGGCTCTCCAGGTGGCGGTCGTCGGTGAGGACCTTCGGGTCGGTACGGGCCGCTTCATTGAGCTGGGCATCGACATGGCGGAGCGCATCGATCAGGCCCCGAGCGCCGGGCCCGGCGGGCATGATGCCCGCCTGTGCGTCGCGGAATGCCTGTAGGGTCAGCTTCATGTGGTGCTCTTCCTCGGCCGCATGCATCTCGGCGTGGAACAGGCGCTGGGAGCCGCCGGGGCGGGCGGCATAGCCCTCGGCCGTGGCCACAGAAATGTGCTTCAGAGCGATCTTGGCTGCCAGCAGCCCGCCGGGGCGCTCGGCTATCGACAAGGCGAGCGTCCGGCGCAGCATCCTTGGACTGGTCGGGCCTTGAGGGATCACGGGCAGTCCCCAGTGCTCCCGGTTTCCGGTGCGCTCCAGCCAGCCGCGCAGGTTCTTCACCCGATCGCTCAGGCCGACGGAGCCGAACAGAGGGGCGCCCTGGGGACGGCGCACCAGCCGCTCGGCGAGTGCGACGGCCCGGTCTACCTGCTCGATGACCACCCACTCGTCAGGCACGCCGCCAAACCGCTTCCCCTTGATCAGGCGGCCCGCGAGCCCGTACCGGATGCCCCCACCCGGCACGCTGCGGGACTGGCGGCAGCCCACCGAGAGCTCCAGCAGTTCACTGGTCCGCATACCCGAGAGGGCCGACGTCAGCACCAGGCAGGCTGTGACCACGTAGTTCGCCATGAGCTGGAGGTCTTCGTCGCCCACTGGGTCAGTCCACGGGACCTGTTCGCCGCTGTCGGCCTGAGCGATGAGAGCGGCCTGCCGCGCCCACGGCCGCTCGATCCCCACCTCGGCGGCCAACTCCTGGACCTCCGGGAGTACCTGCTCGCGTGCGTACTCGTTGAAGACGCTAGCCCCGGCCATGCGGGCGAGCCGGCCCCACGCCAGATGAGTCAGTGGATCCGCTCCGTACCGTCCGACGCGTCGGCCCACCACGTCGGTGGAGAGCGCGGGCAGCGGTTCGCCGGCGGCTCGCAACCGTGCGAGGACCTCGCGCACGGCGGGCACACGCTCCTTGGTGACCCTGGGTAAATCCTGGCCGGAATCGGCCTCGGCCCGCACCACGTCGAGCAGGTCGGCTACGTGCGGGCCCACGACGTTGACCAGGTACAGGCAAGTGGCCAGCAGCGGCTGCAGAACGAGATCGGGGACCGCGGGTACGCGGTTTGGGCCGCCCTTCTTGAGGCCCACCACGGCGGAGGCGGACTTGCCCTCCCACGGGGCGAAGCCTTCGGTGCATCCGTCTCTCGACAGCAACTCGCCATAGAGCACCGGTAGTTGCATGGCGCGGACGACCTCGGCCATGGTGTCCGGTTCCAGGCGCCGCCGCGGCTCGCCGGGCACCGGCACGCTCCAGTGGCGCTCTTCGAGGTAGCGCTCGCACATGTGCTGGGTGACATCGTCGAGGCGGGTGACGCCCTGGTCCGTCAGCCAGTTGAACCAGTCGGTGAACTGCTGCAGGAAGCGGAAGCAGGTGCGTGGGCTGCGGACCGACCGGATCGCGTGCGCGCACTCCAGAACGGCTTCGTGCTGCGGCGCGAGCAGCGCCAGCAGGATCTCCTTGGCCACCGTGCGCCAGCACGGGTTAAGGATCTCGGCGAACTCCCAGATCAGTTCGCGATCCAGGACCATGCGGTGCGCGTCGATGAGCGCGGCGAACACCCATCGGTCTTGCTCGAACAGGACACGCGCCGCGCCGGGCGCCAGCCGCAGTCCGGCGGTCTCGCACACGTCCAGGCCAGTGAAGGCTGAGACCATGCGTCGCGGCCGGGCGGCGGGTGCTGGGGGACGGGGCATCATGCGGTGATCTCCTCGGGGCGGAGCGGCAGCTCGGTGCCGTCGTCGTTCGCGACTTCCTGTTCACCCTTCGCCTTCGCCTCGGCGGACAGCTTGGGGAGGATCTCGCGGGTCAGACGGTCGGCGTACGGGCCGAAGACCCGCAGGTAGTTCTCGGTGGGCATCTGCTGGAACTGGCGGGCGAAGAAGGCGTCCAGGCGCAGTAGATTCGCCGCGTGACGTGGCAGGAAGACGGCCAGGGGGCACAGCAGGCAGACCCATGGGCGTGCCGGCACGGCTGTCCAGCCGGTCCGTGAACGCCGGCCAGCTGGTCCGCACAGGCGGCGGTGAACACGTCCCGTTCACCGCCGACCAGTTCCCCGATCGCGTCGGCATCCAGTCCGAGCCGCTTCAGTTCATTGGGGAAGCCTTCGGCGAACGCCGCAGCCTTCTCGGTCGTCAGGACGACGGGTGGTAGGGCCTTGCGCAGGATGTCCGACATCCCGTCTTCGATGATCGACTCGACGGCGTCAAGCTGGGCCGGACTGGTCGGGGCAACGTAGTGGTCGCCTTCGGTCCGGGGCGTGTGGTTCGGGTCGATGGTGGCCCGGCCGGTCCAGCCTCTCCTGGCGAGCCGCTCCTCGTACGTCGCCCGGATCCGACCGCGGTGGATGGCGAAGGGCTTCCCGGTGTCGTCCACGAGGCCGAGTTCCTGGACGAGCACCTGCTGCGGCCGACCGGTCGGGGCCGTGCCGACAAAGCCCTGGGGCAGGGCGAAGGCGAGCCAGAAGCGGTCTCGGTACTCGGCGGGCGCGAACCGTCGCAGCGGCGTTGAGAACTCCAGCCACCGTTCCAGAAGGTGCACCGCCCGATCCGCAAGGTTCAGGCTCTCCTTCGCGGTCCGGCCCTTGAGGTACGTCAGCAGGACCGTCGTGTCGCCGGCCCAGTCGATGTCGCCGAGGTCCAGGCCGTCGATGCCATCGGGGACGACGCCGGAGTAAACGCCAAAGAGGAGCGCGTAGGCGATCTGGACGGATCGGGTGGGGAAGAGCCCTTCCCGGACTCTTCCTACGGTGGCGCGGACGGGGTCGGCAGTGCGTCTCGGGGCATATCCGCCCACGTACTCCTGATACCCGTTCTCGAACGACAGCGGGCCGTCGCGGAGCATCAACCAGGCGATGTCCTCCTCGCTGTGACGTCCGCTGACCAGAGGGTCCATGCCCTGCTTGGCCGCGGCCAGCAGGCGCTTGTGCCGGGCCCAGCGGTCGTCCACGGCTTTGCGGCACGCGGCCTCCAGCCGCTCCCACTCACCGTCGGTGTACGCCTCGTGGGCCTTGGTGACCTGGTTGGCCTGGATCGGAGCTCCCTCGAGGTAGGTCCGAACGTCCGGGCGCAGCCCACCGGTTACCTGGTCGAAGCCCTTGAGCAGCAACCGAGTTTCCGACTCCCGGGCGCGCGTGCTGGCCAGCCAGTAGCGCATGAGCACGGGGCGGGTCAGGTCCGATGCCGCTCCGGTGAACCCCGCTGCGGACAGCTTCTTCACCATCTGCCGAAGCGAGACGGCCCGGTACTCGGCCACCCGCTTCTTGCCGATGGCGCCGGTCGGATGGGTGTTCTCCGCGAGCCCCAGTGCGAGGTCCCGGGCCAGTCGGGGGTTCGGAAGGCCCTCCAGGTTGGCCGTCCACTCGGTGCCGTCTGGCAGAATGAAGTGGACGGACAGCGGCTTCGTGATGACGGTCGCGGGCATCAGTCGGTCTCCTCATCGCTGAACTCGGCCGCCACCTCGCGTGCTACTGCCGGGTCCGGGCCGACGGCCGTGGCCTTGTAGGCGTCACGGAAGATCCGGTTCACGTCGAGTCGAGCGATGTAAAGCTCCGTGGACGTGACGCTCCAGTGCCCCAACAGGTCCCGCAAGATCACCATGGGGTCGTTCGTCAGCAGGTACAGGGCCATTGCCGCGTCGTCGCCGGTGTCCGAGACCAGCGCCGCGGCCCGCTGATAGTGGCGGGTCATCAGCCACTCCAAGGTCTGCATGGCCATCGAATGACGGAGTCGGTGCGGAGCTACAGTCGGGAAGCGCGGCTCATAGCGCTCGCGGATCCGGGCCGACGTACGGCGGAAGACCGTCGCCCAGTCCACGAACGGCTTGCCCGTGGACTGCAGGCCCACCAGCGGAGACTGCCCCTCCGGTGTCACCAGGCACAGGCGCTCCTGTGGTCGCAGCTTCCGCCACGACCGGCGCACGCCGTTGAAGTGCGCCCCCTCCCAGTCGGGGTTCTCCACCAGCAGCATCGGCCCCAACTTTGCTGGTGGGTGCCACTTGAAGCCCTCTGCCGATGCCGCCCGGTCCAGGTCGATGTACTGGTGCATCGCAGCGAGCCGGTCGTAGTGGATCCACGTCGTGCGGTCCTTCTCCCCCTTGGTGATCGCACGCGCGAGGGGGAACAGCACCGGCAGCGTCGTCGGGCGAGGCGGCAGCGGAGGCACCTCGTAGAGCGTCAGGTGGGTGAACTCCTTCTTCCGCAGCCCGCTGGAGAGGACCAGCCCGCCCATCGCGGAATTCCGGGCGCCCTCGCGCGGCCGGCGGTATCGGGCATCGGGCTCTCCATCCGGCCCCAGCCCCTCCAGGGCCTGAACGAACAGCTCGGAGAAGTCCCGCTCAAGGTGCTTGATCGTCGTGTGCGGGCGCGGTTGCCGCACCTTCGCAAGGTTGCGCTCCACGTCCACCAGCACCCCCTGCGCCATGCGCTTGCCGGCCTGGTAGGTGAAGGGCATGGCCACGGGGAGTCCCTCGTCGCGGGCCCACCGGTAGAAGTACGACAGGATCCCCACGTGAAGGTTCCAGGTGGTGTGGTCCCATCGCGCCTCCAGTGGACCGGCGAGCCGGTACTGCGCGTACATGCTCAAGGCCGCACGAAGGACCTTCCGGTCGGCCAGCAGGTCGACACCCCGCCCCTTGAGGAAGACCATCCAGTCGCGCAGGCACCTGGCGTTGTTCTCCCAAGTCCGCTGCGCTGGGGCTCCGTTGAGAGGCAGGTCACGCAACTACTGGTTCACGTACACCGTGGGGCGTGGGGATCCCGGAGCGTCCTCGAAGACCAGGTCCTCGTCGAGGAGGACTGGCATCTGGTCCCGTATGAGCGGCTGATGAGCCACGTCCCAGGACTCCCACCCCGCAGGGGCGAAGTTGATCAAATACATGGCCGGGACAGTAGGTATCCGACTCACTCTGATGCAACAGACTGTCCAGCTCGCCCCGGGCCTCCGCGGACAGAAAGCGACACGAGCATTAAGCAGCGACTTCCGCCGCCTACACCGCCGGCCGCACCGGCGACGCCGCCGGAATGCGGGAGCTGACCGGCGAAGCCGCGGCCATCGCCAAGCAGCTGGGCGGCACGACGCTGCTGCGGAACCACAGCGGCGGATTCAGCCCCACAACCGTCCAGCTACACCTCATCTCCGCCGAGAACTCCGCCGGCGACCCCTCCACCGCACTGGCCGCCGCGAAAGCAGTGGCGCCGCAGAGCCTGCCCAGCACCGAGCGCCGCGCCCGCTACTGCACCGACATCGCCGCCACCTACGGCCACTGGGGCCGCCGGGACGAATGCATCCGATCCCCCTCCTGGCCGCCGAGCACCACGCTCCCGAGGAGACCCGCAGGCGACCTGCGGTCAAGTCACTGGTATCCGGGTTACTGGTCTGCGGGCTGCTGGTCTCCGGGCGGACGACTACCGAACTCCGCGGACTCGCCGCCCGCGTCGGCGTCCTGAGTACGTGACGCTGTCGAGGACCTTGAAGAGCGGGACCGCGTAGGCGTTGCCGGCCAACGCTGCTCGTCTTCCTGCACTGCAGCCGGCTCGTGGCGGCGGCGCCGACGCTCACCACCAGTCGAGCAGCACGCCTCGCTGTTCCCCTCAGCCTCGTCTGGCCTCGAGGACGCGCACGCCGATGTAGGCCTGGCCGGCAAAAGCCCGGTAGCGGGAGACAGGATCGAAGAAGTAGCGGAAGAGCGCGGCCGGCCGACTGTAAGCGGTGACCGCTTCGGCCGAGTCGAAGATGCCGACGGCATTGAGAACCAACGGCAAGGCCTTCTCGCTGTGGATCAGTCCAGCCTCGATCTGCTGCTCGGTCGGCTCCCAGCCTCCGGGCATCCGAGCCTTGGCCGCATCCCGAGTCCCCTGCCGCTGCAGGGACCGGTAGACGGGGTCGTCCAGGGCCGCCTGCCGGGCATAAGCCCGCGCCCGCTGGTACTCGGGATGGCCACTGAAGTCCCCGAACTCACTGACCCGCACACCCGGATCACCGGCCGCCTGCCGGGCGCGGCGGATCCGCGAGGCCATCTGCCGGATGTCCGCCCGGGCCTTCTTTGCTGCCACCTGCGCTGTCCGGCCCTGGGCCAGGTAGGTGGCCGCCGTCATCTGAAGATCGGACACCACGACGTCCGCGCGTTTCATCTCCCGCGCAGCCCACCGCAGCAGGACCGTCAAACGGGAGACGGAGAAGTACGGGTTACCGGGACTCACCATCAACACGAGATGCTCCCGCCCCGCCAGGATCTCGGCACACCCATCGCTGCAGGGCTCGATCTCCACCAGGTCCTCTGTCACGCGGGTTTCTCACTCCCTTCCGCCAGCACGATCACAACTAGCACATACAGAACCAAAACGACTGACACGGCGGCTGGCGAACGTCGCACGGTCCTGCACGGGCGAACGTGGAGCGGTGGCGTCAGGCACAGCACCGGCCGACGGCGTGGGAAGCGCTCAGCGCGGAGCAGCACGACCGGCTGACACAGCTGGGGCGACGCCGACGGCCGGGCCGTCGAGGCCGGCGTCGACGGCCGGCGGCGGCCGGCCGACAACCCGACAGAACCAAGCACCAGCAGCGCACATCTGCGGTCCGACATCGGCCGGACACGGCGGATGTCGCACGTGGCGTAGGCGGCACCGGCAAGCGCGGTGCACGAACGGCCGGGCGTCTGCGGTTGGGCAGGGCCGCCGCTGGAGTGTCCGCGCCCTGGGGCTTGGCGGGTTCTGCGTCTGTACGGCGGTGTGGGAAGGCGGTCATGGTGTTGGCGGGCTTGTTGCCCCGTATGGCCACCAGAGATGAGGAGGCCCAAGTGATCGGCTTCAGCGAGACCGTGGCGGTTCAGACCGTCGAGGAATTCCTCACCCCGGACGAGGCCGCTCAGCTGGTCAAGATCATCGATGCGCACCCGCGGGAATCCGGTCTGGTGCACCGGAGAGCCCCGGAGGAGGCGCAGGAGATCCTTCAGCACGCGGTACACCGATCCTTACCGGTGATCCCTTCCGCACCACCCCTGCGTGCAGGAGTACGAACAGGCAGCCACATGGATCGACGCACTGCCACGCACCCGGTGGCTCAGTGACACCGCCACCGGCACCGCCACCCTCTACGGCGTCCAGGTCATCCACGGCGTCACCCCCGTCACCCAGGGCCGGCTCCGCAAGTTCATCAGCACCCTCACCGCCAGCACCTGACACAGCACACACCCAAGCCAGCCACGACGGGCAGAGCGCCGGCGCCAAACGACGCCACGGAGGCAACCAACACACCCCCGGGAAGGCGCCCGAACGACGGTGGAAGACGTGGCGAGTTCCGACCGGTCGAGTCGGTCAAGCGCAGGCCCGTTGGGAAGTGAGACGGCCGACGGTGAGCCGGTCGGGTGCGCGCGGTGGAGCGAGGTGCCCGCGCACCGTCGCCGAGTCCCGCCTCAGCGGGTCCGGCGGGCGGCAGCTGGCCGCCGCGGTCCGGCGGCGCACCACCGGTGCACCCGCCACCGCCGTGCCGGTGGACGAAGGGGCGCGGCGCCTGGCCGGCCTAGGCCACCGAGTCGACCTTCCAAAAGACCGGGTTCACCGTGCCGGCCGCTCACAGCTCCTCGTGGGCCGGTGACCTGCCCTCCCGCTACGCCCGGTGGCGCCTTTGTCGACACGACCGCTGACGAGCAGATCACGAACGAGCAGCGGATCGGCGACGACGAAGGCAGCGCGGCCAGCCAGCGACAGCTCAAGTACCGGGCCGTGGGAGCGCAGCGAGGTGAAGAAGTGCAGGGGTTGCGGGCCAAGGCGGCCAGGTGGCCGAGGACGGGAAGAGCACCGGGGGCACGAGGGGGCAGACCGTTGGCGGGCATCGCTCTCCTCGGTTTACCGAGGCCGTAACTGGCGAGACGCGGTCGTAGCTCTCCCTGATTTCCGAACATCATGTCAAAGAGTCCGGAAATCTACCAGATCAACACAGCCTGCACGGCAAGCAATTTCCCGGTAACGCTGGAACTTCACCACGTTCCTGCCACCACTTCCACACTCGGCAACGAGGTCCTTCATTCGATATCTCTCGTCGCATAAATGCCAACGAACATACCCTCGGACAAAGCCATTCACCACCTTTAGCACAGACGCAGATTGCCTGCGCTCAAATAAGCACCTCAACTGCCGTACGGCCCTTACGGCGCCATCGATGATTCTCCTGAGCGCCTGTTCGACATCTATACCCTCCGTTACGCAAAGGGTATTCACCAGGCAAATGTCGCCAGCGAGCCCATTCTCTTCTTTATAGAAAGAGAACACGTCATTCACCAAGGCGATGACTGGGTCAACGTGAGCGACGACAGTCACAATGTCCCCAAAATGCTCATCCTCGTCGAGCTGTCCAATGGGGAACAGGGCCGCCCCGGAGAAATCCCCCAGTCCGTTCAGGCGGCGGAGGAACATCGAATATTCACTCGCCCCCGCAAAACCTTGGAACTGATGGCTTTCGATCCAAGATCCCTGAATATACTCCAGGGTGCTCTTGAGCATGGTGAGCTGTGAGAACTTCCCATAGTGGCGAAGCAGGTCCGGGAGGAAGCGGAAGATCGCCCTGTACCTCGGATGCATCAGTTCATTCCCGCACACCAGATCGCACACAAAGGGATCCATAAGATTGGAGTCCTTTAGGAATGGATCACCTTCGGGGTCGTCTTCCATGATGGCATGTGAATAGTAAATATTCAGGAGGAGCATGACATTTCGCGGAAGGTTCCCCCAGCCGAAAACGGTCATCCGAGTGATCGTTCGCACAATACTCATCAGCTGCTGATGATCGAGCGATATTCCCTGCATGTGCGACTGACTGAAATACTGTATTGTTCCGTGAAATATGAAGCGTAAAGTCTCTGCACGCTCATCGACGGAGCCTTCCGGCTCACCGTATTCGATTTCCTCCAGGAATTCTACGACCATGTCGAGGTATCGTTCCGCAGGGACGTCCATGCTCGGGTCTCCTCCAGATTCACCCATTAAGGCATCAGAGAGCAGTTATTGAGTTGATCGCTCGATAATGCTTCTCGGTCGATGAGCCCATACTGGTCATTGCCCGCAAGGAATGCCGCGCAGGCTCTCCCGCAAGAGATTGGCTCGAACTGGATTCTCTGAGACCTGGCCGGTCGGCTCGTCGCCATTCGCGGCGCGTCCGTCAGGGCCGAGCATGATCTGGTGTTTTGCACCTGGAGCGCGGACCATTGATCAGCCACGCTGGTTGAGAGCCCGCGTGAGTTCTCAGTTGGCGCTCCGCGTGCTGTCCCGGTTCCTCGACGCCTTCGCTGAGCACAGGACTGAACGTTCCGCCACCACCGCCGGTACCCGTGCTGCCGGCGTCGTTGTTCGGGCACCGGCTGGGGACGTACCCGGAGGCGGCGTTGCTGTCGGCACTCCCGCCGTTGCCGCCGTTGTTACCGGTGGTGGTGCCGGCGCGGCCGAGGTCGACGCCTTCCTGCATGGCGGTCATCAGCGCGACCAGAGTGGCCTTGCCGGGCAGGCCGAGTTTCTTGGCGACCTTGTCGATGGTCTGGGCGTTGGTGATCTGCTGGGCGTGGACGCTTCCCGTTGCCGGACTCGAGCCGCCGGTGTCGTAGACGGTGGTGGCCGAGTCGGTGCCCGGCCCGGTGTCCTCACAGCTGGAGGCGGCCGACGCGGGGGCGGGGAGCAGTGCCCCTGCCAGCATCAGCAACAGCAGGAAGACGGCCGCGCCGATGACTGCGCTCTTGAGCAGCAGGCCGCGCTTGACGAACTTGGCGGCCGTGAGGGTGGCGTGGGTGATCTGCCGCTGGTCCGCCGCTACGCCTCGATGCCCAGGACACGGGTGACCATCCACGGCCGGCCGACGTCGGCGCGGGAGACCTCAAGGGTGAAGTGGCGGGTGTCGCGGTAGGCGTCGGTGCCCTTGACGTCGACGGTGACGGTGGCCTGCCGCCAGACGCGGGCGGTGGTGTCGGGGCCTACCGCTGTTTGCCGGCGGGCTGGCCTATCTCGACCTGTGACGGTTTGGCTTCAGTGGCCTGGGCGGCGCCGAAGGGCTGGGGTGCGTGCCGGTCGCGGGTGGGGCCGTGGGACTGGGGGCGGCCTTCGGCGTGAGCTGGTCCTTGTTGCTGGGCCACAGCCAGGCGGCGCCGGCGACCAGGCCGGCGACGGTCAGGGCGACGATCGGCACAGTGATCGGGGTGGGGACTTTGCGGCGTTCGGCCTTGATCCACGCGATGCGTGCATCGCGCCGGGCGGAGCGCCATGCCTTGTTCGCACGGCGTCGCTTGCGGAACCGAGGTCGGGGAACTCGTCGGACAGCTGCTCGACGCGAAGGGCCTTGCGCCCTTCGGCGGCGGGACCGCGGAACTGCCGCTGTACGGCCCGTCTGCTGCGTGCTGGTGGTGTTCTTCCGGCGCCGATGGCTGCTGGGGTTGGTGGTGGGGTGCGGGGTGTCGTGGTCGTGCACAGCTGGCTTCGTACGAGGTGTGCGTGGGCAGGGCGGCATGACGGGATGGCCCCGTGGCGGTCCGGCCGCGCGTGGTGGCCGGACCGAGGGACTGGGTGAGGGCGGGGCGCGTTGAGGGCAGCGTTGTCGAAGTCGTCCCGCCACTCGTACCGGGCGGCGGCGGTCTGCCACCGTCTGGCTGGTCACATCGCCCGCCCGTCACTATCGCGTGACGCCTCCGTCGGCCGGACGGTCGGCTACGCCGGCCATTCCGCGGTGGCGGCGCGCCCATGCCTTCCCATCAGCGGGTCCATTGCTCTGTCAGCGGGATTTCATCGGCCGTGGCTAGCGTCAGCGGCGTGTGATGCAGGCGATAGGGGAATCAGGGGGAATCAGGATGGCTGACGGCGCCGAGTACAGCATCCAGCCGACTACGGATCCGGGCAGCGGTGCGCCGGTCGGCGGTGTGCCGGTCGGCGCCGCCGGGCCTCCTGCCAGGCCGCTCGAGGAAGGGGGCGCACCGCGGCTCCCGGTCGGCCCACCGCCGGGCGCGGCCGGACCGGCGGCCGGTTCAGGGGCGGCGAAGCCGGCCGCGTTGCTTCGCTCGCTGCGGGCGAAACGGCGGCTGTTGGCATCCGGTGCGGCCTCCTTGCCGCAGCGACCGGGTCCGCAGTCGCAGCCCGCCTCTTGGCGCAGTGCGGGCAGGCGCCGTCTGCCTCGGTTGCTGCGCCACTGGCCGCTGCTGGTGGCTGCCGTGGTGCCCTGCCTCGTGCTGGCCGGCATCGGATGGTGGCTCTGGCCGCAGCAGCCGGCCGGCGGTCCGCCGCACATTGCCGCGGGCACCGTCCAAGCGGACCTCGTCAGCCCTGACAGCGCCAGCCGGGTGGCCGGGACGACGCTGGTCGCCGGCGCGCAGTCGAACCGGCCCAACCCTCCACTCACCGTGTCACCGTCGGACTGCGCCGTCGCTGCGGGACCGACGACCGAGTCGGTCTACGGGCAGGCGTGGACGGCGTTCCTGTCGGCTACCTATCAGGACGCGGGGGCCACGGGCGCCCACACCGTGAACCAGGTGATCGGCGTGTTCCCGGATAGCAAGAAGGCCGATGCGGCGTTCACGACCCTCACCGAGGGCCTGTCCAAGTGCCCGTCCTCGACACGCACCGACCAGGCCGGCCGTACCTCGAAGTGGACGTACAAGGCCCATCCTCCGACCGAGATCGCCGTGGCGTGGACGGCGGCACAGGACGGCAGTGCGCACTGGGCCTGCTCCCACCAGGCACGAGTGAACGGGGCGAGTCTCGTCCAGGTCTCGGTGTGCCAGGCCGGTGACAGTCAGCCGACCGCCGCGAAGCTCGCCGACAAGCTCGCCAGGAAGGTAAGCCGATGACCACGATCCCGCTCAAGCCGACTGCGCGCCGCCTGCGCACCATGCGGCGCGTCGTCCTCCTGGTGCTGGTCGCACTCCTGGTGCCGGTCGTCGGCACGGGAGCGCCGGCGAGCGCGGCCACCAGCGCCGCGGGGGCCCTGGCGCAGCCGGGCGCGGTCTCTCCGCTGGTCCCGTCCGGGGACATCACGGCCGCCTCGGCGGAACTGGTGCGGCAGGTCGAGGAGTTCAACCGGCAGGAGGCGGAGATTGCGCGGCAGGCGAAGGCCCTGGTCGCCGAGGCTGAGCGGATCACCAAGGATGCCGCCGCCTTGCGCGCCGACACCTCGTCTTTCAACTCCAAGACCGCTTCCGTGAACCAGAAGACCAGCGACTTCAACTCGCGTGCGACAGCCCTGAACGGGAAGATCAGCGCCCACAACAGCAAGCCGCACACCTTCCGGCTGCCCGCACAGGCCGCCGCGGCCAACGCGTACGAGGCCGAGGCGAGCAGGCTGAGGGCCGAGCAGTCCCAGCTCCGGAGCACGAAGAGCAGTCTGCAGAACGAGCAGAGTCAGCTCAGGGAACAGGGTTCCAAGCTCCGTGCCAAGAAGTCCCAGCTCGCCGCGGCCTCCTCAGCACACGACGCGAAGGCCGACGCGCTCCGGAGCAAGGAGCAGCAACTGCAGTCCCTGGGCCAGCAGTTGCTCCAGCAGATGGCGCAGGCCGTGCAGAGCCTCGTGGACAATCCGCCGAACCCGGCGGCGATGATGGACCAGGGCGGTGACGCGGCCGCTCCGCCGCAGTACCGCGACCAGTCACAGAGTCAGGAAGCCGGCCTTGCCGACAGCCCGTCCCGGCAGCCGCAGGCCTCCGCCCTGCAGGCGTATGCGCAGCGGAACGACACCACCGTCGACATGCAGCCGGGCACGGCGTATCTGACGCCTGAGGCCGTCGGGCGGCTTCCCGCCGCGCAGGCAGCGCGGCTCGGCAGCCCCTCCACCACGTACGACGGGCTGGTCCGCCAACCGAACGGGCACTACACGGCACTCCGGGTGCAGACGCCGGGGGCTTCCGAGACTCCGGGGCAGAAGGCCTTCAAGACCGCCCTGACCGGCCGCGGTCAGCTCGTCGCGTACAAGTCCGGTGTGAAGCTCATCATCGACGAGTTCAAGCCCGTCCCGGCACCGAACTCCCCGGCTCCCGGCCCTGGCAATCCGCCGCCTCCTCGGGACGGCAAAGCTGCCTGCCTGACCGCCAAGCCGGCCTGGGCGAGGGCCAGCGGGGGCGGGTGGATCGCCAACACCAGCCAGAACGTGGCCCTCCACAACAAGACCGTGGATCCGGGCCCCTCCGGTAGCCGGGCGGCCACGGCAGAGGCCTGTCTGACGAAGCCCCTTGGCCCGGGGAACGAGGCCCAGGGTGACATCACCGGCTTGGAGGACGCCAGGGCACAGGCTCCCCACGGTGGCCTGGCCCGCTGCCACCTGATCGCCAACGTCCTCGGAGGAAGGGGCCGGTACCGGCCGGACCGGGCGAACCTCGTCCCGTGCTGGCAACGCGGAATGAACACCAAGGGGAAGAGCATGCGGCACTATGAGATACGGGTCAAGAAGGCGGTGGACACGCTGCCCAAGGACGCGGCCGTGCACTACGTGGTGGCTCCCTTCTACCGGAACGCCTCCAGCACGATCCCGGAGGCTGTCAGCATCAGTGCCACGGTTCAGCTGCCCAACGGCGCGTCATGGCCCGTCTTCCATGAGATGAGCCTGCTGAACATCCCGCACGACGGTGGGCCCAACCTGGGGAACTGAAGCCCGGTCCGAGGAACTGTGACAGTCCGATACCACGTGGAGTCCGGCATGACCCGCACGACCCCGCCCAGGCCGGCCGACATCGCCGCAATCTTCCCGCGGCTGGCCCCGCTGGCCCGGACGGCGACCCGGCTGCACCCGCGGCCCGGATCGCCGTCCCCGCAGGACAGCTCGGTCGGAGGCCCACTGCTGTGGCCCTCCGCCGAGCCGTGGCCGCACTGCGCGGGCACGCACCAGGCGCCGGATGTGCTGCCGGCGACGTCCCCGGCGGATGTCAGACTGCTGCGCGAGATGCGGGCAGCAGCCGGAAGCCGACCTCAGGACGCTGGTTTCTACACGCCGGATGAGCGCGCCGTGGTGGAACGGATCCACGCCGGCCGCCCGTGTCCCAAGGAACCGGTCGCGATGCTGGCCGTCGCCCAGTTGTACGTCCGCGAGGTACCCGACCTGCGCCCGCCCGAAGGCGCGGACCTGCTTCAGGTGCTGTGGTGCCCCTTCGACCACCCAGGGGAGAACATGCCCAGGACCGACCTGTTCTGGCGGTCCGCCCGAACAGTCGGCGATGTCCTCACCACGCCTCCGCAGCCGTCCGCGATCCAGTACGAGGACTATCTGCCGGAGCCGTGCCTGGTCTCCCCCGAGCAGATCACGGAGTTCCCCCTGGCCGTGGAGCTGGACCCGGACCTGCGCGCGCAGGTCCTGGCGTGGAGCGCCCGGCAGAAAGCCGGGGCGCGGCCGGGCAGCGCCTACGACGGGGCGGAGGACACGTACTACGACCGCGAGTTGTCCGTCTCCCCCGGCTGGAAGGCCGGCGGCTGGGCGCCCTGGAGTTTCACCGATCCCACTCCCCAGCACTGCCGCGTCTGCAGCAGCCGGATGGAGCCGATGCTGACCATCGCGTCGAAAGAGCGGGAGGTGGACTTCGACAGCTGGACGCCCTACGAGGACCAGACGGCCGCCGTTTCCCGGGACACCGTCCACCCCGGCCCGGCGACTCCGACCATGGTCACCATCGGCGACGGATACAACCAGCAGATCTATGGTTGCCCGATGGCGCCGGAGCACCCGCACGCCGCACTGCTGCAGTAGCCGTCTCAGTACGCTCGCGGGCCGTCCACGGTGGCCCGCATCGGCTGCGGGTAGTACACCTTCCCGTCCTTCATGACCTGCTGGCACGAGTACTTTGTGAGACCCAGGGGCACCGCGACGGCCTCGGGGATGTCATTGCACCGGATGTGGTCCACGGAGTCACCGCCGTTGCCGAAGATGATCCGCTGGACACCCTCCTTCGCGATGATCCCCTTGCGTGGGTTCGCGGTGAAGGTAACGAAATTGTCCGACCAGGACGACTTGTCGCCAATCGCGACGTCCCACTCCACCTCTGCGCCCTTGTAATGGGACGTGCAGACGACCGTGGTGCCCTTCTTCGCACCCACATCCTTCGGGCACTTGGCGGTGACCTCCCCCGTGGCGCCCGCCAGGGTGAGGGTCTTTTTGCGGAGCTCGTACTCCAGGTTCGCCGCGAACGGCGCGTCGGCGGCCGGAGACGGCTGCAGCTCGCCTTCCGGACGGGGCCCGGGACGATCCAGCCTGTTCGGCAACTGGCTGACGGACGGCTCCGGCCTGGCACTCTTCGAGTCGGAACCCCCACACCCCGTGACCAACAGGCCCATACCGATCATCAGCCCTGCTCCGGCGCTCTTCATTCGCATGATCGTAAGACTAGAGCCCCGCCACGGACCTGCCGACCGCAGCACCGGGGTGATCTCCAGCTGCGGAAATCTTGCCGGAGCGCTAGCCGCGCACCATCTCGTATGCGATCTTTCCGGCGCGTCCTCAGGAGGTGGTGTCCGCGTCGGAGGGCCGGGCCGGGTGCGGGGCTGTGGGGATGTGGAGGGTGAACGTGGTGCCCGGGGGCGGGTCGGCGGGGTGGGCGGTGAGGGTGCCGTGGTGGCGGTGGGCGATGTCGCGGGCGATGGCGAGTCCGAGGCCGCTGCCGCCGGCGTCGCGGGTGCGGGCCTCGTCGAGGCGGGTGAAGCGTTCGAAGACCCGCTCGCATTCGTCGGGGGTGAGGGCGGTGCCGTCGTTGTGGACGGTGATCGTGGTCGTGCGGCCGTCGTCGGTGACGTTGAGGAGTACCGCGGTGCGCGCGTGCCGTACGGCGTTGTCGAGGAGGTTGCGCAGCAGCCGGTGCAGCTGGAGGCCGTCGCCGCGTACCGGTGCCTGGTCCGGTGCGCGGGACAGGGTGACGGGATGGTCCATGTGCTGGTACTCCAGGACGAGTTCGCGGGTGAGCCCGGCGAGGTCGACCAGGGAGTGGGCCGCGGGCCGGTCGGGGCGGGCCAGCAGGAGCAGGTCCTCGGTCAGGCCGTGGATGCGGCGGGTGGCGACGAGGGCACCCTTGAGGGTTTCGGCCGGGTCGATGCTGTCGGGGTGGTCGAGGGCGGTTTCCAGCTGGTAGTGGAGGGCCGCGAGGGGGGAACGCAGTTCATGGGCGGCGTCGGCGACGAAGCGGCGCTGGCTGTCGACCGCGTCCTCCAGGCGGTCGAGCGTGGTGTTGGTCGTCCGGGCGAGGGAGCGGATGGGGTCGCGGCCCTCGGGGACCGGCACCCGGCGGTCGAGGCTGGAGTCGTTGATCTCGGCGACCTCGCGGCGGATCGCCTCGACGGGGCGCAGCGAGCGCCGGGTGACGGCCCAGGCCGTCGTGGCGACCGCCAGCGCGGCGGCGGGGACGCCGAGTGCCAAGGGGAGGGTGAGTGTGCCGGCCACGTACTCGGCGACGTAGGGGGCCACGAGGACATAGAGCGTGGACCGGCAGGATCCGTCGGGCTCGGTGGGGTGCTCGCACCGTCCCGCGGGAGCCGTCACGGGGGTGGCGACTACTTTGATGAGGCGGTGCGAGAGGTAGTGGGCCTCGGTGTGGGCGGACAGGTCCTTCGCTTCGGGGAAGCCGCCGGAGATCGGCCGCAGGCTGCCATCGGGGAGGTGGAAACGGGCGCGCTCCGCCTCGTCGACTCCTCGGAGGCGGACGGTGCCGTCCCGCGGCTGGCCGACGGCCTTGCCCGGTGGCGGGCCCGGGGGTGGCGGCGGGAGCAGTGCCGGCAGGTCCGCGAGGTCCAGGGCGCCTCCCGACCCGGTGACGATCCGGCCCGTCCGGTCGATCTGGAGGAACGTCCCGTCGCCGGGACTGGCGGAGGTGCCCTTCCAGCCGGTGGCCGCCTGGCCGGCCAGCCGCAGGGACAGCTCGATCGCGCGCTGGTCGGACTCCTGGTAGACGGCGTCGTGGACGTACTGGCGGAACCACCACGCGGCGCCGCCGGACAGGAGGAGGGCGGCGAGACCGGCCACGAGCGCGGTGCGCAGCTGGGCGGGCAGCCGGCGCAGGGGCGCCGGCACCCGGCGCGTGCCCGCGGGACTGCGGCGCTCAGGCATCGCGGTGTTCCTGGCCGCTGTTGAGGCGGTAGCCGCTGCCGCGGACGGTCTCGATGCTGTGCGTACCGAAGGGGGCGTCGGCCTTCTTGCGCAGTGTGGAGACGTACACCTCGACGATGGCGGTGCCTCCCCTGTAGGCCGGGTCCCACACCTCGTCGAGGATGGCCTCCTTCGACACCGCCCGGTCCGGGGTGTGCATCAGACAGGCGAGGATCGCGAACTCCTTGGGCGTGAGGGCGAGCTCCGAGGCCCCGCGGCCGGCCCGGCGACCGGCGAGGTCCACCCACAGGTCCCCGGCGCGCAGGAGGGAGCGCCCGTCGGTACCCGTGGCTCCCCTGCGCAGCAGGGCGCGGAGCCGGGCGAGGAGGACGACGGAGGAGAACGGTTTGACGAGGTAGTCGTCGGCGCCGGTGTCCAGGCCCTCGGCCTCGTCGTGCTCGCCGTCCTTCGCGGTGAGCATCAGGACGGGCGTGTCCACACCCGCGGCGCGCAGGGCGGAGCAGATCCGGTAGCCGTTCAGGCCGGGGAGCATGAGGTCCAGCACGATCACCGCGTGATCGCCGGTCAGGGCTCGTTCCAGCCCCAGCCTGCCGTCGCCGACGAGCTCGACGCGGTACCCCTCGGCGGTGAGTCCGCGGCGCAGGGCGGGGCCGAGCTGAGGGTCGTCCTCGACGATCAGGATGCCGTTCATGCGTCCAAGAGTTGCACGGCATTTGTCTGATTCCTAAAGAGGATCTTCAGGATCTTTAGCTGGTCTTTGGGATCGGTCCCGCATGCTGCTGGCCCGGCCGGACGCCGGCTGCCTCTCGTCCATCTCCCGTGACCAGCCCCGGAGGGCTCTCTCCCATGCTTTACCTATCCGGCCATGCAGAACATCCCGGCCAGCCGGCCCACCCCGGTTGGGTCGGGCGGCTCCACCGGCTCCACGAGCTCCACCGGCGCGGCCGGGCCGGCCGGCGTCGGGTCGTATCCGTGGCCCTCGGCCTGGTCGTCAGCGGCGCGTTCCTTGCCGGCTGCGGTCAGGGGCGCACCACGCCCGCCGAGGCGCGGGCCCAGGCCGACGGCAACGCCAGGGCCGCGATGACGGAGGCGGCGGACGGCAGTGGCCAGGCGGTGGACTGCTCGAAGGCGAAGTGCATCGCGCTGACCTTCGACGCCGGCCCCGGGCCGCACACCCCTCGGCTCCTGGACATCCTCAAGGAGAAGAGGGTGCATGCCACCTTCTTCCTGCTCGGCAAGAACCACGTCGTCCCGTACCCGGACCTGGTGCGCCGGGAAGCCGCCGAGGGACACGAGATCGGCAACCACACCTGGAGCCACGAGCGCCTCGACCAGATATCCGACGATCGGATCCGCGACGAACTCGGCCGCACCCAGGACGCGATCAAGAACATCACCGGCAAGGCACCCACCCTCATGCGCCCGCCCCAGGGCGGCACCAACGACAAGGTGCATGCGGTAGCCACGTCCCTCGGCCTGTCCGAGGTCCTGTGGAACGCCACCGCGAGCGACTACGCCACCACCGACACCAAGCTCATCGGCGACCGCATACTCCAGCAGGCCACCCGCGACGGCATCATCCTCCTCCACGACATCTACGACGGCACCGTCCCCGCCGTCCCGAGGATCATCGACGAACTCCGCTCCCGCGGATACACCTTCGTCACCGTCCCCCAACTCCTCTCCCCCGCCCGCCCGCAGCCCGGCACCGTCTACCACCCCTGAGGTCGCACCGACCGTCCGCCGGACAGCCGCCCTCGCACCACCCACTCGTCAGCCGTGAGCGATTCCTCAAGTCCCGGCCCACGTGACGTACGGCCGGCATCTCCTGGCCGAAGAACCCCGTGCCCCAGCGAAAGACGTGCCGCCCCATGCGCATCTCCTTCCTCCTTCACAACGCCTACGGCATCGGTGGAACGATCAGGTCGACGTTCAACCTCGCCGCGGCACTCGCGGAGCACCACGACGTCGAGATCATCTCGGTCCTCCGCCACCGCAGCGTGCCGACCATGGGCGCGCCCCCCAACGTGCGGCTGACCCCTCTGGTCGACTTGCGCACGACCACCGCCGACAGTGACGCCGACGACTCCCGGCACGCCCGGCCCGCCAGGGATTTTCCCCGTGCGGACGGCCGGCACAAGCAGTACAGCCGGCTCACGGACGAAAGGATCGGCCGGTACCTGTCGGGTCTGGACGCCGACGTGGTGGTCGGAACCAGGCCGGGTCTGAACGTGCACATCGCCCGCCAGGCACACCACGACGCCATCCGCGTAGGGCAGGAGCACCTGACCTTCGCGGGCCACGGCCGGTCCATGCGGCACGAGATACGCCACCGCTACCGGCTGCTGGACGCCCTCACCACCGTGACCGACGCCGACGCGTCCAGCTACCGGCGGCTCGCCCTGCCCGGCCTGAGGGTGGAAGCCGTGCCGAACAGCGTTCCCGCCGCCCCCACGAGCCGGCCCGACGACACCAGCAAGATCATCGTGGCGGCAGGACGGCTCACTCCGGTGAAACGCTACGACGTCCTCATCCACGCATTCGCCGAGGTCGCCGCCGCCCACCCCGACTGGCAGCTACGCATCTTCGGCAGCGGCGACCACACCGGCAACGAGAGGGCGAACCTCTCCGCCCTGATCCACGAACTCGGCCTGACCCGACACGTCCACCTCATGGGCAGCGCCGAACGGATGGAAGCCGAATGGGCCAAAGGTTCCCTCGCGGTCTCCACCTCCGACCGGGAATCGTTCGGCATGACCCTCGTCGAGGCCATGCGCTGCGGTCTGCCCGTCGTCTCCACCGACTGCCCCGTCGGGCCACGCGAGATCATCACAGACCGCGTCGACGGACGCCTTGTCCTCCCCGGCGACCCACGAGCCGTCGCAGCCGCCCTGCTCGAACTCGTGGACAACGACGCGCTGCGCCGGCAGATGGGCGAGGCCGCCCGGAAGAACTCCGCCCGCTTCGCCCCTGCCCGCATAGCCGAGCGACACCTCGACCTGTACGAGGACCTCCTGCGACGCGGCCCAGGGCGACGCTCACTCGGACCCGCACGGGAAGCCGCACACCGAGCCCGCACCACCGTGATCGACACCGCGCGCACAGCCCGTTCCACCGTTCGCACCCTCACGAAGAACCGCCGGGTGCACGCGGGATGACCGGCGGCCCCCTCACAGGCGCTTCATAGCCACAGGAAGAGGATCAGGCCCACCTTCGCCCGCAGGACCGGCCGGGAGGCGCCGCACCACCCGCGCCCTCCGGCCACCCGTCGGCGGGAATGTCGGCTTGCCTTCGAGCGCGCTCCAGCTCCTAGCGTGTGATCCACCACCGACCAGAGGGGAACACATGCGGTACACACTGTTCGGCAGGACCGGCCTGCGGGTGAGCGAACTGGCCCTGGGCACCATGACCTTCGGCGAGGACTGGGGCTGGGGCACCGCCAAGGACACCAGTGCCCGCATCCTCGACGCCTACGCCGAGGCCGGCGGCAACTTCCTCGACACCGCCAACAACTACACCGGCGGCACCTCCGAGACCATGCTCGGCGAACTGCTCGCCGACCGCCGGGACCGGTTCGTGCTGGCCAGCAAGTACACCTGCGCCACCGCGAGCGGCGACGTCAACGCCGGCGGCAACCACCGCAAGAACCTGGTGCAGTCCGTCGAGGCCAGCCTGCGCCGGCTGAACACCGACCGCCTCGACGTGCTGTGGGTGCACGCCCGGGACAACTTCACCCCCGTCGAGGAGGTCATGCGCGCCCTGGACGACCTCGTGCGCTCCGGCAAGGTGCTCTACCTCGGCGTGTCGGACTGGCCCGCCTGGGAGATCGCGCAGGCCAACACCCTCGCCGAACTGCGCGGCTGGACCGCGTTCGCCGGCTCCCAGCTCCGCTACAACCTGCTGGAGCGGACCGTGGAACGCGAACTGCTGCCGCAGGCCCGCGCCTTCGACCTGGCGGTGCTGGCCTGGGCCCCGCTCGCGGCCGGCAAGCTCACCGGCAAGTACCGAAGCGGCGAGACCGGCCGGCTGACCACCGAGGACGCGGCCACCTTCCAGGACCACAACGAGGACGAGACGATCACCGCCGTCCTGGAGGTCGCCGAACAGGGCGGCTGGAGCCCGGCCCAGGTGGCCCTGGCCTGGCTGCGCCAGTGCCCCGGCAACATCATCCCCCTCATCGGCGCCACCAAGGAGAGCCAGCTGGCCGACAACCTCGCCGCCGTCGAGGTCCGGCTCGACGCGGATGCCGTCGAACGCCTCGACGCCACCAGTGCGGTCCCGCTGGGCTTCCCGCACGCCTTCCTCCGCGAACCGGGCATCACCGAGACCGTCTACGGCGACCGCTGGGCCGACATCGAGGACCGGCGCTCCACCTACCGGCGCACCCCGCACGACATCCACTGACCCGAACCGAGCCGGACCCGAGTCGACCGCACGCGAAGGGCACGCGCACCGACCAGCCGGCCCGGCCCAGGCGTGGTCGTGGGACGCCAGCAGTACCTGCGCCACAAGGGCTACAACGTACCCGTCGGGGGCAAGGCGGCCAAAGCAGCCGGTTTCCTCGGCCAGCTGGGGGGGTGGCGCCTTCCCGGGCCAGACGCCTAGGGCCTGTCTGATGGGTCGGTGGCGAACCGAGACGAGAACTCGTTGGTCACCATCAACCGGCCTCGTATACGCGTGAGTTGACCTCGATCCTGTCGTCGAGTTGAAGCGCGCACCGCTCTGGGCAGGGGTTCGCCGTATGCAGCAGGGGACGTTCGACCGCGGGCACCGGTCCCCGAGGCTGGGCTCGGGGTAGAGACGCGCAGGGCCCCGCACGGAACCGGGAGGCCGGGGGTTCACGTGCGGGGCCGCGCTCACGGGGTGGGGGCCGTCAGACTCCGGTCAGGTTGTACGTACCCGTACCGTCCTGCCTGCCGCTGGAGTATTGGCGGATGAGCTCACCGTCCGCGTACCGGTCGTGGCCCATCATGGAGCCGGTGTACTTGTTCTGCACACCGATCTTCGAGCTGCCGGGTACGTCGCGGTAGATGTAGAACCGCTGGAGGTCGTCCTCCCCGCAGGTGGCCGTCGTCAGGTATGCCTGTTCCAGGTTGGCGATGTTCGCCGGGACGGTCGCGCAACCGCCGTTGCCCCAGTTCCACAGGGACGCCTCGATGACCCCGTTGTTCTCCGTCACATTGCACAGCCGCCAGTTGTCGAGGTGGGCACTGGTCCAATTGGACTGGCGCAGGCGGATGCCGTCGTTGGCCAGGAGCGGTGCGCTCCAGTTCAGGGGCTTGCCGGGGACGTCGATCCTGTAGACGGCGGGTTGGCAGTTCAGGGCGGCGCGCGGGGCGGGCTTGGCGGCCTGGGTGGCCTTCATCCTCTGGGCGGCCTTGGCGGCTGTGGCAGCGTTGTCGGCGTCGTGCTTGGCCTGGTCGGCCTTGGCCGAGGGGACCGGTCCGGCCGGGTGCTTCGCGGTGGCGGCGGGGGAGCCGCAGTCGAGGAGGTCCTGTGCCTTGCGCATGATGCTGCCGGCCGGGACGGTGTCCTCGCAGCGGACCGCGCCTTCTTCGAGGGTGGTGTAGGTGGTGTAGCTGCCGCTCTCGGGCCCATCGACCCACTTGGTGGCGTAGGTGCCGTTGCCGGTGTCGACGCGGTTGCAGTTCAGGCTGCCGTACTGCCCGGTGACCTTGCGGGTCCCCTCGTATAGGGCGTAGTAGCCGGGTCTGCGGAAGTCCCAGGAGATCGACTTGGACTCACTGCTGGTGGTACTGGAAGATATCTGCACGTTCAGGCCCAGGGTCCCGCCCACCTGGCCGAGCAGCTCGACCTGGAAGCTGCCCTGGATGTTGGCGGAGAGGCCGACCTGGACCGTGACCACGGTCTGTGTGCTGGTCTCGATTGTCTGGGAGCCTGTCGACCCCTCGGTGACGTACCAGCCCTTGAAATGCGTGATCGTCGGAACGACCTGCGTGGACTTGATGTACGGGTAGCGCTTGCCGAGGTCGGCCGACGTACAGGAATCGCCGGGCTTGGGTTGACCGGCCGCCGGAGTGGCCGGCTTGACCGCAGCCGGAGCTGCCGCGGCCGGAGCGGTCGTCGCCGTTGTAGCGGCGAGCGCGGAGGCAGCGAGCGCGGTGAGGACTGTCAGCCCTCTTCTCCAGAGGCCGGATGATCGTGAATGACGCATCGTGCTCATCCCCCTTGGACCAGGCTCCGCGTTGGGGCAAGGGGGAGTCCCGGCCGGTGGTGTGGTCGGTGTGATGGTGGATGGTTCTTGATCAGGATGAACTTAGCGTCGGCAGAGGCGGAGTGACGATGACGGAATCGGTCGGTTTTGGGGCGCAACCCGTGGTCTTTCATGGACGGTTCGACAGGCTTTCCTTGAACGGTTTCATCAGAATTTCATGTGCGGAGATATAGTCCGCCGCAATCAGTGTGGAGATGGCTGCTTGGCCGTGAATCTGCTGCCACGCCCCCGGCAATCAGTGAGTTTCGGACCAGTTCCTTCATGATCTGCCGGCGCGGCCGACCGCCATCAAATAGTCACGGCATTCAGCCAATTCGCGTATTCCGAAATCGAGTGCCTTCGGCGGCCGGGGTGGCCTCGATATTTGTGCGCTTGCCCAAACAGCCCTAAGAACGACGGAAGCAGGCCGTCACCAGCGCGATGAGGGGACTGCGGCAAAGGTGGCGCGCCTGCCCTCTGGGGGTTCCGTCTGGGCAAGAGGCGGACATTTCGATCGAGAAGACCATGTCAGCGGCCCGGCGACGTCCGCATGCCCCCCGAGCGCATCCGGTACGCGAACCGAGACCGTATCAACCGGAAGACACGGAGAAGAGGATGAACATGTCCATACCAGGTTTACGTCGCCACCGCGGAGGGCGGGGCCGAAAGCCGAACAGGCTGCGCCGTGCCCAGTCAGGGGCGACGGTGGCCGCGACGGCCGCCGCTGTCGCGTTCAGTGGTGGCACAGCGACGGCCGCCTCCGCGCCCACGTACCCCGCCGACCGCGGGAGCGCCGTCACGGAAGGCCCGACGGAACACACCATCACGTCCAAGATGACCACGGTGCGGGTGACAGAGCTGGTCACCACAACGCCGGACCGCGCGGGCAACGTCACCGTGCGGCTGGCCGACGGGAAGACCATTTCCATCCCGGCGGCCCACAAGGACCTTGTGATGCGCCGCGCCGCCCAGCAGGCCAAGACCCAGCTCAAGGCCGCCGAGCCCAGACCATGCGGCATCACCTGGGTCAGGCTCAAGGAGAAGTCCAACCACCACCCGTTCGCCATGGAGACCGGGTTCGATGTCTTGGGCGGGTCAGCCATCGGCTACAAGTGGCGCGTCACCATCAAGGGGCCGAACAACTACGCCCACGAGTACACCAGTCAAGGCAACCTTGCCTTGCGCGGCAGCTGGCAGGGCGGCTACACGAGCGATAAGAACCAGGACGAGGGACTCTACACAGCCGAGGTCGATCCCGGCGTATCCCACTTCCAGTTCCTGAACGGCGACATCTGCGTTGCGGAGCCGGCGCGCAGAACGGAGCGCCTCACCAAGCCGAAGGCCGCATGCCTGAAGATGATGCAGGCCAATTCCGGCGACGGGTGGATCCTCAACAGCACCCAACCGGTCCCGCACCGCAACCAGACCGACCCGACCAGCCCGGCCGGTACCCGGGCAGCCGGTGCGCAAGCCTGCCTGCGGAAGAAACTCGGCGGCGGCAGCCTGGCTTCCGGGAACATCACCGGCTGGCAGGACGCACAGGAATTCGCCCGCCCGCACACCGCGCCCGGTACCCCAGCACCGTACGGGCTCGCCCGGTGCCACCTGATCGCCAACATCCTCGGCGGGAAAGGGCAGGTACGGGACGGCGGACAGGACAACCTCGTCCCCTGCTGGCAGGTGGGGATGAACACCGGAACACCCAGCATGCGGACCTACGAGAAGGAGGTGAAGGAAGCGGTCGAGGCGACCACCATGGGGCCGGACGATGCGGTCTACTACCAGGTGATACCTCTCTACAAGAACGATGCCAGCACGATCCCCACGGGCGTCACCATGAGCGCCGCGATTCAGCGGGCGGACGGAACGCAGAGTCTGCTGCCCCTCACCGGCGTCACCAACACCAAGGGGAACACCGGGCTGCTCAACCTCGGAAACTGATCTCAACCAGTTAGTGCCTACGGGAGTCAGTATGAGTCGCACCAGCCCGCCGCGGCCGCTCGACGTCACCGCGCTCTTCCCTCAACTGGCCCCGCTAGCGCGCACGGCGACCCGGTTGCACCCCCGCCCCGGGCCACCGTCGGTGCACGACAGTTCCGTCGGCGGGCCGCTGCTGTGGCCCGCCGACGAGCCGTGGCCGCACTGCGACGAGCCGCACGAAGGACACGGTGCGAGCGCAGGCCCCTCGCCAAAGGACGTGCGGCTGCTGCGTCGCCACCGGGCGGCGATAGAAGACCGGCGGCGCCGCGAACCTCAGGGCCCCTGGGCCACGCTCCAGGAACTGGCGACCGACAACCGGCTCCAGGCCGGCCGCCCGTGGCCCGAGGGCCCGGTCGCCATGCTGCCCGTGGCCCAGCTGTACGTGCGTGACATTCCTCAACTCTGCACGCTCGGGCCGTCCGAGGCCGATCTCCTCCAGGTCCTCTGGTGTCCCTTCGACCACCCGGCGAACCCCAGGCCCGTACTGCTCTGGCGGTCCGCCACCGAGGTCACCGAGGTCCTCGGCGCCCCTCCCGAGCCCTCCGCGATCCAGTTCTCCGACTACCTGCCCGAGCCCTGCCTGTTCACACCGGAGCAGGTCACCGAGTACCCGAACTTCCTGGAGCTCAGCAAGGAGCTGCAGGAGCAACTGGGCGACTGGAACAGGTGGCAGGCGGCCGGATCAGCGGTGGACGGCTCCTACGAGCCCGCCCCGGAGGAGTTCTACCTGAACCACCTCTCGGTCTCCCCCGGTTGGAAGGTCGGCGGCTGGAGCAACTGGGGCCTCACCGACCCCATGCCCCGGCGCTGCCCCGGGTGCGACACCGAGATGGACCCGCTGCTGACGATCGCCTCGACCGAATGGGACGGTGGCAGCGAGAGCTGGGCCCCCATCGAGGACCAGGCCGGCGACACACCGCCCCTGCCGCAGGGAAATCCCCCGGCGAACTTCACCAGGGTCGTCCTCGCCGGGGGCTATGGCATGCAATTTCACATCTGCCCGGCATCCCCAGACCATCCGTACATTGAACTGATTCAGTGAGGTTTTCTCAGACACCATCCGCTTGTCGAACGTGATCGTTTGATTCGGGGGGGCATGAACTCCGGCCGGTGGCGGGAGAGATGGCCTGCATCGCGTACAGGCCCTCGTGCCCGCTGACCGAGGGTTGCCGGGCGTTCCCGGCGGTGATGTACGACCGGCCGGTCAGGGCCCGGGGCAGGCCCTGACCGGCTCGTCGCAACCGCCGGCTCACACGATCATTCAGACGCCCTGCTGCTCGGCATCCGGGTCCGTGTCGGCCTCGTCACCGGGCAGCGGAGGCCGCAGGAGGGGCCAGTCCGCACCCTTGGGCCTCCACGACTGCAGGCTGGTGTCCCGCGTTCCCCTGAGTTCGATCCTGGTGTACTCGTCGTCGGACAAGACCCAGTACTGGGCGCCGGTGCCGGTGGCCGAGCCGGGCACCTGCATCACCGAGTCGAGGGTGCTTCGTCCTTTGAGGGAGGGCCAGTTGTCCGAGATGCTGCGCCAGTCCTGGAGATGGGTGTCCGTGGTGCCGGTGAGCTTGATCTTGGCGTACTGGTCGCCACTGAAGATGTAGTACTCGCCGCTGGTGCCGGGAACCGCCAGAGAGGCATCCACCTGGGTCCTTCCCCGCAGGGAGGGCCAGTTGCCGGTCGTCACATCCCGCCAGGACACCACGATACGGCTTGATCCGTCGGCTCCCACCGCGAGCCTGGCGTACCGGCCGCCCGAGAAGATCCAGTATTCCCCCCGTGTTCGGCGTACTGCCGGACCCCGGGACCTGCAGGATGTTCTCGCCGAATCCTGCGGAGTACGCGGGCAGACGGAGCGTGGTGAGGTCATGGTCGGGTGCCGGGAGTTTCAGCGCGGCGATGGCCTCGCGCGTCCTGGCGTCGGGCTTCATTCCCCACCTGACGAAGAAGCCCGTGAGGTCCTTCCCCGCAGCCTTGGAAGCGGTCAGCATGAAGTACTTCCGGTACTGGGCGTCTCCTTGGTACAGAGCGCTGTTCCCGTTCGCACGCGCCTCCTTGTGGAAGTTGGGGTAGTACCCTTCCCCGAAAGCCAGACGGAGCTGTTCGTGCATCACGAGGCGGACGAAGAGGTCGGCCTTGGCGATGTCTTTCTCCGCTTCCGGGATGGCCAGGTACGTCTGCGCCGCATCGTTGGAGTCCGCTGCCCGGGACTTCTGGCCCAACGCGCGCTGAACAGCCAACGAGTAGATGTTCACGCTTGTCTCGTCGAGGACACCCGGCGTCCAGGAGATCTGCTGATGCATATGGCCCAGTTCATGCCAGATGCCCCAGGAATCGTTCAACCCCTTGACCGTGAGCATCAGCCGGTCGTAGCCCCAGCTGTTCGGGAGGGAGACTCGGAAGTTGGACGCGTTCGGATTTCCGTCCACTTTCTCGGACACCAGGATCCACAGGGGCGTCCTCATGTCGCGGGCGGTACGACCGTCCTGTCCGCTCACACCGTCCTCGAACTGCTGGATACGTTCCCACGCGTTCAGCAGCTCGTCAGGGTTCTGGTCCCGGTGGCGCAGCGCGCTCTCACGCCACACGGTGAGCACGGTTTGCTCACCGACCAGTTGGACAGGGGAGCGGTTCTCCTTCATCTCCGCGTGATCGAGCATCCACGGCCAGTCGGCGGGAGTGTGCTCACCCTGCCGGTAGACCGGGACGCGCCGGATACCCGAACCGGTGATCTCGATGCGCGCCGAGGCTTTCGCAGACCACATGTCGGAAACCGCGCGGATCCAGACCAGACCGCCGGTGGCGTCCTGGATTTTATTGACTCCCGCGGCGAGTTGATAAGTGCGCGGATCTTCTGTGCCCTCCTGGAGGAAACCGCCATACCCGTGGGTCCCGACAACAGCTTCCATCGTCGTCCCCGCCGGGATACCGGAGACCTCGATCACGATGGGTTCATCGGCATTGGCGTAGGCGCCGGTCGGCTGCGTGTCGGAGCGCTGGAACCACAGGCCGAGCCGCTTCCTTTCCGCTTCGCTCGAGGGGGTGATGCGGAATTCGTGGCCGCCCGCCATTTTCACGTCTACCGGGTTGCACTCTGTGGCGTATTCCATGATGCCCTCCGATCGTTCACTGCTGAAGTCCGGCAAAGCGAACCAAGCCCACCCCGCCCGCTCAGTTGGGCGTGCTGTCGGGGTCGGCCCGTGGCGCGTCGTCAGCCTGTGCTGCTCCCCCGCTGTCCGCGTTCTCCGGCGCGTCCAGCGTTGTGCCGGTGGAGTCCCGGGACACCTGCCATTCGTCCGAGTTCACGCGATTGCCTGGCTTCCACCTGAACACACGTGCCCGGTCACCGTCGTAGTCGAAATAGTCGTTGGCGGCGTAGAGCCATCCCGGATACCTGGTGTTCTTGAGGCCGATCGTGTCGTTGTGGCAGATGGCACCCTTGCCGTTCCGGGTGATGTCCTGCGATGCCGACAGTCTGGCGGCGGAGAGCGTCCCCGCTACGCTGAGGCCCCCGGTGACCGTGCCGTTGACCTGCAAGTCCTGCCCCGCGATGAGCTTGTTGGGCGTGTAGACGGTGACGTTGTGGTAGAACACCGACTCGCCGGCCGAACCCGTCTTGAACGCCTGGTTGACCTGGACGTCCCCGTCCGCGGTCAGCTTCCCCGCAACCCCGAGCGTCCCCGAGACGGTCGTGTTGCCCGTGACGCCCAGCGTGCTCTTCGCGGTCACCGCTCCGGTCACCTCGAGTGCCTGCTCGGCCTTCACCGCGCCCTGGGCGGTCAGCGGCCCGCTCACCGTCAGGCTCGCCAGCGTCTGGTCCGTGACACACACCGTCAGGTGGTCCCACCGGGTCACATACCCACCGTCCGGCGTCGGCGTCACCGTCTTCAGTGCGAACGCCGTGTCCCGTGCCATCCGGCCGGCCGCCACCGGGTACGCGCTCCCGCCCGCGATCGAGGAATCCGTCACCCGCTCCCCGTCCATGTACAACTCGTGGTTGTCGCCGCGCGCATGGTGCCACTCCAGCCGTACCGGCGCCCCTGCCCCGATCCGTGTCGCCGGCGGCCCACCGACCCCGGTGACGGCCACCAGCGCCCGCCCGACCCCCGGCGAGGGATCCGCCCCGCTCCGGAACGGGAACTTCGCGACCTCCAGCACCCCGGAGTTGGGCGTGGTCGGGATGGTGGACCCGGTGGTCGCCCACTCCTCGATCCCGATCCGGGCGACACCCGTCTTGTTGCTCACCGCGATGTTCTTCAAGGTGATGTACAGCCCGTCGACCGTGACCTCGCTCGCCCCGCCCCTCGGCTCCACGCTGAACCGCACCTTCGACGGTTCGCCCGTCGTCTCCCCCGCCGCCGGGAACACCGCCGTCTCGGCTGTCGGCACGGCGAGCAGCACGTCCGGCTGCGGACCGACGATCGTCCAGCCCGACGAGGGCTCGACGTACCCCGAGATGCCCTCTCCCTTGAGCGCCAGGTCCTGGGCTAGCGAACCCACCGGCAGCACGATCGCGATACGGCTGCACCGCACCGGCGTGCTGCCGCTGTTGGAGATGACGAGGTCGATGGCCCCGTAGGCCAGCTCGTCCTCGTTGCCGGGGCCGACCTTGGGCGGGCTGACGGTCAGCGGATTGGGGACGGTTGTCAGCGCGTAGCTGAGCACACACGGCGTGGACGCGTCGGTCATCGGCGGTCTCCTTCGGTCTGGTCGGCGTCGCTGGTCGGGCGCAGGGTGAGGCGGCCGGTGCGCAGGTCGGGGGCCGGGTGCGGGTGGCGAGGTTCGCCGTCGGAGGCGTGTGTGGCGGTCTCGCTCCACGCGTCGGCGGTCTCGTTCTGCACCCAGGTCCAGGTGCCGTAGCGGTCCGAGGGGCGCGGCAGGACGAGCGCGGGCGGCTCCCCGGCGCGTACCGCTTCCGGGCCCGGTGCGTAGGCGCTCACCGGCAGCGGCCCCAGCCGGAAGGACACCGGGAGCTGGGCGAGCGGCGGTTCCACCAGCCGGGCGGGCAGGCGGACCTCGGCACACGGCAGGACGTCGGTGGTGGCGTGCACTGTGCCGCGCGGGTCGGCGAGCAGGGTGAGGAAGGCGGCGTTGTGGTGGTCCGGGTCGCTGCCCGGCGGCCTGGCCGGGAGTTTCAGCGATGCGCCGGTGCCGATCGGGTCGAAGTAGTTCCGTGCCTCCTCGGGGAGTTCGGCGTCACTCAGCACTGTGTGCAGGATGCGGTAGTCGGTGGTGCGGTGCTCCCCGTGGAAGTAGCCCACCAGCCCGTCCGTGAGCTCGTTGCGTTCGCCGAGCCGGACGGGCCAGCGGTAGCCGGGGTATTCCGGTGCCTGCGGATCGCGCAGGTTCTGCCACGCGGGGTCGGCGTACGGCGGCCCGTCGAGATCAAGGCCGAAGCGTACCCGCATCAGTGCCAGCGGACGGCCGACGAGCACGCTCGGGGTGTACGGGGGTGCCGCGTCACCGGTCGGGGCGGTGGTGGACAGTGTGCGGTCGATGACCGCGAGGAGGGAACGGAGCGCGGCCGGGCCCCGGTCGGGGGCGACCAGCGCGGTCAGGAAGCCGTGCAGGTGCGGGTAGTTGTCGCGCAGGTCGTCGAGCGTGCGGTACCGCGAGTACGGCAGCGCGTGCCACGTCACCCGTGGGACGCCGCTCGGCGGCAGGGTGGTGCGCAGCTCGCCGAGCGGGGCGCCGTCGGGCCCGTATGCGTACAGTGCGCGGTCGAGGTAGCCGGGGACCAGCCAGGCGGAGACGGGGGTGGTGCCGGGGTCGCTCGCGGTGAGGACCGGGTTGAGGTCGTTGCGGGCGTCGAGCAGGGTGAAGCCGGCGCGGGCGGGCTGGGTCAGTCGTGGGGTGAGCTGGGTGAAGCGGTACCAGGTGGGCGGGTTGATGGTCCAGTGGCCCTGGCCCGGATTCCCGGGGTCCTTCAGGGAGGGAGTGAGCTCTTCGGGCAGCTCGGGCGCGAAGCGGCGTGCGGGCACGCCGACGCCGATGACGTCCCCGGGCTCGTTGCCGGGTGCGAACCGCAGGGCGTGCGGGTCCGGGAAGATCGCGGGCAGGGCGTGTCCGAAGCGGTCGATGACGGCGAGCCGGGCGAAGGCGAACTGCCCTGCGCGCAGCGGCTGGTACGGGCTCGGGTTCCAGCCGGTGAACGGGCGCGGGAGGGCACCCGGGTCGGGCGGCAGGGTACGGGCGGCGGCCTCGCTGAGCGCGGTGCGCAGGTCGGCCGGCAGCTCGGCGTGCGGGTCGAGGGCGGCCGGGGTGGCGGCCCTGGCGGTGAGCTGTTCGGTGAAGCCGGCCAGGGGCTGGGAGAACCAGTCGGCGTCCTCCTCGACCTGCCGGGCCAGTGCCCGCAACGCGCCGGCGCCCGGCCCCGGATGGGTGCGGGCGTACTGGCGCAGCGCGGCGGCCAGGGTCTGCGCGGGGGCCGGGGTGAGGAACTGCCGGCCGCTGAGCGTGACCGGGACGGAGTGGGCACCGGTGCCGAGCCAGTGGTACTCGGTGCCGTCGAAGCTCCAGTTGTCGCGCCCTGGTGCGCCGCCGCCCGGCTCGCCCTGCCATGCGATGGGGAAGTAGTCGACCTTCCACTCGAAGAACAGCGGCTGCCAGGGCTGCCGCCACTGTGCGGTGTACGCGCCGGGGGTGCCGATGGCGTGGGTGCACGGGGTGCGCATGGCTGCCGCCAGGGCCACCACGTCCCCGGTGAAGCCGGTGACCGCCGCGAGCGTACGGGCATTGGCGGAGGCCAGGTGGAACAGCTCGCGCAGCAGGGCCGGCAGCACGCCGGACAGTCCGTCGGGGGAAGGGAGGTGGGGCGGCTTCGGGGTCTGGTCGTCGGTCGCGGAGACCGGGGTGCCCGTGACCCGTACGCCGGTGACGAGCGCGTCCGGCCAGCGGCACACCAGCGGTGGGGCGGCGTCCTGCTCGCTGTCGTCGTAGCCGCCCTCGCGCACGGTGTACGGGTCCGCGGCGGCCAGCTGCTCCGGGCCGGGCGGGATCGGACGGTCCTTCGTCCCCCGGATGACCACGACCGGGTCGTTGGGCCGGTGGTGGTCGGGGAGGACGGCACGCTTGAGGACGACCTCGGCGCCGGGCAGGCCGTGCTTCTCCTGGTAGTCGCGGATGGCGTCGGCGAGTTCGTCGGGGGTGTCACCCCACGGGATGTTCCGCCGTGCGGCGGCCACCGCATCGCGGGTGGCCCTGGCCTCGGCGGTCGCGGCGGTCACCTTCGCGTTGAGCTCCCGGCGATAGGCACCGGGTTCCTCCCCCGGCGCCTCCGGCACCTTCGGCAGGTTCGCCGCCCACCACAGGTCGTACAGGCGGCGCTGCGCCGCGATCAGGTCCCGTACCGCGGCGTCGTGCGCTGCCTGGGCCGCGTTCAGCTCGGCGAGAGCTCGGGCATGGGCGGTCCGTGCCGTACGGGGCCGGCGGTGGCGTACGGGCTTCGGCTTCTCGGCCTCCTCCAGCACCCAGGTGTATCCGCCGGGCTCGGGAGTGAACCAGGAGGCGTGCACGGCGCGTTCGGCGTGGATCTCGCCGTCGGGTTCTTCGAGCAGGTCGAGCACCCCGGAGTGCACCGCCGACAGCAGTGCGGCCAGTTCGGGCGGGGAGCCGGCCCGGCGGGCCGCGTACTCCTTGAGTGCCTTGGTGGCGTGCTCGGTGTTGTTGCCGACCGCGACGGTGACATAGTCGGGCCGGTCGGAGGCGGGCAGGCCGCTGCCCCGGCGCTGCCACCGCACGTCCAGCGCGGTGCCATGGCAGACCGTGCGGGCGGCATCGGGCGCCGTGCCGGTGGCCGTCCAGCCGAGCGCGGCCATCCGTTGCGCGAGGTCGCCGGCGAGCGGATCGGCGGCGGGGTCGCCGTACCAGCCCGCGACCAGGTAGTTGAGCTGATAGGCGGTGTCCGGGTCGAGGTCGTCGGTGCGGTCGTGCACGGAGAACACGTCGAGGTTGTACGGCTGGTACGCGGCGAAGGTCGGCAGCCCCGGGCCGACGGCGGTCAGGAACAGGCCGCCGGGCGTGCCGGGTTCGCGCCATGCGCCGTCGGCGAGGTCGATACGGCGGCCGATGCGGGTGAGGCGGCCGTCCCGGTCCAGGTAGCTGCTGGAGCCGTGGGCCGGGTCCAGGTGGTCGCTCTCGACGATCCAGCCGGTGTCGGTCCGTGCCCCGGAGCTGTCGGCGACGGCCTGCCGGACGACGAGCCAGCGGTTGGGCACCAGCGGGAAGACCGGGACGCCGTCGCCCCGCTCGTCCACACCGTGGGTGAGGGCTTGCGGCAACTGCCAGTGCAGGTAGACGCCCTCGCGGCCGGGGTCGGCGTTGAAGGCGGTGTCGGCGTTGGAGAACGCGGGCGGTTCGGGCGAGAGGTTGAGCCGGGTCAGCGCGTAGTTGGCCTGCCAGCGCTGGAAGACCTCGGCGCACCGGACGCGTTCGTTGACGGTGAGCGCCTCGATCTGCATCGGGACGACGAGAGGTTGCGAGCCCGGTGCCGCAGAGGGTGGCGTCACGGCGCTGTCCTGCCCTTCCTTCGGGGTGTTCGCGGTCATCGGGGTGCCCCGGCACGGGTGATCAGCTGGCGGCGGGGCATGTTGACGAGCTGGACGGCGAGCCCGGCGGGGCCGAACTCGGCGGCGGCCTGCTGGCCGAGTTCGGTCAGCCGGGTGCCGAGTTTCCGCAGCAGCCGGTCGGCGGCGGCCGGGCGCAGGTCGAGAACGGCAGGGCGGCCCGCGGGGTCGGGGCGGAGGTAGGCGTCGAGTCCGTCGTCGCCGACGGGGCGCGGGAACGCCTCGCTGTCGATCTGCCGGGCGACATCCGGTGCGTCGACGCGCCGCAGGTCGATGACCCGCTTGCGGTCCAGGTCGAGATCGATGCCGAAGGACAGTCCCTCGGGCGGCTCGGCGAGCTCCACCTCGTCGGGCACCTGCTCGAAGAGGACCAGCAGGACGTCCGGTCCGAGGGCGTCCTGCCGCAGCACGGCCAGCGGCGTACGGCCCTCGCCGTGCCCCCGGTACGGGCGGACGAGCAGCCCCGGGCACTCGTGCACCAGGGCGGAGCGGATCAGCACGCCCGCCCGCGGCGTCGGCTCCTGCGCGTCGGTACGGTTCCAGGGCGCGGCGATCCGGGCGAGGGCGGCGTCGGTCTCGCCGGTGAGGGCGATGCCGGCCGCGCCGGAGACCAGCCCGGTGAGCCAGCCCTGGTCCACGTAGAACAGGCGCAGGGACTCGGCGGGCAGCGCACGCTCGTCGGGGACCAGGTCGGCGAAGGGGAGGGTGTGCAGCAGGCGCAGCCGCTGCAGCCATGCGCTGATCGGGGCGGCGGCGTCGGCGAGTTGGGCGGTGAGAGCGGTACGGAGCGCGTCCGGTGGGTCGGCGAGCAGCTCGGCGGTACGGGCGGCCCGGCCGGCCCCGCGCCGCCCGGCGGCGGGCGCGCGGTGGAACGGCTCGGGCGGGGGCGTGTGCCGTGATCCGTCCGGGTGCGTGCCGGCGCGCAGCAGCCGCGCGGCGGCGCCACCGGCGGCGAGCTCTTCGAGCAGGGTGCCGAAGGGGCGGGGGGTGAGGGCACGTGCGTCACCGGAGTCCGCGACGTCCAGCCCCACCGCCGCCAGCCGCTGCGCCAGCGCCGCCGCCCGGGTCCGGGCCTTCGCGTGCCAGGCCGTCAGCATGGCCGCGAAGTCCGCGTCCGCGAGCGCCAGTGCGCGTCCCAGGGTCCAGGCCGCGCCCCAGCCCGCGTCGAACAGCCCCCACGCCTTCTCGTACGCCATCAGCTGTGCGGCGCTCGTCCAGCCGGCGGCGGGCGCGGCCGGCAGGGGCTGCGCGGGCTCGGCGGTGAACGGCCCCCGGTACCAGGCACAGCTCCGCTCCCCGGTCTCCAGCCCGTACGTCAGCGGAACCCGGCCCGACACCAGCCGGGCCCGGGCCGTGGCGTACGCGGCGGGGTCGGCGCCGGCCGGCGGCTCGGGCGGGGGCTGGGGGACGCGCAGCAACAGGTCGCGTTCGTTGTGCTGCTGGTCGAAGAGGAAGTGCCGGACCCGCCCGGGGAAGCCTCCGCCCGGTGCGGGGTCGCTGAGGAACGACCAGCTCCGCAGTGCGGCCAGGCGGATGCGTACCCCGGCGGTCAGCCGCCCGGCGTCCGCGTCGGCGAGGATGGACCGGCAGCCTTCCAGCGCGACGAGGTGCGCGGCATAGCGGATCCGGTGTTCACGGTCGGGCAGCCGGTTGGCGAGGACGACCGCGTAGGTGCCCTCGGCGAGCTGTTCGCCGCGCAGTCCGGCATCCGTGCGCACCTCTCGAACGTGGGTCAGGTGGCGCAGTTCGTCGGTGCGCGGGACGACGGCCGTGAAGACGTCGCCGGGGATCTCCACGGTGTGGCAGATCGCGGTCGGGTCGCCCTCGATCTGCCGGACGCGTGGGTGCCGCACCCCCGGCGCGTCGGCGAGCAGCTGCTCGGCGGTCAGGGGCACGGTGAGCCCGGCGGACTCGGGATCGCCGGGCAGCTCGCCGGCCGCGAACAGCAGCAGCGCCAGCCAGGGTTCGGCGGGTGGGGCCTCCAGCGCGCCGGGTTCGTCCAGACGGCGCATCCACGGCAGGAGCGGGTCGGTGAGCGTGAGGTGCGCGAGGGTCGTGGAGTAGTCGGAGCGGGCCTCGGGTGCCGGGTTGGCGGCGTGTACCTGCTCGTCGGCGAGGGCGAACTGCGGTGCGCGGACCTCGAAGATCTCCTCGACCGGCTTGAGGTAGTCGCCGGTGTCCCCCACCACGCCGGGCAGGGTCTGGGTGGCCTTGACCCGGTAGCGCCCGGCGTCGACGGCGGGCTCGCGGTTGTCCTGGAAGCGCAGGACGAAGCCGGGGTCGGCGGCGGGCGCGTGGCGCTGGTCCGTCATCGGGCGGCCCCTTCGAAGGAGTGGTCGGCGAACACGGTGTAGAGGGCGGCCGACGCCACGGTGCCGGGAGGCAGCGGCCATCGTTCGGTGAGGACCGGCGCGTCGTCCTGGATCTCGACGACGGCGACGCTCGCGTCGGCGCAGGCGACGAACGCGCGGGCGGCGTCCGGGGTGAAGGTGACCGACAACGGCCGGGCTCCGAGGCCGAGTTCGCCGATCAGGCGGCCGCCGCCGACCACGGACACGGCCGCCGTGTGCAGTACCCAGGCGCGGTCGGCGGGGTCGAGGACGAGGGCGCGTGGGGCGGGGCCGATGGGCACCGAGGATTCCGCGATGGTGTCCTTGGTGGAGCCGTGCCGCTCGTAGAGCGTCACCACCTGGCCGCCGTCACCGGTCTCGCGCAGCATCACGCCGCGCCGGGCCGAGTTGGTGAGCAGGGCCAGTCCCCGGCCACGGGCCGGGAAGTTGTACGGCTGGTACCAGTCTCCGGGCGTGGGGACGGCGACCAGCTGCACCTGTCCGTTGGTGCTGGCCTCGGCCCCGTAGACATACACGCGGCCCGGCTCCCCGGGAGTGACGAACGTGGGTGTCGCGGGCCCGTGCACCGTGCCGAGCTTCGAGCCCACCGAGGTGTCGTAGGTGACGGTCTTGCTGCCGTCGTTGGCGTTGACGTACAGCCGTCCCGCCTCGACGTCGACCGCGATGCCGCCGAAAGCCTGCACGTCCTGCCGGTCCACATCGGTACGGACCGGCTCCGCGCTCCCGGCCAGGTCGACGGAGGCGGCCGCGATGCGATCCGGACGGGCCAGCACCGCCCGGGAGTCGTCCTTCCTGACCGCGAGCAGGGTGGGCCGGCCGGTCAACTGGATACCGGTGCGCGGTGCGCGTACCTGCTGCGCGACGACGTCGACGACCTCCAGCTGCCGGGGATCCGTCCCGGCCGCGTACAGCGTCGCGCCGTCCGCCGAGGTCGCCGCCAGGTACGGCCCGGGCCGGCCGAGCGGCACCCGGCCGACGACAGCGGTCGTCGCGGGGTCGACGGACAGGATCGCGCCGGTGGTGTCGTCGAGGACGAGGACGACGGGTCCGGGGGCGGGCGGTGCGGGGTCCTGGGTGAGCAGCAGCGGATCCGCGTCGAGTCCCGCGGTACGGGCCTGCTCGGCGTAGTCGCCCACCGTGCCGTTGGACAGCGGGATGTCCGGGCAGAGCCCGGCGAGCACGCCGTGCATACGGGTGCGGGCCGAGCCCGCCGCCAGGTTGGCGATCTGTTGGGCGACTACGCCCACTCCGGCCCCGAGTGGATCGGCGAGTGCGACCGGAGAGCCGGTGGGTCCGGCATCCGGGTCGAGCGGCAGGGTGGCGTCCGGGTGGAGCTTCTCCCAGGCGAGGTCGGCCTCGGCGATCGGCCCGAGGTCCTGGCCTTTGACCGTGGGCGGGGGGACGGTGATGTGCAGGCCGGTGCGGTGCTCGAGCAGCGGGTCCTGACCGAGGGTCTTGTCCTGGGGGACGTCGGGGTCGCCCCACAACGCGAAGGGCACCTTGCTGCGGACCGGGTCGCTCAGCCACCGGTCCTCGTCGGGGAGCGACCGCCAGGAAGCGCGCTGCCCGCGGCGGGTGTCGCTGTACTCGACGGTGACGTGCAGCAGTCCGTCGACGTGCTTCTGTTTCATGGGCCGGATGTCGACGGTGCTCCCGCCCTCCGGGGGGCGGTCGTTGAACCGGACCCGGGCCGTGGGCACCACGGTCGAGACCGCGAACGAGAAGCCCGCCGGGTCGGCCAGCCACGGCTCCGCACCGGCCTTGATCCGGGCGGCCTGCAGCGCGTGGTCGGCGTCGGAGTCGGTGCGCAGCCCGGTGAGCGGGTGCGCGGTGAGCGGTGCCTCGGGCGGCAGGAGCTGGGTGCGGAACTCGGCCCAGGTGAGCGCCGCCGGTCCGGACAGCGCGGCGCCGAACCCGACGGTGACGGTGATGAAGACGAACGTCGCGGTGACCGTGCCGCCGGTGGGCGGCCCCCACAGATCGAGCGAGGCGCCGATCTCGCCGCTGACCGTGAACAGCAGCTTCACCCGGGCGCCGACGCGGACCGAGATCCCGGCCCGGAAGTGCAGGGGCGCCCACTGGATCAGCAGATCGGCACGCGCGGTCAGCCAGGCCTCGACGTTGCCGGCCTTGTAGCGCACGTCCAGCGAGCCGCCCGCCATCACCGCGTTGGGGGTGAGCGCGAAGTACGCCCCGCCGCTGACGGTGACGGCGGAGCCGACCGACCAGGTGAAGCCGAGGCGGGGCACGACCGGGAAGTAGTCGGGCCTGGCCTTGTCGTAGTCGGGGTGGTAACCGCCGACGGTGAGGACGAAGTTCCCGGCGTGCGGGCTCGGTCCGAACCAGGAGTAGAAGGCGAAGCCACCGGTGAGCACGCAGGACGGGTCGATGACGTAGGAGTCCACGAGCTGTGCGGTGGCGGCGAGTTCGCCGCGCGCGGACTGGTAGACGATGCGCAGGTCGACGCCGACGCGTGCGTACTTCTTCGTGCCCTTCTTCGGAAAGCTCGCGGTGGCGCGTCCGATCAGCGCGAGGGTCAGGGAGTTGCCGGCTTCCAGCAGCAGCAGGACGCGTGCCTGGACGAACTCGAAGGAGGTGAAGTCGATGCCACCGGCCAGCCAGATCTGCCCCTCGGTGGGCCGGACCCAGGGATGGGGCCCGTCGGTGAGCAGAGCGAGCGTCTTGAGCGGGTCGTCGTCGAGGCCGCCGTCCAGCCCGGAGACCAGCGGGAATTGGGCGATCTCGGTCTGCTCCGGGACGCGGACGCCGCTGTTGTAGCCGAAGCCGAGGGCGAAGCCGGTGACGCGGAAGGGGGGCGGCCCGCCGAACGTACCGGTGAGCCGCCCGAAGGCGAACAGCGAGGTCATGCCGTCGCCGCGGCGCTGGTACGCACCGAGCGCCACCGCCCCGAACTTCGGCATCTCGACGACGAGCATGCCCTTGACCATGATCTGGTAGCCAGTGGGCGGGGGTTGCTCGTTGACGAGCGCGCCCGCGATGTGCAGCGGGTTGCGGCGCAGGTCGATGGCGAGCCCTTGGAGGCGGGGCTCCACGCTCATGGTGTCGAGGTCCAGGGCGATGCCCAGGCCGAGCACCCCGAGGGTGAATCCGGCGGCACCCATGCTCGCGTCGAACAGCACCAGCACCTTGCCGGAGTCGAAGCCGGCGCCGATGCGCTGCACGTGCAGTGGTCCGAAGGAGCGGCCGATGTCGGCCCAGGCGACGGATCCCGGCGCACTGTCGCCGCTCCGGACCGCGAGCTGCTTCTGACCGCCGCCGAAGGCGACGGCGAGGGGCTCCTGTGCCCGGCCCGCGATCTCGTACGGGAGGGAGAGCACGGCCCCTTTCGGGAGACCGGCCGGTGGCTGCGGGAGCCGGGGGAAGCGCTTTCCGGTGGCGGTCTCCACGGCCGCGATATCGCCGTTGACCGTGCCCAGTTGCGCCGGCGTGAGGCTGCCCGAGGCGAGCAGGAACTGTACGCCGGTGACACCCAGGTCGGCCTCGGCGGGTACCTGGCCGGCCAGGAGCGGCAGGTCCGACAGCCGGGCCGACAAGGACGCGGCCACCAGCGCGGCCCAGGTGCGGCCGTTGGGCTCCGCGTTGCCCGGTACCGCCGTGAGGACGACCCCCGCGCCGGCGGCCGTGGCGGACGCCAGCAGCAGCCGGCCGGCGGGAGACGCGTACCGCAGCGCCAGCGCCTCCAGCCTGGGAAGCAGCCCGGAGGGGAGCCCGGGCGGCAGCTCCAGCCCGATCGCGGAGGCGAGGTCGGTCAGCGGCACGCCCGGGGTGGCGGCCGCCGTGGCCGTCAGCACGCTGGTGGTGCCGCTCTCCTCGTAGGAGACATCGAACCGCAGCGCACGTGTGCCGCCGGCCCCGTCCGGTACGAGGACGGTGAGCGTGCCCGCGACCTCCTTGTCGTACCCGCCGGAGAGGCGTCGCGTGAGGTGGACCCCGAGGTCAAGGGTGGCGTCGGCATCGCCCAGCGGAAAGGCGCAGGAAGAGACCACATCGAATGCCTGGCCGGCGCTGTCGAAGGACAGTGTGACTTGGTGGACCGTCACCTCGTTCAGCAGCGCCGGTGGCGCCACACCGAAGAGACCGAAGAGGTCGCCCGGCCGGATGTTCCGAGCGGTCCCGGTGAAACTCCACCGGCCGCTGTCGTACGCGGCTTCGAGGGCCAACGTGGCCGGCCCCACGGCCAGGTCCGCGAGCAGCCGGCCTGCGGGACGGCCGCTGCCGGTGCCCTCGACGGACAGGCGCATCCCGGTCAGTGCGACGGCGTCCGAGATCCGCCAGGGCCCGGCCACGTCCAGGCTGACGGCATAGCTCTTCGAGCGCGCGTTGATCCAGGCGCTGAACGCTTCGACATCACCGGTCGGCATGGTGGCGTCCGGCAGGAACAGGCGGAAGACATCCACCAGCGGGAGCGGCTGCAGCAGCCCGGCGTCCAGGTCGAGCTCGGGAACCACTACCGATGCGCCGACGATCGCCTCGCCGATGCGCAGGGTGGCGCCCAGTCGCGCGCGCACGCTCGGCGAGTGGCGTGGCGAGGTCACCGCGTACTCGACGTCCACGTCCGCCAGCTCGAACTTGCCGGGCAGCAGGGGCCATTGGGCGGGAATGTGCACCCGGAGCGAAGCGCTGAGCACGGATTCCAGACCCAGCGAAGCGTGGTCGGGGTCGACGGCGCACACGAGACCGACTCCGGCGAGCTCCAAGCGCCCGGGAAGCTCCAGCCCCGGCAGGTCCGGCAGCGCGAACTGCCCGCCGCCCGCCCCGGGCGCGATCCCCGCCAGCTCGGACAGGTTCGCGAGCGTCACACCGGAGAAGTCACCCACCAGCGAGACGGTGCTGGCCGCCGCGCCGGTCAGCGGTACGGCGCGCAGCCGCAGCCCGCGTGGTCCGGCGGCGGCGAACGGCAGGTCCGCACCCACGGCCGCAGCGGAGGAGACCACTCCCCCGGCCCGCGGTTCGGCCGACAGCACCAACAGCAGCCGGTCGCATCCGTACACCCGGAGGAAGCCCATATGGGCGCGGAGATACGGGAGTTCGACCTGCCAGGCGTCCGGGTCGGTGTCGGTGGTCAGTGTGACGTCGGCCGTGATCCCCGCCACGACCGGCGGAACGGCCGTGGTGTTCGCGCCGAAGGAGACGGTGATCTCGGCGCCGGCGGGACAGTGCGGGATGGTGATGTGCCCCGTCAGGGTGAGCGCCTGGGGATCGGCCTCGGTCACGTCGGTCAGGTTGAGGTCTCCGCCGAGATAGGTCTTGAAGAGTTCTTCCGTACCAGGGATGTCCAGCTCCGCGAAGGTCAGCGAGAATTCCCCGCCGACTTCCGGAAACCTGCGCCTGAGTTCGTCCACTGTCATCGCCATGACGCCCGCCTAGAATCCGATCTCGACCGTGCCGGTGTTGTCGATCGTCAGGTGCCAGTTGCCGCAGATGAAGCGCTGCTCGTCCGGCATGGCGTCGGTCCAGTCAGGATTCACCATCAACTGTGTGGTGAAGACCGCCTTGTCGGATGCGTCGATCTCGAAGGCCCTGTCCTTGTAATAGGTGTACTCGTGCGGTGCGAAATTCCCGACCTTCCCCGACCACGTCTTCACCTGTTCCAGGTGGGCGAACTGGGGAATGCCCGTGCCGTTGAAGGATTTCGTGCCGGAGCTGACCACCAGCCGGTGGGGCCGGAGAAACTCCACCAGCGGCCTCCCCGAGGAGGTTTCGCTCCCGTGGTGCCCCATCTTCAGGGTCATGCTTTCGCCGGCTCTCGACGAGAGACCGTTCCTGGAGAGGGGCGGATTCTCCAGGGCACGCAGGAGAAAGTCCTCGGTTTGCGTGGTGGCGTCGCCCATCAGCCAGACGGATTGCTGCCGGTAGTCGAGTGCCAGCACAATACTGTCGGGGTTCGGGTCGTAACGGCACAGTTCCTTGTGCAGCCGGACCTGTTCATGGGGGTCCGTCGAAGGGGTCAGGTACCTGATCCACTTCGCGTAGCGGGTCGCATACTGCCCGGTGGCGTTGGCTGCCACGATGTACAGACCATCACCGGCGCCCCCGAGGTTCACGATCGGCTGGCCGTATCTCCACGGGGTGTTGTCGTCGCCTCCCGGAGTGGGACCCATCATGGCCAGGGAGTTGGGCAGCGGTCGCGCCCCGTGATCCTGCATCCACTTGTACGTCCCGTTCCCCGGGCGGGCTCCGTCGCGACCGTTCCAGTAGTCCTCCAACACGCCCGTGTAGAAGGTTTTTTTCACGGTGTAACCGGGCAGCGCGCGCACGATGAGGTTGTAGTGGTCCTCGTCCGCGTGTGTGATGAAGAGATAGTCGATCGCTTTCCCCGGTACGTACGTGCGGAGAATCTCCTTGACGTTGTCCAGGGCACTCACGATCCGCTGTGGTGGCCCGGGAATCAGGCACTTGGCGTCCTTGGTCGACCCGCAGTCGATGAGCACGACCTCTCCGGTGCCGTCCGGCGGCGGCGGAAAGACAATCAGGGTGCAGTCCCCCTGGCCGACGCCGATGAAGATCATCCTGATATGGGGGCGGGTGGGGGTCGGAATCGCCATCACGAACTCCCTCGCTCGTGGGAACGCATGCGCATATCGCCGGACCGCTGCGCCGTTCTCGGTGCCGTCAGTGCGTCCGCACGGAAATCTCACCGCACTTCGGGTCGCTCACTGCGGTGAATTGTGTCCAGTGGCGTGTTCTTGAGGACAGTTGGCCGGATGCCCGCAGACTGGGCCCCGGGCCGCCGTACGCGGGGTGGTTCTTCGGGCGGGAGTTGCGGGGGCGACGGCCGCGGGGGCTGTTGACGGTGCGGCGGTGGTGGGTGTGGGGCATCGTGGATCGCCGATCCGGTCGAGAGGCTGCGGTGGTTCGTCTCCCGCGGAGCCGGCGGCAGCGGTCGCCCCCGGTTGCCGTTCGACACTCAACTGTGATTGCCTCCAAAGGACTTGACGTCACATCAGCCACGCTGTTGTCATGCGTAGCCCAGCCCGCTCCATGAGGAACGTCGCCAGCGGTGCCACGGGGTGCTCCGAGGCCGTTGGCCGTAGGAGGTGGATCCATGACGTCTCCGGCCGGATCACCGATCGCCAGGCCCGTCCGGGAGCTGCTCGGCAGGCAGCCCGACTACGGCTTCGCCGGGGACGGGGTCAGCACCGCGACCGGCAACTGCACCCGGCGTGTCACGGACCTGGCGTTCCCGGCGTCCACGCTGGGGCTCCTCGACTTCATCCGGACCTACAACTCGCTCGGCACCGCCGACGGGCCGCTGGGGCGCGGCTGGAGCACCTCGTTCAGTGCCCGTCTGGCGGAACAGCCGGACGGGAACGTCCTCTTCCATGACGAGGACGGCCGGGTGCTGACGTTCACCAGGCGGCCGGACGGCGGATACCGGCGCCCACAGGACCTGGAGGCGGACCTCACCCGGGACGCCGAGGGCGGCTGGACGCTGCGCACCCTCAGCGGCCTCCGCCGGCTGTTCACTCCGGACGGGCGGCTGACCGCCCGCGAGCGTGAGGGACAGCGCGTGACCTTGTCCTACGGCGGCGAAGGACGTCTGCTGTCCGCCGCGCACTCGTGCGGGCGGCAGCTGTCGTTCTCGTACGACGGCGAAGGACGGCCGTCCGCGGTCACCGCGGACGACGGGCGGGCCGTCAGGTACACCCACGATGGCGAGGGACGGCTGACTTCGGCGTCGGGCCCTGCCGACGAGGCGACCACCCGCTACACCTATACCGAGGACGGCCGGCTCCGCCAGGAGACCGATCCCGACGGGACCCCGGTCGTCGTCAACGCCTACGACGACGAGGGCCGGGTGGTGCGCCAGGAGCACCCGGCGGGCAGCAGCACGGCGTTCGCGTACGACACCGGCGCGGGCGCAGGCGCGGGCTCGGGCGCGGACGTCACCACGGTGACCACGGTGACCACCGAGCCCTCCGGAGCCCGCAGCACCTACCGCGGGGATGCGCAGGGCCGCCTGGTGGCGCTGACCGACCCGGCCGGGCAGACCGCGGCCTTCCGCTACGACCGCAACGGCAGGCTCGTCCGTGCCACCCGCCCGGGCGGCACCGAGCTGACGCAGCGCTACGACGACCGCGGCAACCTGCTCCGTTCCACCACCGCCGGTGAGATGTCGACGTACCGCTACGACGACCGCGACCGGCTCGTCGACGAGACCGATCCGGAGGGCGGGACCACGCGGTACGCGTACAGCGGCGACAGCCACGTACCGTCCCGGATCACCGAGCCGAACGGCGGTGTCACCACGCGGACCGTCGACAACGGCCTGGTCACCTCCTCGACCGACCCCGACCGGCACACCACCCGCTACCACTACAACGAGCGCGGCGAGCTGACCTCGGTCACCCTGCCGGACGAGACGGTCAGCCGCTACCGCTACGACCGGGCCGGGAACATGACCGAGGCGACCCAGCCCAGCGGCAGCACGCTGCGCTGGACGTACGACGCCGCCGGCCGGGTCACCGCCTACACCGGCCCGCTCGGCGAGGAGAGCCGCCAGGAGTGGTCGCCCGGCGGCAGGCTGCTCCGCCAGACCGACCCGGAGGAGGGTGAAACCAGGTTCGGCTACGACGACGCCGGCCAGCGCACCAGCGTCACCGATGCCATGGGGCACACCACCACCTCCGCGTACGACGCCGACGGCAACCTGACGCAGACCACCGACCCCGAGGGCGGCGTGACGGCGTACGCGTACGACGCCCTCGGGCAGGTCGCCCGCACGACCGACCCGGCCGGGACCGAGACCTTCTACCGCTACGACGCGGACGGCAACACCGCCGAGGTCGAGGACCCCAACGGCACCACCCGCACCGACTTCGACGCGGTCGGCCGCCCCGTGGCCGTCACCACCCCGTCCGGTGCCACGACCCGGTACCGCTACGACAAGGCCGGGCGCCCCACCGGTGTCACCGACCCCGCGGGCGGCAAGTGGCGCATCGAACACGACGCGTCGGGCGATCCGGTACGCGTCCTCGACCCGACCGGGGCGCTGGCCACACAGCACTGGACGCAGAGCGGCTACCTGGACGAACTCGTCGACCCGGCGGGCAACTCGGCCCGGATACGCCGGGACCGGCGCGGCAGGGTGGTCGAGGTCGAGGACCGCCAGGGCGGCGTCACGCGCACCGCCTACGACGCCGACGGCCGCCCCATCGCCGTCACTTCGCCTGCGGGCCTCACCGTGCGCACGGAGTACGACGCCTCGGGCCGGGTCATCACCCGCACCGACCCGCGCGGCTGGGTGACCCGCTACGCGTACGACCGGCGCGGCCGCAAGACCGCCGAGACCAGCCCCTCCGGGACCACCACGCGTTACCGCTACGACAAGGCCGGACGGCTCACCGCGGTCATCAACGGCGAGGGCAACCAGACCCAGTACGGCTACGACCGGGCCGGGCGGCTGATCTCGGTGACCGACGAGAAGGGCGCCGTCGTCCGCTACGACCACGACAAGGCCGGACGCGTGATCGCGGTCACCGACCCCCTGGGGCGCACCACACGGCGGGCGTACGACCGGGCCGGAAACCTCAGCGAGGTCACCGACCCGGACGGCGGCACCCAGTACTTCAGCTACGACAAGGAGGCACGGCTCACGCGCTGGCACGCGGACGACGGCACGGAGGTGACGTACGCCTACGACAAGTCCGGGCGCCGCACCAGCATGACGGATGCCACCGGCACCACCCGCTTCGACTACGACAAGGTCGGCAACCTCATCCGCGTCACCGAGCCGGACGGCGGCGTGGTCAAGGCCGGCTACGACAAGGCCGGACACCTGTCCCAACTGGGTTACCCCGACGGCCTGGAGGTCGACTACCGGTACACCCCCAACGGCCGCCTGATCGCCATGGCCGACTCGCGGGCCGGCCGCGCCCAGTACGCCCTCGACCCGGACGGCCGCCTCCTGACCGAGCAGCTGCCGGGCCGGCTCGCCCGCCGCTATGCCTACGACCACGACCGGCTGTGCCGGTTCGAGGTATGGCGCGACGGCCGGCCGGCGGCACGCACCGACCTCACCCGCGACCCGGACGGGCGGATCCTGACACAGCGGGACACGGACCCGGTGTGCAGCACCTTCCGCTCGTTCCGCTACGACCGGCTCGGGCAGCTGGTCAACGCCCGCACCTGGGAGATGCGCCCCTGGCCATGGCAGCCGCCGGAGCGCCGGCCCGAGCCGACCGTCCACCAGCCCGACGACACGTACGGGTTCTGGGCGGAGAACCCCCGCGAGGCGCTGGACCTCACCTACGACGCGGTCGGCAACCGCACCGTGCGGTGCCTCGGCGACACCGAGACGCACTACCGCTACGACGACGCCGACCAGCTCGTGTCGTCGCGGTCGCACGGCCTGCACACGCGGTACGCGTACGACTCCTCCGGGCGGCTCACCGAGGTCCGCACCGGCGACTGCCATCAGCGGATCTCGTACGACGGCTTCGGCCGGGCGGTACGGGCGGTCACCGACGACGGCGCGCCACGGGAGGAGGCCGAGGCGACGTACAACGGCGACGGGCTGCTCACCCGGCTCGTGCTCACCCACACCGACCAACGGCACGACGCGGTGCGGTCGGCGTCGGTGCGCTACCGGTGGAGCCCGGAGCGGATCCCGCAGATCCTCAGCCAGCGCGCCGACCCGGAACTCGCCGACACCGAGCGCGGCCACCCCAGCCCGTACAGCGCGGACTTCAGCTACGGCTACGGCCGCACCTTCGCGACCTGGCACGGCGGCAGCGAGACCTTCCACCGGGACGTGTACGGCTCGGCCGTCCGCACGCGCGGCACCCGCGCCTGGGCGCAGGCCGAGCGGTACGGGCTCTTCGGCGAACCGGGCGGTGACGGCCACGGCCACCCGGGGTGCTGCTGCCGGGAGCACTGGCACCACGGGCACTGCGGGCGCGACGAGCACTGCGGGGAGCACGAGGGTCATCACGATGGGGACCGTGGGGAGCCCGGGGAGCACGGTGATCGGCGGGGGCACGGTCACGGCGATGCCGCCCGCGGGTGCTGTCACCCACACCTGCCCGCGCCGGCGCTGCCCCGCTTCGGCTACCGCGGTGAGCAGACCCTGGGCGGTCTGCTCAACCTGCGGGCCCGGCTCTACTGGACCGGCCTCGGCCGCTACACCTCCCGCGATCCGGTCACCAGCGAGAACGCGGGAGCGGGCGGCGCCGAGCACCCGTACGTCTACGGCCGCAACGACCCGCTGAACCGGACCGACCCGCGCGGCCTGCTCTCCAGCCCCGGCGCGGCGCTCCAAGTGAGCGCCTGGGCGGCGCTCTCCGGCGGCACAGCGGCCCAGAGCGCGGTCGCACAGCGGCGCAGCAGCTCGCACCGCCAGGTCTACGGCATGGTCGGGGCGCTCGCAGGCCCCGGCCCCCGCGGCGGCAATCCGCTCCACGACGCCGCCGCCGAGACGGCCGGCACCGTGCTGAAGGGGCAGGTTTTCGGGGGCGGCACCATGCACGTGGACACCTATGTCATCGAAGGTGGCACCAAGGCCCACCGCTACCGGCCCGGCACCCCTCCCCAGAACCCCAACCCGGGCTCCCGGCCTGGCTATCCGGACCTCCTCTACGAGCGCCCGGGCAACAAGACCGCGGCCATCTGGGAGGTCAAGTCGAAGAGCCAGGCGTACAAGGCAGCGCGCGAGGTGGTCCACTACCGCAGGCGGTTCGAGCAGTTCAAGGCGGCACAGGGTGACCCCGGCTGGAAGGCGTTCGCGGGCCAGCCACTGCCCGGCACGTACTTCGTACTCGGTTATCCGAACTGGGAGGTGAGTTCACCCGGCGCCAACTGGGACGGGAAGATCATCTATCGGCAGTCGAAGCAGCGGAACCCGCGTCCGACGGACCCCCACCCCATACCGGTGCCGGTGCCCCAGCCGAATCCCCAGCCGCAGCAGAAGCCAGACCCCTGGTGGGATGTGGACTGGGAGTGGCCATGGGAGTGGGACCTGCCGTGGAAGGAGATCGGCCTCGCCGTCCTGGGCGCCGCGGCCGTCATCGGCGTGGTCGCCCTGGCGATCGCCGCCTCTCCGCTGGAACTCGCCGCGGGAGCGGTGGCCGCCGTCGCCGGGGGCGTCGCGGCCATCGTCGGAGGGATCGGAGCGGCCTTCTCATGACCCTCACATCACGGCCAACCATACGCACGGCCGGACGCATCGGAACCGGGCGGCTCGGCGCCAAACAGCTCAGCGCCGACCAGCTCAGCGTCGGACACATCGGAGCTAGCCTCACACCATGACGCTTACCGCGGAACAGCTTCCCAGGGGACTGCCACCGGGCCGCCTGGTGGTGCCGGACGCACAGTTCGCCGGCCCCGCCGCGCCCAACCCGGTGCTGTGGGTATCGGAGAAGCCCCTGCCCGAGGCGGAGGCCGGACCCCGCTGGGGCGAACTGCTCCGGCAGCACCGGGTGACCGGACTATGGCCCCTGCTGCTGGGCGCACTGACCGACACCCACGGCACCACCCTGCGGCCATGGCACAACGGCGAGCTCGCGCCGATGCCCACCACTGCGCCGGATGAGGTGAACGTGGCCGAACTCTGCGCCGTCGAATGGGAAGATCTGACCGAGGAGGGTCTGCAGCCGGTGCCCTACCCGGCCTGGCCTGGTATGGCACCGCCGGCCGAGCCGGAGGGCGACCCCGATCAGCGGGCGGTGGCGCTCGCGGGCAGCCGTGAAGCCGCAAGTGCCTTGCTCCCCGGCAGCGGCCACGGACCCTACCTCGGCCTGGTCGCCGCCCCCGATGGCGCCACAGCCCTCACCACGTGCGGCTGGCGGCCAGAGGTGGGAGCCGAGACCATCGCAGCGATGGTACGCAGCTGGCAGCACCGCTTCGGCGCACGGCTGTGCGCGCTGGGCGGTGTTGCCACGCTCGCCCTGACGGTCGCATGGCCGCCCCGCAGCCGGGAACACGCCCGCCATGTCGCCGCCGAGCACGTCGCCTTCTGCCCGGACCTCCTCCAACTCCACGACTTCGAGACGTACGCGGCCGCCCTCGTCGACGCCCCGGTGTGGACACTGTGGTGGGACTGACCGCAACGATCACGCGAAGCCGCCCTGCACGGCGACGTTCCGGCTCTGCACCGAGGAATCCCCGGACAACGACTCGACCACGCTGCTCTTCTCCGCTACCGGTCGGTCCCCTGTTCTCCGGCCGCGATCACGGTTGAGGGGCTCAAGCTCGCCGCCCGCCTCGGCTTCCAGCACATGAGCACCTTCGAGGCACACGACGCGGAGCAGACCCTCGCCTCGACCAGCCTGCACTCATTCAAAGCCTGAACGGCACGCGATACGAGCACCACCACGCCCCACCGACCCGGACGAGGCTGCGGCGACTGTGCTGGAGGCCCTCGAATCGGGCGGACCGGCCGGGCTGCTGGCCAAAGTGCAGCGCATCGGCATCATCGGAGTGGGCGAGACCGGCCGGGCCATTGTCGAGGGCCTTCGCAACGGGGGCAGTGCGTCACCAGACGTCTCCCTCTCTCCCCGTGGGGCCCCCACCGCCGGAACTGTCCGAGCGCTTCGAGGGCGTCCATGTACGCGCCGATAACCAGGGGGTGCTGGACCGCTCCGAGTTGGCGATCACCGCCGTGCGCCGCCAGGACCACCGCGAGGCGCTCGCCGGGCTGAAGGTGAACGACGACAAGACCGTGGTCAACCTGATGGCCGGCGTCGTCACCGACGACCTGCGCCGAACCCTCGCCACCGGTGCCCCGATCGTCCGTGCCATCCCGCTGCCCGCCGTGCGTGAGCGCCGCTCCGTCACGGTGACCTGCCCCTCGCACCCGGTGGTGGACTCTCTCTTTGAACAGCTGGGCGGCGCGCTCCCCGTCGCGGACGAGAGCTCCTTCAACATCTTCTCTGCACTGACCGGGACGCTCACCGCCCACTACGCCTACCTCGCCGCGCTCACCTCGTGGACCACCGGCCATGCCCCAAAGGCAACAACGAGCGCATCCGAACCACCTGGTTCGATCCGGCCAACGCCGCAGCCCTCAAGAAGGCCTTGGACGGCCTCCTCGCCGATCTGGAGTAAAAGCGTCCGGCTGGGACATGCATCCGGACGGGAGCGGCGACTCCGACGCCGTCGAACAGCACGCCTAACCCGAAGTATGACGCACAGCCCGGCTCTCCCCGCCCCGGCGCCCATCGACCCGGACTCGCACACCCCGCACTCGCACGCCCCGCGCTGCCGGGTCATCTTCCAGCACGACCAGCGGGCAGTTCCGTGATTCGCCCGTGCATCGTGCTGCTCTCGGGTGGATAAGGATGCCGGCTGGAAGACAGACGATCAGGTATCGCCGTTGCGGGATGGAGAGAGCGCGTGGATGTTGATCAACCGCTGGTGTCCAGTGATGTGAAACCCAGGGAGGCGGTGCTGGCCGAGGCACGGGACATGCTGCTGCCGCGATTACGGGAGTGCGTGGGATGGCTGGCCGAGCCGGTCCGCACCATGGCCACCTACCACTTCGGCTGGACGGACCGGCACGGTGAGCCCGTGGAACTCACCGGCTCCAGCCTGCGATTGGGCACCCTGGTCCTGCTCAGCGCCACTCTGGACGGCGGACCGTGGGAACGAGCCCGCGATGCCGCCGTGGCATGGACGCTGATGGGCAACCAGACGCTCATCCACGACGACATCCTCGACAAGGACCAGGTACGGCGTGACCGCCCGGCCCTGTGGGCAGAATTCGGGACTCCCGCCGCGGTGCAGGCGGGGGATGCGCTGCTCGCCCTGGCCTTCGAGGCCCTGGCCGCTCGGCCGGGGCCGCATACCGCGGAAGCCGTGCGGGTGCTCGCCGCGGCGGCGCACGAAGTGTGTGCGGGGCAAGTGCTCGACGTGCAGCTCGAGGACTGCCCTGGCGCCACCTTCGAGGAGGCTCTCGGCGTGGTCGAGGCCAAGACCTCCAGCCTGCTGCGCTGTGTCTGCCGCCTCGGCGCACTGCATTCGGCCGCGACCCGCGACCAGGTGGACGCCATCACGGAGTTCGGCGGTCATGTGGGTGTGGCGTGGCAGCTCCTCGACGACTTCGAGGACGTATGGGGCGATCCCGGCCAGGAGACCGAGCCGCCGCGTTCGGACCTGCGGACCCGCAAGAAGACGCTGGCCGTCCTCACGGCGCTCCGCTCCGATCACCCCTGCCGGGACGAGCTCTCGGCCTTCTACCGCAGCACCCACCCTGCCGGTGACGACGAGCTCCGGCACGTCGCTGCCCTCATCGAGCGGTGTGGCGGCAGGGCGTGGTGCGAGGCCGAGATCGACCGCCGACTGGCGGCGGCCCGCAGAAGTCTGCAGCATGCCGCGCCCGTCACCAGGATCCGGCGCGGCATCGCGGACTACACGTCCTTCATCACCCGCCGCTCGTTGGCCCCCGGCGCCCGGTAAGCCCTGTCGCCTTCAGGCGCTGCCGTCGACGGCTTCGGCCATGGACGGCAGCGCCGCGGCGTAGGCCGGACCGTCCCGGTGGAACTCGGGTGCGTAGCGGCCGCTGTGCCGGTACCAGTCGTAGTTGGCCCGCACCATCGTCCCGATCCCGCCCAGGAAGAGCTCCGCCGCCCGGCGTTGTTCGGCGCTGAGGGAGAACGCCTCGTACACCGCCGGGAGGTCGAGCTGGAGCCGCTGCCAGCGGTCGATCGCGGCACGTGCCATCTCCACCACCTCCGCGACGGCCTCGCCACGGGACATCCCACGCTCGCGCCGCAGCAGAACGACGGTGTTGTGCAGCCGGCCGGTCGACTCGTCCACCGCCAGCGAGAACACATCATTGAGCATGCCCAGGCAGTCCCCACAGGCCTCCTGGATGCCCTGCCACTGCACGCTGTCCCACAGCTCTTCGGGGACCTCGAACCCACCGGCAGCTTCGACCAGATCGCTGAAGGCGCCGGCCCCGATCCACGCCCGGCGCACCTGCAGGTGGTCGTGCAGCGGCTGAGCCCCGCCCCGGGCCCGGTCCGCTGCCAGGGCGATGGCCCCGGAGAACCACAAGCGCCAGTGCCCGGCCGCACGGCGCCGCCACTCCTCCGACATCCCCGCGCACTGCCGGGCCCACACATCGGCCCAGGCCGCCACCAGCGGATGACCAGCACCGTGGCTGCGGCCCAGAGGGCCGGCCGTGATGGCGATGAGCTCCCGCACCACGCCGGCCACCTGCTGCGGGTCCCCGCCCAACTCCCCATCGAGCTGATCGTTGACGAAGACGGCCCACGCCAACGTGTCGAGAGCCATATCCAGCCGCGGCCCCACGGCAGTGGGGTAGAGCCTCATGGCGAACTCGGCGAGCCCCATGGTCAGATACCGCTCGGTCATCTCACCAGTTCTCAGCAGCCCGTGCCCCGATAACCAGTCCACGTTCCGCCGTGTCACCGCATCCTGGTCCTCCGGACTGATCCTGGACGGAAACGGGATAGCGAACTCCACCCCATGCATGCCTGCCACGGCGTCCTCCCACCACACGTCGAACCCCTCCCACGACTGCCCGCACAGCGCGGGTGTGGGCAGTGGGCCCATCTTCGAACCGAAGGCTATCGGCGGGACGTCGCGCATCCGGCCGCGCTCGCGGACCGCGGCCGGCGCAGTCCGTGACCTCGCCGACGTCCACACCACGGCCCGGCACCGCTCCTTCGCTCTTTCGCAACTCCCCGATACCGGAGGTGCCCCGGGGTCCGGGCGCTGGACGGGCGCCGTTTGTGCGCCGTACGCGCCCTTCTGCGCCCGCACTCGCCTGTGCCACCCTTTTGCGCCGGGCCGACGGCACTGTGGTCGGCGGATGCGAGGGGAGTTTCTGGGTGCGGACCCGGCGTGCTGGGTTGATCTATCTGGCGTTGGTAGTGGTGGGGTTGTCGGGGGCGTTGGGGCTGGCCTATTCGCACCGGCTGGGGGTCGCGACGACGGTGGTGACGCTGCTGCCGACGCTCGCCGGGTCGTACCTCGCGTGGGCGACGTTCCGCTCCGACCGTTCCGAAGCGGCCGCAGACCGGGAGCTGGGCCAGATCGCCGATCGGCTGGCCGGTGCCGTGCGCCGCCAGTGGGAGGCCGAGGCGGAGGTGCGGCGGCTCAACGATCCGTATCCGTTGCCGGTGTCCTGGGCCGCGGCGTCCGCCGACCTGGTCGAGGAGTGGGAACGGCTGGAGTCGACCGCGGCCGGCTGGCCGGGCGGCGGACCGGCCGAGCGGGCCGGCTGGGCCGCCGGCCCCGGGGAACTCGCCGGTGCGGACGGGGAGATCGCGGCGGTGGTGCTGCAACGGGTGCCCACGGGGCGACTGGTGGTCCTCGGCGCACCGGGTTCGGGCAAGACCATGCTGCTGGTCCGGCTGTTGCTGGCGCTGGTCGAGCGGCGGGCGGCCGGTGGCGCGGTCCCGGTGCTGTTCTCGCTCTCGTCGTGGAATCCGGCCGAGCAGCGGCTGGACGAATGGATGGCCGAGCAGCTCGTGCAGGACTACGCGGGGCTGAGCGAGTCGGCCCCGGGCTCGCTGGACCGGATGACCTGTGCGCAGGCGCTGCTGGCGCACCGGTTGGTCTTCCCCGTCCTGGACGGCTTCGACGAGATCCCCGCGGCGGTACGCACCGCCGCGCTGGACCGGATCAATGCGGCGCTGCCCCTGGGGCAGGGTGTGGTGCTGTCCAGCAGGGCCCAGGAGTACCGGGAGGCGCTCTCCCCCGCGTCGGCCATCCCGGCCCGGCTCGCCGGGGCGGCTGGGGTCGAACTCCAGCCGCTGCGGCCGGAGGCGGTGGCCGCCTACCTCCGGCGCGACTCTGGCGGTACGGGCACCGCCGCGGCGGCACGCTGGGATCCCGTACTGGCCCGGCTCGGTGCCCGGACGGCACCGGTCGCCCGGACTCTGCGCACGCCGCTGATGCTCTTCTTGGCCCGCACCATCTACAACCCACGCCCCGGTGAACACAGCGGGTCGCTGCCCGACCCGGCGGAACTGTGCGACACCGCCCGCTTCCCCACCCGTACCGAGCTCGAACGGCACCTCTTCGACGCCTTCATCCCGGCGGCCTACCGGCCCCATCCGGATCCCGTCCGGCACTCCCGCTGGCAGGCGGCCCAGGCGCAGCGCTGGCTGGCCTTCCTCGGCAACCATTTGGAACACCGGCTGCGCGGGACGACCGACCTGGCGTGGTGGCAGCTGCGGTATGCGGTACGCGTTCCGCTCGTCGGCCTGGTCTTCGGGCTGGCGAGCGCGGTGGCCGGCGGGCTGGTGGCGGGGCTGGGGGCCGGTATCGGCATCGGTTTCGGCACCGGGCTGGGGACCGGCATCCTGCTCGGCTTCGGTGTGGGGCTGCCGGTGCGGCGGTTGAGCGGGGCGGGCCATGGACCGTTGAGCGGCCTGGCCGGCGGGCTGGCGGGCGGGCTCGTCGGCGGTGTGGCGGCGGGGCTGGCGAGCCTGATCGGCATCGGACTCGCGGTCGGCCCCGGGGGCGGGATCGCGGCCGGGCTGGGGGTGGGGCTGGCGGTCGGGCCGGCGAGCGGTCCGCGCGGGGGCCTGGCCGGCGGGTTCGCCGGCGGGGCGGTGGCCGGCATGATGTCCGGGCTGGGGCCGGGAGTTCCGTCCGGCATCGTCAACGGCATCGGGATCGGGCTGGCGGCCGGGCTCACCGCCGTGCTGGCGGGGCGGTCCGACCCGGCGCAGCGGCTGCACTGGTCCCCGGTCGGCCTGACCACCGGTCTCGCGGTCGGGCTGGCGCTGGGGCTGGCCGCCGCCGTCGTCGCGGGGCCCGCGGCCGGTCTGACGGTGGGCCTGGTCGCCGGGGCCGTCACCACGCTGATCGCCGGGCTCGCCGGGGCGCCCACGAATCTGACGACGGCCGGCGACCCGCGGGCGGTACTGGCCCGCGACTTCCGCACCTTCGGGGTGATCGCCCTGGCGGCCGCCCTGGCGATCGGCATGATGACCGACCTGGTGACCGGACTGGCGGTGACCACGGAGAACCAACTGGCCACCAACCCGGCCGTGTTGATCACCGCAGGCCTGGCCCCCGGCTTCTGGATGGGTCTGGTCGCCGGCCTCGCCCTCGGCTTCGCCCAGGCCGCCTGGGGGTCGTTCGCGATCGTCCGCTGCTGGCTGGCGCTGCGGGGCCGGCTGCCCTGGCGCCTGATGAGCTTCCTGGCCGACGCCCACGTACAACGCGGAGTCCTACGACAGGTGGGCGCGGTCTACCAGTTCCGCCACGCCGAGCTGCAGCGCCGACTGGCCGCCGGGAGTGACGAGGCTTACTGATCGTTTCAGGATGAGTTGGGTCACGGGCCTTGCGCTTGGAGGTCTCGGTCGTCAGGGTTTCCGGGGTATTTGGTGATCTTGTTCCTCACGACGGCCCACGGTTCCGGACTGGGCAAGGTGCGCTGGGTGGTCGAGCGTGCCGGCCCGTTCACGACCTGACGGGGCGGGCTCGATTCCCGTCCTGCGCTTCATGGCGAAACCCCAGGTCAGAGACCTGGGTTTTCGCTGCTTCGGCTATTCCGGCTGGTAGGCGCTGATCGCGTCGGCCATCGGCTTGCTGAAGGTCATGTCACCGTAGGGGATCGGGCCGCCGTCGAGGGAGACGACCATCTTGGCCTCGTCGGGGCCGACGCTCAGGGTGCAGGTGACTCCATGGGCATCGGCGCGTTCGAAGCCGAACCGCGGGTAGTACGCCGGGTGTCCGAGGACGGTGACGGTGCGCTCGCCCAGGGCGCGGGCGGCGTCGAGGCCGGCGCGGATGAGGGTGCTGCCGACGAGGTCGGCGTCTTCGGGGGAGCCGAAGGCGGCGGTGATCACCTCGCGCACGCGGTCGGTGTCGTGGAAGGTCTCGGTCCTGATCTTCACTGCGGGGATGTTCCGTTTCTCTGGTCGTTGAAGTCGTGGTCGAGGGTGGGGCCGTGGGGAGGGGCGCGGCTGCGGGCGCGCCCCGGCCGGGGCCGCCGCACCCGGGTCACAGAGTGAGCAGGGTGCGGCTGGCGGCCTTGGGGTCGGCGAGGGGTCTGAGGGCGAGGCGGACCAGGGCGAGCGGGTTGTCGTCGCCCGCGATGCGGTTGGCGCTGAGTTCGCCGCAGGTGGCGCACTGGTGGATGATCATCCACTCGCCGTCATTACGGACGGACATGCCCAGTGCCTCCATCCGGCCGCGGCAGTCGGCGTCGCGGTCGCCGGGGATCTTCCGGTCGACGTGCAGGCTGGCCAGGCAGTTGGGGCAGTGGTTGCGGTGGGCGGTGCCGGGTGCGTCCAGGGAGACGTCGAGCCGGCATGAGGCGCAGCGGAAGTCATTGGCCCGGTGGCCGTCCTGGGTGTGCAGCACGTCCTTGTGCCGCTGCGGACGGCGCCGCCCACGGTTGTTGCGGGACATGGTGGTGCTCCTTTCCTTCTCGGACGGTCAGAGGGTTCCGAACGCTTCGAGCGGGAAGGGCGGTTGGGCCAGCGGGCGGACGGCCATGCGCATCAGGATGAGCTGGTTGTCGTCCGCGCAGACCGGGTTGGAGGTGAGCTCGTCGCAGCACACACAGCGGTGGATCACCATCCAGTCACCGGTGCGGAGCACGGCGATGGCGATCGGGGACATCCGGCCCTCGCAGTCGCTCGGACCGTCCACGACGTGGTCGAGGACGTGCCGGGAGTGCAGGCAGGACGGGCAGTGGTTGCGCGGCGCGCCGTCGGCGGCGTACGCGGACACGGTCAGACCGCACCACGCGCAGGCGAAGGTGCTGAGGCTGAGAGTGTTGTTGGTGGTGGTGTGGCTGGACACCCGGGTGCTCCTTGCTGGGAAGTCGATCAAGACAGCAAGAGCAGGCCGAGTGGCCTCGTCAGAGGGCAGCCCAATGACGCCGTAGGACGTCGAACAGGCAGGTCAGAGCACCGGAGGACACGTCCGGCAGCGGCCCGGAGAAACGGGCGGCGGAAGACTGCGGACGGTTACACGGTACGGCGAGGCGCACTCGGCGCGGGCCGGGACATCAAACACCCTTTTCTAGGG
>NZ_BBUY01000022.1:0-49517 GCF_001590865.1 Streptomyces sp. NBRC 110611
CCCTAGGGGAGCCGTCCATGTCGGTGCGGGAGCTTGATGCGGTGGCGGCCCTGGCACCGCTGGAGACGGAGCTGGCGATGATGACGGCCGTACGTCGGGTCGCCACGAAGGAGATGGGGCCCACCGGAGCGGTGGAGGGCCTGGCGCCACTGGATCGCGTCCACGCCATCGCGATCTGCACCGCGGTCATGCTGCTGGAAGCACGTGGCCGCACCACAGCCCTCAAGCAGCTCGATGCCGAAACCGTGCGGTATGAGCAGATGGGTTACCCCAGGCCCTACACGATCACGTGACCGCCGTGCGGCCGAGGGCGTCGGACTAGACGCCTCCCAGCTCGTTCACGATGGCCTCGATGACCGAGTCCGATCCCTCGATCTGTGCCGGCATCACGACGCCGACGGTCCTTCGGTGTGCGGTTGCGCTTCCCGACAGCAGGGTCGGCACGGGGCTCTCACTCACGATGCGCAGCGCGCTGTGGCCGGGCGAGCCTTCAATCCGGTAGCCGGTTTGAAGGCGCGACAGCCACGCGTCGTCCACCGCCACGGCTGTGCGGTTCACGGCCCCGACGCGGAGCCCCTTTGTCACCCAGACGGACCAGAGGACCTCGCTCCAGCCGGATTCATCGGCTTCCGACGGAATGGCATCCGAAAGGTCCGGGTGCTCCGGAGCTACCCATCGTGACGGTTGGGCCTTGCGGATCACCCATTGCCCATCGCGGGACACCTCGTCGGGATCGAGGCCGGTGATGCCGCTCATGTCGAGAACGACATGACCGTCGGTAATCCGGTCGCCATGGACCCAGACTTGGTTCTTGTTGACGACCCAGTCGCAGAGCCGTTCCATTGCTGCTGTCACTCGTCGCGCTCCCCGGCAGAGACCGATAGTCTCCACGGTAGGTCAGGCCGGTGGACGGCATCGGCCCAGACCGGCCGAACGTGGACCCCGAGCACCGCGTGCACCGTTGCCAGCCCTGCAGCGAAACGCGGCGGTTAACCGCACACTCCCGCGTCGATGTGGGCCAGAAATCGAACACATGCTTGGATGGCTCGCCATGGAGTCCCCCAGCTATCACGAGCTCCTGCGGGCGCAGGTCGACTGGAACCGTACATACGCGGCGCTCGCGGCCTCGCCGAGCAGCGCCAGCACGACAGCCCTGCGTCGCCGCCTCTTGCGGCTGTCTGTCCAGGTTTTCTGGCATCCGTTCTTTCCGCTGTTCAAATCTGTCTCATGAGGTGTGTGGTTCAGTCTCGATGCGTTGTGGCGGTGCGAGACAGGTGACGCTGGGCTCTCGGGCACCTGGGGAGGGGCGAGTGTGGATCTTGCATCGCCGCCGTCGACGACGCGGACCTCCCCGTCCACCTCACCGAGTGGCCGCAGTTCATCCACATCGACCCCCAGCGACTCGCCATCCGCACCCACGGCCCGAAGGTCATCGACGGCCGCGACACCCTCGATACCGACCAGTGGCGCGAAGCTGGCTGGATGAGTCGAGCCCTCGGCTGTCCGTGGTCTCACGTGGAGTGGTCCGCTGATATGTCCGTCTCGACGCCGATGGCTGTCCCACCTCACGCGGCGGCCATCGGCATCGGTCCGACTCGGCGAGGATGCGAGGCGATCGGTCGTTCACGCGGCGGCCCGGAACGCCTGGATCCTGTTCGAGGACGAGGCATCACAGCCACTGACGCCGCCGCGCACAAGAACCTGCGGTCGCGTAGGGGTAACTCCCGTCGTCAGTGTGCGCGGCCGTGGCTCCGGGAGGTCTCGATGGCCGGGATGGCCTGCTTCAAGCCGGGACAGCGGTCGCGTTTTCTCTACAGCTTCCGCGTCCACCGGGGCCGCAAGGGCGAACCGAAGGCTTTCACCTGGCAGGATTCACCGCGACCTGGTCCTCCGCGCACACCGGCAGCTCCTCCGGCACCTCGCCGACGGCAGCCTTCACGCCCCGCAGCGCAAGCAGGGCGGCGGCGCCCAAGCCGCTGTCCTCGGCCGTGCTGAGCAAGCGGCTGCTGACCGAGGATGACCTGGGCGAGGGCTACGTACGCAAGGCCGAGCGCACCCAGCGCAACGACGACGTCACGGTGGTCGGCTGCCCGGCGCTCGACAAGCTCGGCGCGGAGGCGGCCACGGGCGCAAGCCTCGACTTCCCGCGCAAGGCGAAGATCTCCTTCACCTACAGCGCGAGCAGCACCCCCGAGGTGAGCGAGGAGCTGTACAGCGACACCGCGCAGAAGCTGTCTGCCGACGTCAGAGCCGCATCTTCGACGCGATGGTCTCCTGCCCGGAGTACCAGGTCGTCTCGGCAGTACCGCCATCGGCATGGCCACCCAGGCGACGACGGTTCCTGACCTCGGTGACGAGCAGTGGAGCCAGCTGCTCACCTACTCCGCGGGCGGGCAGCGCAGCGTCGTCAAGCAGACGGCGATCCGCACCGGGAACGTGGTGGTCATTGTCTCCGGCTCGCCGACCCTCGTGGACGCCCACCTGGACAAGGCCCTCGCCAAGGCCCAGTCCCGATAACCCCGCGTCCTCTGACGGTGTCCCTGCCGCTGCTGGGCAGCGGCAGGGACACCGTCATATCGTCATCTGCTGCTAGTTCAGAGAATCCGAGACCCTGATCGCCTGGGCGGCGAGCACGGTGATGACCAGGCGCTTGACCCGCAAGGGCCCGGCCACCGCCTGGACGAGGAAGCCGCAGCCAACCCGCTGACCAGGCCATTCACCGGATTGCGGGCCGCCCTCACCGAACTGCTGACGCCAGCGCAGGAACACCTGGAGCTGCAAGGCGGTCTGCCGTCCTCCATGCTTCACGGCTGCCCCCGCCCCCCGTGAGGCGGGGGGGAGCCGTGAAGCGCGTCAGCCAGCGACCAGCCCTGTCTTGTGGGCGTTGGAGTTGACGAAGTCGAGGTAGAAGTAGACGCCGTCGCGGAAGTCCCTCCCCAGAACCTTCCACTGGCCGGCCTTTGCCGTGACCATGCGGTTGCAGGTTTCCTTGTTGGGATCACGGTCCTTCAGGTAGCACAGCTTCACCCTCGTGTCGCGGTCCGCCTTGACCTGGATGTCCGCACACCGGTCGGTCGTCACGTAGTAGCCGGTGCCCATGGGGGCGTACTTCGTTCCGTCGTACTTCCATGCCCCGCGGAGGCAGGCGCCGGCGGCAGCAGCAGCGGTATCGCCGGCCGATGCCTGGGCCGACACCGACTTCTCCAACGCCGGTGCGGCGGTGGCGGTCCCGACAGCCCCGCCGAGGAGCTCGGCGGCGAGGACGCCTGCCGCGAGCGCGGTGGTGAAGACGCCTGCCGCGAGTGTGGTGGTGAGCTTCATACGAGTAGGCACAGTTCTCCTTCTGATGCTCGATTGCGGATGCCCGTCGGGGGCATCCGTGGATGACTTCACCGGCTCGCGGATTGTTCGTCAGCCCTGCTCCGTGCGACGAACAATCCCGTCGACGGGGCGCACGGGCACGTCTGCGGCGGGCGCGCGGTGGCCGGTTGGCCGAGACCTGGCTATGCGCCGTCGGTGGCGTTCCGTAGGTTGATGCCGCAGATCATCTGAGGGGGACGGGTGGGGCGCAGGGAGAAGCCGGTGGATCCGGCGGCGGGGCCGGTTCAGCGTTTCGCGTTCGAGTTGCGCAAGCTGCGTCAGGAGGCCGGCGGGCCGTCGTACCGGGTGATGGCAGAGCGGGCCCAGTACGGGGTGACTGCCCTGTCGCAGGCGGCGGCGGGGGAGAAACTGCCGTCGCTCCCGGTCGTCCTGGCGTATGTGACGGCGTGCGAGGGTGACCCCGCTTCGTGGGAGCGGCGCTGGCACGAGGCCGCGCGCGAGGAGGCCGGGCGGCGCTCTCCTGGGCCGGATGAGGAGGGGCCGGCGCCCTACCAGGGCTTGGCGCGTTTCGAGCCGGCCGACCACGAGCGTTTCTTCGGCCGGAAGCGGCTCGTGGACGAGGTGAGCGACATCCTGCGCGAGCACAGGTGCGTCGCCCTCGTCGGCCCCTCCGGAAGCGGCAAGTCCTCCCTGTTGCGCGCCGGATTGATCCCGCTCCTCCAGCGAGCGCAGGATCCCGTTCTACGGCCGGCGGCACTGCGGGTCCTCACGCCAGGCGAGCACCCCATCCGCACCCACCGCGATGTCCTTGCCCCCGCCCCAGCGGATGGCGACACCTGGCTGGTCGTCGACCAGTTCGAGGAGGTCTTCACCCTCTGCCGGGACGCCGGGGAGCGCGCCGAGTTCATCGACCTGCTACTGACCGCACACGCCCCGAACAGCCGACTGCGCGTGGTCCTGGGGATCAGGGCCGACTTCTACGGCAGCTGTCTGGAACACCCCGGTCTGGTCCCGGTGCTGCGCCGGGCGAGCGTGCCAATCGGTCCGATGACACCTGAAGAGCTGCGGGAAGCCGTCGTCAAGCCGGCTGCCGCACACGGCCTGATCGTGGAACGGGCGTTGACGGCCCGGCTCGTCGAGGAAGTGGCCGACGAGCCCGGCGGGCTACCGCTGCTGTCCCATGCCTTGCTGGAGACCTGGCGCCTACGGCAGGGCCGCACGCTGACAATGGGCGCCTACGAGGCCGCCGGAGGTCTGCACGGCGCCATCGCCCAGACCGCGGAGAACCTCTACACGGCGCTCTCGCCGGATCAGCGCGCCGTCGCCCGCAGGATCCTGCTGCGGCTCATCACCCCCGGCCAGGGCGCCCCGGACACGCGATGCCCGGTGGACCGCTCCGCACTGTCCGACCTGGGGAGTCCGGCCGACGATGCGGACGAGACCGGCACGGTCCTGGACCGGCTGGCGCGGGCCCGGCTGATCACGCTCGACGAGGACACCGCCGACCTCGCACACGAAGCGCTGATCACCGCCTGGCCCCGGCTGCGCGGCTGGCTCGACGAAGACCGCGAACGGCTGCTCCTGCACGGCCGGCTCCGACAGGACGCGCGAACCTGGGAGGAGCTGGGCAAGGACCCCGGATCCCTGTACCGGGGCGTCCGTCTGGCCGAGGCCGAGGAGACGTTCGGCCCCGGCGCGGCGCCGGACGAACTCACCGCGGCGGAGGCCGAGTTCCTGACCGCCGGCCGGACCGCGCGTACCCGTGAGCGCAGGCGCCGTCGCGGCCTGGCGGCCTCCCTGGCCGTCCTCGTCGTCCTGTCCCTGATCGCGGGTGTGGTGGCCTGGCAGCAGAACCGTACGGGCGACCAGCGCCGGGCGGAGGCCACCTCTCGCCGCATCGCGTCGATCGCGGAAAACATGCGCGCCACGGATCCGGCCACCGCGATGCGGCTGAGCGCCGCCGCGTGGCGGATCAGCCACACGGACGAGGCGAAGGCGGCGCTGCTGGGGGCGGTGACGCAGCGGGAGCAGGACTACTTCACGCTGCCCGGAGCGGGCACGGACGCTGAGACGCGGCTCAGCGCCGACGGACGGACGCTGGTGATGACCGGGGCGGGCCGGGTACAGCGCTGGGATGTGGCCGGCCACCGGCGGACGGGCGGGTTCCGGGTGACCGGCGGGGAGCACATGCTGGACCTCTCGCCGGACGGGCGGCTGCTGTTGCTGGCCGCGGGTGACCAGTTGGTGATCCGTGACGTCGCCTCCGGGAAGCCGGCGGGCCCGCGCTTCGGCGCCTCCTCCGCGGGCGCCAGGTACGCCCCGAGCGGACGCATGGTCCTCCTGGAAGGCGAGGACTCGGTCCGGCTGTGGGATGTACGGCGCGGGCGCGTCGTGTTCCAGCGCGAGGGCGGGAACATCGGTGAACCGGTCGTCAGTCGGGACGACAGGCGCATGGCGCTGTGCAGGGGACAGTCTCTGGAGATCTGGGACATCGCCGCGCGACGTCAGGTGCGTCCGCCCCGCCCGGCGGCGCTGTCGCGCGCCGCCTGCGGTACCGATGATGACCGCGGCGGCGGCACGGTGTGGGAACTCGATCCGCAGGGACGCAGGCTGGCGGTCACAGGTGAGGGGGTGAGCATCTGGGACCTGAGCTCCGGCAAGGAGGAGCCCATCCTCGACGACGCCACGGCGCCGCACTCCGTCCGCTTCAGCCGCGACGGACGGTTCATCTCCACGGCGGACGACCAGGGCATCACGCTGTGGCGACTCCCCGCGGACTCCGCTGGCGCCACCGACCACTCCGAGTTGATCTACGCGCATCGGCTGGCCGGCGAGCACGCCTCGGACCTCAGGCTGGATCTGGACCGGGGCGTGATCCGGTACGAGGAAGGGTCACGCGCGGGCACCGGCAACGTGCGGACGCTGTTCGTGGACGATGCCACCGCCTCCCGCTGGCGCCGGGAACCAACCGAAGAGACCGCGTTCAGCCCGGACGGGCGCCTGGTCGTCACGGCCCGCCTCGACGGCGAACGGATGCGGTTCGAAGCCCGCGCCACCGACGGTGGCGGCCGGGCGGCCGCTCTGCCGCCGGTCGGCTGCGCAACGGCCGACCGCCCGCTGCGGAAGAGCGAGTCGTGCTGGGCGCACCTGGCGTTCAGCGGCGACGGGCGGACTCTGGCCTACGGGGTCGGGGTGCGGGAGACGGACGCGCCGGACCCGGACCGGACCAGGATGCGCCCGGAACGGATCGGGGTGTGGAATCTCCGAGAGAACCGCAAGCGGGCGGAGCTCCTGCTCACGACGGACGGCGAGTGGGGGAAGAGCATCGATTCCATCGCGCTGAGCCCGGACGGCTCATCCCTCTTCGCCCTCCGGCAGGGCCCTGGAGCCGTGCTGGAGAAGTGGGACGTGCAGCATCGGACCAAGGTGGCACGCCAGGTGGAGACGGCCCCCGACGGAAGCGCCGTCTGGGCGCTCCCTCCCGAGGGTGCCATGGTGGTGCGGCCCGACGGACGACGGCTCGCCACCACCTACGGAATGGGCTTCACCTTGCCATCGGCCCACCGGACCACAGACAGCACCGGACAGACAGAGGCCCGGGCACTCGCCTACAGCCCCGACGGCGAGCGGCTGGCCCTGGGCACGTCCTCCGGCCGGGTGGCCGTGTACGACGGCGACGCGAGGCGACGCGTGGGCTCGCTCTCCGGAACGTACTCGGAAGCCGCCCAGGAAAAGGAGCCGGTGACCGCCCTCGCCTACTCACACGACGGCACGACGTTGGCCGTGGGGGGGAAGGACGGCACGATACGACTGTGGGACGCCGCCTCGGGACATCCCTTAGGGAGCACGCTGACCACCACGACCGATCCCGTCCAGGCGATCACGTTCAGCCCCGACGACCGGACCCTGCTAGTAGCCGGCGCGTACATCCCCCTCAGGACATACGCCATCGACCCCACCCGCGCCACCCACACCGTCTGCAAGCGCGCCCGCGGCGGCCTGTCCCGCGCCGACTGGGAGGCATACATCCCGGATATGCCGTACCGCGACATCTGCTGAAGCGGTCGCCGAAGCCGCTGGGCTGCTCGGGTGGTAGCCCCGAACCAGCTGCGGGTAGAGGAGCCGGTGTGGGGCGGCGGCCAGGTCCTGACGCTGACCGAGTACCTCGGCCGGACCGTTCGCCGGCACAGCCCGGTGGACCCACCGCGACCGTTGTCAAACATCCGGCAACGAGTTTACCTTCACACCACCGGCTGCGGACTGCGTCGGGGACGTCGAGACCCCTGTCCTCGTCGCAGCCCTCCACCATGCTCGCCCAAGTTGTCTCAGCCGCCGTTACCCCACTGCGCCCCGAGGCTCTCGCCAACACCGCTAACCTCCAGGTCAATCGCGCGGCCAGCGTCCGACTACATGTCTCATGAGACACGCTGAGCGCGAAGAACATCCGCACTGGTCGACGCAAGGATGTTCGCCAGTGTCCCTGGTAGAGCTGCGTCGCCAGGCGCGGGTGCTGGAGACCAGTGCGGCATAGGCGGGTTGGTCCGGTGGGCGGTTCTCCGACGCAACCGTATGCCCGCATAACCCTCATCCTTCCCAACAAGCAGACCGTCGAGGTACGGCTGTACGAGCGGCTGCAGACCACAGGGCGTTTTCCGTGGCGATTTCGTATCGGCGTTCCCTCGTGGGTGGCGACGGAAGACGGGGTGGAACCTGCCGAGTATTCGGTCTGGGTCACAGACCGGCAGCTGAGGCCGATCGAGGGAGTGGACCTATCAATGGTCCCGACGCATCGCAGCCTGGAGGCTCTCCCCACGCCGAAGCCTTCCGGCTGGGTCGTCCGCCCTGACCCGCAGCGCCGCGGCGGCACACTCGTCCACGACGGTATATGCCAGCACGCGGGTGGCAAAGGTCGAGAGCTGAGTTTCCTGGAAGCGCTGGACGCGCTGATGCGTCCCGGCGCTAAAGCCTGCTACGACTGCGCCGCTGCCGAAGTCCTGCTCCCTGCCCTGGAATTGGGTCAGGAGTACGGCTAGTCGCCGTGGGCGGCCATATCCTTGCGATATCTCTCGGCTGAACGCGGGGATCCTCTGCCGTGCCGTGACGACGAACGGCTCCGCCGAATCTTTCAGCGGAGCCGCTCTGCGTGCGGCCGACCAGAGCCGACGCGCAGGGGTGGCCACTACACGTCCTCGGGTCGCCACTGCAGCCCGAAGGGACGATCAGATAGCGCCGGTGGCGTGGTGGGATTGCTCACGCGAACGGGATGGGGTTCTCTTTGCGTGAGCCACGGGTGATCGAATCGTATGTGCCGAACTGCGGGACCCGTTCCCACAGGTCATCGAGTGTCCGGCCCGGAATGAGGGTGAGCTCCTCGGTGTAGCGTTCGCCTGTCACTTCTTCTTCCACGGAGTGGTCGCCAGTCCCGTCGGGCCGGAATTCGTCCTTCTCCATGCGCTGGCACTGCGACATCCCGCGATACTCGACAGTGTCGCCGTAGTCGTACGTGACGATCTCGCTGAGAAACAGCAACTCGTCCTGGGGGGCGAAGGTGTAGGTCATTTCGACGCGGCTGAGGTCGTCGTAGAAGAAGACGCGGACGTGTCCGCTGCGCAGGGCGATTTCAGCGGAGCGGTCAGCGCGGCCGTGTGCTTCGTCGAAGGACGCCACAGCGTACGGTTCGCCCGCTTCATGGCGCTGTCGCGCCTCTTCGGCGCTGAGGGGCTTGATGGGCTTGTTGAACCGGTTGTTCCAGCGCTGGCAGTACACCAGTGACATCGACGTGCAGCTCCTCTAGGTGTAGACGTGACCCGTGACGTCCCGGATCATGATATTCAGCTCCTGGGCGTGCTCGATGATCTCTTGAGGGATCGGGGTGACCTGGACCGGCACCTCCAAAATCATGTCGCCGCTGAGTGGCTTCCCGTCCAGTTCCGGGTATTTGTTGCTGCGGATTACGGTGTCCGGCTCGTACTTGTTGGTGATCTCGTCCAGGTAGCTGCGTGCGGTTTTGGGTTCCACCTCGGACAGCTGCGCATGTTTCCGGGAGACGATTTCCTTGCCGGGCGTGTAGGAGTCCAGCCGCTTACCGTTGGTGAGATGCACCTCGTTGGCCGGGTAGCGCCCGTAGTTTTCCCGGTTGAACTTATTCCCTCTGTAGAAGTTGTCTTTGACTTCCTGCGGAAGGTCTTTCCACGCGAAGACCCAATGTGCGTCAAGGCCGCTGCCGCCGACGCCGGGCAGCATCCCCTCCGGCATGGCCAGGGACGGACCCGTGTTAACGGGTACCCCTTGGAAGCCGCTCAATACTGTCTTGATTCCTCCGGCTTCATTGACGGCCTGGACGCCCTTAGCGGCACCTCCGTAGGCCCCGCCGGCCATGAGCCCGGACAGGCCGGCGTGCTTCATCTCCCCCAGATCGATCACGCGTTGGTCGCCCAGGAGATTTCGGCCTCCCTGGGCGACGACGACATCGACAGTGATCGCTTCAAGGCAACCAATGGCGGCAGTGGCCAGCACCGTTCCGGCGATCTCGGTAATGGTGACGGACACCGCGATGCTGGCGGTACTGGCAGCCGCGACGATGGCTTCGGCCGCGCCGGCGGCAGCGAGTTCGGTGATTCCGCCAGTGAACACGGCCAGTGCCGTGCCGGCCACGACGACGGCGCCTGCGATGGCCAGTTCGTGTTGGATCTTGCGCTGCGCGTCGTCAATCTCGTCAGCGAACTTGTCCAGCGCCTTGGCCATGTCCCGGGCGGCAGAGGCCAGATCATCCAGGTAGCCCTTGCCAGAGCCGTGGTACCTGCGCCAGAACGCCGAAAACGCTTCGATCGACCGGCCCTTGTTGTTGTCGATGACGTCCTGCGCCGACTTGTGTGCTGCCGCGGTACATTCCTCGACGTCGTCGGCGTACGTGCGCCAGACCCGGGCCGCTTCACGTAGCGCGTCCGCGTCCCCGTCGGGCCACCACATCCCTGTGAGGTCTTGGACGATCTCCTTGGCCTTGTCCCCGGCGCTCAACGACCACCACCGTGGTTGCCCTGGAACCCGGAGGCCGAAGAGTGGTCCGCTTCCTCGTGGTTGCCGGCCATGTCCTTCATCGCGCCATGGATGCTTGCCAGCCCCTTGGTCAGGGCATGGGCGACATTCTCGATTGCGTGTAGATGTGGAGAGTAGACATCTTCAAACTTCGCCCCCTGCTCGTCATCCCCCCATGGAGAGCCGAGTCCGGCTAAGGAATGCTTCAGCTTCTGAGTAGCACGCTCCAATGCGACCGACTCTCTATGGAACGTCGGTGCAGCAGAGTGAATTTGGTCAAGGTCTATATCGAAGCCTGAATCGGCCACACGTCCCCCTCCATCACCCTTCCGTCGTCGTGCGATCAACTTACTACTCCCCACTGACAGCACCTCAACTTGCTGGTCATGTATGGCGGTTGCGACATATGCCCCCATTCCCGCAATCCAGCCAGGAACCTGCCGACGAGAACGTTTCGCAAGGTGGGGCTGGATCGAACTACCCAGCTTCTGCGGAATAGTTGAAACGCGCCCACCGAGGAGTGCATGAGGCCCCTCGAATCCACCAGGGTGGATTCAAGGGGCCTCGCAAAAGTGGGGACGGTGAAAGTACGGGTCAGCTCTCGGAGCCGTTGTCTTCGGAGTCGCCCGTTCGGTGTCGGCGGGCCGCTATGAGAGCGCCTCCTCCGGCAGCGAGGAGCAGTCCGGCGCCGCCGAGCAGCCACGGGGTGGCGTCTGCGCCGGTGTGCGCGAGCGCGCCGTCGGGTTCGGGCACTGCGGCCCCCGACCCGGTCTCATCGTTGGCCGGGGTCTCGGAAGGCGAGGCGGACGGCTGCGAGGGGGCGTTGTCCTCAACGGGGTCGTCCGGGGCCGACTTGCCCGTCGGTTTGTCGGTCGCCTTCTCCGTGGGCTTGTCCGTCGGCTTGTCCGTCGGCTTCTCCGTGGGCGTCGGTGTGGAGATCTTGGCGTTGGTGACAGTCACGGTGACGGGGTGGCCCGGCTTGGCTGTGAAGGGCTTCGAGGGCTTGTAGAGGTCGTAACCGTCAGGGGCCTTGACCTGCTTGGCCCAGAAGTCCGTTCCGGTACGGGAGTTGATGGGCAGCTCGCCACTGGCCGTGCCGTCGGCGCCGGTGGTCAGGGTGAGAAGGGTCTTGTCGCCGCTGCCGATGTTGACCTTGGATCCGGCCAGCAGCTTGCCGCTCTTGTCGTCCTTGGCCTTCAGCAGAAGCGAGGCCGGCTTGAAGGGGTCGGTGATCGTCAGGGGCGTGACAGTGCCAGGCGTCACAATGACGTCCTGGTCGTTGACCGTGTCGTGCAGATTGCTGCCGCTGGAGATCTCTTTGAGGCGGAAGACGCCCGGCGTCAGGTCTTGGAAGACCAACTGGCCCTCCGCATTGGTCTTGCCGCTTCCGGCCTCCTGACCTGAGCCGTCCAGGAGAAGGAACGCGGCGCCTGGGAGGACATCGCCGGCGGGGTCCTTCGTGGTGATGGCGACACCGCCGACCTCGGGCTCGGAGGTCTTGGTGGGAGTGGTGGAGGCCGATGGCGGCGGTTCGGTCGGCTGCGCGGTCGCGGTCGGTGCCCAGGCGAGGGTGCAGGTCAGCGCGGCGGCGACGGCGCCGGATCGGACGGTCCCGCGGACGATTCGAGTGTGCACGGGAAGGGTGCTCCTTGTTCGGTGGAGGGAGGGTTAGCGGGTTCGGCCAGGGGCCGGGGTTGCGGGAGGCATGGCGAGGGGGGTGGAGTGCGGAACCTGCTTGGTCGCTTGGGTGGTCGCCGCGACGTAGAGGTGGCTCCGCGTGTGGAACGGGATGTCCTTCACGGTGCGGTGCACTGGCTCGGTGGAGATCAGTGAGGCGGTGAAGGCTGCGGCGAGCGTGTTGGGGGCGCCGAAGGAGAAGCGCGCTCGCCAGTGCGGCTCGTTCGGGTATCCGCCTGCGGCTGTCCAGGCAGGGCGGCTGGTATTGGTGGCGGCGTACTGGTGTCGCACGAAGCCGAGGGCTTCGGGTGCTCGGAAGGTCTGGGTGCTGTCTGTTTTGACTCTGTGGCTCCAGCCGTTGACGAGCAGCGGGGTGTATGCCTCCTGCGGTGGCGTCTCGTCCTCGAACAGCCCGTCCCGGTCGCCGTGGCGGTCTTCGTGGTAGAGGTCGAGCAGCTCGGTGTGGACGTCGTGCAGCAGCTCGACCGGGGTGGTGGCATCGAACGTGATTTGCCAGGCCGCCGGGCCGAACGGGACGCGGTTCGCGGCGATGGTCCACTTCCCCTTGCTGGGGCTGTCGGGTTCGAGGACGAGGCTGGTCCACAGCCGCAGGCAGGGGCTGGTGGCGAAGGCTTGTCCCTTTGCGGGCTGGTGCAGCGACCAGTCCTCATCGAAGGGAAAGGGCCAGACGGTACGAGGGTCGAGGGGGCCGGGTCCGGCCAGGTGGCGGGGTAGGACCTTCACCGTCTGGTCTGGGTCGAGGTGTTGGAAGGGGTCGGGAGGCACGGGCTTCTCTCTGGAGGAAGTGGGAGGTCAGCGTCGTGGGCCGGGCAGCGCGGGGCGGCTGGTGGTGCTCCAGCGCGGGACGCTGGACGTGGTGAGGGCAGCCGGGCGGCGTGCGGCGGCGCGCTGGACGTCGAGCGGAGTCGCGGCCGGCGGGCGCGGAGGGATGACTGGCGTGAGCCGGGCCAGGCCCTGGACGTAGCTGTACGTCTCCTCCTGCCATCGCGGCAGCGGCGTGGGATCGGACACGCACTCGGTGACGGCTTTGAGCAGGGCCACGGGGGTGCCGGTGCTGGCGGTGGCGTACCAGGCAGGTCGGTCTATCGAGGTGCCGGCCCACATCTGCCAGCGGGCGTCGCGGGTGGTCAGCTCGGTTTCCGGGTCGAGGCGTCCGGTGGTGAATTCCAGCCCGGCGAGCCCGTCGGGCGACTGGACCGCGAAGACGCCCCACCGGGGGTGGTCGATCTGCCAGCCGCGGTTGATGAGCGGCGCGATCGCATTGAACGGGTCGCGGTCCGCGCTGCCCGGGTCCGGTGCCGCGAGATAGGCGCCCGGCCCGTGCTCGTATGCTTCGGCGAGGGCGGTGGTGAAGGCTCGGACGAATTCGGTCGGGCAGGAGTCGTTGAAGCAGGCTCCCCAGGTCGGCGGGCCGAAGGGGTCCTTGTAGGCGTTGATGCGCCACAGGCCGTCGTCCTCTCCTTCGGGGAGGTAGCCGAGGCGGACCTTGCGGTCGGGGGCGTGGACGAAGGCGTTGCCGAGGTCGTCGTGCTCCAGTTCCCAGCCGAGGTCGAGAAGGGGCGCGAGGGCGGGGTCGCCAATCGCGGTGGTACCAGCGAGGTAGCGCGGGGAGACGTAGACGTCGCCGTCGATGGTGCGAAGGTCGTCGTGGGGTGGCACGCGGGTCCTGAGGGTAGGCGTTGGGGGTGGTCAGCCGGTGTTGGGCAGCAGGGCTGTTTCCAGGTCGGTGGGTTGGCCGGTGTAGTGCAGCGTGCGCAGCCCGAGGCGGGCGGCGGCGCGGCAGTTGTCCGCCCGGTCATCGATGAACAGCACGCGCTGCGCGGCGGCGCCGGTGGCGTCCAGGGCGTGCCGGTAGGCGGCCGGGTCTGGTTTGCACACCTCCAGCCGGGCTGAGTACAGGGCCCGGGTCATCAGCTGGCGGCACCAGTCGTGGGTGTCGAGGACGTCGCTGAGAGGGGCAGGGGCGTTGGACAGCAGCACCATGGGCAGCCCGCGCCCGTGGGCGCTGTACAAGACGGAGAGAACGCGCTCGTCGGTGTGCGTCCACATCGCCGTGTCGGCGGCGCGCAGTTCGCGCAGCATGGGTGGCCCGGGATGGTGGCCCAGCACCCGGGCCCAGTACGCGAGGTCGCTCAGCTGGCCAGCATCGTATGCCTCGCGGGCGCTCCAGAAGGCGCTCTGGAACGAGGCGATGTCGTCGGGGCATGCGGCGACGCGGGCGAGATTCCGCCACTGCTCTGTGCTGGGCTGCCGACCGATGACGCCGTTGTAGTCGAGGATCACGGCGTCGAGGTCGCTGGTCGCGGTGGTGAGGGTCAAAGGGTGGGTTTCTCCAGGGCACGGTGGGACAGGGCGGCGACGGCGGCTGCGAGCAGGGCGGGCAGCAGCAGCGCGGTGGACAGGGTCGTGACGGCGGCGAGGGCGCCGATGAGCGCGGGCCCGGCGAGCAGGCCCAGGTAGCCGGTGACAGCGACCGTGGCCACGGCCCTCGGACCGCCGACTCCTGCAGCGCTGATCAGACAGGGAACGGTGAGGGACAAGCCGAGCCCGAAGACCGACCAGCCGGCCAGAGCCAACGGCGTGCTGGAAGAGACGACGCCGGTGGCAAGCCCGGCCGCAGCGAGGAGCGCACCGGCCCGTACCACACGGGGGGCGCCGAAAGATGCGGTGAGCCGGTCGCCGGCCAACCGTCCGGTGGCCATGGCCGCGCTGTAGAGGGCGAACGCGGCTGCGCTCACGGCCGTCGAGGCATCCAGGCCGTGCAGGTGGACGGCGGCCCAGTCCGCTGCCGCTCCCTCCCCCAACAGGCTTGCGGCAGCCAGCGCGCCCAGCAGCCACAGCTTCGCAGACGAGAGCGGCGAACGGTCCTCGCCGGGCCCGGAAGTGGCGGGGGCAGGCGGCTGGTCGGTACCGGTCAGGGAGCGGGTTGCCGGTGCGACAGCAAGCACAGCCCCGGTGAGGACCACACCAGTGGCGAGGAAAAGGGTGCTGTGCGCGATGCGGGCGCTGACGGCGGCAACGGCGGCTCCCGCGAGGGCGCCGATGGAGTAAGCCGCGTGGAACGACGACATGATGGGGCTGCCGTAGTCGTTCTGGCAGCGCACCGCCGCGGAGTTGGCGGCAACGTCCAGCACACCGTGCGCGATACCGAAACCCAGGGCTGCCGTGAGCAGGGCCGGCAGGCTGTCGCACTGGCCCAGAAGGGCGAGGCATACGGCGAGGCCGGTGGCACCGGAGGTGAGCAGGGCAGGAAGGCGCGCTGGACGGGCGAGACGGCCTCCGGCCTGCAGTCCCGCGACCATGCCGAGCGCTGCCGCCAACAGCACCAGGGCAAGGTGCGCGGTGCTCAGGTGGGCGGCCTGCTGAACGGCCGGCATCCGGGCACCCCAGACGGCCATCACCACCCCCAGGCCGAGGAAGTAACCGGTCAGCAGGCCACGGCTGCGCCGGGCAGAGGCGGTTGTACGGCTCATGCGGCCGGATCCATGTCGGCCGCGGCCACGACCAAGACGACAGGACGGTCGGACAAGAGGGTGCTCCTCGAAGAGTCAGGTTGTGGTGGGCTCTTGCTGGCTCAGGCTTATGGGCTGTGCCGGCGGCGGAGCTCGATCGCGGAGGCTCACTCCGGGTGTGCGGCGAGCAGTCGTCTCGCATAGAGCGCGGTGTAGTTGTTGTTGAGGCCCTTCACGCCGTGTGGGTGACGCCAGCGCAGTGCCTCGAACAGCGCCTTCATGCCGACCCTCGTCGCGCCGACGGCGAGGCGCTGGGCGACGAGCTGCTCCAGGGCCCGGTACACCCAGGGGTGTTGGGCGTCGAAGTCGTGGAACTGCTCGGTGATCGTCGGCCGTATGTCCTGGTGCGGGAGGGCGAGGCCAGGCAGTCGGTCTTGCGTGAGGGTGGGCATGAGCGTCGAAGGTCCTCTCGTACCGGAACGGTCAGGCGGGCAGAGCGGGAAGGGTGCGCAGCCGGGCGAAGGTGACGGCGAGACCGAGGGCCTGCAAGCCAGCTGCGGCCGTGACGGCGTGCCCGAGCTGGGCGGGCGGGATGGCCGCGACGAGCAGTCCGGCGGCGGGGAAGGGCAGCAGGAGCAAAAGGATCGTCAGGCTGAGGGTGCTGCCGAAGACGCCGGGTGGGATCAAGTGGGAGCGCAGCGTGCGCAGCACGACCGTGAGGCCCCCTTCGCCGGCCATCAGGACGGCGATCAGCAGCAGGTAGCCGTGGTAGGTGTCGGCCTGGGAGACGGCGAGGGTTGCGCTGGCGGCGACGGCGGCGGCTGCGGCGCCGACCGGCCACAGGCCCCAGCGGTCGATCGCACGGCGGGCGGCGGTGATGGCGAGCAGGGAGGCGACGGCCGCGGCGGACCAGATGAGTCCGGCATCCGCGCTGGAATGCCCCAGCTCGGTGACCACGATCACCGGCATGGCGGCCTGGAGGAGGGCGATGGCGCAGTTGGAGACGACCAGGCCGCCGACCAGCCAGGCAAGGGCCGGCAGCGCGCGCAGCGTTGCCCAGCCCGTCCGCAGCCCTCCCTGCGCCGGCGCGGCACTGAGCGCAGCAGTCCGCCCACGGGTGCCGAGCGCGGCCGCGGCGAGAGAGAAGCCGGCGAGCGTTGCGAGCATCACGGCCGGTCCGCCGTGCTCCAGCAGCAGGCCCGAGACCAAGGGCCCGGCGAGCATCGCCTTCTGGTCGATTCCCAGCAGGACGGACTGCACCCGGTGCGCGCGAACTCCCCCGGTGCGACTCGCCTCGCCGCCGGCGGTCTCGGCCGCGACGTAACTGAACTCGGTGACGACGCCGGTGACCGTGGCGAGCGCCATCACCGTGACCGTCGCCGCTGGCCCCCCTGCGTCAAGAACCGTCAGCAAGAGCACGGCGGCAAGGACGACCAGGGCCCGGACAACGCACGCGGTGCGGAAGATGAGCGCGGTTCCGTAGCGGTCCACGACGGTGCCGGCCACCGTGAACGCACCCAGGCGCGGCAGCCACTCCAGCGCGAAGGCGAGCCCCGTCAGGGCCGCCGAACCGGTGGTCGCCAGGACGAGGAGCGGGATGCCATAGGTGGTCATGGCGAACGCGGCGCCATCGGCTGCACGGGGCAGATAGACGCCCCGCAGGAGGGTCGGTTCGGGGCGGCGCGCGTCACGAGGGGCGGTGCGGGCCGTCACGCGGCAGGCTCGGGCACGGTGAGCTGGGCGGCCTGCGGGTTGGCGAGCAACCACTGGCTCAGCAGGTCGCGCGGCCGGACAAGGTCCGCGACAGCCTGCGCACTCGGTGAGCGGTCGTCGGCCGGGCAGTGGCGACCATCCTGCGCAGAGGGCACCTCCGTCTCAGCCAGGAGGGCGAAGGTGCGCTGGATACGGCTGATGAAGTCGGCAACCGGGGCCGGGTGGGCGTGGTGCCGGGCCCAGCGGACGGTCGCGTCGTAGAGGTCTGCCAGCTCCCTGCCGGACGTGGTCAGGTCCAAGCCGACGCCGGGCCGGACGCGGACGAGGCCGAGGGCGCGTGCCAGGTCGGTTGCCTGGCGAATGTGGTGCGGCGTGCGATCGGCGAGCGTGCCTGTCAGCCCCCGCGGCGGGATGGGGCCGTTGTCGTCGATCTCCGTGATCAGGCGGATCAGGGTCGGCGAGGACAGCACCGTGCAGGCGTACTGGACGTCGGCCGCGTGGGAGGTGGTGGTCATCGGCGCGGGCCTCCCGCCAGGAGTGCCGCCTTCGGGCGGGCCGGGGTGGCGTGGGAGAACAGGTCACGGTGCTGCCACGTCGACGGTGAGGGCTGACCGGTCCTGGCCGATGCCTGCACTGCCGTGGGGGCCGCCAGCCGCGTCGGGTGGCTGACCCACTTCTGCACAGTCGGCACGGTGCCCGCTCGGCCCCAGACCGGATGCCGGGCGGCCTGTGCGAGGGGTTGGCCGGCAGACCATGCGGACAGCGCCCCGAAGACGGTGCCCAGACCATGGCCGGCCGCGGACAGGCGGTAGGGCTGTCCGGTGCCGGCGGTGTCGACCAGGCCGTCGGCTACGAGCTGCCGAAGCGGCGGGTAGACGTTGGTCCAGTCACAGCCGGGCATGACGATCCTGGCCAGCGCACGGCCGCTCGCCTCCTGACGGGACTTCAGCACCCACAGGATCGCGGCGGCGTGCCGCCGGGTGAGGAGTGTCAGGCTGTCCTCGATCTGCTCGATCGCGGGCAGCAGCCGCTCCGGCTTCTCCAGATGTTCCTCAGCCCAGGTGGCGATCAGCGGCAGTACCTGCAGCAGAGCCGTCCCGCGGTCGGTGTGGCCGTAGGTGACGTGCCGCGGGGTGTGCTCGGTGCGCTGGACGAGGCCGGCGTCGCACAGCCCTCGCAGCTTGGGATGGAGCTGGCCGCTGTGCAGCCAGGGCATTTTGCCCGCGATTTCGCGATACCGCAGAGGCTGGCCGGAGAGCGCGAGCAGGATCCGCACGTTCCATCGCGGAGTGATCATGGCGAGTGCCTCGGTGACCCGGGCGATGTCGGCGTCGGTGTCGGGAGGCAGACCGGTTATGGCCAAGGGAGGAACTCCTGGGTGAGTGGAGGGGGTGCGCCCGCAGCGGTCAGCGGATCGGAGCAGCGCTCGCGGCCGCAACGGCAGGAGAGGGCACGGCTGGCACGGGGGCGGGGGACGACTGGGGCGAGGAGACGCGTCCGAGGCTCTTCAGAACGGCACAGACGGTCTTGGTCTGGACGTCGCGGACGGCGACCGCTTCGGCGAGCCGACGGGCGCAGTCGAGGACGTGCGACACCTGGTGGGTGCCGATCTGCCTGTCGGGGTGGACGAGTTGGGCGAGCCGGTCGCGCTGGACGGCGATGCTCCGCTCGGCAACAGCGAGGCTGTGGTGCATGCCGAGGAGTGCGGCGAGCATGCCGGGCGGTTTGTCCTGGGCGTGGGCTTCGAGGTCGGCGAGCGGGGCGCCGTACAAGTCCTCGATCCGAGCAGCGATCTCAGCGGACGACGGGTGGGTCAATCGGTGAGGGCTTTCATGGTCGGCGGGCCCGGGCCGCCCCGGCACGCTGCGGTGCCGGGGCGGCGCTGGCAGGGGGCATGGTGGTCGTGGCCTTCTGCTGCGTCAGGCGGGCAGGCCGCGTCTGCTGGCCAGGCGGAGGCATGGTGCGTAGCAGGTCGCCGAGGGCGGCGCGGTAGCTGTCGCGGGCGTCCAGCGCGGCCTGAAGCCACTGCGCGTCCATCCGCAGCTCATCAGCGGACAGGTCGTCCATGTCGCGCTCGGGCGTCATCGCCTGGTGTACGCGGTCGCGGATGCGGGCGACCTGTTCCTCGGCCAGGGCCAGGAACGAGCGCAACTCCAGCGCACGGTTCACCGCGCGGGACGTGTCCGGGCCTGTGGCGGTCTCGTACAGCTCGGCGACGGGGACGCCGAAGATCTCCTTTAGGAGGCCGTCCGCAGTACAGGGCTTGTCGCGGACGCTCACCGCAGGGCTCCTCGGCCTCTTGCGGGGGCCATCCCGGGTCGGGCCGGCGCGCTGGTGGGTACGGCCGGGCCCTTTCGGGATCCGCGGCTGAGGCGGGCCAGTCGCTCGGCGGCGAGGCCCTGCTTGCCGGGAGCGTCGGGGTCGAGCAGCCAGCGCACGACCATGGCCCGCCCGTCACGAGCGGTGACAGCAGAGGTGACGCGGTGGGCAAGCGCCCTCGTCTGGTCGTCGACCTCGCTGGGCCGTGTCTCAAGCGCGCCGAGGAGGCGGTCCTCTGCGCGCTCAAGTGCTGCCTGGGACTCGGTGAGGAGCCCGTGCCACTTCACGACGTCGGTGGCCTCGGGGTTCGCGTCCGGCGCCGCCGCGACCGCTGCGGTCAGTTCGTCCATGCTCATGGCGTACCGGCACTCGATCTGCTCGGTGAGCACGCCCACGACATCCTCTATGCCGTCGGACACAGCAAACTCCTTTCACATCCAGGGCAATGCGATCGGCGATAAAGCCAGGGCCCGGTGCCGGGGCGGGAGGAATTCCCGCCCCGGCGGCCTGGGTCAGTGCAGGCAGGTGTAGACCGTGGGGTAGACGTAGGTACCGGAAACCCAGCCGGTCACACCGGTCGACTTGTCCGTGATGTAGACCCACGAGCCGGTCTTGGTCGTCTTGTGGACCGTGAACTTGTGGCCCTTGTAGAGAACGCCGAGGGCCGTCGAATTCGACGATGCCTTCGAGCGGATAGTCACCGCGCTGGTGTGGACCTCGTACGGGCCGACCTTGTCGCACTCGCCATAGGCGACAGCGGCCGTCTGGGGCGCGGCGGTTGCTGCCGGGGCGGTGACGACGGGGAGGGCAATGGCAGCGGCTACGGCTGCAGCGGCGGCGATGCGGGAAAGGCGCAAGAGAAATTCTCCAAGAAGTGGGGATGCGGGGGAAATGCAGTCAGGGCTGCGGTGTGGGGGGGGCGAGCTGAGGGCTTTACGGCTCGCGGTAGACATAGTTGCCGGAGACCCAGCCGGTAACGCCGGTCGACTCGTCCGTGATGTAGACCCAGAAGGCGGCCTTCGCCGTCTTGTGGACCGTGAACGTGTGGCCGCGATAGAGGACGCCCACAGCGGTGGAATTCACGTCCGGCTTGGCGTAGATGACCACCGCCTGTGTATGAACCTTCCACGGACCGGGCTTGTGCCATTCACTGGTCACCGGTGAAGACGCCGGCGCAGCCGTCGCCGACGGGGCACCTATCACGGGAAGGGCCAGTGCGCCGAGGACGGCGGCGGATATGGCGATTTGGGAAGAGCGCATGCGGAATAAACCTCCTTACAGGAAAAGGGAATGCGTGGAGAGGCGGCCGAGGTGTCGTCCCGGCGGCTGTTAAAGAGTCCGGAGAATCGCCTGTTTGGCCAAACGCCGATCGTCGCCTATATTTCGCCGCGCAAGACGGCCGTGATACTCAGCGGCCTCGGCCCGGCAGGCGCGAAGCAGGGGCCTTCGGCTTGGGGACGGGACAGGTGAATGACGCGGCTGGCCTGACAGGCGGTAGCGGGTTGGTATTGCCGCTGAGCCGGTCGTCGCACCATTGGAGGGCTTCTGTGGCCGTGGCGAAGCCGCCCTCGCGCAGGGTGTAGGTCCACGTGTCGGTGTCCAACTCCAGCGCCATCACGCGAAAGGGAGACGGGGCCCGCTCGTCCAGGGCACGCAGCGCTACGAGGATGACCATGTCGTTCGGGTCGTCGTGGGTGTAGCTGTAGCCGAGCGCGTAGTGGTCTCCGTCCCCGGCCAGACGTCGCTCCAGTGCCAGTGTCACCTCGTCCGCCGGCGCGGGGCCCAGCCCCTCAGTGAGTCCGATGGCCTCCAGTGGGCAGCCGCGGTGGATCAGCCAGGACTGTGCCATGGCTGGTAGCGGCAGAATGGCGTGCTCGAAACGGAACGTCCGTTCCTCCATGTCCCGCTGGAGGTACAGGGCGGCGAACTGCGATACGCCAGAGTGGTCGTAGGTGGCTGTGCTGTCGTGCAGGACGTAGAAACTGTGGACGCCGTCAGCGGTGTGGTGCTCGGCAAGCGGCACGAGCTGATCCTCGATCACGCCGATTGCATAGAAGAACGCGTCGGCGGTCTTCTCGTCTGCCTCGAAGCCGTCCAGCCGGACATCGAGTTCGGGCATGCGCCCGGTGGCCGCAGGGGCCGGTTCGGTAGAGGGCATAGAGCCTTTCGAGGGGATTCGGCGCAGGTCAGCGACAGTGTGCTGGGGCGGACGGCCATGCTCCCGGCCGGCCCACCGCCTTCGGCACCTGAGTCGTTTTGGGGCGGCGGGCAGCAAGCAGCGCGGCGCGACCGGCTTGAGTCAGGGCGACGGGCTGGCCGCCGTGGACGGGCTGGCCGGTGTCTCTAGAAGCGAGACCGGCGGATTCGAGCCGGTGCAGATCCGCGTACGCAATGCGGGTGCCGGAGGCGGTGGCCACCGACATCCGGCCGGTCAGGAGGTGTTCGTGGAGCTTGGCGCCGCCGGCAATGGCGAGCAGCGCCGCCTGGTCGGCAGCCGAAATCGCCTCTCCCCCGGCCGCAGGTGCCGTGCGGGCTGCGGTCTCGATCGACTCCAGGGCGGCGATCACCCGTCGCGCGACGGCGTCGCGCTCGCTGGCAGCCTCCTCCAACTGGTCCACCGTGCGGTCGATCCGCTCCAACAGGGCGCCATCGACAGGGAACTCACCGCTGGCCAGGCGGTGGAGGAGGGTGCGGTAGAACGTCACCCCGGTTTCGGCCCGGGCCAGCTCGCGGTGCAGATCGACCAGCTGGGCGTGCGGTTCTTCGAGGACGCCACGGTCTCGGTGGGCCCACAGGGTGTCGACGTCGTGGCCGGTGACGGCCTCGATGCGGTGGTCGAGCGGGGAAACTTCACGCCGAGCTGCTGCCGGCGCGGGATCAGGAGGCATAGGCGCGTACTCCTCAGCGGGCTTGGTGGTACGAGGGGCTCTGCGCCGCACGGGGCAGGCCCGGCATCGCGGAGGGCGACGGGCCCGGTCTCGGCACTGGAGTGCGGGTGATGAGCTGGGGGGACCTGGAGCGGGCTGCGTGGGTGCGGGCGCTGAGCGGTCGGCGGGCCATCCCCAAGCGACGTCCGACGGTGTCGTAGACGTCGTTGCCGGCCCGCGGCCGGACCGCGACGACGTGGATCTCCCGGCGGTACGCGGACGTTTCGGGTGCGGGGCGCACGCCGTAGACGACACGCCACTCCTTGCGGCGGTCCACGAGCAACTTGCGGTACCCCGCCAGGTCGCCGGTGAGTTTGAGCCCGAACCGCTCGGCGTTCACCACATCCTGCAAGTAGGCGAGGGTGAGGTCACGGATGTCGCTGGGGGCCTGGAGGAGGTCGGTGAGGGCGCGGGGGTCGAAGCTGAGGCCGAAGGCCGGCTGCCCCGTCCTCATGACGTCGGCTCGCCCGGCTTGTCAGGTTCGGACGCTCCAGGTTCCGCCGTTTTCGCCTGCTCCGTGCGGGCCGAGGGCGGCGGGCCGGGAAGGATGCGGTGCGCGGGACGGTCCGGGGAGGTCATGCACGCCAACAGCGGGCCGCCCGGCGCGCGCACCGCCGCGACGGCGTGGGTGAGAAAGTCGCGGTGCCACACGAACACACCGCTCAAACCGGCCTCGGGGTCCTTGTGCTGCTGGTAGGCGAGCCACAGGGCGTGGAGCCAGGCGACGACATCGTCGTGCTCCTGCCACTGCAGGCACCAAGGCGCTGCCGTGGTGACCTCCGCCCCATAGGTGGGGAGGAGGAAATCGTCGACCCAGTCCGACAAGGCGTCGATTTCGTCCTCATACTCCTCGCCTTCGAGTTCCAGGATCGGGCGCGGCTCCGGCGGAGCGGCCGGGCCCGGCCCGCCGAGCCCTGGCATGCCGAACGCCGCGAACGGCGAGGAGCCGCCGGGGGCAGGGGCGGAGGCGAGGTGGTCGAGCTGCTGGGCCTGCTGCGCCGACTGCTCCATCAGCCGCCGCACACTCGCCTCGATTCCCTCAAGATGAGGGTCCGGCACACGAACCGGCTCCAACGCCCCATCGGCCGGAGGTTCTACGGATTCAGGCATGGAAAGACTGGCCTCCTAAGAGCCATAAATAACGGTGAAGCAGAAGCGCCGCGGAACGGACCGATCTCGCGTGAGGAATTTCCTCGACGCACCCAAGGCGCCGCACGCAGTCCGTGCTCCCGAGTACCCGATGGAAACTGGGAAGTTGGGGTCTCAGGTCGCGAGGACCATGTCCTCCTGGCCGAGGGTTTGACGGACGGTCTCCGTGAGCCGGTCGGCCGCGATAGAGGCGTAGTGCTCCGTCTTCTCCACGCCGACGAAATCGCGGCCCTCCAGCAGGGCAGCGACGCCGGTAGAGCCAGAGCCGCAAGTGAAGTCGAGCACAGTGCCGCCCTCGGGGCAGATCTTCACCAATTCACGCATGACCGAGACAGGCTTCTGAGTGATGTGCTGCCGACTCTTTCCGGACGGCTGGGAAGCGCTGTACAGGCCCGGCAGGTAGACCGGATTGCGGGAGCCATCAATCGGGCCCTTCGAACCCCAGATAATGAACTCACAGTTCTGGGTGAAACGCCCCCGCTGGGGCCGCGCCTGGGGCTTGTGCCAGGCGAGCACGCCGCGCCACAGCCAGCCGGCGGCCTGGAGAGCGTCCGTGGTCGTCGGCATCTGGCGCCAGTCAGTGAAAAGCAGCGCCGTGCCGCCGGTCTTCGTGAGCCGGTGGGCCTCGGTCATGATCTGCGTCAGCCAGAACGAATACGACCGCTGGTCCATATTTTCGCCGGTGAAGTCGGCCAGACCGTGGCCGGCGTCGGCAGAGGTGTATTTCTGCTTCGCGCTGCGCGAGGTGCGCTCCTTCGCGGTCCTGCCCCCCGAGTTGTACGGCGGGTCAGTGATCACGGAATCGACACAATCGTCCGGCAGGCCAGCGAGAACGCTGAGGGCATCGCCCTGGTGCAGGGAAAAAGGCAAAGAGGTACCCCGATTCGGGTGTGAACGTGCGGAATGAATAGCCCGTCGCACATGCGAGTCCCTGGGGCCGGAATTGGGCATGCAGAAGCCCAGGGCCGCAGACCAGGGAGGGCGAGGGAGTCCCAAAACTGTAGAGGCGATTTGGCGGTTGCCCAAGAAGTGCCGTGCTGAGGGGTCGCATTCCGGCCCCTCACGTCAGCTTTTTGGTCAGCCGCCAATCTGGACCTACTGTTTTTGAACCGCCCGGCGCACACCGCCGCTGGCCAGTTCCCACCCTGCCTCGCGGAGGTCCCCCTGCCCCGGCACACCTAGCCCACCCTGGCCCGCCTGGCGAGCGGCAACTCGCCTGCGCCGACCAGCACCTTGATTGCCCACCCCGGCCACCGCGCCCTTCCACCACGCCACGCGTACGCGGCACGCCGGACCCGCACCCGAAGGACACACTCATGACCTCTCGTTACCCGCCCCTGCCCAAAACCGGTGACCTGCGAGCGGGCCGCATCGGTTGAAGGCGCTCGCCGCCGGCATCGGCGTCGTCTTCCTCTCCCCCCTCCTGCTCGCCGGCACGGCCATGATGATGGCCTCCTCCAGCCAAGCCGCGCAGACAGCCAGCAGCTCGTCGCAATGCCTCACCGACCTCGACACCGACGCCGTCACCAGACAGGTCACCAAGATTCTCGACGGTGCTTCCGGTAAAGGCGTCCACATCAAGGGCTTGGACCTGCCCGCCGAGCAGGTCCCCAACGCCCGGACGATCGTGGCCACCGGCCTCTCGCTCGATGTGCCCAAGAAGGGCCAGGTCATCGCTGTCGCGACCGCGATGCAGGAATCGCGGCTACGCAACCTCAACTATGGCGACAGGGACTCGCTGGGCCTGTTTCAGCAACGCCCTTCCCAGGGGTGGGGCACGGCCCAGCAGATCCGCGACCCGGTGTACGCCTCGGAGCAGTTCTACAAGCACCTGCTCAAGGTCAATGGCTGGGAGCAGATGGCGGTCACCCAGGCCGCCCAGGCTGTCCAGAAATCTGGGTTCCCCGATGCATACGCTCAGTGGGAGGGCCTGGCCACCGCCCTGCAGAAGGCCATCGCCAAGACGTTCCCGAGCGCCGGCAAGGACACGACCAAAGACAAGGACAAGGAGTCCGCGCCCCGCGCCACTGGCTGCGCAGCGGCCAAGGACGGTTCCTCCTACGGGCGCATCCCCGAGGGTTCCGTGCCGAAGGGCTACGCGATCCCCAAGGATGCCGATCCCAAGGCCCGCAAGGCGATCGACTGGGCGATGCACCAGCTCGGAACCCTGTATCAGTGGGGCGGCAGCTGCACCGCCGCGCACGGTCCCGACCCGATGGGCCGCTGCGACTGCAGCAGTTTGATGCAGCAGGCGTACGCCCACGCCGGGATCACGCTCACCCGCACCACGTACACGCAGGTCAGTGAGGGCAAGGCGGTCTCGCCCGAGAGCATCAAGCCTGGCGACCTGATCTTCAGTCGCGGCACCGCATCCCGGCCGGAACACGTCGGCATGGCGCTCGGCGAAGGCTTGGTGATCGAGGCTCCCAGGACTTCAAAACCGGTCCGGATCACTCCCCTCAAGGACTGGGCCGTCCTCGCCGTCCGCCGCGTCATCTGACGCCGCCCCGCCCGGACATCGCTTTCGGGCGGGCCCTGGCCGCCCCTTCTCGCGCCTCGGGCGCCACTCCCCCTCCCTCTTCTTCCCCCTTTGCGCCGGGCTCGCTTCGCCTGCGCATGCAAGGAGTTCCGCCATACCCATGTCACTCGCAGACCGCGTTGTCTACCTCGCCTACAACCCAGGCGTCACCCCGTCGGACGGTGGCCTTCCGGGCCTGTCCGTCCTGAAGAACGTGGTCAATAGCATCAATCTGTTCGGCATCGTCGCTGTCGTCGGCGCCCTGGCCGTCTCCTTGGGCGTGTGGGCCTGGGGCCACCACACCGGCGGCCACCAGGCCGAAGCCAACGGAAAGAAGGGCGCCGTCGTAGCCGCCGGAGCCGCACTCGGACTCGGCGCCGCCAACGGCATCGTGGCGTTCTTCTCGGCCCTGGGGTCGCAAGTCCATTGATAAGGAGACGACTCCCTTCCCTGTCCGGGTTCGGCGTCGGCTGGTCGGCCAAGCGCCGCATCGCGATCGTCGCGCTCGCCATCACCGCCCTGCTCGCCGTTGCCGCCACCGTCGCCTTCTTCACCGGGCGCGGCGAGCAGCACCAGGAGCCCACTACCCCGTCCCAGGCGAACAGTTCCTCGCCCTCCGAGGCCGCGCCAAAGCCCTCGGCAGGGTCGGGGTCGGTGCCGGCGCCTCCGCAGATCGCCGAGCCGGTCGCCTACGCAAAGGCCGCAGCCCACATGTTGTGGTCCTACGACACCCGCGGGACCAGCCGTGACCAGCAGCTCGCCGGCATGCGCGCGTGGATGACCAAGGAGACCAAGTACGCCGACTGGAACTCCGTGTCGGCCCAGGTCCCTGATCCGGTGCTGTGGTCGCGGATGGCCGATCAGGACCAGCACGCCACCGCGAAGGTCACCGAGGGCCATTTTCCGTCCGCGTTCAAGGCGGCCCTGGCCGATGATCCGTCCGCGATCACTGAGGCGTACATCTACGTCGTCACCGTCAACGGCAAGCAGAAGATCGCGTGGAAGAAGGGTGGCGGCGGTGCTGAGGAGCGCGCCGTGACCCTCGCTGTGCAGTGCCGGCCCCACCACGACTGCTCCCTGGCTGCCATCGCTCCCAGCGTCACGCAGTGACCCGCCCCGACTGAAAGGAGGAGCAACTCCCGATGGGTTTCTGTGATTTCCCCCTCGCCGACAAGCTCTGTGCCGTCGGCGGCGCGGCCAAGGACGCGATTGATTTTGCCAGTGATCCCGGCAAGGCGATCGGCAACTGGATGGCGAAGTCGGCCGGTGAACTCGCCGCCGCAGCAGCTGATCTGGCCGCCAAGGCCGTCGATGCCACCACCAAGGTGGACTTGAACGCGGGCTGGTTCCGCGACAACTACGAGCTGCTGCTGCCGATCGGCCTCATCATCCTGGTCGCCACGTTCTGCGCCCAGCTCATCCGGGCCGCCGTCAAACGCGACGGACAAGCCCTCACCCAGGCATTCACCGGCACGATGAGCGGCGTCTTGTTCGCCTTCTGCGCCATCGCCCTGACGACCGTGGCCATCGAAGTGGTCGACGCGCTGTCCGACGGGCTGTTCAAAACCGCGCACCTGAACATCGAGACCGCCGTACGCCGCATCGTGAAGGTCTCCCAGATCGGCGCGGTCTCCGGACTGGGCTGGCTCGTGGCGGTCTTCGCAGCCCTCGGAGCTGCCCTCGGCGCGGTCCTGTACTGGTGCGTGATGATGGTCCGCAAGGTCGGCATCCTCGTCATGGTCACCCTGGCCGTGTTCGCCGGGGCCGGGGGCGGCTGGGAGGTCGCCCGCCGGTGGCGCCGCGGCTGGATCGAGGCCACCGCCACCCTCGTCGTCTCCAAGCTGCTGATGACGATCATCTTCATCCTCGGCATCGCCGCCATGGGCCGAACCGAGTCCAAGGACGGATTGGGCGCGCTCGCGGACGTCATGTCCGGCATCGTGATCATGATCCTGGTGCTGCTCTGCCCGTACGCGGTGTTTAAGTTCGTGCACTGGGCCGCCGAAGGCACCAGCGGCGAGGACATCCACCGCGCCGGCGGCGCTGGTGCCCAGATCGCCCGGCAGCACGCGGAAAAGGCCGGCCGCAAGGCCGCCTCCATGGCTGCCACCGCCGGAACCGGCGGCGCTGCAGCCGGAGCAGGCGCCGCGCCACAAGGCCCCGAATCTGCGTCCGGCGGTGGGTTCCCGGGCGACATCGCTTCCAATCCCACCGGTGGCGGTGGAGGCAAGGAAGGTGACGGCTCCGGAGCCTCGCCCGGAGGCGCCGCGCTCAAGAACGGCCTGGAGAAGGCAGCTCAGCCCCCGCCCGCCAGCCCCCGAGACGACACCAGCGGCCAGTTCGGCGGCGGACCCGGCCAGGGCGGACCCGGCTCGGGATCCCCCTCCGGCCAGGGCAGCGGCGGCTTCATGTCCCAACCGCCGATGGGCGCCTCCGGACCCCCGCCGCAGGGCGCTCCGCCCGCTGCGAACTCCACCGGGGCGGCCGGCGGGACCGGTACCCCGCCGCCCCCGCCCACCGGTATCTGACCCTTCCCGCCCCCGGGGCGGCACGCGCCGCGCATGGTCCGCCGCGTGCCGCCCCGGCCACGCCCCGCGCTTCATCGGAACGGCCCTTGTCTGACCTCTCTATAACCCCGCTCACGGTCAAATTCCCGCACAGATCGAGGCGCGGCATCCTGCTCGGCCTCTCCCTTCCCCAACTTGTCCTCTTCTCCTGCGCATTGGCGCTTCTCCTTGTCACGGTAGTATCCACCGGGCTACTTGGCGCTATCGTCCTGACCCCGCTGTGGGCTGCGGTCGCCGCGCTGGTCGCGATGCGCCGCCACGGCCGTTCGCTGATCGACTGGGCGCCGATCGTCCTGCGCTACGCCCAGCGCCGCCGCACCGGGCAGACCCTGTGGCTCGCCCGGCCCGTGACACGCCCCCGCCAGGACGGCGTCCTGCATCTGCCCGGCACCGCCGCCTCGCTGCGGGTCGTCACCCCCGGCGACTCGGCGAACCAGGCCGCCGCCGTGCACGACCCTCACCACCAGACCCTCACCGCCATCGCCCGCGTCTCCTCCCGTGCCTTCGCACTGCTCGACCCCGCCACCCAGAACCACAACGTCTCCGGGTGGGGACGGGCACTGGCGGGCATCGCCCGCACCGGTCACGTCGCCACCGTGCAGGTCCTGGAGCGCACCGTCCCCGACTCCGGCGACACCCTCGCCCGCGACTGGGCACAGCAGGGCCGGCCCGAGACCCCCGTCGCAGGGCAGGTCTACAGCGAACTGGTCGCATCCGCAGGACCGGCCGCCGCCCCGCACGAGGCGTACCTGGCCATCTCCCTGGACCTCAAGGCCGCCAAGCGGCTCATCAGTCAGGCTGGCGGCGGGCTGCCCGGCGCATTCACCGTGATGCAGCAAACCACGGCCTCGATCGCCCAGGCCGCCCGCAGCGCCGGCCTGACGGTGACCGGATGGCTGACGGCCCGCGAGGTCGCCGCCGTCATCCGCACCGCCTACGACCCCAAGGCCCTCTCCGCCCTGCAGCAGTGGTCCGAATCCGGCCGGGCCGAAGCCGACCCGGCCGCAGCCGGCCCGGTCGTCCAGGTCGAAGAAGTTGACCGCCTCGCCACCGACTCCGCCCGGCACGCCACCTACTGGGTCGAAGACTGGCCCCGCACCGAAACCAGCGCAGGATTCCTTCACGGCCTGATGTTCACCGCCGGGGTCCGGCGCACCCTGTCCCTTATATACGTGCCCCAGGGGATCGAGTCCGCGATGCGCGACGTCCAGCGCAGAAAAGCGGCGATCATCGCCGACGCCAACGAACGCTCCCGCCGCGGCCAGGTCGACAGCGAGGCCGACTCCGTCGAGTACGCCGACGTCAAACAGCGCGAGCGCCAGCTGATCGCCGGGCACGCCGACGTCGCCCTGACCGGCCTGCTCACCATCTCTGCCGAGACCGACGCCATGCTCGACGCCGCGTGCGCACAGATCGAAACCGCCGCCGTCACCGCCCAAGTCGACCTGCGGCGCCTGATCTTCCAGCAGCCCGACGCCTTCACCCTCGGCGCCCTGCCGCTCGCCCGTACCGCCCTGTGACCCCGCACCACCACCCACTACTGTCCCCGCCGTAGCGGCAGGAAGGTTCCATTCGCTTTTGACCTCAGCCACCCCCGTCAGCGATGCGCACCCGTACCTGCGGGCCGCCAGCGCCGGCGTCCGCCACCACACCCGCGCCCTCACATCGCGGGAGCAGACCGCCCCGACGCCCGCGGACCGCGTCCACCTCGACGTACTGCACGCCCACCTGACCGCGCTGCACCAGCTGCTCGACCACCTCGCCACCACGACCCGGCCCTCGCATCCGGCCGCCGGGCGCCAGTTGGCCACCGCGCACACCCGCCTGTGGCAGTCCGCCGCCGCCGTGCACGAAGCATTCCACCTCCTGCCCTCGGCGACGGAGGCCGCTGCGGATGCAGCGTGCCATCCCGAGCGGCTACCGGAAGGCCCGCCCGTCTTGACCATCTGCCAGCGTCACCTCGCTGCAGGACATGTCGTGCGCCGCAAGACCACCCCGAGTGATCTCCACACTCCGCTGCACGGCCACACCACCACCTGCAGCGGGTGACCGCCGTCCCGTGAAAGCCGCCCTGTCATGAATCACCGGCCCGCGCGCCGAGCCCGCCGCGCCAGCGCAAGCCCCCTGTTCACCCCGCACGGCACCGACCGTGCCGCTCGCAAAACCGCCCGCCGGCAGCTCGCCGAGGCCGCCGCGAAAGCCCGCGCCGAGGCCACCGCCCACACGGCCGGCAGCGAAACCGCCGAGCAGCAGATGCCGGAACCCCTCTACCCGCTCGCCGGGCGCCCCGGCCCCGCCTCCGCCCGCAGGGGCAAGCTCAAGCTGCCTGCCCACCGCATGACCACCGCCACCGCCTCCGGGGCGTATCCGTTCCTCGCCGAGGGCGGCCTGGGTGCCGAAGGCATCTACATCGGACGCGACGTCCACGCAGAGGCGTCCTTCTGCTTCGATCCCTTCGCGCTGTACGGCAAGGTCGAGGGCTTCACCAACCCGAATGTGCTGCTTGCCGGCGTTATCGGCCAGGGCAAGTCCGCGCTGGCCAAGAGCTTCGCACTCCGCTCGGTCGCCTTCGGCTACCGCGTCTACGTTCCCTGCGACCCCAAGGGCGAATGGACGCCCGTGGCCAGGGCCCTGGGCGGCACTTCCATCGCGCTGGGGCCTGGTCTGCCCGGCAAGCTCAATCCCCTCGACGCCGCACCACGCCCCAACTCGGTGTCCGAGGCCGACTGGGCGGGCGAGATCCGCAAGCGCCGCCTGCTGCTGCTCGGCAGCCTGGCCCGCACCGTCCTCGGGCGGGACCTGCTGCCGATGGAGCACACCGGCCTCGACGTCGCCCTGGACGCCGTCGTCACCCGCGCCGCCACCACCGGGCGCACCCCTCTGCTCGGCGAGATCGCCGCCACCCTCAACAACCCGGACGAACTCGACGCCGCCGGCGGCATGATGTCCGGACGCCTCGGCGACGCCTCCCGCGACCTGGCTCACGCTATGCGCCGCCTCGTCCACGGCGACCTCGCCGGCATGTTCGACGCACCGAGCACCGTCGCGTTCGATCCGAATTCGCCGATGCTCACCATCGACCTGTCCCGCCTGGGCGGCTCCGGCGACGACACCGCCCTCGTCCTCGCCATGACCTGCGCCTCGGCATGGATGGAATCGGCGCTGTCCGACCCGAACGGCGGCCGCCGCTGGATCGTCTACGACGAAGCCTGGCGCCTGATGCGCCACCCCGGACTCCTTCAGCGCATGCAGTCCCAGTGGAAGCTCTCCCGCGGTCTGGGCATCGCCAACCTGATGGTCATCCACCGGCTCTCCGACCTGCTCACCGCCGGCGACGCCGGATCCCGCGGACGGGCGCTCGCCGAGGGCCTGCTCGCCGACTGCTCCACCCGCATCATCTACCGGCAGGAGACCGACCAACTCCAGGCCGCCGCAGCCCTGCTGGGCCTGACCTCCGTCGAGGCCGAGGCCATCGCGCATCTCAACCGCGGCCGCGGCCTGTGGCGGGTCGCCGGACGATCTTTCATCGTGCAGCACCTCCTGCATCCCCACGAGCTGTCACTGTTCGACACCGACGCCCGGATGCATTGAAACGCCACATTTCGCATATTCAAGACTTCACGGGAAGTGTATGCCCGATCCCACCACAGATCAGACGCTGCGCGAACTGCAGCAGGTCTCTCTCAGCCTCCGGCGCGCATCCGAGCAACTCGAATTACTGGACAGAACAGGACAGGTTCCCATATATCCCCTGTTCGGCGAGCTGATTCAGCATGTGGCTGTCGCACAGAACCTGTCACACACCACCGCGCAACTAGCGACTGGGTTCTCGGTCCGGCTCGACGCCCCGTCAGAGGAACTCTCCCGAGCCCACTCTCACCTGGTAACCGCCGTGGCACACACCTGCTCCGCGGTGGCACTGTTCGCCCGGACCGCGCAGACGTCCACGTCCCCTGCGCCGGCGCAGGGGACGCCGGATGCCGAGCGCCGTCAATGGAAGCTGGTCCTCGATCACGCCGAGGGCCGTGCCGAATTGCGTCGCGCATCCGAAGCCGTCAGCGCAGCAGCCAAGCACCTCCAAGACCACCACGACCTGCAGCAATTCCTCTCCAAAGCCCTGGGGCGGGCTACGGATGCGCCCAAGGCAGCGCCGCCATCACCGCGGCGCTCCCGGTGACACCCGCCTATGCGTCCAGCATCCGCCAGCCGAAGACGCTGCGGCGCTGCGCGAACCCACGGCACGGGAGACACAAAGCCCTTGCGGCCAACCACCCGACGCTATCGATCAACTAGGAGCACCGCATCCAGTTCCATCCGACCATCCTGCTCTTTCCGGAACTCGACGAGGACGACCTCACTGCTCTCGCCGACGACATCAAAGACAACGGACTGCTGCACCCTGTCGTCCTCGACCAAAACGGCCGGGTCATCGACGGGCGCAACCGCCTGAAGGCTTGCGAGATCGCCGGTGTCCAGCCCTCGTACACCACGCACGAAGGCGACCCCGACAGCTACGCCCTGTCTGCGAACATCCACCGGCGCAATCTGGCCAAGGGCCAGCTGGCCATGATCACCGCCAAAGCCTGTTTCCTCAGTGGACAGAGCGAGCGTCCACCGAGTGGACAGTCCTCTCGTTTCCTGAGTGGACAGTTGGGAGTCTCGCGGGGCATCGTAAGCAAGGCGAACGTCGTGCTCCAGCACGCACCAGACCTGGTGGACCCGGTGATCAGCGGCGCCTCAGGGCTCAACGAGGCGTACGCGGTTGCCCAGGAGAACAAGGCCAAGGCCAATTCGGCCGAGGTCCAGCTCGCCCGGCTGCGGGAGGAGGACCCCGAGCTGGCCGACCGGGTCGTCGAGGGCGAGCTGACTCTGGCTGGGGCATGGGCAGAGCGCACCGAGCGCGTCGAGGAGGACAAGCGCCAGCGCCGGGTGGCCACCCGGCTGCTGGATGAGCTGGTCCCGCCGCTCGCCCAGGCCCGCGGTACCCGGACGTTCAGCCGTTACGACCCCGCCTACGCCAGCGGAGAGCCCATCACCCGCGAGACCATCGCGCACGCCATGACGGCGCTGGCCGAGATGGACCAGGTCTGGCAGGAGCGTGATCTTCCGTGACGACCACCGCCGACATTCGCCTGCAGCGCATCGTCGAAAGGGCCGCTCTCGCGCTCACCGACGACAAGGGCCGTTTCCGCAAGGACGACCTCACCGATGCGGTGCTCGAAGAGCTCGCACGCGAGGACCTCGATCCGCACATCAAGGCAGCCGCCCGGCGCAAGCTCGCCGAGAGTCTCGTCACGGGGTTCGGCGAGCAGCGCAACCCTCGCCGGAGACGGACCGGCACCCTCTTCCATCCCGACGACGTCGTGAAGCTGGGCAACGGCATCTGGGTGTGGATGGACCGCGCCACCGACTCCGACCTGCTGGTGTGGAGCCGACTGTCGAGACGGAACCGGGCGCGCGTCGATCTGGCGGACGCCGAGGTCCAGGACTACGTGGACCAACGCATCGACGCCTTCCGTGCCCATGCCGATGTCGTCTACCTCGGCGACCTGGAGCGCGTGGTCTTCGGCTGGACCGAAGACCACGCCGATCAAGCCGATCTCCCCGGAGCGTGACCAGCACGAACCACAAGGCTGGCCATCCCGCCCAGCTGGATCAATCCACTCGGCATGCTGCAAAGCAGTGCCACCCACATCGACATCCTGGCGGCACGACGCGCCGACGCCGTCGAGCGCCTCAAGGAACTGATCCATGCCTACCGGCACGTTGCCGCTCTCGCCGGCACCGTAACGGGGCTCACACCAGCGCAGCACCGCACCGGTTCGAGGACCTTCCCAGCCCTCGGCACCCACCAGCCCAGCTCGCAGCCGTTGACCACCAACGCGCATCCACCGGCCCAAGGAGCCCATGCCCCGCACCGACCTGTCCGCCTTCGCCGGCGCCCTTGCCGAGCGCCTTCCCGGCGCCTGGACCTGCGACTACCTCGCCCACCCCACCTACCCGGCTCAATTCCCCCGGGCCGAGGGAGTCTGGGACCTGGCGATGGTCCACGGCGCCATCTGCACCTACGTCCTGGGGCACGACGCCATCCTCAGCGGTCCCGATGACACCCGCCTCTACGTCATCGACCGGCCCCGCCGCAGCGACCAGTTCCTTGTCGCCGCCTTCGTGCCCACTGGTATCGAGGACAAGCACCTACACAAGGTGGAAACGCCTCACGGCGTCGCGGTGTCCAACGAACCGGCCCGCGCCGCCCACCAGATCAGCGAGCGGCTGCTTCCACGCTACGAGGAAGCCGTCACAGAGGTCCGCAGGATCGCCGCGGCGCCTCCCGGCCCGCCGCTGGCACCGCCGGTGGTCGACAATCACGTCAGCATGACCTGGTACGGCGACGGACTGATCGCCGCCACAGTCTGCGACCGGGAGGCCGCCACCGCCCTCTATCTCGCCGGATTCCAGTACGACCCCTATGAGCGGGCATTCCTTCTGGACGGGGCCGACAGCGCCGAGCAGGTACGCCGCCTACAGGAAGCCGACCGTCTGCTCGCTGCGCGCGGCATCGGCATCACCGTGCGCCATCCACCCAAGACTTCGCCTGCGGTGAGCGCGGCACCACCCCACCGCGTCGTCGGGCCCGCGTCCTCCGCAGCCCCGTCAGCCGCACGCAGCTCTCGGAGCGCTTCATGACACGTGCCGCTCGCGAACCACTGCCTCCAGAGCGGGAGGTACTTGCTGCCCCCGTCGCTCTGGCCGGCTCCGGGCACCTCGGGCTCGTCACAGGACTGCTGAAGGAAGCGCCGGGCTGGACGACGGCCCTTGCTTCCGACGGGGCCCGCTACTACACCAGCCCCTGCCAGCGCATCCGCATATCCCACAACTCCCCACCCCTGCACGCCTACGAGCCCGCCGCCCGCGAGACTGGATGGAAGATCGCCTACAGCGACCAACCACTCTACGGACCGTCGTGGATGGCCTTCTTCGGCCGCGAAACCCCCGGCGAGATCGTCCATGCCGTGGTCCGGCGCCTCGTACGCGGCGACCCCGAACGCTTTCTTGACGGGGACAACCACGCCGCCCCCGACAGCACGCTGGCGGACCACGGCTGGAGCAAGCGCCACACCCCGGGCTGGGACTGGTCCCAGGACACCTGGCTTTCCCCCGATGACCACACCAGCGTCACCAGCCTTCACGGCGACACCTACGCCGCCGAGCAACTACGCGACAACGAACCGGGGTCCTGGATCCTTCGCGGCTACACAGCACCCGACGCCGGCAGCCTGTGGCGTACGGACTTCACCGAGGGCACGCCCGCCCACCTCATCAACCAGGCACTCGCCGTTCTCACCGATCCGGCCCCGGTCCGCCGCTCCCGCCAGCACCTGCCGAGCCTCAGCCTCCCGTACCTCACCACGAAAGATCTCCCTGCCGAGCACACGCGCCCGGTGCCGCCCCGCGCCGCCACAGCCTCCCGGACACCGCCACCGCCACCGGCCGGCCCAGGCAGCACACGGCCGCGCCGCTGAACATTCACCGCACCTACGCCGCTGGCTCCGCCCGTCACCCCGGCACTCGACCCACGCGTAGGGCCACCGCCGCAGACCGCACGCTCCAAGGGAGTCCTTTGTCCCACCCCGACTTCGAGCTGTACGACAACGTCGGTCGCTCCACCGAGCAGATCAGCGCCTACCGCACCAACCGTCCCACCGCCGACGATCTGCACCGCTGGGCCGCCTACAACGCGAAGCAGTTCACCGACGCCCTCACGATCGAGGACGCCGGGCAGAGCATCACCGCCTGGACCCACCAGCTCTACCGGGTCCGCACGACCGCCGAGTTCCAGGCCGTCGCGCAGGCCGTCCTCGGCGACGGCCACAGTGGTCTGGGTGAGCTGCACCAGTTCCTGGAGACCGCGGCCGAGTGGTGCGAGCGCAACCAGGAACCGGACATCGCCGCGCCCACCCGCCGTTCCTCCCGCTGACCCCCTGTCCTAGGAAGGCCCTCTGTCCACTCGTTCCGTCATCGCCCGCCCCACCGCCAGTGGATATGCCGGCACCTACGTCCATTGGGACGGCTACCCCAGCCACCACGTGCCCCTGCTGCTCGCCGCTCACCGGTATCGGTTCGCCGGTGACACCGAGGCCATGGCCCGCTATCTCATCGACGACGCGCCGGAAGGCTGGTCGTACCTCGGCACCGAGCTGCTCGTCGGGGCACCCGACGTCCTGCGCGACCGCCTCGCCCGTGGCCGTGACGACCCCGGCAGGCGATACCCGCCCCGCGCACCCGGCTCACCGCTGCTCTACACCGAGCGGACCGCGTCCCGGCTCGACTGGGGCTACGTCCTGCAGCCCCACGGCATCGAGGTGATCAGCCAGCCGGGCACGGAACGCGGACCGGTCGTGGACTGGAACACCGAACCCCGCGTCAGGCTGAGCGACACCCGCAGCATGTGGAAGGCCGGCCAGCCGATCCCGGCCACCACGCCGCCCCGGGCCACGGAACCAACCCTCACACCTGCCCCGCGGCTGGCCCGGCCGATCCCCGCTACGGCTCCCGCACCGCGCACCCGCTCACACTGACCTGCCCAGGAGACTCATCTGTCCACCCGTGCGGTCATCGCCCGCCCCACCCCGAACGGCTACGCCGGCATGTACGTCCACTTCGACGGCAACCCCGGCAGCAAACTCCGGCTCTTGCTCGCTGCCTACCAATACCGGTTCGCCGGTGATGTGGAGGCAATGGCCCGGTATCTCGTCGACGAGGTACACCATGGCTGGGAGGAACTCGGCACGGACCTCCTCGACGGAGCACCCGCCGCGCTGCGCACCTCTCTGACCGGGGGCATGGAGTTCCCCAGCCGCCAGTTCACCAATGTGCTCAACGCGGACGGCACACCGGCCGAGCGTGAACTGATCACGCCGGACGGCACCAACGGCCTGGACTGGGCGTACGTCCTGCACAGCCACGGCATCGAAGTCATCGCCCTGCAGGAATACGACCGTGGCCCCGTCGTCCCCTGGCACACCGACCCGCGCAGCCTCATCCACGCCGATCCGAGCGTATGGCGCCCGGACTTCCGGGCCCCAGTCCTGCCGCCCCGCACCGCGCCGCGCCTGACGGCCACCGCCGCGGCAGCAGCGCCCACGTCCCGCAAGACCGCACACCGATAGCCACGCCATCCCGTCCCCGACCGCCTTCCGCACGGAGAACCACCTGTCCTCGCACACCCACCCGAAGATCACCGTGGTCATCGCCACCCAACTGCGCCCTGACCGCCTGGAGTACCTGGCGGCCATGCACGCCAGCTTGGCCCGCCAGGGCGTTCCGTGGGAGGCGGTCGTCGCGATCGACGGCAGCGACCCCGCCCGGCTTCCGGAGCCGCTCACGGCCGACCCCCGCGTCCGTACCCTCGTGCTTCCCCGCGCGGTGGGAGCCGCCTGCGCCCGCAATCTCGCCCTCAACGACGTCCGCACCGAGTACATGAACTGGGCAGACGATGACGATGAGTTCGACGACGGCGCGATGGCCATCCGTTTGAACGTCCTCGAATCCACCGGGGTCGGCTGGTGCGCGGGATACAGCCAGGACCTCCACTCGTCCGACGGGACGACGACGCTGTGGCGGTGCCCGACTCCTCCCGGTCGGCACGACGCCGGGGATGTGATCACGTACTGGAAGGATCCGGCGGACACGATCCCGATCGGCCCCACCACGATCCTCGCCCGCACCGACCTCGTCCGCGCCGCCCCCATGGGCGGGCTCGTCCAAGGCGAGGACTACCTGGCCGCGGTCGGCGTCACCTGCCTGGCTCCCGGCATTCTCCTGCCCGTCCCGGTCTACCGGTACCGCAAACACACGGGCCAGATGACCGCCCAGGACTCCTACGACACCCTCGAAGCCCAGGCCCGCCAGACGGCGTTCAACTTCGGCCACAACCTGCGCTCGGCAACCCGAGCCCTGCGGCACGCCGCGCCCACCGCGGCCACATAGCGACGGCCATCCCGTCCCGCAACGCCTCGTCGCCTCCCGACACACGAAGGTCCGCCGTGCCCTGTGACACACATCCCTCCCAGATCGCCCTCGCAGTCAGCCTGGATGCCGGCATCGTCGCCATCCCCTTCGGCGAACAGCACATGAAGGCACAGACCGCGCTCCGGGCCTGCGGTTTCGGCCGACGGCCGGATGGCACGTACGCCCGGCCGGCGGCTGATTCCGAAGCCACGCGCACTGCGCTGGCCCGACTGACGGATATCGCCCGCTACTACGACACCGCGGTCACCACGGCCACCCGCCGCTACATCGGCGACGTCGCCGACGGCATCGCCCACCAGCTGCCCGGAGAATGGACCGCCGACGTGGAGATCTACGCCCTGCCCGACTGGCAAGATGACCTCCATCCATACGTCTGGGACAACGGCGAACTCGCCCAGGCAGTTGCGACAACCCGCATCCCGTACGCCGCGGTCCTCACCCATAGCGACGGCCCCAGCCTGCTGCTGACCGAACGCCCCGAAGCCGATCGCGACTACCTGGTCGGTGTCTTCGCCCCCAGCGGGTTCGTCGGTCACTTCGCCGACGAACCCGACGCCCCACGCAGCATCGCCATTCCCGCCCAGCCATCCCTCGCCGCTCATGCCATCACAGGGCACCTCCTGCCCGACTACCACCGGGCCCTGCATGACCGTCGCATCCACGAGGTCTCCAGCTCCCTATCCTGGGCCCGCCAGGAGCAGCAGGAGTGGCAGAGCATCGCCCAGTCCCGTCGCGACAGCGACGGCATGCCGCTCACCAGTGGCCAACTCAGCTGGCACGAAGAGGAGTTCCGCGACGACGGCTGGAATGCCTTCCGCGACTTCGTCACCCACGGCCCCGCTCTCTTCGACCGGTGCCAGCCCCTCTGCCGGAAGTCCGGTGATCCCCACCGGGAGGATGGCCGCGCGATGGAGCGGCTTCGTACCGCACTGGAGGATGGGAAACGGGTGGTAGCCGCGTGGAACGCCAAGCTCGCCGAACTGCGCGAGACCCCCAGGACACTGCCGGCCGAGACCTACCTCCAGGCCAGGGCCCGGCGCAACGCCGACGCATGGCCGGCTATCGAGACCTGGGTCGCCGACGGCCACGTCCTCATCCACCACGCTCGCAGCGCACGATCCGCGCTGCCCAGCGCCGCGCTCACCACGCCGCGACAGACCACCGGCGCAGCGCTGCCTTCACCGCCTGCACCGAAGGATCCGCCCCGGCGGCGCTGACCCCTGACCGCGGTAAGCACCCATCTTGATCACGACCGACCACCCGCAGGACCATGCCCGCAACCACTCCCGCGCAGATCACGCTCTCGTTCAGCCGTTCCGCCGGCCTCGTCGCCATCGCCCACGGTGAGCAGTACCTCTGGGCCCAGACCGCCCTGACGCACACCGGGTTCCTGCGCCGTGACGACGGCACGTACGCCGTCGCCCTGGACGATGTCCGCCTCCGCCACGGTCTCGCCGCCTCCTTGGTGCGGTCCGCCCACCAGCACCAGGCCGCAGTGACCACCAGCCACCGCCCGTACATCGGCGATGTGGCCGACGCCATCGCCGCATACCTGCCCGGAGCCTGGAACACCACGGTGGAGGTCTACAGCCACCCGCTCTGGCAGGAAGACCTCGTCCCGCTGCTGTGGGACGCCGGGGAACTGACCCACGCCATACAGCACGAGCGGGTCCCGTACGCGGCGGTCCTCAAAGACGGCGCCGGCACCGAGCTGCTGCTCGTGGAGCGCCCCGGACACCAAAGCGACTACCTGGTCGGCGCGTTCGCCTCAGAAGCCTTCGACGACAACTTCGCAGATCCGCACTCGCCAATCAGCATCGCCATCACGGCTGCACCACAGCAAGCAGCCCGCGCGATCAACGACCGGTTCCTGCCCGCCTACCATCGGGCACTGCACGCTCGGCGCGTCGAGGCCATCTCCTCGGCACTTGAGCGCATCGACGAGGAACACGCGACGCTGGAGGCAATGCGGGACTCTGGCCGCTACAGCGACGGCGTCCCACTGACCGCTCCCGCCGAGCAACTTGCCGTATTCGAGGACCAGTTCGCCGACCGGGCCTGGCTTGCCTTCGTCGACGTCCTCACCCATGCCCCCAGTGTGCTGGAGCAGTGCAGCCGCAGCACGGCTTTGAGCACCGAGGACGAGGCCGTCCTGGCCGAGCTGCACGAGGTGCTCCGCTCCACCCAGCCGGCGCGCGACGAGTGGAACGCCCAGACGGCCAAGTCGTACGCGAGACCGCCCCGCAAGTTCTTCCACGAGAGGTGGGGCGGCCTGCGGGCACGGCTCGGTGCCCAGGTGATGCCGGCTATCGCCACCTGGGTGACCGAGGCCGACGCATTCGCGCGTATCGCCCGCGCCGCCACCCCCGGCGGGCAGATGGCGCTGGCCGCGCCCGCCCCCTGGCCCGCGCCGTCAGGCCCGTGCCCTCCGCTTCAGCCCCGTCAGCCGCTTCGCGCCGTTGACCTGCGCCACCACCGTCACTGTTAGGAGAAACCCACCCCTTGGCCCCTGGTACCCACTTCGTCTTCGGTACCCACGAGGATCACGGCTTCGTCGCCTCCTTCACGTCCTCGATGCCCGCGCACCTCGGCCACTGGTACCTCACCCGGGAGCAGTTCGAGCCCGTCCCCGATACTCCCGGGCTGTTCCGGCTCAGCGAGCCCGAGCGCGACGGCCCACGCCGCACTCGCCAGGCCGTCCACGACCTGCGCAGTGCCGGCTACGCAGTGCACGCAGACGTAGCCCTCGACCCCGCTACCTCGGCCAGCCCGCCACGCCCCGTTCGGCCCAACGGGCTGATAGAGCAGCGCAGTCGCATAGCTCAGGCCGCTGCCGGCCGGTCACCGCAGCGTGGTCCGGTGCCGACCACCTCACCGCCGTCCGCGCGGCCGATCCCGCCGAAGCCCACCTACGCACCCACCGTGCACCTGCCCCCTTCCGCCACCGGACGCTCCCGGTGAAACCCCGCACTGCGCGCCTCTCGCGACGGCCCGCGCCTGTTGCCTGACAGAAGTCCCCCGTTGCCCCTGAGCGCCCAGGTGGCCCCGGCACCGCGCATCACCTTCGGCGCGGTGCCGGGCAGCACGCGCGTCGCCCGCCTCCTCGGCGGCGTCCTCACCAGCCGCCTGCCAGGCGGCATGGCGCCGATGGCCATCGCCCTGCGGACGCTCACGACCGGTAGCAGTATCGCCTTCGGCGGCCTGCTGAGCACCCTGTACGGGCTCGCCTCCGGGCTGTCGCAGCCGACCCAGGGGCGCCGGATGGACCGTTACGGCCAGACCGCCGTGCACCAGTCTGCGGCCCTCGCCGTCCTGCTCCTGCCACGCCCCGGCCATACACCGGCCGGACACGGGCGGCACCGCGTCCCTCGACCGGGCCGGATCGCACCCTTCCGAGCCGCCTTGCCCCTCAACTCACCTTCTACAAAACCGATATCAAGGGGATTCAGCTATGGCTGTCCGTACGCATTGGAACATTACGCACGCCTGTGGCCACGAGATTGCCCGTGACCTGTCCGGCCGTCCAGCAGACCGGCGGGCCGGGTTCGCCCGCTGGCTCGCCGAGCGCGACTGCACCGACTGCTGGAAGGCTGAGCGCGGCGCCGACACGGAGTCCAAGGAGCAGTGGCTCGCCGCCCGGCGCGCCGAGGAACAGCGGGCCGCCGCGGAGTGGGCCGAGCGCTTCGACATGCCGCCGTTGGAGGGCCCTGAGCGTGCCTTGGACTGGGGCGAGCGGTCCCGCCATCGGCTGATGACCTCCGCGCACACCGCGCTCGTCGTCGAGGGCACCTGGCACGAGGCTGACTGGGCGGAGCTGGAGGAGAAGGCCCGCTCGATCACCCGGGCCGGGTGGTGGATCGATCAGAGAGACTCAGAAGGCGCTGACCTGCTCGAACTCCTCGAAGCGGCTGGCGAGACGGACCGCGGTACGGAGAACCCGTTCCGCTGACGCGGCCGAAATATAGCCGGGGATCGTCGGTTGGCCAAACTGGCGATCCTCCGGAGGATTGATGTCCCGCCGCCACCCGCTCCGCGTAGATAGGGCCTGTATGTTCCCGCCGTCTTGGACACCTCCCACCACTCCGGCCTTCGCGCCGACGCCCGACCCGCTCACGCACGCTCGGGACATCACCCACGCCCACTTCCAGGCCGGCGACGAGGTCGTCGTCCTGAAGGGAGTGGCCGGCGGGGAATTGTGGGGGGATGCGATGCGTGTCGTCGCACCGTCCTGGCACACCCCGACCGATGAGGACGGATGGCGCCTGCGCGACGCCACCGGCGGAGCCCAGACGTACATCACCGCCCACCCCCGCTACCTCGTGCACCTCTCGCACCGGTGCCCGGACTGCCTGATCTACCTGCGCGCCATGGAGGACCACCTCCTGCCGAAGTACCCCGGACACGACGCACTGATCGACTGCGGCTGGTACTCCACCACGGCGCTCAACCAGCTCGTTCACATAGCCGACGTCCGAGGTGGCCGGTGATCCCCCATGTGCACAGCGGCAGTGACTTCGCCGTCGAAGCCCTCTCCAATGCCCTGGGCCGCCCCATCGCCGAGCAGGACGTGCTCGGCGACCTGGTCGTCGCCTACTCAGCCCTGGAGGACGACCTGGCCGACGACGATCCGCGGGCATGGATGCTCGACGATTGGTGGGAGCACCTCGACGAGCCGACCGCCATGTTTCCCTGGGCCGGTGGCCCCGGCGGCATCCAGGAGCCGGTCTTCCATGTCTCGGTCCGTCTGCACCCCAACGACCGTCAGCTCACCCCATCGGAGTGGTCGCAGATCGCCCACCGCCTCGCCGACGCCACCGGCATCGCCCCTGTGGATGACACACAGGCATGCCGCTGGGTCGCCCTGCAAGCCCAACGCGGCCGACTCGATCTGATAGCCAACCTCATCCGCCTCGACGGTAGATGGGCGCACCACCACAGTCTCCACCAGTCCCTGGCCGCAGAGTGCCGAGGCGTCGAATCCGACCTCGGTCTCGTGCCGGCCCGCCCCACGCTCTACCGCACGTACATCGCTCATCACCCCGCCCACCACGGCGAGATGCCCGACCCCTCCGCCACGCAGTCGCCTCCGAGCGTGGCTGCGCAACTCGCGAACCTGATGTGCCAGCTGGCGGACGAGAAGACCGAGCCCATCGCCAGCGTGCGCGGTCTCGTCGAGCAAGCCGCCCACTGCCTGGACGACCTGCCCCACTCCTACGGGCCCGCTGCGGGACACCGTCTGGAGCTGATCGCCCGCCGACTGCACGACATCCAGCAAGACCTCGAAGCCACCGCCGCCGACCTGCCCGGCGCCAAGCAACGAGCGCCGGTCGCCAGCCCGCCCTCCGCAGCCCTACAGCGATCCCACAGGAGAAACCTCTGACCCCACCGCCGTCCTCTCATCCGAGCACTCATCTCAGCCGCCGACTGCTGCATCTGAACGCCGGTCTGGTGCCCTATGGAAGGTCACGTCCTTGGCACTTTCCGACCGCTTCTTGACTCTGGGACGCGACGCGCACTCCGGGGAAGTCCTCGCCCGCGGAGGCGACCCCGAAGCCCACAGCATCCTTCACGCGCCGGGTTCATCGCCATCGTCCGCCGCCACGAGACGTACCACCGTCTGCCCACCGGCCTCGACGAGACTGAGGAGAAACGTCTCGCCACCCGCGCCGTGGCACGTCTGCGTGCCGTCCGCTACCACGTGGACTGCGACCCTGGCTTCGACACCCAGCTGCGCGAGCCGCACTATCTCCCGCTCGGCGCCTCGGTGGGCCGCATCGCCGAACGGATCCGCGAGGCGATCACCACCGACGAGGTGGCGGACGCGCTGACCGAATTGACCGCCGCCCACGACGGCGTCCTTACCGCACTCGACGACGTGCTGGCCGCGACCGCCGAGTTCTACCAGGACCTGGGCCAAAGCGCAGACCCGGCCACTGCCCGGCGGCTGCACTACCTCGCCGAGAGCCGTCTGGACGTCATCCGGTCCGACCTTTCGCACGTACGCAACGAGCTCGCCGACCGGCACGCTCCGCACCCCGGCCGCAGCACCTGCACCCAAGAGGTCCCGGCAGGCGAACGCGAACGGTCCGCCGTGTGCGCCTGTCCTCCACCGCCGCGCACCGTACCGGCCCCGCCACCGCAGCCCGTCACTGCTGGTATGCGCCGCTGACACCACCACCCGCCAAGGAAGACATGCACGCCCACGAAGATTCCGAGCATCTCGCCTCGTACGCCGACGTCCTTGCCGGCGAACTGCCCGACGCCTGGAACAGCACCTACCACCCGGCCGAGCACAAGGACGAGCTCGCCGAACTCACCGACCGGGTCTGGGACATGGACCTCGTCGCCGAGTCCCTCGCCCAGCACCCGCTCCAGCAGGCGGCCGTCCTGACCCGCCAGGACGGCGCCCAGCTCGTCGTCCTCGACCGGCACAACGAACGCGGCGGGTTCCTCATCGCAGCTGTCGCCCCCCGTGCGCTTCCCGACGAGGCGTACCGCGGGATACGCGAGCCGAACGGAATCGCCCTGAGCGACGACCCCTTCATGGGCGCCGAGCAGGTTGCCGGCGACCTGCTGGCCCGCTACGACACCGCGCTCGCCCAGGCCCGCCACAACGCCGTCGACGGCGTCCTGCCGTCCCAGCCGGATCGGGTCGTCCTGACCTGGCAGGCCGATGGCAGCCTCGCCGCCGCCCCCGTCGGCAAGGAAGCCGTCGCCGTGCTGGCCCGCAACGGCTTCGTCCGCGACGAACAGACCGGCATCTACCGGCTCAGTGGCGACGACACCGCCGCGCAGGCCCGCGCCGTGCGCAACACCGGCCAGCAGCTCGACGCCCGGGGCATCGCGACCGCGCTGCAGCATCCCTCGGGCCGGATCGCGCCCGCCGCCACCCCGCCGGCCCCTGCAACGCTCGGCCCCGCGAAGCCGCCGACCGGTGCCGCACGCCCCCACCGCTGAACAGGAGGACCGTACTGTGGGCAACCGCGCCGATGAGTACGGCACCGACGTCGAGATCTACCGCAAGGCCCTGACCCCCACCATCCACGCCGACACCCCCACCGGCGCCCCCGAGAAGCTCCTCGGCCTGCTCGACCGGCTCGGGCTGGAGCGCCAGGAGGTGCGCACCGCCGGTCCCGTCTACATCTGGCACGAGGTCCCCGAGCACCTCGACGCCGCAGAGCAAAAGCGCCTGGCGAGCCGCGCGATCCCGGCCCTGCTCATGGCCGGATACAAGGTCAATTGCACTCCCGAGGTCTTCGACGAGGCCGCCTACCAGCAGGCCGTGTGCGAGATCCGCTCCGGCCAGACCCGCCCGGTAGCGCACAGCCCCGCGACGCCTGCTGCCCCCGCTCGCCCCGCCCCGCCCCGTCGCACCCCCTAGGACCGAACGGCGGCCCCGGCACATCCCCCGTCGGGGCCGCCCCACCCCCGCTTGCACTACCAGCCGGAGACACCCGTAACACCCCGCACACCCGCACCGATTACCCGGCACCTCAAGCCGCGTCTCGCGACAGCGCTGTTCCGCCGCTACCTGCGCGCCTGCATCCCCACCAGCCGCGACCAGACCGTCCCGCTGGCCGGGGCACGCCCCGAGGCAGTCCTCGACGAGGCGCGGCGGATCGGCCGCCACCACTGATCGACCACCCCAGGAGGAGCATGCCTCAACCCACCCCACACCCGTTGCGATTGGCCGACGAGATCACCCGCCAGCTCGGCCAGCTCGCCGACCACCTCGCCCAGGCCCCGCCGCGCGAGGCCGCCCAGATCCTTGGAAAGGTCCTCGATGGCGACAAGGGCGTCCTGGGACGGGTGACAGCGCTCATGATCACCGGGGCCCACTTCGCCAAGGACCACGCCCAGCGCGGCATCCTCCCACCGGAGGTGTGGCTCGCCCTGGGGCGCGCCGCGAATGAACTACATGACGTCGGCCTCGACCTCGACGAGCACGCCGACGTCATCAGCCAGCTCGCGAAGCCTCCTGCGCCGGCCAGCACCGCGACGCCGACTCCAGCAGCCTCCGCGATGGTCGTCCGGCGGCGCCGGTGAAGAAGGCAAAGTGGCAGGGCTGGGGTCCAGGCGAGCAGGCCGAGCAGCACTACCTGGTTGAGCCCCGCCATCTGGCCGGCGGCGGCGACCTGCGGCACGTCTCCGAGTTCCTGCGGGCCTCTGGCTGGCGGGACAAGACCAAGACCGGCGGCCCGCTCTTCCTGGAGAGCCCCGATCGCACCCTTCGAATCGCGTACGACCCCTCGGTGTCGCCGGGCGGGTGGACGATCCACGGCGCGGCGACCGCGTACCAGGACGAATGGTGGGCCAGCCTCGGCCGGCAGACGCCGGTGGAGATCGTCGCGGGGCTGACCGATGCCCTCACCCGACCCCGCTCCGCGCACGCCCCCAACGTGTGGGCACCGCTCCAGGAGCAGCGCTGGCGCACTCCGCCCGCCGCCGAGCACGTCACCGCGGTCAGCCCCGACGGAAGCGCATGGCTCCAGTTCCACCAGGCCCCCAACGGCCAGGCCATGTGGTGGTCCGGCGCGCAGGACCAGCAGGGCAACGGCTGGACCGCGCACTTCAGCGCCACCACCCCGATGCACCTTGTGCAGAGCTTCTCCGCCGCCCTCGCCAGTGACGAGCCCGTGATGCGCCCGCGTGGACGCGTCCCGCACAGCGGGCAGATCCGGACCACATCCGTCTCCGTCCTCCCCTCCCAGCTCAGCGCCTGGCAACAGGCTCGCGTCGCCGCCGCCCGCGCCGCCGCCTGGGCCCGCAACTCCGTCAGAAACAGCCGCCCCCGCACCACGGCCCGTCCCCACGCCCAGGCAGGCGGAGCCCGCACCCACCGCTAACCCGACGCCCTGAGGAGCCCTGTGCCCGCACTCACCCCGGACCACGTCCGCACCGCCACCGAGACCCTGTCTCACCTCACCGACTTCCTGCGCGAGGACCCCGACCCTGCCGAGGCCCTCGCTCTCGTCGAGCCCCTGCTCGACGAGTACACCGGCATGCCCGTCCAGCTCGCCGACGCCCTGCGCGCTCTCGCCCGCGCCGTGCAGGATCACCCGGACACTCCGCGCACCGCCGAGGTGGACCTCCTGATCACAGAACTGCGCACCGCAGCGTGGGAGCAGGCCGACCAGCACACCCTCCACTACGTCCTCGACGACCTCCGCGGCCTGTACGCGAAGGCCCCGTCGGGCACGCGGGGGTGCGGCCGGTGCCGGTGAGCGAACGGCAGATCGCCGCGTTCGCCGACACCCACGCCTGGCAAATCCCGTTCGACACCAGCCCCCGCCACCTCGCGGGCGCCGGTGACGCCCGCCACGTCACCCACGGCCTGGCCGCCGCCGGATGGACCCGCACATCCGACGCGCTCAGTCCCGAGATCGTCCTGCGCAGCCCCGACCATCGGCACACCCTCCAATTCGACCCGCAGTCCGCGACCTCCGCCTGGTGGCGGCTGCGGGCCGAGCCCACCGGCACCGAGCCGGGCTGGTACGCCGAGTTCGGCGAACTGGTCCCCGCCGAGATCCTCGCCAGCCTCACCGACGCCCTCATCACCCCGCCACCGGCACAACAACGTGACCTGTTCGAGGTGCTGGAGTCGGCGGGGTGGCTGCTCGACGCACGGAAGGCGGCTCACTCACCGGACGCCATGTGCCACGTAGAACAGCGGCGCGACCAGGACGACGTGACGATGTACTGGCACGTCGAGACCTGCGAGCCGGGGCACGGCACCCCGAAGGGCCGCCGGATCTGGCACGGCTTCTTCAACGGTCGCACGCCGGAACACCTGGTGACCGCCTTCGTCACCGCGCTTGCCGAGCCCGCCCCGCTCCAGCGCGGCATGTACGACCGCACCGCCCACCACGGCACCGTGCAGCAGCCGAGCCCGCTCGCTCCGCAGCAGGTCGTCGAAGCGCACACCGCCCGGCTCAGCACGATCCGCGCACAGGCACGCGCTGCCCGCCGACAGCAGCGGCAGCAGCAGCACGATTCGACAACAGCCCCGGCGATGGTCGGTACCGCCCGTCCGGCCGCGCGACGCTGATCCCGAGAGGACCCCGCAACATCTCCTTCGAGCCGCTCGCTCACCGCGAGTCCCTGCACCGCCTCACCGGCTACATCCAGGACAGCGAGAAGATCCTCGCCTCCTGGGACGCCTACTCCGACGAGCACACCGACCTCGACGGCTGGCCGCACGACGACCACGCCTACGGACTCCGTCAGAGCCAGCGCGACGCCGACACCGCCAAGGCGTTCGACAACATCCGCGCCACCGCCCCTCACCTTCTGGCCACAGCCGACGCGCAGCTGGCCAACCTGCCTGCCCACGCAGTACAGAGCAACTGGGGCTATCAACTCGGCGTCCTGCACGCCGCACTCGACCGCCTCGACGCCCTGCACGAGGCATGGCTGCACACACGCGACAGTCTCCCCGCCGAGGCCCGGCCCGGCACTCCGGCCTTCGACAGCGCCCTGGCCGAGCACCACGCCGAATGCTGGAGCTACCTCGACAACTGGGCCACGCACGGCCATGTTCTCAGCGACATCAACACCGCCGCACTGCACACCCCCTCGCCCCTGGCCCCGCCGCCAGCCATGACAGCGGTCCCGGCACCCAGCCGAACCACATCGGTGCGCAGGTCGTGACGATGTCCCAGGTCCCGACACCGTCGAGCAGACGCTCGTCTGCCCCCGCCATCTCGCCGACGGCGGCGATCCCGCCTGGGTCACCGTCCCTCTCCACCAAGCCTGCGGATGGAGCTACGGGCACGACCCGCTGATT
>NZ_BBUY01000022.1:49542-96217 GCF_001590865.1 Streptomyces sp. NBRC 110611
CCCACGCAGTACAGAGCAACTGGGGCTATCAACTCGGCGTCCTGCACGCCGCACTCGACCGCCTCGACGCCCTGCACGAGGCATGGCTGCACACACGCGACAGTCTCCCCGCCGAGGCCCGGCCCGGCACTCCGGCCTTCGACAGCGCCCTGGCCGAGCACCACGCCGAATGCTGGAGCTACCTCGACAACTGGGCCACGCACGGCCATGTTCTCAGCGACATCAACACCGCCGCACTGCACACCCCCTCGCCCCTGGCCCCGCCGCCAGCCATGACAGCGGTCCCGGCACCCAGCCGAACCACATCGGTGCGCAGGTCGTGACGATGTCCCAGGTCCCGACACCGTCGAGCAGACGCTCGTCTGCCCCCGCCATCTCGCCGACGGCGGCGATCCCGCCTGGGTCACCGTCCCTCTCCACCAAGCCTGCGGATGGAGCTACGGGCACGACCCGCTGATGCCCCGCGTCATCCTCACCAGCCCCGACCAGCAGGCCCACCTACGCCTGGAGCCCACCCCGGATGACCAGTGGTGGCGCCTGCATCATGCTGCCACCCCCGGCAGCCCTGCCTGGTGGGCGAGTTTCGGCGCACGCACCCCGGTGGAACTCATCGCCGCCGTCACCGACGCCCTCACCGCACCCGCCACACCGCCGACGGCAGCCACCAGCCCCTTGGAACCCCTGCGGCACGCCGGATGGAGCTGGTCACCCAACACCCGCGTCTCGCCCGACCGCATCGCCGAAGTCGAGCACTTCACCGATCACGGCAGCAACAGCTGGTTCATCACAGCCGCCCTCAACAAAGACCCAGAGAACCAGCTCTGGCAGGCACACTTCGACGGCAACACACCCGACCACCTGGTCACCGCCTTCACCCGGGCCCTCGCCGATCCCGCCCCGCTGGTCCGCGATCCCTTCCGCCTGCCACCGCGTACTCGCCAGCGCCTGCACGTCCGTACCGAGCAACTGCCCGCCGACACCGTGGCCTTCGCGCTGGAGCGACGCGTCGCGGATCTCGCCGCACGGCATCCGCGCACCAGCACGCAATCCCCAGCCGCGGGCCCACCTCGCCTGCCGAAGCGGCGCCGCACCCGCTGACCCGCGAGCGCGCCCCTGTCCTGCCCGCCCCGTACATGGAACCGCCCTCTTGCCCCAACCCTCCGCCAGCACGAACACCGATGGCTACGACATAGCCTTCAAGATCCTTCTTGGAGCCATCGCCGTCGCCGTCCCCCTGTCCAACCTTGCCTGGCTCGGCGGCAACCTCACCGCCTGGGCCACCGACTCCGGGCCTCACGCCCCCTACCAGCCCGTACGAGCCGTACTGCACCCCGACCAGCTGTGGCCCGACCTGGGCGAAACTTCCCTCCTGATCGGCACGCGCCTCCTGCCCTGCGCCGTACTGATCGCGCTCGGCGTCACCGCCGCCGTGCTGTGGAAGCGGCACAAAGCCGGCAGCGCCGGGCGCAAGAAGCGCATCGCCGGGATGGCCAAGCACAAGGACATCGAGCCGCTGATGTCCAAGGCCATCACCGCTAAAGCCCGCTCCCTGCGCCCAAGTCTGAAGACCATCAAGCACATCGACGCAAAGGACACCGGCATCCTCCTCGGCAACCTTCAGGGCGCCAAGTCCGAGGTACGTATGGGGTACGAGGACGTCGCTGTCGCGATCATGGCGCCGCGATCCGGAAAGACCACGTCGCTGGCGATCCCCTCCATCCTCAACGCGCCCGGCCCGGTCCTGCTGACCTCCAACAAGGCCGCGGGCGACGCATACACGGCGACGATCGAAGCGCGTGCGGCCGTCGGCCGGACGTGGGAGATGGACCCGCAGCAGATCGCCCACGCCGAACGCGCCATGTGGTGGAACCCGTTGACCGACGCCAAGACCCTCGATGGAGCTGGGCGGTTGGCCGGACACTTCCTCGCCGCGTCCGTGGACGCGAGCCAGCAGGGCGACTTCTGGTCCAAGGCCGGCTCCAACATATTGTCGCAGTTGTTCCTGGCCGCTGCCCTGGACGAGCGGCCGATCACCGACGTCATGGCCTGGCTGGCGTTCCCCGCCGACCGCACCCCGCTCGACATCCTGAGGGATCACGGCTTCACCGCCGTCGCCGCCCAGCTCAAGGGCACCGTGGAGGGCCCGCCGGAAACACGCGACGGCATCTACGAAACCGCCCGGCAGTACGCCGCCGCCCTCCTCAACGCCGAGATCGCCAAGTGGGTGACCCCGCAGAAGGACGTGCCGGAGTTCAAGCCGAGCCAGTTCGTCACCAGCACGGACACGCTGTACCTGCTCTCGAAGGACGGCGGAGGCGGCGCCTCGGCGCTCATCGCCGCCTGCGCCGACTCGGTCATGCGAGCCGCGACCGCCCAGGCCGAACGTGCCGGCGGACGTCTCGATCCGCCGATGCTCGCGATCCTCGACGAGGCCGCCAACGTCTGCAAAATCTCAGACCTGCCGGACCTCTACTCCCACCTCGGCAGCCGCGGCATCATCCCGATCACCATCCTGCAGTCCTACCGCCAGGGACAGAAGGTGTGGGGGGACACCGGCATGGACGCCATGTGGTCCGCCTCCACCATCAAGGTCATCGGATCCGGTATCGACGACCCTGACTTCGCCGACAAGCTCTCCCGGCTGATCGGCGACCACGACGTCGAGACCACCTCCACCTCCACCTCCGAGTCCGGCAAGAGCACCTCCGTGTCGATGCGACAGGAGCGCATCCTGCCCGCCGACGCGATCCGCGCCCTCCCCAAGGGCACCGCGCTCTGCTTCGCCACCGGCATGCGCGCCGCCATGCTCGACCTCCGCCCGTGGTACCTCGAACCGGGCGCCGACGAGCTGTCCGCGGCCTCAGCCCGTGCCTCGAAGGCGATCACTGCCCGTGCCGTCGCCAAGCACACGCCCCAGCAGGACGACTACGGCCCCGCCGCGTAGTTCTTCTCCTCCTCGCCCCGCCTGTCCGCCGGACATGCCGGCCCTCCCCCCTTCTCTCGTATGGAGTTCGGATTGCAGATCATCAACCTGACCGAGCAGACACGCCTCCTCGGTCAGGTGGCACCCGCGCTGGAGTCCCTACGCGAGGAGGTGGAAAGGGTCCGAGGCGGCGAGATTTCCAAACCCGTGCGCGAACTGGCTCCGATCGCCGTCCGCGCGCAGGAGCTGGCGAACCAGTGCACGCAGCAGCTCGCCGTTCTGTCGACCAGCCAGTACACCGCCATGAAGGACGGCCCCGAGAACCTCGCCGAACTCGCCGAGGCATCCGCCCAGGTGTCACTCGCCGCCACCCTGTGCACCCTGGCTATCCACAGCCGCACGGAAGTCCTGCTGTACGAGGACGCAGACGAGACCCCGGAGACGAGCCGCCAAAACCTGCGAGGCGCCGTTGAAGAACTGGATTTCGCGGCGACGACATACCGAAGGCTGACGCAACGGCTCTCCCGTCGTCTGGCCTCCACCGCCGAACGGCGTGAAGACCAGCAGCTCATCGACCGTGCCTTGGCCGCCCCCGGAGCCACCGGCACGCACTCAACCACCCCGACACCAGCACCCACAGCAGTCAAAGCCGCGTGTCCCAGCCCAGCGAGGAGCGCGCTGCCCCGAGGACACGCTGACGACGGGCCGCTCAAGGGCCGACGCTAACAAGCTATCGGCCGCTTCACAGCACGGCTCGACGGCATCACCGCCACCGGCGATCGCCAAGGCCACCCGAAGCAGGCCGACTTCGGCCGAGCGGCATAAGCCAGGTGCCGGCGCTCTGGCGCACCGAAGGCGACGCCAGAGCGCCGGCGACCGCCGGCACCACCCGCCGCCTCTCACCCAACCCCTCATCTCTGGGGCGCTATTGGCCTGCATCGACCATGCCGACGTCGTCATCGGCTCTACCGAATGACGAGCAGCAAGCCATCCTCGGTCAGCTCGCCCGACAACGGCGCATCGCAGCCGAGATCACCGAATGGGCCCAGCACAACGCCCACTGGCGCCACTTGCCGAACGGTGTCTTCAACTCGCTGGAGACCGCCAAGACGGCCACCTAGCAACTCGCCGACGGCCTCGACCACACCAGCCCGGCTTTCGCCACTCACCAGGCCCGTCTACGAAGCGCATCGACCATCCACCACCCCGACAAGCAACGCACAGCCACACCCCCGGCAGCGACCGCACCCCGTAGACACACCGGTCCGGCGCAACCCCGCAACGCGCCACCGCGGACGTCCCATCACTGACCGACATCACTGGACCTCATGGCACTCATGGACACCGCCGATGCCTTCTTCGGCTCGGCCGACGACGGCACCGTCTTCGTCATCGTCAACCCCGACCTGCCCCACGCCGTCGATGTGCTCCGCGCGCACGGCTTCGAACTCCACACACAGCAGGGCCGCACCCTCTACACCCAGCCCCCGGGCACCGGCCCGCAGCAGACCCAGGCCGCCGTCGCCGCCGCCTTCACCGCAATGCTGCAGCACACCCACAACGTCGTCGACCTGACCAGCACTGCCACGTCCACCACAGCAGGTCAGGCCCCAGTGCCCGACGTGCGCCTCACCTATTCCGAACAGGCGGTCACCGCCACCACCGCCAACCAAGCAGCGGCCGAAATCCTGAGCCGCTACGGCTTCCATCTCACCGCCACCGCCGATGGCCAGAGCACCTATGCCCTGCCCACGGACATGGCGGCGCGCGAGCGTGACACCGCCGTCGTGCACGCCGATAGCCACCTCCTAGTCGACGGACTGACCGTAACAACCTCCGTCGGCATCACCACCGCGCAGCCCCCACTCCCCCCGACGTCACGGGGCCACCGGTTCGCCACAACACCGACGCCCCCCGCGGCAGTGACCGCCACACCCGTGCGCCGACGTCCGCGATAGACGTCCGCCTCGGACGAAACCGTCTCCCTCGCCACGCCACATAGCCGGCGCAAGGTAGGCCCCGGATCGGCTCACGGGTTCATCCCGGCCAGCCCCACGCGCCCCTTTCAACGGCGAGTTCGCCGACGTCACGCCAACACCGTGCCCAGCACCGGCCCTGCACGGCGCTGAACTGCCTTCTACTCCCGGCCAACCCCGCTCATCGCAAGGACCCGCCATTTCCGCAACCCCAGAATTTCGATGCATTTCTCTCGGTGCCGGAATTCAATCCAGCGCCATGCTTGCACTTTCAGCCCAGGGCATACTCCCCAAGGTCGACTATGCCATCTTTGCCGACACGGGATGGGAACCGAGGTCCGTTTACTCACACCTCAACCGCCTAGAGCGAGAAATAGCCGAACCAGCAGGCATACCTGTTCTCCGCGTCTCCTCCGGGAACATTCGCAAAGATGCCCTCGACCCACAGCATAGATTCGCCTCAATGCCTCTCTACATCCTTAATCAGGATGGCAAGCCGGGGATGACCCGGAGGCAATGCACGGGCGAATATAAAATTAAGCCGATCAAAAAGAAGGTCCGGGAACTGCTTGGCTATCCATATCCCGCGCGTGTCCCCAAGGGGATGTTCGTCGAGCAGTGGGTTGGAATCTCGACCGACGAATTTCACCGGGCCAAGGACGCCGACGTCAAGTACATGCGCAACCGCCACCCTTTGATAGATATGAGCTGGTCACGAGCCGACTGCGTCCGTTACCTGACGTCTCTCGGGCTGGCCGACACCCCGAAATCAAGCTGCCTCGGTTGCCCATTTCACGGAAACGCTCAGTGGCGCCACATCAGGGATAACTCGCCGTCGGAGTGGGCAGACGTGGTGGCCTTCGACGCAGCGATCCGCAAGGGCAACGCCCGTGCCAACGCCACCGGCAACCGGCTACTCGGAGAGGCTTTTCTTCACCGCTCCCGCGTACCCCTCGACCAGGCTCCGATCGATCACGTCACCGCTGCCGAATGGGCGGCTCTCCAGCAGGAAATCGGCACCGACTCCCCGAATACCGACGAGCTGGAGCAGGGCGTCATTGACGGTTGCTCACCCTGGGCATGCCGTGGCGCCGAAGCAGCTCGCACACAGCAAGACTTCGGGCTGGTGTCGTGATCCTTGACCTCTTCAGCGGCCCCGGCGGCTGGAGTTTCGCTCTGACCATGCTGGGATTTCGGGACGTGGGCCTGGAATGGGACGAGTGGGCCTGCAAAACCCGCACTGCGGCAGGCCAGTTGACGATCCGAACCGATGTCGCCTTGTATCCGGCCTGGCCGTTTGTGGGCAAGACCACAGGTCTTATCGCTTCACCCCCCTGTCAGGCGTGGTCGAGGGCCGGCAAACGCCTCGGGCTCATCGACCAGCCACTGGTCCACCAGGCCGTCGCCGACCTCGCCCAGGGCCTGGACACCCGCGCCAGATTGCTGACCTCATGCCGCGACGAGCGCTCCTTGCTCGCGGCGGAGCCGATGCGCTACCTGCACGCCCTCCATGCAGTCGGCCAGCCGGAATGGGTAGCCATGGAGGAGGTACCGGACGTGCTGCCGCTGTGGCGTCAGTACGCGGCGGTCCTGCGTGGCTGGGGTTTCTCCGTGTGGGCCGGAATCTTGAATGCCGCCGACTATGGAGTACCGCAGACCCGGCGGCGGGCGATTTTGCTGGCTTCCCGTACGCGCACCGCCGTGCCGCCGCAGCCCACACATGCCGAAGTCGCCGAGCCCGAGACGCTGTTCGGGCCGGGCCGCGCCCGGTGGGTGAGCATGGCGCAGGCCCTCGGCTGGGGCGCCACCGACCGGCCCGTCCCCACCGTCTGCGCTGGAGGCGGACCCGGCGGCGGCGCCGAACCCTTCCCGTCTGGCTCCCGCAAGACGCTCTCCGACGCCCGCGACCGCGGTACCTGGACACCAAGGCCCGACAGGGGCGTCCTGCACGCCCACCGCGAAAAGGCTGGGTGGGGCACCGGTGACAACCGGCCTGCCGACCGCCCGGCGCCTACGTTCACTAACGAGGCGCACCGCTGGGCGTGGTCGCTGCGGAGCAACAACCAGGCCAACGCCACCGTCCGCCGTGCCGACGAGCCGGCAGGGACGCTGTTCTTCGGGCACCGCGCGAACGAATGCACATGGGTCGCCGAGCCCGCCGCCGCGTACCCCAAGGACGCGGCGTCCCCGACGGTGCCAGAGCCGATCCGGATCACCGCCCAGGAGGCGGGCATGTTGCAGACCTTCCCGGCCGACTACCCCTGGGCCGGCAACAAGGGGCAGCAGTTCTCCCAGATCGGCAACGCCGTCCCCCCGTTGCTCGCTGGGCATCTCCTCGCCCCGCACCTGCGCGTTCCCCTCGACCCCGACGACTTCGCCCTGGCCGCCTGATGCCCCACACCACCGACCCGTACGAAGACGACGACCTGGACGACCTGCCACCTCCCCAAGCCGTGCACCACGCCGAGCAGGCCCTGCTCGGCGCGCTGTTCCTTGCCCCCCACCGGCTCGCCGACCTCGGCGGCCTTGAGGCCGACCACTTCAGCAGCCACGCCCACGCCATGCTCTTCGCGGCCATGCGCACCGTGCCGCCACCCGCCCCCGAGACCCACCGCACCGACCCGACCTGGCTGAACACCGTCCTCGATGCCGCACGCCCCGAAGCCCCTGGCCTTGCCGCCTCCTACCTCCACACCCTCATCGAGGCATGCCCGTGGCCCCAACACGCGGTGACGTACGCGCGGATGATCCGATCCGACCACGCCCGCCGCATGCTGGGCATGCATGCTGAGCGCCTGGCCCAGACCGCAACCGACGCCACCCTGCCCAACCCAGCCGCCACCGTCCTCGCCCAGGCCGACACGCTCGGACAGTTCCTGGAGGACCTTTCCGGTCAGTTCGCGCCGCACCCCGGCTCGCTGCCCCGCAGGGTCCTGCGCGAGGCGCCCGCAGGGGACAGTGGCGAGGAGGCCCTGGACGAGGAACGGCTGCTGCTCGCGACCGCGACAGCGCACCCCGCAGAGCTGAGGGACATGCGGTGGCTGATGCCCGAGGACTTCACGCTGCCGCAGCATGCCGCGCTGTGGCAGTGCCTGACCTCGCTCGTCCACCGCGGTGACCCCGTCGATCCGGTCACCGTGCTGTGGGAGGCCCAGCACCGTGGCCTCCTCGCCGACGGCCTCACCCCCAGCGACCTGATGGCACTCATCTCCACCCCCGTCGGCTCCCCCGAGCACTGGGGCGAGAAGATCCTCCAACGAGCCCTGCTCGCCCATGCCCACACCGTCGCCACCCGGATCACCGCCTACACCGAGGACCCGGCCAACACCCCCCACCAGCTGATCACCGGCAGCCGCCGCGCCCTAGCCGGCCTCACCGCACTGCGCACCCGCTGGCAATGCGCCACCGCCACCCCTCCATCGACAGCCACACGTACACCGCGCGCATCGGTGCTCCCCCGGGCTGGACCGCCACCCCGAACCGCCCCGCCCGCAGCCCGATCCTTCCGATGAGGCTGCTTGTTCCGGTCGGCAGCATGCCGGCGGGAACGGCGAAGCGAGAACCCATGCCCCACCCCGGCACGAACTCCCACATCCGTCTCGACCAGCATCACGACCACACCAGCGCCGTCACCGCCACCATCGAGGGCACCAGCATCCACGCCACCCGCGGCCAGCGTCCCTCCCGGCCAGGTGCTTCCCTTCGTTGTCCGGTTCCCAACCCCTGTCCATCAGCCAGTGATCACTGTGCGGTAGAACGGATGCCGGTTGCCGTGCTGCCAACCGGGGGGGCGACATTGAGCGGCTTCGAATTCAACACCGGCCAGATGATCCAGGCATCGATGACGATGATGGACGTCATGCGCGGCGTCCGGGACACTGCCATCGCCCTGGCGAGCGAACTCGACCAGCAGCACGGGATGGCAGGCGACGATGACGCCGGCCGCGCGTTCGCGGCGGTCTACAAACCTGCCGCGGCCGCCACGCTCGACAAGATCGGCTTCGGCTCCGACCTCATGGGAGGGACGGGCAGAGGCATCATGCAGACCGCCCGGGAATACATGAGCACCGAGAGCCAGGTGAGCGCCGAACTACTGGGCAAGCAAGAGGATCTGTCGGCCAACCTGGGCAATCCCGCAGCGGACTGTTCGGCCAGGTTCATCGGGCTGGGCAGGGAGTTGCCCGAAGTCGTCGGCGACACCGCCTGGTACGACCAGTACATGCCGGGCGGTGGCGACCGCTACCGCGGATCCGCTCAGAAGGCGCGCGACGTCTCCGGATCATGGCGGCATGCCGGAAAGCTCCTGGAACGGCTCTACCAGGACGCACAGATATGCGCCTCAACCACCCGGCAGCATCACGTGGGCGAAGCCGCCGACGCGTTCCAGGACTACTTCAAGCGGAACATCGGAACAAGCCATGCTCCCACGCAGGCACAGGCTGACGAGCCGCTCATGGCCAACCTCGTGGCCGCGTGTAGACAGCTGGCCAACGCCTGCGAAAACTACGCGGATCACATCGAAACCGCCCTATCCGCCATCGATGCTCACAAAGCCGACGTCTTCCGGCTTGACCTGCCGTGGGAACAACCCATGTTCGGCGGCAACGGCTTCGACGGCGGCCTCCACGAAGCAGTCCTCGGAGATCCCCGAATCCGCCAGCTCGGTGACATCGCGCACAGCCTGGACTCCTCGCAAGCACGGATACGACTGCCCGGTGGAGACACCGCGCCTCGCCCACCCCTGATGCCGGGTGGGGGCGTCAGGGTACCGGTCCCGATCATGCTCGCCTCGGCGACGCCGACGATGGTGCTCATGGGGCAGCGAATAGATCCGGGCCTCCCACACAGCGACCCGATACCGCCGACCCATCCCAACCTGCTATCCCCGGCCGAGCAGGCGGCCTTCCGGACCTGGCGGAACTCCCTGCCAGCGGAGGGATTCGCCGGTGGCGGCAACGCCACCAAACCGGAGAACGCGTACCAGATGCGGGTAGCCGGCTACCCAGAACGAGAAGTTCCGCTTCCCCCCGGAGCCATTGGCCCGTCCGGGAAGGGCCTCATGGTCGATGGCTTGCGACCGGCAGACGGCTACGCGGTAGAGGCCAAATACGTTCGAGACCCTGGCTGCAACAACACCTACCGGCGGCTCAGCGAAGTGGACAAAACGCTAGGAACCCCAGTCAAGCTCAACCCGAACGGGAAGCCGAAGTTCGACCCGCGTCGGGATGCGATGTACCCAAGCGACGCCGCCGAACTGTTCCGCTACCGGGCGGCCATGTCAGACCCGCGCAACTCCCAGATCAAGGGGCTTGAGATCATCACGAACGACAAGGAGGGCTCCGCATACTGGCAGAGCATGATGGCTATGACCGGCGTGCAGGGCACCACACGCTACGAACCCTGAGACAGGGACTTCCATGACCGACGATGAGAACCGCGCAACGCTCTTCTTCTACCCTCCGGTTGATGATGCGGACTCGTGGCACATGACGTTCGAAGGGCTCGAGGAAGCGCTCAAGGAGCGATTCCCGGGCGCCTTGATCCAGACGCTTCCCACTCCGTTCCGGGAGGGAAACTTCCTGTCGTTCGAGGTACTCGTCGCCGAGGGTGTCGGAGTTCGGGGCACTGCCACCATCCCCATCGAGGAATGCGGCTGCATCACCCTGAAGCTTGTCACCCCCGGTGAAGCGGCACCTTTCGCCCAATGGCTACGCGACGACTTCATCCCCTCGCCTGACCTAATCCGGTTCAGCAGCGAAGGGGCCATGGAGATCGGCGACGAAACACACTGGGAGCTGCCACGCTCCGGAGAGCAGGCAGGGATCGAAGAGGACCTTCGCGCGCACATCGCCTACGTCGAAAGCATCTGAATCGCCAGATCGTGACCTTCACCCCGTGGCTGGACGTCGCGGCACCACATCAGCGCTTGTCGCAGGGGGATCCGAGCCAGATCTGCACCACATCTTCGCAGCTCCCCGAGGAGATGCCGGGCCATTCAAAGCGGGGCTTTGTAGCGCGGGATCGCCGGTTGGTCAAACCGGCGATCCTCCGCATTATTGATGGTCCACCGCCATTACCTGCCCGTACGTCGAAAGGCATCATCAACACGACCACAATCCGAGCGCAAAACGCACATGGCCAGGCCGTTAACCTTTCACGCCGCAGCGTAGCTGAGGCGGAACAGGTCCTGGGCGCGCTCCAGGTTCCACTCCGTACGCAGCTGCACCTCCAGGTCGCCGGTGCCGTGGTGGCCGAGCCCCGTCATGTCCCGGGTGAAGCCGGGAATGAGGTCGACCTCCTTCGGGTCGGCCTTGAGGTAGACGAGGAGCTTGGTCTGCTGCGGCGGGCAGACGCAGGCGAAGTTCCGCAGCCGCTGGTAGGCCGCGTACTGCTTGCGCTGGACCCGGGTGACGCCGTCCCCCAGACCCAGCAGCACCTCGTCGACCGCCTCGGCCAGCTCCGACATCGCCCCGCCCTGCCTTCGGGCCGAGGGCAGCGCGGCCGCGCGCCGGCGAGTCCGCCTCGTTACGGCCGACTGCCCGGTGACCGAGGCCACGGTCTCAAGGCCGATGTGCTCGTTGCCGAAGTACCGGTAGCGCACCAGGTCGATGCTGCGGCGGTGCTCGCGTACGGCGTGCGCGTCGTAGCGGGTGAAGTCGCCGGCGACGCAGATCAGCCTGGGTGCGCTCCACAGGATCTGGGACGCGGCCGGGGCACCGAGCCGGTCGCGGACCAGGTTCCGGAAGGCGTCCTTGTGGGCCATGAGCCACGACATGTAGTAGAGGCCCTGGTGAATCACGCCTGCGTCGGTGCCGCGTTTGAATTCCACAATGACCGGTGCGTTGTTCTCGTCGATCCCGAGCGAGTCGATCCGCCCGCCATCGGCGCAGTCGATGACGTACTCGCTCGCCAGGAACCGCACTCCCAGCATCGTCTCCATGTGCGCCTCGATGAGGTCCTGCACATCCGCCTCGACGTCGGCAAGGCGCGGCGTGACCTCGGTCACGCCGCCTTTCGTGTTGAACAGCTTCAGGCCCGACACCTTCCCCTCCTCGACTCGAAGAGCAGGAACGTCGGGCGGGTGCAGAATTGTTTCCGCGAGGGGCTGCTGATCCGTGAAGATTGTGTGAGACCCTACGTACGGCCCGCCCGGGGCGCTCGCGTCCCACGGATCCTGTGGGATCTACTGATCCCACATACGTCCCACAAGCTCCGTGGGGCGAGTGCTGGGAGACTGCGTTTTCGCAGGTCAGCCCCCGTAGCTCAGTGGATAGCGCAGGCGCCTTCTAAGTGCTTGGCCGCAGGTTCGAGTCCTGCCGGAGGAACCAATGACACCTTCGACAGCAACGTCGCGATCTGCCCGGCCGCATCGATGGTCTCGGCGAAAGACTTCACCAGCAGGGCAGCCTGCTCGCCCGATGTCCCGGCTTGCCGACGCCGCGGTACTGCCATCGGGAGCGAGCACCTTGATGCATTGACTGAGGGCGTAACCGTGCTTCATGAGCGATGCCACCGGACGTCAGCCGCGGGCTGCCGCTGCGGCCGGAGTGTCAAGGCAGCTCGGCAGATGGGCCGTGGCGGTCGCCCCAGGGCCCATGGGCTGTTGCAAATGACGGTTTGGGGTGGCTGACCCAGTCGGGGCTGGAAGCCGACGTTATGGGGGACGTTCCAGTGGTCTACGGTCCGGCGGACGGCATCTGCTCCGCCCGGTGCAACCGGCGGATCTCTGCCCAGTCCTCCACGAGGATCACATTTCCTCCCGACCTTGAGCGTCAAGGCCAGAATCAGATGAAGATCACCAAGTGGGTCACTTTTGATGCGCCGTCAGAGGGGCAGGGTTCGGCCATCGTCGAGAAGCGGCGTGCAGGGCACCCGAGCGGTCACTCTGCCAGGTCCGACGCTCGGTTCACTGCGACCTGGGTTCAGGAACGTCTCGGTAGAGATCTCGCCTACACCACGGTGGTGACCGACCCGCCCAGCTGTTGCGCGGCCTGCTGGCCGAGGCGTCTGTGGAGGGTGGAGTCTGAAGCCAGGGGGTCTGCGTCTTCCTGCCGCTGGTCCTGCGCTTGACGGCCTGGCCGATCACGCGGCCGGACGGCATCTTCATCCGCGGGCAGCGACGTGGCTGCTGACCGGGGTCGCCGGAGTGTTCGCTGTGTGCAGCACCCTGTGCCTGGCTTTGCTGGTGGTGATCGGCACCGCCCAGCTATCGGGCAACTGCTCTCGGGCGGCTGGTCGGACCCGGAAGTGCGCGAAGCGGTTCCCTACGACCAGGTCGCGGGCCGGCTGCATCCCCGCCCTGATCACCGTGCTCGCCACGTGTACGCGGGCGGCGTGGCGTTGTCACGGCGTACGCCACCGTCCCGAATGCGCCCTTGCAGGCTTCCGGCCAGACCGGTGGCGGTGCTGCCGGACTCACTGTGCAGCTCGCGGCGCGGGCCGATCCGTGCCTCCGGCCGCTGCGTACTGCCGTGACATATACCGCCGAGCGGTAGACGGACGAGGACGCGGCCACCCACACCGGCAACAGCTCTGGCCGCCGGCGTTCACTACGGTGGGGTTGGCCGCTCGGGTAGCTGTGGTGGGCACCACCGTCTCGGCGCTGCCCTCGTCACACTGCGTGCCATCTTGCACGCAGCCAGCCACCCCGTTGTAGCCGGGCCGCCGAGCAGAAGGGGGTTGCTGCCGCTCGCCCTGTGGCGGCAGCAACCCCAACCCGGCTTATTTGATCAGCTGCGAGCCTTGAAACGTTCAATGGCGGCCACGCCTGCGGTGGCGAGTCCGATCTGGATGAGCCATTCGATCCAGTCGATGCCCTTGGTGTCCGCTACTCCCAGGCCGGCGGCGATGCCGGTGCCGACGAAGGCCGCGACGATACCGACGCCGATCGTCCACAGCACGCCGATGTGCTGACGGCCCGGCAGCACCAGGCGCCCCAGCGTGCCGATGACGATGCCGATAACGATCGCACTGATGATCCCGGAGATCTCCATACCCGTCCCCTTTTCCTGCCTTGTCTGGGGGCCTAGAGGTCGAACTCGTGGGGCGGCAGGTCAAGCGTGAAGCACGCTTCGCGGACGACGGCCTGTTCGGTCTTGTCGAAGTCGCCGTCGGCGCCGCCGATGACGATGCCGATCTGGATGACGGCGCGGGCCTCGGCGGGCTTCTTCTTCGCCTTGGCGATCTCCTGGAGAACGCTGACCTTGCCGAAGTCGAAGTCGGTGATGAGCCTGTTCAGGTTGTCCTCGAAGCGCCGCTGCAGGTCCATGGCGTCGAAGTTCTGCAGTACCTCGTTGGTGGCGATCAGCTGGGCCACTCGCTGACGCTCGGACGGGTCGACGACGCCGTCGGCGGCGGCGACCAGGGCGCACATCGCCATGCTCGCGTCACGGAACGCGCCGCTCTTGAGGTCGTTCTTCTTCGCCTCGAGTTGTGTCTGCATCTGAGATGCAGACTCCTTGATGCGGTCCCACAGGGCCATGCGAACTCCATGCATCGGTTGAGGGCCGACCCGCCCGGCGGCGGTCCTGTACCCAGGAATATCTACAGCGACGTAGAGACTAGAGTGGCTGGCCGAAAGTTTCGGCGGCTTCCGGGAGGTTTCCTCGAAAGTGTTGGGGCGCCGTCCCGCCGGAGGGGCCGCCGCAGTGCAGACGCCTGACCCGCTTCGGAACCTTCAGTCGCCTGCCGACGGCCCCACAGGGAGCGGAGTCCGTCGGCCCGCGTCTGACGGCTACTGGGCGGAAGTGTCGAGCGTGGCCAGGGCCTGCGCCCAGCGCACGTACTTCAGTCCGGCCAGATCAGAGACCGTCTTGACGCCAAACGCCTCCTGGAGCAGTTCGCCGTCCCGGTCCGAGACCCCCTTCAGCGCGGAGACCGGCGCGGCGAGGATCTCCGGCAGGCTTTTGTCCGCCCACGCCTTGTCCAGCACCTTGTCCAGGTCGATCGAAGTCACGACAGCCCTCCCAGAGAAAGTACGCATCAGTGATCCGGGAGGCGCGCTGCCGTGGTGGCCGCGTCGGCGGATAATGACCTGTCCAATCCGGCGCTCCTCCCCTGGCCGCCCGCCGCCCTCAGGGCAACCGGGAACGTTCGGCCCGCCCCTCGCGTTTTCTACACGCGCGTAGAAGCATAGGGCTGAGGCGCTTCGTGCCGGTGGCATCCCGGCTGCTTGCCGGGGAACGTCCGAAAAGCGCCCGGACGGGTACCAGAAACCACCCCCAACCCGAGGGCGCTTTACCGCCCCTTTACCGTGGATCGGGCACTGTGTAGCCTCGCCATACTTAGCCGCCTCTGGATCTGCCCGATCCGATGAGCCATGAAGGAGCAGCAGACCCGCAATGGGTGAACCTCCCAGTCCCGGCCGTGCCACATCCTGCCCGTCACACATAGGTGAGGGAACGAGGGTGGCACGGTGACCGAAGTCCTGCTGCTGTTCCTGGCCCTGGCGCTCACCCTGGCATGCGCGGTGTTCGTCGCGGCCGAGTTCTCCCTGACCACTATCGAGCGCGGTGAGCTGGAGCGTGCCGCCGCAGCCGGCGAGCGCGGCGCCGCGAGCGCGCTGAAGGCCGCCAAGCGGCTGACCTTCCAGCTCTCCGGCGCCCAGCTGGGCATCACGGTGACCTCGCTGGTGATCGGCATGCTCGCCGAACCGTCCCTCGCCGCCCTGCTGCGCGGCCCGCTGCAGGCCGTCGGCCTGCCCGCAGGGGCGGTCTCCACACTCGCCACGTTCCTGGGCGTCGGCCTGTCGACCGTGGTGCTGATGGTGGTCGGCGAGCTGGTGCCGAAGAACTGGGCGATCTCCAGCCCGCTGGCCGTCGCCAAGGTCGTGGCCGGGCCGCAGCGCGGCTTCACCGCCGCCTTCGCGCCGCTGATCCGGCATCTGAACAACACCGCGAACCGTGCCGTACGCCGCGTCGGCCTGGAACCGCAGGAAGAGCTCGCCTCCGCCCGCACCCCCGAGGAGCTGGTGGCGCTCGTCCAGCACTCCGCACGCGAAGGAGCGATCGAGGCGGACTCGGCCGAACTGTTCGTCCGCACCCTGCACCTGAGCGAGCTGACCGCCGAGAACGTCATGACCCCGCGCGTGGACGTCCAGGCCCTGGAAGCCCACGCCACCGCCGCCGACGCCGCGAACCTGACCCTGGCGACGGGCCTGTCCCGCTTCCCGGTCTACCGCGACAGCCTGGACGAGGTGATCGGCACCATCCACATCCGGGACGTCCTGGCACTGGAAGAGGACAAGCGGGCGATGACTCCGGTCACCGACCTGATCACCCCGCCCCTGCTGGTGCCCCACTCGCTGCCCGTGGACACGCTGCTCGGGCGGCTGCGCAAGGCCCGCACCATGGCCGTGATCATCGACGAGTACGGCGGCACCGCTGGAGTCGCCACTGTCGAGGACATCGTCGAGGAGGTCGTCGGCGAGGTCCGCGACGAACACGACCCTCACGAGCAGCCCGGCCTGATGCCCGTCGAGCCGTCCCCGGACGGCCAACCAGTATGGGAGGCGGACGGCAGTGTCCGCCTGGACGAGCTGAAGGAGATCGGCTTCGAGGCACCACAGGGCCCGTACGAGACCCTGGCCGGCTTGGTCGCGACCCGCCTGGAGCGCATCCCGGCCCTGACCGACCGGATCCATGTGGGCGGATGGCAGCTGGCCGTCCTCCACATCGAGCACCACCGGGCCGACCGGGTCCGCCTCACCGCCCCGGCCGCCGCCCAGCCCACCACGGAGGCCGCCCGATGACCACGATCCAGCTGTTGATCGGCGCGCTCACCCTGGTCACCAACGCGTTCTTCGTCGGCGGCGAGTTCGCCCTGATCTCGGTGCGCCGCAGCCAGATCGAACCCGCCGCGCGGAAGGGCAATCGGCGGGCGAAGGCCACCTTGTGGGGGCTTGAGCATCTCTCGGCGATGCTGGCCACCGCCCAGCTCGGCATCACCGTCTCCTCGCTGGTGCTGGGCGCGGTTGCCGAACCGGCCATCGCGCACCTGCTGGAACCGCCCTTCCAGTCTGTCGGCATGCCCGGGGCGTTGATTCACCCGATCGCGTTCGTCATCGCGTTGACCCTGGCGACGTATCTGCACATGCTGATCGGCGAGATGGTCCCGAAGAACGTCGCGCTCGCCGCTCCGGCGCGGACCGCGCTGCTGCTCGGCCCGCCGCTGGTCGCCCTCACCCGCGCCCTCAAGCCGGTGGTGTTCGGGATCAACGCGTTCGCCAACGCCCTGCTGCGGATGATGAAGGTCGAACCGAAGGACGAGGTCGCCTCCGTCTTCACCGACGAAGAACTCACCCGGCTGGTCAAGGACTCCAGCGCCGCCGGCCTGCTCGACCCCGAGGACGTCGAACGCCTCCAAGACGCCCTGGAACTGGGCACCCGCCCCGTCGGCGAGGTGATGGTGCCGCTGAGCAAGACCGTTACCGTCGGCCACGACATCACTCCGCAGCAGCTGGAGCGCGCCGCTGCGGCCTCCGGCTTCTCCCGGCTGCCCGTCACCGGCCCCGGCGACGAGGTACTGGGCTACCTTCACATCAAGGACGCCCTGGGCATGGCCGAGCGCACCCAGCCGTTCCCGCGCACCGCGCTGCACACGGTCATCCAGGTCGCCCTCGACACCCCGCTGGACGACACCATGACCGCCATGCGTGCCGCCGGCACTCACCTGGCCGCCGTCACCGGCGACAAGGGCACCGTCATCGGCTTCGTCACCATGGAAGACGTCCTGGAGGAACTGGTCGGCGCGGCTTCGGATCGACAGTGACCATCCACCGCGGCGGGCCGGTGGGCTGTACGGCCCACCGGCCCGCCGCGGCCTACGCGATGAACCGACAGATCCCGGCCTGTGAGACGACGGGCCTCAAGATCCTCTAAGATTCACACCTGTTGGAGCCATGGAACAGGTCTGCGAGGGAACGAATCACCCCATGTCCGAACGGACTGCCGCGCGGTTAAGGCGCGGTCTCGCCGGCCGCAGCCGTCGCATCGTGGACTCCGCCGCGTTCACCACGACGGTCTTCTGCCTCATCGCCGCGAATGCCGCGCTGATGGGCGTCGAGACCTACTCCGGCGTCGTGGATGAATGGCGCAACGTGCTGGGAACCGCGGAACTCCTCTTTCTCGTCGCCTTCACCGTCGAGATACTGCTGCGAGTCGCCGCCCACACCGACCGGCCCAAGGATTTCTTCCGCGATCCGTGGAACGTTTTCGACCTGCTCGTCATCACCTTGGCATTTCTGCCGTTCGCCCGCGAGAACGCCACTGTGCTGCGGCTGCTCCGGCTGGCCAGGGTGCTGCGTGCGGCGCGTTTCCTTCCTCAGCTACAGATCGTGATCGTCGCCGTCGGCAAGAGCCTGCCCGGAACGTTGAGCTTCCTGCTGGTTGGCGCGTTGTTGCTGTACGTATACGCCATGGTGGGCTGGGTGTTCTTCGCCGACGACGACCCCGAGCACTACGGGTCCCTGGGCCGCGCCGTCGTCACCCTCTTCCTTCTCATCACCCTCGACGGTCTCGGCGACGCGGTCCGTGCGGGCCTGGAAGTTTCCCGCTGGACCATCCTCTACTTCGCCTCCTTCGTTCTGCTCGGCTCCTTCGTCCTGGTCAACCTCCTCATTGGCGTCGTTATCAACTCCCTTGAAGAAGCCTGTGAACTCGAAGCACCCGCCCACCAGCCACCGCGGCAACCCAGCACGTCTGACTCCGGACGCCTGCACCAGCGCATCGCTGCAGCCCGGCCCAGAACAACGAGTCACCTGATCGAAGAGACATGCCCTAGTACCGCGAGTTACCGGACAGCATGCGGTAGCAGCTGAGCAGGATGAGCGAGCCGCTGATCGCTGCTCCCCAGGTGGCCAGGTCGAAGAACTCCTTCGTCACCGGCCGGTCGAAGAGGCGGACGGAGATCCAGCCGCCGACAAAGGCGCCGGCGACGCCGATGAACGTGCTGCCGATGAGGCCGCCCGAATCACGGCCGGGCAGCAGGATCTTGGCGATGACCCCGGCAAGCAGGCCCAGGATGATCCAGCTGACGATACCCATGCGCGTATCCTTCCCGCGGTGCGTTCGGTCGGCGATGGTCGGTCTCTTGCGTGGTTGCGCAATGCTACAGACATGCCGGAGGCGCCGTAACGGTATCCATGGTTGCGGAACTCCTCGTTGACCAGGACAGGGATGCCATGTCAGCCCCTTGGCCTAACAGATGCGCCACGAGCAGGCTCGGCCCAGCCTCGCAGTCACGTTGCGAAGCGAGGCAGACCCTAGGGATCCCAGATGACGCCACCGAGGACAAGACCTCGTTCGACGTCTCGTTGGCGACAGCGTGGCGGCGAACAGGGTGACAACGGGACGTCGTCCGGCTCGCGGCCTGCTGTGCGAATCCGGCACCTGCCGCGCGGCCAGGGTGGAATGATCTCGTCGGCGGTCGAAGTGACGGTGCTGAGGATGAGAGGCACCGTCGGCGGAGGGGGAGGTCTTCGGTAGTGCGCGCGAGGCTGCGGGACCGGTTGCGGTACTGGTTCGACGGGACGATGGACCGGGGAACGCCAGCGTTGATCGGCTGGCTGGGGCTGGCCTCAGTCGCCTTGATAGTCGTGGTGACGTGCCTGGTGGTCGCGTTCACCGATGAGGACACCGAGGCAAACGGCGGCTGGCTGGGCGTGGCCTGGATGAGCCTGCTGCGCACGCTGGATCCCGGCACGATGGGCGGGGACACGGGCGGAGCTGTGTTCCTCGGCCTCATGCTGACGGTAACCATCGGCGGAATCTTCATCGTCAGCGCGCTCATCGGTGTGCTGACCACCGGACTGGAAGCCCGGATCCAGGAGCTGCGACGGGGCAAGTCCCGGCTGATCGAGCGCGGGCACACCGTCGTGCTGGGCTGGTCGGAGCAAGTCTTCACAGTGATCGCGGAGTTGGTCGAGGCCAACCAGAGCGAACGACGCTCGTGCGTGGTGATTCTCGCCGATCGCGACAAGGTCGAGATGGAGGACGAGATCCGCCGACGGATCCCGGAGACCGGCCGCACACGGGTGGTCTGCCGGTCCGGCAGCCCCCTTCAACGGGCGGATCTGGAACTGGTGAGCCTGGACGCGGCCAAATCCATCATGGTGCTGCCACCTGTCGGGGACGACGGGGACACCGACGTCATCAAGATTCTGCTGCTCCTGAACAGCCGGCCGTGGCGGGGCGCACGCCCCAACATCGTCGCGGCCGTGGAGAATTCCCCCAATCTGGCTGCGGCCCGTCTCGCCGCAGGCGAGGACGCGCTGGTGATCGACGCAGACGACATCGCCGTGCGCCTCATCGTGCAGTCACACCGGCAGTCGGGACTGTCCACCGTCTTCGACGAACTCCTCAGCTTCGTCGGCAACGAGTTATACCCCTACGCCGCAACCGCACTGGCCGGTACGACGTACGGGGAGGCCCTCCACCGCTTCGACCTCGGGATCCCGGTCGGTCTGCGCAAGAAGGACGGGGAGTTCGTGGTCAACCCGCCGATGGACACGGTCATCGCCTCCGATGACGAGGTGCTCGTCCTGGCCGAGGACGACCTGCTCATCCGGCTATCGAACACCCGGCCTGCGGTCACTCATTCGGCGATCACCTCCGCCCCCGGCCTATCACCGGCTCCCGACCGCACGCTCGTGATCGGCTGGAACTCCCGCGGACCGAAGATCATCACATTGCTGGACTGCCTGGTCGAGCCCGGATCGCTGATCGATATCGCAGCCCTCAGACGCCCCGAGGAAGACCTCCAGGAGCACCTGGAGAACCTCACGGTGGGCTACAAGCCCTGCGAACCGACGCTCAGGCCGTCACTGGAGTCCCTGGACCTGGCCCGCTACGGCCACATCATCGTCCTGACCGACGACGACATCGACTCCGGACGCGCCGATGACCGCACGCTCGTGACGCTGCTGCACCTGCGCGATTCCGCGATCCGGTCCGGTAGCCCGTATTCGATCGTCACCGAGATGAACAGTGACGCCAACCGCGAGATCGCCCAGGTCACCCGGGCGGACGACTTCATTGTCAGCACCAAGATCATCAGCCTTCTGCTGACCCAGCTCGTCGAGGACCGGCGCCTCTACGCCGCCTTCACCGATCTCTTCGACCCGGCGGGATCGGAGATCTACCTCAAGCCGTCCTCCAATTACCTCTCCCCGGGGACGCCGGCGAATTTCGCGACGGTCATCGAAGCGGCCCGGCAACGGGGAGAGACGGCCATCGGCTACCGCATTGCACGGCACAGCGATGAACCTCCGACGTACGGCGTCTTCCTCAACCCCTCGAAGACCGCGCCGCTGTCCCTGGGCGAGAACGACTCCATCGTGGTACTCGCGGAGGACGGCCGGGTGACCGCGAACGTACCCGGCCCCAGGGGAAAGGAGTACGGCGAGGCCAGTCCGGAGGCAGGCGCCTCCTCGCAGTCTTAGCGGCGAAGTCACGCAACCGCTCAGTTGGGGATCCAACCCCTCCGCGCCGGGTCCCTGGTGAACGCCCAAGTCATCCTGGGTTCCATCGCCCACCGGAACGCCCGCTGGGCGGGTGGTGTGCACAGCAGGGTGACGACGGCGCCGGCGAACAGCGTGAGCAGCACCATGCCCCAGGGGGTGTGCACCCACGGGTGGTCGTACCAGTGCCCGAAGCGGGAGCCCTTGGCGAGGAAGCCGTGCAGCAAGTAGCCGTAGAGGGTGCCCGCGCCCAGCGCCGTGCACCACATCGTCCGGCCCGGAATCCAGGCGAAGAAGCAGGCCACCAGCACCAGCGAGCAGCCGAACATGGCCAGCGTCATCACCGCGCCGCTCCACCCCGGGGCGCCGAGTTCCTGCGCGGCGTCACGGTGGTAGAACCATGCGGCGTTCATCCGCGGCGCTGCCCAGTACGCAAAGACCAGCGCGCCCACGAAGACCGGTATGGCGGCGATCCGCGCCCGCTTGTTGCGTACGAGCTTGAAGTGCCGGGGCTTGAGGCACAGCCCGAGTACGAAGAACGGCAGGAACTGTAGTACCCGCTGCAGATCCAGGTCGTCGCCGATGTCGGGTGAGACAGATGCCAGGACGGCGATGGCCAGTGCGAGCGGCAGTGGCCATCGGAGGATCTTCCACAGCGGGGTGGTCAGGCGCCAGATGAACAGCGCCAGCAGAAACCAGGTGAGGTACCAGGGGTCCATGAGGCTGATGGGGTGATGAGGATCGTCATCCGCCCACCTCTTGAAGAGGGTGTAGGCGACCTCGAAGAGGACGTACGGGACCGCGACGCCGGTGATCAGCCGCTGCAGCCGGTCCTTGCGCATATCGAAACTGCGCGAGAAATAGCCGGAGATGATGATGAACGCTGGCATATGAAAGGCGTACACGACGATGTAGAGCGCGGCCGCCGCCCGGCTGCCGTCGCGCAGCGGCTCCCACGCGTGCCCCATCGCCACCAGCATGATGGCCAGGTACTTCGCGTTGTCGAAGAACGCGTCGCGGACCTTAGCCATGGACACGGGCTTGGACGCTGCGTCCGCCTGCCCGGCGCGTGCTCCCGTGGCCCCGGAGGGGCGGCCGGCCTGGTCGTCCGGCTCTCGCCTTTGCGGCGGCAGCGGGGCCCGTTGACCAACGGCCTTCCGCAACATTTCGGTCACAGGGTCACCTCGCTGGAACCTTGAGGGAGACGTGTGCATCTAATGGATTTAATGGATGGACGGGCGATTGGTGGCTTCGAGGCACCCTAGTGGCGCTTCCCCTGGCGGTCGAACCCGGCCACCCCGAAGACCGGGCGGATAATCCGTATCCGACCGGACCTTCAGGACTCTTCCATCGATGCCACGCCGCCTTTGTGGCTGGGGCGTTCGCGCGTATATACGCGCATGTACTGGAAACGGGCAGAGGGTGCGTAGCGTGGCGCCTAGACTGAGCGGTCGGGGACGAGGACGGCGTCCCACGGGGACGGAGAGTGGCGATGGTGATGGGCAGAGGAGTCGAGGGCGGCATGGTGGATCCGTCCGCCGAGGTGCTGACCGAGGCGGCCGCCACGTTCGGGTTGCTCGCTTCCCCGCCACGGCTGCACATCGTATGGGCACTGACCCAGGGCGAGAGCGATGTGAGCGGCCTCGCCGAGCGCGTGGGCGGGGCGCTGCCGGCGGTGAGTCAGCACTTGTCGAAACTGCGGCTGGCCGGTCTGGTGCGGTCGCGCCGGGAAGGGCGGCGGGTGGTGTACCTCGTCGACGATCCCGATGTGGTGGCGGTGGTGCGGCTTCTGGTCGTCCAGGTGGCCGCCCGCTCCAGGCACGCGTCGTCGGCACCTGTCCGAGACATCGGTGCCTGAGAGCGCCACGGCACCCACAGCCGGCCGTACGCCCCTGGGCACCGGGGACGTGCTGGCGGGCCGGGGCCTGCTCCACAGCGACGCGGGGGGAGGCCCGCTCACGACACTGCAGGTCATGCGGCTGCTGGGCAGCGGCCCGCGTGGGCTGACGGAGGGGCAGGCCGAGGAGCGCCTCGTCCGGTACGGCGAGAACACACCTCCTGCGTGGCAGCCGGTGTCCTGGCCGCGGCGCTTCGTGGGTAGTCTGCGTGATCCGTTCACCAGTGTCCTGCTCTGTCTTGGGCTCGTTTCGGCGGCCGTCGCTTCGTGGGGCACCGCCTGCGTGATCATGGTGCTCGTCGTGGTCAGCTGCGTCCTGCGGTCAGGCGGCGAGCATCAGGCCAGCCGGTCGATGGCAGCCCTGCGCGAACTGGTCGCCACTACCGCGTCCGTACAGCGGCGGACGGATGACGCCGCCTCGCCCGTCGTCCGGGAGGTCCCGGTCGATCAGCTCGCCCCCGGAGACGTGGTCCGGCTCGGGCCGGGGGATCTGGTGCCGGCCGATGTGCGGTTGCTGCGCGCGAGCGGGCTGACCGTCCACCAGGCGGCGCTGACCGGCGAGTCCGTCCCGGTGCCGAAGTACGCCCTCGACGTGCCGCCCGACAACGATGAAGCGACGTCGGAGCCACCGCACCTGTGCTTTCAGGGCAGCAGTGTGGCCTCCGGGAGCGGTACGGCCCTGGTCATCGCCACCGGTGCGGACACCCGGTTCGCGGCCTCGTACGGCGGTCCGGCGCGGCGGCGGGCGGAGACCGCTTTCGACCGCTCGGTCCACGGCATCGCCTGGACCCTGATCCGCTTCATGCTGCTGACCCCGCCGCTGGTGCTGATGGCGAATGCCGCCCTGCGCGGGCGTGGACTGGAGACGCTGCCGTTCGCGGTCGCCGTGGCGGTCGGCCTCACCCCGGAGATGCTTCCCGTCATCGTGACCACGGCACTGGCCCGCGGCGCGTCCGCGCTCGCCCGCACCAGCGGCGTGATCGTCAAACGGCTGCCCGCCCTGCACGACCTCGGGGCCATCGATGTCCTGTGCCTGGACAAGACCGGCACCCTCACCCAGGACCGGCCGGTGGTGGAACGGTCCGTAGACGCCCGGGGCAACGACGATCCGGACGTGCTGCGCTGGGCGGCGGTCAACAGCTTCTGGACCCTGGAACTCGCCGAACTGCCCGCCCCCGACACCCTCGATGAAGCCATTCTCGACACGGCCGGGGAGCATGGCATGGACCCTGTCGAGTACGACGGGATCGCGGCCCTGCCCTTCGACCCGTCCCACCGGCTGGCCACGGCCGTCGTCCGCCGACCAGGACAGCACGGCCGGCACACGCTCGTGGTCAAGGGTGCCGTGGAGGACGTCCTCGACCGGTGCGGGCGCGTGGCCGCCGACGGCTCGGCGGCCGAACTCGACGAGGCGGAACGCGGGCGGCTGCTCGACCTCGCCGCGAAGGAGGCAGCCGACGGTCTGCGCCTGCTCGCCGTCGCCCTGGCCGAACGCCCCGCCCGCCTGGGCTCGTACGGCGACAAGGACGTGCGCGGGCTCACCTTCCTGGGCTTCATCGCCCTCCGCGACGCCCTCACGCCGACCGCCGCCGATGCGCTGGACGGCCTCGCCCGGCGCGGCGTGGCGGTGAAGGTCCTCACCGGCGACCACCCCGGCACCGCCGCCCGCGCCTGCCGGGACCTCGGCCTGGAACCGGGTGAGGTGCTCACCGCCGGTCAACTGGGTGCGCTCAGCGGGCCGGCGCTCGCCGAGGCGGTCGGCCGGGCCACGGTCGTGGCCCGCTGCACGGCCCAGGACAAGGCACGTATCGTCACGGCCCTGCGCGAGAGCGGGCACGTGACCGGGTTCCTCGGCGACGGCGTCAACGACCTGCCCGCCCTGCACGCCGCCGACGTCGGTATCTGCCCCCGCGGGGCAGTGGCCGTGGCGCGTGAGGGCGCCGATGTCGTCCTGGCCGAGAAGGACCTGGCCGCCCTGGACCGCGCGATCGCCGCCGGCCGCCACAGCAGCGGCAATATCGCCGCCTACCTGCGCATCACGCTCTCCTCCAACCTCGGCAATGTCATCGCCATGCTCGCCGCGGGTCTGCTGCTGCCGTTCCTGCCCATGCTGCCCGCCCAGGTCCTGGTGCAGAACCTGTGCTTCGACGCGGCCCAGCTCGCCTTCGCCTTCGACCGGCCCCGACCCGCCGCGGCACGCAAGCCGTCCGTGCTGCGGCCACGTGACTTCCTCCGCTACATCACCGCGTTCGGCCTGCTCAACGCCGTCGCCGACCTCGCCACCTTCGCCGTCCTCGCCGTCGCCGTACACACCACGGCGGGGGCCGGCGACCCGGCGGTGTTCCACGCCGGGTGGTTCACCGAAAACCTCCTGACCCAGGCGATGGTGATGCTGCTCCTGCGCACCGGCCGCCGCGCCGCCGAAGACCGGGCCATCGGCCCGGTCCACCTCGCCGTCACCGCCCTCGCCGCCATCGGCGTCCTGCTACCCCTGTGCCCACTGGGCCCCACACTGGGCATGACGGCCCCACCCCCCTTGTACTACGCGCTGCTCTCGGCAGTCCTCACCCTGTACGGGCTCGCGCTCACCGCCGCCAGGAAGCGCTATGCGGGCGGACCGAACTGATCTTGCGTCAGTCGGCACCGGAAGCCTGAACTTCACAGCCGTAAAGGCCCGCCACGGGGCTCATGGCGGCGATCGGCTCGAAGAGGCCATTCCGAAGGGCATGCCAACCTCTCCTGCTCGAATCCCGACCCACCGTCAGCCCTGCCCCATCCTTTGCTGATTGCGCAATCATGAGAATCTAGGTGAAAGTGTCGGAGCGGCGACGCCGGTCTGAGAGCGAGCGAGTGGCATATGGCTGATTCCCGGGCACGCTGGCGATGGTTGGCGGTGCCGGTCTTCGCCCTGGCCATCTGGGTCATCGTCCGTGCGGCCGACCCTCCACGTCACCCCGACACGGTGCCCCGCACGCCGGCGCCCACCGCAGCGCCCTCCCCCTCGTCCGGTACCGGCAGCCGCGCCACGCCAGGCCCTTCCCGGTCCTACGACCCGGCCGACTACGCCCCACAGGTCCGTAAGCACGCTGCCGGGTCAGGCATCACGCCGCGGCTGCTGATGGTGATCCTCTACAACGAGGCGTACAAGCCCCATGACCCCGATCTGGAACGGGCCTGGCAGCGCTACAAACCCGATGCCGCCTTCGGTATCGCCAACATGCACCGAGCCGCCTTCGACGAGACCCGTCAGGGTCGCGATTTCGCCAACCGGAGGTGGGAGGAGCTGCCCGACGACCGGGACCTGGCCATCGAGGCGGCCGCCTGGTACCTGCACGACCTGGGCCGTCAATTGCCCGCGCACTGGCCTGCCACGTACTCCCGGCAGGAGCTGCTGGCGCTGGGGTACAACGCCGGGGCGGGCAACATGCTGGCCTTCGCACGCGGCGCGACACCCGGAACCCAGGCACGGTCCTATCTGGACCGTCTGCACGCCAACTGGCGCAGCGCCGGAAGAGCCCTCGCCCCGTGACCCCGGCACGGCACCCCCGGTCATGCCGACCGCCGCCCGGCTCCACCGGCGGCCCGTTTCAGGTATTGCGCAATCTGGAACTATCCAGTTCCCCGTGGCGTTGAAGCCCAAGGACGCTGAACGCCAGGACCTTTGTGGAGGAAGCAGATGAGTGTGGCCCTGACCAAGGGCGGCAATGTGTCGCTCACCAAACAGGCCCCCGGCCTGACCGCTGTGCGGGTGGGGCTGGGCTGGCAGATAGGAGCCACGGGCGGGGCCGGCTACGACCTGGATGCCAGTGCGCTGCTGTGCGGCGAGACAGGGAAGGTCCTCTCCGACGACCACTTCGTCTTCTTCAACAACCTGGCCAGCCCCGATGGTTCGGTCCGGCACTCGGGCAACGCCCCGGCCGGCGGCAGCGGCGGTGACGACGAGCAGATCCGGGTCGATCTCACCAGGGTCCCGGCCGAGGTGGCGAAGATCGTCTTCCCGGTCTCCCTCTACGAGGCCGAGCGGCGCGGCCAGAATTTCGGTCAGGTCCGCAGCGCCCACATCCGCGTGGTCGACGAGGCCAACGGCACCGAGATCGCCCGTTACGACCTGCGAGGCGACGCCGCCACGGAGACCGCCATGGTCTTCGGCGAGCTCTACCGCCATGGCGCGGACTGGAAGTTCCGCGCCATCGGCCAGGGCTACGCATCCGGCCTGGCGGGCATCGCCCAGGACTTCGGCGTCGACGTCCTGCGGTCCAGTCCGGCTCCGGCGGTACAAGCCCCTTCGGTGCCGGCGCCGGCCCCCACGCCGTCGGCTCCGCCTGCTCCTTCCGTATCGGGCAGCACCACCGGCTGGGAGACGTCCGCCCAGGGCGCGCCCATCGCCACATCACAGCAACCGACAGGGAGTTCATCCATGACCTGCTTCTTCGACCCCAGCCATGGCCCCGGCATGACGCCCGTGACGTGGTCCCCGCAATGGGGCGTACCGCGCCAGATCCAGGCGTGCGGCGGCTGCGCCCAGCGGGTGCAGACCACCCCGCCGCCGTACTACACCGCACCCCAGGCGGGGTACCCGCAGCCCGTGCAACAGGGGTACCAGCAGGGGTACCCGCAGCCGGCGCAGCAGGGCTACCCGCAGGAGCAGCACCACGGGCAGCAGGGCGGCCGCCGCTTCGGCACCGGCGCGCTGATCGGCGCCGGCGCGGCCGGCCTGGTCGGCGGTGCACTGATCAATGAGGCGCTTGACGATGACGAGCCGGAGATGGTCGTCAACAACTTCTACGAGGAGTGACCGCCCTGGCGCCCGGCCGTGCTCTCACCGCCGGCCGGGCGCCGCTGGCTCGGGCGTCATCTCACCGAGCGCTTACCCTTTCGTCGACGACGAGGTCTGACGGGTGCGCATGGCCTCCGATAACGTTTGTGCAGCCGTGCCTGGCGGAGCGTCAGTGGTGCGGTCCGGGCCCGACAGACGGGAGAGAGCAGGGAGTATGAGGCATCAGCGGCCTTGGTGGGGGCGGTACTTGGCAGGCGCCATGGTGATGGCGGTGGCTGGCTGTGCGCCTGTTGAGGACGGCAAGCGTGCCGGCGCGCATGATGACAAGCCATCGGTGCCGAGTGCTGGCGCCTCGCCGTCACAGTCCGAGGGCGGCAAGGGCGCTGCTGACGGGACGTTGCCGGGTGTACCGGGCCTGGCGGAAGCGCGTACGGAGCTGTCCGGACTCAAAGTGGCCCCGCACGGGCCGATGACCGGCTACCGTCGTTCGTCCTTTCCCCATTGGGCGGAGCAGGGCGAGAACTGCAACACGCGGGAGCTGGTGCTCAAGCGGGGCGGTACTCGTGTGCGGCAGGACAAGGAGTGCCGGGCCGTTTCCGGTTCGTGGGTCAGTGCGTACGACGGCAAGAAGCTCAGCGTCGCGTCCGAGGCCGACATCGACCACATCGTGCCGCTGGCCAACGCGTGGCGCTCGGGTGCGAGGACCTGGGACTCGGACAAGCGCAAGGCGTTCGCCAACGACCTGACGCACCCGCAGCTGCTTGCCGTCTCGGCCGCATCCAACCGGTCCAAGGGTGATCAGGGCCCTGAAGAGTGGCAGCCGCCGTCGAAGACGTACTGGTGCACCTACGGCAAGGCGTGGATCTCGATCAAGGCCACCTACCACCTGTCAGTTACCCAGGCGGAGAAGGGGAAACTGACCGAGATGCTGGACACCTGCGCCCTATGACCGGCCACGACCTCCCGCCTCTGCCCCATCAGCTGCAGGACGACGTGACCGCCGGGCCCGGCGGCGCGATGACCGATGAAGTCGGCATCCTCACCGGCGACCTCACCATCGCCACCCGTGCCCTGCCCGGCGGCCACGCCAGCATCACGGTTCAGTACACCGGCGCCGAGGAGTGGTACACCCTGACCGGCAGCCCCGCCCCACTGCCACGCGACGGACTGGCCGCTCTGCACGCCGACGTGCTACAACGCGTCCGGCAAGGGGGCGGAGCCGTGGCCCACTGAATTGGACACAATCCAGCATCACAGTGAGCCGCCCACGGCCACACCCGGTACCCCTTACGGACTCATGCGCCCGGCAGAGGCACATGCAGGAGGGCCCCTTCATCACATCAGATGCCGCCGGAGAAGGTGTCGCACCGAGCAGGGGAACCCGTGGCGTACCCGGTAGTGAACCAGGTCATCCGCTGCTGCGAGCTGCCGTGGGTCCAGCCTTCCGGGTCGACGCGGCCTTGGGTGCGTTCCTGGATACGGTCGTCGCCGACCGCTGCCGCGGCGTCGAGGGCTTCGCGGATGTCGTTGTCGGTGAACGGCTTGTCGTAGAAGCCGGTGTCGAGGGCGTTCTTGGCCCAAACCCCGGCGTAGCAGTCGGCCTGCAGTTCCAGCCGCACCGATGCGCTGTCGGCGCCTTCGCGGTCCCGGCCGACGCGGCTCATGTTGCCCAGCAGGTTCTGCACGTGGTGGCCGTACTCGTGGGCGATCACGTACGCCTGGGCGAACGGTCCGCCTTTGGCTCCGAACCGCCGTTCCAGCTCGTCGAAGAACCCCAGGTCGAAGTAGGCGCGGCGGTCGGCCGGGCAGTAGAACGGGCCTACGGCCGAGCCGGCCTGTCCGCAGCCAGTGCTCACCTGGCCGGAGAACAGCACGGTCCGGGCTGTGCTGTAGGGGTGCTTGCCGCGCTCAGCGAAGACGCCTTGCCAGTAGTGCTGGATGCTGTTGACCACGCCCACCACGCGGCACTTCTCCGACTGGTTGGCGTCGCTGCCCTTGCGGCACTGCTCGTTCAGGGCCGTGCCCTGCCGCGGCGGGGCAGGGCGTGCGTCGTCGCCGCTGAACAGGCTGGCCGGGTTGACACCGAGAAGCAGCGCACCGATCACGGCGACGATGCCGATGATGCCGCCACCGAGCATCAGTCCGCCTCCCGGAAAACCGCTACCGCGGTCTTCCACCTGGGAGGCATCGAGATCCACATCTTCGCGGAAGTCCATCGGGCCATCGTCTCCTGGATCGGTGCTGGCCTCATTGTGCCGCCGCTGTGGGAGAGGCGTGTGCTCAGCGCTGTGCACCGCGCGTCACGGACGGCGAGCACATCGCCGCCCGCACGCGAGGTGCCCGTGACCGCCGGGGCAGGGGTGACGGGCGACGAGAGCGGTGAGGAGTTGCGGGCGGCCGTACCGAAGGAGAAGGTCAGTCGCTCTTGTCGCCCATACGCTCGATCAGCTCCTGGGCCTTGTCCACGCCAGAGTCGATCTTGTCGCTGTACTTGCCGTCGGTCTTGTCATCGATGAAATCGCCGGCCTTCTTCAGTCCCCCGGAGATCGTCTCGCCATGGGTCCCGGCGATCTCTTCAGCCTTCTCCTTGAGGTTCTTCAGAGCCTCGAACATCTCGGACGGTTCTCCTTCGGCAATCCCGCCTGGGTACTCCAGGCGCACAGACCTGCCCATGGTATGCCGAGCGAACTGATCAACAGTCACGGTCACCGAACTCGGTCTGCAGCCAGTGCCAACCGCTGGCAGGTGCGCGGGGACCGTGATGGCCTACTCGACTAGGCCGACTGTCACGACGGGGAGTGCCCGCTTCAGCGGCGCCTGCGTCGCCCGCCGCTGGATGAGCCGCTTCCCCCTCCGTCCGGGCACCGTCTGCAGGAGCGTGCATCGTCGCTCTGGGCGTATGCACAGTCTTGCCGATCAGGCCGGCGGCGCCTGCCCAGACGACGAACGTCGGCGTGGCCGCAGTCATGTTGATCGTCGGTGCCAGTGTCCTGCGATCGGCGGCGGCGATCTGCGCGTCGGGCAAGGCGGAGCGGGGTTGGTGGTGGGAGGCTGAGCGGATGATGACCAAGGGGCTCCACAGGTTCCTGCGGTGGCATCCCATGCGCCCGGTGATCGGGGGCCTGTAGTGAGCGCGTCGGTTGTGGTGGGTGTGGACGGTTCACCATCGAGTCTGGACGCGGTCGACGCAGCGGCCCGTGAGGCACGGCTGCGCGGGTGTGGGCTGAAGGTGGTGCACGCGTTCATCTGGCCCGGCATGCATGTGCCCGCCGGGCCGTCGCCGCTGGGGCCGGCCGAGGGCGGGGTGCGCGCCATGGTCGAACACCTGGTGGGCGAGGCAGTGCAGCGTGCGCGTGCTGCGGCACCCGGTGTGGAGGTTGCCGACGCTGTCGTCATGGGCGAGCCGCTGAGCGTGCTGGAGGTCCAATCGCGCAAAGCGGCTCTGGTCGTGGTCGGCAGTCGTGGTCTGAGCGGCTTCCGCGGGCTGCTGCTGGGGTCGACAGCTGTGCATCTGGCCGCGCACGCCCGCTGCCCGGTCATGGTGGTGCGAGAACGGCCAGATGTGGCCGACCGGATCGTGCTGGGGGTCGACGGTTCACCGGCCGGTGATGCGGCGGTCGAGTACGCCTTCGCGGAAGCCTCCCTCCGCGGCACCGGCATCATTGCCCTGCATGCAGGGGCTCGCCGGAGCGTGCAGGCACCTCCGCCGCAGGATGCGGCGATACCCTCCGCGTACGAGCCGGAGATGTTGATGGACAGTGAGGAGCATCTGCTGGCAGAGGCGGTGGCAGGCCGCAGGGAGAGGTACCCAAACGTATTGGTCGAACAGAAAGTGGTACGGGCCGGTGCCCGCGAGGCGCTCATCGAGGCGAGCCGGGACGCCGAACTCCTTGTCGTCGGTGCTCGGGGCCACGGCGGGTTCGTGGGCTTGCTGCTGGGCTCGGTCAGCCAGGCCCTCCTGCATCACGCCCACTGCCCGGTCGCGGTCGTCCGGGCCCCGTCTGCGCCCCAGTAAGCCACCGACATCACGCTCACCACGGACTACTTTCTCCGGGGCACGCCGCGGTGTTTGGCGCGCGGTCATCCGTACGAAAGGTTGGAGCAGAGACCGTCATCGGCGGAGCGGGCATCGTGGGCTGTGGCGGACGGCATCGTGGTAGCGCCGGTGGTGGACTCATCCGCGTAGGACCGGCCCAGGATCACGTTGATGCCCGGTGTGGGCGCCGCCTTGAGTGCGGCGCCGGGGATGAGCCGGGCGACGGTCTGCGCCTGGGACTGCTGGCCGGGACCGTACTCGATCAATGTGGCGATGTGGTCCTGGCCGTCTGCGTTCCCGGTGCTGGTGACCGTGAAGTGGTGGTCTGCGAAGACCTTGGCCGTGCGGGCAGCCAAGCCGACGGCGGTGGTGCCGTTGTGCACAGCGACGCGGATGCCTTCGCCGGACACCCCATCGTCGGCAGTCGGCGACGCGAAAGCTGCGGTCGGCTTCCCGCCTGTCCTGCCACTGGCATCCTTGCCGTCTGTCATGCGGTCGGCCTTCAGGGCCGAGAACAGGGCGTGTGCGTCGGGCTCGACGACTGCGACGCGGTTGCCGTCGTAGCGCCAGGGGACGGTGATGAACTCGGTGTGGTGCAGGTCGATGTCCTTCATGGACATCGCGAACGTCAGGAGCTTGTCGGCCGAGGCGAGGCCCGGGTCGACGGTCATGGACTTCGTCACAGCGTCCGCGAGCGGCAGCAGGCCGGCGGGGGTGAAGCCCTGGCTCCTCACCTTCTTGATCAGGCTGGCGGCGAATGCTTGCTGGCGTTTGATGCGGCCTAGATCGGAGCCGTCGCCGATGCCGTGCCGGAGGCGGACGTAGTCCAACGCTCGCTGGCCGGAGACGGTCTGTTCCCCCTTGGCGAACAGGAGTGTGCCGCGGGTGGTGCGGTGCGGGTCGAGGTCCTTTTGATAGATGTCCCTGGGCAGACACACCGGTACGCCGCCGACGGCCTCGGTCAGGTTTGCGAAGCCCTTGAAGTCGGCGACGATGGTGTGGTCGACACGCAGACCAGTGAGCTTCTCGACGGTGTTCTGGGTGCAGGCGGGGTTCCCCTTGAGGGTCTGCCCCACGGAGAACGCCGCGTTGAACATCGCGCCGGTCTGCGTCCTGGTCCACGAGCCGTCAGGCAGCTTGCAGGGCGGGATGTCAACGAGCGTGTCACGGGGGATGGACAGCGCGACGGCATGCCTGTGGTTTGCAGAGATGTGTACCAGGAACGCGGTGTCGGAGCGGCCGATGTCGTTCTCGTCGCCGCCGCCGAACCCGCTGTTGCCGCCGGTCCGCCCGTCCGAGCCGATAACCAGGACGTTCTGTCCCTTCGATGAAGCCGCAGGGCGGCTGTCGGAGATCCCGTCCGCGCCGAAAGCGGCGATGGCGCCGTGCAGCTTCAGGTAGATCCAGCCGCCGGCCGAGGTGACGAGAACCAGTATGGACACCGCGCTGACCAGAGCGAACCGAGTACGGCTGCGTCTGCGACGCCTGTGCGCGGGCGCACCACGGGCTCCGCCACGCCGTGGGGAGGGAACGACGGTGTCCTTGTGGTGCGCCGGTGCCGTGTTGTATCTGCCGGTCACCTGTGCACCCTCATTCGGCCGGTTCGTCCAGCGGGTGGACAACACGCCTCACTGAGCCCGCTTCAACCGTCATGGGATGGCCCCGTCGAAGCCGTACCGCAGCGGCTCACCCTCCGCCCGGGAGCCGAGGCGGTAGGTGTACAGCGCCGGCGCCCGTACCCCGCCGGGACGGGCATCCAGCACACACGGATAGGTCACCTGGATGGCTGATGGCCGGTCGGCAGCCTGTATGCGCAGCCCGTCCGCCGGGCCTCCGCCGAGGACTGCCGTCGTCCAGTTCGTCACCCCGTCAGTACTCATGAGAACAGTTTAAGAGTTGCGCAACTCCACATTTGCGGCGACGTGCCACACCACACCTGATCCCCGTTCTTACGGGGCTATGGCGTGCGTCTGTTTCGCCGACCGTTCCGCGTCTGCCGTCAGTGCCGCGATGCACAGTTAATTTAGGCTTTGCGCAATTCATGGATCGCTGCGGTAGCGTCGGCTGGACCGTGACACAGGACACCATCAGAGCAGTGGAGGAAACCTCGTGGGAGTAACCCTGTCCAAGGGCGGCAATGTCTCGCTCACCAAGGAGGCCCCGGGCCTTGCCGCCGTGACCATTGGCCTCGGCTGGGACGTGCGCACCACCACCGGCGTGGACTACGACCTGGACGCCAGCGCGCTGCTGTGCACCGAGGCGGGGAAGGTCGTCTCCGATCAGCACTTCGTCTTCTACAACAACCTCACCAGCCCTGACGGCTCGGTCCAGCACGCCGGTGACAACCTCACCGGGGAGGGTGAAGGCGACGACGAGTCGATCAACGTCAACCTCAGCACCGTTCCAGCGCAGGTCGCAAAGATCGTTTTCCCGGTCTCCATCCATGATGCCCAGGCGCGCGGCCAGGTCTTCGGCCAGGTGCGCAATGCGTTCATCCGCGTCGTCAATCAGTCGGACGGGGCTGAACTGGCCCGCTATGACCTGAGCGAGGACGCCTCGACCGAAACCGCGATGGTGTTCGGCGAGCTCTACCGGCACGACGCGGAGTGGAAGTTCCGTGCGGTGGGCCAGGGCTACGCGTCCGGCCTGGCGGGCGTCGCCGCCGACTACGGCGTCAACGTCTGACGCCACGACAGGCCCGATAGAGGGAACCTTCCTACGCCACAATGCGGCCGTCGGAACGCCTGCGCGGTCCGGCTCCGCCGTGAGGCCAACCGCTGTGCACCATCGCGTCCACTTCGGCGCTTCTCGACGGTCCTCACGCAGTGAAGCTGCGGCTGTAGCATGCCCACCTGTCCGTGAGGCCGGCCTTCCCCTGGGGCGGTCTCACGGATGTCCGGCTGTGCCCGGCCCAGCCCCCTTCCCCGTCAACGCCTCTGGAGCGCATCCGCCGTGTCCTGGTTCGAGGCCGCCGTGCTTGGCTTGTTGCAGGGGCTCACCGAGTTTCTGCCCGTCTCCTCCAGCGCCCACCTGCGGGTGTTCTCCGCTCTGGCTGGCTGGGGAGATCCTGGGGCGGCGTTCACCGCCGTCACTCAGCTCGGCACCGAGACGGCGGTGCTGATCTACTTCCGACGCGACATCGCCGCCATCATCGGCGCGTGGACCGTCTCACTGTTCCGTCCGGAGCGGCGCAAGGACCCCCACGTACGGATGGGCTGGTTCGTCATCGTCGGCACCCTGCCCATCGGCATTCTCGGCGCGGCCTTCCAGGACACCATCGAAACGTCCCTGCGCGACCTGCGGATCACCGCCACCGTGCTGATCGTCTTCGGCCTGATCCTGGCGCTCGCCGACCGCTCCCGGGCGGTGCGCTACGCCAAACCCATCACCGAGCTGACCTTCCCCCACGCCCTCGGCTACGGCTTCGCCCAGGCCCTCGCCCTCATCCCCGGAGTCTCCCGGTCCGGTGGCACCATCAGCGCCGGCCTCGCGCTCGGCTACAGCCGCGAGGCCGCTGCCCGGTACTCGTTCCTGCTGGCGATCCCCGCGGTGCTGGCTTCCGGCGCCCTGGAACTGTTCAAGATCGGCGAAGGTCCCGCCCCGGCCTGGGGGCCTACCCTGCTGGCCACCGTCGTCGCCTTCGTGATCGGCTACGCGGCCATCGCCTGGTTCCTCAAGTACGTCTCCCGCAACAGCTTTCTGCCATTCGTGGTCTACCGCGTCATCCTGGGCGTGGTGATCGCGGCACTGGTGACCGCGGGCCTGCTCACTACCTCAGCCGGCGCAATGCCGTAGGCCGGCAGCTCCATCCGCAGCCTGCTTCCGGTTGTACGGGTCCGGCTCCACGCCTGGTCCGTATCCCTCCATACCGTGTTGAGTGTCCAGGTGAATCACTTTAAGAATTGCGCAAGCGGGCACCACGTAAATAGCCCCTCCAGGTCGGCATGCGGGCCGTTGCGATGCAGGTGTGGACCTTCGCGTTCCGCGGCAGGTGCCAGAAGCGTGCCGTGCAGGCATCGCCGCGGCGCTGAAGTGCCAGCTGCCGCGTTCGGTGGCGGACCCCTTGGGGCGGATCGGAATGACTATGGGCGAGGGAAAGGGCGTTGGTAGACCTTGAAGGACATAGGGGAGCGCATGAAGGTCTCCGATCGTTGCGAGGCGGATGACGAGCGTGACTATGAGCGGGTGGTGGATCGCGCACTGAACTCCCCGCAGATCCGCCAGGCGATGCGGTCCGCTGCGGGCACGGTCAACGCAGAACGGTTGCGTGCCCAGGCGCTCGCGGCGCGTGCCGAGATCAGTGCCGCAGCGGAAAGGGAGTACCGTCACTACGCTCGTTTGCGTGCCGTCCGTGATCGGACCACCGATGCTCACCAGGGCCCGGTGGGAGACGGCAGGAGAGGATCCGGACACGGGCTGCTGGGCGCGCTGGGATTCCTTGTCCCCGCGCTGGCCTTCATCGCCGCTCTCCTCTTCCTCCTGTTCGGCTACGGCCTCCGTGTCGTCAGCCCCCGCTCCCACACAGCGGAAGGATTGGTGACGGCCGGCTGGGTCGCCGTGGGTCTCGCGGCGCTCGCCGCACTTCTCGGCTTTGCCGGCATGGTGGTGACCGCGGTACGCAACCGCGCCGTGGCCTACGCCGACCGTGCCAGCGACGCCGACCCAGCCCTGGTGGCGGGGCGAGACGCCTGGCACACGGCGTTGCTGGAGCGTGGCGTACTCCCATTTCTCCAGGCTCGACTTCGAGACTTGGGCGTCACGGGGGTGACGGGAGCCGATGAAGCCGCGGAGCCAGGCTTCTGCTCGCCCGGCTTCGGCAGCCCGGGCTTCACCGGTCCGGACAACCGGTGAAGCCCTCCACGCGGCTCAGGCAGCGCTGCGGCGCCTGAACGCCTTCCGCACGAAGTGGACGATCAACCAGATCACCAGCACGATGATGAGGAGGAAGACCACCAAGAGCACGATCAAAAAGATGCCGAGCTTCTTGAAGAAGCCGACCTTCTTCTTCGGCTGCTTCTCGGCCAGGACAACCGCGTGGACATCCGCTGTCTGCGGCACCACCGCGGCGGCCGGAACCGCGCCGGCGATACCCGGACGGTTCTCCACAGCGACGTTGGTGACGGCCGACGACCGCTCAATGACCGTCGGCCCGGAGCCGGTCTGAGCCAATGCGGGCGATGCCAACAGCATCGTCGCGCCCAGCACAGCGGTCAGTACCGCAGCCCACCAGCCCCGCCTCCGAACCGGCTGCCGCATACGGAATGTCACCCCCCTCGCGCCCAGCAGACCTCGCTCACCATCAGGCCGTCCAGCGTTCACCATGCCTCCTTGCTCTTCGATTCATCTGTGTGTTCGCGCTGTTTCACCAGCGTCTGACGCGCCTCATAGTGCCTGTCACCTTGCCTTGGTGTTGCCGGAAAGAGGCGGCTGCCCGTACCCCGTCATCCGTACGACAGGTCGGAACAGGGGTTGTCGTCGGCGGAGCGGGCCTTGTCGGCCGCATCCGCAGGGACGTCGGGCGGCACGTCAGAAGAGGCGGAGGCAGCGGGCCCGGGATCGTCCGCGTAGGACTGGCCGAGGGTAATGCTGATGCCGACGGCGGTGGACTGCTGGAGCTGCGCGCCTGGGAAGAGACGGGCGACGGTACGCGCCTGGCCCTCCTGGCCCGGTCCGTGGGCAATCACCGTGGTGGCGTGGTCCTGGGTGGAGGCGGTGGCGGTCCCGGTGACGGTGAAACCTGCGGTCTTCAGGTCGCCGGCCGCGCGAGCAGCCAGCCCGGTGACCGTGGTGCCGTTGTAGACAGCGACGCTGATACCGGCACCGGATACCGAATCTCCGGGACTCGCAGACGTGTTCGCGCCGCGCTTGCCGTCGTCGCCCTTATTTCCGTGCTGGGGCTTTCCGCTGGCGTCCTTCCCGTCGACGGTGCGGTCCGCCCGCAGCGCCGCCCACAGGGCGTCGGCCTGCGAGTGCACGATCGCGACCCGGGCGCCCTGATAGCGCCACGGCACAGTGACGAACTTGGTGTTGTGCAGGTCGATGTCCTTCAGCGACATCGCGAAGGAAATCAGCTTGTCCGCCGTCCCCAGACCCGGATCGACCGTCATCGACTCGACGGCGGCGTTCGCCAGCGGCAGCAGCGTCGACGGATTGACTCCCTCCGACTTGACCTTCTTGATCAGGCTGGAGACGAACGCTTGCTGGCGCTTGATCCGGCCTATGTCGGAGCCGTCACCAATGCCGTGGCGGAGACGGACGTAGTCCAGAGCCTTCTGGCCCGAGACCGTCTGCCGCCCCTTGGGGAAGATGACGTTCCCCTTCGACCCCCGGTTGGGGTTGAGATCGCCCTGATAGACCTCCTTGGGCAGGCAGACGGGTACGCCGCCGACCGCCGCGGTCACCTTCGAAAAGCCCTCAAAGTCGACGACCACGGTGTGGTCCACCCGCAGCCCGGTCAGCTTCTCCACCGTGTTCTGGGTACAGGCGGGGTTGCCCTTGGCCGTCTCCCCCACCGTGAACGCGGAGTTGAACATGACGTTGGTCCGAGGCTGCGTCCAGCTCCCGTTGGGCAGCTTGCACGGCGGTATGTCGACAAGGGTGTCGCGGGGGAAGGACACCGCGACCGCGTGCTTGCCGTCGCCATAGATATGCAGCAGGAACGCCGTGTCCGAGCGCCCGATGTCGCCTTCCCCGCCGCCCAGCGCACTGTTGCCGCCCGAGCGCGAGTCCGAGCCGATGACCAGCACATTGCTGCCGGCACCCGTGGCCGGACGGTCCGCACTCAACCCATCCGCACCGAAAATGGAGATGTTGCCGTTGAGCTGGAGGTAGGCCCATCCAGCGCCTGCGACCAGCAGCACCAGCACAGAGGCCGTGATCGCGGCCGCCACGCGCAACGTGCTGCCCTTACTGCCCTGGCCTCCCTTGCTGCCCTGGCTTCCCTTGCGCCGCCGCCGTACCGGGGCAGGCGCCTCAGCGTGGCGTCGGGCTCGCGCCTTGTGGCTGCCTGTCACGTGTGCACCCTCGTCCGTGCGTGCGGTTTCTTGCTGGGACAGACGGTTCAACCCGACCCAACGTTGTACGGTTGCGCAATGTAGCAAGTAAATCTGAGTCAGGGTCCGGCCCGGCTTACAGCTCCCCTGCGGATGAGATACGAACGAGAGAGGTGGGCAGCCCGATGCTGCGCAACGGACTGGAGCCCTGGCACCTGTTGATCGTGGCCATCGTGGTGATCGTGCTGTTCGGTTCCAAGAAGCTGCCGGACACCGCACGCGCACTGGGCAAGTCGCTGCGGATCCTCAAGAGCGAGGCCAAAGCGATGAAGGATGACGGCACGCCACCCGCCACCTACCAGCCCGGAACGCAGACACGGCCCGAACCTGGCACGGTCCACGCCTTTCCCAGCAGCCCGGCCGCCGGCCGCCCCGAGCCGGTCCACACGGAGAGCCCGCAAGAGGACCGCCCGGTCCCCTTCCGCACCGAGTCCGGCCCGTCCCCTTCCAGCTGAAGGGCGCGGATGAGCCAAGGTCTGGTCCTGTCGAACCCGTACCGCAGCGGCTCTCGCTTCACCTGCTACACCGCGGCGGTGGATGCGCGGCGCCGCCGCATACCGCCGCACCGTTTCCGCCCCAGAGGCGCCCTACGAAGGGGCAGCGGCTCCGGCGACAGCTGCGGTCAACGACGATCGTCGCTGCCCGGCGTGGCTTCCGTGCGGGCCGGGGGCACTGTGCCCGTGCCTCCAGGGGCAACCCGTGACGCAGGCGACTGCCCTTCTCCGTCGGACTTCATCGCCTTGGCTTCGCTCTTGAGTATGCGTGCCGCCTTGCCCGCCGACCGCGCCAGCTCCGGGAGCTTCTTGGCGCCCAGCAGAAGGACGACAACGATGAGGATGAGCGCGACTTCGCTGAACCCGAGCATGGACATCTCCCTACTTCCGGACTACTTCCGGGACATGGACGGTACGAACACACTGCGCCGGGCGTTACGGTCACCGCCGGGCGCGCCTGCGCTCACAGGTGGGTGGCGATGGCGGGGATGAGATCCTGGAACGTGCGGCCATGGGCAGGGGCGCCGAGTGCGGCCATCTGCCAACCGGCCCCCGAGCGGTAAACCTTGGCCATGATCTGCGCGGTGTGCAGGCCGCCGCCGGTGAGGGTATAGCGGGCCAGCTCCTGACCGTTCGTCTCATCCACCAGCCGGCAGAACGCATTCTGCACTTCCTGGAAGGTCTGACCGGTGAACGAGTTGACCGTGAAGACAATCTGATCGATGTGCGCAGGCACACGCTGCAGATCCACGAGCACTGCCTCGTCATCGCCGCCATGGCCACTTCCGCCGACGACGTTGTCGCCCGTGTGCCGGACCGAGCCGTCATCGCTGATCAGATGCTGGAAGAAGACCACATCAACCGGCTGCTTCCCGGCGAACAGCACCGCCGAGGCATCCAGGTCGATCTCCTGAGCGGTGAGCCTGGCGAGGAATCCCTTACGCGGCGCGGCCTGCCAGCCCAGCCCCATCCGTACCACGCTCAGCGCGCCGCCGTCGGACTTGGTCAGGCTGACCTGCTGCCCCTTGCTCAGGTTCACGGACATGTCTCAACTTCCTCTGCTCTCCGACGATCTGGCAGCGGACCGGGCAACGCCACGGCTCGGCAACCCCGTCTGGCCCCGCTCTGCCGAGAAGTCCTGAAATCTACAGCACCGTAGAAGTTCACGAGCCGAGACGGCACTCGGAGCATCCGGATCCAGCACCCTCCGCGAAGCCACCCCAGGCCCGACAGCCACACCTCCGGCCGACACGACCAGCGCACCGTCGAGGGACACCACCCAGGACACCTGCCCGCAGATGACCGAATATGACTATTCTTGAAGTCGCGGGACAGTTGGACGTGGCCGTAACGGAGAATGCTGGAACCTTTGGTTCAGGGTTCGAGCCCCTGATGGCCCACCGGTCCAGCCCCTCTCTCAGGGCGCTGACCTGCCTGACCGGTCCTTGCGCCATGACGATCCGCCCCTGGGTACGTGCCATTGCCAGCGGAGCACCGTGCCCCTGCCCGTCGGCGACGACACAGGGCGGCGCAGCAGCGTGCGTCGGACACCTGTCCGGCGGGCCTCGCGACCGCGAAGCCGTCAGCTGTGCACTGTATGGAGGTGCACGCGGAACAGGGTGTCTGCGGCAGGGCGCCGGACGATATGCAGGTGCCCGGTAGTGACCGGCTTCGCCGGGCGCTCAGGCTCCTGCCGGAAGCCGCCGTCGCCCGACGGCTGGGAATGACCGGCGACTTCAAGACGCTCAGTCCCCAGCCGCCGCACCCACCCGCCTTCGGCAGATTTCCACGCAGCGATGAGCCGCGTCTGGCCGTAATCTGCGGTCATGACAGAGGCCCTGCCCCTGACTCAGGCCGAAGCCTTCGAGCTGCTGGTGGTCGGCAACGAGCACTTCGTTGCGGGCGTGTCGGAGCACCCGAACCAGGACGCCGCGCGCCGCGCCGAGACCGCACCCGCTCAGCGCCCGTTCGCCGCACTGTTCGGCTGCTCCGACTCACGCCTGGCCGCTGAGATCATTTTTGTCCGGGGCCTGGGTGACCTGTTCGTGGTCCGCGCCGCGGGCCACGTGGCGGGTTCGGAGGTGCTGGGCAGCATCGAGTACGGCGTGAGCGTGCTGGACTGCCCGCTGGTCGTGTTGCTGGGCCACGACTCGTGCGGCGCGGTGGCGGCCACCTGTGCAGCCCTGGCCGACGGCGTCGGCACCACGGGGGACCTGCCCGAAGCGCTGGCTGTCCCGCCGTCCGCCCGTGCTCCGGCCCCGGCCGCGTCTCCCGACAGCCTCGCCACCCAACGACGGGCTGAGTATCACGCTCGCTCAGCTACTAGTAGGTCTGTGTCAGCCGTTCACACCGCCCGCGAAGGGCATCGTCTGCCACTGGTCGACGGCGGGCTTGAGGTACTCCATCAGCTCGGGCAGCTGCGGGGCCAGCGTGAGGGTGGCGACGACCCGCAGCATGCCCAGGGCATTGACGAAGCCCAGGACCTCCTCGTCGAGCGGCCTCGTGCCGTTGCGCCGCGCGCCGCGGTTGTAGGCGGCTACGTGCTCGGGTCCGAGAGCGGCAAGGTCCCACTCGACGGGCCCCAGCGTGACCAGTTCGAAGTCGGCGTAGAGGTCACCGTCCACCCCGGAGAAGATGTTCGCAGGCGGGGAGTCGCCATGGATGGGCTGGAGGCCGACGCCCGGGAACCGGGCCTCGAAGGCCGTGCGTGAGCGCACGAGGGGTTCAAGGATCTGCCACTCGCGGCGGGCGCGGTCCAGCTCGGCCGCACCGATCAGGGTGGGGTGCTGGTCGAGCCGGGCAAGGCTCTCCGTGATGAACTGCGGATCGCCCGCGGACAGAAACTCCAGGCGGCCCGGGTAGGCGCGCAGTGCCGCATGCAGGTCGGCGACGCTCTCGGCGTTCGCCACGTAGTCGGGTTCCTTGTCCCGGTCCTCCTCGACGAACGGCCAGAACGTCATCGAGAAACCGTCGCGCTGCACGGGTTCCCGCGGCACGAGCGGGCTGGGCGCGATCACGGGGATTCCCTGGTCGGCGAGCCACCGTGTCACGTCCAGCTCATCCCGCTGGCGGCGCGCGAGGGCGACCAGGTCGTCCGGGTACGGCAGGACGGTGGGAATCCGGACCACGACCGGCGAGGGCGCCAGGTGGACAACGACGGAGAAGACGTCGTGCAGCACCATGGGGTCGGTGACGGTCAGGCCGAGCTCGCGCCCTGCCGCGACGGCAGCCTCGACGGCGGCGGAGGTGCGGCCGGCGAGCTGTTGTGGTGTCAGGAAGGTGATCATGGCTCCATCGTTTCAGTGGGATTTCTGGCTGTTGGGCAGGTCGGAGCGGGGGCGCGTGGGCCGCTCACGGCGGAGGCGAACCCCACGGAGTCAGCGCCTGCGGCCGGCACGCAGCTCCAGCTGCTCCCCCTCGAAGCCCTCGTGGAAGCCGCGATCGTGCGACACCATGACCACCGCCCCCGGGTACGCCACGAGCGCGGCCTGAAGGTCCTCGACCAGGTCGAGCGCGATGTGGTTGGTCGGCTCGTCGAGGACGAGGAGGTCCGCGGGCCACGTCACCAGGCGGGCGATCTGCAGCCGCCGCTGCTGTCCCGCGGACAGGGCGGCGACCGGGACGTGCAGCTCCTCCTCACGGAACAGGCCCAGTGCCAGGAGCTGTTCGGCGTACTCGTCCGGCAGCCCGGGCCACCCGGCAGCGAACGCGGCGAGCAGCGGGAGCCGCGTGGAGTGCGCGGGCAGTTCCTGCGCGAGGTAGCCGATCCGGGCCGGGCGACGTGCCGTGCCCGCGTCCGGCTCCATGTCGCCCGCCAGGACGCGCAGGAGCGTCGACTTGCCTGCCCCGTTCTCGCCCGTGACCAGCAGCCGCTGTCCGGGCGCGATCGCCAGGAGCCCGTCCAGACACAGCCGCTCGCCGACCCGTACACCGTCGAACTCGGCGAGGGGGCCCTGGGCGGGGCCGTCTGCCGCCGACAGCGCCGTCGTGAAGCGGAGCGGCGCCGGCGGCTCCGCCACCGGGTTGCGCCGCAGCTGCGCCAGGCGCTCCCGGACGGAGCGCACCTGCCCGCCGAGCTTCGCCTCGCTGGACCGGCGGTGCTTGCCGAAACCCTGCTTCGGGTCGCGGCCGGTGGTGGCCAGCCGCCTACCCGCGGCCTCGAGCAGCTCCTCCATGCGGGCCACCTCCTCGACCCAGTCCGCGTACCGCTGCTCCGCGCCGCGCCGAGCGGCGGCCTTCGCGGCGCGGTAGCCGGCCCAGCCGTCGCCGTACCGGCGCACCGTGCGCTCATCCCGGTCGACTTCGAGAATGGTGGTGGCGACGCGCTCCAGGAAGCCGCGGTCGTGGGTGACCGCGACGACGGTGCCGCGGTGTGCGCGCAGGCGCTCCTCCAGCCAGCGCACGGCCGCCGCATCGAGGTGGTTCGTCGGCTCGTCGAGGAGCAGCAGCTCGGGAGCGGCGGCCAGCACGCAGGCGAGCGCGAGCCTCGACTGCTCGCCGCCGGACAGCGATCCCAGCACGCGGTCGCGTGCGATCCCGGCGAGCCCGAGTCCGTGCAGGGCGGCATCCACGCGGGCATCCGCCTCGTAACCGCCGCGTTCCTCGTACGCGATCAGCAGTTCGCCGTATGCGGCGAGATCCTCTTCCGCCGCCTCGCGGAGGGACTCCTCCGCCACCCGCAACTGGCGCTCCATATCGCGCAGTTCGGCGAGGGCGAGGTCGACGGCGTCCTGCACGGTGCAGTCCGCATCGAGGTCGAGGGTCTGGGCGAGATGGCCGGTGCCGCCGGGGAAGCTGACGGTGATCTCCCCGGCGTCCGGCATCTCGGCTGCGGCGAGCAGCCGCAGCAGGGTGGACTTGCCGGAGCCGTTCTCGCCGATGACGGCGGCCTTCTCGCCCGGACGGACGGTGAAGCAGACCTGGTCGAGGACGGTCCGGGTGCCATAGGACTTGGTGACGTCCTTGACGGACAGCTGCGCCACGGCAGCGGGGGCGACGGTGGGCACGGAGGTGTGGGCGCGGTCGCGCATAGGACTTTCCCTGGGTATGCGAAGGGTCTACGGGCAGCGGAAACGGCGGTATCGGCCGTGCCCGGACTCACACGAAGAAGAGGAAAGCCATGCCCCCACCATAGCAAGACGAATCGTCTCGTCTCAATGTGTACGCGACGCGAAGTCCGTGATCCGCAGCACCCTCGTTCATCCGGGAGTGGTGAGGTCTGGGAAGCCCTTCACCGGTTCTCCGCGGCCGATCAGGCGGCGTCCACCAGGGGCCGGGAGCGAGGCACGGCAGCGGCCGTGCCCAGGCCGAGGCGCCCGTCCATGTCCAGGCGGAAGATGCCGTACGGGATGACGCTGGACGAGAACAGCACGATCAGGCCGCGCCGGCCCTCGTCGCTCAGCTCTTCGCCCACGCTGGTTCGGCCAGGACCTGTAGCACCAACAGGGTGCTGGCGTGCACGGGTGCGGACTGGAGCAGGTGTAGGGCGAGCATCGAGGTCTCGGCACACCTCTTGTCCGGGCCGGTCAGCGCGTCGGCCTTGCATAGTGCAGCACGGTGTTCGCGCTGTTCCAGTTCTCCACGACCTGGAGCCACCGTGAATCTCCCAGCGCAGGCCGAAGCTGGCCAGGTAGTCGCAGGCGCAAACCGTGCGCACAGCACGGCCGCGAGTCCATGCCCACCGCGCCCAGGTCGCGCTTGAGCACAGCCAGCAGGGCGGTGCCGTCCTCGTTGTCCTCGGCCACCAGACCGAGGAGCCGGACCATGCCCGCTTCGCCCAGACGGTCGATGTCAGGCCGCAGAACGCCTTCTCCCACCGGCCGAGCGCCACGACAAGCACCTTCTCGATCCGGGTGCGGGCCCACCTGCGCGAACTCCTCATGGCTGCGGCGTCCCCCCCCCGCTATCGACAAGCAACTCTGCCTCTTCGAGAGCTGGATCGTCGACCATCTCGCCGCCATCGCCAACCCCGAACACACAGACCGTCCGCCGGTTCGCCACCTGGGATTGTCCTACCGAAACTCCGAGCTCCGCCCCGATCGACGCCCCCTCGCCCCCCGGCAGCCGGAAGTACGCCGCAGACCAGGTCAAGCACGCGACGACCTTCCTGAATTGGCCCGACGGCCACAACCGGACTCTGGCCGCCTGAGGCCAGGCCGACATCGACCTCTGGCATGTCGAGCGAAACGAGCGCGACCGGAACACCGTCCGGCCCTTCCTGCTGTGGTGCCAATCCGCCAAGCTCACCCGACGCTTCCGGCTGCCTTCGCAGGCAACCCGCCGGGCAGCCCCCGCTCTCTCAGAACAAGCACCAACGAGCCAGACAGGCCCACCCTCCGGTGGGCCGGACAACGCTGCAGCCGGGCCCCGACTCAAGGAGTCAGCAGCCGGGGCTCACGGCGCGGGAAGCGGCCGCAACCTCGCCCATCACCGCCTCCCTCCATACCTGCTCCGCTGTCGCGGCCACCTGGCCCTTGATCGCATTAACAAGCATTCATGATCACGATGGCCGTTCATCTGCCCACAGGCACCCCCGCTGATCAGGGAAAACCCTTTAACGATCAAGAACTACAGGTGTCGTTTCTGTTCTGCCCGCGTTCCGGGAGGTAGCTTGGTGGAGAGGCCCTTAAAGGAGGGCGATTCGATGCCATGGCTCGTATGGCTACTCGCCGCCGCGGTGCTAGGTACCGCGGAGTTCTTCACCCTGACCCTGGTTTTCGGGTTGCTGGCGGGTGCTGCGTTGGTTGCCGCCGTAGTCGCTGGTGTGGGCATCGGCATCCTCGGCCAGCTCGTGGCCTTCGGAGCAGCAGCGGCAGCGGGTCTCGTCATCGTCCGTCCTATCGCGCTGCGGTATATGGCGCAGCAGCCCCTCACACGCGAGGGCGTTGATGCGCTGATCGGCAAGCGGGCCGAGGTCATGCAGGAGGTCACCGCGACCCACGGCCTGATCAAGCTCTCCGGCGAGGAGTGGTCCGCCCGCGCCCTCGACGAGAGCCTTGTGATCCCGGTGGGAGCGCTGGTGGATGTCATGGAGATCGAAGGCGCCACGGCCATCGTCTACCCCC
>NZ_BBUY01000023.1 GCF_001590865.1 Streptomyces sp. NBRC 110611
CCCTAGGACGGCGGGACGCGCGCCACGGTGCAGGCGGAACCGGACGGATGCGTGGAAGTAGAAGTCCGGCGCCTGGACGACGGGCCCGAGCCTCCGGCGTACTTGTGCCTGGCCCCGGAGGCCGCCCGCCGGTTCGCCCGGACGATCACGCTGGCGTCTATCACCGGCGGAGGGGGAACAGGCCCCGGAGATGCCGACCGCTGCCGCCTCCGAGCAGGCCACCGCGCCATGCCCCGAGGACAACGGGGCTTGCACCTCGGATTGCGCCGAGCGGTCCGAGTGCCGCCGGATGGCTGTGGCGGATCTGTTCCTCCCCGTCGAACCCGTCACAGAGGGCGGACAGGCCTCCCGCCAGGAAATCTTCCTCGCAGACCCGAGAACTGGCTGGTCCGGCGGCTGGCCTGGACGACGTGCTGAAGGTGGCCGCATACCTCGTTGCCTGATATCAACGTCCCCCTTCATCAGTTGGTGAAGGGGGACGTTCTGGTCTTCGCGGACGCGTGTGCCAGGATCGATCAGCCGTGCGACTTGGCGAACTGGACAAGGCCGGCGAACGCCTCCCAGGTCAGCGTGAGGCGGGGGCCGTGCGGGTCCTTACTGTCACGGACGGGGACGACGCCGGGGATGTTGGCGGCAACCTCGATGCACTGGCCGCCGTTGCTGCTGTAAGAGGACTTGAACCAGCTGGGAGAGTCGGTTGTCACGTCGGGGTGCCCTTTCTTAACTGGTTGATCAAGGTCACAGACGCAGCCTGAGACAGCGCCTCTGCCTGCAACTGATGGTAGGCCGTCAAGAGGGGCTGCACGAGCCGTGGTTCCCGCTCTAGCCGTCCCTGCTGCGACGATTCGGCATACGCGGCATGTGCTCGATCGGCGAGAGTCAGCAGCGTCACGGGCAGATCGAACGCGCGCCGCTCGCCGAGATCATACGGAGCCACTTGCACGACCGTTGAGGGAAGCTCGGCGAACGCGGTAAGACGGTGTAGCTGCTCCGCCATGACCCCAGGGCCGCCCACGGGGCGCCGAATACAGCTCTCGTCCAGCACGACGTACACCATCGGCGGCGGAGTTCGCGTCAGCGATGCCTGCCGATCAGCAAGCAGGTTGAGTCGTTCCTCTGCCTGCGCTTCGCTGATCGCGCCCCGGCGGACGGCTCCGGTCGTGATGGCGGCGGCGTAGTCCGGGGTCTGAAGTAGCCCGGGGATGATGCCCGGCTCGAAGAGCCGGATCTCTGATGCGCGTGCCTCAAGAGCAACGAACTCCGGGAACCCCTCAAGTATCGCGCTATTCCGCACGGCCCGACACTGGCGCTGAAGCTGATCACCGGTGCCAAGTGCCCTGTCAGCGCTTCTGGCAAAACGGGGAGTTGGCGGGCGGCGTCCAGTTTCTACGGCTGAGATGTGCGTGTCGGAACACCCCATGCGCTCGGCTAGCTCTTCCTGCGTAAAGCCGCGCTCGTCTCGCAGCCTGCGCAGGAGCTTCCCGAAGCGCGCGTTGGGCGACTTGTCGGGCTCAAGTTCCTTGCGGTTCACCATCCGGGCAACCAACTCCCCCCTCAATAAGTGCAAGTTGAGGATAGCCCGACTCTAGGCCACGCTGAGGCATCCCGGTAGTGGAAGCACTGCGGAGAGGAGCCTCCCATGCCGCCCCGGAGCCTTGAACGACACCGCAAGCCCGAACCCGCCAAGCCCCCGGCGGAGTGCGATGTGTGCCGATCGTCGGTGCACGAGCGCCAGTTGGCCGAGGCGCGCGGGGACTGGCACAAGGTCTCTGACCTCAACGCGGAACTGGGCAACCACCCGCACGCGAAGCGGAGCGCGCGGTGATCGCCCCGTGGGTGCCGTCCCCGGGCGTGATGGTCAAGGACCTGCTGAGCGGCCGGATTGGCAAAGCCGTGGGATGGGAGCCCGACACGCGGGAGGTCATCCTCGCCCCACTGGACGGCGGAGAGCCGTGGGAGACCGACACCTTCCGGCCGCCGAACGAGCTTGATCGTCTTCGCGCCCGCGTGGCCGGCCGGAGGCGTCGAGCATGAGCGGCTACCAGGAGAAGGCCGTAGAGCTGCCGTGGCCGTACAGTCCCCGGGACTTCGACCCGGAGCCCGTAAAAAGGACTGCGAACGGTGTGCAGCGCTGGCTGAAGAGCGCTCACACCATCGTGACCAGGCAGAGTGCGGGCTGGCCGTAATCGCCGGTATGAAGATCCAGGAACACCGGAAGTTCGGCTCCCACAACGACACCCCCGAGCCCCCCCCGGCTAGTCCATGGCCGGGCGCGCTCCCCGTCGAGGGCCACAACACCCCCGAAACGGCCCCAGTCCCTCCGTGATGGTCAGGGGACGACATGAGGAGCGCGAAGCGGTCGTCCGGTTTAACGGGGCCGGGCGACCGTCAATCCCTTGTAGCTCAGTCAGGAAGAGCACGACCCACCCGAGGTGACACCCCGGGGCATGGCTACGGGGCGGGCGCGACCCCGGTTCGAGTCCGGGCAAGGGAATTCTCGCCCGAGCGTGCGCAGAACTCTACGGTCGGAGCGAGTCTGCAAGTGCAGTGCACCACTCCAGCAGGAGGGAACACGCACCATGACAGCAACAATGAACGATCTTCGGACGGGGCGGGCTCTCGTCACGTCCGAACTGTTCGCCAGCATCGTCAACATCGTCGTCACCCACTTCGGGCAGACGCCGGAGCGGGCGGAGCGTCAGACGGACCAGGCACTGGCCTTCGTCGCAACTGCGGCAGCCGCAACCGTCCCCGTGATCCCGTCGGACGACGTGGATCACGCGTTGCACGCGTTCATCCTGCACACCGCGGATTACTCGAAATTCTGTTAGGGGCACGCGGGGCGAATGCTCCACCACAACCCGCGCCCCGGCGGGGGGCCACGCACGGTCGAGGCCGTGACCGCGTCAGCCCGTGCCATCAAGGCAGCCGGGTTCCGGATATTCGACGATCTGTGGACCGTGAACGGAGAGAACGCGGCACAGTGTGACTCGGACTGTGGGCGCCCGTACGTCGTATCCAGCGGCGGCGAGGGTGAAGACGACGCCGGAGAACCCAACCCGCCGACCGGCGACAGCGACGACGGACGCGACTACTACAACTGATCACCAGTAGCCTGCTCCGATCTGCGGACCGGCCTCCGCCCCGCCGGGGGCCGGTCCCTGTCGATGAGAGGACGCAACGATGCCCAGCGGACCGTTCGAACTCCCCACACACGTCAAAAACGCCCTGGGGTCGCACACCACACAACTCGTCGTGGACCGGCGGGGATCCACCGTTTGGGACGTGCAAACCCCCTGGAGCCGCTACGCGGTCAAGCTCGGCTATCCGACCGAAATTCACAAGTGGACAGCCTTGGCACCCGCTCGTGAAGCCACCATTCTCCGGCAGCTCATCTCCCCTGAGCGCGTGCTCCTCGGCGAATGGGCCGAAGGCACCTGGAACGCCCAGCCCTGGCGCCACGGAACCTCTCTCTTCGACCTATGGCAGCCGGGCCGGCACGCCACGAACCCCAAGGAACCAAGCCTCAACGATGCCCTCGCGTGCGCTACTGCTCTGGCCCACCTTCACGAAAGGGGATGGATACACGGCGACGTGCAACCCAATCACTTCATCCTCAGGCCCGACGGAGCCTTTCTCATCGACCTGGGCCTGGCCCGGGGCGGCGCAGTGCCCGCGGCCTACGACTTCCCCTATCGGGGCTGCCTCGTCCACTACGAAGCGCCAGAGATCTCGCGAGACATCCTGACGACCGGTACGGCTGTGCCCACGAGAGAAGCCGACGTGTACGCGTTGGGGGCCTCATGGTTCATCTCCGCCACCGGCTGGAGACACGTGTCCTACCCGGACGACGCCGACCGGAAGGACCAGCGCCAGGCCATCGTGGACAAGCCTCACCGGCCGATCAACGTACCCGGGCCGCTGGGCCCCCTCATCGAACAGATGATGAGTCCGAAGCCTGCCGATCGGCCGGCCATGGCAGAGGTATGCGCAGAGATCCACAATGCGCTGTGACCAGCAGATGACGGGGCCTCCGCGCTGCGTCCGGCGGGCTGCGGTCGCTCTCATGGACAGGGCGTACCGATGTCCCCTTGGTTGGTCATCGAGGGGATGTCCCCTCGCCGTTCGTAGGGTGTGTGAGCCCGTCCTTGGCGCAGGCGGGCGCGTATGTGGGGGTGCAGATCTGGTCGACGGTGTACATCCCGTCCTTGATCACTGTGTCCTTGATGGTGCGTACGGTCACCGGGACGGGGGTGAGGAGTACGGCCGGAATGTTCTGTGTGGTGGGGCTGTTGACCCGGTGTTGGGCCAGGCCGGCGAGGCTCTCGCCGCGGCCCAGCGCCACGGCCATGGCGGCGGCGTGCTCCGCCTCGGGCCGGAAGGGCTTCAGTACGGTCATGGTCTGCTCGCCGGAGAGGAGCCGCTGGACCGCGTCGAGTTGGGCGTCCTGTCCGGTGATCGGGGGCAGCGGAGAGACCTTCGCCGCTTTGAGGGCGGCGATGACGGCGGTGGCGAGGATGTCGTTGGCGCAGTAGACCGCGTCGATGTGCTCGGCGCCGAGGGCCGAGAGGGCGGCGGACATATTGGCGTTCGCCGCCTCCTGACGCCAGCCGGCGGTGTCGTACGACTTGCCGATGCGGACCTTGCCGCGGAGCACGGAGAGCGCGCCCTCTTTGAACCAGGCGGAGTTGGGGTCGGTGACCGCGCCGTTCATCATCACGATCTGGCTGTCGCGCGCCCGGTCGCCGAGCGCCCGCAGCAGCGCCCGGGCCTGGAGCCGGCCGACCTCGGCGCCGTCGAAGGAGACATAGCCGGAGACCGGCCCCTCCGCGAGCCGGTCGTAGGAGACCACCCGCACACCGGCCCGGCGGGCCTGCTCGACCGGCGCGCGCATCGAGCGGGAGTCGACGGCGTCCAGGACCAGGACGTCCGCCCGTTTGGTGATCATCGCGTCCATCTGCGCCTGCTGGGTGGCGATGCTGTGCTGCGCGCTGACGACCTCCACCTCGCACTCGGGGCAGAGCCGATGGATCTCCCGCACCATCAGCGGCTTGTCGAAGTGGTGGAAGCGCCAGTTGTTGTCCGGGAACAGCACCCCGATCCGCAGGGCACCGGAACCGCCCGGCGGCTGCCCTCCGCAGGCTGCCACGGCGGCCACCAGGCACAGCCCGGCCAGGGCGGCGGCAGCGGTACGCGGACGGCGGGGCCCGCCCGTCGGCCGGACGGCGGGAGCGCGACGGCAGGGCCTGGTCATCGCGGGGACCTCCTCACTCTCCGGCTTCCGCCGCGGCCGCCTGGGCGAGCCGTTCCTCCGGCCCCAGGCCGATCTCGCTCCACACCTGCTTGCCGCCGCTCAGCGGTACCGACCCCCAGGCCGCCGACACCGCCTCGACCAGCAGCAGCCCACGGCCGCCGGTCGCCTCCCAGTCCACGCTCACCGGCTTGACCGGGGCCCGCGGCGAGCCGTCGTTCACCGCGATCCGCAGCCGTCCCGCGGCCAGCGTCAGATCCAGCTGCACCTCGCCCTGAGTGTGCGCGATGGCGTTGGTGACCAGCTCGGACACCACCAGCAGCGCGACGTCCATCTCCTCGGTGATCTGCCACTTGCGCAGCGTGCGTGAGGTGAAGCGGCGGGCGTGCATCACGGCGTCCGGGAGCCGCCAGACCGCCCAGCGGGCCCGGGCCGGCCGTACCCGCATCCCGTCGTACCGCAGGACCAGCACCGCCACATCGTCGTGGCGCCGCTCGGCGCCGCCCAGCAGGTCGTCGGCGAGCCGCCCGGCGTCGGCCGGATCGGCCGCGGCGAGCGCCGCGCGGACCTGGCGGATACCGTCCTCCAGCGGGAGCCGGGACGATTCGGCCAGACCGTCGGTGAGCAGCACGAGTACGGTGCCGGGCGCCAGGCCGACCTCGGTGAGCGGGAACTCGCCCTCGGCGGACACCCCCAGCGGGGGCCCGCCCTCGACCGGGACCTCCTCGGTGCTGCCGTCGGGGTGGCGCAGCAGCGGCGGCAGATGCCCGGCCCGGACGAACCAGGCGATGCCCTCCTCCATGTCCAGGTCCACATAGCAGCAGGTGGCGAAGAGATCGGTCTCCATCCCCAGCAGCAGCCGGTTGGCGTGCGCGATCACCACGTCGGGCGGATGGCCCTCCACCGCGTACGCCCTGATGGCGGTCCGCATCTGCCCCATGATCGTCGCGGCCCCGGCGCTGTGCCCCTCCACATCGCCGATCACCAGCGCCACATGCCCGTCCGACAGCGGGATCACGTCGTACCAGTCGCCGCCCACCTCCAGCCCCATCGTGGCGGGCAGATAGCGGACCACGGCCACCCCGCCGGCCAGCTCGGGCAGCGTGCGGGGCAGCAGGCTGCGCTGCAGCATCGTGGCGAGCTCATGCCCGGCGTCCAGTGCGTGCGCCCGTACCAGGGCCTGCCCGGCCAGGCCGGCGGTCGCGGTCAGCAGCGACCGCTCCTCCGGCCCGAAGCGGTGCGGGTCGTCCCAGCCGACCAGGCACACCCCGACGTTCTGTCCGTTCGCCGGCAGCGGCAGTACGGCGAGCCCGCCCGGCCCGACGCCCGCCAGCCCCGGCTCCAGTTCGGATCCCGGCGGCCACACGGCCACATGGCCGGCCCGGAGCACTCCTTCCACCGTGGGCAGTGAGTGGGCCGATACCTCCGGCCACTCCGAGCGCCACGCGGACTGCCAGGACGCGGGCCAGGACTCCGGCTCCGGCGGGTCGAGGAGGGTGACCACCAGCCGGTCGGCTGCCCGCTCGGCGACCGCCATCCGGCTCGCGGCCAGCGGCGCCCGCAGGGCCGTCACCACCGCCCGGCTCACCTCCCGGATGGTGGTCGTCCCGGCCAGCGCGGCGGACAGCCGCTGGACGACGGAGACCTCGTCCGCGCTGGGCCGCAGGTACGAGGCGTCGGCCACCACCCCGAGCATCCGCTCCGGCGTCCCCTCGGCGTCGATCAGCACCCGGCAGCGCAGACTCAGCCAGCGCAGCTCGCCGTTGGCCCGCCGGATCCGGAACGACAGCTGCCGGCCGACGGCGGACGCTCCGCCCGGCTCGACGGTCTGCATCAGTGCCGGGACATCGTCGGGGGCGGTGTGCTCCAGCAGCGTCTCCACCCGTCCGTCGAACTCCTGCGGGCCGATCCCGAAGAGCTCCAGCACCCGGGCGTCCGCATCGATCCGTCCGGTGTGCAGAACGAGCGTGAAGGCGCCGCCCCGGAGGGCGTCCAGGCCCGGCCCCAGCAGCTGCCGCCGTCCGGTCCGCGCCATGACCCGGGCCGCGACGGCCTCCAGTCCGGCGGCCACCTGGTCGGCGTGGAGTTCCAGCAGGTGCCGCCGGTCGTCGTCGAAGGCGTCCGCCGCCTGGTCCAGCACGACCAGGCACCCCAGCCGCTTGGCGTCCCCGCCCAGCGGCAGTGCGCCGAGGGCGGCCGCGGCCGGCGCCGCCCCGGCACGGCCGTCACCCGGGGGAGCGGTGAGCGTGCCGCCCGCGGCCTGCTCGGCCGGCCCCGGCCACTGCGGCAGTCCGGTACGGAACGCCGCCGCCACGGGGGAGTCCCCCGACAGGTCGTACCGCGAGGGCAGTCCGCAAGGGGCACCGGAGCCACCGACCATCTCGGCCAGCTGAAGTTCGCCGTCCCCTTCGGCCGGCACATAGACGGCGGTCAGCTCGGCCCCCGAAGAGCCTAGGACCCGCGCGGTCACTGCCTGCTCCGCCTCCGTACGCGGGAAGCCGTCGTCATAAGCCACGGTCGTATCCGCCCTCGGGGCCAGGGCGTCCATCCCGCCACCGTCTCACCGGATATGTCGTGCACTCACCGGATATGTCGTGCATTATCGCCTTCACTCCATGGTGCGACATTCAAGCAGTGGGCAGCCAGTCGGCGCGGCGACAGGCCCTGGGCGAGCCACGGAGGGTGACCAGGGATCCTCAGCCGGGGATCAGCACCGCGGCCCCGTGGACCCGGTCGGCCGCCAGGTCGGCGAGCGCCTCGGGGGCGCGGCTCAGCGGGTACGGGCTGACCGTGACGCGGATGCCGATCCGGGCCGCGGTCCGCAGGAACTCGAGGCCGTCCGCCCGGGTGTTGGCGGTGACGCTGCGCAGGTTCCGCTCGTAGAACAGATGGTCCTGGTAGTTCAGCGGCGGAACATCGGTGAGATGGATCCCGGCGACGGCCAGGGTCCCCGACCGGTCCAGCGCCGCCATGGCCACCGGCACCAGATCGCCCACCGGGGCGAACAGGATCGCCGAGTCCAGCGGCTCGGGCGGGCGGGCGTAGGCCTCGCCGGCCGAGGACGCGCCCAGGCCGAGAGCGAGTTCGCGGGCCTGGGCCGACCGGGTCAGCACATGCACCCTGGCCCCCTCGGCCAGTGCGACCTGCGCGGCCAGATGCGCCGAGGCGCCGAAGCCGTAGATGCCGAGCCGGCCGCCCGGGGGCAGCGCGCTGCGGCGCAGCGCCCGGTAGCCGATGATCCCGGCGCACAGCAGCGGCGCCAGGTGGGCGGCGTCGTGGTCGTCCGGGAGCGGATAGGCGTAGTCGGCGGGGAGGACGGCGGCCTCGGCGAAACCACCGTCGGCGTCCCAGCCGGTGTACCGGGACGCCGGGCAGAGGTTCTCCCGCCCGGCCCGGCAGTACCGGCAGTCACCGCAGGTACCGCGCAGCCAGGCCCCGCCGGCCCGGTCGCCGACGCGGAAGCCGGTGACCGCCTCGCCGGTGGCGGTCACCCGGCCGACGATCTCGTGTCCCGGCACGGTGGACGGCCGGTGTGGGGCCAGATCCCCCTCGGCCAGATGCAGATCCGTACGGCACACCCCGCAGGCCTCGACGCGCACCAGAATCTCGCCGGGCCCCGGTACGGGGGCGGGGCGCCGCACCTGCATCAGCGGCCCGGAGGTGATCGGCCCGGGCCGGGCGACGGCCCAGCCGCCCACCGTGCCCGGGGCGGCGGTCGGTGCGGCGGGCTCAGCCTTGTGACCAGCCATGGGTTCAGGATCGCGCTGGTTCGGGGGCGCGACAAATACCGACACAGGCCCTGATATCCGGGCTGCCACCCGGCCGCCACCCGGCCGCCACCCGGCCGGCAGTCGGCCGGGATTGCTTCCGGGATTACTTACGGGACTACTTCCGGCCGCGGCGGGCGCGCGCGGTCGGCTTCCGGAGGAGGCGTGCCAGCAGACCGCGGCGGGCGGACGGGGGAGAGGGAAGTGAGGGGGGAGAGGGGTGAGAGGGGGCGGGCGCGGCGGGTTCGTCCGCCGGGCGCTCGGCCGAGGGCGAGGTCGAGGGCGAGGGCTCCGGGTCGGCTGGCGGTCGTGCGGCGGAGCCGTCCGGGTGCTCGGTGGCCTGCCGGGGCCCGGGCGTGCGGCGGGTACGGGCGGCCTCGGCGCGTACCAGGGCGCCGAGCGCGGCGAAGACGTCGATGGGCATGCCGAATCTCCTGTGGGGCGAAGGTTCTGAGGGGCCGAGGGGCCGGGGGGCGGCACGGCACGCCGCCCCTCGGCCCTGGCGGGGGAGGGGCGTGCGGCCGGGGGCCGATCAGCAGCGAAGAACCGTGGCGCGCCGGGGAGATGGGGCGAGTGTGGCCGGGACGACGGCCCAGGAAGCGGAGTCCGGCGGTGCGGCGAGGGCCTGCACCGCGGCGGTTTCGTCGATCGCCTTGCCGCCGGACCCGGTCGGGACATGGTGACGCAGATGGCAGGCCGAGGCCTGGTGCTTGCGGCGGACGCCGCGGCCCGGGTGTTTGTCACCGCCCTCGGACGGTCTCACCACCGGCGCCGCGGAGTCGCAGGCCCGGTCGGACGGGCCGGAGGCGGCGGGGGCGGCGGTGTGGGTGAGGCAGCGGCCGGCCTCCGGGAGCGGAGCGTCGGAGGAGCCGGTGAGGAACGCCGCGTGCAGCAGCGTCAGCAGTGTGAGGAGGAGAAGGAGACGCCGACCGCCGGTCGCCGCGGAGCGGCCGATGGTGGCGGTGTCGCGCATGCGGGTCTCCCAACGCTCTTCCAGGAAAAAATCCCCTGGAAGACATCGGGGCACTCCGGAGACACCGGAAACAGGGCGTAATTCCACCCGATCCGACTATGGGGCGCACATCTGCCTCATATATGGATAACCGGACATGTCTCCCGCCATGCACGGCCACTATGCACGGCCACGATGCATGGCCACCATGCGCGGCAACCTTGCGTGGCCGCCATGCATGGCCACCATGCGTGGCCGCCGAGCACGTCAGCTCGCCGACACGGCGCGCTCGTAGCAGTGCGAGAAGTGCTCCAGCGACGTGCCTTCCGCGTTCCACGGCCAGGGCGTCGCCACACCACCGGTGGCGCGCAGCACGGTCGCGGCCTCCGCGATCCGCGCGGACTTGATCAACGCATAGGCCAGGACGTTCAGATCGGCCAGCGCCGCCGCGTGGTGCAGGAACCCCGGCCGCGGCCAGTAGTGCGCCGCCTGGTCGAGTGCTCTGATGGCGTCCGGGCGCCGCCATATCTCCCCCGCGCCGAGGGCCGTCACACCCCCGGGGGCCACCGCCCGCTGATGGGTACGCACCAGTGCGGTCACCTCCAGAGCGGCGGCGGGGGCATCGGCCGGCATACCGGAGCGGACCCCGTCGAGCAGGTCCAGCACCAGGGAACTGGAGCCGCACTCGTCGGGCGAGAGATACCCCAGGGCCTGGAGGTGGGCCTCCCGGTTCCAGGGGTCGCGGGCCTTGATCTCCCGCCACACCGCCGACAACTCGCTCGACGGGCGCCGCTCCAGCCGGAGCAGGGCCAGCTTCAGGGTCCACGGCGTGGGGTCCGCCGGGAGCAGCTCGGCCGCCAGCCGGCAGGTCTCGCGGGTGGCGTCCAGATCGACGCCGTTGTCCGGCTGCTGCGCTCGGAGCAGTTCCGACCAGGCGTGGAGCAGCAGCGCGTGCTGGTTCCGCGGAGCGTGCTGCCGCCAGATCCCGGGCAGCGCCCGCCCCGCGGACCCGGCGAGCACCCGCAGCCGGTGCGCCTTGCGGTCCCAGTCCTCACCGGCGTCGTCGAGCACGTTCGCCATCAGGGCCATGACGGCTGTGTCGAGGGAACCGCGGGCCCAGCACGTCTCGACGCGCCGCCGCACCCGCCCCAGGTCGAGGTCGTCGAGTTCGGGGACCAGCCGGGGACGGGTGCTCTTACGGCGTCGGAAGACGGACATGTGCTCGGGTGGCCTTCCCAGACGGAGGTGCGGGCGGACGGGACGGATGGGGTGGACGGACGGGGTGGACGGGGCGGGCGGACGGAACTCGGCTGCTGGGCCCCGTCGTCATACTCCCGCCTCCCGGCGGATGACGGGAGCGTGACGACAGGGCCCAGGGCGGCGGTGTGCCGGGCATGCCGCCGCCCGTACAGGACAGCGCCAAACGTCGGCGGGGCGTTACGGGCCCGTCGTCGGACGCCCCGGGGCCCGCCCCTCGGACGGACGGCGCTCCTTCGTCCGCTACCGGATCCTTGTCCGCTGTCGGATCCTCATCCGCTGCCGGATCCTCGTCGGCGCGCCGCTCCGCACCCTGCTGAACCCTGCCGGGCATCGGCGTGGTCAACTGACGGTCACCCGGGCCGCCGCGTCGGGCCGCCGGAACGCGCCCGTACTGGTGGTATGGCTCAGTTGGTATGGGTCAGTGAGAGAGCGGACCGCTCGACGCGGGACGCGGCACCCTGGAGGTGGCCTTGTCGAAGCGGGAGGGCTCGGACGCGGACCGCGACACCGGTCTCGCGGGCGCGGGCCGGGACACCGACCTCGCCGGCGTACTGGCCCGGCTGCGCGTGGTGGAGGAGGCGGCCGAACGGATCGGCACCACCCTGGACGAGCAGACGACCTGCGCCGAGCTGTGCCGCTTCCTGTGCAAGCACCTGTGTGACGCCGCCGCGGTCGACCTGCTGTCCGAGGACGTCACCGGGGCACCGGGCCCGGCCCGGCCGGTGCTCCACCGGGCGGCGTCGGCAGGTCTGGTGAAGGTGCTTCAGGCGCGCTTCCCCGACGACGCGACGGGGGTGCCCGATGGCGGAGCACCCGCGCTACGGGCGCTGGACGAGGCCCGCCCGATCACCACCACCGCGGTCCTCAAGGGCGGTATGTCGGCCCAGGCCCTGTCGGTGCCGCTGCTCGCGCACGGCCGCCGCTACGGCGCGCTGCTCGCCCTCCGCGCGGGCGGTACGTTCAGCGACCAGGAGACCGCCACCGCCCACCATCTGGCACGCCTGGCCGCCGGCCACCTCGCCCACGGCCGCCGGTACGCCTCGGTGCAGCGCACCGCGATGGACCTGCAGCGGGCCCTGCTCGCCGAACCGGGCCGGCCGCACCCCAACCTGGACCTCGCCACCCGCTACCTTCCCTCCGGCTCCAGCTCCCTGGTCGGCGGCGACTGGTTCGAAACCGTCCGGCTCCACTACGGGCGCACCCTCCTCGTCATGGGCGACGTCATGGGGCACGGACTCGACGCGGCGGTCGACATGAACGCCTACCGCTCCACCCTCCGCTACGTCGCCTCGACCGACCTGCCGCCGCACCGCGTCCTGCGCCAGCTGGACACCGCGGTGGCCGAGGACGAGTCCCGCCGTCCGGCCACCTGTCTGCTGGCCAGGGTCGACCCGGCGCGCGGCACCGTCGGGTTCGCCAGCGCCGGCCACCTCCCCCCGGCGATCTTCGGCCCGGACGGCACCGCCGACCTGGTGCCGGTGCCCGTCGGCCCGCCGCTGGGCACCGGCATCGGCGGCTACGAGATGATCACCCGCACCCTGACACCCGACGACACGCTGCTGATGTTCACCGACGGCCTCGTCGAGCGCCGCGGGGAGGACATCGACGTCTCCCTGGCCCGGCTGGCCCGGATGCGGCTGCCCGTCGGGGCCGGCGTCGAGGAGGTGCTCGACGAGGTCCTGCTCGACCTCGACGGGATGTACGCCGAGGACGATGTCGCCGTGCTCGCGGCGCGGGTGCGCGCACACACGGGCCCGGAGCCGGGCGAGCCCGTCGTGGAGCCGGAGCACCCGTTGGCCATCTGACGACGGGCCCACGCGGACCCATCGGACAGGCCCTAGGGGCCATGTACCCAGGTCAGCCCAGTAGTCGGTACGATCTCCAGCCGTTGCCCGGGCCCGGTTGCCCGGTTGCCCACGCCACCATTCCGACGTCTCACGGGGGGATTCACCATGTTCGGAATCGTCAGGCCCTGTTCCCATCGCCTGTCCCAGGGGCTCAAGGCCGAGTGGATGGCCCATCTGTGCGGCCTCTGTCTCGCCCTGCGCGCCGATCACGGGCAGTTCGCCCGGGTCGTCACCAACTACGACGGACTGATCATCTCCGTACTGACGGAAGCCCAGTCGGGCCGGACGGCGAAGCACCGCCGCACCGCCGGACCCTGCCCGCTCCGGGGGATGCGGACCGCTTCCGTGGCCCGGGGAGAGGGCGCGCGGCTCGCCGCCTCGGTGTCCCTCGTGCTCGCCTCGGCGAAGATCCGGGACCATGTGGCCGACCGGAACGGCCTGTTGCGCCGCAGGCCGGTGGCCGTCGCGGCGCGGAAGGTCGCCGCGGGGTGGGACCGCGCCGGGGCGCGGACCGGCGCCGGCGTCGGCTTCGACACCGCCGTCCTCGTCGACGCGGTCGACCGCCAGCTGGGCATCGAGCAACTGGCCGGCCCCGGCACACCCCTGACGGCCATCACCGAACCGACCGAGACCGCCACCGCCGCCGCCTTCGCCCACACCGCGGTGCTGGCGGGCCGCCCGGGCAACGCCGGGCCGCTGGCCGAGGCGGGCCGGCTCTTCGGCCGGCTGGCCCACCTCCTCGACGCCGTGGAGGACCGTACCCGGGACGACGCCGAGGGCGCCTGGAACCCGCTGACGGCCACCGGCGCCACCACCGCGCAGGCCCGCCGGCTCTGCGACGACGCACTGCACGGCATCCGGCTCGCGCTCCGCGATGTGGAGTTCACCGACTCCGCCCTGGTCCATGTGCTGCTGGTGCACGAGCTGCGCCGCTCGGTGGACCGGGCCTTCGGCACCGCTGCCTGCGCCCACCTGGGGCACGGTGCCGCCGGGCAGGGCGCCCAGGGGAACGGGGCGCCGGGCCCGTACGGCGGCGGGCCGCACCTCCCGCACCAGCCCAAGCAGCCCCGCGGCTTCCTCGCCGGCTGCGCGGTCGCCATCGGCCTGTGCTGCACCTGCCAGCTCTGCTGTGCGGAGCAGTACGAGGGGCCCTGGTCGCGCAAGAAGCGCGAAGGCTGCTGCCGGGACTGCGACTGCAGCGACGGTTGTGACGGCTGCGATTGCTGTAACGATTGCTGCTGCTGCGACAACTGCTGCTGCTGCTGCGACGGTTGACCGACCGCCGACCGCCGACCGCCGACCGCCGACCGCCGACCTTCGGGCATCGGCCCTCCTCAGCACGGGGGGCGGCCACGGAACCTTCCATGGCCGCCCCCCCGTGAACGCGGGAACCGGGATCAGACTCCCGGCGGCACCCGTGACGGGCGGCCGGAACCCCGGGTGGCGCGGTAGCCGGCGATACCCGCGAGCGCGGCCAGCGCACCCCCGGCCGCGGTCCAGATCCAGCGGTCGGACCACCGGCCCGAGGACCAGCCGCCCTCCGGCTCGGCCATGGCCGCGGGCCGCGGTGACGCGCCGTCACCCTTCGTCCGCGGCGTGGCGGCCCCGGCACCGGGCACCAGGGGAGCGGCCAGCGCGCCGTCCACCGCGTGGGCCCCGCCCCGGTCGGGCGTGGCCGCCACGACCTCGGCGTGGACCGGCTGGCCCAGGTCCTCCTGCGGCAGATCGGTGACCGTCAGGCGGACGAAGTAGCTGCCCGGCAGCGGATCGTTCGACCACGGCTCCGCCCAGCCGCGGACCGTGCGCAGGGTGCAGGACAGCTCGACGGACCCGGCGTCCCGTTCCGCGGACCGGGACGAGGCGCCGTACGTGCACGCCTGGCGGCGGCGCAGCCCGTCGTAGACGTCGAGCTGCCAGGTGGCCGCACCATGCCGGCCGGCGGCCGGCGGGAGCGTCACCTTGGCCTTGACCGTAGCCTGCTGCCCGGCGTCGACCGGCAGCACCCAGTAGAGGTAGTCGCCGGTGGACGCGTCGGCGGTGGCGGGCTGGTCCGGCCGGATGGCGGTCGCCGTACGGAACGACGTGCCGGCCTCGGTGGGCGCGGCCGTGTCCGGGCTCCCGCTCGCGCTCGGGGTCGGCGTGGGGCTGTCGGCGAGCGCGGGCGCCGCCAGGCCGAGCAGTCCGGCCCCGGCCAGGACGGCGGTCATCAGCATGCGTACGGTACGCATCAGTTGGTCCTCCACACGGTCACGCGCCAACGGGAGATCCAGCCCCACAGCAGACCGGCCAGCAGACCGGCGAGAGCCAGCGAGCCCAGCAGCCACCAGCCGTGGCCGAGGCCGAAGGAGGCCGCGTCGGAGCCGTCGCGGGGACCGTCGACGACGTCGATGGCCAGCTCGACCGGGAGTCCCGGGTCGGTCTTCACCGAGGCGGGTGCCGAGAAGGAGTTGCCGACCTGGAGACAGACGGTCTCCGCCGGGGCCTGGTCCCCGCCGTCCCGGGAGTCGGCCTCGGCCTTGGGGTAGCGCAGCCCGGACGAGATCACATCCGTCCGTCGGTAGCCCGCCTCCGAGCCGCGGACGATCTCCCGTCCGTGCACGGTCGAGGCCCGCAGCAGGACCCCGTAGTCGCGGTTGACGGCGCGGTCGGCGGCGACGCTCACCGACGCCCGCAGCTCCTGGCCCGGCCGGACGTCCACCCGGTACCAGCGGTGCTCGCCGAACTTCTCACGGTCGGTGTAGAGACCGGACGTGAGCTTCGGGGCCTTGGCGCACTGCTGCGCACCCTCGGCGGGCACCGGGGCGACGACGGGGTCGGCGGCCCGTTTCACCAACTGGTGTACACGGTCGCGCAGTTCCTTGGTGTGCTGGACCGAGGTGTACGTCCCGCCCGTGGCCTCCGCGATACAGCTCAGCTGCTTGCGGGTCCTGGCGTCCGGCAGCAGCCCGAGGGTGTCGACGGTGAGACCGATGCCCCGGGCCGCGATGTCCCGGGCCACCTGGCAGGGGTCGAGCGGGGCGCAGGTGTCCTCGCCGTCCGTGATCAGGACGATCCGGCGGGTCCCGTCGCCACCCTTGAGGTCCTCGGCGGCGCCCAGCAGGGCCGGGCCGATCGGCGTCCAGCCGGTGGGCGTCAGCGTCGCCACCGCGGTCTTCGCCTCGGTCCGGTCCAGCGGCCCGACGGGGTAGAGCTGCCGGGTGTCCTTGCAGCCCACCTGCCGGTCGTCGCCGTGGTAGTTGGCGCCGAGGGTGCGGATGCCGAGCTGGACGTCCTGCGGTACGGCGTCGAGCACCTCGTTGAACGCCTGCTTGGCGGCGGACATCCGGCTCTGCCCGTCGATGTCGCGGGCCCGCATCGAGCCGCTGACATCGAGTGTCAGCTCGACCTTGGGGGTGGCCTTCGCATCCGGCTGGTCGGCGCCGGCGGGTGTGGGCAGAAGGCCGACGGCCATGGCGGCGAGCAGTCCGCACACCCCGGCCGTCAACCGTTTTCTTGTGATCATCGATGGATCGTATGGAGAAATCCCGGCTGTGCCAAAACGCACGAGAGGGGTGCGGGGGCAGCCTCAGTCCGCTGCCCCCGCACCCCTCTGTCACGGCAGCCGCGGCCCCTCAGCCCCGGCGGCCGACCGGGCCCCTCAGCCCCGGTCGTGGCGGGCGCCTCCCTCCCCGGGAAGCGTCGGTGGAGTGTCTCCCGGCGGAACGTCTCCGGAGAGAACAGCTCCCACTGGAACCGCTCCTAGTGGAACTGCTCCTCCTCGGTGGATCCGGCCAGCGCGGTGGTCGAGGAGGCCGGATTGAGCGCGGTGGAGACCAGGTCGAAGTAGCCGGTGCCGACCTCGCGCTGGTGCTTGACGGCGGTGAAGCCGTGCCGCTGGGCGGCGAACTCCCGCTCCTGCAGGTCGACATACGCCGTCATGCCGGACTCCGCGTAGCCGCGGGCCAGGTCGAACATCCCGTGGTTGAGGGAGTGGAATCCGGCCAGGGTGATGAACTGGAAGCGGTAGCCCATCGCGGCCAGCTCCCGCTGGAACTTGGCGATCTGGTCGTCGTCCAGCGCGGCCTTCCAGTTGAACGACGGCGAGCAGTTGTAGGCCAGCATCTGGTCCGGGTAGCGGGCGTGCACGGCCTCCGCGAACTCCCGGGCCTGTGCCAGGTCCGGGGTTCCGGTCTCCACCCACAGCAGATCCGCGTACGGCGCGTAGGCCAGGCCCCGGGCGATGACCGGAGCCATGCCGTTCTCGACCCGGTAGAAGCCCTCGGCGGTCCGCTCGCCCGTGCAGAACCGGGCGTCGCGCTCGTCCACGTCACTGGTGAGGAGGTTGGCGGCCAGCGCGTCCGTGCGGGCCACGATCACCGTCGGCACGTCGGCGAGATCGGCGGCGAGGCGGGCGGCGTTGAGGGTGCGGATGTGCTGTCCGGTCGGCACCAGGACCTTGCCGCCGAGGTGGCCGCACTTCTTCTCGGACGCCAGCTGGTCCTCGTAGTGGATGCCCGCCGCACCGGCCGCGATCATCGCCTTGGTCAGCTCGAAGGCGTTGAGTGGGCCGCCGAAGCCGGCCTCGGCGTCGGCCACGATCGGCACGAGCCAGTCGACGGAGGTGTCGCCCTCCGAGGTGGCGATCTGGTCGGCCCGCAGCAGCGCGTTGTTGATCCGGCGCACCACCTGCGGAACGGAGTTGGCGGGGTACAGGCTCTGGTCCGGGTAGGTGTGCCCGGCCTGGTTGGCGTCGGCGGCGACCTGCCAGCCGGAGAGGTAGACCGCCTGGAGCCCGGCCTTGACCTGCTGTACGGCCTGACCGCCGGTCAGCGCGCCCAGCGCGTGGATGTAGTCGAGCTCGTGCAGCTGCCGCCACAGCCGCTCGGCGCCCCGCCGGGCCAGGGTGTGCTCCTCGCGGACGCTGCCGGACAGCCGGATCACGTCCTCGGCTCCGTACGTCCGCTCAACTCCCGCCCAGCGGGGGTCCGTAGCCCACCGCTGGGCCAGCTGCTCGGCCGCCGTCGTACCTGCCTGCGCCATGACCGTCTCCCGTGGTCGCCTGAGATCGCTGTGGATCGTCCGCCCAGGGGCCAGATGGCCCTAGGACGGTGTGCCGGTGAACTGATTGCCTGTGAAGCGTGGGTCCGTGAGCCGCCCGTGACTGCCCGTGAGCTGCCCGAGAACCCGTGAACTGTGGTGCCTGCGAACGGTGCGAAGGCGCGTCACTGAGTGCCATACCGTCCGCTGCGACGCCCGCCGAACCCCGCCCGGTGTGGTGGAGAGGTGAGCAATGCGCCCGGGAGGCCGGGCCGGAATTCCGGGACGTACGACGTCAGGGCGTCTGGTCGGTCCCGTGGTTCCGCTCCGGCCGCCGGGGTCCGGCGGGCCGCACGACGACTCTGGCATTGGCACTGAGTGCCAACAACCATGGATACCTGCCAACTTCCGCGCATCTTCCGACGGCTTCTTGCCAACTTTGCCAAGCATCCTGTCCCTTCGCACCCGGCGCTTCGTAGGCTCCCTCCGGAACGCACGGAGAGGACGGATGGCTTGAGCAGGACATACGCGGGGGCACGGCTGCGACGGCTGCGCGAGGAGAGGCGGCTCAGCCAGGCCGCACTGGCGAGGATGCTCGCGATCTCGCCCAGCTACCTCAACCAGATGGAGCACGACTCCCGGCCGCTGACCGTGCCGGTGCTGCTGCGCCTCACCGAGACCTTCGGCGTGGACCCGGGCTTCTTCTCGGAGCGCGACACCAGCCGCCTCCTGGCCGACCTGCGCGAGGCGCTCGCGGACGAGGTCACCGCCACCCGGGTGTCGCCCGCCGACCTCTCGGAACTGGCGTCCCGGCTCCCGGCGGTCGCCGGCGTCCTGCTCGACCTCGGCCGCCGCAACCACAAGCTGGCCGAGCGCCTGGCCGAGGCGACGCACGGCCGCGACCACGACGACCCGGCCGCGCCCCGCACGCCGCATGAGGAGATCCGGGAGTTCTTCTACCGCCGCCAGAACTACCTGCACGACCTCGACCTGGCGGCCGAATCCCTCGCCGGCTCCCTCGGCATCCGGCCGGGCGAGGTGCTGCCCGCCCTAGCCGCCCGGCTCGCCGACACCCACGGCGTCCGCCTCGCCCCCGGCTCCGGCCGCCGTCTGCACCACTACGACCCGGCCGCCCGGGTGCTGCACCTCTCCCACCGCCTGCGCCCTGGCCAGCAGGCCTTCCGCATGGCCACCCAGCTGGCCCTGCTGGAGTTCGCCGACGAGCTGTCCGCGCTCGCCTCCGAGGACTATGAGCAGGGCGCCACCACCTGGTCGCTCGCCCGGATCGGCATCGCCAACTACACCGCCGCCGCCCTGATCCTCCCGTACCGCGCCTTCCACACCGCGGCCGAGGAGATGCGCTACGACCTGGAGCGCCTCACCGACCGCTTCGGCCTCGGCTACGAGACGGTCTGCCACCGGCTCAGCACCCTCCAGCGCCCCCGCCTGCGCGGTGTGCCGTTCTCCTTCGTACGCGTCGACCGTGCGGGCAACATGTCCAAACGCCAGTCCGCCACCGGCTTCCACTTCTCCCGCGCGGGCGGCACCTGCCCGCTGTGGAACGTCTACGAGGCGTTCGCCGCGCCCGGCCGTATCCAGGTCCAGATCGCCGCGATGCCGGACGGACAGCGCTACTTGTGGACCGCCCGCACCGTCACCCGGCACCGCGGTGGCTGGGGCGAACCGGGCAAGACCTTCGCCATCGGCCTCGGCTGCGAGATCCGGCACGCCTCCCGGCTCGTCTACTCCGACGGCCTCGACCTCGACAACGCCTCCGCCGCCACCCCCATCGGCATGGGCTGCCGCATCTGCGAACGCCTGGACTGCCCCCAGCGCGCGGTACCGCCCCTGGGCCGTCCGCTCGCCATCGACGAGCACAGCAGCACCTTCGTGCCGTACCCCGTCGGCGACGCACGACGGTGACGGGCCGCCCGCAGACCGACTGAGACCGGAGAGACAGGGCCTGTTGGGGCACTAGCCTGGAGGAGTGGGCAGTGACCCCGTCACCGTGTTCCTCTGCGGTGATGTCATGCTCGGGCGCGGCATCGACCAGATCCTTCCGCACCCGGGCGACCCCGCGCTGCGTGAGGGGTACGTTCGCGACGCCCGCGTCTACATCGACCTGGCGGAGGCGGTGAACGGGCCGGTTCCCCGTCCGGTCGCATTCTCCTGGCCCTGGGGGGAGGCGCTGCGCGTGCTCGACGAGGCGGCGCCCGACGCCCGGGTGATCAACCTGGAGACCAGCGTCACCCGCAGCGGCTCCTTCGCCCCCGGCAAGGCGGTCCACTACCGCATGAGCCCGGCGAACCTCCCCTGCCTGACCGCCGCCCGTCCCGACGTCTGCGTACTGGCCAACAACCACGTCCTGGACTTCGACCGCGGCGGACTGGCCGAGACGCTCGGCACCCTGGCAGGTGCCGGGCTGCGCACGGCGGGGGCCGGCGCGGACGCCGCGGCGGCGGGGCGTCCGGCCGTGGTGCCGGTCGACGGCGGCGGCCGGGTGCTGGTCTTCTCCGTCGGAATGCCGTCCAGCGGCATCCCGCACGGCTGGGCCGCGGCCGAGGACCGCAGCGGTGTCGCCTTCGTCGCCGGGCCGACGCGGGGCGCCGCCACCGAGCTCGCCGCCCGCGTGCGGCAGGCCAAGCGCCCCGGCGACGTCGCGGTGGCCTCCGTCCACTGGGGTCCCAACTGGGGATACCGCGCCTCCCGCGCCGAGACGGCCTTCGCGTACCACCTCCTCGAAGGCGAGGTGGACATCCTCCACGGGCACTCCGCACACCACCCCCGCGGCCTGGAGGTCCACCGGGGAAAGCTCATGATCCACGGGTGCGGCGACTTCATCGACGACTACGAGGGCATCACCGGCTACGAGGAGTACCGCGACGACCTGCGGCTGGTCTTCCTCGTCTCGGTGGATCAGGACACCGGCCGGCTCCACGACCTGCGGGTCACACCGCTCCAGGCCCGGCAGATGCGGCTGCGGCACCCCTCGCGCGAGGACCTCGGCTGGCTGCGGGGGCTCCTGGACCGGATCAGTACCGGCTTCCGCCCGTGCCCCGCGGCCGACCCGGAGGGCACGTTCACCCTGCGCCCCTCGTGAGGCGACCAGCTCAGCACTGGCTGTGTTCGGTGTCCTCGACGATCCGGATGACCGAGTTGGGGCACAGGGCCGCCGCACGGCGGGCGGCGGCCGCCAGTCCGGGCGGGGGCTCGTCGTTCAGCACGACGACCGTGCCGTCCTCCTCGGACTGGTCGAAGAGCGCGGGAGCGGTGAGGGCGCACTGGCCGGCGCCACGGCAGCGCGAGCGGTCGACGCGGATGCGCATCGTGTCCTCACCCCCAGGTGAGCGGGAGGGAGTGGACCCCGTAGATCAACATGTCGTCGCGGAAGGGGACGTGGTCCGCCGGTACGGCGAGCCGCAGGTCCGGGAACCGTCCGAAGAGCGCCGGGAAGGCGACCTCCATCTCCACCCGCGCCAGCTGCTGGCCCAGGCACTGGTGGACACCGTGCCCGAACGCGACATGCTGCGAGGGCTCGCGGGTCACATCGAGCCGGTCGGGCCCCTCGAACTGCTCGGGGTCCCGGTTCGCGGCGGCCAGCGAGGCGACCACGGTCTCCCCGGCGCGGATCTGCCGCCCGGCGATCTCGACGTCCTCCTTGGCGACCCGGATGGTGCCGAACTGCACGATGGTGAGGTAGCGAAGCAACTCCTCGACGGCGCGCGGGACGCCCTCGGGGTGTGCCCGCAGCGCGGCGAGTTCGCCGGGGTGCGACAGCAGGGTGTACGTACCGAGCGCCAGCATGTTCGCGGTGGTCTCGTGGCCGGCGACCAGCAGCAGGCGCCCGATTCCGGCCAGTTCGTCGTCGCCGAGCGCGTCCTCCGGCGTCTCGGTTCCCCTGGCGATCAGCTGACTGAGCAGGGCGTCATCGGGCCGGGCGCGTTTGGCGACCACGAGGTCGTGCATATACCCGCAGAGCGCGTGGTACGCCGCGAGCGCGTCGGCCTCGGCGACGTCCAGCCCGAGCAGCGTCGCGCTCCAGCGCTGGAATCCGGCCCGGTCCGCGTACGGGACGCCGAGCAGCTCACAGGTGACGAGCGAGGGGATGGGCAGGGCGAAGGCCGGGACGAGGTCCACCGGGGGGCCGTCGAGCTCCATCGCGTCGAGGTGGTCGGTGACGATCTGCTCGACCCGCGGGGCCAGGGCCCGCATCCGCCGTACCGTGAAGTAACGAGTGAGGATCCGGCGGTAGCGGGTGTGCTCCGGAGGGTCCATGGTCAGCAGCACACCGGCGCGTTGCTCGGCCTCGGCGAGCCGGATCGGGATCCTCCGCAGGGGCAGTGAGGCCCGCCTGCGGTCCGCGCTGAACCGGTCGTCCGCGAGCACCGCGCGGACGTCCCGATGGCGGGTGAGCAGCCAGCCGGTCTTGCCGTCGGGAAAGGACAGCCTGCTGACCGGGTCCTGCTGCCGCAGCCGTCGGAACTCGTCCGGTGGGTCGAGCGGGCAGCCGCGGCGCGTCGGCAGCGGTGCCGGGGCGAGCCGGGTCGCGCACATCGGAACGCTCCCTCCATCCGGTGGCGAGAAACGCACCTCTCTCCCCAGAGTGCCTCACCACCGGAGTGCGGGCCTGTCCGAGGGGGCATGGCCGGGGGCGCGGCGCCCGGCACGGGGCCGGCCGCCTCGCGCCGGCGCTCAGATGCGCAGCGTCAGGGGCGTACGGGTTCCGTTCAGGTAGTGGTCGCCGATGTCCCGGAGCCGGTGGGCGGGCGAGCTCTGTGCCGTCAGGACTCGCGCGTTGCGCCAGAACCTGTCGAAGCCGGGGCCGCCGGCGGGTGCGCCGGTGCCGTCGGTGAGCTCCAGTACGCGGGTGGTGATGTGCATGACGGACCTGTGGGTGACCGCCTCCGCCGCGGCGACCAGGACGGCGATGTCGGCGCGCTCCTCGACACCGAGTGCGTGCCCGCTGCGCAGCCCCCGTGCCAGGGCCTCCGTCGCCGGTTCGACGACCGCTGCCGCCGTGTGCGCGGCGGCCACCAGCTCCCCGTAGGCGAGCAGGAGGTAGGGATCCCCGCCGGGGCGGCCTTCGTAGGCGCCGCCGTCCGTCTCCGCCGTCTCGGCCGGCGGCCAGGCGCGTGGCGTGGTGCGGCTGACATCCCGGGCCTCGGCCAGCGTTCCTTCGGCGATCCCCAGGGCGACATGGACCAGCGCGAGCCGGAGCGCCAGCGGTGCGAGCGTGGTGAACGGGGAGGCGTCGTGCTCCTCTCGGGGCACGGCCCCGAGTACCTGCTCGGGGCGCACCGGGACACCGTCGAATCCGACGGTGCCGGCTCCGGCCAGCCGTTGGCCGAGGCGGTCATGGGCCGGCTCGGCCAGGACGCCCGGGTGGGCCGGGTCCACGAGGACGATCAGTGGTGCGCCGGTTCCGGCACGGACCGCACCGAGCACCAGCCGGTCGGCCACGGCGACACCCGCGGGGAAGCTCCGCCGTCCGTCGAGCAGATAGCCGTCCTGCGCGTGCCCGCCGCGCACCGGAGTGAGCACCGGCGGCCCGGAGCCGGTCTCCGGTCCCGACCCCGTTCCCGTCCCCGGCCATCCTGTCCCCGCCGCCACCGGCTCGGTCTCCGGTCCCGGGACGTCGATGCTCCCGCCCCAGAGCCACTGTCCCTCGGCAGCCTGAAGTTCGAGCACCTCGGCCCGCTCCGCGGTGCCGAAGAGCCGGGCGCTCCACGACAGGACGTAGTGCCGGGCGAGAAGTTCGCCGAGGGAACTGTCGGCCGCCGAGATCTCCCGGATGACCGCACAGGCGGCCTGCCAGCCGGCTCCCCTGCCGGGCGGGCCGGGCGGCAGCAGCCGAGCCGGCAGCCCGGCCTCGCGCAGCCGGGCGACCTCGTCGTACGGGGGCTTGCCGGCCCGGTCGCGGGGGAGCGCGTCGACGGCGAGATCGTCCGCGATCTCACGGGTGACGCGCCGCCATATACCGGATTCCGGCGGGGAGTTGACCAGATCGGAGGTGGGGCGCACTGCGGAAGTCCTTTCCCAGTTTCCCACTGAATCAGTAGGGAAAGCCTGCGCCCGGAATTCGCCGACAGCAAGGGGGTGTTCACGACGTGGACGACCAGGTCTTGCGATCCGGACGAGGCGGGGTGCCGCCTACGGATTCGTCCAGGCGGCGGGGTCCTCGGCCAGTGCGGAGACCCCGCCGGGCAGTTCGGCCGCGGCGACATCGGCCAGTGACACCCCGTCGAGGATCAGGCGGACGTTGGCCCGCAGCGCCACCCACAGCGGCAGCAGTGACTCGGCGGGGCCGGTGTACGACAGTTCCGGCGGGCGCACGCCGCGTACGGACACCAGCGGACCATCCACGACCCGGATGACATCGGCGATGCTGATCGCCTCCGGGGCCTTGGCCAGCCGGTAGCCGCCGTTGCCGCCGCGCCGGCTGAGGACCAGCCCGCCCCGGCGCAGGTCGTTGAGGATGCTCTCCAGGAACTTGTGCGGAATGTCCTGGGCGCGGGCGATGGTCTCCGCCTTGAGGGGCGGCTCGCCATCCCGGACACCAGCGAGTTGCAGTGCGGCACGCACCGCGTAGTCAGCTCTGGCCGAAATCCGCATGGCGGCATTATTCCGCAGCGCCGGAACGGCCCGCGCCCACGGGAGGACCGCCCGGCCCTCCCGGGCGTGCCCGGCCCCGCCCGGTCCGGCGCGGTGGGTGCGTACAGCCACCCTTGGGTGTGAGGCTGGGAAGTGAGACGCTCGCCCGGTGACGATGGAGGGAGGCGGCCCCTGTGGAGACTATGTGCCGGCTGGTCGTCCTGAGACACGCGAAATCCGCCTGGCCGCCGGAGGTGGCGGACCACGACCGGCCGCTCGCCAAGCGCGGGCTGCGCGACGCCCCGGCCGCCGGGCGCTGGCTGCGCACCGCCGGCTGTGTCCCGGACCTCGTCGTCTGCTCCACCGCCGAACGCGCCCGGCAGACCTGGGAACTCGCCGCCGCGCAGCTCCCGGCCCGGCCCGCCGTCCGCCAGGAGCCCCGCCTCTACGGCGCGGACCCGGCGGCCCTGCTCGCCGTCGTCCGTGAAACCCCGCCCGACGTGGGCACACTGCTGCTGGTCGGACACAATCCCGCGGTCCAGGACCTCGTCCTCCTGCTCGCCCACGAGGCGCTCAGCGACGCCCTCGAACGCACCCGGGAGAAGTTCCCGACCTGCGCGATCGCCGTACTCGCCCAGCAGGACACCTGGCCGGCGGTCGCCCCGGGACGGGCTCTGCTCACCGACCTGGCCGTGCCGCGCGGGGAGCGGTGAGGGCGGTACGCGTCAGCCCAGCTTGGCCCCGGTCTTCTCCAGCGCCGCGCGCACCGGCTGGTAGAAGGTTTCGCCCTTCTGGGAGCAGGAGCCCCGGCCGCCCGAGGTCAGGCCGAGCGCGGTGTCACCGTCGAAGAGCGGGCCGCCGCTGTCGCCGGGCTCCGCGCAGACGGTGGTCTGGATCAGGCCCTCGACCGGGCCCTCCTGGTAGTTGGCGGTCACGTTGAGCGCGGTGACCTCACCGTCGCGGACATGGGTGGTGCTGCCGCTGCGCCGCACCTTCTGGCCCACGATCGGGTCGGCCGCCTTGGTGATGGTCTGCATATTGCCGCCACCGCCACCGCCGCCGCTGCCACCGCCGCCGTCGTCGCCACCACTGCTGTGTTTGCCCTGGCTGCTGTAGAGGTTCACCGCGCTGGGGTGGACCACATCGGCCGCGGTGTACTTCGCGAGCCCGAAGTCGGCACCGGGGAACTTGTGGTTCTCCGTCACGGCGATCTCGGAGCCTCCCATCTGCTCGGACCAGCGCTGCACCGCCTTGGCGCAGTGCCCGGCCGTCAGCACGTAGGGCTGGCCGTCCTTGACGACGTTGAAGCCGAGCGAGCAGCGCGCCTGGCTGCCCCAGATGGCGTCGCCACCGGCGATCACCGGCCGGAGTTCGTGCGGCGAATGGCTGAGGGTGACCCGTTCGCCGAGTGACGCGGTGGCCGTCGTGAGCCGGTCCAGGTGCTTGCCCTTGACCGTGGGGTCGGCGACGACGACCACCTTGTTGATCCGGGGGTCCATCGCCCAGGACGTCCCCGGGATCGCCGCCTGCTCCTTGAGGGTCGCGCGGGCGGCGTCCAGCGAGGCGAGGGAGTGCTTGACGATCCTCGCCTGAGCGCCCGCCGCACGGACCTTGGCCGCGGCGGCCTCACTGGTCACGTTCACCACGAGCTTGCGGTTCTCGGCGTCGTAGTAGGAGCCCGCCTCCTCGCCGCCGAGAGTCGTGCGGATCTCCTCGGCGCGCTGTGCGGCCAGGGTGGCCGACGGCGGATCGGGGGGCTGGCCGGTGGCGGCGTCGGCGCTCGGCACGGTGAGCACGGCGGTGATCAGAGCCACCGCCCCGGCACCCGCGACGGCGGTGGTGCGAGGCGTGGATACGTGTGTGTACGTCAACTCGGAACCTCTGGGTGGGGGTGGGCCGGTGAAGGGTGCCCGGGCCCGGAGGAGGGGCCCGGGGGAGTGCCCGGAGGAGGGCGGGGGAGGGGGGCTCCCCTGGTACCTGCTATCGGAGATCATTCCTGCCGCCGTCGGCCGCTACACCCGCCCGACCGGAGCTCAGCCGGAATCACCTGTACGGTCCCGCCTGTTCAGAGCAGGTCCTCGAGGGTGATCGGCAGCTTGCGGACTCGGCGCCCGGTGGCGTGGTGAACGGCGTTGGCGATGGCCGCGGCGGCGCCGACCTGGCCGACCTCGCCGACGCCCTTGACCCCGAGCGGATTGATGATCTCGTCCGTCACATCGACGAGTTCGACCTCCACCTCGGGCGCGTCGGCGTTCACCGGTACGAGGTAGTCGCCCAGGCTGGAGGCCACCCAGCGGCCGCGGCGCGGATCCATGTAGTTGGCCTCCAGCAGGGCCTGGCCCAGCCCCCAGAGCATCCCGCCCATCAGCTGACTGCGGGCCGTCTTGGGGTTGAGGACCCGGCCGGGGGCGAAGGCGCCGACCATCCGGCGGACCCGGGCGAGGCCGAGGCCGGGGTCGACGGCCACCTCGGCGAACTGCGCGCCGAACGTCATCTTCCCGTAGCGGGTGCTCTCGGGCGACGGTGACCAGGCACCGACCGCTTCGGCGTCGGGCAGGAAGTTCCGGTGCAGCAGCTCGACGTAGGTCTCGCCGGTGTCGGGAGCGTCCCGCAGTATCATCCGGCCATCCCGGACGGTGACGGCGTCGGGATCGGCGCCGTGCAGCGGTGACTGGGCGTCCGCCACGGCCTGTGCGACGAGCTGACGGCGCAGGTTGGTGGCCGCGGTGTGCACGGCCGCGCTGATCATGCCCGCTCCCGAGGAGCCGACCGCCGCGGCGATGGTGGGCAGCATGGTGTCACCGCCCTCGAAGCGGCACCGTTCGACGGGGAGCCCGAGAGCGTCGGCGGCGACCTGCGTCATCACCGTGGCCACGCCGGTGCCGAACTCTGGGGTCGCGGCCTGCACCACGGCCGTGCCGTCGGAGTAGAGCCGGGCCCGGGCCCGCTGCGGGTTGCTCGGGCCGTAGCCGGGGTAGCCGGCGCCGGCCATGCCGTAGCCGATGAGCAGGTGGCCGTCGCGGTGGGACCGCGGCTCGGGGTTGCGCCGGTGCCAGCCGAAGCGCTCGGCGCCGCGCTGGTAGCACTCCTTGAGCCCGGAGCTGGACCAGGGGTTGCCGGTGGTGGGATCGGTGTCGGTGAAGTTGCGCAGCCGCAGTTCGATGGGGTCGATGCCCAGTTCATGGGCGAGGTCGTCCATGGTGCTCTCCAGCGCGAACATGCCGGAGGCCTCGCCGGGGGCCCGCATGAAGGTGGGCGTCATGGTGTGGGCACGGATCAGCCGGTAGACACCCTCGTAGTTGTCGCAGGCGTAGAACTGGGAGGCGACACCGAGGGAGGGCTCGGCCCAGTCGTCGAAGTGCGAGGTGGGCGAGAGCTTGTGGTGCCGGAGCGCGGTGAGGCGGCCCTCCTTGTCCGCCCCCAGGGTGAGGCGCTGCTCCTGCTCCTCCCGGTGGCCGACCGAGGTGAACATCTGCTCACGGGTGAGGCTGAGCTTGACGGGGCGTCCGACCTCGCGGGCGGCGAGCGCGGCCAGCGCCGGGTGCGCCCAGATCATGGCCTTGCAGCCGAAGCTGCCGCCCACGTAGTGCGAGATGACGCGGACCTTCGAGGGCGTCAGGCCGAGCAGCGCGGCCACGGTGAGCTGGGTGGCCGCCACTCCCTGCGTGGCGTCGTGGAGGGTGAGCTGGTCACCGTCCCAGGCCGCGGTGGTGGCCGAGGGCTCGATGGGGTTGTGGTTGTTCGCGGCGTAGCTGAACACGGCGTCGATGCGGACGTCGGCCTTCGCCAGCCCCGCCGCCACATCCCCGCGGGTGCTCCGGCCGGGAACGAAGCCCCCGAAGACCGCCTCGGGCTCGTACGCCTCGTCCCGCGCCTGGTCGAGGGTGGTGACCGACGGGGTTTCCTGGTACGAGACGCGGACCAGCGCGGCCGCGTGCTGGGCGCGTTCCCAGGTGTCCGCGACCACCATGGCGACGGGCTGTCCCGTGTAGTGCACGACCTCGTCCTGGAACGGGAAGAAGGTCTGCCCCGGGGCGGGCATCCCCGCGAGGGACGGGATCAGCGGGGGCTGGCCGGCGATCTTGGGCAGGTTCTCGTGGGTGAGGACGGTGAGCACCCCGTCGGCCTGCAGCGCCTCGGCGGAGTCGATACCGGTGACCCGGCCGCTCGGGACGCCGGCGCCGACCAGCACGGCGTACGCCATGCCGGTGAGCAGCAGATCCGCGGAGTACTGCGCGCCGCCGGTGACCTTGTGGCGGCCGTCGACCCGGTCGGTGGGCTGTCCGATCGCGAGGGCAGTGGTCATGACCGACTCTCCGTGCGGGTGAGCGTCTCCAGGACGCGGACCATGGTCCGCCGGGCCAGTTCGGCCTTGAAGGCGTTGAGCGGCGTGGTGCGGGCGGCGGCCAGCTCCGCGTCGGCCGCCCGCCGGAAGGCCTCGGCGTCGGCGGTTGCCCCGCGCAGCACCTCCTCCGCGCGGTGGGCGCGCCAGGGCCTGGTGGCCACCCCGCCCAGCGCGAGCCGTACATCGCTGATGACCCCGTCCGTCATGGCCAGCGCGCCCGCGACGGAGGCCAGCGCGAACTCGTACGACTCGCGGTCCCGGACCTTCAGATACCGGGACGTGCGCGCCGCGGGCATGCCCGGAACCTCGATCCCCACCACCAGCTCACCGTGTTCCAGCGGGTGTTCCAGGTGCGGTGTGGTCCCGGGCAGGAGGAAGAAGTCGTCGATCGCGTAGACCTTCCGGCCTCGTGGCCCCTCGGTGTGGATACGGGCCCCCAGGGCCGTCAGCGGGACCGCGACGTCCGACGGGTGGGTGGCGATGCAGTGATCGCTGACGCCGAGGACGGCATGGCCGCGGTTGAAGCCGTCGAGGGCGCTGCAGCCGCTGCCCGGGTCCCGCTTGTTGCACGGTGACATCGCGTCGCGGAAGTAGCCGCAGCGCACCCGCTGCATCATGTTGCCGCCCATGCTGGCCATATGGCGGAGCTGCGCGGAGGCACCGAGCTCCAGTGCCTCGGCGATCATCGGGTACCGCTCCCGTACGGCGGGGGCCGCGGCCACCTTGCTCATCCGCGCCAGCGCGCCGATGTACAGGCCGCCGTCCGGCCGGTCCTCGATCTCGGTGAGGGGCAGGTCGTTGATGTCCACGAGCCGGCGCGGCAGCAATACGTTCTGCCGCAGCAGGTCGATCTCGGTGGTGCCTCCGGCCAGGAAGTCGCTGGTGGGGTCCGCGGCGACGGCGGCGACCGCGTCGGCGACGGCGGTCGCGCGGGAGTAACTGATCGGCCGCACAAGGGCTCCTTAAGGTGTGGTCCTCCGGCTTATCGGCTCCGGTCGCGAACGCTGCGGATGGCGGCCCGGATGTGGGGATAGGCGGCGCAGCGGCAGATGTTGCCGCTCATCCACTCGCCGATCTCGGCGTCGTCGGAGGCGTGTCCCTCGTTGAGCAGCGCCACCGCGGACATGATCTGGCCGGGGGTGCAGAAGCCGCACTGGAAGGCGTCCTGCTCGATGAAGGCGCTCTGCATGGCGTGCAGTTCCCCGCCCTCGGCCAGGCCCTCGACGGTGGTCACCGCGTGCCCCTCGCAGGCGATCGCCAGGGTGAGGCAGGCGAGCACCCGCCGGTCGTCCACCCACACCGTGCAGGCGCCACAGGTGCCCTGGTCGCAGCCCTTCTTCGCACCCGTCATGGCCAGCCGTTCGCGCAGCGCGTCCAGCAGGCTGACCCGCGGTTCGGCGTCGAACGTACGCTCGTCTCCGTTGACCGACAGGGTGATCTTCACCGGGCCGGGGCCGCGTTCCGGCAGCACGACGGCTGCGGGCGCCTGGGGCGGGGTGTGCGGAGCGGACACTGACGGACCTCCTCTGACCGGATATTTCATCCTGTTTCATCCGCAGTGCCCCCGCGACCGGTGACCGCCATCGGTGGTCCCCTCGGTGGCAGACGTCTCTCGGGCGCCGTTCCTGGTTCGGTGTCGTCAGACTCCCGTCGCCGTCGCCTGCGGCTCGCCCGTGACGGCCACTTGGGCCGGCCGCAGCAGCCGGTCACCCACCCGGTAGCCCTGGCGGAGGACTTCGGTGCAGGCGGCGCGCCCGGCCCGTTCCACCGGGGTGTACGTCATCGCCTCGTGGACGTTCGGGTCGAAGGGCTCGCCCACGGTGCCGACGGACGTCAGGCCCAGCGACGTCAACTGCGCTTCCAGCAGCAGTGCGACGCGCCGGAAGCCGCCGGTCACCTCGTCCTGTCCGGCCGCCTCGTCGATCGCGTCGAGTACCGGCAGCAGCCGCTCCAGTACATTGACCACGGCGATCTGACCGACCGCCAGCCGGTCGCGGCGGACCCGTCTGCGGTAGTTGTCGAACTCGGCCTTCAGCCGCTGCAGGTCGGCGGTGCGCTCACGCAGGGCGGCCGCCAGCCGCGCCGCCTCGTCGGGCCCCGGTCGTATGGCGTCGCCGGCCCCCGTGCGTGCGCCGGAGGGGGAGCCGGGCCGGGCGCCGGAGGGGGAGGCGGCGTTGCGCCCCGCCGTCTCTCCGGGGGCGGCGTCCCGCGGGCGGTGCGGGCCGGGGCCGTCCCCCGGCCGGTGCCCGACGAGCGCCAGCGGAGGGCGGGGGAGGCCACCGACATCGGTCGGGCGGTTCATCGTCCGCTCCCTTCCTGCTTGTCGTCGTCGACGATCTCGGCGTCCACCACGTCGTCGGCGTCCTCGGCCTTGGCCTGCGCACCGGCCGGGCCGCCCTCGCCGCCGCCGGCGGCGGCCTGCGCGGCCTGGGTGTCGGCGTACATGGCCTGGCCGAGCTTCTGGGAGACGGCCGCGAGCTTCTCGCTGGCGGTGCGGATCTCGGCGGTGTTGTCGCCGTCGGGGGAGGTGGCCTTGAGCTTCTCCTTCAGCTCGCCGACGGCGGCCTCGACCTCGGCTCTGATGTCGCCGGGGACCTTGCCCTCGTTGTCCTTGAGGAACTTCTCGGTCTGGTAGACGAGCTGCTCGCCCTGGTTGCGGGTCTCCGCGGCCTCCCGCCTGCGGCGGTCCTCCTCGGCGTGGCGCTCGGCGTCGCGCACCATCTGGTCGATGTCGTCCTTCGGGAGCGAGGAGCCGCCGGTGACGGTCATCTTCTGCTCCTTGCCCGTGCCCAGGTCCTTGGCGGTCACGTGCATGATGCCGTTGGCGTCGATGTCGAAGGAGACCTCGATCTGCGGGACTCCGCGCGGGGCCGGCGGCAGACCGGTCAGCTGGAACATCCCGAGCTTCTTGTTGTACGCCGCGATCTCGCGCTCACCTTGGAAGACCTGGATCTGCACGGACGGCTGGTTGTCCTCGGCCGTGGTGAAGATCTCCGAGCGCTTGGTCGGGATGGTGGTGTTGCGCTCGATCAGCTTGGTCATGATGCCGCCCTTGGTCTCGATGCCGAGGGACAGCGGGGTGACGTCCAGCAGGAGGACGTCCTTGACCTCGCCCTTGAGGACACCGGCCTGGAGGGTGGCGCCGATGGCGACGACCTCGTCCGGGTTGACACCCTTGTGCGGGTCCTTCCCGGTCAGCTCCTTGACCAGCTGGGTCACCGCCGGCATCCGGGTCGAGCCGCCGACCAGGATCACATGATCGATGTCGGCGACCTTGATCCCCGCGTCGTCGACCGCGTGGTGGAACGGCGTCTTGCACCGCTCCAGAAGGTCCGCGGTCAGCTGCTCGAACTGGGACCGGGTGAGCTTCTCGTCCAGGTGCAGCGGGCCCTCGGCCGAGGCGGTGATGTACGGCAGGTTGACCGTGGTCTCGGTGGCGGACGAGAGCTCGATCTTCGCCTTCTCCGCGGCCTCCCGCAGCCGCTGGGTCGCCATCTTGTCCTTGGACAGGTCGATCCCGTACGCGTTCTTGAACTGCTTGGTCAGGTGATCGACGATCCGCTGGTCCCAGTCGTCCCCGCCCAGGTGGGTGTCGCCATTGGTGGCCTTCACCTCGACCACGCCCTCGCCGATCTCCAGGAGTGATACGTCGAAGGTGCCGCCACCGAGGTCGAAGACCAGGATGGTCTGGTCGTTCTCCTTGTCGAGGCCGTACGCCAGCGCCGCGGCGGTCGGCTCGTTGACGATCCGCAGCACCTTCAGCCCCGCGATCTCACCGGCCTCCTTGGTCGCCGTGCGCTGGGCGTCGTTGAAGTACGCCGGAACGGTGACGACGGCGTCCGTCACGTCCTCGCCCAGGTAGTCCTCGGCGTCCCGCTTGAGCTTCTGCAGCACCCGCGCGGAGATCTCCTGCGCGGTGTACCGCTTGCCGTCGATGTCGCCGGTCTCCGGGAAGCGCCACTCGGGGTCCCCCATGTGCCGCTTGACCGAGCGCACGGTGCGTTCGACGTTCGTCACGGCCTGCCGTTTCGCGATCTCGCCGACCAGTACCTCGCCGCTCTTGGCGAAGCCGACCACCGAGGGGGTGGTCCGGGCACCCTCGGCGTTGGTGATGACCGTGGGCTCACCGCCCTCCAGCACACTGACCACCGAGTTCGTCGTTCCGAGGTCGATGCCGACTGCTCGTGCCATGGTCTTCTCCTCGCCACCGCTCGCAGGCCGTCTCACCTGCTGATATGGAGACCAAGCCAGCTACATCAACTGGATAGGCCGCGCCCGGACACCTGTCAAGATGTCCCTGTTCACGGCAAATATCCCGCAGTTGTTCGGTTACGAAACGTAACCGCCGCTGCGGGTGCGGGCCGCTCGTGAACCGCCTGGCGACCGGCCGGACGGGCGCTCTGCCGGTCGCCAGGGCGAGGTGGCTCGTGGATCGCTCTCAGTAGAGCAAGTGGAGCAGGGAGAAGACCAGGCGGAGGATGCCGAGACCGCCGTGCTGCTTCCCGTGGTGATGATGGCCGTGGTGTCGGTGGTGGCCGCGTCGGTGGTCGCCTTTGTGGCCGCTCTTGTGACCGCTCTTGTGGCCGTTGTTGACCTTCACCATCGCGGACACCGATGTGTGCCCCGGTGGCGGCCGGTGCTCGGCGGGAGCGGCGGAGGCGGTCGCGGGGCCGGCCAGGACGGCGCCGCCGGCCAGGAGAGCGGCAGCGGTGCCCAGCGCGGCGCGCTGCCTCAAGCGATTTCGCATCAGATTCCTCCTTCGTGCGGGGGCAGCCGGTGCTGCCCCCCGCGTTCAGAGGTATCCCGCCGCCGCCCGGAGCGCGCGTCGCATGGTCCGGCAGAGTGAATGCGGCGCCACGGAGGGTGCCGCACCGGGCGGCGACTCGGGTGGGGCCGGCGGGGGCGTCAGACGCCGGCGGGGCAGGTGCTGAGGCGCGCGGCCACGCAGGGATCCTCGTTGCGGTATCCGAGGCGCGTGTAGAGCCGGTCGGCGGGGGAGTTGTCGGCGAGCTGCCACAGCGTGCAGAACCCGTGACGGCGTACCGCGTACCGGGTGAGCCATGAGGTCAGTGCCGCGCCGAGGCCCTGGCCGCGCTGGGCGGCGTCCGTCGCCACGGACGCCATCAGCGGCGCGCCGCTGTCCCGCAGGCTGCTCAGGGCGCCGCAGGCCACCAGCCGGCCGTCCGTGTCGCGGATGCCGGCCCAGAGGCTGACGTCGGAGGACCCGGGGCCGGTGGAGTGGGCCGGGCTGTGCTGCTCGAGGAAGGCGAGCAGCTCCCCGTGGCTGGCCTCACCGAGCCCGACGACGCGCTGCTCCGCCGGGTGGACGGGCGGCTCCTCCAGCGTCCAGCGGAAGACCCACTCCACGACGTCCGTCACGGCCAGATGGCGGCCGATCAGGGCGTCGGTGCCACGTGGTGCGGTGAACTCCCGCACATCATCGGGGAGTTGGTGTGCGGCGCGGAGGATGAGGCCGGCGGTTGCGGCGGGCGTGCCGACACTCCACACATGCCCACGGGGCCGGTCGAGCCAGGCGACGGCGCCGTCGCCGGACCAGCTGATCCGGCCCGCCGGGCGGTGCCGCGCGGCACCGAAGCGCAGCAGGGCGGAACCTGTCTGCCGTTCCAGGCCCTGATGGAACAGGTCGGCGGTCCGGGGAACTGAGGTCGTTGCCTGCATGGCTCTCTGCGGAAGGACGTAGGGGTGGGGGAGGGGCGCCCGGGCGCGTGCGGGCGCGCCCGGAACCAGTCCGGCTGTCTGTGAGGTATGTGAAGCGAGAAGGGCCCGGCAGCGGCGGCGCACGGCGGCGCACGCCCGGCTGCCCGGACGGCTCACTGTCGCACACCGCCCCCGGGCCGGGGCAAATCGACGACGGGGATCCGCGCACGGACCACGTTTCCGCAGCTGAGGGTAGGTGAGGCTACGGATGACGAGGCGGCCGAAGGGCGGCGGGTGGACCTGGGTGCCAGGGGTACCCGCCCCGCTCCGCCGTCGGGTCGCCGCGTGGGCCGACGCTGGCCAGCATGGAAGGAGCAGAACCGTTCTGCTGCCCGTACGGGGAGGTGAAGCGTGATGACGCTGCCCATACGACACCGGCCCGGCAGTCTGCTGGAGCGAGGGTTCCACTGGCCCGAGTCGATGGCGGCCGAGTTCGAGGACCTGTTCGACCGGATGAACCGGTTCATGGAGTCGGCTTCGATCGCACCGGCCATGACCGGGGCGACGGCCTGGGCCCCGCTGGCCGACATCCACGAGACCGACGAGGCGTACCACGTCGAGTGCGATGTGCCCGGCATGCGGCGGGAGGACATCGACGTCGAGGTCGGTGAGCACGAACTGTGCATCTCGGGAGAGCTCAAGGCGTGCGAACGGGAAGGCGTGGTGCGCCGCCGCGGCCGTCCCACCGGACGATTCGAGTACCGGACCCTGCTGCCCACGGATGTGCGGGCCGAGGATGTCACCGCGACCCTCAACGAGGGGGTGCTCACGGTGACGATCCCGAAGGCGCAGGTCGCCAAGCCGCGCCACATCGAAATCCAGGGCTGAACCGCCGGGTTCCGGGCCGAACGGCCTGAGTTCCGGGGCCGATCGGCCCGGGTTCCGGCGGTGGGGGATTGCGCGGGGCAAGGGGAGGGGATTCCGTACCCGCGAGTAATTTTTTGGCTGATCATGATCTCACCAGGGCCGATGGCGCGCCCCTACGCTCCCAATCACCGCACGAGACGAGTGCCGCTGTGGCACCGCGGTCAGATCCCGATGGAGCATCGATGGCGCGACCCCGCCGTATCGCCGGCCGTCAGCACGGCCGACGCCGGAAGACAACTGCCGTTCTCATCACGGCACTTGCCCTCAGCGGCACCCTCATCACCCAACCCGCGTCAGCGGCTGCCCGCCCCGGATCCGAGGCCGCCTCCGCTGCCACACACACCTCTGCCGCCGCGCATGCCGCGTCCTCGTTCCGCCTGACGGACATACCCATGAAGGACGGCACCGTCCTCAAGGCCCATGTCTTCACGCCCGCGCCCGGTACGCCCGGCGCCGGCCGCGACGGCCGCTACCCCCTGGTCGTGCAGCCGGCCAGCTGGGGGCAGAACGACCTGGAGTACCTCGCCCAGGGCAGGAAGCTGGCCGCCGACGGCTATGTCGCGGTGACCTACACCGTGCGCGGCTTCTGGCTCTCCGGAGGCGAGGTCGACGTCGCCGGGTCCAAGGACGTGTCGGACATCTCCGCGGTGATCGACTGGGCGCTCGCCCACACCCCGGCCGACCGGCAGCGCATCGGCATGATCGGGCTCTCCCTGGGCGGCGGCCTCACCCTGCTGGGCGCCGCCTTCGACCCCCGGATCAAGGCGGTCGCCTCGCTGAGCGGCTGGGGAGACCTGGTCGACGCGCTCTACAGCGGGCAGACCCGGCACGTCCAGGCCGCCGCCCTGCTCGACCTCATCCAGACACCCACCGGCCGCAAGAGCCCGGAGTTCGCGCGTGCACTGGCGAACCTCTACGCCGACCGCGACATCCCCGACGTCGTCGCCTGGGCGCGCACCAGGTCGCCGGCCACCTACGTGGACCGGATCAACGCCCATGGCACGGCCGTCTACCTGGCCAACAACTGGGGCGACAGCATCTTCAACCCCAGCCAGATGACGTCCTTCTACCAGCGGCTGACCGTGCCCAAGCGGTTCGAGCTGCGCCCCGGAGACCACGCCACCCAGGAGCTGACCGGCTTTCTGGGGCTGAACAACCCCGTCTGGGCGGGCGCACGACGCTGGCTCGACCACCACGTCAAGGGCGCCGGCCGCGGCAAGGGTGCAGCCGGTGCAGCCGGTGCGGACGGCGCGGAGAAGCCCGTGCTCCTGGACGTCCGGCCGACCCGCACGCATGAGAGCTACCCGGACTGGCGCTCGGTCAGCTCCCGCACCTCCCACCTGCGCCTGGGCGGCCCGGACTCCTGGGGCACCGGTGCGCTCGGCGGCGCGGCCGCGACCGGCTGGCGGAAGCAGGTCGCCGGCGGGACGAATTCGGGCGCGGACGGCGGTGTGGCGGAACTGGCCGGGGGGCTCGACCAGCTCATCGGCCTGCCGCCGACGGTACTCGTCCCCCTGCTGTCCCGTAAGTCCGCGGCGGTGTGGGAGTCGGCGCCGTACGCCGATGCGCAGCACATCCGCGGCGCCGCGCGGCTGCACACCACCGTCACGGCGTCCGCACCGCAGGGCACCGCGTTCGCCTACCTCTACGACGTGAACTCCCTGGGCGTGGGGAAGCTGATCTCGCATGCCCCGCAGAGCTGGACCGGCAAGCAGCCCGGCCGCGCCTTCCCGCTCGACGTGTCGCTCTTCACCACCGCGTACGACCTGCCCGCCGGGCACCGGCTGGCGCTGGTCGTGGACACCAAGGACCCGATGTACGGCGGCCGTACCCCGCGGGGGAGCAGCGTGTCGTTCGGTTCCAGTGCGGCCGACCCGGCCGAGCTGACGGTGCCTCTGCGCTGACCCGGCCGAAGCCCGCGGACCGGGCGGGTTCCCTGCCCGGTCCGCGGGCTCCGGTTCGCCTGCCCCGGTCCGCACGCCGCCGGCCCGGCGCGCCGAAAACGATCACCGGACCCGGTCGCCCAGGGGCCCTAGACTCGGCGGATGGCGAAGTACTTCGACGTACACCCGGAAAATCCCCAGCGGCGCACCATCGGCACCGTGGCCGAGAGCATCCGCTCCGGCGCGCTCGTGGCGTACCCGACGGACTCCTGTTTCGCGCTGGGGTGCCGGCTGGGCAGCCGCGAGGGCATCGAGCGGATCCGGTCGATCCGGAACCTCGACGACCGTCATCACTTCACCCTCATGTGCCAGAACTTCGCCCAGCTGGGGCAGTTCGTACACGTCGACAACGATGTGTTCCGCGCGGTCAAAGCGGCGACGCCCGGCAGCTACACCTTCATCCTGCCCGCCACGAAGGATGTGCCGCGCAAGCTGCTGCATCCGAAGAAGAAGACGGTGGGAGTCCGGATCCCGGACCATGTCGTCGCCCAGGCCCTGCTCGCCGAGCTCGGTGAGCCGCTGCTCTCCAGCACCCTGCTCCTGCCCGACGAGGACGAGCCGATGACGCAGGGCTGGGAGATCAAGGAGCGGCTCGACCACGAGGTGGACGCGGTACTCGACTCGGGCGACTGCGGCACCGAACCGACCACGGTCATCGACTTCTCCGGCGGCGCAGCCGAGATCGTACGCCGCGGCGCCGGCGACACCGCACGGTTCGAGTAGCCGCGCGCCGAGACGGAGGAGCCGACGCAGTGCCGGGGATGACGAGCGGGCAGGCCCGCGAGCGCTTCGCCCGGGCCCGGATCGCCCGTCTCGCGACGACGGACGCCACCGGTCACCCGCATCTGGTCCCTGTGCTGTTCGCCCTCACCGGCGACACCGTGGTCTTCGCCGTGGACCAGAAGCCGAAACGGACGCAGCAGCTGAAGCGGCTGGCCAACATCCGTACCCACCCCGGGGTTTGCCTCCTCGCCGACGGCTACGCCGAGGACTGGGACCGCCTGTGGTGGGCACGCGGGGACGGCACGGCCGCCGTACTGCCGCCGGCCGACCGATCACCGGCGTCCGCGCGCTATGTGGCCCTGCTGGTGGAGAAGTACCGGCGGCACGGGGAGCAGTACGCGGCCCGGCCGCCGGACGGTCCCGTGGTGGCGGTCGCGGTGACCCGCTGGTCCGGCTGGCGTGCCACCTGACGGCCCTGGGCCCGGCCCAACGGGCAGGACCCAGGCCCCTCCTCGGGCGGAATCCTCGCCTCGGTAGGATGTGCGATATGTCGAAACACCTGTTATTCGTGGCACTTGCCGGCCACGGACATGTCAATCCGACACTGCCGCTGGTCGAGGAACTCGTACGGCGAGGCCACCGCGTGGACTACGCCACCAGCGCGGAATACTCCGAAGGAGTCATCAGGGCCGGCGCCCGCTGGGTGGAGCTGGAACTCCCGGACGAGATGACGGCGAGGAAGCCGCCCAGCGAATTCGGCCCCGAAGAGCACGCCGAGTTCATGCGCCTCCTGTTCGAGGCCGCCCGTCGGATCCACCCGGTGCTCCACGAGTACTGCGTCACGGAGTCGCCGGACGCCATCGTCTACGACTCGATGAACTGGCCGGCCTGGGTCGTCGCCGAACAACTGGACCTGCCCGCCATCCGCACCATTCCCAACTTCGCCTCGAACGAAGAGTATTCGCTGTTCGCCGCCTTCAAGGGCGAAGCCGGTGACGACGGGACTCCGGTGACCGGCGAGCTCGCCGAGAGCTGCGCGGCGTTCTCCGCCGAGAATGGTGTCGAGCTCAACCCGTCGACCCTCATGGACCGGACCGAGAAGCTCAACCTCGTGTTCATACCCAGGGAGTTCCAGATAGCGGGGGACACCTTCGACGAACGTTTCCACTTCGTCGGCCCCTCCATCGGAAGCCGGGAACACACCGATACCTGGGCGCCCGCCGACCCCGACGCACCCGTGCTGTACATCTCGCTGGGGACGGTCTTCAACGACCGGCCCGAGTTCTACCGCGCATGCGTCGAGGCCTTCCGTGACGGGCCGTATCAGGTGGCCATGACCGTGGGCGATCTGGACCTCGCCGTTCTGGGCGAGAGACCGCCCCACTTCGATGTCCGTCCGTATTTCCCGCAGCCGGCCGTACTGCGCCATGCCGACGCCTTCGTCTCCCACGCCGGCATGAACTCCACGATGGAGGCGCTGTATTACGGGGTCGGGCTGGTCACCGTCCCGCAGATGCCCGAACAGGCCGCCAACGCCGGACAGGTGCAGGCGCTGGGGCTCGGTGAGCAGCTGGACACCGCGACGGTGACCGCCGAGTCGCTGCGTGCCGCGGTCGCCCGCATCACCGCCGACTCCACGGTACGCACCAACCTCGACCGGATGCGCAAGGTCGTCCGGGAGAGCGGCGGAGCGGCGCGCGGTGCGGACGTGATCGAGGAGTACCTCGGCTGAGCCGATGAGCCGAGGCCGGCCCGCCTCCTCGCCCAGCCACAGCCGTAGGGCGGGGCGGGGAGAGCGGGCGGACATGACACCCCGTCGCCGCGTTCCCCGTGCGGCCGGTGCACCGCGCGCCTAGCGTGAGGAGCCGGAGAGGAGTGAGGTGCACCATGACCGATTTCCCGGAAGGCGCCCCCTGCTGGGCCGATGCCATGTTCAAGGACGTCGAAGGCGCCAAGAGCTTCTACGGCGAGGTGCTCGGCTGGACCTTCGGTGAGTCGTCCAGTGAGTACGGCAACTACACCCAGGCCTACTCGGACGGCAAGGCGGTCGCCGCCGTCGTCCCGCCCATGCCCGGAGGCGACGACACCCCGTCGGCCTGGTGTCTGTACTTCGCGTCGAGGGACGTGAGCCGGACGGCCGAGAAGATCAAGGCCGCGGGCGGCACCCTGATCATGGAGCCGATGCAGGTCGGCCCGTTCGGCTCGATGACGCTCGCCAAGGAGCCCAGCGGCGCCGTCTTCGGCGTCTGGCAGGCCGCTGAGCACACCGGCTTCGAGAAGACGGCCGGACCCGGCTCGTACTGCTGGGCCGAGGTGTTCACCCGTGAGCCCGGCAAGGCCGATGCGTTCCTCGGGGCGGTCTTCCCGTACGCCGCGCAGAAGATGGAATCCGGTGACGACCCCGGGGCCCAGGGTATGGACTACAAGGTCTTCAGCCTCGGCGGCCGCGACAACCCGGTGCTGGGCCGGATGAAGATGGGCGACGAGTTCCCCGCGGAGGTCCCCTCCTGCATCCAGATCTACTTCGGCGTCGAGAACTGCGACGACGCGGTGGCCAAGGCCAGGCAGCTCGGCGGCCGGCTGCACTTCGGCCCGACGGACAGCCCCTTCGGCCGCTTCGCCGCGCTCGCCGACCCGCAGGGCGCGAGCTTCGCGGTGATCGACATGAGCACCACGGTCGGCGCCATGCCGCAGGTGACCGACGCCTGACCGCGCGTCGCGGCGTGCCGCGTACCCTTGCGCCGTGACCATGGACAAGGCCGTGACGCCGCACAAGACCGTCGATGTGAGCGTCGACGCGATGCTGGAGGACCTCAGGACGCTCGTCGAGGTCGAGTCTCCCTCGCGGGACCGCGACGCCCTGACGGCATCGGCCCACGCCGTCGCCGCTGTCATCGAGAGCCGCCTCGGCGGGCGGGCCGTCCTCGTGGAGAGCGACGGCGGGCCGCACGTCCACTGGTCGGCGGGTGGCGACTCCCGCGTACTGATCCTCGGCCACCATGACACGGTGTTTCCGCTCGGCACTCTCGAACGCCGCCCGTTCCGGATCGCGGACGGACATGCGACCGGCCCCGGCGTCTTCGACATGCTCGGCGGACTGGTACAGGCCGTCCATGGTCTGGCGACGCTCGATGACCGGTCCGGTGTGGAGATCCTGGTGACCGCGGACGAGGAGGTCGGCTCCGGCTCCTCGCGCGCCCTCCTCGAAGAACGAGCCCTCGCCTGCGGCGCCGTGCTGGTGGTCGAGGGCGCCGCCGACGGCGGAGCGGTGAAGACCGGCCGTAAAGGCTGCGGGACGTTCCGGGTCTCCGTCGCGGGCCGGGCGTCGCACGCCGGCCTTGAGCCGGCAGCCGGGGTCAACGCCCTGATCGAAGCGTCGCACCAGGTCCTGGACATCGCGGCGCTCGGCCGGCCCGCCATCGGTACGACCGTGACCCCGACCGTCGCGGCCGCGGGAACCCTGGACAACGTCGTCCCCGCGGAGGCGACCATCGTCGTCGACGTCCGGGTCGAGTCGGCCGACGAGCAGCAGCGTGTGGAGTCCGCGTTCGCGGCGCTGGCTCCGCATCTCGACGGGGCGGAGATCACGGTTCGGGGAGCGGTCAGCCGGCCCCCGATGCCCGAGGCGGCGTCGGCCGAGCTCTTCGCGGTGGCTCAGCGACTGCTTCCCGGCCTCGACGGCCACGCGGTCGGTGGCGGGAGCGACGGCAACTTCACGGCCGCACTGGGGGTGCCGACGCTCGATGGGCTCGGAGCGGTCGGGGGCGGCGCCCACGCCGACCACGAGTACGTGGTGATCGAAGCCATGGCCGAGCGGGCGAACCTCGTCGCCGGACTGGTGAACGCGGTGCGGAACGCATAGCGAACGCCGTCCTCCTCGCCATCCTCGCCCTGCGGTCATTCCCTGGCGTGAATTCCCCTCTGCCGTTCAGCAGGTTGCTAGGTTCCCGGTCATTGAAGCCTGGGGCCAGTGGGGCCTCGGCTATTGAGGAGGACCACAATGAGGGTTTCTACCGTCGTGACGACGGCTGTGTGCGGTGCGCTGCTCGGCGGTGTGACTCTGACGGGAACGGCCCAGGCGGCACCGGAGCGGCAGCAGGCGACGGCGCCCACCCAGTGCCTGGTTCCTTTCCTGTCCGGGAACTGGGACCTGGGCCCGAAGCAGTTGCCGGGGACCGGGCCGGTGGCCCCGCTGGTCAAGGGCTACGACCGCATCAAGGGGGCCACGACGGCCCGGGCGTTCTTCGACAAGTGGAAGAAGGACAACTGGGATTGGTCGTACCCCGGGAACGACGGATTCGAGGGAAATCCCCGCACGGTGACCCTGAAGCAAGGGACGATTCTGGACCGCTTCGGATCGGCGAACGGCAGTTTCCTGTCACCTGTCGTGAACCAGAACGCCGACCTCTATCAGGCGCGGTCCATACCCCCGTCCAACCTGCACACGTACCCGAATGACGTGGAATGCAATTACCACCGCTACCGGGTGAACAAGGAGTTCACCGTGCAGCAGGGCCGCATAGCCGCGTGGTTCGGTCAAGCCGGTGGAGGAACGCAGATCAAGCTCGGCGGGGATACCAAAGTCGCCGACCTCCTGAACGACAAGTCGCTCGAGGAGATTCCTCTCGGCGGCGCCGCCGCGCCCGCCCCCCGTCGCTCCGCCCTGGCCGCTCCGGCCGCCCGTCCCGTCACCGTCACGGACCGCGCCACCGCCCGCGCCGAACTCCGCCGGGCCGGAGTCCCCGACGACTCCTACCGCATCGACGGCCTGCACGAACCCGGCCTCCAGGCGACCGAGTACTACCGCCTTCGCAAGGCCGCAGGCCAGTGGGAACTCACCTTCACCGAGCGCGGCAGGACCACCCTGACCGGCCGATACGCCGACGAATCCGGGGCCGTCCAGCGTCTGTTCAAGGAACTCTCGAAGGGCTGACGGCGGGAATCCTGGATGCCGGCCGGCCGTCGGCCTGATGCTCGGCTCTCGACCGTATCGGCGATTGCCCGACTGCCGACCTGCGGCCGGTCAGGCTCCATGGGGTGCGGTGCAGTGCGGAATCCCAGGTTCCTGCGTAGCGCGCATACCATCGGGAAATGCTCGATTGACCCGTGAGGCGCCCAACGCCCTTTCCGCTCCGACACGTTCGGCATCGGCCGTGGAAAGCCGGTTGCCGAAGGGCCTGTTGCCGTCCGTTGCGTCCTGCCGGGGGCGGGGCCCAGGTCCCCGGCGCTCCCGGCCCCCGGCAGTCCCGGCCCCCCCGGCAGTCCCGCCCTGGCACCCAACCGTTCCGAGGAGCGCCCTTGTCCACCACCGCAGACGCACCCTCGCCCGCAGACGCACCCCCGCCCGTGGAAACCCCCGCGACCGGGTCCGCAGCCTCGCGCGCAGCTCCGCCCCCGGACCCGGCAGGCTCCACCTGGCGGCTGCTCCTCGGCTACGTACGACCGCACCGCTGGACCCTGCTGGCCGGGGCCGTGCTGGCGCTGGTCACCGGGGCGACCGGTCTCGCCCTGCCGCTGGTGGCCAGTGCGCTCATCGACGGCCTCTCCCATGACAGATCCGTCGCCGGGCCGCTGGTCTGGATGTCCGCACTGGTCATCACCAACGCCGCGCTCGGCGCGCTGGGCACCTACGTGCTGCAGCGCACCGCCGAGTCCGTCGTCCTCGGCGCGCGGCGTGCCCTGGCGTCGTATCTGCTGCGGCTGCGGATCACCGCGCTGGACCGCAGCGAGCCCGGCGACCTGATGGCGCGGATCACCTCCGACAGCACCCTGCTGAGCGAGGTCACCACCGACTCACTGGTCGGCCTCGGCACCAGCGGGCTCACCCTCGCCGCGACGCTGGTGATGATGGGCCTGGTCGATCCGGTGCTGCTCCTCGTCACCGTCGGCGTCATCGTGGGGGCGGGCACGGTGATCGGTGTGATCGTGCCCCGTATCACCAAGGCCGCCCGGCACGCCCAGGAGGCGGTCGGAGCGATGGGCGCCTCACTGGAGCGCACCCTCGGCGCACTGCGTACCGTCAAGGCCTCCGGCGCCGAGCACCGCGAGGAGCAGGCCCTCCACTCGGCCGCCGTGGATTCCTGGCGGCAGAGCGTACGGGCCGCCAAGTGGTCGGCGCTGGCCGGGAACACCGCCGGGCTGTCGATGCAGATCGCCTTCATCACGGTGCTCGCGGTGGGCGGTGCCCGGGTCGCGACCGGCGCCATCGACATCGCCACGCTGGTCGCCTTCCTCCTCTACGTCTTCTACCTCATGTCGCCGATCCAGCAGGTCGTCACCGCCGTCACCCAGTACCAGAGCGGGGCGGCCGCACTGTCCCGCATCCAGGAGGCGCTGCACCTGCCCGCCGAGCCGTCGGCCCGGCCCGCACCGCTGCCCGAGCCGGCCGCCGAACCCGCCGCGCTCGCCTTCGACGACGTCTGCTTCCGCTACGCCGACGACCTCCCGCACGTCCACCACGGAGTGAGCTTCACCGTCCCCGCCTGTGGCATGACGGCCTTCGTCGGTCCGTCCGGCGCGGGCAAGACCACCGTCTTCGCCCTCATCGAGCGGTTCTACGACCCGACTTCGGGCCGCATCGCACTCGACGGCCGCGACCTCACCGACTGGGACATATCCCACCTCCGCTCGGCCATCGGCTACGTCGAACAGGACGCCCCCGTCCTGTCGGGCAGTCTGCGGGACAACCTCCTGCTCGGCAACCCGGACGCCGATGCCGCGGAACTGCGCCGCGTACTGAAGACCACCCGCCTCGACGGGCTCGTCGCCCGCCTTCCCAAGGGCCTGGACACCCTCGTCGGCCATCGCGGTACCAAGCTCTCCGGCGGCGAACGTCAGCGGGTCGCCATCGCCCGCGCCCTGCTGCGCCGCCCGCGCCTCCTCCTGCTGGACGAGGCCACCAGCCAGCTCGACGCCGTCAACGAAGCGGCCCTGCGCGAGACCGTCGCCGACGTCGCCCGCACCACCACCGTCCTCGTCGTCGCCCACCGGCTGTCCACGGTCACCATGGCCGACCGCATCGTCGTGATGGAGGAGGGCCGGGTACGCGCCGTCGGCACCCACCATGAACTCGTGGCCGCCGACCCGCTCTACGCCGAGCTGGCCGCCACCCAGTTCCTCGCCACCGCGGATCCGCCCCCCGCCGCGGTCCCCGGACCGGCCCGTGGGACGGGTGCGGCGCCGGGGTCACCCGTATGAGCGCGGCCCGGGGCGCGTTCGGGTGCACACCGGGCCCGTCCGGTACGGCGATTCGGAGCCCCGGGCTCCGCTGACCCGTGAGGGAGTCCGGCCCGACGGGTACGCGTCCGGTATGCCGCCGTCACGACCGGACGGCCGGTCTCGCCACCGTCGGCCGGAAGGATCCCGATCCCGATGCCTGCCCCGTTCGTCCGTCGAAGTCCGCTGCCCCCGGCCGCCGTGGCCGTCCTCGCCGCCACCGCCCTGCTGGCCACCGGCTGCGGCAGCGGCGGCAGCCCGCGGTCCGCCGGCAGCGGACCCCCGTCCGCCGCCACCGCGTCCGCCGGCCCGGCGGCGCGGCCCGGCGGCACTGCCGCCAAGGTGCCCGAGGAGCTGAACTTCACCGCGGCCACCGTGAACGGAAAGGACTTCCGCGGTGCCACCCTGGCGGGCAAGGACGCCGTCCTGTGGTTCTGGGCGCCCTGGTGCGGTGTCTGCCGGGCGGAGGCGCCGACTATCGCCAGAACCGCCGCCAAGTGGCACGGCAAGGTGACCTTCGTCGGCATCGCGGGCCGCGCGGGCGCCGCGGACATGCGACGGTTCGTCACCGACACTGGTCTGAAGGGCATGCCGCACCTCATCGACGAGGACGGCTCGCTGTGGGCCGGGTTCGGCGTCACCGCACAGCCCGCACTCGCCTTCGTCGACGACGACGGCACGGTCGACACCGTCCCCGGCGGACTCGGCGCCACGATGCTGGACGACGAAGTCGAACGGCTGACCCTGAAATGAGCGGCGTCCCCTACGCCCTGGCCCTGACCGCGGGGATGCTCGCCGCCGTCAACCCGTGCGGCTTCGCCCTGCTGCCCGCGTACCTGACGCTGTTCATCTCCGGAGACCCCGGCAGCGGTGATGTCCCGCGGCGCGGCCCGGTGCTGCGCGCACTGGTCGCCGCGGCCGCCATGACCACGGGCTTCACCACCGTCTTCGGGGCCTTCGCGCTGCTCGTCTCCCCCCTCGCCCGCTCCCTGGAACGCTCGCTGCCGTGGGCGACCCTCACCATCGGCGTACTCCTGCTGGTGCTCGGCGGATGGCTGCTGTCCGGGCGCGCGCTGCGCCTGCCCCTGCCGCGGCTGCGCACCACCGCCCACCCGGCGGACTCCGCCCGCACCATGGCCCTGTACGGCATCTCGTACGCGCTCGCCTCACTGTCCTGCACCATCGGGCCCTTCCTCGCTCTGACCTCCACCGCGGTGCGCACCGGCAGCCCGGCGGGGGCGATCGGGGTGTTCGCCGTGTACAGCGCAGGGATGGGCGCCGTCGTCGGTGTCCTCACCCTGGCCGTGGCCCTGTCCCGGCAGGCCCTCATCGCCCGTATCCGCCGGGCCCTGCCGTACGTCACCCGGGCGTCCGGCGCCCTGCTGCTGCTCGCCGGCGCGTACGTCGCCCACTACGGCTGGTACGAGATCCGGCTACGGGACGGCGCCGCGGCCGAGGACCCGGTCGTGGCCACCGCCACCCGCTGGCAGGGAACGCTCACCCACTGGCTGGACGCCGCCGGTCCGGCACCCGTCCTGGGGAGCCTGGTGCTGCTCGCCGTCGGGGGCTGGACGGCGCGGGCGGTGCGCAGCCGCCGGCGCCGCACTCCTGGCCCCCTGGAGCCCGACCCATCAGAAGGGCACTAGCCCGCCGGGCTGTCGTCGTGCACCTGGCGGTGGGTCAGTGCCCACCAGATCTCCGCGAGGTCGGCCGGGTCGCGCAGGCTGGTGCCGGTGATCTCCTCGAAGCGGCGGAGCCGGTTGCGCAGCGTGTTGGGGTGCACATAGAGGGTGCGCGCGGCGGCCTCCAGGCGCAGCCCCTGCCGTAGGTAGGCGGCCGCCGCCTCCTCCAACTGGGCGCCGTCCTCGCCCCGTTCGGCCAGTGGCGCCAGGCGCAGGCGTACCAGCTGTTCACCGACGGCCGGCATCGCCACGACCGTGGCCCGCAGACCCAGCTCCTCGTGGGTGAACGTCCCGACGAGCCCGCAGCCGACGGCGGCGCGGAGCGCCAGGGTGGCCCGGGCGAACTCCGCGGCGAGTCCCGATGCGGGCGCGGGGGCGCCCAGCCCTACGACCAGCCCGCGGCACAGTCCGCCCGGGCGGCCGGCCAGCAGTCCGGCCGCATCCCCGTCCACGATCGTGACCAGGGGCTTCCCCGCGGCATCCAGAGCGAGCCAGGGGCGCAGCAGATCGACGGCCCGGGCGAGGACGCCCTCATCGGAACCGCGAGCGCCGTCGCCGGAACCGCGAGCGCCGTCGCCGGAGCCACGGACGCCGTCGCCGGAGCGGACGGCGGCGCCGGGCAGCCGGGCGCGGAAGGGGATCCGCAGGGCGGTGCTCCAGTCGTACCCGCCGTACGCCGCCGCGGCGACCGTCCCCGTACCGTCCGTCCTCAGGCCGTCCGCCCTCAGGCCATCCGTCCCCGTACCGTCCGCCTTCACCACGTTCGCCTCGCCGAGCAGCAGTGCGCGGACCAGCGCGGTCCGCCGGTGGTACGCCACCGTGCCGGTCCGGGGGCCGGACCGGCAACTGCGGACGATGTGCAGGGTGTTGGTGTCGACCCAGACGCGGAGCGCCTCGGCGATCGGCAGCAGGTCCTCGGCCGTGCCGTGCCGGGCCGTCACCTCCTCGCCGAAGCGCCGCCAGGCGAGGTCCGTGCCGATCCGGTACGCGGAGATGATGTCCTCGACGGGCAGGGCGCGGGCCAGGGCCGTCACCTCGTCGAGGTGTCCGGCCGGGATGGCGTACGCCGGGTCGCCGCCCTGTCCGGATCGTCCGGATCCCGACGGCCGGCCTTCCCCGCCGGAGCGGCATTGCGTCCGGCGCACCCGCTGCACCAGCGACAGCCCGTTCCGCAGGGACGCCGTCACCCGCGGCCGGAGCTCTTCGGCCGATACCGCCGCGTAGGACGGGAGTTGGGCTCGGAGGGCGCGGACGATCTCGTCGGAGAGGATGTCGATTCCGGCGTGCAACGCGGTGACGGCCTCCCGCACCGTTGTGGAAGTCTCCACCCATCCCCTCCCGACTCGGTGTCTTTCCCCATGGCGAAAGCGATCATTCGCCGCCATGCTACGAGCAAGCCGACCGAACCCCTACAGACGTTCGATCCTGGACGACCCTTCCGCGGTCCCCGGGAACCCTCTGTGGTCCGGTACCCGGCCCCGCAGTGCCTCTGGATCACCCCCACACCCGCAAGGAATTCCATGGCCGTTCCCTGGCGCCGTATCGCGGTGCCCGCCGCCGCAGTCGGCGTACTCGTCCCCGCCGCCCTCGGCACCCATGCCCTGCTCTCGGGCTCCGGCAATTCCGGCGAAACTCCCGTCGGGATACGGGCCACCGGGTCCGCCGACCCGGACAGCGCGCCGGACGACAGCACGAGCGCCGCCAACCCGGAGGGTGGCGCCGTCGTCGCCAAGCCCTCCACCGCCCCCGCCGGTGCCGGCCGTTCGGTTCCCGTACGGCTCTCGTCGTACGACGCCCGCAACAAGCGGGCGGTGCTGAAGCCGGCCGACGGCAAGACCGTGCGCAAGGGCGATGTCATCGCCGCCGCGCCCAACCGGCACGCCCCGTCGGGGGCGCTGTTCAAGGTGGGCGAGGTCACCGGGTCCCAGGGTGGCGAGGTCCGGGTGACCACGGTCCCCGCGACGCTGCCTGAGCTGCTGGGCGACCAGAAGGTGGACCAGCGGGCGGCGCTGCGAGCCGGTGAGCTCACCGTCAAGCCGCTCTCTTCCGGCGTCACCGTGCAGCAGCCGCCGGCCGGCGGTGACAAGGACAGCGGTACCCCGGCCGCGCCGTCGGACGGCGCGACTCCGTCGCCCGACGGTGCGAGCCCGTCGCCCGGCGGCACCGGTGGCGCCGACGCCGGAGTCACCACCGGTGGTGCGGGCGAGAGCACGCCGCCCGCGGGTTCACCCAGCCCGTCGGCTTCCGCTTCCGCCTCCGCCTCCGGCGCGGCACGCGATCAGCTCACCCGCTCCGGCGCCCGTGCGGCGCACACCGTCTCGCTCGCCTCGTCGCGTACCGGTGCGCTGTCGCCCGCTGCGGCGAAGGCCGCGTCGAAGACGCCCGCCGGTCTGCGGCTCGGGGTCAATGTGCCGCTGCCGAAGGGCGTGGAGGCGACCGGTAAGTCGCCGGCCCGGCTGTCCGGCGAGGTGACGTTCCGGCCCGAGCTGATCTTCCAATACCAGAAGCGCGGCGGGCTGAACCTGCTGCCGGAGCGCGCGGCCATCGGCCTCGGCGGCTCCTACGGTTACGCCTGGCAGGTGCACGGTAAGGTGCGCGGAACGGCGGACACCGGGGAGACCGCGGTGCCGTTGGCGGCAGTCACCGGACGGCACGTCTTCTGGGTGGGCCCCGTCCCGGTCGTGGTCAGCACCGAGGTCACCTTCACCTACCGCTTCACCGCCGACGGCAGTATCGAGCTCGACGCGGACCAGCGCACCTCCGGTTCGTTCGCCGTCGGCGCGAACTACGACCGCGCGCACGGGTGGCAGCCGCTGCACAAGGCGCAACAGCAGACCAAGGGCGCCGCACCCCGGGTGGCGGGCGCGGCCTCCGCGACCGCCCGCGTCGGGGCGCGCGCCCAGGTGTTCCTCTACGACACGGCGGGCGTCGGCGGCGATCTCTCCGTCCACCTCACCGGACGGGCCGCGGCGGCCACCGACGGCGGCGCTCCGGCCTGGGCGCTGAGCGCGGGCTACGACCTGAAGACCGAGCTGATGCTGCAACTGAAGATCTTCGGCATCGAGATCGTGGACCTCAGGACCACCCCCTTCGCCCTGCACGACGAGCGCAAGCTCTTCGGCAGCGGAAAGCTGCCGCCTGTCTGATCCCGCGGTGTTCCGTCCGCCCGGGTGAGCCGTGTCTCACCCGGGCGGTGCCGCTTGTCTGTGCAACAAGTTGCATAGAAGGATCGGGGGCGACCCTCGAGCCGGAAAGGCGCACACCCATGGCGGATCCGCTGCTGTTCCACCCGCACACCTACGACCCGGCGCACTTCGACCCCGAGACCCGCAGGCTGCTGCGCGCCACCGTCGACTGGTTCGAGGCCCGCGGCAAGCGGAAGCTCATCGAGGACTACCGCTCCCGCGCCTGGCTGGCGGATTTCCTCGCCTTCGCCGCCGAGGAAGGGCTGTTCGCCACCTTCCTCACCCCCGCCTCCGCCGCCGACGGGCAGCCGGACCGGCGCTGGGACACCGCCCGGATCGCCGCCCTCAACGAGATATTCGGCTTCTACGGGCTCGACTACTGGTACGCCTGGCAGGTCACCATCCTCGGCCTCGGCCCGGTCTGGCAGAGCGACAACGCCACCGCCCGGGCCCGCGCCGCCGAACTCCTCTCCCAGGGCGAGGTGTTCGCGTTCGGCCTGTCCGAGAAGGCCCACGGTGCCGACATCTACTCCACCGGCATGCTGCTGGAGCCCGACCAGAACGGCGGCTTCCGGGCCAGCGGGTCCAAGTACTACATCGGCAACGGCAACGCCGCCGGACTCGTCTCCGTCTTCGGCCGCCGCACCGACATCGAGGGCCCGGACGGCTATGTCTTCTTCGCCGCCGACAGCCGCCACCCCGCATACCACCTCGTCAAGAACGTCGTCGACTCGTCGAAGTACGTCAGCGAATTCCGCCTCGACGACTACCCGGTCGGCCCCGAGGACATCCTGCACACCGGCCGGGCCGCCTTCGACGCCGCCCTCAACACCGTCAACGTCGGCAAGTTCAACCTCTGCACCGCGTCGATCGGCATCTGCGAGCACGCGATGTACGAGGCGGTCACCCACGCCCACCACCGGGTCCTCTACGGCCGTCCCGTCACCGCCTTCCCGCACGTGCGCCGTGAGCTGACCGATGCCTACGTCCGCCTCGTCGGGATGAAGCTGTTCAGCGACCGCGCCGTCGACTACTTCCGGTCCGCCGGCCCCGACGACCGCCGCTACCTGCTCTTCAACCCGATGACGAAGATGAAGGTGACCACCGAGGGCGAGAAGGTCATCGACCTGATGTGGGACGTCATCGCCGCCAAGGGCTTCGAGAAGGACACCTACTTCGCCCAGGCGGCCACCGAGATCCGGGGCCTGCCGAAGCTGGAGGGCACGGTCCACGTCAACCTCGCCCTGATCCTCAAGTTCATGGGCAATCACCTGCTGAACCCGGCCGAGTACGCGCCCGTCCCGGCCCGCCTCGACGCCGCCGATGACACGTTCCTCTTCCACCAGGGGCCGGCCCGCGGCCTGGGCGCCATCCGCTTCCACGACTGGCGCACCGCCTACGACGCGTACGCCGAGGCCCCCAACGTCGCCCGCTTCCGCGAACAGGCCGACGCCCTGTGCGAGTTCGTCACCACCGCCGCCCCGGACGAGGAGCAGAGCCGCGACCTCGATCTGCTCCTCTCCGTCGGCCAGCTGTTCGCGCTCGTCGTCCACGGCCAGCTGATCCTGGAACAGGCGCGCCTGACCGGACTGGACCAGGACGTCCTCGACGAACTCTTCGCCGTCCTCGTCCGCGACTTCTCCGCGCACGCCGTCGACCTGCACGGCAAGGACTCCGCCACCCCGGAGCAGCAGCGCTGGGCGCTGGCCGCGGTCCGCCGTCCGGTGGTCGACGAGGCCCGCTCGGCGCGCGTCTGGGAGCGGGTCGAGGCACTGGCCGGTTCCTACGAGATGACTCCGTGATCCCTCGGGACGGCGCGGCCGCTCAGGACAGCGCGCAGTACGCCTTCGTGGCGGCTTCGCCGGTGTGGAGCTGCCCCGGTGTCCCCGCGATCATGTGGTACTCGTTGTTGGCGTGCACCACCTGCCGGCTGCCGTCCTCGCTCGTCAGCCATTCGCTGAAGTAGCCGAGTACGGCGCCGTTGTGGCCCCAGGCCCACTGTCCGCACGGCAGCTTCAGATGCTCGATGCCGAGCCCGTATGCGGCGGTTCCCTCGGCGTTCATGGGGACGGTGGTCTTGAGCTCCGCCATCTGCGCGGGCGGCAGCAGCCGCCCGGTCAGCAGTGCCCGCCCGAACGCGGCCAGGTCGTCCTGGGTCGACACCATCGCACCGGCGGGACCGAAGACCTGGACGTTGGAGGCAGTGACGTCCCTGATGAGGACGCCGACCAGCGGGTACATGTAGCCGCGCAGGTAAGTGCCGTACAGGGCCGGGTCGGAGGTGGGGAAGGTGGTGTCGCGCAGGCCGAGCGGCTCGATGATCCGCTGCTTGATCTCGGTGGCGGCGTCGTTGCCGGTGACCGCCTTGATCACCATGCCCGCCAGGACGTAGTTGGTGTTGGAGTAGCCGAACTTCTGGCCCGGCGCGCTGTTCGGCTTGTGCTGCTTCAGGGCGATGTTCACCAGCGTCTGCGGCGGCCAGGGCCGGCGGGGGTCGGTGTTGAGGACGTACGGCACGGACACATCCACGCTGCCGGCGTACTCGGGCAGCCCCGAGGTGTGGTTCAGCAGCTGACGGAGCGTGATCTTCGAGCCGTCGTAGCCGTTGGCGCCGACCGCGCCCGGAAGCCATCTGGCCACCGTGTCGTCCAGTGAGAGCCGGTGCTCGCTCTCCAGCTGGAGCAGCACGGTGGCGGTGAAGGCCTTGGTGTTGCTGCCGATCCGGAACCGCGCCTTGGGGTCGGCGGGCACCTTGGTGGCCAGCGAACCGACGCCCGCGTGCACGTACTGGGTGGTGTCACCCTTGCGTACGAGGCCGATCACGCCCGGGTATCCGTCGGCGACCCCCTTCTGGGCCCCGGCCCGCAGGATGTCCGCCGGAGTCGGCTCGGCCGCCACCGCCGGACCGGCGCCGATCACGGCGGCGAGGCCGAGCGCCGCACCCGCGGTGGTCAGACGCAGGGACCACGTACGACGGGACTGCGAACGGTGGGCCTCGGGGCGCCTGGACTTCATGGGACTCCTCATGGTGCCGGGGACATGTGCCGCCGTCGGATGACGTGAGAGTGCGGCCCAGCGTGACTCGGTCATGCGCCGATGGGGAGCCATTTTCCGGACAAATATCCGAGTGATGGATTTCTGTGCAAATAGTGCACTAGTGGATGGTTCTAGGGCTGCTTCCGCTCGGTGCGGGTGGCTTTGGGGCCCGACGCGGCCATCCCGGCCGCTGTCGGCATGAAGTCACCGACCAGCTCGTTCAGTTCCCGTACGAGCGGACGCAGCAGCCGGAACCGGGTGAGTGCGATCGCCCGGGCGACGATCGGGGAGATGCGCTCGGCGAGACGGCGGGTGTTCGCGGAATCGGGGGTGCGGTCGTAGACCCAGAAGAGTACGAGGCCCATCTGCGTCAGCCACATCAACCGGGGCAGCGGTTCGGCGAGTTCCGGGTCGGCCTTCGTGGTGGACCCGGCCAGCACCCGCCGGTGCACGTCGATCGCGGCATCCCGGGGGCCGGCGGAGTCGGGGGAGAAGGGGCTGAGCGGGCTCTCGGGGTCGGCGGCGTTCTTGAAGAACTGCGCCGCGAACTCGTGGTACGGCTGGGCGGTGTCCACCCAGGCCAGAAGGACCCCGCGCAGCCGCGCCGCGAGGTCCTTCTCCGTGGCCAGCACCTCCACGACGGCCGCCTGGTGCTCCTCGGCGATCCGGTCGTAGAACCCCTGGATCAGGTGCTCCTTGGAGCCGAAGTAGTAGTACGCGTTGCCGACCGAGACACCGGCCTCCTTGGCGACGGCCCGCATCGTGGTCTTGTCGTAACCATGCTCCTGGAAGAGGCGCAGCGCCGTCTCCATGATCAGGGTCCGGGTCTGCTCGCTCTTCGGGGCGCCCTTCCGCGGGCTCTTCGGGGTCGCCGTCTTCTCCGCCTGTTCCATGGCTGCGAGCCTAATCGGGGACGGCGCAGCCACCGGCACAGGCGTCCGGTCCGGCGGCCGGCGCGGCCGTGGGCGGGATGGCGGTCCAGCCGCGGGCGGGGTCGTACACCCAGCCGCCGTTCGGGCCGTCGGCCCGCAGGCCCCATGGCGGGGCGGGCGCGGCGGGAGGGGGCTGCCACACGGACGGGACGGGCGTCCGCGTGGCCGCGTCGCGGTACTTGGCGGCCGCGAGCACGGCCGCCTTCGCCAGCGGCGCGCCCGACGGGGAGCCGAACCGGTGGGACATCGGCCGGTACCCGGCCAGGGACCACAGGCACACCACCCACGCCGCCGCCCCCGTGTAGACCTGCCCGGCGTCCCCGACCACGGCGATCTCGCGCAGCGTCGCCGCATGGTCGAGTTCCGGGAAGCGCCGCCGTGCCTCCCCGGAGCCGGCCGGGACGGGATCCAGCGGTACGAGCTGCCGCTGCCGTACGAGCCAGTTCCGTACGAAGGTGCACAGCGAGCAGCCGGCGTCGTACAGGACTGTCAGCCGGCGGACCGGGACCGGGGCCGGGGCCGGGGCCCGCAGGCCCCGGTCCCGGTCGTCGAGGGCGGTCAAGGTGCTCACGCCCCCGTGCCCGGCGCGAACGCCCCGTCACCCGGCTTCGTCCAGCCGGTCGGCGCGACCGGCGGCACCTGCTCACGCTCCATCAGCCCGCGGCGCCGGATCTTGTTCAGTACGTAGACGTTGCCGAGGTGCAGCACGCCGAGGACCAGCAGGACCACGCCGAGCTTCACCGACAGCGCCTCGACCAGCTCCCGGGCGTCGTCCACCGCGTCGGCGGAACGCAGGTACAGCGTGACGAAACCGAGATTGACGAGGTAGAAGCCGACCACCAGCAGATGGTTGACGGCGTCGGCGAGCTTCTCGTTCCCGTGCAGCACATCGGAGAGGAAGATCCGCCCGGCTCGGCTGAGCGTCCGCGCGACCCACACGGTGAGACCGATGCTGATGAGCAGGTAGACGACGTACGCGACGACAGTGAGGTCCATTCCCCAGCCCCTCTTGAACGTGTTCAAAAACTTGCTGTGCCGAGGACTGTAGACCTGCTTTTGAACATGTTCAACTCTGGAGGCGGGGGAGGTGGGGTGAGGTGGGGCGGGGCAGGGTGGGGCTCAGGCGTGGTCGACGAGCTGCGCATGTCCCTTCTGGCGTGCGCAGTGGGCGCAGCAGAAGAACTGCCCGTCCGACTGGAGGCCGTGGCCCAGGATGCGGCAGTGGCAGTTCTCGCACACCGGAGCCATCTTCTGGGCGGCACATTCCAGGCTGTCGAAGATGTGTTCGGCGCCGGCCGCGCGCACCTCGAACGCCATCTCGTAGTCGTTGCCGCACACTTCGCACACCGCCATGGACGAACACTCCTCGCGCTTGCTTCTCGTGAGCTGTTCCGGGACACGATGAGCCTGAGCCGAGTGCCAGGACGGCGCAAGGCAACGGGCGGCGCCGGCCCGGCCGATCACTCGCCTGGGCCTGGTTGGGTGTTCTTGATGGTGCCCGCGGCGACTCCGGCCGGATGGCCGGAAGGAGCGTGCGCCCGCAGCGGCGCGCTCCCCGACAAGCGCCGGCAAGCGCCGATAAGTCTGCCGTGCGCCCTATCGCCGCGTAATGGCGGGGGAATACGCGGCGTAGTGCCGTTCTCACTCTCAAGTGGCATGCGCTCGTCCGGAAAACGTTCTGGCGTCGGTTCCGTCAAGCGATTCGCGAGAAACGATCAAAAGCAGCAACTATTGACCGAACAGTTGCGTCATCTGTGCAAAGTTGTTTGGCGAAATACCCGTCCCTGACCGCGGTATGGGGACAGACCACGGGGCTTTGAAGGAGAAGGTATGCGACCGTTTGCGTTGAGCTACGCCCGCCCGGCGGCGAAGCCGGAGGCCGCCACGCCGTACACCTACGACGCCGCGCGGCAACTCAACGTCCTGCCCGACGGCCGGCCGGCCACCAGTAGCCGGGCGGTTCTGCTGGCCACCGGCACCACCGCCTCCACCGCCGGTTCCAAGACGCACTTCGACGATTGACCGTCGATGACCGTGCTGGTGCTCACCTGCGAGGAAGACCTGACCGCGGACATGGTCATCGCGAACCTGCAGGACCGCGGAGTGCCGATCGTCCGCCTCGACCCCGCCGACCTCCCCGGCAGAGTCGCCCTCTCGGCGGACTACGGCGGCGACGGCTTCCAGGGCTACCTCAGGGCGGACGAACGCATGGTGGGCCTGAGCAGTCTGCGTTCGGTCTGGGTCCGCCGGCCCGGCGCACCGGGTACCCGTGCCGGAGAACGGTCGGCGTGGCTCACCGCGGAGTCCGAGCAGGCGCTCTACGGCATGCTCACCGCCACCCGGGCCCGCTGGATGAACCATCCCGCGGCCGCCGCCCAGGCCCGCCACAAGCCCTGGCAGCTCCATATCGCCCAGCAGAGCGGATTCGCCGTGCCCGCCACGCTGATCACCTCGTTCCCCGCGGTCGCCCGCCGTTTCGCCGCCACGTACCAGGACCTCGTGGTCAAGTCCGTCTCCGGGCAGCACCCCGGCGACCCGCCCATGGTGCTGCCCACGACCCGTATCAGCCCCGACGCCGACTTCTCCGCGGTCGCGTTCGCCCCGACCCTGCTCCAGCAACTCGTCCCCAAGCAGGCCGACATCCGGCTGACCGGTGTCGGCGGCCGGCTCTTCGCCGCCCGTAAGGAAGCCGACCCCGACGAGGTGGACAGCCGCTTCACGGAGAACGCCACTTGGAAGCCCGCAGAGGTTCCCGACCTCGTCCGCCGGTCGGTGACCGCCTACCTGACCACCGCCCAACTCGCCTACGGGGCATTCGACTTCGCCGAGGACCGCGACGGGACCTGGTGGTTCCTCGAATGCAACCAGGGCGGCCAGTTCGGCTTCATCCAGCTCGACACCGACCAGCCCATCGCCCAGGCCATCGCCGCCTGGCTGGCGGCGTACCCGCCCTCCTGAGGCCGGGGCATGGCCTGTTCAAGGCGCTACTGCTGCGAGGCAGCCCGCTCAGCGTGGGGTGATGGCGATGCCTTCGGGCTCGTGTCCGGTCGGCAGGGTGGCGCGGACCCGCTGGGTGAAGGGGTCGATGACCGATACGGTGTCGGATTTCTCATTGGTCACCCATACCCGCCGGCCGTCGGGGGTGACGGCGACTCCCTCCGGCTGGACGCCGACCGGAACCTCGCCGACGATATGGCGGGCGGGGATATCGATGATCAGCAGGCGGTCCCGGGCCGTATCGGCGGCGTAGAGGCGCTTGCCGTCCGGGCTGACCGCGTTCCCCAGTGGCGCCTGGCCGGCCGGCAGGTTGGCCACCACCTTGTTGGTGTGGGTGTCGATGACCGAAACCGTGCCGGAACCCGTGTTGGAGACGAACACCTGCTTGCCGGAGGGCAGCGCGCTGATCCCGCTGGGGAAGTCTCCCACCGGGATGTTCTGGGTCGCATGCGAGGCCGGGTTGAGCACGGTCACCGAGCCGCCGCCGTTGTCGGTGACGTACGCGTTTCCGTTCGGCACCGTGGCGATGCTGTGCGGCAGCGGCCCCACGGGCACGGTGGCGACCACCTTGCAGTCCTCGGCCTTGAGGACCGAGACGGTGTCCGAGCCGAAGTTGGTCACCAGCACTTTGTGGCCGTCCCGGGTCGGCACCGCCGCGAAGGGCCGCTGCTGGACCGGCACGGTGGCCTTCGTCATCCGGGTGGCGGTGTTGACGCAGGAGACGGAGTTGGAGCGGCTGTTGGCGACGTAGACCGCGTCGCCGTCCGGAGCCGCTCCCACCCCGGTGGGGCCGTTGCCCACATGGGCGTCGCCGAGCCGGCGTTCCAGGCGGGTGTCATAGGCCGAGACGGTCGCCGATCCGCTGTTGGCCACGTAGGCGCTGACGCGCACGGGGTAACGGGCCGGGGGCCGGGGCACGGGGTTCGGCGGGGCGACACCGCCCCCGACCAGTACGCAGGACAGTAGCAGCACGGTGGCCGAGCTCCAGCACACGCGGCGGCCACGGCGGGACAGCGGGGGTCTGCTCGTTCGATGCCGGCCCGGTACCTCGCCGTGCGGGGCACTGGCCAGGGGGAATGGGCGCATGGCTCTCCTGGGTCAGTAGTGCTCGTGACGACTCCACAAGACCAGGCATCGGGTGGTCCCGCAGGTGTACTACCGGCGACCAGCCCTCGCATATGCCCCTGGAGAGTGAACCGCGACCGGCCACCTGGGGCGCCCTCCGTGCGCGGCGGGGTGCACGTGCCTGCGACGGATTCCGCCCATCGGGGCCGATGAAATCGAAAGCCGAGGCGCCATGGGAACGTGTGGGCGAATCTGTCGGGTCGGAGTGGGGTGCGCCCACGATGGTCGTCAGGGCCGCCGGCCGGCGGGGCCGGCGGGGGACCGCCGTGGGCCCGGTCGACCATGGCCGACCGGGCCCGAAGCGCCACCTGAGCGGCGATCTTCTACTTGTCGCAGCCGGTGAAGGCGTCGCTGGTCTGCGCCATGTAGATGCTCGCTCCGCCGTCGCCGGACTTCAGCGGGACGGTGATGGTGTCCTGCGCGGTCCACGGGAAGCCGTTGGCGTCGAACGTCCACTCACCGGAGACCTTGGTGGCCAGCTCCGACAGGGCCACCCACCCGTACTGCTTCGGCGGGACCGTCACGGTGAGCGAATTCCCGAGCTCCTTCTGGAGGTTCATGCTGACGTTACCGGTCACGGTGTGGGCGACGGTGGCCTGGAAGGGGGCGAGCTCTCCGCCGCCGCCCTGCAGGCTGGTCTGGAGCTGGAAGCCGAGCTCGGTGGTCCAGCCGGTGGTGGTGTTGAGCGAGAACGTCCACGGCACGGGCTCGGTGGTGCCGTTGTACCAGACCGGGGAGATGCACTGCTTCGGCAGCGGGGCGGCCGGCGTCTGTGCGGCCTTCGACCAGGAGCAGGTGGAGGTGTCCTTCGCGCAGCGGAACGCCGCGTAGTCGACGGCGAGGGCGAACGCCGCGTCGGAGGCGGCCTGCGTGGGCAGGGTCCACTGCTGGGGGCGGGTGTTGTTGCAGCTGTACGTCTGGGTCCAGGCGTCGTTGTAGGTGGCGCCGAGGACGACGTCGAGGCACTTGTTGCTCCCGGCGTTACGGACCATGAACGCGTTCGCCCTGGTGCCGTTCCCGGGGACGGGCTGGAAGTACCACTTCTTGCTGCCGGTTCCGTCGCACGGCTGCTGGCGCAGCGGCAGCCCGGCGGTGACGCACTTGCCGGTCGCGGTGTTCACCAGGTTGAAGGCGCCGTCGTTGCCGACCGGATTGATGTGCCAGTCCTGCTTGTAGCCCGGCGCGGAGTTGGTGACGACGATCGCTCCGGAGCCCGGGTTGCCGTTCTGTACATCGAGGTGGCGGCCGTTGTTGACGTTCTTCAGCGTGACCTGGGCCAGGTCGGCTGCACCCGGCGCCTGCTCCGCGGCCGCTGCCGGTGTGCCGGTCAGGCCGAGCGCGACGGTTGCGGTCGCGGCAAAAAGGGCAAAGACGGCACGTATGCGTCTTTTTCTTCCTAACATAGGTAACTCCTTCGCTTAGGCGGAATATTCGGCCTGACTCTAGCCTGTTCGATCAGCAAAAAGGAGGTCCCGGCCGGCTGCGGTATCCAGCGCCGGCCGGGACCTCCGGGGCAGAGGTCAGCGGTCAGAGGGCAGAGGCGCGCGCCTCGCGTCAGGCCGTGACCGACGCTCGGCGGTCGATGACGGTACGGAGTTTGCCGCTGGTGGGGGTGCGTTCGAAGGCGAGCGTGTCGGCGGTCTCGACCGTGCAGGTCAGCAGCGCTTCCGCGCCGGCCGCCGAGCCCAGTTCCGGGATGTGGGCGAGCAGCGTCGTGCGGGCCTCGTCCGGGTCGGGGGCGTACCGCTCGTCCAGGCGGACGGTCAGGTGCTCGCGGTCGGCCGCGGAGGTCAGGACGAGCTGCAACTCGCCCCGGTACCCGAGGTGTTCCTCGGCGGCCCGGGTGAAGCGGCGGTAGTTGAAGTGGTAGGTGCCCATGCGGAACACGTCGCCGTAGCGGCCGAGGAGTTCGATGCGCGGGGTCCGGCTGCCACAGGGGCACACCCCGTCCACGGCCCGGCCCAGATCACCGATCTGGTAGCGCTCCAGGCGCTGGCCGGCGCGGGTCCGGGTGGTGAAGACCAGCCGGCCCGGCTGCCCCGCGGGGACCGGCCGGTCCTCCTGCGGGTCGAGGATCTCCAGCGTGTGCAGGTCGGTCAGGACGTGGTGCTCCGTGCCGCGGGCATGGGCGCACTGGTAGCCCAGCGGCCCCAGATCCGTGCTCCCGTACGCCGCGGAGCGGATGAGCAGCACGCCGAACTCCTCGGTGAGAATGCGGCGTTGCTCGGTGGTGAAGTGCTCTCCGCCGTAGAAGACCTTGCGGATACCGCCGTAGGAGCGCAGGCGCTCACGCTGGGTGTGGAACAGCTGCCACAGGTAGGACGGCATGCCGAACAGGGTGTCCACCTGGTACGTGACGAGGGCCTCCGCTATGGCCTCGTGGTCGGGGCCGGCGGCCATCGGGATCTGGGTGGCGTTCAGCCGCTCCAGGATGGAGAAGAAGCTGATGAAACTGCCGTACATCTCCCCGCAGTAGAAGAGGTTGGCGGCGCGGTCGCGGGCCGGGTCGAAGCCCGCGGCGAGCAGACCGTGTGCCGAGGCGCGCATCTGCGTGTCGTAGTCGTCACAGGTGAAGACGGACAGGGCCGGGGCGCCGGTGGTGCCGCCGCTGCGGAAGTAGAGCTGGGCGTGCTCGGGTGCGAGGGAGCGCAGCTGGTCCTGGGCCGCGGACTTGTCCATGAGCGGGCCGGTGGGGGCGGCGGGCGGTGCGGCGGGGGCGATCAGGTCGTCCAGGCACGGGGTGGCGGCGAACTCCGCACCGGTGGCCTGCACGCTGACCCGGCGGCTGTAGCGCTGGAGGGCGTAGACGCCGTCGTGCGGTTCGCCGTGGTAGCTGTCGAGCATCGCGCCGAGTGGGGTGATCCGCTGGACGCCCGCGGTGACGAGCGCCCTGGACAGCCGGGCGATGTCGGCGCGGCTGCCGCCCACCGAGGCGGTCTGGAGGTACCGGCGCATGGGCCGCAGGGTCGCGGTGATCTCCTGGCGGGGGAGCGGCTTGATCCAGACGGTGCGGTGCAGCGGGGAGGCGGTGAGGGTGGGACGGACGTCGGCGAAGACGCGCCAGCTGCCGTCGTCGGCGGTGATGACCTTCGTCAGCCCCAGATGCTGTTCGGCCCGGGCGACCAGTTCGGTCGTGGTGATCTCCGCCTGCTCGGCCGGGTCGGCCTCCGGTTCGGGGTGCGGGGCGGGGAAGCCGGCGGAGACCTCGTCGAGTACGGCGGCGAACCGCTCGGCGAAGGCGAAGAGTTCGTCGGCGACGGCGGAGGCCGCGGCGTCACCGTCGGTCCCGCTGTCCGTGCCGGTCTCACTGTCCGTACCGGTCCCGCTGTCCGTACCGGTCCCCGCGTCACCGTGGTCCCCGGTGTCGAGGTAGATGACCTGCGGGCTGGAGCACGCCTGCTGCTCGGCCCGGCAGACGTCGGTGGCGAGCGCGGCGAGGCTGTCCCGGTCCCTCGCAGCGTCGCGGGTGAGGTAGCCGAACGAGATCTTGTGACCCCATTCGACGAGCCGGCAGCCGGGCGGGATGAGGGCCGCGACGCCCCGCACGGCGTCCTCGCCGCCCCAGACGGCCACGGCGTCCGCGGGCGCGCACAGCAACCGCATCAGGTCCTGGCGGCGGGACGGGAAACGCAGCGCGACGATCCGGCGGCCGATGGCCCCGGTCGGGTCCGCGGCGGCGAGTTCGGCGAGCAGGTGCTGCGCGAGCGGGGTGTCGGAACTGCTGGTCTTGAGCACGTTCACATTGCCCGCGAGCAGGCCCTCCACGACGCTCAGGGGGGCGACCGTCGCGGCATTGCCGGGGGCGATGTGGACCACCAGGCCCACCGGGGCCCACGCCTCGTAGACCGTCTCGCGGGCGTCGGGACGGGTGAACCGCTCCGGACGCGGACCGCCGAGTTCGCGCCGCAGTTTGCGTTCGAGGGCCGGCCGGGCGAGGGCGTCCGCGATCTCGGCGAGGGTGGCCGCGGCTTCCGCGCGGTCGGTGGCCGGGACGCCCTCGGTCAGGTGAACCAGGAGCCCGGCGTGCACGTCACCGTCCGGATCGCGCAGGGCGCGGCCGAGGGTGTCGCAGGCCACCAGCACGGTCTCGGCGGACAACGGCTCGGCGAGGGCGCGTTCGACGACGGCGGGCAGTTCGGCGAGCCGGTCGGCCGCCTCGTCGGCGCCGATGAACGAGCCCTGCCAGAAGTGGAGTTCGGAGGTCATGACATTCCCTTCAGGAGTTCGGCGGCGGCGACCGCGCAGCTGCGGTTGCGGCTCACCCCGGCGCGGCCGTGGATCGTGAACCACGGTGTGTCCACGGGGCAGCCGCACTCGTCGCCGGGGTGCAGCGAGGCCAGGTCCCCCATCACGACGCTCTGCGCCGGGACCGAGGTGATGTACGGGGACACCAGGTGCAGGTAGCCGCGCTCGCCGTACGGCAGCGGTCGCAGGGTCCGGGTGTCGCGTACGGCGGCGCGGGACCAGACCGGTACGTGCAGCCGGTGGTGGGCGCACTCGATGTACGGCACGCAGTGCTCGACGGAGCCGTAGGTGTCCCGGATCCGCTCCGGGGGAATGCCGAGCTGCTGGGTCACCTCGTCATAGAAGTCCTCCTTGGCGATCTGCCGGTCGGCATGGCCCTTCCAGCCGCCGCCGAGGACGACCAGCGAGCCTTCCGGGAGCTGGAGCGGCGGGATGCCGCCGGCCCGCATGCGCTCCAGGGTGAAGTGCAGGAAGGCCGGGAAGCCCAGGATCCGTACCGGCAGCTCCTCTTCGGCGTAGCGCCGGAGAGCGGCGATACAGCCGTGCACGTCGAATTCGTGGCCCGTCCCGGTGTGCCGCAGGGCGTGGGTGGTGTCCCGCACCGGCGCGAAGTCGCAGAGGTAGTTGTCGGTGAAGGAGGTGCCCAGCCGGACCTCCGGCGCGGGCTCGTAGCTGTAGAGGAGGTAGTTGGCGGGCTGATCGGGGGTGATCCACCCGTAGTGGTCGAAGACGCGGGCCACCATCCGCTGCGCGGCGCGGATGGTCCACTCGTCGAAGAACATCTGCGACTTCTGGCCCGTGGTGCCGGACGAGGTGAGATGCAGGAAGACCTCGTCGCGCGCCAGGGACAGCACCTCGTGCCGTTTGAAGAAGTTGGCGTGCAGCAGCGGGGTACGGACGGCCGCGCCGACGGTGGGCGCCGGAACCTCGGGTGTGTCCGCGAGGAGGGAGCGGAAGAGCGGGGAGCGCTCCGCGTGCCAGGCGTGGGACTCGGCCATGGCGGTCGCGAACAGGGCGTCCGTCTCCGGTCCGCTTGCGTAGGGCGAGGTGAGGTCGCACAGGCGCTGGACGGCGGCGAGGGCCGTCGGGTCGGGGACCTCGACGGGGGCGAGATGGGGGTTCATCGGACAACCTCGTGACGGGGCAGGTAGGTCGACGTCCAGGAGGTCAGGTACGCGGCCAGGTACGGCTGGAGCAGCGTGCTGACGGCGGTGGTCCGGAAGTCGATCTGACGGTCGGTACGGGAGAGGACGACGTAGTCGTGGAAGCGGTCGCCGACCCGGCGCATGGCCGGATAGCAGGCGCTGGGCACGAAGCCGGCGGAGAGGAACGCCCACAGCCCCGCGGTGTCGGACAGCGGCACCAGCGTCTCGACGTAGTCGGCGCCCGCCCGGCTGAGGGCCGCGGTGAGCGAGTCGAGGGCTCGGGTGGCGGCCGACGGGCACGGGTGCACCGCGACGAGGGCGCAGCTGCCGGCCGCCGGGTCGAGGTCGGCGTAGATCTCGAACTCGCCGTTCGGCGGTGTCAGCACCGTGTTCGGGGTATGCAGCGGGACGTAGGGGCCCGCGGGATCGGGGAAGAGATCGCGGAACCGTCGGCGTACGAAGCCGGGGGCGGTGATCACTTCGATGGCGGTGCGGACCTTCGGGTGCGCGGCCGCGGTGGCGGCCGGGAGCTCCGCGTCCCCGGGGGCGAGCGCCCGGACCCCGGCGGAGGAGATGCCGACGGTGTCGTCGGCCGCTTCCAGCAGGGGCATCAGCGCTTCAGGCACGGCGGCGACCGGTTCACGGCGGTCCAGGACGCCGTCGGCGTAGCAGGCGAACAGGGCGAGGGTCTCGCAGCCGGACACATCGGCGGCGTTGGGCAGCAGGCCGAGCGGCCGGTACCCGTTGCGGGCCACGACGCGCTGCGGGGCCTGGGTGACCAGCCGGACGGTGGTGTGGATGGAATCGAGGGCGCCGGTGGCGAAGGCATCGGCGGTGACCGCCCCCGTCAGCCGGCTCGCCAGACCGTGCTGGCGGTGACGGGGGTGGACCGCGAGGCCGACGAGCTTGCCGACCCGGTTGCCCGGGTCGGTCTGCACGACCGCGGACCCGGCCAGTTCGCCGGTGCCGGTCCGGCGCGCGGTGAGCCAGTGGCAGTGCGGGTCGGTGATCAGGCGGTGCATCTCGGTCGGATCGCTGCCCAGGGCCACCGGGTAGCCGTGGCCGTACACCTCGAAGTACAGCTGCCGGAGTTCGGCGATGTCCTGGGGCGCGGCCGGCCGGATGGTGAGCGTCATCGGACGTCCCCCAGCGGCGCGGTGCCGACGGCGGACTCGACCGGCCCGGTCGGCCCGACCGGCTCGACCGGCTCGGCGGACTCGGCGGGGGCGGAGGGGGAACCGGACGCGGCCGGAGCGGCGGAGTCGGCCTCCGGCAGGGCACCGGTACGCCGGCCGGACCACCACAGGGCCGCGGCGACCGGGACCAGCCCGACGGCCTGCAGCAGGCACAGGACCTGCGGTGACAGGTGGTCGCCGAGGGCGCCGAAGACGAGTGAGGACAGCGGGAAGGTCGCGCCGAGCAGCGCCTGCATCATGGCGAAGAAGCCCGGCTTGTCCTCGGCCGGGACCAGCCGCTGGAACAGCGCGACGAACCGCACCCCGATGGCGCCCACACACCAGCCCGCGACGACCAGGGCCCCGATGGCGGCGGTCCGGTCGGCGAGCAGGCCCGGCGTCCCGAGGGCCGCGGCCATCAGCGCCAGGCAGGCCGCGCCGACGGTGGTGGCCGAACCTCGCAGCCGCGCACCGGTGAACGACCCGAGCAGCGTGCCGGCGCCCAGGGCCGCCTCCAGCGCGGCGACGGTGGAGCCCTGCGCGTGCAGCACGGACCGGGTGTACAGGGGCATGACCACGTACACCGCGGTGGTGAAGACGTTCGCCGCGGCGAAGCAGAGCAGTACGCGCCTGATGAAGCGGTGGTCGGCCAGGATCTGACGCAGCGTCCGTCGGGGCGGTGCGCCGTCCGCCGGGTCGGCGCCGTCCGGGCCCGTGGCGCCCCGGGGGAACCGGGTGACGGATACCAGCAGCGCGGCCGTGAGGTACGCGCCGGCGCATCCGGAGACGATCCCCGCCAGGTCCCAGGCGTCCACGATGAGCGGTCCCAGCAGCCCGCCGGCCAGGCCGGCCAGGGACTGGGTGGCGAGTTCGAACCCGGTCGCCTCCTCGATGTCGGCGTCGTCGACGAGTTCGGGTACGGAGGTGGTCAGGCACGGATCGAAGAGCGCCTGGCAGCCGGCCAGCAGCAGCGCGGCACCGTAGGCGGCGGCCATGGGCGGCGGCGCGACATAGGTCCATCCGGCGGTGGCGGCGGCGACCAGGCCCGCCAGGGCGGCCGCCGAGGCCAGCACCGTACGGTGCCGGCAGCGCGCGATGACGGTGGCCACCAGCGGGGCGAGCGCCACCGCGGGCAGCGTGCTCACCGCGAGGAACACCCCGGAGGCGAGGCCGCGGTCACCGCCGCTGCCGACGGCGTGGGCGATGAGCCACCACACCACGCCGACCTGGAACATCCGGCTCGCGGCCTGGGTGAGTACCTGCGCGGCCCACACGGTGCCGAAGGCCCGGTTGCGCAGGACGACGGGGAGACGGCGCCGGGCCGGTGCGGGCGTCATGAGTGCGGCCGTTCGTCGAGGACGCGGATCAGCTTGCCGGTGCGGGGGTTGACGGCCAGTTCGCCGTGCCGGACCCACTCCACGGCGAGCGGGTGGATGCGTCCGCCGTCGGCCTCCGCGGCGTACAGCGGCCGGGCCGCGAGGAGCTCCTTGGTGACAGCGCCGGTCAGATGCCCGAGGCCGCCCGGATCTCCGGGGCCGCCGGCGGCCGGATACCCGCCGACCGCCGCTTCGTCGGCGGCCAGCCGCAGCACCAGTCCGTCCCGGCCGTCCCAGCGGCGGATCACCAGCTGCACGCCGGTCACCTGGCCGGTCGGGTCCGCGGCACGCACGAGGTCGTGCACGTCCTGGGTGTAGAGGGACACCACGCCGATGCGTACGCCCTCCTCGGCGCGGCCGAGGATACGGAAGTGCCCGGCGTCGACGTCGGTCCATTCGGCCCGGTCGCCCACCGGGTAGCGGAGGACGGGCATCAGCCGTCGGCGCAGGTCCGTGACCACGACACGGCCCGTGACGCCGTTGCGGGTGACGGGCTCGCCGGTGTTCTCGTCGAGGATCTCGACGACGGTGTGGGGTGTGAAGGCCCGATGGACGCGGGGATCGGCCCCCGGTACGGCCTGCCCGAGGAGGCCGGAGTCGACACCGGCGTATCCGATGGAGCGGACCTCCGCCCGGGGGAACGCCTTGGCGAGCAGCGGGCGCTGGTCCTCGAACAGCCCCTCGCCGCCGAAGAAAAGGATCTCCACGCCGGGGAGTTGGCGCCCTTCGCCGACGAGGTGGTCGGCCAGGGAGCAGAGCGTCGTGGTGGTGCCGGCGACGACATCGACGTCGAATTCCTCCAGCGTCCCGACGGTCGATTCGAGCGGCGCGGCACCCCCTATCGGCAGCCGTACGTTGGCCACGGGGGCGCGGTGGAGGGAATCCAGGATGAAGTTGAAGCTTGCGTAGAGTTCCCCGGCGTAGAAGAGGTCGGCGACCCGGTGGCCGGGGCGCAGTCCGGCTTCGACGAGTCCGGCGCCGAACGCGGAGGTGAATTCTCGCCATTCTTCACGGGTATAGACGGAGAACTTCGGAGCGCCGGTCGTTCCGCCGCTCTTGAAGATCACCGCCTCATCGAGCGGCCCGGTCAAAAGGCGGTTGTGGCGGGGTGTGTTGGCTCGCCAGAATGCGTCGTGCGGGATGACCGGCAGGTCCGTCAACTCCTCCACCCGGTCCGGCAGTCCGGCGTAGAGGTCCTGGTAGAAGGGTGAGTTGCGACGCACGAAGCGTATGAGTTCCGGCAATGGTTGAACGGGCATTGATTCCTGTTTTTCGGCATGCAGAGGAAACCGGTACCACGGGGTGTGCGGCACCAGCTCGTGTGTGGAGTCAGCGGCAGACGTACAGGAAACCCGGTGGGGCCCCCTCGAACGCCTTTCCGTGCTGGGGACTTCGATCGGTGATGTTATGTCATGCGCGATGTTCCCGGCGACAGCCGACTTGGCGGAAAGGGGATGCCGGCCGGCCGCCATTCCGTTTCCGGCTGCCACCATGCATCCGTCGGATTCCTTTTCTTCACGGTAACTCAGCTCTCCGGTCGTCTTTCGAGCCGAGTGTCATCCCGTGGCGTCATCCCCTACCGACGGCGATCCGCCGGGAATTTCCGGCCACTGGGCTGGCTGAAAACATTCGCTGCCCGGGGTGATCCGGCCGTGGACGGCGGTGACTTCACCGGCCCGGAGGCGGAGTCCGGCGATACGGACATCGGTCAGGGCGGCGTACGGGACGGGCACCGGCGGCAACAGGGAGGTGGGAAAGCCCACGGGCAGCAGGCCGAGGAGGCGGCCGCTGATCCAGCGCGCCGCGAGCCGGATGTCCCCGCGGGCGGTGACCGTGGGCGCGGACAGGCAGATGCCGGACCCGGCGCCGTAGACGATCCGGGCGCCTTGCAGGGTCACGGACCGGGCGCGGCACAGAGCCCCGGTCGGCGCGGGAAGCGGGCACAGCAGGCCGGTGACCCGCAGGGTCCGGGCCGCCACCGAGGTGTCCCCGCCCCTTTCCCCGGCCGCGGTGGGACCGTTCGGCTGCGGCCGGGGACCGCCGTCCGCCGAGGTGAGACACCGGGCGAGGACCCGGGCCTGTGCCAGAGTGGCCGTGCCGGGGTCGGCCGCCGGCGGCAGCGGCCGGCAGCGGCCGACGGCCCGGTGCGTCCTCCCCGTGGCCGCCACGGGTACGGGCGCGGCCGGACCCGCCGTCCCGGGGGGCACGGCGGTGACGGCGCCCGGGCGGGTGCCGTTCGCGTCCGGTGCCGCGAGGGCGGAGGCCGGCAGGATCAGGACGGCGGCGGCCAGCGTACGGCCGGACATCCGCCTCATTCGGCCGCCTTGCCGCCCGGCACCGGGGGTGGGGCATCCGGGCCGGTGCGGCCGCCGGTGTCACCGGTCCGCCACCCGACGGCGAGCGCGCCGCCGGCGACTGCCAGGAGCATGCCGGCGAAGAACCCGCCGAGATTGGCCAGCGGGAAGGAGAGCAGCGCCAGCACGATCGCGGCGACCCCGCTGACCGTGGCCCGGTGGGGCCGCGCGGCCGTGTGGAGGCCGCAGCCGACGAGGGCGCCGGCGATCAGCAGCGCCGAGGTGGCGGCGGTCCCCTGGAAGCCGAGGTACTCGGGGCGCCGCAGCGGGAAGTACGCCAGCTCCGCTCCGGCCGCGCAGAGCAGGGCCGCCGCGGCCCACGGGCGGCCGCGGACGGCGAGCGGGGCTTTCAGCTGCATGGGCGGTTCCCGGGGCGGATGGACATCGCCGCGTCGCGCAGGGAGAACGAGCCGGCGGCCAGGGACCAGGCGCTCAGCCGCATATCGGTGATGTCCAGCGTCCGCGCCTGCTGGCCGTACGCCCCGAGGACGGCGCCGGTGAGCGCACCGGCGGCGTCCAGCCTGGAGGCGTCCCGTCCCATCTGGACGTCGCCGAAGCGCAGATCGCCGCGCACCTGCTCGAGGTCGATCACCAGGTCCTCCGCGGTCACCAGGCCGCCGCGGTCGCCGCGGATGGTCAGGGTCACCGGACCGAACGGGGTATGCGCCACCGAGGACTGACAGACGTTGGTGAGCCGGGCGTGGCCGATCCGCGCCACCGCCACCGGCCGGCTGCGGCCGCGCGCGTCCTTGTCGAACGACGCGTACTGGACGGCGTCGCGCCCGTTGAGCTGGTCCGCGGTGACCTGGAAGGTGCTGCCCGAGACGGCGAAGCCGACGGGCACTCCGGCCGCCGTGGTGCCCCACACCGTCGTCGCGGAGCCGGCCAGTGCGAGCACGGCGGCCACGGCCACCCGCCGCCAGCTGGTGCCCGCGGCGGGCGCGGCGGCGCCGCGTCTTCGTGAACGGCGCCCCGTCGCGCGATGACGTGCCATCGATGTCCTTCCTGCGCTGTCCCTGGGCCCCACGCTGTCCCTCGGCCCCCTGCGGCCGCTGCGATCCCCCGATCCCCCGATCCCTCATCCGAGCGGAGACACCAGGTCCTTGGACGGCCCCGCGGCCGCTTCGGAGGCGGCCGTCCCGCCACCGGCGGCGGTTCCGGACGGTCCCGAGAGGCCGAGGCGCAGCAGGACCAGCTGGGCGATGTCGGTGATGGTGCCGCCGCTGCGCAGCAGTTCCATGGGCGGGATGTCGATGTCGAAGCGTCCCCGTACGGAGACCAGCAGCTCGGCGATCATGAGGGAGTCCAGGCCGTACTCGTCGAGCCGCCGGTGGTGGTCGAGTTCCGTGTGGTCCAGGTGCAGGACGTCGGCCAGGAGGCGGGCGAGCGTATCGGCGATGGCGCGCGTCGCGTCCTCGACGGACATGGCCGCGAGTGCCCGCAGGATCTCCTCCCGGGTGTAGTCGGCCTCCGCCATGTTCTCCGGGAGCAGCGTGGCGCACCTGGGTGCGGCGAGAGCGGGCAGCAGACGGCGCAGGTGCCCCCAGTTGTAACGGCCGGCACCGGCCACGTCGAGGTCACTGCCCGTCAGCAGGCCGGCGGCGGTGAACGCCTCCCGGAGCGACACCGGCTCGATCCCGGCGGAGGCGAGGATCCGCGTCAGCTCGTTGCGGGCGACATAGCCGGTCTCACCGATGGCTCCCCAGGCGATCGCCTGTCCGGCGGCCCCACGGCCGCGACGGTGCCGGGCCAGCGCTTCCAGCCAGAGGTTGGCCGCGACGTAGTTGGTCTGGCGGATGTTGCCGAACGTGGTCGTGCCCGATGAGTACATCAGGAACATCTCCAGCTCGCGCCCGTCGAGGAGCTGGTCCAGCACCATCGCGCCGCCCGCCTTCGGGGACAGCGCGGCCGCGAACCGTTCGTCGGTGAGCTCGGTCAGCAGGTCGTCCTCCAGCTGCATCGCGCAGTGGACGACGCCGCGCAGCGGGTGCCCGCCCGCGTCGATCTCCTCGATGACGCGCCGCATGGCCGCGAGGTCGGCGGCATCGGCGGCGTACGCGGTGGCCTGTACTCCGCGCGCGGCGAGGCCGGCCAGCACGGCCGGGGCTTCGGGCGCCTGCTCGCCCCGGCGGCTGACCAGCGCGAGGTGACGCACGCCCCGCTCCGCGAGCCAGCCGGCCGTCGCGGCCCCGAAGCCACCGAGGCCGCCGGTGACCAGATAGGTGCCCTCCGCGTCCAGGCGCGGCGCCCGCCCGCGCCGCTCCACGGGGACGGGTTCGTCCAGCGGGTCGAAGGCGATGACGACCTTGCCGGAATGGCGGGAGTGCTGGAGGAGCTGGAACGCCTCCGCCACCCGCGCGGCGGGGTACACGCTGTGCGGCAGCGGCCGGTACGCCCCCTCGCGTACGCGGGCGGCAACGGCCGCGAACAGCGCCGCACCATGGACCGGGTCGAAGGCGAGGGCGGTGAGGTCCACGCCGAAGAACGCGATGTTGTTGCGGAACGGGCGCAGGAGCAGCGGTTTGTTCTCGTAGATGTCGCGCTTGCCCAGTTCGATGAAGCGGCCGCCGGGGCGCAGGAGTTCCAGGCCGCGCGTGATCGCCTCGCCGGCGAGGGAGTTGACGATGACGTCGACGCCCTCTCCGCCGGTGGCCGCCATGACGCCGGGGGCGAACTCCAGGCTGCGGGAGTCCAGGACGTGGTCGACGTCCAGGTGCCGCAGCAGTTCCCGTTTCGCGGCAGTGCCCGCTGTGGCGATGACGCGGGCCCCGCGCATCCGCGCGTACTGGAGGACGGCGAGGCCGACTCCGCCCGCACCGCCGTGCACCAGTACTGTCTCCCCGGCCCTGAGCCGGGCCAGCTGGTCCAGGCTGTAGTGCACGGTGGAGAAGGCGACGGGCAGGGTGGCGGCCTCGGCGAAACCCATCCCCTCCGGGATGTGCGCGAGGGCCTGGTGCGCAGTGACGGTGTGCGAGGCGAGGGCGGCCGGCGCCAGTCCGTACACCCGGTCGCCGGGCCGGAAGCCGGTGACGTCCGGTCCGACGGAGGTGACGACGCCGGCGCACTCCAGGCCGAGGCCCACCGCGCTGTACGTCCCTTCGACCGCCTCTGCGGGCAGCAGTCCCACCGCTTGCATCATGTCCCGGTAGTTCAGCGCGGCCGCCCGTACGGCGACGGCCACCTGGCCGGGGCCCGCCGGGACAGGGGCGTGCTCCACCCAGGCCAGCTGGTAGGAGAGCCCGGGCGAACGGACGTCCAGTGCGAACGAGTCCGCCGCCGGGGAGGCGGCCACCGCCGGGCCGGCGGCGGGCAGCGCCAGCTCACGGGGGACGAATCGGCCGCCGCCGGCGGTGAGGACGACTTCCGCCTCGGCGTCGTCCGAGAGGAGCTCGCGGGCGACGCGGCGGGCGCCGGTGACGGTTTCGCCGTCGCGGTCCAGGGAGATCATGCGGACGGACAGCCGTGGTTCCTCGTTGGCCAGGGTCCGCGCGACGCCCCACACGGCGGCGTCCTGGGGCGCGAGGGCGCGCTCGGGCCGGGGCAGTGCGCCGCTCGGCCGGGTCACCATGGTCAGGGACGCCCGTACCCCGTCCGCGAGGCGGGCGCAGGCAGCGGTGACCGCACGCATCAGGGCGGCGCGCCCGGTTGCCCGTGCCACCGCCCGGGCGGGCTCCGGCCCGGCGGCCTCGCCGAGGATGACGCAGACGTCCGCGCCGTCCTCCCCGAACTCCGCCGCCCAGTCGGCCGGGCCCTCCGCCAGCATGCGCACCGTCGTCCCGCCGTCGTCGTCGGGCGGCGGCACCAGCGCCGCCAGGGCCCGTGCGAAGCCGAGTTCCGCGGCCGTCTCCGCGGCGATGACCCACCGGCGGCCCGGACGGGGCGAGGGCAGCGGCGGCGGGACGACCACGCGCCGGGGAGCCGCGGCGAGGAGGACGGAGAAGTCGTCGCGGCAGGGAGCGGCGTCATCGCCGGTGCGGACGACGTCGGTGAAGCCGCACCGCTCCAGCAGAGCGGGCCACCGGTCCGCGGGCAGCAGCGGCGAGTCCGGGCGTTCCTCGTGGTCGGTGCGGTCCCAGAAGCTGTCGAGGGCGCCGAAGTAGGGCGCCAGCACGTGCGGATCGTGGCTCTCGATCCCCAGCAGCAGCCCGCCGGGCGCCAGGAGAGTCCCGAGGTGACGCACCGCCGATTCCAGGTGCCGCGCGGTGTGCAGGGCATTGGCGGCGATCACGAGGTCGAAGCCGGCCTCCGGCAGCCCCTGGGCGAGCGGGTCGGCGTCGAGATCGAAGGGCCGGTATGTGACGAAGTCGTACGCGGCGAAGCGGCGTTCGGCGCGCGCCAGGAAGGCCGCTGAGACGTCCGTGTAGACGTACTGGGCGCGTTCGGACGGCAGCAGCGGAAGCAGCGCCGCGGCCATGCCGCCGGTGCCCGCCCCCACTTCCAGCACGCGCAGCGGCCGGTCGGCCGGCCACCTGCGCACCGTCTCCCGCAGGAGGGCCTGTGCCACACGGTTGTGGAAGCGCAGGATGAAGGCCGTGTCGTAGAGCTGCTCCAGCTCGGCGAGGCTGCCGCCGGACACCAGGACTTCCAGGGGGTCCCGGCCGTCGCTGGTGAGCACCTCCCGCAGCGTGCTGATGGCGAGCCTGCTCTCCACGGACGCCTGCGGGAACTCCAGCGTCAGCCGGCGCAGCAGCTCCCGGTCGTCGAAGGCCGGGCGGGTGAGCCTGAGCCGTCCGGAGTCCTGCTCCAGCAGCCCGTGCCGGACCAGTTCGGGGATCATGCAGGCGAGGTAGGGCCTGCGCCGCGGGTCCATGCCCACGGCGATCAGGTCGGCGACCTCGAAGGGCGCGGTGACGTCCGGGAGCAGGGCGGCGAGGGCGGCCGCGTGCCGGTGGGCGGCGGCCTCCTTGAGCAGGGCGACGAACCCCGCGTAGTCGTGCTCGTGCCAGTCCGCGCGGAGGGCGGCGATCCGGCCGGCGGCCCCCGCCGCGATGCCCGCCGGGGCTGCGGGCGGCTCGCCCTGGACCGGTTCGCCGGCGCCGGGCAGGGCGCGCAACTCCGTGTGATGGGTGATCAGGGGCGTGTGGTGGGCGCCGGCGAGCCGCCGCAGCCGGCATCCGCGCAGTTCGACGCCGACCGTTCCCTCGTGGTCGGTGACGACGATGTCCCAGCACGCCTCGTCCGCCGAGAGCGCGCGCTGCCGTACGTGGATCCAGCCGGCCGTGGCGGGCGTGCGCCACACGCGGGCGGCCCCGACGGCGGCCGGCAGATAGACGGCGCCGTCCGCCACCGCCTCGCCGAGCAGCGGTGCGCCCGCCTGCAGGGCCCCGTCCAGCAGGGCGGGGTGCGCCGTGTACTCGTCACCGGGCGCTCGGTGCCGGTAGGCCGCCAGCACCTCACCGTTGCCCACGTGCAGTTCTCGCAGCACCTGGAAGGCGGGACCGTACTGGAGTCCGGCGCGCCCCACCGTGTCGTAGTGTTCCGCGCCGCCGACCAGACGCGGGCAGCGGGCGCGTACCCCGGGGACGTCGAGGTCCGCCGGCGGCCGGCCGAGCAGGGCACGGACCCGTGCCCGTACGTGCTGCCGCGGACGCGGGGACTGCCCGTCGGTGCTGGTGATGCTCACCAGCCCGTCGTCCGGGGTGACGGCCAGCTGGACGCGGACACTGCCGGCGTCCGCGGCCCAGGGCACGACCAGGGGGCGGGTGATCTCCAGGCAGTCCACTTCCACCGTCTCGTCGAGGGCGTGGCGGCCGGCGGCCAGCGCCATCTCGACGTACGCCGTCGCCGGGACCACGACCGATCCCGCCAGCTTGTGGTCGGCCAGCCAGGGCGCCAGCGCGGGTTCGACGGCGCCCTGCCAGGTCGGTACCGGAGACGGCAGCCGCTCGCCCAGCAGCGGGTGGTCCAGGTGCCCCGAACCGCTGGTCCGCAACCAGGTCTGCGGGGTGCCGTTCCAGTGCCGCTCGCGCTGCCACGGGTACGCCGGGAGCCGGGCCACCCGGCCCTGTCGGGGGAAGTACACGCTCCAGTCCACCTGGGCGCCTTCGGCCATGAGCGTGGTCACCGCCTGGTGCATGGCGTCCGGCCCGTCGGCGCCGCGCCGCAGCGTCGCCGTCACCGCGATCACGGCCCGGGGGCGGGAGTTGGCGATCCGGCGCAGGTAGGAGCGGAGGACGGGGTGCGGCCCGATCTCCACGAAGACGTCGGCGCCGTCGTCGATCGCCTGCTCCACCGCCGGGGCGAACCGGACCGGCTCCCGGACGTTGCGCCACCAGTAGTCCGCACCCAGGCCGGTGCCCTCGATCCGGCCACCGGTCACGGTCGAGAACATCGCCAGCCTGGTCGCCGCGGGCCGCAGGCCGGCCAGCCCCTGACGCAGCGGCTCCTCGACCGGGTCCATCGCCGCGCTGTGGAAGGCGTAGTCCAGGCCGAGTTCCTTGCAGCCCACGTCGCGCTGTGTCAACTCATCGGTGTACAGCTTGAGTTGGTCCGACGGGCCGGCGACCGTCACATCGCGCCCGCTGTTCACGGCCGCCAGCTCCAGCCCGGGGAAGGCGGCCATGGCCTCCTCGGCCTCCGCCGGGGGCAGCGCGACGGCGGCCATCCGGCCGCTTCCCGCGGTGGCCGCCTGGGTGCGGCTGCGCTCGGCGATCACCTGGGCGGCCTGTCGCAGGTCGAGCGCCCCGGCGACATGGGCGGCGGCGACCTCGCCGACACTGTGCCCCAGCACGCTGTGCGGGGTGACGCCCTGTTCCGCCAGCATCCGCACCACGCCGACCTGCACGGCGAACAGCAGCGGCTGGGCGATCTCCGTGGCCGCGAGACGTGCCTGGTCCGCCGGCCCGGCGAGCTCCCCGGCGACCGACCAGCCGAGCAGCGGGGCCAGCGCGGCATCGACCGCCGCGACGGCCTCCCGGAAGGCCGCGCTGCTCGCGAGGAGATCGGCCGCCATGCCCGCCCACTGCGATCCGTTGCCGGAGAAGGCGAAGGCGATCCGCCCCTCGCGCACCGCCTGGGCGGTCGTACCGACCGGGCGGGCGCGCTCCTCGTCGTCGCGGGGGAGCGGGATGAACGCGCTCTGCTCCGGCTCACCCGCACCGGTGGGGGCGTCCGACGCCGGTGGGGCGTCCGGCGTGGGCAGGGCGTCCGACGCCTCCCCGGTGCCGGCGCGCGGCCCGGCGAGACCGCGCAGCCACCGGGCGGCGCCCCGGGGACCGGCCAGCACGGCCGCGCGGTGCGGGTGCAGGCCCCGGCGCCGGCACGTGGTGTAGGCGATGTCGTAGAACTCCCGCGGCGTGGCGGTCGCCAGCCGGTCGGCGAGCAGGGAAGCGGCCTCGGTCAGGGCCTCCGGTGTACGCGCGGAGACGATCACCGGGCAGGCCTCGGCGTGCCCCGGCGCCTCCTGGCCACCGGACCCCTCCCGTCGAGCGGGCGGCAGGGCCGGCGAAGAGGTGAGAATGGCATGGGCGTTGGAGCCGCCGAAACCGAAGGAGTTGACCCCGACGACCGGCCGGTCGACAGCGCCCACGGGCCGGCAGCGGGTGACCGGCGTGAGGTTGAGCCCGGCGAAATCGATGTCCGGGTGGGGCGGGCAGGCGTGCAGCGAAGGCGGGATCGTCCCGTGCCGGAGCACGAGCAGCGCCTTGAGCAGCCCCGCCATTCCGGAAGCCGGCTCCAGGTGCCCGACGTTGGTCTTGACCGAGCCGATCGGCAGTACCCCGCCGGCTCTGCGGCGGCCCAGGGCCAGGCCGATGGCCCGGCACTCCAGCGGGTCGCCCACCAGGGTGCCGGTGCCGTGCGCCTCGAGGTAGACCAGTTCATCCGGCGCCACGCCCGCCTGCGCGTACACCGAGCGCAGCAGGTCTTCCTGCGCGTCCGCGTTGGGCAGCGCGAGCCCCATGGTCCTGCCGTCGCTGTTGGACGCGGTCCCCAGGATCACGCCATGGATCCGGTCGCCGTCGGCCACGGCGTCCACCAGCTTCTTCAGGACGACGACGCCGCCCCCCTCGGCGCGTACGAACCCGTCGGCATGGGCGGAGAACGAGGCACACCGGCCGGTCGGCGACAGCATGGCCGCCTGGGAGAACCCCACGTAGTGGTAGGGACTGAGCAGCGCGTTGACACCGGCCGAGAGCGCCACCCGGCTGCTGCCGTCGAGGAGCGTGCGGCACGCCCGGTCCAGCGCCACCAGGGACGACGAGCAGGCGGTGTCCACCGCCATGCTGGGACCGTGCAGATCGAAGAAGTGGGACAGCCGGTTCGCGGCGATCGAGGACGCACCACCGGACATCGTGTACGCGTTGACGGCCTCCGGCATCATCAACTGCAGGGCCCCGTAGGAGGTGTCGGACACCCCCACGTACACGGCGGTATCGGACCCCGCCAGCCGTTCGGCGGCGATGCCGGCGTCGTCCAGCGCCTCGACGGCCAGTTCCATCAGGAGCCGGTGCTGGGGATCCATCTGCGCGGCCTCCTTCGGCGCGATGCCGAAGTAGGCCGCGTCGAAGGAGGCGATGTCCTCGAGGAAGCCGCCCGCGACCGTGTAGCTCTTGCCGGTCCGCGGCATCGATGTGTCAGCGAACCGGCGCGACTCGAAACGGTCCGCCGGCACTTCACCGACCACATCGCGGCCCTCCACCAGCGCGTCCCACAACCCGTCGAGATCGTGGATGCCGCCCGGCAGGCGGCATGCCGCCCCGACCACCGCGATCGCCCGGTCCGGTGACGCTGCCTTGTTGCCATGCATGAACGACCAGCTTTCCTACAAAGACGGGAGACAGGCGGCCCTTTGGGCAGCACGCGCTGGCGACTTTGTGACGCTTTGTAAGCATACAGCTACGCATAGTGCTCAAGCGGGTCGTGCTTCGCGCTTCGCTGGTCCTGGAGTGTCCGCGCAGCGGTGAGTCCCGGCATCCGGACGGGTGGCTCGGATGCCGGGACTCGTCTTCCGCTGCTTGCCGGGGGCTTCTACTTGCCGGCGGCGTTGTTGCAGCCCAGCGACGAGCCGATCTTGGTCTGCTGTGTGCCCGGGGCGCCTTCGCCGCCGAGCGCGTTGCCCAGCGCGCCGTCGAGGATTCCGATCGTGCCGAGGACTTCGACGTTCAGGTCGTGCGACCGGCACGAGGTGCCCTGCTTGATGTCGAAGTGGGTGCCGTCCTTCCGGCCCTCCTTCTCGCCGCCGGCGTGAGCGGTGCCGGCGCCGATGAGGCCGATGCTGCCGAGAGCGGCCACCACCACGGCAGCCTTGCGAAGCATGCGCATTTCATCTCCGGAGATTGATCGGATTCGATCCCGTATCGATCGAATTTGGGCAGTATGGAGGGTAATGCGAATTTCCCTCATCTCCTCGGCGACGCGCTAGGCCTGTCACCGGCATGAACGTGCGCCTCACGGATCTCGGCGCGCATACGCGTGGGTCGGCGCCGATGAGGCAGCATCAACTCCCATAGGAAAGTTGAAAGTTGACAAGGGGAGAGTCCGTTGCGTGCGCCCTGCCCGAGAGTCGGCGGCGAATACCCCGAGTTGAGGTGTTGTACGACGAGATGAAGTTGCCGAGCGCCGCGCTCCCGGTCTCCATCACCCGATCATCATTGGATGATTGGTGTGTTCGTCTGCCTGCTGCCTGCGTGCGCTCGCTGCCGGGCTTCCGCGGCCGAGGCGGCGGCGTGGCAGATCCCCGTCCGATCCGCGATCGTATGGTGCATGGACTCCGAGGAAATCGAGATGCGTGCAGCGGTCCGCGAGTTGGCCAGTGCGTTGGAGACGCTGCTCAACCTGATCAAGGCCGACGCGCTTCCCACCACCCCCGAGGCTCACGGTCTGATCCGGAAGGCGAGGACCTTCCTCGACGCATCGACCGGCCGGATCACCGACCCGGACCGGCCTGGTGAGATCCTCCCGCTGGCCACCGCGCTCAACAGGCTGATCGTCTCGGCGCGGGAGCAGATCCTCGACGATGCCGTCGCCGCCTCGCCCGTACCGGACCATCCGGGCATGTGAGAGGAGAGCAGCAGCGACGCGGCTCCGCCCGTACCGCTGAACGGGCCGGCTACCGGTCGTGCGCGCGCGGAACGGTGATGACCGGGCAGCGGGCGTGGTGCAGCACGCCCTGGCTCACGGAACCCAGCAGCATGCCGGTGAAGCCGCCGTGCCCGCGGGTGCCCACGACGAGGCCGAGGCTGTGCGCGGACTGCTCGATGAGGACCCGGACCGGGTGGCCGCGCACGACCTCATGGTGCAGCTCCACCTCCGGGTGCGCGGCACCATGCCCGGCCACCGCCTCCGACAGCAGCCGATGGCACTCGTCGAGTGCCGCCTCCTCGTCCGCACCCCCGAACCGTGGTGGGTGCCACACGTACAGCGCCCGCAGGCCCGCGCCGTGCAGGGCGGCCTCCTCGAAGGCGAGGTCGACGACCGCGGCGGACTCGGCTCCGCCGTCCACACCGACCACGAAGTACGGCGGATGATCGGTGACCCGCTGCGGCTCCGGTACGACCACCACGGGGCAGGTGGCGTGGGCGATGAGCGGCAGGGCGACGGAGGCGGAGGTGAAGAGCTCCTGGGCGGCGCTCAGATGCCAGGAGCCCAGCACGACCGCGGTGGCGTGCTGGGCCTGTTCACGCAGTACCCACGCCGGGTGCCCCTCCGCCAGCAGCCCGGACACCGGTACCTGCGGCTGCCGGGACTCGACGAAGGCGACGGCCTCTCGAAGAGTGTGGTCGCCTGCGACATGCAGCGCCGTGTTCCACTCCTCCCAGGAGGGCCGTCCGCCCGTCGGCCGGTACCCCGGGGTCGGTACGCCTTGAGCGTGGAGCAGCAGGAGCGGCAGGCGCCGTCGAGCCGCCTCGTCGGCGGCCCAGGCGAGTGCGGTGCGTTGGGACGGATCGGGGTCGACACCGACCAGGATCGGCGGGGGCCCTTCCGCGCGAGTCATCCCGTCATGAGTCATCCCGTCCGTATGCGTCATCCCGTCTCCTCGGTCATGGGTCATGGCAGCCCCCTTACCGCCGAGATGTGCCACTTCCACACATAGCGCTCTCCGGGCCCGCGCGCACGGCCAGCGCCCCGTCCCCGCCCGGCAGCGCAGCCACGGCAGGGGGCGGGCGACGGGCGACCGGGCACCTGCGCGCGTATTCTCGGATGTGGGCTGTCGGCAGTCGCCGACCGAGGACCCGGCCGGCCAAGCGGCCCCCGTACGAGCTGATGGGGGACGAGGTGACCGCTGCACGGCACGGCCGTCGGAAGACTTCGGCCCGCGGCCACCGGAGTGTGCCGCACACCGCCGACCTCTGCATCGAGGCATGGGCGGCTTCCCGCGAGGAGTGCATCGCCGAGGCCGTACGCGGCGTGGTCGCCGGCTTCGCCGACATCCCGGCGGAGGCTGCCGGGGTCACCCGCCAGTGCGAGGTGATCGCCGACTCCGACGCGCGGCTGCTGGCCGCGGTGATCGAGGAGGTCATCTACCGGATGGAGGCCGCCGGCGAGATCCCCGCCGACGTCGAGGTCAGCGCGTCCGCCTGGGGGGTGCATCTGCGGTTCACGATGGTCGGCAGCGATACGGCCGCACAGGTCGGGGCCGTTCCCAAGGCGGTGTCCCTGCACGGACTACGCCTGGTGCGAGCGGCTCCCGGCTGGACCTGCCACGTCACGCTGGACGTGTGAGGCACCAGTAAGGGCCGGTAGGGCCCGGCAGAGGGGCGCGCCCGGTTTTCAAGAGGGGCGCTGAGAAGTTCGCCCTATGGTCGGCCGCCGAATCGCTCGCCGCCTCGGCGCTGTTCGCCGTCGGTGCACTGGCCTTGACCGCGTGTGGCGGAGGTGACGGCTCCGCGGAGCGCGACGGCGGCAAGAACGGTGCCGGCGGGCAAGGGGGACGGCTCCGGTGTGAGGATCACGGTGTCGGCGAAGGACGGTGCCACCGACGCGAGTATCAGCAGCACGGGGGTACGGGCCAGCGGTGGCACCCTGACCGAGGTGAAGCTCACCGCGGCGAAGTCCGGCAAGGAGGTCGCCGGCGCGATCGCGCCCGATGGTTCCTCCTGGAAGCCGTCGGTGCGGCTGGAGCGTGGCACGACGTACCGGATCGTGGCGAAGGCCAGGGACGCCGAGGGCCGATCCGCCGCTGAACAGGCCACGTTCACGACGGTGTCCTCGAAGAACAGCTTCATGGGCGATGTCACCCCCGAGGACGGCACGACCGTGGGCGTGGGCATGCCGGTGTCCGTCCAGTTCGACAAGGCCATCACCGACAAGAAGGGCGTGCAGTCCAGGACGGTGACCTTCACCGTCGGCCGGTCCCAGGTCTCCACCGTCGACATGAACACGCAGACCATGACGGTGGTGCGGGGCGGCAAGCCCGTCAAGTCGGTGCCGATATCCGGCGGAAGCTCCCGGAACCCGACCTACAACGGCCAGATGGTCATCTCCGAGAAGCTCCGGGAGACCCGGATGGACGGCTCGACCGTCGGCTTCCAGAACCCGGGAGACTCCTACGACATCCCCGATGTGCCGCACGCCATGCGGTTGTCGACCTCGGGCACGTTCCTCCACGGCAACTACTGGAGCGACGCTTCGGTCTTCGGACGCTCGGGCACCAGCCACGGGTGTATCGGCCTGCGGGACGTCAAGGGCGGCGGGGGCGACACCCTGGGCAAGTGGTTCTTCGACCAGTCACTGATCGGCGATGTCGTCCTCGTCAAGAACTCGCCCGAGCGGACCGTCAAGCCCGACAACGGCCTCAACGGGTGGAACCTGTCCTGGAGCGAGTGGCAGGCGGGCAGCGCGGTGTAGGGCAGGTGACAGCCAACCTCCCCACTGTCCTCTGTGCCACGCCCGGAGCACCCCGGAGCACCCCGGAGCACCCCGGGGCCCGGGCCCGGCCGGCCTCCTTGTACGTTGCAAGGGGTTCCGGCGCACGATCGAAGGAGCAGGGGAAGGGATATGGGCGATATGCGCGACGTACTGGTCACCGGTGCCAGCAAGGGCATCGGGCTGGCGGTGTCCCAGCGGCTCGCGAAGGCCGGGTACGGGGTCGTCGGGGTGGCCAGGAGCGAGCCCGACGGCGGGTTCCCCGGTACGTTCCTGCGGTGCGACCTCTCCGACATCGAGGACACCGCGCGCATGCTGGAGGAGGTGGCCCGGGAGCGTACGGTCTGCCGCGTCGTGAACAACGCGGGCATCGCACAGCCCCAGCCCCTCGAGGACCTCGACCTGGCGACTCTGGGGCAGGTGGTGGACCTGAACCTGCGTGCGTCGGTGCAGATCGTCCAGGCCCTCGTGCCGGGCATGCGCGCGGCGGGCTTCGGCCGGATCGTCAACATCACCTCGCGGGCGACGTACGGCGCCAAGGACCGTACGTCCTACGCGGCGGCCAAGAGCGCGCTGGTGGGCTGCACCCGTTCCTGGGCGCTGGAACTCGCCCCGGACGGCATCACCTCCAACGCCGTGTCGCCGGGCCCCACCGCCACCGAACTGTTCCGCCGCGCGCGGCCCGTCGGCAGCGAGGGCGAGCGCACGGCACTCGCCTCGATCCCGCTGGGACGCCTGGGCACGCCCGAAGACATCGCGGCCGCCGTCGAGTTCCTGCTGTCCGAGGACGCGGGGTTCATCACGGGCCACGTCCTCGACGTCGACGGAGGCAGCAGCCTCGGCGGGCGCTAGGGCCTGTCCGATGGGTCCGCGTGGGCCCATCGGACAGGCCCTAGGGCGGCGGCACGCAGGGCCGGGCCGCCGTTACGCGGTCGCGACGGCTTCCAGCGGGCTCAGGGCGGCTGCCCGGCGGGCCGGTACGGCGGCCGCGACCGCGCCGATCGCGAGCGAGGCCAGGCACACGAGGAGCAGCGTTCCCCAGGGCAGTGCCAGGGAGTACTGCTCCACCGCGCCGTTGGCCAGCGAGCCGACCGACCAGGCGCAGAACAGGCCGCCCGCCAGGCCGAGGAGGGTGCCGAACGCGGCGACGGTCACCGCCTCCAGGCGGATCATCCGCCGGATACCGGCCCGGTCCATGCCGAGGGCGCGCAGGGCGCCGATCTCGCGGGTGCGTTCCGAGACCGACACGGCCAGGGTGTTCACGATGCCGAGCGCGCTGATCACGACGCCGATGGCGAGCATCCCGTACATCACGTTCAGCAGGTCGCCCATCGTGCCGGCGGCCTCGTGGACGAGTTGTTCCCGGTCCTGCACCTTCAGCAGGGGGCTGTTGCCCACCGCGGTGCGCAGCCGCTCCTCAAGGGTCTTCGAGGTCGCACCGTCGTCGGTGCGGACGAGGATGCGCTGGATGGTGCCGGGTTTGAAGCTGTTCTCGGCCACCTCGGTACGGGTGCCGAGCACGTCGTGGGCGGTGGGGTTGTCCTTGTAGACGCCCACGACGGTGTAGTGCTTGAAGGCCTGGGGTCGGCCCATGCTCGCGTTGAGCCTGCCACCTGTGCTCACGCCCTGCTCCCGGGCGACGGAGCTGGAGACCGCGATCCGGCCCGGCCCGAGGTCCTTGACGGAGCCGCTGACGAACTCGAGCTTCATGACCTCGTTCACGGTGTCGGGGTCGATACCGGAGATGTTCCGGACCCCGCCGCCGGTGAACAGGGTGGAGTCCGTGACGGCGCTCGCGGTCCGCACCCCGGAGGTGTCGGCCACGCGCCGTACGGCGGCCGGGTCGACACCCGTCATGGTGGTACGGGAGCCGATCACGTAGTCGGCGCCGAGCCCGGCCGCGGCCTGGCGGTCGAGGGCCTGCCCGGTGGAGTTGCCGATGACGGCGAGCCCGGCGACCAGCGCGGTGCTGATCATCAGGGTGACGGCGGTGGCCGCGGTGCGCCGCGGGTCGCGCAGCGCGTTCTCGCGGGCGAGGTGTCCGGTGATCCCGAAGCGGCCGGTCAGCCGGCCGGTCAGCCGGATCACGGGGGCGGCGAGCAGCGGAGCGAGCACGATCAGGGCGGCGACGAGGAGCGCGCAGCCGACCATGGCGTTCTGCAGGTTCGTCTCCGACGCGTCCTTCGCACCGGAGAGCGACACCAGCCAGCCGGCGCCGAGGACGAGGAGGGCGAGGCCCGCCACAGCGCGGATCCGGGACTGCTTGGCGGACGGCGGCGGTTGTTCCGTCGTGCGCATCGCCTCGACGGGCGCGACCCTCGCCGCCCTGCGGGACGGCAGCCACGCGGCGAGCACGGTGACGCCCACTCCCACACCCAGCGCTGCCACGACAGAACGCGGGCCGATCACCAGGGGGCCGCGGGGCAGCGTGCCCCCGCCGGTGCTCAGGACGTCGGGCAGCACCGAGGCGATACCGAGGCCGAGCAGGAATCCGGCCGCCGATGCGACGAGGCCGACCAGCAGCGCCTCCAGGAGGACGGAGCGGGACACCTGCCGGCGCGAGGCGCCGACCGCCCGCAGCAGCGCGATCTCACGGGAGCGCCGCGACACGAGCATGGTGAAGGTGTTGATGATGAGGAACGAGCCGATGAACAGCGAGACCCCCGCGAAGACCAGCGGAATCTTCGCGTAGCCCCGCGTCAGGCTGTCGACGAGGATGGCCTGCTGGTCGGCCTGGGCGGAGCCGGTGGTGGCCTCGGCCCGGTCGGCCGGGAGTACGGCGGTGACCCTGCGGGACAGCTCGGCCTGGTCGGTGCCGGGCGCGGCGGACAGATCGATCCCGGTGTAGCGGCCCGGGGACGCGAACAGCTTCTGGGCGGTCGCCTTGTCGAACAGGGCGAGGGTGCCGCCGGCGGTCACCCGGGTGTCCTTGGTGGTGACGATGCCGACGAGCCGCTTGGTCATGACCGGCCCGTCGGTGGCCAGCGTGACCGGGTCGCCGATGCGGAGGCGGCCGGCGGCCGCGGTGCCGCTGTCCACGGCGAGTTCATCGCCGCTCGTGGGGCCGTGGCCCTCGACCAGCGGATAGCGGCGGTCTTCGCCGTCCTTGCCCGGTACGTAGGCGGCGGCCCGGTTCGCCCATGCCGTGCCGGCCCGCAGCGGGGTGCCGTCCGCGGCGTTGAGAGTGGCCGAGCCGTCGGCCTCCGGCCGCACGGCGGCGACACCGGGTACGTCGGCCAGTTTCCGCGCGAGCGCGTCGTCGAGCACGCTGTCGCGCTGGTCGGTGGCGGTGCCCGGCGGGGGCTCCTTCGCGGTCACGCTGACCGCGATGTCGGCGAAGTTCTGTGACAAGGCGGCGCGGTGGGCCGCGGCGGAGGAGTCGGCGAAGACCAGGGTGCCGCAGACGCAGGCGACCCCCAGACAGACCGCGAGGACGGTCATGACCAGACGAGCCTTGTGCGCCAGGACGTTGCGCAGGGCGGTTCTCAGCATGGGTGGCTTTCGAGGATGTGGGAGGGACGGGACGGTACGGCGCGGGCGCGGGTCAACTGGTGCGGGAGCCCGCGTCGACGGCGGGGGTCCGGGAAGTGCCCCCGGAGAACCGCCGCATGACGTCGAGGACGCGGTCCGGGGTGGGGTGTGCCATCTCGTCGACCAGGCGGCCGTCGGAGAGGAAGACCACGCGGTCGGCGTAGCCGGCGGCGACCGGGTCGTGGGTGACCATGACCGCGGTCTGCCCCAGTTCGCGCACCGAGTCGCGGAGGAAGCCGAGGACTTCGGCCCCGGCGCGGGAGTCGAGGTTGCCGGTGGGCTCGTCGCCGAAGATGATCGCGGGCTGTGCGGCCAGCGCGCGGGCCACCGCGACGCGCTGCTGCTGTCCGCCGGACAGCTGTGCGGGGCGGTGGTCGAGGCGCTGGGCGAGGCCGACCATGGCGACCACCCGGTCCAGCCACTGCTGGTCGGGGCGGCGTCCGGCGATGGTCAGCGGCAGCGTGATGTTCTCCAGGGCGGTCAGCGTCGGCAGCAGGTTGAACGCCTGGAAGATGAAGCCGATCCGGTCCCGGCGCAGCGCGGTGAGCAGCCGGTCGTTGAGCGTGCTCAGTTCGGTGGTGCCGATGCGGACGCTGCCGGAGCTGGGCGAGTCGAGTCCGGCGGCGCAGTGCATCAGGGTGGACTTGCCGCAGCCGGAGGGCCCCATGATCGCGGTGAACTCGCCCTCCCGGAAATCGATGCTGACCCCGTCCAGGGCGACGACGCGGGTGTCGCCGCTGCCGTAGACCTTCGACAGGTCGAAGGCGGCGGCCGCGATGCCGGGCGTCGGGTGGGGTGCGTGCGGGGAACGGGGGACGGTGGTCACCGGGACTCCTCTTCGGGTGCGGAAAGGTGCACTTCGAAGGGTGTCGGGCGAACGTATCGGGGCCTGGGCCGCGGTGTATCGGCGTCTGCTCCGCTGTGTAGCAGTTCTGTAGGGGGCCGCTCGTCGGAGGCGGCCCGGGGCGGTCAGGCCGGCAGGTGCAGCGTGGCGACGGCGCCGCCGTCCGGGGCGTTGTCCAGGAGCAGCTCGGCGCCGAGGACGCGGGCCTGGCCCAGGGCGATGGTCAGGCCCAGGCCGTGGCCCGCGCCGCGCTCCGTCGCGCCCGTGTGGAAGCGGCGCGGACCGTGGCGCAGCAGGTCCCGGGGGAAGCCCGGGCCGTGGTCGCGTACGAGGACCGTACGCCCCTCGACGGTGACCTGGACCGGGGCGTCCCCATGCCGGTGGGCGTTGACGACGAGATTGCTGACGATCCGCTCCAGGCGGCGCGGGTCGGTCTCCACCGTCCGTGCGCCGTCCGCCCCGGCGACGGTGACCTCGGTGCCGAAACCGGTGCGCGTCACGGCCTCGCGGACGACGGCGCCGAGCGGCACATGCGCGCAGACCGGTTGTTCGGCACCGGCATCCAGCCGGGAGATCTCCAGCAGGTCCTCGACCAGGCCGCGCAGATCGCGCACCCGGGCCCGGAGCAGATCCTCGGTCTCACCGGGTGGCAGCAGGTCGGCGGCGGCCAGCAGACCGCCGACCGGGGTGCGCAGCTCGTGGGCCACGTCCGCGGTGAACTGGCGTTCGGTGCGCAGCCGTCGGCCGAGGCTGTCGGCCATGAGGTCGACGGTGGCGGCGATGTCGGCCACCTCGTCGCGGCCCTTGGTGGGCCCGGTCCGGGCATCGAGGTCCCCGGCGGAGATCCGGCCCGCGGTCTCGGAGACCCGCCGCAGGCGGCGGGCGAGCAGCCCGGCTCCGTAGACCGCCAGGGGCGAGGCCGCCGCGAGCGTGATCAGCGAGGCCGCCGTCACGGTCACGTCGAGCTGGCGCAGGGTGTGGAAGTCGCCGCTCATGTTGACGTGGACGGCGAGAACCGGGCTGCCGGGGCCGCCGGTCCGCTGGGCGGCCCAGAAGCTCGGCCCCATGTTTCCGTCGACGCGTCCGTCGTAGGCCGTGTGCCGGCTGCCGTCGGCGGGGTCGCGCAGTATGGCGGGCAGGCCGGCCGGGTCGAGCTCGGCACCGTCCACCAGCGTTCCGGTACGCCGGTAGACGTCCATGGCCGCGTACACGCTGTTGAAGGCCCGTGCCTGGGCCCGGTCGCGGATGTCGTGCGCGGTCCACAGGTGCACCAGCACGCCCACCGCCGCCACGACCAGGCAGGCCGTGGCCGCGGCCAGCGCGGCGATCTTCCAGCGCAGGGACGAGAGGTCCGGCCGCAGCCGGTCGAACGGACGCACCGGTCTCAGCGCCTGAGCTTGTAGCCGAAGCCGCGGACCGTCTCGATCCGGTCCCGGCCCAGCTTCCGGCGCAGCCGCTGCACACACAGATCCACCACCCGGCTGTCCCCGTCCCACCCGTACTCCCACACCTCACGCAGCAGGGTGTGCCGCTCCAGCACCACACCCGGATGCGCGGCGAACTCCAGCAGCAGCTTCAGCTCGGTCGGCGTCAGCGCCACCGGGCTGCCGGCGACGAACACCTCCATACCTGCGGTGTCGATCGTCAGATCCCCGAAGGCCAGGACCTCGGCCCCGGACGGCGACGGGCTCTCGCCCGCGGCGCGCCCGGGTTCCGGGACGGGCGCATAGGTCGCCCGCCGCAGCAGCGAGCGGATCCGCGCGACGAGCACGTAGGTGTCCACGGGTTTGACCACGTAGTCGTCCGCGCCGGCCTCCAGACCGGCTACGACATCGAGCCCGTCGCCGCGCGCGGACATCATCAGCACCGGCACCAGGCTGGTCTCCCGGACCCTGCGGCACAGGCCGATCCCGTCCAGACCGGGCAGCATCACATCCAGAATCAGCAGGTCGAAACCCTCGTCGCGGAAGAGCTCCAGTCCCGCCAGCCCGTCGGCCGCGGCCGCCACCCGGTAGCCGTAGCGCTCGAGGGCGACGGTGAAGGAGCGGCGCATCAGCTCGTCGTCCTCCACCAGCAACACGCGGACGGGACGCGACGAGGCAGCGGCAGGGGCGGACGAGGACACGGGCGCACGACTCCTGTTCGGAAGTTTCGGAATGTTCGGGATGCCCGGACGGCCCAGGCGGGACGAATGATGGCCTCCGCTGCGGCCTGCTGCCGATACGAAGGAACGAAAGGAACGATACGGCAGACACCAGGCGTGACGACCGCGTCACACCGCCGAAGGCGCAGCGGACACACAGCCCGCCGCCCACACTCTCCCCCTCCACAAACCCCCAGGTCAGATGGGCGGCACCGGCCGGGCGGCGGCCGGGCCCATGGCTCTCCGGCACGCTGCGGACCTCCCGTCACCCTGGCCCGGCGGACGGCGGCGGACCGATCCGATGGACAACGAAGCGCTCGCTGATACCTGCCGGATACAAAAGGGCGGATACTTGCGACTCCCCGATCTGTCGTCGCCGGTGTCGGACGGCTGTTGGCGATACTGTGGGACGCGCCTCCGGCCCTCCCGGCCGGAGTCGCGCAGCAGCACCCGACCAGGCAAGTCAGACCGTCAGTCACGGAGGGCGGGGCGGGCCGATCGAGCCCGGGGGATTGCCCCGAGGGCCACATGGGCTCCCCGTGGTGTTCGCCTCCCGCGCATTGTGGTGCGGTCGTTGAGCGGGGGTAGGCCATGGCAGAGGCGCCCGGAGAGCGGAGCGGCACCAAGGGGGGAGACCAGGCCGGCCGGAGGAGCCCGGACGACGCGGAGGACCTGGGGCGCCGCGCCCTCGCCCTCGACGCCGGGCTCTCGGTCCGCGACCCCGATCTTCCGGCCTCCTGGCCCGAGTACCGCGGGCTCGCCTCGCTCGTATGGATCCTGGTTCACCGCCCGGACTTCCGCAGCCACGATACGGAGGCGTTCCGCGCTCTCCTCATCCGTGTGCTGCGCTACCTGTTCGTGTCCGGCCAGTACCGGTCCGGCGTGACGATCGGCCGCAAGATCCACCACGACTGGACCGGGACGCTCGGTGCGGATCATCCGGACACATTGGCGGTGGCCAACAGGTTCGCCGGGTGCCTGTTCGGGATGAGGAAGTACGAGGAGGCGAGGGACCTGTTCGCGGCCCTCCTGCCCCGGTGCGGGTGGATGCTGGGCGGAGAGCACCCCCAGACCCTGGCCGTCGCGAGCAACCTCTGCGCCTCCCTCACCGCGCTCGGCGCGTATCAGGACGCCCGGGCACAGTGCTGGGACGTCCTGCGACGGAGCCAGCGGGCGCTCGGCCCCGACCATCCCAGCACCCTGCGCGCGGCCTCCAATCTCGTGGTCATCCTGCGGCACCTCGACGATCAGCAGACCGCACGGGCCGTCGCGCAGGACACGGTGCCGCGATACCGGCGGGCGCTGGGCGACGACCACCCCGACACCGTGAATGCCGCGAGAGACCTCGTCGCCGTCCTCCGCGCGCTGCGGGAGGATGACCGCGCGCAGTCCCTGGTGAACGATCTACTGCCACACTCCTGAATCGCCTTCAGGCGCCTTGCTCTCAGGTGCATTGCCCTCAGCAGAACCGTCTCGGGTGAATTGCCCTCAGCGAATCTGCTCGGGCGTGACGGTCAGCCAGTTCTTGTCGGCCGTCACCCGCTGCCCCAGCTCCTTCTGCCGCTTCGCATTGGCCTTCTTCATCGCGTCGAGCTCCTTCATGGCGCTCTCCTTACGGTTCACCCAGATACGCGCCCCGCCGTGTGCCACGTCCGCGGAGTGGAACAGCATCGGCCCGTCGCTCCGAGGAGTGTCACCGGCGGCAAGGACCGGCTTCTTCCACTCGTCGATGTACGTGTTGATGGCGGCCGGCTTGCCCTCGTACCAGGTGAGCGGTGCCCACAGACTGGGCGTCAGCTCACGCTGGGCGAGCGCCTTTTGCGCCTTCGCGTCGAAGCGCCCCTCGGCGATCTCCTTGCGCGAACTGGTGACCTCGCCGGTCTTCCGGTCCTTGAGCAGCATGGAGACGCCGATGACGTTCTCCGGCTTCACGTCATAGCCGTACTTCGGGTCGGACAGGACCATCCGTACCAGGTCCTCGCTCGCCGCGCTGACGACGTAGACGTCGATGCCGTGCGCGCGCAGAGTCCGGTACAACTCCTGCATTCCGGTGGAGAATTCGGGCGCCTTGACCTCTGTCCTGGTCAGCTTCCCGTCCTTGTAGTACTCGGCGGGTATCGCCTTGCCGTAGGCGAGCAGTTCGTCGACGTACTTCTTCAGTTCCGTCAAGGTGAAGCCGGAGAAGATCTGCGCGGCCCACGGGTAGCAGACCTGGTCATCGACCTCGCACAGCCGGTTGTAGTAGCTGTAGAGGCTTTCCTTGTGAGTGGCCGTGTCCTTGAAGGGGATGACCTTCAGGGCGGGGTCCATGGATGAGCGGGTCAGTACGCCCTTCATCTCGAGAAAGGGCAGCAGCGCCTCTTCGAGGTCGTTGCGGTAGGTGGTGTTGTCCGCGTCGAAGACGGCATACGCCCCCTTGCGGTGGTTCTCGGCGATGACCTTGCCGAGTCTCTTCGCCACGGGAGAGGGCCAGTGCTTCAGCTCCTTGGCGACGGATGGCGACGACACACCGGCGGCGGACGCGTCACTGCCTGGCCACAGAGCGCTGCCCGCGACCACCGCGGCGGTGAGCACCCCCGCTGCCCCGAAGACCGCAAGCTTGCCTTTGCCACGTATGTTCACGTCTGTCCATCCCTGCTGAAGCGAGTCCTGCGGTGATCGGCCCCGTACGGGGCGGCGCGTCATGCTAGGGCGCCGGCCGGGAATTTCCCATGAGCGAAGACACGGTGGGCGAGGGGCATGAAATGGGGAACCCCGGGTAATAGTGCGCGGCTGTGCGCACGCCCGGCTGGACTGGCCCGAGGGCGGCAAGCGGCCCTTCGGCGCCTACCGCTACCACGGTGAACCGTGCGCGGACCGGCCGCCGCCACCATTCTGTTCGAATACCCTCATTCATATGATTATCTCTCTACTAAAATATGCTGGGCCTCTGGTTTCTTTGAATGTTGAGCCGGGAAATCTCGCCACCAGATACCCCGAGGGGTAAACCTAAAGGGTAAAAGAGACTGGAGGGGTGGATTTCTTTATGGCGAACCTGGGCACGGAAGGCGACCTTCTGGAGCGCAAGATCGACGTCTGTTTCGGGCACGTCGACGTCGATGGCGACGGATTCTTCGATTCGGCGGATGTGATGGCCATGGCGGCCAGGATCATCACCTTTCAGGAGATTCCCTTCGGTTCGGAAAAGGCGCTGGGGCTTTTCGCCGGTTTCCAGGAATTCATGCAGAACATCCTGGCGCACCTCGACGTCGATGGTGACGGCAGGATCAGCCCCGAGGAATGGCGCAAGGGCATCATCGGCGTATTCGGCGAAAAGCCGGAGGAGTTCGATGCTCTCTTCCGGCCACTCGCGCAGGCCATCTGGCGCGTCTGCGATCGCGACGACGACGGTACCGTCAGCGCGGAGGAGTTCCGCTGCTTCCAGAAGGCGGTGGGAAGCTCCGAGAAGAACCAGCAACTCGCCTTCGAAAAGCTCGACATCAACGGCGACGGATCACTGTCCGTGGACGAGATCCTGAGTGCCTACCGGGAGTACTACACCAGTCGTGACCCGGCCGCGCGCGGCAACTGGCTCTACGGAGACGTCTGGGACACGCACGTCCCGGGGGCGATGAAGGCAGGTCTGTGAGTCCTCGGACGGCCGAGGAAAGCACCAAGGCTCGAGCGTCCGGTGGCGGGGTCGCGCAGTGCGTCTCCGTCGCCGTCGGCCACCGGACGCTCGAGCCGTTCCTTGCCACGGCCTTCGACGCGTACGAGGGGTGCTCACCCGCGGAGCCCCCCTCGGCCTTCGCCCTCCTCATAGGTACCCTGCGCAACGGTCAAGCCCTGATTCACACCACGGAGTTCGCGCGGAACGTCCGCTCCGCGGACACGGTCGCCACGGACGAGTTCCGGACGACCATCGTCCCCCGCTTCGGGGCGGCCTACGCCAATATGCACCGCGGATTCTGGTGCGACTCCCGAGACCTGCTCCGCATCCATAAGCGAGCGGCCGGCCTGGGGATGGACGTCCTCGGTTCCATCCATCTGCACCCCGACTGGCACCGGATAGGACCACCACACGAGCGGGGCTTGCGGGTCAGCGAGGCCCCGACGCCCATGGACACCTACATGTTCGGAAGCACCGGCTGGCCGGTCAACATGATCTGCTACGTGGAGTGCGAGGACGGGGTGCTGTCCTACACGCTGGGCGCGTGGAGCCCTCCCCTGGCTCCCCAGGAAACCGTCTGTGCGCCGCTGCGCATCCAGTTCCACGAGGCCCGGAGGGGATGCGGACGCACATGAACAACATCGACGTGAACAACAGTGACGCGCACAACAGCGACGTGAACAACGTCGATGTGAACGACATCGAAGTGCGCGCCGTCTTCGACGCCATGGAAGCCGCATGGGCCGGGTCCGACGCCGAGGCCTTCGGACGGGTTTTCTCCCATGACGCGGAGTTCACCTCCGTCCGCGCAGACCATTACCACGGCAGCGAGCAGATCGCGTCGGCACACGGACGTCTCTTCGCGACGGTGTACGCGGGAACCCGGCTTCAGGTCACCGTCCGGTGCGTCACCCGGCTCAGGCCGGATATCGCCGTCGCCCACGTGGAGAACAGAGTGCGTATCCCGCGCCCCGGCACGGACCTCGTTCTGTACGGGCAGGCGGTGCTGGAGCGACGGCGGGAGAAGTTTCTCATCGTCGCATTCATGAACATGTCTCCGCTGCGTCAATAAACGTGACTCCCGGAAAGGACGCCCATGCCCCGCCCCAGAATTCGTCATCTCGCCCTCTACGCCCGGAACCCGACCGAGCTGGCCCGCTTCTACGGCGAGCGTTTCGGCATGGAAGTGCTGGCCAGCGACAAGGAAGGTAACCATTTCCTGCACGACGGCTATCTGACCCTCGCCCTGCTCAAACTTGATATGAGAGGTGAAGCGCCAGTCGGGATGAACCACTTCGGATTTCAGGTCGACGACATCGGCCGTACGTGCGCGGAATTGGCGGACGAAAACGTGGAGCCACCCCAGCAGCGGGCCACCCCGCGACCGTATGCCGAATTCCGGGCCATCGACCCGGAGGGAAACTGGTTCGATTTGTCGGAGCACGGCTACGGAGTCGACTGAGGCCGGGGCGAGCGGCCGGACCAGTGGGCCGGTACGGCTTCCCGGAATGGAAACCGATATCGCATTCACGACACGGGGAAATTCATCTTTTGCCGGTACTCGGCGGGTATGGCAACCTCTCGAAAAGGGGCGGGAATCAGGAAGCCGAGACCATGGCCCGCCGTCGCCGAACGCGAGGGACGGCGGCATGACCCGCGGAGATGAGCAGCGTGGCGACAACAGCCGAACACCAGCCCCACCCCGGACATGACCACACGCACGGCGAGGGCTGCGGCCATGTAGCAGTCCCGCACGGCGATCACGTCGACTACGTGCACGACGGCCATCTGCACCGGAGCCACCAGGACCATGTGGACGAGTGCGAACCGGGCGGCCACGAACAGCACTCCGGTCACGACCACACGCACGGGGAAGGCTGCGGCCACGTCGCGGTGCCCCATGGCGATCACGTCGACTACGTGCACGACGGCCACCGGCACGCCTCGCACAACGGCCACTGGGACGACCACTAGACGGGAGTCACGAGGTGACCGCGGCCGGCAGGTCGGCCGCGGCGGGTACCTGACCCGCCGCGGTGGGGACGGTGAGCACCATGGTCATTCCGCCGCCGGGGGTGTCCTCGGCGTCGAGGGTGCCGCCGATGGCCTCGGCGAAGCCGCGGGCGACCGCCAGGCCGAGGCCGACTCCCGCGCCGCGTGGGGCGTCGCCGTAGCGCTGGAAGGGCGCGAAGATGCGGTCCTTGGCGTCGTCGGGGACGCCGGGGCCGCGGTCGGCCACCCGGATTTCGACGCGGTCGGCGAGTGCGCTGGCGGACACCAGCACGGGCCGGCTGTCGGGGCTGTACTTCACCGCGTTCTCCACGATGTTGGCCACCGCGCGCTCCAGCAGCCCCGGGTCGACGGCGACCAT
>NZ_BBUY01000024.1 GCF_001590865.1 Streptomyces sp. NBRC 110611
GGCTCGGCGGCAGGCCGTCGCGATGCGTGGGCGCGAGTCGCGGCGCGACAGAGGAGGATTCGGTATGTCGATCCAGCCCGTCGACGTCGTCTACACCGCCGTCGCCACCGCTGAGAACGGCCGTGACGGCCGCGTCGCCAGCGACGACGGCAAGCTCGATGTGGTCGTCAACCCGCCCAAGGAGCAGGGCGGTAGTGGCGCCGGCACCAACCCCGAGCAGCTTTTCGCGGCCGGTTACAGCACCTGCTTCCAGGGTGCGCTCAGCGTCGTCGCCCGCCGGGAGAGTGTGGATGTCTCGGGCTCCCGGGTGACGGCGAAGGTCGGTATCGGCAAGACTCCGGACGGCGGTTTCGGCCTCACCGTCCAGATCTCCGCCTTGATTCCGGATGTCGACCCGGCCACCGCCCAGAACCTGGTGGAGAAGGCACACCAGGTCTGCCCGTACTCCCGCGCCACCCGCGGCAATATCGACGTCACGGTGAGCGTCGCCTGATTCGTGGTTCAGGGGATCCGTGAATTCCCTGATTCGCTGACTACCGGTCGTCCTTGATCGTCTCGATCGGTTGCTGACCGGCTGTCTTGGCCGGTCGCTGATGGATGGCGCGTCGGTGCCAGGGGTCGCATCCCGTCATTGGGGTGCGGCCTCTGGCGGTCGCGGCGGTTGGTTTCCGCCGGGGTCGGCGCCCTCGGTGTGATGCGGGCCACCTGTACGGCGGCTTGACGCGCCCGCCGTGTAATCGATTTCGTAACCCCTGCACCTCTCACAAGAAAACGATTACAGCGCGATCGGACCGCGATCGGACAGAGTCGTCCGGCCCTCGGGCCTACCCGGTCGCATGGACGGAACGGCAGCGGGGCCATGGCGAACATCAAGGATGTGGCAGAGCGGGCAGGGGTCTCCGTCGCCACCGTCTCCCGGGTGCTCAATGGCCGCAGCCCGGTCGCCGAGACCCGTGAGCGGGTGCTCGCCGCCGTACGCGAGCTGGGCTACCGTCCCAACAACGTGGCTCGCGCACTGCGCACCGCACGCACCGGCGCGCTCGGCCTGATCATCAGCGACCTCACCAACCCGTTCTTCACCGAGCTGGCCGACGCGGTCGAGGACGCGGCCCGCGGCCTCGGCTACAGCTTGGTCATCGGCAATGCCGGTGAGCGCCCCGAGCAGCAGGACGGCTATATCCGCACCCTGCTGGACCGCCGGATCGACGGCCTGCTGGTGAGCTCGGCCGGTACCGGTTCGCCGATGCTCAGCGAGGTCGTCGCCTCCGGTACCCCACTGGTCCTGCTGGACCGCACCGTGCCCGGCGTCGACGCGCCCTGTGTCCGCACCGACGGCCGCGCCGCGCTCACCGAACTCGCCGCCCGGCTGGCCGCGCTCGGCCGCCGCCGACCCGCGGTCATCGTCGCCCCGGCCGGCACCCCCACCGGCGACGAGCGCCTCGACCTCTTCCGGACGGCGCTGGCCGCCCATGGCCTCACCCTGCCCGACGAACGCGTCGGCGCCTCCCTCGACCTCCAACCCGCCGGCGGCCGCCGGGCGATGAGCGACTTCCTCGATCTGCCCGAGCCGCCGGACGCGGTGCTGGCCACCGACAACCTGATGGCGCTCGGCGCGCTGGACGAGCTCCGCGCCCGCGGGCTGCGGGTCCCTGACGACATGGCGCTGGTGGTCTACGACGACGTGCCGTGGTTCGCGCACACCGATCCGCCGCTGACCGCCATCGCCCAGCCCACCCGCGAACTGGGCCAGGCCGCCGTGCGCACTCTGCTGGAACGGATCGAGGGCCGGCCCGCGGAGTCCGTGCTGCTGCCGGCCCATCTCATCACCCGTCGTTCGTGTGGCGGACAGCTACCGCCGGAAGCGCCGCCGGGCCCTTGAATCACCACCGCCTCCTGAAGCATCACCGGCTCACTGAGGCTCCTTCGACTCCGTCGGAGGCACACCGAACCGCGCACCACCGAGCACGCCAGCCGAAGAAGGGCAGTCCAGGAAGAAGACAGTCCAAGAAAGCAGCCCGAGAAGTAGACCGAGAAAGCAGCCCGAGAAGGCCAGTTGAAGAACGGCACCCTTGAAGAACGGCACCCTGAGTAGAGCTTGAGCAGCTTGAGGAGAGAGGGGCAGCGCATGACCGGCGTCAGCGACGACGTACCGGGCGGCCGCGAACTGCTGCGTGTGGAGGGCGTGACGAAGTCGTTCCCGGGCGTCCGCGCCCTGGACGGTGTGGACCTCAGCCTGCGCACCGGCGAAGTGCATGTCCTGCTCGGCGAGAACGGCGCGGGCAAGAGCACCCTGATCAAGATGCTCTCCGGTGCGCATCGCCCGGACGCGGGAAGGATCCTCGTGGCGGGCGGACGGCCCGGACGACCCGGACGGGCCAGTTCCGGCCGTGGTCTGCACGAGGTGCACCTCCGCGCCGCGCAGGACGCCGAGCGCCTCGGTATCGCCACCATCTACCAGGAGTTCAACCTCGTCCCACGCCTTACCGTCGCGGAGAACATCTTCCTGGGCCGTCAGCCGCGCACCGCGCTCGGCCTGGTCGACAAGAAGACCATGCGGGCACGGGCCGCCGAGCTGCTCAGGCGGGTACGCCTCGACGTCTCCCCTGACACGCCGGTGGCGGAACTGGGCATCGCCCGCCTCCAGATGGTCGAGATCGCCAAGGCGCTGAGCCTGCGGGCACGCGTGCTGATCATGGACGAGCCGACCGCGGTGCTCACCTCCGAGGAGGTCGAGACGCTCTTCGCGATCGTCCGCGAGCTGCGCGATGCCGGTGTCGGGATCATCTTCATCACCCACCACCTGGAGGAGATCGGGGCGCTCGGCGACCGGGTCACCGTCCTGCGCGACGGCCGATCCGTCGCCGAGGTGCCCGCCGGTACCGACGAGGACGAGCTGATCCGCCTGATGGTCGGCCGGGAAATCGCCGAGCAGTACCCGCGGAAACGGCCCGGCGTTCCTGGCGCGCCACTGCTGCGGGTCCGTGGTCTGACCCGTAACGGGACGACCTCCGGGCCGGTCTTCGAGGGCATCGACTTCGAGGTACGGGCCGGTGAGGTGGTGGGGCTGGCCGGACTGGTCGGCGCGGGCCGTACCGAGGTTGCCCGGGCCGTCTTCGGGGTGGACCGTTATGACGCCGGTACGGTCGAGATCGACGGCCAGGAGCTGGCCCGCGGTGATGTGCGCGCCGCGATGCGCGCCGGTCTCGGCCTTGTGCCGGAGGACCGTAAAGGCCAGGGGCTGGTCCTGGACGCGTCCCTCCAGGACAACCTCACGCTCGCCCGCCTCGACCGTGACACCCATGGCGGGCTGGTGGACCGCCGTGCCCAGCGACGCCGGGCGGCTGCCGTCGCCGAGCAGCTGACGGTGCGGATGAGCAGTCTGGCGCAGCACGCCCGGACGCTCTCCGGTGGCAACCAGCAGAAGATCGTCATCGGCAAGTGGCTGCTGGCGGACACCAGACTGCTGATCCTCGACGAGCCCACGCGCGGTATCGACGTCGCCGCCAAGGTCGAGATCTACCAGCTCATCAACGAGCTGACGGCGTCCGGCCGCGCGGTGCTGATGATCTCCAGCGATCTGCCCGAGGTGCTGGGCATGAGCGACCGGGTGCTGGTGATGTCCCAGGGCCGGCTGACCGGCGAGCTGTCGGCCGAAGAGGCCACCCAGGACGCGGTGATGGAGCTCGCGCTCCGTTCTCCGGGCAGTACGACCAAGGGCGGCGACACCTACGAGAGCGTGAGGGAGGGCTCCGATGTCCGGTGAGATGGGTGGGACAGGTGGGATAGGCGGGGGAGGTGGGATACCCACCGGGGCCGGGGTGAAGAGCGGACCGGCCGCCGAGGTGGTGCGGCAGCCGGCAGGCCGGGAGGGGCCGGCGGCGTGGTTCTCCCGCGCGGTCCTCAGGAACGGTCCGCTCGGTGGTCTGATCGCCCTGGTCGTGGTGATGGCGGTGCTGTCCGCGGACTTCCTCAACGGACAGAACCTCCTCAACGTCGGGGTGCAGGCCTCGGTCACCGCGATCCTCGCCTTCGGCGTCACCTTCGTGATCGTCTCGGCCGGGATCGATCTGTCGGTCGGCTCGGTCGCCGCCCTCTCCGCCACCGTGGTCGCCTGGGCGGCCACCGGCGAGGGCCTGCCGGTCTGGGTGGCGGTGCTGCTCGGCCTCGCGGTCGGGGCGGCGGCCGGTCTGGTCTCCGGAGCGCTGGTCGCCTACGGCAAACTGCCCGCCTTCATCGCCACGTTGGCGATGCTCTCGGTCGCCCGCGGCCTTGCCCTGGTCATCTCCGGCGGCTCGCCGATCGCCTTCCCGGGGGCGGTCAGCCGGCTCGGTGACACCCTCGGTGGCTGGCTGCCGGTACCGGTCCTCGTCATGGTCGCGATGGGGTTGATCGCCGCGCTGGTCCTGGCCCGTACGTACACCGGACGCGCGATGTTCGCGATCGGCGGCAACGAGGAGGCGGCGCGGCTCTCCGGCATCGACGTCAAGCGCCGCAAGCTGGTCATTTACGCGCTGTCCGGCCTGTTCGCCGCGGTCGCCGGCATGGTGCTCGCGGCCCGGCTCACCTCCGCCCAGCCGCAGGCGGCCGTCGGCTACGAACTGGACGCGATCGCCGCCGTGGTGATCGGCGGGGCCAGCCTCTCCGGCGGCTCCGGCAAGGCGTCCGGCACCCTGATCGGCGCGCTGATCCTTGCCGTGCTGCGCAACGGCCTCAACCTGCTGAGCGTTTCGGCGTTCTGGCAGCAGGTGGCCACCGGACTGGTCATCGCGCTGGCGGTGCTGCTGGACACGCTGCGGCGCCGGAGCGCCCGATGAGCGCCCGGGGGAGGACGGGCGGCGGCGCGGGTACGAGCACGGGCGCGGGGGCGAGGACGGGGCCCCGGGCCAGGACGAGCGTCCCTACCGGGGCCGCCACCCCCGCCAGGGCCGCCACCCCCGCCACAGTCACCACCGTCGCCCCTGTCGGAGCGGCCACTCGGATGAGCTCGATGAGTTGGAGGAGCTCGATGAGTTGGAGGAGCCGGAGGAGCTGGAGAAGGACGGCGGCCCGGATCAGGGTGCCACTGGTGGCCGGGCTGGCCGCGACCCTCGCGCTCGTCCTGGCCGGCTGCGACCGCGGCGGCCACACCGACCTGGGCCTGGCGCTGTCCACGATGAACAACCCGTTCTTCGTCGGCATCAAGAAGGGCGCCCAGGCGGAGGCGGACGCCCGCGGGCTGCACATCAACATCACCGACGCGCAGAACGACCCCACCCAGCAGGTCAACCAGATGGAGACGTTCACCAGCCAGAACGTCAGGGCCGCCATCATCAACCCGGTCGACTCCGACGCCGCCGCCCCGGCCGTCGGTGTCGCCAACCGGGCGAAGGTACCGGTCATCTCCCTCGACCGCGGTGTCAACGGCGGTACGGTCGGCTCGGCCGTCGCCTCCGACAATGTCGCGGGCGGGCGGTTGGCCGCGAAGACGCTGGCCGAATCGCTCGGCGGCAAGGGCAAGGTGGCTTTCCTGGAGGGGCAACCCGGCACCTCCGCGGCCCGGGAACGCGGCCAGGGCTTCGAAGCGGGCATCAAGATGTATCCCGGTATCCAGGTGGTCGCCCGCCAGCCCGCCGACTTCGACCGTGCCAAGGGCATGGACGTGATGACCAACATGCTGCAGGCACACCGCGATGTCGCCGGGGTGTTCGCCGCCAACGACGAGATGGCGCTCGGCGTGGCCAAGGCGCTGGGCGGACGCTCGGGCAAGGACGTCAAGGTGGTGGCCTTCGACGGCACACCGGACGGCATCATGGCCGTCCGGGCCGGCACGCTCACCGCGACCGTCGCCCAGCAGCCGGAACTCCTCGGCAAGCTGGCCGTGGAGTGGGCGATGAAGGCCGCCCACGGTGAGAAGCTGCCGCAGCGGGTCAAGGTGCCGGTGGTGCTGGTGACGGCGGCGAACGCCGCGCAGTTCGACGCCGGATGACCAGCAGAAACAATAAGAACAACAAGCACGGCAACAACAAGCACGGCAACAACGACAAGAGCGGCGCGGCGACACCGAGCGCGCCGCGACGGACATGGGAGAACGGCGCATGTATGACGTCCTGGTGGTCGGCTCGGCCAACGCGGACCTGACGGTACGGGTCGAGCGGCGGCCCGGCGCGGGGGAAACCGTGCTCGGCACGGACCTGGTCGAGTCGGCCGGCGGGAAGGGCGCCAACCAGGCGGCCGCCGCGGCCCGGATCGGCGGGCGTACCGCACTGCTGGCGCGGGTCGGCGGCGACGCGTATGGCGAACTTCTGCTGCACGCCCAGCGCGAGGCGGGCACCGACGTCGCACCGGTCATCGTGGACGAGGCCGCCCGCACCGGCACCGCGATGATCATCGTCGACCCGGACGGGGACAACAGCATCGTGGTCTCGCCCGGCGCCAACGCCGCCCTCACGCCGGAGGACGTGGCCGCGGCGAAGGACACCATCGCCGCGGCCTCGGTGGTCTCCCTCCAGCTGGAGATCCCCATGGAATCGGTACGGGCCGCCGCGGCGGCTGCCGAGGAGGCCGGTACCCGGGTCGTCCTCAACCCCTCCCCGGCGCCCGCGAGCATGCTGGCGCCCGAACTCCTCGCGGTGGCCGACCCGCTGGTGGTGAACGAGCACGAGGCACGGCAGCTCTCCGGCCGGGCCGACGGCACGCCCGCCGAGTGGGCGCAGGCGCTGCGCGACCATGGCGCGCGCTCCGTGGTCGTCACCCTCGGCGGGGACGGCGCGCTGGTTCTGGACGCCTCCGGAGCCGCGGAGATCCCCGGCGTACGGGTCAAGGCGGTCGACACCACCGGCGCCGGCGATGCCTTCACCGGGGCCCTCGCCACCTGCCTTGCCCGCGGCGACGCCCTCCCCGCAGCGGCCCGCTTCGCCGTACGCGTCGGTGCCGCCGCCGTCACCAAGCCCGGAGCCCAGCCGTCCTACCCCACCCGCGCCGAGCTGGAGCTGCTGGCCCCGGAGGCACCACAGGACTGAACCCGGGCCCGCCACCGCCCCGGCGCACCCCACGTCAGTGGTCGGCCACCTCCTTCGGGCCGTACAGGGCGTGATCCGCGCCGGTCTCCAGCGCCCAGTAGCGGTCGCCGTAGGACCAGTGCCACCACTCGGTCGGGTAGTTGACCAGCCCGGCGGCCCGGAGTGCGGAGCCGAGTATCCGGCGGTGGGCACGGGCGGTGGGTGTCAGGCCCGGGGCGAGGTGTAGCAGGCGCCGTCGCTCGCCTCGGGGGAGGCATTGATCGGCGTTCCCATGTCGACGTGCCCGCCGTCCGTCGTGACGAGGGTGAGGTCCACGGCGCCGCCCGCGCTGTGCGGAGCGATCTCGGGCGGTGACACATAGCGGCCGGCGTCCTGACGGATCCGCGCCGCGTCCCGGTCGGGGTACGCGGCGCGCAGCTCGTCCGCGTACCGCTCGAAGTAACGGCGCTGGAGGGCCGGCGGGCGGTAGCCCTCGACGATCTGCAGCCGCAGTCCCTCCGGCAGTGACTCCTGCGCGGCCAGCAGCCGCCGCAGCACCCCCTTCCGCAGATGGGCGAACGCACCCCGTTCGTCCCTCCGGGCCTCCGCCACCAGCAGCCCGGGGGCCGCGGTGCGGATGTCCACCAGCGGTTCGTCGCACTCCGCGACCGGTATCGCCGCCACGGCCGGGTCCGTCATCAGCGTGATCCGGTCCTGGACGTCGGTCAGCACCAGCTCGGCGCCGCCCTCCGGGAGCGACGCCGCGTCGACGGCGCTCGCCACCCGCTCGCCGCCGGGCAGCCACGCACCGCTCAGGCCGCAGCCATACTCCCTGCCGCCTGCACCCATGCCGTTGGCGAGCACCACGTGCAGCCCGTGCTCCCGCGCCAGCTCTGCATACCGCTCCACGCGCTCCGGTTCGTCGTGGAAGGCGCTGGAGAGGTACACCCGACAGCCGTCCGCCGCGGCCCGGGCCGGCACATCGGGGAAGCTGCTGTCGCGGCAGGTGGCCAGCGCGAACCGGATCCCGCCAAGGGTGAAGCGGCCGTCGGAGCCACGCGGTGCGAAGACCTTGCCCTCCTCCTCGGATACATGGATCTTGTCGTAGCGGGTCAGCAGGGCGCCGTCCGGCCCGTAGACGAACGTGGCGATGGCCGGCCCGGTCCCGCCGTCGGCGGCGCGGCCCGCTGTGTTCACGACCGCCGCGACCCCGGCCGTCCGGCACGCCTCCCGTACGGGTGTCAGCCGGGCATCGTCGGGCAGCACCGACAGCCCGGCCGGATCGGCCGCTATCAGGTCCAGGTCGTAGTGCGTCAGGGCGAGTTCGGAGAACAGCACCAGGCCCGCACCGCGGTCGGCAGCCTCGGTGATGAGTGCGGCCATCCGCGCGGCGTTGGTCTCGATGTCCCCCGGTACGGGGCTGAACTGTGCGGCTGCGGCGATCATTTCTCCATGGTGCCCAAAATTGCCGCGCCGCGTGCGGGCCTGTGGATAACTGACGGCCGGGCAGCCGACATGCGGTCAGCCGTCCTTGTCACTCTCCTTGTCGCTGGCCGTGTCACTGGCCCTGTCACCGTGCTTGTCGACGCCCTCCCCGGCGGCCAGTGCGACGATCGTCCGCACCTGCTTGGTGATCGCCGTGCGGTTCGCCACGAAGACCGGGTCGGTGATCCGGCCGTCCTTCGGGTCGGTGTTGCCCGGGCCGAACTCCAGCACCGGAGTGTGCAGATGGCCACCCGGCAGCGAGGGCCGCCGTACTGCGTCGCGGAGGAGGGTCGCACGGTAGGCGATCTCATTGGAGAGGTAGTCCCCGCCGCCCCCGGCACGGGCGGTGGACCCCGGAGTCGGCCCGTCCGCCCGCTCGACCGGCTCGGTGCCACCCGCCGGGATCTCCGTGACGGTGGTGTGGTCGACGACCGGATACGGCCCGGTGGGGGCCGCTGTGATCCGTGCGTACGGCAGGGTGGTGGTCGTCCACTGCGGCTGCGGAGTCACCGTCGGCACGCCCGCCGGAACCGGCACGGTTTCGGTGCGGGATTCCCTGGCGTTGTCCGGATAGCCGCCCCGCCAGGCTCCGTTGGTCCGCTCGACATCGAACTGCCCGGGACGCCCCTGGCTGATCGTCGTGAACAGATCCACCTGCCGCGGCCCCCGCAGGAGGTGCGGCAGCAGCGTGTGCTCCACCGTGCCGCCGGCGAAATCCGCCCAGCGTACGGGGAAGACCGCGGCCTCGATCCGCGCCGTCCGCCCCGAGGCGGTACGCACCGTCGTCCCGTCCAGCGCGAGCGCCGCCGCGCCCGAGGGGTTGCTCCGCCGTGGGTCGGCGTCCAGCTGGAACGGGTCGAAGCCGGTCACCACGATCCGCAGCATGCGCTTGCCGGCCGGCAGTTCGATCGAATCCTGGCCCCGTGAGCCGCGCTCCAGCTTTCCCAGGAGGGAGTTGCGCCGGTCAGCGGTCAGGCGGAAGTCCGGCCGCCACTGCCGCAGCTCTTTGGTCATCCCCAGCCGCGCCCAGTACAGCGGCCGGTCGTCGTCCCGGCTCAGATCGCCGCCGTCCGGTCCGCGCCCCTGGGCCCGGTCCACAGCCCGCCGCCACAGCGCCCGGCCCTGGCCCTCGACATACCGCGCGGCCTCCGGATACGAGGTCACCTGCGCCAGGCCCCGCCCGAACTCCCGCGCCCAGCTGTCGAATCCGCTCCGCCGGAGGATCTCCCGTGGTGCGGCCTGCGACAGCCGACCCTCCTCCACGGTCTCCGCGGTGCCGCCTGATGTTCCTGCGGCGGCGGCCGGGGAGGGCGTGGAGAGGGACAGCGGGAGAGCGGCGGCCAGCGCGAGACCGAACGCGACCGGCTTGGTAGCTATATGTGTCATGGTGGCGAGTAAAGCGGCACACTCGGTAGGACGGTAGAGGGTTGGGCCACTTGCCCGGGGCACTTGCCCAGACCCCTCCGCCCAGATCCCTCTACCCGCGGCACGCTCTGCATGTCTCAGGAGGGCTGCACGCGCACATCGCCTCCGCTCGTCCGGGCCGTGACCTTGTGCGCGGACCGGGGGTCCGTCGGCACGGAGACCTTGCTGGTGCCGCCGCTCGTCGAGGCGTCCACGGCGTAGCTCCCCTTCGGGAGGCGGACGGTGACATTGCCTCCGCTGGTCCGCCCCTGGAAGTCGTCCGGCGCCTCGGACAGCGTGATGTCCACATCCCCGCCGCTGGTCCGCACCTTCCCCTTACGAGCCGTGGAGTCGGCGACGGTGATGTCACCACCGCTGGTATCCGCGTCGATCCGGCCGGCGGTTCCACGGACGGTGATGTCCCCGCCGCTGGTGCGCAGCTCGACCGAGGCGTCCCGGGGCAGCAGCACCCGGTAACCCACCTCGCACTTGCGCCCCATACCGCACTCCTCGGCCTTCAGCGTCAGCCGGCCGTCCTTGACGTCGTGCGACGGCGCGGGCTTCCGGTCGTTGTAGCGGTACTTCTCCGTCACCTTCACCGAACCGCCCGCATCTATCGGCACCACCTCGATGTCGCCGCCGTGCGTGGTCGCCGCGAGCGTGGTGACCTTCCCGTCCACGGTGTACGTACGCTGCGCCTCCTTCATCGGGCCGTAGCCCGACAGCGAGCAGCCGGTGAGCAGCGCGGTCAGCGCCGCACAGGGCAGAACGAGGTGGGAAGCGCGGAGGCGGGCCATGGTCAGGTACTCCCGAGGCAGGACGGTGAACGAAATCGGAACGGGGCCGATCGGAACGGACCGAACCGATCACAGATCATTTTCGGCCCTCGCGGCTCCGCCGTCGTCGCCGCAGGGTATGAGTTCCCCGTCACCGCACGGTATGACGCCCCCTGAGGGATGCCTTGGTCTGCCTGGGCGATGCCCACCGCCGGGGCGTAGGGGGAATCCCGGAGCGGACCCGAGCGGACCGGAGAGGACCGGAGAGGACCGGAGAGGACCGGAGCGGAAGGGCCTACGACCCTCCGCTACGACTCCTTACGGGTGATCGTCCGGAACGCCAGCTCCGCCAGCTGTTGCTGGCCGCCGGTGCCCGGGTGGAACCAGTCCCAGGTGCTCAGCTGCCGGCCGGTGAAGCGGTAGTCGAAGACCGACCCGTCGAACCGGCACAGCGGGTCCTTGCCGCACACCTCCGCCAGTGCCGCGTTGTACGCCATCACCCGCTCGCGCACCGCCGTCCGCCGGTCCTGGGCGGCCTTCGTCAGATCGTCCGGATCGCTCAGCATCGACCCGCAGACGCCCAGCTTCCAGACCTCCTTGCCGAGCGGGTTCTTGCGCCCCTCGGACCACAGCCGCAGCAGATCGGGCACCGCCGCGACATAGACCTGGGTGCGCGGCAGGGCGCGCCGCAGTTCCTTCAGGGACCGTGCGAAGTCGGTGCGGAAGGCGGCCGCCGGGGTCATCGCCCCCACGGTGCGCCGGCAGGCGTCGTTGGCGCCGATCAGGACCGTGACCAGCTCGGGCTTCCGCGCGGCGGCCGCGGAGACCTGGCCGGGCAGATCGCTCATCAGCGCGCCGGTTCTGGCGAAGTTCCAGCTCTGCGCGGCGGGGCGGTCGAGCAGCCGCCGGGCGAGGCTGTTGACCTTGGGGTCGGTACCGGTGGCCCAGGAGACCTCGGGGCAGTCGGCGAGCACCGTACAGGCGTCGAAGCCTACGGTGATCGAATCGCCGAGTGCCGCGATCGAGCCGGGGTCGGTGCGCCAGACGGCGGCCGGTTTGGCCTGACGTCCGGAGGACGCGCCGGGCTGTGGGCCGGATGCGCCGTCGGCGCCACAGGCGGTGAGGGCGGTCAGCAGGGCGGCAGTGGCGGCAGCGGTGGCAGTGGCGGTGACGGAGCGTGAGGTTCGGCGGCCGAAGCGGTGGCGCAGGGCGCGAAAGGGGCGGTTGATCTGCGTCATCCCCTGTCCCCTCCGGCGTGCGAGTGATATCTCTTCAGGTGCCGACGGTACGTCACTCTCGCCACCGGCGCCGCGCGATAGCTTTGCCCCGTGCCTGCCGGGCGGTGACCCAGAGGGCATGTGCGGTCGGCACGGACACATGGCATCGCGTCATTTCCTGTCCCTTTTGCGGCAAATTCCGCCTGATGGTGTTTACTGTAGGTCACCTCGCATGCTGGTGCCGAAGTGATCACTGGGGCAGAATGACACCTGTCCCGGCCGCAACCGGAACGGGCACGAGGCCGCTGGGGAAGGCGAACCTCGAACCGCACTGGAGGTCCCGGTGACGACACGTGGAGTTCTGTACGTCCACTCCGCTCCGCGCGCGCTGTGCCCGCACGTCGAATGGGCCGTGGCGGGCGTCCTCGGTGTGCGCGTCAATCTCGACTGGATCCGGCAGCCGGCGGCTCCGGGCACCTGGAGAGCCGAGTTCTCCTGGCAGGGCGAGGCCGGTACGGCGTCCAAGCTGGCCTCCGCACTGCGCGGCTGGCATCTGCTGCGCTTCGAGGTGACCGCGGAACCGTGCGCCACCGCGGAGGGCGAGCGCTACAGCTCCACCCCCGACCTGGGCATCTTCCACGCCGTCACGGGCATCCACGGCGACATCCTGATCCCCGAGGACCGGCTGCGGGCCGCGGTCGCCCGCTCCGCGCGCGGCGAGACCGAGCTGGCCGCCGAGGTCGCCAAGCTGCTCGGCAAGCCCTGGGACGACGAACTCGAGCCGTTCCGCTACGCCGGCGAGGGCGCCCCCGTGCGCTGGCTCCACCAAGTCGTTTGAGAAGCCAGGCGCCCGTGCGCTGCCTCCACCAAGTCGTATGACGCCGGACGGGCCACCCGTCCCAGGACAGCACGAGGGCCCGCCCGGTGACGAACACCGGACGGGCCCTCGGCGCAGATGTCAGACCGTACGGAAGGCGAGCACGACGTTGTGGCCGCCGAAGCCGAACGAGTCGTTCAGCGCGGCGATTGTGCCCTCGGCCGGCAGCTTGCGGGGCTCGTCGCGGACGATGTCCGCGTCCACCTCCGGGTCGAGGTTCTCGACGTTGATCGTCGGCGGGGCGACACGGTGGTGCAGCGCCAGGACCGTGGCCACCGTCTCGATACCGCCCGCACCGCCCAGCAGATGGCCGGTCATGGACTTCGTGGCGGAGATCGCCATGTGGTTGACGTCGTCGCCGAAGACCTTGCGCAGCGCCTTCAGCTCGGCCAGGTCGCCCTGCGGCGTGGAGGTGGCGTGCGCGTTGACGTGCACGATGTCGGAGGCCTTCAGGCCGGTGCCGTCCAGGAGGTTCTGCAGCGCGTGCGCGATACCGGAAGGCTCGGGGGCGACGATGTCGTGGCTGTCGGAGGACAGGCCCTGGCCGATGGCCTCGGCGTAGACCTTCGCACCGCGCTTGGCGGCGTGCTCGGCCGACTCCAGGACGACGACGCCGGCGCCCTCACCGAGGACGAAGCCGTTGCGGTCGACGTCGAAGGGCCGCGAGGCACCCTGCGGGTCGTCGTTGTTCTTCGTCATCGCCATCATGTTGCCGAACGCGGCGATCGGCAGCGGGTGGATCGCCGCCTCCGTACCACCGGCGACCACCACGTCCGCCCGGCCGCTGCGGATCATCTCGATCGCGTAGCCGATGGCCTCGGAACCGGAGGCGCAGGCGCTGACCGGGGTGTGCACACCGGCGCGGGCGCAGAGCTCCAGGCCCACATTCGCGGACGGGCTGTTGGGCATCAGCATGGGCACGGTGTGCGGGGAGACCCGGCGGGCGCCCTTCTCCCGCAGGTTGTCGTACTGGCTGAGCAGGGTCGTCACACCGCCGATACCGGAGGCGATGACCGCGCCCAGACGCTCGGGAACCACGGTGGGGTCCTCGCCGGCCTTGGCGGTGAAGCCGGCATCCGCCCACGCCTCACGGGCCGCGAGCAGCGCGAACTGCGCCGAGCGGTCCAGCTTGCGGGCCAGCGGACGGGGCAGGACCTCTGTCGGGTCGACGGCCGCCTGGGCGGCGATACGGACAGGCAGCTCGGCAGCCCAGTCCTGGGTGAGGGCGCTGACACCGGAGCGTCCGGCGAGCAGGGCCTCCCAGGTCGAAGCGCTGTCGCCACCCAGCGGTGTGGTTGCGCCGATACCGGTGACGACCACGGTGCGATTGGTCGCGTTCACGGGAATTCTTACTCCACGGGTAGAGGGGTCTGAATCGACGGCGCCACCGCGGGGTGGCGACATGCGCAGGAGCTGGATCAGCTCTGGTGGTCGAGGATGTACTTGGTCGCGTCCCCGACGGTCTTGAGGTTCTTGACGTCGTCGTCCGGGATCTTCACGCTGAAGCGCTCTTCAGCGGCGACGACGACCTCGACCATGGACAGCGAGTCGACGTCCAGGTCGTCGGTGAAGGACTTGCCCTCCTGGACGTCCTCGGTGGGGATCCCGGCGATCTCGTTCACGATCTCGGCGAGACCGGCGATGATCTCTTCCTTCGTGGCGGCCATGATGGCGCTCCTTCGGTCTTTTCTAGGGGGAACTGCGTTACTTGGGATGAGGATCCGTGCGGTGGCTGGCACGTCCGAAGACGTCCGGTGCTGCGTAGATCTTGCCCTAGGGGAGGGTAACGACCGTCGCGGCGTAGACGAGACCCGCCCCGAAGCCGATGACCAGCGCGGTGTCGCCGCTCTTGGCCCGTCCGGTCGCCAACAGCCGCTCCATGGCGAGCGGAATGGAGGCGGCCGAGGTGTTGCCGGTGGTCTCCACATCGCGGGCGACCGTCACGCTCTCCGGCAGCTTCAGAGTCTTCACCATCGAGTCGATGATCCGCATGTTGGCCTGGTGCGGAATGAAGACGTCCAGGTCGTCCGGGCTGACTCCGGCCACGTCCAGCGCCTGCTGGGCGACCTTCGCCATCTCGAACACCGCCCACCGGAAGACCGCCTGGCCCTCCTGGGTAATGGCGGGGTACCGGATCTCCTCCTGAGCCGGGCGGCTTTCGGGGCCGTCGCCTCCGGGGAGCGGGGTGGGGCGGTAGACGTCCCAGCCGAGGGTCTGCATGATCGTCTCGGACTTGTCGCCCTCCGAGCCCCACACGGTCGGGCCGATCGCCGGCTCCTTGGCCGGGCCGACGATCACCGCGCCGGCACCGTCGCCGAAGAGGAAGGCCGTCGCACGGTCCTCCAGGTCGGTCAGGTCCGAGAGCCGCTCGACGCCGATGACCAGGACGTGCTCCGCGCTGCCCTCGGTCACCAGGCCCTTGGCCAGGGTCAGTCCGTAGCCGAAGCCGGCGCAGCCCGCCGAGATGTCGAACGCGGCCGGCTTGCCGGCACCGATGCGGTGCGCGATCTCGGTCGCGATGGCCGGGGTCTGCTTGAAGTGCGAGACGGTGGAGACGATCACCGCGCCGATCTGCTCGGGCGTGATCCCGGCGTCCGCGATCGCCTTGCCGGACGCCTCGATCGCCATCGTCGCGACGGTCTCCTCGGGGCCCGCCCAGTGACGGGTCGCGATGCCGGACCGCGAACGGATCCACTCGTCGGACGAGTCGATGTGCTTGAGGATCTCCTCGTTGGGCACCACACGGGTCGGGCGGTAGCCGCCGACGCCCATGATCCGCGCGTACGGGGCGCCCTGCGAGGGCTTGATCTTCGAGGTCATGCGCTTGCGACTCCTATTCGGCCGGTGCGGAGCCCGCAGCGGCATCGGCTGACGCCGTCTCGGCGATCAGGGCGCGGGCCGCGTCGAGGTCGTCCGGCGTCTTGAGGGGGAGCGTCTTCACGCCGGGCAGTGCGCGCTTGGCCAGGCCGGTGAGCGTGCCGCCCGGGGTGGCCTCGACGAGCGCGGTGACGCCGAGCTCCTTGAAGGTCTCCATGCACAGGTCCCAGCGCACCGGGTTGGCCACCTGGCCGACCAGCCGACGCACCAGTTCCTGCCCGGAGGAGACCAGCTGACCGTCCTTGTTGGAGACGTAACGGGTGTGCGGATCGGCGACCGACAGCTGGGTGGTCGCGGATTCCAGGGCCGAGACGGCGGGTGCCATGTGGTGAGTATGGAACGCGCCCGCCACCTTCAGCGGTACGACCCGGCGCGTGCCCTCCGGCTTGTCCTCGACCAGCGCGGCGATCTGCTCGGCGGTGCCCGCGGCGACGATCTGGCCGGCGCCGTTGACGTTCGCCGGGGTCAGGCCCAGCCGCTCCAGGTGCGGGAGGACGACGTCCGCGTCGCCGCCCAGCAGCGCGGCCATACCGGTCTCGCTGACCGCGGCGGCCTCGGCCATCGCCAGGCCACGGCGGCGCACCAGCCGCATCGCGGCCTCGTCGGAGAGGGTGCCGGCCAGTGCGGCGGCGGCCAGCTCACCGACGCTGTGGCCGGCCGTGGCGCCGACCTGCGCGGCGACGTCGGCGTCCGTCGCGAACAGCTGACGGCTGGAGATCAGCGCGGACGCCACCAGCAGCGGCTGGGCCACCGCGGTGTCGCGGATCTCCTCCTCCGTCGCCTTCGTGCCGTAGTGGACGAGGTCCAGGTCGATGGCGTCCGACCAGGCGCGGAGCCGGTCCTCGACACCGGGGAGGTCGAGCCAGGGGGTCAGGAAGCCGGGCGTCTGAGCGCCTTGGCCGGGAGCGACGAGTACGAGCACCCTCACACTCTCTCTTGTGGGTGGTTCCGCCCGCCCGTGGGGACAGGGACGAAGAACCATCGGGGGAATTGTCGGTCTCCAACAAAAGTCTAGGGTTGGGCGTCTCCAGCAGCCAGGCGCCCCAGAATCAGCGCGATACGCAGCGTAAACGCCGAGCGCACATCGGACGGTGACCATCCGGTGACGTCAGTCACACGACGGAGCCGATAGCGCACGGTGTTGGGGTGGACGAACAGCATCCGGGCGGCGCCCTCCAGACTGCTCGCCTGTTCCAGATAGACGCTCAGGGTCTCCAGGAGCGCCGATCCGGCCTCCTCCAGCGGTCTGTAGATCTCCTCCACCAGCTGCTCCCGCGCGACCGGGTCCGAGGCCATCGCGCGCTCCGGCAGCAGATCGTCCGCGAGCACCGGCCGGGGGGCGTCCGGCCAGGCGGCACACGCCCGCAGCCCGGCCGCCGCGGCCTGCGCGGAGCGGGTCGCCGCCAGCAGATCGGAGACGACCGGGCCGGCCACCACGGGACCGGCGGCGAACGGGCCGATCAGCGCCTTCGCCGCCTTGAGCGGATTGTCCGAACCGCCCGCGATCACCACCAGGCGGGAGCCCAGCACACCGGTCAGCACCTGGAGCTTGGCGTGCCGGGAGGCCCGCCGGATCGCCTCCACGGTCAGCTCGCTGTCCCCGTCCGGCGCGGTGCCGAGCACGACACACACATGTTCCGGCGAGTTCCAGCCCAGCGCCGCGGCGCGGGAGACCGCGCCCTCGTCCGCCTCCCCGGACAGCACCGCGTTGACCACCAGCGACTCCAGCCGGGCGTCCCATGCCCCGCGCGCCTCGGCGGCCTGCGCGTACACCTGGGCGGTGGCGAAGGCGATCTCGCGCGCATAGACCAGCAGCGCCTCGCGCAGTACCGACTCATCGCCCGGGGCGGCCACGTCGTCGATCGCCGCCTCCATGACCTCGATGGTCGTACGGACCATCTCCACGGTCTGGCGCAGGGTGATCGCCCGGGTCAGCTCGCGCGGCGCGGTGCCGAAGACATCGGTACTGATCGCCTGCGGGGTCTCCGGATGCCGGAACCACTCGGTGAAGGCGGCGATGCCCGCCTGCGCCACCAGGCCGATCCAGGAACGGTTCTCCGGCGGCATCGCGCGGTACCACGGCAGCGTGGCGTCCATACGGGCGATGGCCGCGGCGGCCAGCTTGCCGGACGAGTTCTCCAGGCGCCGGAGAGTCGCGGAGTGCGGGTGCGCGTCGCGCGATGAGGGTTCAGACACGGGACAAGCCTGCACTATCGGGGCGGGGAGGTCAGGGGGCGGGGGCTACCGTGGGCCCATGATTCAGGTGCGCAGGGGCGAGGAGCGCTATCGGGGCGGCGATCCGGACGTCGGGATCGAGTCACTGCACACATTCTCCTTCGGGCCCCACTTCGACCCGGACAATCTGCGCTTCGGTGCGCTGATCGCCTGCAACGAGGAGCGGCTGGCGGCCGGCGCCGGCTTCGACGAGCATCCGCACCGCGACACCGAGATCGTGACCTGGGTGATCGAGGGCGAACTGACCCACCGCGACACGGCCGGCCACGAGACCACGGTACGCCCCGGCGATCTCCAGCGGCTCAGTTCGGCCGGCGGTGTACGGCATGTGGAGCGCAACGCGGGCTCCGCGCCGCTGCGCTTCGTCCAGATGTGGCTGGCGCCCCGCTCGTGCCACCTCGGTGGTGAGCCGTCGTACGAGGTGGTGCGCCAGATCGCCGACGGCACCCCGTACGCGGTCCCGGCGGCCGGCGCTCTGCTCCATGTACGTCGCCCGGCCGCCGGCGACCGCACCGCCGTCCCGGCCGCCGCACGCGCCTACGTGCAGGTGGTGCGCGGTGCGGTACGGCTCGGTGACGCGCGCCTGGAGGCGGGCGACGCGGCGCGGATCGCCGACGGGCAGGGCCTGGAACTGACGGGGCTGGCGGCGGCGTCGGAGTGCCTGGTGTGGGAGATGGGCCCGGAGCCGGGACCGGGTCCGGCTCCTGAGTGAGCCGACTGCTGAGTGAGCCGGCTGCTTGCCCAGGCCGTTCGGGCCGTTCCGTCTGTCCGGGCCGTTCAGCGCGTCCGGGCTGTTCAGCCCGTTCAGGCCGAGCGTGCCAGCTCGTCCAGCACCGCGTCCGTCAGCTTCGGCCAGGCCTCGATCGCCCACGGCCCGAAGTCCCGGTCGGTCAGTGCCACACAGGCCGCCCGGGCGTCGGGGTCCACCCACAGGAACGTCCCGGACTGCCCGAAGTGCCCGAAGGTACGGGGCGAGGAACCGGAGCCCGTCCAGTGCGGCGACTTGCCGTCGCGGATCTCGAAGCCGAGCCCCCAGTCGTTGGGCTTCTGGTGGCCGTAGCCGGGCAGCACACCCGTCAGACCGGGGAAGACCACCTGGGTCGCCGCCGCCAGCGTCTGGGGTGCGAGCAGCCGCGGCGCCTGCAGCTCGGCCGCGAAGCGGATCAGGTCGGCGACCGTGGAGATGCCGTCCTTCGCGGGCGAACCGGGCAGTTCGGTGGCGTGCATCCCGAGTGGTGCCAGCACCGCCTCGTGCAGATAGCGCGGGAAGGGGATGTCGGTCGCCTTGGCGATATGGTCGCCCAGCGCCTCGAACCCGGCGTTGGAGTAGAGCCGGCGGGTGCCCGGTGCGGCCATCGTCCGCTGCTCGTCGAAGGCCAGCCCCGAGGTGTGCGCGAGGAGATGGCGCACCGTGGACCCTTCGGGCCCGGCCGGCTCGTCCAGCTCGATCGCCCCTTCCTCGATGGCCAGCAGTGCGGCATACGCGGCCAGCGGCTTGGTCACCGACGCCAGCGGGAACCGGTGGTCCAGGGGCCCGTAGGACCCGGCCACCACCCCGTCGGCGCGTATGACGGCGGCCGCGGCGGTGGGCACCGGCCAGTTCTCGATCATCCGGAGGCTCTGCATGCCCCGAGCCTAACCGTCCTGGACTTTCCCAAGATTCGGTCAAGTCTGCGCGTGATCGCCGCTTGCTTGGAGTGCGCTCGAAGTCTCTAGCGTTGACGACGTCGAGGGACGGCAGGGGTACAGCCGAGGGACAGCTGACGCAAGGGCCGGGAGAGAACCGGCGTAGCAGGGGAGACGGGGCATGACGGTGACGCAGTACGAACCGGTGACGAGCGGCGTGGCCATGGCCGGTGAACCGCCGGTGGACCACTGCGGCGTCGCGCCCACGCATCCACGCCCGGCCGGCCGTGACCGCTACACCATCAGCGAGGTCGCGGAGTACACCGGCCTCAGCGCGCACACCCTGCGCTGGTACGAGCGGATAGGCCTGATGCCCCATGTGGACCGTACGCACACCGGGCAGCGCCGTTTCACCAACCGCGATCTGGACTGGCTGGGCCTGGTCACCAAGCTGCGGCTGACCGGAATGCCGGTCGCGGACATGGTCCGCTACGCCGAACTGGTGCGGCAGGGGGAGACCACCTTCGCCGAGCGTGAGCAGCTGCTGACCGCGCACCGCGAGGACGTGCGGCAGCGCATGGCCGAGCTCCGGACCACGCTGGACGTCCTCGACCACAAGATCGGGATCTACGCCGACGCCCGCCGGGAGTCCGAGAGGTTCTGATCGCCGGCGCCCCTCCAGGGCGACCGGACTCACGCCAGCCCCAGTGCGAAGAGGGCGAAGCAGGCGGCCAGGACGGCCGCGAGTGCTCGCCGGGCCCGGGGGACCCCGGTCCAGGGCGCCTCGAAGCGGCGCGCGGTGCGGCTGATCAGGACGAGTGCGGCGGCGAACAGCGGCAGCCAGGCGAGCCGGGCCGCGAGCCAGCCGAGCGTGACCGGTGCGGCGGTCAGCCCGGCCACCGGCTCCAGGAACGAGGCCGGCACGGCCACCGCCAGCATCGCCGTCTGGTGCCAGCACAGGATCGTCATCGCCGACAGGTTGATGATCACGACCGGCGCCCACAGCCCGGGCCGGCGCAGGATCCGCGCGAGCCGGTCGTGGAGCAGGATCGCGGCGCCGGACTGCGCCGCGGCCAGCGCCGGCACCAGTAGCGACGGCGGATGGGAGTTCGTACGGTCCTGGCCGGGGACGCCGACCATGCTCGTCGGGTAGTGGAAGAACACCAGCAGCGCCGCGAACAGCGCGGCGCCGCCGAGCAGCAGCACCCAGGCCGCGCGTCGGCCGAGCCGCCGCTCGCCCCAGGAGACCCCGAGCTGATACCCGAACATCCAACCGGGGAGCAGGTTCAGCAGGCTCAGCCAGGAGGGCATGGCGTCCGCGAACGGGCCGTAACGCAGCGAGTCCACCACCGCCACGACCGCCAGCAGCGGTGCCGCGGCCCAGGCGCCCATCCACCGTGCCGCACGGACGCAGTACGGCGTGAGCGCGGTGACACCCGCGTACACCCCGACGAACCACAGTGGCTGGATCACCAGCGTCGCCCCGGTCCGCAGCGTCGCCTCCGGCACCCCCAGGCCGTGCAGCAGGGGGAGCAGCACCGCCCATACAGCCGTCACGCCGAGCACCGGCCGCCCCAGCCGGACCAGTCGGCCGCGCACCCAGCCGCCGGCGGAACCGCCCCGTGCGAGGGCGCGCCGGTAGGACAGCACCGACGCGTAGCCGCCCACCAGAAAGAAGATGCCGAGCATCTGGAACACCCAACTGGCGGGCGAGAGACGGCCGAAGGAGGTCAGCAGGCTGGCGTTGTGCAGTGCGCCGTCGGTGTCGAGGGTGAAGCCGCCGATCAGCCAGTGACCGGTGGGCACGGCGAGCAGGGCCAAGGCGCGCAGCCCGTCGATCGCCCGGTCGCGGTCCGCGGGGGTGCGGTTGTCGAGGGTGCGGACCGTCTTCCGGGCCGCGTCTCTGAGCGGCGCGAGGAGTGCGGTGTCCATGAGGCGTCCTTGAGTTCGTGGAACCGGCGGATGAACCAGTGGATGAACAGGCGGATTTCGCGGCACCGGCGGATGCGGGGCGTCGGGGCGTCGGGGGCCGGCCGGAAGGTCGGTGTCAGCGCACGTCGCCGTAGCGGCCCAGCACGATGGCCGCGAAGTTCCGCAGGGAGTCCGTACCGGGGGCGAGGTAGCCGGTGTGGCCCTCGGCCCGCTCGGCGGACACCCGGCGGGCGCCGAAGGCGGGGTCGGTCGGATCCGTGCCGTGGCCCAGGCCCAGCAGTTCGACGTTCGGGATGTTGCCGATCCAGTCGGACGCGTCGCGGGCCGCCCAGACCCGCGCCGTGGTGTGCAGGTCCGCCACGCTGTCCCGGCGTATACCGGGGGAACCGAAGACCACCAGGTCGGCGAGGGCGCCGCGGTCCAGTTGCGGTACCGCCAGCCCGCAGACCACCGAGCCGTAGCTGTGGCACAGCACGGCGGGCGCCGGCGCGCCGACGGCCGTCAGCCCCGTCAGCAGGCGGACCAGCCGTGGCGCACCGGCCTCGGCGAGCCGGCCGGTGGCGGCGTCCGGACCGAGACCGACCGGAGTGGTGTACCCGGCCCAGGCGATGACCGCGGTACGGGTCCCCGGTGCGTCGGCTGCCAGCTGGGTACGCAGTGACCCGGCCATCCCGGCCGGTGTGCCGTACCGGTCCGTGGTGCGGTCGAACGAGGCCAGGTCGATGTCCGAGCCGGGGACGATCACCGCGGTGCGCTGTGCGGTTGTCAGGTCACCGTGGACCTCGGCCACTTGGCCTCGGCCGCGCGGGTCGAAGGCGAGGATCTGGCGGCCGGGGGTGAGCAGTGCGGTGCAGCGGTCGGCGGCCGTCCGGGCCCTGCGGTGGTCCTCCGGGGTGCCGGCCGGGTCGGTGGCGCGGGCCAGCTGACGGTCCCGTTCCGCGGTGATCGCACGGGAGTTGGCCTCGTACCGCAGGGTGACCGGCGCGCCGTCGAGGTTTCCCACGGTGAGCGGATGCCGGACGGCGAGAGAGTGCCGCTGGGCGTCGGTCAGCGAGGCGAAGAAGCGGGCGACATCGGCCGGGCGTGTGGTCGCGGGGTCGGGCAGCCGCACGCCGAGTGACTGGTCGGCGCGCCAGGCGGCGGCACCGGGCGCGGGGCCGGTGACGGCGGTCTGCGTGGTCCCGGCGGCCCAGCCGCCGGTCCCGGCGACGAGAGCCGCCGCGAGCGCGGCGCCGACGAGTGTGCGCCTGCTGCGACGGACGGCGGTACGCAGCACGGACATGGTGGTGTCTCCCTCTCCCGTTGGTGTGGCGGAGGGAAACGTAGGGAGAAGGTGGATGACGCTGCGTCACACCCCGGAGCCAACTCCGGGGTGATACCGGGGTAGGGGGTGCGGCCCGCCCCTCGGCCCAGGAGGGGACGAGGGGCGGGGGAAGCGGCCAGGTAGGGGAGGTCGTCAGGGCGTGGCCGGCGTGGCCGGCGTGTACGGCATGTCCTACCGCTCCCCGGGCGATACGAGCCCCGACTCGTACGCGAAGATCACGGCCTGGGCCCGGTCCCGCAGTCCCAGCTTGGCGAGTACCCGGCCGATATGGGTCTTCACGGTCTGCTCCGCGACGATCAGTGCGTCGGCGATCTCCTGGTTGGACAGCCCGCGGGCGATCAGCTCCAGGACCTCGGTCTCCCGCGGGGTGAGGTCGTTCAGCCGTAGCGAGGTCCGGTCCTTGCGGGGGGTCGGCCGCCGACGGGCGAAGTCCGCGATCAGCCGCCGGGTCACGGACGGTGCGAGCAGCGCCTCCCCGGCCGCCACCACGCGGACCGCGGAGATCAGATCGGCCGGCGGCGCGTCCTTGAGCAGGAATCCGGAGGCGCCCGCACGCAGCGCCTCGTAGACGTAGTCGTCGACATCGAAAGTGGTCAGCATCAGGACCTTCGGCCGGTGGGTGACACCGGCCGGCGGGTCGAGCAGCTGCCGGGCCGCCTCCAACCCGTCCATCTCCGGCATCCGGACGTCCATCAGCACCACGTCGGGGTGTGTGCGCCGGCTCAGTGCCACACCCTGCACTCCGTCCGGCGCGTCGCCCACCACATCGATATCGCTCTGTGCGGCGAGCAGCGCGGCGAACCCCGCACGCACCATGGCCTGGTCGTCGACGATGATCACGCGCGTGGTCATAGCGGGTCGGAGTCCTTCGGGGAGAGAGGGGAGGCGGACGAGGGCGGTGGGGCGAGGGGCAGCAACGCGGCGACGCGGAAGCCGCCGTCGGGCAGCGGCCCGGTGTCGAGCGAGCCGTCCACCAGGCGCACCCGCTCCCGCATACCGATCAGACCATGGCCGGTTCCGGTGGTCTCCAGAGGCTCGGACGGCGCGGGCGGCGCGGAGTTGACGACCAGTACCGTCAGCCGCGAGCCGTCCATCGACGTCATCACGGACACTCTGGTCCGCGCGCCCGGGGCATGCCGCACCACGTTGGCAAGCGCCTCCTGGACGATGCGGTACGCGGACAGATCCACGGCCGGTTCCAGCACCACCTGCTCCTCGGGCAGCGCCAACTCGACCGGCACACCGGCCCGTACCGTGCTCTCGACCAGCTTCGGCAGCATCTGGATCCCGGGCTGCGGGGCCTTCTCCGGACCGCCGTGCCGCTCCGTCTCCTCGCTGCGCAGCACCCCGAGCAGCCGCCGCATCTCCGCCAGCGACTCCCGCGCGGCCGACGCGATGGACCCGAACTCCTCCACGGCCTCCTGGGGGATCCCGCTGATCCGGTAGGGCGCGCTGTCCGCCTGGACAGTGATCACCGACATGTGATGGGCGACGACATCGTGCAGCTCACGGGCGATCCGGGTGCGCTCCTCCAGCAGCGTACGGTGGGCCCGCTCGGCCTCGCTGATGGTCTCCTGCTCGCGCAGCTTCCGCTGGGCGTCGCCCCGTTCCCGCAGTGTGGCGCCCATCAGCAGCACCACACCGGCCAGGACGAACATCACCACCCAGGTGCTCTGGACGCTGCGGGGGGCGGCCGTCTCCAGGAGGATGCCCGCCGCGCCGGTCGTCAGCCAGACGGCGGTCAGGGCGCGGCGGCGTTCCCGGAGGGACAGCGCCAGCATCAGCACGAGGTAGCCGACGACCGCCGTGGGCGTCCAGGGCCAGGCCCGCCCTATCACGCCGTCGTTGCCGAGGAGCGCCACGGCACCGACCACGTCCGCGGCGAAGATGATCCACCAGGCCTGCAGCGGACGGGTCACCGCGAGCAGCAGCGGCGCGGTCTGCGCGGTGCCCAGCACACCGGCCAGCGCACCGCTCATGCGGTATTCGTTGCCGAGGAGGGTGATGGTCGCCGGCAGCAGGACGAGCGTGAAGACGAACGCGACCAGGTACGGCAGGAGGCGGAGCCAGCGGCTTTGGACGCCGGCGAAGAGGGGCGTGCCGGGCTCGGTCGGGGTGCCGAGCTCGACGGCGAGGACGCGCAGTGCCTGGCGCGCGGCGCGCAGTACCCGGGCGCGGGCCGAGCCGCGCCCGTGGCCGGCGGCCGGTTCGGGCGGGGCCTCTGCGGGGGTGGGAGGTGATCCGTTCATCGCGAAGCCAATGTAAGCGGAGCCCGTCGGCGAGGCGTCATACCGGGGTGCGGGACCACGCCTCGTACCACGGTATGAGTCCCCGAGCGGCGCGGCGCGCCCGTCAGAGCTCCGCCAGGAGTTCCGCCTTCTTCGTGCTGAACTCGTCGTCCGTCACCAGCCCCGCGTCGTGCAGCTCGCCCAGATGCCGTATCCGGTCCGCGATGTCCGCCGGGTCCCGGCGGGGCTCGCCGGCCCGGCGGCGCACCGGCTCGTCCCGCGCCGGCTCCTCGCCCTCCGCGGCGCGGACGGCCTGTAGCACCGAGGCCGCGAACGGCAGCGACTCATGGACCGGGCCGTAGCCCAGTCCGAACACCACGGCGGCCGGGTCCTGGTCCGCCTCACCGGCCGCCGGCCCCGGGGCCTCGCGCTCCAGCAGCCGCAGATACCCGTTGAAGATCTCCGGCGAGCGCCACTCGACCCCGGCCAGCGCACCGACGGTGAAGGTCTGGTCACCGCGCTTCCACTTCGCGGACGACGCGCCTGTCCAGAACCAGCGGAAGGCGACCGAACTGCCGTCGAAGGATGCTTTGCCGTCGTACGCCTTGAAGTGCAGCGGCGGGTCCGGCGCGGCCACCAGATGGCGCTCGGCGGGCTCCTTCGCCGCCGGGCCGAGTGTGGTGCGCAGTTCGTCGGCGTAGTACTCGGCCAGCGTTCCGCGCTCGGCCGGCAGCACCAGCCGGTAGGGGTCGGCGTCGTCCTTGAGCTGGCCGTTCGCCACTTCCATCAGCGGATCGGCGCCCGGCCGGGGCACGGCGCGCAGCGCCACCGTGCCGCGTCTGCCCTCGGTCACCTCGACCGATGCCAACGCTTCGTACGGAATGCGTCGCTCGCCGAGCGCCTGGAACAGCTTCGGCCTGCGGATCCCCCGTTCGAAGCGGATGAGCACGGAGTCCGTGTCGAACTCCCAGACGGCGTGAAAACCGGCCAGTACATCACCCATGTGGCTCATCGTATGCGGGCGGTCGCCCGCCCGTCCCCCTTCCGGACATCTGGAAGGAACCTGTCGGAACCCCGCACGTCGCGCGGCGTGCCCTTCGGACGGCCGACGGCACGTCCGGCACTCGCCCCAGTCCCGTTGACGTCCGCGCCGCGGAAAGCGGTTCTCGCAGGTATCGCCCGTCCCCGGGCGCCGGACCATCCCCGCGGCCCGCTGGTCGTACGGCCCATCAGCGCTCAGGCCGGGCCCGTGCTGCAGTCCGGATCGTTCGGGGCGCACTCCACCGACTCGGTCGCGCCCACCCCGACCAGTGCGAAGTTGCGCAGGCTGCGGGTGCCTGGCGCGAAGTATCCGGCGTGTCCGACGGCCCCGTCGGCCGAGAGGATGCGTGAGCCGAAGGCGGGATCGACCGGGTCGGCGCCGTGGCCGAGCCCGCCGACCTCCAGGTTCGGCACGTCCTGGATCCAGTCGTCGGCGTCCCGCATGGCCCAGACCCGGGCCCGGGTGCCCAGCCCCGTGACGTTCCCGGCCCGCATACCGGGGCTGCCCGCCACCGCTATGTCCTCGACATTGGACGGCAGGTCGCGGGCGGCGATGCCGCACACCACGGACCCGTAGCTGTGGCAGAACAGCGAGACGGTGTTGGAGGACGGCAGCGACTCCACCAGCGCCCGCAGCCGGACCGCGCCGGCCTCGGCGAGCTGCCCGGTGGCGGCTCCGACGCCCAGTCCGGACGGCGCGGTGTAGTCGGCCCAGGCGATCACGGCGGTCCGGCTGTCCGGCCCGGCCTCCCGCTCGGCGTCGTGCAGGGAGCGGGCCATGCCGACGGGGGCGGTGGTCGCCCGCGCGGTGCGTTCGAAGGTCGAGAGGTTGGTGTCCACACCGGGCACCACGACCGAAACCCGGTTCGCCGCGGGCAGGTTGCCGAAGACCTCGGCGGCCCGGCCCCCGCCGGCCGGATCGAAGGCCAGGATCTGCCGGCCTGGGCTCATCAGCGAGGTGAGGCGGTGCGTCAGCCGACGCGCCTCCTGGCGCCCGACGGGGGTGAGCCGGTCGTCGGTCATCCGCGTCTCCGCTACGGCGCGGGCGTCATCGAGGGCCATCCGGTTGGCGCGGTAGCGGAGTTGGACGGGCGCGCCGCCCATGTTGCCGACGACCAGGGGATGGCGGGCGGCGAGCTGCTGTTTCTCGGCCCGGCTGAGAGTGGCGAAGAAGGCGCGGAGCGCGGCCGGGGAGGCGCTGGGGTCGGGCAGCGGACGCCCGAGGAAGGTGGCCTGCCGCCAGGCGGCCCTCGCGGTGGCCAGGGGGTTGGCGTCCTCGTGGGTCTCTCTGACGGCCGTCCAGCCGGTTATGGCAAGCATGACGAACACCACCACCAGGGCGAGCGACGCACGCCAGGCGGTGGACTGCAGAAAACCGGAGGAGGGGCCGAGGCCCGGGAAGGAATTCACCGCAGGCCACCCTAGGAGACGCGGCAGGGCGGCTGAGGCGGCCGTGAGTGATCTCACGTTTCGCGGTGGGTATTTCGACCAAACCGGACGTGAATCGTCCAGTATTCGCGCTCAGTCGTGCATGGGTGTTCTCATAGGCGGATAAATCGGTTGCGCAGCGGCGGGAAGCCGTTACTCAGCGCTCGCCGTGATGTCGCGCCGGTCCCACTTGTCGTCGATCGCCGGGGCCATGTGGTTCAGGTAGGACTCGGTCAGCTCGCGGAGGGACGCCACGCTGTAGTCCGGCCCCTCGCCCCATACCTTGCCCGCGACCCGCATCACCCCGCTGAACGCGGCGACCAGCACCCGCGGCCGCGGATCGGAGTCCACGTCCAGCCCCTCGCGCCCGGCGATCAGCCGTGCGATCTGCTCCTCCAGCTCGGAGGACCGCCGCAGGTGCGAAGCGGTCAGCGCGGGCGTCGACTCGATCATCTGGTACGTGCGCATGTACAGCTCCACCGGGACCACCGACTCGATGGCGCTGCCGATGTCGTCCCAGGAGGCCAGTACCGCGCTGCGCAGTGCGGTCAGTGGGGGCTCGGGCGCGGGCCGCGCCGTCAGCTCCTCCAGGAAGCGCGCCTCGACCATCTCCTGGACGGCGAAGGTGACGTCCTCCTTGTTGGCGAAGTACCGGAAGTAGGTGCGCTGGGAGACGTCCACGGCCTCCGCGATCTCGTCGACCGTAGTCGCCTCGTACCCCTGCTCCGTGAACAGCTCCAGCGCCGCGCGGATCAGGGCGTCGCGGGTGCGCTGCTTCTTTCGCTCGCGGAGGCCGCCCACGGGGGGCGGCCGGAGGTTGTCCGAGGCTGTTCCGCGGAGATCTTCCGCAGATGCCGTGTGCGGCGTCGGGCTCGCCATCCTGCGCCGCCCTCCTGGTCTTTCTGGTGGTGTTCTCGCTGCTCAGGTTACCTGTGAGCGAGATGACAGTTACCGACTCATGATTTGCTTTGTCAACTGTCAGTGGCTGACATTAGCCTCAATGGCATGAGTTCCCAGACCCCGGTCGCCGACGCCGCGCCGGACCTTTCCGTACCGGAGCCCCAGAGGGGGCTGCGAGGCCATCCGTGGCTGACCCTGATCTCCGTCGCCATCGGCGTCATGATGGTCGCCCTGGACGGCACGATCGTCGCCATCGCCAACCCGGCCATCAAAGAGGATCTCGGCGCCTCGCTCGCCGACGTCCAATGGATCACCAACGGCTATATGCTCGCGCTGGCCGTTTCGCTGATCACCGCAGGCAAGCTCGGTGACCGCTTCGGTCACCGCCAGACGTTCCTCATAGGCATCCTCGGCTTCGCCGCCGCCTCCGGTGCCATCGGGTTCTCCGATGAGGTCACGCTGGTCATCGTCTTCCGCGTGCTGCAGGGCCTCTTCGGCGCGCTGCTCATGCCCGCCGCGTTGGGGCTGCTGCGCGCCAGCTTCCCCGCCGAGAAGCTCAACATGGCGATCGGCATCTGGGGCATGGTCATCGGCGCCTCCACCGCCGGCGGCCCGATAGTCGGCGGACTGCTGGTCGAGCACGTCAGCTGGCAGTCCGTGTTCTTCATCAACATCCCGGTCGGTGTCCTGGCGCTGGTCATGGGCCTGGCGATCCTCAAGGACCACCGCGCGGAGAACGCCCCGCGGTCGTTCGACATCCCGGGCATCGTGCTGCTCTCCGGCGCGATGTTCTGCCTCATCTGGCCGCTGATCAAGGCGTCGGAGTGGGGCTGGGGCGACATGAAGACCTGGGGCTTCCTGATCGGCTCGGTCGTCCTGTTCGCACTGTTCGCCGTCCTGGAGACGAAGGTCCGCGAACCGCTCATCCCGCTGCGGATGTTCCGCTCCGTGCCGCTGACCGCCGGCACGGTCCTGATGGTGCTGATGGCCTTCGCCTTCATGGGCGGCCTGTTCTTCGTGACGTTCTACCTCCAGAACGTGCACGGCATGTCCCCCGTCGACAGCGGACTGCACCTCCTTCCGCTGACCGGCATGATGATCGTCGGCTCCCCGCTCGCGGGCGCCCTGATCACCAAGCTCGGCCCGCGCATTCCGCTGGTGGGCGGCATGGTCCTGACCGCCGTCGCCATGTACGGCATGTCCGGCCTGGACACGGACACCGCCACGGCTCCGATGTCCCTCTGGTTCGCGCTGCTCGGCCTGGGGCTGGCGCCCGTGATGGTCGGTGCGACGGAGGTTATCGTCGGCAACGCCCCGCTGGAGCTGTCCGGTGTCGCCGGCGGTCTCCAGCAGGCCGCGATGCAGGTCGGCGGCAGCCTCGGTACGGCCGTGCTCGGCGCCGTGATGGCCTCCCGCGTCGACAACGAGCTCCCGGGCAACTGGCGTTCGGCCGGCCTTCCGCCGGTCCCGCCCGCACAGGAGTCCCAGCTGTCCGACGCCGTCTCGGCGGGCATCGCCCCGGTTCCGAAGGGCACCCCGCCGGAGTTCGCCCAGAAGATCACCTCGGTCGCCCATGACACCTTCGTGTCCGGCATGGGGCTGGCCTTCACGGTCGCCTGCGGGGTGGCCGTCCTCGCGGCCGTCGTCGCGGTCTTCACCAAGCGCGGTGCGAACGCGGAGGCGGGCGCCGGCGCCGGTCACATCTGACCGGCCCGAGCTACCTGGCCGGCCCGAGCTACCTGGCCGGCCCGAGAGGCCTGGCCGGCCTGACTGGTCTCCCGCTTCCCGGCCGACGAGGCCGCACTCTCCCGCATCACCCCGGCGCGCGGCCGGGCCGAGACACCTCGGCCCGGCCGCGCGCCGTCGCGTTCACGGGCAGGCCGCGGGTGCTGGAGACGCCGGACGTCAACACCGCGCGTCAACCGGCCGGTCCGGCCCGTCTTCCGGCCCACCCGCCGTACTCCCGGCGGCAGTTGGGTCGCCGTCATCGAGGTGATTCCCTCATCCGGATGAGCCGGCACGGGAACCGGCGCCCGGCTGCCGTCCTCCGGGAGTCGCCCGTACGCACCGGCCCCCGCTGAGCCCCGGGAGAACGGTTTCCGCACCGCCCGGCGCCGACCCGCCCTACGTCAACTCCGCGCACCGGCACTCCACTTCACGCCATGGCGCGTGTCCACATACCTGATCCGGGTGGGAGAGCCCGAACGGCCTTGGCGATCGCGCAGCCGGCCCGCGAAGTTCGACGACGAACCCGCCGCGGGCAACCGGCCCGTCGCGGCACACCATCGTCGTACGTCACGGGGGAGAGATTCCTATGCGTCTGCGTCCGCGCCCGTCCCACACCACCGCGCTCCTCACCGGCCTCACCGCACTGGCCGCCGCGCTCGCCGTCCCGCCCGCCCTCGGCACCCCGGCCGCGCACGCGGCCTCCGCCGGCCGTACCGCTCCCGCCTCGGGCGACTGCCAGCCGGGCCGGCTGTGCGTCTGGCCGCAGGCGGACTTCGGCGGTGAACGGCGGACCTACGAGCTCTCCGACACCGACATCGAGAGCTGTGTCCCGTTGCCCGAGGGCAGTGTCGCCGCCTCGTTCGCCAACCGCACCGGCCGGCCGGTCACCACGTACCAGAGCGCGGAGTGCGCGGAGACCGCCGAGTTCGACACGTATCCGGGCGGCGGCAGCTGGGTGCCCCGGTCTCCGTACCAGGTACGGGCGTTCAAGGTGTGGGAGAGGTGAGGCCGGACGCACGACGTCCCCGGCAGCGGGGCGCTGCCGGGGACGTCGGACGCGGGTGTCGCGGCGGGGCGTTACGCGTCGCCGCCGGCCTCACCGGCTTCGGCGGCCGAGACGTCCAGGAGCTGGTAGCGGTCGATCGCCTGCTTCAGCAGCGACCGGTCGACCTTGCCCTCCTTGGCGAGCTCGGTGAGCACGCCGAGGACGATGGACTGCGCGTCGATGTGGAAGAAGCGACGGGCCGCGCCACGGGTGTCGGCGAAGCCGAAGCCGTCGGCGCCCAGCGACTGGTAGGTGCCCGGGACCCAGCGGGCGATCTGGTCCGGGACGGAACGCATCCAGTCGGAGACCGCGACCTTCGGTCCCTCGGCGTCCTGGAGCTTCCGCGTCACGTACGGGACGCGCTGGTCCTCCTCCGGGTGGAGCAGGTTGTGCCGCTCGGCCTCGACCGCCTCGCGGCGCAGCTCGTTCCAGGAGGTCGCCGACCAGACATCGGCCTTGACGTTCCACTCGTCGGCGAGGATCTGCTGGGCCTCGATCGCCCACGGGACCGCGACACCCGAGGCGAGGATCTGGGCGGCGTGCTCGCCCCTCTCGCCGCGCTTGACGCGGTGCAGACCCTGGAGGATGCCGTCGACGTCGACGTCGGCCGGCTCCGCGGGGTGCTGGATCGGCTCGTTGTAGACGGTGAGGTAGTAGAAGATGTCCTCGCCATGGGGGAATTCGGCGGTCTCGCCGTACATCCGCCGCAGACCGTCCTTGACGATGTGTGCGATCTCGTAGCCGTAGGCCGGGTCGTAGGCGACACAGGCCGGGTTGGTCGACGCCAGCAGCTGGGAATGGCCGTCGGCGTGCTGCAGACCCTCACCGGTCAGCGTCGTCCGGCCGGCGGTCGCGCCGAGTACGAAGCCGCGCGCGAGCTGGTCGGCCATCTGCCAGAACTGGTCACCGGTCCGCTGGAACCCGAACATCGAGTAGAAGACGTAGACCGGGATCAGTGGCTCGCCGTGCGTGGCATAGGCGGAACCCGCCGCGATCAGCGATGCCGTGCAGCCCGCCTCGGTGATGCCGTCGTGCAGCATCTGGCCGGTCGGCGACTCCTTGTACGCCAGGAGCAGTTCGCGGTCCACCGCCTCGTACTGCTGGCCCAGCGGGTTGTAGATCTTGGCCGACGGGAAGAACGCGTCCATGCCGAAGGTGCGGTACTCATCGGGCGCGATCGGTACGAAGCGCTTGCCGATCTCCTTGTCCCGCATGAGGTCCTTGAGGATCCGGACGAACGCCATGGTCGTGGCGATCTTCTGCTGTCCCGAGCCCTTCTTGGCGCCCGCGTACGCCTTGTCGTCCGGCAGCTTCAGCGGCTCGGCGCGCACGACACGGGTGGGCACATAGCCGCCCAGACCCTTGCGGCGGTCGTGCATGTACTGGATCTCTTCGGAGTTGCGGCCCGGGTGGTAGTACGGCGGCAGGCCGTCTTCCAGGTCCTTGTCCGGGATCGGCAGGTGCAGCCGGTCACGGAAGTGCTTGAGGTCCTCGACCGTCAGCTTCTTCATCTGGTGGGTCGCGTTGCGGCCCTCGAAGTTCGGGCCGAGCGTCCAGCCCTTGACGGTCTGCGCGAGGATCACGGTCGGCTGGCCCTTGTGGGCCTTGGCCGCCGCATACGCCGCGAAGATCTTCTTGTGGTCGTGACCGCCGCGGCCCAGGTGCTGGAGCTGGTGGTCGGTCATGTTCTCGACCATCGCGCGCAGGCGGTGGTCGTCGCCGAAGAAGTGCTCGCGGATGTACGCGCCGCTCTCGGTGGCGTAGGTCTGGAACTGGCCGTCCGGCGTGCTGTTGAGCTTGTTGACCAGGATGCCGTCGCGGTCCTGCGCGAGCAGCGGGTCCCAGGTGCGGTCCCACACCAGCTTGATGACGTTCCAGCCGGCGCCGCGGAACTGCGACTCCAGTTCCTGCATGATCTTGCCGTTGCCGCGGACCGGGCCGTCCAGGCGCTGCAGGTTGCAGTTGACGACGAAGGTCAGGTTGTCCAGGCCCTCGCGCGCGGCGAGGGACAGCTGGCCGAGCGACTCGGGCTCGTCCATCTCGCCGTCGCCCAGGAATGCCCAGACGTGCGACTTGGAGGTATCGGCGATGCCACGCGCCGCCATGTAGCGGTTCATCCGGGCCTGGTAGATCGCGCCGAGCGGGCCGAGGCCCATGGAGACGGTCGGGAACTCCCAGAAGTCCGGCATCAGCCGCGGGTGCGGATAGCTGGACAGGCCGTTGGGGGCCTTGGACTTCTCCTGGCGGAAGGCGTCCAGCTGGGTCTCGGACAGCCGGTCCAGAAGGAAGGCGCGGGCGTAGACACCGGGCGAGGCGTGGCCCTGGAAGAAGATCTGGTCGCCGCCGTCACCCTCGTCCTTGCCCCGGAAGAAGTGGTTGAAGCCCACGTCGTAGAGGGAGGCGGAGGAGGCGAAGGTGGCGATGTGACCGCCGACACCGATACCGGGACGCTGGGCGCGGGACACCATGACGGCCGCGTTCCACCGGGTCGCGTTGAGGATCTTGCGCTCGATCTCCTCGTTGCCCGGGAAGAACGGCTCGTCCTTGGTCGCGATGGTGTTGACGTAGTCCGTGCTGCGCATCTCGGGCACGGCCACACGCTTCTCGCGGGCCCGCTCGATCAGCCGGAGCATGAGGTAGCGGGCGCGTTCCCGGCCTCGCTCGTCGACGGCCGCGTCGAGCGAGTCGAGCCATTCCTGGGTCTCTTCGGGATCGAAGTCCGGGACCTGGCTGGGAAGGCCGCCAATGATGATCGGGTTGCGATCGGATCCGGAAGCCACGCTGTTCCTTCGTGTTCGGGTCGTGTCGTGCCCTGCACGCCGCTGTCGCTGCTGCGCACGGGACGCCTATGGTCTGTGCTGTGGTGCCGCGCCGTCTTCCATCGTGTACCGAGCCACACGGGTACGTCACCTCTACCGATGGGTAACCACCCGCTGAGATATGGCGCCGAAAAGCCGACTTCTCCGGTCGGTCGCATCGCAACCTTACGCCCGTGCCGAAAGCGTCCCGTGGGCGGCCATCCGCGCCCGGACGGGAACCGGAACGGACCCTTCCGACCCCCGAAGGGACCAGTCACGCGCGACTACCCCATAAACTTGGGAGAAAGCTGTGGCATGAATCACTTCTGGCTGCTCCCTTGGGTCGCGGATGCGGTGAGACGCCGCCAAACGTCACCGTTTCGGCGGTCTGAACCGCCGGGTACTTGCGCGATCCGCCCGGCCCGTGTGGACTACGCCCAATGCCTCGCGCATGCGCGTGGCTGAGAACGACTTCCAAACATGATCAGGAGGCAATCCGTGAGCGCGACCGCGGACCACGCGGAGACGAACCTTGCCGTAAGGCTCGGTTTCAAGCCCGACCAGGTGGTCCAGGAGATCGGCTACGACGACGATGTCGACCAGGAGCTCCGTGAGGCCATCGAATCGGCCACCGGTACCGACCTGGTCGATGAGGACTACGACGACGTGGCCGACGCCGTGGTGCTCTGGTTCCGCGAGGAGGACGGGGACCTCACTGACGCGCTGGTGGACGCCACCGCGTACATGGAAGAGGGGGGTGTCCTTCTCCTGCTGACGCCGAAGACCGGCCGCGACGGCTACGTCGAGGCCAGCGATATCAGCGAGGCCGCGACGACCGCGGGCCTGACCGCGAGCAAGAGCGTCAGCGCGGGCAAGGACTGGAGCGGCAGCCGCCTCGTGACCCCGAAGGCCGCGGCGAAGCGGCGCTGAACCACCGCGCCTTGAGCGCGCGGCCGCGCGGCCAGTGCGTCCGCGACAGCCTCCGCCGGCACCGGTCGGCGGGGGCCGTCGCGTTTCTCGTAGGGTGGTCACCACCTGAACAGCCCCTACGAAGGGATGCGTACTCATGACGCTCGCTGGGATCACGACCGGCGTCCAGGCCCCGGAGATCGAGCTCAGGAACCAGCACGGCGAGACCGTGCGGCTCTCGGACTTCCGTGGCAAGAAGAACGTGGTGCTGCTCTTCTACCCCTTCGCCTTCACCGGCGTGTGCACCGGCGAGCTGTGCGCGCTCCGCGACGAGCTGCCGAAGTTCGTCAACGACGACGTCCAGCTGCTGGCCGTCTCCAACGACTCTCCGTTCTCGCTGCGCGTCTTCGCCGAGCAGGAGGGCCTGGAGTACCCGCTGCTGTCGGACTTCTGGCCGCACGGTGCGGCCTCGCGGGCGTACGGCGTCTTCGACGAGGAGAAGGGCTGCGCGGTGCGCGGCACCTTCGTCATCGACAAGGAGGGCGTGGTGCGCTGGACGATCGTCAACGGCCTGCCCGACGCCCGCGACCTGAACGACTACGTCAAGGCCCTCGAGAGCCTCTGAGCCGGCGCATCTCCTGAACGTCCCGGCAGGCGTCCGGCCGACATCCGCTGCCGTCCAGGTGCGATATCTGCGATCGCCGGGAACCGGTCACTAGGATCGGTTCGTTGATCCGATGCCATGCACGATGGGGGCGCACAGCACGTACCCCTCGAATCTATGGGAGGACTCGTGGGAGTCAGCCTCAGCAAGGGCGGCAACGTCTCGCTGACCAAGGAAGCCCCCAATCTGACCGCCGTCATCGTCGGTCTGGGGTGGGACGCGCGTACCACCACCGGTACGGACTTCGACCTGGACGCCAGCGCCCTGCTGACGAACGACCAGGGCAAGGTCGCCAACGACCAGAACTTCGTGTTCTTCAACAACCTGAAGAGCCCGGATGGTTCGGTCGAGCACACCGGCGACAACCTCACCGGTGAGGGCGAGGGCGACGACGAGCAGATCAAGGTGAACCTGGCCGGGGTGCCGGCCGATGTCTCCAAGATCGTCTTCCCGGTGTCGATCTACGACGCGGAGAACCGCCAGCAGAGCTTCGGCCAGGTCCGCAACGCGTTCATCCGCGTGGTCAACCAGGCCGACAACAACGAGCTGGCGCGCTACGACCTGAGCGAGGACGCCTCGACCGAGACCGCCATGGTCTTCGGTGAGCTGTACCGCAACGGCGCGGAGTGGAAGTTCCGGGCCATCGGCCAGGGCTACGCCTCGGGCCTGCGCGGTATCGCCCAGGACTTCGGCGTCAACGTCTGACCGCCGGAACGGGGATCCGATCTCCAGGTCCGGCCGGGCGGCGCTGCCGAACGTCCGCCCGTGCAGCAAGTGACCGCGTCCGGCGCCGTACGCCCCGCCAGGGGAGTGCGGCGCCGGACGTGCTTGAAGGGAGGCGGGCCGTGCCCGGGCGCGGCCCGTACCGACACCGGGGAGGAAACGAACGATGAGCGTCACGCTCGCCAAGGGAGGCAATGTCTCCCTGTCCAAGGCCGCTCCGAATCTGACGCAGATCATGGTCGGTCTCGGCTGGGACGCACGGTCCACGACCGGTGCGCCGTTCGACCTCGACGCCAGCGCGCTGCTGTGCCGGTCGGGTCGGGTGCTGGGGGACGAGTACTTCGTCTTCTACAACAACCTCAAGAGCCCGGAGGGCTCCGTCGAGCACACCGGGGACAACCTCACCGGCGAGGGGGAGGGCGACGACGAGTCGATCCTGGTGGACCTCTCGCAGGTGCCCGAGCAGGTCGACAAGATCGTTTTTCCGGTCTCGATCCACGAGGCGGATCTTCGCGGCCAGAGCTTCGGCCAGGTCAGCAACGCGTTCATCCGCATCGTCAATCAGGCCGACGGCAGTGAACTCGCCCGTTACGACCTCAGCGAGGACGCGTCGAGCGAAACCGCGATGATCTTCGGCGAGGTCTACCGCTACAGCGGCGAGTGGAAGTTCCGGGCGGTGGGCCAGGGGTACGCGTCGGGTCTGCGCGGTATCGCTCTAGACTTCGGGGTCAACGTTTCGTAAAGCACCGCGCGTCGCGCGCGGGGGACCCACACAACGAGGGAATGGGTAGACAGTGGTCCTGAAAACCTTTGGCTGGTCGTTCGCCATCACGGCGCTCGGTCTCGCCTTCGCAGGCGTGCTCTGGGGGTGGCGGGGGCTCGCGATCGTCGGGATCCTGTCCATCCTGGAGATCTCGCTGTCGTTCGACAACGCAGTCATCAACGCGGGCATCCTGCGCAAGATGAACGCCTTCTGGCAGAAGATCTTCCTGACCGTCGGCATCCTCGTCGCGGTGTTCGGCATGCGGCTGGTGTTCCCGGTCGCCATCGTCGCGATCACCGCGAAACTGGGGCCGATCGAGGCGGTCAAGCTCGCGATCAGCGACAAGGCGCAGTACCAGGAACTGGTCACCAGCGCCCACCCGGCCATCGCGGCCTTCGGCGGGATGTTCCTGCTGATGATCTTCCTCGACTTCATCTTCGAGGACCGCGACTACAAGTGGCTGGCCTGGATCGAGAAGCCCATGGCCAGGATCGGCAAGCTCGACATGCTGTCCGTCATCGTCGCGCTGGTCGTCCTGCTGGTGACCGCGATGACGGTGGCCACCGACGCCGCGCACGGCGCCGGCGACAAGGCCGCCACCGTCCTGCTGTCCGGTGTCGCGGGCCTGGTCACCTACCTCGTCGTGGGCGGCATCTCCGGCTTCTTCGAGGGCAAGCTGGAAGAGGAAGAGGAAGAGGAGCAGGAGGAGGGCACCGCGGCGCCGGCGAAGAACGGCAGCGGCTCGGCGCTGGGGCTGGCCGGCAAGGCCGCGTTCTTCCTGTTCCTGTACCTCGAGGTCATCGACGCGTCCTTCTCCTTCGACGGTGTGATCGGTGCCTTCGCGATCACCAACGACATCTTCATGATGGCGCTGGGCCTCGGCATCGGCGCGATGTACATCCGCTCGCTGACCGTCTTCCTGGTCCGTAAGGGCACCCTGGACGACTACGTCTACCTGGAGCACGGCGCGCACTACGCGATCGGCGCACTGGCCGTCATCCTGCTGATCACGATCAAGTACGAGGTCAGTGAGGTCGTCACCGGCGGGATCGGCGTCGCGCTGATCGCCCTCTCGTTCGCCTCGTCCGTGATCCGGAACCGGCGTGAGGGCCTGGGGGATCCGGCGGGAGAGAAGCCGGGAGTCACGTCCGGAGTGTGACGCGGCGCTGATTGAGGAACGCTCTCTGCGGGGCGGCCATGGGGTACGGACCTCGGGCCGCCCCGCGGTGATTGGGGCCGATCAAGGGGGCGGGAGAGGTGTCATTCCTGGGGAAGCTGCGGCGCGGTGGTGCCCAGAGGTTCGACTTCGAGAGTGGGGGAGCGTCCTATGTCGTCGAGCTGACGAAGCGGAATCCGGTGGTCTCGCTGACCAAGCAGGGGGCGGCCGCCGGTCATCTGCGGGTCAATCTGAGCTGGCAGATGCGGACCTCGGACTTCGGCGAGCGGGGCGGACAGCGCACCGGCAGTCTGCTGCGGCAGCCGGGCAAGCTGTTCCGGCCCGAGATCGTCCAGGCGCAGGGCCCGGCCGTGGTCAATGTGGACCTGGACCTGGCCTGCATGTACGAGCTGATGGACGGGTCCAAGGGCGTGGTGCAGCCGCTGGGGAACTTCCTCGGCGATCTCAACGGCCCGCCCTTCGTCAAGCTCAGCGGTGACGACCGGTTCGGTTCGGGGTCCGGCGAGACGCTGTACATCAACCTGGACCATCGTGACGAGATCAAACGGCTGCTGATCTTCGTCTACATCTATGACGGGACGCCCGCGTTCGACCGTACGCACGCGGTCGTGACGCTCTACCCGAGTGCCGGGCCCCGGGTGGAGGTCAAACTGGACGAACGGGCGCCACAGGCCCGTTCCTGCGCGATCTTCACGTTGGAGAACGTCAAGGGCGAGCTGACGGTGCGCCGCGAGGTGAAGTACGTCTACGGCTTCCAGGCGGAGCTGGACCGGCTGTACGGCTGGGGCCTGCAGTGGGGCCGGGGCTACAAATCCAAGGTGTGAGCCGGCCCCCTACCGGCGCTGGAACTGCGGGCCCTGGGGTGGCAGGGCAAAGGACGGATCCGGCACGAACGGCTGCTGCTGCGCCGGATAGCCGTACGCCGTAGGCGGCTGCTGCTGGGGCTGGTACGGGTACGGGGCGGGTGGTCCCGGATAGCCGTAGGCGGGCTGCTGGGCCGGGGGCTGTGCGGGCGGCGGCGGGACGTTGGGCGGGTAGCCGTAGCTGCCGTTCGCGGGCAGCGGTGCCTGGGGCGCCGTGGGTGCCGGGACGGCCGGGGCGGCCGGCGGCAGGGGCGCCGCCGAGTGCGGCTCCGGCATGGCGTCCGGCACATGCTGGGTGACGGCTTCCGGGTCCGACGCCTGAGCGGCCTGCGGGCTTCCACCGGCCTGAGGGCCCACGCCCGACGGCGGGCCCGAGGCCTGTTCCGGCCAGGTGCTCGGCGGCGGCGTCGCGGGGGCGGCCGGGGCCAGTACGAAGTCATCGTCGGGCGGGGCGGCGGCAGACGGCTTGCTCCGCGCGGGGGCCGGCACGGCCTCCGTCGGCTCGCTGCCGGGCCGTACCGGCTCCGGGGTGGCCGGGGTGGCCGGGGTATCCGGGGCGTCCGGGGCCGGCGAGGCGGCGTCCCCGGGAGCCGCGTCGTCCTCGTCGACCGAGATCCCGAACTCGGTGGCCAGCCCGACCAGACCGCTCTCGTACCCCTGCCCCAGGGCACGGAACTTCCAGCTCTCGGCGCGGCGGTACAGCTCGCCGCAGATCAGGGCGGTCTCCTCGCCGGTCTCCGGCACGATGTCGAAGACCGCGATCGGCTCCCCGTCCCGCTCCACCGCGTCGTACAGCAGGACCCGCAGATCCGCCACGTCCGCGAACGGGCCGCCGTCCGACGAAGCGGCCAGCACCACCCGGTCGACGGAGGGATCCATCGTGGCCAGGTCGGCCTCGATGGTGTCGGTCAGACTGTCGCCGAGCCGGTCCTTGGACAGATGCCGGACCAGGCCGCTCGGGTGCCGCGGCTGGTTGTAGAAGACGAAGTCCTCGTCGGAGCGCACGCTTCCGCCGGGGCCCACCAGGAGGGCCGAGGCATCGACGTCGGGAACACCGGCGCCGGATGTCCAGCGCAGGACGGCCCGGACGGTCGTGGCGTCGAGGGGGACGTTCGACCCTTTCAGCATCGCGTGCGTCATGCGGCAATCCTGCCTTCCCTCAGGTCGGAGGGACAATGCGGGGGCCGCGTGCGGCGCGGAACGCGCGCTCGCGGCCATCTGTACGCCGCATGGGGGATACGTGATTTTCACGTACGCGGGAACTAACCGCACCCCCACGCACGTACGATTACCGGCTGGATCCAGACAGCGAGACGCAGCGGGCGTGCCCGGGTCCCGCATGTACACGGGGAGTCATATGCGTCATTTTGGGTACCTTCCGCCCGATATTCGGAAGGAACTGTTCCACCAAGAGCCGGTGGAGTTCACCGCCGACTCCCCCGCCCATACCCTCGCGGTCGCCCTGGGCGCCACGCTCTACAGTCCGGCCACCCGTCCGCGGCTGGCCGCCGACGTCCTCAAGCAGGCCGGACGCGGCGTGATGTCCATGGTGCTGTGTCTGGAAGACGCCATCGGGGACGGGGACGTCGAAGCCGGTGAGGAGAACCTCGTCCGGCAGCTGGGCCTGCTCGACGAGGCGGCCGCCGCGGGCGAGGCCCTTCCGCTGCTCTTCATCCGCGTCCGCACCCCCGCGCAGATACCGGACCTGGTGCGCCGCCTGGGGCCGACGGTGCGCGGACTGTCCGGATTCGTCCTTCCGAAGTTCACCGAGGAACGCGGGATCCCGTTCCTCGAGGCGCTGGCCGAGGCGGAGTCCGCATGCGGCCGGCGGCTGTTCGCGATGCCGGTGCTGGAGTCCCCGCAGCTGCTGCATCTGGAGAGCCGCGTCGAGACCCTGCGGGGCATCGCCAGGACCGTCGACAAGTACCGGGACCGGGTCCTCGCCCTGCGGCTCGGCGTCACGGACTTCTGCTCCGCCTACGGGCTGCGCCGACCGCCCGACATGACCGCGTACGACGTCCAGATCGTCGCCTCCGTGATCGCCGACGTGGTGAACGTCCTCGGCCGCGCGGACGGCACGGGCTTCACCGTCACCGGCCCCGTCTGGGAGTACTTCCGGCTGCACGAGCGGATGTTCAAGCCGCAGCTCCGGCGCAGCCCCTTCCTCGGGCGCGCGGAGGAACTGCGTACCGCGCTGATCGAGCACGATATGGACGGCCTGCTCCGCGAGATCGAACTGGACCGCGCCAACGGCCTGCAGGGCAAGACCTGCATCCACCCCTCGCACGTCGCGCCGGTACACGCGCTCTCGGTCGTCAGCCATGAGGAGTTCAGCGACGCCGTGGACATCCTGCGGCCGGACCAGGGCGAGGGCGGGGTGCTGCGCTCCGCCTACACGAACAAGATGAACGAGGTGAAGCCGCACCGCGCCTGGGCCGAGCGGACCCTGCTGCGCGCCGAGGCGTTCGGGGTCGCCCGGGAGGGCATCGGCTTCGTGGAGCTGCTGACGGCGAGCCTGCCGCAGACCTGAACCCGCGGCGGAAGGCGACATGAGCGAACGGCATGAGCGAACGGCATGAGCGGACGGCATGAGCGGTACGACGTGAGCGGTACGGCATGAACGGTACGACGGAGGAGACGGAACGCGTGGTGTGGACGGGAGAGTGGGTCGCCGGACGGCTCGGGGTCTCGCTGAGCGGCGGAGACGAGCTGCCGGAACTGCTGGGGCTGGCGCTGCGACGCAACCCCAAGCGGGCCCATCTGCTCGTGTCCAATGTGCTGGGCAAGCATGTGCCACAGCGGCCGGGTGTGGTCCATGGCGCCGGCTACCGGCTGGGGTGCCGGGTGCGGGAGCTGCTGGGCGACGAGGCCGCCGCCCGGTCCGTCGTCCTCGGCTACGCCGAGACCGCCACCGGACTGGGCCACTCGGTGGCCGACGGCCTGGCCTGCGCGCCCTATCTGCACTCCACCCGCCGCCCGGTCGACGGTGTCGCGCAGGCCGGCGGCTTCGAGGAGGAGCACAGCCACGCCACCTCGCATCTGCTGCTCCCCGAGGACACCGAACTCCTCGCCGGTGACGGCCCGTTGGTGCTCGTCGACGATGAGTTCTCCACAGGTCGCACCGTCCTGAACACCATCAGGGCGCTGCATGCGCGCTTCCCGCGCGAGCGCTACGTCGTCGTCGCCCTCGTCGATATGCGCTCCGCCGCGGACCGCGGCCATCTGGAGGAGTTCGCCGCGGAACTCGGCGCCCGAGTGGACCTCGTGGCGCTGGCCTCGGGCGGGGTACGGCTGCCCGCGGACGTCCTGGACCGCGGCCGGCGACTCGTCGCCGAGCACGAGGCCGCGACGGCAGGGGGGCCGGCGTCCGCGCCGGAGACCGCCCCCGGGGCCGTCCACCGCGCGGAGCCGGTACGCGTCGACCTCGGCTGGCCCGCCGGACTCCCCGACGGCGGGCGGCACGGCTTCACACCGGCGCACCGCGCACGCCTGGAGGCCCGCCTCCCCGGCATGGCGGCCCGCATCGCGCGGCATCTGGACGGCGCCCGCCGCGTCCTCGTCCTCGGCAACGAGGAGCTGATGTACGCGCCGCTGCGGCTGGCCGAGGCGCTGGACGCCCGGCTCGCCGAGGCGACGGACGCCGGACCGACGCCGCGTACCGGCGATCCGGCCACCACCACGACGGCCGACCCGGGCGTCTACTTCTCGACCACCACCCGCTCCCCGGTGCTCGCCGTGGACGACCCCGGTTACGCGATACGCACCCGGCTGTCGTTCCCCGCCCACGACCTGCCCACCGACGGACCGGGGGAGCGGTACGCCTACAACGTCGCGGCCGGCAGCGACCCGGAGCGCCGCTTCGACGCCATCGTCGCCGTCGTGGACGGGTACGGCGACCGCCCCGAACTCCACGCCCCCGGCGGACTGCTGGACCGCCTCGCCGAGCACACCGACCGGCTGCTGCTCACCGTCATCCCCTCCCACACCCCGCGACCCCAGGCACCGACCATGTCCCTCCCCGAGCCGCTGCGCGGCCCCGCCTTCTCCTCCTACGCCGCCGACGAGGTCGGCTGGCTGCTCCAGGACCTCTCCGACGTCACCCTGGAAGCGCCCACCGAGGAACGCGAAGAGGCGATTCAGAACGGCGGCGCCCACTACGCCGAGTCGCTGCCGGTCGAATACCAGCCGAGCGAGCAGTACCAGGCGCTTTTCCACAGCGCGCTGCGGGCGTCCGCGAGCCGGATCGCGCAGGCCGTCGGGACCGTCACCGAGAGCGTGCTCGCCGAGCGCACGAAGAACCCGGTGCTGGTGTCGCTGGCGCGGGCCGGCACACCGGTCGGTGTGCTGATGCGCCGCTGGGCGCGCCACGCCCACGGCCTGGAACTGCCGCACTACGCGGTTTCCATCGTGCGTGGCCGGGGCATCGACACCACCGCACTGCGCTGGCTGGCCGCCCACCATGACCCGGCGGACGTCGTCTTCGTGGACGGCTGGACCGGGAAGGGCGCCATCACCCGCGAACTCGCCGAGGCACTGGCGGACTTCCCGGGGTTCGACCCGCGGATCGCGGTACTCGCCGACCCCGGCGGCTGCGTCGAGACCTATGGCACCCGCGATGACTTCCTCATTCCGTCCGCCTGCCTCAACTCCACCGTCTCCGGGCTCATATCGCGCACCGTCCTGCGCGATGATCTGGTGGGCCCGGACGACTTCCACGGCGCCAAGTTCTACCGCGACCTGGCCACCGCCGATCTCTCGCGGGCGTTTCTGGACGCGATCAGCGCGCACTTCGACGACGTCACCGAGGCGGTCGCCGCGGAGGTGAAGGCGCTGGCCGCCGCCGACCGCGCCCCCACCTGGGCCGGCTGGGCGGCCGTCGAGCGGATCAGCGCGGAGTACGGCATCCACGACGTCAATCTCGTGAAGCCCGGCGTCGGCGAGACCACCCGCGTACTGCTGCGCCGGGTCCCCTGGAAGATCCTGGCCCGGCAGGGCGCCGGCGCCGACCTCGACCACGTACGCCTCCTGGCCGAACAACGGGGCGTACCCGTCGAAGAGGTCGACGAACTGCCCTATACCTGTGTCGGGTTGATCCACCCCCGCTTCACTCGCGGGGCCACGGGCGCTGACGGCAAGGCGGTGGCCTCCCGATGAGTGCGATCGTCGCCAGCGACCTCGACCGGACCCTGATCTATTCGGCCGCCGCGCTCGGCCTCGCCATGCCCGACGCCGAGGCGCCGCGGCTGCTGTGCGTCGAGACCTACGAACACCGACCGCTGTCCTATATGACGGAGACGGCGGCCGGACTGCTCGCCGAACTGGCCGGCGGCACCACCTTCGTGCCCGCCACCACGCGCACCCGCGCGCAGTACCGGCGCATCCACCTCCCCGGCCCGGAACCGGAGTTCGCGATCTGCGCCAACGGCGGCCATCTGCTCGTACACGGCGAGTCGGACCCCGACTGGCAGCGCACGGTCACCGAGCGCCTCGCCGCCCAGTGCGCCCCCCTGGAGGAGGTGCGCGCCCACCTCGTCCGCACCGCGGATCCGGCCTGGCTGCTCAAGGAGCGGATCGCCGAGGACCTCTTCGCCTATCTCGTCGTCGAGCGGCCGCTGCTGCCCGACACCTGGGTCAAGGACCTCGCCGGCTGGGCCGGGGAACGCGGCTGGACCGTCTCCCTTCAGGGCCGCAAGATCTACGCCGTACCGCGTCCGCTGACCAAGAGCGCGGCCGTCGCGGAGGTGGCGCGCCGCACCGGGGCGACCGAGGTCCTCGCGGCCGGCGACTCGCTGCTCGACGCGGATCTGCTGCTGGCGGCGGACCGTGGATGGCGGCCGGGCCACGGCGAACTGGCGGACTCCGGCTGGCAGGCGCCGCATGTCACGGCACTCGACGAGCGGGGCGCCGCCGCGGGCGAGGAGATCGTACGGTCCTTCCTCCGCGCCGCCGCGGGCACCGCCTCGGCGTAGACAGGGTGGGCACCTCCCCCGACATGGAGGGCACCTCCCCCACCGCCCGCCGAGCGGATACCCTCGGCGGGCGGCTGGCCGCACTGTCCGCCGACCGGCCGAGAACGTGATCCTTGAGCAGAGGAGAGCCCGTGGCTGAGTCCAAGAGCACGCCGATCACGCCGGAGCTGTACGACTACGTCGTCGCCCACAACCCGCCGCTGAACGCCGCACAGCGCGGCATCGTGGAGCTCACGCACCAGCGGTTGCCGGAGGCCGCGATCATGCAGTCCGCCGAGGAACAGGGGCCGTTGCTGGCGTTCCTGGTGCGGTTGATCGGGGCACGGCATGTCGTCGAGGTGGGAACGTTCACCGGGTTCTCGGCGTTGTCCATGGCACAGGCGCTGCCCGAGGACGGCACGCTGATCGCCTGCGATGTGTCCGAGGAGTGGACGGCGTACGGCAAGGAGGCGTGGGCGGAGGCCGGTGTCGCGGACCGTATCCAGCTGCGGATCGCGCCCGCGCTGGAGACGCTGCGGGCGATGCCCGCGGAGCCGCATATCGACCTTGCCTATCTCGATGCGGACAAGGCGGGCTACATCGCCTACTGGGAAGAGCTGGTGCCGCGGTTGCGGCCCGGGGGACTGATCGCCGCCGACAATGTCCTGTACGCCGGCGAGGTCGTCGACCCGGCGGCGACCGGGTCGGCCCTGGCGATCAGAGCGTTCAACGACCATGTGAGGGCCGACGAACGGATGGAGTCGGTGATGCTCACGGTGGCGGACGGTCTCACTTTGGCGCGCAAGCGGTAGCGCTCCGCGCCGAAGAGCCCGAAAGCCGGTGGCGGACGCGAGAGCCCGTGGCGGACGTAAGGGCTGGTCGCGGAGGCAAAGGCCGGCGGCGACGTAACGGACGTGCCTCAGCCGCAGCAACCGCCTCCGCAGCAGCCGCCGCCACCACCGCCTCCGCCGGGCCCGCCGCCCGGGGCGGGGGCGGCCGCCGAGCCGCCGACGGCAACCGTGGAGAGGAGCTTCACGGTGTCCTCGTGGCCCTCGGGGCACACCGCCGGGGCGGAGGACTCGGACATCGGTCGGGTCAGCTCGAAGGTGGAGCCACACGGGCGGCAGCGGTACTCATAACGAGGCATGGCCACAGATTAGCCGTGGCGCTGCCCGGCGCACGATGCCGGCCACCGAGGACGCTCACCGTGCGCACACCGCCGTGAACTCCGCCGCGCGCTTGCGCAGCTCGTCCAGGTCGCCGCCGTCCGCCGCATCACCGACCAGTGGCGAGCCGACGCCCACGGCCACCGCCCCGGCGTCGAAGTAGGCCTGGGCCACGGCCTGGTCCACACCGCCGACCGGCACGAACGGCAGCTCGGGGAACGGGCCGCGGAGCGCCTCCAGATACGCCGGACCGCCGGCCGACGCCGGGAAAAGCTTGAGCGCCGACACGCCCAGCGCCTCCGCCGCGATCACCTCGGACGGTGTCAGTACCCCGGCGAGCGTGGGCAGCCCCTGCCGTACGGACTCCTCGAGCCCCGCCCCCAGACCCGGGGTCACGATGAGATTGGCTCCCGCTTCGGCGGCGCGACGGGCATCCTGACTGGTCAGAACGGCGCCGGCGCCGAGCCAGGCCGCGTCGCCCAGCTCCGCACGGGCCCGGCGGATCACAGTGAGCGCGTCTTTGCCGCTGAGGGAGACCTCGATCAGCGGAATATCCGCCTCCGCCAGTGCCATGACCGTACGGAATGACGCTTCCGCATCCCTGCCCCGGATGATGGCAACCAGTCGTTCGGCCCGGAGCGCTTCGCTGAAGTCCATGGCGTTTCCTACTTTCTCCGCTCCCCGCCGCGGGCGTACCGCGCGGGTGGGGCCTTCGGGCGCAGGGTTGGTGCCTCCGATTATTCCGGGTCGGCGGGCATGGCGGGCTCCGGTTGCGCAGCGGTGACCCACCTGTGCCCGGGCAGGCACGAAGAGCTGTTCTGCGTACTGCCCGGAGCGCCCTTGAGCGCTGTCCGGAGTGCGGAAGTCCGGGGTGGTGGAGGCGACTTGAGGCGCCGCGGGCGGGGGTGGGGCGTCCAGCCGTCGGGGATCAGCAGAGAGTCACGGGCGATCTACGGGGCGTACCGGCGCCGATGTCCGTACGTCGTACCGGGTGCCCCGATGCCAGGACGTAGCGGTCACCCCCATGCCAGGACGTACCGGGCCCCCTATGCCAGGACGTACCGGGCTCCCATGTCAGGGCGTACCGAGCACCCCGGCTCCGTTCCCACCTCGGTACGCCCCGACGTCCCCCCGGCCTACTGCTCCTTGCTCTCGCTGCCGCTGCTGCCGCTGCCACTGCCGCCGCCGGTCTCCGCGCCCCTGTGGGCGCTGATGCTGGTGCTGGTACCCGGGCCTATCGACCCCTGCCCGGCGTGCAGGGAGCCCTGCATCTTGACGCGCCAGGACTGCCGCCCGGCCGTCATCCCGGGGACCGGGTGCCACTCGCCGCGGTCGAAACGTTCCGCTTCCTCCGGGTGCCGGGCCCGCCAGTACGGGTTGTTCTGCGGGAGGCCGCCGCTGACCCGTCCGTACATCCCGAAGACCAGCAGCATCAGCCCGACCACAAAGCTGAACAGGACGTTCTGGATCCGGAAGGCGAGGAAGTTCGCATCGGTCCGCAGCACTGCCAGGTTCACGAATCCGCTCAGCAGGAAGAGCACCCCGAAGACGATGTTGAGGGTCGAGGCGAAGTTCCCGCCGATCACCATCCCGCCGACGAGGATCACGCCGACGACGATCGACAGCACGCTCAGCGCGCCGTTGCTGTTCAGACCGGCCACAGCGTTGTCGCCGGTGTCGAAGAAGCCGATGTTCCGGGTCAGCCCGAGGATGCCGAACGCGATCAGCACCAGGCCCATCAGCCCGGCCCCGATGCGGTAGACCCTGCTGAGCCTGTGGTCCACGGGCAGGTGCTCATCGAGCCGGGCGCGGGTACGGCGTCCCGTGCCCCGGCGGTGGAAGTGCCCCATGGGTCCGGGCAGGGTCTGGCCAGTAGCCCCAGTTGCCATGCCGGCCTCCTTCGCGCAGATGGGCCGCCTGGGTCGTGTCACTCACCCTCCAGGATCCGCCCGGGGGCTGCTTCACGCCATCGCGCGCGCCCGCGCCGGCCTCAGCCGCTCGCTCCGGCACCGGCCCCGGCGCCGCCCCGCGCCTCGCGGATCTCCTGCACCACCCGGGCCGCGGTCTGCCGTACCGCCTCGGTCTCGGTCAGGAAATGCCACCAGTCCGGATGCCGCCCCTCCAGGCCCGCGACCGCACGCTCCAGCCGCGCCACCGCGTCGTCCAGGGGACGGGCGTGCCGCGGATCCGGGGTGCTGCGACCGGCCATCGCGAGCCGCTGGGCGTCCCGGATCGCGAAGCGGGTCTGTTCGACCTCCTTCTGCCGGTCGAACGACACCGCGTCGAGGCGTCGCAGCCGGTCCCCAGCCGCCGACACCGCCTCGTCCGTGGTGTCCAGCAGCGCGCGTACGGTCGCCAGCAGGCTGGTGGCATCCGCCCAGCGCTGCTCGTCCCGCGCCTGCTGCGCCTCCCGTAGCTTCACCTCGGCCTGCCGGACGGACCGCGCGGCCTCCTCCGGCACCTGCTGCAGGTCCTGCCAGCAGGCCGCGCTGTACCGCCGGCGCAGCTCGCTGAGGACCGGATCGACCTTCTCGGCGCGCGTGGTGATCGCCTGTGCCCGGGTCCGCAGCGACACCAGCCGCTTGTCGAGCTCCGCCGCCCGGGCCGGCAGCCGCTCGGCCTCGGCCCGTATGTCCTCCGCCTTGCGGAGCACCTCGTCCGCGCGCCGGATCGTCTCCGGTACGCCATGCTGTCCGGCGCCCTGATTGAGCTTGGTCAGCTCCGGCCCCAGCGCCGCGAGCCGGGCCGCGAGATCATCGGCGCGCAGCCCCGTCGCCCGGACCCCGTCCAGCGCATTGCTCGCCGCCAGCAGCGTCTGCCGTGCCCGTTCCACGGCCGGGGCCAGCCGGGCCAGCTGCGTCTCCGCGGACCGCAGCAGAGGTCCCAGCCCCTGCGCGAACCGGTCGAGCTCGCCCTTGACCCGGTTCAGCTCATCCGTGGCCCGGGTGAGGTCGGCGCGCGCCCGCGCCGCCGCGGCGCCGTCGAGATCGTCGCGGTCCAGATCGTGGGAGTCGACCGCGGTGATGTAGCCGTGGCTCACCTCGTCGATGCGCCGGCTGAAGCTCTCGTAATCCGCGGCGGCCCGCTGGGCCTGCGGTGAACTGTCGACGGCGGTGATCGTCTCCAGGGAGATCCGGAGGTCCCGCTGCGCGCTGTCCAGCTCGTAGAATGCGGCCGCGGCGGCATCCTTCGCGGCCTGCGCGTCGGCCCGCTGGCTCTCCCCGCGCCCGAACCAGCGACGGGTCCCGCCACTCGCGAACGACATCGGCACCGACGCCGCCAGCGCGGCCAACAGCGGCAGCGGCAGCAAGGCCAGCGCCGCCATGTCCCGGGCCGGACCCCCACGCGCGCGACGGCGTTCTCGCTGGTCATGCGGCTGCGTGTGTGTCGCCGTCACTTCCCTCTCCCGATCGGATCGCCCAGGGCCGCCAGGGCCGGGTGTCATTCTCCCACTCACCGGAACGAACACACCGGCCGGTAAGTTCGCACTTCGAGCACTGGTTTGCCGTTCAGCCCCGATGGCAAGGTAGTCTGTCGGCTCGACGAGGGCGCATAGCTCAGCGGTAGAGCGCTGCTCTTACAAAGCAGATGTCGGCGGTTCAAATCCGTCTGTGCCCACTGGTGCGACCCGCACCGATAACGCCAAAGGCCCAGGTCAGCGCTCTGCGAGGACCTGGGCCTTCGCCTTGCCTCCCGCGGGCCTGCCGGCCCCGTTGTCGTGATCGTGTGATCATTTCGTCGGCAGGTTCGATCAGCAGGGGGAATGCAGGGGTATGCCCAACGGAGCCATCTCGGTCTCACCCGAGGAACTCAGAGCGGCGGCAGGCGCCGCCGACGCCATCAGCCAGGATCTCCAGGAGGCCATCGCGACCGCCAGGCGCGATATCGAGGCCGCTGGTACGGCGATGAAATCGTGGCTCATCGGTCCGGACATGGAGCGGGTGGCCAACGACTGGGGCACGGCGCTGGACGAGCTGAGCAAGCAGATCGGCGGCGCCGACCCCGAGAGCGCGGCGTCCCGTCTGCGGCGCACCGCGGACGGTCACGAGTACAACGAAGACCTCACCGCTCAGTCGTTCCGGGTGCGGTGACCGGTGTCCGACCTGTCCGAGAATTTCAAGCCACTGCTCAAGCAGGATTTCTCCGATCTGGAAGCCGCCGTCCGGTCCTGGCAGAAGCTGGCCAGAGCACTGGAGGAGGCCCAGGTCCGGCACCGGCACAAGGTGACCGGACCGCTGCATGCCAGCGGATGGCAGGGGACGGACTCTCACTACGCCTTCATGCAGATGGAGACGAGCGAGACCCGGCTCGGCACCGCGCAGTCCGATGTCACCTCCATCGCCATCACCTTGGACACCGTCCACACCACGATGAAGGAAGCCCAGGAGGACTTGCGGCGGAATGTGCGCACCGCGGAACTCGACGGGTACGCCGTCGACGATCACGGCAAAGTGACGGACCGCAGGGCCGGCCCCGCCGACAATGCCGACGCCGCAGCGCAGGAAGAGCATCAGCTGCGTGTCGCCTACCGGGAGGCTTACCAGAACGACATCAAGTACCCCGTGGAGAGTGCCAGTAGGGCTGACGCGGAAGGGAAGGGGCTCCTTCGGCTGATCGACGCCTTCAACCTCGACAAGGACTACGGCGCGTCGAAGGCCGAAGAAGACGCCCGCGAGGTCGCGAAGTTCGCCCACCTCGATGAGGATTCCATTCCCTCGAAGAAGGATCCGAAGGAGAACGCCAAGTGGTGGTCGGGCCTCACCGAGCAGGAGCGGCAGTCGTACCTCGACGCCTACCCCGAGAAGATCGGCTGGCTCGACGGCATACCCAGCGCCGACCGTGACGAGGCGAACCGCAAGGTGGTGGATATCCAGCTCGCGGAGTACGACATGAAGAGGCAGAACGGCGAGTTGGGCATCCACGACCAGCGGAACTACGACGGTTTGCAGAAGTTGCAGAACGCGCTCGACAAGGCCGACGGCACCGGCGACGACAGCAAGCGGCTCTACGTACTCGGGATCGACACGAAACACGACGGGCGGGCCGTCGTCTCGCAGGGAAATCCCGACACCGCCCGCAACGTTGCCCTTCAGGTTCCCGGTACCGACAATGATTTGTCGAACGTCGATGAGCAGATCGACCGCGTGGACAGGCTGCAGCAGTCCGCCGTCGACAGCGGCGCCAAGGACACCGCCGTCATCTCCTGGCTCGGGTACGACGCACCCGAGGCCGACAACAGCATGTTCACCACGGGGCGCGCCGATCCGGCCGGCGGAGATCTGCGGAGCTTCACACGCGGTCTGCGCGAGTCCCATGAGGGCGATCGTGCGCATATGACCGTGCTCGGGCACAGCTACGGCTCGACGGTGATAGGCGTCGGCGCCTCCCAAGGTGGCGGCCTCGATGCCGACGATATCGTCGTGGTCGGGAGCCCGGGCATGACCGTGGAGCATGCCAAGGACTTGAACATCGACCCCGATCATGTGTGGGCCGGTGGCGCCGAAGACGACATCGTTTCCACCGGTGCGTCGGGATTGACCTTGGGCGAAGACCCCATGGAGAAGGAGTTCGGCGGCAAGGTCATCGAAGTGGACACCGAAGGCCACGGCGGCTACTGGGACAGGGGCAGTACGAGCCTGCGCAATCAGGGCCGCATCATCGCCGGCCGGGATGCCTCGGAAGGTGATTACCACTCATGACCCTGCGGACCCCCGGGCGGACCAGGCGTATCGGGATGCTCGGATGCGCCCTGGCGGCCCTGCTCGCATCAGGAGGATGCATGAACGACGGTGGAAAGAACGACCCGCTCCCGGTCAAGAGCCAGGAGCAGGCCGAGCATCTGGTCCGCGGCCTGGTCGACTCGCTGGCCGAGGAGTACGGCCTGAAGGTGGACGGCAAGACCGTGCACAAAGAGTTTCGCGACTGCTTCGGCAAGGAGGGCGAGTCCACCGATGACGGCCGCTTCGACCTGACCTACGCGGTGCGCGCCGCACTTCCCGAGGCCGAGCACGGCACAGCGATCCGCGCCATGCGCAAGAGGCTGGAGGCTCAGGGCTACAAGATCAGCGGCTACCGTGAGGACAAAACCAAGGACCCTTGGGCGCTGATGGACGCCAAGGGCGGTAAGGACAACCTCGTTGTTTCGGTGGAGAGTTATATGCCGCCCGATCAACTCGTCTTCTCGGTGAACACACCCTGTTTCCTGCCGCCCGGAGTGAAGCAGCAACAGGTATCCGCCCCCGCGACTGATACCGCCCCCGTCACACCGAAGGACCCTCGCCTCGCACTGATGGCGCCCACCGGGCCCGCATCCCCCGAGAACCCCTTCGGGTAGACACCGTAGGAAATGCCCTTCCGGATCATGCTCCGGAAGGGCATTTTTGCGTTCCGGGGGGGGGCAGGCGGCCGTCTCGATCGCCGCCGCTCACGGGTGGGGCGTGAGGTGACGCGAAGGGCTGTTGTTCGTGGGCGGTGTGCTGTGTATGGTCGAAGACAGAAAGGCTTGAACTTTCAACTAAATGGTTGATGGGTTGGCTGCTGCGGCCGGGCGGTGTGGGTACGCCGTTCCCGGCGCGGCGGCCGGCCTCGATATGGAAAGGGGTCCGATGACCTCCCCTCTTGGTGATCGCGTTCCTGGGTCCTCGTGGATAGGCGCCGCGACGAGCCGTGCGCCTTCTCCGCACGGTTACGACGCCGGACTGCTTCTGCTGCGGCTCGCGCTCGGGCTGACCATGGCGGCCCACGGTGTCCAGAAGCTGTTCGGCTGGTTCGGCGGGCCGGGGCTGGACGGGACCGCGCAGTTCTTCACGATGAGCGGCTATCCGTCGGGCCGGGCCATGGCCGTCATCGCCGGCCTGACCGAGACGCTGGGCGGGCTGGGGCTCGTGGCCGGACTGCTGACGCCGCTCGCCGCGGCGGCGGTGGTCGGCACGATGATCAACGCCCTCGCCGTGAAGGGGGGCGGCGAATTCTTCGCGCCCAAGGGCGTGGAGTACGAGCTGCTGCTCACCGTCGGTGCGGCGGCGCTGGCGCTGACCGGCCCCGGACGCTACGCCCTCGACCGCTTCGTACCGGGTCTGCGTGCTCATCGGCTGGTGTACGGCGCGGCGGCGCTGCTGCTGGCGGTGGTGATGGCCGGCGTCGTGCTGCTGCTGCGGAAGTGAGCTCCTGAGCGGAAGTGAGCTCCTGAAAGGGGGCGGGAGAAGGACAGGGAAGGGCAGGGAGGCTCGGGCCAGGGGCGCGGGCAGGGTACGAGTGCGGCGCCACGGAGGGTGCCGCGGTGAGAGATCGGGGAAGAGTCTCATGGCCGTACGACGGCTCAATCATGCGGTGCTGTACGTGCGCGATGTGGCGCGGTCCGTCGCCTTCTATACCGAGGCCCTCGGGCTCACGGTGGAAGCCGAGCTACCGGGGCGGGCCGCGTTCCTCGCCGCGCCCGGTTCGCTCAACGATCACGATCTGGCGCTGTTCGCGGTGGGATCGGACGCGCCGGGGCCCGAGGCCGGGCGGGTCGGTCTCTACCACCTGGCCTGGGAGGTCGGCACGCTCGGCGAACTCGCCGCGGCCGGGACCTGGCTCGCCGAGCGGGGGGCTCTCGTGGGCTCCACCGACCACTTGGTGTCCAAGTCCTTCTACGCCAAGGACCCGGACGGCGTTGAGTTCGAGGTGATGTGGCGGGTCCCACGGGCGGACTGGCCGGGACCGGACGCGGACCGGCTACGGCCGCTCGATCTGGCCGGGGCGCTGCGGCGCTGGGGACCAGATCTGCAGACGGGCGCGGCGGCCGGCTCGGCCACCTGAGGCAGGGCGGCGGAGAGCAGTCGTCGTCAGTGGTCTTCAGCGGTCGCCAGTGGTCTTCAGCGGTCTCAGTAGTCCAAGGACGAGAGAAACGCGTGGAGTTCATGGTCGAAGGCCATGGTGTTCTCCAGGTTGACCATGTGGGCGGCGCCCGGTATCCGGACTCTCCGGGCTCCGGGGACTGCGAGTGCTATCGCATGGGCGTTGGCGGAGATGTCCGTGCTGTCGAGGTCGCCGTCGAAGACCACTGTCGGTACCCGGATCTCGCCCAGGCGGTCCACCGCGCCGACTTCGAGGGGCATCCCGGCGCCCATCCCCTCGGCATGCACCTCCGCATTGGCCGCGGCCGAGGCGCGCATCCGCTCGCGGAATCCGGGGTGCACGGCGGACGGTTCGCGGCGCGGTCCGTCCACCCACATCCGTAGGAAGTGCTCGACGTAGCGCTCCGCGCCGTCCGGTGTGCCGATCGCCGCCACCTGTTCCTTGATGTGTTCCAGGATGAAGGGGTCGGTGAAGGCCCGGCCGCTGATTCCCGGTGAGGCGAGTGCCAGGGCCGTCACCCGGTCAGGGTGGGCTATCGCGGTGTCCAGCGCGACCCGTGAACCGTGGGAGAGGCCGACGAGGACGGCGCTGGGGGCATCGAGCGCGTCCAGCAGCGCGCACAGATCGTCGTGGTGGGCGTAGTCGCCGGTCACCGTGGAGGACAGGCCGTGGCCGCGGAAGTCATAGCGGATGGCGCGGAGGCCGGAGTTCACCAGCCAGGAGAACTGTTCGTCCCACATGCGCTGGTCGAGCATCCCGCCGTGCAGCAGTACCACCGCGGGACCCGAGCCGGCTGTCTCGTAGAACAGCTCGCCGTCGTCGATCGGCACGATGCCGTTGTCGATCTCGGACCAGGCCGTGATGGGCGGGGTCATTTTCCGGACCGTCCTTTGCGGGGTGCGCGAGTGCTGCCGGCGGTGTCGGCGGTGCCAGTGGTGTCGGCAGTGTCGGCAGTGTCGGCGATGCCGGCAGTGTCTGTGGCGTCTGTGGTGTCTGCGGTGTCTGTGATTCGGGCGTCTTGTCTGTCTTTTCTACCGTGATCTCTGTCGGTGTGGTGAGTGTCGGTTTCGTTCGGCGACATGCGTGAGTCGTTGGCCAGGTGCCGGAACTCCTCGCCGAGCCGGTCGAGTACGCGCAGTGCGGTGCGGACATCCCCGGCGGGCAGGTCGGCCAGCCGCTGCCGCAGCTCGGCCAGCTCGAAGTCCTGGATGCGGCGTATCGCCTCCGCTCCTTCGGCGGTCAGCTCGATCAGGGACGAGCGGCGGTGTGCGGGATTCGGGGCCGTCACGACCAGGCCCAGTTCCGCGGCGTGGTTCACCCAGCGCTGCACCGGCTGCCTGTCGAGGTCCATCGAGCGCGCCAACTGCGGCACCGTCCGCGGGCCTTCGGTGCGCAGTGCGTCCAGCAGGGCGTGTTCGCCGGCGGTCATACCGGCGTCCTTCACCTCGCGCTCCACTGCGCGGACGACCGTGCGGTGCAGCGGCCACAGGCGGCGGATCACGCCGTACAGCAACTCTGCGGCGTGCTTTCCCCCGGCGTCCCCTCCGGCGTGCCCCTTGGCGTCTCCTTCGATGACACTCATGGTGTCATGATGGCATCATCATTGTCGTTTGGGAAGGGGGGCTTCGTCGGGCGTGAAGGTGATGACGAGATCGGCGCGGTCGCGAGTCGCCGCCACGAGGCGGGCGTTGGCCTCGTCCGAGCCGTGGACGAACCGCTCGGCGTCGGCGCGCGGGCGCCCGAAGCGCTCATGACGGTCGATCAGCCGCCGGATCCGCTCGGGGGTGTCCAGCTCCACGTACCAGACCTCGTCGAGCAGTTCGCGGACCCGTGACCAGGGGGCGGAGTCGAGGAGCAGGTAGTTGCCCTCGGTGACGACGAGCGGGATGCCGGGTGCTACGGGGATGCTGCCGGCGACCGGTTCCTCGATGCGGCGGTCAAAAGCCGGGGCGTAGACGGTGGTGTCCGGCTCCGGGGAGCGCAGGCGCGCCAGCAGCGCCGTATAGCCGGCGGGATCGAAGGTGTCGGGCGCGCCCTTGCGGTCCGTACGGCCGAGGCGGCGCAACTCCGCCTCGGCGAGGTGGAAGCCGTCCATCGGCACGAGCGCCGCCTGGCCGGCCAGCTGGGCCACCAGATGGGCGGCGAGGGTGGACTTGCCGGCCCCGGGCGGCCCGGTGATGCCGAGCAGCCGGCGCCGGGCCGGAGTTGCGGACGCGGCCAGTCGCCGGGCGCGGGGGAGGAGGGGTGGCGTCACCGGGCTCTTCCCAGCCGCCACAGTGACGTGACCTCGGCGCCGCGGGCCATGTGGAGGGGGTCGCCGGTGTCGCGGGCGCGTGGATGGCGCGGGGTGATGTCGAGTCGGCCGAGGACCGTGAGGCCGGCCTTGGCGAAGGCATCGAGGAGTTCGGCATGCGGGCGCAGCCCGAGGTGTTCTGCCAGGTCGGAGAGGATCAGCCAGCCCTCGCCCTCCGGTGTCAGATGATCCGCGAGGCCGTTCAGGAAGCCGTGCAGCATGCGGTTGCCCGGGTCGTACACCGCGCGCTCCACGGGGGAGGTCGGTTTCGCGGGCACCCACGGGGGGTTGCAGACGACCAGCGGGGCACGGCCGGGCGGGAAGAGGTCGGCCTCGACCACCTCCACCTGGTCGGCGACTCCCAGTCGTTCGGTGTTCTCGCGGGCGCAGGCCAGCGCGCGCGGATCCTGGTCGGTGGCCACGATCCTGCGTACGCCGCGCCGGGCGAGTACCGAGGCCAGCACTCCGGTTCCGGTGCCGATGTCGAAGGCCAGTTCCCGGGAGGGGAGCGGCGCCTCGGCGACCAGGTCGACGTACTCGCCACGGGCCGGCGAGAAGACGCCGTAGTGCGGATGGATCCGGTCGCCGCCGAGCGCCGGGATCTCCACGCCCTTCTTGCGCCACTCGTTGGCGCCGATGAGGGCGAGGACCTCCCGCAGCGAGACGAGGGTGGCGGCCGGGGCGGCGCTCTCCTCCGCCGGACCGGGAGCCTCCGGCGGGCCAGCGGCTTCCGCCGGGCCGGAAGCCTCCGCCGGCACCGGCTCCGGGGCGCCGTAGGCGCGGATGCAGGCCTCGCGGACGTCCGGGGCGCGGTGCAGCGGAACGGCGTATGCCGCGTCGAGCGGGATCAGCAACATGCCCAGGATGCGGGCGCGCTGGTTCTGGGCGGCGCGGTGCCGGTGGAACGCCTGGGCGGCATCGGCGGGCAGCGCCTTGCGCGGCCGGCGGTCGATGCGGCGGGCCATCGCGGTCAGCAGCTGGCGGGCGTTGTGGAAGTCGCCGCGCCACAGCAGCGCGGTGCCCTCGCAGGCGAGCTTGTACGCCTCGTCGGCCCGCGTCCGGTCGTCGGCGATGACGATGCGGTGGGGCGGAGGGGAGCCGTTCTCGGAACGCCAACGCGCGGATCGGGGCCGTCCGGCCTCGGTCCATTCGACGACCGGTGGTGCGTTCACCGCAGTGTGCCTCGTATGTCTGGTCTGGTGAGGCGCCTGGTTCGGGTGCCTGCGCCGGGGTGGGCGATCGACTCTACTCCGCGTCGGACCGCCACCGGACCGGCAGTCCAGCTGTCCCGCGCTTCAGCGTCGCGTCAGTGTGCGGTGCGCCGTTCCGGCCGGCGGATGAGGTACGCCGCGGCCGAGCCGGCGGCGAAGAGGGCGACCACGGAGAGGGCGGGGCTCACCCAGGACGTGCCGAGCCAGTGGCCGCCGAAGTAGCCGAGGCTCACGCTGTACGTGGCCCAGGCGAGGCCGGCCAGCGCGGACCAGGGGAGGAATTCGCGGACCGTACGGTGTGTCACGCCGGCGCCCAGGCTGACCACGGAGCGCCCGGCCGGGGCGAAGCGGGCCAGGACGACGATGCCGCCTCCGCCTCGTGTCAGCGCGGTGCCGAGTCGTTGCTGTGCCGCCGCCAGCCTGCGTGAGCGGCCGATCGCCCGGTCGAAACGGTCACCGCCCCGCCGTGCCAGCCGATAGGCGATCATGTCGCCCAGCACCGAGGCGGTGGCCGCGCACAGCGCCAGACAGAAGATCTCGGCCAGGTGGGCGCCGCTGTGGGCGGATGCCGAGACATCGACGGCGTCGACCGCATCGGCCACGGTGCCGCTCCCGGCGGCCGTCGTGGCCGCGGCGATCACCAGGACACCACTGGGCAGGATCGGGACGAACACGTCGAGCACGACCGAAACGCTGACGATCACATACACCCAGGGGGTGCCGGCGAGCAGCCCCAGGTCATCCAGCAACGTCCTTCTCCCGGTCCGAACCCCGCCGCGACGTCGCTCGGTGCGGCAGGGGCGGCTCTTCAGCCGTACAGCGTACGCCCGGCCTTCCCGGGGAGAAGGGGTGGGGGCCGGGCGGACACGCCACGGTCTGTGCGGTGCGTGTCCGCCCGGCCCCACCCGGGGCGATGGCCTCAGGCGGCCGAAGGCTCGCGCTGCGCGGTCAGGGTCGGCTGCTGCTCGCGCCCGCCGAAGAAGACGCGGTCCAGCGCCCAGGCGCCCGGCCCGGTGAAGACGATCAGCAGGAAGGCCCAGCAGAACATCGCGGAGGCCTCGCCGCCGTTCTGGATCGGCCACAGCGCGGTGCCCTGGTGGGCGGAGAAGTAGGCGTACGCCATCGAGCCGGAGCTGACGAAGGCCGCGGCGCGGGTGCCCAGGCCCAGCATGACGAGGGCGCCGCCGGCCAGCTGGATCACCGCGGCGTACCACCCCGGCCAGGCGCCGGTGGGCACGGTGCCGCCCTGGCCCATCGCGCCGCCGAGGACGCCGAAGAGCGAGGACGCGCCGTGGCAGGCGAAGAGCAGCCCGACGACGATGCGGAAGAGGGCGAGCGCGTGCGGGGTCGCTTTCTGGGTGAACGAGGTGAGCGGTGCGGTCATGTGGGGGACTCCTACGGTTTTGGGGACGAATGAACCGTGGAGGCACAGGTTAGGGGCACCTAATAGTACTTGCAAGTTCAAGGAGTGCTCTCGTGGGACCTACGGGGCCTGTGGGGCCGCGGCTCTCAGGGCCGCTCGCGCCACCGCGTCCGTATCGGCCAGGGTCACCGACCCCACCCCGGGGCGCGCGCCCGCCGCCGTCACCCAGTGCACGCCCTCCGTCGGCACCCCGACCGCGAACCGCCGCGGATGGCGCCGCCCGTCGGCCTCGACGAGGTGGTACGGGCTCGGGGACACATCCAGCCCGCCGGTCTCGTAGCCGTCCACGGTGTGCGGGCGGCAGCCGCCGTCTGCCAGCAGCCCGGCCAGCAACGCGTCCCCGGTGCGCCGCAGATCCGGCTCCGGCAGCCAGGCGTCGATCAGGGCCGTCGCCGTCACGTCCGACCCCGGGACATCCGGGGAGTACGCCGTGAAGCCGGGGCCGTGGCCTTCGGCGGTGCCGGGCCGGACCGTCATCCGGGGGCCGACCACCTCCAGTACGCCCGCCTCGATGAGCGCCGTCATCTCCGCTATCCGGCGGCGCGGCGGCCCGATCGACAGGAAGGCGTTGAGCGGTGTGTACCAGCGGTCCAGGTGGTCGCGCCGGGACGGCCCGGCCAGCCCGCCGTGGTCGACGATCTGGCGCAGCTCGTTGCGCAGATCCCGCAGCACGTCGAGGGCCGCTTTGAGCGGGCCGCAGACGTTGTTCTGCCGGGCGTGGGCGACGTCCTGGCGCAGGTGGTCCAGCAGCCACTCCCGGAAGGCGGCGCGGTCCGCGAACGACCGCCCCGCGTGCGGCCGGGAGATCCGCTCCCAGTCCCAGCGTTCGGCCGGCGCGATACCGAAGGCGTCCAGGGCGGCCGCCTCTTCGGGACTGCGGTGCGCGCTCCCCAGGAAGCGTTCCCGGAACCGTTCCCGACAGCGCGCCGGGAAGCGATCGCCTGGCGGGCCCGGGGAGTGCCACGTGGCATCCGCCTCGGCGCCCGACATCCGCGACGTCGGCTCCGCCTCCCGTCGCGCCAGCAGCGCCTCGTAGTAGACGGTCTCGACCTCCTTCGCCACCAGGGGCCAGACCTCCGTCAGAAAGTCGGGCAGGTCGCCGGAGTCGGCGCGCTTGCGGAAGGCGGCGATCACGTCCGGTGTCAGCAGCAGCGGCAGATGACGGCCGTGTGCGCCCTTCGCGTTGTCACCGCGCGCGTGGTACGGAACCCCGCGCCGCGAACCCGCGTACAGCCGGGGCTCGCGCCCTGACGGCACATACCTCAGCGCCCCCGCGCCGTCCCCGTCCGTGGCCGCGTTGGCGCTCGCGGCGGGTACGAACCGGCCGCCGCGGCCCGTGGTGAGCAGCGCCAGGTGATCGAAGAAGTTCAGGCCCAGGCCGCGCAGCAGCACCGCGCTGCCGGGGGCCAGCGACGCCAGACCGGCGGCGAGGTCGGCGGGGCTGGCGGGTGCCAGATAGCGCAGCCCGTGACCGGCGGCGTAGGCGGCGAAGCGGCGCTGCTCCGGGGCCGGAACGGCCGGCAGATGCCCCTGGGCGAGCACCACCGCACCCAGCCCGCCCAGCTCCCGGCCGTCGTCGAGGGTGAGCGACTGGGCGCCGTCGGGGGTCTCGGTCAGCCGTACCGCACGGGCGGTGTGCGGGACGACGGTCACCTCCGCGGGGGCGGTGCGCACCGTGCGGCGGAAGAACCACTCCAGATAGCGGCCGTACAGCGCGCGCTCCGGGTAGTCGTCCGGACCGACCGCACACCCCTCCCAGGCGTACAGGCTCGGCCCGGTGCGTATCGGACCGGCGCACTCGATGCTGTCGTCCGTGAACAGAGTGATCTGCGAGGCCACCGTGTTCATCAGCAGCTCGGGCGGCTGGGCGGTGCGCCACACCTGGCCGGCGCCGGGCGGGGCGGGATCGATGACGTGGACGGTCAGACGGGCCCCAGGAGCCAACTCGGCGGCCGAGGCGCAGATCCGCTCCAGCACACTCGTCCCGCGCGGCCCCGCGCCGACGATGGCGATGGCGATGGCGGGACGGGGGCGGCGGTCGGCGATGTGGTCGGCGGCCAAGAGGGGCTCTCCCTGGGGCAGCGGGCGGCCGGCGCGCGGGCGCGGGCCAGCCAGGAGTTCGGGTGGCGAGCAAGGTGCGCCCCATCATCACCGCCTGCCCCATCGGCACAGCACCCCTGGTGCGCCAAGAATTTCGCCATCTTTATGCGGCAGGTCTATGCGGCAGGTCTATATGGCGGGCTTGAACGGCGGGTTTAAACGGTGGGTTTGAACGGTGGGTCTGTACGGCGGGTTCAAACGGTGGCGTGCCCGTCGGCCGGGGGATTCCGGCCGACGGGCACGTCGGTGCTCTATCGCGGACCGGGCGTCAGCACCCGGACAGGATCTTCTTCAGCGCGGCAGTCTCCCCGGGGTCCGCGGTCAGGCCGTACTCGTGCTTGACCCACACCCACATCCGGGCGTACTCGCAGTGGTACGACTCCGACGGCGGCAGCCACTTGGCCGGGTCCTTGTCGCCCTTCTCCTGATTGACGTTGTCCGTGACGGCGATCAGCTGGGAGTGCTTCAGGTCGTTGGCGAGCTCCTTCCGGCGCTCGGTGGTCCACTGCGCGGCGCCCGACCGCCAGGCCTCCGCCAGCGGTACGACGTGATCGATGTCGAGGTCCGACGCCTGGGTCCAGGTCGCGCCGTCATAGGCGGAGACCCAGGTACCGCTCACCGCCGCACAGCGGTTGTCCTGCTGGACGTCGGTGCCGTCGCGCTTGAGCACCACCTCGCGGGTGTTGCAGCCGTCCCCCTGGTCGCTCCAGTGCGGGAACTTCTCGCGGCTGTAGCCGTCCAGTGAGCCCTCGGGGCTCTCCTTGATCTCGGCGAGGTACGTCCGTGCGGTGGCCGCGTCCGGCGGGGCGGGCGGCGCTGCCTGGGCGGTCTGGCAGCTGAGCACCAGTGAGGAGACCAGCGCCGCGGCCGAAACCGCGGCGAGGGAAGCGCGACGCGCGTAGAGCTTTGGCCTGTACTGTGTCGTGGCCTTGGCCATCGAAACTCCCTTGAAGTGGGGGGAAGTTGACGTGCGGTGCCGGGCCCATGGTGGTGATGTGGGGTTGCCATGGGGTGGGCACCAGGTAACAGCCTGACGACATGCTCACGTCAGATCAAGTGGCGACGGGTGGTTGATGGGGTGATGTGCCGGGCCCTCGGGGCGGGGGTGATGTGGCGCCACATATGCACAGCGGCACTCCGGTTGAACTGCGCCGGAGCCCGCGCCCCCGCTCGCCGCCCTACAGTGTGCGCGTGCTGCTGCCGGTCAACGCCACCCTCGGGATCGTCCTCGCCGTCCTGTTGGCCGTCGCCGCGGCCATCGCCTCACTGGCGCGCCTCGGCCATTCCCGCGCCATCGCCGTCGCCGGCCTGCGCGCGGCGGTCCAACTCGCCGCCGTCTCCTATCTGATCGGCTGGGTGATCCGCGCCCTCCCGCCGCTGCTCTGCTTCCTCCTGCTGATGTTCGCGGTGGCGACCCGGACCGCGGGCCGCCGGATCACCCCGAACCGCACCTGGTGGTGGGCCGCCGTGCCGATCGGCATCGGGGTCGGGCCGGTCGTCGGTCTGCTGCTGGCGACCGGCCTGGTGCCGCCGCGCGGCCTCACCCTCATCCCCGTCGCCGGCATCCTGATCGGCGGCGCGCTGACCGCCACCGTCCTGGGCGGGCGGCGGGCGCTGGACGAGCTGGAGAGCCGGCGCGGGGAGTTCGAGGCGGGGCTGGCGCTCGGGCTGCCGGACCGCGACGCGCGGATGGAAGTCGCCCGCCCGGCCGCGTCGGACGCGCTGCTGCCGGGGCTCGACCAGACCCGGACCGTGGGATTGGTCACACTTCCCGGGGCCTTCGTCGGCATGCTGCTGGGCGGCGCCTCACCCGTACAGGCCGGAGCCGTGCAGCTGTTCGTCCTGGTTGCCCTGCTCGCGGTGCAGGCGGCGGCGTGCGCGGTGGTCCTGGAGCTGGTCGCACGGGGCCGGCTGCACCGCGTACCCTTGTCCGCAGCAGAAGGGGAGTAGCTCTCTGCCGGACCGTCGACATACTGCCCGCCCTCGTGGCGAGCCGGCGCCCGGAGCGCGATACGCACGTAGCTCATGCAGTTACGGACAGGTATGACGAATTCGGATACGGATTCGGATACCGATACGGATTCGTACCGCGCCAGCGAGACCTTCGGCCGCAGTGTTCAACGCTGCCGTGCCGAAGCGACCCCTTTTCCCGGGCCCCTTTGGTGCGGCCCGATCGAGCGAGGTACGTCACCCCGTGTTCAGTCTCACCGTCGCCGCTGTCGTCTTCGGCGTCATCTTCCTTGCCGAGCTGCCCGACAAGACCGCTCTCGCCGGTCTGATGCTCGGTACCCGCTACCGCGCCTTGTACGTCTTCGCCGGTGTCGCGGCCGCCTTCCTCGTCCACGTCGCGCTCGCCATCGCCGCGGGCAGTGTGCTGACGCTGCTGCCGCAGCGGGCGGTTCAGGCCGTGGTCGGGGTGCTCTTCCTGGCGGGCGCCGCCGTGCTGCTGTTCAGGAAGGACGACGACGAGGAGGAGGTGAAGAAGCCCGCCGACCAGAGCTTCTGGAAGGTCTCCGGGGCGGGCTTCACCATGATCCTGGTCGCCGAGTTCGGCGATCTGACCCAGATCATGACCGCCAACCTCGCGGCCCGTTACGACGACCCGGTCTCGGTCGGTATCGGTGCCGTGCTGGCTCTGTGGGCCGTCGCGGGCCTGGGCATCCTCGGCGGCCGGACGCTCATGAAGCGCGTACCGCTCCGGCTGATCACCAAGGTCGCGGCGGGGCTGATGGCCCTGCTGGCGGGGTTCAGCCTGTACGAGGCGCTGGCGGGCTGACCGCGGGTGCGCGGGTGCGCTGGCGCGCAGGTGATCAGGCGCCGGCGCGTACCGCGATCAGGCTCCGACGTCCACGGCGATCAGGCGTCGATGTGTACGGCGATCAGGCCGTCGGCCAGCGCCTCGATCCGCACCTGGGTGAGGTCGCGGACCTGCGCGGTCGGGGCGAATGCCGGAGCGCGTTCACCGACACCGACCACCCGCATCCCGGCTGCCCGGCCCGCCTCTATGCCCGCCTCGGAGTCCTCGAAGACCAGGCAGTCCTCAGGGGCGAAGCCCAGTTCGGCGGCGCCCTTGAGGAAGCCCTGCGGGTCGGGCTTGCTGGCGCTCACGCTCTCCGCGGTGATCCGTACGGGCGGCATGGGCAGCCCGGCCGCGCCCATCCGGGCGTCGGAGAGCGGGACGTCGGCGGAGGTCACCAGGGCGTGCGGAAGTCCGGCGAGGGCGGCCATGAAAGCGGGCGCGCCGGGGACCGGCACCACGCCGTCCATGTCGGAGGTCTCCTGCGCCAGTATCCGGCGGTTGTCCGCCAGATTGAGCTCCATCGGGCGGTCCGGCAGCAGCTCGGCCATCGTGGCCCAGCCCTGGCGGCCGTGGACGACCTTGAGAGCCTCGTCGGCGTCGAGCCCCTGCTCGGTCGCCCAGCGGCGCCAGCAGCGCTCCACTACGGCCTCGGAGTTGACGATCGTGCTGTCCATGTCGAGCAGCAGGGCGCGGGCGGTGAGCGTGGTGGTGGCCGTCATCGGCGGGACTCCTGGGCGCTTCGGGCGCACGGACGGTTCGGACCGTACGGGCGGGAAGGCCAAGCGGTCCGCCCACCGGTCAGGGACCACGGCGCGTTCGGGTTCGCGGAATGTACTTCGAGGCGGCAAGGACAAGCGGCTCCGCCCGCCGGTCAGGGAGTGCGGGCGGAACCACTTTGTTCCTTCACGATACAAAACGGTCCGGCTGCCGACAAACGGGGGTCCGGGTACCGACCGGCCCGGTGCCCCGGGCAGTGACACGTATGGCCGTACGCACAGCGTCCGGCGTACGCCGGGGTGCCGACCGCGCGACCGCCGATGCCGATGCCGATCGTCACTCGGCGGGCCATATCCGTTCACCACTCGGCGGGCCAGATCCGCCGGGACCACCCACGATGGAAGGAGTCGCTGACGAGAGCCGGCAAGGCAAGACCTGACAAGGCAAGACCTGACACGGCAAGAGCTGACGAGACAGGAGGAGACGCACATGGCGCAGGACACCAGCGCGCCTGCCATCCCCGGCGGGGGCCGGTCCCAGCCGACGATCCTCGTCGCGATCGGCGCGCTGTTGCTCGGCATGCTCATAGCGGCACTCGACCAGACCATCGTCGCCACCGCGCTGCCCACGATCGTCAGTGACCTCGGCGGCCTGGACCACCTCTCCTGGGTGGTCACCGCCTACCTGCTGGCCTCGACGGCCGCGACGCCCCTGTGGGGCAAGCTCGGTGACCAGTACGGCCGCAAGAAGCTCTTCCAGACCGCCATTGTCATCTTCCTGATCGGCTCGGTGCTCTGCGGTATCGCGCAGAACATGGGTGAGCTGATCGCCTTCCGCGCCCTCCAGGGGCTGGGCGGCGGTGGCCTGATCGCGCTGTCGATGGCGATCGTCGGGGACATCGTGCCGCCCCGTGAACGCGGCAAGTACCAGGGCCTGTTCGGTGCCGTCTTCGGCGGTACGAGCGTCCTCGGGCCGCTGCTCGGCGGGCTGTTCGTGGACCACCTCAGCTGGCGCTGGGTGTTCTACATCAACGTCCCCATCGGCATTGTCGCGCTCGCCGTCATCGCCGCCGCGCTGCAGATCCCCCGCCACCGCACCCCGCACCGGATCGACTACCTGGGCACCGGGGCGATCGCCGGGGTCGCCGCCTGCTTCGTCCTGATGACCTCGCTCGGCGGCGTCACCTACCCCTGGGGCTCCTGGCAGACCATCGGGTTCGGCGTGCTCGGTGTCGTACTGCTCGTGGCGTTCGTCCTCATAGAGCGGCGGGCCGCGGAGCCCGTCATCCCGCTGCACCTGTTCCGGCTGCGGACCTTCACGGTCACCTCCTTCATCGGCTTCGTCGTCGGCTTCGCGATGTTCGGTTCGATGACGTACCTGCCGACGTTCCTCCAGGTCGTCCAGGGCGTTTCGCCGACCATGTCCGGTGTGCACATGCTGCCGATGGTGTTCGGCATGCTGCTGGCCTCCACGGGCTCCGGGCAGATCGTCAGCCGCACCGGCCACTACAAGGTCTTCCCGATCGCCGGGACCGCCGTGGTGGCGGTCGGTCTGCTGCTCCTGCACCAGCTCGATCCGGCCAGCGGTGTCGGCGAGATGAGCATCTACTTCTTCGTCTTCGGCTTCGGGCTCGGACTCGTCATGCAGGTGCTGGTGCTCATCGTGCAGAACGCGGTCGCCTACCGGGATCTGGGCGTCGCGACCTCCGGTGCCACGTTCTTCCGCTCCATCGGCGCCTCGTTCGGCGTCTCCATCTTCGGCACGATCTTCGCCAACCGGCTCGGCCCGCGGATCGCGGACGCGCTCGCCGGACAGCGACTGCCGCCCGGCGTCGACCCGTCGAAGATCTCCCAGGACCCGAGGACCGTGGGGCAGCTGCCGCCCCGTCAGGCGGCGGGCGTGCTCAACGCCTACTCCGTCTCGATCACCGATGTCTTCCTCTACGCCGCCCCGGTCGTCCTGGTGGCGTTCGTACTGGCCTGGTTCCTCCGGGAGGAGCCGTTGCGCAGCAGTGTGACCGCGCCCGACACCAGCGAGGTGATCTCTTCCAACCCCGTCGAGCGCTCCTCACGCGACGAATGCGCCCGCGCGCTGTCCAAACTCGGCAGCGCGGAGGGCCGTAAGCGCATATACGAGAAGATCACCACCCGGGCCGGACTGGACCTCAAACCGGCCGCCGGCTGGCTGATTCTGCGCATCCACCGTTACGGCTCGGTGGAGCCGGGACTGCTCGCCGAACGCACCACCGTCCCGCTGGGCGTGATCGCCGAGGGCGTCCGCCAGGTCGAGGAGCGCGGACTGGCCACCCGCGACGGGCTGCTGCTGCTCCTCACCGACCAGGGCCGGGAGGTCGCGGACCGGCTCTCGGCCGCCCGCCAGGAGTCGCTGGCCGAGATGCTGGGCGACTGGTGGACCAAGGACCGCCCCACCGACCTCACCGAACTCGTCGAGCAGCTGACGGTGGAGCTGAACGGCTCCGACGCCGAGGAGCCGCACAACGGCAACGCCCGGCAGCCGGTCCCGCGCACCCCGCCGCGGTCCCCCCAGCCACCGCCGGACCGCACCAGGTGAGCCGTCCGGTACCGGACCGGCGGCGGGACGCGTCGCGGGAACCGGCGGTCAGCCCTGCCTGGGGCCCGCCTGCTGCACCACCTCGAAGGACCACAGCGTGGAACCGGACGCGGCGGGCTTGGGCCGCTCCCCGCCCCCGGCACCGCCACCGCCCTGGTGCGCGGCCTTCATCGGGCCCTCCATCCAGGCCTGGAAGGACGCCTCGTCCCGCCAGCGGGTGTAGACGAGGTACTGGTCGGTGCCCTCCACCGGACGCAGCAGCTCGAACCACTCGAAGCCGTCCGAGGAGTCCACCGTGCCGGCGCGGGACGCGAAGCGCTTCTCCAGGACCTCGCGCTGCTCGGCGGGGACGGTCAGAACGTTGATCTTGACGATGCTCATGGCGACCATCGTGCCGCATAGCGCGAACGGCTCGCGGATCAGGGTCCGCGAGCCGTCGGCCATATGCAGTTACGTGGCGGGGGTCAGGCCGTGGAGCCTGCCGGGACCGGGCGGCGGGCCGCCGCGCGTACGGCCTCCCGTGCCTCCGCCTCGGTCTCCACGGCCGGCGGGGAGCCGGGCAGCGGCTTGCGGGCGCTCTCGGACATCAGCAGGACCGCGATTCCGCCGATCACGGCCGCGCCCATCATGTAGTAGGCGGGCATCATCGTGTTGCCGGTGGCCCCGATCAGGGCGGTGACCACCAGCGGGGTGGTGCCGCCGAAGAGCGACACGGAGATGTTGAAGCCGATCGACAGCGAGCCGTAGCGCACCTTGGTCGGGAACAGCGCGGGCAGCGCGGCCGGCATCGACGAGGTGAAGGCGACCAGCAGCAGGCCGAGCGCCCCCATGCCCAGGGCGATGGCGAGCAGCGACCCCTGCCGGATCAGCAGCAGCGCGGGTACGGACAGCACCAGGAAGCCGACGCAGCCCGTGGCGATGACGGGGCGGCGCCCGAAGCGGTCGGAGAGCCGGCCCGCGAACGGCTGGACGCACATCATCAGCGCCATCACGCCGAGCACGACCATCAGCGCGTCGGTCTCGTCGTACTTCAGCTCCGAGGTCAGGTAGCTCGGCATGTACGACAGCAGCATGTAGTCCGTGACGTTGAAGACCAGGACGAGTCCCACGCACAGCAGCATCGCCCGCCACTGCCCGAAGATCATCTCGCGGATCCCGATCCGCTTCTCGACCGCTCGCCGCTCCTTCTCCTTGGCGTGCGCCTCCTTCTCCAGCTGCGCGAAGGCCGGGGTCTCCTCGAGCCGCATCCGCAGGTAGAGGCCGATGATTCCCATCGGGCCGGCGATCAGGAACGGGACGCGCCAGCCCCAGGAGTGCAGGTCCTCGGTGGTCAGCAGGGCGGTCATCAGCGTGACCAGGCCGGCGCCGCAGATGTAGCCGGCGAGCGTGCCGAACTCCAGCCAGCTGCCGAGGAAGCCGCGCTTCTTGTCGGGCGCGTACTCGGCGATGAAGGTGGACGCGCCCCCGTATTCACCACCGGTGGAGAAGCCCTGCACCAGGCGGGCCGCCAGCAGCAGGATCGGTGCGCCGACCCCGATGGAGGCGTACGACGGGATCAGGCCGATGGCGAAGGTGCCCACCGCCATCATGATCATGGTGATGGCGAGGACCTTCTGCCGGCCGATCCGGTCGCCGAGCGGCCCGAAGACCATGCCGCCCAGGGGACGCACCAGGAACGCTGCCGCGAACGCGCCGAACGTCGACAGCAGCTGCGCGGTCGGATTCCCGGACGGGAAGAAGACATGGCCCAGAGTGACCGCGAGGTAGCTGTAGACACCGAAGTCGAACCACTCCATCGCGTTGCCCAGTGCCGCCGCCGACACCGCGCGCTTGACCATCGTGGGGTCGACGACGGTCACCTCGCCCGCGGACCGCTGTGCGGCCTCCTTCGCCGGATCCGTCCTTCTCTCCTGCTGCGGATCGGGGACGGCCGCGGCGGCGCCGGGACGGCGGCCGCCGGGGTTGCCGGGCCTGGGGGCGACGGGGGACTGCGTCGGCACGTGCTCGCTCGCCTGCGCTCTCTTGGACGACTACATGACACCGCCCGCCGTGTAGCAGTGGGCGAAGCCCGTCATGGGTGACGGGGCGGACCCGTCAGAGGTGACGGGCCGGACCTGCCAGGACCGACGGGTGTACCCGCCACGGAAGGGCGGGACAAAGATCGACCATAAGGGCAGACCGGGCCATTACGGATGGTGTCCGGATGACCGCGCAGGCAGGCGTATACCCGCTTCTTGCAGGGGAAACCTGTTTTCCGTAAGGAATTCGCGGGACACCGGTCTGTGATCCATATCGCGGTGGACGGCTGCAACCGTCGGCTGTTTTGTGGTGTGCATCACATGTCAGTGGTGCGTGAGCGGGGCAGCGGTGCCCTGCGGGAGAGCCCGGCAGCGACCGTGGGAGGGCGCGGCGCCGATACATGACGCAGGGCGCGACGGCGTCCTCCGCCGCCGCGCCGATACGGATCGTCGCGTTCTTTCAAGGATCGGCCATCACGCCGCGCCCCGCCACTCGGGCCGCGCCCCTCGGGCCGCGTCGGCCGGGGCGCCCTATGGAAGCCACGCCTCGTACGTCATCACCTCGCCCGCCCTGACGCGGAAGTCGGGCCGGTCCTTGGTGAAAGTGATCTCCAGGCCCAGGAGTTGGCCGTCGCGCGGATCGAGGATCACCAACTGGCGGGTGGCGCGGGACCCGCCGTCGGGACCGTCACAGGCGTACGCCTGGCCGCGCCGCCCCAGTCGGTCGGTGACCGTGCCCGCCGGACGCAGTCCGTCCGCGTCGGCCAGCATCCGTACGATCGCGGCGGTCTCCCGCGGCCCCGGCGTCCACTCCTGCCGGAACGAGGAGAGCGCCAGGAGGAGTTGGGGTGTCGTACCGACGCCGCCGGCGCCGCCGTACCGCGATGCCAGATGCGCGCGCAGCGCCACGGGGTCCGTCGGCGGCTGCGCGTCGGCGGCGAGTCCGTACCGCTGCGCCGCCGAGCCCGCCGGGTAGTTCTTGCGGTGCAGCACCTCGCCGTCGCTGACGGTCCGCCAGCGGCCGTGGTCGTCATGGATGACCGGCCGGCCGGGGTGCTGCGGATCGGTGGCCACGATGAGTTCGGAGCCGCTGCCGTCGGTGTTCCAGCGGGTGATGCGCTCCTCGGGCACGGTCACCGGCGGCGCGGCGTCCGGTCCGCTCTGCATGCTCAGGTACCAGCTCTGCAGATGGCTGCCCCGGCGCGGCCCGTCCGCGGGCCCGGCCGCCCGCGCCCTGGCCCCGGCCCGGAGGGCGAGTTCCCCGAGCGGCAGCGGCGCGGTACCGGCGTGCGGGACGAGCGCCGCGGGTGCCGCGGCGGCCGGGCTGCTGCCGGCGTCGGAGAGGGTGAAGGCCAGCACGGCGAAGAGGGCGAGCACCGCGGCCTCGGCGCGCAGCATGAGGCGCCGCCCGGCCCGCCGAGTACGCGTGCGGTGCAGCAGGCGGTTGAGGGCGCGTTCGGCGTCGGCGTCCAGCGGGCCGTCCCGCCAGCGGCCTTCGTCGGCCGGTACGGGGTTGGCCGCGCGCAGCAGGTCCAGTTCGTCAGACATTGCCGTCTCCTCCTGCTCGTACGGATCTCGCTCGTCCAGCCGCTGCGCGTACGGACCCGGCTCGTCCAGCTTCTGCGCGTACGGACCCGGCTTGTCCGGACCCAGCTCGTACGGGCCGGGCTTGTGCGGACCCGGCTTGTGCGGACCCGGTCATCCGCGTGCGGTCGATCTCCGCGCGAAGGCGGCGGCGTGCCCGGTGCAGCCGCATGGCCGCCGCGCTCCGGCCGCAGCCGAGGGTCACCGCCAGTTCCTCGACGGTCAGTTCCTCCCAGGCCGTCAGCCGCAGCACCTCCTGGTCGGCGGGGGAGAGGCGGGCCAGCACCTCGTGCACCCAGGAGCCGGGCCGTTCCGCGTCCGGGCTCTCCATGGTCTGCCGCTGGTGCGCCGCCTCATGGTTGCCGAGCCGGTGCAGCAGCTTCCGGTAGCGGCCCAGCCCCCGCACCGTATTGGCCAGGCAGTTGCGGGCCACTCCGTACAGCCAGGGCAACGGGGTGTCCGGAAGCTCGCCGCGTCTTCGCCACGCTATGGAGAAGACCTCCGCCACCACTTCCTCCACTTCGTGCGGCTGCCCGTCCAGACGCCGCGCCACAAAGCGGCTGACCGCCCAGTAGTGCGCGCGATAGGCCTCGGCGAAGGCGTCGTCCGTGCTCATGAACCGTTGGTGTCCGGCATGTCCTCGATCTTCACACCTGCTTCGAGTGAGCCTTCCCACACGGCCGGAAGGGCCCTTCGCGCCCGTTGGCGGTGAGTTTCGCGGCGGTCCCGGACACCTACGGGGCATGAAGTCCGCCAACCCCTCCGGGCCCGCCGTGTCACACGAGAAACCAGAAATCCTCAAGTCCCCTAAGTCCCCCATGCTTCCTGTGAAGTGGCTGACCACCACCGATCACAAGACCATCGGCACGCTCTATCTGGTCACCGCCTTCGCCTTCTTCTGCGTCGGTGGTGTGATGGCGCTGCTGATGCGCGCCGAACTGGCCCGACCCGGCCACCAGATCATGTCGAACGAGCAGTTCAACCAGGCGTTCACGATGCACGGCACGATCATGCTGCTGTTGTTCGCGACGCCGCTGTTCGCCGGTTTCGCGAACTGGATCATGCCGCTGCAGATCGGCGCGCCCGACGTGGCGTTCCCGCGGCTGAACATGTTCGCCTACTGGCTGTACCTCTTCGGCTCGCTGATCGCGGTGGCCGGTTTCCTGACCCCGCAGGGTGCGGCGGACTTCGGCTGGTTCGCGTACTCGCCGCTGTCGGACGCGGTCCGTTCGCCGGGTGTCGGTGCCGATATGTGGATCAC
>NZ_BBUY01000025.1 GCF_001590865.1 Streptomyces sp. NBRC 110611
AAATTTTGAGAGAAGCCCTGTGGGAATGTCAGTTCCCACAGGGCTTCTCTGCGTTGTGGGGATCTTGGGACCCCCGGCGCGGCGCGGTCGGCGGGGCGGGTAAGGTCGAGGGACATCGTAGGCACATTTCCCACAGGAGGCCCCCGCGTGGAGGTCCAGGAGACGCGGGTCCAGACGGATCGAGTTCTCACCATCCCCAATATCCTGAGCATGGCTCGCCTGGCCGGCGTACCGCTGTTCCTGTGGTTGATCCTCTGGCCGAAATTCGGTGGTCCGAATGCGGACGGCTGGGCCCTGTTGGTACTCGCGCTGAGCGGCGTGAGCGACTACCTGGACGGTAAGCTCGCCCGCCGCTGGAACCAGATCAGCAGTCTGGGACGGATCCTCGACCCGGCGGCCGACCGCCTGTACATCCTGTCCACCCTGGTCGGTCTCACCTGGCGCGAGATTCTTCCGCTCTGGCTCACCGCGGCCCTGCTGGCGCGCGAACTGATGCTGCTGATCGCGGTGGGATTCCTCGGCCGTCACGGATACGGTCCTCCCCAGGTGAACTTCCTGGGCAAAGCGGCTACGTTCAACTTGATGTACGCCTTCCCGTTGCTCCTCCTGAGCGGCGGGGACAGCTGGCTTCGTATGCTCGCTACTGTTTTCGGATGGGCGTTCGCCGGATGGGGTACAGCGCTGTACTGGTGGGCAGGGATCCTCTACGTGGTCCAGGTCCGCCGGATCATCAAGGCGGACACCACAGCCGACTGAACTCTCCGAACCGGCATGTTCTGCCAAGGCCCATCGCCTGTAGGTGAGAACCGGAACAGTGGGCGATCTGGATAGGTGAAGTCGGCAAGACCGTCGTCTCCCAGAGGAGGACGCTTCCGACATGAAGGCCGTCGTGATGGCCGGCGGCGAAGGAACACGCCTTCGCCCCATGACGTCCAGCATGCCCAAGCCGCTGCTTCCCGTCGCCAATAGACCGATCATGGAGCATGTCCTGCGGCTGCTGAAACGGCATGGTCTCAACGAGACCGTCGTGACCGTGCAGTTCCTTGCCTCGCTCGTCAAGAACTATTTCGGTGACGGGGAAGAGCTCGGCATGGAGCTCACCTACGCAAATGAGGAAAAGCCGCTCGGCACCGCCGGGAGCGTCAAGAACGCCGAGGAGGCCCTCAAGGATGACGCCTTCCTCGTCATCTCCGGTGATGCCCTCACGGACTTCGATCTCACCGACCTGATCCGGTTCCACAAGGAGAAGGGCGCACTCGTCACGGTGTGCCTGACGCGGGTACCCAATCCGCTCGAGTTCGGCATCACCATCGTCGACGAGGGTGGCCGGGTCGAACGTTTTCTGGAAAAGCCCACCTGGGGCCAGGTCTTCTCGGACACCGTCAATACCGGCATCTACGTCATGGAGCCGGAGGTCTTCGACTACTTCGAGCCCGATGTCCCGGTGGACTGGTCCGGTGATGTCTTTCCGCAGCTCATGAAGGAAGGCAAGCCGATCTACGGCTATGTCGCCGAGGGCTACTGGGAGGACGTCGGCACCCACGAGAGCTATGTGAAGGCCCAGGCCGATGTGCTCGAAGGCAAGGTCGATGTGGAAATCGACGGCTTCGAGATCTCGCCGGGCGTGTGGGTCGCCGAGGGCGCCGAGGTCCACCCCGACGCTGTGCTGCGCGGGCCGCTGTACATCGGCGACTACGCCAAGGTCGAAGCGGGTGTGGAGATGCGTGAGCACACCGTGGTCGGCTCCAATGTCGTGGTGAAGAGCGGGGCTTTCCTGCACCGGGCCGTGATCCACGACAATGTCTATCTCGGCCAGCAGAGCAATCTGCGCGGCTGTGTGATCGGCAAGAACACCGATGTCATGCGGGCCGCCCGGATCGAGGACGGCGCGGTGATCGGCGATGAATGCCTCATCGGTGAGGAGTCGATCGTCCAGGGCAACGTCCGGGTCTATCCCTTCAAGACCATCGAGGCCGGCGCGTTCGTCAATACCTCGGTGATCTGGGAATCCCGTGGCCAGGCACATCTGTTCGGTGCCCGGGGCGTGTCCGGAATCCTCAATGTGGAGATCACCCCGGAACTCGCCGTACGGCTCGCGGGCGCGTACGCCACCACGCTCAAGAAGGGCTCCACGGTCACCACCGCGCGCGACCACTCCCGAGGCGCGCGGGCGCTCAAGCGCGCGGTGATCTCCGCGCTGCAGGCCAGCGCCATCGACGTACGCGACCTGGAGAACGTCCCACTGCCCGTCGCCCGCCAGCAGACCGCCCGGGGCAGCGCCGGCGGCATCATGCTGCGGACGACGCCCGGAGTGCCGGACTCCGTCGACATCATGTTCTTCGACGAACGCGGCGCCGACCTCTCGCAGGCGGGGCAGCGCAAGCTCGACCGGGTCTACGCCCGGCAGGAGTACCGGCGCGCCTTCCCCGGAGAGATCGGCGATCTGCGCTTCCCGGCCAGCGTCTTCGACTCGTACACCGGAGCGCTGCTGCGAGCCATGGACACCACGGGCATCGGCCAAGCAGGGCTGAAGGTCGTCGTGGACGCCTCCAACGGCAGCGCGGGCCTGGTGCTGCCCAGCCTTCTGGGGCGGCTCGGTGTCGACTCGCTGACGATCAACCCCGGGCTCGACGAATCCCGCCCGACCGAGACCGCCGACGCCCGGCGCTCCGGGCTGGTCCGGCTCGGGGAGATGGTGGCCTCCGCGCGGGCCGCCTTCGGGGTGCGCTTCGACCCCGTGGGCGAGCGGCTCTCCCTCGTGGACGAGCGGGGCCGGATCATCGAGGACGACCGTGCGCTGCTCGTCCTGCTGGATCTGATCGCGGCCGAGCGGCGCACCGGGCGGGTGGCGCTGCCGGTGACCACGACCAGGATCGCCGAGCAGGTGGCGGCGTACCACGGCACGCAGGTGGAGTGGACGACGACCTCGCCGGACGATCTGACCCGGGTGGGGCGTCAGGAAGGCACGGTCTTCGGCGGCGACGGCCGGGGCGGATTCATCATCCCGGAGTTCAGCAGCGTCTTCGACGGCGCGGCCGCGTTCGTCCGGCTGATCGGCCTGGTGGCCCGTACCCAGCTCACCCTCAGCCAGATCGACGCCCGGATCCCGCGGGCGCATGTCCTGCGCCGGGACCTGGCCACCCCCTGGGCCGTCAAGGGCCTGGTCATGCGGCATGTCGTCGAGGCGGCCGGCGACCGGGAGGTCGACACCACCGACGGCGTGCGGGTGGTGGAGGCCGACGGCCGCTGGGTCCTGGTGCTGCCGGACCCGGCCGAGGCGGTCACCCACTTGTGGGCGGAGGGGCCGGACGAGGCCTCCGCCCAGCAGCTGCTGGACGAGTGGTCGGCCGTGGTCGACAGCGCGGGGCGCTGACCCGGATCCCACCGGCGGGCCGCTGATCGGCACGCCGGTGGGGCCATTGGGAGACCGCGCGGCCGACGTGGGACGATGTGCGGCATGTCGCAGCAGCGCCCCGACCGGAGCACCCCGAACACGTCGGCCGCGCGTCCCGATGCGTCCATGTCGCTGCTGACCAACGTGATGGATCACAGCCTCGACGATGGGTATGCCGAGGCAGCCGCGCGGAAGGCCGAGGCCGGCGTACGGGGTCTGCCGCGTACCCTTCGGGCGAAGTTGGGCCTCGCGGCCGGTCTGGTGCTGGCCGCGCTCGTGGTGACGGTGGGGGCGGCCCAGGCGCAGAAGTCCGCACCGACGCTCGCCAAGGAGCGGGAAGAGCTGATCAACCGTATCCAGAAGGGCACCGGGGAGGCGGACCGGCAGCAGCAGCGGGTCGACGCCCTCCGGGACGACGTCAGCCGGATGCAGCGAGAGGCGCTGCGGGAGGACGGCGCCGGCAAGGCCGAACTGCTCGCCCTGCTCGCCGGTTCGACGCAGGTCACCGGGCCCGGTGTGAAACTCGTCGTGGACGACGCCAAGGGCGCGGAGTCCCACGGCGGCGGGCCGCGCGAGGGGAGCGGCTTCTCGGACACCGGACGGGTCCGCGACCGGGACATGCAGCGTGTGATCAACGGCCTGTGGGAGTCCGGCGCGGAGGCCGTCGCCGTCAATGGGCAGCGGCTCACGTCGCTCTCGGCGATCAGGGCCGCGGGAGACGCCATACTGGTCGACAACAAGCCACTGGCGCCGCCCTACACGGTGCTGGCGGTGGGGGACGGGCAACGGCTGAGCACCGCGTTCCAGGGCAGTGCCGACGGCCGGTATCTGCACGGACTGCAGGAGAACTTCGGGATCAGCACCAGGATTTCCGCCGAGAGCGAGGTCACGCTGCCGCCCGCGCCGAGTTTGATCGTACGTACCGCAAAGCCGCAGACCGGTCCCGCCACGTCGGGCGGCGCCGACAAGGGGAAGGGCACATCGTGATCGCCGTACTGGGCCTCATCGTGGGAGTCGTGGTCGGACTTGTCGTCCGACCCGTGGTGCCGACGGTGGTCGAGCCCTACCTGCCGATCGCTGTCGTGGCGGCGCTGGACGCCGTGTTCGGCGGACTGCGGGCCATGCTGGACGGGATCTTCGACGACAAGGTCTTCGTGGTCTCCTTCCTGTCCAACGTCGTCGTCGCCGCGCTGATCGTCTTCCTGGGCGACAAGTTGGGCGTCGGCGCTCAGCTCTCCACCGGCGTGGTCGTGGTGCTGGGCATTCGGATCTTCTCCAACGCCGCGGCGATCCGTCGGCATGTCTTCAGGGCGTGAGGCGGATGGCGACGGACGAGACCCCCGAGCCCAGGACGGCACCGGAGCCCGAGCGGAAGCCGGAGCGGGAGCAGCGGCCGGACCGGCCGGAGCAGCCGGAGCCGGGCCCGGCCGGGCGGCGGCCGATGCCGCCGGAGAGCCCGCGCGTCGCTGAGCGGGTGCCGTCGGCGGACCGGGCCGAAACCGGAACCCCGGAACCGGACAGCGCTGGACAGAAGCCCCGTAAAGCGGCAGACTCCTCGGCCCCGGACGTGGTCGTCGGTGACGGGAGCGGCAAGGGAAATGACGAACGCCCGAAGACGGGTCGGGAGCGGCTCGTCGCGAGCCTGTGGCCGCCGCGGCTGACGCGGGCTCAACTGATTGTCGCGCTGCTCCTGTTCATCCTCGGCCTCGGCCTGGCGATTCAGGTACGTTCCACAAGTGACAGCAGTGCGCTGCGGGGTGCGCGCCAGGAGGATCTGGTACGCATTCTGGACGAGCTGGACAACCGCTCCCAGCGGTTGACGGATGAACAGCGGCGCCTGGAAGGGCAGAAGACCGAGCTGGAGAACAGCTCGGACCAGGCCGAGGAGGCCCGTAAGCAGACCGTGGAGAAGGAACAGCAGCTGGGCGTGCTGGCCGGGACCGTCGCGGCACAAGGGCCCGGCATCAACCTGACCATCGACGACCCGACGCACTCCGTGAAGGCGGACAAGCTGTTGGACGCCATCCAGGAACTGCGTGCGGCCGGCGCCGAGGCCATCCAGGTCAATGATGTCCGGGTGGTCGCGAGCAGTTACCTCTCGGATGTCCAGGGCGGAGTGGAGATCGACGGCAGGCGCGTCGCGCAGCCGTACCGCTTCAAGGTCATCGGTAAGCCCCGGGACCTGGAGCCGGCGCTGAACATCCCTGGCGGAGTGGTCCAGACACTGGAAAAGGAGCAGGCCAAGGTGTCTGTGGCCCGTGAGGAGAAGATCATTGTGGATGCCTTGCGGGAGACGAAGCGGCCTGACTACGCTCGGTCGTCATCGCAGTGAGGCGTCCAGGTATGGCGAATGCCCGGAGAGGGCATGAGGTAGCGGGGGGTCGACGCACCGTGCGTGTGGTGTGTGGTGGAAACTGTCTGAAGGCCACGGACGTTCACAGGATGTCCGGACTGGCCGGTGTGTGCATCGAGGGTTCGTCCTGCCCCACGGGCGGGTCTGTTTCGTTCAAGGGGAATCGCCCGTGAAGTTGTTTGCAAAGCTGTTCGGCAAGCGCGCACGCCAGGAGGGCGGCAGCGGCACCGCACGGCACCGTGCTCCGCGCCAGCCCGCCGAGAGCGGTGCCGCGCAGGAGCGTCCGCTCTTCCGTGATGAGGTCGGCGGTCCGTCCGAGGGGCACGGCGCGGGTTCCGTTGACCGCTCCGGTTCAGGCCCCATAGGTTCTCAGGGACCGTCGGCCTCGGACACGGCTGGAGGGCAGGCCCTGCCGGTGTGTACGAGGTGTGGGCACCGGAACGCCGAGGCGAGCCGGTTCTGCTCCAACTGCGGTACGCCGCTGCGCGCGGGGGCCCAGGCCGAGCGGGCGTCCGAGACGACCTCGACGATCTCCATTTCGGGGCTGGAGGCCTACGACTCGGAGACGACGGGCCAGACTCCGTTGCCGTCGCTGTCCCCGGAGGCCCAGGCGGCGGTGGACGCCCTCCCGCTGGGTTCGGCGCTGCTGGTCGTCCGCCGGGGTCCGAACTCGGGCAGCCGCTTCCTGCTGGACGGCGAGCTGACCACCGCGGGCCGGCATCCGCAGGGCGACATCTTCCTCGACGATGTGACGGTCTCGCGTCGGCATGTGGAGTTCCGCCGCGGCCCGGACGGACTCTTCACGGTCGCCGATGTCGGCAGTCTGAACGGCACCTACGTCAATCGTGAGCGGATCGACTCCGTCGTGCTCGCGAACGGTGACGAGGTGCAGATCGGCAAGTACCGCCTGGTCTTCTACGCGAGCCAGCGAGGCGCCGGGATCTGATCGGCCAGGGAAGGCATATGTGCCATACACCGAAAGGCGGTGCCGGTGCCGCCGGCGCCGCCTCCTCGGGCGGCAAGCCGGTGAGTATCGGCACGGTGCTCAACGCGCTGCGTGAGGAGTTTCCCGAGGTCACCATCTCCAAGATCCGTTTCCTGGAGGCCGAGGGGCTGGTCGAGCCGAAGCGCACGTCTTCCGGATACCGGAAATTCACCCCGGCCGACGTCGAGCGGCTCGCCAGCGTCCTGCGCATGCAGCGGGACCACTACCTTCCGTTGAAGGTCATCCGGGAGCATCTGGACGCCGTGGAGCGGGGGGAACAGGTACCGCTGCCCGCCCCGGCCGCGCCCTCCGGGGAGCTGGTCGACGCCGTGCCCGGCCTCTGTGAGGACCACCCGGCGGCCGCCCGGATCGGCCGGGCCGAGCTGCTGGCCGCCGCGGAGGTGGACGAGGCGGCGCTCGCCGACTGGGAGTCGTACGGTCTCATCGTCCCTCATGCGGACGGCGCATACGACATCGAGGCCGTCACGGTCGCCAAACTCGTCGCGGACCTGGGCCGCTTCGGTCTGGAGCCGCGGCATCTGCGCGTGGTGAAGGCGGCCGCCGAACGCGAGGCGGACCTGGTCGAACAGGTCCTGGCACCCCTTCGGCGGCACCGTAACCCGCAGACCAGGGCACATGCCGAGGGCACTGCCAAGGAGCTGGGGACCCTGACCGTCCGGCTGCACGCGGCGCTGCTCCAGGGCGCTCTGCGGGGCCGGCCTCAGTGAGCAAACGAGTGCCCGACTACCCAAACCTGCCGGGCACGTCCTAGGGTTGCTGTGTGAACGAGCTCGACGTCGTGGGTGTCCGGGTGGAAATGCCTTCCAGCCAGCCGATCGTGCTCCTGCGGGAGGTGGGAGGCGATCGCTACCTGCCCATTTGGATCGGGCCGGGGGAGGCCACGGCCATTGCCTTTGCCCAGCAGGGCATGGTCCCCGCCCGGCCGCTGACGCACGACCTTTTCAAGGACGTGCTGGAGGCGGTCGGCCAGGAGCTGACGCAGGTCCGGATCACGGACCTGCGCGAGGGGGTTTTCTACGCCGAACTGGTCTTCGCCAGCGGGGTCGAGGTCAGCGCCCGTCCGTCCGACGCGATAGCGCTGGCGCTGCGCACCGGAACGCCGATCTTCGGTACCGACGGGGTGCTGGACGACGCGGGGATCGCCATCCCGGACGAGCAGGAGGACGAGGTGGAGAAGTTCCGCGAGTTCCTCGACCAGATCTCGCCCGAGGATTTCGGTACCAACAGCCAGTAGCGTGCGGCGCCGGGCCAGACGGAGCGAATGATTCCAGCCAAACTTCTGAGACATTCCCCGCGCGAGGTCACGAGAAACCACTCGTAGGGTGATTATCACTCGGCGTGGCGAGCGCGGCGATCGTTGACGCACCCCGAGCGACTGCATACCGTCGATGTGGCAGGTCCCGTCCGGGACGTGGAGGACGGAGGGCGGCGTGGCAATCACCGGCGACGGTACGGCGGCGGAAGGGGCGTTGCCGCTCCACACGAGCACAGCAGCGCACCGCGCACCGGCACCGGCCGCGGCGGCGCCGGGGGACCGCGAGGCCCAGAACATCGGCTACCGCGGCCCGACCGCCTGTGCGGCAGCGGGCATCACCTACCGGCAGCTCGACTACTGGGCCCGTACAGGCCTGGTCGAGCCCAGCATCCGGCCCGCGTACGGTTCCGGCACCCAGCGGCTCTACAGCTTCCGGGACGTCGTCGTCCTGAAGATCGTCAAGCGGCTGCTGGACACCGGGGTCTCTCTGCAGAACATCCGCACCGCCGTCCAGCACCTCCGCTCGCGCGGGCTGGCGGACCTGACGCGGATGACGCTGATGAGCGATGGCGCCACGGTCTACGAGTGCACCTCGCCCGATCAGGTCGTCGACCTGCTCCAGGGGGGCCAGGGGGTCTTCGGTATCGCCATCGGCGTGGTGTGGCGGGACGTGGAGAGCGCTCTGTCACAGCTCCATGGAGAGCGCGTGGACACCGGCGAGACACTGATCGGGCAGAACCCGCACGACGAGCTGGCCCGGCGGCGCAACCGCGCCGGCTGATCCGCACGACGCGCGGGCATCCGCGGCCCCGGCCCGGCGGCGGGCCGGTTGTCAGTGCCATGCGGCAGCATCGGAGATGTGAGACCCGCCCCGACGATCCTGCATCTGGACATGGATGCGTTCTACGCGGCCGCCGAGCAGGCGGCCAAGCCGAGCCTGCGCGGGAAGCCGGTGATCGTCGGCGGGATCGGGCCGCGCGGGGTGGTCGCCACGGCGTCGTACGAGGCCCGGGTTTTCGGCGTCCGCTCCGCGATGCCCACGGCCCAGGCGCGCAGGCTGTGCCCCAATGCCGCCTATCTCAGTCCTCGTTTCACCCTGTACCGCCAAGTGAGTGACACGGTGATGGATCTGCTGCGCGCGCTGTCGCCCCTGGTGGAGCCGCTCAGCCTGGACGAGGCGTTCGTGGACCTGGAAGCGGGCGGCGTACCGGCCGAGACGGCCGCCGCACGGGCCGTGGGGGAGCGGCTGCGGCGTGACATCCGGGAGGCGACTGGGCTGACGGGCTCGGTGGGGCTCGCCGGCGCCAAGATGCTGGCGAAGATCGCCTCCGAGGCGGCCAAGCCGGACGGCCTGGTGGTGATCGAGCCCGGCACGGAACGGGAGCTGCTGGGGCCGATGCCGGTACGGACACTGCCCGGTGTGGGGCCGGCGACGGCCGAGACGCTGCGCAGGGCGGGGATCCACACCGTGGCGGAGACCGCGGAGGCCGGTGAGGCCGAGCTGGTGCGGCTGCTGGGCAAGGCTCACGGCACGGGGATCCACGCCATGGCGCTGGGCCAGGACGACCGCCCTGTGGTGGCCGAGCGGGACGCGAAGTCCATCTCGGTCGAGGACACCTTCGAGGTCGATCTGACCGACCGGACGCGGGTACGGACCGAGCTGCTGCGGCTGGCCGACCGCTGCGTCCAGCGGCTGCGGGAGTCCGGGCGCTCCGGGCGCACGGTAGTGATCAAGGTCCGTAACTACGACTTCTCGACGCTGACGCGCTCCGAGACGCTCCGCGGGCCCACGGACGACCCTGTGGTCATACGGGAGGCCGCGGTACGCCTGCTCGACATGGTGGACACCACGGGCGGGGTGCGGCTGCTGGGTGTGGGGGTCAGCGGGCTGGCCGACTTCACACAGGAGGATCTCTTCGCCCAGTTCGCGACGGAGCGGGAGGCCGCGGAGCCGGCCGGGCCGGAGCCCGAGACGGACGGGGGCGAGACCGGCGGGGACCGTCCCGAGGACGAGCGGCCGCGGCGCTGGCATCCGGGCCTGGACGTGGTGCACGACGAGTTCGGCGCCGGGTGGGTGCAGGGGAGCGGGGTGGGGCGAGTGACCGTACGCTTCGAGACGCCATGGTCCGCACCGGGCAGGGTGCGGACCTTCGCCGTCGACGACCCGGCGCTGCGGCCGGGGGAGCCCCTGCCGCTGGTCGGCGGGGGACCGGAAGGCGCTCAGTCCTCCGAGCCGGCGATCTTGCCGAAGTCCTTGTCGCCGGAGCGGGAGCCGGAGCCGGGGCGGGAACCCCGGCCGGAGCCGCCCGTGTCGTCGGAAGGCAGCGATTCCACGTCCGGGGAGGCGATGTCCAGCCGGTAGTGGTGGTAGAGCTGGAGCTCCTGTTCGGGGGAGAGGTGGCGGCCCACGCCGAAGTCCGGGGCGTCCTTGATCAGCTTGCGGTCGTACGGGATGTGCAGGGCATCACCGACCATCTTGCTGGGCTCCAAGGGGACGAACGCGTCCCGGCTGAAGATTCCGGTGCGCACGGCTGCCCACTCCGGTTCCCCCGTCGCGTCGTCCAGGTACACCTCGTCGATCGTGCCTATCTTCGTGCCGTTCCGGTCGAACGCTTTGCGGCCGATCAGGCTTCGGGGATCGATGTCGGTTTGCACGGCCCCTCCAATTGGTCGCAACTGCCCCGTGACAACTACCAAACGGCACATTTCCCGCCCTGGCCACTCGAAGGCTCCTTCGAGTGGTGCGCTGGTAGGCTGGCCAATGGCCGCTGAATCCGTGCGGGAGAGTCCTTTGTCGTTCGCGACCAGGGCGCCGAAGGAGCAAATCCTCCCCGGAATCTCTCAGGCACACGTACCGCACGGACGAGGTCACTCTGGAAAGCAGGGCGGGCCACGGACAGGCACCACGCCGGGACCCCTCCTCACCGACGGTGAAAGCCGGGCCGTCCGCGGGCCGGTGAAGCTCTCAGGTTGAGATGACAGAGGGGGAGGCCGTCCGGGCACCCGTGCCGTGGTGCCCCTCGCAGGTCGTACTGACCAGGAGGCCCCCGCAGATGACCACCCATCGCATCTCCCTGACCGAGCTGGAACGCGGTATCCCCTTCGAACGGCGGCATATCGGCCCCGACCGCGAGGCACAGGCCAAGATGCTCGCGCAGGTCGGCTTCGGTTCGCTGGACGAGCTCACCGCCGCCGCGGTCCCCGATGTGATCAAGAGCGTGGAGGCGCTCGGCCTCCCGGAGGCCCGTACCGAGGCCGAGGTGCTCCAGGAGCTGCGTGGTCTCGCGGAGCGCAACCAGGTGCTCACTTCCATGATCGGCCTGGGCTACTACGGCACGTTCACCCCGCCGGTGATCCTGCGCAACGTCATGGAGAACCCCGCCTGGTACACCGCGTACACGCCCTACCAGCCGGAGATCTCGCAGGGGCGTCTGGAAGCGCTGCTGAACTTCCAGACCATGGTCGCCGACCTGACCGGCCTGCGCACCTCCGGTGCCTCCCTGCTGGACGAGGGCACCGCCGCCGCCGAGGCGATGGCCCTCTCCCGCCGGGTCGGCAAGGTCAAGCAGGGCGTCTTCCTGGTGGACGCCGACTGCCTGCCGCAGACCATCGCCGTGATCCGGACCCGTGCCGAGCCGACCGGCGTCGAGGTCGTCGTCGCGGACCTGTCCGACGGCATCCCCGACGGGATCGCCGAACGCGGTGTCTTCGGCGTGCTGCTGCAGTACCCGGGCGCCTCCGGTGCGGTCCGTGACCCCCGGGCGCTCATCGAGCAGGCCCATGAGCTGGGTGCCGTCGTCACCGTCGCCGCCGATCTGCTCGCCCTGACGCTGCTCACCTCGCCCGGTGAACTCGGCGCGGACATCGCCGTCGGCACCAGCCAGCGCTTCGGCGTGCCGATGGGCTTCGGCGGGCCGCACGCCGGCTTCATGGCCGTCCGCGATCAGTTCGCCCGCAGCCTGCCCGGCCGCCTGGTGGGCGTCTCCGTCGACGCCGACGGCACCAAGGCCTACCGCCTCGCGCTGCAGACCCGCGAGCAGCACATCCGCCGCGAGAAGGCCACCAGCAACATCTGTACCGCGCAGGTGCTGCTCGCGGTCATGGCCGGGATGTACGCCGTCCACCACGGCCCCGAGGGCCTGCGGACCATCGCCCGCCGTACCCACCGCTACGCCACCATCCTGGCCGAGGGCCTGCGGGCCGGTGGTGTGGAGATAGTCCACGACGCGTACTTCGACACCCTGACCGCCCGGGTCCCCGGCCGGGCCGCCGAAGTCGTCGCCACCGCCCGCGAGGCCGGGATCAACCTGTGGCAGATCGACGCCGACCTGGTCGGTATCGCCTGCGACGAGACCACCGGACGCGCGCAGCTGACCGGCGTCTGGGGCGCCTTCGGCGTGACGGGCGACATCGAGCGGCTGGACGCCACCGCGGCCGACACGCTGCCGGGGACGCTGCTGCGCACCGACGAGTACCTCACCCACCCGGTCTTCCACCGGCACCGCTCCGAGACCGCGATGCTGCGCTACCTGCGCTCCCTCGCCGACAAGGACTACGCGCTGGACCGTGGCATGATCCCACTCGGCTCCTGCACGATGAAGCTCAACGCCACCACCGAGATGGAGCCGGTCACCTGGCCCGCCTTCGGCCAGCTGCACCCCTTCGCGCCGGCCGACCAGGCCGAGGGCTACCTCACACTGATCCAGGAGCTGGCGGACCGGCTGGCCGTCATCACCGGCTATGACAAGGTCTCCCTCCAGCCGAACGCCGGATCGCAGGGCGAGCTGGCCGGACTGCTCGCCGTACGCGCCTACCACCGTGCCAACGGCGACGAGCAGCGCACGGTCTGCCTGATCCCGTCCTCGGCGCACGGCACCAACGCCGCCAGCGCCGTGATGGCCGGGATGAAGGTGGTCGTCGTCAAGACCGGCGAGGACGGCGAGGTCGACGCCGACGACCTGCACGCCAAGATCGAGAAGCACCGTGACGAACTCGCGGTCCTCATGGTCACCTACCCGTCCACGCATGGCGTGTTCGAGGAGCACATCACCCAGATCTGCGCGGCGGTGCACGAAGCCGGCGGCCAGGTCTACGTGGACGGCGCCAACCTCAACGCACTGGTCGGCCTCGCCGAGCCCGGAGCGTTCGGCGGCGACGTCTCGCACCTCAACCTGCACAAGACCTTCTGCATCCCGCACGGTGGCGGCGGCCCCGGCGTCGGCCCGGTCGCGGTACGCGCCCACCTGGCGCCGTACCTGCCCAACCACCCGCTGCAGCCCACCGCCGGTCCGGAGACCGGCGTCGGGCCGGTCTCCGCGGCCCCCTGGGGCTCGGCCGGCATCCTGCCGATCTCCTGGGCCTACCTCCGCCTGATGGGCGGCGAGGGCCTCAAGCGCGCCACCCAGGTCGCGGTCCTCAGCGCCAACTACATCGCCAAGCGCCTGGAGCCGCACTACCCGGTGCTCTACACCGGCCCCGGCGGCCTGGTCGCGCACGAGTGCATCATCGACGTCCGGCCGCTCACCAAGGCCACCGGTGTGAGCATCGACGACGTCGCCAAGCGGCTCATCGACTACGGCTTCCACGCGCCGACGATGTCCTTCCCGGTGGCCGGAACGCTGATGATCGAGCCGACCGAGAGCGAGGACCTCGGCGAGCTGGACCGGTTCTGCGACGCGATGATCGCCATCCGCGCGGAGATCGAGAAGGTCGGCTCGGGGGGGTGGGACAAGGACGACAACCCGCTGCGCAACGCCCCGCACACCGCGGCCGCGCTCGGCGGCGAGTGGGCCCACCCGTACAGCCGCGAGGAGGCGGTCTTCCCGGCCGGCGTCGCCGCGGCGGAGAAGTACTGGCCGCCGGTGCGCCGGATCGACGGCGCCTTCGGTGACCGGAACCTCGTCTGCTCCTGCCCGCCGCTGGACGAGTACGACAGCTGACCGTCAACCGGTCCGGCTGACCGTCATCGGTCCGCCGGTCCGTCCGTCCGGGCAACAGCAAGGGCCCTCGGCAGTTCTTCTGCCGGGGGCCCTGGTGGTACGTGCCGGGCGCGCGGGTCAGGCCGCTGCGGTGATCCGGTCCCGGTGCGGGGCGATGACCTGCCCGTCAGGCAGCAGTTCGCCGGTGTCCTCGAAGAGCAGGACGCCGTTGCAGAGCAGGCTCCAGCCCTGCTCGGGGTGGTGCGCCACAAGGTGTGCGGCCTCCCGGTCGCTGGAGTCTGCGGACGGGCAAGGCGGTTGGTGCTGACACATGGAAGTTGTCTTTCGCTGCGGTGTGGTAATCGATGTGCGGCTCGACGTGCTCGATGAGGTGGTCATGGCCGCTCCCCCGTTCCAGTGGTCGGTTCCAGTGTTGCCCTACGGACCGGATTCCGCAGGGATTTCGCAGCAGCGGTACTCACTCGGTATCGACGCATCACCCGTGCGGGCGGTTGCTTTCAATTGTGCTCCTCCCCAAGGTGGTTGGGAGTGGTATCGGTGGGCTAGCCCGCGTGGGTGAGCACGGCAGAGCGCCCCGCGGCCGACAGGGCTCGCGGGGCACGCTCTTGCGGGACGGCGTGCGCCGGCGCGTGGCGCGGCGCGGCACCGGTCAGGCGGGTTCGCGCAGCAGCGGGGCGGGGGTGAGGCGCAGGGTGAGCCGGGGGAGCAGGTCGGCGACGCGGTGCGGACGGTGCGCGGCGATCCCCGGCGGGGCCGGGGCCAGCGGAACCAGCAGGTCGGCGGGGGCGGGCAGCCCTTCGGCGCCATCGGCGGCCAGGTCGTTGTGCAGCCACAGGGTGAGCATGTACAGCTCGGGTACGGACAGCAGCCGTGGCTGGTACGGCGCGGTGAGCGCCTCGGCCTGCACGAGGGCCTGCTCGGTCGCGGCCACGTAGGGGCCGCCGCAGAAGCGGGCGAACGCCCAGCCGTCCGCGGTGGGCGTCGCCTCGGCGGTGGCCACCGCCCCGTCGCCGCCGCGGACCAGGAAGCTCCACCCGGCCGGCCGGGTGTGCGGTGTCCCGCCGGCCTGGCTGACGTCGTCCCATACGTGGAGGGGCAGCGGATGATCGGGGCTGAGCGGGCCCTGGTGGGTGCGCAGCGCGGGTACCGGGGCGGCGCGGAGGATGCCGGGCGAGCCGAGGGCGGCGAGAACGCTGCGCAGGGCGGGCGCGGGGGCGGGGGCAGGGTGCAGCGGCATGGTGGGTCGCCTCTCACTTCGGAGACACGGTGGAGCGTGGAGGTGCAGACAGCGCTGTCTGCGTCCGGGGCATGGCCGGCGTGGGGCCCGGGGCCGTGTCGGAAGTCCCGCCTGCCGTGGGAGCGCCGCGGGTCTGCCCCGGGCAGGCGGCGGGAATGTGGCGACCGGGCCCAGGGCCCGCCCGGCGCCGACGGGAACTCCGCGGCGCCGGGCGTCAACTCTCTGCCTCGTTACCGGAGTTTATACGACGTATGTTCTGAAAGTGTTTCGGCTACCGGCCTCGCGGATTTCTGGCAAGGCGGAATCCGGACCCTTGCCCGAGGTGTTTTATGCCGCTTTGTGCGGGGCTTTCGCCGGGCCGCCTCGTCATTCGTTCCCGGTGCGGTAGGCCGGATCACGCCGGTGTTTCTCGGACGGAAATGTGAACGGCCATCGCCACCGAGATATGCCCTTGGGTGATGCCGGACCCGGTACCACTTCGAGCCTATCGGTACCGGCCCGCTTCCGAGGCGTTATCGATCAGATTGCCGGGGCATCATCGACCGTAGCGCGAGCCCCGGCGTGCAGCCCGTGGTCGCAGGCCGTTCACAGGAGGAGGGACCCGTCGATGGGGGAGAAGGTCGCCGTGGGCGGGACCGACCTGGCGGACCGGGAGCGATACCGAAGAAAGCTCCACGAGTGCCTCGAGGCGTTAGGGAGGCTCCTGGCGGAGAAGCGGTTCGACCGGCCCAGGAATCTCATGGGCCTGGAGATCGAACTCAATCTCGCCGGCGCCGACGGGCTGCCCCGCATGATGAACTCCCAAGTTCTCGAACGCATCGCCAGCTGTGATTTCCAGACCGAACTCGCCCAGTGCAATCTGGAAGTCAACATCCTGCCGCACCAATTGTCCGGACGCGTCCTGGACCAGCTCGCCGAAGAACTCCGCACCGGACTCGGCTACGCCGAACGGAAGGCTCGCGAGGTCGCCGCCAGAATCGTGATGATCGGCATTCTGCCGACCCTGCACGCCACCGACCTCACCGCCGCCAGCATCTCCGCGAACGACCGCTACGCGCTGCTCGACGAACAGATGCGGGCGGCCCGCGGCGAGGACTTCGCGCTCGACATCCAGGGCGTCGAGCACCTGGCCGCCCGGTCGCCGTCGATCGCTCCGGAGGCCGCCTGCACCTCCGTCCAGCTGCACCTCCAGGTGACCCCCGGCCGCTTCGCCGCCGTCTGGAACGCGGCCCAGGCCATCGCCGCGGTACAGATCGCGGTCGGTGCCAACTCGCCGTTCCTGTTCGGCCGTGAGCTGTGGCGGGAGTCGCGGCCGCCGGTCTTCCAGCAGGCCACCGACACCCGCGCCCCCGAGCTGCAGGCCCAGGGCGTACGGCCTCGCACCTGGTTCGGCGAGCGATGGATCGATTCGGCCTACGACCTCTTCGAGGAGAACCTGCGCTACTTCCCGCCGCTGCTGCCGCTGTGCGGCCCGCAGGAGCCGCTCCGGGTCCTCGACGAGGGCGGCGTGCCGGACCTGGCCGAACTGGCGCTGCACAACGGCACGGTCTACCGCTGGAACCGCCCCGTCTACGCGGTCGCCAACGGCGTCGCGCACCTCAGGGTCGAGAACCGCGTACTGCCGGCCGGCCCCACCGTCGCGGATGTCATCGCCAACACCGCCTTCTACTACGGCCTGGTACGGGCCCTGGCCGAAGAGCCACGCCCCCTGTGGACGCGCCTCCCGTTCGCCGCCGCCGCGCACAACTTCGACACCGCCTGCCGGTACGGCATCGACGCCACCTTGCGCTGGCCCCGTCCGGGCCGGAACGCCGGCTCGCTCACCGAGATCCCGGCCGTACGGCTGGTGCGCCAGGAACTCCTGCCGCTGGCCGCCCGCGGGCTGGACGCCTGGGGCGTGGAACCGGCCGACCGGGACCACTATCTGGCCATCGTCGAGGAGCGCTGCCGTCGCCGGGTGAACGGCGCCTCCTGGCAGGCCACCGCGTTCCACCACGCGCGCAGCCAGGGCCTGGACCGGGACAGTGCGCTGGCCGCGATGACCCGGCGCTACAGCGAGCTGATGCACACCGGGCAGCCGGTCCACACCTGGCCGGTCGCCTGGGCCGTCGGCCGCCGGCCGGCCGTACCGGGGCCGCGGGAGGAGGCGGCGGAGGGGGCGTAGGGGCGTACGGGGGCGTGAGGGGGCGGGGGCGTGGGGGCCACGCCTGGGCCCCTGTGTGCTGCGCCGCTGCGCCGTCGGGCAGGCTGGCGAGGGGGCAGGCGCTGCCTGGACGTCAGCCGTCCCCCGGCTTGTCGTGCGCGATCTTCGTACCTGTTGTCGAGACCCTGGCGGGGCGGTGGTGGCGAAGAGGCGGTAGTGCGGAACTGGAGGAAGTGTGCAGTCGGATACAAGTCCCCTGGCCGATCCGGACTTTCCGGGACGAGACTCTGGAGCCGGGGCGGGTACGGGGAGGGCGGGGAAGCCCTCCCGGAGCCTGGTGCGGAGCGAGACGCTGATCGTGCTGGCCCTGTCGCTGGGCGCCAGCGCGGTGTCGGCGCTGATCAGCTTCATCGGGTCGGTGACCAAGCCCGGCGGCCTCAAGGACCAGGCGGCCACTCTCAATGCCTCCCATGCGCCCGGCCGGCCGTGGCTGGATCTCGCCTGGCAGCTGTTCGGGATCGCGACCGCGCTGGTGCCGGTGGTGCTGGTGGCGCATCTGCTGCTGCGCGAGGCGCCTGCCGGGCAGCGGGGGACCGGACTCCGGACGATCGGTTTCGACCGGCGGCGCCCCGGCTTCGACCTCAGCCGTGGGGTGGGGCTCGCGGCGGCCATCGGCGGCAGCGGCCTGCTGCTCTATCTGGGCGCGCGGGCGACCGGAGCCAATCTGACGGTCGTCCCCGAGGCGCTGCCCGAGGTGTGGTGGAAGATCCCGGTACTGATCGCCTCCGCGGTGCAGAACGCCGTCCTGGAGGAGGTCATCGTCGTCGGGTATCTGCTGCGCAGGCTGGGACAGTTGGGCTGGACGCCGATGGCCGCGCTCGCGGCCAGTTCGGCGCTGCGTGGGGTGTACCACCTCTACCAGGGCGTCGGCGGCTTCTTCGGCAACATGGTGATGGGCGTGATCTTCGTCCTCCTCTATCGGCGATGGGGCCGGGTCGGCCCGCTGGTCGCCGCCCACGCGGTCATCGACATCGTCGCGTTCGTCGGCTACGCCCTGCTGGCGGGGCGGGTGGGGTGGCTGCCCACGGGGTGACGCCGCGGGGGCTGCTCCCACACAGGTCCACCCGCCCCGGAGCAGCCCGGTTCAGCCGGCGGCCAGTAGCTCGCCGTCGATGACGGTGACCGCCGAGCCGGTCAGCAATGTACGGTCGCCGCGGAGTTCGGTCCGTACGAAGCCGGTACGGCCTGCTCCCTGCCGGCCGACGAGTGCGTCACGGCCCAGCCGCGCCGACCAGAAGGGGGCGAGCGCCGTGTGCGCGCTGCCTGTTACCGGGTCCTCGTCGATGCCCACCGCCGGGAAGAAGCAGCGCGAGACCAAGTCGTAGTCGCCGTCGGGGTTCTCGGCGCGGGCCGTGGCGATCACGCCCCGGCCGCCGCGCCCGGCCAGCGCCTTGAGGTCCGGGGACAGGGTACGTACGGACTTCTCGTCGGCCAGCTCGACCAGCAGTTCGCCGACATCGTGGCCGGTGTCGTACGCCGAGCGGACCTCGGTGCCCAGCGCTGCCGCGACGACCGGCGGTACCTCCACGGGAGTCAGTGGCGCGGTCGGGAAGTCCATGGTGATCGTCCCGTCGTCGCCGACGGCTGTGATCAGCACCCCGCTGCGGGTGGTGAAGCGGACCGTTCCGGTGGCCGTCCCGGTGGTGTGCAGGACATGCGCGGTGGCCAATGTGGCATGCCCGCACATGTTCACCTCGGCGGTCGGGGTGAGCCAGCGCAGTGCCCAGTCGGCGTCGCCGCCCTTGGGCAGAGGGTGCGCGAAGGCGGTCTCGGAGAGGTTGACCTCGGTGGCGACCTGCTGGAGCCAGGCCGTGTCGGGGAACGTGTCGGAGTCGAGGAGAACGACTCCCGCCGGGTTGCCGGAGAACGGACGCGCACTGAAGGCGTCGACGATGCGGATCCTCATGGCCGCGAGCCTAGAGGCGCCACGAAGCCGCAGGCCAAGGCCAATCCCGAGGAATTGGCCACGCTGGGGCGCGCGCCGGTCGCCCGCGGATGCAGGTCGGGGTCTTGCTTCGCCGAACAGTTCCGATATATCGTTGAAGCATCGCGAAAGGGTCGTGATCAGTCAGTGAGTGAAGGAGAGTGTCATCGTGCGTTCGCAAGGACAAGGACCTGGACACGAGCACGGGCATGAGCATCGGTATGAGCAGTGCGGACCCTGGCGCCGTGGCGGCCGGGGCGACTTCGCGGGGGGCGGGGAGCGGCGGCGCTCGCCCTTCGGCCCGTTCGGCCCTCCGTTCGGGGGCCCGCCCTTCGGCGGCGGCCGGGGGCGCGGCGGGCCGCGCGGCCGGGCGCGCCGCGGTGATGTGCGTGCCTCGATACTGGCGCTGCTCAAGGACCGCCCGATGCACGGTTACGAAATGATCCAGGAGATCGCCGAGCGCAGCGGCGGGGCCTGGAAGCCCAGCCCCGGCTCGGTGTATCCGACGCTGCAGCTCCTGGAGGACGAGGGGCTCATCGCCAGTGCCAGCGAGGGCGGCAAGAAGCTGTTCTCGCTGACCGACGCCGGGCGTGCCGAGGCCGACAGTGGCTCGGATGCTCCTTGGGAGGACGCCGGCCGCGGAGTCGACTGGGAGGCGATGAACGAGATACGCAAGGCGGGCAGCGGCCTGGTCGAGGCGTTCCGGCAGGTGTGGGCCACCGGCACGCCCGAGCAGCGGGAGAAGGCCATGGCAGTGGTCAACAAGGCTCGCAAGGAGCTCTATCTCATCCTCGCCGAGGAGGACTGAGCGAGGACTGAGCGTGGATGTTCCTTGACGGGTCCGGTGCCGTGGCGCGCAGTACCGTGATGCGCGGTGCTGTGGTGCGCGGTGCGCGGTCGTGCGCGCTGTCGGATTCGCTGCGACGATGTCCGATCTTCACAATTCCCGCGCAGGAACTCCATCTCATCTCCTCCGTAAGGAGGAGGTCTCCCGCGCGTATCCCCAACCAGCGTCGGATGCGTAAATGCTTCCCGCCGGGGATGTTCCGGCGCTCAGGGGCTGGTGGGGTGGAGGCTGTGCAAAACCGTACTGCGTACAGCGGCGGCGACCTCCCCGCCCCGGAGGACCTCGGCGCACAGCTCACTGTCGAGCTCGCGTCGGTGGTCTCCGCCGCGCGCAGGCGGGCGACCCGCGACGGTGACCAGCAGGTCGACACCGCCCATCTGCTGCACGGGCTGCTGGAATCGGACCCCGCCGTCCGCGATGCCTTCGACGGCGGGCCCCAGGTCGCGCGACTGCTCGGCTACCTCGTCCAGCGCAGCATCGGTTACGGACTTCAGTGGCACGGCACCGTCGAGGACTCTGGCGCCGTCCCGGTGGTCACCGAGGGCGGTGTCCCCGGATGGTCCCCGGCCGCGGCCGCGGCCATGGACGGCGCCTTGGACCGCGCGCACGCCCGTTACGCCCTCCGCGCGGGCTGCCTCGATCTGCTGGCTGCGCTCGTGGACGACCCCGAATCCCGCGCCGTCGAGGTCCTGCGCCGGGCATCCGTCGATATCGCCCTGCTCACCGCACGGCTGGACGGGGAGCGCTCCGGCCGGGACTGACCAGGGCGGCCCCGGCCTCGTACGGGCGGCGGCGTCGGGCGGGGTGACCCAGTGGTGGATCGGCGCGGTGGCTCTTCAGTGGACCGAGAGGTACGCGGGCTCGGGGATGCCGGGCGCGAGGTCGTCGGACGGTATGGGGGCGCCGTACGCCGGCGTCACAGGAAGGACGCCGCTCCAGTACGGCAGTGCGAGGTCCTCCGGCTCGTCGTTGGGGCCGCCGGTACGGATCTTGGCGGAGACCTCGCGCAGGTCGAGCCGGAGTACGGCGGTGGCGGCCAGCTCCTTGGCGTTGCCGGGGCGGGAGTCCGCGGCGCGCCCGGACAGGACGTGGTCGACGAGCGCGTCGAGAGCGGCCTTCTTCTCCTCCTGGTCGGTCACCTGATACGCCGTGCCGTGCACGACGACACAGCGGTAGTTGATGGAGTGGTGGAAGGCGGACCTGGCCAGGACGAGGCCGTCGACATGGGTGACCGTGACGCAGACCTCCAGGCCGGGGTCCGAGACGTCACCGGCCATCCGCAGTGGGCGGGACCCGGTCGAGCCGTGCAGGTAGAGGCGGTCGCCGACGCGGCCGTACAGCGTCGGCAGGACGACCGGGGAACCGTCGCGGACGAAGCCCAGATGACAGACGTAGGCCGTGTCGAGGATCGCGTGCACGGTTTCGTGGTCGTAGGCGGCGCGTTCGCGGGCGCGGGTGGGGGTGGTGCGGGCGGTCGCTGCGTACTCGGCTCGGGCCATTGCGATCTCCATTGCACTAGTGCATAATCTGCTTTGTGCTAGGAGAGTATCGGATCGAAGGGCGGCGCGCATCGGAGATTGCCGCCAGTGTCGAGCGAGCCGTCGGTGCGGGTGAGCTCCAACCGGGTGAAGTCCTGCCCCCACTCCGGGAGTTGGCCGTCTATCTCGAGGTCAATCCCAATACGGTCGCGGCCGCGTACCGCACGCTCCGCGATCGCGGAGTGATCGAAACGGCGGGTCGGCGCGGCAGCCGTGTGCGCCCCCGTCCCGCGAGCACCTCGCGCGAGGCGATAGCGGTGGAGGTGCCGCCGGGCGTCCGGGATGCCTCCGACGGCAACCCCGATACGTCGCTGCTGCCCCCGCTGGAGCGGGCGCTGGCCGAGGCCGCGGCGCGCAGCGCGCGGCGGCCCGTGCTCTACGGCGCACCGGCCGTCGACGACGAACTGGCGGCGCTGGCCCGCTCGGCCTTCGCGGCCGACGGTGTCGCGGAGGGGCCGATCGCCGTCACCAGCGGTTCGCTGGACGCGATAGAGCGCGTGCTGGCCGCCCATCTGCGCCCCGGGGACACCGTGGCTGTGGAGGACCCGGGCTGGGGCAGTCTGCTGGATCTCATTCCCGCCCTCGGACTGCGTCCGGCCCCGGTCGGCGTGGACGACGAGGGCCCGCTGCCCGAGCAGCTGGCCCGCGCGCTCCAGGACGGCGCCCGCGCCGCCGTCATCACCGACCGGGCGCAGAACCCGACCGGTGCCGCCGTCAGCCGCGCCCGCGCGGCACAGCTCCGTACACTCCTGTCCGGCCACCCCGGCACCCTGCTCATCGAGGACGACCACGGGCATGGCATCGTCGACCTGCCGCTTCACCCCCTCTCCGGCGCCACCGACCACTGGGCCCTGGTCCGGTCGACCGCCAAGGCCTACGGTCCGGACCTACGCCTCGCGGTGCTGACCGGCGACCCGGTGACCGTCGACCGGGTGCGGGGCCGGCAGCGCCTCGGCCCCGGCTGGATCAGCCATCTGCTCCAGGTCACGGTCGCCCATCTGTGGCGTACCTCCGCGGTCGACCCGGAGGAGGTGGCCGGAGCGTACGGAAGGCGTCGGGAGTCGCTGATACAGGCCCTGGCCGAGCGCGGAGTGCGGGCGCGGGGCCGCAGCGGGATGAATGTCTGGGTGCCGGTCCCGGACGAGACCGGCGCGGTGGCCCGGCTCCTGCACGCCGGCTGGGCGGTCGCCCCCGGTGCCCGCTTCCGCCTGCACTCCCCGCCCGGCATCCGCATCACCGTCTCCGGCCTCTCCGACGGCGACATCATCCCCGTGGCCGAGGCCGTCGCCGCAGCGACGGGAGTGGGTGAGGCGCGTCGCTACGAATGAGGCCGGCGACCGGCCGAACCTCTGGCTCGCGTCACTGGCCAGGGGCTGTCCGACGGGGCAACGCGGGGGCGTTGGGGCAGCCGGCGCGGGACCATCAACGAGATCCCGTGCCGGAACCGGACCGGGGGCACGGCCTAGTGCGCTGCGAGTCTCTCCACCAGGCCAATCCCTCGCGCCAGCAACTGCCGTTCCTCCCCCGTCAGTTCTGCCTCGATCGCCCGCGCAAGCCAATCCGCCCTGCGTCCCCGCTCCTCTTCCAGTAGTGCCTGTCCGGCAGGGGAGAGGTCGACCAGGCTCTTGCGGCCGTCGGTCGGATGCGCCCGGCGTGTGATCAGCCCCTGCTCCATGAGCAGTCCCACGGCTCGGGCCATGGACTGCGGGCGCACCCGCTGATCGGCTGCCAGTTCGCTGGTTGTCATCGCGCCGGCGCGGTCCAGCGCGCCGAGGACGGCTACCTGACCGAGCGGCATCTGGTCCTCGAGCTTCACGCGCCGCGTGAGCTTTCCCATCGCGGTGCGCAGTTCGGCTGCGACGGCGGCGGATTGCGGAAGGGGCATACCGAATTTTAACGCAGCACGGCTGCACAGTGGAACTGCGCAGCAGGACTGGGCAGTAAGGCTGGACAGGGGGGGGCTGAACAGGCTGGCTTAGCAGCACAGCTGAACAGTGAAACTGTGCAGCATTGCTGTAGAGTGTGTGGCGCCGGGGTCAGCGTCACCGTTGCCGCAGCTGGACGTCGGCACGCATGCGACAGCGGGAGGAATCCCATGACCGCCATCAGCTCCGTCACCGGCCGCCGCGTCCTCGACAGCAGGGGTAATCCCACCGTCGAAGTGGATGTGGAACTGGCGGACGGGTCCATCGGCCGGGCCGCAGTCCCCTCCGGCGCTTCGACCGGTGCCCGTGAGGCCGTCGAGCTCCGCGACGGGGACCCCGCCCGCTGGCACGGCAAGGGCGTCGACCACGCGGTACGCCACGTCAACACGGAGCTCGCAGCGGCCGTCACCGGTCGCGAGGCCGAGGACCAGGCCGGCCTCGACGCCGCCCTCGTCGCCACGGACGGCACCCCCGCCAAGTCCAGGCTCGGCGCCAACGCGATCCTCGGGGTCTCCCTGGCCACCGCCAGGGCCGCAGCCGCCGCCCACCGCCTGCCGCTCTACCGCTACCTCGGCGGCTCCGACGCCCGGCTGCTGCCCGTACCGATGATGAACATCGTCAACGGGGGCGCCCACGCCGACAATCCCCTGGACTTCCAGGAGTTCATGATCGCCCCGATCGGCGCGGAGACCTTTGCCGAGGCCGTGCGGATGGGGTCCGAGATCTTCCACACCCTGCGCCGCGACCTCCTAGCCGCCGGGCACTCCACGGGCGTGGGCGACGAAGGCGGTTTCGCACCCGCCCTGCGCACCGCCGAGGAGGCCCTCGACTTCGTGGTGGCCGCCGTCGAGCGCACGGGATACCGGCCGGGCACGGACATCGGCCTGGTCATGGACCCGGCGTCGTCCGAGTTCTTCCGTGAAGGCGTCTACGACTACGCCGGGGAAGGGGTGCGGCGCATACCCGCCGAACACGCCGACTACCTGATCAAGTTGATCGACGCCTACCCGATCGTGTCGATCGAGGACCCGATGGCCGAGGACGACCTGACGGGGTGGCGGGACCTGACCGCACGGGTCGGTGCGCGCTGCCAGCTCACCGGTGACGATGTGTTCTGCACAAACCAGACCCTCCTGCGCGAGGGTATCGACTCCGGCGTCGCCAACTCGGTCCTGGTGAAGGTCAATCAGATCGGCACCCTGACGGAGGCCCTGGCCACCGTCAGCGCCGCCCACCGGGCGGGCTACACCGTCGTCATGTCGCACCGCTCGGGAGAGACGGAGGACACGACGATCGCGGACCTGGCGGTGGCCACGGGCTGTGGCCAGATCAAGACCGGATCACTGTCCCGCTCCGACCGAACCGCCAAGTACAACCAACTCATCCGCATCGAGGAACAGTTGGGCGCCGGCGCCCAGTACGCGGGCGCGGAAGCGCTGCGCCACTGGGCGGGCGCGAGTTCGACGACACGGCCTAGCCCCAGGTGAGGGGGTCGAGGTGGAGGTAGAAGCGCAGGCGGTGGTGGTCGAGGGGGATGCCGTAGCGCTCGGCGAAGGCTGTGTCCGCGGTCTGCGCCTGCTCCTCGTCCTGCCACGTCTCCCGCGCGTTGGTGAGCAGCAGCGCCAGGTCGGCGTAGCGGTCGGCCAGCCCGAGGCGGCCCAGATCGAGGAAGCCCGACACGTCCAGGGTTCGCGGGTCGAGAACGATGTTGGGCAGGCACAGGTCGCCGTGGCAGACAACGGTTTCGGCGGCCTCCTGCTCCCGTCGTCGCCCGAGCTGGGGGAGGAGACGGGACAGCAGCTCCGTGGCCGGTGTGTGCTGCTGTTCGACCGGGAGGAACTCCGGGTTCACCGCGTTGCGGGCGACGACGTCGCGTGCCCGGGCGATCATCTCGTCCACGTCCCGGCGGAACGGGCACTGCCGTACGGGCACCTCGTGCAGCCGGCGAACCGCGTCCGCGATGCGGTCCCAGGCGGCTCGCAGGTCCTCGGCGGACACCTGGTCGGCGGGGACTCCGGCGACAGCGGCGGTTACCAGGCAAGCGCCCGCGTTCCCGGAGTGCCAGCCGAGTACCCGTGGCCCCGGGACGCCTTGGTCGCTGAGCCACGCGACCCGGTCGCGCTCGGCCTTCAGGTCGGCTGCCTCCGCGGCGGCCACGCACTTGGCATACCGGGTGCCGTCCGCGCTGCGGAAGACCGCGGCTCCTGACTCACCCGTGGTGACCGGCACCCAGTCACGGTCGCCGCCGCCGGCCCCGAGGAGCGCCGGTGACACCGCCCGAGGGCGGGGTGATCGCTCATGGCCGTCGATCATGCGTGCAGCTCCCGTTTCATGACCTTGCCCATGTCGTTGCGGGGCAGGGCGTCCAGGAAGTGCACCGTACGGGGGCGCTTATGGGGCGCGAGCTGCCGGGCGACATGGTCGGCGAGCTCTTCCCCGGACGGTGGCGGGCCGGCGTCCGGGCCGCTCTCCGGTACGACCCAGGCGACGATCCGCTCGCCGAGGTCCTCGTCCGGGATACCGGTCACCGCCGCCTCGGCGACCCCGGGGTGGGCCAGCAGCGCGTTCTCGATCTCGCCCGCGCCGATCTTGTAACCGCCGCTCTTGATCAGATCCGTGGCCTTGCGGCCGACGATGCGGTAGTTCCCGGACGTGTCACGGATCGCCATGTCGCCCGTGCGGAACCATGCGCCGTCGAAGGCCGCGGCCGTCGCGTCGGGGCGGTTCAGATACTCGGTGAAGAGGTTCGGACCGCGGACCTGGATCTCGCCCACGGTCTCGTCGTCACTCGTCTCGATGGTCCGCCCCGCCTCGTCGACCAGCCGGATCCCCACCCCCGGCAGCGGCACCCCGACCGTCCCCACGGCATCCGGGCCGTCCGCCCGCACGCTGGTGTTCATCAGCGTCTCCGTCATGCCGTACCGCTCGATCACCCGCCGCCCGGAGGCCGCGGTGATCCGTTCATGATCCGTCAGCGGCAGCGCGGCCGACCCGGACACCAGCAACCGGGCCGCGGCCAGCGCCTTGGCCAGCGCCGGATCGTGGCCGGCCGCGGCGGCCAGGCGGTGGTACATCGTCGGTACGCCGAACAGCATCGTGCCGTCCCCGGACAGCTCCCGGGTGACCGCGTCGGTGCTGAAGCGGCCCAGGTGATGGACGCTGCCGCCGCGCCGCAGCGGCCCGAGGACGCCGAGGATCAGACCGTGGACGTGGAACAGCGGGAGGGCGTGGACGAGGACGTCGTCGGCGGTCCAACGCCAGGCGTCCTGAAGGGCGTCGAGGGTGTGGGCGAGGGCACGGCGGGGGAGGACCACACCCTTGGGCGGGCCCGTGGTGCCGGAGGTGTAGACGATCAGGGCCGGTGTCCCGTCGCCCGGTTCGAACGGCGGCGGAGGCGGTTGCGTCGCCTCGGGCGGCGCGGCGGCCGCCACATCGATACGGGGCAGGTCCGCGAGCGGTCCCGGCAACTCGGCGCCCGGCTCCGCCAGGACGACCGAGGGCGCGCTGTCCCGCACGATGTGCGCCAGCTCGCTCTCACCGATCTTCGGGTTCACCGGTACGGCGGCGACCCCGGCGAGCAGCGCGGCCACCACCGCGACCGAGGTCTCTATCGTGGGCGTCGCCCAGACGGCGATCCGGGTCTCGCCGGCGATCCGTTCGGCCAGCGCACCGGCCACCGACGCCAACTGGCGGTAGCTCAGCGCGCGGTCGCCGAAGCGCAGCGCGGGTGCGGTCGACGCGTCGCGCAGTGCGGGGAAGAGCACGGTCACCGGATCTCCTTGGTCCTCGTCGGCGCCCGGCCCGGCGGTACGACCGGGCCGCCCCGCTCGCACCCCCTGCGCGGGCATGGAACGGGCTGCCGCCCCGCGCGGGTGTGGAACAGGCTGACACCACTGTCGCAGAGACCACTGACAACGCGGCCGGGGTGGGTGGGAGAAGCGCTGTGCCTCCGTGTCCGCCGGCCGCTGTGACCGTCGTGCCCCGGTTTTCACTGTGGAATCTTGCGGAAGTCCCACGACACGACGGTCTCCGGCACGAGCCGCAGCCACGCGTGCCGCCCGTCGTGCGGCATCTCGGCCATCCCGAAGTACTTCTCCGCGAACATCCGCTCCGGGGCGTCCAGTCCGGCGTACGGCTCGCCGGTGCGCGGTGCCTCGCCGACGGGCTCCGCGCGGCCTGCCAGCTCGGCGCCGCGCAGCTCGCCGTACGCGTGCCCGTCGTCGACGACCACCGCGATCCGCGGGTCCGCGCGCAGCTGGGCCCACCGCTTGCTGCGGATGAGCGAATACAGCCACAGCGCCGCTCCGTCCCAGGCGAACCACAGCGCCCCGACGTGGGGCGCGCCGTCGCCGTCGACTGTTGCGACCCGGCAGGTGCGCTGTTCGGTGAGGAAGGTGTCCAGCTCACCCCGGGTCATCATGATCCGGCGCCCGCGCCGCTGTGTGTCGGCCCTCTCTGTGCCGGCCATCCGTCATCGCCTCCGCTGGCTTTCGCCGACCCATCATTTCTGACTTTGCGTCAGAAATAATGCGGGCCCTTCCTGGCGGAACGCAATGCCCGCTACGCTCGCCCGCCTCGAAGACGACGTCACGGAGAGGGGAACGAACCATGGCACCGGACACCGCACGGCTCGGCGAACAACTGGACCCGGCCTCGACGGTGCTGCTCACCGTCGAGTGCCAGCGCGGTGTGGTCGGCCCGGACGGCGCGCTGCCCGAACTGGCGGCGACGGTGCGAAAATCGGGTGCGCTGGCGAATATCGCCCGCCTGGTGGCGGCCGCGCACGACGCCGACGTCCAGGTGCTGCACGCGGTCGCCGAGCGCCGCCCCGACGGCCGCGGCGCGAGCCGCAACGCCCGCCTGTTCAAGGCCACCGAGCGGCTGCCCGTCCAGCAGGTCATCGGCTCCACCGCGGTACGCATCGCGGAGCCGATACCGGTGACCGAGGACGACCTGGTGGTGCGCAGGCTGCACGGCCTCTCGCCGGTCGCCGGCACCGGTGTGGACGCGCTGCTGCGCAACTTCGGGTGCCGGACGCTGGTCGTCACCGGGGTGTCGGCGAACGTGGCGATCCCCAACGCCGTCTTCGACGCGGTCAACCTCGGTTACACGGCCGTGGTGCCCGCGGACGCCATCGCCGGAGTGCCGGCCGACTACACCCCGGCGATGGTCCGCCACACGCTGGCCCTGGTCGCCACCGTCACCACCACCGATGACATCCTGAACAGCTGGCGGCGTCCCCAACGCCCGCACCGCCCCCAACGCCCCCACCGCGCCCGCTGACCGTGCCGTGCGCCCGCTGACCGTGCCGTGCGCCCGTTGATCGTGCCGTGGGGCCGCTGCCGTGCCGTGCGGCCGCTGATCCGGGCAGAGCCGCCGCCGTCATCACCGTCAGCCTTTCAGGGCGTTCAGCAGGAAGTCCCGCTGGAGGTGGAGAAGTTGTTCGTTGACCGTGTCATCGGCCGGTGAGTGGGTGGCGCCCGGCAGCGGCAGTACGCTGTGCGGCCTGCCCGCGGCGAGCAGTTCCGCCGAGAACCGCAGGGTATGCGCGGCCGCCACATTGTCGTCCGCGAGCCCGTGGACGAGCAGCAGCGGACGGCTCAGCAGATGGCCATGGCCGGCCAGGGAGGAGCGTGCGTAATTCTCCGGCCGCTCCTGAGGGTGGCCCAGAAACCGTTCCTTCCAATGGGTGTCGTACAGCCGCTGGTCCGTGGGCGGGGCACCGGCTACCGCCGCGTGGAAGACGTCGGGACGGTGCAGTACCGCGGCCGCGGCCAGGAAGCCGCCGAACGACCAGCCGCGGATCGCCACCCGCGTCAGGTCGAGATCACCGAAGCGCGCGGCGGCCGCCCGCAGGCCGTCCACCTGGTCCTCCAGCGCCGGGGTGAGCTGGTCGCCGTGCACGGCCTTCTCCCAGGCCGGACCGCGTCCCGGCGTCCCGCGCCCGTCGACGACGAGTACCGCGAAGCCCTGCTCCGCGAACCACTGCGACACGCAGGTGAACCAGCCACGCGCCCGTCCCACCACCTGTAGACCGGGCCCGCCGTACGGATCGAGCAGTACCGGCAGCGCCGCCGCGCCCTCCTGGTGCCATGACGGCAGGAAGAGGGCGCCCCGCAGCTCCCGTTCGCCGAGGGTGAGATGGACCGGCTCGGGGGTGACCGCCGGCTCCTCGGCGAGCGAGGCGAGGGCCCCGAAGAGCCGGTACGGCCCGGGCCCGTCCTCCGGTGCGCCACTGCCCTCCGGGGCGTCCTTGTGCTGTGAAGTGTTCTCCTGCGCGTCCTGTACTTCCCGTACTTCCCGGATATCCCGTACGTCACGTACCAGGGACACCTCGGCGCCCCGAGGGGTCACTCCCGCCAGGACGACCGTGCCGCCCCGCCCCGCACCGGTGTACCTGCCGGGGCCCCGGCTCAGCCGGCGGACGCCGTGGCCCGGATCATGGCACCACACATGGGTTTCCAACGGGTCCTCGCTCGCGGTGAACAGCACCCGTTCGCCCTCGGTCCCCAGGACCTCCCGTAGGTGCAGTCCCGCCGGGGTGACCCGTCGGCCGCCGACGGTCAGATACCGGGTGCCGTCGCTGTCCTCCGGGAGTACCAGCGCGCCGGACGCCGTACGGGCCGGGGTGCCGGGCACCAGCTCCACCCACGCCGGGTCGGTCTGCTCGTGCCGCACTTCGGTGGCCCCGGTTGCCGGATCGACCGCCAGCGTCCGCACCGTACGCTGATCCCGGCTCTGCACGGCGAGGAACGGGCCGTGTGCGTCCCAGCCCGCGTCGACGAGGTACTCGTAGGCCCTGTGGTCCCACACCACCTCCACTCGTTCGCCCTCCAGGGAGAGCAGGTGCACGGTGACCTCGGCGTTGGGCGTACCGGCCGCCGGATACGCGATGATCTGCGGCGGCTTCGCCGGGTCGGCCGGATCGCTGAGGTAACGCCGGGCCACGGGACCGGTGTCGACCCTGGCCACCAGGAGCCGGCGGCTGTCCGGTGCCCACCAGTAGCCGCGCATCCGGTGCATCGACTCGGCCGCCACATATTCGGCCAGCCCGTAGGAGATCTCCGGTCCTTCCGCCCGCGCCAGCTGCCGGTCGCCGCCGGCGAGGCCGACGACGTGGAGGGAGCGGCCGCTCACGTAGGCGATGTACCGGCCGTCGGGGGAGGGGCGAGGGTCGACCACCGGGCCGGCCGCCGGCACGGAGAACGGCGCACCGCCGTCCGTACGTACCGCCCAGAGGGCCCCGGACAGCGCGAACGCCACCAGCTGGGCGGCCGAGTCGGCCGCGTACGACACCACCCCGGCCGACTGCTCGCGGGCCCGTTCCCGGCGCAGCCGTTCCTCCTCGGGGACCGCTTCGGCCGAGCCCGCTATCAGGAGCCCAGGATCGGCCAACAGCCGTTCCCTACCGTCCTCGTACTGCCAGAGCCGGCCTACGGGGTCGGTGCCGGAGCCGGTACGGACGAAGAGCACCCGGCGGCCGTCGGGGGAGAGGGTGAACTGCCGGGGGACTCCGAGGCAGAAGCGGCGGCTGCGGGCGAATTGCCGCGGAAATTCAACGGAGTTCGTGGCGGAGTTCAGGGCGGAGCTCGTGGTGGTGTCGCTGTCCAAGGTGCTGTCCTCCAGTGGTCGTGCGGTCGGACACGAGACGGTCCGAGCCGGGTTCGAGCCGGATTCCGAGCCGGGTTCCGGTGTCGGGAACGTGGCCAGACGCTACGGGGTGCCGCCCGGGTCCGCTGGTCAATAAGAAGACGGCCCTGTTGGCGGGGGCGGCGCGGTGGTGGGGCGTTGACAGCGCCCTGCCGGGCTTCTAGCGTCAGCCCTGGTCAGGCTACTAAGCGGTTGCTCACCCGCAGGGCCGCTGCGGCGGACCGCTTGTCGAGCCGCCGAACCGCCGAACCGCCGAGTGTCGTGGTTTCGAAGTTCCGAAGGTTACGAAGTTCCGAAGGTGAGGAGAACCCGCATGTCCACCACCGAGCAGCGCGTCGCCATCGTGACGGGCGCGGCCCGCGGCATCGGCGCGGCCACCGCCGTACGGCTGGCCGCCGAGGGCCGTGCCGTCGCCGTACTCGACCTCGACGAGGCGGCCTGCAAGGACACCGTCGAGAAGATCACCGCGGCCGGCGGCAAGGCCGTCGCGGTCGGCTGTGACGTCTCGGACGCCGAGCAGGTGGAGGCGGCCGTCGAGCGGGTCACGAGCGAGCTGGGCGCGCCGACTGTCCTCGTCAACAACGCCGGTGTGCTCCGCGACAACCTGCTCTTCAAGATGAGCGAGGGCGACTGGGACACGGTCATGAACGTGCATCTGCGGGGTGCGTTCCTGATGTCCCGCGCCTGTCAGAAGCACATGGTCGACGCCGGGTTCGGCCGGATCGTCAACCTCTCCTCCAGCTCCGCGCTCGGCAACCGGGGCCAGGCCAACTACTCGGCCGCCAAGGCCGGTCTGCAGGGCTTCACCAAGACCCTCGCCATCGAGCTCGGCAAGTTCGGCGTCACCGCCAACGCCGTCGCTCCGGGCTTCATCGCCACCGACATGACCGCCGCCACCGCCGAGCGGGTCGGCATGGGCTTCGAGGACTTCCAGGCCGCGGCCGCCGCCCAGATCCCGGTGCAGCGCGTCGGCCGGCCGGAGGACATCGCCAACGCGATCGCCTTCTTCACGGGCGACGCGGCGGGCTTCGTCTCCGGCCAGGTCATGTACGTCGCCGGCGGCCCGCTCAGCTGACCGCCCCCACCGAATCCAGGAGGACGAGACATGACCGAGCGGGACAGCGGGCTCCCCGCGCTCTCCGGCAAGGTGGCGCTGGTCACCGGAGCCAGCCGTGGCATCGGCTACGGCATCGCCCAGGCCCTGGTCGCCCGCGGCGACCGGGTCGTCATCACCGGCCGTAACGAGGACACCCTCAAGGAGGCCGCCGAGAAGCTGGGCACGGACCGGGTGATCGGCGTCCCCGGAAAGGCGCACGACGAGGCGCACCAGGCCGTCGTCGTCGAGCGTGCGATGGAGGCCTTCGGCCGGATCGACTACCTCGTCAACAACGCCGGTACGAACCCGGTGTTCGGCCCGATCGCCGACCTGGATCTCAATGTGCTGCGCAAGGTGTTCGAGATCAATGTCGTCTCGGCGCTCGGCTTCGCGCAGCGCACCTGGCACGCCTGGCAGAAGGACAACGGCGGCGCGATCGTCAACATCGCCTCGATCGCCGGGCTCAACGCCTCGCCCTTCGTCGGTGCGTACGGGGTCAGCAAGGCCGCGTTGGTGAACCTGACGTTGCAGCTCGCGCACGAGTTCGCGCCGGTGGCGCGGGTCAACACCATCGCGCCCGCGGTGATCAAGACCAAGTTCGCGGCCGCGCTCTACGAGAACCGCGAGGAGGAGGTGGCGGCGGGCTACCCGATGGCGCGGCTGGGCGTCCCGGAGGACATCGGCGGGGCGGCGGCCTTCCTGCTCTCCGAGGCCTCGGGCTGGATCACCGGGCAGACGCTCGTCGTCGACGGCGGCCTGTTCCTCAACGCCGGGGTCTGAAACGCCGGGGTCTGAGGCGCCGGGGTCTGAGGCGCCCAGGCTTGAGGCGCCCCAGGCCTGAGGCACAGGCCCGTGGGCGGCGTTGTCAGTGGTCGCCGGTAGGTTTTGTGAGGGAGAGAGAACGCAATGCACACCGGAGGATGCTGACGTGCTGACCGACACGCTGCCCGAGTCCTGGCGCGGGGTACTCGGCGAGGAGCTGGAGAAGCCCTACTTCAAGGAGCTCACCGACTTCGTCGAGCAGGAGCGGGCCCAGGGCCCGGTCTACCCGCCCCGTGAGCAGGTCTTCGCGGCGCTGGAGGCGACGCCGTACGAGCAGGTGAAGGTGCTCATCCTCGGCCAGGACCCGTACCACGGCGCGGGGCAGGGGCACGGCCTGTGCTTCTCGGTGCGGCCCGGCGTGAAGACGCCGCCGTCGCTGCGGAACATCTACAAGGAGATGAAGGAGGAGCTGGGCCACCCGGTTCCGGACAACGGCTATCTGATGCCCTGGGCCCAGCAGGGTGTGCTGCTGCTGAACGCCGTCCTGACGGTCCGCGAGGCCGAGCCCAATTCGCACAAGGGCAAGGGGTGGGAGAAGGTGACGGACGCGGTGATCCGCGCCGTGGCCGCCCGGCCCGACCCGGCGGTCTTCGTCCTCTGGGGAAACTACGCCAAGAAGAAGCTGCCGCTGATCGACCAGGACCGGCACGCCGTGGTGCAGGGCGCGCACCCCTCCCCGCTGTCGGCGAAGAAGTTCTTCGGCTCCCGCCCCTTCACCCAGATCAACGCCGCGGTCGCCGCCCAGGGCCATGCCCCGATCGACTGGCGCATCCCTGACCTGGGCTGAGTCACCGGACCGAGCCGGCCGCCCAGGGCAGGGGGGACCTGCCCCGGGCCGCCGCACGGCCGGTACCACCCGGCGCGTCGCGTACACCGCGCGAAGGTCTTCCACGGCGGTTAGGGTCCTTCTGATGGATCTCCGCGGTCCCACGGAGATCCATCAGAAGGACCCTGGCGTCGAGGACACGGCACGGACGGTGGCCAGCGAATACGGGGAGTGCGCGGTGACGGACAAGCTGCGGGAGGCGACGCCGGAGGACCGTGTGCTGACCCGGATCGGCCAAGCGATCATGCTGCATCGCGCCGGGGACCGGGAAGAGGCGCGTAACCGTCTGTCGGAGCTGTGGTACGAGATCGGGCCTCAGGGCGACGCCTTCCACCGCTGCGCCCTCGCCCATTACATGGCCGACACCCAGGACGATCCCCGGGACGAGCTCGACTGGGACCTCAGGGCCCTGGAGGCGGCCGAGCACTTCGTCACCGAGCGGCCCGACGGCTGCGGAGCGGGCCACAGGGAGCCGGGCATCGCCGGCGGTCCCGGCCCCCGCCACCCCCTCGTCGCCCTCCGGGCCTTCTTCCCCTCGCTGCACCTCAATATCGCCGCCGACTACGCCGCCCTCGACCGGCCCGCGGACGCCCGCGCCCAGCTCCGGCGGGCCCGGGCGTCGGCCAGTGCGCTCGCCGACGGCGAGTACCGCCAGAGCCTCCGGGACGCGATCGACCAGCTACAGCTGCGCATCGACGGCGCGGCCGGACAGCCGCCGTGATCCGGATGCCGCTGCCCGTCCCCCTACCCCTCCCTGTCCCCGTCCCCTGCCCGTCCCCGTCCCCCTCTGCTCGCCGCCGACGGTCCCCCGTATGCTGCCGGGACGCCGGGCATCAGGGCCCCGGCTCCGGGTGAGGAGGACGAGTGAGGGTCGGCTGCATCGGACTCGGTGATATCGCGCAGAAGGCGTACCTGCCCGTACTGGGCGTGCAACCCGGGCTCGAACTGCACCTGCAGACCCGTACCCCGGCCACGCTCCAACGGGTCGGCGCCGCCCATCACCTGACCGGCGACCGGCTCCACACCGACCTGGACTCGCTGCTCGCCACGGGCCTGGACGCGGCCTTCGTGCACGCGGCGACCTCGGCCCACGCCGAGATCGTGACCCGTCTGATCGACGCCGGTGTGCCGACCTACGTCGACAAGCCGATCTCGTACGAACTCGCCGAGTCCCGGCGGATCGTCGCACTCGCCGAGGAGCGCGGGGTGGGCCTCGCCGTCGGCTTCAACCGCCGCTTCGCGCCCGCCTACGCGCAGTGCCACGAGCACTCCCGCGACCTGATCCTGATGCAGAAGAACCGGGTCGGGCTGCCCGAGGACCCCCGCCCCCTGGTGCTGGACGACTTCATCCACGTCGTCGACACCCTGCGGTTCCTCGCCCCCGGCGAGATCGACCACATCGACGTCCGCGCCCGGATCCGTGACGGGCTGATGCAGCATGTGGTGCTGCAGCTGTCCGGCGACGGCTTCACGGCCATCGGCACCATGAACCGCCTCAGCGGCTCCGTGGAGGAGATCCTCGACGTCTCCGGGCAGGACGCCCGGCGACAGGTCGTCAACCTCGCCGAGGTCATCGACCACAAGGGGCAGCCCACCGTCCGGCGCCGCGGCGACTGGGTGCCGGTCGCCCGCCAGCGCGGTATCGAGCAGATCGTGCTGGCGTTCCTGGACGACGTACGGGCCGGCCGGCGGCCGTCCGCCCAGGACGCGCTGCGCACCCATGAGCTGTGCGAACGGGTGGTCACCGAGGCGCTGTCGCAGGCCGCTCGCTGAGTCCGCCGTCTCCCGCGGGCCGCCGGCCGAGCGCGCGGATGCCGACGTACGCGCCGGCGAGCACCAGCGCGCCCAGCGCCCCGTGGACCGCCCAGTCACCGAACCGGACATACGGGCTGGTGCCCGCGGCGAGCGGCAGGTCGTAGACGGCGGCGGCGCTGCGGTCGGTGCCGAGCCGTGCACCGAGCCGCTCGCCCCGGGGGCCGTACACCGCGCTGACGCCGGTGAGCGTGGCGTGCACCATCGGACGCCAGGTCTCCGCGGCGCGCAGCGCCCCCAGGGAGGCGTGCTGCCCGGGCGCCCAGCTCTCCTGGAACGTCGAGGTCGACGACTGGGCGACCACCACCCGCGCGCCACTCCGCGCCAGATGGCGGCTCATGTCGGGGAAGGCGCTCTCGAAGCACACCAGCGGGCCGATGCGCAGTCCGCCCGCAGCGGCGACCGGCATCACCACCGGGTGGGGGCCGCGTATCCGGTCGGTCGCGGCTGCTTTGCCCACCTTCGTCGCCCAGCCCAGTACGGACCGCAGCGGTATGTACTCGCCGAACGGGACCAGCCGCATCTTGGCGTAGCGGTCGCCGGTCGGCCCGGCCGGACCGATCAGCTCGGCGCTCTTGTAGATGCCCGGTCCGCCGTTGCGTGGTGCGTCGGCGTTGACCAGCAGCATGGCACCCGTCCGCCGGGACAGCGCGGCCAGCCGGGCGGCGAGCGCCGGGTGGTCGGCCGGGTCCTGATAGAGGCTGCTCTCGCCCCAGACGACCAGCCGTACGCCGCGCCCCGCGACCGACCGGGTCAGCTCCTCGCTGCGGGCGAGCCGTTCCGTCGGGGTGCCGGTGAGGCCCGGCTGGACGACCGCGATCCGCACCGTGCCGGCGGGGCGGGGGACCGGTGCCCAGAACCACACCGCGGTGCCGGCCAGTGCGCACACCAGCAGACCCGCGACGGCGGGCAGCCGGGCCTGCGGGCAGGCGAGCAATTCGGCCAGCGCGGTGTTCACCACCACGATCAGCAGGCTGACCAGCCACACCCCGCCGATCGAGGCCAGCCGCAGCGCGGGCGGCACCTGCCACTGGCTCGCGCCCAGCAGCCCCCAGGGCCCGCCCAAGTACTCCCAGGAACGGACCAGTTCGACCATCATCCAGCCCGACGGCACCAGCACCAGCGCGGCGGCGCACCTCCCGGCGCCCGGCGCGCCGCCCAGCAACGCCCGCACCAGCAGCCCCCAGGGCGCCCACAGCGCACCCAGCAGCAGGGCGAGCACCAGGATGAACACATGCAGGTTCGGCAGGAGCCAGTGGTGCACGGCCAGCATGAACCCGGTGCCGCCCAGCCAGCCGTCCAGCGCCGCGCGCCGGTACGTCGGTGCCGACCGCACCAGCAGCAGCCAGGGCACCAGGGCGAGGAACGCCAGCCACCACCACGACGGAGCGGGGAAGGTGAGGGCCGGCACCGCCCCGGCGAGCACCACGGCGGTGCCGCGCCCCCAGGGGGAGGCGAGCCATCGCGCCCGGGGAACGGGCGAGCTGTCCATACGGCCTCCCTGGTGCCGGTTCCGGCCGGCCGGACGATCAGTGGACGGTCAGTCTGCGCGGTGGGGCCGGCCGGGGGAAGAGGGCGTGGCCGGACGGCCGGTACGGGCGTCGGCCGGGACCGCGGTCAGCCGCCGGGGGACCGTACCTGCCGCCACTTCTCGTGCACCACGACCCGGGTCAGCCGCCAGCCCTCCCAGGTGCGGTGGGCGGTGAACTCGTAGCGGCCGGCGCAGGTGTAGTTGGGGGCGGTGGGGCCGCCCCCGGCATCGTCCGCGGGGCCGGCCAGCCGCATCGGGTTGAGGTAGTCGGCCTGGACCGTCGCGGCGTCGCCGGGCGCGCCGCCGTCCCGCCGGGACAGCGTGATCCGGCGGTTGAGGATCAGATGCTGCCGGATCGAGAAGTGCCGCAGCATCTCCGCGAGCCAGGCCGCGATCTCCTCGATACTGCCTTCGATACCGCCGGCGGAGCGGTAGTCGGCCCGGCCGTCCGGGGCGAACAGGGCCCGGTAGCCCGACCAGTCGCCGTCGTCCACGGCGATGGCGTAGCCGGTGATCAGATCGTCGATGGCGAGGCGGTCCATGACCATGGCGTGTTCCGCGCGCTGCGTCATCTCTTCAGTCTTCGGCATGCGGAAGGCCCCCGCCAAGGCGCGGGGGCCTGTTTGGTGCGGTCTCGTCGTGCGGACGGCGAGGCGCCGGGCGTGCGCGTCAGTTCACCAGCGCCGATGCCGATGCCGATGCCGACGTCGCAGTCGCAGCCGCTGTGGCCCCGGGCTCCCGCCTGTTCTCGGAGTCCGTGAACTGCGTCCGGTACAGCTCCGCGTACCGCCCGTCGGCCGCCAGCAGCGTCTCGTGCGTCCCCCGCTCGACGATCCGCCCGTCCTCGACGACCAGGATCAGATCCGCGGCCCGTACGGTCGACAGCCGGTGCGCGATGACCAGGGCCGTACGGCCTTCCAGGGCCTCGGTGAGCGCCTCCTGCACCGCCGCCTCGGAGGTGTTGTCCAGGTGGGCGGTGGCCTCGTCGAGGATCACCACCCGGGGGTGGGCGAGCAGGAGCCGGGCGATGGTCAGCCGCTGCCGCTCGCCGCCCGAGAGGCGGTAGCCGCGCTCGCCGACCACGGTGTCCAGGCCGTCCGGCAGCCCGGCGATCAGCCCGTCCAGGCGGGCCCGGCGCAGGGCCGACCAGAGCTCCTCCTCGGTCGCCTCCGGATCGGCCAGCAGCAGGTTCTCGCGGATCGAGTCGTGGAAGAGGTGCCCGTCCTGGGTGACCATGCCGAGGGTGTCGCGCAGCGAGGCGGCGGTCAGCTCGCGGACGTCCACGCCGGCGAGCCGCACCGCCCCCGCGTCGGCGTCGTACAGCCGCGGCAGCAGCTGGGCGACGGTCGACTTGCCGGCGCCCGACGAGCCGACCAGGGCGACCATCTGGCCGGGTTCGGCGCGGAAGGAGATGCCGTGCAGCACCTCCTCGCCGCCGCGGGTGTCGAGGGTGGCGACCTCCTCCAGGGAGGCCAGCGAGACCTTGTCGGCGGACGGGTAGCCGAAGCGTACGGAGTCGAACTCCACCGACACCGGGCCTTCGGGCACCGCGCGGGCGTCCGGCTTCTCGGTGATCAGCGGTTCGAGGTCGAGCACCTCGAAGACCCGCTCGAAGCTGACCAGGGCGCTCATCACCTCGATGTGCGCACCGGACAGCGCGGTCAGCGGTGCGTAGAGCCGGGTGAGCAGCAGGGCGAGGGAGACGATCGCGCCCGCCTCCAGCTGTCCGCGCAGGGCGAGGAAGCCGCCCAGGCCGTAGACCACGGCCAGCGCCAGCGCGGAAACCAGGGTGAGCGCGGTGACGAAGTACGTCTGCACCATCGCCGAGCGGACGCCGATGTCCCGCACCCGGCGGGCCCGGGCGGCGAACTCCGCGGACTCCCGGGACGGGCGGCCCATCAGCTTGACGAGGGTGGCGCCGGGCGCGGAGAACCGTTCGGTCATCTGCGTGCCCATGGCCGCGTTGTGGTCGGCGCCCTCCCGGCGCAGCTGCGCCAGCCGCCGTCCGACCCGGCGGGCCGGGAGTACGAAGACCGGCAGCAGCACCAGCGCGATCAGCGTGACCTGCCAGGACAGCGTGAGCATCACACCGAGCGTGAGCAGGAGCGTCACGATGTTGCTGACCACCCCGGACAGGGTGTCGCTGAACGCCCGCTGGGCGCCGATGACGTCGTTGTTCAGCCGGCTGACCAGCGCTCCGGTGCGGGTGCGGGTGAAGAACGCGATCGGCATCCGCTGGACGTGGTCGTAGACGGTCCGGCGCAGATCCAGGATCAGCCCTTCCCCGATGCTCGCCGACAGCCACCGGGTCAGCAGCCCCAGCCCGGCCTCCGCGATCGCGATCACCGCGATCAGCCCGGACAGCCCGACGACGAGCGCGGCCGAGTCGCCGCCCACGATCGCGTCCACCACCCGCCCGGCGAGCAGCGGCGTCGCCACGGCGAGCATCGCCGTGACCGTGCTCAGTACGAGGAACCACACCAGGTGCCGCCGGTGCGGCCGGGCGAACGCCATGATCCGGCGCAGTGTGGCGCGGGAGAACCGCCGCCGGTCCTGCTCTGCCCTCATCGTGCTGTGCAGCGAATGCCAGGCGGTGACTTCCATGTCCATGGTGGCCTCCTGTCGTCGGGATCGTCACGGGATCGCCGTGCGTGACCGGCGACACAAAAGGAACCTAGGACCTCAACCAACATTGAGGTCAAGGGATTCCCGTACGGTCACCCGCGGGGGCGTATGGCGGGAGGTACCGGGCCCTGCCCATCGGACGGGCCCCAGGGCGCTGCCGACGGCCTAGAGGGGGTGTTCCCAGGTCACGGGCTCGCTGGCGGAGTCCGGGCGGGCGACCGTCAGGCGTACGGCGGGGCGGCCGTCCGGGAGGCTGGTGGCGGCGTCCACGACGATCTCGGTACGGGCCGGGCGGGGGCCCGCCGCAGGGGAGGAGGCGTTCGCCGGCGCCGGCCCGGCTGCGGGCGGGGACGCCGGCGCCACCGGCACCACCGACGCCAGCGCTCTGCGGAGGGCGGTCAGCAGTCCCCGGGCGGTCTCGTCGTCGACGCGGGCGTCGACCGGGCCGACGAACTGCACGGAGGGACGGGCACCGAGCGCCTCGGCCGCCGTGCCGGCCTCGTGCAGGACGCGGGTCCGCAGACCGGGTGGTGCCTCCGGCGGGCCCTGCTGCAGCGCGATGATGGCCGTCCTGATCTCCTGGATGGTCGCGTCCAGCTCGTCGACCGCCTGGCTGACGCCCGCCCGCACCTCCGGCGCCACCTCCTTGCGCTGGGCGCTCTCCAGCAGCATCCCGGTGGCGAAGAGCCGCTGGATGACCAGGTCATGGAGGTCGCGGGCGATCCGGTCGCGGTCCTCGTACACCGCGAGCCGCCGGCGGTTGCGGTGCCGGTCGGCGAGGACCAGCGCCAGCGCCGCCTGTGCGGCGAACTGTGCGCCCAGGGTGCGTTCGGTCGGGCTGAAAGGGCGGTCACCGGACATCCGGCCCAGGGCCAGGGCGCCGAGCACCCGGCCGTTGCTGCTCAGCGGCAGCAGCATCGTCGGGCCGTAGTGGCGGGACAGCGGGGAGATCGACCGGGGGTCGGTGGCGAAGTCGTCGGCGAAGACCGCGTGTCCGGCGTTGATCTGGTGGAGGACCGGGCTCTCCGGCGGGATCCGGCCGCGGTACGTCTCGGAGTGCACCTCGTCGGACAGCTCGGTGGAGATCGCCACCACCTCCATCCCGCCCTCGGCGTGCGGCAGCAGCACCGCCGCGGTGGCCGCCTCGGCCAGCTCGCGCCCCTTCTCCGCGACGACGGTGAGCGCGTTCGCGGCCGTCGAATGGGCCTCGGGTCCGGCCAGGAGCGCCGTGGTGACGGAGGCCGCGCCGTCGATCCAGCGGGTGCGCTGCCGGGCGGCGGCCCGCATCCGGGCGTTGCCCATCACGATGCCGGCCTCCGTGGCCAGCACCTGTACCAGGCGCAGATCCTCTTCGCCGAACCGCTCACCGTCCCGCTTCCCGGCGAGGCGGAGCGCGCCGAAGGCCTTTCCGTGGAAGGTGATGGGCACGTCCATGGTGACCTCCTCGGCCGGCCGGCCCGCGGGTGCGGGGGAGCCGTCGTGGGTGATCACCTCGCCGGTCCGCTCGCCCTCTTCGGGGTGGAGGACGATGGCGGCGTGGCGCGCCCCGGTGAGGGAGGCGGTGGTCTCGGCGATACGGGCCAGGGCACGGTGCAGGTCGTGGTCGGAGCCGACGGCGGCCATCGCCTCCAGCAGCTGCGGAAGCCGGGAGGCCGGCCGGCCGGCCGGTCCGTGCGGACTCCGCTCGGCGCGCTTGGCGGGATCTGTGGTGGCGCCGGCGGTCGGCTCGGCTGCCGGGTCGGGCGACTTCAGGACACACCTCACTCTTACCGGCGCTTCGGACAGGGTCTTTTGCCGTGAAGAGGGTTATGTGAGGGGGTTGGTTCCATCGGAAGGGGCGTACGGCCACATGGACAAGGGGTGACTTTCAGCCAACCTGCGGATGTGGCGGGCCCGGCGACTCGCGGTGGCGGTCCGTGGGTAAGCCGTAGTCAACTACGGCCGCCGGGGACGCGTGGCCCAGTCCCGCGCCTCGGCAGGAAAGTGGGTCGGGGCCGATGGACAAAGGTCAGTACTACCCGAGACTTGTGGGTCCCTGCCGTGCCGCGGACGGCGTGACCGTACTCGAACTCCGCGGTGACCTGGACATTCTCGCCGTTTCGGTGCTGTCCGGCCGACTGGACGACATCACCGGCGCCCAGGGCGTCGATCTCGTCATCGACCTGCGGGCGGTGACCTTCATCGACTGCGCGGGGCTGTCCCTGCTCAGCCGCGCCCGCCACCGGACACGGCAGCGTGGTGGCCGGCTCCGGCTGACCGGCGTCGCCGCCGGCGGGAGCGTCGCCCGGCTGCTGCGGATCACGGGACTGACCGGCGCCTTCGAAACCGTGGCGGACGACGTCACGGCCCGCGAAACCGGTGCGGCGGCGCCGGCCGCGGACATCGTCGTGGCGTGACGCCCGCCCGCAGATGCCCCTGCGCTGATGACGGGCAGAAGGTGTGTTCCCCGCGTGGTGTTCCGGGGCGGGCGGGTCAGTCGCGGCAGAGCAGCGCCTCGAAGACCTCCGTGAGTGCCGCCTCCGGGTCGATCACCCGGCCCTCCGCCCGCCACGCCACATAGCCGTCGGGCCGTACCAGCACCGCGCCCTCGGGCGTCGTGCCGTGCTGCGCGGCCCAGTCGGCGCCCGCCTCGGGCACCAGGTCGTCGTCCGGACCGGTGCCGACCAGCCAGCAGTCCAGGCGTACCGAGAAGCGCTGCACGGCCCCCTTGGCGGCGGTGCGCCACATCTCGCCGTCCGAGCCGCTCAGCAGGACGAACGAGGTCTCGTACAGGTCGAGGGTCGAGCGGCGTCGGCCGTCCCGGTCGCGCAGCCACATGTGCGGGGCGCGGGTGCCCGGCTCGCCCGTCAGCCGCAGCTGTTCGGGCACCACCGGCAGGGCGGGGTCGGCGCCGATGACCGCACCAGACGGGTAGCAGTAGCCGAGGGCGACGTTGAGGATGCCGCGCTGCCGGCCGCCGCCCGCGCCGGGCCCGGGGACGTACCCGGGATGGCTGTGCTCGGCGGAGCGGGCCGAGGCGCGGGCGCTGGTCTCGCGGGCCACCGGCTGCCGCTCCTCCTCGTACGTCGCCAGCAGCCCGGGGTCCGCCGCGCCGTCCAGCACCGCCGCGAGCTTCCAGGCGAGGTTGTGGGCGTCCTGGATGCCGGTGTTGGAGCCGAACGCCCCGGTGGGGGACATCTCGTGTGCCGCGTCGCCGGCGAGGAAGACCCGGCCGGCCGCATAGCGCTCCGCGACCCGTTCGGCGGCGTGCCACGGCGCCTTGCCGGTGATCTCCACGGCCATGTCCGGTACGCCGGTCGCCCGGCGGATGTGGTCGACGCACCGCTCGTCGGTGAAGTCCTCCAGGGTCTCGCCCCGGTCGGGGTGCCAGGGCGCGTGGAAGACCCAGTCCCGCTCGTTGTCCACCGGCAGCAGCGCGCCGTCGGCTTCGGGGTGGGTCAAGTAGCAGGCGATGAAGCGGCGTTCGCCCACCACCCCGGCCAGCTGAGGGGCGCGGAAGGTGATGCTCACGTTGTGGAACAGATCGCCGGGCCCGGTCCGGCCGATGCCCAGCCGCTCGCGGACCGGGCTGCGGGGGCCGTCGGCCGCGACGAGGTAGTCCGCCCGTACGGCCGACCGCTCGCCGGTCCGCCGGTCCTCCAGGAGCGCCCGCACGCCCCGGGCGTCCTGTTCGAAGGACACCAGCTCAGTGGAGAACCGCAGGTCACCGCCGAGTTCGCGGGCACAGCGCAGCAGCACCGGCTCCAGGTCGTTCTGGCTGCACAGGCACCACCCGGACGGGCTGATCCGGGCCAGCGCGCCGCCCGGGTCGATCTCCCTGAACAGCCACTCCTGGTCGTCACCGGTGAGCGAACGCGCCTGCAGGATGCCGTGGTTGCCCGCCAGCACCGACGCCGCCGCCCGGATCCGCCGTTCCGCCCCGGCGACCCGGTACAGCTCCATCGTGCGGACGTTGTTCCCGCGCCCGCGCGGATGGTGCGAGGTGTCCGGGTGCTTCTCGACCAGCAGGTGCCGCACGCCCAGACGTCCGAGGAACAGCGAGGCGGACAGACCTACGAGGGACCCGCCGACGACGAGTACCGGAACGTGGTCTTCGGCGGTGGCGTTCATGGGCTCTCCAGTTCCAATCCGGTGCCAGGGGCGCAGTGAGGGCAGATGGATCACGAATGCCCTGATCCGGCCGTGTTCGATCACGGTTCACCTGCATGGCTCACAGATCTCGCGCCACCGGCGGGCCGCCCCCACGATCGATTCCGGGAACGCGCCCCCACCGGCACACCGGCCAGGCCGCCCCACCACCCGGCTCAGTCACCCGGACCGCACCGGAACTGACGACGCACCACTGGAGCGCCCCTCGGGCCCCGAAGGAGATGCGCAGATGATGACCACGCTGTCGGAACGAATATCCCAGTCAGCCTTCGACGGCTCCCGGCTCAGGGTCGTCCTGCTCCTGGAACTCCACGACGGAGCCCAGCAGCGTTTCCTGGAAGCCTACGAGCACCTGCGCAACCAGGTCGCGTCCGTGCCCGGGCACATCACCGACCAGCTGTGCCAGTCCATCGAGAACCCCTCCCAATGGCTCATCACCAGCGAATGGGAGAGCGCCCCGCCCTTCCTCGCCTGGGTCAACAGTGAGGAACACGTCAAGATGGTCCAGCCGCTGCACTCCTGCGTCCGCGACACCCGCTCGCTGCGCTTCAGCGTCCTGCGCGAGACCTCGAACGCCGCCACCGTCGCGCCCGATGCCCCCAAGGGCCGGCTGCAGGCCCGCCCCCGCGTCGGCGACGGTGTGGTCCGGCACGCGCTGACCTTCACCGTCAAGCCCGGCAGCGAGGAGAAGGTCGCCGAGATCCTCGCCGGCTACTCCTCTCCGGAGGCCCGGGTCGACGAGGTCACCAGGCTGCGCCGCACCACCCTGTTCATGCACGGCAACCGCGTCGTACGGGCCGTCGAGGTACAGGGCGACCTGGTCGCCGCGCTGCGCCACATCTCCCGGCAGCCCGAGGTCCGGGCCGTCGAGGAGGCCATCAACCCCTACCTGGAGCAGGACCGCGACCTCAGCGACCCCAACTCCGCCCGGGTGTTCTTCACCCGCGCCGCCCTGCCCGCCGTCCACCACGTGCACGGCGCGGCGCCCGAGGGCGTACGGCGGCACGCGCTGCTCTACCCCGTCCGTGAAGGCTGCGGGCTGGCGCTGGCCCGGATGCTGGCCCGCCAGGACGAGCTGACCGCCGACGACCCGTCCTGCCCTGTTGTGGGCAGCACCATCTTCCAGCGCGACGACATCGTCGTCCGGCTCATCGATCTGAAGATCCCCCTCGACACCGACCCCCTGCTGGCGCTCGGCGCACGCGGCCCCCGCAAGACGGCCGTCCTCCGGCGTCTCCTCGACACCGAGGTGACCGGCGGGCTGTCCACCGACCGTGAGCTGGCGAGCCTCCTCGCCCGCTCCGACATGACCCTGATCACCGACCGCCGGGCCGCGGACGCCTGACCGCGTCCGCCTCGCCCGCCGCGCCACCCGTCCCCCGCCCGCCCAACCGCCCGCCCACGCCACTGGAGGAATCAGCCATGACCACGCACCGCCCACGCATCGTGGACCTCAGCGAGACCAAGCCCAACCGCCGGCGCGGAGGCGACCTGCGCGCCATGCTGACCCCCGGCGCGGTGGGCGCCACGAGCGGCTTCATGGGCATGGCCCTCGTCCAGCCCGGTGAGCGCATCGGCGAGCACTACCACCCGTACTCCGAGGAGTTCGTCTACGTCGTCCAGGGCTCGCTCGAAGTGGACCTGGACGGGGAGACGTACCCGCTGCGCCCGGACCAGGGGCTGATGATCCCGCCGTACATGCGGCACCGCTTCCGCAACGTGGGAGACGTGGAGGCCCGGATGGTCTTCCACCTCGGCCCGCTGGCCCCGCGTCCCGAACTGGGCCACGTCGACACCGAGGCCACGGAGGACAGCACCCCGGCCGCGCCTCCCGAACGTACGGAGCCGGTGTCATGACCCGCCGCGTGGCGGTCACCGGGATCGGGATCGTCGCGCCCGGCGGTGTGGGAGTACCGGCCTTCTGGGACCTGCTGTCCGCAGGCCGGACGGCGACCCGTGGCATCACCCTCTTCGACCCGGAGGGGTTCCGCTCACGTATCGCCGCCGAGTGCGACTTCGATCCCTCGGAGCACGGGCTGTCCCAGGACAAGATCGCCCGCTCCGACCGGTACATCCAGTTCGCCATGGTCGCCGCGGCCGAGGCGCTGCGCGACGCCGGACTGGACACCGGGCAGGAGGACCCCTGGCGCATCGGGGTGTCCCTGGGCACCGCGGTCGGCGGCACCACCCGCCTCGAACACGACTATGTCGCCGTCAGCGACCACGGCAGTCGGTGGGACGTCGACCACCGCCCGGCCGGCCGCTACCTGGAGCGGGCGTTCTCCCCCAGCTCGCTCGCCTCCGCGGTGGCCGAACAGGTCGGCGCCCACGGCCCGGTGCAGACCGTCTCCACGGGCTGTACCTCCGGCCTCGACGCCATCGGCTACGCCTTCCACTCGATCGAGGAGGGCCGGGTCGACATCTGCATCGCGGGCGCGTCCGACTCGCCGATCTCCCCGATCACCGTGGCCTGCTTCGACGCCATCAAGGCGACCTCCGCGAACAACGACGACCCCGCCCACGCCTCCCGCCCGTTCGACGCCCACCGCGACGGTTTCGTCATGGGCGAGGGCGGCGCCGTCGTCATCCTGGAGGAACTGGAACACGCCCGCGCCCGCGGCGCGACCGTCCACTGCGAGATCCGCGGCTACGCCACCTTCGGCAACGCCTACCACATGACCGGGCTCACCCAGGAGGGCCTGGAAATGGCCGAGGCGATCAACAACGCCCTCGCCCATGCCCGGCTCGACCCCGCCCAGGTCGACTACGTCAACGCGCACGGCTCGGGCACCCAGCAGAACGACCGGCACGAGACGGCCGCGGTCAAGCGGTCGTTGGGCGCCCGTGCCCACGACGTGCCGATGAGCTCCATCAAATCCATGGTGGGCCACTCGCTCGGCGCGATCGGCGCCATCGAGATCGTCGCCTGTGTGCTGGCACTGACCCACCAGGTCGTGCCGCCCACGGCCAACTACGAGACCCCGGACCCGGAGTGCGACCTCGACTACGTGCCCAGGACGGCACGGGAGGTGCCGATGCGTTCGGTGCTCTCGGTCGGCAGCGGATTCGGCGGATTCCAGTCAGCGGTCGTGCTGACCCGGCAAGGCGGGAGGGCGCGATGAACTCCCCGGCAGAACGGCGTTCGGTCGTCACCGGCATCGGCGTGATCGCCCCCAACGGCGTGAACACCGAGGCCTTCTGGAAAGCGACCGCGGACGGCATCAGCGTCCTGGACCGGGTGACCCGCGAGGGCTGCGAGCACCTGCCGCTCAAGGTCGCCGGTGAGGTCCGCGACTTCCACCCGGGGGATCTGATCGAGGAGCGCTACCTCGTCCAGACCGACCGGTTCACCCACTTCGCCATGGCGGCGGCCAACCTGGCGCTGGACGACGCCCGGCTCGGCCGTGCCGATTACAACGACTCGCCGTTCGCGGTGGGCGTCGTCACGGCCGCCGGCTCCGGCGGCGGCGAGTTCGGCCAGCGCGAGCTGCAACGGCTCTGGGGCCAGGGCTCCCGCCATGTCGGCCCGTACCAGTCCATCGCCTGGTTCTATGCCGCCAGCACCGGACAGATCTCCATCCGCGGCGGATTCAAGGGCCCCTGCGGCGTCGTGGCCAGCGACGAGGCGGGCGGCCTGGACGCCCTGGCGCACGCCTGCCGCACCATACGGCGCGGCACGGACGCCGTCGTCGTGGGCGCCGCCGAGGCACCGCTGGCCCCCTACTCGATCGTCTGCCAGCTCGGCTACGAGGATCTGAGCACGGTCGACGACCCGCATCGCGCCTACCGTCCGTTCACCGGCGGCGCCTGCGGATTCGTGCCCGCCGAGGGCGGCGCGATGCTGGTCGTCGAGGAGGCCGCCGCGGCCGTGCGGCGCGGTGCTCCGGTCCGGGCCGTGCTCTCCGGGCACGCCGCGACGTTCACCGGGGCCTCGCTGTGGCAGGAGTCCCGCGACGGGCTCGCCCACGCCATCCGCGGGGCGCTGGAGGACTCCCGGTGCGAACCGGAGGAGATCGACGTGGTGTTCGCCGATGCCCTCGGCGTCCCCTCCGCCGACCGGGCCGAGGCCCTGGCCATCGTGGACGCCCTGGGCCGGCACGCGGCGAGGGTCCCGGTCACCGCGCCCAAGACCGGCACCGGCCGGGCGTACTGCGGTGCCCCCGTCCTGGACATCGCGGCGGCGGTGCTCGCCATGGAGCACGGTCTGGTGCCGCCCACCCCCAACGTCGTCGATGTGTGCCACGACATCGACGTGGTGACCGGCCGGGCCCGCCGCGGCGAACTGCGCACGGCGCTGGTGCTGAGCCGGGGACTGATGGGCTCGAACGCGGCGATGGTGCTGCGGCACGGCCCGACGTCCCCCTCGTGAGAAGGAGATCCCGTCATGACCGCTCAACTGACGCTCGACGAGCTGGCGGCGCTGATGAAGTCGGCCGCCGGCCTCACCATCGACCCGCAGGACCTGACCAACCGCGCCGATACGCCGTTCGCCGAGTTCGGCCTCGACTCGCTCGGCCTGCTCGGCATCGTCGGCGAGCTGGAGAACCGGCAGGGCCGGCCGATGCCGACCGACGCGGAGCGCTGCAAGACGCCGCGTGACTTCCTCGACCTCGTCAACACCGAATACGCCGGCGCCGAAAAGGCGGCGGTGCCTACGACAGGAGCCTGATATGCCCGGCCACACCGAGAACGACATCACCATCGCCGCGCCGCTCGACCTCGTCTGGGACATCACCAACGACATCGAGGACTGGCCGCAGTTGTTCAGCGAGTACGCCGCCGTCGAAGTGCTGTCCCGCGAGGGCGACAAGACCACCTTCCGGCTGACGATGCACCCGGACGACAACGGCACCGTCTGGAGCTGGGTCTCCGAGCGCGTCATCGACCGCCGGAACCGCAGTGTCCGCGCCCGCCGGGTGGAGACCGGCCCGTTCGAGCACATGGACATCCACTGGCGGTACACCGAGATCCCCGGCGGCACGTCCATGCACTGGACCCAGGACTTCGCCATGAAGCCCCAGGCCCCGGTCGACGACAAGGGCATGACCGAGCTCATCAACCGCAACTCCCGGATCCAGATGGAGCTCATCCGGGACAAGATCGAACAGCGGGACCGCGAGCTGCGGACCACCACCGTCAGCTGACGCCCCGCCGGACCGCGTCCGGACCGTCCACCGGCGGCAGCGGACCGTCCACCGGAGGCGGACCGCCCACCGGCGGCAACGAAGGGAAACCCCCGATGCATCACGCTCTGATCGTCGCCCGTATGAAACCCGGCTCGGCTCCGGACATCGCCGAGGTCTTCTCGGCCTCCGACCGTACGGAGCTGCCGCACCTGGTCGGCGTCTCGCGACGGGCCCTCTTCCAGTTCGGCGAGGTGTATCTGCACCTCATCGAGTCCGACCGGCCCCCGGGACCGGAGATCGCCAAGGTCACCGGGCACCCCGAGTTCCGCGCGGTGAGCGAGAAGCTGTCCGCCTACGTCAGCGCGTACGACCCGGAGACCTGGCGCAGCCCCAAGGACGCCATGGCCCACGAGTTCTATCGCTGGGAGCGCGACGGCTGACGGGTACGCGGCCGCCCGGCCGGGAGGAGGCTCCTCACCGGGCGGCCCGCCGCGCACGCGTTTCCTCATGACCCGGACCGCCTCACCCCGGGACGGTGCACTCGAAGGCGTGCAGATACGGGTTGACGACCAGGATCTCGCCGACCTCCAGCCCGGCCTGGGTCATCCGGCTGACCAGGCTCTCCTTGGAGTGCTTGGCGCCGCCGACGTTCAGGAGCAGAAGCAGGTCCATGGCGGTGGTGAACTTCATCGAGGGGCTGTCGTCGACCAGGTTCTCGATGATCACCACGCGGGCGCCCGGCCGGGCGGCCCTGATGACGTTGGCCAGCGTCCGGCGGGTGCTCTCGTCGTCCCACTCCAGGATGTTCTTGATGATGTAGACATCGGCCCGGACGGGGATGTCGTCGCGGCAGTCGCCGGGCACCAGCCGTACCCGTGAGGCGAGCGCACCGCCGGCGCGCAGCCGGGGGTCCGGGTTCGCCACGACCGTGGGCAGGTCGAGCAGCGTGCCCTCCAGGGCGGGGTACTTCTCCAGCAGGCTGGCCAGGACGTGCCCCTGGCCGCCGCCGATGTCCGCCACCGACGACACCCCGGTGAGGTCGAGCAGCCCCGCGATATCGTCGGCCGACTGCCGGCTTGACGTGGTCATGGCCCGGTCGAAGACCTCGGCGGACTCCGCCGCGTCCTCGTGGAGATAGTCGAAGAAGCCCTTGCCGTACAGACCGTCGAAGACATCGCGGCCCGAACGCACCGCCTCGTCGAGCCGGGGCCAGGCCTCCCAGGTCCACGGCTCGGTGCACCACAGGGAGATGTAGCGCAGGCTGTGCGGGGTGTCCTCGCGCAGCAACCGGGACATCTCGGTATGGGTGTACCGTCCGTCGTCGGTCTCCGCGAAGATCCCGTAGCAGGACAGCGCGCGCAGCAGCCGCCGCAGCGGGCCCGGCTCGGTGTGGACCGCCACGGCCAGTTCCTCGGCCGTGGCGGGCCGGTCACCGAGGGCGTCGGCGACGCCGAGCCGCGCCGCGGCCCGCACGGCCGCCGCGCACGCGGCTCCGAAGATCAGCTCGCGCAGCCGCATGGCCGGCTGGGGGGTGGGACTTACGGTGGTCATTCCGTCTCTCCGACTCTCCGACTCGCCAGGGCTGTCTAGGACTTGCCGCACAGACCGGCCGGCTTCGACGTCCGGCAGTAATTGCGGCTGAACCGGTTCCCCTTGCCCTTGGTGTCCCCGTTGACCAGATCGGCCGGCTCGTTGTCCGTCAGGGTGTTGTCGAGGACGTCGTTGTTCTCGCTGAGCGCCTTGACGAAGCTCTGGAAGACCACGACACCGCCGGAGAGCGGGGACTTGCCCGCATTGCCCTGGATCCGGTTGTTCACCACCCGCGCCTTCTCGGTGCCGGTGAGGACGATGCCGGAGCCCTGGAGGGCCGGCAGCCGCTTGGTGGCGGGACACTGCTTGTTGTTCCGGGAGATGTCGTTGTCGCGCACGGTCAGCTCGCCGGCCCGGGGGCGCGACTCGTCGCCGACGATGAAGAGGCCGCCGCAGTTCCCGGTCATGCTGTTGTGGGCGACCGTGAGGTTCCTGACCCGGCGGACCGTCAGGCCGATCCGGTTGTTCCACATACGGTTGTGCTCGATCCGGGTGCCCCCGAGGTCCGGGGCGCCGCCCTCCTCGGTGACCGTGTTCGCCACGAAGACGCCGGCGTCGCCGTTCTCGGTGACGTCGTTGCCCTTGATCACACCGCGGGTGGACTTCTGCTGGGCGATGCCCCACACACCGTTCTTCCGCGCGGCCACATCGATGACGGAGAGCCGCTCGGTGTCGGACGCCCAGATGCCGTTGCGCGCGAACCCCTCGACGGTCAGCCCACGGAGGGTGACGTCACGGACCGGGCGGTCCTTGCGGCCGACGACACAGATGCCGCTGCCGCTCTGCGCACCGCAGGCGTCCCGCGCCCGGGTGCCGGGCGGTCTGATCACCACCTTCCCGGATCCGACCAGGTGGAGCCCGGATTTGTCGATCACCACGTTCTCCCGGTACTCACCGGGCCTGATCTTGATGGTGTCGCCCGGCCGCGCCGCGTCCACCGCCCGCTGGATGGATTCGCCGGAGTGGACGACCAGCCGTCCCGTGGCGTCGCTCGGAGTGGCCGCGCCCAGTCCGCCGGCCATCACCGCGGCGACGCATCCCATGTATGTCATCTGTCGTAGCGCCATGAGGCCGAAGCTATGGTCGATCACCACCGCTCGCCACACGGGGTAACCCAACGGCGAAGGTGCGTGCAGCGGCCACCTGTCGACACGCCGTCAGCTCCGCTGCCCGGGATCCTCCTCCCGCTCGCCGGGAGGCCGGTCCCCGGCACCGGCCTTGGGGGAAGGCATTACAGTTGCAGGCAACGTGAGGGCCGCTCGGCCGGAACGCGGAGAACAGGCGTGGGCGCTATCGCCGGTCCGGCGGCCGGGGCAGGGTGATCGTGGATGACCGGCGTACCGAGGCGGAAGGGGCCGCCGCCCTGGCGGGCGGTCCGTTCGCGCACCTGCATACCCTCGCCCTCCGGGCCGTGCCGGGGCCGGTCTCCCGGACGGGGACCGCTCCGCGTGGTCCGCGGACACGGCCGCCGCTGCCCGGAGGCCACCGTTCGCTGCCGAGGCTCAGCACGCTGCGGTGTCCGGCGGGCCCGTACCACCGCGGTCCGGCCCGGGGCCCAGCTGGCGCGGCTGCCGGGCGCGATACTGGTCGGCCCCCGCACGCCCCGGCGCAGCCGGTGGCGGCAGGTGCTGCTCTCCATCATCGTCACGCATCTGGTGCTGGTCTTCCTGGCACTCGTCATCTACCTGGGGCGGCACGCGGGCACATAGGGGCATGGGGCCCACGCCTACACTGCGACGGATGCATTCCATAACGATCAGGCGCGCAGTTGGGCAGGACGCGGAGCGCCTCACCACACTGATCCAGGAATCCGGCGCCTACCAGGGGGAGTACGCCTCGATCATCGCCGATTACCGGGTCACCGCCGACTACATCGCCCGGCACCAGGTTTTCGTGGCCGTCGACGCGGTCGGGCAACTGCTGGGCTTCTACGCCCTGGTGCTGGAGCCACCGGAGTTGGACCTGGCCTTCGTGGCGGACAGCGCGCAGGGAAGGGGCGTCGGCCGACTCCTCATCGCGCACATGATCGGCCAGGCCAGGGAGGCCGGCCTGACCGACGTCCGTGTGGTCTCCCATCCCCCGGCCGAGGAGTTCTACCGGCGCTTGGGCGCCGAGCGGGTGGGGACGGTCGCCCCGACGCCGCCGAAGATTGCGTGGGGACGCCCGGAGTTGCGGTTCACCACCATCTGATGTTGCTGAAGGGGCCCCGCGCATCTGATTCTGCTGAAGGGCCCCGCGCGGAGAACTTCCGCTGTTGGCACGCCAATGGGAGAAGGGCCCGCGGCGCATGGCCGCGGGCCCTTCTCTCCTCAGGGTGCCTGGGTCAGGATGCGACGGGTGCCGCTTCCTCGACCGCGGGCGCCTCCTGACGCGCCGGGACGACGCGCTCCGCCAGATGACCGAAGACCAGCCCGAAGGCGGTCCACAGCACCAGCTGGACGGCGAGCGTCGAGAGCCGGAACTGCCAGAGCAGCGTGCCGGGGAACCCGTGCGGCACATTGTCGTAGGCCGGGAGGAAGGCGTACGCGATCCCGATGGCGACCACGAACGCGGCGCCGCCCGCCACCGTGGCGTACCAGTTGCCCAGCCGGGGAGCGAGTCGCCGGCCGAGGAGCGTCGCGCCGACGGCCAGCAGGATGCCGAGCAGCATCATCAGGAAGTACAGGGCCGTCCGTTGGCCGATGGTGTCGGGGTCGCCGACGGCCGGTGGGTTGGCCGGGTACTTCAGGAACGGTACGAGGTAGACCAGCAGCGCCCCCGCGGCGAGCAGCGCGGCCGTGGCCCGGGTGCTGAACCGGCCGATCCGCCCCAGCAGGAAGCAGAAGACCAGCGCGGCGATACCGCCCAGCGCCACGCCGTAGACCAGGATGCCGGTGGCCAGCCCCGCGGTGGACTGCATGGCGCGGCTGACGACCTCCACCTCGTCCCCGTGGGCGTGGCTGTGGGCCTCCTCGAACGCGATGGCGGCGTCCACGTGCGGCTCGCCGAGCAGATAGGCGGTGACGAGGGCCGGGAGACCGGCGGCCAGACCGGCGAGCATCCCGCGCACCAGGAGGTTTCTGACGGTGACGGAGTTCATGGTGCGGCGTCCGATCAGTGGCAGGGGAAGCCGAGCAGGTGGCGCCCGTCGTGGACCCACTCGTGGACGTCCGTACCGGACAGCAGAGAGGTGGCGCCCTGCTCGGCGCCGACGAAGTACAGCAGAACCAGCATCAGGACGCCGACGAACAGTGCCCACGGGGCGATCGTCTTGAGGGGGAGCGGAGCGGGGGCGGCGCCGGCGGCCGGGGGTGCGATGGTCTGAGCCATGGCAGAACCTCCTGTGAGGGGAACTCGCGTCCCTGTTCGGTGGAGTGCGTGACGACATGCCGGGTCTGGCTTATCCGGCCCCGGCCCCGATGGGCTGGTCATAACCGGACATACAGTGGCGCGACCGCGCCGGGATCCCACCGGCTTCCGTCATGTCGCCGTCAATATCATCGGGAAGGTACCGCGCCCCGGTTCCCGGGCCAAGGCCATGGAGGGGGCGGAGAGGCGCAGGGCAGGGCGCGTCGTCCGGGCAACTCCCCTGTACGTACGGTCGGTTGGCGGACGGCGCAGAGTGAGGGAGTGGGCATGACAACTCGGGTGATGTTGGTCTCACCGGCCGCGGGGGAGGCGCAGTGCGAGGTGCGCTTCGACGACGGCGGCCCGCTGAGCGCGGCGGGGCTGCGCCGTGCCCGGGCCGTCGCCGGGTCGCTGCCGGCCGCCGGCCGGGTCCTCGCCTCGCCCTCCGTCCGGTGCCGGGACACCGCCGTGGCGCTCGGGCTGTCCGCCCGGTCCGCGCCGGAGCTGGCGGGCTGCGCGATGGGCGGCTGGCGCGGCCGGACTCTGGCCGAGGTCGCCGACGCCGAACCGGCGGCGGTCTCCGCCTGGCTCTCCGACCCGGACTTCGACGGGCATGGCGGGCAGTCGCTGCGACGGCTGTGCGGCCGGATCGGCGACTGGCTGTCCGCTGCGGCCCGGGAGCCGGGCCGGGTGCTGGCGGTGGTCGAGCCGGATGTCGTACGGGCCGTGGCGGTGTGTGCGCTGGGGGTTCCGGTGGACGCGTTCTGGCGCCTGGATGTGGCGCCGCTGACCGTGACCGAGCTGAGTGGCCGGGGCGGACGCTGGAACCTGGGGCTGGGGAGGGCGCTGGACCGCGGGTGAGCCGGGCGTGGCCGGGACACTTCCCCGCGTTTTCGCCTCATCTATCCATAAAGGAGACATAAGGGCAAAATAAAGATGTGCGGCCCGATGCCGCGCGATAACGGCCGGACTTGCGAACGAAGGAGGCGAGTCGCATGGCCGACGTCTCACACCACAGGGGAGATCTCGCAGGTCACCCCGACGCATCTGAGATGCAGGCTCGGTACGAGCGGGTTCTCGGCGGACGTGACGTGGTACTCGTCGACGGACCGGTGTTCCTGGTCGGCCTGTACTGCGCCGCTTCTCCGTGGATCGTCCACTTCTCGGCCTCCCAGCCCGCGCTCACGACGCACAACCTCATCCTCGGTGTCGCGATCGCCCTGCTGGCGATCGGTTTCACCGTGACCCCCGAGCGGATGTACGGCCTGAGCGGCGCGATGTGCGCGATCGGTGCCTGGCTGGTCATCTCGCCATGGATCGTCGGCGCCGGCCCGGACGCCGGTGTCGTCTGGAACAACGTCGTCATCGGTGCCCTGACATTCCTGCTGGGCGCCCTGTGTGTGGCCGTGGCAGCCAAGAGCCGCCGCACCCCCACGTGACGCATGCTCCCCGTGGCGGGGGAGTGTGACCCGGCGCCGGCCCGCTCGCCCCACCTGGTGTGGTGGGCGGGTCGGCGGCTGCGGTCGCCGAGGGTGGCCTGCGGACGTCCGTATCCACGTATGCGCCCACCTCCTAAAATGGGATAAACCGGTCTCATGGGGGCTGGGGTATGGGGTGTGCGGTACGGGGTGTGGCTCCGGTCGACCGCCCCGGAGAGGTGGCGTCCTGTGACCGCTCTGCCCGTGGATGATCACGAAGACTTCGCCGACGCCGACCGCGGCTTCATCGCCCCGCTCGACCCGCCCGAGGTCACCACGGACGACGGCCGGATCGTCTGGGACGCCGAGGCGTACCGCTTCCTGGCCCAGAACTGCCCCGAGACCGCGCACGAGGGCCTCTGGCGCCAGGGCCGGCTGGTGAGCCGGCAGGGCCTGTACGAGGTCACCGACGGCATCTACCAGGCCCGCGGCCTGGACCTGTCCAATATGACGCTGGTCGAAGGCGACCACGGCGTGATCGTCGTCGATCCGCTGATCTCCGTGGAGACCGCGGCCGCGGCCCTGGAGCTCTACCGCCAGTACCGCGGTGACCGGCCGGTCACCGGCCTGATCTATACGCACTCGCATGTCGACCACTTCGGCGGTGCCCGCGGTGTCCTGCCGCCCGGCCACCACCCCGTACCGGTGCTCGCGCCCGCCGGCTTCCTCGACCACGCGGTCGGCGAGAACCTCTACGCGGGCACCGCGATGCGGCGGCGCGCCGTCTACATGTACGGCACCGAGCTGCCCAAGGGGCCGGACGGACAGATCGGCTGCGGCCTGGGCACCACCCCCTCCACCGGCACCGTGAGCCTGATCCCGCCCACCGTGGACATCACCCGCACCGGCCAGGAGGAGATCCTCGACGGCGTCCCCATCGTCTTCCAGCTCACCCCGGGCGCCGAAGCGCCCGCCGAGATGAACTTCTGGTTCCCGGCGCACCGGGCGCTCTGCCTGGCCGAGAACGCCACCCACACCATGCACAACATCCTGACGCTGCGCGGCGCCGTCGTCCGCGACACCCGGGTCTGGTCCCGCTACCTGGGCGAGGCGCTCGCCCTCTTCGGCGACGAGGCGGAGGTCGCCTTCGCCTCCCACCACTGGCCGACCTGGGGCGGGGAGCGGATCCGGGCCCTGCTGGCCGACCAGCGTGACCTGTACGCCTATCTGCACGACCAGACCCTGCGGCTGCTCAACGAGGGCCGCACCGGACCCGAGATCGCCGAGGAACTGCGGCTCCCGCCGGGCCTGGAACAGGTATGGGCCAACCACGGGTACTACGGCTCGCTGAGCCACAACGTCAAGGGGATCTACCAGCGTTACCTGGGGTGGTTCGACGGCAACCCCGCCCACCTCTGGGAGCACCCGCCCGCCGAACAGGCCAAGCGCTACGTCCACACCCTGGGCGGCATCGAGGCCACCGTGGACGCGGGCAAACAGTACGCCGCCGACGGCGACCTCCGGTTCGCCGCCACCCTCCTGTGCCACGCCGTCTTCGCCGACCCGAAGAACCTCCGCGCCCGGCGCGAACTCGCCCTCGTCTACGAGCGGCTGGGCCACGGCTGCGAGAACGGTACCTGGCGCAACTTCTACCTCACCGGCGCCATGGAACTGCGCGGCACCCTCGCCGACGTACGGCTGGACACCACCAGCCCCGAGCTGGCCCGGGCCCTCACCGTCGACCAGCTCCTGGACTCGCTCGCCATCCGCGTCGACGGCCCCCGCGCCTGGTCCACGGCGCTCACCCTCGACCTCTACCTCCCCGATGAGGACCGGACCTGGCGGCTGACCCTGTCCAACGGCGCGCTGACCCACCGCAGTTCGCCCGGAGCCCCCGCCGCACCCGACGGCCGCGGCCCGGACCTGGCGCTCACCCTCACCAGACCCCAGCTGTTCGCACTGCTCGCCACCCGGGACCCGGCCGACGCCGCACAACAGGGCGAGGCAGCCCAACAGGGCGAGACCGGAGCGCTCCGCCGGCTCCTCGGCCTCCTCACCACTCCCCGCCCCGCCTTCCCCATCGTGACGCCCTGACGCCCGCGGCCCCGCCCCGCCGGCGTCAACTTCGTGCCCTGCCCACCTGCGCCACCCCGCGCCACCCGGCCCGCCGACTCGTGCAGACTGGGCACGTGGTGAGCGATATTCCCGAGGAGTCGACCAGCTTTGTCGGCCGACGGGCCGAATTACGCCGCATCGGCCGGGAGTTGGCGGAACACCGGCTGATCACCCTGACCGGACCCGGTGGCGTGGGGAAGACCCGCCTCGCCCTACGGGCCGCACGGGCCGCGGCGCCCCGGTTCCCCGACGGCGTGGGCTGGGCCGACCTGTGGCCCTTGAGAGGGGACGAGCTGCTGCCCGCCACGGTCTGCGACGCCGTCGGGCTCGCCGACCACACCACGCGCGCACCGGTCGCGGCGCTGTGCTCCTGGCTCGCCGACAAACGGCTGCTCCTGGTGCTGGATTCCGGCGAGCATCTCGTCGACGCCTGCCGTGACCTGCTCGGCGACCTGCTGACCACCGCGCCCCACGTGACCGTGCTCGTGACCAGCAGGCAGCCGCTGGATCTCGCCGGTGAGCGGGTCACGGAGATCGGCCCGCTGCCCTGCACGGGCGACAACGACGCACTGACCCTGCTCGCCGACCGGGCCCGCGCCGCCGCCCCCGGACTGCGGCTCACCGACGCCCGGTACGCGGCGGCCGCCGGCACCATCTGCCGACGCCTCGAAGGCATCCCGCTCGCCCTGGAGCTGGCCGGCGCCCAGCTGGCGACCAGCTCCGTCGAGCGCGTCGCCGAGCGGCTCACCTCCCGCTTCGACACCCTCGACGGAGACCGGCCGGCGTTCCCGCCACGGCACCGGACACTGCGCTGCGCCATCGGTTGGAGCCATGAGCTGTGCGCGCCGCTGGAACGGCTGCTGTGGGCCCGGCTCTCCGTCTTCCGCGGCACCTTCGACGCGCAGGCCACGGCGGCGGTGTGCGCCGGTGGCCCGCTCGCCGAGCAGGACATCCGCACCGTACTCGCCGGTCTGGCGGCCAAGTCCGTCATCAGCCGCGAGGGTGCCCGGTGGCGGATGCTCGACACGCTGCGCGAGTACGGCCGGATGTGGCTCGGCGAACTGGGCGAGGCGGCGGAGCTGGCGAGCCGGCACGCCGCGCACTTCGTCTCCTTCGCGCACGGTGCCGTGGACGGCTTCCAGGGGCCCGATCACCCCGGCTGGCACACCAAGGTCACCGACGCCCACGTCGACCTGTGCGCCGCCCTGGACCACCTCCTGGCCGCCGATCCGGAGCGGGCCCTGGAGCTGAGCGCGTCGATCGGATTCGTCTGGAGCTGCGACGGCCGTCCCCAGGAGGCCCACGGCTACCTGGTCCGTGCCGTCGCGGCACACCGCGGCCCGGGACCGGCTCGCACCCGGGCGCTGTGGGTGCTCGGCATCATCGCCCTCTACCAGGACGATCTGGCGACCGCGGGCGCGCTGGGCCGGCAGTGCGCCGACGCGGCGCGCGCGGGCGGCCGGGCGGAGGCGGCGCTCGACGCCTCGTACCTCATCGGCACCACCCACCTGATGGCCGGCCGGCCGCTGACCGCCCGCACCGTCGCGGAACAGGCCCTCGGCCGCACACCGGGCGACCCGTACGCCACCCCGGGCCGGCTGCGCTGCCAGCTCCTGCGGGTGTTCGCGCTCACCGCCCTGGGCCGGCTCACCGAGTCGCGGGCCGGGGCGACCGCACTGCGCCGGGCCTGTGTGCGCCGCGGCACCCCCTGGTTCCGCTCCTACGTCGACTACCAGCTCTCCTTGATCTCGCTCTACCAGGGGCGGCCCGCGGAAGCGGAGCACCACGCCCGCGCGATGCTCGCCGCCAAACCGGGCACCGGTGACAGCTTCGGCACCGGGCTCGGCCTGGACCTGCTCGCCGCCGCGCTGGCCGCCCAGGACCAGGGCGCGGCCGCCGCCCGGGCCTACGGCATGGGCAAGGCCGTCTGGCGCACCGTCGGATATCCGCAGCGCGGTGTGCCCGAGCTGGGGGCGGTCCGCGAGGAGTGCGAACGGCGGGCCCGCGCCGCGATCGGTGACCGGGCCTACGAGGAGGCCTTCCAGCGGTCCTGCGCCGAGCGGCCCGAGACGATCCTCGCCCGGATCGCGGCCGGAGAGATCTAGGTGCGCTGTCCAGGGACGTCGATGCCGGGGCCCCGCTTCCGCTGAAGCCCGGGCCGGTTCAGAGCGTCGGCTCGCCGGCCAGGGCGTACAGCAGGTCGTAGGCGGTGTCGGTCAGCCGGCAGGTGCGGCCGCGCCGGGTCGCGAGGGCGGCCAGGCCGGTGTGGGTCGCCGGGTGGTAGCCGAGGAACGCCTGCTGCCCGAACGTCGCACCCAGGTGGAAGAGCAACGGGCCGTGCGGAGCGGGGTGGTGATACCACGTCAGGGTGTGGGTGTGCCGGTGCCGCCAGCCGCGGCGCAGCAGGGGGACCTGGACGTCACGCAGCGGCCCGGACAGCGGTGTGCCCTCGGGGGAGAGGTGCGCCTCCAGGTAGCCGAGCAGATCGCCGGGGGTGGACCGGACCGCGCCGGAGGCGGCGAAGGCGCCCATGTCGGCGCTGGCCACCGGCGTCACCCCGTTCGTCCGGTGGCCGACGGCGTCGGTGCCGGTGGCCCCCGGTCCCAGGGTGGTGCCGGTCAGCCCGAGCGGGCCCAGCACCCGCTCCCTGAGCAGCGCGGGGTAGCCGGCGCCGGCGGCCTGGGACAGGGCCGGGCCGAGCAGCGCCACCGCGAAGTTGGAGTACCGCCAGCGGGTGCCCGGCCGGTTCCGGGGCCGGGTGCGGGCGAAGGTGCGCAGCAGCCGCTCGGTGTCGTAGGCGGCGTACCCGTTGTCGTACGGACGCAGCAGCGCACCGGCGACCAGGTCGGCGGGGATCCGCGGCAGCCCCGAGGTGTGGGTGGCCAGATGCCACAGGGTGATCCGGCGCGCGTGCGGATGCGGCAGTGGCAGGTCCGGCGGGAGGTGGGCGGAGAGCGGGTCGTCCAGGGCGAGTGCCCCGGCTCTGGCCAGCTCGGCCAGCAGCAGCACGGTGAAGGTCTTGGACAGCGAGCCCAGTTCGTAGCGCAGGGCATGCCGCGGCGTCGGCGGCGAGAGCGCAGAACCCCCGGTGAGGACGGTCCGCACACCGTGCCGGGTCACGGCGAGCACCACGTCCGGGGCGTTGATACGGGCGACCGCGTCCGCCAGGCGGTCGGCGAGCGTGGTGCCGCATGCCGCGTTCATCAGGCGGCGGACAGCGCCCGGGAGGTGGCCATCGCGGAGGCGAACGCGGCGACCAGGGTGGGGTGGTGGACCAGGTCGAAGACGCGCGCCGGATCGCCCTGCGGCATCCCGCGCTGGATGGGCATCGCACCGGAACCGTCCTGCGCGGCGGCGTACCGCTCCCACAGCCCCGCGTCCAGGGTGGGCCGCGGCAGACAGGCGTCCACGACGAGGAGTTCGCCCAGCAGGTCCCAGTGCTCCAGGTCCGCCCAGTCGTCCAGCCACGCCGGCAGATAGCGCGTGAGATAGTCGGCGATCTCCGGCGGGATCCGCTCCGGGAACTCGCCCCAGTTGGTGAGGTGGAAGACGGTGTGGGTGATGTCGTAGCCGATGTGCAGCTGCACCGTCCACGGCTCGGGCAGCTGCCCCAGCCAGGTGCGGGCCACCGCCTCGTCGAAGTCGCCGCTGGGCACCAGGCCCAGCTTGCGCTCGGCGTTGAGCACCCCGAGCCGCCGGTTGGGCACCATCTCCAGCGTCGTCCAGGTGAGGGTGCGCCGGCCGGTCCGTACCGCCGCCTCCAGCCCCGGATGGCGGTGGCCCAGCTCGTGGAAGGTCGCATAGACCTCCAGCGGCACCGGCGACAGCGGCTCGTCGTGCTGGAGCCGGGCCAGTACGTTGCCGCCGTCGAGCAGCTCCCGCCAGGTGAAGTCCAGCAGCTGCCCGGCGCGGGCCTGCTGCCGGGAGCCGGCCACCCCCTCCCGGAACAGCACCCGCATATTGAGCGCCAGCTCCCCGATGGGCTTGAGCCGTTCGACGACCGTGCTGTTGTCGACGCAGTCGTCGGGGGTCAGCCGGAAGTACTCACGATGGTCGTCGAGCCAGGCCAGGGCCCGGTCGCCGACCCGGTGCAGCAGGGCGGGGGACGCGGCCGTCACGGTCACGGGGCACTCTCGCTTTCGCCGGGCGTCCGCCCGCCCACCAGTGCCGGGTTCCCGCCCGTCGGGCCGGACCCGGCCTCCTCGGCGGCGATCCGGGCGAGGGTGGCGGCGAACGCGGTCACCAGGGTGGAGTGGTAGCAGGCCGTGAAGGCCTCGCCGGGGTCGTCCGAGGCGGGCGCCGCACCCATCTCCGGCACGCTTCCGTCGGCCGCCTGCACCTCCGCCAGCCGCTGCCAGACCACCGGATGGTATGGCGCCTTCGGCAGACAGGCCGTCACGGCCAGCAGCTCACCCACCAGGTCCCACAGCTGCTCCTCCAGCCAGTTCTCCAGCCAGGAGGGCAGCCACAGCCGCAGATAGCCGGCGAGTTCGGGGGACATCCGCTGCCGGTTGCGCCCCCAGTCGGTGAGGTGGAAGACGTCATGGGTCACGCCGTAGACCGCCTTGCGGTCCAGCGCCCAGGGCTCCGGCAGCCGGCCGAGACCGGTCAGCGCCAGTACGGCGGCGAAGTCGGCGTGCTGCCGCAGCCCGATCCGCCGCTCCGCGTTGAGCACGCCGAGCGTACGGGTGTGGTCCTCGCGGGCCACCCGCCAGCCGCGCAGCCGGGTGGTGGTCCGCAGCAGCTCGTCGACCTCGGCGTGGCGCAGCCCGGCCTGGGCGAAGGTCCCGTAGAGCTCCAGCGGATAGGTGGCGAACGGCTCCCCGCGGATCAGCTCGGTGAACAGCTCACCGTCCCGGGTCTCGTTCCAGGCGAACGCGAACAGCTCCCGGGCGGTCAGCCGGATCTCGTCGCGCGGGTGCAGCACACCGATCAGCTGGCTCAGTTCGGCCAGCTCGCCGAGTGGTTTGAGGGTGAGGTTGGGGTCGGCGTCGGTCGTCACGTCCGGGGGCAGGCGGAAGGACTCGCGCGCCCCCTCCAGCCACCCCAGGCTGCCGCGGACCAGGTGGTCCAGCAGCCCGGGGTCGCCGTGGCCGGCGGTCACCAGCCCCGCCCGTGGAATCGCTGGGCGGCCACGACGTGCAGCGTCACCCGCGGGTCGGCGCCGCCCAGCTGCCGGACGAACGCCAGCCCGCTGTCCAGACCCAGGGTCCGCGGCACGTCGGGCAGCCGGGCCAGCCAGCGGCCCAGGCCGGCCGCCTGCGGCCAGTCCCGGCGGCGGACCGCCCGGACGAAGCCGCGGGCCAGGTCGTCGGTACGGGCGGCCAGCTGCTCGGCGAGGCCGGGCGCCAGCCCCGGCAGCGCGAGCGCGGCCAGCTGCGACACCTGGTGCGACAGCTTCGGCCAGGGCTCGCTGACGACCCAGCCGGTCCCGGCCTCGGGTACCGCAGGCCACTGCCGTCCGGCTCCGGGCAGGAAGGTGTGGGCGGCCTCGGCCAGCCCCCGGTAGCTCCACAGGGAGACCTCCGAGGCATCCGCTTTCGGCGGATAGGCGGCGAGCGCCTGCCGGACCACCGCGTCGTCGTCCGCGCCGAAGGGCGCCGTCAGGTGCTCCATGGCGTACGGCGCGAGCGCGTCGGCGCCGAGCACCCGGACGGCGGCCGGGGTCAGGGGGTCCTCCTGCCGCAGTACGCCCGACAACGCGTAAGGGCCGCCCTCACCCCGCAGGGCGAGGGCGACCCCGGTTGCGGCATCGGCGATCACAGCGCTCAATGGGACTGCTCCCTGCGTCTGTTCAGCCAACGCTTTTCCCCTTAACGAGTGTCAGTCTTGGGCCGAGGGGTCGGCGGCGAGATCAGGAGGAGCGCGCCCAGCAGCAGCCCGCCTCCACATTCGCGGGTGTCGCGGAAGACGCCGTCCGCCTCCGCGGGTTCCAGCAGCTCCTCGACCTCGGCGGCCAGAGTGCCGGCCTCGACCGGCGCAGTGCGATCCGTAACCATGCGATCAACTCCTTTTGGCGATGGGATACCAGATTCACATCGGGATAAATGCATCGCAACGCGGAAAAGCCTCACATTGGTAAGATCGTGTGACCTGGCGTCAGGACTCGGACGGCACCTTCGTTTCCCAAACCCCTTGTTCTGTTGGTGAGTTGGCGATCCGTCCGCTCCCGGCCCACGGATGGCGCAATGGGGGCCGGGAGGGTGACGGAGGCCCTTCCGGAGGGGCGATTCCGGCGGTCGCCGGGGCCGCTGCCACGGATCAGGGAAGGCAACGAGCGCAAGGGCAGGCGCAGGCAAGGGAAGAAAAGGGCAGGCATTGGCCATGTACGACGCACTCCTGGCAGAGACCGTCACCCTGACCGGTCACCGCGGCGACCTCATCGAGGCGTACTCCGCGCGGCCGCTGGTCCCCGGGCCCGTAGGAGGGGTGGTGGTCATCCACCACACGCCCGGCTACGACACCGGTACGAAGGAGATCACCCGCAGGTTCGCCGCCGAGGGGTTCGCCGCGGTCTGCCCCAACCTCTACAGCCGCGAGGCCCCCGGCGCGGACCCGGGCGAGGCCGCCGCGGTGGCCCGGGCGCGGGGCGGCGTCCCCGACGACCGGCTGCTCGGGGACGTCGCCGGTGCCGCCCGCTACCTGCGCGGACTCAGCTCGTCCAACCGGCGCGTCGGCACGATCGGCTACTGCTCGGGCGGCCGTCAGTCCTTCCTCGCGGCCTGCAGCCTGGACCTGCAGGCCGCCGTGGACTGCTACGGGGGCTACGTCGCCCGCCGCCCGCCCGAGGACTCCCCGATCGCAGTCGAACCGATCCTGTACCTGGCCAAGGACCTCGGCTGCCCGCTGCTGGGCCTCTTCGGCGCGGAGGACGAGCATCCGTCCCCGGCCGAGACGGCGGAGCTGCGGAACGAACTGCGCAAGCACGGCAAGGTGCATGCCTTCCATACCTACGAGGGCGCCGGACACGCCTTCTTTGCCGTGGACCGGCCGGGTTACCGGCCCCAGGTCGCGGGGGAGGCCTGGCAGCGCATCCTGGAATTCTTCGGCCGCCATCTCAGCGGGTGACCACCCGAAGGGAGCGCGGGGCGGGTCCGGCCGCGCTGTCCGCGCTGTCCGCGCTGTGTCCCCTCCTCGTCCCTGGGCCCTGGTCCCTGCCTTCAGTCGACCTGGCATGTGCTGGCGAACTTCGCTCTCCGCATTGCACATGCCAGCTTCTGCTGCCTATCTTGGCGCATATGCACTCCTATACGATCGGCCAGGCGGCGCGGCTGCTGGGCGTCAGCCCGGACACCGCCCGCCGCTGGGCGGACGCCGGCAAGGTCGCGACCCATCGCGACGACAGCGGCCGCCGCCTCATCGACGGACGCGATCTGGCCGCCTTCTCCATCGAGGTGGCGCAGCACGGCACCGGCGAGGACGACGCCTCGTACACCTCCGCGCGCAACGCCTTCCCGGGCATCGTCACCGCCGTCACCCTCGGCGATGTCGCCGCCCAGGTCGAGATCCAGGCCGGACCGCACCGCCTGGTCTCCCTGCTGACCCGGGAAGCGGTGGAGGAGCTGGGCCTCGAGGTCGGTATGCGGGCCACCGCCCGCGTGAAGTCCACCAGCGTGCACATCGACCGCATGTGAGCGTCCGTACCTGAACCGCCCGTCCCGTCCCCCGGGGCCGTCCCCCACCCCCGAGGCCGCAAGGAGTCCCGCCCATGCCCCAGCCCCGAACCGTGCGCCGTACCCGTACCGTGCGCCGTGCCGCCACCGCGCTCGTCACCGCCGCCCTCCTCGTCCCGCTCGCCGCCTGCGGCAAGGACGACAGCGGCACCAAGGCGTCCGGAGACGGCTCCGCCAGGACGGAGCTCACCGTGCTGGCCGCCTCGTCGCTGACCGATGTCTTCACGAAGGCCGGCGCGGCCTACGAGAAGGAGCATCCGGGGACGAAGGTGAACTTCTCCTTCGCCGGTTCCCAGGAACTCGCCGCCCAGGTCACCCAGGGCGCCCCCGCCGACGCCGTGGTCACCGCCGACACCAAGACCATGGACCGGCTGACGGCGGACGTCGGCACGCCCACCGTCATCGCCAAGAACCGCCTGGTCATCGTGGTCGGCGAGGGCAACCCGAAGAAGATCAAGGGTCTGAAGGATCTCACCGACCTGGCGCGGGTGAAGGTCGCCCTCGCCGCCCCCGCGGTCCCGGCCGGCCGCTACAGCAGGCAGATCCTGGCCGCCCAGAAGCTCCGCGTCCAGCCGCTCACCCAGGAGCCCAACGTCCGCGCCGTGCTGAGCAAGGTCGAGCTCGGCGAGGCCGACGCCGGACTGGTCTACAAGACGGACGCGGCCGCCGCGCCGGAGAAGACCGACGCCATCGACATCCCCGACGCCCAGAACGCCGTCGCGTCCTATCCCGCCGCGACCCTGAAGTCCTCCCAGCACGCCGAGGCGGCCGCCGCCTTCGTGAAATGGCTCAGCACGCCCGAGGCGCAGCGGATCCTCCAGCAGGCGGGCTTCCAGCAGCCGTAGGCACCGCACCGCGCCAGGAGCACGAGCCGAGAACCAGCCGGGAACCCCGATGAGACGCCTCCGCACCCCCGCCGCGCCCCACGCCGGCAGGCGGCGCGCCCCCGGAACCCGTACGCCCGCCGCGCTGGCCGTCCCCGCGCTGCTCGCCGTCGGGTTCCTGCTGATGCCGCTCGTCGGCATCCTCGCCCGCACCGACTGGGGCGCCCTCGGCAGCCATCTCACCAGCCCGGGGGTCACCACCTCGCTCCGCCTCTCCCTGCTGGTGTCCTGCTGGGCGCTGGGGCTCTCGCTGCTGCTCGGGGTGCCGCTCGCCTGGCTGCTGGCCCGGGTCGGTTTCCCCGGCAAGGCGCTGGTCCGTTCGCTGGTGCTGCTGCCGATGGTGCTGCCGCCGACGGTCGGCGGGGTGGCTCTGCTCCTCGGCTTCGGCCGCCGCGGGCTGCTCGGCCCGTGGCTGGAAGACACCTTCGGCATCGTGCTGCCGTTCCATACGTCGGGCGCGGTCGTCGCCGCCACCTTCGTCGCGATGCCGTTCCTCGTCATCAGCCTGGAGGGCACCCTCGCCGGACTCCGTCCCCGTTACGAGGAGACGGCGGCCTCCCTCGGCGCCTCTCCCGTACGCGTCTTCCGCACCGTCACCCTCCCCATGGTCGCCCCCGGCCTGGCCGCCGGCGCCGCGCTGACCTGGGCCCGCGCCCTCGGCGAGTTCGGCGCGACCATCACCTTCGCCGGCAACCTGCCCGGTACCACCCAGACCCTGCCGCTCCAGGTCTATCTGCTGCTCCAGGACTCCCCGGAGGCCGCCACCTCGGTCTCGCTGCTGCTCCTCGTCATCGCCATGGCCGTGCTGATCTGCCTGCGCGGCCGCTGGACCGGCTCCACGACCGGCCGGGCCGCCGGCCGCGCGGCCCGCAGCGCACCACCCGCCACCGGACCCATGGATCCCGCCGACGGCACCGGATGCCCAGCCCCGCCCGGGCCCGGCATCGGACTCGATTCCGGACTCGGCACCGGGCCCGCCGCCGGACTAGGCACCGGCACCGGGCGGCCCGCGTCTGCCGCCGCACCCGCCCCGCCGCCGGAGCGCTGGGCGTTGCACGCCGACGTCACCGGCTTCACCCGGCTCGTCCTGGACGCCGAACCGGGCACCACCATCGCCGTCGTCGGTCCCAACGGAGCCGGCAAGACCACCCTGCTGCGCGCCCTCCTGGGCCTCACCCCGCGCGCCCACGCCGCGCTGCGCCTCGGCGACACCGACGTCACCACGCTGCCCCCGCACCGCCGCGGTGTCGCCTGGGTCCCCCAGGACGGTGCGCTCTTCCCGCACCTGAGCGCCCTGTCCAACACCGCGTACGGGCTGCGCGCTCAGGGCACCCCGCGCGCCGAGGCCCGCCGCGTCGCGCAGCAGTGGCTCGACCGGCTCGGCGTCGGTCACCTGGCGCACCGCAGGCCCGGCCACCTCTCCGGCGGTCAGGCCCAACGCGTCGCACTGGCCCGGGCGTTGGCGGCCCGGCCCCGCCTGCTGCTGCTGGACGAGCCACTGGCCGCACTCGACCAGACCACCCGCGCCCAGGTCCGCCACACCCTGCGCGGCCATCTCGCCGGCTTCGGCGGGGTCTGTCTGCTCGTCACCCACGACCCCGTCGAGGCGGTTTCGCTCGCCGACCGCGTGCTCGTCCTCGACGGCGGACGCGCCCTCCAGGACGCCCCGCCCGCCGAGGTCACCCGCCATCCGCGCTCCCCCTGGGTGGCCCGGATGCTGGGCCGTAACGCCTGGCCGGTCACCGCCACCGGCGACGGTCTCGTCCTCGCCGGCGGCGGCCGCCTCATCGCCGCCGACTGCCTCCCGGACGGCACCAGGGCGCTGGCGATCATCGCCCCCGAGGCGGTGTCCGTCCACCTCGACAGGCCGGCGGGCAGCCCCCGCAATGTCTGGCCCGGTACCGTACGGGAGATCACCTCCTCCGGCAGCCGGCTGCGGGTCCTCATCACCTCGCCGCAGGCTCCCGACCTGGTCGCCGAGATCACTCCCTCGGCCGCCCTCGAACTCGGCCTGACCGACGGGGTTCCCGTATGGGCCGGCGTCAAGGCCACGGAGGTCTCCCTGGTCACGCTCTAGGACGTGGCCCCGCCTTTCCGTTGGACAACCGCGTGCGGCCACTGGACGACCTCGTGCGGCCGTTGAACGACCGCGTGCGGCCGCCCGGTGATGGGCTGATCGCGTGACACCGCCCGATCACGGGGACGCTGTCAGTGGTGGGCTGTAACGTTTGCCCCATGGCCAGCCCTGTCACACCTGATGAGGCGAACGAGGCGATACGCGCCTTCATGATCGCGTCTGTTCGTCGTGGCCGACCGCTGTGGCCCGAGGAACAGGACGAGTACGAGCAGCTGCTCGACGCGTGGGCGGCCGCGGTACGCACACGCCAGGCAGCGACGTGAAGGACCGGACCGCCCTCCGGACGACACGAGCTGAAGGACGCGGCGCCCCGTCCCTGCCACGGCAGGGACGGGGCGCCGTTCGTCCGGTGGACGGGGGTCAGGACACCAGCTCGACCGTCCGCCGGCTGCGGCGGTGCTGCTCGGCCCAGTTCGTCAGAGCCGCACCACAC
>NZ_BBUY01000026.1:0-39432 GCF_001590865.1 Streptomyces sp. NBRC 110611
CGGCACCGCGCGGATGCCGTCCGCGGTGACGACGATCGCGTCGGAGCGCTGTGCGGAGACGTTCAGATAGATCAGCGGGCCCTGTGCGCCCTGGGCGCGCAGCCGGTCGGCGGTGGGCGGGAGGGCGAAGTCCTCGAAGCCCGGCTGGTCGTGGATGCGCCGCAGCAGCCGATGCCAGCGTTCGTCCTGGGCGCGGCGGGCCCGGCGGAGACGTTCCGCGCTCGGGCCGGTTCCTGCCATGGCGAGCTGGGTACGCAACGCGGCGAGTTCTTCGGCCAGTTCGGGGTGCGCGGCGCGCAGGGCGGTGAGGTCGGTGCGCAGCGCGAGCGTACGGGAGAGCAGGACGCCGCGGCCGTGCTCCAGCAGGACGGCGGCCTTCGCCGGTTCGCCGGCCTCCAGGGCGCTGGTGGCCGCCGCCACGGCGATGCCGGGCCAGCGGGCGATCTGCTGTTCCTGGTCGGTGCGCTCCAGTTCGTGCGAGGCGAGGCGCGGCAGCAGCTCGATCACGTTCTCAAGGGCCGCCACGGCCTGTGCCGGGAGGTTCTCGGTGGTCGCGATGTCGCTGTGGACGAGGCCCGCACGCACCCGGGTCGGTACGTCGGCCGTGGGGTGCAGCGCCGCGGTCCGCGCCGCCTCGAGCGCCTGGTCCAGGCGGCCGCGGTCCGGCTGCACACGGTGCAGGGCGTGCAGGGTGAGCGCGTGGTTGAGGTGGTAGCGAGCGGTCTCCGGCGCTTCGGCCGCGGGCCGCAGCAGGGCCTGGCGGGCAAGGTCCTCGGCGTGCTCCAGCTGCGCGTGGTCACTTCTGATGCGGTATGTGCGGTACGACGTCGGGTCCGGTGGGGACGCGTCGTGGGCGGTGCGCAGCGCCACCGAGAGGTGGTGCAGACACGGCGCGTACAAGGGACTGGTGGGGGCGATCCGGGCGAGGGCCCGGCGGCCGGCGGCCACCGCTTCGGAGAGGTCGCGGGCCCGCGCGGCGCCGTGGCCGCGCCGGGTGAGCAGGTAGCACAGGCGGATCTCGTCGGCGTCGCGCGCGTAGCCGCGTTCGGCGGCCGAGTCCAGTGCTGCGCGCAGCCGTGTCAGAGCGGTATCGAGATGGCGCGGGTCCCCGGTGTGTTCGTACCTGCTCTGCCATACGGCGCTGAGGCGGGAACTGCACAGCGGGAACAGGAGCTGCCGGGGGTGGAGCAGCGCGAGCGCCGCCTCGCCGCAGCCGCGGGCCTCTGCCAGGTCGTCCGAGGCCCCGGTGTGGTCGTGGCGCAGGCGCAGTGCCGTGCTCAACTCGGTGAGCAGCAGCGCACGGTGTGACCTGGGGCCGCGCAGGGAGCGGGCCTGCCTGCCCAGTCGTACGGCTTCGTCCAGGTCGGCCCGGTCGAGGAGGCGCTCGTAGCGGATCCGCAGGGCCTTCAACAGGCTGGCTTGATGGAGTAGTTGGGGTCCCGTACCCGCCGTCGCGCGCACCGCGGCCCGGTACTCCTCGACGGCGGCGTCCAGCGCTTCGAGGGCGCCCCGCTGGAAGTACCGGCGCAGGTACGCGGCGGCGCCGGCGGCCCGCGAGGGGCCGTCGTCCCCCGCTTCGCGATCGCCCCGCCGGCGCCCCTGCCACGCCTGCGCCAGGCCGGACGCCCCGGCCAGGAGCATCGCGGCGGCACCCACCGACTGGTACCACTGGGGCGCCTTGAACCCGGGCGCGTCGAACCGGGCGAGGACCCAGACGAGGAGACCGAAGCCGAGCCCGAGAATCCGGTAGCGCTCGAGGAACGGAAGGCGCCAGTTCGCCCCGCCGAAGGCCGCCATGACCACGGCACCGAGGACGCCGAACGCCTGCGCCCACTGCGACACCGCACCTCACCCCACCGGGGGCACGGTGCGGCCGAGGCGCCGAGCGAGGAGTCTCAACTCCCCCCGGGCACGCTCACGTTCGGCCGCATGGGCGGGAATCTCCCGGGCGAGCGCCGTATGGAGACCGACGCTCTCCGTGCCGAGCCGCAGCGCCTCCGCGGCCGGGTCGAGACCCGCGCAGCTCGGCAGTACGGCACGGCGAAAGAGCCGCCGGTCACGGTACGCGGCCCGGAATCCGGCGCTCGCGTCGTCGGTGACGAGCCAGGGCTCGCCGGCGGCCCCGCGGCCGGGCGGCCGTCCGGCCACCACACCGGCCAGCAGCATCCGGACGTCGGCCGCGCCCGCGATCCGCTCCCGCGGTGGGACACCCCCCACCCCGTCGGGATCGAAGCGCTCGAGCGCGGGGCCTGCCAGGGCGGATGCCACCCGGGAGGCCTCGCCGTGTGCGGGGTCCGCCAGGTGAGCGGCGGCAAGAGCGATCCGGGCGTGGATCGCCACGTAGTGCGTGGCCCCCGCGGCGACGACCGTCGGCACGGACTCGCGGCCCAGTACGGACAGGGCGTGGCAGGCGGCGCGCAGTTCGTCGCGCACTTCGCCCTTGGGGCGCGGGCCGACCCGGAGGAGGCTGACGTAGAACTGCAGGTGGTTGACGGCCCGGTGGTAGGCCAGGCCCGTACGCCGTGGGTTGGCGCCTTCCGCCACACCGCGCGCCTGCCGCCACGCGGCGAGCGCCGTCTGCAGGGGTGCGCGCATGTGCTGCCTGGTCACGAGGGCTCGTCCCCCTTTCCGAACGGTTCGCCGCCGGCCCGGCGCAGGCGCTCCAGCACCTCTCCCGGCGCCGGGTCGCCTCGCCCTTCCAGCCGTCGCCTCACCTCCTCATGGAGCCGCCGCTGCACTTCCTCCTTCTCCCGTTCCGGGCGTGGACCCGGGTCGAAGCCCGGTGCCACACGGCGCAGTTCGGCAAAGAAGGCATCTGCCTCCTGCCGGAGGCGCGCACGCTCGCGCCGCTCGTCGAGCCCCGCGCAGCTGGGCAGTACCGCCTGCATGTAGCGCTTCTTCTCCTGCCAGTACGCGCGCCGCCCCCTCCCCAGCCGCGCGCCGCTGCCGATCGGCCACCGGCCCTGGGCGCTGCGCCGCGTGGGGCCGGTGCCGAGCAGGGAGGCCAGCAGGTCCCGCGCGTCGGCGGCACCGGCGATCCGTACCTCGGGGGTGAGTTCCAGCCGGCGCCGGTCCAGTGTCAGCTGGTACATGCCCCGGCCCCGGTCGTCCCGCACCGCCCGCCGGATCAGCCCTGCCTGCCCGCGCGTCGGATCGGCCAGATGAGAGGCGGCCAGCGCCATCCGGGCGTTCTGCAGGGCGCTGAGCCGGTGCATGGGGGCCAGCAGCCTGGCTAGTTCCCTGCCGAGGGTGCCGAACGCGTAGTACGCGGGCGCCAGTTGCACGTCCTGGGCAAGCTTCACGTACGAGAGGAAACAGCCGAGACCGCGGGTGTAGCTCCGGGACGCCAGAACGGGTCTGCCCTGGTCCTCGTACCGGCGTCCCCGCTCCCAGAACTGCAGTGCCATCGGTACGTACCTGTCGACCGTACGCGGCATGGGCGCACAACCTCCCCGCTCCGGCTGGTGCGACTGTCCACTCTACGGGCACACCGGAAGCCGCACCGATACTCTCGCCGATTCGGAGAGGCTTGCTTGCCGATTCCCGGAAGGCTTGCTCGCCGCGCGTGACCGTGGACACCGTAGGCGTGGCAGTGCTGGCAGCGGCGGGAATGAGGAAACCCGTGATGCCGGTGCGCCGTGGTCGGCAGGATGGGGACATGGACCCTGAGGATGTGCGGCCGGGCGGGGCGCGGCCGGTGATGGTGCGGATTCCGGTGGAACCGGTGGAGGCCGCGGTGGAGGCGGACGCGGTCGACGCCTTGGCGGAGGCCGGCAACGTGGCCGTGCGTGGCCCACGGTTCGGGGTGGCCTCGCAGGGTGCGCAGGACGGGCCGCGGTGGCGGGTGGTGGTCGCGGTGACGCAGGGCTGCCCGCAGCAGGCCCGCGACAGCCTGAACTCGCTGTTGTGGTTCCGGGCGAAGGACGAGACCCAGGACAGGGAGGAGCGTCGTGCGCTGCTGGCGGCCGTCGCCCGGTTGGAGAGCGAGCGCGTCGACGAACTCACCGTACTCGGGACCCGCTACCGCATCGTGCGTGCCGAGGAGTACGCCGGTATCGGTGCGGACGGCATCGAGCTGCCGCGTCCGACCGATCCGGAACCTGCCACCCCCGACTGGGACCGGGGCTCCCGGGAGGCGGAGATCGATGACGGTCTGGTCCTGGATCCGGACGCGCCGGTCACCCCCTCCCAGGCCGCGGAACGGCTGACGCTGCGCGGCATGGCCTACGCCGGTTCCCCGTACCCCGACGACGTGCTGGCCGACTCGCACCGGGCTCTGGACACCCACCCCGACGTCCTGCTGCTGCCCGCGACGTTCCTGATCGTGGAGCGGACCGGCACGGGCTGGAAACCGGGCAGCGGACTGCACGCCACTGCTCAAGAGGCCCGCAAGACACTGGACTTCTCCCTGACCTATTGGGAGCCACGCATGCGCGGGCTCATCCCCATGAACCCTGGCGCGGAGATCGACGCCCGCACCCTGATCGCCGACGGCGCCGCCACCGCGGACTCGGAGCTGGCCGCGTACGCCAGGGCCTCCGACCAGCTCCGGGCCGGCCGGATCAACCAGCTCGAGGTCCACGGCACCGTCTACCGGATCGGCCGCGCCCGCCGCCTGCTGCGCTGGGGCCCCGACGGACCCGAAGGACCACGCCCGTCCGACACCAACAGCCACCACCCCGACCGCATCCATCCGTCGCTCGACGAGGACGGCAACGTCAGCTACGAGGGGGACGCCGACGACGAGGACTGAACCGTCCGGCCTCGCGATGCGCGGCGACGACGGGCGGCTACGCGTCGGCGTCGGACCGGCTCTCCGGCACCATCGCGGCGACGCGGGCGAACTCCCACGGGTCGTGTGCGCTGAAGACGGTGACCTCGTCCGCGTGGTCGCGGTGGAGGCCGCGCAGTCGATCGCGGGCCGCGACGCGAGCCGCGGCATCGACCTGTGCTCCCTGCTGGACCGGCTCGAAAACCGGATGCGCAAGGGGCGGGGTGCACTCGATCTCGCCGTGGTACATGTACGCGTCGCCCGCGTGCAGCAGCCACCTCCCGTCGCCGTCGCGCACGGCGACTCCCGCGTGTGCCGCCGAGTGGCCGGCCAGCGGCACCAGCAGCAGCTCGCAGGCCGGCCCCTGCGGGCGCGCCACGCCCGGGATGCCGAACCACTCCGCATGCTCGTCCACGCGTGCGGGCGTCAGCAGCGGGCCGTGCGCACGGTGGGCCGGCATGAACCGGTCGAGGGTGTCCTGATGGTGCGGTGCCGCAGGGTCGGTGACGGCCCGGTACTCGTCGGGGTGCACATGCACCTGTGCGTGCGGGAAGTCCGGAAGACCTCCCGTGTGGTCACGGTGCAGGTGGGTGAGCACGATGTGCCGCACGTCCTGCGGCGCGTACCCGAGGCGGACGACCTGGCGCAGCGCGCTCTCCTCGGGGTCCAGCACGGGCTGGGCATAGGCCACCCAGTCCGCGCCCAGCGACGCGTCGGGGTGCTGGACGTCGGCGGTGCCAAGTCCGGTGTCCACCAGGACCAGCCCGTCCGAGTCCGTCTCGATCAGCAGGCAATGGCAGACGGCGGCCCGTTCACGGTGCGCGGCGCCTGCCGTGAGCCCTTCGCCGAGCGGGGGAATCTTCCGGAGCGAACCACAGTTGAGGTGATGGACGCGCATCAAGTCCCCCTGGTGGGAAGTGGGCGGGCTGTTCGCAACGGACGTTAGGAGGGGACTTCGTGACTCACCAAATGGTTGGCCACGCACCGGCGGGTGATCAGGAGGTACCGCCGGCAAGCCGTGGTGACCAGGACGGACCGCTGGCAGACTGTCCGGACAGCGCCCTCGTGCCACCGGGCCGCGAACCGCGCTGCCCCATCGACATCACCCTCGCCGCCCTGGCCGGCCGATGGACACCGCTGGTACTCCGCGAGTTCCTGCGCCGCGGTCGGGCCACTTACTCCGAGCTGTCCGCCGCCCTGCCCGCCCTCTCGGACAAGGTCCTCTCCGACCGGCTGGCCCAGCTGACCGATGCGGGCGTCATCGAACGCCACCGCACCCCCGGTTGGCCTCCCCGGGTCCGCTACGTCCTGACCGCCCAGGGCCGGACGCTGGAGCCGGTGATGCGCAGCATGTGGGAGTGGGGTACAGCACGACGCGACGCCCTCGGCTGACCACCGGCCCGTCGCCTTGTCCTCCTGATTGCCACGGTCTGATTGCCGCGGTCTGATTGCCACGGCGTCTTCACGGTCGGTCCGCCGGTTCCTGTCCGCACCAGCTCCACTCGGCGACCTCGGGCAGGTCGGTGCCGTACTCGCGGATCCAGTCCTGGTGGCGGAAGCGGACGGCTGCCATCTCCTGGCGCAGTTGCGCGACGCGTACGCCGAGACCGGGCACCCGGTCGATGACGTCCATGACCAGCCGGTAGCGGTCCAGGTCGTTGCGGACCACCATGTCGAACGGTGTCGTAGTGGTGCCCTCCTCCTTGTACCCGCGCACGTGCAGGTGCGGATGGACGGCCCGACGGTAGGCCAGGCGGTGGATCAGCCACGGGTAGCCGTGGTAGGCGAAGATCACCGGCTTGTCGCGGGTGAACAGGGCGTCGAAGGCGGCATCGGGCATGCCGTGCGGGTGGGCGGAGGTGGGCATCAGACGGGCGATGTCGACGACGTTGACCACCCGTACCGTCAGGTCGGGCAGGTGCTGCCGCAGCAGGCCGGCGGCCGCGACCACCTCCAGGGTGGGGACGTCTCCGGCGCAGGCCAGCACGATGTCCGGCTCTCGGCTGCCGTCGTCGGTGCCGGCCCAGGCCCAGATCCCCGCGCCGCGGGCGCAGTGGGCCCGGGCCTCCTCCAGCGACAGCCAGTCGAAACAGGGCTGTTTGCCCGCGACCACGACGTTGACCAGGTCGCGGCTGCGCAGCACGTGGTCGGCGACCGCCAGCAGGGTGTTGGCGTCCGGCGGCAGATACACCCGTACCACCTCGGGCGCCTTGTTCAGGACGTGGTCGACGAAGCCGGGGTCCTGGTGGGAGAAGCCGTTGTGGTCCTGACGCCACACGTGGGAGGTGAGCAGGTAGTTCAGCGAGGCGACCGGGGCGCGCCAGGGCAGGCGGTGGGACGTACGCAGCCATTTGATGTGCTGGTTGGCCATGGAGTCGACGATGTGGACGAACGCCTCGTAGCAGGAGAAGAGGCCGTGCCGGCCGGTGAGCAGGTAGCCCTCCAGCCAGCCCTGGCAGGTGTGTTCGGAGAGGATCTCCATCACCCGGCCGCCGCGGGCCAGGTGCTCGTCGGTCGGCAGCACCTCGGCCTCCCATGCCTTGCCGGTGGCTCCGTAGAGGGCCTGGAGCCGGTTGGAGGCGGTCTCGTCCGGGCCGACCACGCGGAAGTCACGCCGTTCGGCGGTGTCGGCCATCACCTGTTGCAGGAGGCTGCCGAGGACAGCGGTGGGTTCGTGCAGGCTGCTCCCCGGGCCCTCCACCGGGACCGCGTACCGCTCCAGCGGCGGGATGGGCAGGTCGCGTACGAGCCGGCCGCCGTTGGCGCGCGGGGCGGCGCCGAGCCGCTGGTCGCCGTCGGGGATGTGGGCGAGTACCGGCGGGCGGGGGCGGCCGTGGTCGTCGAACAGCTCCTCGGGCCGGTAGGAGCGCAGCCACTCCTCCAGCTGCCGCAGGTGGCCGGGGTTGGTGCGCACCTCGGCGAGGGGCACCTGGTGTGCGCGCCAGGTGCCCTCGACGGGAACGCCGTCCACCTCGCGTGGCCCGGTCCAGCCCTTGGGGGTGCGGAGCACGATCATCGGCCACCGAGCGCGCTCGGTGCCCCCTTCGTCGCGGGCCGTGCGCTGCAGGGTGCTGATGTGGTCGAGGGCGGTGTCCAGCGCGGCCGCCATCGCCGCATGGACGGCCGGCGGGTCGTCACCGGTGACGTGGAGGGGCCGGTGGCCGTAGCCGCGCAGCAGGTCGTCCAGCTCGGCTTCGGGCAGGCGGGCCAGCACCGTGGGATTGGCGATCTTGTAGCCGTTCAGGTGGAGGATCGGCAGCACCGCGCCGTCGTGGACCGGGTCCAGGAACTTGTTGGAGTGCCACGCCGCGGCCAGCGGCCCGGTCTCCGCCTCACCGTCACCGATGACGCAGGCCACCAGCACACCGGGGTTGTCCAGGGCGGCGCCGTAGGCGTGCGCGAGGGAGTAGCCCAGCTCCCCGCCCTCGTGGATCGAACCGGGTGTCTCCGGCGCGACGTGGCTGGGGACGCCGCCGGGGAAGGAGAACTGCCGGAAGAGCCGGGCCATACCGGCCGCATCCCTGGTGACACTCGGGTAGACCTCGGTGTACGAGCCTTCCAGCCAGGAGTTGGCCACCACCGCAGGCCCCCCGTGGCCCGGACCCCACACGCACAGCGCGTCCAGGCTGCGGGCCTTGATGACCCGGTTCAGGTGGGTGTGGACGAGATTCAATCCCGGTGAGGTGCCCCAGTGGCCCAGCAGCCGGGGCTTGACGTGCTCCGGACGCAGCGGCTCGGTCAGCAAGGGGTTGGCCATCAGGTAGACCTGGCCGACGGCCAGGTAGTTCGCGGCCCGCCAGTGGGCGTCCAGGCTCCGCAGCTCCGCCGGGCTCACCGCCGCGGGGTGACCGGCCGCGGCCTCGTGCAGGGGGTCGGGCATGGCGTCATGCATGGGGTCCTCCGTACGCGCCTCGGGGGTGGTGGCCTGGCCTCTGTTGACGGATCGGACACCACCCAACACCGTCGGCCCGGGCCGGTCCCGCATGACACGGGCCGAACGGCCAGGACGGCGGGGCCGCTCGCCCCTTTCGGCCCACCCGGCCACGGCCTTGAGACGCACGTCACAGGCTGCGATGTCACAACTCACCGAGCCGCCCCGTCAAAGGTGTGTAATCGCCGGACAACAGCATGGGAGCGCATCATGGAAGCACGTCTCAACCCGTTCACCAGCCCGGTCCTGGGCAAGGTCTTCAAGCACATCATCGCCGCGGGCAAGGCACTCGAGGACTCGACCCTGCCGGCCTCGACACAGGAGCTGGTGAAGCTCCGCGCCAGCCAGATCAACGGCTGCGGCTTCTGCACCGACATGCACTTCAAGGACGCCGTACACGCCGGAGAGTCCGCGGAGCGTCTCAACCTGGTCGCGGTCTGGCGCGAAGCCACGGTGTTCACCGAGGCCGAGCGTGCCGCGCTGGAACTGACGGAGGAGGCCACCCGCATCGCCGATGCGGCCGGCGGCGTCCCGGACGAGGTCTGGGCGAACGCGGCCAAGCACTACGACGAGGACCAGCTCGCCGCTCTCGTGGGCGTCATCACCGTCATCAACGCCTTCAACCGCGGCAACGTCATGCTCCAGATGCCCGCCGGCGACTACCAGCCCGGCCAGTTCGGATAACCAGGTGCGCCGCCCGAGGTGAACGGGTCCGCCCCGGACCCGTTCACCGGAACGGCCGCGTTCGACGGTCAGCGGCCGGCGTGGATGACCTTCTTGCCGTCCTGGCTGAGCGGGACCGGGATCGACTGCGGGGCGCTGCGCTGCCGGGCGCCGTCGAGCTCCTTCTGGACGACGTTCACGTTGAGGGACACGCCCTGGCCCCCGCTGAACTTCCCGCTCGCGAAGGCGTCCACGCCGTCCGGCGTGATCTCGTAGCCGGTGGTGTCCACGATCGAGTACGTGCGGCAGTCGCGGAACACCGCCTCGATGGGGACGAACCAGAGCCAGTGGTAGTCACCGTCGTGGTTGAGGTCGACCTTGTCGTTGAACCAGATCGCCACGGCTCCCGACATGCTCGCGGTGGCCGTCCAGTCGATGTCGTACTTCTGAGTGCCGATCACAAGGGACGCCTCGACGACCGACTTGGGCGGGATCTTGATGGGGAGGTCGACGCTCCAGTTCTGGGTCTCCTTGTGGGTGAACTCCTGCGTCGAGGACAGGCTGGTCTCGATCGAGGTGGTCTCGGTGACCTTGGCTACGGTCGGGATCTCGGCGGAGACCTCCATGGATATGCCGATCTTCAGCGACTCGGTGACGGAGATCCGCAGGTCCTGTTCGGTCGTCTTGCTCTGCTTGTACGTGACCTGCTGCTCGACCGACGAACCGTTGCGGTAGTTGGTGGTCACGGAGCTGACCTGACCCGGCACGGGCGAGGGGGCGTTGGGGTCGTAGGTGATGCCGCTGTACTTGGCGCTGACCTGGTACTTGTGGTAATCGCCGAGTGCGCTCTGCTTGCCGTAGTCCGTGGAGGCGGTGAAGCGGCAGCCGTTGGAACGCGGGAACCGCTCCCGGGCCATCCACTTCCCCCACTCGTCCGTTATCTCCTGGAGCGAGCGGGCGGCCGCCTTCCGCTTCGAGGCGGCCTGCGGGGCGCTTTGCCTGCGGGGTGCCGCTGCCGCGGTGCCCGCGGTGGTCAGCGAGACGGGGACGGCTGCGGCGAGGCCGGCGGCAGGGGCGAGGGCGAGAACACGCCGTCTGGAGACATGGCTCATGGAGGTCCCGATCCGATAGGGGCGGATTATAGGGGGAGAACGGAGAAACGTTCTTGGCAGCCATGCAATCGGTGATCTTCCGCAGCGCATAGGGACTTTGGTCCCAAAATCGACGATCGGCGTACGGGGTGCGGCCGCGGTCGGCGGCTGCGGTCAAGGGGCCAGCGGCCAGCGGCCAGCGGTTGACCGCAGCAGCCTCCGTGGTCAGCGGCACGGGTCCTGGTATGCCCCGGCGCGTGGCGTCGCCACTGCGTGCGGTCCAGGCCGCTGCCGGCCACCTGGCAGGCCAGGCGCTGCGGATCGTGGGCGGCGGCGGGCAGCGTGCCGAGGCTCCACAGGCGCAGTGTGCCGTCGCCCCCGCCGGTCAGCAACGTACGGCCGTCGGGGGTGAACGCCACGTCCTCGATCCTGTCGTCCAGGGGCGGTAACCCGCCTGCGATATGAGGGCTTTTCAGGTCGCCGATGTCCCACAGCACCGCCGTGCCCTGGTCGCCCGTCGCGGCCAGCAGGCTGCCCTCGGGGTGAAAGGTCACACGTCTGCCACCACGGCCGCGCGAGCCGGAGAGCTCAGTGGCGGGCTCGGACAGGGACGTACCGTCGACCCGGTCGACGCTTTCGCCGACCGCCAGCAGCCTGCGTTGCGCGCTGAACGCCGTATCTTGCTGGAACACCGCCACCGGGGCCCACTTGAGGTGACGGGGCCGGTTCGGGTCGGCCATGTCGAACAGGCCGCTGCCCACGCCCGGCAGCGCGAGCAGTCTGCCGTCCGGGCTGAACGACGCCACGGCCGCGGAGGTGTAGCTCTTGAGGGTGTACGAGCGGGCCTCCACGGGCCGTCCGCCCTTGAGGTTCCACAGCGTCGCCCAGCCGTCGATACCGCCGGTGAACCGGGGTTGGTTTCCGGACGTGATCAGGAGCGGGGCACGTGGGCTCAAGGCCAGTGAGGCCACCGGGCCCCGGGTGCGCAGGGTGGCGGCCTCGCGGGGGTGGCGCCGGTCCGACGCGTCCCACAGGGTGACCGGACCGCGGTTCCACCCCCGCGAACTTCCCGACACCGACGTGGCCACCTATCTGGCCCACCAGCTGTCGTCGCGAACCTGGCCGTTCCAGGCCACCGTCACCCTGCACGAGCCCGCCGCCGCGGTCACCGACCGCATCTGGCCAGGCATGGGCGTCATCGAAGCCGTCGACGACACCAGTTGCTTGCTGCACCTGGGTGCCGAGACCCCCGTGACCTCGCCTGGGTGATCACCTCGGTCGACGCCGATTTCACCCTCACCCACGCCCCACCCGAACTCATCGACGCCCTGCGCGCCCACGCCGCCCGCTGCCTGAACGCCACACGTGGCTGACGGGCGGCCGAGGCACGCTCGCGGCGGCGCCAGCCGCGGCCCGGAGAAGGGCAGCTGATGGTGAAGATCCAGGTCTACAGGTCAATGCGAAATAGGGATGCGGCGTTGGCAGAAGAGAACTGTCGGCGTTCCGTCTCGGAGGAGAAGTAACCCAGGAACGAACGGATCTCCTCTTCGGCCGGCCGTTGGAAGGGGTAGTCGGTGGCGAAGAGCAAACGGTCGACCGAGGTCACCGACAGTGCATGCCGCAGGAGTGCCGGGTTGAGCATGCCGGAAGCGGTGATGTGGAAATTCGACCGGACGTAGTCGGATACGGAGCGCCGCAGGCCGGCGGTCCGGGAGATGCTGTCTGCCCGGTCCAGCCAGAACAGCAAGGCCTCTCCCCAATGGCCGAGCACGACCTGAAGGTCGGGATGACGGTCGAAAGTACCTCGGAGGATCAGCCGCAACGCTGCCGTCGCGGTGTCCATGTGCCATCCCCAGCCGAAAGTGGCCAGGGCGAGTTCCGTCCTGGGGTCGAATCCGCGGTATGAGGCGTCACGGACAGCTCCCGACGGCAGTTGAGGGTGCAGGAACACGGGCTGACCGAGTTCCGACGCCGCGCCGAAGAAATCGTCGTAGACGGGATCATCGAGAAACAGGTCCCCTGATCTTCCGTACACCATGGTTCCCACGTGCCCCCTACCCGCGGCTCGTTCCAGCTCGGCCGGAACGTCCTTCGGTGAGGACATGGGCAGGGTGGACAGCGAGCGAAAACGGGTGGGGTTTCTGGCGACGGCCGCCGCGGCCACGTCGTTCGCGGCGCGACTCAGCGCCAGGGCTTCTTCGGGAGGCAGCGCCTGGGTTCCGGGCGGAGTCAGGGCGAGGATCGACAGGTCGATGCCCTGTGCGTCCATCGCCGCGATGCGGCCCGCCTCCAGGTCCTCCAAGCGCTCCCGGTTGTCGTCCGTCTCCCCGAGAACGAGACTCTCATCCGGGTGCGGCAAGGCGTGCAGGGCAGCCGTCAGATCCGGCATGCTCCAGTGTTCTTCGATGGCGATGATCGGCACGATCTCCTCCTTGAGTTTTGAGGCATTCCACGTCGGCGACGTCGCGATCGGTGAGTGCTGGGGTGAACCGCGGGGTTCGCCAAGGGACGGTCTGGCCGAAGCGGTCCAGATACGCCAGGCCGGGCGTGCCCAGCCGGGGGACGGTCTCCTCGAAGCTGAACGGCGCGTCCGGCCCGCCCAGAGCGGTGCGTATCCAGCCCGGCGCCACCATGAGCACGAAGGCGCGCTGCGTCCCGGCTTGCCGGGCCGCGAAGCTCCGCAGAAACATGTTCAGGGCTGCCTTGCTCCCTCGATAGACCTCGCGGCCTCCGGCCGTGTTGTTGGTGATGCTGCCCTGTCCAGAGGACATCGCCCCGATGAGTCCCGCCGGGGACACCAGGCCTTCGAGGGCTTCGATGACGCGCAGGGGGCCGAGCGCGTTGGTGACCATCACGTCCATGAAGTCGGCGGTCGCCACCGCGCCGATGGGCGTCTGCTCGTTGTTGGTGGTGCCCGCGTTGACGAAGAGCACATCGAGTCGGCGTTGCGCCAGACGTTCGCGCAGTGGGGGCAGGTGGCCGGGGTCGTTGATATCGAGATGCTCGATGGCCACCCGTCCCTCGGCATGGTCCGCGAGATCGTACGGCGGCGTTCGGGCGGTGGTGTCGCGGACGGTGCCGACGACGTTCCAGCCCGTCGACGAACTCCGCCGCCATCGCGTGGCCGAGGCCGCGCGAGGCCCCGATGAGGAGAGCGGTCGGTGGGTGCGGTTCGGCGCCAGCCGATGGCATGCAGCGTCAACTCCGTTCTTCGAGCGTGGTACTTGGTTCGGGCACCGTCCGGGCCCCTGAGCCGGCACGTCGAAGCCCCAGGGGCGGCGCAGGGCGGTGCCCACTGCCGTGGCCCCTCATCCGGCGCGCTTCAAGCGTTTCGTCCGCACCGCATCGCGGGCGAGCCACGAGCGCTCGTTTGTACGCTTGCCGACATGACAAGGGCGCTCATGACGGAATCCGCTTCGATACAGCCGCACGATGTACGAATCATTCGGGCGCTACAGATCGCTCCGCGGGCTTCGTTCGCCTCGATCGCGACCGCCCTCGGCCTGACCGAGGGCGCCGTCAACCGTCGATATCGGCGCCTGCGCGCCAACGGCGTCATCCGCGTGACCGGCGTGGTCAACCCGGGCGCCCTGGGGCAGAGCAGGTGGCTGGTGCGACTGCGCTGCCGCCCCGGCAGCGTCGTGGCGATCGCCGACGCGCTCGCCAAGCGTGACGACGTCAGCTGGGTGGCCCTGAGCGCGGCGGGCTGCGAGATCACCTGCGCGACGCGATCCCGGACCCGGGAACAACGCGAGGACCTCCTGGGGCAACGGCTTCCCCGCACCGCAGCGGTGATCGACATCAACGCCTTCGCCATGCTCCGCCAGTTCCTCGGAGGCCGTGGTCACTACTGGTCCGCCCTACAGGGCACCCTGTCCCCGGAGGAGGAAGCGGCGCTGGGGAGCGGCGGGCCCCCGTTCACCGAGTCTCCGGTCGTCACTCGCGAGCCACTGCGCCTCACGCCCGAGGACGAGAAGATGCTCGATGCGCTCGCTGCGGATGGCCGCGCCAGCCTCGTCGATCTCGCCGCAGCCGCCGGCCTCACCCCTGGACGCGTCTCGCGACGCCTTGACGCTCTGCTCCGGCACCGCGTCGTCCACATCGACGTCGAGACCGCCGCGGCGGCCTTGGGTTATCACGCTCGTGCGAACCTCTGGCTTCGCGTGCACCCGTCGGCGGTGAAGAGCGCGGGCCGCGCACTCGCGCAGGAACCCGAGATCACCTTCGCCGCGGCCATTTCCGGGCCCTGGAACATCCACGCCGTCGCACACTGCCGGGACCTCGACGAACTGTTCGAGTTCACTTCGGAGCGCGTCGGGTCCCTGACCGGACTACAGAGCATGGAGGTCTCACCCGTGCTGAAGCACGTCAAGCAGGCCGGCACCCGACTCTCCGACGATCGCCTCGTCGAGCCAACCAACGCTCGCCCGCGACGCTGAGCGGCTGCGTCCCCTCACACACTCGCTGGCCTCACGGAACCCAGCAAGTCCTACGGGAACGCGCCAGCCCTGTGACAGCGACCGCGCACCGGCTGGGTGCAGTGTGGGGCGGGATGTCAGTCCGCGGTGAGCTGCGCCGCGGGAACGACGGGCAGTACGGGTGAGGTGATTATCGCGGCATCGTGCCACAGCCCTATACCGGACAGAACCGATATCTGGTCGCGCGACCATCGACCCGCGAACCTTCACAGTCACGGCACCAGCTTGAAAAGTCGCACCTCGTGACCACCCGATCGAGGGAACTGGCCAACTATCGAACGACATGGCCAACTAGCGATCGACGTCACACTTGTCGGGGCGTGCCAGGTCCCAGCGCATCGCACTGCCGTGCTCGTCGAGCGTGATCGCCGCCTTGCCGTCGGGCCGGAAGGCCGCGGCGGTCACGGCGTCCCGGTGGCCGCGGAGTGTGCTGAGCAGCTGCGGCGCGCGGGAGGGGCGGATGCGCCAGACGACGGTCCTGGCGTGACTGCTGATCAGGGTGCGGCCGTCGGGGCTGAAGGCGATGTCCTTGACGTCGCCGCGCGGCGGCGCGAGGCGGTGCAGCAGTCGGCGCCGGCCGGGCTGTGAGACGTCCCAGAGCTTGAGCGTGCCCTCCCCCTTGGTCCCCTCCCCCCTGGTCCCCTCGCCGGCGGTGGCCAGGACACCGGCATCGCCGGAGAGCCGCCTGATGAACTGGCCGGCATGGTCCGGCCCGTTCGATGCGCCCGCGTACGGCGTGCGCCGCAGCGCGTCGACCAGGGCGGCGCGGGTTTCCGTGGTGGGGTGCACGCTGTGCGCGGTCAGGCCCAGGCGGATGGCGGTGCGCGGGTCGTCCGCCAGGCGGTTCTTCGATTCGGCGAGCAGTGCGCGCATCGTGGCCACCCGCCGTTGCCCGTCCGCCTCTTTGCGCTGGCGCTCGGCCTCGTCACCGCGCACCTGCGCCATGACGCCGAAGACCAGCGAGGCGACGAGGAAGAAGGCCAGGCTCCACGTCAGCCCGCGCCGCACACCGACCGTTCTGGCGTGCTGGCGTGCGTCCTCGCTGTCGAGTTCGTCCTTGCTCACTCCGTGCAGGGCCGCCGCGAGGGTGCCGATGTCCTGACGGAAGCGGGCGTGTTCCAGGGTCAGTTCGGTCTCGCTGCGGGCCCAGGTCAGGTCGACCCACAGGGGTTCGGCCGCGAACCACCCGAACACTTCGGGCGGCAGGGCGGTGGTGCGCGTCCGGTCGAAGTCCCGCGCGGTGTCGTCCCAGTGGATCGCGCCGCCGGTGAGGACGATGAGCAGGGTGGCGGGCGCGCGGTGCTGCTTCCAGTGGGCGATTTCCCGGCCCACCCAGGGGGAGCGGGCGGCCTGCGGCGAGGCGAGCAGGACGAGATGGCGGCTCGCGCTCAGTTTGGCTTCGATGGTGGCCCACAGGTCCGGACTGGCTTCCAAGGATGCCTGGTCGCGGAAGATCCGCAGGGCGCGCGGCCGGTTCCAGGGCTTGGCCAGGCGGCTGAGCGCCCTATGCGGTGCCTCCCGCGGCGAGGGCCGCACACACCCCGAGGAGATCCAGGTCGATGACGCCCGCCACCTTCGCGACGCCTGCGCAGATGCCGAGCAGTTCGAGCACCGTGAGGGTGAGCGCCCAGACAGGGCTTCTGTACTCGTTCCAGCGTGACTTGGTGCCGTACCACTCGCGCTGGTTCTCGATGCGCTCCCGCAGGTAGATCGCCCGGCGTTCGTCCAGGGGCAGCTGACGCACCCGTGTCATGCCGGCGGTCACCTGCTCCGGGGTGCCCCCGTCGGGGACGAGCCAGGCGGCCTCGACGTCGCTCTCGATCTCGGTGAACCGGGTCAGCAGCAGCTCGGCGGCGGTGTCGGTCGAGGTCTCCTCGCCGCCCATCGGGCTGCCACCGACCATGTAGCGCCAGGTGAGCGTCTTCGCCGACGCGGCGGCGGCGAGGTCCGCGCCATTGACCTGCCAGCTGAACACGCCCAGCGCGGCCGCCGCGATCAGCGCGCCCAGCTGGCACTTGGTCGCCCGCAGCTAATACCGCTGGCCTTTCAGGGAGTTGGCGTCGGCGGCCCTGAAGAGCGCCGGAAAGTCCTCGTATGCAGGCATTGTCCCCCGCCCGATGGCCCCACCACGCGGTAACCGAAGCCATATAGCCATATGATCGCAGACGGTAATCCGGGTATCCCGTGAAGTCTCCTGGCGCCAGGGTGTCTTCGGCCATGTCCGGCCGGGGGCCCGTGGGCCGAGGGGAGCACCTGGTCGCAGCGCGGCGCCCGGAGCGGCGGCCTTCGGCGCCGGGTGTCACCCGGAGGGCGGCACGGACGCGGCGCGTCACGGGACGAATGCGCGGTATTTCACAATACCTTTCATTAACTGTATGGAATCGATCGATTACCGATCGAATCTGTTCATCCTATCCGGAGATGACATGCACAAGCACCGTAAAGCTGCCGCCGTGGCAGCCGCCCTCGTCGGTATCGGCCTCCTCGGCACCGGCCCGGCCTACGCCGGTGGCGGGAAGGACGGCGACAACCACCGCCGCGCCCAGTCGCACCGCGTCGAAGCCCCCCAGCAGCAGTCGAGCCGCCAAGCCCCGCAACCGCAGCAGTGGAGCGGCGACCGCCGTCACCACAAGTCACACGGCCACCGCCGGGTCGAGATCCGCCAGAGCACCTCGTGCCGGACGCACGAGGCGAACGTCGATGTGCTCGGCAACGTCAGCATCCTCGATGGCCTGTTGGGCAACGCGGGCGGCGGCAAGCGCCACCATCACCACCCGGACGGGCAGTCCACCGGCATCGGCACGACCGAGGGGTGCAACAACGTCTTCCGCGGCTGAGAGAACCGGGCCCCGGTCCGAGCCGCAGGCGCGGCGCCGGGGCCCGTTCCCGGCCTTCGGGCGTTCCCGGCCTTCGGGACGGCACCGTGAGCTACTGCCCCGAGTACGCGGTCAGCTGCCGGTCGCGGACTTCCAGGCTTCTGTGTAGGTTTCGAGGTTCCTGTTGATGTCCGCCCAGTCCGGGGTGAAGATCTCCACGCCCTGCATGATCGCGGCGAGCCTGGCGGCGTTCCCGTCGGTCGCCTTGATATCGGTGCGGGCCGGAAAGCCGCCGCTGGTCTCACTGATCTGCTCTTGGACCTGCCGACTGAGCAGGTAGTCCAGGAGCTTCCGGCCGTTTTCGCGGTGCGGGGCGCCGTGCGCCAGTCCGGCCGTGTACGGGAGGGCGAAGGACGTGGGCTTGCCGCCGCTCCTGGCCGGGAACCAGATGCCGAGGTTCGGCATGGACGCGGACTGGGCGACGTTCATCTGGACGTCACCGTTGGCGACCAGCAGCTCGCCCTTGTCGGTCTTGGGTGCCAGCTTGCTGGTGGAGGAGGCCGGACCGACGTTGTTGGCCTGGAGCTTCTTCAGGTACTCCATGGCCGCCTCCTTGCCTCCGAAGTCGTGCATGGCCTTGATGAGGACGGCCGTGCCGTCACCGGCGACGCCTGGTGTGGAGTACTGGAGCCTGCCGTTGAACTTCTTGTCCAGCAGGGCCTCCCAGGTCTTGGGCGACTCCGCCAGGTGCTTCTTGTTGTAGATGAATCCGACGTAGTTGTTGACGATCGGCGTCCATGTGCCGTCGGGTGACCTGCCCGCGCGCGCCGTCTTTTCGGCGTTCTTCGGCGTGTACTTCGCCAGCAGGCCCTTGCCGTCGGCCTGCTGGATGAAAGGGGGCAGGGTGACCAGCACATCGGCCTGGGGATTGGTCTTCTCACGGGTGGCGCGCTGCACTATTTCCCCGGAGCCGCCCTCGACATACCTGACCTTGATTCCGGTCTTCTTCTCGAAGCCGGTGAAGACCTTGTCGTAGAAGCCGCCGCCGTTCTCGCCCTTGAGGCCGTCGGCGCTGTACACGGTGACGGTACGCGCATCGGAGCCGGCCGGGGATCCGCCTCCGCAGGCGGCGAGGGTGCCGACGAGGGCGAGGCCGCCGAGGACGGCGAAGGTGACGGCGGCGGCAGCGGGCCTGTTGCGGCGCTTCATGGCGGTGTTGTCCTTCTCTCGCGGGGGAATGGCCAGGGGCTCATCGGTAGGTGGCTCTGGTGCGGATGCGGGAGACGGCGAGCAGCACCAGCAGTGTCGTCGCCATGAGCACGACCGCGACGGCGGAGCCGGTGAACAGCGCGCCCCGGTCGGTGGCCGTGAAGATCTGGACCGGGAGGGGCACCCAGTCCGGGGGGTAGAGCATCATCGTGGCGCTCAGCTCACCCATGGACAGGGCGAAGCACAGGCAGGCCGCGGCGTTGAGGGAGGGCAGCAGCAGGGGGATCCTGACCCGCCACAGCACGTACCAGGGGCGGGCCCCGAGGCCGGCCGCGGCCTGCTCGTAGGCCGGGTCCAGCCGCCGGACGGCGGCCCCGACCGACTGGTAGGCGAAGGCGGTGACCAGCACCGTGTGGGCGATGACCACGATCCAGGCGGTGCCGTTGAGCAGTATCGGCGGCTGGCTGAAGGCGACCAGCACGGCCAGGCCGACGGCCACCGACGGGACCGCGACCGGCAGCATGAACAGCGTCTCCAGCACTCTCCGGGCCCGGTTGCCGAGGGCGGCCGCCGCCAGTGCGGCCCAGCCTCCCATCGTCAGCGCCAGCAGGCTGGCACCGATCGCCGTGGTCAGGCTCGTGACCAGCGCCTGCAGCGACTCGCCCCGCGTGGCGGCGACGTAGTTGTCCAGGGTCGGTCCCGACGGCAGGACACCGGACCAGTGCGTGGCGAAGGACGCCGCCGCGATGAAGGCCAGCGGCAGGGCGAAGACCGGCAGGGCGAGGCCGAAGAAGACGGCCCAGGTCGCCCAGCGGCCCGTACGGCTATGCACCAGCACGTCGGCTCACCGTCCTGTAGAGGCCGTACAGGCCCACGGAGATCGCGATGTTGATCACCGCCACGACACAGGCGGCCGGGTAGTCGGATTCGAGCACGGCCTTGCTGTAGACGAGCACCGGCAGGGTGGTGACGCCCTTGGCGCCGGTGAACAGCACGATGCCGAACTCGTTGAGGCACAGGACGAGCACCAGACTTCCGCCCGCCGCCAGCGCCGGCAGCGCCTCGGGCAGGATCACCTGACGCACGATCCGTGCGGGCCGCGCGCCGAGGGCGGACGCCGCTTCCAGCTGCGCCGTATCCAGCTGGGAGAAGGCCGCGAGCAAGGGCCGCAGCACGAACGGTGTGAAGTAGGTGATCTCGGCGAGCAGTACGCCCCAGGGTGTGGTCAGGAACTGGAAGGGGCCGCTCGCGGCGCCGGTGACGTCGGTCCAGAGGCCGTTGGCGATGCCCATCGTGCCGTAGAGGAACAGCAGGGCGAGAGTGATCAGAAAGGAGGGGAAGGAGAGGAAGACGTCGATGAGCGTGGTGACCGCCTTGCCTCCGGGGAACGGGACGAAGGCGATGATCAGGGCGAGGACGAAGCCCAGCAGCAGACAGCCGGCGGTGGATCCCACGGCCAGCCACACCGTGGTCCCGAGCGCTTCCCGGAACGCCTCGGAGGCGAGGATCTTCCGGTAGGGCTGGAGCGAGGTCTCGCCCGCCGCGGTGGTGAAGGACTGCTGGAGGACCAGCGTGAGGGGGTAGAGGAAGACGAGTCCGAGGACCGCGACGGGCGGCAGGGCCCAGACGAACCGCGGCACCGAACGCACTGAGCGCACTGAGCGCACCGTGCTAGACATCGGCCACTCCCGCACCGATCAGCACGGCGTCCTCGGCGGCGAAGTGCAAGGTCACTTCGTCGCCCGGTGCGGGGGATTCCCGCAGCTCCCGCAGGTCGGCCTTGAGGCGCCGGCCGGCCACGTCCACGTACAGACGGTGGGTGGCGCCGCGCCACTGGACCTCGGCGATCGCGCCGCGCAGCGGGTTGGGGCCGTCTCCGAGACCGACGAGGTGCGGGCGTACGCACAGCGTGGCGCTCGCCCCGTGCGTGGCGTCGCCGGTGGCGACCGACAGCCGGGTGCCCGCGAAATCCACCGTGCCCGCGGGCCCCACCGTCACCGGAAGGAGGTTGGCGTTGCCCACGAACGACGCGGTGAACTCGGTGCGCGGGTGGCGGTACAGCTGTTGCGGTGTGCCGCAGTCCCGCAGCCGGGCCCGGTCCAGGACGGCGATACGGTCCGCGAGGGTCAGTGCCTCGACCTGGTCGTGGGTGACGTACAGCATGGACACCTCGGGCAGTTCCCGGTGCAGCCGGGCGAGTTCGGCGAGCAGGTCCGAGCGGAGCCGGGCATCGAGCGCGGAGAGCGGCTCGTCCAGGAGGAGGACCTTAGGGCGGATGGCGAGGGCGCGGGCGAGGGCGACCCGCTGCTGCTGCCCGCCGGAGAGCTCCCTCGGGTAACGCCTGGCGTAGTCGGCCATACCGGTCATGTCCAGGGCCTCGGCGACCCGTGCGGCGATCTGCTCCCGGGGCACCTTCCGGGCCCGCAGCCCGAAGGCGACGTTGCCGGCCACCCGCAAGTGCGGGAAGAGCGCGTACTGCTGGACGACCATGCCGGTGCCGCGCCGGTACGGTGGCAGTCCGGTGACGTCCCGGCCACCGATCAGGACGCGTCCCGAGGCGGGCCGGACGAATCCGGCGACCGCCCGCAGTGCGGTGGTCTTGCCCGAGCCGGACGGTCCGAGCAGGGCCATCACCTCGCCGGGTGCCACGGTCAGGTCGAAGTCCTCCAGGACCGGGTGTTTTCCGTAGGCCACGGAGACGCCCTCGAAGCGGACGCCGGCTTCGGAGGTGCCGGCCATCTCACTCCCCTCCGATCAGGGAGGGGAGTTCGGCAACCGAGGTCAGGACGTGAGTGGCGCCGGAGTCCCACAGCGTCTGTGCGCGGTGTGCTCCGGTCAGTACCCCGGCCACGAGGCCGGCCCCCGCGCGGTGTCCGGCGAGCATGTCCGAGGACGTGTCGCCGACGGCCGCGATCTGGCGGACGGAGTCCGCCGCGCGGGTGCGCAGCAGCGCGGTGAGGAGCAGGTCCGGGTACGGGCGCCCGCGGCCGCCCGCGTCGGCCGGGCAGAGCGTCAGGTCGGCCAGGTCGCGCCAGCCGAGCGCGGTGAGGATCGCGTCCTGTGTGACGCGGGCGAAACCGGTGGTCAGTACGGTGGTCAGGCCGGCTTCGCGCATCGTCTCGATGGCTTCACGAGCGCCGGGTACGGGTGCGATACAGCCGCCGTCGACCAGTTCCCCGTATGCCGCCTCGAAGGCGGTGTTGGCCCGCTGGGCGGTCGTCTCGTCGTCGAAGAGGTGCCGGAAGACGGAGATCTTGGACTCGCCCATGGTGGCACGGACGTGGTCCAACATCCGCGCGTGGCCGGCGCTGTCCGGTGCGACGCCCAGGCGCTGGGCCGCGGCGCTGAACGCCTGCGCGACCAGGCCGCCGTCGGCGACGGTGGTGCCCGCCATGTCCAGCACCACGAGGGACGTACGTGGGGACGTACCTGAGGAGGTGCGTGCGGAAGTGCGTTCCGGCAACGCGCTCACCATCCCAGTTCGTGCGCGGTCGTTTCGGCTATCGCCGGGGCGCAGGTCATGCCGCGGCCGCCGGGCCCGGTGACCAGCCAGACCCCGTCGCGGGCCTGCTGCCGGTGAACGATGCGGGAAGCGTCGGTGCACTGCGCGTACGCCCCCGCCCAGCGGTGGCGGATCCTGGGCAGCGGCCTGCCGAGGATCGCTGCGACGACGGTGGCCAGGTGCTCGTACGGCTCCTCGACCACGTCGAAGGCGAAGGGCGCCTCGTACTCGTGGGTGTCGCCGATGGTCAGCGAGCCGTCGGTACGCTGCACCATCAGCAGTTGCATCCGGTGCTCGGCGGCGGTCGGCGGCTGGGCCTGTGCCACGGCGAGGGCGTTCAGCGCGTCGCTCGCGTAAGCGGGGTAGTAGCGGAAGCTGTCGGCGTCGGCGACGGAGGTGGTCAGCGCCTCTCCGAGCGGGTCGGTCTGCATCATCTGCAGGCGTACGCGCCGCACCGGCAGGTCCGGGATCAGCTCGCGGACCAGCCCGCCGAGCCACGCGCCGGTGCACAGCACCACCACGTCGCCGCGGTGGACCTCGCCGTGATCGTCGCGTACGGCGCTCGCCCCCACCACCTCGCGTACCTCTCGCCCGCCGAGGAAGGTGTAGCGGCCGGAGGTCAACAGGGCGTCTTTCAGTACGCGTTGGGCGGTGCGCGGTTCGACCGCGGCGTCCCGCTCGCACCAGAGAGCGCCGAGGTGGTCACCACGCAGCGCGGGGTTCCGCTCGCGGACCTCGGCCGGCCCCAGGAGCTCCCAGCCGCGGGCGGCGGCGTCGGGGCGCCGGGTGGCGGCCTCGGCGACGGCCCGCTCGGCCTCGTTGCGGACGACGGTGAGCGATCCGATGGCCCGGAAGCCCAGTTCGGGGAGGTCTGCTCCGATGCCCTCCCACAGTTCGCGGGCGCGCAGGGCGGTTGCCAGTTCCTCACCGCCGGCGCGGCCGCTGATCCAGATCTGCCCGAAATTGCGGACCGAGGCGCCCCGTGCCTCGGCCTCGCGCTCGATGTGGACCACCGCGTGGCCACGTTGAACTGCCTGCCAGGCGTGCATGGTTCCCAGCACACCGGCCCCGACGACTATGACTCGCATGACCACGACGTTCGGCGAGCCCGGTGAACGCACCTGACCCAAAAGGCGACGGGGAGGCCAACAGCCCTCCAATACCGGCAAAGACCGGTTACCGTCTCGTTATCAAGTGGCGGGTGCCGCCACCTCAGCGCGTCAGCGCGTCAGTTCCTCACCGGGGAACGGCGTCCAGGTGCGTGGTGAAGGAGAACCGGTCGCCCCGGTACAACGACCTGACCCGTTCCAGCGGCCGGCCCCGCGTGTCGCGCGAGTGGCGGTGGATCAGCAGCATCGGCAGCGCGGGCGGCGTTCCGATCAGCAGGGCCTCGCGTGGGGTGGCCAGCACCGTCTCCAGCCGCTCGTCCGCACCTCCGAAGCCGATCCCCAGCCGGTCGTCGAGGTAGGCGTAGAAGGACGAGTGGGGATCGAAATCGGTATCCAGCCGGGGCACCCGCTCGACGGCGACATAGGTGCTCTCCAGCCCGACCCGTTCGTCATCGGCGAGCAGCACCCGCTCCAAGTGCCATACGGGATCCCCCACATGAAGCTGCAACTCGCTCGCGAGGGCCTGCGAGCAGGGGAAGCGGTCCAGCCCGATCAGGCGGCGCCCCGGCCGCTTGCCCTCCCTGCGCACGCCCTCGGTGTAGCTCACCAGCGACAGTGGCTGCTCCAGCTTGGGGCCCGCCACGACCGTGCCCCGCCCCAGCCGTCGCACCCGCCCCTCCAGGAGCAGTTCCCGCAGGGCTTGGCGCACGGTCTCCCGGGAGGTCGCGAACCGCAGCGCGAGGTCACGCTCGGTGGGCAACAGCCCGCCCTCGCCCAGCTCGTCGAGCAGTTCCGCGACGCCGACCTTCACCGCGTAGTACTTCGGGATACGTCCATGCTCGGGAATTCCGGACCGGATCGGGGCACCGGGTGCCTGGTCCTTCAGATAGTCCACTAGTCCACGTCTTCCAGATAGTCCACGCGCGAATCCTCGCACCCCCCACAATGGACGGGGCACGGAAGGTCGACCGGTCGGAGGGGCGCGCGGTGTCAGCGGTGTTGACGGAGGCGTGGGAGCGGCAGAGCATCTGGTCGCAGGCAGCGAACCGGCTGAAGGCGTCGATCGTCAGGGCCCGGCTGCTGGCCCTGCTGCTGGGGGTCTCCTTCGCCGTGCTGGGAGCGGCTTCCGCCCAGGTGATGGCGGCCAGTGCGGTATGGGGGAAATCCCTGGCGTTCGCCGCCGCGGTGACGGCGGCGAGCGCTTCCCTGGTCGCCCAGCGCGCCACCCCGCAGCGCATCCGGGACTGGACCCGGCTGCGCTCCCTGTCCGAGGGGGCGAAGGCGCAGATCTACGCACGACTGGCGGGCGGCGCCGCGTACCGCACCGGGGCCCCGGACGCACTGCTCGCCGAGCGGATCGACGGGCTCCGGGCGGATGGCGCGGACCTGGCGCGGCACTGCGCGGACCTGGTGCCGGTGCCCCGCCCGCTGCCCGCCGTCCATGACCTCGCGTCCTACATGGACCTCCGGGTCCAGGGTCAGGTCGTCGGCTACTACCGGCCGAACGCCGCGCTGATGGGCCGCCGGCTGGCCGCCGTACGGCGTGCCGAACTGACGCTGAGTGCGTCCGCCGCGGTGCTGGCCGCGGCCGGCGGGGCCTTCGAACTCGCTGCCACCGGCGTGTGGTTGGGGGTGGCGGCCACCGTCACGATGGCGGTGACCGCGCATGCGGCGGCGGCCAAGTACGACTACCAGGAGCTGGAGTTCTCCCGTACAGCGGAGGAGCTGGACCGGGTGTACCGGCACTGGCGGAGGCAGCCGCCCGCGGGACCGGCGGACGAGGACCGGATCATCGAACGCTGCGAGGATGTGATCTCGGTCCAGAACGAGGCATGGATGGTGAAGTGGCAAGGGCAGTGAGGCACCCCTGTGCCGCTACGGCGTGGAGCACGAAGCCGGGTAGCGCTCCCCGGATGCCGCCGCCCGCCATTCGGCCGTGGTGAGCCGGCGGCCCGCGTGCCGGCACAGTGAACTCTGCCAGTGCGCCGGATCCAGGTCCACGGAGACCAGCGCGCCACCGCCCGCGAGGACGGCCCGGGTGCCGTCCGGTGTGATCTGGGGCTCGGCCCGGGTGTCCGCCGTGGCCAGCCGCGGCCCCACCCGCTTCCGTTGGCGCAGATCCCACAGCCACAGGCTGCTGGCGTTGAACTCGGCGAGCGGCTGCGTGACGACCAGCAGGTGCGTGCCATCGGGAGTGATCCGCAGGTTCTGCACCACCGTCACGCCCGGCTCCCCGACATCGAAGGCGGGGCCGAGCCGCACACCGGTCCGCGCGTCCCACAGCTGGACGGACGTGCTCAAGCCGCTCACGGTCGCCAGGGTGCGGCCGTCCGGGGAGAACGCCACCGACGTACCGTCCTTCGTTCCTCGGCGCGGCCTGCCCGTCGCGGTGTCCCAGAGCCGGACCCGCGATTGGCGGTCTGCGGCGGCGAGGGTCCGCCCGTCGGGGCTCAGCACCACCGAGTCCAGATAGCCGTTCTCCCGCACCGAGCCGTAGGTCCGTACGCTGCGGCCGTCCGCGAGGCGCCAGCGTTCCACCGTGGACTCCTGGGTGAAGGCGAGGTAGAGATGCCGCCCGTCGGGAGAGAACACCAGTGTCCCGGGCGCCTCCTTGGGGTTGGGGCGGACGGTGCTGCGGAGGGTGGCGGTACGGCGTCCCGTCGCGGCGGCGAAGATCTCGACGAAGGTCCGCAGTTCCGGACCCACCGAAGTCACCACGCCGGTGCCGACCGTCTGCGCGACGGCGATGTGTGCTCCGTCGGGGCTGTAGGCGACGGACCAGCCGGTGCCGGTGAGCGGGACGGCCCGGCGGCGCCGCCCGTCCGCGCTGCCGACCAGGGTCAGTTCGGTGCCCTTGCGGTGCAGCACGGCCAGGGTGCGGCCGTCGGGGCTCAGCGCGTTCGCCGCGACGGTGGTCAACGGCGCGGGCAGCCGCGAGACGATCCGGCCGTGGCCGTCCAGGCGCCAGCCCGTCAGCTCGCCCCGGTCGTTCAAGGTCACCGCACGGCGGCCGTCCACGCTGTGCACGACGCCCGTGGACGACATCGGCGCCACCCCGGCGAGTGCGGCCAGCCGCATCCCGTGCCGCGGCGCACCGGCCACCATCGCGGGGATCCGGCTCTCCCACTCCATCGCGCCGTAGTCCCGGTGCAGTCCGGCCTTGCGCAGCTCTTCGAAGGGGACCGGGCCCAGTTTGCGACGGTTCTCCAGATCCCAGACCTCGTCGTCGCCGCGGGTCGTCCCGAAGGGCGTCAGCAGTACGCGCCGCCCGTCCTCCGAGACCGCGCTCGGAATCCTGCCGGGATCCGGTGTCCAGACGTCGTGCCCGCCGGGCCCGATCACCTTCGCGGCATGGTGGTCGTCGACGACCGGTTTGTCGTCGGCGGTCCAGCCGTACAGCGCGCTCTTCCCGGCCGCGGCGTTGGGATCGCGCGTGACACGGACGTCCAGGGGGCGGCCGGTGGCCTCGCGCAGCGTGCCCGCGTCCGGACCGTTGCACCACACCCGGGTGCCGCGCGGGTTCGGAGCGGGCTCGGCGCACGTGTACCGGGCGACGTCCCGGCGGTGGGTCACGTCCCGGACGAGGGTGGCCGCCGACCCGGCCGCCGCGGCCACCACCCGCCCGCCGTCCCCGGCGAGACCGCCGGACCAGACACCGGAGGAGGACGGACGCCCCGCAGTCCGGAAGACGTCCACCACACGCAGCGACCTGGTGTCGCGCACCTCGATCCGGTCGCCCCGGCTCACCACGATCCGCCGCCCGTCCCGGCTCAGGCCCCGCCGTGCGTCGTGCGGCAGTTGCCCCGGCACGCTCCCGCGCGGCCGCCAGTCCGCGGTGTCCCAGATGCGGGTCCGGCCGTCGGCGAACGTCGCCGCGAAGACCCGGCCGTCCCGGCTGAACGCCGTGGTGCCGATCCCGCGCAGTCCGGTCGCCAGGACCGAAACGGCCTGATTGACCCGCATCAGCTGGGTGGCCATCGCATGGCGCGCCTCGTACGTGTCCGCCTGCGCGTACGCGGCCGCGCCCAGCAGCGAGGACCGTACGAGCCCGGCGTAGGGCTGCGCGTCCGCCGCGGCGGCCAGCCGCTGGGAGAGGGCGGTCCGGCGCTGCCGTTCGGCGTCCGCCTGGCCGGTCAGCACCAGCCCGGTCAGCACGGCGAGGACGGCCACCACCGCCACCGCGCCCAGCCACCAGCGGCGGGCGCGGAGCCGGCCCGCGATCCGGCTCCGGTCGATGAACTCGTCCTGCGCCGCGGTGCGCCGGGCCCGGAAGCCGGGCGTGCGCGGAGTGTGCGCCCGCCACGCCTCGGCGATCCGGACCTCGTGCGGACGCAGCAGCAGACCTTCGCTGAACCCGCTCGCCCGCCAGGCGTGCGCCTGCTCGCCGAACCGGGTGTGCAGATCCACCCACACATGCTCCTGGGCGACGAACGCCAGCGTCTCCCGTACCCCCCGGTCGAAATCCGCCGCGCCGCTCATGGTGAGCCGCTGGTACTCGGCCAGCGGCTCCCAGCCCGCAGCACGCAGGGCGGCGGTCGTGCTGCCCGCCGGCTCCGGGGAGATCAGTACCGGAAGAATCCGCTTCCCCAGCGCGATGGCCTCCTCGCACTCGCGCAAACACCACTCGGAACGCAGCGAGTTGCTGCTGACGAGGACGATCACGGCGTCCGAGGCGCGCAGCGCGTCGAAGATCTTCCATCGCCACTTCTCCGACGCTCTGATCCCCTGCCAGTCCACCCACACCCCCCGCACATGCTGCTCCAGCGCACGTACATAGCGGGTGGCGAACTCCTCATCGGTACGGGCGTAGCTGAGGAACACCCGTGCGGTGTTCCGGAGTTGCGGCAGCCCCTCGCCTTCCGGTGTGCCGGCGAACGGGTCACGGAGCCGGGCCCGGCGCGCCGGCCACTCCCGCAGCGCGGCACAGCCGCCGCCGATCACCAGCGCCACCACCGACACCAGCAGCGGCCAGTACCACTGCGCGAACGACGGGCCGAACAGGCCGGCACTCACCTGCCGGTCGAACCACCCCAGCAACTCCCCCACCACCGCCGCCCGCCCCTCGGGCACCAGCTCCCCGCGGACGAACGGCGCCGTCCAGCGCTGCACGGCCCAGGCCGCACCACCCAGCACACCCGCCGCGACCAGCGCCCACAGCACCAGCCCCCGCAACGACAGCCGGAGGTCCGGCACCGTGCGGCGCTCCCCCGCCGCCTCCCGGCACACCAGGGCCTGCGCCGCGCTCGTACCGCACCCGAGGACCGCCACCGTCCCCACCAAAGCCGTTCCGTACGGGGTGGGCAGGGCCGGCACGAACGGGATGACCACCACGACACAGCCCACCGCCGTCAGCAGCCACACCACGCTCTCCGGCCGCGACAACCGACGCCACCGCCACCCCAGCCGCCCGATGCCCGCCGACCGCCGCCGGAGCTGCCCCACCGTCTCCGCCAACGGGCTGAAGACCAACGTGGCCACGGGAATCCGACCAGCCCGCCCAGGGGCCCGAAGAACAGCCGGCACAGCAGCCAGGACAGCCCGCAGGCGAGCAACCAGGCGGCGCGGGTGCTCACCACCCAGCGGATTGATCGCGAGACCATGAACCCTCCCGTGAGAGTGCACCGAGGCGCACACAGTTCCTTCCCACGGGAACGAGGGACGCACCCCAGGAACAGGAAGCAGCACGCGCTCCAGGACAAGGGAGACGCACTCCAGGAAAGGGGCGCACCATCGGCTTCGTCCCGCGCCATGGCCCTACTCGTGATGGCCCAGCTCGTTATGGCCCTGCTCGTTCATGGCCCGGGCCGGAGTCGATCTCGGCGATGAGCACCTCGATGCGAGTCCTGATCTCGTCGCGGATCGAGCGGACGGCTTCGAGGCCCTGACCGGCCGGGTCCGCCAGGGCCCAGTCGAGGTACTTCCTGCCGGGGAAGACGGGGCAGGCGTCGCCGCAGCCCATGGTGACCACGACGTCGGATGCCCGGACCGCGTCGGTGGTCAGCACCCTCGGCACCTCGGCGGAGATGTCGATACCGATCTCGGTCATGGCCGCGACGACGGCGGGGTTGACGGCATCGGCGGGAGCGGACCCCGCGGAGCGCACCTCGATGCGGTCGCCCGCGAGGTGGGTGAGGAAGGCGGCGGCCATCTGGGAGCGTCCGGCGTTGTGGACGCAGACGAACAGGACCGAGGGCTTGGCGGGTTCAGGCATGAGCGGAGCCTTCCGGGGCGGCGGCCGGTGAGGCTGCCGGGGTACTGGAGGCGGGGAAGAAGCGGCGGGCGGCGAGGGCCACGTACACGAGGCCGATGAGGACGGGGACCTCGATGAGGGGGCCGACGACTCCGGCCAGGGCCTGGCCGCTGGTGGCACCGAAGGTGGCGATGGCGACCGCGATGGCCAGCTCGAAGTTGTTGCCCGCGGCGGTGAACGCGAGCGTCGTGGCGCGCGGGTGGTCCAGGCCGACCGCGCGGCCGAGGGCCATGGAACCGCCCCACATGAGGGTGAAGTACACCAGGAGCGGCAGCGCGATGCGTGCGACGTCCAGCGGCTTGGAGGTGATGGCGTCGCCTTGGAGGGCGAAGAGCACGACGATGGTGAACAGCAGCCCGTACAGGGCGAACGGTCCGATCCGCGGGATCAGCTTCGTCTCGTACCAGGTGCGGCCCTTGGCCTTCTCCCCCAGGCGGCGCGTGAGGTATCCGGCCAGCAGCGGGATCCCGAGGAAGACCAGGACGCTACGGGCGATCTCCCCCACCGACACGTCCAGAGCCGCCTGCTCGAAGCCCAGCCAACCCGGCAGCACGGACAGGTAGAACCAGCCGAGCAGGCTGAACGAGAGGACCTGGAATACGGAGTTGAGGGCGATGAGGACGGCGGCGGCTTCGCGGTCGCCGCCGGCGAGGTCGTTCCAGACGATGACCATGGCGATGCAGCGGGCCAGACCGACGATGATCAGGCCGGTGCGGTACTCGGGCAGGTCGGGCAGGAAGAACCAGGCAAGGGCGAACATCACCGCCGGGCCCAGCACCCAGTTCAGCACCAAGGACGGGATCAGGAGGCGGCGGTCACCCAGGACGGTGTCGAGGCGGCCGTAGCGGACCTTGGCCAGGACCGGGTACATCATCACGAGCAGGCCCAGCGCGATGGGCAACGAGACTCCGGTGACGGTGACGCTGGCCAGAGCGTCGCCGAGGCCGGGCACGAGGCGGCCCAGGCCGAGGCCGGCGGCCATCGCTGCCCCGATCCACACCGCGAGGTAGCGGTCCACGAAGGACAGCCGCCCGGCGACCGGCGCCGAGGACGTGATGCCGTCGCTCACGAGGACGCCTCCACAGGTGCCTCCGCGGACGTTTCCGGAGGCGCCTCCGCGGGCCCGGACCGGCCGGGGCGGGTGAGGATCTCGGCCAGCGTGTCGGTCATCTCCGGCAGCAGCCAGTAGTAGACCCACGTGCCACGCCGCTCGCAGTCGATGAGTCCGGCCTGCCGCAGCAGCTTCAGATGGTGGGAGATGGTCGGCTGCGACAGGTCGAACGCCGACGTCAGGTCGCAGACGCAGACCTCGCCGCCGGCCCGTGAGGCGATCATCGACAGCAGGCGCAGCCGTACCGGATCGCCCAGGGCCTTGAACACCTTGGCCAGCTCGACCGCCCGGGCTTCGCCCAGCGGGGCGGTCAGCAGCCCGGGGCAGCAGCCCTCGGCCGCCTCGTCGGCATCCGCTTGATCGAGCACCACAAGCCCTTGTTTCGACATATGCCTATGTTGACAAACTTCGATTCAGGGCACAAGAGGGCCGGTGGGACCGCACCCATGGGACAAGAAGGACAATGGCCCCCATGCGGATACTCCTGGTCGAGGATGAAGAAGGGCTCGTCGACTCGCTCAAGCGCGGCCTGGCAGCCGAGGGCCACTGGGTCGATGTGGCCTGCGACGGCCACCACGGCCTGCAGCTGGCGCTCACCGGCCCGTACGATGCGATCCTGCTCGACGTCATGCTGCCCGGCCTGAACGGCTACGAGATATGTGGCCGGCTGCGGCGCCAGGGCAACTGGACTCCGGTGCTGATGCTCACCGCCAAGGACGGCGAGTACGACGAGGCCGAGGGCCTGGACGCGGGCGCCGACGACTACCTCACCAAGCCGTTCTCCTTCGTCGTACTGCTGGCGCGACTGCGCGCACTGGGCCGCCGGGGCCGCGCCGCCGAGCGCCCCCACACCCTCCAGGCCGGAGACCTCACGCTGGACGCCGAGGGCCGCCGCTGCCGCCGCGGGGCCGCCGACATCGAGCTGACCGCACGCGAACTGGCGGTCCTCCGCTGCCTGATGATCGGCGAGGGCCGGACCGTGGCCAAGCAGGACATCCTCGACGAGGTCTGGGACTCCCCCGCCGAGACCGACCCCAATATCGTCGAGGTGTATGTCTCCTCACTGCGCAAGAAGATCGACGCGCCGTTCGGGCGCCGCTCGATCCTGACCGTGCACGGCACCGGCTACCGGATGGCGCCCGATGGCGGCTAGGAACTCCGGGAACCCGATGGCGGCTGGGACGACCAGGACGGGGAATACCAGGAAAGGGAATACCGGGAAGCGGCGGGGCAGGGGCGGGGTGCGCTGGCCGCGCACCGTACGGGCCCGCTGTGCCGCGGCCGCCGCCCTCACCATGGCCCTGGTCCTGGCCGTCGGCGGCGGCTGGCTCTACACGATTCTGCGCGCCAACCTCCTGGACAACACCACGGGCCGGACGGAACTGGCCGCCCGGAAGGTCGCCGCCCAGGCCGACGCAGGTGGCCTCCCCGACCTGCTGCCCGCCCCCTCGTCGGGTGTCGACCTGGTGCTGGTCCTCGATCCGGCGGGCCGCGTCGTCGCCACCAGCCGCCGCTCCGCCGAACCCGCCGCCGCATCCCTCGCCGCCCGGCTGACCTCCTTCCGTCCGCCTCCCGGCCAGGACTCCGCCTCCGGCATCGTCACCGGAAGCCGGGCCGCGGGCGACGCGGGTGGCAAGGGCGGCGAACGCAGCGACGTGGTCGTGGTACGCGCCACGCCGCCCGGCGGCGCACCCCGCTACGTCTATGCGCTGACGGTCCTGTCCGACGTGGACGACGCCACCCACGCCATCGCACTCGGTCTGCTGGCCAGCGCCCCACCACTGATCGCCCTGGCCGCAGCCATCGCCTGGGCGGTCACCGGCCTGGCGCTGCGGCCGGTGAGCGCGATCCGCACCGAGCTGGCCGCCGTCACCGGGAGCGCACTGCACCGCCGGGTGCCGGACCCGGCCGGCGGCGACGAGATCGCTCTGCTGGCCCGTACGGTCAACACGACCCTGGACCGGCTGGAGGAGGCCGTCACCCGCCAGCGGCAGTTCGCCGCCGATGCCTCGCACGAGCTGCGGAATCCGATCGCCGCCGTACGCTCCCAGCTGGAGGTCGTACTCACCACGTGGGATCTCACGACGCGGGAGCTCACCACACCGGAACTCACGACGCGAGAGCTCACCGCGCCGGAGTCACGGCAGGCGGCCCGAACCGTTCGAGCAGGCACGCCGGGGTCCGTCCCCCGCGAACAGGAGCTGCGCGACGGTGTGCGGTCCGCGCTCGCCGACACCCGGCGGCTCCAGCGGATCGCCACCGACCTGCTGCTGCTCGCCCGGCTGGATTCCCGCCCGGAGCCCGCCCGCGAGCCGGTGGACCTGGCCCTGCTGGCGGCCGAGGAAGCGGCCCGTCGACCGCGGACCCGGGTGCCGGTCACCGTTGTGGCGCCCGGGCCGGTACCCGTACGCGCGGACCCGGCGCAGTGGGAGCGGCTGCTGGCCAACCTCGTCGACAACGCCCTTCGCTACGCGGACAGCGAGGTGCGGATCACGGCCCGCAGCGCCCGGGACCGGGCCGTACTGGAGGTCGCCGACGACGGCCCGGGGATTCCCGAGGCCGCGCGCGAGCAGGTCTTCACACGGTTCGCGCGGCTGGACACGGCCCGCGACCGGGGGCGAGGCGGCAGCGGGCTGGGCCTGGCCATCGCCCGGGAGATCGCCCGTGCGCACGGAGGCGACCTGACGGCCGACGACGCCGAGCACGGCGGTGCCCGCCTGGTGGCCACTCTCCCCACCGCACCGGGATCGCCCACGCCCGCACCGCACCTCCCGCCCGCACCGCGCTCCTCGCCCGCACCGCACTCCTGAAAGCCCCTTCAGAACTCTCAGGATTCCTTCAGCACCGGCATCCGACGCTGGTCCGATGAACCATCCCCGCAGGAACCAGCACCGCAAGCAGGCACCCCGCCGACTGGGCCGCAAGCTGCTGCTCTGCGCCCTCGCCCTCGTGCTGTGCGCGGGCGCGGGCGGCTGGTACCTCTACCGCGACCTGGCCGGGCAGATCGGCTCCTCGTATGCGCTGGACGACGGCTCGCCCCGGTCCGCCGGGGGCGACACCAACATCCTGCTGATGGGGCTGGACAGCCGTAAGGACCAGAACGGCGAGGACCTGCCGGCGGACGTCCTCGACAAGCTGCACGCCGGCAGCTCCGACATCGGCGGCTACAACACCAACACCCTGATCCTGCTGCATGTTCCGGGCGACGGCAGCCGGGCCACCGCGTTCTCCATCCCGCGCGACGACTTCGTCGACATCCCGGGCCACGGCCAGGACAAGATCAAGAAGGCGTACGGGCTGGCGAAGGCCCGTACGGAGGACCGGCTGTACCAGCAGGGGGTGCGTGACCGGCACCAGCTGGAGCACGACGGGCGGGAGGCGGGCCGCAGAGCCGAGATCGAGACCGTACGGAGTTTCCTCGGCGTCCCCATCGACCACTTCGCCGAGGTGAACCTGGTCGGCTTCCTGCATATCGCCGATGCGCTCGGCGGCGTGGAGGTGTGCCTGAAGAAGCCGGCCAAGGACCGCTATTCGGGCGCGGACTTCACGGCGGGCCGGCAGACGCTGAACGGCCCGCAGTCGCTGGCCTTCGTACGGCAGCGGCACGGCCTGCCGGCAGGCGACCTGGACCGTACCCGCCGCCAGCAGGCGTTCCTGGCCTCCGCCACCCACAAACTGAATTCGGCCGGCACCTTCACCGACCCGGGCCGGCTGCTGAATCTCCTGGATGTGGCCAAGAAGGACCTGGTCATCGACGAAGGCTGGGATCTGCTGTCGTTCATCAAGCAGGCCAGAAATCTCTCCGGCGGGAATGTGGAGTTCTCCACGCTGCCCATCGAGGGCTTCGGCCGGCACAACGGCGAGGACATCAACCGTGTCGACCCCGGAAAAATCCGGCGCCTGGTCGCCGAGCGGATCGGCAAGGGCCACGGCAGCGGCACCACCCCGGGCCGCAGCGGCGGTGACGCGCCGGGCCACCGCAGCGGGGAAGCGCCCGCACCCTCCGCGAACGACACGAACACGCCGGCTTCCGGGCCTTCCTCCCCCAGGACTGCGGCACCGTCGGCCCCCACACCCGACGACGGAGCCATCCCGTGCGTGGACTGACGGCCGCTCCCCCGTCGACGCGCCAAGGCGCCACTGCCCGCCTTATCCGAGGCACCTCTGCTCGTCTTCTCCGTAGTTCGAGGGGGTCCGACACACCGCCGGTCAGCGGCCGGTGAACAGGTTGCGCACCCGCGGCCGGGCGCGCGGTCCGGCCGCGTAGTCGTCGTCCAAGTGGTCGGTGCCGTCACCGGACTCGTGCAGCACCGTCCAGCTCACGGCCGAGACCGCGGGCTCCAGGGACAGCCGGCTGACGGCCTCCTCCAGGAGGCTGTCGTCGCGGCGCTCGGTGGTGAGTTCGGCCGCGACGATCACCTTGCCCGCCGCCTCCCCGTCCTGGCTGCGGACCGAGCGCAGCAGGAAGCCGGGGCGGGTGACGCCCTGCACGACCAGGGTGCGTACGTGCGCCTCCTCGGGCTCGGTGCAGACCACCTCGAAGCGGTAGTCGGTGGCCACCTCGGCCCCGGCCCCGACGCGCGTTCCGCGGTCCAGCCCGCGCGCGAGCGGCCGCAGCAGGGTGTTGGCTCCGACGACTCCCGCCGTGCCGAGCCCCGCGACCACGTACAGCCCGGCCCCGGCGAGGGCGCCGACCGCGGCGGAACACCACAGCGTGGCGGCCGTGTTCAGGCCGCGCACGCTCAGCCCGTCGCGCATGATGACGCCCGCGCCGAGGAAACCGATGCCGGAGACGATCTGTGCGGCCACCCGCGAGCCGTCGTAGCCCGTGGTACTCGTCGCCGCCGCGAAGCCGTACTGCGAGAGCAGGACGAACAGGGCGGATCCCCCCGCGACGAGCGCGTTGGTCCGCAGACCGGCCATCCGGGCCCGCCACTGGCGCTCCAGGCCGATGATCGCTCCGAAGCCCAGACCGGCCCCTATGTTGGCCGCCAGGTGCCATTCGTTGAGCACGATCATGATCCACCCTTTCCCTTCCGCGTTTCTTCCGTCTTCTGCTGTCTTCTGCTGTCTTCTACTGCGGTGTTGCGCGCTGTCCGCTCGTCACAGCCAGCTGTGGAACCGGCGGATGTACCACGTCTTCACACCCTGGGTCAGCAGGCAGTACGCCAGCAGGGTCCCGACCAGCCACGGGAAGTAGCTCACCGGCAGGGCCTGCATGCCGAGCGCCGGGGCGAGCGGCGAGAACGGCAGCGCGATACCGACGGCCATGACCAGCGCGGTCATCAGCAACACGGGCGCGGTGGCCCGCGACTGGACGAACGGAATCCTGCGGGTGCGCAGCATGTGCACGACCAACGTCTGCGTCAGCAGGCCCTCGACGAACCAGCCGGACTGGAAGAGCGACTGGTGCGCCTCGCTGTTGGCGCCGAAGACATGCCACATCAGCAGGAAGGTGGTGATGTCGAAGAGCGAGCTGGTCGGTCCCATGACGAGCATGAAGCGGCCGATGCCCCTGGCGTCCCAGGTGCGCGGCTTGCGCAGGTACTCCTTGTCCATCCGGTCCCAGGGGGTGGCCAGTTGAGAGATGTCGTAGGCGAGGTTCTGCACGAGCAGCTGCATGGCCAGCATCGGCTGGAAGGGGATGAAGGCGGAGGCCACCAGCACCGAGAAGACGTTCCCGAAGTTCGAGGAGGCCGTCATCTTGATGTACTTGATGGTGTTGCCGAACGTCTGGCGCCCCTGGAGCACGCCCTGCTCGAGGACGGTCAGGTCCTTCTCCAGCAGGATGATGTCCGCGGACTCCTTGGCGATGTCGACGGCCGTGTCGACGGAGATGCCGACGTCGGACTCGCGCAGGGCCGCGGCGTCGTTGATGCCGTCGCCGAGGAAGCCGACCGTGTGCCCCTCCGCCTGGAGGGCGCGCACGATGCGGGCCTTCTGCATCGGGTTGGCCTTGGCGAACACCGTGGTCCGGCGGATCAGCCGGCGCAGTCCGGCGTCGTCGAGGGTGTCGATCACCGAGCCGGTCACGACCTCGCCGACGTCGATGCCGACGTCCGCGCAGACGCGGGCGGCGACGAATTCGTTGTCGCCGGTGACGACCTTGACGGCCACGCCGTTGTCGGACAGTGCGCGCAGCGCCTCGGCGGCGTCCTGCTTCGGCGGGTCGAGGAAGGCGAGAAAGCCGATCAGCGTCAGCTGGGACTCGTCCGCGACGGTGTAGGTTTCGCGATCGGCGGGCAGCGTGCGGGTGGCGACGGCCAGTACGCGCAGGCCCTGCCGGTTGTGGTCCTCAGCGGTACGGGTGACCGTGCGGCGCAGCGTGTCGGTGAGCTCGACCCGCTCGCCGTGATCGGTCATGTGCGTGCACAGCGCGAGGATTTCCTCGACGGCTCCCTTGGTGATGACGATGTGCTCGGCGGCGCCTGCCCGGTGGTCGGTCAGGTCGTTGCGGCGCAGGACGACGGACATCCGCCGGCGGGCGAAGTCGAAGGGGATCTCGTCGACCATCGTGAAGCGTGCGTCGACGACAACCTCCTCGGCTTCGAGTACCCGGTCGATGACCGCCTGGTCCATCAGGTTCCGCAGACCGGTCTGGAAGTGGCTGTTGAGGTAGGCGTACTCGAGGACGTCCCGGTCCTCCTGGCCGCGGACGTCCAGGTAGCGGTCGAGGACGATGCGGTCCTCGGTGAGCGTGCCGGTCTTGTCCGTGCACAGCACGTCCATGGCACCGAGGTTCTGGATGGCGTTGAGGCGCTTGACGACGACCTTGCGCTTGGCCATGGCGACGGCGCCGCGCGCGAGGTTGGTGGTGACCACCATCGGCAGCATCTCGGGGGTCAGCCCGACCGCGACGGCGATCGAGAAGCTGAATGCCTCGATCCAGTCGCCCTTGGTGAATCCGTTGATCGCGAGGACCACCGGGACCATGACGAGCATGAAACGGATCAGCAGGAAGCTGACCTTCTTCACTCCGGTGTCGAAGCTGGTCTGCGGACGCTCGCCGACGAGTGAGCCGGCCATCGAGCCGAAGTAGGTGTCCGCACCGGTGGCGACGACGACGCCGGTGGCCGTGCCGGAGGTGACCGAAGTGCCCATCAGGCACAGGTTGTCGGCCTCGACCGGGTCGGCGGTGGTGTGCCGGCCGTGGTCGCGGCTGCTGGGGGTCGTCCCTCCGGCGAAGCCAGGGGGAGTGTCGGCCTTGGCGACCGGGAGCGACTCGCCCGACAGCGCGGCCTGGGCGACCATGAGGTCCTTGGCTGCGAGCAGTCGCAGGTCAGCGGGCACGAGGTCGCCGGCCGCGAGCCGTACGACGTCGCCGGGGACGACCTGCGCCATCGGGATCTCGCCGGTCAGCGGCTTGGCGCTGCGGCCGGCGCGGCGCTGTACGGTCGTGGTCGTGGTGACCAGCGCGCGCAGGGCGGCGGCGGAGCGGCCCGACCGGTACTCCTGCCAGAACCGCAGCAGACCGCTGACCAGCACCATCGTGCCGAGAATGGCGATGCCCGGGTCGAAGGGCTCGTCGGCGGGGGCCTGCAGCCACTGCCAGAGCATGACGGCGTCGAGGGCGACGAGGACCAGTATGAAGGGGTTCCAGAAGGCCTTGGCCAGCTGGACGAGGAGGCGCGGGGTGCGCTCGTGGGCGACGGTGTTGGCACCGAAGCGCTCCAGGCGCGCGGCGGCCTCATCCTGCCGCAGGCCGTGCGTGGTGGCTTCGGTGTCGCGCAGCACCTGCGACACCGGCATGGCGCTCAAGCGCACCAGGCGCTCACCGACGGCGCGGGTGCGGGCCGCCAGCTCGGCGGCCTTGCGGTCGCGGCGATTCCGGCCCGGCGGAGCGAGCTTCTGCGGGGTGGGAGTGAGGACGGTGTTGCTCATGACGGAACCTCTCAGAAAATGAGGGCATGGCCGCATAACGGCATCGCGGCATGGCGGCATAACGGCGCGGCGCCACAGCAGCGCGGCCGGGCCATTGCACGGACGGTCGAGTGGAGAGGCAAACGGGCCGAAAGTCCCGACGGAGCAGGACGAAATGCCTTAGGGCAGCCGGTTCACCTGAGGAAAAGAACCTTGCGCATGACGCACGACGCCTGACTCATGACGCATGACGCGTGGCGAAAGGCGGGTCTCACGAACAAGGAGACGGGAGGAAAGGGGGAAACACACGCGACAGCACCGAGCGCTCGGGGCGCCTGGAGGAACTCAGAGAGGCTCTGACGTCAGCTCAACGAAAGATCAAATCAAAGAGAAAGATCAAAGATCAGCGAAAGAGCATGCTGCAGCGAGGACTTCCCTCGGGACTCCGACTGGTCATCCCGATCACCTCCTCGCTCGTGCGGACAGCGTCGGTGCCGCACGGCGCTTCGCACGCCGCGGAGTGCACAGAAAAGCCGCGCAGAAGCGCGGGCCTGCACGGCACCTTTCGCTGCCCAGCATGCCATAGGTCCGAGTAACGTCAAGGCGAAACGTCAACGGCAGGTAAAGCCCCGTTGAGGGAA
>NZ_BBUY01000026.1:39803-58339 GCF_001590865.1 Streptomyces sp. NBRC 110611
CATGCCGGACGACGCCGGTTTCAGCGCCGTGCAATGAGTGCCCCACCGCAGTGGCGTCCTCCGGGCACCGCAGGGACAATCCGCACATGCGAGATCGAATACGGTTGCCGGCAGGGCTGTGTCTACGTCCGTGGGAGCCATCCGATGCCCCCGTCGTGCTGGAGGCGTTCACCGAACCGGTCATGGAACGGCAAGCCGACGCCCCCATCACCACCACCGAAGACGCCGAGCAATGGATCCAACGGCGGCGCACTCAATGGCGCCAAGAGGTGGCCTACAGCTTTGCCGTCACCGACAGCACCAACGGCACGGACGTGGCACTGGGCGGTGTCGCGGTCACCAGCCTCAACCTCCGGCACGCCACCGGATGGATCTCCTACTGGACCACTGCCGCCGCCCGTGGCAAGGGGGTGGCAACCCACGGATGCCGGGCGCTGGCCCATTGGTGCTTCGCCGATCTGGCACTCTTCCGGCTGGAACTGGGACACCGCACCGACAACCCTGCTTCCTGTCGGGTAGCCCTCGCTGCGGGATTCACCACCGAAGGCCTGCAGCGGCAAAAACTCGACTACCACGGCATCCGCTACGACGTCGAGACACACGCACGACTCGCGACGGACCCGCAGCCGCAGTAGGCGACATACCGCGTCGCAGGTGCGGTGGGGCTGTCACCGAGCGGTGCCTTGGGGCGGTTCCGGCTGCCATGCGTCCTGGACGGCGCGGTGAAGGTCCAGGAACAGTTGCCGGCCGGCCAGCTGTTGCTCATCGATCGGGCAGCGGCCCCGGTAGGCGGCGAGGAAACGCTGTTCCACCGTCATGGCAGCTTCGGGCTCCTGGTGGGACGTCAGGAAGAGCTGCCAGCTGACGATGTCGTGGAGCAGCGGGCCGTGGCTGGGAGTGCCCCAGTCGATCAGTGCGAGTTCGTTCGAGTTCGCGTCCAGGAGGATCTCCGGCGTGGGATCGCCGTAGAGTACGCCGTCGCTCAGCCGCGTATGGGTGCGGAAGTCGGTGATGGCGGCCACCGCCTTGCCCAGTGCGGTGCCGCGGGGACCGGCGAGACGGGCGGCCTCGCCGGCGTAGAAGTCCAACAGGTGGCCCGCCGGTTGCGGCACATCCGGACGTGTCTGCAGAGGCGGCCGTCTGCGGCAGGGACGGGCGCCCCGGTGGGGATGCCGGCGCGATCGAGGACGGCGGCAATCCGCAGACCGGGCTCGACGCATACGGGGGCATCGAATGTCAGCTTCGCGACATAAGGCCCGTGATCGGTGTCCACCCTCCATACCCGGGAACGGTCTCCGATGTCGGTCATCTCACGCCCGACACAGGCCCCCGAAAGACGCCACGGGGCGAGCAGAGCCACCACACGCCGGCCCCGAGCAGGGCTCATGACTGCCCATCCCATCCTCGCGAAACTCATGGCTGTCCACCGTCTACGTGAGGTGGTGCGCGCCGCGGAGCCCGGCCACCGCACGCCCTGCGCAACCTCAACCGACTTGCCGGATCACCGAACATACCCGGACGGGACGAGGCGCGATACTCGATACCCGATACTCGACCAGTGGACTCGATCTACCGCAGTGAGACGGGTAAGGAGCTCATCCGGCGCTGGTGCCTCGACCAGCTCGCCGCATGGCCGGTACCGCATGAACGGAAGACGGTGACCGTCAAGGGCGCAGAGACCCATGTGGTCCTCGCCGGGTCCGGCGCGACCACGGTGGTGTTCGTCCCTGGCACCAACTTCAACGCCGCCGCATCCCTGCCGCTGGCCACGGCCCTGGTAGCCGCCGGCTTCCGAGTGCTGCTCGTGGACATCCCGGGGCAGCCCGGTCTCAGCTGCGGCGAACGGCCTCTCTCCGGCCGCCGGTTGTCGTGGTACGGGGCATGGCTGAGCGGCGTGATCGAGGAGATCTCGTCCGCGCCGGTAGCGGTGATGGGCCACTCCTTCGGGGCTCCAGCGGAGCGCCAGGCGCTGCCGTCCTGCCCGCGCGGTCGATTCCCCGCCGGGTCGTCACCGGGGAGCACGACGTCTTCCTCCCTCCACGGCGGCTCGGCCCGGCAGTACGCGACACACTCGGCACTGAGCTGGGTGTGGTCGGCGGGGCCGGGCACCTCGTGGTCGAAGAACGCCCCGGCTACCTGTCCACCTTGCTGGACGGTGCTGCCTTCCCTGGCTAGGGCCTGTCCGATGGGTCGGCGGGCCCACGCGGACCCATCGGACAGGCCCTAGCAGTCCGCAAGTCGTTACGTCACTGGATCCAGTCGTCGGCCCAAGCGGGGGCATATGCGGTCGAGGACGACGAGGGCGAGGGCCAGAAGGTAGAAGGCCAGGGCGAAGACGACGGCGTGGGTGGCGATGCCGGCGTAGCCGCGAAGGTCGACGTCGAGGAAGGGGTAGGGGTAGCGGCCGTCGGTGCCAGGGGCGAGGAGGGCGCCGCGGATGAGGGCGAAGGGGAGGTAGAGGACGGGGTAGGCGAGCCACTGCCAGGCGTCGCGGAACAGGAAAGTGCCGGGGGCGGTGAGGACGAGCCAGTCGAGGACGGCAGCAAGCGGGGTCGCGGTGTGCAGGAGCTGGCTGGCGACCGTTTCCAGGGCGGTGCGGTGGCTGGTCATGGAGAAGCCGCTGGCGTCGTTCGACAGCACGAAGTGGAAGACGAGCCCCGTGATGCAGATGTAGAGCAGCGCTGCGCCGGTGACCCGGGGAGAGAGCGCGGGGCGTCCGGTCCAGGCGCGGTGGGCGGAGCAGGCGAAGACGACGGCCAGCAGGATGTTGGACTGGATCGTGAAGTAGCTGAAGAGCCGGCCCAGGTCGTGGGACGCGATCATGTCCAGGACGATGCCGGTGACCCCGGTCAGGGCCGCGAGCGCACGGAAGGCCGCCGCCACGGGGCGCCGGCCTTCGAAGGCGGAGGCGGCAGGCGCAGGGACGGCGGCGGGTACGGGGGTGCCCGCCGCGGTGGGCAGGCCGGGGCGTGCCGTGGACTCGGTGGAGGCCGCGGAACCCGTGGGAGGTGTCGGATCGAGCATTGGCCCACCGTACGGCCCGGCTCCGGGACGCCCTCCCCGGGGCTGGCATAACCAGCGGAATCGGGATCTCCGGGTCACCGAGGCGGTCGGGTCGTCGGGTCGGCCAGGGCGGTCAGGGCGGCAGGGGCGGTCGGACCAGTTCCCGGAGGCTGCGAGGAGCCGGACTTCGGTGAGCCCGGAAACCAGGACCCTCCCCCTGGCTGCCGTTGCGCGAGTCGATACCACCTGCCGCCGGCAGTCCTCAACTCGTTCACTCTCAAGTCCATCCGAATGATGGAGAGTTGGAGACCTTCACACATCAAGTCGAGCTCACCGGAGCAGGCTTGCGGCCGTGCTTGATTCCTACCCGGTGCTGATCGGGAGCGAGAGACGGACCGGCAGCGGCTGGGTTCACTGGCCTCGGGCGAGTGCGCTACTGCACACCCCCTACGACACGATGGCCCTCAAGGCCCGCCTCGACTGCGGAAACGCCGCGGCATCCGATCTGACAGACGCGCGGCTGGCCGCCCGGGTGGCCCTGTCCACGTCCGAGCAGGGTGACGCGGCCTTGCGGCTGGCCCGGCGGGCGGGCAAGGAGTGGCGACGAGCCCCCTTGCCGAGGCGCCTCGCCTTCGCCGCAGCGGCGTATGACGCACTGCGCGAGCGGGCCGACGAAGTGGTGGACGTCCTGGTGTCCGAGGGGCACCCGGTGCGGGTCGCGCACTGGGAACTGACCGTGGCACTGTCCATGATCCACCCCGAGACGCTCGAACATGCCCGGCAGACGCTGGAGTGGCGCACGGAGCGGGCCGGGCGCCTGATCCGCCTGGTCCGCAAGCCCGACGGGGTGGTCGGCCTCAACGCAGCCCGAAATGCCGGATTTCTCTCGTCTATGCTCGGCCTGCTCGTTCTCACGGCGGGCAACGCCCTGATCGTGAACGCCCCGCCCACCGCCCCGCTCGCGGTTGCCTTTCTGTACCACGAGCTGGTCGCCCCGCTGCTCGACCGCCACGGCGCCCCACCGGGCACGCTCAGCGTCCTGTGCTCCCCGTCCCGGTCGGCCGTACGGCAGTGGCTCGGCTCCGCGGACTGCGACGACATCTTCTACTACGGACCCGCCCGGCACGGCGCGCGCCTCGAAGCCGAGTGCCTGGCGCACGGCAAGAAGCCGGTCCTGGAACTGTCCGGCAACGACGCCATGGTGGTGTGGCGCGACGCCGACCTGGAGCAGGCGGCGACCGCGGCGGCCGAACGGTACTACGGCTCGGGGCAGCTGTGCATCGCGCCGAAGTTCGTCGTCGCCCACCCCGACGTGGCCGACGAGTTCACCGCCCTGCTGCACCGCCGAGTGGCCGAACTGCACGTGGGACCACCCGAGAACCCGGACGTCGTGCTCAGCGCCGTCGTCAAACGCGGCGAGTGCCTGGACGTGCTGCGCGACGCGGTGGAGCAAGGGGCCGAGCACCTGTGCGGCGGTGACCTCGTCGACGTACACGACAAGGTCACCGCCCGTGGCCCCTTCATCCGCCCCGTCCTGCTGCGCGTGCACGGGCTCGCGACGGCGGGGCGGATACGAGCGGTGCGGGAGGAGACCTTCTTCCCGCTGATGTGCGTCGTCACGCCCGACCGGGCCGATCACGCCACTCCGGAGCAACTCCTCGACGACATCGTGGAGTTCGTCGACGGAAACCCCTACGGGCTGCGCAACTCCCTGTGGGCGCGGGACCCGTACGTCATCGAGCGGTTCTGCGACATGGGCAACGGCGGTGTACTGAAGGTCAACGACAGCCATATCGGCTGCCTGCCGGTGCTGCCCACGGTCGGTGGCACCGGGCTCAGCGGCGGCACGTTCGGCGAGGCCAACCTCCCCTATCTGCGCACCACACGGCTGCAGGGCATCAGCGTGACCATCGACCCGCCCCGCACCCAGGTCTTCGACCACCAGGCGGCGGTGCACTCCGCCAGCACCAGACCTCCGGGCGCGCACCGGCACCCGGAAAGCGAAGAAACACCGCACGAACAACGAACGGACAACGAGGAGACTGCGCGCACATGACCACCCAGGCCCAAGACGCCCTGCTCAACCAGAAGATCGATGTCTGCTTCGGGCACATCGACGCCGACCGCAACGGAACCGTGGACCGCGAGGACCTGTTCACCCTGGGCGCACGACTGCTCGCCGAATTCGGCGAGTCCGCCACATCACCCAAGGGCACCCTGCTGATGAACGGCATGGTCACCTTCTGGACCGCCATCGCTTCCGCTGCCGACGCGGACGGAGACGGGCGGCTCACACCCGAGGAGTACCGCACCGGCATGAAGGGAGCGTTCATCACCTCCGCCGAGGGCTTCTCCCAGGCATTCCGGCCCATGCTGGAGGCGGTCTGCAAGCTCCTCGACACCGACGGCGACGGAGAGGTCGACGAGAAGGAGTTCCAGGCCTGGCAGCGAGTCTTCCGCACTGCGGAGGAAGACCGAGCGGCGGCCTTCCAGGCCCTGGACGCCGATGGCAGCGGCAAACTGAGCGTCGGCGAACTCCTCGACGCCATGCACCAGTACTACACGAGCACCGACCCCAACGCCCCCGGCAACGTGCTGTACGGCCCGTCGAACTGAGCCGCCCGCCCGGCCCCGGTGCTCACCCGCTCGCCCGGCACCGGGGCAACGCGGGTAAACGGTGGTCACTGTCGGGGGACCTCGACGGCTTGCCGCTCCCGCAAGACGGTGACCGTACGCTCACACCAGTCGCGGTTGCTCTCCTCGAAGGCGAGGCCGCGCAGACAGGTCAGGTAGGGGCCGATGCGCTCGCCGTGGCGCAGGAACTCCTCTTCGGTGCGGGCGCCGCGCATGGTGTGCAGCAGCTTGCCGAAGAGCTCGGCCTTGGCATGCGCGAAGGCGGCGCGTTCGATGAGCTGCGTGATCAGCGTCTCGGTGTCGACGCGATCGGCTGCCTGGACTTTGACGAGCAGGTCGTCACGGATGAAGCAGGGCTTGGCCGTTGCCGCCGTGAACTGTTCCAGCTCGGCCAGACCGGCGTCGGTGACCTGGAACAGGCGCTTGTTGGGCCGAGTGTCCTGAACCACTTCGCGGCCCCGGATCAGCCCCGCCTCCTCCAGCCGGGCCAGCTCGGCGTACAGCTGCTGCGGCTGGGCGTACCAGAAGTTCGCCACACCGAGGTCGAACGCCTTGGCCAGCTGGTACCCACTCAGCTCCTCATCGAGCAGCGCCGCCAGTACGGCATGCCGCAGAGCCATCGGACCGCCCCCTCCTTCCCATCCCCTTATCTCCCGCCTGCCGACGGGAGCGTCGTTCATGATAGTACTCATGAAACTGAGTACTCAGATTCATGAGTAAGAGGAGAGGGTATGACCGCAGCAGACCGCTTCCGCGCCGCCGTCGACAACCGTGACCTCACCGCCCTGGACGACCTGTTCACCGAGGACATCCGCTTCTACAGCCCCGTGAAGTTCACGCCCTTCGAGGGCAAGCGGATGGTGGTGGGGCTCTTCGGCGTCCTCCTGCGCACCTTCGAGGACTTCCGCTACATCGGGCAGTACGACGGCACCTCGCAGACGAGCGCCGACGGTGCCGAGGCCCCGTCGGCAGTCCTGCTCTTCCGGACGACCGTGAACGGCAAGCAGATCCACGGCATCGACCTGCTGCACTTCGACGACGACGGCCGGATCAAGGAGTTCACGGTGATGGTCCGGCCGCAGTCCGCCGTACAGGCTCTGGGAGAGGCGGTCCTGGCCGGACTGACCGCTGAAGGACTGGCTCCGGCGCGTGCCGACCAGTAGACCGATCGGCAAACGTCGGTCCAGTGGATCAGGTGAGGTTCAGGCCCCACGTCTGGAGAGCGTAGGGCCGTCCCTTCAGGTCACCTTTGATCAGCGGTACATCGAGCAGGCTGAAGCCCGCCTTGGTGGCCACGGCGACGCTGGCGGCGTTCTCGGCCTCCAGCTCCAGGATCACCTGGTCCGCACCCAGCTGCTCGAAGGCGTACGCGGCCATCAACCGCACCGCCCGCGCCGCCAGTCCCTGGCCGCGGTGTGCCGGACCGACCGCGTAGCCGAGCTCTGTGCCCTCGGGGGCACGCCGTAGCATCACCTCGCCGAGGGGTGCGCCACCATCGACGGTGATGGCGAGCACGATGGCCGTGCCCTCCGCCCGCAGCTGCCGGTTCCGCTCCAGACGCGCGCGGGCGGCCGCTTCGTCGAAGGGGGAGGCGATCGGCGTCCAGTACGCGATGTCGGGGTGGTCGAACAGCTCCGGCATCGCGGCCAGGTCCGCCTCTGTCCAGTCGCGCAGGACCAGAGCCTCCCCCGACAGCTCGATCCGCTCGGGAAAGGACGTTGTGGTGCTGCTCACGGTGCGGGACCTCCAAGGCCTGTTCAGGACGAGGCAGGATAACCGGGGGGAAGTCATCGGCTCACCGGATTTTCCGGCCGGTGAGGAGGTCGATGGCGTGGCCGACGGTATCGGCCCGTAGCAGGTCCTCGGGGACGATCTGGACGCCGAGGGCACGTTCGAGCTGAGCTCCGATGGCCATCAGCTCCAGGCTGTCGATGCCGTGGTCGGCTTCGAGAGCGGTGCTGTCGGTGATGGCGTCGGGCGTGGTGCCCAGGACGTCGGCGATGGTCGCGCGGACGGTGCCGACCAGTTCGGCTTCGGTGATCTCCGGGCGGGCGGCAGGGGCCTGCCGGCCTGCGGTGCCGGTGTTGGTGTTGGTGTTGGTGTTGACGTGGGTGTTGATGGCGATGTCGATGTCGGTCATGTGGTTCTTCTCCTGGATTCGGTTCAGGTCCTGGGGTGCAGTTCAGGTCCTGGGTGCGGTCAGAACGCCGGGACTGCCGGGGAGCGTGGGGTGGCGGGACTGCCGGCGGTGAAGGTGCGGGCTGCGCCGTCGAGGGCGGTATCGAGGATTTCCAGGGCCTGGTCGAGCTCGGCGGTCGTGGTCGTCAGCGGGGGCAGCAGCCGTACGGTCGTGGGACGGCTCAGGCAGGGCGAGACGAGCAGGCCGGCGTTGGCCAGGCCGACGACGACCTCGCCCGCGGTCTGAGGTGCGGTGAAGTCGATGCCCCACAGCAGGCCCCGGCCGCGGAAGCCGCTCATGACCTGCCCGTGGCGCTCGTGGAGGGTCTGCAAGCCGGCGGTGAGCCGGTCGGTGAGCATGCGGCCGTGACCGGCCAGGTCCTCCACCGCCGCCAGGGCGGCCGGCAGGGCGGCGCAGCTGAGCGGATGTCCTCCGAAGGTCGCCGAGTGCAGGAACGGGTCGGCCGAGAGGGGCGCGTAGAGCAGATCCGAGCAGACCATCGCGGACAAGGGCACGATGCCGCCGCCGAGCGGCTTGCCGACGAGCACCGCGTCGACGGTGAGCCGTTCGGCGAGGGCGACCGAGCGCTCACCGCAGCGCCGCAGGCCGCACTGGATCTCATCGGCGATCACGAAGGCGCCGTGGGCGTGCGCGTCCAGCGTCCACCGCCGCAGCACCTCGGGAGAGAGCGGCACGGCACCGTTCTCGCCCTGTACGGGCTCGAAGATCAGCGCGGCGACCGGGCCTTGGGCGCACTCCCTGCGGACCGCGTCGGGGTCGTCGGGGTCGATGTGTACGACGTCCACGGTGCAGCCGCGCAGTCCGGCGCGGAACAGGGGGTTGTGGGTGAGCGCCAGCGCGCCGATCGTCGTGCCGTGGTAGCTGCCGCGCACCGCCAGCACTCGGTCCCGGCCGGAGGCGAGGCGGGCGAGCTTGACCGAGATCTCCACGGCGTCGGCCCCGTTGAGCCCGAAGGCGACCTTGGGCAGGGAGCCGCCGAGGTAGTCGGCGAGGACGGCGGCGGCCTCGGCGCTGACGGGGTTGGCGAGGCTCCGGGTGGAGGTGGGCATCACCGCCAGCTGCCGCTGCACGGCAGCGACGACGCCGGGGTGGCGGTGGCCCAACAGGGCGACCGCGCAGGAGCCGAAGTCCAGGACCGAACGGCCGTCGGAGAGTGTGACCCGCGAGCCCGACGCGGCGGATTCCACGGCGCCCTGGCCGGCGAACTTGCCGGTGAGGGCGAGTGTGGGCGACTGGTGCCGGCGCAACCGGTCGAACACCGCGTCGGACGAAGTGGCGGTCCGGGGCGGGACGGTCATCTGCGACCTCCTTGACGGGGAGAAGAAGGGAGGGAGAAGCGGAGGAGGGAGAAGGGGACGAGGGCGGCGGGGAGGCGGAGGGAGCGCGCGGGGAAGGCAGAAGGAGCGGGCGGGGAGGCGGGGAGGGCGGGCGGACAGGCGGAGTGCCGGGAAAGTTGGGGTCCGTTGCCCCGCCCCCGTCGTCACCCGACCCGCAGCGCCTGGCCGTCCAGGGCCGCACACAGCGCCTCGGCCGTCCTGCCCCGCGACGGCGGGTGGAAGTTGAGGCCGGTGGCGGCCGTGGCGAGGTAGGTGCCCTCGTCGGATCCGATGAAGGACATGCCGCCGAGTGCGGTCAGCGCGGCCTGCGTGGTGCGGGCGATGGCGTCCTGTGCGGCGTAGCGGGCGGTCAGCGCCTTGACCAGCAGTGCCTCGCCCCATCCGCTGGTGTCGCCCATCTCTCGGGCCACGGCCTCCACGGACAGCATGGCGGCGTCGACTTCGGTGACGAGCGCGGCCCGGTCCGCGACCGAGCCCCCGCCGTGCCGCAACACCCGCTCCACCAGGGCACTGGCCGTGCCCACATAGCCGGCCGTCATCAGCAGTTCGCACCACAGGAAGCCCGCGAGGTGCCGGGAGTCCAGCGCGGAGCCGGCGGTGACGTCGGAGAGGACGACCATCTGCGGGTCCAACTCGACGTCGGTGAGGACCACTTCCTCGCTCTCGGCGCCGGCCAGCACGGAGCTGCGCCAGAAGGGCCGTACGGACACGCCGTGGCTCTTCGCCGGGACGATGGCCACCGCCAGGCGCTCGGTGCCTTCTGCGTCGGTCATCGTCACCGAGGCGGTCAGCACGTCCATGGAGTGGGCGAGGCTGCACGGCTTCTTGCTGCCGTTGAGCAGGATGTGGTCGCCACGCCGCTGGGCGGTGATGGCCGGGCGCAGGACGGACTGGCCGGTACGGCCCTCGGCGAAGCCGGATGCCAGGAGCAGGCGGTCGCCGACGATGGCTTCCAGCAGCATCCACTCGAAGCCGGCCCCGTGCCTGGCGATCTCCACCAGGCCGGCCACCGAGAAGTGATGCATGGTGGTGGCGACGGCCAGCGAGGGGCAGCGGGCGCCCACGGCCCGCTGGAGCCGGACGGCTTCCAGGGGGCTCGCGCCGATGCCGGTGTGGTGTTCGGGTACCAGCAGGGCTGCTCCCCCGGCGTCCCGGAACGCCGCGATGGCGGGGCTGCCGGGCCGCTCCAGCTCGGCCAGCGGGTGAGCGGCGAGCCTGGCGTCGAGGCCGGGAAGCCGGCGTTCGAGCACCTCGCGCTCGGTTCCCAGGAAGCTCATACCGTGGCCTTTCCGGGGGGCGCGGTGATCGATTCGGCGGTGATCGGTGAGGGGAGCAGTGGCTGTGTCTGTGCCTGTGCCTGTGTCGGGGAGTCCAAGACGAGTACCTCGGCGGTCGACGGGTGCGGTTGCCTGCCGGTGACAGCAGCCGCCCGAGGGCCGTCCTCCTGTGCGGGGCGGGGCCTTCGAGGCGGGCTCGATGAGCGTGTCACCGCCGGATCCGCGTTCGATAAACCGCGCATCAACGGATTGTCAGCACGTGGTGACCTGCGACGGAGGCAGCGAGAAACGGAGGCAGCAAAAAGGCGCCCGCCGAGGTCTCGGCGGGCGCCGTGGGGCCCGTGCGCTCCGGGCGCCGGGTGCGGGGGTCAGCCGTTCAGTCTGGCCGCGACGTCACGGGCCTCGGGCATCCCCAGCCGTTCGAGAAGGGCGTGCGCCTGCCGGTAGTAGAACGTGGCCTGGCTCTCCCGACCGCGGGCCGCGCAGGCGTGGCCGAGCTGGGTGAGGGCCCGGCCCAGCAGATATCCACCGCCGAACTGCTCGGCGCTCTCCCGGGCTTCCTCGGCGTACGTGGCGGCCTCCTCCGGCCGGCCCAGGAGGTTGTGGGCCTCGGCGAGCAGGCTCTGGCCCAGGGACTCGCGGAAGCGGGAGCCCGTGGCGCGCCAGAGGTCCAGGCTGCGGGCGAGGCAGTCCAGTGCCTCGTCCGGGCGGCCGAGCCACAGGCAGATCTGCCCCAGTACGCGCAGTGCCTGGGCCAGGCCCTCGCGGTCGCCGGAGGTCTCGGCGACCGCGACTGCCGCCCGGCCCGACTCCATCGCGGCCTCCGGTACCCCGTTCGCCAGCTGGGCGAGGCCCAGGAAGCCACGCACGTACGCGACGCAACCGGGGCTCTGCGCCGCCTCGGCCAACGGCATGGCCTCGGTGAGCTGGTCGAGCGCGGCCGGGAAGTCGTGCAGGCCCAGCGCACAGCCGCCGAGGACGCCGAGGGTGAGGCCGAGCAGCGTCGAGTGACCCGCGCGACGGCAGATATCGGCCGTGATGTGGAAGTGCCGTACAGCCGTGGCGAGTTCAAAACGCTGGGCGTGGGAGCCGCCCAGCATATAGTGCGCGACGGCCTCGGCACCGGGGTCGCCGCAGCGTTCGGCCGCCTCCAGGACGGCCCGTGCCGCCCGCTCCAGGCCATACGGCTGGTTCGCGTGGCGGCCCAGCGGGTCGGCGGACAGCAGCAGCTCGGCGGCGATGGTCACCGGGATGCGGGGGTGACGCGCGGCCTGCTCGGTCAGGGCGAGCACTGTGGAGACCTCGTCGAGCAGCCAGGTCGTGGCACTGTCCTGGGTGGCGAAGTGGCCTGGGGCCGGTGCCGGAAGTCCCTCCCCCAGCCTCCGGCCGGCAGGTGCCCCCGGCCCCGCCGCGTCCGGCACCGGCGCGGACGGCATCGCCGCGTCCGACACCGGCCCCGGCGCGGACGGCACCGGGGCGAGGGTGACGGGGAAGGCGTCGCCCGCCATGACGGCACGGTAGGCGTCACGGGCGAGGGCGCGGTAGGTCTCCAGGAGCCGCAGCAGCGCGCCATCGCACTCGGCGGCGGCTATCTCCTCGGCGGCGGTCTTGCGGGCGTACAGGCGCAGCAGGTCGTGATAGCGGTAGCGGCCGGGCCCGACGGACTCCAGGAGGCTCAAATCGACCAGGGTCTCGCACAGCTCCTCGGCCTGCCGCTCGGTGCGGTCCAGCAGGGCCGCCGCTGCCGCGCTGGTCAGTTCGGGGACCTCGGGCAGGGCGAGCAGCCGGAACGCCCGAAGCTGCTCGGTGTCGAGCAGGTCGGTGCCGAGCCTGAAGGTGGTCTCGACGTCGTCGGTGTCGCCGGACAGCTCGGCCAGCCGCCGCCGCTCGTCCGCGAGGATCCGCGCGGTCTGCGCGAGGGAAGCGGCGGGCCGGGCCGCGAGCCGGGCCGCGACGATGCGGATCGCCAGCGGCAGCCGCCCGCAGTCGTCGAGCAGCTGCCGGGCGGCCTCCTCCTCGGCTCGTACGCGTCGCTCGCCGATGATCTGTACGAGCAGCGCCAACGCCTCGTACTCGGTCAACTCCCGCAGGTCGACCAAGGTGGCGCCGGACAGCCCCGCCAGCCGGGTGCGGCTGGTGACCAGCACGCCGCAGCCGGGACCGCCGGGCAGCAGGTCACGGACCTGGTCGAGGTCACGGGCGTTGTCGAGGACCACGAGGACCCGGCTGTCGGCCATCAAGGACCGGTACAGGGCGGCGCGTTCGGCCGGCAGCCCAGGGACGCGACCGGGGGCGACGCCCAGGGCGCGCAGGAAATCGCCCAGCACCTGAGCCGGGTCGGCGGGCCGGGCGTCGGTACCACGCAGGTCGACGAAGAGCTGACCGTCGGGAAAGCGGGCACCCAGGCCGTGCGCCACGTGCACGGCGAGAGCGGTCTTGCCGACTCCGCCCATACCGCTCACGGCGCTGACGGCCACGACCCGTCCGTGGTCCAGCGCGGCCCGCAGCTGGCCGATGGTGTCCTCGCGCCCGGTGAAGTCGGCGGTCCCCGGCGGCAGACGCAGGGCCGTCGGCCCCCCGGCCACCCCGGTCACCCCGGCCACCGCGGGGGTCGCCGGGGTCGCGGATCCGGCGAGGATGCGCCGGTGGATGCGCTCCAGCCCGGGGCCCGGCACCGTGCCCGCTTCCCGCAGCCCGCGGCGGGCGCGGGCGTGCACCTCCAGGGCCTCGGCCTGTCGGCCCGCCTCGTACAGCGCGGTCATCAGGAGTTCCTGCGTCCGCTCGCGCAGCGGGTGATCGTCCGCCAGGGCCCGCAGCGGTCCGATCGCCGCCACGTGCCCGCCCAGACGGAGTTCGGCTTCCCAGCGTGCTTCGACGGCGGCGAGTCGCCGCTCGGTGAGCCGGGCCCGCTGCGCGGCGGCGTACGGACCGGGTACCCCCGCCAGGGGCTCGCCGTGCCACAGTTCAAGTGCCGCGTCCAGCAGGGAGCGCGCTTCCTGCGGCCGGTCGGCGGAGCGTGCCCGCTCGGCCGCGGCCGTCAGCCGGTCGAACTCCATGAGGTCGAGGGCGCCCGGTTCCAGCCGCAGCGCGTACCCCTCGCCGTGGGAGACCAGGACCTGGGCCGGGGTGCGCGCGGCGCGTCCGGGCTCCAGCAGCCCGCGCAGGCGGGACACGTGGGTGCGCAGCGCGCCGAGCGCGTGCGGCGGCGCGGCGTCTCCCCATACGTCCTCGATGAGCGCCGCCGCGGAGCCGGGCCGCCCTTGCCGCAGCAGCAGAGCGGCCAGTACGGCGGCGCACAGCGGCGGCCGGATGCCGGTCTCGGCGCCGCCGCTGATGGCCTGTACGGGTCCCAGGACGCGGAAGGACAGCTGGGGCCGCGCGTCGTGGGCGGCTTGGGTGGCGGCGGGATGGGGCTCGTGGGGCACTGGTACTCCGGATCGTTGGGGTGGTACGGGGCGGGTTGGCCGCCCCGTGGTGTGCGAGGGCGTGTCCGGTGGACGTGCCGCACACGACGACGGCCGCCCCCACCGGACCGTCCCTAGGACGCGCAGGAGGTGCACGAGGTACACGCGGTGCAGGAAGTGCACGCGGTACAACAGGTGCAAGCGGTGCGCGGGGCCGTCGGGCACGCCTCGTACCCGGCGCGGTCCCACGCGGCGGGACGCACGTACGCCACCGCCTTGGGCCGCCGGCCGCGCGAGACCCGCCGGACCGGAGCCACGGTGAACGGTCCGGGGGCGGAGGAGCGTTGACCGGAAGCAGAAGAGCGTTGCTCGGGGGAGGACATACGTTGCCCGGGTGCGGATGAACGTTGCTCGGGGCCGGCTGCCGCGTGAACGCCGGTGTCATTCCCGGTGCGGGTGCGGGCGAACTCGGCCAGCAGACAGTGGAAGCGGTACCAGCCGGGTGCCGGTGACTCCAGCAAGCTGATGTCGACCAGCGACTCGCACAGCTCTTCGGCGCCGTGCGGAGGCCTGCCGAGCGAGGCCGCGACATCGACGGCCCGGAAGGCGGCGTCCGGCTCGTCGGCCGGCGGCAGCAGCCGGAAGGCCCGCCGCAGCGGCTCGGGCAGCCGCCCGTACTCGCGCCGGAAGACACCCTCCACGGCGAGGTCGGCGACCTTGAGTTCGGCCAGCCGCCCTTCCCTTTCCGCCATCCGCTTGACGAGCGAGGCCACGGTCCACGAGGGGCGGGTGGCCAGGCGGGTGGCCATGATCCGCACGGCCAGCGGCAGGAAGCCGCACGCCGCCACGAGCCGGGTGCAGTCCTCCGCTTCGGCGGCGGCCCGCTCCGGGCCGATCACCCGCCCGAGCAGACTCAGGGCCTCGTCGGGCGCCATGACGTCGAGGTGGACGAACCGGGTCCCGGGCAGCCCGGCCAGCTTGGCGCCACTGGTGACAAGGACGGTGCTGGCGGCGGTGCCGGGCAGCAGGGAGCGGATCTGGTCGCTGTCCGCGGCGTTGTCCAGGACGACGAGCATGCGCCGGCCCGCCATCCGGGCGCGGAAGAAGGAGATGCGCTCCGCGGTGCCGGCGGGGATGTCGGTATCGGCGACGCCGAACGCGCGCAGGAACGACCCGAGGGCCATGGCCGGGTCAACGGGATGCCCGCACGGATGCCTGAGGTCCGCGTACAGCTGCCCGTGCGGGAAGCCCGTCCGCATCCGGTGCGCGGCGTGCAGGGCCAGCGCGCTCTTGCCGACCCCGCCCAGGCCGGATACCGCCACGACGGTGGCTCCCGTTTCCGGGGGCGCGGCAAGGAGTTCGCACACCTCGCGCACCGCACCGGCGCGGCCCGTGAAGTCCGCGATGTCGCCGGGGAGTTGGGCGGGGCAGCGGAGGCGGTCCGGCTCCCCGTCCGCCTGCTCGGCCGAGCGCGACGACGCGAGGGAGACGGTACGGCCCCCACCGTCGGCGGCGATGTCACGGGCGAGGGCGGAAAGCTCGTGCCCGGGGTCGAGACCGAGCTCCTCGGCCAGGGCACGGCGTATGCGCGCGAAAGCGGCCTGCGCCTCGTCCCGTCGGCCGCAGAGCCCCAGCGCCCGCACCAGCAGCGCGTGCAGTGGCTCCCGCAGCGGGTGGCGCTCGGCGAGCGCCACCAGCTCGCCCAGCACGGCGGCGTGGCCGCCCAGTTCCACGTCGAGGGCGAGGCGGCTCTCCAGCGCTGCCAGCCTGCGGTCGGCGAGCCGGGCCCGCTGGGCCTCGATGCCCGGCCCGGTCAGCCCCTGCAAGGGCTCCTCGCCCCACAGTGCGAGGGCGGAGCCCAGCAGATCGCGGGACTCGGCCGGGCGGCCGGCCATCCGTTCGCGCTCGGCGGCGGCCACGAAGGACTCGAACTCCGCCACATCCAGTGCGTCCTGCGGCACGCGCACCGCGTAGCCGTCACAGACCGAGACGAGGACCTCCGGGGCCGCTCCGGCATCCCGCTCGGGCTCCAGGAGCTTGCGCAACCGCGACACGTACGTGCGCAGCGTGCCCACCGCCCGGGGTGGTGCGTCCTCCCCCCAGACCTCGGACACCAGCTGACCGGCGGTCACCGGCTCGCCCTGCCGCAGTAACAGCAAGGCGAGGAGGGTCCGCTGCTGCCGCGGGCCCAGCTCCAGCTCGCGGTCGCCGCGCCAGGCCCGTAACCGACCGAGCACGGCGAAGCGCACTATGTCGACGGTCATGACTCTCGCCCCTGCCTCCCGGAACAGCACAGCGGCCGCTGTGGCGACCGCTCTCCATAGATATCATCGAAAATCCGTACCCCTGGTTCCCGCCGTCCGCGTGTCCCGGACAGACGCGACCACCCGCCGCACCCCGCCCCGGCAGCGGCGGAGGAGATGGCGTGCTGCGCGGCGCTCACCAACTCTAGTTATTTTCGGGCCATTTCGCGCAATATGGTCCCGTCATGAACTCCCCTTCCCCGGCAGCGGTACTGACCGCCCGCCGCATCGCCACGTCGTTCATAGCCGCCGTATCGGCAGTGGGGGTCACCGCGCCCCTCGCCTTGGCCGAGCCCCCCGGTGCACCCACCGGAGCGGGCCAGCACGCGCCACAGGTGCCACAGGAACCTCCGGCATCCCAGATATCGCAGGCATCGCAGACATCACAGGCACCGCTCGCCGCGCACAGGATTCCGTTCACCGACGCCAGGGTGACCCAGCAGGAGGACGGCTCGTTCACCGTGTCCTGGAAGGCATCCGGCATCGGTTCGGTGACCGTCTACACCGACGACCGGGCCGTGGCGCACGGCGGGGCCGAGGGTACCGTCACGGTACGCGGACTGCCCGCCGCCGACCGACGGTGGTTCCGCCTCGTCCCGGACCAGGGCGACTCGCTCACCCTCGCCGACCGCTCGCTGCACTTGTCGGGTGCCGCCAACTTCCGCGACGCGGGCGGTTACCGCACCGCCGACGGCCGATGGGTCAGGATGGGCGTGCTGTACCGCACCAATAACCTGCACGCGCTCACCGACTCCGACCTCGCCAAGCTCCAGCACCTCGGCATCCATACGGACCTCGACCTGCGCATGCCGAGCGAGCGCGCCGAGGCACCGGACCGCGTGCCCGCGGGCGCGCGCTACGTCGTCGCCGATGTCTTCGGCGGGGACGTCAAGGGCGAGCTGCCCGCCACAGCCGAGGCGTCCGAGCAGATGATGCTCGACTCCTACCGGTTGCTCGTCTCCAAGCAGTCGGCCACCGACGCCTACCGTTCGCTGTTCGGCCTGGCCAACGATCCCCGGTCCGCCGCGCTCGCCTACCACTGTCAGGGCGGCAAGGACCGTACGGGCTGGGCCACCGCCGCCCTGCTCACGGCCCTGGGCGTGGACCGCGACACGGTCATGCGGGACTACCTGGCCACCAACGACTACCTCGCCGCGAGCAACGCCGCCACCCTCGCCAAACAGACCCCCGAGGTGGCAGCCCGCCTCAAGCCGGTCCTGGACGCCAGGTCCGCATACCTGAACGCGGCTTTCAACGAGGTCAAGGCCCGCTTCGGCACCTTCGACGCCTATCTGCGAGACGGGCTGGGCCTCAGCGAGCAGTACCTGAAGCGGCTGCGCGAGGCGCTGCTCACCGCCTGAACGCCGACCGAGCGGCCGCCATCGGCACGCAACGCAAGGTGACGCCCCCTTCCGGCGCACGGCCGGAAGGGGGCGTTGTCTGTGCCTGCTATCTGTTGCCTGTTGCTGTTATCCGTTGCCTGCGTCTGTTGTGTGTTGTGTGTGCTCGTTGGGTCAGGACAGGCCGAGTTCGTTGTCGAGGAGGTCGAAGACCTCCTCGTCGGAGGCGGACGCGAAGTCGAAGTCCTCGTCGGACGAGGACGCGTCGGGCCCGGCTGACGCGGCGGTGGCCCGCAGAGCGGTCCACTTTGCCCTGAGGACTTCCAGTCGGCCGGCTATCTGCTCGTGCATCTCCTCTGTGACGTCGAGCCCGCCGAAGGTCTTTTCCAGCCTTTCGAGTTCGCCCAGGATCGCTTCCGGGCCGGAGGACGGCTCGGGCGCGAGCCTGGCATGGAGGTGGTCGACGAGTTCCGTCGGCGTCGGGTAGTCGAAGAGCAGGGTTGCCGGCAGGCGGATTCCGGTGAGGGCGCTGAGGCGGTTGCGGAGTTCGACCGCGGTGAGGGAGTCGAAGCCAAGATCCAGGAACGCGCGGTCCTGGTCGATATCCGTGGCTCCGGCGTGTCCGAGGACCGCCGCGACCTGACCGCGTACGGCGTCCAGTACGACCTCGCATCCCTCAGCCGCCGTCAGCCCGGCCAGACGCTGGGCGAAGGCGGCCGCGGCGTCGCCGACCGCTGTGGCCGCCGCCGCGCGTCGGCCCGGGGTACGGATCAGGCTGCGCAGTAGCGGGGGGACGTCACCTTGCTGGCGCAGCGCCGTCAGGTCCAGGCGGACGGGCAGTGCCATGGGTTCGGTACTGCCGAGCGCGGCGTCGAAGAGGGCCAGGCCTTCCTCCCTGGTCAGTGGTGGCATGCCCGAGCGCGTCATGCGCTGGAGGTCGGCTTCGGTGAGGGTGCCGGTCATGCCACCCTCCTGGGACCACGGGCCCCACGCCAACGACACCGCGGGCAGACCCGCCGCCCGCCGGTGATGCGCCAG
>NZ_BBUY01000027.1:0-40032 GCF_001590865.1 Streptomyces sp. NBRC 110611
CATCGCCCCCGGGAGGGGTACCAACCCGGAGTCAGGAACGGTGGAGTCGATGACCTGTAGGTCCTCATCGTCCCTGGGAGGGGTACCAACAAGATGTTCAGGCTCTGGAAGCCGAACTTCTGCTTGTGTCCTCATCACCCCTGTGAGGGGTACCAACCCGATCCAGATGTGCGGGTGCGTCGGGCAGCGGCCTCGTCCTCATCGCCCCGGGGAGGGGTACCAACTGGAGGAGGTGGACGAACGCCTCCCGGGAGGGCCCGGTCGATATCGCCCCGGGGAGGGGTACCAACCGGAAGGGCACGTTGCCGAACTCGGCTGGACGGCCGGTCCTCATCAGCCCTGGGAGGGGTACCAACTTCCACGCCGTGCAGATGGAGCCGCTCGGTGACGGCGTCCTCATTACACCTGGGAGGGGTACCAACGTCAGCTCCGGCGTCACGGCGATGACGTAGGACGGGTGTCCTCGTCACCCCTGGGAGCGGTACCAACGCGATGAGGTTGCCCAATGTGGGCACCAGGCCGCGGGTCCTCATCACCCCTGGGAGGGGTACCAAAATGGACTTCACGACCGCCTGGGGTTCCCAGCGGCTGGTCCTCATCACCCCTGGGAGGGGTACCAACAGCACCACCACGTCCGAATCGACGAGCGCGGCCGCAGCCCTCATCGCCCCTGGGAGGGGTGGCGCCAACCTGATCGCCGCTGTCGCGCGCCTGGCGCGCTCACCCCGTCTTCATCGTCCCTCGGCGGGATACCAACAGCTCATCCGCGTCATCGACGCCGGCGACCGACTGGTCCTCTTCGCCTCTCGGAGGGATACCAACTGGCGGAAGACCGCGACCGTCCCGGCCGGGAAGGGCTGTCCTGAACGCCCCTGGTGAGGCACCAACACGTAGCCGGCGCCCTGGCTGTGCTGACCCCGATCGTAGGTGGGCATGTGGCGCGGCTGCGGGGTGACTACCCGCTTCCTGGGCAATCCGTGGTGGGTGTGGATGGGGCGGTGAGTGGTCACGGCGGGGGCGGCTGAAGCCCGCAATGCGGGCAACGGTGGGTGATGGTCGTCGTCAACAGCACTGCTGGTACTGCGTGGTCGCTACCGTCTCCGGGCATGTCTGTGGTGAGCCGGACGGTGGCCGGAGCCGTGGTGCGAGGTGGCGGTTTGCCCCGGTGGCGGGCCTGCGGCACGCGCTGAACACCCTTGGTGGCGCGGGAGGCAGGGGCGGGGCGGAGCGTCAGCGCAGCGGTGAAATGGCCCGGGAGGCCATCGAAGTAGCGGGCGAGGGTGTCGGCCTGGACGTGGATGATGGGGGCAGGAGGCGGTTGATGCCGATGCCTGGGCCGGTCATGCCGCGATCGGTCAAATATTTGAAATGATACGTGAATCACCTTTTATGTTTCGCGTGCTCCCAACAGGAAGGCATTGCTCCGCTTTGCAGGCAAACGCTGTCCGCAGATGAGATCGCCTGGCCGGCGACGCCTCCGCTGCCGTGCGCCCCAGCATTTCCGTGGCGGTGAGTGAGAGTTCGAAGCCCCTCCACTCCGAGATTCACTTTTGCGATTTGCCCCAATTCTCATATGCACGCGCCTTCGGTACGGATGCCATGCTTCCGCTTCGGGGGTGCAGTTGAGTGAGGTGTGCACAATCATTGACCTGCTGATCTATCAATAACGATCACGTGGCGATCCTTTCATGAATGAGAGTGATCGAATTAGCGCCTCGGATCGGTACTGAACGGGTCACGGGCAGGTGCGTGAAATGCCACATCGGTTATTACGTATCGCGTTGCATGTGAGATGGGTTCCCATGGCGGGACGGCCGACGGGGGCAAGGGGAAAGGACTGCGAAGGTGGCTCGATATGACGATAAAGTTCAGTCACTGCACGCAGTCGAGTGATGGCCAGCTGTGTGTGGTGGCCTCGGGGTGCCACCCGAGGCCACCTGATAGGCCGTCAATAACCGTGAAAGGTCTTCGTTGATGACCATCAACAAGAGCCGGGGTTCGGCGATGGAGCCCCCGGCCTCTCGTAAGGGGATTATCCCTTCTCCGGAACGCGGCGAAACCCGTTCCTTTGATCGGTGGGAGGTTCACCTCTGTTCCAGCCTTCTGGTGGTGGTGTTCGTCGTCGTGCTGATCGTGGTGGCTCTCCCCGACCTCTGGCCCTTCATCGTGGGGGTTCCGGCAATCTGGCCGCTTGGCGCGCGTGTCATCGCCCTGCTGCTGGCCTCGTGCCGCCGCAGCGGCGTGCGGTACGTACGTGTACGGACGGCCTGATCGCCTGAGGGCGGGTACTGCCTCGCGGTAAGGCCCGCGTGGAGCCACTGTCACAGCCCCGTGCGGTGAAGCCGCCGCACGGGGCCGGCGAAGGGATTTTGATGTTCGAGCCGCCGCATCCGACAGGCTGCGCGTATTGCGGAAGACTGATCATGCACGACAGCCGTGGTGGGCGCCGACGAGACTACTGCGATCCGATCTGTCGGCGCCGGGCACAGCGGAAACGGGACCGTGAGCGCCGGGCAGCCAGGGTTGACCGCACGGTCCGCCGATCGATCGCTTGCGACCTTGCCGTGCGGGCACAAGAGGTGCTGGCTTGTGAAGGTGCCTCCGTTCCGCTCGCCGCGCTATTGAAGCTGGCGGTACAGGTGGGGGAGGACGCCGTGTGCCTGGCGGCCGCCGCTGTTGACGAGGCCCGCGCCGAAGGCGCCAGCTGGTCGGAGGTCGCCGCGGCGGCAAGGATGAGCGAGGCGGTCGCACGGGCGCGATGGGGCGGAGTCAAGACTGCTGCGCTCCTTGCGTCGCGCAGTGCCCAGTTACGGTCGCGGGATCGGTACGACGGGACGGGTGAGGCCGCCGCCCCGGTCTTCGACATGGCGTTGCTACCGGCCGTCGCGAGGAACCGCCGTGCCGCCGAGGCGCTTGCGAAGGCGCTGGGGGCGCTGCATCTGCGCTGTGGCCGTAGTGAGGCATCCGTCGCTGAGCAGGCTGGTCTGCCGCCGGCGGTCGTGAGCCTGGTGCTGCAAGGAACGCATGTGCCGCCGTGGCCGGTGATCTATATGCTGGCCGACCTCCTGAAAGGCGACCCCGCCGACCTGCGGCTGCTGTGGGAGCGTGCCTGGGGCCGGCCGGCGCCTACCGCCGCTTCGCAGGGCCCCAGTGCACTCGCGGCTGCTTTGCGAGGGGCTCATCTGGCCGCCGGCGGCCCGGAGATTCCGATGCTGAGTGCTCAGGTCGATGCCGGACCAGAGGAGCTTGCCCTCATCTTCGCCGGGCGAGTGGTCCCGTCCTGGGCGCTGCTCGCCGGCACCCTCGACCAGTTGGGGGCGGACCGCGACGACTTCCGCGGACTGTGGGCAGCGTGCCAGGACTCTGGCGACGTGGGGCACGAAGGGCCCGGGGCGTCATGACCACGTCTCGTCATCGCCCTCAGCTTGCCGCAATGACAGCGCACTGCCGGCCGACAGGTTTCCGCCTGGCGTACACGGCATTCCGCCAACTTCATCACGACGTATACCTGCGCTATGCCTCCGTGAGGACCGAGGACTGGCATCGCGCCAAGCAGTGCGTGGACGCCGTCTTCGAGACACTGTCCACCGTGTGGCCAGCAACCCTGCGCAGCGACTGCCCTGCGGCGCGAGCCTGGTGCTTGTTACGTCATGAGGCGGCCGCCCGAGCCTGCTGCCGACCGGGCCAGACCTGGCGCATTCACTGCCTCCTGGAGGATCCGCAGGCGGATGTGGTCCTCCTGCACGACAGGTTGGGCCTGCCCGTGGCCCAGGTAGCAGTTCTCATGGGCATAGACGACTACACCGTGCGGGCGCTGCTGAGGACGGCCGAACGGAGCCTCCGAGCCATCCCTTCGTGCGTATCCCACTGAGTGTCCACTCCGCCCGGGCGATCAGCCGCAGCATGGCACACACACGCCTGATTCTTCACCACACAACAGCGCCAACTCCACTTACCTGCCGCTCGATTGAGCGATTGGCGTGTGTGCCATACCCCCCTACCATGAGCCCTTCCACCGGGACCTCTGGCCTTTATCCAAGGCCCAAGGAGCGCGCATGGCCCACGGGGAGAAATCCCAATCTCGCTCTATCGACATGAACACCCCCAGTGTCGCTCGCATGTACGACTGCCTGTTAGGGGGTTCTGAGAACTTTCAGCCCGACCGCGATGCATGCGTCAAACTGCTGGAAATCGCCCCTACAAGCCAGCAGCTGGCCCGCGCGAATCGCGCCTTTCTCAGGCGCGTAGTGCGCATCCTTGCCGAAGGATTCGGGGTGGCCCAGTTCCTCGACCACGGCTCAGGCCTGCCCACTCGGGACAACGTCCACGAGGTCGCGCAGCGAGTGGACCCGAACGCGAAGGTCGCCTACATCGACAACGACCCCATGGTCGTCGCCCACGCTCGGACGACCATGCGGGACAACAGCAATGTCATGGTCGTCGATCGGGACGTGCGGGATACGGCGGAGATCCTGGAAGCCACAGCCGACTTCTTCGACTGGACGCAGCCGATCGCAGCGCTCTTCGTCTCCGTTCTGGACTGCCTCCGCGACACGGGCGACGATCGCGACCCGGCGGCGCTGGTCAAGCGGGTTGCTACCAGCCTCCCGGCCGGCAGCTACGTGGTCGCCTGCCAACTCGTCAGTGACGACGCTGTCGTGCGGGAGAAGGTCACGGCGTTGATGGCCGAGGTGACCAACAACAGCTGGGGAAGGGTCCGCCAGAGTCACGAAGTACGCCGATACTTCGAGGGGATGGAGGTCGAGCCCCCGGGCCTGGTGGACGTTGTCGACTGGCGACCGGACACCCCGCCACCGCCGTTGAATCTTCGACCCAAGGACTGCGTGGAGTGGGGAGGTGTAGCCCGCGTCTCATGAAGGTGTGCCGTAGAGCAGTGCATGCGGCGCTCAGCCGTCAAGCGTGGTTTGCTGCGCGTACCGCTCTGCGGCTGCCTGCAGCCTGGTCAGGCTGGACTCCATGCTGTCTGCCGCGGCGCACATGAGGGTCAGCCATTTGTGATACCCGTCAAGTGCCTTCCTGTGCGTGGCGTATGTGGCGCTGCTGACATGCTCCACATACGCCAGCTCGGACGGTCCACCTGTAGGGAATTTGAGCAGGGTGAAAGGGTAGGGGGGAAGTACGCAGTCCTTGCTCAAGAGACGGATGTTGACCTTCTGGGATGTGGCCGCCTTGACCAGGTGCTCCATCTGCTCACGCATGACATCCGCGCCGCCGCGACACCGATCGAGTACGGTCTCGTCCAGCAGAAGCGTAAGCCGCCGCCCTTGTTCCAGGATGAACTGTCTGCGAAGGCGCAGCATGACAATGCGCATGACCTCGTCTTCGGGAGCGTCAGGCCGCACCAGCCGCACCATCGCCTGGGCGTATGCGCGGGTCTGCAGCAGTCCTGGGACCACCTGGTTCTCGAAGATCGTGATCCAGTCGGCTCGCCCCTCCAACCGAATGAGACGGCGGAGGTAGTCGGGGGTGACATCTGCGAACTGCTCATACCATTCCTGGTTGTTCGTCTGCGCGAGGAGCTGCTCCACCACCCGCATCTGCGCATCGGACAGTCCGTAGTGTCGGGCGAGGTCGTAGACATCCCTGGGCTTGGGCGGGCTTTCTCCGCGTTCCAGCCGACTCACCTTCGATGTCGAGCCTCGGATAACGGGCGCAACATCCTTCAGAGTCAGACCGCACAGTTCCCGGTGGCGGCGGAGCTCCTCGCCCAGCATTTCGCCCGCAGCCGTGTTGCTGTCCGGCGACGCCATGCGAAGGACAGACGGGTCGCCTTGCGGCTCCAAAGGCTGGGCGACGGGCATATGAACTCCGGAACGGCAAGAGGCAGAGGACGCCCCAAGAGTGTCGGTCATATGCCCATCGCCGCAAGTTATGGCCTGAACATTAGCATTCCGTTACGGTCATTCGTCCGTCAGGTGGTCGAATTCCGAACTCTTGGCTCCTGTGATGAAGGCCGCCAACTCCGCAGAGGTGAAGACGAGTGCCGGCCCGCCTGGGAACCGAGAGTTGCGGATCGCCACCTCCCCGCCAGAGAGCCCTGCAACTTCGACGCAGTTACCATCCCCGATACTCGCGCTGGCCTTCTGCCACGTCACACCGGAGATCTCACGAGCAGGAACACCGTTCCTGAGTCGCATGAGCGCATTCTCCCTTCCTGGATCCGTCGCCACTTCAGTCCTCCGCCGCCCGGCGCAATTCCCATATGGGATTGCATGGCGGCCCATATGCAAACGCTAGCGAAGGTCGGCTCTCGGACGCAGCCCCTCGAAAGAGTGCTGTTCACGACTGAAAGTCATATTTAATGAATGGGTGCCGAAGTGGCCACTGTTTTGTTGGGCGTGGAGCGGTTCTCGACCCCGGTCGTGCTGCCGTGTGCCAGCGCAGATCGTCGGCCACTGGATCAGGGGCGTCGGCGGACTTCGGTGGCCAGGTCAACGGGGAACGCGACGCCGCTGCGCGGCCTGCACCGCTTGCCCAGGAACCCAGGTGTGGAGCTGGCGAGCGGGGACGAGTGGGTCCCCTGACAGGCCGGAGGGGCCCGGACACTGAAGGAGCGGTCGGCCCCGGCTCACCCGAGCCCGGCGCTCACCGAACGTCCCCACTCACTTGAGGACTTGATCAAGTGCGGCGAGGGGTAGCCGTGGGCGTTTGGCGCAGGTGAGGGGCTCAGCGTGTTCGCCCGGGAAGAGAGGGCGGCTGGTGCTGCTGCCACCCGGGCCGGGGCCGGGGCTTGCGTGGTGCGGAGCGCTGGGCCGTCAGGAGCCGTCGGGCCTACGCGTCCCAGGCCGTTCCCCTCGGCCAGTTCGAAGGTGATGTCCTGCAGCAGGACTGCCGGAGCCTGTGCGGACAGACGGAGTGCCCAGCTCGGCTGGTGGACGGCGTAGCCGCCCCAGACGGTCCACGTGGGGAGGGGGCTGTTGGTCTGCTGGGCGGCGAAGGCGTCGAACTGCACGCCGGCAGTCTCGGCGCCGGGGGCTTCCCACGTGATGTAGCGCCCGTCGATGGTGTGCTTCCAGCCTGCGTCGGCGAGCGGGCGGGTCGCCTCGGCGATGGCGGTCTCGGTGATGTTGGTGGACGGGCCGTGGCCCCACGCGTTCTCGGTGGCCAGGGAGTTCAGCAGGGTGCTGACGATCTCGGCCGGAGTTGATGCGGTCGCTGTGCCGTGCCAGAGAAGGTCGCTGACCGACGTTTCGTAGGCGGCGAGGGTCCACTTGATGTCGCGGCCTTCGGCTTCGTGGTCGAACAGGGCGCGCAGGGTGAGTGATTCGTGGTTGGCGATCGAGGTGTTGTCGTCCCAGATGCGGTACTTCTCCCACCCCTCCTGGGGCGCGAGGAAGTCGTTGAGGAGGGCTTCGTGGTCGCCGGGGTCGGCGGCGTAGACCGGTACGGTTTCTGCCTTCGGTGTGGTCGGCTCGGACGACAGTGTCGGTGCGATGGTGGGCTCTTCCGTGGTTGTGGGGAGGCGTGCCTGGGCGGCTTGCTGTTCGGTGTCGGTTGCTGGTGCGGGACCGGGGCGTACGGCGTCGCCGTAGAGGCGTTCGAAATCGGCGATGGCCTGGGTGGGACTGTCGTAGATGTCGGAGATGACGCGCAGGTGGTTTTCGCCGTGGAGATGGATGGTCAGGCGGCCGTGGCGGATGTCGTCGTAGATCGTCTGGGCCTCATTGGAGACCTCGCGGATATCGTCCCGGGTCAGCCAGTCCATGGGGTAGTTGGCCCAGGCCCACTCGGTGTTGATGTCGTCGAGCAGCTCGGGGGCGATGTCCACGGTGATGCCCTGGGCGCGCAAGGCATGCGCCGCTTCATAGGCGTGGTAAGGCTCTTCGCGGTCGATGCGCACCATGACCATCGTCTGCTGGCCTACGGGTTCGAAGCCGTGGAGGCTGAGCAGGGCGCGGGTGGCGTGGATGCTGGTGCCCACGATGGTGGCGGTGACGGCGCTGGTGTGGTCGTGGTGCTTGCCGAGCCGGATGAAGGTGTCGGCGCCAGGGCGGGGCATGTGTTCTCGTTTCACCGCTCCGGCCTGTTGCCGGCCGGAGCGGGGTCGGTCATCGGGTTGCTGCTCGGGCTGCGGGCGCTGTGGTGCGCGACGGCGGTCCCGCCCGGGTGACTGCCGGGGTGCGCGGCGTTCGCGCCGCTGTGGGGGAGTGGTGGCGGTGGTGCGTTGCCAGCGGGTACGCAGTGCGGTGAGCTCGGCCAGCGCGGCGGCTGCCGGTGATCAGCTGGTGGGGGGGTTGGCCGGGTCCTCGGTGTAGGCGGTGATCCGGGTGGCGACGGCGTGGGCACGGGCGAGCAGGGCTCGCCGCAGGACCTTCTCGCCCCAGTGCTCGGGGGAGCCAGCGGGCATGGAGACGAGCGCCATCAGGTCGCTGCGGGTGAGGCCGTCGGCGAGGAGGCCGCGGTGCTGAGCCTCCCACAGCGCGGTGACCGGATCGACGGGGTCGCCGCGGTGGACCAGTGAGGTCAGGCACTGCCACAGGGAGGCGTGCAGGGGCACCGCGAAGTCCTCGGCCTGCAGCCACCGCATGTCCTTGAGTTCTGCGGGGTGTGCGGTGGCGGTCGCGAGCAGCAGCCGTTCCTCGTCCAGGGCCTCCTCGCTGCTGTCTCTCGGTGGCGCCTTGGGCCCCGCGGTGCGGGGGAGGGAGCCGGGGTGCGGGGCGAACTGCCCGGAGAGGTCCTCCAGGAACCGTCCGAGCGTGTCGGCCTGGGCCAGAGTGGTGGCGGCCGGGTTCGGAAGGGTGGCGTCGGTCGCGGTCTGGGCCAGGCGCTCGGCGTGCATGCGCAGCATCCGGCGGGCATGGTCGGCGCGGATCATCCGCGCGTACGTCGGCGTGTGCTTCGGCCAGGGGCAGACCTGGATGAGGGTGTGGAGGTAGGAGGCGGTCAGCCCGGGGGATTCGGGGCGTGCGGCCTCAAGGACGGCGGTCAGCCAGGCCGCATCGGTGCGGTGGGTCTCGGGGTCGGGCGGCGGCATGGTGCCCATGGCCGCGAAGAGGGCACCGTGGGCGTGGTTGCTGAAGTGTTCCGGCTCGAGCGTGCCGATGTCGGCGAGCCGATGGGGGCCAGGAGGATCGCGCCGAGCAGGGACTGCTCGGCGTAGTGCACGGGTTGCGGCGGGGGCAGGTCGTCCAGGTCGTCGTCCTCGTACGGGTCGGTGGGTTGAGGCATTAGGCGGCCAGGGTGAAGTCGTCGGGGGTGAGGGTCTTGTCGAGGTGGGGGGCGAGGAGGTGAGCGGCGAGCCGGGGTGGCACCGCGTTGCCGACCTGGCTGAAGACCTGGCCCTTGTTGCCTTGCCAGGGGTAGTCGGCGGGGAAGGTCTGCAGCACGCCGGCCTCGTGCGTGGTGATCCGGATCGGATCCGGCGCCGTGGCCGCGTCTATGTCGTCGCCGATGGGCTCGGCAACCAGGAGACGGACGCACGGGACGCGTACGCCGGTCCTGGACGCCCCGCGCCACCGGTCTCCTACCGGCCGATGGCAAGCCGCCCGCCGCTACCGGACAGACATCCGTGGTCGCCCGGCCGTCGCATCCGGCGCCGGATACGAGAGCTTCCTCAAAGCCGACACCGCCATAACGCCGACTCGTGTGGAGTCCATCGGCGGGCCAGGCCAGGTGCCAAGGTCCGGATGTCGGCGAGTTCCAGACGGGCCGGGCGGGCCCATGTCAGCCGGAGGTGGCAGAGACACTGACTGCGTTCACGCCTCTGCTGCGTCGAACAGGCCGCCCGCGGCTTGCGGTGAGGGCGATGGGGCAGGGATGCGGTACAGAACATGGCGGGCCTTGCGGCGGACTTCTTCCAGCTGGCCGTCGCCCGCCAGCGCATTTCCCTGGCCCCCGCCAGGCAGGTCATCGAACAGCACTGGGACGGCTCAGTGGGCCTCGACGCCACACCCGTGCGCACCTTCTCCCGTGGCGTGGCCGCCGCTGAGGCCCGCACCGCCACCGACCCCGACGCCGCCTGGTACGTCTGCGAAGGCGACCACGCTACCCCACCGCCCCCCCGCCCACGGCGGAAAGAAGGCCAGGAAGGCCAAGCGCTACCTCTAGTGACGCGCGAGGAACTTTCAGAACTGTGTACGGTCGCCGATGTACCGAGTCGTCTCGCAGGCCGTCTGGGTAATGCGGGCGAACTTGACGCACAGTTTAGTGTCGGTGCCGGTGTCGAAGGTGCTCCAGGTGTGGCTGAGTGTATTCCCAACCCGGTGCGCCTGCGCTGTGCGGAAATGCCGCCCATTCATGAAGAGGCTGACCCTCCTGCGTCCTGTCCCCCGTGAAGGATTGGTCCAGATCGCCGTCACAGAGTTCATGTGATTGCGACCGTTCAGTCGGATACATACCTGGGGGCCCGAGAAGTCGTGCGTGCATGCACTCGTGTCGGCTGCAGCTGGGGGTGCGGCTGCAATGGGAACCGACACTGAAATCGCCAGTAGCGAAATGACCCGATTGAACAGCGAACTAAGTTTCATGAGCTTCACACCTGGTCAACGCGCCGTCGGCCACGAGGGAATCGTCTCCTTTCTGCGATCACCCAACTGGCCGCCTACCTCCTGTCCGGAAGTTCTGTCCGGTGAGGACTTCAGCCCCCGAACATTCCGCGACAAAGCTGGAGCAGGTCCGAAGGGACCCTGCCAGATGCCATGCGGCACATGAACCGAGGATTCGCCGTCGCGTGTGGATGCTCGCCCCTCCCATGCCGTCGAGGAATGGCGCTGGCTCGGTGGTCATGGCGGGCCCCGTGAGGCTTCTGATGGGCCGACGGCGGGTGCGCATGCTGCGGAGGTGATGCAGGAATTCGTGACGGGTGCCGGTGAGCCGTCGGAAGACGTGTGTGATCAGGAAGCTGCTTGTGTCTGTTTACCGGCATCTCACCCTCGTAAGGTGTGGGTGCTTTGGGGGATGTGGTCACTAGCTGCTCGCGGGGCTGTTGTTCCGGCTCCGTCAGATGGTGGCCTGGTGCAGAGGTTTGCTTGGAGGATGGGCGAACGGGTGCCGTCAGAGGAGATCCACCGGAATTAACGGAGAAGCAGCCGGTCATTGCCATCAGCAGGATTGTCATAGTGGTAAGCCGATGTGGAGCGCGCACGGCGTCACCGTGCCGAAAGCCCCAGACCTGCACAACCGGACACGCCGAATAGCATGCAGAAGAGCAGCCTTGCATCACCACCAGGCGAGAGCAGCAATCAACGCCTCACGCGGCTCTTTCTCAGAAGACGCGCCGGACGGCCGATACATCTCTGAACTCTGCCCCAGAACTTGGCCAACTCGGCATTCCCGAGAGGGGCAGACAGCCGGGCTGCCCCTGCTGACTCACTGGGGAGCAGACCAGCCTATTTGGATGACGCGGGGCCGCTGCCGAGGAGTGATCAGCTTGGCCCGACCGGGTGGCATGGGCTCCGCCTTGTTGTTGCCTACGAGTGGTCCTTCGTCGGGATCTCCCGAGAGGACGACGCCCGTGGCTCCCAGCTCCTTGAGACGCCGGGTAACCGGGTCGAAGGAGGTGCGAGCCGCGCCGGCGGTATTGCGGGCGACGATGACGCGGAGGCCGATGTCCCGGGCGTAGGGAAAGTATTCGGCTAGTGGTTCGAGGGGGTTGCCGGAAGGGAGGGCGACGAGGTCGTAGTCGTCGATGACGATGAAGATCTCAGGGCCGTGCCACCAGCTGCGGGCGCGCATCTGCTCAGTGGTGACGTCCTCTGTGGGCAGCCGAGCTTGGAGAATCGAGGCGAGGCGGTTCAGGCCATCTCCTAGTGATGCGGAGGCGGGGGCGTAGTGCAGTACATGGTCCTCCGGGAGATGGCCGTGCAGTCCGCGTCGGTAGTCGCCGACGATGGCCAGGGCTTCATGGGGCTGATGCCGTTCGGCGAGACGCTGGGTGAGTAGGCGAAGGAGAGCGGTCTTCCCGGATTCGCTTTCGCCGTAGATGAGCAGGAGCGGGTCGGTGTCGAAGTTGACGTAGGTCGGCGCCAGCGCCGTTTCGTCGAGCCCCACGGCGAAGCCCAGGTCGGGTGTCTCGCTGGCCTTGGGGAGGACGTCGGTGTGCAGGCGGTCGGGGAGCATACGTACGGGTGGGCAGACGGGGCCGTGCCAGTGGGACGCGATGGCCGCGGTCAGCTCAGTGGAGCCCGCGATGGCATCGGTGTGGTCCTGCGTGGTGTGGAGAGATGAGGCATGTGGGAGGGCGGTCACGTAGTGCAGTCCGCCGTGCGCGAGGCCGTGTCCCGGTCGGTCCGTGGGCACGTTACGGGCGCGTTTGCGATCGTGTTCGGAGTCCAGCGGATTGGCCATCCGAAGTTCTAGCCGGGTGCCGAGCTGATCCTTGAGGGCGGGGCGGATCTCGTTGTACCGGCCGGCGGCAAGCACGAGGTGGATACCGAAGGCGAGCCCGCGGACGGCCACAGCCTCGATGTCGGGGATCAGCTGTTCGTGCTCGCGTTTGAAGGCTCCCCAGCCGTCGATCACCAGGAAGACATCGCCGAAGAGGTGATCGGGGTAATGCCCTACGGCGCGGCGTCCGCGGTAGGTCCGGATGGAGTCGATGTGGTGGGCCTGGAAGAACTCTTCCCGCTCGTTGAGGATCTGTCGTACCTCGGCGACGGTCCTGCGCGCCTTGGCCGCATCGAGTCTCGAGGCGACACCCCCGACGTGCGGGAGGCCAACGAAGGACGACAGGCTGCCGCCTCCGAAGTCCAGGCAGTAGAACTGCACTTCTCGGGGCGTGTGTGTCACAGCGAAGGACGTGACGAGGGTGCGGAGCAGGGTGGACTTTCCTGAGCGCGGTCCGCCGATGACCGCGACATGGCCCTGTGGCCCGGAGAGGTCACACTGGAGAACTTCGCGGCGCTGTTCGAAGGGCAGGTCGGCGATACCGAGCGGGACGACGAGGGACATCTCCCGCCATTCGGCGGGCTGCAGGCCTCGTTCGGCCGTGGCTGTGAGCGGACGAAGCAGGTCTCCGAGGGCGGGGGACTCCGCCAGTGGGGGCAGCCAGAGCTGCTGTGCTGCCGGCCCGTGGTCCTGGAGGCGGTCCACCAGGATGTCCAGTACAGACCGGTCGGCTCCGTCAGTGTCTTCCGAGTTCTCGTCCTGGCCGTGGAGAGGTGGCTCTGGAGGTTCCAGGACGGACTCGGCGGTGAACAGCATCGGGGCAAGATCTTCCCCACCGCGTCGGGAAGCCATGATGCGCCGGGGGTGGTACGGGCCGGAGACGTATGCGGCCTTGAATTGCGTCAGACCTTCTGTGCCGTGGCTCAGGAGGCCGGCCCCTGGGACGTTGGGCAAGCGGTACGCGTCCGTGACACCGAGAGCGATACGGGACTCGTCGGCGGAGAAGGTCCGCATCACCAGTCGGTAGGAGAGATAGGTGTCCAAGCCTCGCAGGCGGCCTTCGTCCACCCGCTGTGAGGAAAGCAGCAGATGCACGCCGAGCGAGCGACCGATGCGTCCGATCTGTAGAAACATGTCGATGAATTCCGGCCTGGCCGTCAGCAGCTCACTGAATTCATCCAGGATGATCAGCAGGGTGGGTAACGGCTGCAAGGGTGCCCCTGCCGCCCGCGCTCTCTCGTAGGCACCGATGTTGGCGAAGTTGCCGCTGGAGTGCAGCAATTCCTGACGACGTCGAAGTTCGCCAGCGAGAGCATCCTCCATCCGGTCGACGAGGGCGAGATCCTCGACGAGGTTGCTGATGAAGGCTGCGACGTGCGGCAGATCGGCCAGGCCGGTGAATGTGGCGCCACCCTTGAAGTCGACGAGGAGGAAATTCAGCGTCTCGGAGCTGTGGGTGGCGGCCAGGCCTAGGACCAGGGTGCGCAGCAGCTCGGACTTGCCCGATCCGGTGGCGCCGACGCACAGGCCGTGGGGCCCCATCCCTCCTTGGGAAGCCTCCTTGAGGTCGAGAACGACAGGTTTCCCCTCGGCATCGACGCCAAGAGGGACCCGAAGTCGCTCCAGCGGGGCCGGATGCGCCGCAGGACGAGGGTCGAAGGCCGCGGGATCGTCGATGCCCATGAGATCGGTGAATCCGACACTTCCCAGCAGCGGATCTTCGTCCTCGTCATCGCTGATCCGTAGCGGTGAAAGGGCACGTGCGACTGCTGTGGCTTCGACGAGGCTCAAGACATCCGGAACACCGGTGTAGACGGAGCCGGCGCTGGAAACCAAGCTGAGGGCGTTCGGTTCGACAACCAAACCCGGTGGGCGGTCCCAGCCCGGGAGCCAGTCTCCTTCGCGCGTACGGCGATGGCGTTCGGAGCCGACGGCCGGCGCCAGCTCAACGACCGTTACACCCAGAAATTCGATCCGGTCGAATGGCCAGGAGAACGTCGAGGTGGGACCAAGATCCAGAAGGATCACTATGTGCGGATGGTCGAGCAGAGGCCGCGCGCCCTGCTCCCAGGTGGGGCGCGCGCAGAGTTCCGCGGCGAGCCCGTCTTCGAGGGCATCGAGTGAGGAATAGATCAGCAGCCGCGGCCGACCTCTGCTGCCAGCATCTCCAGATTGGGCAGAGCGCGCGTGTGGCAGCCACTTGATCCAGTCCCACTCCGAGGCCGTACCAGGAGCTGCCACTATCGCGATCCACAGGTCGTCCGGGGAGTGCAGCGTCGCCAGCTGGCAGACCAAGGCCCGAGCCGTGCCCTGGACGGTCTCGGCGTCGCCCCGGATCGTCAGTCGCGGAAACGCTCGCAGGGACAGCGCCAAGGGCAGTCCTTCGAGATGCTCGTACGCTTCCACAAAGCGTCGCAGGGCGTGAGCAGACAGGGGCTCCCACTCCTCTGCGGGGCCGGCCTGAGGCACGATGAGCCGGGTAGCGAGGATCTGTGGCCCCAGCCCCACACGCACCTGGCCAAAGTCGTCGTTCCCGGGCCGCCGCTCCCACAGCCGCGTGCGCTCGGCGATCACCGCCCACAGCTGTCCCGGCTCGGGGAACGTACGACACTCAGCCAGACGCTGAGCACGTGCCGTCTTGCGAACCTCCTCCCGAGTACGGGCCAGGTACTTCAGGTACTCGTGACGCGCCGCACGCACCCCGGACGATGAGCCGCGCCGAGCACGGACGACCTGCCCCACCCCCATGGCCGCGGCCGAGACGAGCATGATGAAGCCCATGATCTTCATGAACGGTGGCGAACCGGGCAGGAAGAAGTACGCCGCGCTGCTTCCCATGGTCATCACCGGCAGCAGCATCAGTACAACGGACTCACCCTGACGCTCAGGCAGTACGGGCGGCGTCTTCAGATGCAGCTCGCCCTTGGGATAGTCCGGGAGCGCAGCACGCGGAGGGCGCTTGACGGTGATAGTTGCCAATGGGAGACGGCTACTGCCTGAAGTCAGGGCCGGGCGGCTGCTGGCCATACGGAGACGGCGGCGGCGCGATGGGACGACGGCGCTTGACGACGATCACTGCCACTACCGCAAGGAGCCCCAGAACTGCCGCACCGACGGCACCCCACGCGACGTACGCCCACCGACCCTTGCTGGAGGTCGCATCGGGAGCCGCCGAGTCGGCAGGGGAAGGATCCGCTGCCGACGAGGAAGTTGTTGGGGCAGGTAGCGGTCCGTTCTTCGGGCCGGCGGGGATGTCCTCGGTCAGGGCACTGTAGGGGCGGATGAAGCCGTAGCCGTAGTGCTTGTCGGGAAGCCTCGCTCCCTTCATTGACTCCGGCAGCTTGGCTGTCTTCGCCAGGCGATTGGCGATTTGGCCGGCAGTAAGGTTCGGGAACTTCGAGCGGAGGAGAACCGCAGCGGCTGATACGTAGGCAGCGGCATTGGATGTACCCGAGCCTACCTGGTACTGGTGGTCCAGTCCTGCGTTGTACGTGTCCACACCGGGTGCTGCGAGCAGGTTGTTCGACCCAAAGTTGGACTGTTCCCAGACCTTTCCTGAGGAATCGACAGCGCCCACCGAGACCACACCCGGATAGCTTGCCGGATAGTTGGACCTTGCAGATCCGTCGTTCCCGGCCGCGGCCACGATGACCGCGTCCTTCTCTCGCGCGTACCGAACGGCGTCGTCCATACCCGGGGTCTGAAAGTTCTTGCCCAGGGACAAGTTGATGACTGACGCACCATGGTCAACGGCATAGCGAATCGCTTGCGACACCGGTGCATCCTGGCCACCTGCTCCGACTCCGAGGTCGTCGTCTGTGGTGACGCGGAGGGGCAGGATCTTTGCTGCGGGGGCCAGCCCCTTGATGCCTGCATCACCACCTGGACCATGGCCATGGCCTGCGATCAGAGAAGCCATCCCGGTGCCATGAGCGCTCTCGGACTCACGGTCCGCGCGCCCCTGGCCTTTAAGGAAATTCTTACCCGGCAGCACGTTGCCCACGAGGTCGGGATGGGTCCCGTCGACGCCTGTATCGACGACGGCGACGGTCACCCCCCGACCTGTGGATACCTCTTCAATTGAAGCCGCATCGAATGATGACAAGGCCCACTGGCGATCGCGAATGGAGTCTGCGGCTGCTGGGGGTGCTCCATACGCGAGACTGACCACGCAGAGCAGCGTCGCCCCACCCGCCGTTCTCATCCATTGCTTGATCGTCACGCCTTGCCGCTTCCTTCCGAGCTATCCGGTCCCACCTCGTGGCTTCGCTGCTCGGGGGCGACGGCATCGACAGCCTCCTCGGAGGCAGCCATGCCAATAACTCCTGGCACTACGTCGCGCTGCGAAGCCCATGTCTCCTCGTCCTCGACCAAATAGTCAGGACGTGAAGACCGTCGCTGTTCCTTGTCCTCACGGGGGGACCGTCCACCAGGCGGTACGCCCATGGGTCCGCGCGCACGAGACGAGCTTTCAGGACCGCTGTTCAGGGCGCCGCCACGGCTGCGATGCAAACCCGAGCCGCCCTGCGTGCCCCGGCCTGGCACTCCGGGCCTGCTCGGCTCGCCGACGATACCGCCTGGACGTCGTGCCAACCCTCCTTGACGGCCACGCACGCTGTCCTTGCCGGACGTGCCCGAACCGGTGGTGCCGCCAATTGGCGGCCTCCCCGCTTGGCCCGGCTGGCCGGGAGCACCCGGGATGGCGGGTTTTCCCGCTCCGACGCGTCCACTCGGAGGCGTGCTCGGAACGCCTGGATGACCAGGGCGTGGGGTGCGACCGACCAGAGGACCACGCCCGCCCACCGTGGGACCGCCAGGGGGGATAGCTGGCCCGCCGGGACCCAAGCCGGAGTTGCCGGGAGTCCCTCCGACTACCGGTCCACTGGGGCTCGTGACTGGAGGGGTGGTGGGATTGGGTACGCCACCACGAACACCATCCAACCCAGTACCAGGACGCGGCGTTTGCGGCATCGGTTGATGTGGCTCACCGAGGGGAGAAGAGGCCCGTTCACCAGCGCCACCCGCCTTCGTGGTGTGCGGTGAATTCAAGCCGCCCGAAGCTGCAGTTCCTCCAGAGGACCTGCGACCTCCTGAAATGGTCGGGTTGGTTGTGCGCGGACTGACCACAGTCGGAGTGGCACCAGCTGAAATGATTGGAGCTGGCACAATCGTTTCTGGTTCACGGACGGGCGTTCCCTTTTCGAGAACGGGCCCGCTCGTCAACTGATTCATCTTCGCGTTGTACGAGGCCCCGAGTCTCTCCATGTGTGCCGCTGCCTGCAAGGCAATCTCCCGCCCGCGGGAAAGCGTGTCAGCATTTCGCGCACGTGCCTCATCAGCGCCCATGCCCTTGGCGATGTCACGCTTCAGCCCGGTGTCGTCACGGCCGCTGAACCAGTCCTCCGCCTTGTCGACACCGTCCTTCACGAAAGAGATCGTCGCCCCGACGATGTTGCCGGACTTTCGCTCGCTCTCGGTGTCCTGAAGTGCGGTAACAGCTCGCTTGACTTCTCTCAGGTCGATCGCTGCAGCCTTCAGCGTGTGTGACGTGTTCTTCGCGTACAGAGAGCCGTTTCTAAGGCTCGTGCTCAGCGTCTTCGCTCGTGCGGCGAATGCTGACGCCGCACTTCCGTGCCAGTACTCCAGGACATCGGCAACAGCCTTGTCTAGCAGATCGCGCACGCTGCCATCCGGCGCATCACCGGCGAGCTGGTCATGTACGTGCATCCAGTGGTCGGCGATTTCCTCGACCCTGTCTGGTTGCGCGTCGCGCACCATGGCCTTCAGCGTCTCAAGCGTACGGCTTGAGAAGTCGGTGGTGTGTCCGCCCCCGCTACCCATCTCAATCCTCCCCGTTGCGCCGACCCGCTTGCACGTGTCGGCTGCGGTTCACCTCAGCGCATGGATTCGCGGACCTCTTGCTCACGGCTGTCGTAGTCATCATGCACGGTCTTCGTGTTCTTGCCGGCCTCGGCGATCATCTGCTTCAGTTCGGTGACCATGCTGGCGATCTGCTGCTTCATCTTGCCGTGCGCGTTCCGCAGCCCGGCCTCTTCGGCGAAGTTCTGCCCGAGGTAGCCCTCCGGCAGCTCCGTCTTGTACTCCGCGGTTGCTCCGACTCCGTCCATGGTGTCCACGAGCGCGTTGAGCCGCGTGATGACCTGTTGCAGTGCACTCAGATCGACTCGATATTCCTCAGTCATCTGCACCTCTCCCCCATGTCGCACTCGTGTGCGCCTGACACCACGGTGGACTATGTAACCCTCCATCAGAAGTCCAGGTCAACCGGCTTGCCGGTGGCAGGCAAGGCGTGGCAGATCTGTCCTGAACACGACGCTGATATGGCTGACGGGAGACGCGAGAAACGACGAGAGTGGCCGGCATCCACCGATACCCCCGCCGTCACCTGGGCAGCTCGGTCCAGGCCGAAACAAACCACTCGGCCCATTTTGTTCTGACCGGTACAGCGCCATAACCTGGTCGGGTTTGCGTTCGACGGCACCACCATGGGGGGACGTGCATGAGCTACGACCAGGACTGGGACCGCCAGCTCAACCCTTTCCGCTATAAGGTCGATGGCACGCTGACTGACGCTGCCAAAGAACAGAGCGTCGCTATGCAGCTCAACTCCGCCGGCGGGAGCGGCGCATCCGGCGGGGCTGGGACGTCGCCCGGAAGCAGCACAGGGACGACACGCATTGAGGAACCGGCATCGCTGAAGCGAGCAGCGCGGGGTGCCAGTGAACTTGCCGGTGAGGTCAAAACCACCGGGTCGCGGGCGGAGGATCCCACACGGACTGCCGCCCGATTACTGAAGGGGGACTCGTGGAGCGGCTCGCTAGGGGCTGCGATGGACCACGTGCTCGAGTCGTGGCACAGCCAGACCGTTGCCTTGGTCAACAGATGCCGTTCGCTCCAGGACAGATGCGCCGCCACTGCGGACAACTACACGCAGGCTGAGACGGCCAATGCGCAGGCGATGGCTTCACTGCGTTCCGCCGAATCCAACCCCTTCGGGTAAGCCGACACGGAGGTCCAGCAGTGCCTACTTACGAGCAGCTTTACAACCTGGATCACGCCAAACTGGCCGAGGCGGCCGAGGCGTGGGGGGAGATGGCTCGGCGATTCACGTCGCTTACCCATGAGATGTCAGACCGCGTCGAGCAGCCGTTCCGGCAAGCCGGATGGCAGAGCTCTGACGGGGCCGCCGCGTCTGCCGGGGACATGGTCAAGGCGACGGCCCAGGAAATATCCGACGCAAGTACCGAAGCCAGAGCGATCCGTACAGCGCTGGCAGAAGCGCACGCAGGCTTGAAGAAGTGCCAGGAGAAACTGCACAAGCTGGCCAATGAAGAAGCGAAGAAACAGAAACTGCACGTCAGCGGCACGGGCGAGGTCACGGACACGGACGACAGTGATCCGGAGCTCTTCGAGAACCGACAGCTGAAGGTGCAGCTGTTCGCAGCCCTGATCGTCGCCGTCCTCAACGAAGCCGACGAGATCGACGCCAGTGCAACACGGGCGCTGCGACGCGACGTGGGCAACAACAAGAGCGATTTCAACTCCAATGTCGCCACATCCTTGGCATCGGCCGACGCCGACTACGCTGCTGAGCTCATGAAGAAGGGCTCGAAGATGTCGAACGCGGAACTGACGGAGCTCGACAGAATCCTCAGCCACCACCGCAACGACCCGGCCTTCTCCGCAGCCTTCTACAACAAACTCGGCCCCAAGCAAGCACTGAAGCTGTACGGCGACGTGAGCCTGGATACAGATGCAGACGCTACGCGGAAGGAGCTCATTCAGGACCTCCAACGGAACATGGGTGAGAATCTGGCGACGGCGACTGATCCGGACAACAAACCGCATCTGTCAGACCGCTGGTCGGCTGAATTGCGGAAGGTGGGCGCCGAGCGCATCCACCTTGACCGCAACGTCACCCTCAACATGTTCCAGCCGGGCAAGGAAGGAGTTTACGGTTACCAGCTCATCGGCGGTCTCCTGCGGTACGGCAACTACGATTCGCGCTTCCTGACGCCAATCGCCGAGCACGTGACCCAGCTCAATCAGAAGCACCCGGATATGTTCCGGTACGCCTCGCTCGCCATCGACAGGCCAGACTTCGACCCCAGCCACCGCAGGGGCGGCGACAACGACCCGCTGATTGGTGTCATGGAAGCCTTGGGCCACAGCCCCGAAGCGGCTACGGACTTCTTCACCGGCCCTATGCATGAGTACAACGACGACGGCACACTCAAGGGGCCACTGGGCAAGATCGGCAACAGCAGCGGATACCTCGACTTCCTCACCCATAAGGATCCCAGCGAGATTCCGGGAATGAACACCAACCGGGACAGTTCACCCGACAGCTTCCCCGAATCCCTGGGCCACGCCCTTGAGGCTGCCACCACCGGCCATCCTTACGACGACGCCGACGCCCCGCCCGTGAAACACTCGCCCGAGCAGGCCAAGCTCGTGGAGCAGGTGGTCGACAGGTTCGGCGAGAAGGACGGGCCTGGACTCCTGAACGGCCACGACAAAGCACCGTACAAGGCCATACGGGGCAGTCTCGGCCATATCACCGCGGAGTACATGGGCGACTTCCAGCGGACTCTGTCCGCGCAGGGCGACCTCCCCTCGTTCGGAGCGCGTGCTGACCTGGACGCCGACGCCTCGCGTACGTTCCTAGGCCAAGTGGGCCAGGACCCAGAGGGATACGCCTCCATCAGCGCCTCTCAGCAGGCATATACCACCATCCAGGTCGATCGGGCCATGAATGCTCACACCGACTCCACCGTGACCATGGAAGGCCGGGTTGCCAACGCCGTCCACCCCGGTGCGACCATCGCGGGCATCATGAGCCAGGCACGCGCGGAAGCCGTCCACGACACCCACACCGCTGATGACAAGGACTTCAACGACCGGGTGGATGCGGTGAACAGGGCCGTGAGCAAGGGCCTCTTGATTGGCACCGGATCGCTCCCAGGCAATGTCATCGGAAATGTGGTGGGCTGGGGTGTGGGAGAAATTCAGCAGCAGGTCGTGGACAACATCAAACAGGACACCACCACGGACGCACAGTACGACGCGGGGAAGGCATACAGCGGAGGAATAACAGCGGCACAGGACTCCGCACGAGCCGCCGTCGACCGTGCCGCGCGGCACGGTCACTTCAGCGCATCGACCCTGAACGACTTGAAAAACAGCGCAGCCGGCAGCGCCACCAACGGGCACACTGCCGGAGCCCAATGGGAGGACGCGAGGCATGGCTGACCACTTCGACGGTCCCAGCGACCGCGTACCGCATGCGACGACTTGGCGCAGAGCCACGGCATCGGCCGCCGCTGCTCTCTCGCTCATCCTGCTCGCTTCTGGTTGCGGAGGTCCGCAGGTCAACTACGCAATACCAGAGGAGGTTTGCGGCATCACCGTGGACCAGGACCTACTTCGCCCCCTCTTCCCCCCAGGCGACCGGGTCCAGTTCGACGGAGATGTCCTCTCCGACGGTAAGAAGGCCAAATCCATCTGTCAGTACTACGTGGATGGCAACACCGCTCTCCTGGTGGACAGCAAGCGGAACTCGGAGAATGTGACCGCCGAACAACTCGCAAAGCCAATAGCCCGTGCTGTGAACTCCAAGATGTGGTCTCAATCCGACGGGCGTATCGCAGGCTTCGACGGCAATGCCTATGGCACCACCAACTGTTCTGGAACCCCGTCCGACACCCACGGGGAGCCAGCCCGGACTTTCACCCTGAAGATCTCCGTCAACCATTTCACCAGTGCGGAATCGGTGCGACCCCATCTGCAGAAGCTCATGACCACCCTCCTTCCCAAGGCAGCTCGTTCAAGAGGTTGCTAGAAGGCCGACAGAGTCTTGGCTTGGGGGCTGTCCGGTCGTAGGCCGGGGCGGCCCCTTGGCTTATGCGGTGGGCCGAGTGAGTGTCCAGGGTGCTGCCGCTGGTGAGGGTGAGTGCAAGAGTGATGCACCGGCGGAGGTAGACGACGGCTGCTCAGGTGTGGAGCCAGGTGTCGTTCTCGATGGCGCCATGGTGATGCAGGCGACGGATTCCGTAGTGGACGAGCCGTTCGACCGCGGAGTCCACTCTCGATCATCGGCGCCACACGCAGACGGACGGCCGACACCGAATACGAGGCGATAGCGGCCGACCACGGCGGCCTTGTCCTACGGATAGGCGAGCGGGTTCGCTCGGTCCCTGTCAGGGTGAGGCGACCTGTTGTGCGAGCAGCAGTGCGAGCGGGCCGCTCTGGAGCAGGAAGCGGCCCTCGGTGGCTGCTTGGATGGCGTCGGGCATGGGCCACCACATGAGCTTGAAGTCTTTTTCGCTCGGTGTCAGCTGTTGTGGGCCGCGGGTGAGGCCTTCGGCGAGGTAGAGGTGGATACGGGCGGGTGAGTGGAGGGTGATGGCGTAGGAGCCGAGGGGGCGCCAGGTCGTTGCGCTGACGCCGGCTTCTTCGCGCAGTTCGCGTCGTGCGCATTGTTCCGGCGTTTCGCCGGTCTCCCGGCGTCCTCCGGGAAGAAACAGGTGGTCACCACCGTGCTGGGGGAATTCGGCGGTCAGGACGGCGACCATGCCGTCGACGTCGCGGGCCACGATGACGGAGGCATCACACGACGCCGGCCCCCGGTCGAATGTGTCGGTCATGGCCCGGGAGCGTATCCCTATCCGGCCAGCCACACCGCGAATGGCACGTTCAGCACGGTGGGGTGGGCGATGCCACGGCCGTGGTAGCCGTCCTCACCGAAGGCGTCGCCGTGGTCGGCGCACATGATGATCAGCCATCTCTTGCTGCTGGTGAGTCCGTCGATGAGGTGGCCGAGGTGTGCGTCGGCGTAGGCGAGAGCGGCGGCCTGGGAGCGCCAAGAGTCGCTGATGTCGCCGATGTAGTGGCCGTGGGGGACGTGGGTGGCCGAGACGTTGACGAACAGGAACAGCGGCCGGCTGGCGTAGTGCTCGGCGATGGTGAGGGCGTAGTCGACCTGGTGGCGGGTGGAGTCGGGCTCTGGCGAGCAGAACTCCGGTCGCCAGTGGTCCTCGTGGAACATGTCCGGCAGCACCGACCCGAGCGGGGTTTCCCGCGAGAAGTACGTCACGCCGCCGATGCACACGGTGCGGTAGCCGTGCTGGGCGAGCCCGGTGAGAAGGTTCGACGCGTTGAAGACGAACGTGCTCGCACTGACGGTCTTGAACGCGGGCGGTCGGCACTCCCACAGGCGCGGCGGTTGCACGGGCTGCGGGAGCTTGGGCAGGAAGCCGGAGAAGAACGCGATGTGCGCAGGCAGCGTGAATGTGCCAGGGGTGCGGCGTTCCTCCCACCGGCCGCCCGGGAGGAGCTTGGCCAGATGCGGGGTCTGCCCCGCATGCAGGGCCGCGCGTGCAACGTCGTAGCGCAGCGAGTCGAGAGTGACGAACAGGATGCTGGTGCCACTGTGGACCACCTCTGACGCGTCGATCACGCCGTCTCCGTAACGAGGTCTCGTCGCGCCGTGATGTGACCCCTGGCCTGGTCATTGACGGGGATCGGTACCCGGTCGGCGGCGATCATCTCCCGCACCTGCGCCAGGCCCGTGTCCTCGGTGAACGGCTGACCACCTGCGTTGTAGAGACGGATGGTGACGGTCCGCCGGTCACCCTCCATGGTGGTGGAGAGCAGGGCGCCGGGGACGTTTCCGAGGGCCTCCATCGCGCGCAGGAGCTGGGCTTCGTTGGCTTCCCCGAGGTCGGCGACCTGGCAGCGGAAATGCTGGGCGTTGATGGCTCCGCGGCACAACCGTCGGTGGAACTCAGCGGTGGTGGGGTGTCCGTCGCTGGCCACTGCGATCTGACGGGCGCGGGTGACCACGACGATGCATGCGCCGGCCCACCAGGCCACGCCCGCGTGGATCTCGCCCGGGAATACGCCAGTGATGCGCTCGTCGCGGATGACGGTATCGGTGTCGATCGGTTTAAGCACGCTGTGCCTCCAGGTGCGTGACGATGAGGTCGGCCAGGTCGTCCGGGCTGCGTTGGTCGGTGGGGAGGGGGATCGCGCTCGGGTCTTCTTCGGCGACGGCTTGGAAGTTCGTCCGCAGCCTGGCCAGGCGGCCGGGGACGGTGAGCAGGTCGGTGTCGTCCTGCTTCACGTCCGTCTTCGTCCCCATCCGTTGTTTCAGGGAACGGTCGGAGCTGGTGAGGTAGAACGTGGCGTCCGGTACCAGTAGGTACGGCTTGAAGGGCGCGAACAGCCTTTTCACCTGATCCAGGCCGACTCCGTTCACGGCGGCGTGGCAGGCCAGGACCGAGGAGGCGTACCGGTCTGCCACCACCGGCCCGCTGCCGAGTGCCTCGCGTACGAGGTCGGAGGCGTGCAGGAGTCCGGAGAGGTAGAAGGCGAACTGCGGCAGTGGCCGAAGCTGCGCGTTGATGGCAGGAGACAGGCTGGTGTGGGGCTGGGGCAGGGTGTGGATGGCCGTGGCGCCGAGTCGCTTGGCCAGGAGGCGGGTGAGCGTGGACTTTCCGACTCCGGAGACGCCTTCCAAGACTACGAACGGCTCGCCACGGATTTCCCGTGCCGCGGGTGCGTAAGGGGTGCGGAGGGGGTTCACAGGGTTCCCTCGGTGAAGGCTGCGACGTGCTGTGCCACGGCTGCGGGGATCGTCTCCGGATGGGCGAGCATGGGGCGGATGTCCATGCGAAGGTCCTCCCGGAGCAGGCAGGGCTGGATCCCGCCGGCGTGATCCATGCGCAGAGCCCAGAAACCCTCGACGCACCTGGCGCGCACGGGGCAGGTGCCGCACTGGCCGACGTGGTGGCGGCCGAGTTCGCGGTGGATGACGTCGATCTCGATGCCGTCGACGCGGAAGATCCTGCGGCCCTGGCCGACGCCGGAGACCTCCACCTCCTCCTCACGCGTGAGAGTGCGCAGGTAGTCGATGATTCCCTGGGCGCCGACCGCGGAGGTCTTCCGGTCGGCGTTGAAGTCGGTGTCGACCAGCTCGATGAACTGCACCGGCATCCTGCGGTCGAGCGCGAAGGTGAGGATGTCGGGCAGCTCGTGGGCGTTCTCGCGCTGGATGAGCGTGTTCAGCTCGACCCGCTCGAACATCTCCCGCGCGGCCTCGATGCCGTCCAGGACGGTTGTGACGCTGGAGCGGGTCTGGGCGATGGCCCTGAAGGAGTCGTCGGAGAAGTAGTGCAGGGAGACCTTCACCTTGTCCAGGCCGGTCGTGGCCAGCCAGTCCTGGTGCGTTCGCACCAGAAGCCCGTTCGTGATCAGCGCGTAGGACACATCCGGGCCCTCAACAGGGAGCTGGGTGAGAACCGGACGGGCGAGCTTCGACGCCAGCGGCTCACCGCCGGTAAAGTACACCCGCCTCAAACCCGCGCCGATCAGCTCACGCAACACGTTCACGTAGTCGTCGGCGACCAGTTCGCGGGCGCGCGGTTTGGCCTCGCGGTGCAGGTGGGTGAACGGCGGTGGAACGTCGCCTTCGTTGTGGCAGAACCAACACCTCACATTGCAGGACGGCGTCAGAGAGACCCTGAGCTGCCCGCGCAGCGCTGCGAAGTTCCGCAGCGCAGTCCAGTCCACATCGGCTTTCGAGAGCGGAACGGACATTAGCTACTCCTTACGTCGTGTGCTTCTGGTTCGGTGGGTTGCTCCGGGCGGGGATCTGCGAGGCGAGGCAAGGCGTCCCCGCCCGAAGCTGTCTATGGAAGGTGCACCCGGTTGCCGCAGGGTCGCGGGCCGTGTGCGCTGCACTGACGGCCTCGCTGGCCGTTCTGTCGCTTGGGAAAGGCTGGGGCCAGGTGGTGAGGCGTCTGCTACGGCACCGTCGATCGCGACAGGCGGTGTCTGGCCAAGGACTGCGAGGGTGAACAGCGCGAGGTAGAGGGGGAACCGGATCGGCGACCGGGCAGTTGTCGGGCGTGTGCGCTGTTCGTCATGGGGCGCCGTCCGCGATCCGCTGCGACCGCGTCCGCACCACTCTCAGTGCGTCCGGGTCCTCAGGTGGCCACACCCGACGCCCCACTGCCCGCACGTTCCTGATGTCGGTGACGATCGCCTGGCGGTCAGGGGTGTACTGGACTTCATCGCCGACCTGTGGATGTTGGCTTGGGCTAGCCGTGACCACTACCGATGACGCCGATGGTGAGGACGAGGGCGAGTGCGGCCAGGCATGTCAGATAGGTGACGATCCGTCGGTGCTGGGGTGTCATGGTGTCCTCCGGAGCAGAACCGGGTCATGGGTGGGCCAGTGGGGTTCATCGAACGTGGTGATCGTCCGGCTGCCGACTTCGCTGACGCGCTGCTGGAGCAACTGACGGTGCGTGCCGTCGGTGGCGAGCCTGTCTAAGGTGTGGACCAGGCACAGAACCTCGTGGTGGTCCGCTGCGGCCCGCATGGCGGTCAGCAGCGCGGCCAGCTGCGGCCGGTGCGTGCTCAGCGCGTGATCACCGAAGTCGCACCAGTGTCCGGCAACGGCCCAACCCATGCGGTCGGCGTAGTGCTGGCAGCCAGCCAGCCGCATACGAAGCTGACGGCGGGAGCGGCTGGCGCATCGGTCGTAGACGAAGGCCAGTGGGGGCTTCGTAGCTGTCATCGCCGGGCCTCCGCGGTGTGCAGAAGCAGGTACTGGCAGTCGCAAGCGAGCTGGTGCACCTTCCGGCGCTGGCTTCACCGTCACGGTCGCCACCACCCATCGGGACAGATGACCGCTGCGGTAGGCTCCTGAGCGCCGTAGCGACTGCCATTGCCGGCGCTGCGGCCGACCAGGAACGGGCAGCGGCGATGGATGAGGCCGACTCCCGGAAGCAGGAACGCCGCCAGTCGGGCGATCACGGCTCTCTGTGCACATCCCATTCGTGCAGGATCGGCACCTGCGATATCCACACGCATACTTACCTTCCTCGGAGTTGGTGATGTTGCGTCAGCGGCTCAGGAGCGGGACGCTCCGGGCGGACGGCTAGCAGGCTGTGCTGTGCCCCTCCGCCACGGGACCTCACAGGCACGCCCGTACGCGGTCGCTGCACTGTGGTCTCGGTGGTGGCTTACTTGCCGGCGGTCTCTACGGGGTGACGAGGCCAGCCCGCTGAGGTTCCGGTTGTGTTGACCGTCGCGTGTAGCCGCTCCGGATTGCGGATGGCACGAGCTTGGAGGGCTGCGCTTGGCGTCCGGATCCGGGCTTGAGTGAGAGGTGCCGAAGTACGAGCCGGACGATGACCGTGGTGACGAACAGACCGATGGCGGTCACTCCCGCAATTCCGCACTCGGGTGTAGGTCCTTGCAAGCAGCCAGCCATCCCCGTCCACCGTTGACGGGCTTCACCCAGACATGATCTGTGCCGTATGTCCCCGGATCGGTTCTCACTTTGACCGCACGACGGGACTTGGTGTCGTACGCCTCGTCGTCTTTGCTCGGGCGGTACGGCGTGGCGGCCACGGCCTCTCCTCCTGCGGATTGGGCGGGTGCAGATCCGGGGCGTGCCGCAGAGCGCCCAGCATGAATGGGGCGATGAGGCAACGGTCCCGGGGTGCTCAGCGGGTCAGACATCGAAGGTGGCTGCCCGTCAGCTGCAGGACGCAAGGCTCGCGAGTCCGAAAGGTTCTCTCAACCGACGCATGCGTCAGAAACGACTTTCAAGGAGGCGCAGTTGACGCTTCGGTCTCAGAATCCGACGGAAGGCGTCGGAATACCGAGTCCGCTCACGAGCCCGCTCAGTACCGTGGAACCATCGACCTTGGGAGGTCATGCGATGGCCGACGGACCAGATGTTCACAAGCCCTCCTGCGCTCGGCGTCTTCGAGAGCGCGGCCGTGCCCTGGATTGGCCGCTGCCGCAGATCGTCATCGCCATCCATCAGTGTTGCGGTGTCACCCAGCTGCGCGCTCACCGGCTCGCCCGTGGCCTGACGCTGGATCAAGCAGGGAGTGGATTACGGCGCCTTGGCCAGCGCAACGACGCGAGCGGGTTGAAGGCGGACGGGGACCAGCTGAGGCTGTGGGAGACCGGCGAACGGTCTCCTCGGGCCGCGATGATCGACGTACTGTGTGAGTACTACGAGTGCACGCCGTACGAACTGGGCCTCGGGGCGGCCGGCGGCCCACTGCGGGCAGTGTCGTCAGCAGAAGAGGATCGCGCAGCGGCGGTGCTAGATGGCTTTCCAGAGGCTGGTGATGTCGCTGATCACATCGATGCCGTACGTCGTTCCGTTGACCGGACGCTGGCAGCCGGGAGCGTGAGTGCGGGGCAGCTGGACCTCCTCGAGGAGCGTCTCCTGCTCCTTCGGCAGGAGTACGTGTCCACGCCCCCCGCGCCCATGCTCAGGCAGTTGCTGTTCGATCTCCAGGAGGTGGAGGGCCTGGCGAAGGAGCGTCAGCCGGCTTCGGTGCAGGTGCGGCTCGCAGAGATGACGGCTGTACTGGCGACCCTGATCGCCGATGCGCTGATGAAACTGGGGGACCTTCCGCGCTCGCGCTCGTGGTACAGCACGGCGCGACACGCGTCCGACGAGAGCGGCAATCTTGAGCTCCGGGCGCGGGTACGTGCACAGGCAGCCATGCTGCCGTACTACTACGGTCCGCTGGAAGCCGCCATTTCGCTTGCCCGAGAGGCCCGCATAATGACGCGGTGCAGGCCCTCGCCGACCGCTGCATTCGCTGCCGTTGCAGAGGCACGTGCTCTGGCACAGCAAGGGAACGCTGCTGCCGCCGATGCGCGCATCCAAGACGCACGGGGAATCTTTGACCAGCTTCCGGACTGCCGGGCGGAGGACGCCTTCGCTTTCCCGCAACGTCGCTTCCTGCTCTACCTCAGTGGAGCGTTCACAGCCATGGGCCGGACTTCCCAGGCACGGCGCGTTCAGGAGGAGGCGCTGGCCCTCTACCCCACAGGCACAGGGATTGACCCCGCGCTGCTCAAGCTGGAGGCCGCGCTGTGCCTCGCGCGTGACCGCAGCGCGTCCGAAGCGTGTCAGCTCGCCACGGCAACGTACTTGCGTGTCCCCAAGCCGCACCGCACGCCGATCCTCGGGGCAAGAGCGCGCCGCGTCATCGACGAGCTGCCGGGCGCGAACAAGACGACACCGGCTGCGAAGGACCTGCGCGAACTACTGGAGCTGCCCGCACTCTCCATGTGACAGTCCGGCCGGTCGTCCGTCAGCCTTGACGCCATGACCGCACTCCCTGCACTGCACGGCGGGTTTGACGACGCCGAATTGCACCATGTCCTTGACCAGGCCTGCGCCACGGTAGGTCTGGACTCAACGGGTGCTCGCCTCCTGCGCGGCCACACCAACGCTGTCGTGCGCCTGACCACCGCCCCCGTCGTGGTCAAGATCGCCCGTCGGGGCTCGAAATTCGAGGACGTACAGCGCACCGTCAGCTTCGTCAGATGGCTGATGGACCGCGGCTTCCCTACTGTCCCGCTGCACCCGGTTGCTCATCAGCCCGTAGACATCTCCGGACACACCGTGACGTACTGGACGTACCTTCCTCAACCCGAACACTCCATCTCGGCCGCTCAGATCGCCAAGCCGCTCCTCTCACTCCACTCGCTCCCAGTCCCCCCGTTCGCCCTTCCCCACCTGGACAATCTCGGAGCCATTCGAGCCTCGATCCGCAAAATCACTGCTCTGCCTGAGACAACGAAACAGTTTCTTTCAGAGCGAGCGGACCACTTGGAAGAAGCCCTCACTGCCGTCGAATACGTCCTGCCCCGAGCCGTAGTCCAGGGCGACCCGCAACACCGGAACGCCCTGTTCGATGGTGCGGGTGAGCCCGTTCTGTGCGATTGGGACACTGTGGCCGTCGGCCAACCCGAGTGGGATCTGACGACCCTCGAAATCCATTGCAGGCGCTTCGGGTACGGCCACCGCCACTATGCAGACTTCGCCACGGCCTACGGATTCGACGTAACCCGCTGGCCGGGCTATCCGGTGCTCGCTGGCCTGCGCGAGCTGCGCATGATCACGACGAACGCCCGGAAGATCCATCACGCACCAGCCAGCAGAGCCGAGATAGAGCAGCGGATTGAAGGACTTCGCCGGGAGGACACTTCCCTCGCATGGAACATCCTGTGAACTCATCGAAGGCGCTGGCTCAGGCAAGATTCCCGTCGGCCGGTGAAAGATCGCATGGGACGTGAAGGCTGAGGGGCCCTACGAGCACGTGCGGACAGGAGCCCAGATGGCCGGCCGCGGCCTCCACGGCACGCGCAGAGCAGCTGCCCGAGATCATTCCCGGGGTCTGCTACCCGACGTCCCCGCTGGCTCAGCAGTGGCCTCGTATCGGGTCAGCGCACGCGAGCCTTCCGGGGCTGCAGTCCGTCTCTGACGGGAGGTCCTGAAGTGGTGGGAATCCGCCGCTCGTGAGCAGGTCAAAGTCCTCTTGATCAGCGGGTTCCGCTCATTGTGAGCGCTGCGGTTCGGTGGTCGCGTCCCAACCGCGACCACCACGGAGGACTCCGAAGTGACCCCTGTCTTGTTCACCGCCGCACTCCTCGTGACGTTGTCCGGTCACGTGGGACCCAGGGCAGCTCTCGTCGAAGCGAGCTTGTGGGTACGACCCGGCCGCGGGCGCCACCGCCGCATCAAGCGAGGGCGGCACGCGATGCGAGGGGGGCGACGGTGACGCCGCCGCCGACCCGCGCGACGGGCGAAGAACCTCGAGTGCTGTGGCGCTGGACCAGCGCTACGCCCGATGCGGTGGCCCACGCCCGTGCCGCCTTGAGGTGCGCCTTGGATCAACTCGGCTACACCGGCGATGCACCCGACGACGCAGTACTGGCTGTGTCCGAACTCGTTGCCAACGCCCTTGAACACGCTCCGGGGCCATACGAAGTGCGCTTGCGCTGGGCAGCGGCCGGACTGATCTGCGAAGTGATGGACGGAGACCCCTGCATCCCTGCGATTCCCTCACTCTTGTCAGTCGGCTTGTTCGAGCCCGCTCCGGACAAGCGTGGAGGTGGTCTCGATGCGTTGTTGGAGGTTCTGTCCGAGCGAGGCCGGGGCCTTCAGATCGTCCACCAACTCACCTCGGGGGCCTGGGGTTTCTCTACAGAGAGAGGTAAGCGGACCAAGGTTGCCTGGGTGATGATCCCAGAAGGGTGGGCCGCCGATAGGTAACAGCAATGCCGGGTTATCGATCTTTAGGACGATAACCCGGCATTGCTCGCATGATTCAGCGTGGCATAAGGGGCAGGCTGGCGAGAGCTAGGCTGCAATTTCCCTCTGCCCTTCCGGTTGGATGACGCGACACCGGGTAACCCCCATTTGCAATCGATCACAGAGCGTGGTTATTTGGGGTCAGTGAGTGACGGAAGGTGGGGGATGACGGCGACTCGTCGGCAAGAGTGGCGGTCTGGCGCCTGGGTCTGTGTGACCGCTGCTGCAGCACTGTTGAGTGGATGCGCGGAGGGCTTGTCCGATCCCAGGCCGTTGCCCCCAGAGGCAACGAAGGCGTCGACACCTCCCAAACCGAAGAAGAATTCGACAGAAGCTCTGGCGGTCTACCGCGCCATGTGGCGCGATCTCACGGTCGCATCCGAGACCTCCAACGTGTCGTCCCCACAGCTCGACGACCACGCGACAGGTGGAGCGCTCGAATTGATGAAGTACGGGCTCGGGAAGTCGAAGAGGGAGAATGTGGTCAGCAAGGGCGCGCCGAAGTTGGACCCGAAAGTGGTATCTGCCAACGATCTGAAAGTCACCCTTCGAGATTGCGTCGACGACAGGAACTGGCTGCAGTACAAACTGAATGGCGAGCTCAAGAATGACGTCCCTGGAGGCCATTTCAGGGTTGATGCAACCGTGTGGCGCACCAATGGTGTATGGAAGGTTTCGGACCTCTATATGCATGAAGTTGGGTCATGCTGACCTGTTCCTGCGGGACGGTCGGCAGCGTGGTCGCGGCTGCGTTGGTACTCATTTCTGTAGCGCCTGCCACCCCCGTCCGTGCAGATGGGAACGGTTCGCAATTCGGTGGGGTCAGCTGTGCCCCCGGTGCCTGCGAGGTGGCCGCTGGCAGCGTAGTGAAGCGGTCGTACGGGCTGAGGAGGAACGGTCCCAGAGGGCAAGGAGCACATGCGAATCCGGGCCGTGGCGGAACGAGGAGTTCTTCGACTGTTGCTCCCGATGATTGGGATCGCGACGTGGTCCCGATGGGGCTGTTCAGTGGGGGCAAGGGGATGTTTCCGCTCTCCGACGGCAAGGAGCGGCACAAACCCAAGACGGGCGCTGGGCAGAGTGTGCCGTTGCGCGTTGTGGTGCGGCGGGCAGTGGAGCAGTTGAAGCTGCCGAAGCCGGTGATTCGTACGAGTCCGCATGAGGACCTTGCGCAGGTGGTTGGTGTGCCGACATGGATGTGGATGGAGCGTGAGTCGTGGAAACCGGTGTCGGTGTCGGCCTCGGTAGAGGGAGTGGAGGTGACGGCGACGGCGCGGCCGCGGAAAGCGGTGTGGTCGATGGGCGATGGCGGCACCGTGGTGTGTCGTGGGCCGGGGACGCCGTACTCGGACCGCTACGGTCCCAAGGCGTCGTCGCCGGACTGTGGTTACACCTATCGACGGGCATCGCTGGGTGAGCCCAAGGGAGCGTTTCCGCTGTCGGTGCGGGTGCCCTGGGACGTCGAGTGGCACGGAGGTGGGCGGGCTGGTCTGGTGCCGGGGCTGGTGATGACCGCCGAGCGGCAGCTGGTGGTGGATGAGGTGCAGGCCGTCGTCACGCGCTGACGAACGAATGTGATGCCCGGCTCGCTGTCGGCAAGCCGGGCGGTGGAAGTCGGATTTTCCTTTTCTGTGAGGTGAAGTGTGGGTACCTCCTTGCCTTCTTCGGCCCAGCAGGATGCCGGTTCCGGTGTGCCGGGGGCGCGGCGGCCGGGTCCTGGGAAGAGGCCGGCGATGACGGGTGGTCGGCGGCGTCGGCTGGGCTGGGTGTGGGCAGGAGCGGGAGCCGTGGTCGTCTCGGCGGTCGGCTTCACGCTGGCGTTGCAGGTCTTCGGTGAGCGGGCCCAGGTGTTGGTGCTGGCCCGTGATGTACCGGTGGGTCAGATGCTGAAGCCGGGTGACCTGCGCACGGTCCAGGTGGCTGCGGAGACAGGGGTGGTCCCGGTGGCGGACCGCGGCACGGTATTGGGGCGGCGAGCACGGGTACCGCTGGTAGCCGGGGCACTGCTGGCACCAGGGCAGGTGGGGACGAGTGCCGGATTCCCGCCGAAGGGGCTTTCCCAGGTGGCGTTCGCGGTGGAGCAGGGCGGTGCACCACCGGATCTGGCCCAAGGGGAACATGTTGCAGTCCTTTCCGGTCCAGCCGGCACCGACGCCGGTCCGGTGGAGGGCGCTGCCGGGGAGGAAGCGGAGGACTCTTCGGTGGTGGGGACCGTGATGGCGGTGCGGGCGCCGGAGTCGGTGGGCGGGCCGCGGGTGGTCACCATGCTGGTGGAAACCGCGGCTGCCCGTCGGGCAGCGCAGCTGGACCACCCGCGCGTGGTGGTGCTGCCTACCGAGGAGCGTGAGTCGCCGTGAGGCGGCTGGTGGTGGTCGGGTCAGTCTCGGGTGCGCCGGGAGTGACGACGACGGCGCTGGCGCTGGCTGCTGCCTGGCCGCCTCAGGCGGATGGCGGAGTGCGGCCGGTGGTGGTGGAGGCGGACTGCTCCGGTGGGGACCTCATGATGCGTTTCGGGCTGCCGCCGGCGCCGTCGTTGCTCGATGTGGCGGCCGCGGCCGGAAAGCCGTATCCCGGCTCCTTGCTGGGGGCGGTGGCGGAGCTTCCCTTCGGAGTACGGGCGGTGGTTGCGGTACCGGGGCGTCGTCCGTGTACGGAGGCGGTGCGGCTACTGGCGACCGAGGGTGGGCGGCGTGTCCTGCTGGGCGAGGAGGACAACCAGGGCACGGTGCTGCTGGACGCCGGGCGCCTGGTCGAGGACGTCAGCCCACTGCTGCGGGCGGCCAACGAGGTGGTGCTGGTGACGGGGGGCGGGGCAGAGGCGCTGACGCACGTGTCCGCGTACGGGCTCGACTCCGACGTATTCGCCGGTCGGCTGACGTTGGGTGTGGTCGGGCGGTGTCCGTACCGGGCGGAGGAGATCTCCCAGACACTGGGGATCGAACGGGTGCTCTTCCTGCCCTGGGACACCAAGACCGGCGGCATGATGAGCAGCCCCCGGCGCAGGCCGCTGCGAACAACAGGGCATCGGATTCCGCCGCTGGTGGCTGCCGCACGGAAGCTGGCCCGGCAGCTGGCCAGCGGGCGGGACCACGATGACGAAGCCGATTCGAAGGCGGTCGAGCAGAGCAGGCGGGGGCTGGTTCATGCCACAGCAGACGATGGGAGCGAATCATGAGCCAGGGGCTGATGCCGCCCGGCGTGGTACCTGCTCAGAGCGAACAGGAGTTGGCGAGGCTGGTGCGTCAACGGGTCGCGGCCCGGCTGGCGGAGTATGCGGGCGAGCGGGAGGCTGCGGGATTGCCCCCCGAGGGCGAGGAGGCACGGCGGGCCACCGTGAGTCGACTGCTGGCCGAGGAGCTGGGTGCGCAGCGCCGTCTGGCCCTCATGCGAGGCAGTCGGGTCATCGATGCGGCTGTCGAAGAGCGGGTGGCGCGGGCGGTTGAGGATGCGTTGTTCGGTACGGGGAGTCTGGAGCGGCTGCTGGCGGATGCGGCACTTGAGAACATCTGCGTCAATGGCTGTGACGTGGTGTGGGTCAAGGACGCGGCCGGTGCGTGGCGCCGGGAGAATCCGGTGGCTGCTTCGGATGCTGAGCTGGTGGAGCTGGTCCGCGCTCTGGCGGCCCGTACGGGTGGTGAGGAGCGGCGTTTCGACCGGGGCATGCCTCGCCTGAACCTGCAGCTTCCGGACGGGTCGAGGTTGTTTGCGGTGATGGCGGTCACGGGGCGGGTGTCGTTGACGATCCGCCGCCACCGCTTCCCGGCGGCGTCGATGGCCGAGCTGGTGCGTCTGGGCGTGTGTGACCAGGAGCTGGCAGCGTTTTTGACAGCGCTGGTGCGGGCGCGCAAGAACATCGTCATCGGCGGCGGCACCAATGTCGGCAAGACCACCGTGCTGCGGGCCTTCGCCCACGAGATCCCGCCCGCCGAGCGGCTGGTGACGATCGAGGACACGTTCGAGCTCGGCCTGGATGCGGATGCGGCAGCGCATCCGAATGTGGTGGCCATGCAGGCGCGGGAGCCGAACATCGAGGGCAAGGGTGGCATCGACCAGGCGGAGCTGGTGCGTTGGGGGCTGCGGATGTCCCCGGACCGGGTCATCGTCGGCGAGATCCGCGGTGCCGAGGTCATCCCGATGTGCAACGCGATGTCGCAGGGCAACGACGGCTCGCTGTCCACCATCCATGCCTCCACCTCACGCGGGGTCTTCACCAAACTCGCCTCCTACGCCGCACAGTCCCCTGAGCGGCTGTCGCTGGAGGCGACGAATCTGATGGTCGCCTCCGCGGTCCACTTCGTCGTGCACCTGGGCTGGGACGCCAGCGGGCGCCGGACGATCGACTCGGTACGCGAGGTTATCGACGCCGACGGCGCCCAGGTCGTGTCCAACGAGATCTACCGTCCCGGCCCGGACGGACGTGCCGCGCCAGCGAGCCCGCTGCGCACGGAGACCCTCAACGACCTGGTTGCGGCCGGACTGGATGTCCAGGGAACTGGTTTCCCGTGCTGGGGAGGGGCATGATGTCCGTCTTCAGCCCGCCGAGCGCGGGTTCCTTGACAGCGGTCGCGGTGGTCTGCGGAGCAGTGTGTGGCCTGGGAATCGCGGCCATCGGCTACGGTGTCCTGCGGCGGAGCGAGCGCGAGGACCGGCCTGGCTTCCTGCGCGGCTTGATCACCCGGCTGCCCGCGGGCTGGACCACCCGGCGCGTGGTCATCGCGGTGACGGTCGGGGTTGTCACGGGGGCGTTGACGGCGTGGCCGGTGGCGGCGGTACTGACCACCGTTGCTGTTCTCACGCTTCCTGGTCTGCTGGGCCCGGACCGGGCGGCGGCGCGGCGTACAGAGCGGATGGAGGCGCTGGCGGCCTGGACGGAGATGCTGCGCGACACCCTCTCCGCAGCGGCCGGCCTGGAACAGGCGGTCCTTGTAACGGCGGACATCGCACCGGCCGCGCTGGAGCCGGAGATGTGGAACCTGGCTGCATCGATCCGCTCCGGGCGTGGTCTGCCTGCCGCACTGCGGACGTTCGCCGGGGACGTGGATGATCCGTTGGCCGATGTGGTGGTGGCCGCGTTGGTGATGGCGGCTGAGCAGCAGGCCGGCCAGTTGGCCCCACTGTTGGGTGAGCTGGCGGAGTCGGTGCGTGAGCAGGTGGCGATGCGTCAGCGGATTGATGCCGGACGCGCCAGCGTACGCACCGGCGTACGCGTCACAGTGACCGTCACCCTCGGCATGTCAGTAGGGCTGGTGGTCTTCAACCGCCCGTACCTGAACCCCTTCAACACCTGGACCGGGCAGGCCGTCCTGGCGGCGGTGGGCGCCTTGTTTGCCGCCAGCTTCACCTACCTGTCTGCCATCGGCCGCATCGACGACCCCATCCGTCTCATCACCCCCACCCCACTTGAGAATGCGACACCTGCCGAAGCGGGAGGCCCACGGTGATCGTCACGCTGCTTGGCGCGCTCTTCGGCGCCGGAGCCACCGCACTCGTCTACGGTCTGCGCCCCTCCCGGCCCGCGCTGTCCGATATCCTCACCGCCCTCAACGCCCCAGCGCAGCCAGTGCATTCGTCAGCAGATGAGGTGGGCGAAGCTGAGTGGGCGACCCGGCTCGGGCGGCGCGCCGTACCTCTGGTGCGGGCGCTCGGGTTTCCCACCGCCTCGCTGCGCGCGGATCTGGCGGTGTGCGGCGTGGACGAGGAGCGGCACTTGGCGGGCAAGGCCGTCTGCGCGATGACCGGGCTCATCGCACCGTGGGCCATGGTCCTGGTACTGCGTATGGGTGCGGATTTCGCGGCGGGGTGGTGGGTGCCGCTGGCCGGCTCGCTCGCCCTGGCCGTGGTGCTGTTCTTCGTACCCGACCTCAGCCTCCACCAGCAGGCACAGCGCCGACGCCGCGAGATGCGGCACACCCTCAGTCTCGTTTTGGACCTGACGGTGATCGCGCTTGCGGGCGGCGCGGGAGTCCAGCAGGCCCTCGCCCAGGCTATCGATGCGCCGCGGGGCTGGGCGGCGGGCAAATTGCGGCACGCCCTGCACGTCGCGCAGCTCACCCGGACCAGCCCCTGGCCCCACCTGGACGAACTGGGCCGGCATCTGGCCGTCGGGGACCTGACCGAACTCGCCTCGACGCTGAGCCTTGCCGGCGCTGAGGGTGCCAAGATCCGCGGCTCGCTTGGTGCGAAGGCGCGGGCGATGCGGCGCCGGAGAGTCTCCGAGGCCGACGGGGTTGCCCAGGCGGCCACGGAGCGGATGTCGCTTCCTGTGATGGGCCTGTTCGCCGCCTTCTTGCTGCTGATCGGCTACCCAGCTTTCGCGCACGTGCTGTCCATGAGCTGAGAACACCTTTCCCACCGCCCACCGACGCACCGAGATCACGAAGAAAGACTCGCCATGTTTCACCTCGACACCCTGACCCGCCGGCTGCGCGATCATCTGGCCGAAGTCCGTCAGCAGGCCCGCGATCACGGGGACGCCGGCTACACCACCGAGACCGTCCTGATCACCGCGCTGCTGGCGATCCTGGCCTTGACGGTGGTAGGCATCATCGCTGCCAAAGTCCTGGGCAAGGCCAAAGGCCTGGACCTCGGGTAGACCGTGACCTCGATGGCTCTCTTGCGAAGGCTGCGTGACGACCGCGGGTCGGCAAGTACACAGCTTGTGCTGGTCGTTCCCGTGCTGTTGCTGATCGCCTTGCTGGTGGTCCAGTTCGCCGTGGTCTGGCACGCGCGGCACATCGCGCAGTACGCCGCCCAGCGGGCCCTAGCCGCCGCCCGTGCTGAGGACGGAACCGCTGCCGAGGGCCGGGCCCGGGCCCGACGCAGCCTTGCCGCGCTGGGCAGCCGGATCCTGACGGAACCGTCAGTGACGGTCGACCGCAGCACGGCCAAGACCACCGTGCACGTCGACGGGACAGTGATGACTGTGGTCCCCGGCCTAACCTTGTACGCCTCCGGTACCGCGTCCGGCCCCACGGAGAAAGTCACCGCCCCCGCCGGAGATCGGCCATGAACCGGCGTCAGGTGCGCGCCAGCCGCGGCGAGTGTGATCGCGGCTCGGCGTCGGTGGAGCTGGTGCTGGTCACTCCGCTGCTGATGGTGGTGCTGCTGGTCGTCGTAGCGTTGGGCAGGCTCGCTGACGCTCGCCTGGTCGTGACGGACGCCGCTCACCAGGCTGCCCGCGCTGCCTCGCTGGCCCGCACCGAACATGCCGCCCGAGCCCAGGCAGCACGCGCCGCGGCCACGGCCCTCCAGGAAGCCGGAGCCACCTGTAGGCATCCGCGCGTCAGCCTCTCCACGAGCGGTCTGAACCCGGGCGCCAACGTGGCGGCGAAGGTCTCCTGCATCGCCGACCTGTCGCATCTGACCCACACCTGGGCCCCCGGCCACGTGCCCCTGACCGGCACAGCCTTCTCCGTCGTCGACTCCTTCCGAGGCACACCGTGAAACGACACATCCACGCACAGCTGGCGGCAGGAGATAGCCGGGGAGACGTGGCGTGACAGCGTTCGTCATCGGCATTGTTGCCGCGTTGTGGCTCTTCGCCGGGATCGTCGCCGACGGCGGCCTCGCCCTGGCCGGCAAAGCCCGAGCTCTTGACCTGGCGCAGGAAGCCGCGCGCACCGGTGCCCAGCAGCTCGATGTCGCCCACCTACGGCATCAGCGTCACCACGACGACGTCCGTCTCGTTCGTGACGAAGCCATCCGTGTCGCCCGCGTCTATGTGGCCTCCGCCAGCGACAGCGGCATCGCGTCTGTGAAGGGTGATGCCGTCACGGTCCAGGTCACCCACCGCTACCGCACGCAGATCCTCCAGCTGATCGGTCTGCACACACTCACCACGCACGCCACCGGTACCGCGCACGCCGAACGTGCCACCACCGCCTCCTCGTAGCGGCTGTTCCCCCTTGCGGCCGCAGAAAGCGAAACCGGCGATGCCCTACCACGTTGCCCTACGCAAGCGTCTGACCGCAGCCGTCACGGTGCTCGGCACCCTCGCCGTGACCCTCGCCCTGCTGGCCGGCATGCCCTACGTACTGTGGCGAGCCACCGGCATCCCCTGGCCCGAACACGTCCCGTCGTGGGCAGAGTTGGGTCAGCGGCTGGCGGAGCCGGTCAGCGATCCCTTGGTGGTCGATCTGCTGGCGCTGGTTGGCTGGGTCTGCTGGGCCGCCTTCGCCTTCACGGTATTGAGGGAGATCTGCTGGTACACGGCCCATCTTCCGCAATTGCTGCACGATCGCCGTGCTCACCACGACCATGTCGCCAGCGTGTCCGTGAAGGGCTCTCTGGCCGCGCTGTGCATCGGCACCCTCGTCGTCGCCGCCCTCACCCTCTGGCGCCCCCACGCTGCCAGTGCGCAGCAGCCCTCCTCGGCGAGCGAAACCCGGCTCCACGTCACCGCGACAGCCCCTCTCATCCCCTCCCCGGGGGAACAGGCCGCCACGCTTCCCGACGGGGTCCTCGCCTTCACCCGCGCCGGCCTCCTGTGCACGGTCAACACCCTCCCCCACGACGCCGAAATG
>NZ_BBUY01000027.1:40173-43129 GCF_001590865.1 Streptomyces sp. NBRC 110611
GTGCATCGGCACCCTCGTCGTCGCCGCCCTCACCCTCTGGCGCCCCCACGCTGCCAGTGCGCAGCAGCCCTCCTCGGCGAGCGAAACCCGGCTCCACGTCACCGCGACAGCCCCTCTCATCCCCTCCCCGGGGGAACAGGCCGCCACGCTTCGCACGGCAGATGCGACAACTTCCCCACACATCGCGTCCGCCATCTCCGGTGAGGAGTACCGGGGGCCGTTTGCCGGCGGCGAGGCCGTTCGGCTGGTGGAGTACACGGTGCGGGAAGGCGACACGTTGTGGGACATCGCCCACACTCATCTGGGAGATGCGCTGAAGTGGCCCAGGATCTACGCACTCAACAAAGACCGCGTACAGAGCGACGGAGCCCGGCTCAGGGACCCGGACCTGATCATGCCTGGCTGGCAACTGACCATCCCTGTCAGCCACCGCTCCACCGCATCCCTGCCCACCCCTACCCCGGCGGGGCCCGCACCGGATGCCGCAGCTGAGACGCCGCCTGCTCCGACAGCGTCTGCGCAGCCGCCCCTGGATCAGAAGCCGGGCAGTGGCCGACAGCTCGACGGCAACCAGGCACCCGCCGCATCACGACACCACGATGACGCGATGGACCAGAAGACGGTGGCGGGGCCGGGACCGGCGGCTATCGGTTTCGGTGAGGCAAGTCTGATCGGTATCACCGCGGCAGCAGGGCTGCTGGCCGCGCGCCGCTACTGGTACCTGCACCAACGCCGCCTGCGCCGACCCGACAACGAAACGCCTGCACCGGCTTTGAGCCCTCTGGTCGACAAGGCTGCACAAGCCGCACACGCCGCCGCACAACCCCGCCGCGCCCACGACCCCGAGGCCCTGATCACCCGCCGCACCCCGCCCCAGCAACCCCGCAGCGCGGACACGGTCACCATCGGCGTGGAAGGCAACGTCGAGGTGCCCCTCGATGTCTTGGCCACCGTCGGCGGCTGCACTTGGACGGGCCCTGGGGCCGAGGGCGCCGCCCGCGCCCTGCTCACCGGCATCCTCACCGCGGCCGAACGCCAACGCCCCCGCCCTCCCCACGTCAAGGCCATCGTCACCGAAGAGATCGCCGGCTGCCTGCTGCCCGGACTGCCGCAACGGTTCACCGCCCTCACACAGAGCACCGACACCGCGCAAGCGGTCCGCATGGCCGAGCAGCACCTGATCACCCACGCCCGCGCCCACAACGAGCTCGACACTCCGGCAAGCGGGCAGGCGATGGCGCACTGTTTCGACGAGGAGGGCCCGGGCACCTTGGTTCTGCTCACCAGGCCGAACGCCGCCCATATCGGCCAGGTTCAAGCCGTGGCCACCCGCAGCCGGCCCGGCGTCCTGATCGTGCTCACCCTGGACGCCCCGCTCCCGGACGCCACGCACTGGCACATCGACGCAGACGGCACCACCACACGGCCCCACAAGCGCACTCACAGCGCCAGCCGCCTGGAGCTGTTCCACCTCACCCCTGACGCCGGCCGCGACATGACCCAAGTCCTCCTCGGCGCCCACGGCCAGCGCCCGAACCTGCGCATCCTCCCCACTCAGAGCCCGCCCCCACACGACAAGCAGCCCGACTCCGAACCGGGCCCCGAAGCCGATGCCGATGCCGTTGACGACTCAGAGGAGGAACCGGCCCCCTCTGACGACCCGCATCTGACCAGCGCATCGCGTCCGGTGCAGACCAAGCCCGTTCGCCTCCACGTCCTCGGACCCGTCACGCTTTACGCCCGCGGCCACGAAGAACCCGTCGGCACCAACCTGCGGCCGGAAGTCCACGAATTCCTCGCCCTGCTCGCCGCCTACCCCACCGGACTCCTCATCTCCGACATCGCCGACAAGCTCCACCTCACCCCCGGCAGTGAACACAACGCCCTCAAAAACCTGCGCCGCGCGGTACGCCGCGCCCTTCGCGCCGCAACCGGGATCACCACACAGGAATTTATCCTGCGTCAAGGGGAACTTCACAAGCTGAACCCGAGGCTCGTAGAAACCGACCTCGCCGATTTCACCCAGAAACTTAAAGAAGTATCCGTAACGGGAGCGGAGCATCCAGAAAAAGACGTCACGCATACCGTGCGCCAGGTCCTGACTCACTACTGCGGCCCCTTTGCCCAGGGCGGCGACTACCTGTGGGCCGATGCGATCCGCGAACACCTCACCACCCAGGCCACCGACGCCGCCCTCCGCCTGACCCACCAAGCCGAGCACACGCCCACCAACCCGCAACAGCGCGACACCGCCTTGGGACTGCTGGAGCACCTGGGTGCCCTCCACCCCGATCACGAGCGGCTCACCCAGCACGCCATCCGCCTCTACCAAGCATCCGGCCGCCACGACGCTGCCCGGCACACCTACAGCCGCCTCGAACGCCACCTCGCCGAGCTCGGCCTCGAACCAGAGCCGGCAACCCGAGCCCTTCTCACGCCGCGGGCCCCCTCCCGTCACACGCGGTAAAGCCGCAGCTCACTGCCCCTGCGAGCCTTATCACTCGGCATGAGCGGGCCCTTGGCGTTTGCCCTGTCGTATACGGCGCCGTTTTCGCCGTCGTATACGTGTACGCGCTTGGATGCGACACCGCCACCTGGCATATAACCGCAGGCCATGGCCCCTGCGAGCCACCGGTGGGCGGGGGCGACTGTATATCGGTGCAGCAATGCATCCCGATCTACCTGTGACAGACCCCGGCCCGTGAAACCCGGCGCGTATGCCGACGGCCGCGGCTCTCTTCCTGCGCGCCCACTCCGCTCCTCCCGCTCAGCCTGGCGAAGTCACAGCAGGCACCTGGCCCGAGACATCGGGTGGCCACGACAAGCGGTAGGCGCGGCGGCGCCCAGGCATAGCCGAGGTGCCGCCGCGCCGGGCACCGCGCCGGGCACCGCGCCGGGCACCGCGCCGGGCACCGCGCCGGGCACCGCGCCGGGCACCGCGCCGGGCACCGCGCCG
>NZ_BBUY01000027.1:43457-48011 GCF_001590865.1 Streptomyces sp. NBRC 110611
CCGCGCCGGGCACCGCGCCGGGCACCGCGCCGGGCACCGCGCCGGGCACCGCGCCGGGCACCGCGCCGGGCACCGCGCCGGGCACCGCGCCGGGGAACCGCGCATTCAAGTGCGGCTGGGAAACGGTCGTGCATTCCGCCAGCCACGACGCCTTACGTCGCGCCATGGACATTTCCCCTGAATACCCGTCGTGAATTCACGAGAATTCCAGCATTATCAAGCCGGAATCTGGCTTCAGGTGGTGCGCGAGTCGAGCTATATTTAAATTGTTCCCGGGAAACGGGAATTGAAAATCCCGCCAATTCCTTTTGCGGAGGATATCCGCGCACGGGTGGAGTGCGGCCAAAAACAAGGCTGCGCATAGCCAGCTCATGACCGCCATGACGTCAGCCACCCGAACTCAACTAACGCTGCCCGCAAGCCCTGCGCGGTGCGGCGGTCCCACCCACACACATTCGAAGACGGAGTACGCCCATGCACCACGCGTCAGACGACAACGCCCCTGTCATCCCGCGCATCCCCCGGCCCAGACGACCGCTGGACCCCACACCCCCGCAGCCTCGACCGCCCCGGCGGCCCCACGTGCCGCGCCAGGCGCCACCCACCGACAAATAACCACCGCCTGCCACTACACGATCGGAGTCCTGATGAACACCCAGCCCCCACCGGCGCCTGCCACCCCCAATTCCCCCGCCTCCTCCGCCGCGCCCTCGAAGGCGCGCCCCGGTGAACTGCGCGCGGCGGTCGCCAAAATCCTGGCCGTCGATGCCAGTTTGAAGTTCAGCGTTACCGAGCTGGCGAAGATGCTGGGGCACTCGGGCGGTGCTGTCGGCAATGCCTGCGAGACCCTGGTGGCCCGGGGTGAGGCAGTGAGGGTAGGTGCCAAGCCCCGTATGTACCGGGCGTCTTCCAGCACCGCCGCCGCAGCCCAGGGAGCACCTCCAGCTCCGCCCCGCGCCAGCACCTCTCTGCCCGGGCCTCGCCAGACCGCTCCGCAGGCGACACCAGCGGCTTCACCTCCGAGCGGAAGGCCGCAGCCGGTAACCCGTCCGAACGGCCAGCAGTACCACCCCAGGGCCCTGGCACAACTCCCGGATGTCGAGGCGTTGTGCAAGCTGCGGGAGGCGGGGGTTGCGGTGTTGTTGTACGGGCCACCGGGCACGGGCAAGACCTCGTTGATCGAGGCGGCCTTCCCGGACCTGATCACGGTGGCTGGGGACGGTGACACCACTGTCGGTGACCTAATCGGCGAATACACCCAGGACGCCAGCGGCGGCTATGAGTTCATCTACGGGCCGCTGGTCACCGCGATGCAGGAAGGGCGCGCGCTCCTCCTGGACGACGCGACACTGATCTCCCCGAAGGTGCTGGCCGCCCTGTATCCGGCGATGGACGGTCGGCGGCAGATCCAGGTCAAGGCCCACAAGGGCGAGACGATCACGGCCACCGACGGCTTCTACGTGATTGCCGGTCACAACCCGGGCGTGCACGGCGCGGTATTGACCGAGGCGCTGGCCTCGCGGTTCAGCGTGCAGATCCAGGTCGGCTCCGACTACGACCTGGCCGCCGCCTTGAAGATCAACTCCACGGCGGTGCGGATCGCCCGGCGCCTGGCCACCAGCCAGAAGACAGGCGAACTGGGATGGGCTCCACAGCTACGGGAGTTGATCGCCTTCCAGAAGATCGCCGATGTCCTGGGCACCGAGGCGGCCTTCGCCAACCTGGTCGGCATCGCACCCCTGGAAGACCGCGACACCGTCGCCGAGATCGTCACCAAGGCCGTCGGCAGGCCAGTTGCCGCCCTGACCCTGGGCCGCCAGCTCTAACCACCCCGGGCCCGGCCACCCGCCGGGCCCCACCGGCCCACCTCCGCGCCACCCACACCGCCACATCACCCTCGCACGAAGGGAACCACCAGCCATGGCTGCCCAGTTGCACAACCACCTCCAGCCCACTCCACCCACCCCGTCCGAAGCCGAAGAAGCCATCGCACGCTGGGAGGACGACGGCGGCCCCATCCCCGAACCCCGCCCCACCACCCACAGCAGCCACTGGCTACGCATCGGCGCAGCCCTCAGCACCCGCCTACCCGAACTCACCGGCCGCGAAGACGTCCTCGTCACGTGCCAGGTGGGCACGCGCTCCGGCGCACCGGCCGCCTTCTACCCCACCCTGGCCGAGCTGGAGATCGATGCCACCCTCTTCGCCCCGCTGCACCCGGCGACCATCCGCCCCGAGCGCCCCGGCGACGAGGAACGCTACCCGGTGGCGTGGGGTGCCCTGGTGCACGAGGCGGCCCACGCCGCCCACACACGCTGGCTCACCCCGCCCGCACTGCGCGGAACGGCCCTGGACACGGCGGCGCAGGTGCTGGAGGAGTCCCGCGCCGAACACGCCCACCTTCACCGTCGCCCCTGTGACCGCCGCTATCTGCGGGCCTCGATCCACACCCTGGTCCTGGACGACTTCACCGCCCAGACCCCCACCGACCGCTGGCAGGCAGCCCTGGCGGCCGGACTGATCCTGGCCCGCCGCGACGCCGGAATCTTCGACCCGGACGAAACCGAAACCCTCGAAAACACCGTCACCGGCATCCTCGGCCCCGACCTCCTGCAAACCCTCGCCGACATCTGGACAGCGGCCCACAGCACGGCGGACGGGGACGGCCAGACGATGATGGAGCACGCCCGCGCCTGGTGCCAGGCCCTCGGCACCCAACCCCACGCACCCGAGCCACCCCCGGGCCCGGCTGGCTGCCGTAAGGGCGAGCTGGCCGAGGCGATCGGCAAGGTCGTCGGCCAGGTACGGGCGAACGAGGCTGCGCAGGCCGCCGCCGAAGCCCGGGTTGCCGCCGCCCGCGCGGCCCGCGCACGGGCCAAGGCCGCCCAGGCCGAGCAGGCGCGGCAGGCGGCGAAGACCGCCGAGAAGGTCTTCGCCCCCGGCGGCCGCCCGCACACCCCGGGCAAACCCGGCAAGGGCCGCCGCCGCTCGCCGGTGACCGGCACCCGCGCCCCGGCGCCTGCGGAGAAGGCCGCCGCCGGGCAACTGGCCCGAGCCCTGCGGGCTGCCGCCTACCGGGAACGCACCGCCACCACCACCGCCTCGGCCGCCCCGCCCGGACGCCTCAACATGCGCCAAGCCCTGGCCCGCGACGCCCAACGCGCCGCAGGCGTCACCCCCACCGCAACCCCCTGGACCCGCACCACCCACCGCCCCCACCCCACCCCACCACTACGCGTCGGAATCGCCGTCGACGTCTCCGGATCCATGGGATCCGCCACCACCCCGATCGCCTCAGCCGCCTGGATCCTTGCCAAGGCCGCAGCCCTCACCGACCCCGACTCCCGCACCGCCACCGTCGCCTACGACCAGGCCATCACCGCCATCACCGCACCAGGCCGCGCCCCCGCACGCGTGACACAGTTCAACGCCAACGGGCTGGGCCACAGCCTCGCCGAAGCCACCGACGCCCTCACCGCCGCACTCAGCCTCACCCAACCGGGGGCAGGCCGCCTGCTGGTCATCGCCTCCGACGGCTACTACCACCCCGACGAAGCCGCCCACGCCGCCGCACGCATCACCGCCCTACGACAGGCCGGATGCGCCGTGCTCTGGCTCGCCTTCGACCCCGACCCCCGCCCCCTGCCCGGCACCACGCTGCTCGAACTCACCGACCCGGCCCAGGCCGCCACCGCCATCGGCAAGGCCGCCACCGCCGCCCTCGCCGCCACTTCCTGACCCGGCAGCCGCCCCGGTACTGCCCGGGGCGGCCCTCCGGACCGCCCGGCCCAACCGCATGCCGCGTGCCGGTTATGGGCCCCGCCTACGACAGCGCACACGCGGATATGTCCCGCCGGGCGGACCGCGCTAACCCCATAACCGAACCACCGACCAGCACCTGCTTCAACGAAGGGAAGTTCAAGGTGAATCACCACGCAGCGACGCGACCCGTTCTGGTCATTCCCCGCTACCTCGCAGGCCCGGATGGCCCGGCCACCAGGGCCCTCATCCAAGGGCTACGTGACCACGGCTGGCGTAGTGAATTCTTCGGACACTGCCTCGTACTCAGTCACCGCGACCCCAAGGGACTGCTCGAAGCCCTCTACACACCCGGAGGCAGCCGGCGCCGATATGGGAACGGCCCCGCAGGGAGCTGGGAGTTCAGTGCCCGCCCCCGCCCCGGCCACGCAGCGACATGGACGGTCCGCTTCTCCGCCCAGACCCCTCCCGAACTCCCCACAGCTCTCGCCACCGCCTTGACCACACTCGCCGCCGCCCCAGGCACCGATGGTCGCCCTCACTACCTGCAGCCTCCAGGCCAGCATGAAGAAGCAACCACACCACTGCTGACAGCCGGATGGATGCACGACCTCGCCCAGCACAAGTGCACGTGGTACGCACCCGACGAACAAGCGGTCGTCATCAGCCTCCCCTCCCGTGCATTCGATGACGGCGGCACGAACTGGCTCCTGGCTGCCCATCGCGCGAACGACGACACCGTCCTCTGGCACGCCACCGCCCACCCCCACACCCCCGCCCACCTCATCCGAGCCC
>NZ_BBUY01000028.1:0-31656 GCF_001590865.1 Streptomyces sp. NBRC 110611
GGTGGCGGGACAGTGCTTCGACGCTGCGGTTGAACGGTACTGGTAGGCGGTGAGGAGCATGGGCAGCTTCTCGCTCGGCTGGCCGTCGAGATGGACGTATATGCCGTTGTAGCCAGTCTCGGTGGGGCGGGCGATGAAGGAACGGGTCGACAGGAGGGGCCTCCAGGGAGTTTCGGGATTACCGGCCGGGTGTCGGGCCAGGGGCTGCGGGTGCGGTGGAGGGTGTGGACAGCTGGGTTTCCCCGGAGAGCGGACTTGAGGCAGCGCCGCCAGGGGAGGCGCTAGCGATGGAGGGCGGAGCTGGTGGGGCTTCGCACGGCGGGGCCGATGGCCGGCTTGGCGGTCAGTGCCGGTTGCGCGGCGGCGGGAGCCGCAGGGGAGTGGCGGAGGTTGACGCCGATGCCCTGAGCGGCCAGTTGCTGTGCCACCGCCTGGATGCGCAGGGCCCGGCCGATGTCGCCGTACGCGGCGGGCAGGAGGAAGGCGGCCTGGTGCGGGTGGTACTGGAAACCGTGGGCGTACAGCGGCATGCGGGCTTCCTCGGGCACGCTCGCGTATGGGACGCCGAGGGCCCCGTCGTCGTACCAGGTCAGGGTGACGACCTGGGACACCTGCGGCGGAGCAGGCCGATGCGGGGGCTCGGGCTGGGACAGGGCGTTGTCGAATACCTCGATCAGCGCGCGCTGGTAGCGGGGAAGCAGACGGCGGGCGACGCGCGCTGCGGCACGTATCTCCAGGGGCTTGAGGGTGTAGTCCAGGGCGAAGTTCCGGTCGACCCACAGCTGGGCCCACTGGCTGCACACGCCGATGCGCCAGTCGGCGAACTCGGCATCCTGGCGCCCCATCGAGGGACGGACCGGCCCGGCCAGGCCGGCACGTTCCACCTGCTTGGTGTAGGCGGCGCCGATCAGGCACTCCATGGAGACGAGCATGTACGAGATGCCGGTGTGGAACGGGCGGCCGGTTCCGTGCGCCTCCACCCACTCCGGGTCGCGGACACCGTTGACGATCTCCTCGACCGGCTGGTCCGGGAGCGGTCGCACCAGGAGGTCCGTGCGGCCCTGGTAGGCGTAGGTCGCCTTCAGCTCCTCGAACGTCATCAGATGGTCGAAGGTGATGTACGTGAACCTGGTGGGCACACCCAGCGCGGACAGGGTGCGGATCGCGAGCGCGTTCTGTTCGCCGCCGGTCTCCTTGTTGAACCGCTTCAGGATCGTGTCGACGCCGGATTCGACACCGAACAGGCAGCGGCGCAGTCCCTTGTTCACCAGGGAACGCCACAGGGCGGCGCGCTCGACGTGCCAGGCGAAGTCGCGGTCCGGGTGGGTGACCTGATCGATGCGGCAGCTGGTCTCCCACTTGAATCCGGCACCGTTCAGCACGTCAGCCATGTGCAGGGCGCGGGTGACGGCATCCGGTCCGCGGCCGATGAATTCCTCGTCGACGAGGTACAGGGTCCGGGAGATGTCCGGGTACCGGTCGAACACCGAGCTCATGCTGTCGAGCATCCATCCGAAGTCACTCGGCGTGCCGCCCGCCCACTGCCCTTTATGGCCACGCGGGCAGAAGCTGCAAAAGTTGGTGCAGCCGCGGGACGCCTCCAACTGCGCGACCCCGTGATGGGCGAACGTCGCCGGCAGCAGGTCCAGCTCGGGCAGGAAGTCACTCTGTGCCCGGCTGACGGGCTTGGCCGTGCGCCGCCGCCTGACCGTGAGTGTGCCTTCGCCGCGGGCGGCGCCGTTGTAGCCGATGCTGTGGACGTGCTCCTTGGCGAGGTCGCCATGCCAGTGCGCGAGCAGGTCCTGGACGGTCGACTCGCCGGCACCACGTGCGATCAGCAGGTCGGGGTAGCGCTCCAGGAGCAGGGCCTCGTTGCGGGCCGTGAGGCTGCCTCCAGCTACGACGAGCGGCGGTTTTGCCAACGCGTATGTGGCGTCGAGGAGTTCGATCATCAGGTCGTGCTGCCCGAACGTCGCGGAGATGCCGAGGATATCGGGGGGCTCGTCGGTGATGTGCTTGACGAGATCGGGCAGGGTGATACCGAGCTGCATGTCGGCGAGCTCCACCTCGCCCATGAGGCAGGCGCGGGCGGCGCGCGCGACGTCGCTGATCCCGAGCGGGAAGCGGGGCAGGGGGAAGTACTCCGGGTGGTACAGGGCGGCGAGCAGGACCCGCGGCCGCGATAGCCGGTAGAGGGCTTCCGGGGCGAGGTCAGCCAGGGACAGCCATTCGTGGGCCGATTCGAGGTCCATGTGAGCATGTGCCCAGACGGGCCACGCGCGCTGGTGATGCGGCTGACCGGACAGGTCCGCGACGACCCACCGGCCGTCGGGGCGCTCGGCGAAGACAAGCCGCCGGTCCAGTGTGCCGGTGACGTGGACCCGCCCGGCGTACGGGGTGCAGTGCTCTTCCAACCAGCCTCGCACCTGGTTGGGGTTGATCAGCAGGGGCTCCAGGGTGGCTATGGCACCGTCGTGGGGGTGGAGCGAGGGGTTCACGAGTCGTAACGCGTAGGCCAGGCGCCGGGCCTGGAGGGTCATGGTGCGTTCTTCGGTCATGGCGTCTCGCCCTTCAGGAGGGGTGAATCTTGCCTTGAGGGAGAGCGAGTGTGGGCAGAGTCCGTGGGTGGAAGTCCTCTGCCCACACCGCTCGTCCGACACCGGTCCCTTCAGCAGGCGCGGTTGCCGGGTGGTGCTCCGCTCGCCTGGCGCAATGGAGCTGGGCGGACGGCCGGGCGGCCCCAGCATGGGGGACGTAAGGGACTCGCCCTCGTCGGCCCGGCCGTCCTTCGGGAACGGGCCGACGTGGTGTGCTCCGCTGGCCGGGCTGGGGTAGAACTGGAGAGCGTCCCCAGGGGTGGAGCTGTCTATGAGGCTGGCAGTAGAGCGGTAGGTACAACGTCGGGGCTGGCCAGGGTCGGAGCATCGATCCGAGGCGGTGGGGCCGGCTGCACATCGAGGTAGTCGATGAGATCTCGCATCGCGGCAGCCAGGCCCCGGAGGTCCGAGCCTCCGGACCGAAGCGACGTCTCGACGTGTTCGAGCGCAAGGACCATGTCTTGCGGACCGCCGCTGGCCAGGCGGGCGCGTGCCCGCGGTACGAGAACCGCGGCGTGCAATCGAAGCCGCGCCACGGTCCGCTTGTCCTCCATGCCGTAGTCCAGTACCTCCCGCACTGTCCGGCGGGGCACGGTCCAATCCGTAACCAGCCACGTCACGGCATCTCCCGAAGCGGTGCCGTCGTGGGCAGCGCTGTCGGGGACACGCACCTTCACGGCAGCCACGCGAGCACCTGCTCTGCGGTGATGATCTGGTACTGCCACGAGCGGGTGACGAGGTGGGCCGGGTTGCGGGCCTGGAGGTTCGCCATCAGTTGCCGGGCGTCCCGGCGGGTGAGGTCGACAGACCGCTTCAGCTTGATCGCCATCTGCGTGGCCCGCATGCCCCGCGCGATCAGCGGCACGAGTTCACGCTGTTCACAGGGGAGGAGCAGTCCCTCGTGGGCCAGCAGGTCCGGTCGGTCGATGGCCTCGGTGGCGTAGGCGACGGCGAGCGCGGCGGAGTTCTCCGTCACGCCGCGGAGCTTGTACTTGGCGTTCTTGAGGTAGCTCGCTGCCGTATTTTTCGTGATCTTGAGGTTCAGCGCGACTGCGGCGAGCGTGCTGCCGTTGGCCAAGCCCTTGATGACCTGCCGCTCCCTTGGCGCGAGGATGACCTTCTCGACGGACGTGGTCACTGCTCGACTCCTCGGCGGCCCACCCGCAGGAGTGCCCAGACCCGCTTCCCGGCGGGCAACGTCTCGACGCCCCAGTCTGCGGAGATCTCGGACAGCACCGTCAGGCCCCGCCCGGTCTCGGCCTCGATATCGGGGTGGCGCTGCACCAGACCACGGGGCGACGGATCCGCCACCGTGATCCGAACCGCGCGGCGTTCCGGCCGCTCCACGGTCAGCTGGCAGCGGATCGGCTCGTCTCCCGGCAAGGGCGGCTGCGTTGCGTGGCGCAGGGCGTTGGTGACCAGTTCCGAGACGGCCAGCTGTGCGTCATCGGTCAGCACGTCCAGACACCAGCACGCCAGTGTGGTGCGTACGGAGCCCCGAGCCTGCCGCACTGCCGGCGGGATCAGGAGGAGGGTCTGCGTGTACCCCGGAATAGTGCGGGTGAGGGGGCGCAGGGGCAAGGCGAGGGACGGGGGTGGCACGGTCTTGGTGGTGGGCGTGGGGTGTTGCTCCTGGTTCTGCGTCGTCATCACGGCCTCAGGTCGCTTGTGGCCGGCCCCATCGGCTTCACCGACGGAGCGCAGCCGGGTCGGGATGGGGGATTTATCCGTCGCTTCGATGCGCAGCTCGAAGGGGGAGTACGTGGTGGTCGTCATCAGCGCGTCTCCAGGGGGATGGCGGTCGCATCGTGCGGAGCGAATCCGCGGGGGAGGGGGAAGCGGGGATTGCCCAGAGCCCGGTAGCAGCGGCGTGGCCCGAGGAAGGCCGTGCGCGCGTGGAGCCATCGGTGGTTGTCCAGCAGGTAGCCCTCACCCGCACCGAGTTCGAGAGGTTGCTGGTGCCGGGTGGCGGAGGTGCGGAGAGGGGGCACATAAGTGCGCGTGAAGGGGTGCCAGCGCACAAGGCCGTCTTGCCGCAGCCGTATGGAGAGCTGACCACCCGGGGCGTGGTCGAAAACTGGCGCAAAGACGCCGTCGGCGCGACCGAAGAAGGCCGCTCGCGGCTCGGTGAGCGCGGCCAGGGCATTGGGCTGGTTCGCTTGCAGATCTGAGTGCACTGCTCGCCCATCGGTGGACGCGATCTCCAGCGTGGCGTCGCGAGAATCGAGCCCGTCGAAGGTGACCAGGCCGACTTCGCTGATCCGTTCGGCGACAGCGCACATAGCGTCGGGGCCACGCAGGTCGAGGTAGCAGGCGCTGAACAGGTCCCTGGCAGAGCGTGCAGCGGCACGGGTCATTGCCGAACTCCCTTGATACGGACGGCCAGTGGCCTCACTGTCGAGAGGCGCTGGTGGTTGTGTAAAGCGACAGATTGCCGACTCGGGCAATTCACCCATCACGGCCGATGGCCGGTCGCTGCGTGCTACGTTCCGAGGGTCCCGGCCGTCGTCCGCTGCAAGAGGACCGTCATGTCGTACACGCCACCCCTGTGGCCCGTATCCGTTAAGGGCGTCGCCTGTGATGCCCACGACCGCGTCCTGTTGCTGGAGAACGAACGCGGGGAGTGGGAACTGCCCGGCGGACGGCTGGAGATCGTCGCCCAATCCGGCCAGCCGGCTGACGAGAATCCGGAGAGCGCCGTCGAACGCGAGTTGCTGGAGGAGACCGGCTGGAAGGTCAAAGCCGGCACCCTCATTGAGGGTGGGGTGTGGGTCTACGAGCCGATTCCCGGTCGGCGGGTCCTGATCGTCACCTACGGGTGCACGGTGCTCAACCCCGAGCAGGAGCCCGTGCTCAGCCATGAGCACAAGAAGGTCGGGTTGTTCACCGAACAAGAGGTGCCGGGCCTGACCATGCCTGACGGCTACAAGCGCTCGATTGCCGCCTGGTACAGGCGCAAGTAGTCGGCTATGGGCGTCGGTCGCGTCGCACTCCGCCCGCCGGGCAGTCATGTCGCCTGGCGATGGGCGACTCCCCAGGCGCAGGTGATCCTGGCCACCCGCGACCTCGGTGCAATCCTGCGGTTCTACCGCGCCGTCCACGGCATGAACCAGACCCAGCTCGGCGCCCTTCTGGGCTACGACAAGACGTACGTTTCCGCCCTGGAACTTCGCAAACGCACCGTGGACGACGTCGGATCCCGGCGTCGTCTGTGCGAGATGCTTCACCTCCCGCCGCATGTCCTTGGTGTCACCGACGCCGCGGACGCTGATCACCGCGCGATGTTGCAGTTCGGCGAGTCCACAGTTCGCCTCGCGGAGATCGCCCGCCAGTCCGGCCATGCCTCCGAAGCGGTCGCGGAGCTGTGGCCACTCGTCGCCCGCCTGGAAGCCCGGGCACAGGACGGATACGCCGAGCGCGACGTACTGCACCTGCTCGCCCGCGCCCGTGTCAGCCTCGGTGTCGCGCTCGGCAACGTTCTGCCAGAGGAGCGGCTGAGCACAGCAGCGCACTGGACAGCCAAGAGCTTGGAGATCGCCGAAGTGTTCGCCGATCCGGGCTTCACGTCGTACGTTCTGCGGATGCACGGCAATGAACTGCGCAAAGCCCGTCTTCGCGGAGCCGCAGTCGAGCGCCTGTCCCGCGCCGCCGCACTGGCCCCGGACAGCGATGCGCGTGCCGCGGTGCTGCCGCTCCTCGCTCGCGCCACCGGTGCGCTCGGCAACGGCCCGCTGTTCGACCGAGTGATGAGAGAGACAGAGACCCTGCTCGAACGCGCCGAGCACACCAGCCTGTTCAACCCCTTTGCCCTGCACGAGATTCGGCTCCGCGGCTTGATCGACACCGGGCGCGTCCACCACGCCGCACAGCTTGCGGAGAGCACCCCAGTCCCGACCACGGCTGTCGCACCACAGTGGCGCGTCATCGAACAGGTAACCGTCGCCCACGTACGGCTGCACGCCCAAGACCACAGCGGGGCTGCCGAGTCGTTGAACACCGCAATCCAAGAAGCGGTCAGACAGCGCCTTCCACACCAGCTCCAGCGAGTGGTGCGCACCGCCGGAGACAAGCTGCCAGAGCTCCGGGACACCGCTGACGGTGCCCTCGGCAGGATGCGGCGGGAGATGGCAGCTTAGCCGTCCGGATCGGGTGGTGATGCTCTGGCGCATTGCTGGCCTCGGCTCGTCGGGGTGTGGGTCTTGCCGGCGCGGCCCGTCCCCGAGGTTTCCCTGGGCTGGCCCTCCAAGCGGGACCGCGTACGAATGCCGGGGGTACGCACCCCCATGGGCCGCCCGGAAAGCAGCTTCCGCATCGGCTTGCCGAACTAGCTTGGTGTGCACGCTAGTTAACATTCAAGGGGAAGCGCGAATGAACGCACGCCGTGACGTGCATTGGCAAATGCCCGGTAACCGACAGGGGGTGTTGCAAGGAGGGCTGAGCGTGTCAGACTCCGGACTGAACACCGGCCCCGGCGGGCAGATACTCTGCGCTGCTGGACAGGGGCCTCGATCTGACGGACAGCAGACCTAAGTGAGGGGACAGGTGGCCGCACGACGAGGACCGACATACCTGCGGGTCCTGCTCGGCAAAGAACTCCGAGCCCTGCGGGAACGGACCGGCGAGACTGCAGAAGCAGTGTCGGTGGCTCTCGGCTTCTCTCGCTCAAAGATCAGCCGAGTCGAGGCAGGCGACATCCCATTGCCCAAGCTTGCCGACCTCGAACAGATGATGGACCGGTACGGGGTCGAAGACCCGGACGACCGCGCTGAGCTCCTGAAGATGCAGAGCGACTCCTTGAGCAAGGAGCCCTTCATCTCGTATCGAGGCGTTCTGCCCTCCGGCGTGCTGATGTACGTCAGCCTTGAGCGCGATGCAGTCAAGATCCGCGGGTACGAGAACCATGTTGTGCACGGCCTACTCCAAGACGAGTCCTACGCGCAGGCGCTCGCTGTCTCCGCGAAGATCGTGGAGGAGCGGACCACTGAGTTCGTTGAGCGCGGGGTTCGACTGCGGATGGAGCGTAAGGAGCTGTTGCACTCGGGGGACACGGAGGTGCACATCATCCTGACGGAGAACACCCTGCGTACCGTCGTTGGTTCGCCCGACGTGATGCGTGCACAGTACGCGGAGATCATCCGCCTCAATCAGCTGGACAACGTCGAGGTGCAGATCATCCCTGAAAACCTGCCCACCTACCGAGCTGGGTTCAACTTCACGGTTCTGGAGTTCACGGACCTCGGTCCCGTGGTTCAGAGCGACAGCGCCAAGGCCACCACCATGTGGTCGAAGCAATCGGATGTGGGGCAGTACCAGAGGCAGTTCGATGCCATGGTCAAGGCGGCGCCTGGCCCCTCCCAGACGCCGCACATCCTGCAGGCCCTCGAAAAGAAACTGTGGACATGACTCATCACAAGAACTTCCCCGTCGCGACCGACATGGCGCCGGACGGGGAGTGGACGAAGTCCTCGTACAGCTCGCAGGACAATCAGAACTGTGTCGAGACGGCCAAACGCCCAGGGTTGATCGGCGTGCGTGACTCCAAGGACAAGGCGGGCCCGGCCCTCGCCTTCACCCCTGCGGCCTGGACGAGCTTCATCGAGACGGTGAATTCGGGCGAAGCCGACTTCGGCGTCGTCGACAGTTGATCAGCAGAGCGGAGTGGCCCGTCCCCCCCCCAGCCCGTATCCGGGGGAGGCGGGCCATTTTCGTACATCCGTACCTATGGGGGGAGACACGTTCGTGGCCAGGTCTGCTGTTGTGGGCTGAGCGATCAACAGCCGGTGATTGCCGTCGTCAGGATCGCGTTTCCAGGGGTACTGATGGTTCGCGGTCCGGGTCATGCTGTAGTCGCGGAGGCCCGGCGCGGTGGCTTGCTCCCACTCTTGCCATGCCGCTTCAAGTCGACCACGAGGTGGAAATCAGCGTCGTCGCCTGCCGTTCGTATTTGTGTCAGTTCCTCGAGGGTCGGAATGATGGCCCGCTCGGGATTGTATTGCGGAGGTATGACGTCCAGGAATGGGTCGTCGGGGATTGCGCCGCGCCGGTGGGCGTCCCGCAGCACGGATTTCAAGCGGGTGAAGGAGTTTTTCTGGACGGCCAGCCCCAGTCCGTTCCGCTCCATCGTGGCGATGTACTGCTCGATGACGAGGGAGTCGAAGGTGTTGATGCGGCGCGATCCCAGCTCGGGGTACACGTGGTTCTTCAGCAGGCCCTTGATGTCCTGGATGGTGGCAGGGATGACCCCGCGGCGGCGTTGGATCCACGCCTCCGCGTACTCCTCGAAGGGCATCTGGCCGAGTGTCTGTATTCGTTCGGCCTTAGACGGAGGGACTGTGCGCTATCTCCGTGAGTCGGTCCTTGGCGGCATCCTGCGTCTGGAACCCTGACTCCTCGGTCTGCTTCCCGGCCGCGTTCCGGTATCTGATCTTGTATGCGTGCGGGCAGCCGGTGGGCTTCGCGCAGCCGCACTCCTTGAAGAAGGTGCCCATGCCGCGGGCGAGGGTCTGGGTGGCCATGTGGCGACTCCTGCTGATGCTGACCTTTTGCTGACCCCCTCCGTGGGCATCATGCCTGTGGCCTGCGGCAACGCCAAATTTGCCTCAGTTGTGGCACGTGGGCGCCATCCAGATGCGGTTCGGGACGGTCAGCGAGCGGAGGGTGATGGGCTCGAACAGTGCGCTCACGGCAGGCTCCTGTGCTCGGGCGGAACGGGCTCCGGTGTGGGACCCGCACTCGTACGATAGGCACCGTACTACGGTGGATGTCAAACTACGATATCTCTCGTACAATGGATCCGTGAGCGGGGCGAGGAATCCCCGGACAGGCGGTTCACCCCCGGACCGGGCGCCGTGACGCCACCACCGCGCGCCGGACCAGTGGAGACCGCGTCGCGGACGCCGAGCCGGCGGAACCGAGTGCACCGAGCCGGCCGAACCGAGTCAGGAGCCGTCATGCCGACCGACAAGACGTCCACGCGCGGCCCTTCGGGGTCCCGGCCGCTGGAGCACCCGGGGCGCGAGGAGATCCGGCTGGCGGACGTCCTGCACGCCCTCGCCGACCCCATGCGGCTGCGCGTCGTCCGCACCCTCGCCGCCGCCGAGGGCGAGCTGAACTGCGCGGACATCGAACTCCCGGTCAGCAAGTCGACCTGTACGCACCACTTCCGGGTGCTGCGCGAGCACGGTGTGATCCAGCAGTTCTACCGGGGCACCGCCAAGATGAACCGGCTGCGCACGGCCGACCTGGAGGAGCTCTTCCCCGGCTTGATCGACGGCGTCCTCCGGGCGGCGGACCTGCAGGCCCGCCGCCTCGGGGAGGAGTAGTCACGGGCGGCGGACGGCCTGCGCCGTCCGGTCGTGTCGGACACCCCCTGCCGTCCGGTTGCGTCAGACGGCCTCCGCCGTCCGCGCCGCCTCCAACAGGCCGGTCCAGTCGGGGAGTTTGACGGTGCCGCGGCCCAGCCCGCGGCCCCACTCCGCCTCCGCGGCCTCGATGGCCAGCCAGCCCCGCCAGGCCACCGGCCGCTCCCCCGCCCGGGCCAGCTCGGCCACCGGATCCCCGGCCGGTCCGCGCTTCCGCTCCCCGAGCGCCGCGGCGTCCGCCAGCAGCGACTGCGCGGTCTCCTTCGCGCACGGCCGGTTGGTGCCGATCACGCCCGTCGGGCCCCGCTTGATCCAGCCCGCCACATACACCCCGGGGAGCGGAGCGCCGTCGTGCAGCACCCGCCCCGCGTCGTGCGGCACCGTCCCCGTGGCCTCGTCGAACGGCAGCCCCGGCAGCGGCGTCCCCCGGTAGCCGACCGAGCGCAGCACCAACTGCCCCTCGATCTCCTCGAATTCACCAGTACCCGTGACCCCGCCCCGCCCGTCGGGCGCGGTCCGCTCGAACCGGACCGCCCGCACCCCGGTGGCGGCGTCGCCGAGCACCTCCACGGGCCGGAGGAAGAACCGCAGATGGATCCGGTGCTGGCGCTTCCCGGGAGTGTCCGCGTCCGCCGTCGGCTCCGCCCAGCCGCGCAGCACCTCGACGTTCCGCCGCGCCACCGCGGGCAGCCCGCCGGGGTCCCGGTACGCGGGGTCCCGCTCCAGTTCCTCCGGCCGGACCACCACCTCCGCACCCGGAAGCGACCCCAGCTCCCGCAGCTCCTTGGTGGTGAACTTCGCCTGGGACGGCCCGCGTCGGCCGACCATCCAGACGTCCTCGACGCGGCTGTCGGCCAGCGTGCCCAGCGCGCCCTGCGGCATGTCGGTGGCGGCGAGCTCGGCGGCGTCACGGGAGAGCATCCGCACCACGTCCACTGCCACATTCCCCACGCCGATCACGATCGCGGACCGCGCCGTCAGGGCGAAACGCCGCGTGGCCGCATCGGGATGCGCGCTGTACCAGGCGACGAAATCGGTCGCCGCATGGCTGCCGGGCAGCTCCTCGCCGGGGACGCCCAGGCGCCGGTCGGTGGCGGCGCCCACGCAGAACACCACCGCGTCGAAGATCTCCCGCAGCTGATCGAGACCCGGCCCGGCCGCCCCCACCTCGACGTTCCCCAGGAAGTGGACGCGGGGGTGCTCCAGCACCGTACGCAGATTGTTCTGCAGTGACTTGATCTTCTCGTGGTCCGGGGCGACGCCGTAGCGCACGAGTCCGTACGGGCAGGGCAGCCGGTCCAGGACGTACACCTCGATGTCCGGTACGTCCTGCTGCTCGATCAGGGACTGGGCGGTGTAGACGCCGCTGGGTCCGGAACCGATCACTGCGACACGAAGCACGGGTGGCCCCTTCCGCGGATACCCCCAGGATCGCACCGGCGGGCGCGCGACGGGAGGCGCGCCATCCGGGAGATGCGCTATCGGGGTTGCTCCCGATGGGATGAGCGTGCCGCGCTGCTGGGCCGGGTGAGGTGGAGGTTAGGTTTTCAATGTGTCGGAAAGTGACTTTTATACCGTTAATCACGGATATGAAGCTCAGGACGCGCCACGTGAGTGGCCCACGTGGGAACTGACGGCGCACGGCTCGGCCGCGCCCGCCCCCCGGCCCGCCACCCCGGACGAGGCGACCGCGTCCGACGGTCGCGGATGCCCGGCGCCCCGGCTCGACCCGCTGGGCTCCTGGTGCAGCGCACGGCTGACCTTCGCCGACGGTGCCCGGATCGATGTCCTTGTGACGGTCTCCGACGACCACATCACCGTGGAGGACGTACGGGCCGACCCGCCGCTGCGGCTCGACGGCCTCGCCGAACTGGCCCGCTGGATCGAGGGCCCGCTGGACGACGCCTTCCGGACGGTCACCGGGCGCCCGCGCCGGAGCCGGCCCGCTCCCCGCGGACCGGGCCCGGCCGCTGTGTCACCGGAGCGGGCCGGCGGGCCGATGGCGGCGGCCGAGCCGGGGTGCGACGCCGGGGCGGCCGACGGGGCGGCACCCGAGGCGACGACCGACCCGGCGCATCCGGCACATCCCGCGCATGAGCTGACCCATGAGCCCGCACATGAGCTGACACATGAGTCGGTGCATGGGCCGGCACCTGAACTGACCCATGAGTCGGCAGGTGAACCGAAGGCTGGTCCGGCGCGCGGGCCGACGGCCGCCGGCCCGGCGCACGGCACGGTGGACGGTACGACGCGCGAAGCGGCCGGGGAGCCGTGCACGGCGCCGGGAACGCAGCCCCCACAGGGGCCGGCGCCGGAGCCGGCACCGTCGTCGGAGAAGGCGGCCGCGGCGGGTGAGCCGCCGGCGGAGACGGGGGGCACCCGGTCGCGGGTCGCCGAGCGCCGCAAGCTCGCTGCGGAGGCGTACCGCCGGGCCCAACGGGAGGGGCGCGATCCGGTGCTGGCGGTGATGCTCGCCACCGGGCGCAACCGCCGACGATCGCTGCGCCTGATCGCCGGCGCCCGCGACGACGGCCTCCTGACGCCACGTCACAACAAGCGCTGACGGGCCGGCCGCGGCGCACGTGTGGCGACTCCCGTGACCGGCTCAGTCCGCCGGCGGGACCCCCAACTCCCAGTCCAGCCCGTACCGTTGGAACAACTCGGCACGCAGCCGGATCCGTGGCATCGACGCCCCCGGCAGCAGCATCGGCACCACGGAACCCATCAGCAGCGCCCGCAGCAGCGGGTAGTCGGAGTCCGGGTCCGGCGATCCGTACGCCACGACCGTCTCCCGCAGCAACTGTGCCAGCCGCTGCTGCTCGGGGCACTGGATGAACCCCTCGGCCGTCAGGATGCCCGCCATGTGCGTACGCATCAGCAACGGGCGGTCATGGGCCAGTCCCAGGACCGCGTCGATGGCCCGCGCCATCAGCTCCCGCCCCGCCGACGGTCCGGTCGGCCGCGGTTCGCGCTCCAGTGCCGCCTGCAGGGTCAGGTGCATCAGCCGGTGCACGGCGGACTGCAGCAGCTGCCGCTTGCCGGGGAAGTAATACGAGATCAGCCCCCGTGCCGCGCCCGCCCGTTGCGCGATGTCGCCCAGTGTCGTCGCCTCGTAGCCGTGCTCCCCTACCAGATCGACCGTCGCTTGCAACAGCCGCTCGCGGGAGCGCCGCCGCAATTCTTCATTGACCGATGCGCTGCGGGGGGACATCCTGTAACTCCTGCGTTGACTGGCTCCGAGCCAATATACTCAGCATGACTCCGGATGGTCGCCCTCGGTCGCCATCCGGTCAAGCTGCCCGATTCGGGCGACGCGGGGGATCGCCCGAGTCGGGCGCAGGCGGGACCGAGGTTGGCCGCATGACCAGCGTCTTCCCAGGTCATGCGGTTAACCTCGGTTCACGTCGAGTTGCAGGTTCGATCACGTCTGGTCGTCTCTCAGCATACCGATGCTGAGTTGTTGCTGAGTTTCCTGATGCCTCGTCAGGTCGCTTCGAGGCGTCCTGCAGGTCGATCGGGGGGTGGGCGTGACGGTCCAGCGGTGCTGGCCGCGCGAGCCTGTCGCGTTGTTCGGCTTGACGCCATGCTTCATCTCATGCTGATCACCGCCATCAGCGGTGATCCATCGCGATGCCTCATCGCGGAAGCGGCATCGGGCTGACGCGACATCGAATGCCGGAAACCGTCGAGGAGTATTTCCGGGTCGCTGACTGGCGCTGCTGAGCATGGCCGGCTCTGAGGCCGCCCTTACTGGCCAGCCGATTCCTGCCTTGGCGTCGACGCCATCCTGAAGTGCCCCCAGAAGTTCTCCCCAGGCACCTTTCGCTGGCCATCTGCACTTATGGTCATATGCCGTATGCCATCCACCGAACGGGGTTGGCGGATCCTGTCACGGAATTCCCCATCGCAGCCGGGGCAAAATCCCGACCAGATCCTGCCCGCATTTTCATGCAATCGACGTAACCCCAACCGTCCTCACTGTCCGTCCACGCCTATGTAGCCTGTGGCCCGGTTTCCCTACAGCGACTTGAGTGCGTCGGTAGGCGGTGCATGTGCTGCCGTCGGATGCCTGGCTGCGTCGTGGGCACCCTTTCCGTGGCGAGCAGGTGCAGTTGCGCGGGGGCCGCCCCCCTGTCGGCCGGAAGCGGGCGTGGTGGGGTCTTGGTTACGAGGGCGCGGATGTGGTTCTGGGTGGGGTGGGTGGATTGGGGAAGTGCTGTTGTGCGTAGCGGATTGCGTGGGCGGGCGTGGTGAAGGGAGTGCGTTCTTCTGGGTGGAGTCTGTCGAGGATGCCCAGGGCGTCGAGGTGGTGGCGGTGGTGGTCGCGGACGCCGCTGAGCAGGACGTGGGCGTGGTGGCGGTGGTGGGTGTCGATGGCGTCGCCGAGGGCGAGGATCCCGGTGGCGTCGGTAGCGGTGACGCGGGACATCTGGACGATGACCACTGCCGCCGTGGACTGAGTGACGGGTTTGAGCAGGCGTTCGGCGGTGGCGAAGAGCAGGGGCCCGTCGATGCGGTAGACCGTGATGGAGGCGGCATTCGCGCTATGCGGAGTGTCGCGGGGCGGTGGGCTCTGCCGGGGAATGCCTGCTTTGGTGAGGACGTGCTGCACCTTCGCGGTCTTGGCCACCGCGTGCAGGGCCAGGAGGGCGGTGAGCATCATGCCGGCGGCGACAGCGGTGACGAGGTTGAACATCACGGTGATGGTCGCGGTGAGCGCCGCGACCACGATCTGCCCGTAGCTGCTCCTGGCGAGAGCCCGCAGCGCCGCGAGGTCGGTCATGCGGACGGCGGTGGCGATCAGGACGCCGGCGAGCGCGGCCAGGGGGATCGCGGTCACCAGTGGGGCGGCGGCCAGGACGACGAAGGTGATGGCTGCGGAGTTGGCCAGGGCGGAGAGCCTGGAGGCGGCGCCGGAGCGGATGTTGATGCCGGTACGGCAGACGGTGCCGGTGGCCGCCACCCCGCCGAACGCCGACGTGATCAGGTTCGCGGCGCCTTGGCCGAACAGGACCCGGTTGCCGTCGTGGCGGCCCTGGCCGCTCATGGCGTCCGCGGCGGCCGCGGTCATCAGCGATTCGAGGGCACACAGGGCCGCGACGGTGAAGGCCGACGGCAGCAGGTGAGGGACGATCCCGGGAGTGACGAAGCCGAGCGAGGGCGACGGAAGCCCGCCGGGCAGGGAACCGATCGTCGCCAGCGGCAGATCGGCGAGGTGGGTGACGACTGCCGCGGCGATGACGGCCAGGAGCGGGAACGGTACCGAGGGGCGGAGCCGACTCCCGGCCAGGCACACCACAAGCACCGCGACCGCCACCGCCGCGGGCGCTGCGGCCTGCACCACGGTGACGCCGGTCAGTGCCCGGGCCGCTGAGGCCACGATGCCGCTCTCGCCTGCTGAGTGGCTGCCGAGGACCAAGGGGATCTGCTGGCAGATGATCACTGCGGCGCTGCCGGTGATGAAGCCCGTCACGACCGGCACTGGCAGCAGGCGCGCATACCGGCTGACCCCGAGCAGGGCCATGGCCACAAGAATGATGCCGGCCAGCAGGCCGCAGGTGAGAACTCCGGGTGCGCCGTGGACGTGGGCCACCGGGAGCAGGACCACGGCCAACACTCCGGTCGGGCCTGTGACCTGAAGCTTCGACCCGCCCAGGACCGCCGCCACAGCCCCGGCGACGATGGCACTGACCAGCCCGGCTTGCGCTCCCAGCCCGGAGGCCACGCCGAAGCCCAGCGACAACGGCAGCGCGGCCACGGCCACCGTCGCACCGGCAAGGAGGTCTTTGCGTGGCGTCCGGCACATTTCCGTGAATTCGTCACGGCCGGGCAGAACCCCCTTTATGCGACCCGCCATCTCACGCAAGAGCTGCGCTGCACCAGTACGACTGTACGGCATGCCGACTCCTTCAGTTTCTGGACTCGCTTCCCGTTCGCCGCGAACTCTTCTGAATAGGCATAAGAATGAGCGAGGGCGGGGGCCCAGGGCGGCTGGGCGTTTTTCGCAACGGCCGGCCGCCCAAGACAGGGAGCATTGCGCCTACTCAGCGCCGTGGAGCGGGACGCACAGCAGAAGCGACTCATGACGAGGCATGTGCCCGTGGCGCGTTGCCTCTTACCGGGCGGAAGCTTCACAGGTGCCACCACCCCGCCACAAGCGAGAAAAGAGGTTCGATGAATTCCCCGGACGGCGCACCGGAATTGGGCGGTGAGAATACCGTTAATTCACCTTGGCTTCTTGAATTTAATGCGGGGGCGCGCCACTTCTGCTGCACGCCTGCCCGCGCGCTGGCGGGCCCCGCCTGCGCTTCTACGCGCGGGTCATTCGGAAACCGAACACTTCGTACACCGATGTAATGTGTGAGCCCGTTGGAGCCCGGCAACTCCGCCCCGCGAACGAGGAGGACAGGTGCCCAGTGACCCGTGCCGAAAGCGAATACGTCCCCTCATGCGAGCTGCTCGCCTGCCCGGCGCCCTGATCCGGGAGCGCCGCCGGCCGGAACGGATACGCGCCTACCCCGGTGCTTGGCGCCTGGCCGTGGCCACCGTGTGCTTCGGGGCCTTCATGGGCCAGCTCGACGCCAGCGTCGTCACCCTCGCCTATCCTGGCCTCCGTGCCGAGTTCGGCGCCTCGCTCACCGGGGTCGCCTGGGTCTCGCTGGCCTATCTGCTCACCCTCGTTGCCCTGTTGATACCGGTGGGGCGGCTCTCGGACGCCTACGGCCGCAAGCTGCTGTACCTGTACGGGTTCGTCGTCTTCGCCGCCGCGTCCGGGGCGTGTGCGCTGGCGCCCGGTCTGCCTGTACTGATCGCCGTGCGCATCGTGCAGGCCGCGGGTGCGGCGATGATGCAGGCCAACAGCGTCGCCCTCGTCGCCACCAGCGCACCAACCGGTCGGCTGCGCCTGGCACTTGGGGTGCAGGCCACCGCCCAAGCTCTGGGGCTCGCCCTGGGGCCGCTGATCGGCGGCGTCCTGGTCACCGCGCTGGGGTGGCGGTGGGTCTTCGCCCTCAACGTGCCGATCGGGCTCGTCAGCGTGGTGGCCGGCCACTACCTGCTGCCCTGCACCCGTACCCGCCACCGCACGCCCGGCTTCGACTGGCCGGGAATGCTCCTGCTGGCCCTGACCACTACCAGCGCGCTGCTGACCCTGTCCACTCTCTCCCGCGGTGTGGCCTCCCCTTGGTGGGCCGCCGCCCTGTTCCTCCTGACGGTCGGCGCCGGCTGGGCTTTCACCACCCGCCAACACCACACCCCCAACCCTCTGATCAATCCCGAATTGGTCAGGCCGCGTCCGGTCAGGTTCGGCCTGACGGGAGCACTGTGCGGCTACCTCATTCTCTTCGGCCCTCTGGTCCTGGTCCCGCTCGTACTCACCGCGCATGGCGCTTCGCCGCTGGCTGCCGGACTTGTCCTCACCTGGCTGCCGGCAGGCTTCGCACTCGCCGCTGCCACCGGCGAGAAGCTTCTCCCACCCGGTTGGGGCGAGAGAGCCCGCTGCACGCTCGGCGCCGCCCTGTCCACCAGCGCCCTCGCCGCCCTGTGCGTCCTCCCTTTCGACACCACCGCACTACCGCCCCTCCTCTCGCTGCTCGGACTGGGCCTGGGCCTGTTCATCCCCGCCAACAACGCCACGGTCATGGCCGCCATCCCACGCCACCGCTCCGGCACCGGCGGCGGGCTGATCAACATGGCCCGCGGCACCGGCACCGCACTCGGCGTCGCCCTGACCGCCCTAGCCCTCCAACTCCCCGCCACCCCACGCTGGCCGGCCCCCTCCCAACGGGCCGTACTGGTCCTCCTGGCCGCATCCCTGCTCACGCTCATCACCGCCCGGCGAGCAGGCACACCAACACCCCCGCAACCCCGCGGGCCCATCGCCGGGCAACGAAAGACCAAAGCCCGCCCGGCCCACACACCGGCGCCCTCTACAGTGGCAGCCATGTCCCCGCAGCCCAGGCACGAGCCGACCCCCAACCGGCCACCCGCCACCAACGGCACGGACGCCCAACTCCTGACCGAAGCCGTCACCCGCGTGCGCCGCGCCCTGCGTGCCTCGATACGCACTGACTACCCATGGGAAACCCTGCCCATGGCCCAAGTCGAACTCCTGCAAGCCCTCGCCGACCACTCACCCGCCAGAGTAGGCGACCTCGCCACCCGCCAGCGCCTGGCCTTCAGCACCGTCAGCGGCCTGATCAGCCAGATGATCACCACCGGCCTCGTCGCCCGCGCCACCGACCCCCACGACCGCCGCGCCTCCGCCGTCACCCTCACCGACACCGGACGCCAACAACTCACCGCCTGGGCAACCGCCCACGAACAACGCCTCAGCAACGCGCTCGCCGCCCTCCCCGAAGCCGAACGCGCCGCCCTCCGCGCCGCCCTCCCCGCCCTACTCCACATAGCCGACCACCTCGAGCCCAGCAACACCTGAGCCACGCACCCGCCGCACCACCCTGCGGCCGCCCAGCCCACTGCCTTACGGGCGTCGGCGAAGCCCTCAGAACGATCACCGACACCGCGCTCGGGCTCGCCGGCGGAGCCACCGTTGCGCTCGCCTACTTGTTCGGCCAGGGGCGCCATCCCCGGGGCCAGGGATGCGGGAATGACCAGCATCTGGCGTAAGCCGGAGGACCGGCTCCACACCGGCCCGGCGGGTCTGTCCAATCAACGGCTGATCTTGGTTGTTGAGGTTCAGAGGCTGGTGGTGGGGGTGAGGCGGCCCTCGAAGGCGATCTGGAAGGCGTTCAGCGGTGGTGGCAGAGCGCAGTCGGTGCGGATCGGCGGGAGTACGGCCTGGACGGAGGACACGAGTGGTGGCGGGCGCCACGCCGAGTGCTCTGGGAGGGCCGGAACGGACCCCAGCGGACGCACCCCGGCAGCCGTGGCCTCTCTGACTCTGCTGACGGTATGCCTGCAGACGCCTGCCGAACTGCTGCGCACCGGCCCGGAAAGTGTCGGCCGGTACCTGGCCGGTCACCGTGGAGGAAAGGCTGGGTTGGGGCATGTCGACGAGGAGGCTGAGGATGTACGGCTTGGCGGCGCCGTTCCCCAGGCCGATGTCTTCGAGATGGCCGGCATGGGGTCGGGGCGGAGGCAGATCGTGGCGAGCCCGTGGCCGTGGACGGTGTAGTCGAAGCGTTGGGGTTGGTGTAGCCAGGGATGCGGTCCTCGTTGGGGAGGGTGGGGGCGGCGCCGAGGTAGGTGGTGTGGGCGGGCTGAAGGGTAGGCAGACCGGGGAAGTTGGGGGGTGTAGGGGGCCAGTTGGTGGGGCCGCCGGGGAGCTGGATCTGGAGGTGGGCGCCGGTGGGGACGGGCTGAGGGAGCCAGGTGCCATTCCACCACCACAGGTTGTCGCGGTGTTGTTGGGTGAAGAGGTAAGGACGCTCGCGGGGGCCGGGGTCTGCCGGGACCTGTGCGGCGGGCGGTCGCACGGGGGTGTAGAGGACGGGGTCGTGAGCCGGGGCGGCTTGTGCTCCTGCGGCGGCCGGTCACATACCGGGGACGTCGTGCTGGGCGTCCTCGGATCATGACGGCCTGCCGCGCCCCTGCCTTGGTCCGTTTCGGAGTGTGCCCAGGCGCGGCGCGGCAGGAGGCGGTATCACATGTGCGTACGGCCTCCCCGGGCGTTTCCCAGTCTCCTCCTCATGCGCTGAGTTCCGCCCGACGGCATGTGGGACACACGACGCGCCGGGCGGGGACCTCGCTGGTCGACTTGCCCAGTCCCGCCTCTTTGCGCATCTGTTGTGTCTCCACGTGCAGGTGGCTTGCACACAGCGCCACTCCGCATTCGCGGCACACTGCCACTGCTGAGGTGGAACGGTGGAGCGAGTGGCACTCGTAGCATTCCATCGCTGACCAGATCCCTTCGCCGCCGTTGCTTCGCCCTTCCCCGGGGGCGACTGGCCATTTAGCCCAGTACTGTTTTATCCATTTGTCATGGTTTCACTTGGCTTGGGAAGAATCGGTCGGCGCGCTGAGCAGCGGGCTGACCGGTCGAGGAGACGGGCGCCGTGCGTGGCGGTCTGCACGATGTATCGCTGACCGGGGTTGGTGGGGGCGTGGCCGGTGAGCTATCGGACGTGGGCGTCCGGCAGAGATACCAGGCCGGTGATTGCTGCACGGTCCTGCCTTTGGATGGCACTCACCAGGTTCGGCATGGGGCGTGTGGTCTGCCTGGGGGAAGCCCGCGGCCGCTGCCCCCCCGCCCGCCGCCAAGACCGTCCCACGGCCGTCTCCCTTCCGGTTCCTGCGCCCGGCGAGGATGACGCCACGGTCTCAGCTCACGGGGACGGCGAGCTGGGCCGACCGCGGGCGTGCGGGAAGTGCACGGTGAGCCGGGTTCGCCACGGCTGGCCTTCGGTGGGGAGTTTTCCCCCTGCGTGCCTGCCCTGCACGGTGCCCCGTTGCACAGGCCACGTTCGGGCCAGGGGCTTTCACTGCGGTGCCGGGTCCTTCGGTGGCGTCCCTGGCGGGGTGTCGGCGATGACCACGGCGTATGTGCCGGCCCCGAGCAGGGCGTCGCCGGAAACTTCCACGCCTGCGCCGATGAGTCGGCGGAGGTGTCCGTCGGTGGTGTCGAACTCGATGTCCAGTAGGGGTCCGAGTTGTTGCCCCGACGCGGTCAGCAGCTGCTTGCCGAGCGGATCGGGGGCGTCGGCGGCCGTGGTGGAAGCGGTACGGTCGGCGGCCGGTGAGACGATGACGGCATCGGGGCCGAAGGCACGGATGTCCTCCCAGGCCAGGAGGCGCACATCCTCTTGCGGCTTCAGCCTCAGCGCGGCAATCCGGGCGGGCTCGGTGGCCAGGACGCAGCCGGTCACGGTGCCGACGGTCTCAGCGGTCGTGGCGTCCACTACCTTGCGTCCCTTGGCCTGTGCGAACATCATCAGCGGTTCTCTTCCAGCCGGGTGCTCAGTCGGTGTGCGGCTTCGGCGAGGCCGGCGAGGTCACCGGCCGTGTACTGCATCGCCACGCCGGGCACGACCACCGTCTCGCCGGACGCGGCGGTGTGCCCGGGAACCGGCAACAGCAGCCGCTTCCGCCTCTTCCAGACGGAGCGGGACTGCTCGATCTCATACCCCATCACGCGGGCCCGCGCGTCGTCTCCAAGCTCGATGATCACGTCAGTGATGCGCCCGAGGGCAACCCCCTCGTCGGAGATGACCTGTGCCCCGACCACATTCCCGCCTCCGGCGCCTGTCGCGGCCTTGGTGGGGTTGTCCGCGGTGAGCGCGTTCTCGTCGCGGACCATCACCGCATCTGGCCCCAGTGCGTACACGTCCTGCCACGCCAGAACCTGACGGAGCGGCCCGGAGAGCAGACGGCGCCCGCTGAGGGTGAAACCGCGGACGGTGTCGTCTTCGGCCCCGAAGACGACATCCTTGACCTGGGCGATGTCGTCGCCTTTGAGAGTCACCACCGGCCGTCCGGTCACCGCCCGGGCGGACATCAGAGTGCTCATAGCAGCCGCCGCCTCTTCCTGCGACCGGAGCGACTCCGCGTGACGATGACGCCACCACTGCGCCGCCGTGCCTGTACCACCAGCGCGGTGACGACGGCCAGGAGTATCACGGCCACGGCGAGTACCGCCCACATCCACCCGTCCACGGCCACACCTCCACTTCGGTTGCGCGGTCCTCACAGGCGCTACTCTTCAGCCTCCACCGCCTCCACACCTCTGTCCACCAACACCGGCGTGTCCCGCTCCCCGACGCGCGGTCGGTACTGCGCAGTCCTCTCGGAGCACCGGGACCATGTCCGCCACGGGCCGCGTCCGGGTGCTGCGGGCCGGTGTCGGGGATCCGCTCGGCAGGTCCGTCCTGTCGGTCGATGCCGTTGGTGTCGGGGATATCGGGGGTGTCGTCGGCGTTCGTGTTGGCGATCTCCTCTTCGTACAGTCGGCGGTACTTGGTGTTCCGCATTTTCAGCAGTAGGGAGGCCAGGAGGGCGGAGATCAGGGATCCGACGAGGACGGCGGCCTTGATGTATTCGGCGTTCGCCGGGTCGGGGTAGGCGAGTTCGCCGATCAGCAGGGAGACGGTGAATCCGACGCCGGCCAGCATGGCCACGGCGATCACGTCCGCCCAGGCCAGGCCGGCGCCGAGGCGGGCGCGGGCGAAGCGGACGGCGAGGTAGCAGCCGCCGAAGACGCCCAGCACTTTGCCCGCGGCCAGCCCGAGGGCCACTCCCAGGGGTTCCGGCCGGCTGAAGACCTGGCCCAGTGTGTCGCCGGACACCGTGACTCCGGCCGCGAACAGGGCGAAGAGGGGGACGGCCACCCCGGCCGAGATGGGGCGGGCCAGGTGTGCGATCTGCTCTACCGGGCGTCTGCCGTGCTCTCCGTCCTTGGCCGCCCGCAGCAGTAGTCCCATGGCGACGCCGGCCACGGTGGCGTGGACCCCGCTGGCGTAGGTCAGGCCCCAGATGATCAGTGCGAGGGGTAGGTACCAGTACCAGCCGTGTACACGCCGTTGGTCGTGCAGGTGGAAGAAGAGCGCCAGCCCGAGGATGGCGCCGATGAGTGCGGGCAGGTGGATGGTCGAGGTGTAGAAGAGGGCGATGACGACGATGGCGCCGAGGTCGTCGACAACCGCCAGCGTCAGCAGGAAGGCGCGCAGTGAGGCGGGGAGATGGGTGTCGATGACCGCGAGGATGCCCAGTGCGAAGGCGATGTCGGTGGCCATGGGGACGGCCCAGCCGTTCCAGGTGCCGCCCATGGTGGTGGAGACCACGCCGTAGACGACCGCGGGTATGGCCATGCCGCAGACAGCTGCGACCACGGGCAGGATCGCCGTTCCGGGGTGGCGGAGTTCTCCGACGACCAGTTCGCGTTTGAGTTCGGCGCCGGCGACGAAGAAGAAGATCGTCAGCAGTCCGTCTGCTGTCCAGTGCGCCACGGATAGGTCGAGGCCCAGCGCCTTGATGCCGAAGTGGAAGTCCCGTACGGATGCGTAGGCGTCGCTCGCCGGGGTGTTGGCCCACACCAGTGCCGCGGCCGCGGCGACGAGCAGCACAATGCCACCCACGGTCTCTGTCCGCAGCGCATCCGTCACAACGGTCCGCTCCGGCCACGGGAGACGGCCGAGGAAGGTGCGGGGCTTGCGGTTCGCTGAGCGCATCCGGCTGGCCTCTCGTTGCTCGCGGGCGGGCGGCTGGGGTCTAACGGCGACGAGTGGCTCCTCACGCGGCCTGGAGGAGGTACTGCAACAGTCGTGTGGCGGTCACCACGCCGATCAGCTGCCCCTGATCCGGGCCGCTGGGTTCGACGACCGCGACGAGGGGCGTGCGCAGGCGGGCCATGAGTTCTGCGATCTCCACGGCTGTGCTGTCGGGACCGGTGGTGGGGAGGTACGGCCTGCCCAGCGGCAGGCAGTCGGCCACGCTCCGGCCCCTCAGCGCGCGGCACAGGCGGTCGGCATGGGGTTCGTCGATCACTTCGGCCAGCAGGGGATCCTCCTGTACGTAGCCGGGGACCAGCGTCCTGACCAGGTCGGAGGCGGGCAGGATGGCGTACGGCCGTCCGGTCGGGCCGACCACCAGGACGCCGGGCAGGCGCTGGTCCACCAGCAGCCGGACCGCCTCGACCGCGTCGGCGTCGCTCCTGATCGAGCTGTACGGCTCGGCGAGATCACGTGCGCGCATGGAGCCCAACCTCCAGGTGTTCCGTCAACGAGCGGGGGTTCGGGACTCCCGTGCGGGGCAGCAGGATCTGGCGATCGCCGGGATCGGCCACGGGGCTCCGGGCAAGCACGGACGGGGCTGGGGCGGATCCTTGGGGCCTGCCCGGGTTGCCGTCGCCGGGGGGCGGCTTGGTGAAGATGCCGACGAGGATCATGCCGATCAAGGCCAGCACGCCGAGGACTATGGCGACCGTCCACCGCCAGTCCCGGGGCTTATGTTTCTCGCCGGTGCGGTCGTCGGCTCCGCCCCATCCGTGGCCGGTGGCGCGGGCGGGGGACCGGCCGGCGTCCCGGCCGTCCGCCCCGACCGCGAACTGGTCGTTCAGCGCCTCCATCCGCGCGGTTAGCTCGGGGTCGTCCAGGGCCAGGTGCCGCTCCATCTCCCGGAGGATGCGCCGGTCGTCCTTCGAGGGCTTGGTCATGGTCACCACCTCGCTCCGGTGTTCAGGGCTGCGGTGCCTGGCCCACCGGGGCGGCGGGCTGGGCCTGGGGCGTGCGGAGCATGTCGACGAGGCGGAGGACCTCCATCGGCAGCGGGAAGATCAGCGTGGAGCTCCGGTCGGAGGAGACCTCTGCCATGGTGGACAGGATCCGCAGGTGCATGGCCGCGGGATGGGCCTCCAGCCACTCCGCCGCGTTCGCGAGGGTTTCGGCGGCCTCGAACTCGCCCTTGGCGTGGATGACCTTGGCCCGCCGGTCGCGCTCCGCCTCGGCCTGGCGTGCCATGGCGCGCCGCATGGGTTCGGGCAGTTCGACGTCCTTGACTTCGACCAGGGTGACCTTGACGCCCCAGGGATTGGTCACGGTGTCGATGATCTGCTGCAGTCGCTGGTTGATCTCGTCCCGGTTGATCAGCAGTTCGTCCAGATCGACCTGGCCGAGGATGCTGCGCAGGGTGGTCTGTGCGATCTGCGAGGTGCCCTTGATGTGGTCCTCGATGGCCACGACCGAGCGGTTGGGGTCGACGACGTTGAAGTAGGTCACGGCGTTGACCCGTACGGTGACGTTGTCCTTGGTGATGACGTCCTGCGGCGGGATGTCCATGGTGACCGTGCGCAGCGAGACGCGGAACATGCGGTCGACCAGCGGGATGATGAAGAACAGCCCCGGTCCCTTGGCTCCGATGAGCCGCCCGAGGCGGAAGATCACACCACGCTCGTACTCGGGCACGATCTTCACGGCGGCCATCAGCAGCAGAAGCAGAACCGCGACGGCGAAAACGATGCCCAGGACTCCGGCACTCATGATCATTCCTCCTGTTCGGTGCCCTGCGCCCGGCGGGGCTCGGCGCTTTCGACGATCAGCACAAGGCCGTCACGGTCGACGACGCGGACGTGCTGACCTTCGGTGAGGGGGATGTCGTGCCCGCGGACCGTCCACCACGCGCCGTCGAGCAGCACCTGACCGATGGCGCCGTCGGCATGGCGGACCACGGCCTCGCTGCCCAGCAGCCCTTCGTAACCCGTGGTGGCCGGGGCCCGACGGGCACGCCAGGCCAGCCGCCCGGCCAGGACGGAGCCACCGCCGACTACCACGGCGGCCGGCCAGAGCACGGCGGGATCCACGCCCAGCTCACCGCGGAACAGCAGCACTCCGGCGAAGGCCAGGCAGACGGTTCCCCCGGCAGCGAAGACACCGACCCCCGGGGTGAGTACTTCAGCGACGAACAGCGCGGCAGCCAGGGCAAGGAGCAGCAGACCCCCCACGTTGAAGGGCAGCACGCTCAGTGCGACGAACCCGAGGACGAGCAGGATGGCGCCGATGACGCCGCCGAGGCCCATGCCGGGGCTGGCCAGCTCGTAGATCACGGCCAGGGTGCCGATCGACAGGAACACAAACGCCAACTCGGGACTGGCCAGCAGCTGCCGCACTCCGCCGAAGAAACCCAGCTCGTGCTCCACCACCTGAGCACCGGCCGTACGGAGGACGACCTCATGCTGCTCCCCGGCCGGTCCGACGACGACCTTCCGACCGTCCACCTCGCTCAGCAGCGCCTGCCGGGACGAAGCCACCAGGTCGACCACGTCCATCCGCACCGCCTCCTGGTCGGAGATCGCCGTACCCTCCCGCACCATGTCGCGGGCGAAATCGGTGTTCCGGCCGCGCTGCTCGGCGATCGAGACGGCGAAGGTGACCGCGTCGTTGACCACCTTCTCGCTCGCCTCCTCCCCCTGACCGGTGACCGGGGTGCCGGCGCCGATGTGGGTGCCCGGCGCCATCGCGGCGACGTGCGCCGACATTGCGAGGTACACGCCGGCCGACGCCGCACGCGCCCCGGACGGGGTGACGAAGACGATGACCGGCACCGGTGAGCCGAGGAAGTCCTGGACGATCTCCCGGGTGGACTTCAGCAGACCGCCCGGAGTGTCCATCTCCACGAGCAGCGCCGCGTGGCCCTCGCGCTCGGCAGTGCGGAGCCCTTCCTCCAGGTGATCGGCAACGACGGGGGTGATGGTGCCGTCGATCCGCGTCACCAGCACGGTCGGCTGCTGCACCGCGCCCGCAGCAGGAGCGGCGAGTAGGCACGCCAGCACCACCAGGAGGACCTGGGTGAATCTCCGCAGCAGTGAGGCGGGGCAGCTTCGGGGCATGATGTTGCATCCCCTTCGGCCCTGGTACAGCGTTCTTTCCGTGGCGCGACGTTCGATTTGAACGTTTTACCCAGGGCTTACCCCTGGGGGACTTTCGGACTCCCTGCGGAGGTGGCAAGGGGGGGGCCGTTTCGAGGCGACCTTTTTGCCGCACTCCGGCAAAATGTCCTCATGACGACGGGACACCGTGCCCCGCATTCTCCGCCTGCCACCCCAAGGGCGACGGGGCTGCCTCCCAGTACCGCAGTCCCCGTAGGCGAGGAGGAGAGCGCGCTGCGGCCCGCCGACCTCGACCGCTATCTGGGGCAGCTTGCACGGGTGTCCGTCACACGGCGCCCTCTCCCGGACGGGTACCTCGACGACATACGGCAGCTGGCGGCCACCGCGGCGGCCCGGGGAACGGCCCTGCGGCCCCTGGTCGCCGCGCTCCTCAACCCGGCCTGCCGAGCCTGGCCGGACCTGCCCGGCACCCTCCAGGCGCAGGACCTCCCCGAACTCCATGACGTCGCCTCGGCCCTCATGCGGGCGATCAGCGAGACGACCGTGGCCCTGACCGAGGGGTACGAGACCGCGCACCGCGCAGCCATCCGCGGCGAAGAGGCCACCCGACGGGAGTTCGTCGACGACCTCCTCGAAGGCCCCGCCAACCTCGGCCGGCTCGCCGAACGCGCCGAGCACTTCGGACTCCGGCTGGTCGGCCCGCACACCGTCGCCGTCGCGCGAGCAGCCGATCCGTTCGGCGCGGGCGACCCCGCGACCCGCTACGTCGAAGAAGCACTGACCGCCCGGTTCAGCTCACGAGACGTACTGATCACCACCAAGGACGCCCTGCTGGTGTGCGTTGCGCCCAGCACTGTGCCCGAGGTCCCTCACCACTTCGCCAGCGCCGTGTGCCACGCGGTCGGAGCGCAGTACACCGTCGCCATCAGCCGTCCACGCCCCGGCCCCGGCGGCATCGTCCGCTCCTACCATGAGGCCCGCAGCACCCTCGACCTCGCCACCCGGCTGCACCTGACCGCCCCGGTCGTCGACACCTCCGACGTACTGGTCTTCCAGGTCCTCGGCAGAGACCACGCGGCCATTACCGACCTGGTGGCCACCGTCCTCGGCGGACTGCAAGCAGCACGCGGCGGCCCCCGGACACTCCTGGACACCCTCACCACGTACTTCGCCAGCGGCTGCCTGAACGCCGTGACGGCCCGCCGCCTGGGGCTGAGCGTCCGCACCATCGGCTACCGGCTCGGCCGCATCCGGCAACTGACCGGCCACGATCCCACCGACCCCGACCAGCGCTACATCCTGCAGACCGCCGCACTCGGCGCCCAGCTCCTGGACTGGCCCGCACGCCCCCTCCAACCCACCGACTGATCTCCTCCGCGCGGCGGTACGCCAGCCGGGCCCGGGACCGGGGTGCGACGCAGAATCTTCCCGCCCATCTGAACGACGCCGCCTGCTTGCCTACGGCCGCGGGCCCGCGGGCCCGCGGGCACCCCCTGGCGCCGCTGGCCGCGGCCAGGGTCGGTTGTGGCTAACGGGCGTGCTGGGGCGGCTGGTTGACGCTGACCACGCTGCACTGCCCGGACGGTGACCCCAAACTGTCCGCACCGCTGATGAGTCTGACCTACTCCGTGCCGGTGACCGCCGCGATACTGGTGGCCTCCGCCGGGGCCCATTTCTCGAACTGGCCACCGACACGCAGGGCACGGCTGGGGTGAGTGTCGTTGTCTGGGAAGATCCTTGGCCCGTCGTAACGTCGACTCTGGTCTCGGTTGCCCCACTTCTCCCTCCAGCTGCCGGGTCCCTTACCTGCGGTGTTTCCCGGGCGCATGTCGATTCCGCAGGTGAGCGCTCCTAGGCCCCGGCTCGTTAACGTCGTCACTCCGGACGAGCCGGGGCCGTAGGGAGGACCTGGCGGATGCGCCCGTGCGAGTGTGTTGTCAGCGCGAGCATCGGGGGTAGTGGGTAGCAGAGGCGAGCACGGCATGGGGCCATGTGGCAAGGCGGAGGTAAAGGCCGCGTGTACGAGAGCGATGACATGAATGTTCCCGCCCCCGGTCTCCAGCCCTGCGGTTTGTGCGGCAAGCTGCTTTCCTCGAGCCCGCAGTACTTCTGCCTGGTGTCGGACTCCTCCGCCATCCATCCCCACGACCCGGGCCAGGATGGACAGCGCCTGGTGGCGGCCTGCTGCGCCGGGCACCTGAGCGAACTACAGGAGCGATACCGCCGACGTCCTTTCACCAGGGAAGAACTCTGGGCCGGCAAGATCGCCCGTGCCCTGCGCGCGCAGCCACGCCTCGATGAAGAGCTGCTGGTCACCGCTACCGGTCTGAATTTCATTCAGGTCGCAAGTTCCCTGTCCTGGGAGGTTGAACACTTCCTGCGGCGGGGGGCCTCACCGGGCAATGGGTCGTGGTCAGCGGGCAACGGTGACACCGACGACGCTGCCGGAGCGTGCTGACTAAGAGCATGGCATGGGGCACGAAGAGGAGTTCCGGGAAGTCGTCGCATGGCCGTGCGCGGAGCCTTTCGTGCGACTGGCGACGGGTGAAGGCGAGACCTGCTGCGGCGACGGACTTCTGGGACCTCGCCACTCTCAGCGTCAGCGTTGCGACTGGGCTGTGGCGGCGCGGCGACGCGGGTCAGGCGCGCAGTCGGCAGACCGCGCAGCGTACGGACCTGTCAGCGCAACGGCCAGCGACTCATCGACAGGGATGGCGCGAGCACGACGGCCGCGACCAGGCGGTCCCGCCGCGGCGCGGCGTGCCGGACGGAGGGGACCGTGATCGCCGCTGCCGCCACCGCCTTGTGGCCGGTGAGCCACCAGCCCGACGAGCAGCTCGCCACCCTCCAATTAGGTGAATTAAGCAAGGAATCGGCATCCGAAAGGCAAAACCCAGGCAACCTGGATCCTGGCTCCAACTACCAGAGGAAATAGGGTTCTTTATGTATCGCCTTGCCGCCGTTCTCGGGTCCACCGTACTTCTGGGCGCCGTTGCCGCTCCAGCACAGGCTGCTCCACCTAAGCAGATCGTCAAGCAGGCGTTCCCCGTCAAGACGGGGCAGTGGGGTGCGAAGGGAAAGGGCACGGCACGCTGCCCCGAGGACTCTTCGGTCGTCGGCGGCGGATTCGATTCGGGGCACTTGCGGTTGTTCGCGTGGACCAGCCGTCCGACAGATGACGGCAAGGGCTGGACCGTGCGAGTTTCCGCTCGCGGTGAGTGGTCGTCGTCGACCAGGACAGCCACGGTGTATGCCGTGTGTGAGTTCGAATAGCGGTAGCGCTCTCTGCCGGCGGCTGTACGGGCTGCCTGGTCGCTCCCCTTGGGAAGGTATGGCTGAAGGTGAGTACGGAGTATGCAAAGTCGAACTTCGTCATCGGGCGAGCTGCCGCCGCCCGTACTCCATGCCCCTTTGACGATTCATCGCTTGGCGCTCGTGCGCGGTTTCAATATCCGTCGCCGGCTCCACACGAAAGCCCCAGGCCATTTACCCGGGGCTTGGAGACGGCGTCGCCTCCCGCCTGGTGGCCGAGGCCATGTGCTGCTTCAGGGCCGCGCGAAGGTGTTTCGGAGCTCGCTCAGGCCAACCATCTTGAGACGAGGGAGTCCCGATGCCGGGCCTTGAGGACACCGGACTCTGGAACTGAGTTCCGTCAGCCGCCGATGACGTACTGCAATGTCGAGCTCGTAACTCGGCAAACCACCGCAGGGCGGTCTGTGTTGAAGGTCGGCCGAGCCATGCCGGACTTAACTGGCGCTGTCAGCCGTCTTGGGTCAGAGATGACGCTGTGCCCCCTCAGCTGAGTTCCGCGAATGCCTCCACCGCCTGGGTCCTGCCGGTGACGATGATGACGTCGCCTGTGACCACCACGGTCTCTGCTGTGGCGTAGGTGAATGCCTCACCCGCACGCTTGATGCCGACGACCGTCACCCCGTATTTGGACCGGACGTGGCTCTCGCCAAGTGGCAGGCCGGTGATGGCCTCGGGAGCGACCGTCTTCACCAGCGCGTAGTCGTCGTCGAACGGGATGAAGTCCAGCATCCGGCCGGTCACCAGGTGGGCGACGCGCTCGCCCATATCGTGTTCGGGGAGGACGACGTGGTGGGTGCCGAGCCGTTCCAGGATCTGGCCGTGCTGTCGGCTGACGGCTTTGGCCCAGATGTTCGGTACCTCCGCTTCCAGCAGATTGGAGGTGATCAGGATGCTCGCCTCGATGTCGGTGCCGATGCCGACGACCGCGCTGGTGAAGTCCGTGACTCCCAGCTGCCGTAGGACCTCGGGGTCGGTGCAGTCGGCGACGGCGGCATGCGTGTGGCTGTCGCTGTACTTCTGGACGAGGTGGGCGTCGGTGTCGATCCCCAGAACGTCCCAGCCGCGGCTCATCAGTTCGTTGGCGAGCGAGATGCCGAACCGGCCGAGGCCGATGACGGCGACGCGCCGGTCCCCGGTGGGCCTGCCGTACTGGGGGGCGAGCCGCTTGCGACAGCGCCGACGCAGGGAGTGCAGGTAGCGCCCCAGCACCGCGGCGTGGGGCTCGCCGCGCACCTCGGCGAGCATGGCGGCGGCCAGTACGGCGAATGTGCCGACCTTGATGCCGCCGGCGGTACCCGCGCTGCCACCGCCGATGAACATCAGCATGCAGGTGACCAGCAGCGTCGAGGCGTGCATCGCCCCGACGTCCAGGGCGTTGAAGCCGGCGGTGCGGCTCATCGCGGAGTGGAAGAAGCCGTTGAGCAGTTTCTCGATCCAGTCGAAAGACCCCAGGGTGGCTGTGTTCTCCCACTCCAGCAGGCTGGTCAGTGACATGCCGACAACCAGCAGGGCCGCCGTGGTGACCAGCGTGAGTTTGGTGTGCAGCGACCAGGTCCGCCGTCCCGTCGTCCGTCGGCGGGTGCGGTGGCGCAGCAGTTCCAGCAGCACGGGGAAGCCGAGGCCGCCGAGGATGACCGCCACCGCGATCGGCAGAGTCACCCAGGGGTCCTGCGCGTACCCGGTCAGGCTGTCCGCGTGCAGCCCGAACCCGGCGTTGTTGAACGCCGACACCGCGTGGAAGAAGCCCAGATACGCGGCGTCGCCGATGGAGTTGCCGTAGCCGTAGCGGAAGCGCAGCGAGAGGAAGGCGCCCACCGCCAGCTCCACGATCAGCGTGGACCCCGCGACCCCGAGCAAGACCCGGCGCACGTCCCCGATCCCCAGGCTCTTGGTCTCCGCTTGCGCGGTGAGCTGCATGCGCAGCCCCAGCTTCCCGGATGCCAGTAGAGCCAGCAGCGACGCCAGGGTCATGATGCCGAATCCACCGACCTGGATCAGGGCGAGGATCACGCCCTCGCCGAAGCCGCTCCAGTACGTACCGGTGTCCACCACGACCAGGCCGGTCACGCACACCGCCGAGGTGGAGGTGAACAGCGCAGTGACCACGTTC
>NZ_BBUY01000028.1:31945-43036 GCF_001590865.1 Streptomyces sp. NBRC 110611
CCGAAGCCGCTCCAGTACGTACCGGTGTCCACCACGACCAGGCCGGTCACGCACACCGCCGAGGTGGAGGTGAACAGCGCAGTGACCACGTTCGCGGCGTGGCCCGCCTCGGAAGCGAGCGGCAGCGCGAGCAGAACGGCACCGCCCAGAATCACTACGGCGAAGGCCGTGACGACGGTACGAGCGGGGTGGGCGGTGAACACTCGCCACGCGCGCGCCATGCGTCCTGCCACGTACCGACCTCTCCTCGCCGCTGGTGATGACCGACACGCCGGGTGTCGACGCTCCGTCGAGATCCGGCGGCCACACTACCCCGGATGGGGATGAAAGATCGGTTATGTCAGGGTATCGGCGGAGATCATCCCGCTCTTACTTCCGCAGGGTGCACAGCAAGGAAGTAGACATCCCGGCCGAGCGCCTGATCGCGCACTGTGTCCAGGTCTTCCAGGCCGTCGTCTGGGCGGGCAGGTCCGACCCCTGAGCGCCGTTCGGATGCTCGTCCGCACGCGCGGTGTCGCCAGGCTGTCCAAGTGGCAGAACCCGTACGCGTCCGCGAGATCGATTCTGACGAGGGGCAGCGCCTTGTGCGGATCGTCCGTCGAGGCACCGGTTCGGTGGTGACCTGGCGGCGGACCCACATGCTGCCTCTGTCCGCGCAGCGTCGCCACGGTGCCGGACGGACACGCCTACGTGACCGACAACGGCGGCGGCTCGGTGACCGTCCTCGACCCGTCCTCGCACGCGACCCAGAACATCCCGCAGGGAGACTTCCCCAGCGGGATCAGCGCGCTGCCCTCCGGCAAGCAGGTGTTCGTCTCCAACACGGGTTCCGGCACCGTGTTGGTCATCGATACCTACACCAACAAGATGGTGGCCAACCTGCCGGCCGGGCGGACGTCACTGGGGAACGCGGTCAGCCCCGACAGCAATGTCATCGGCCAGGTTCCCGTCGGCGTCCAGCCATAGGGGGCGCCGTCACGCTTGACGGTCGGCGGCGTGGGTGACCAACGAGAAGTCCGACACCGTATCGGTGATCGACCCCTTCACCCAGCGGGTCCGCGCCACCCTGCCGACCGGACACGAGCCCGAAGGCATCGCCATCCCCCCCGCGGAGCGAAGCCCTGCATGGCTTCGTGCATGGCAAGGGGCAGCGCTTCCATAGGAGTTCGGTGGCACCTCCGCCGTCGCTGTTTCCCGGATGTTCACAGCTTCGGGGACAAAGCCGCCCGGCATGTGCCCGGATTTGGCGGAGGCTTTTCGCCTATAGCCCTGGTGGGTCGGTGCCGGGGCGTTGACGAGGGGAGCAACACACGGGCAGCGCCGTGGCAGAGCAGGTTGCCCAGACACCGCCTCGGGGGATCGGGCGCCACATCGACCCGTAGAGCGCCGCCCTGGTGTCGGCGGCGCGCCACATACGCCGGTCGTTCTCCGGCGAGCCCGCCCATCCCCGACTGCTCGGAGACCGGTGCAATCATCAAGATCCAGAATGGTGCCACATCGTGGCAGAGCTACTGGCGTCCTGTGTCAGCGGGCCTTGAGCGTGTGCCGGCACACTTTGAGCGGATCCGGCATACGCCTGCCGGCACGTCGGCCTGGAACCAAGTCGACTCCGGGCCGAGGCTGCACCGTGCGGTACTGGCGGGCCGGAGGGCTCACCCCTCCGCGACGACCTCGCCCTTCTGGCCCTGCACGATGCAGGGCAATGATCAGGCCCCGGCGCCGGGCGCGGAGTCGGGGCCAGCCGTGGACACACGTTGCGCCTGGGGCGTATCAGGACAACAACTACCAACGGTGCACTGTCCAACGCGGAATCGCCCGGAACGTCACGGCCGAAGGCAGACCTCTGTGCCCCAGTAGTAATCCGAAGGCTGAGTCAAGCCACTGTCGATCATGCTGGGGTGACGCGCGTCAGGTCGTTGACGACCTGGCGGTTGCCGTTGTTGCGCACCCGGCCGCGCCGGGATCTCTACCACGGGCCGCGGTGGCTCCCGTGCGGCGTCGGGCGTCCGAGGAGTTCGGCCAGGCCATGGCGGGTGGCGGCCAGGACGACGCGGTCGTGAGGTTGCAGGACGTAGCCGGGGTGGAGATCCCACACCAGGCCGGGGCGCGGACTGTCGGTTTCATGGTGGTGGGGGGATGCCAGGTCGGGGCGGCGCTCGTCCGGGGTGGCGGCGTCCAGAGCCAGTACGCGCCAGGCCCCGGGCCGGAAGGCCTCGGCCACGGTCCGGCCCTCCAGCTGTGGGTGGCCGACAACGGTCAGGGCGGCGATCAGCAGCACGCGGCGTTCGATCGGAATGGCACCAAGGATCTGGCGCCCCATCATGGCGCCGGCGAAGGCGGGGGCGGCGAGGGTGGAGACGCTGCGGCTGCGGGTGACGGCGTTGGGGTGGGCGGTGCGCAGGGTGCGGTAGACGGCGGTGGCGAAGTCGTCGTCGTACAGGCGCAGCGCCACCCGGAGGTCGGGGGTGACCGAGCGGGCGTACAGGGTCGCTTCGAGGTTGGTGGTGTCGGAGCTGGTGAGGGCGAGCAGGGCGTGGGCGCGGTCGATCTTGGCGGCTTCGAGGACGCCTTCCTCGGTGACGTCGCCGATGACGGTGGGTACGCGCAGGCGCCGGGCGAGGGGAAGTCCGCGGGCCTCCGGGTCCTGTTCGACGCAGACGACGGGGATGTCGAGTTCCCGCAGCCGGGCGAGGACGCGGGTGCCGATCTTGCCCAGGCCGAGGAGGACGACGTGGCCGTGCAGGCCGCGGGGTGGGTGCCGTAGCTGGGAGGCGGTGCGGAAGGTGCCCAGGGCTTCGAAGACGGCCGCGACCATCACGGGCAGCAGCAGCATTCCGAGGGCTCCGCTGAGGAGTTGGAGGATCTTCCGGGCGGGCTGCTCGTCGGTAGCGGGGTCGTTGATGGCGAACAGGTCGAGCACGGTCACGTAAGCGGCGTGCCGCGGGTCGTCGCCCGTCACGATCCAGGAGGTCACGGCCAAGGCGAGGACGGCCGCGACGGCCCCCGCGATCGACCACCGCACCCGGCGCGAGAACAGCGAACCCAGCGGAGCCGACCTGCCGGCCAGCGGCCCGGTACGTGGCGGCGGGCCCTCGTAACTGACGGCCTCCAGGACAACGGTGCCGCGCCCGGTTGCGGCGGCCACATCGCGGTCGTCGGGCAGCAGCAGCGGCGCCTCGTCCCCGCTGCGGTCCGAACCCTCGGCGCCGGCAGGGTCGTTGGTGGTCGCCGAGAGCAGGGCCAGCGTGCACAGGCCGGGATCGGCGACCTCGCCCCGGCTGGGCGGAGTGCGCTCCGCCGCGCGGAGCAGCAGGCCGTCGGCCTGGACGACCTTGCTGCTGCCGGCGATCGCGGTGGCAGCCAACGCAGGGGTGGCGGTATCCGCGTCGGAGAGCACGGTCGTGGACGCTTCGAGCTCCGCCGCATCCAGGGCGGGTGTGGCCAGGATGGCGGTCTGGTCGAGCAACTCCTCCAGGTGCTGCCCGAGTTTGCGGTTGTAGAGACGGATCACCAGCCGCAACCGGGGGTTGCGACGGCGGGCGATCAACGCGGCCCGGATATTGGTCTCATCGTCGTCATAGACGAGGGCGAGCGCCGCGGCACGGTCGACCCCGGCTTCGGTCAGCGCGGCATCATCCGCGGTGAGGGCCTCCAACGCCGTTAAAATCCCGACGGGTTGTGTGGCGGACATGCCCGCCTCCCCGGCCGGTGAGCCGACGGCCCAGGTCATGACGGCTGCCACGCGCTCACGCAGTGCTGCGGTGCGTCTGTCGCGACGCGCCGTCAACGGGGATGGCGTCCGCTCGGCGCTATGGGCGGGCGGTACGACCAGAACAACCGACTGGCCGTATATTTCTCGCAATTCGGATGCGAGGCGTGGCGCAAGCGCGTCATCACCGCAGACGACCATGTGGCCGGAGGGGATGCCGTGCCGGGACTGCTGGGGGAGTGTGGACACACACCAGGATATGCCACCGTCCGGCAGCTGGTTCCAGCCGCCGGGACATCACGGAAGCGAGACCGCTCCGGCCGCCCGGCACGCGGAGTCGACCGCGCCCAGCCACGGACACACCCGCGCTGAGACCGCCAGGAGAGGTGGCCGCCATGGCTTGTCTTCTTCCATTCTCCGATGGCAGTCAGTGTGGCTCGTTCGAGCTCCACACTGCTTGGGCGGTGCATTCGTGGGCCGACCAAACGGAGGCACCGTCTTCCTCGAGCAGCTGCGCCTTCCGTCCGCTGAGCCATGAACGGGCAGACACTTCCGAGCGTCACAAGCGGTGCTGACAACTCACCCGATAGTCTGAGCCTCCCCGGTATCACCCGGATTGGTCGATCCGTCTGCCGACTCCAGCCCCATGAGAGGAGTTGGTCCGAACCGGGGGAAAGGGGCCGGGCACCCTGAGGGCGCTCGGCCCCGCCGGTCAGGAGTGGATTCGTACGCCTCTGCTCCCGGGACACCCCATAGTCGCGCAGCACCTCGACCGGCAGGCCGAGAGGGAGAACCTCGTCCGGTGCAAAGTCGAGCCGTGGCAGCGTGCACAACGCACCACGTCTTCCGAGTGTGTAGGTCGCGGGAACTTGGCGGGCGGTCTCCTCGATCTGATTGTTGCGCGGGCTGGCGGAGCGAGCTTTCGCTGGCGGCGTGATCATGCCAACACGCAGCTCCTGGTTTCGCTCTGCGGGATGAAATCCCGCAGACTCCCGGATAGGGGCCCGTGCGGGGGCGCGCGGGTCGTCGGGAAGTGACTGGTGTGCTTGAGGTTCCGCTGTGGCTGTGGGGGGCGTTCGCTGCGACGGTGGTGGTGTTGCTGGCGGTGGATTTACTGGCCCACCGCGCGGCGCATGTCATCGGCTTCAAGGAGGCCGCTGCCTGGAGCGGTCTGTGGGTGGGCCTCGCCCTGATCTTCGGCGGTGTCGTCTTCCTCGTCCTCGGTACGACCGCCGGTACGGAGTACACCACCGCGTGGCTGCTGGAGAAGAGCCTGTCGGTCGATAATCTGTTCGTCTCCGTCGTGATTTTCGCCCACTTCAGGGTGCTTCGCGGCTACCAGCATCGCGTGCTGTTCTTCGGCGTCATCAGTGCTCTGGTCTTCCGCGGAATCTTTCTTGCGCTCGGCGTCGCCGTGGTCAACCGCTTCGCCGCCGTCCTCTTCTGCAGCACCTACAAGCGCCTCAAGGACGAACGGCAGAACTTCGCCCCGGGCAAGCGTCGGTGCTGGTCGCTTAAGAGGTCCGGGGTCCTGCGGCGCGGCGGAGCCGGTTGGCGATGGCGAGGCCCAGCCCTTCCTCCGCAGGCAAGGACGCGATGATGAGGTCGCACCCTTGCTGGTCGAGTTCGCGCAGGAACCCGTACAGCCCGCGCGCGTAGGCGGCCATCGAATCGGGGGCCGCGACCACGGCGTGTGCCTTGACCGGAGCGTCGGCGGCGGAGGCCGGAAGAAAGACACCCACTTGGTGACCGAGTTCCTGCGCGAGCTCCGCTTCCGCGACGACCTTCTCCGGCTCGACCAGGACGACCCGCGCACGTGGCGCGTAGTGCGACGGATGCTGACCCGGCACCCGGACACGGCTCGTCGAGGGGACCGCGAGCGGGTACCCCAGCGCCGGTTCGAGGTCCTCGCGCGTCACCCCGCCGGGCCGAAGGACGCTCGGGGCATCGCCTGTGACATCGACGATCGTCGACTCCACGCCGACCTCACAGGGCCCGCCGTCCAGCACGAAGTCAACCGCCTCACCGAGCTCCGTCCGAACGTGGCCGGCCGTCGTGGGGCTGACCGAGCCGAAACGATTGGCGGACGGGGCCGTGACACCGCCGCCGAAGGCCGCCAGCAGCGCGAGCGCTACGGGGTGGTCGGGCACGCGCACGGCCACCGTCTCCAGACCACCAGTCGCCTCCAGGGGCACCCGGCGACCGCGCCGCAGGACCAGCGTCAGGGGCCCCGGCCAGAAGCGTTCGGCCAACAGGCGCGCCGCCGCGGGCACTTCCTCGACCCAGTCAGCAAGGTGCTCCGCCCTGCCGATGTGGACGATCAGCGGGTGGGAGGGCGGGCGCCCCTTGACCTGGAAGATGCGCGCGACGGCGGCGGGGTCCTCGGCGTTGGCGCCCAGGCCGTAGACGGTCTCGGTCGGGAAGGCCACCAGGCCCCCGGCGCGCAGCACATCGACCGCCTTCTCGATATCACTGGTCCTTGCCTTCACCTTCGTGATTCTCCCACTGTTCCGCTCTCTACATTCCGTGGTCTCGCTCGCCGGTGCATCACGACGAAGCAAGGTCGCGGCACCGCGTGACCCTGCGTCCTCGACTGTGGATCTGACCGGTGCGGTCCCCGGTTCTTAGGCGCACGGGTGGGATCAGTGCCGAGCGCTTGCGCAAGGTGGTCCCCGGCCTGCGGGAGCCGTGATCGGACCTGCGGCGACGACAGGCGCGCAGCCGCCTGCTTCGGTCGCCCGTTCGGCGGGCTTCATGATCGCGATGGCGTCGTAGTGCACTGTATGGCGGTGCACAACGAGCAGCGCGCCCAAGGCGTGGCGCCGGACGATGCGCAGGCGCCTGATGGCGGCTGGCGCTACCGGGGTGACCGTGTTCGCCGAGAGCTGAGGCTCCTGGTGGAAGCCGTCGTCGCCCAGCGTCTGGGGATGCCCGGCGACACGAGGGCCTTCAGTCCGCAGCCGCCGCGCCGCGCCGCTGTTGTCGGCCCCCCCACGTAGCGGTGAGCGGGCTCTGGCCGTACTCTGCGGCCATGCATGAAGCCCTGCCCCTGACTCCGTCCGAAGCCTTCGAGCTGCTGCTGGCTGGCAACCAACGTTTCGTCGCCGGCACGCCGGAGCACCCGAACCAGGATGCTGCGCGCCGCGCCGAGACCGCACCCGGGCAGCGCCCGTTTGCCGCGCTGTTCGGCTGCTCCGACTCCCGTCTGGCTGCTGAGATCGTCTTCGACCGTGGTCTGGGGGACCTGTTCGTGGTCCGCACCGCCGGCCATGTGGCGGGGGCGGAGGTGCTGGGCAGCATCGAGTACGCGGTGAGCGTGCTGGACTGCCCGCTGGTCGTGGTGCTGGGCCATGACTCGTGCGGCGCGGTCGCAGCCACCCGCGCCGCCCTGACCGACGGCCTTGGCACCACCGGGTACGTCCGCGACGTCGTCGAGCGCGTGACGACCAGCGTCCTGGCCGCCCGTGCCGCCGGGCTCACCGGGGACGACGACATCATCGACGAGCACATCCGGCACACCGTCGACCTCCTTCTGGACCGCTCCCGGGTGCTCGCCGACCAGGTCACCGCCGGAAAGACAGCTGTGGTGGGCCTGTCCTACCGGCTGGCCGACGGCAGCGCCCGATTCGTCACGGCCCGCGGCCTGCCCGAGGAGGCAGCTGCCCCTGGCACGGGCGCCTGAACGGTTCACCGGTGGATGAGGCCGATCGGCGACGCGGGCGCGACACCTATAACGCTGAGTGATTCCAGCAGGATGGCGGCCGTGTCCGTGTCACCGTACTGGCCCTCCTGGGGGTGGGTTGGGCTTCGGTCTTGTCAGCGGCGTCGACGCGGTGCCGCCAACGTGGGTGTTTGCCGCCTCAACCCGCGGTGAACATGCCGGGTACGGCCGCGAGTGTGTCGGCAAGCTGTCCGGTGGGCAGTCCACCGCCTTGGGCGAGTTCCGGTGAGCCGCCGCCGCGGCCGTGCAGGAGGTGCTTGACCAGGGTGGACGCGTCCTGCCCGGCGGTGCGGGCAGCGGTGTTGACCGCTATCACGATGACCGCGCCGCCGCCGGACTCTGCTCCGACCGCGACCACCCCCGGCCTGTCGGCGGGCAGCTGGTCCCGGACGGCGGTGGCGAGTGCCCTGGCTCCGGCACGGCCGCCCTCCGCTGTCGTGGTGACGACCACAGTGCCCTCGGCGTCGGCGGCCTGGGCCACGAGCTCGGCGGCGTGTGCCTGAATGGCCTGCTGCCGCAGTCGCTGGTTTTCCCGGTCGGTGGTCTTGGCCGTTCGAGCAACATGGCGATGCGGTCGGGCAGTTCGGCGCGTGGTGCCTGGAGTTGCTCGGCGATCTGTGTCACCAGGTCGCGCTCGCGTGCGAGGTAGTCGAAGCCTTCGACGCCGACCGCGGCTTCCACGCGGCGCATGCCGGCGCCGACCGAGGACTCCGAGGTCAGCGCGACAACACCGACCTATGAGGCGTGTTCGACGTGCGTGCCGCCGCACAGTTCGCGTGACCAGGCGCCGCCGATTTCGACTACGCGTACCTTCTCGCCGTACGTCTCGTCGAACAGGGCGAGTGCGCCCAGCTCCTTGGCGTCTGCGCGTGTCATCCAGCGCACATCGACGGGGAAGTCGTGGCGCAGCGCGCGGTTGGCGGCCTCCTCGATCTCGCTGCGGACGGAAGGGGAGAGGGGCCCTCGCCAGGGGAAGTCGAGGCGGAGGTAGCCGGGGCGGTTGTAGGAGCCGGACTGCAGGGCGGTGGGGCCGAGGATCTGGCGCAGGGCTGCGTGCAGGATGTGGGTGCCGGAGTGGGCCTGGTGGGCGCCGAGCCGCCATTCGGCATCGACGGCCGCACACAGTCTGTCGCCGACGGCGAGTTCTCCGGCGGTGATGCGGACCTGGTGGGCGACCAGTCTGGGCAAGGGGCGCTGTACGTCCAGGACCTCGGCTTCGGCTGAGGTGCCTGTGAGGCGGCCGGCGTCGCTGTCCTGCCCGCCGGATTCGGCGTAGAAGGGGGTGCGGTCCAAGACGGCGGTGACGATCTCGTGTTCGCGGGCCACCGGTACCGGGCCGTTGGCGCCGAGCAGGGCCAGGACGCGGGAGTCGGTGGTCAGGGTGTCCCAGGCCCGCCAGTCGGTCGGGCCGTGCTCGTCGAGGACCGCGCGGAGGGCCGAGGTGTCCGCCGTGCCGCCGGACTTGCGGGCGCGGGCGTCGGCGCGGGCGCGTTCGCGCTGCTCGCGCATCAGGGCCGTGAAGCCGTCGTGGTCGACCTCGACGCCCTGTTCGGCGGCCATTTCCAGGGTGAGGTCGATGGGGAAGCCGTAGGTGTCGTGCAGCAGGAACGCCTGCGCGCCCGGCAGTTGGTGTCCGCCACCTGCCTTCACTTCGGCTACGGCGGTGTCGAGGACGGTCGTGCCTTGGCGGAGGGTGGCACGGAAGGTGTCCTCCTCGCCGGCCGCCTGGTCGGCGATGCGGCCGTATGCCTCGGCGACCTCCGGATAGCTGGGGGCCATGCAGTCCCGGGCGACGGTGAGCAGGTCGGGCAGTGCCGGGGCCTGGTAGCCGAGTTGGCGCATCGAGCGGACTGCCCGACGCAGAATGCGGCGCAGCACGTAGCCGCGTCCTTCGTTGCCGGGGGTGGTGCCGTCGGCGAGCAGCATCAGGGCGGTGCGGACGTGGTCGGCGACCACGCGCAGGCGTACGTCGGTGGGGGTGTCGGTGCCGTAGCGGATCCCGGCGAGCGCGGCAGCGCGGTCGAGGATGGGGCGGGTCTCGTCGATCTCGTAGAGGTTGTCGACGCCCTGCAACAGGGTCGCCATGCGCTCCAGGCCCATGCCGGTGTCGATGTTGCGACGGGGCAGTTCGCCGAGGATCGGGTAGCCGGACTTGCCGGGGCCTTCACCGCGTTCGTACTGCATGAAGACCAGGTTTCAGAACTCCATGTACCGGTCCTCGTCGACGGCCGGGCCGCCCGTCCGGCCGAGTTCCGGCCCCCGGTCGTAGCACAGCTCCGAGCAGGGGCTGCACGGTCCGGGCACGCCCATGGACCAGAAGTTGTCCTCGTCGCCGCGTGCCACGATCCGCTCGTCGGGCAGGTCCGCGATGCGTCGCCACAGGCTGCGCGCCTCGTCATCGCTGTGGTGCACGGTCACCCAGATCTGCGCCGGGTCCAGGCCGTAGCCGCCGTCCGCGACCGGAGCGGTGGACAGCTCCCAGGCGAAGGTGATCGCCTCCTGCTTGAAGTAGTCCCCGAAGGAGAAGTTCCCGTTCATCTGGAAGAAGGAGCCGTGCCGGGTGGTGCGGCCCACCTCCTCGATGTCCAGGGTGCGCACGCACTTTTGCACGCTCGTCGCCCGACCCCTTGGCCCGTAAGGTCCGCAGGGCCTGCTCGACGGTCAGGTCCTGCGCCAGGGCGACCACCTCGGGCGTCATGTAGCGGCCGACCGAGCCCTCCGGGTAGCCGAGCAGCGCGGAGGTCATCCGCCGCTCGTTCGGGCTCAGCCCGGCCAGCACCCGCTTGGCGACCTTGGCCGGAGCCTCCCGCAGCATCCTGGCCCGGTCGTCGGGGTCCATACCCTCGACGAGATCCAAGAAAGAGCGGTTCCGCAGCCCTTCCAGGATCTGCTGCTGATCGATTGGCTCCAGCTTCTCGAACACTGCCAGAGCCCGGTCCTTTTGCAGCAGCCGGAACGCCACCCCGGCATCGACTGCGTCCATACGCGCCAGCTCATCGGCGATCACATAGGGAGGATGCGTCTCCAGCCACTCCTGCGCGGCACTCAACCGGTGGTCCTTGACGATGTCCTGCAGCGACTCGGCCAGCTCCGTGCTCGGCTCGTGAGAGAAGGGTGACTGCGGCATAGCGAATCCTCAGACGCGATGGAGATCGAGACATCGGGCACCAGAAAGCCCCGCGAGCACCGTCCCTCAGGGACCGCTCATAGCAGCGGAAGGGCAGTCCTACGCGGCAGCGGTGTGCGAAATAGGGGGCTTGCTGCGCATCACAGCACCACCCCACTCCCAAATTCACTGCCACTACACCGCGCCACACGCTAAAGACGCGAGTGACAGGATACCGCGTACAAAAGTCCCGGACATGGTCGCGCGCCCGTCCGTAGCAAGAGCGGTGTGGTGCGGTCCGAGCTGGAGGGCCTGGAACTCTGCCCGCCACTGCCCGACCGACCAATGTTCCCGTTCCGCAAGGCTGGTGGCGGGCGTCAGGCGAGGGCGAAGTACCGTACCCAGATCCACATCGCCGAGATGACCACGGTGACGGCGGTGACGATGAGGCCGTACTTGGTGAACTGCCAGAAGCTGATGGGCTGGCGGCTGCGTTCGGCGATGCCGAGGACGACGACGTTGGCGGAGGCGCCGATGGCGGTCGCGTTGCCGCCG
>NZ_BBUY01000029.1 GCF_001590865.1 Streptomyces sp. NBRC 110611
CCCTAGCCGCCCGCTGCCTCACCTGTGCCCCGTCCGGCCCGGTCCTCCGGGACGGGCGGGGCACGGTCCGCTCCTCCCCCGGCTTGGGCCTCGGCCCCTCCGCGCGCACACTGGACGTATCCGCTCATGAAAGCGGGATGCGCGATGAACGGTCCGACGAACGGTCCCTGGCGGCTCGGCCCCGGCGGCTGGGTGCGGGAACCGCCGCCCCGCCACCCCGAGGAGCGGCGCTGGCAGCCGGCCGTACGCGGCCGGGCGAGGGAGAGCGTCTGGCTGGTCATCGGCGCGGGCGCGCCGCCGCTCCTGCGGAACCTGCGGACGGACGTGCCGTGCCGGGTCGACTGGCGCGCGGACGACACGAGGCGACGCGCCTATCTGGACATCGAGCCGCACCGCTACCTGTTCGTGGACAGCGGGGAGACCCGCCGCGGCCCGGCCGGCCCGCCCCTGCGGGTCTTCCGGTACGCGGGCGAGGTCGACGCCCGCAGGGTGAAGCAGTCCTGAGGACAGCACCGCCCGGCCCGGTCAGGCGCGGCCGAGGAGGAGCCCGGCGCGCCGGAGGCTGGTGAGGCAGGCGTCCAGCAGCGCACTGTCCACCGGGGGGCAGGAGGCCTGCCACGAGGGCCAGAGCCGGTCGGTGCGGGTACGCCGCACCTGGGGGAAGACGGTGTCGAAGTACATCTCCTTGACGGTGCAGCCGGCCTGCTGGGCGGGGGTGAGGAAGAGCGGGGCGAACGGTGCGATGGGCGCGGTGGGGTGGGCGTGCACATGGTCGGCCAGCGCCTCCGTCCACCGCGGGTAGCTCACCTCGTCGACGTGGTGCCCGGCGGCGCGCATCCGGCCGACCATGTCGGCGAGGAACGCCGGCCGGGGGTTGGTCAGATGGACCGCCCCGCCGAGGTACGGCAGCCGGGTGGCGATGCCGACGATCGCGTCGGTGACGGCGTCGACGGGCACCAGGTTGAGCGGGAGCGGCACCGCGGGCGCCAGGCCCATCCGCACGATGGCGTCGAAGACGGCGCAGATGGCGCCGGCGGTGTTCCAGGCTCCGGTCCGGCTGTGGCCGGTTATCTCGTACGGACGGTGAATGGTGACCGGCAGTCCGGCACCGGCCGCGTGGCCGAGCAGCCGCTCGGCCACCCACTTGGTCTCGGGGTACCCCATGCTGAGCAGTTCGGGGTGGCTGAGCGGGGTGGTCTCGTCGACCTGCCGTACGCCGCCGACGCCGCTGCCGGCGAACACCGCGGTCGAGGAGACGTAGTGGAAGGGGATCCGGCGCGGCCCGGCCAGCCGGACGAGGGTGCGGACGGCCGCCACGTTCGCCTGCCGCAACTGCTGGTAGGGGTAGAGGAAGTTGACGTGTGCCGCGTTGTGCAGGACGAGGTCCACGGTGTCCGCGAGCCGGTCGAAGTCGGCGGGGGCCAGGCCGAGGGCCGGACGGGCCAGGTCGGCGGGGAGAGCATGGACCCGCTCGGGTGCGGTGAGCCGCAGGCCGTAACGTTCCATCGCCTCGTGGACACGGCGCGTCGCCCGGGAGCTGCTGTCCGCGCGGACGGGGCAGTGGATGGTGGCGTCGGTGTCCCTCAGCAGTCGTTCGAGGAGGAACGCCCCGACGAATCCGGTGGCCCCGGTGAGCAGGATGTGGCGCGCCCGGGCGGGCCGGGGCGCGGGGGCCGGGGAGACCGGCGGGAGCGGCTCCGGCCGGGCCTCGGCCTCGAAGTCCGGCCGCGGGGTGTCCTCCGGTTCCGGGCCGCCGGGCCGGCCGGCGGGCGCGCGGCGGGTCGCGGAGCGGTAGGCGGCGAGGGTGCGGGTGGCGAGCAGCCTCCGCAGCAGCGGTGCGAAGCGGTCCGCGGCCAGCCCGAGGGCGGCGAGGGTGCGGGTGACCGTGTGGGCCGCCAGCAGAGAGTTGCCTCCGGCGGCGAAGAAGTCGGTGCCTTCGGAGACCGGCGTGCCGAGCACTTCTGCCCAGATGTCCGCGACCGGGTCGCCGCTGCGGGGGCCGGCGGCCGGTGCGGTGCCGCACCGGGGCGCGGCGGGACCGGCCGAGTTCCGCAGCGCCGCGTAGTCGGTCTTCCCGTTGACGGTGAGGGGGAGGCGGTCGAGGACGGTGATGGGGGCGGGGAGGGCGTGCGCGGGCAGACTGCCGGAGAGGTGGGCGTGGAGGGCTGCCTGGCCGGGCGCGGCGGAGTTCGCCGCGGTGACGAAGGCGGTGAGTCCCTTGCCGATGCCGTCATTGCTCCGGACGAGTACCGCGGCTTCGGCGACGTCGGGGTGGCCGCGCAGCAGGGCTTCCACCGCGTCCAGTTCGATCCGGAAGCCGCGGACCTTGACCTGGCGGTCGGTCCGGCCCCGGAACTCCAGCGTGCCGTCGGCGCGCAGGCGCCCCAGGTCGCCGCTGCGGTAGAGCCGGAGCGCCGCTCCCTCGGGGGTGTGGTGGGTGACGAAGGCCCGGGCGGTCTCCTCGGGCCGGTCGAGGTACTCCAGGGCGAGGCCCTCCCCGCCGATATGGATCTCCGCGTCCTCCCCCACACCGGCCGGGGTGCCGTCGGCGCGCAGCAGATGGCAGCTGCTGCCGGCCACCGGCCGCCCGATCGGGATGGCGGGCGCACTGGGCGGTACCTCGTCGACGTCGTACGCGGTGACCATGATGCCGCCCTCGGTCGGGCCGTAGCCGTTGATGAGGTGGCGGGGCCGCCCGGCCACGCAGACGGCCGCGGTCAGGTCCGGGTCCATGGCCTCGCCGCCCATCAGCACGGTCTCCAGGGAGCCGAAGATCGCGGGGTGGGTGCGGACGGCGTGGTGGAACAGACTGGTGGTCAGGAAGGCGTGGGTGATGCGTTCGGCACGGATCAGCGACCGGAGCCGCTCGGTGTCCAGGAGGACGTCCCGTTCGGCCACGACCAGGCAGCCCCCGTTGATCAGCGTGGTCCAGGTCTCGAAGAGCGAGCCGTCGAAGGAGAGACCGAAGGTCTGCAGGACGCGGGTGCCGAGGCCGGGGCACCAGGGGTGGTCCCCGACGGCGAGCCGGGTCACGGCGCGGTGGGGGAAGACCACGGGCTTGGGGCGGCCGGTGGTACCGGAGGTGAAGAGGATGTACGCGCAGTCGTCGGGCCGGCGCCGCACGGCTGCCGGGAGGTCACCGCCGGGGCCGGGGTCCGCCGCCATCAGGTCGTCGAAGGCGACCCACCCGGCCGGTCCGTGGTCCGGGCCCGGCGCGGCCGCGGTATGCCCGGGAAGGACCACGACCAGCCGCGTACGGGCGTCCGTGAGCATCTCCGCGGTGCGGGCCGAGGGATAGTGGACGTCCACGGGAACGCAGACCGAACCCGCCTTCAGGATGCCGGCCATGGCGACCGTCGCCTCCCAGGAGCGGGTGCCCAGGACGGCGACGGCCTCGCCACCGCGTATGCCCCGGGCGCGGAGCGCTCGTGATACGGACTCCGACCACGCGTCGAGTTCCCGGTAGGTGAAGACCCGGTCCCCGTCCCGTACGGCCTGGCTGTGCGGTGCGCGGGCCGCCCGGTGGGCGAACAGGCCGGGCAGTGCGGCACCTGGCGGGGCGGAGTCCGCAGCGGGGTTCCGGGTGCCGGCGAAGGGCGTGCTGGTGTTCATCAGGGCTCCACACGGGGGGGACGTCGGACGCGAACGGGAGGCGGGAGCCTCAGGCTTGGGCCACCTGCTCTGCGTCCGGTGCAGGCCGGCTGATGCCTGCCGTATCGCAGCGGCTGCCGTGAGCGGACCGTACGCCCACGCCTGCCCCATCGGTGCTCCCCAGCATCAGTGCGCACATCGGCATCACTTTAGGACGGGACCACACCTTGCAGTGAGGCAATGAGAATCACATTGACAACGGCCGAACGGAGGCCATACAGAGGTCATACGCCGCTCCTCGTCCGGCCCCTTGACGCCCCATCCGGAATCCGGACGACGGGCGTCGCTAACGCCCGTTCGGGGTGAACTGCACCGGCAGCGCGACGAGATGGCGGTACATCAACGACGACGACCACTCCAGTTCCGTCTCGGGAACGGCCAGCCGGAGGTCGGGGAGCCGGGTCAGCAGGGTGTCGACGGCGGTGTCGGCGATCGCCCGGCCGATGTGCCGGCCCGGGCACTCGTGCGGGCCGCCGCTGAAGGCCAGATGGGAGCGGTTGCCGTGCACCGGGGCGGTCAGGTCGGGGCGGATCGCCGGGTCCACGTTCGCCGCGCGCAGGCCGAGCAGCAGCATGTCCCCCTTCCTGATGGTCTGTTCGCCGAGCCGGGTGTCGCTGGTCGCCCAGCGCCCCAGCAGCGTCATCAGCGGCGGCTCGTCCCACATGACCTGCTCCAGCGCGTCCGGCAGGGTCATATGGCCGCCGGTCAGGTGCGCCCGGAACCGGGGGTCGGTGAGCACCGTGCACAGGGTGTTCGCGATCAGGTTGACCGTGGTCTCGTTGGCCGCGGTGAGGATGAGCCGCAGGTGTTCGCGGATCTCGTCGTCGGTGAGACCGGCGGGGTGCTCTATCAGCTTGGACGGGAAGTCGTGGCCGGGGCGGGCGCGCTTCCGTTCGACCAGCTGCTGGAGGGTCCGGGTGAGGTGGGTGTTGCTGGCCGCCGCGGTCTTGGTGCCCTTGAGCACGTCCTGGACGGCGGCGGTCAGGCCCGGTCCGTGCTCCTCCGGCATACCGAACAGCTGGGTCATCACGCGCAGCGGGATCTCGGCGGCGAACTGGCCCACCAGGTCGGCCGTCCCCGATCCGGCGAACTCGTCGATCAGCTGGTCGGTGAAGCGGGTGACATGGCGGCGGATGCCGCGGGACTCGAAGCGGCCCAGGCTGTCGGTGACCGCGCCGCGCAGCCGCCGGTGCTCCTCCCCGTCGACGAAGACGCACAGCGGCTGCCAGGTGGTGACCGGCGTCAGCGGGTGGTCGGCCGGTACGTTGCCCTCGGCCATGTCCCGCCAGTGCCGTGAGTCGCGGGAGAAGACGCTCGGGGTGCGCAGGATCTCCAGGTTCTCCCGGTGCCCGAGGACCAGCCAGGCCGGGAGGTCGCCCTGGACGAGCACCGGGGCCACCGGGCCGTACTCGGCGCGCAGCTTCTCGTACACGGCCACGAGTTCGGCCTGGACCTCGGGGTCGTGCAGGCGGTACAGGTTCCCGGGGGCGCCGCCGTGTGCCGGGCAGCCCGGCGGCGGAGCCGGGTGGTGATCGGCGGGGCGCTCGGGGAGGTTGGCGGTCACTGGGGCTCCGAGGTCTGGGCGAAGGAGCGCAGGTAGCGCATGAGGGTGATCAGGACGTCCCGGCTCGACGCCCGTTCGCGGGCGTCGCACACCACGATCGGCACCTGTTCCGGCAGGTCCAGGGCGCCGCGCAGCTCCTCGACGGGGTAGGAGTCGGCGTCGGGGAAGGCGTTGACGGCGATCACGAACGGCACTTCGGCCTCTTCCAGGCGGCCGATGACGTCGAAGCTGACTTCGAGCCGCCGGGTGTCGACCAGGACGACGGCGCCGAGCGCGCCTTCGAAGAGGCCGTTCCACAGGAACCAGAACCGCTGCTGGCCGGGCGTGCCGAACAGGTAGAGCACCAGCTCCTCGTTGAGGCTGATCCGGCCGAAGTCCATGGCGACGGTGGTCACCGTCTTGCGCTCGATCCCGGAGACGTCGTCGACGCCGGCGCCGGCCTCCGTCATCGTCTCCTCGGTCGTCAGCGGCCGGATCTCGCTCACCGAGCGGACCAGAGTGGTCTTGCCGACGCCGAATCCACCGACGATGACGATCTTGACGGCGGTGGAGACCGTCGACGGCAACTGGTCCTCATGCCGAGGCTCCGTGACGGTGTCAGAGCTTCTGGAGACCATGGATAACCGCCTCAATCAGTGCTATGTCGGGGTGTGTGGCGGCCGGTGCACGGGCCTCCACCCGCCCATCGGCCAGGAGGTCCTGGAGGAGTACGCCGACGACACTCGCCGGCAGCGCCAGGTGCGCGGAGATCTCGGCGACGGAGAGCGGCGTGCGGCAGATCCGGAGGATGGCGGCGAGTTCGGGCTGCATGCCCAGCTGCGATTCCTCGGTGGCGACGATCAGTGTGACAAGGTCGAGCGGGGCGTGCTGGTCACTCTGTGAGCGGCCCCCCGTTATCACGTAGAGCCGCTCCGGCCCGCCCTCGTCCCAGTCCTGACCGGCTGGGCTCACCGCGTCGGTCCGTCGGCCCGCGGCGGGCTGGTGAGGTGGGCGCCGATCCGGGCCACGAGGTCGCGCATGCACTGTCCGACGAGGCCCGCGTCCACGCCTTCGTCGGCGAGCACGGCGAGATGGGCGCCCGCGCCGGCGGCCATCAGGTACAGGAAGCCGCCGTTGACCTCGATGACGACCATCCGCATCCGGCCGTTACTGTGCGGGAATTCGGCGGCGACCGCGGTGGAGAGGCTCTGCAGTCCGGAACCGATGGCGGCCAGGCGGTCGGCGGTGTCCGCACTCGTGTCGTACCGGGCCATGCACAGGCCGTCGGACGACAGCACCACGATATGGCGGGTCTGGGGGACGCTCTCCGCGAGGTCCTTGAGCATCCAGTCCATATCCGCACGCTGTTGCATCGGTTACTCACCCTTGTCTGACGTGTCGTTGCTGGTCCGGGCGGGTGCGGACGTCTGCCGCTCGCCGGCGAGGCCACTGTGCAGTTCAGCCATCCAGACACCGGGCGCCGGTTCTTCGTGCGCGGTCGCCGCCGGGCCCGGCCTGGGGGGCGCCGCCTTACGGGCCGGATTCGGAGCGCGCCGGCGCCGCTGCGGCAGGCCGCTGGCGGTCACCGTGGTCGCGGTGGGCGGCTCCTCGGCACGGCCGCGGTCCACCGCGGCGTGGGTGCCGGTGTCCTCGTCGCGTCCGCCGGTGCCGGTCTGCGCGGTCCGCGGCGCCGCGTGCTCGATCGGGATGTCGTCGGCCACCGCCGCGGCGGGCGGCCCGGGCCGGCGGACCTCCGGACGCGGGCCCGAGGCCGCGCCGATGCCGTGTGCCCTGCCCGGTGCGGGCGCGGTGGTGATCGACGTCTTCGGCACGCTCAGGACGGCGCGCACTCCCCCGTAGGCCGAAGGCGGCAGCGCCACCTGGAAGTCGTACGCCCGCGCCAGCCGGCCGACCACCGCGAGTCCCAGCCGCGGCGACTCGCCGAGGTCCTTGAGGTCGATCCCGGCCTGGGCCTCGGTCAGCATCCGCTCGGCCCGCTCCCGGGCCTCCTCGCTGAGGCCGATACCGCCGTCCTCGATCTCGATGGCGATGCCCATGTGCACCTCCACCGCGGTCAGATGGACGCGGGTCTTGGGCGGCGAGTACCGGGTGGCGTTGTCCAGCAGCTCGGCCAGGGCGTGGATGAGCGGCTCGACGGCCGGTCCGACGACGGCGACCTCCGCGACGGAGTGCAGTTCCACCCGCTGGTAGTCGAGGATCCGCGACATCGCACCGCGCAGCACGCTGTAGAGCGGCACCGGCTTGCTCCACTGGCGTCCCGGCCGGGCACCGCTGAGGACGGCGATGCTGTCCGCCAGCCGCCCGATGAGCGCCGTGCCGTGGTCGAGCCTGAGCAGGTCGGCGAAGAACGCCGGCTCCTGGCCGTGCCGGTCCTCCATCACGCGCAGGTCGGTGGCCTGCTGGTGCACGATGGCCTGGACCCGGCGGGCGACGTTGACCACACCGCGCTGCGCGGAGTCGCGCAGCGACTCCTCGGCCTGCACCGCCTCGACCACCGAGCGCAGCAGGGCCTCGTGCGCCGCGCGGAACTGCGGGCTGAGCCCGTCGTCCGTGACGGTGAGGGACTCCAGCACGTCCTCGGCGAACTCGCCCTCCTGGAGCTTGCTGACGGCCACCGGCAGCTGCTCCTCGGCGAGGCGGATCGTGGCCGCCTCCTGCTGCCGCAGATGCTGGAGGAGCCGGGTCTCGCGCTCGGCGGCCTCGGCGCGCACCGCGGCCAGGGCCTGGCCCCGCCGTGCCGCCACCGCCGATACGAGGGCGATGGCCACGGTGGCGAGGGCGCCGCACCAGATCACCGCGCCGGTGGCCGCGGCGGGCACGAGCGGTCCGGCGACCGCGGTCCCCACGGCGGCCACGGCAGCGGGCGCCGACCACGCCGCAACGGAGCCGGAATGCGAGCCTCCGGGTGACGACGCAGTACGAACCATCAGCATCCTCAATCATGGGGCTTACGTGGCGCCCGGATGCGGCGCGACAGGCACGATATCCGTCCCGCCGCTCCCACCCATCCGAGGCGGCAATACAGTCATGAGCCGGGAACACGGAGACCGCTCACTCCGCGCACCCAACTGGTAGCACTATAACCGGAATTGATCACTACTCATACGCTTGAGGGCACGGCTACGGCCACACCCGGCCGAGACGGCCGTCACCCCGCCCGCGGCCGGACATCAACGCTCCGTCAACCCCGCAGGGACAGCGGCCCCTTCGACAGCCAGGCCGCCCAACCTCCGCCGCACCTCCACCACCTGCGCAAACGAATGATTTCCCGGCCAGACCCGCCCCTCGGCCGCACCACGACTCCGCGCACCGGCGACTGCTCTCCGTAACACCGTCACATCGGCGCGCATCACGGCATACCGGCGGTATCGATACACAACCCTGACGTCCGCCACCACCCCGGACCTCCCCGTCTGTCCAGCCACCGGAGCCCTGTCACCCCCTCAGCCTTCACCCACTTTTCATCCACGCCTGATGGCTGAAACCTCATGGCCCGCACCGCCCCCGCGGGAGGAGGCGGGAGGAGAAGGAGGGGAGTCCGCCGTGCGCAGGGCCGGTCTACGCCGTCAGGATCCGGTCGGGCCGGATCGGCAGGTGCCGGTGGCGTACGCCCGTGGCGTGCCAGACCGCGTTGGCGATCGCCGCGGCGGCGCCCACGATGCCGAGCTCCCCGATCCCCTTGATGCCCACCGGGTCGTCGTCATCCGGGTCGTCCACCCAGTCCGCCTCGATGACGGGGACGTCGGCGTGCGCCGCGAAGTGGTAGCTCGCGAGGTCGGCGCCGACGAGCCCGCCCGACGCCTGGTCCCGGACCGCCTCCTCGTGCAGCGCCATGGAGAGCCCCCAGGTCATCCCGCCGATGAGCTGGCTGCGCGCGGTGAGCGGATTGACGATCCGGCCCGCGGCGAAGACGCCGAGCATCCGCCGTACCCGGACCTCGCCGCTCGCCGGGTCCACGGCGACCGAGGCGAACTGCGCCCCGAACGAGTGGCGTTCCCGCTCGGCCAGTGCGGCGACCGCCTCGGTGGTGTCGGACCGTACGGTGATGCCCTGCGGCGGAACACCGCCGCCCAGGTCGAGCTGCTCGCGCAGTGCGCGGGCCGCCGCGATGACCGCCCAGGCCCAGGAGCGGGTGCCCATCGACCCGCCGGCGACCCACGCCCGGCCGAAGTCGCTGTCCGCGATCCGTACCCGGACCCGGTCCGGCGTCGTCTCCAGCGCATCCGCGGCGACCGACGTCAGCGCGGTCCGCGCCCCGGTGCCCAGGTCCGCCGCGGTGATCCGTACGGTGAAGGTGCCGTCCGCCTCCGCCGTCACGGCCGCGGTGGACGGGGCGACGCCCGCGGGGAAGGAGGCCGCGGCCATGCCGGTCCCGAGCAGCCAGCGCCCTGCGCGGCGGACGCCGGGGCGCGGGTCGCGGTCCGCCCAGCCGAACCTGCGGGCCCCCTCCCGGAAGCAGGCGAGCAGATTGCGGCTGCTGAACGGCAGTCCGGAGAGCGGCCCGACGTCCGGTTCATTGCGTGCGCGCAGTGCGATCGGGTCGATACCGCACCGCTCGGCGAGTTCGTCGAGCGCCGACTCCAGCGCGAACGAGCCCGGGGCCATCCCCGGTGCCCGCATGAAGGTCGGGGAGGGGACATCGAGCGCGACGACATGGTTGCCGGTGTGGTGGGCGTCGGCGTCGTACAGCACCCGCGCGGCGTCGGCGCCCTGCTCGACGAATTCGTGCACGGTCGAGGTGGCGCTGTACGCCTGGTGGTCGATGGCGCGCAGGCGCCCGTCGGCGTCGGCGCCGAGCCTGACGCGCTGTGCCGTGGCGCTCCGGTGGCCGATGAGCGAGAACATCTGGCGGCGCGTCAGCACGACCCGCACCGGACGCCGCAGCAGGGTCGCGGCCATCACCGCGGCCACCTGGTGCGGATGCACCCCTTTGGACCCGAACGCGCCGCCGACGTGCTCGGACCGCACCCGCACCGCTGCCGGGTCGAGGGAGAACAGCTTCGCGAGTTCCTCCGCCACCCACATGCTGCTCTGGTTGGAGTCGACGACCTCGAGGCGGCCGCCGTCCCAGAACGCCGTGGCCGCATGCGGCTCCATGGGGTTGTGGTGCTCCTCCGGCGTGGTGTACTCCGCGTCCACGACGACGGCGGACGCGGCGAGTGCGGCGTCGAGATCGCCCTTCTCCCTGGTCATGCCGGGCGGGGTGTGCGTGCCCGGGCGGCCGGCCCGGAACTCGACGTCGTGCGGTTCCTCGTCGTACCGGACCACCAGCGTCTCGGCGGCCTCGCGGGCCTGCTCGGAGGTCTCGGCGACCACCAGCGCCACCGGCCAGCCGGCGCTCGGCACGCGGTCGTCGCCGAAGAGCAGGATGGTCGGGTCGGGCGGGCCCAGCGGGCCGGTGTAGTCCCCGTCGACGCGCGGGGCGTTCCCGTGGTGGAGGACGGCGAGAACGCCGGGCATCGCCAGCACGGGCGCGGACTCCACGGAGCGGATCCGGCCCCGGGTGATGCGGGACGACACCAGCCAGCCGTGAGCGAGTTCACCGAACGAGATCTCACCGGCGTAGCGGGCCGCCCCGGTGACCTTGGCCCGGCCCTCCACGCGGGGGTACGCGGTGCCGACGGCCCCCGTCGCCCCGGAGGCGGGCGTGGTCGCGGTCCCGGCCGCGGCCGGGGGCGTGGTCGGGGACGTGGTCATCCGGCGCTCTCCTCGGTCAGCTCGGTCAGCAGGGCGACGGCCAGATCGCGGATCAGCGCCACCTTGTACCCGTTGCCGGGCAGCGCCTCGGCGGCGGCCAGTTCGGCGTCCAGTGCGGCGGTGAACGCCTCGGCACTCGCCGGTCCCCCGGTCAGCAGCCGCTCGGCTTCCCGGGCCCGCCACGGCCGGGAGGCCACCGCCCCGAAGGCGAGCCGGACGTCGCGGACGACCGCGCCCCGGGCTCCGCCGTCCGCGCCCGCGCCCCGGACGTCGAGGGCGGCGGCGACCGCCCCGATCGCGAACGCGTACGACGCGCGCTCGCGCACCTTGCGGTAGCGGGAGACGGCGGCGACCGGAGCCGGCGGCAGGGTGACACTGGTGATCAGCGCGCCGGCCGGCAGCGCGGTCTCCCGGTGCGGGGTGTCCCGCACCGGGAGGTAGAACTCCGCCAGCGGCAACTCCCCGGCTCCGGCCACCGTTTCGTACGACACCGCGGCGTCGAAGGCGGTGAGCGCCACCCCCATGTCCGAGGGGTGGACGGCCACACAGTGCGCGGAGGCACCGAGGATCGCGTGGTTGCGGTGCTCGCCCGCGACGGCCGGGCAACCGCTTCCGGGCACGCGCTTGTTGCAGGCCTTCGTCACATCCGTGAAGTAGCCGCAGCGGGTGCGCTGCAGCAGATTCCCGCCGACCGTGGCCATGTTGCGCAGCTGCCCGGACGCCCCGGCGAGCACGGCCTGGGCCAACGCGGGGTAGGCGCGGCGCACTTCGGGATGCGCGGCCAGATCACTGTTGGTGACGGTCGCGCCGATGTGCAGCCCGCCGCCGTCCGTGCGGGCGATCCGGTCGAGCGGCAGCTCCCGTACGTCGATGAGCAGGCCGGGGCGCTCCACTCCGGCCCTCATCAGATCGACGAGGTTGGTGCCGCCGCCGAGCAGCCGCGCGTCGGGCTCGGCGTCGAGCAGGGCCACCGCGCCCCGGACGTCGGACACCCGCCGGTAGCCGAACTCCCTCATGCCGTCACCTCCGCGCCGGCCGCCGGACCGCGCCCCGCCGCCCGCTCGGCGCACGGGCCGCTGCCGGCCGCCCGGGCGACCGCCTGGACGATCGCCACATACGCACCGCAGCGGCACAGGTTGCCGCTCATCCGCTCCCGGATCTCGTCGTCGGTCAGCGGTGGCGGTCCCGCTGACGGCCGTACGTCGTCGGTCGCCGCGCTCGGCCAGCCCGCCGCGTGCTCCTCGAGCACCGCGACGGCCGAACAGATCTGCCCGGGCGTGCAGTAGCCGCACTGGTATCCGTCGAGGTCGAGGAAGGCCTGCTGCACCGGGTGCAGCCGTTCACCGTCCGCCACGCCCTCGATGGTGGTGATGGCGCGCCCCTCGGCCGCCACCGCGAACTGCAGGCAGGAGACGGCTCTGCGGCCGTCGACCAGCACCGTGCAGGCACCGCACTGGCCGTGGTCGCAGCCCTTTTTGGTACCGGTCAGACCGAGGTGTTCGCGCAGCGCGTCGAGCAGGGTGCTGCGGTGGTCGACGGGCAGGGTGTGCTTCTCGCCGTTGATGTCCAGGGTGATGACGCTGGACGTCGATCGGGCCATGAGCAGCCTTCTTTCGCGTCTGTCGCGTACCGGGCGCGCGGCGGCTTCGAGGAGGAGGCGAAGGGGCTACGTGAATTTATCGGACAGCTGTCCGGCCAACAAGAACCGCCCCGGCCAGGATCTCCGGCAGCCCGTTCCCCGGGGGCCGTGTGCGCCTGAAACGGCACAGACAGCCACGGCACCCGGCGGTACACTCCGTCCGCGCGTGCTCGGGCGGAGCGTTCCTGGGGAGGCCGTGGCGGATGACCGATGAGGTGTTCGAGAAGGTCCGGGCCTGCGCGGTGGAGGTGCTGCAGGTCGCACCGGAACAGGTGACCATGGAGGCGGAGTTCACGGAGCATCTGGGGGCCACCAGCCTGACCCTGGTGGAAATGCTGATGGCGGTCGAAGAGGCCTGCCAGGTCGCTCTGCCCGATGAAGGCGTCGAGTCGGTACGCACCGTCCGCGACGCCTGCGAGCTGGTCCGCGCGCGGACATGAGCGGCGCCCGGCGGGTGGTCGTGACGGGGCTGGGCAGCGTCACGGCCGCGGGGACCGGAACGGACGCCCTGTGGCGGGACCTGCTGGTGCCCGCGCCGTCGGCGCCGCCCGGCCACCGGCCGCTGAAACCCTGGGACGCCGGGCGCTGGATGGACCGGGCCGAGATCCGGCACACCGACCGCTGCACCCAGTTCGCGGTGGCGTCGGCGGAGCTGGCCGTCGCCGACGCCGGGGGCGCCGAAGCGCTGACCGCGCGGTACGGACCGGAGCGCGCGGGGGTCGTCCTCGGCACCGCGCTGGGCGGGGTGACCACCATGGAACGGCAGTCCCTGGTGCGTGCGGGGCACGGTGACCGACGCGTCTCGCCGTTCACAGTGCCGATGGTCATGCCCAATGCGGCGGCCGCCGCCGTCTCGCAACGGCTCGGCTGGCAAGGGCCCTGCGAGACGGTCACCACGGCCTGCGCCTCCGGGACGCACGCCATCGCCTCGGCCGCCCGGCTGATCGCGTACGGCGTCTGCGACACCGTCCTCACCGGTGGTACCGAGGCCGCCGCGCACGGCACGGTCCTCGCGGGCTTCACGACCATGCGGGCGCTGTCGGCCACCGGCCGTACCCGGCCCTTCGACCGCGGCCGGGACGGGTTCACGGTCGCCGAGGGAGCGGCGGCGCTGGTCCTGGAGGCGGCGGACACCGCGCGGGCGCGGGGCGCCACCGTACTGGCCGAGGTCCTGGGCGCGGCGAGCACCGCCGACGCCCACGACGTGACCATGCCGCTCCCCGACGGCTCCGGCGCCGCCCGGTGCATGGCCCTGGCCCTGCGGGACGCGGCGCTCGCCCCGTCGGACATCGCGCAGATCAGCGCGCACGGCACCGGCACGCTCCAGGGCGACCTCGCCGAATCCCGGGCGCTGGAAAGGGTCTTCGGGACGGCGGGGCCGGCCGTCACGTCGGCCAAGGGAGCCACCGGGCATGTCTTCGGGGCCAGTGGTGCCCTGGAGGCGGTGGCCGCGGTGCTGTCGATGGTGCACGGTCTGATCCCGCCCGTCCAGGGGCTGGTGGCGCCGGACCCCGGGCTCGGCCCCGGCCTGGACCTGGTACGGGGAGCACCACGCCGGTGGACGCCGGGCCCCGTGCTGTCCAACTCGTTCGGCTTCGGCGGCCACAACGGGAGCCTGATACTGGGGCCTTGCCGGACGTGGACCCCGCCTCCTGAGCCTCGATCGAGCCCTGAGCCACGACGTCCGAGGGAGTCCGCATGGATCAGCCGGCGCACGACCGCCAGCCGCCGCCCGAAGCCGTCTTCGCCTGGCTGGACGACAGCGCCCGGCGCCGGGAGCGGGCCGGCCTGCGCCGTGCGGTACGGGTCCGGGACGCCGCCGGGCCGGGGATCGATCTGGCCGGGAACGACTACCTCGGCCTCGCCACCCACCCCGAGGTCACCGCCGCGGCGGCCCGGGCCGCCGCCGTCTGGGGAGCCGGAGCGGGCGCGGCGCGGGTGGTGACCGGGACCATCGGGCTGCACCACGAACTGGAGCGGGAACTCGCCGCGTTCTGCGGCACCGAGGCGGCCCTGGTCTTCTCCTCCGGATATCTGGCCAATCTGGGGGCGGTCACGGCCCTGTGCCGGCCCGGCAGCCTGGTGGCGGCGGACACCGCGAACCATGCCTCGCTGATCGACGGCTGCCGGCTCTCGGGAGCCGAGGTGGTGGACGTCCCGCACCATGACACCGCCGCGCTGGAGAAGGTACTGGCCGGCCGGCGCCGGCCACGGGCCCTGGTGGTCACCGAGTCCGTCTTCTCGGTGGACGGGGACCTCACCGACCTGGCCGAAGTGCGGTCCGTCTGCCGCCGCCACGGTGCCGGACTGCTGGTGGACGAGGCGCACGCACTCGGTGTGGTCGGCGGCCGCGGGGAGGGCGCGCTGGGTGCGGCGGGCCTGGCCGGGAGCCCGGACACGGTCGCCACCGTCACGCTGTCCAAGGCGCTCGGTGCGCAGGGCGGCGCGGTGCTGGGGCCGCGCCGGGTGATCGAGCACGTGATCAACACGGCTCGCGGATTCCTCTTCGACACCGGTGTCGCACCGGCCTGCGCGGGTGGCGCCCTGGCCGCGCTCCGCGTCCTCGGGCGGGAGCCGGAACGGGCCGCCCGGGTCCGCGCGGTGGCCGCCCGGCTGCACGCCGGACTGGCCGCGGCCGGGCTGCCGGTGGCCCCGGCCCGGGCCGGCGTGGTGTCCGTACGGGCCGGCTCCGCACGGCATGCAGTGGCCTGGCGGGAGCGGTGCCGCGAGGCGGGGGTCGAGGTGGGGTGTTTCCGTCCGCCGTCGGTGCCGGACCGGTTCTCCCGGCTGCGGCTCACCGCCCGGGCGGACCTGACGGACGATCAGGTGGACGGTGCGGTAACGGTGATCGCGGACTGCCGTCCCGGCTGAGCACTCCGTCCCGGCCCTGCGGCCCGTCCCGGCCGGCCCCTCCGGCCCGGCGGACCGGGACGGAGGGGGGCGCGCGGAAGGACAGCAGCCCGCGCATCGGGACGTCCCGCCCGGCGTGGGCCGGCCGGAGGTCGGGCAGCCGCGCCGAGACCGCGTGCAGTACCGTCCCGGCCTCCATGCGGGCGAGCGCGGCGCCGGGGCAGCGGTGCCGCCCCAGCCCGAACGAGAGGTGTTCCCGGGCATGCGGCCGGTGCGGGCACAGGCGCTCGGGGCGGGCGAACATCCGCGGATCGGAGCCGGTGGCCGCGAGCATCAGCAACAGCTGGGCGCCCTCGGGCAGTTCGGCTCCGCCCAGGCGGGCCGGCCGGGCGGTCACCCTGCGCCAGGTGGTCAACGGCGGTTCCCGGCGCAGCATCTCCTCGGCCCAGGCGGCGGCCAGTGCGCGGTCCCGGCCCAGCGCGGGCCACAGCGCGGTGTCGGACACCGCGCGCAGCAGCATGGTGGCGAGCATCTGCCCGGTGGTGGCCTGCCCGGCGATGACCATGAAGTAGCAGACGGCGATGGTCTCCTGGCGGCTCAGCGGCGTACCGTCCGGGTGCCGGTGCGCGGCGAGCAGTCCGAGGAGGCCGGTGCCGCCGGGGGCCGCCCGCTCGGTGAGGCCGCCGAGCCACTGGTGGAACTCGGCGGCGAGCCGGGCCAGCGGCAGCTGGCGTTCGCGGGGCGGAGCGCCCCAGAACAGTTCCAGGGAGGCGTCGTTCCAGCGGGCGAGCAGGTCGATGTCCACATCGATGTCGCCCTCCAGTCCCAGCACCCGGAGCATCACCTCGAACGGCAGGTCCCGGGTGAGCGCGGCGACCAGATCGCAGGTCCCCCGGTCGGCGAGCTCCCGCTCGATCCGGTCCAGGCGTGGCGCCAGCAGGCGTTCGACCACCGGCGCCGCGGCCGCCACCCGGTCACGGCCGAGCAGGCCGGCGATCAGCCGCCGCAGGCCCGCGTGGGTGGCCGTGCCGTTGTTGGCGAGCGTCGGCGGGAGGGTGAACCCCGCCCTCGCCAGGCAGCGCAACGCGGGCACGGACAGCCGGACCACCGCGTCGAGCGCGTTGTCCGGACGGTACAGCTCGGGGTCGAGCAGCACCCGGCGCACCTCGCGGTGGCCGCTGACGAGCCAGAGGCCGGTCCCCGGGTCGTGGTGGACCGGGCCGGTCTCGCGCAGCGTCCGGTACACCGGGTAGGGGTCGTGCAGGAACTCCGGTGAGAACAGGTCCACCGCGAGGGCGGGATCCGTCGACGTCACGTCACGTGTCCGCCTGCGGGCCGGGGGTGTGTGGCAGGGCGTCGGGCGGCAGGTTGGGGGGCAGGCCGGTGCCCGTGCCCCGTCTGCGTACCCTGACCGCGTCGTCCCGGTGCTTGGGCAGGGTGGTCTCCGTCATGCCCTCGACGACGAAGCCGGCGTCCCGGATCATCTCCAGGTCCGCGGCGCCCGGCTGGCCCTCGCTGGTCAGGTAGTCGCCGAGGAACAGGGAGTTGGCGAGGTGCAGGGCCAGCGGCTGCATACCCCGCAGATGGATCTCCCGCCCGCCGCCCAGCCGGACCTCGACGTCGGGGCAGACGAACCGGACCATGGCGAGGATGCGCAGACAGTGCTGCGGGGTGAGGCCCCATTCTCCGGCCAGAGGGGTGCCCTTGAAGGGCATCAGGAAGTTCACCGGTACCGAGTCGGGGTCCAGTGCGCGCAGCGAGAAGGCCACGTCGACCAGTTCCTCGGGGCGCTCTCCCAGGCCGGCGATCAGGCCGGAGCACGGCGAGAGGCCGGCGGCCCTGGCCTGTTCGACGGTCTCGACGCGGTCGGTGTAGGTGTGCGTGGTGCAGATGTCCGCGTAGCGGTCCCCCGCGGTGTTGAGGTTGTGGTTGTACGCGTCCGCGCCCGCCTCGCCCAGCCGTGCGGCCTGGCCCTCGGAGAGCAGCCCGAGGCAGGCACAGACCTCGACGCCGGGGCTCTCGGCCCGGATCGCGGCGATGGTCTCGGAGACCCGCCCGATGTCCCGGTCGGTGGGGCCGCGTCCGCTGGCCACCAGGCAGACCCGTTTGGCGCCCGCGGCGAAGCCCTGTGCGGCGGCCTCGGCGGCCTCTCGCGGGGTGAGCCAGGTGTACTTGAGGATCTCGGCCTGTGAGCCGAGCCGCTGTGAGCAGTACGAGCAGTCCTCCGGGCAGAGCCCGCTCTTGAGGTTCACCAGGAAGTTCAGCTTCACCCGGCGGCCGAAGTAGCGGTGGCGTACCCGGGAGGCGCCGGCGACGACGTCGAGGACGGCCTCGTCGGGGGTCTTCAGGAGGGCCAGGGCCTCGGCGCGGGTGGGTGGTTCACGCCGGAGCGCCTTGTCGACCAGTGTGCCGATCAGGTCGTCATGGGCGGCGTGGGCGGCGTGGGCAGCAGTGTCGGTGGGGGCAGCAGTGTCGGTGGGGGCAGCGGTGTCGGTGGGGGCGGTATCCACGGCGGGTGTCCTTCCCGCTCGGACGGATGAGACCGGACCGGGTGTCGGTGCGGTGCGGTGCGGGTGTCCCGTGGCCGAGTATTCACCGGTGTCCCGCACCGTAAAAGGGGTGGCTCCGGACAACACCGGAAGGCGCCCTCGCTCAGGTCCGCCAGTGTACGGCGAAGTCCGTGGCCTCGAAGCGTCCGCCCAGTGGTGCACCCAGTCCGGCCCGCGCAGCTGCGGCGAAGGCCTCCCGGCCCCGTTCCGCCATGGCCCGGGGCAGGACGCCGATCAGCGGCCCGCCGGTCATCTCGGGGAGGTCGGTGAGGTTGCAGCGCATGGCCAGATCCGGCCGTGCGGGCCAGCTGCCGATCACCACACCGTGCAGCCGGGCGCCCCGGCGGGCCAGCGACTCGGCGGTCAGCGCGGCTGCGTTGAGGGTGCCGAGGCCGGCGGTGGTGACCACCACGACCGGCGCGGCCAGGTCCGCCGCGAGGTCCGCCAGGGTCCATCCGGTGTCGTCGAACCGTGCCAGCAGGCCGCCCGCCCCCTCGATCAGTACGAGGTCGTGGTCGGCGTCCAGCTCCCGGACGGCCGCTGCCGCGGCGTCCCTGCGCAGTCCCGGCAGCCCCGCCCGGCGGGCAGCCGTGGCGGGCGCCAGCGGCTCCGGATAGCGCGCGAGCTCCCGGGTGCCGAGGGGGCCGGCCAGCCGGACCACCTCGGCGAGATCGCCGTCCTGGTGGGGCAGCACCCCGGTCTGGGCGAGTTTCACCGCGGCGACGCGCCGGCCCGCGGTCAGCGCGAGCGCCGCCACCGCGGCCGTGGTGACGGTCTTCCCGACCTCCGTACCGGTCCCGGTAACGGCCAGCAGTGCCATGGTCCCTCCCCTTGTCCGGTTGTACGGGGTGTTCGCCCCTCTTTCCAGTTGCCCGGATCGCTCGCCCGTTGCCCGGTTGCCCGGGTCGTTCGTCCGTCAGCCGGTGAGGCGGAGCAGCACCTTGCCCCGCCGTCCCGGCTCCGTGTCCCGCTCCAGCGCCTGCCGTACGGCGGCCAGTGGGTACTCCCCGGCCACCGGTGAGGCGGCCGTACCATCCAGGACCAGGCCGAACGCCTCCGTCAGGGCGTCGGTGAGGCGGTCCGGGGCGTCGGCGTGCGCGCGGTGCACCCAGTCCCGGAGCCGGAACAGGACGATCCGTACATCGCGCCGCTCGGCCGGCAGCTCTGGTGGCAGGGGGTGTCCGGAGAGCAGGCCATAGTGCACGAGGGTGCCGCCGGGGGCGAGCGCGCGGCCCAGCTCCGCGCCCTCCGCGCCGCCCACCGCGTCCAGCACCACCTCCGCGCCGAGGCCGCGGGTGAGCTCGCGCACGGCCTGCCCCGCCGCGCGGTCGGCGGTGCACACCGCCGCGGTCAGCTCGGTACCGGCGAGCCGGGTCAGTCCGCGCGGATGGCGGACGACGGCGATCGGCCGGATCCCCGCGCGGTTCAGCATCCGGATCAGCATCCGGCCGATCGTGGCGGCGGCGGCGTTCACCACCACCGTCCCCGCACCCGGTTCCAGGACGTGGTGACGGACCATCAGCAGTGCGGTGAGCGGGTTGATGTACGCGGTGGCCGCCTGCTGGTCGGTGAGCCCGGGGTGCACGGGGAAGCACCACCGGGCGTCGGTCACCTTGGTCTGCTGCCAGGCGCCCGCGCTGCCGAGCGGAAGCACCCGCTGCCCGGCCCGGAGGTCCCGCACGTCCGGGCCGGTCTCGGCGACCACCCCGACGCCTTCGAAGCCCGGCACGAACGGCAGGACGGTACGGGAGGCGTACGCACCGGAAATGGTCACCAGGTCGGAGGGGTTGACGCACGCCAGCCGCATCCGGACGGCCACCTGACCGGGCCCGGGCCGGGGGGGCAGGTACTCCTCGGTGCCCACCACCTCGGCGGCGGGGCCGAATTCCCTGACGATGCTGCGGAGGCTCCGGGGCATCGGCGAATCCTCACATGGTGGTGACAGTGCGGTGGCGGCTGGGTACCGTGCTGCTGTCATAGGCAAAGGTGCCATCAGCACAGGCAGCTGGTGACCCTACACGGAGAGCGGGGGTCCGTGCGGCAGCGAGTTCCGTTCTCGGACGTGGACATGCACGGCCATGTGCACAACGGGGTCTACTGCTCCTACGCGGAGACCGCGGTCAACGAGCTGCTCCGCGAGGCGGGGCTGGCCGCGCGCTTCGACCCCCGGTCCGACGCGCACGGTGTCGTCTACCACGTCAAGAAGATCGAGCTGTGCTACGAGGGTCCGGCGGGCTTCGACGACGTCCTGGACATCACCGCTCACGTCCGGCGGATCGGCACCAGCAGTCTCGCCTTCGACGCCGTGATGGTGCACGCCGGGGACCGGGCGCCGGTCGCACGGGTCGAGGTGGTCTGGGTGTGCGTCGACAAGGAGGCCGGCCGGGCCCGCCCGATCCCGGCGCCGACCCGCGAGGCGCTCGCCGCCCTGCGCCCCGCCCCGGACGACGCCCCGGATGACGCCCCGGAGCAAGCGCCGGCGGAGGCCCCGGAGCCACAGCGCCGGCCCGAGAGCCGGTGACCGTGCGCATCACCCTGGACGGCGTCTCCGTACGCTTCGGCCCCCGCACGGTGCTGGACACCGTCGGCGTCGAGCTGACCGAGCAGCGGATCGGCGTGATCGGCGCCAACGGCTCCGGCAAGAGCACCTTCGCCCGGCTGCTCAACGGCCTTGTCCTGCCCAGTGCGGGCACCGTACTGGTCGACGGCCGGGACACTGCGAAGGACGCCCGCCGGATCCGCCGGCAGGTCGGCTTCGTCTTCCAGAACCCGGACAACCAGATCGTCCTGCCCCTCGTCGAGGAGGACCTGGCCTTCGGCCTGCGGAACACCGGTGTGCCCCGCGCGGAGATACCGGGCCGGGTCCGCGACGAGCTGGAGCGCCTCGGCATCGGTTCCCTCGCCGACCGGTCCTCTCATGCCCTGAGCGGTGGCGAGAAGCAGCTCGTCGCGCTGGCCGCGGTGCTGGTCATGCGGCCGGAGACGGTGGTGTTCGACGAGCCGACCACCCTGCTGGACCTGCGCAACCGCAATCGGCTCCGGGCCGTGATCGCGGAGCTGCCGCAGCAGGCCGTGGTCCTCACCCATGACCTCGATCTGCTGACCGGCTACGACCGGGTGCTCGTCCTCGACCAGGGCCGCGTGGTGTACGACGGCACGCCGCAGACCGCCGTGCCCTGGTATGTGGAGCACTGCTCATGAGGGTGTCGCTGTACGTGCCCGGCACCTCGCCGCTGCACCGCGCCCCGGCCGGAGGCAAGCTGGCGGCGCTGCTGGTGTGCGGCGTGGCCGTCTTCCTCACCGGGTCGGTGGCCGTCCTCGGTCCGGGCGCCGTCCTCGCCCTGGCCCTGCTGCTCTCCGTACGGGCGCCCCGGGAGCGGCTGGTCCGGCAACTCCGTGGCCCGGCAGGGGTGCTGGCCGTGGTGGTGGCGGCCGCCGCCCTCACCGAATCGGTGCACACGGCGCTGGTGGTGGGGCTGCGTCTGGCCGTCCTGCTGCTGTCCGCGCTGAGCGTCACGTTCACCACCCGGACCTCGGAACTGCAGCGCGTGCTGGAACTGATGCTGCGTCCGCTGGACCGGGCGGGGCTGGTGAACGCGCCGGCGGTCGCCCTCGCTGTGTCGCTGGCGCTGCGCTTCGTCCCGGAGGTGTTCCGGCAGTTCCAGGAGATCCGGGAGGCCCAGGCGGCGCGCGGTCTGCGGGGCAGTCCGGTCGCGCTGATCGTGCCCCTGGTGATCCGGGTGCTGAAGTCGGCGGAGGACATCGCGGCGGCCATCGACGCCCGTGGCTATCCGCCGGCCCGCTCCGGCGGCCCCGCCCGTGACGAACGGACCGCACGGACCGAACGAACCGCACGGACGGCACGGACCGCACGGACCGCACGGCTGGAACGGACCGAAGACACCGAACGGACCGGCGGAAAGGCATCCGGATGACCGCACCCACCCGTCGCCTGATGAGCACCCAGGACCTCGTCCTGATCGCCCTGTTCTGCGCGATCATCGTCGCGCTGGGCCTGGTCCCGCCGGTCACCATCGCGATCGTCCCGGTGCCGATCACCCTGCAGACGCTGGGGGTGATGCTCGCCGGCGCGGTGCTGGGTCCGGTCCGCGGCGCCTGTGCCTGTGCGCTGGTCGTGCTGCTGACCGTGCTCGGGCTGCCGGTGCTGGCCGGCGGCCGGGGCGGGCTGGGCGTGATCCCCGGGCCGACCGGCGGATATCTGCTGGGCTGGATTCCCGGTGCGTTCGTCACCGGACTGCTGGTGCAGCGGGTCGCGATCCGGCTGACGGGCCGTGTGCCGCAGCTCGCCGCCCACTTCGCCGCCTGTGTCGCGGGCGGTCTGCTGACCGTCTACGCGATCGGCATCCCCTGGACCGCGCTCACCACCGGTCTCGGTATGGGCAAGGCCGCGGCCGGCGCCCTGTACTTCGCGGTCGGGGACCTCCTCAAAGCGGCGGCCGCGGCCGCGGTGGCGCACAACGTACGACGCTCCTATCCGATCGAACCGAGGTGAGCGCGGATGCCGGTGGCACAACAGGTGGCGCGGACCGGGGCCGGACCCCGTGGCGAGGAGGCCGCCTTCACGCTCGACGGCCAGGTCGTGACACACCGCCAACTGGCCCGGCGGGCCGCCGCGGTGGCGGCCGGACTGCGGACCGTCCCCCCGCAGGACCGGCGGTGGCTCCCCGCCGGCGCCCGCCTGCTCGCCATCGGCACGGGCAACCACCCGGTCTTCGCCGAGCTGTTCACCGGCGCGACGGCGGGCCGGGGCGTCTGCGCCGTACTGGACCCGCACTGGGGCACGGCCCAGACCCACGCGGTGCTGGCACGGCTCCGCCCCGACCTCGTGGTGTGCTCCGCCGGACAGACCGCACTGCACGGCGTGGCGGACCGGCTCGGCATCCGGACCCTGATCGCCGGCGACGGGCGCCCACCCGCACCGGCGCACGGGCCCGGCTCGTCCGGGGCGGACGGCCCAGCCGGCTCATCCGATGCGTCCGGCTCATCCGATGCGTCCGGCTCGTACGACAGGTGGCTCGGCGAACGCCTCGGCGCCGACCCGGCGGAACACCTGGCGCCCGGCGCGGACGCCACCCCCTTCCTGGTCGGCTTCACCTCCGGCAGCACCGGCCTGCCGCACGCCTTCCACCGCTCCCGCCGCTCCTGGCGGATCAGCCTCGCCGAGGGCCGCGAGGTCTGGGGCATGGACGCCGGGCAGCACACCCTGGCACCGGGCCCGCTCGCGCACGGCCTGAGCCTCTACGCACTGGCCGAGTGCCTGGAGAGCGGGGCGGCCTTCCACGGGCTGAGCGGATTCGACACCGCGGCGGTGCTGCGACGGCTGGCACGCGGATCCGTCCGCCGGCTGGTCGTGGTGCCGAGCATGCTCAGCGCCCTGTGCGCCGCCACCGAGGACTCCGGCGCGCCCCCGGGGCAGCGGTTCGACGAGGTGGCCACGGTGGTCAGCGGCGGCGCCAAACTCTCCCCCGGCCTGCTCGCGCCGGTCGCCGGGTTACTGCCCCGGGCCCGGGTGCGGGAGTACTACGGCGCCTCGGAACTGGGCTTCGTCACCGTCGGCTCACCCGGCCCCGACACCGCCGCCCAGGACGTCGGCACGGCGTTCCCCTCCGTCACGCTGGAGCTCCGCGACGCCGGGGGCGCCCCCGTGCCCCTGGGCACGAAGGGCACGGTGTACGTACGGAGTCCGCTGGTATGCGACGGGTATGTCTGGGGCGAGGGCAGTTTCCGTACCGACGGGGACTGGGCCACGGTCGGGGACACCGGCCGGCTCACGGCGGACGGGCACCTCCATCTCCTCGGCCGCGGCGGCATGGTGATCACCGGTGGCCTCAACGTCTACCCGTCCGAGGTGGAGAGCGCCCTCATCCGGCTGCCGCAGATCGACCTGGCACTGGTGACCTCCGTCCCCGACGACTATCTGGGCCGGGCGCTGGTCGCCGTCGTCACCGGGTCCGGTACCCGGGGGCTGACCCAGTCCGCGGTGCGCGAGCTGTGCGGCGCCGCCCTGCCGCGTTACCAGGTGCCCCGCCGCTTCTACACCCTGCGCGCGTGGCCGCTGACGTCGAGCGGCAAGATCGCGCGGGGCCGGGTCGAGGAGTGGCTGGCCGAGGGCGACGCCCGGCTCGTCCCGTTCCCGGACGCGTCCGGGGGATCCGATGACTGAGACCGGTGGGCACGGTGAACTCCCCGACGACCGGCAGCCGGTGGTGGTCGCGGCCCGCCGAACCCCGATCGGCCGGGCCGGCGGCGCACTGGCCGGGATCGAGGCGTCACAACTGGTCGCCGCCGTGATCCGGGACGTACTGGCCGATGCGCGCACCGAGCCCGCGCGGGTCTGCGATGTCCTCGTCGGCAACGCGGCCGGCGGGGGCGGCAACCTCGCCCGGCTGGCCGCGCTGGAGGCGGGGCTCCCGATGGACGTGCCCGGCGTCACCGTGGACCGGCAGTGCGGCTCCGGCCTGGAGGCCGTCGTCCTCGCCTGCCGGCTGGTGGCCGCCGGGGCCGGGGAGGTGTATCTCGCGGGCGGCGGCGAGAGTGTGAGCACCGCCCCGTGGCGGGTACGGCAGCCCCGACGCCGGGGCGGTATGCCCGAGTTCTACGCCCGGGCCCGCTTCGCACCGGAGTCGGTGGGCGACCCGGACATGGGGGTGGCCGCGGAGAACGTCGCCACCCGCTACGGCATCACCCGCGACCGGCAGGACGCGTTCGCCCTGCGCAGCCATCGCCGGGCGGTCAGTGCCCAGCGGAGCGGCCGGTTCGCGGCGGAGCTCACCCCCGTACCCACCGACCACGGCCTCGTCACCCGCGACGAGTGTCCCCGCCCCGGCACCTCTCCGGCCGCGCTGTCCGCGCTGCGTCCGCTCTTCGCCGCCCCGGGGGAGGGGACGGTCACCGCGGGCAATTCCTGCCCGCTCAACGACGGCGCGGCCATGGTCCTGGTCACCAGCAGGTCGGTGGCCCGCGCGCTCGGTCACCGGCGCGCCCTGGCCTTCGTCGACGCGAGTACCGCCGGTGTGGACCCGAATCTGCTGGGCATCGGCCCGGTCGCGGCCACCCGCCGGCTGCTGGCCCGGCGCCCGGATCTCGCCACGGACCCCCCGGACGGCCCACTCCCCGGCCCCGGTTCCGGTGGCCGGGGGATCGCGGCAGCGCGCATCGAGTTCAACGAGGCCTTCGCCGCGCAGGTCCTCGCCTCGCTGGACGCGCTGGACATCGCGGAGGAGCGGATCAACCTGGACGGCGGTGCGCTCGCCCTGGGCCATCCGTTCGGCGCCTCCGGCGCGGTCCTGGTCACCCGGCTGTTCAGCCAGCTCGTCCGCGCCCCGGCCCCGGACCTCCCGCCCGGCGCCCGGGGCCTGGCCATGCTGGGGATCGCCGGCGGGATGGGCCTCACCGCACTGTTCTCCGCACAGCCGACGGACTGACCGGGGATCCGGCGGACCCGACGCCCAACTCCCGTACTTCTGACGACAGTTGAACGAAAGTTCCTACGCCTCCACGCCGTTCCGGGCGACCACTGCGGCGTACCAGCGGGCGCTGTCCTTCAGGGTGCGTCGCTGCGAGGCGTAGTCGACGTGGACGATGCCGAACCGCTTGCTGTAGCCGTACGCCCACTCGAAGTTGTCCAGCAGCGACCAGACGAAGTAGCCCCGCACATCGGCCCCGTCGGCGATCGCCCGGTGCACGGCGGCCAGGTGCTGGTGCAGGTAGGCGATCCGTTCGGGATCGTGGACCCGGCCCTCCGGATCGGCGTAGTCGTGGTAGGCGGCACCGTTCTCCGTGATCAGGAGCGGGGTGTGCGGCAGCTCGTCGCGGAGCCGGGTCAGCAGCTCGTACAGTCCGCCGGCGTCCACCGGCCAGTCCATGGCGGTACGCGGCCCCGGCGCCGGCGGGAGCCGCACGTCTCCGGCGGCCCCCGGCCACGGCGACCGGGGCCGGGACGACGAGGGCGAGGTGTGCGCACCGGCCGCGACCACCAGCGGCGTGTAGTAGTTGACGCCCAGGGAGTCGATGGGCGTGGCGATGGCCTCCAGGTCGCCGTCGTGCACATACGACCAGTCGGTGACCTCCGCGGTATCGCGCACCAGGTCCTCGGGCAGCCGCCCGTGGAAGACCGGATCGAGGAAGAGCCGGTTGGCGACGGCGTCGACACAGCGGACCGCTTCCCGGTCGGCCCCGCTGTCGCGCGCGGGCCGCAGCGCGAACAGGTTCAGGGTCAGGGAGATCTCCGCCGAGGCCGGGAGCGCCGCGCGCAGGGCCTGGACGGAGCGCCCGTGGGCGAGGTTGAGATGGTGCGCGGCGCGCAGCGCGGCGGCCGGGTCGGTGCGGCCGGGGGCGTGGATGCCGGCCGCGTACCCGAGGAAGGCCGCGCACCACGGCTCGTTGAGGGTGATCCAGGTGGCGACCCGGTCACCGAGCGCCTCGGCCACGTACCGCGTGTAGTCGGCGAAGCGCTCGGCGGTGTCGCGCCGCGGCCAGCCGCCGCCCGCGGCATCGGCGGAGTCGCCGGGCAGCCCGGTCTCCAGCTGCTGCGGAAGGTCCCAGTGGTAGAGGGTGGCGACCGGCCGGATACCGGCGTCCAGCAGTTCGTCCACGAGCCGGCGGTAGAAGTCCAGCCCCTTCTGGCTGGCCGGGCCCCGCCCGTCCGGCTGGACCCGGGGCCACGCCACGGAGAAGCGGTAGTCGCTCACGCCCAGCTCTCTGAGCAACGCCACGTCCTCCGGCATGCGGTGGTAGTGGTCGGCGGCCGTGTCGCCGGTGTCGCCATGGAGGACCTTGCCGGGCGTCCGGCTGAAGGTGTCCCAGATGGACGGACCCCGGCCGTCCTCCTGTGCGGCGCCCTCGATCTGGTACGCGGCGGTGGCGGTGCCCCAGCGGAATCCGGCGGGGAACCGGAGCGTGGCGGACGCGTCGGGACGGAACTCGTTGGTGGTCATGTACAGCGACTCCCGGAAGGTGGACATGAGACGGGGATGACGGTGAGGTGCGGAGAAGCGGCCCGACCAGGCTCCCTCACCCTGGCACCCAGGCGGCGATGACGCCACCAACTCCCCCGCATTCGCCGCCCCTTGACGAAAGGTATGGACCAACTTACGGTGTGGCGCACCCCGTCGCCCCACGGAAGGAGCCCGGCGTGACCGGTCGGCTGTCGCGTCTCCTGAGGGTTGGCCTGGCCATGGCCGTCACCGCACCCATGCTGATCGCCGCGGCGCCGAGCGCGCCCCGGGACGCCGCCTGCGCGGCCGGGCCCAGGCCCTCGGGCAAGGTCCTCCAGGGGTACTGGGAGAACTGGGACGGTGCGGCGAACGGCGTCCATCCGCCGTTCGGCTGGACGCCGGTCACCGATGCCCGGATCCGCGATCACGGATACAACGTCCTCAACGCGGCGTTCCCCGTCATCCGCTCGGACGGCACGGCCCTCTGGGAGGACGGGATGGACGCGACGGTGAAGGTCCCGACCCCGGCCGAGATGTGCCAGGCCAAGGCCGAGGGCCTCACGATCCTGATGTCCATCGGCGGAGCGGCGGCCGGTATCGACCTCGGCTCCAGCACCGTCGCGGACCGGTTCGTCGACACGATCGTGCCGATCCTCCAGGCGCACCACTTCGACGGGATCGACATCGACATCGAGACCGGCCTCAGCGGCAGCGGCGACATCAGCCGCCTGTCGCCCTCGCAGACCAACCTGATCCGCATCATCGACGGCATTCTCGCCCGGATGCCTCCGGACTTCGGCCTGACCATGGCCCCGGAGACGGCCTATGTCACCGGCGGAAGCGTCACCTACGGATCGATCTGGGGCGCCTACCTCCCCATCATCAAGAAGTACGCGGACAACGGCCGGCTCTGGTGGCTGAACATGCAGTACTACAACGGCAGCATGTACGGATGCCGCGGCGACTCGTACGCGGCCGGCACGATCGAGGGGTTCACCGCGCAGACGGACTGCCTCGACAAGGGGCTGACGGTCCAAGGCACCACGATCAGGGTCCCCTACGACAAACAGGTTCCGGGACTGCCCGCGCAGCCGGGCGCCGGTGGCGGCCATATGCCTCCGGACCTGGTGACGCGGGCCTGGAACACGTACCACAACGGCTTGAAGGGCCTGATGACCTGGTCGGTCAACTGGGACGGGGCCGGGAACTGGACGTTCGGCGACAACGTCAAGGCTGCACAGGGCCGCTGAGAGGCGCAGCGCTCACTTCAGCGCTGAAGGCACAGTGCTCGCTTCAGCGCTCACCCGAGCTCACCGCGGACGTCACTAGCGGCGGGGTTTACCCCTTTTGCCCCGCTTGATTCCCTTGGGTGCGCCGGAGCCCCTCCGCGCCCCCTTGCCCGATGACGTGGGCTTCGGCTTCCCCGCCGCGGGCTGCCGCCGCGCGCCTCCCGTGCCGGGCCGGTCGCGCTGCGCCTCCGCCGGGGCGGCGGGACGGCGGCCCCGGGTGCTGTTGACGGTCCGCCCGCGGACGATCCCGATGAAGTCGTCCACCAGATCGGTGGTCCGGTCCTCCCGCCACGACAGCGCCACCCGCGACTCGGGGGTGCCGGTGACCGGCCGGTAGGTGAGGTCCTTGCGGTGATGCAGACGGGCGAGCGACTGCGGCACGACGAGCAGCCCGACGCCCGCCGCCACCAGCTCGACGGCGTCCTTCGTGGTGGCGGGACGCTCGATCGCCGGCCGTCCCGGCGGATGCTCCCAGTCGAGCGTGTCGTCCAGGGGGTGGAGCACGATGTCGTCGGCCAGATCCTCGGGGGTCACCTCGTCGGCCGCGGCCACGAGGTGGTCCTTCGGGACCACCACCACCGTCGTCTCGGTGTACAGGGGGATCGCGCTGAGGTCGGTCCGGTCCGTCGGCAGGCGCAGGAGCCCGGCATCGGCGCCGCCGTCCCGCAGCACCCCAGAGGCTTCCTCGGCGGATACCTGGACGAGGTGCAGGGGTACGTCCGGCAGGCGCTCGTTCCAGATCCGCACCCACTTGGCGGGCGTCACTCCCGGGACATACGCGAGCCGGAACGAAGGGGATGTTTCCGAGCCTGTCACCCCACCAGGTTACCGGTCGTGGTCAGAGGTCGCGCACACGCTCGATACCCTGGACCCATGAAGTCGCACCAGACCGCCCAGACGATGAAGCCCGCCACCGCGGCGAAGAAGCTGGGTGTGTACCTCGAAGCCACCCCCGCCGAGTTCCGGGAGGGCGTCGTCTCGCGCACCGAACTCAATGCGCTGCAGGCGGACCCGCCCGAGTGGCTGCGGGAGCTGCGACGCAACGGCCCGCACCCCCGTCCGGTGGTCGCCGCGAAGCTCGGCGTCTCCATTTCCGGCCTCGCGCGCGGCGGTGTCACCGAGGCCCTCACCACGGAGCAGATCGACGCGCTGAAGGCCGAGAACCCCGAGTGGCTGCAGAAGGAACGCGCCACCCAGGCCGAGGTCCGCAAGGAAGCGGCGCGCATCAAGGAAAAGCACAAGGCCCAGAACGAGGACGCCCAGAACAAGGAATAGCAGGAAGGGAAGGAAGAAGAAGAGAAGGAAGAGGAAGCGGACGGGCTAGGGCCTGTCGCTCCGCGCACTCCCCTGTGAGCCGTCGCCGCCGGCCCACAGGGAGCGGACGTGGCCCAGGTGCCTGGCCATGCACTGCTCGGCCTTCTTCGCGTCGCCCGCGAGCATCAGGCCGAGCAGCTCCAGGTGCTCCTCGGCCGAGGGAAGCAGCTCACCGCGCTCGTCCAGGGCCGTGAGCCCGTAGAGCCGGGAGCGCTTGCGCAGGTCGCCGACGGTCTCGACCAGCCGGTCGTTGCCGGAGAGCGCCAGGAGCGACAGGTGGAACCGCCGGTCGGCCTCCAGATAGCCGATGAGGTCGTGGTCGCGGGCCGCCCGCACGATCTCCTCGGCGACCGGGCGCAGCGCCTCCAGCTGCTCGCGGGTGGCGCTGCGGGTGATCCGGCCGACCATGGGGATCTCGATCAGCGCGCGGATCTCGGTGTACTGGTCGAGGTCGCGCTCACTGAACTCGGTGACCCGGAAACCCTTGTTCCGGACGGGCTCGACCAGGCCTTCGCGGGCCAGGTCGAGCATCGCCTCGCGGACCGGCGTGGCGGAGATACCGAAGTCCTCGGCGAGGGTGGGCGCCGAATACACCACGCCCGGACGCAGCTCGCCGGAGATCAGGGCGGCTCGCAGGGCATGGCTCACCTGGTCGCGCAGCCGCTCCCGGCCGGCGTTGAGGTCACGGTGCTTCAGGTGCCCCATGGTGGTCATGATCCCTTCGGTCTGGTATGGACCACCACCGTACAATGTCACGTTGCTCCCGCGGGCGACAGGGTGTACGTCCGGCTGGAGGTGTAGAACTCCAGTGCCGCCCGGCCCTGTTCGCGCGGCCCGTGACCGGAGGCCTTGGTGCCGCCGAACGGCAGATGGAAATCGACACCGGTGGACGGGGCGTTGAGCCGGATCAGCCCGGTGTCGAGCCGGTCGAGCCCGTGCAGCGCCGCGTCCAGGCCGGCGGTGTGGACCGAGGTGACCAGGCCGTACGGCACGGAGTTGGTGATCCGCACCGCGTGGTCCAGGTCATCGGCGGCCAGCAGGACCGCGAGCGGGCCGAAGACCTCTTCGCGCAGCAGCCGGTGCCCCGCGGGGACCTTCTCCACCAGCGTCGGGGCCGCGTACCAGCCGGGCCGCTCGGGTACGGTGCCGCCGACGAGCGCCCCCAGGCCGCGCCAGGCGTCACCGACCTGATCGCGGGCGGACCGGCCGATGAGCGGCCCGCACACGGTCGCCGGATCGGCCGGGTCCCCGGACGGAACGGACCGCAGCGCTTCGCAGAGGGCTTCGCGCAGCGGGTCGAGGGCCGCGCCGACCGCGATGACCCGGCTGGTGGCGGTGCACTTCTGGCCCGCGTAGCCGGCGATCGCGGCGGCGAGATGGGCGGCGGCCCGCCCGATGTCGGCGTCCGGGAGGACGATCGCCGCGTTCAGGCCGCCCATCTCCGCCTGGACCGGAACGCCCCGGGCCGTGGCGTCGCATACGACGGCCCGGCCGACGGCGGTCGAGCCTGTGAAGGAGAGGACATCGGCGGCGGAGACGAGCGCGCCGCCCTCCGTCGCCCCGCCGGGCAGCACGGTGAACACCCCGTCGGGCAGGGCCGGTCGGACGAGTTCGGCCAGCCGCTGCGCGCAGGCGGTGGCCTCGGGGGCGGGTTTGAGGACGACCGCGTTGCCGGCCGCGAGCGCCGGGGCGGCCTTCCAGCTCGGGATGGCGAAGGGGAAGTTCCAGGGGGTGATCAGCCCGGCCACGCCGTGCGGGCGGCGGCGGGTGAGCAGCAGGCCGGGGCCCGTGGCGGTCTCGTGGACCGCACCGGCCGGTTCGTACGGGGCCTGGGCGTAGTAGCGCCAGATGGCGGCGGTACGTGCGACTTCGGCCCGGGCCTCGGTGAGCGGCTTGCCCACCTCGCGGACGGCGAGCGTGGCCAGTTCGGCCGCATGGGCGTCGAGGGTGTCGGCGACCGCGCCGAGGGCGGCCGAGCGGGCGGCCGCCCCGCCGGCCAGCCAGTCCGGCTGGGCGGCCCGGGCCCGTTCCACGGTGCCGGCCGCCGCGAAGGCGCCGGGCGCCGCGATCTCCAGCAGGACGTCGGCGGGGTCGGCCGGGTTGTGCGAGGTGATGAGGGAGGCAGCGGCGGTCACAGGAGGAATCCTCCGGGGAAGGGGTCGTCCGGGTCGAGGAGGTACTGGGCGGTGCCGGTGATCCAGGCGCGTCCGGTGACGGTCGGTACGACGGCGGGCAGTGCGCCCACGGTGGTCTTCTCGGTCAGCCGCCCGGTGAAGCGGGTGCCGATGAAGGACTCGTTGACGAAGTCGCGGCCCAGGGGCAGTTGCCGGCGCGCGTACAGCTGGGCCATCCGGGCCGAGGTGCCCGTACCGCACGGGGAACGGTCGAACCAGCCGGGGTGGACGACCATCGCGTGCCGCGAGTGGCGGGCGTCGGATCCGGGAGCGGCTAGGTAGACGTGCTTGACCCCGGCGATCTCCGGCCGCTCGGGATGCACGGGCCGCTCGGGTGAGGCGTTGACCGCGTCCATGACCGCGAGTCCGGCGGCCAGCAGGTCGTCCTTGCGCGCCCGGTCGAACGGCAGCCCCAGCGCGTCGAGTTCGACGAAGGCGTAGAAGTTGCCGCCGAACGCGAGGTCGTAGGTGACGGTGCCGTACCCGGGCACGGCGGCCTTGCGGTCCAGAGCGGCGCAGAACGCCGGCACGTTGGTGAGCGTGACCGCCGTGGCCGCGCCGTCGGCCACCTGGACCTCGGCGGTCACCAGCCCCGCCGGGGTGTCGAGGCGGACGGTGGTGACCGGTTCGGCCACCGGCACCATGCCCGTCTCGACCAGGACGGTGGCGACCCCGATCGTGCCGTGTCCGCACATCGGGAGCAGCCCGGAGACCTCGATGTACAGGACTCCGTAGTCGGCGTCAGGGCGGGTGGGCGGCTGGAGGATGGCGCCGCTCATGGCGGCGTGGCCGCGCGGCTCGTACATCAGGAGCGTCCGGAGGTCGTCCCGGTGCTCCATGACGTACGTCCGGCGCTCGGCCATGGTGGCGCCGGGGAGGGTGCCGACGCCACCGGTGATCACGCGCGTGGGCATGCCCTCGGTGTGCGAGTCGACGGCGTGGAAGACATGGCGGGTGCGCACGGGCTTCCTTTCGGTCTGTCTTTCGGTCTGTGGATGGGCGGGCTGTCCGTGGGGGTGCGGCGGGTGATCAGCGGTGGCCGTCGGCGACGGCCTTCTCGGTGGCGGCCCGCACCGCCGCCTCGGCCTCCGCGGTGAGCGGGGAACGCGGGGGGCGGGTGGGCCCGCCCCGGCGCCCGACGACATCCATGGACACCTTGACGGCCTGGACGAACTCGGTCCTGGAGTCCCAGCGCAGCAGCGGGTGGAGGGAGGCGTAGAGCGGACGGGCGGTGGCCAGGTCTCCGGCGACGGCGGCGCGGTAGAGGGCAGCGCAGCCGGCGGGGAAGGCGTTGGGGTATCCGGCGATCCAGCCGACCGCACCGGCGACGGCGAGTTCGAGCAGGACATCGTCCGCGCCGATCAGCAGATCGAGTTCCGGGGCGAGTTCGGCGATCTCGTACGCCCTGCGGACGTCACCGGAGAACTCCTTCACGGCGACGACGCTGCCGTCCTGGTGCAGCCGGGCCAGCAGGCCGGGGGTGAGATCGACCTTGGTGTCGATGGGGTTGTTGTAGGCGACGACCGGCACGCCGGCCCGGGCGACCTCGGCATAGTGGGCGCGCACACCCGGCTCATCGGCCCGGTAGGCGTTCGGGGGCAGCAGGAGCACCGAGCGGCAGCCTTCCCCGGCCGCCTGCTCCGCCCAGCACCGGGCCTCGGCGCTGCCGTAGGCGGAGACGCCGGGCATGACGCGCGCCGCGTCACCCGCGGCCTCGACCGCGGTCCGCACCACGCGGGCCCGCTCCTGGTCGGTGAGGGTCTGGTACTCGCCGAGCGAGCCGTTGGGCACGACACCGTCGCAGCCGTTGTCGAGCAGCCAGCGGATGTGCTCGGCGTAGGCGTCGTGGTCGACGGACAGGTCGTCACGCAGGGGCAGGGCGGTGGCGACCATGATGCCGCGCCAGGGGCGGGCGCTGGTCCAGCCAGTGGTGGTCATACCGGCGAAACCTCTCTACGGAAGGTGACAAGGGGTCAGCCGTTGCCGCCGGGGGCGGGACCGGCCTCGGGGTGGGGATCGGTCGCGGGCTCGGGGCCGGGCTCGGAGTCGGAGCCGGGATCGGCGTCGGCGTCGTGGCCAGGGAGGGGATCGGGATCGGGATCGGGGTCGGCCGAGGTCCCGGGCCGGGGCTCGGCGGGGTCGTCGAGCGCGGCGAGCACCGAGAGCCGGACCGGCACGGCGAACGGGCGGCGTTCGGCCGGTGGTTCGGCGTCACGGCCGCGGGCCGCGAGACAGGCCACCGCCGGGCCGCACATCCGGCCCTGGCACCAGCCCATACCGGCCCGGGTCAGCAGTTTGACGGTGCGGCCGTCGTGCGCTCCGAGGTCCTCGGCCGCCTCGCGGATCCGCCCGGCGGTGACCTCCTCACAGCGGCACACCTCGGTGTCGTCCGTGAGCCAGCGCGGCCACTCCGGGCCGGGCGCGTGGGCGACGGCCATCGCGTCGGCGAAGGCGCGCATCCGGTCCCTGCGGCGCCCGAGTTCCCGGACCCGGCCGCCATGGGCGGCGCGGCCCAGCACCCGCGCGGCGATGGCGATACCCGCCAACTCTCCTTCGGTTCTCGCCAGTTGTGCCCCGCCCACTCCCCCGGTCTCGCCCGCCGCCCACAGGCCGCGCACCGAGGTCTCCTGGAGGCCGTCCAGGGCCAGGCCCCGGGTGCCGTCGGGCAGCGGGCGGGTGGTACAGCCGAGCGCCGTGGCCAGGTCGATCTGGGGGACGAGGCCGTGCCCGACGGCCAGCGCGTCGCAGTCGATCCGGCGCCCCGTCCCCCGTACGGGGCGCCAGTCGCGGTCGAGACGTGTGACGGTGACGGCCTCCACCCGGTCGGTGCCGTGCACCTCGGTGACCGCGCTGTGCGGCCGCAGCCGCACCCGGTGCCACAGCAGCGCGGCGCCGTGGACCAGCGCTTCGGCCACCTTGTGCGGGTTGGTGACCAGCGCCCGGGGGTGCCGGGCGTACCGCGGGTAGCCGGCTGCCTCGACCACAGCCGGCACTCTGGCGCCGGCGGCGGCCAGCGAGGCGGCCACCGCGAGCAGCAGCGGACCGCTGCCCGCCACGACGACCCTCCGGCCGGGCAGCACCAGCCCGGACTTCAGCATGGCCTGCGCTCCCCCGGCACCCACGACGCCGGGCAACGTCCAGCCGGGGAAGGGCAGCTGCCGTTCGTACGCGCCGGTCGCCAGCAGGACCGCGCGGGCCCGTACCCGCACGGGGCGCTCGCCGCCGCCGTCGGCCCCGGTGACGGCATGCACGGACCACCCACCGGCGGCCTCCTCGTCCCTGGTCACGCTCCACACGTGATGCCCGGGAAGGTGGCGGACAGCGCTCCGCGCCAGCCGTCGGCGCAGGTCGGCGTAGGCGGACCAGTCGTGGTGCAGGGCCTCGGGCCGGACGGCTCCCAGGGCGGGCGCCGGGGTGCGGTAGAACTGCCCGCCGGTCTGCGCGGCGGTGTCCAGCAGGGCGACGGAGAGCCCGAGTTCACCGGCGGCCACGGCCCCGGCGAGACCGGCGGAGCCCGCACCGATCACCGCGAGATCGTACGGTTCAGACGTCGGCACGGCCGTGTCCTTCCTGCGTGGTGACGGTGTCCCCCGGCCGGGCCGGCACCAGGCAGGCCCGCCGGTTGGGCTCGCCGTTGATGGTGGCGAGGCAGTCGTAGCACTGGCCGATGCCGCAGAACGCGCCCCGGGGGCGCCCGCGGACGCGGGTGGTGCGCCAGGCCAGGATTCCGGCTCCCCACAGTGCGGCGGCGACGGACTGGCCGGGCAGCGCGGTGACCTCGCGCCCGTCGAAGGTGATCCGGAACGGCGGACCGGGCTGGGCGCCGGCCAGGCCGGCAGGGGTACGGGCCACGGATCCTCCTCTGATGGCGGTCACGTCGGTTGTGGCGGTCATGGCGGTCACGCGGTCATGGCGGTCACGGTGGTGGTCTCAGGCGGCCGGGGAGAAGCGTTCCGGCCTGAACGGGGCGATGTCGAGGAGCGGTTCGCCGCCGGTCAGCGCCTGTGCGACGACCAGTCCGGTGGCGGGGGCGAGGCCGATCCCGGCGCCCTCGTGGCCACACGCGTGCAGCAGTCCGGGGACGCGCGGGTCGGGGCCGATGGCGGGCAGGTGGTCCGGCAGGTACGGGCGGAAGCCGACGTAGGTGCGCATCGCCCGGACCCCGGCGAGGACCGGGAAGAGCTCCGTGGCCCGGGCCGCCAGCCGCCGCAGCGCCTCGACCGAGAGCGTGCGGTCGAAGCCGGCCCGCTCCCGGGTGGCGCCGATCAGGACCGGCCCGGCCGGGGTGCCCTCCACCACCGCGGAACTCTGCAGCGCGGCGGAGCCGCTGGCCACATCGGCGACATAGCCGGCCGCGTACACCTTGTGGCGCACGACGCGCGGCAGCGGCTCGGTGACCAGGATGAAGCCCCGGCGGGGCCGCACGGGGAGGTCCACCTCCACACGGCGGGCGATCTCACCGCCCCAGGCCCCGGCGGCGTTCACCACGTACGGGGCGTGGTACTCGCCGGCCGCCGTCCGCACCCCCCGGATCGCGCCGCCCGCCCCCGTCAGCAGCCCGGTGACCTCCTCGCCGAGCCGCACCCGGACCCGCCCGCCGCCTGCCGCGCGCAGCAGATGCGCGGCGGCGAGCGCCGGCATGACCTGGGCGTCCTGCGGATAGTGACAGCCGCCCGCCAGGCCGATGGCGAGCCGGGGCTCAAGGTCGTGCAGGCGGTCGGCCGGGACCTCGTCCGCCGTCACACCCGCCGCCCGCTGCCGGGCCGCGAGGTCCCGCAGCGCGGCCATCTCCTTCTCACCGGAGGCGACGACCAGTCCGCCCTTGGCCTCGTACTCGATGCCGGACGGGAGTTCCTCGGCCAGCTCGCGCCACAACTGGGCGGACAGCAGGGCCAGTTCGAGCTCGGGGCCGGGCTCCTTGTCGGAGACCAGGAGGTTGCCCTCACCGGCTCCGGTCGTACCGCCGGCCACCGGGCCGCGGTCGAGCACCAGGACCCGGAGGCCGGACCGGGCGGCGTAGTGGGCGCAGGCCGCGCCGATCACGCCGGCCCCGATGACGATGACGTCCGCGGACTTCCTTGTCAGCACGTCAGTAATATTTCACATTGCATTGCCCGTGCCAAGAGCCTGCGAGCGATTACGCGCTTCCCGGCAGTACCGCCCCCGCACCCGCCCCACGTCCCGCGTCCCGACGTCCCCGGCGTTCCGGCATTCCGGTGCAACACCCTTGCGCGCGGCGTGACTCCGCGTAGGGGTGTTCGTTGAAGCCAGCGATGTCTATGAAACGTAATCATTCCGGTCATTCCCACCACCCCCATCAGCCCCCTCCGGTCGTGGTGATCGGCGCCGGCCCCAGCGGACTGGCGGTCGCCGCGATGCTGCGCCGGGCCGACGTACCGGCCGTCGTCCTGGAGCGCTCGGGCGGCGTGGGGACGAGCTGGAGCGAGCGCTACGACCACCTGGAACTGCACACCACACGCGGCTTCTCCCGCCTTCCCGGGCTGCGGGTCCCCCGGCAGGCGGGCCTGTGGGTCGGCCGCGACGACTGGGTGCGCTACCTGGAGAGGTACGCCGCCCACCACCGGATCGACGTCCGCGTCCGCACCGCGGTGCGGCGGATCGAACCGGCGGCGGCGCTCCCGGACCGGCGGACGGCCGCGCGCTGGCTGGTGCATACCGCGGACCGCACGCTGCCGGCGAGGGCGGTCGTGGTCGCCACCGGCCGCAACCACGTTCCGCTGCTGCCGGACTGGCCGGGCCGGGACACCTTCACCGGCGAACTCCTGCACTCGCGCGACTACCGCAACCCCGGCCCCTACCAGGGGCGCGAGGTGCTCGTGGTCGGGGCGGGCAACAGCGGTGCGGAGATCGCCGTCGCACTGGCCGGAGCCGGGGCGGCCAAGGTCTGGATCTCCGTACGGACCCCGCCCCACATCATGCCGCGGTCCAGCAACCGGTGGCAGGCCGCGGGGATCGTGGCGGCCCGGATGCCGACCGCGTGGGGCGACTGGGCCACCGCGCTCATGCAGCGCCTCGCCCTGCCGGACCTGACCCCGTACGGTCTGCCCCGGCCCACCACGGGGATGTTCACCCGCGCCGCCCGTGAGGAGGTCAACCCCGTCCTGGACCACGGCTTCGTCGACGCCATCCGGGCGCGGCGGGTCCTTCCGACCGCGGCGGTGACCGGTATGGACGGCTCCCGCGTCCTGCTCGCCGACGGCACGTCCCGCACCCCCGATGCCGTCATCGCGGCCACCGGGTACCGCTCCGACCTGGAACGGCTCCTCGGCCCGCTGCCGCTCCTCGGCGCGAACGGGCTGCCCGTCGTGCGCGGAGCGCGGACCAGCCCGCACGCGCCGCAGCTGTACTTCGCCGGCTACCACAACCCGCTCACCGGAGCGCTGCGCGAGATCGGCATCGAGGGGCGCCGTATCGCCCGGGCCATCCGGCGGGCCGCGGACCCCACGCTGGTTCCGGCGCCCCGTGGCACGGAGGCGGAGGCGGAGGAGGGTGCGCGGGAGCCGGGGTGAAGCCGTCGCACCCTCGTGACAGGGCGGAACGGCCTTGTGCCGTCGCTCGATCGGGCGATACCGCGCGGGGTGTGGACGCCGGGGGCGGTGCGAGCCGTCCCGGTCTGTTTGCCTTTCCCCGTCCGCTGATCAGACGCCTGGAGAGCCGCCATCGCCATGCTGTCCGTACGGAAGCTGTTCCTCGACATCCACGACAACGACGAAGCGTTCCGGCTGCTGTGCACCCTCACCGCGGCCGGACAGACCGGTTGCGGCTGGGCGAACGAACGTATCGCCGCGCGGGTCACCGACCCCGAACTGGCCCTCAGGATCTCCCGCCACGGGGCCGAGGGGAACGAGCACGCGCGGGTCTTCCACACCCTGCTCCGCGGCCGGAGCCTGGAAGCGGCCCCGCTCTGCGCCGATCTCGACTACATGGCGCAGCTCGAACAGCGCGGCCTCGGTGTCCCGCACCGTCGTCTGCGGGACGCGCGGCCCCTCTGCGAGGAGGACGTCATCGCCCATCTGTCCCGCAGCCGTGTCACCGAGCAACGCGGGGCGGCAGAACTGCGGTTGATGCGGAAGGCGCTCGCCCAACGGCCCGACACGCACCGCGCCCTGACCTCGATCACGCGCGGTGAACAGCGGCACCTCGCGCACGCCCACGGGGAGCTGCTGCGCCTGGCCGACGGCGACCGCCGGCGGTCGGCCCTGGTGCGGAGGAGCCTGCGCCGGACCGCTCTGGCCGAGATCCGCGTCCACCGTGACGTCAGCCTGGCCGTGGTGTCCCGTATGGGCGCGATCCTGGGATGGTCGTGGGCCAGGAAGCGGCTGCTGGGATCCGGGATCCGCGTGACGTACCTCTTCGAGCGCTGTGGCGGCTGGCGTCGGCTGACCGGCTTGCGCACGTCCCCGCCCGGGCGGCGCGATGCGCTCGGCCGGGCGGTGGCCGCCGGGCCGCGCGGTCGCCGGTGACCGGACGTCCACCGCCGCAGTCGCCCCCGGCGCTCGTCCCCGCAGCCCGGCCAGGGAGGATGTCGGGCGAGTGATCCCGGCCGGCAGGCCGGACGGACGCCGGACGGAGCAGAGGAGCCACAGGGGTGTCGGAGGAACCGCGGGGCCTGGTCGCGCGCATGGAACAGCACCAGGTCGCGGTCTATGTCTCCGCGCTGGCGGCGGGCGCCGCGCTGGGCTGGGCGGCCCCGGCCGTGGGTCCCGGCCTGGCACACGCCATCAACCCGGTACTGGGTGCCCTGCTCTTCGTCACCTTCCTGCAGGTCCCCGCCGCGGAACTGGTCCGCTCCCTCCGCGACGGCCGCTTCCTGTCGGCCACCCTGGTGGTGAACTTCCTGGTCGTCCCGCTGGTGGTCGCCGCGATATATCCGTTCCTCCCCGCCGGCCACGCCGTACGGCTGGGCGTCCTGCTGGTGCTGCTGTGCCCGTGCGTGGACTACGTGATCGTCTTCTGCGGGCTGGCCGGCGGAAGCAGCCGTCGCCTGCTCGCCACGACTCCGGTGCTGCTGGTGGCCCAGATGCTGTTGCTCCCGCTGTTCCTCTACCTGTTCATGGGACCGGCGCTGGCCGACGTCGTGGCGGCCGGCCCGTTCCTCGAGGCGTTCGCCTTCCTCATCGTGATCCCCCTCGCACTGGCCTGGGCCACCCAGGCGTGGGCCGCCCGCCGTCCGGCCGGCCGGACGGTGTCGGACGCGGCGGCCACGACGATGGTGCCGCTGATGGCCGCCACGCTCCTGGTGGTGGTCGCCTCCCAGGTGCCCCGGCTCGGCGACGACGGCGGCGACGGCCTCGGCGATGTCGCCGCCGTGATCCCGTGCTATGTGCTGTTCCTTGCCGTGATGGCGTTCGCCGGGCGGGCCGTGGCCCGGGCGTTCCGGCTGGACGTACCCGCCGCCCGCGCCGTCGTCTTCACCGGTGCGACCCGTAACTCCCTGGTCGTCCTCCCCCTGGCCCTGGCCCTGCCCGACCGGCTGGCCGTCGCCGCCGTGGTCGTGGTGGTCCAGACCCTCGTCGAGGTCCTGGGCATGGTCGGCTACGTCCGTCTGGTGCCCCGCCTCGTCAGCTCGGACGAGTCCGCGCCCGGCCGCTGACCCGGCGCGCGGCGGTCTTGAGCTTCGCCACCAGCCGTCAAGGTCCTGTCAATACCCCGTAAGGGTCGTGTAAGTTCATCGCTGGAGTGCCGGGAAGCCTGGTCGGCGAAACACGAGAGAACTCTCTGTTCCGATCGGGGGATTCCTGTTCATGGCGCTGGTCACGGAGCCCACGTCGCAGCCGCCGCTGCCGCCGGCTGTCGTGCTGATCCGCTGCGCCCCGCCCCTGGCCCACGCCGCCCCGGATCGGCTGACAGCCCGTCAGTCCATCGGGCGCCCCTGTGAAGCGGAAGGACACCACGTCCGCCAACGAGCTGCTGAAAGCCGTCAGATGAACCACGAATCCATCGGGGAGCTATGAACGACTGGCACAGCTGGGCCGCGATCGCCGTCTTCGCCGGCACCTACGCCCTGATCATCAGTGAGAAGATCCACCGCGTCGCGGCCGCCCTCGGCGGCGCCGGCCTGATGCTCGCCATCGGCGCCACCGACGATGTCTCCGCCTTCTACTCCGAGGACTCGGGCGTCGACTGGAACGTCATCTTCCTGCTGATGGGCATGATGATGATCGTCGGCGTACTCAAGAAGACCGGACTCTTCGAGTACCTGGCCATCTGGGCGGTCAAGAGAGCCAAGGCCAGACCCTTCCGGGTGATGGCCATGCTGATAGTCATCACCGCGGTCGCCTCCGCGCTGCTCGACAACGTCACCACGGTGCTGCTGATCGCCCCCGTCACCCTGCTGGTGTGCGAGCGGCTCGGGCTGCCCGCGGCGCCGTTCCTGATCGCCGAGGTCCTCGCCTCCAACATCGGCGGCACCGCGACCCTCGTCGGCGATCCGCCCAACATCATCATCGCCAGCCGGGCCGGGCTGACCTTCAACGACTTCCTCGTCCACCTCGCGCCGCTGAGCGCGGTCCTGATAGTGGTGCTGCTCGCCCTGTGCCGCTTCCTGTTCCGCAGGACCTTCGTCTACGACGAGAACCGCGCCGCGGACATCATGGAGCTCGACGAACGCGAGGCGATCAGGCGTCCGCGGCTGCTCGTCCAGGGCCTGGCCGTCCTCGCCCTCGTCATCGTCGGCTTCGTGCTGCACCCGGTGCTGCACTACGAGCCCAGCATCGTCGCCCTCCTGGGCGCGGGGCTGCTGATCGCCGTCTCCGCGACCGAGACCGGCGATGTGCTCGGCGAGGTCGAGTGGCCCACCCTCGCCTTCTTCGCGGGCCTGTTCATCATGATCGGCGGTCTCATCGACACCGGCGTCATCAAGCAGGTGTCCAGCGCCCTGGCGGACACGATCGGCGACAACGCGGCCGGCGGCTCCATGGTCCTGCTCGGGGCCTCCGCCGTCCTCTCCGGCATCGTCGACAACATTCCCTACGTCGCCACCATGGCCCCCATCACCCAGGACCTGGTCCACCAGATGGGCGGCGCCGCCGATCACGTCATGTGGTGGGCGCTCGCCCTGGGCGCGGACCT
>NZ_BBUY01000030.1 GCF_001590865.1 Streptomyces sp. NBRC 110611
ACTGTCAGCGACGGGAGAATCGGCCGTGTCGCCGAGACAGAGAGCGTTCGGGGCACACGCAAGGTCATCCACGGCACGAGCGGATCGGCGGGAGCCAGCAGCCACGCGCATACGTTGTGGCCCGTTGCCTCACAGCAGAGGCGGTCGCAGATGCCGCGATCATCCTGACGTCTGAGTCCATCGTCAGCGAACCAGCCCGCGTGCCTACACGCCCCCCCACCGCGATGCCCTGTCACCAACCGGCCGGACGACCCGGTGGCGCCGCCGATACGCCATTCGGCATCGAACAAAGAAAAAATCTTTCGGCCGCGCCGACCGGGCATGTCGAGGCCCTGCGGTACTGGCTCGGCACTGGCTCGCTGGTGGCTCGGCAATGGCTCACTGTGGGCTTGAACTGGGAAGACTGTCCGATCGCTACGGGTCCGCCGTCGTGGCGCAGATACAGATCTTCGGCCGGTTCACCGATTCGAACGCGCGCGGCAGCCATGTCAAAATCGCCCGGCCGATTCTCTATATCTCACGTCAGCACCAGACGGATTCGATCCTTCTTCCCGGGCCCACCAGCCCATGACCACCACTCCGTCCCACCCCTCGCCCACTGCCCGGCCTCGCGCCATCCGGCCCTTGCCGACCACGATCTGGCTCCCCGCCCCCGACGACCCGCATGCCGCACCCGCTCCCGCTCCCGCTCCCGGCGCCGTCCTTCCCGACTGGGCGATCGAGCGGATCCGGACCGTGTTCACCACCCGGCCCGGCGACCGGCCCGCGCCCTTGCTGAAGATTTCCGTACGGGATACCGAGCTGGGCATGGACGCCCGCACCGCTGTCCTCACCTACACCGACGGCACCCCCAGCAAGCTCTCGATGCTGCTCGCCGAACTCCACCCCGACACCCTCCCCGACCCCACCGACATCCAGGCATGCGGTGGCATCAGTGAGATGCCCGGCGCGATGGAGAATGGCTGGCCAGGATTCTTCCACCGCGCCCACCGCCTCCTGCCCGCCGACGGACTGCTCCTCCTGGCCACCCGCCAACGCCGGGACGACGGCATCCTCACCGACCCGCTCGGCTCCCTCATCGCCTGCGCCCGCACCGCCGGCTTCCGCTACCTCCAGCACGTCATCGTCGCGCACACCCACCCCGCCGACGACCGCCTCATCCCCATCCCACCCGCCGACGCCAGCCCAGGCGTGGCCCACAGCGACCTGATCGCCCTCACCGCCATCCACACCGGAGTCTGAAGGAGCCCCTCTCGTGCTGCATCCCCTTTCGGTGTGGAACACCGCACCTACCTCCGCCCCCGCCCAGCGCAAGGGCCGCTATGCCCCAGGCTCAGCGGCCCACCCGGCCAAGATGCATCCCGGCATCGCCGCCCATGCCATCCGCACCTACACCCAGCCCGGCGACCTGGTCCTGGACCCGATGTGCGGCATTGGCACCACTCTCGTTGAAGCCCTCCACCTTGGCCGCAACGTCCTCGGCATCGAGTACGAACCGAAGTGGGCCACCCTCGCCTCACTCAACGCCCGTACCGCCGCACAGGAGAGTGGCGCGAGCACCAGCGTCGTCCGTTGCGGCGACGCCCGCCACCTCACCGCCCTTGCCCCTGCCTCTGCCCGCGGCGAGGTGGATCTCGTGGTCACCTCACCGCCCTACGGCCCCAGCGTCCACGGGCAGGTGCGCTCCTCCCGGGAGACCGGCGAACGCGGGGTGGTGAAGAAGGACTTCCGCTACAGCCACGACCGCGCCAACCTCGCCCACGTCTCCACCGACCGGCTCCTGCACGCCTTCACCGAGATCCTCACCCAGTGCCGCACCATGCTCCGCCCTGGCGGCACCGTCGTCGTCACCACCCGCCCCTGGCGTGAACGTGGCGAACTGATCGACCTGCCCTCCGCCGTCCTCGCCGCCGGCAAGACCGCCGGGCTCACCCCTTCCGAACGGTGCGCCGCTCTCCTCGCCGGCGTCCGCAACGGCCGCCTGGTCACCCGCCCGTCGTTCTTCCAGATGAAGAACGTCCGCGACGCCCGGCGCCAGGGCATCCCCCTCTCGGTCGTCCAGCACGAAGATGTCCTGATTTTCACCAAAACCGTGCTGAGTGGAAGCTCATCGACAGGGAGGGTCCGGCACCGGCCAGGGTCGGACACCAACGGCCGCTACTACGCCCGGAGGGAGGCCCGATGACGCCCATGGCTCCCGATCTTTGTTACCGCGACGAGGCCATTACTGTCTCCGGGCAGCGGCGGTGAGCCGGTCATCCGGGGGCCGAGACAGAGCCAGTCGCCACGACTCTCACCCGGGTGCCGAGACAGAGCCTCCACGGTCATCGGCGACACCGGGGGCGGTTTCTGGCAAGAATCCACAACGGGAAGCATGGAAAGCGAATGTGATTCGCGTGCTGTTTCCTACGGAACCGCCATCGATTTCCCCCTCTGCGGCAGGAGTTCTGCTACGCATCGTTCTTGATGAATATCGGCGTGAGCAGATGAATCAAGAGACGTCGAGCGGTCGGCTTGGAAGGAGGTGAGAGGCTGCTTCCCCGGCGTTCGCTGGCGCTCTGCATGAGATTCAGTTACGACAGGGACACCCGATGTTCCCGCCCACGGCCATTCCACCGCATGGCCGGACAACTTTGGAGCCGTCATGGTTAATTTCGCCTTCGCGGGGCGCGTTTCCAGAGAGGACCTGCAAGACCCTGATGCCTCACGCGCCTGGCAGCGCCACCGAGCCGAAACCCTCATCTCATCGGTGAACGGAGTAATCACAGTCGAGTATTTCGACATCGGTCAGACTCGCGCCCTACCGTGGCAGCGCCGACCACGAGCCACCGCGCTGCTGAGTGAGCTCAAGAATCCTCACCGTGGTTTTGACGCTGTCGTCATCGGCGAACCGCAGCGTATGTTCTATGGGAATCAGTTCAGCCTGATCTTCCCACTCTTCCAGCATTATGGGGTGCCGCTCTGGGTGCCCGAGGTCGGAGGCGCGGTCGACCCTGGTTCTGACGCGCATGACCTGTTGATGTCCATCTACGGTGGCACATCCAAAGCCGAGCGTAATCGCATCAAAATCCGAGTGCGTGCGACGATGGAGGCGCTGACTGCCACTGAAGGGCGGTTCCTGGGCGGGCGTCCCCCGTATGGATACCGGCTGGTAGACGCCGGTCCGCATCCGAATCCGGCGAGAGCGGCCGACGGCAAGCGGCTGCGCCGACTGGAGCCTGATTCCGTAACAGCACCGGTGGTCAAGAGGATCTATCGCGAGTATCTCGCCGGCAAGGGGGTGCATGCCATCGCTGAGGCGTTGATCCGCGACGGCATCCCATGTCCATCGAGATACGACGTCGACCGTAACCGGCACCGGAGTTCGGCCGCGTGGTCGAAGAATACGGTGAAGAAGATCTTGGCGAACCCGCGATACACGGGGCATCAGGTATGGAACCGTCATCGTCAGGACGAGGTCCTGATCGATGTCGAGGACGTCACTCTGGGGCACCGAAACAAACTCATCGCTAATGCGCCCGACAAGTGGATTTACTCGATGGAGCAAACGCATGAGCCTCTGGTGCCGAAAGAGTTCTTCGAGGAAGTGCAACAAAGAATGGCAAACCGTCGGAACGGCGTCGTTGCCGAACGCAGCCCACGTGCGAGCTCTCGCCCTTATGTCCTACGTGGAATGTTGCGCTGCAGGATCTGCAAGCGCAAAATACTGGGAGCTTACAGCCATGGGCGGCTGTACTACCGATGCGTCTATCCAGGAGAGTACGCCAAGGCCACTGGGGTTGATCACCCCCTGTCGATCCACTTGAGGGAAGAACTGATCCTCCCGCCGCTCGATACCTGGATCGCGGAAGCTTTCGAGGAACCCCGGCTCAGCGAGACTCTCAGCGAGATGGTGCGGGCACAGCAGGCACTGGCCGAAGATCGGGAAGTCGCCGACGAAACCAGGCGAACCATCCACGCTATCGAGCAGAAACTCGCCCAGTACCGGGCTGCGCTCGATGCCGGGGCAGATCCGGCGGTCGTCGCCGAATGGATCGCTGAAGCGCAACGCGACAAACGCTTGGCGGACCAGCGGTTGGCGCGACGACTCGACCCGACAGCAGAGCGTCTGACGGTTGAGGAACTCCGCCGGATCGTAGCCGATCTCGGCGACATCAAGGGCCGACTCTTCCGTGCTGATCCTTCTCGCAAAGAAGAGCTGTACCGGGAGCTGGGACTGGAGCTGTCCTACGATGCCAGGACGCGTGTGCTCTCTGTTGAGTCACGTCCGGCGCCCGCGTCCCTCGTGTGGTTAAGGGCACATCCGCGGCGCCATGTTCACGCTCGCCGAGTCCGCGAGCGGGGCGATAGTGATGACGGCCTTCGGCAACCAGCTGGGCCGCGCCGTGCCGCTGGCCGTGCGCGCCGAGATCGGCTACAAGAAGCTCGCCATGGGGCCGGTCACGGCCACCGCGGAGCTGGGGCGGCCGGTGGCGGACGTGATAGCCGAGCTCGATGCCGGTGAGCGGCCGGAGTTCCCGGTGCATGTCCTGATCACCCGCGAGGACGGCGCGGTGACGGGAGAGATGAGCATCGTGTGGACGCTGCGCCCCAACGCTGCGCCCCAATAAGTGCGCCCTGACAGGGCCGCATGACCGGTGCCGCATGTCCCGTGGGTCGGGTGGGGAGACCCGCGGGACCGTGGCCGGGCCTTCGGAATGCCGGAACGTTGCGTACCGCACACGGATTCGGACCTCGGGCGGGTCGATCGAGTACGCTGCCCGGGCGCGCTGCGGTGCGCCAAGGGGATCGACGGCACCGGCGTCAAGGACGCCGGGCAGCGGCCCGCGGGGGCCCTATACCAGCGGAGGAATCGGCGTTGCACATCCAGGAGTGGCTCGAGACCGTGCCGGCCGTGAGCGTCTACCTCCTGGTGGGGGTGGTCATCGGACTCGAGAGCCTGGGCATTCCGTTGCCCGGTGAGATCGTCCTCGTCAGCGCGGCGATCCTCGCCGCGACCCAGGATCACATCGACCCGGTCGTGCTGGGCACCTGCGCCTCCGTCGGTGCGATCGTCGGTGACTCGATCGGCTATCTGATCGGCCGCAAGGGCGGCCAGCCCCTGCTGGCCTGGGCCGGCCGGAAGTTCCCCAAGCACTTCGGCCCCGACCATGTCGCCATGGCCGAGGCGAAGTTCGAGAAGTGGGGAATGTGGGCGGTCTTCTTCGGACGCTTCATCGCGCTGCTGCGCATCTTCGCCGGCCCGCTCTCCGGTGTGCTGAAGATGCCGTACTGGAAGTTCCTGATCGCGAACGTCCTCGGCGGCATCATCTGGGCCGGTGGTACAACCGCGGTGATCTACAGCCTGGGCATGGTTGCCGAGTCCTGGCTCAAGCGCTTCTCGTGGGCGGGTCTGGCCGCCGCCGTCCTCTTCGGTATCGGCTCGTTCCTGGTCATGAAGCGCCGGACGAAGAAGGCGGCCGCCGCGCGTGAGGCGGAGCAGGCCCCGGTCGCGGCGACGGTCGACTGACTGCGTTCGGTTGGTCATCGGCACGCCGGTACACATCGGCGTATCGGGCGCATCGGCTCGTTGGCCCGTCGGCCTCGGTCACCTGACCCGGCCTGTCGTGGACCGGTCCCGGGGGCGTGGACCGGTCCGCTCTGTGTCGTGATCGTCCTGCCCTGCCTCAGGGCATCTGCCAGATGTCCGGTCCGCCGTCGCGCCATTCGACGATGCCGGTGTCGTCCCAGGCGAACTTCGTGGTGCAGAAACCGGCCCGGCGCAGGATCGCGGCCACTTCACCGGGCCGGTGTGCCCGGCCCAGATCCTGTCCGTGGAGTGTCACACGGCGTCCGCCGGTACACGGTGGATGCACGATCACGGGGGCGCGCTTCATGCCTCCAGCATGGAGCCGGCCCGCCGGGCGTGCATCCCGAGAGGGGCCACGGCATCACCGTGCGTATTCATCGGACAGCGTGCCCACCGGATCCGGACAGCGTGCCACCGGATCATGTGCCCGCGGGGCAGGACCGAACCGGGCCGGGACGGCGATGGCCGCCCTCGGGCCCCGGCTCCACGCCCCGCTGGGACCGGCTCCAGGCCCGCTAGGACCCCGCCCTCGTCCGGGAGAAGAACGGCTGTTCCCGCGGACCGGGGCCGCCGCGCTCCCACCACGGAGCCTCATCGTCGGGGTCCGGATCCGCGGATCCGCCGCGCGCCCGACGGCGCAGAGCGTCGAGCATGGTGCGGGCCCCGGCGATGAACAGCGGGTCACCGACGAGTTCCTTGGCCATCAGTGCCTTGCGGCAGGCCTGCAGTGCGGCGGCCGGCTCGCCATGGGTGCGTTCGATGAGGGCATGCGCGTACAGGATCGTCGAGTACAGCCAGAAATCCCCGTCCGAGTGCCGGGCCTCCCAGGCGCTGCGGGCCGCCGCCGTCGCCCGCTCCGCGTCGATCGGTGCCAGGGCGATGGCGAGCAGCGCCCAGCTGTGCGCGGGCCCCGGCCCGAACCAGGGATCCCGGGAGCGGTGCCGGACGGCCTCCTCAAGGCACGCCACGGCCGCCGCCCGGTCCGCGCGGTAGAGCGCCTGCACGCCGTGCGCATGCGCGATCCGGGCCAGCCCGTCGGAATCCGCGTGCATCACGGCCGCCGCCCACGCCCGGCCCAGCAGCGGCTCCGCATCGTCCGGCGCGCGCTCCTGAGCCGCCAGATAGCCGGCCAGCCACAGCGCCCGGGCCCGTAGCGCGGTGTCCTCCCGGGAAAGCATCAGCAGGCGTTCCAGATGGGCCCGCCCCTCGTGGCGGAAGCCGCAGGCCGCCCAGTGGAACCACAGCGAGACCGCGATCTCCAGGGCGCTGAGCGCGTCCTCGGCGTCCTGCGGGGGATGGGTCAGCGCCGTGTCGAGGTTGTGCTGTTCATCCTCCACCAGGCGCACGGCGACCTGCTGGTTCGGGCCCTGCCAGGCGATCTGCGCCTCGGCCGCGAGCGCCGCGCAGGCCTGCCGGAACCGCCGGAGCGCCGCGGACTCCTCGCCCGCGTCGCGCAGCTGGGTCCGCCCGAAGTCCCGGGCGGCGCGGGGCAGCCGGTAGCGTGCGGGGAGGGCGGCCCCGGTTTCCTGGTGTACGCTGCCCGCTTCCTGCACGCGTTCGACGACCGAGGCGCCGCACAGCCGTTCCAGCGAGCCGTCCACCGCCGCGGCGGGAACGTCGCTGCCGGCGCAGACGCACCCGGCCAGCCAGGGATCGAAGTCGCCCGGAAGGACCGAGAGCCTCGCCCACACCCGCCGGTCGGTGGGCGAACAGAGGGCGTAGCCCGCGGCGTGCGCGGCGTAGAGCGAGGTGTGCCGTACGCTCGCCCCCGGCCCCGAGCAGAACAGCGCCCCGTCCGCGCCCACCTGGGCCGCGAGCTGCGGCAACGTCATCCGGTCCAGCTGGTGCGCGGCCAGTGTGATCGCCAGTGGGGAGCCCTCCAGCGCCTGGCACACCGCGACCAGGAGTTCCGGCGCGGCGGGCCCGGTCCGCGCGGCCAGCAGCTCGACGGCCGGGCCGGCGATCCCCTCGCCCAGCGTCACCGGCAGCGGCGCGAGCCGGACGACCCGCTCCTCGGCCAGCCCCAGCGGCCGCCGTGCGGTCACCACGATCCGGATCCCCGGCTCGGCCAGCAGCCGCCGCACCAGCTGGGCGCATTCGTCCAGCACCGGATCACAGTCGTCCAGCAGCACGGTCGTACGGTGCTGCCGGCAGTACGAGGTGAGCGCCGCGACCGCGGTACCTTCCGTCCGGGAAGCGCCCGCCGGGGAGTCCACGCCGCCCGCCCGGCCGTGCGCCGGTGCGCCGACGCAGGGATGCGCCGTACGCCGGGCCAGCGCCCGCGCCGCGTCCCGGCGGGCGGCCTGCGGCAGCTCCGCCGCCCGGAGCAGGGCCTCGATCACACCGCCCTGGGCCAGGCCGTCCCAGCAGGCGGCCCGGAGCACCGTGCCGTCGTGCCGCGCGGTGTGCTCCTCCAGGACGGCACGGGCCAGCGCGCTCTTGCCCACTCCGGCGGCTCCGGTGAGCGTCACCAGCCGAGCGCCGCTCAGCAGCCCGGACACCTGCTCGTGTTCGACGGCCCGTCCCACTACACCGGGCAGCGGCCCGCGATCGGCCCACGCGGTCATCGGTCATCCCCAACCACGGCAAAGCGCCGCGCCCTTCCGATTTGGGAATCAACCATGCCAGAACCGGACCATGGGCAAACAGGGGGCGTCCGTATCGAACGAGGGAAAGCCGGTCCGCGTCCTTGACGTCAGGGCCGCTTCCTGCGTGGCCGGGGGCTGATCGGCAGGTCACAGGGGCGGGGGTCGGCGTCGGCGGTGTTCCGGCCGATCCTAAAGTGATGTCTTTGGACCGGAACCGGCGGTGGCGGCGTGGCTGCCCGCAGCCGCCCAAGGACCCGAGGAGAACGTCCGATGAAGTGCCTGCGCGTGGGTGCCGCGGTGAGTACGGTGGCCCTGGGGCTGCTGGCCGGATGCGGAAGCAGGGATGTCGTCGACGCCTCGGGGGTGCCGCGGCTGCGGGCGTCGCACGCCGCCGACTCGGCCGACGGAAAACCGCGGACGGTGCTGCCCCGGGGACCGCGCTCCTCCTTCACCCCGTTCCGTACGACCGGCGATGACGGCACCCAGGTGCTCAGGACGAGGTGGCACGGCCGGAAGTCCGGTTTCACCGGGGACATATGGGCCTGGGTGCCGCCGCAGTACCACCAGCCGCAGTACGCCGGGAGCGGCTTCCCGGTGCTGATCGCGCTGCCCGGCTCCCACGGCTACCCCTTCAACTACTGGGCCGGGGCGCCGATCGCGCTGGAGGAGCGCATCGCGGAGTGGTCGCAGCAGGGCAAGACGCTGCCGTTCATCGTGGTGATGCCGGTGCTCAACCCCGCCAAGAAGTACTACGACGGCAGTGACATCCCGGGGCAGCCGAAGATGGGCACCTGGCTGACCGAGGACGTGCCGGAGTTCGCGCGCGCCAACTTCCGTACGTACAACAGCCGCGACGGATGGGCCTTCATGGGATCGTCGTCCGGCGGCTTCGCGGCGCTGAAAGCCGTGCTCGCCCATCCGGCGAGGTTCAAGGCCGCCATCGTCAACGGCCCGGACACGGTGCCGGATTCGCCGATGTGGCGGGGGTACCCGGACGAGAAGCGCGCCAACGACCCACGCCACCTGGCGCGGCTGCTGGCCGCGCGGCAGGGGCCGCAGGTTCATCTGGCCTTCGAACTCGGCGGCGAGGAGAAGGCGGTGCCCGATGTGAAGCGTTTCATCCGGGACTACACCGGCGGGCCGATCCGCGCCACGCTCTTCGAGATACCGGACGGCGGGCACAGTGCCCGCACCTACATGCAGCGGATGGCCGACTCGCTGCACTGGATCAGCGAGCAGCTGCGGGGACCCGTGCCGTCCGTGTGACGTCCCGCGGCCCGCGTGCCCGGCTCAGGCGTCCGTGACACCCGTGACCTCTGTGACGTCCGTGAGCGCGTCCCGGTGGCGCGCCGCCAAATCCCGGTACATCGCTGCGTTGGAGCTGATGAGTTCGCGCTCCTCGTCGGTCAGCTCGCGTCTGACCTTCGCCGGCACCCCGGCGACCAGGGAGCCGGGCGGTACCCGCATGCCCTGGGGGACCAGTGCCTGTGCGGCGACCAGGGATCCCGCGCCGATGTGGGCGCCGTTGAGGACGGTGGCGCCCATGCCGATGAGGACGTCGTCCTCGACGGTGCAGCCGTGCAGGACCGCGTTGTGTCCGACGGAGACCCGCTCGCCGACGGTCACCGGGAAGCCGGGGTCGACGTGCACGGTGCAGTTGTCCTGGATGTTCGAGTCCGCGCCGAGCGCGATGGGGCCGAAGTCGGCGCGCAGCACCGCGTGGTACCAGACGCTGGCCCCCGCAGCCAGGGTGACCTCGCCGAGCACGACGGACGTCGGCGCGGTGAAGGCCCGCTGATCGATCCTCGGCTCCTCGCCGCCGACCGGTGAGATCAACGCCCGTTCCGTCATGTCCGGTTCTCCTCGCCACGCCTTGTCATGCCATGCCACGCCATGTCTCGTCATGTCATGCCATGCCGTGTCTCTGCCGCGCCCGCGGCGCCTTGGACGACCGTAGACGACGGGCGGGCCGCCGGGCGGGGGCGGCCGCCGGTGGGGCGAAGATCACAGCACGCCGCGCGGCCGGGCGGGCAGCGGGCCGATTACGGTGTGCGGGTGCCGATAGACCAGAACGTGTTCTCATCCGTCGCGGCCTGGCGGCGCCGGGCCGTGTCGCGTGCCGTCCACCGCGGTGCGCGCTGGGTGAGGGAGGCGGGGGCCGTCACCGCCGAGCGTCCGGGCCCGTACCGCTTCCGCCGGATCGGCACCGGTACCCGGCTCGCCTTCCCGCAGGGCACCGTCTTCGGCGACCCGTGGATCGAGATCGGCGACCACTGCATCATCGGTACGGACGTGACGCTGACGGCGGGGATGATGCCGGACCTCGACCTGGGACCGGAGCCGATCCTCACGCTGGGGAACGGCGTGGTGCTCGGCCGCGGCAGCCATGTGATCGCGGATGTCCGGCTGACGATCGGCGATGACTGCTTCTTCGGCCCCGGTGTCTACCTCACCACCACCAATCACAGTTACGACGATCCCCGGATGCCGGTCGGCAAGCAGTGGCCGCGCAGCGAACCGGTCGCCATCGGCTCCGGCAGCTGGATCGGCACCGGAGCGGTGATCCTGCCCGGTGCGCGGCTGGGCCGGAACGCGGTGGTCGCGGCCGGGTCCGTGGTCCGGGGCGAGGTCCCCGACCACGCGGTGGCGGCCGGCGCGCCCGCCAGGATCGTGCGCCGCTGGGACCCCCGGAACGGATGGCAGCCGCCGCTGCGTACGCCGACGCCGGTGCCGATCCCCGAGGACGTCACACCGGCGCAGCTGCGCGCGCTGGGGGAGCACCAGGAGCCGGGCTCCGGGGAGGCCTAGGGCGCTTCCGACGGATCTCCGTCACCGGACGCCCTCCTCACCGTGCGGGGCCGAGCCGTGGAATCTCGATGGCCGGGCAGCGGTCCATGACCATCGTGAGGCCGGCGGCGCGGGTGCGCCGACAGGCGGCGTCGTCCGTGACACCGAGCTGGAACCAGACGGCCTCGGCACCGATGGCGACGGCTTCGTCGGCGACGGCTCCGGCGAGGTCGCTGCGCACGAAGACGTCGACGACGTCGACGGGGAAGGGGATGGCGGCGAGTGAGGGGTAGCCCACCTCCCCGTGCACGGACTCGGCTTTCGGGTGCACGGGGACGATCCGCTTGCCGAAACGCCGCAGCACCTCCGCGACGCCGTACGCGGCGCGCTGCCGGTTCGAGGACAGCCCCACGACCGCCCAGGTGTCTCCGAGTTCGGTGAGGATCCTGCGGATGGCCGCCTGGTCGTCGTGCATGGGTGCCTCCTGTGGTCCGTGGTCCCGCTTCAGGACAACAGGGGGCCGGCTCGGGTGATTCCCTCCTACCGTCCTCGATTCCGTCCTCGATTTCCGTCCTTGATTCCTTCCCGCCGACCCCGGTTCGGGCGCGTCCGGCCGTGGCGGGGACGGGCGCCGCAGCATGAACGCCCCGCCCGAAGGGGAAGGCGGGCGGGGCGGGTCCGAGGGGTGCCGGGGTCAGGGGGAGGTGTGGGCCGCTCCGGTGGCGGCGAGGCCGGCGCCGACGACCGTGGTGCCGTTGGCGGCGCGGGCGGGTTTGCCGATGGCCCGGCCGTTGGCGCCGACGGGCTCGGGGGCCCCGGCCCCGGTACCCGGGCGCAGCGGGCCGGCCGCGGCCGCCTCCCGGGACTCGTCGTGGGTTCCGTCGGGAGTCCCGGCGGGAACCCCGGCGGAGGTCTCGTGCGGGGGCCCGGTGGTACCGGCCAGCAGGGTGCGCAGTTCCTCGGTGTCCACCAGCATGCTCACCGGGCCGGTGGGGTTCAGGTACAGCGCATGGCCCGGCGGCAGCTGGCCGACGAGTTCGGCCACCGGACGGCGGTCGTACAGCAGCCGGCCCACGGACTCGAGGTAGTTCTGCGAGGTGTAGACCGGGATCACGGGGGTGCCCTCGGGCGAGGCGGCGGCCAGCGGGGTGCCGGTCGCGGTGACCAGCACCGCGACCTCGGCGCGCGCCAGCGCCTCGGAGACGTCCTGCCCGGGGCCGTAACCGGTCGCGGCGAGCTGCAGTGCGCGGTCGACCGCGTCGGTGGGCTCGGACCAGTCCAGCATCTGCGGCGACGGCCGGTACTCCGGGTTGTCCCGCCACTCCTCGATCTCACCCGTCGGACCGGACCGCCACTGGCCGATCAGTGCCCAGAGCGGCGGCGGCCCCTCGCCCTGCCAGGTCAGATCCACCATGGCCAGCCAGTGGTCGGGTGCGTTGCGTGCCGCCTCGATGACCTCGGGCGGGGGCTCGGGCATGTCCTCGCCCGTCACGGGTTCGCCCGCCGTCATCGCCGACTGTGTGCTCTCTTCCATGCAGCCCTCCGCAAACCCGCCGTTCCATTGGTGCGTGTCCGAGCGGGCCCCGGAAACACGAGGCACTCGCACTGGCCTCACAGTGCCCACGGGCGGCGCGGACGTCGCCCCGACGCACCGGGCGGCCGGGCCGGGTACGCCGCCTGGCCGCGCGGACTGCGCCCGTACGGCGGACCCCCGCACCCGCACGGCGGACACCCCAGCGCGGCGCCGGGCACCGCCGCCGGCCGCCGCGGCCATGTCAGCGGGGCCGCATAGGCTGGTGCGATGCAGGATCACTACCGGACGCTCGCGCACGAGGGCGTCCATGAGATCGAGATCAACAAGTCCCGCTTCCTCTGCGCGCTCGCGCCGGTCGCGACCGAGGAGGAGGCCCAGGACTTCATCGCGCGGATCCGCAAGGAGCACCCCACGGCCCGGCACCACTGCTGGGCGTACGTCCTCGGGGCCGACGGCCGCGTCCAGAAGGCGAGCGACGACGGTGAGCCGGGCGGTACCGCGGGCGTGCCGATGCTGCAGATGCTGGTGCGCCGTGAGATGCGCTATGTCGTCGCCGTCGTCACCCGCTACTTCGGCGGTGTCAAGCTCGGCGCCGGCGGTCTGATCCGGGCGTACGGCGGGGTCGTCGGCGAGGCGCTGGACGCACTGGGGACGGTCACCCGGCAGCGCTTCCGGCTGGTCACGGTCACCGTGGACCACCAGAGGGCGGGCCGGGTGGAGAACGACCTGCGGGCGACGGGGCGGTCGGTACGCGAGGTGACGTACGGGGCGGAGGTACGGATCGAGATCGGGCTCCCGGAGTCCGACCTCGAGGCCTTCCGCGCCTGGCTCGCGGACGCGACGGCCGGGACGGCGCGGCTGGAGCCGGGCGGGGAGGCGTACGGCGAGATCTGAGATCTGAGGGAACGCGCGGGCAGGGCCGGGCAGAGGCGGACAGGGCCGGGCGGGAGCGGTCGTTCGGGGCGGAATGGAGTGGGTGGAGTGGAGTAGGGGGAGGGGGTGGATGACGGAAATGGGCGGAAAAGGGGGATAAAGGGAGGAAAGGTAGGGATACGGTACGTGGGCCGGTGACAGGGACGGAAGAGCGGGCATGGCAGCGGACAGGGCGGGGGACCCGGCGGACAGCTCCGCGGGACGGTACGCGTCGTTCGACGTCGCGGACGCCGCCGTGCTGCTCGTGGACGCTCGGGGCCGGGTCGAGAACTGGCCCGGGACGGCCGAGCGCCTGCTGGGCCGCCCCGCCCGTGACACCGTCGGCCGTCCCGCCGCCGACCTGCTCACCCCCGACGACGCGGCCCGGCTGCCCGCCCTCGCCGCGGAGTGCCGGGCGCACGGCGGCTGGTACGGCCGGCTGGCGGCGCGGCGCCCCGACGGCCAACCGGCGGGCGTCCAGGCGCAGGTGGTCCCGGTGACCGACCGCGCGGGCCGGGCACACTGGCTCATCCTGGCGGCCGCCGCACCCGCGCACGGCTGGGAGGCGAGCCGGCCGGTGCTGGAACGGATCGTGGCGACCTCCCCCGTGGGCATGGCCATCGTGGACACCGATCTGCGGTACGTCTGGTCCAACCCGGCGCTGGAACAGTTCGGCGGCGGCCCCGCGCACCGGCGCCTCGGACGGCGGCTGGGGGAGATCCAGCCGGGCCTGGACGCCGCGGCGCTGGAGGCGCAGATGCGCCGCGTACTGCACACCGGCGAGCCGGTGACCGGCTACGAGCACGCCGGCCGTGTGGTCTCCGACCCGTACCACGAGCGCGCCCAGACCATGTCCTTCGTCCGCCTGGACGACCCCGACGGCCGGCCGCTCGGGGTCTGCTACACGGTCATCGACGTCACCGAGCACTACCGCTCCCGTCGCCAGCTGGCCCTGCTGGACCGGGCCGGCGAATACATCGGCCGCACCCTCGACGTGATGCAGACCGCCCAGGACCTCGCGGACGTGGCGGTGCCCGAGCTCGCCGACTGCGTCGTCGTCGACCTGCTGGACTCCGTGGTCAGGGGCGAGGAACCGCTGCCGGGCCCGCTCAGCGACGCGGACACCGTCCCGCTGCGCCGCGGCGGCCAGCAGTCGCTGCGCGACGGTGTGCCCGAGTCCACGGTCGGGATCGGCGGCCTGGCCGGCTACCACGCCTCGTCGCCGCCCGTCCGCGCGCTGGCCGGCGGCGGATCGTGGCGGGCCGAGCGGCTGGACCCGCGCGACCCCGACTGGGTGGCCGAGGTGCCCGGCGGACGCCGTGGGCACTTCGGCGAACTGGGCCTGCACACCGCCATGGTGGTCCCGATCCGCGCCCGCGGCACCACCATGGGCGTGACCACGTTCTTCCGCAGCCAGGGCGACGACGCGTTCACCGAGGACGACCTCCGCCTCGCCGAGGAGTTCGTCGCCCGGGCCGCGGTGTGCATGGACAACGCCCGCCGCTACACCCGGGAGCGCCAGACGGCGCTCGCCCTCCAGCGCAGCCTGCTGCCGCAGAGCTCCCCCGCCCAGGACGCCGTACGGGTCGCCTCCGCCTACCGTCCCGCCAACGAGCTCGGCGACATCGGCGGCGACTGGTTCGACGTCATCGCGCTGTCCGGCGCACGGGTGGCCCTGGTCGTCGGCGAGGTCACCGGCCACGGCATCGACGCCGTCGCCACCATGGGGCGGCTGCGGACCGCCGTACAGACCCTCGCGGCACTCGATCTGCGCCCCGAGGAGGTGCTCGCCCACCTCGACGACGTGGTCGACCGCCTGGCGCGGGAGGAGCAGGGCCGCCGGACGGGCGCCGTGGCGCTCGGCAGCAGCTGCCTGTACGCCGTCTACGACCCGATCGGCCGGACCTGCACCATGGCCAGCGCGGGACACCCCGCGCCCGCCGTGGTCGCCCCAGACCGCACCGTCACCTCCACCGACCTGCCGGTGGGCCCGCAGCTGGGCGTCGGCGGCCTGCCCTTCGAGTCCTTCGAGCTGCCGGTGGCCGAGGGCAGTGTGCTCGCGCTGTACACCGACGGCCTGCTGTCCGGCGTCGCCCCCGGCCGCACCGGCCGGGAACGGCTGCACCGCGCCCTTGCGACACCCGGACTGACGCTCGACGCGCTCTGCTCCCATGTCGTCGACGAGCTGGTGTCCGCCCGGTCCCTGGACGACGCCGCCCTCCTGCTCGCCGAGACCCGCGCCCTCGACACCGGCCGGTACGCCACCTGGGACCTGTCCGCCGACCCCGCGGTCGTCGCCGAGGCCCGCGCCGTCGTGACCGGACAGCTCGAACGCTGGGGCCTGGCGGACCTCGCCTTCACCACCGAACTCGTCGTCAGCGAACTGGTCACCAACGCCATCCGCTACGCCGCCGGCCCGATCCAGCTCCGCCTGATCCGCGGCCAGAACCTGATCTGCGAGGTGTCCGACGGCAGCAGCACCTCGCCGTACCTGCGGCACTCCCGCACGACCGACGAGGGCGGCCGCGGGCTCTTCCTGATCTCCCAGTTCACCGACCACTGGGGGACCCGCTACACCACCCGGGGAAAGGTCATCTGGGCGGAACAGCCCTTCTCGGGACAGGACTCCGGGCCAGTGGTGCGGCCGGTGGGGGAGCAGGCCTGACGGCGGCGGCCGGCCGCATGCGCCGGGTGCCGCCCCGCAGTCCGGCTCCGGTGCCCGGCCCCGGCACCTGACACGGTGCCCGCCACCGGACTCACCCGCCACGGGTGCGAGAATGCGATGTCGGATCGGCGGCCGGTAGGCAAGCGGAGGGGAAAACGTGCAGGTCGGAGCGGACAGTTGAGATTCCTGCACACCTCCGACTGGCATCTGGGGCGGTCCTTCCACCGTGTGAACCTGCTCACCGCCCAGCGGGCGTTCCTCGACCACCTCGTCGAGACGGTGCGCGCCCGGGAGATCGACGCGGTGCTGGTCGCCGGCGACGTCTACGACCGGGCCGTGCCGCCGCTCGCCGCCGTCGAACTCTTCGACGACGCCCTGCACCGGCTCGCCGGCCTCGGCGTACCCACCGTCATGATCTCCGGCAACCACGACTCCGCCCGCCGCCTCGGCGTCGGCTCCGGACTGATGGAGCGCGCCGGGATCCACCTGCGCACCGACCCGGCCGGCTGCGGCACGCCCGTCCTGCTCACCGACGCGCACGGCCCGGTGGCGCTCTACGGACTGCCCTACCTGGAACCCGCCCTGGCACGGGACACCCTCGGCGCGGCACGGGCCGACCACGCGGCCGTGCTGGGCGCGGCCATGGACCGGGTACGGGCCGACCTCGCCGGCCGCCCGGAGGGGACGCGCTCGGTGGTGCTGGCGCACGCCTTCGTCACCGGCGGCGCGGTGAGCGACAGCGAGCGCGACATCACCGTCGGCGGGGCCGCCTCCGTCCCCGCGGCCGTCTTCGACGGCGTGGACTACGCCGCCCTCGGCCATCTGCACGGCTGCCAGACCCTCACGGAGCGGATCCGCTACTCCGGATCGCCGCTCGCCTACTCCTTCTCCGAGGCAGGCCACCGCAAGTCGGCCTGGGTGGTCGACCTCGACGCGGCCGGCGCCGTGCGGGCCGAGCGGGTGGACTGTCCGGTGCCGCGGCCGCTGGCCCGGCTCCGCGGACCCCTGGAACGGCTGCTGGACGACCCGGCGCTGGCCCGCCACGAGGACTCCTGGCTGGAGGCGACGCTCACCGACGCCGCCCGCCCGCCCGAGCCGATGGCCCGGCTCGCCAAGCGCTTCCCCCACATTCTTGCTCTCGTCTTCGACCCCGAGGAGGAACCCGCCCGCGCCGCGGCCTCGTACGCCCAGCGGCTCCGGGGGCGCAGCGACCAGGAGATCGCCGAGGACTTCGTGGCGCACGTACGGCCCGGCCGCACGGCCGATGCGCAGGAACGCGCCGAACTGCGCTCGGCCATCGACGAGGTACGCCTCGACGAGGCGGCGGCCGAGGGGGCGCGATGAGACTGCACCGGCTGACGGTGACCGCCTTCGGGCCGTTCGCCGCCACCCAGACCGTCGACTTCGACCGGCTCGCGCGCGACGGGCTGTTCCTGCTGCACGGTCCGACCGGCGCGGGCAAGACCTCCGTCCTGGACGCGGTGTGCTTCGCGCTGTACGGATCGGTGCCCGGCACGCGGCAGAACGGCCAGGCGCTGCGCAGCGATCTCGCGGACCCGCTGACCCTCACCGAGGTCGTCCTCGAACTGACCGTGGCCGGACGGCGGCTGGAGCTCGTCCGGCTGCCCGAGCAGCACCGCCCCAAGAAGCGGGGCAGCGGGACGACGAAGGAGAAGGCACAGAGCCGGCTCCGGGAGTTCGTACCGCACGGCGACGGTGGGACGGGCGAGTGGAAGGCGCTGAGCCGCTCGCACCAGGAGATCGGCGAGGAGATCGGACAGCTGCTCGGGATGAACAAGGAGCAGTTCTGCCAGGTCGCCCTGCTGCCGCAGGGGGACTTCGCGCGCTTTCTGCGGGCCGACGCGGAGGCCCGCGCCCGGCTGCTCGGACGGCTCTTCGACACCCAACGCTTCGCCGCGCTCGAGGAGCGGCTGAACGCGCGCCGCAGGACCGCCGCGGACCAGGTCGTGGCGGGTGACGAGCGGCTGCTGGCGCTGGCGCACCGGATGGCGGAGGCGGCCGGCGAGAGCGACGGCCCGGCGGCTGCCGTGGGTCCGGCCGGCCTGACCGCTGCCGTGGGCCCGGCCGGCGGGCGCCGGCGGACGACGACGGGCCGGCGGACGGCGACGGGGGCGGCTACGGCTGCGGGGACGGTGACCGCGACCGTACCGGGGCAGGCCGGCGGCGGCGGACGAGGCGGCCGGCGCGGAGCCGCCGCGTCGGCCGGCCCCGGCGGCGAGGCCCCGGCGGCACCGGGCCCCGGCGAGCCGGGCTTCACCGAGGCCGTGCTGGCCGGCGCCGCGATCGCCAGGGTGAACGCACGGGAGCGGCTGGAGATCGCCCGGGCCGCGGAGCGGGCGGCCGAGGAGGCCGAGCAGGACGCGGCCGGGCGGCTGACCGAGGCCCGCGAGCGGCACCGCCTCCAGCAGCGGTACGCCGACGCCCGCCGCCGGGCCGCCCGGCTCGACGCACACGCCGAGGAGCGGGAGCGCACCCGCGAACGGCTGGCACGGGCCCGTGCCGCCGCCGAGGTCGCACCCGCGCTCGCCCTGCGCGACGCCGCCCGGCGCGAACTGGACACCGCGCGGCGCGCCGAGCGCCGGCACCGCGACCCGCTGCCGTCCGGCCTCGCGGACGCCGGAAGCGGGCAACTCGCCGCCGAGGAAGCCCGGTTGCGGGAGGAGCTGGGATCGCTCGGGGCGGCCCGGCGGGCCGAACGGCGGGCCGCCGACATCGGCCGCGAACGGGACGCCCTCGACCGCGAGGCGCGCGCCGACGAGCAGACGCTGCTGGACGCCGCCGAATGGCTCGCCGGCTGGGACGGCACCCGCCGCGCCCACCAGCGGCGCATCGACACCGCCCAGGAAGCCGCGACCCGGGCCGAACAGCTCGGCGCCCGGATCGAACCGGCCGGGGAACGCCTCGCCGCGGCCCGCCGCCGCGACCGGCTCGACGGCGAACTCCGGGCGGCGGAAGGCGAACTGCTCGCCGCCCGGGAACGCTCCGCGGCGGCACACGAGCACTGGCTCGACCTCAAGGACCGCCGGCTGCGCGGCATCGCCGCCGAGCTCGCGGCCGGGCTGCGCGACGGCCGGGCGTGCGCGGTGTGCGGGTCCACCGACCACCCCGATCCGGCCCGGGCCGGCGCCGGCCATGTGGACCGCGCCGCCGAGGAGGCCGCGCTGGCCGCGCACCGCCGGGCCGAGGAGACCCGGCAGCGGGCCGAGGCGGACCTCCAGTCGGTCAGGGAGGCCCTGGCCGGCGCCACCGCCGCCGCGGGCGACACCCCGGCCGCCGAACTCGCCGACCGGCTCGAAGAGCTGCGCACCGCGCACGACCGCGACCATGAGCTCGGCGCGGACCTGCACGCCGCCCGCGAGGCGCTCGCCCGTGCCGAGCGGGAGTACGAACGGCGGCTCGCCGACCAGCAGCAGGCCGACCGCCGGGCCGCCGCCCGCACCTCCCGCCGCGACGCCCTCGACCGCGAACGGGCCGCCCTGGACGAGGAACTGGACCGGGCACGGGGCGACAGCGCGAGCGTCGCCGAACGGGCCGGCCGGCTGGAGCAGCAGGTGGCGGTGCTCGCCGCCGCGGCCGAGGCGTCCCGTACGGCGGAGGCCTGCGTCCAGCGGGTCGGGGAAGCCGACGACGGGGCGTCCGACGCCGCCCACCGGGCCGGGTTCGCCACCCCGCAGGCCGCCGCCGAGGCCCTGCTGCGGGACGACGCCTGGCAGGCCCTGCAACAACGGCTCGACGACTGGCAGGCCGAATCGGCCGCCGTGACGGCCGAGTTGGCCGACCCCGAGGCGCGGACCGCGGCCGGACTGCCGCCCGCCGACCCGGAGGCCGCGCGGACCGCGCACCGGGCCGCCGCGGACCGGCTGCGCGCGGCCGCGACGGCCCACACCACCGCCCGGGAACGCCTCACCGCACTCGACCGGCTCTCCACCCGCGCCGAGGACGACGCCCGCCGGCTGGCCCCGCTGCGCGCCGCCCACGACCGGATCGCCCGGCTCGCCGCCCTCGCCTCCGGCACCTCCGCCGAGAACGAGCGGCGGATGCGCCTGGAGTCGTACGTCCTCGCCGCCCGGCTCGAACAGGTCGCGGCCGCCGCCAGCGTCCGGCTGCACCGGATGTCCGCCGGCCGCTACACCCTCGTCCACTCCGACGAACGGGCCGGCGGCGCCCGGCGCTCCGGCCTCGGACTGCACGTCATCGACGCCTGGACCGGCCGCGAACGGGACACCGCCGGCCTCTCCGGCGGCGAGACCTTCTTCGCCTCGCTCGCCCTGGCCCTGGGCCTCGCCGATGTCGTCACCGACGAGGCGGGCGGCACCCGGCTGGACACCCTCTTCATCGACGAGGGCTTCGGCAGCCTCGACGAACAGACCCTCGACGAGGTCCTCGACGTCCTCGACTCCCTCCGCGAACGCGACCGCAGCGTCGGCATCGTCAGCCACGTCGCCGACCTCAGACGACGCATCCCGGCACAGCTGGAGGTCGTCAAGGACCGGGCGGGCTCGACGGTGCGGCACAGCGTCCCCGACGGCTGCTGACCGCCCGCCGGGGGGCGCTTCCGGCCCGCTCGGCGGTCCTCACAGCCCTCAGTCGAGGTACTCGACCTTGATCGGGGCAGAGTTGTTGTCCGGGTCCGGGTCCTTCGGATCGGAGCGCACGGAGATCGTGCCCTGGGCTCCCTCGACCCGCTTGTCGATACGAACCCGCAGCGTCGGGGTGGTCATCCCGCCGGGGCACCCTATCGTCCCGTTCTTCTCCTCGGTGTATCCACAGAAGAGGATTTCGCCGGGCTCCCCCTCGCGGTGCCCCTCCAGGCTGACGCCCTCGGGCAGGGTCAGCCGCACGTCATCCGGGGAGTGGCCGCCGTCCAGGGCCAGCACATCGATGTCGAGCGACCGGCCCACCCTGCCTTTGATGGTGAATCCGGCGGTCTGCAGGTCGTGGATCCGGGTGGTGCGGAACGTCAGCTCACCGCCGGCCTGCTCGGTGCTCCCGTTCCCGGCGAAACCGCTGCCGCTGCCGTCGACGGGACGGAGCCCGAGCGGCGCGCCGGTTCCCCGCGGGGCCGAGCCGGGAAGCAGTTCGGCGATCGGCATGTCGTGGGCCCGGTACACGGTGTAGGAGAGCTTCCCCTGCCTCCCTGTCCTGTCGGCCACGGCCGTGATCGGCTTGTCGGTTTCGTAGGCCGCCCCGGCCGGCAGCGGGCCGGAGACCTGGCACACCGCCTTGGCGGGCGAGACGGCCTTGTCATAGCGGCAGTTGCCGTACTGCCTGCGCAGGCTTGTCTGCCCCTTCGCCTCCACCACGAGGCTGAGGTCGTCGTCGATACCGATGTCTCCGCGGTTGCCGAAGGCGGGCGTCAGCTTCACCTCGGAGCCGGGCTGCACGCCGGTCAGCGGCTCCTCCTCCTGACGCGACGTCAAGAAGGGCGAACCGATGACCAGTTGGGTGGTGTGGTGCACGGTGGGCGCGTTGGCGCTGGTGACGGTGGTCTTCACGGGTCCGGCCGGGCCCTTCGCCGCACCCGGTCGTGACTTCATGCTGAACGGCGCGAATATTGCGTCCTTGCCCTCCTCGACATCCCTCGGGGAGCAGGTGATGACGTCACCGGAGCGTGCGCACCCCTCCTGGGTGTCCACCCGCTCGATACTCGCCCTGTTCGTGACGGCGGACAGATCAATGGTCACCTTGACGTTCTTGGCGGTGAGCGGCTCTTTGCCCGGGGAACGCCCGCTCGCTCGCAAACCGATGGAGTAGGCCTGGCCCGGCATGTCGGTGGCCTGGTCGCCGTCCGACTCCGTGAGGTGGTGAAGGTAGTACGTACCCGGCGCGTCCACCTTCACTTCCGCGGCCCGGGAGGGCTTCTCCGCCCCGGAGGACCGCTCCGCGCCGCAGGAAGCCACCGTCCCGCCGAGCACGACCAGCAGCGCGGCCACCCCGCCTGAGGCCGCACGTCGCCGTCGCATGCCCGCTCTCGAAACCTTCATGCAGGACCAGACCGAACGGGGTGCCGAACGGTTGCCGGGACACGGCTACGAAACGGACGCGGAAGGGTGACGGACCGGACGCGGCCGGCAGGCGACGTCCGTTCCGTCGCGACGCCCGGCAACGTCCTCCCGGGCGGACGTTGCCGGGCGGGGCGCTAGAGCGCGGACAGCTCCGTCAGCAGGTCGTCCAGGCCCAGCGACCCCTGTGACAGCGCCGCCATGTGCCAGGCCTTGAGGTCGAAGTCCGCGCCGTGCCGGGCGCGGGCCGCGTCCCGGCCGCGCAGCCAGACCCGCTCGCCGAGCTTGTAGCCGATCGCCTGGCCCGCCATGCCCTGGTAGCGGATGATCTCGCTCTCGACGTGGTCGGCCGGCCTGCCGCAGTGGCGGGTCAGGAACTCCTGGGCCAGCTGCGGCGTCCAGCGCTCACCGGGGTGGAACGGGGAGTCCGCCGGGATCTCCAGCTCCAGGTGCATACCGATGTCGATGATGACCCGGATGGCCCGCATCATCTGCGCGTCCAGGTAGCCCAGCCGCCGCTCGGCGCTGGTCAGGAAGCCGAGTTCGTCCATCAGGCGCTCGGCGTACAGCGCCCAGCCCTCGACGTTGGCGCTGACGATGCCCACCGTCGTCTGGTACCGCGAGAGCCGGTCGGCGACGTGCACCCACTGCGCCAGCTGGAGGTGATGGCCCGGCACCCCCTCGTGGTACCAGGTCGAGACCAGGTCGTACGCCGGGAAGCGGGTCTCGCCCCTCACCGGCAGCCAGGTGCGGCCGGGGCGGGAGAAGTCCAGCGACGGCTGGGTGTAGTACGGGGCGGCGGCGCTGCCGGGCGGGGCGATCCGCGACTCGACCCGGCGCACCCGCTCGGCCAGGTCGAAGTGGGTGCCGTCCAGCGCTTCGATGGTCTCGTCCATCAGCGACTGCAGCCACTGCCGGGTCTCCTCGGCGCCCTCGACCGCCTCACCGTGATCGTCGCACCAGGCCAGCGCCTCCCACGGGGTCTTCGCGCCGGGCAGGACCTTCTCTGCCTCGGTCTGCATCTCGGCCAGCAGCCGGTGGAACTCGGACCAGCCGTACGCGTACGCCTCGTCCGGGTCGAGGTCGGCGCCGTTGTAGTAGCGGGCCAGGAGGGTGTAGCGGTCCCGGCCCACGACGTCCGGTGCGCCGGCGACGGCCGGTGCGTAGCGGTCCCGGAACCAGTCGCGCAGCTCCGTCAGCGCGCCGGTCGCGACCGCCGCGGCCTCGGTGAGCTCGGTGCGCAGGGCGTCCGGGCCGGGCGCGGTGAACTCGGCGAACCAGCTGCGGTCGGCGCCGATCCACTCGTCCAACTGGCCGATGACGGTGGCGACTTGACGCGGCCCGGCGGGCAGGTCCCGCTTGAGTCCGGCGTCCAGTGCGGCGCGGTAGCCGTCCAGCGCGTCCGGTACGGCACGGAGCCGCCGGGCGATCGCCGCCCAGTCCGCTTCGGTCTCGGCGGGCGTGAGCGTGAAGGCCTCCCGGACGTGGTGCAGCGGTGAGCTGAGGTTGCTGACCGTGCGCAGGCCCTCGCCCGCCTCGTGCACGGCCAGTTCGGCGGTCAGCCGCTCGCGCAGCAGCCGGGCGCAGACCCGCTCGGCGGGGCTCTCCGCGCCCGGCCGCGCCTCGGCATCGGTGAGCTTCTCCAGTGTCGTACGGGCGAGTTGGGCCACCGCTTCCTGGCCTGTCGGAGAGAAGTCGGGGAGTCTGCTCGAGCTCTCGGGGACGCCGAGGAAGGTGCCGGTGATCGGGTCCAGGTCGACGAGGGCGTCGACGTAGGCGTCGGCGACCTGGCGGGGCAGCTCGCCGCCCGCGGAAGGAGTGGTGTTGGGCATGGTGGCCATCCTCGTACGGATAGCCCCGCCGCGTCACCCTCAATAAGCCGTACGTGCCTGTCGCTTTACAGCGGCATTGCCTCATGCGGCGGCCGGCCGGGCGTCGGAACGCCGGGCCGGCCGTGGCGGGGTGATGGCGGGGGGAGCGGTGCCGGGCGGGAGGGGCCGGATCAGCGGCTCCCGGTGCCGTCCTGGGCGGCGCCGACGCTGTGGGCCGGGACGCCCGCCGGACGGGTAGTGATCACCAGTGTGCCCTCCTCGATCTGGTAGTCGAGCGGCAGTCCGAGGCCGCGCATCGCCGCCACCATGCCCGTGTTGGAGGCCTGAGTGATCGCGTAGACGCTCTCGCAGCCGGCCTCCGCGGCCATCGTCACCAGCCGGCGCAGCAGCTCCGCGCCGATGCCGCGCTGCTGCCAGACGTCCTCGACCAGCAGCGCCACCTCGGTCTCGTCGCCGTCCCACAGCAGATGGCCGAGCGCCACCAGCCGGCCGGACGTCTCCACCACCAGGGTGCGGCCGAACCGCGGGCTCAGCAGATGCTCCAGGTAGCGGTCCGCGTCCCCGACCGGGCCGTGGTAGCGCAGCGCCAGGGTCCGCGACGAGCAGCGGTCGTGCATCTCGCGGGCCGCGGCCAGGTCGGCGGCGTCGGCGCGGCGGACCGTGATCTCGTCGCCCTCCGGCAGGGTGAGCACCTCGCGGCGCGGCGGCACCCGCCGGCCGAGCCGGGCGTCCAGCTCGACCAGCGCCCGGACCCGGGCGAACTCGGTGGGGGTGAACGGCAACTGCGGCCGTTCGATGGTCAGCGAGCCGCCGGACGGGTCGCGGAACGTCATCGCGAACTCCTCCAGCACCCCCTCGGCGGGGACCTCCTCGGCCAGCGGCTGCCCCGTCAGCGAGCGGGCGGGCACCGAGCGGATCGTGCAGCGGCCCAGCAACTGCCGGAGCACCAGGGGGAGTTCCGCGGAGTCCAGGGCCGTGCGGGTCGCCAGGCCGAGCATCCGGGTCGGGGCGTCGACGAGATCGTGCGCGTCGGCCCGCTCCAGCCAGCTGTCGGTGCCGCCCGCGCCGGCCACCGTACGGGTCAGCTCCCTGGGCGCCAGCGAGCCGGGTGCCCGCAGCAGGAACTCGTCGACCGTGCCCGCGGACAGCGGGTGGGTCTGCAGACTCAGTATGTCCACGTGCTGTGCGGCCAGCGCCGTGCACAGCGCGGCCAGGCTGCCCGGCTCGTCACGGACCGTGGTCCGCATCCGCCACAGCACCGTCTCCTGGCCGCCCGCCCCGGGAGCCGGGGCGGTGGGTGACGGTGCCGTGGCGCCGGTATCGGTCGGCGGTGGGGCGTGCTCATGGCGTCGGGACCACCAGACGTGGAACGCCGCCGTGGCCACCAGGGCCACCGCCGCGGCGCACAGCAGGGCCGGGCCCGACGGGCCGTGCGCGACGGTGTTGGCGGCGGCGTCGGCCACCGCCACCGCCGTGAACAGCGCGGCCAGCTCGACGACCTCCCGGCGCCAGTGGTGGCGGCGGGCCGAACGGGCAGAGGATGCTTCAGTCATGCACACAGCCTCACCGACAGGTGTTGCCTGATCACCAACACCGTGTGTCCGACGGGTAAAAGGAGCAATCGGGGTATTGGCCCTTACTGCCCTACTCGTCCTGGTTGGAGCACCTTGCTGAACAGCACCTTTCCCCCCTCCTGGCGCAGCCGCACCGTCAGCTCCCCGCTCGCCCCGTCGATGTCGATCTCGCCGAAGTTCTGCGGGCTCTCCGCCGGGGAGGTGTTGGCACGGTCCGGTGCCCTGACGAACGCCTGAGCCGGCCCGAACGTTCCGTCGAGCGCCACCGCCTGGAACCCGCCCGCGTTCAGCGGCCCCGACACGAACTCCCAGAACGGCTCGAAATCCCCGAACGCCGCCCGCTCCGGTGCGTAGTGCTGCGCCGATGTGTAGTGGACGTCCGCCGTGAGCCACAGGGTGCCGGTGATCCGGGCGTGCTTGATGTGCCGCAGCAGCTCGGCCAGCTGCCGCTCGCGGCCCAGCGGAGCACCCGGATCACCCTGCGCCACCGCCTCGAAGTCCGTCTTGCCGTCCGGCACGACCAGGCCCAGCGGCAGGTCGGAGGCGATCACCTTCCAGACCGCCCGCGAACGCGACAGCTCCCGCTTGAGCCAGCGCAGCTGCTCGGCCCCCAGGATGCCCCGCGGGTCGTCGGTCTGCCGGCCGGGTGAATTGGCGTTGCGGTAGCGGCGCATGTCCAGTACGAACACGTCGAGCAGCGGGCCGTGCCGCACCACGCGGTAGACCCGGCCTCCCCCGTCGGGCCGCAGCGTACGGACCGGGAAGTACTCGCCGAAGGCGCGCAGCGACCGGGCGGCCAGGACGTCCGCGTCCTTCTCCGTGTACCGGTCGTCGTCGAGCAGCTGGCCCGGATACCAGTTGTTGTGCACCTCGTGGTCGTCCCACTGGACGATCGTGGGCACCTGGGCGTTGAACCGGCGCAGGTTGGCGTCCAGGAGGTTGTACCGGAACGCGCCACGGAACTCCGCGAGCGTCTCGGCGACCTTCGCCTTCTCCTCGGTCGTCACATTCCGCCAGATCCGGCCGTCCGGCAGGGGCACCGTGCCGGTGATCGGGCCGTCCGCGTAGATGGCGTCGCCGCTGCACAGGAAGAAGTCCGGGTTCCGGCGCCGCATGTCCTCGAAGACCCGGTAGCCGCCGCGCTCCGGGTTGATCCCCCAGCCCTGGCCGGCGAGATCGCCCGACCAGTGGAAACGCACATCCGCGTGCCCGCCCGTCGGAGCCGTACGGAACGTGCCCGGCACCGGCTCGCCGGTGCGGCGCGGGTCGTCCGGGTCGGCCAGCAGCACCCGGTAGTGGATCTGCTCACCGGCCGGCAGACCGTGCAGCGCGGTGACACCGGTGAAGTCGGTGTCCGGCCCCAGTACCGGCCCGTGCCAGGTTCTGGCGTGACGGAACGACTCGGTCGCCGCGGTCTGCACCACCATCCGGGCCGGACGGTCGGACCGCACCCAGACCAGCCCCGAGGACGTCGTCACGTCACCGGCCTGCACGCCCCAGGCGGCACCCGGCCGCCCGCTGCGGGCCTGGGCCGGCGCCGCGCCGCAGAGCGCCGGAAGCGCCAGCGCCGCGGAACCCGCCGCGGCGCTCCGCAGCAGCGAGCGCCGTCCGAAACCGCCGCCGGATCCCTGCGCCATCGGAAACCTCCATGCCGTGAGCGAGTGCGGTGACACCCGTTCGTACCGCTGTCCGGTGCCGCACGGCCGAACGGACGGTGAACACCGGCCTGTTCGGCCACGTGCCGGGCCGGGCCGCGGACGTGGGCCCCACCGGCCGGGCCATGGTCGCAGGACCACCGGCCGGCCGCCAGCACGTCACCGGCCGTGATGCCCCGTGCCGCCCGCCGCCCCGTGCCGCCCGCGGCACCGTGGCGGTGACCGTCGCATCGCGTGGTGGCGAACCTCGCACCGCGCCGTTTTCGCTGGACAACGCGGGGACGGCCGGATGGGATGGGGGAGTGCTGAAGGATTCCGTGACCGAGGTCTTCGAGGAACACCGCCCCGTACTGTTCGGGGTCGCCTACCGGATGCTCGGCCGGGTGGCCGACGCCGAGGACGTGGTGCAGGACGCCTGGCTGCGCTGGGCGGGCGCCGACCGGACCGAGGTACGCGAGGCGCGCCCCTACCTCGTACGCATCACCACCCGGCTGGCCATCGACCGGCTGCGGCAGGTGCAGTCGCGGCGCGAGTCCTACGTGGGACCCTGGCTGCCGGAGCCACTGGCGACCGACGCCGCCGGGACCGCGCCGGACACCGCGGACCGGGCGGTGTTCACCGAGTCCGTCACCCTCGCCATGCTCGTCGTCATGGAGTCGCTCTCCCCGCTGGAGCGCGCCGTGTTCGTGCTCCGTGAGGCGTTCGGCTACCCGTACGCGGAGATCGCCACCGCCCTGGACCGCAGTGCGGAAGCGGTGCGCCAGCTGGCGGGCCGGGCCCGGCGGCATGTCGAGGAGGGCACACCGCGCTTCGAGGTCGATCCGGCCCGGCAGCGCGACCTGACCGAGCGGTTCCTCGCCGCGGCCGCCGGCGACGACCTGGAGGGGCTGCTGAGCCTGCTGGCCGCGGACGCCCGGCTGGTCGGCGACAGCGGCGGCAAGGCCAAGGCCCCGCTGCGGGTCATCGAGTCCGCGGACAAGGTCGCCCGCTTCCTCTGCGCCGTCGCCAGGAATCCGGACCCGGCGGCGGAGTACACGTTCCTCGAACTCAACGGTGGCATCGCCATGCTGACCCGCCACAACGGCGTACCCGACACCGTCCTCCAGCTCGGCATCCAGGGCGGCCGGGTCCAGACGGTCTACGTCGTGCGCAACCCGGAGAAGCTGGCGTCGCTGGCCGCCCGCTGAGCGGCGGCCCGCAGGCCGAGGCGCGGGCTCGACAGCACCGGCACCCGGTGGCCCGGAGCGTCCGCCACCGGTGCCATGGACGCCTGGGCCAGGACGGCCACATCGGCGTCCCGCACCCGCCGCACCGCGGAGTCGACCGCCGCCAGATACCCCGCGGTGTCACCGGCCTCGAAACGCTCCCAGGCGCCCGCCACCAGCACCGTCCGCACGCCGACCGCGCGCCCGGCCCGGCCGGCCTCCTCGGCGATCAGGTCCCCGGTGGGCGCGAGGGTGCTCTCCAGCGCGGCGAGCACGGCGATGCGCGGTCCGGCGGCGACGGCCGCCGCGGCCATCGGACGGTCCACCCGCAGGGTCGGGAGCCCGGCCGCGGCACCGGCCGCCTCCGCGGCCCCGCCGATCGTCGAGCAGGTGCACAGCGCCGCCCGCGCCCCGTCCCCCGCGGCCGCCCCGAGCACCGCGGAGATCTCCTCGCCGACGGCTTCCGGCCCCTGCGCCCTTGCCCGGTCCAGGAGTTCCGGACGTACGAAGTGACGCAGCGCCAGGCCGGGGGCCTCCTCGTCGCGCAGCGCGTCGAAGACCGGGACGTGGACGGGCGCGGTGTGGAGTACGGCGAGCATGGCCGCAAGGGTAGCGAACGGATGCGGGATTGGTCTTGACCAAGGGTGAGGACGGCCATATCTTCGGGATACTGCAACAACCTTTCATAAAGAAGCGTTCATCACCGGGCGCGCGGGCGGGAGCGCATCGCCGACGCCTCGTGTGCGGGCCCGGATTCGATGGGGGTACTGCCCCGGTGGGCAGCGGCCAGTGCGGAGGACAGGTGGGGACCACGCAGCTCGAAACGGCGCCGGAGCCGAAGTACTGGCACCTCAAGACCGTGCTCAGCGACGCGCTGGACTCGGAGTTCGCGGTCGGTGAGATTCTGCCCAACGAGCGTGATCTGGCAGCCCGGTTCGGCGTCGCCCGGGCCACGCTGCGACAGGCGCTCGAACAGCTGGAACTGGAGGGCCGGCTGCAGCGCCGCCGCGGCGTGGGCACCACGGTCGCCCCGCCGCGCGTCGGCGTCGCCGTCGGCCCCGCACGGCACAGCTGGCCCGGCGCCCCCGGCGACGACTGGCAGCCGGCCGACGCGGCCGAGAGCGACACCGTGCCGTCCGCCGTGGCCCGCATGCTGGCGACCGCTCCTGGCGACCGGGTGCACATCGTGCGCCGCACCAGGCTCACCCAGGGCCGGCCCGTCGCCGCCGAGTTGCTGTACGTACCGGCGGCCGCGGTCCCCGGATGCGCCGAATCGGCCGCGGCCCTCACCGCACCGGCCCGCGCCCGCGCCGTGCTGCGCGCGCTGCAGGAACTGCGGCTGGACGGCCAGGACCGCACAGTGGAACTCGGCTCGGCCCGTGCCGAGGACGCCAAGCAGCTGGACCGCCTGCCCGGCGCGCCCGTTCTGGTGGTGACGACCCGCTATGTCTCCGACGGCCGCACCACCGCCGTGTCCGTGGCGACGTACCGCGCGGACACCTGCCGGCTGACCTTCGGTGAAAGCACGACACTGCCACTGCTGGCCGGGTAGGGGATATTCCCTAGGGGCGGGTCGAACGGATTCCCTAGGGGATGCCATGGCCCCCTGCAGGGCCATAACGAGGTGGGGTGGGGCGGGTATTCCCGGAGGTTGTGCGCGGAGGTGGTCGGTTCAGCGGCGGCGGGAGGTTGCCGTGGTGTCCACCGCGAAGAGTTCGCTTTCCACATGGTCCAGGGCCAGTCGCAGCGCGCCGGTGGCGACCGCCGCCTCGCCCAGGCGCGACAGCGCGACCTGCGGGGGCCGCAGGCAGTAGCGCGCCAGTTCCCGGCGCAGCGGCGTGAGGACGCCGGACAGCCCGGCCGCCCAGCCGCCGATCACCACCAGCTCGGGGTCGAGCGCCAGCACCAGGGCCGCGACATCGTGCACCAGCCGCTGGAGGAATCGGTCCACCGCCTCCCGGGCCCGTGCGTCGCCGTCCCGCGCCGCCGCGAAGACCGCGGCGACCTGCTCCTCGTCCAGGGGCTGCAGCGGCTGACCGGTCGTCGACAGCAGCTTCTCGGGCCTGGCTTCGCGGCCGAGCAGGTGCAGCGCGCCGATCTCGCCCGCCGCTCCGCCGAATCCACGGTGCAGCCGGCCGCCGATCAGCGAGCCGGCCCCGGGGCTCAGCCCGGCCAGGACGAACACGACGTCGTCGGAGGCGGCCGCCGCGCCCTGCCAGTGCTCGGCCACCACCGCCGCGTTGGCATCGTTCTCGACCAGTACCGGGCACCGGAACGACCGCCGCAGCCGGTCGCCCAGCGGGAGTCCCGTCCAGCCGGGCAGCGCGGTGCCCAGCCGTACGGTGCCGTCCGCCTCCACGATGCCGGGGGTGGCCACCCCGACGGCCCGCAGCGAACCGCGCGGGACGCCCGTACGGCGCAGCAGATCGGCCACCACGGACCGGACCCGCTCCAGCCGGTCGTCGGCCGGGGCGCTCTCCGCCACGGCACGCTGCCCGGTGTCCACCACCCGGCCGCTCAGATCGGCCAGCAAGGCCGTGACGCGGTGCGGCCCGATCTCGATGCCCAGCAGATGCCCGGCCTCGGTACGGAACCGGAACCGGCGCGCCGGACGGCCCTGACGGCGGGTCTCACCCTCCTCGGCGGGCACCTCGACCACCAGGCCGGTCTCCATCAGCCCTTCGACCACACCCTCGACCGTGGGCCGGGACAGCCCCGTCACCTGGACGAGGCGGGTGAGCGTGGAGGCGTCCGCGGCGCGCAGCGCGTGCAGCACCACCGCGGAGTTGATCCGTCGCAACAGGGAGGGATCCCCACCGGTGAGCCGACCCAACGTCCGTCTCCCTCGCTCGGCATATGTGGCGGATCGTAGCCGGTCAGGGGGTGTGCGGCGAGCCCGGGAGGCGGGCGGGCCGGGGCCCGTCACGGCCCCCGCACCCGCGACGGGGAGTCAATTGTCAGACCCGGCAGCTTTACTGAGGGCATGACACTGGACGAGCAGCTGACCACCATCGACCTGCTGCGCCGCCGGCCGTTCCCCGCCGAGCGGGGCCGGTCCGCTCTGTTCGAGAGCGGACCGGGCTTCCACATAGCCGCTCTGCGGGTCGGCGAGGCGTTCTGGGACGCGGACCTCACCGAGGTGGCGGAGGCCGAGGAGGAGTTCGAGGCCGGGCTGACGGCGCTGGTCCAGGCGCTCTCGTTACGGTGGGGCGCACCCGGAACCGTCGATCTCGCCGCCTGCTTGGAACGGACGGCCACGGGCCTGCCGGTGCGGCCCCCGCTGGACACGCTCTGCGGATATGTGCCGCGGATGCACGGCTGGCGGGTGCGGGGCCGCTGGATCGGCGTCGGGGTGGGGCAGGGCGACCCCGAGCTGCCCCTTCAGCTGCTGGTGGCGGTGGGGGAGGAGGACGCGGCGGACACCGCCGGATAGCGGGCCCTCGTGCCGGCCGGCGCACCCTCAGCCGTGCCGGGGCTCCGTGGCGTCGGGCTCCGCGAACGCCGCCGTGCGCAGGCGCCCGTACTCCTCCGCCATCGTCTGCAGCGTCCAGTGGGCGTTCAGACCGCTCGGGTTGGGCAGCGCCCAGATGCGGGTGCCGCCCAGGGTGCGTTCCTGCGGTCCGATCGTGGCGTGCTTGTCGTCGAAGGCGACGCGGTACGCCATGACACCGGCGACGGCGAGCCAGCGCGGGCGGAGCCGGGCCACCTTCTCGGCCAGCAGCCGGCCGCCCTCGCGGTACTCCGCCGCGGTCAGCTCGTCGGCCCTGGCGGTCGCCCGCGCCACGACGTTGGTGATGCCCAGTCCGTGCGCGAGCAGTTCCTCCTGCTCGGCGGGCCTGAACTGACGGGGGGTGAATCCCGAGGCGTGCAGCACCGGCCAGAAGCGGTTGCCGGGCCGGGCGAAGTGGTGGCCGGTGGCCGCCGTCATCAGCCCCGGGTTGATCCCGCAGAAGAGCACCCGCAGGCCGCTCGCCGCCACGTCCGGGACGAGGCGATCACGAGCGGCCTGCAGCTCTTCGGGTGTGAAACGCATGTCAGAGGATCGCGCCCGGGGTGTACGCGGCGGCCTCCGGGTGCTGCTTGGCGACCTCCTCGATCCGGGCGACGACGGACGCCACCTGGTCGGCGGCGGCACCGGTGAAGGAGAGCTTGTCCGCCATCAGGTCGTCCAGCTGAGCCCGGTCCAGCGGGATCCGCGCGTCGGCGGCCAGCTTGTCCAGCAGCTCGTTGCGCTCGGCGCCCTGCTCGCGCATCGCCAGCGCGGAGGCGACCGCGTTCTCCTTGATCGCCTCGTGTGCCACCTCGCGGCCGACACCGGCGCGTACGGCACCCATCAGCACCTTCGTCGTGGCGAGGAACGGCAGATAGCGGTCCAGCTCACGGGCGACGACGGCCGGGAAGGCGCCGAACTCGTCGAGCACGGTGAGGAAGGTCTCCAGCAGGCCGTCCAGCGCGAAGAAGGAGTCCGGAAGGGCCACCCGGCGCACCACGGAGCAGGACACATCGCCCTCGTTCCACTGGTCGCCGGAGAGCTCACCGGCCATCGACGCGTAGCCGCGCAGGATCACCATCAGGCCGTTCACGCGCTCGCAGGAGCGGGTGTTCATCTTGTGCGGCATCGCCGAGGAACCGACCTGGCCGGGCTTGAAGCCCTCGGTCACCAGCTCGTGACCGGCCATCAGCCGGACCGTCTTGGCGAGCGACGAGGGGGCGGCGGCGAGCTGCACCAGCGTGGTGACCACGTCATAGTCCAGGGAGCGCGGGTAGACCTGGCCGACGGAGGTGAACGCCCGGCCGAAGCCGAGGTGCGCGGCGATCCGCTGCTCCAGCTCCGCCAGCTTGGCCGCGTCACCGCCGAGGAGGTCCAGCATGTCCTGCGCGGTGCCCACCGGGCCCTTGATGCCGCGCAGCGGGTAGCGGGAGAGCAGGTCCGCCAGCCGGTCGTACGCCACCAGCAGTTCGTCAGCCGCGGTCGCGAAGCGCTTGCCGAGGGTGGTGGCCTGCGCGGCGACGTTGTGCGAGCGGCCGGCCATCACCAGCTCGGCGTGCTGCGCGGCCAGCGAGCCCAGGCGCGCCAGCACGGCGACCGTACGGTCCCGCATCAGCTCCAGGGACAGCCGCACCTGCAGCTGCTCGACGTTCTCCGTCAGATCCCGGGAGGTCATGCCCTTGTGCACCTGCTCATGGCCGGCCAGGGCGTTGAACTCCTCGATCCGGGCCTTGACGTCGTGCCGGGTGACCTTCTCGCGCTCGGCGATCGAGGCCAGG
>NZ_BBUY01000031.1:0-4844 GCF_001590865.1 Streptomyces sp. NBRC 110611
GAGGTGTTGGCCACCGCGTACGGCTTCTCGCTGGTCAGGTAGTCGGAGACGACGCTGGAGACATCGCTGATCAGCACGTCCGCCTGGTTGAAGCAGCCGAAGATGCCGGGGCGGGCGGTGGTGATGATCAGGTGCTCCCACTCCGGGAAGGAGTTCCAGTACGCCTCCTCCCAGGCGGCGGCCGCGTCCTCGACGACGGTCGCGCGGCCCTCCTCGGGGGTGCCCTGGAGCCGCATCCGCTCCAGTTCGTCCGCGCTCTTACGGAACGCCGAGGTGGTCAGCGCCTCCAGCTCGTCGGTGCGGCGGGCCAGCTCGGCGGCGGCCTCGGGGCCGGGCCGCGTACCGTCGCGCCGGGCGTTGGCCGCCGTGATCATCGCCTGGATCCGGGTGTCGGCGGCGGCCGCGCGCGGGTCCACGGAGCCGGTCATCGGATGCGGTTTGTACAGCAGCCGCACCTGCGCGTCGGCGAGCAGCTCGCGGACGATGTTCTCACCGGCTTCGATCACCGAGGTGTTACCGGGGTTGCCGTCCCAGCCCTCCCAGGTCGGGGCGTACAGCACCGTGATCGGCCGGCCGTCCGGGGCACCGCCGTGCCGCCGGACCGCCCGGATCGGGGCCAGCTGCGGGCGGCCGACCTCGACGACGTCCTTGTCCTCGACGCCGATGTCGGCGAGCTGGTAGCGCTCACGGGCCGCCGGACCCGCCACCCACACCTCGTCGTACGCCTTGGCGTACGGGTTGCAGGAGGACAGCTTGTCGCTCTCGCCGTGGTTGGTGAAGGCGTGCTTGACGGACGGGATGCGCAGGATCTGCGAGGTCTTGCCGGAGTTCGCCGGGTGCAGCAGCACCTTGAGGGTGGAATGCTCCAGGCGCATCAGGTGGGCGACCTTCGGGATGCAGACGATCGGCACGTCCGTGGCCTCGATCTTCTGCACCATGAAGCGCTCACGGAGCACGATGATCGGGTTGCCGTCGAGGGCGGCCAGGGTGCTCAGCCACATGTTGGCCTGGTAGGCGGAGGTGGCGCCGCCGGAGAAGTACATGCCGACCGTCGGCCGGTACTCGGCCAGCCAGGTGTCCAGCCACCGCAGTGCCTGCTGCTCGTCTGCGACCCGCTTGCCCGGCAGCAGCCAGGTGCTCAGGTAGAGCGTGCCGCCGGCGGACAGGGTCAGTGAGACGGTCAGGCCGATTCCGCCCCAGTAGGCGTCCGCGGTGATCGAGGTGATCATCATGCCCACCGTGGTCGGCACCGAGAAGCGCAGCAGCCGCCGGCCCGTCTGGCGGGAGAGGATCCGCGGCGGGGCGTCGCACAGCCGCAGCGCGGTGGCGTCGATGTTGCGGGTCACGAACGGCAGGCTGCGGGACCGGCGGACCAGCACGGCGACCGCCTGGCACACGAAGTGGGTGCCATAGAACAGCAGAAGAGCGATCAGCATCACCGCCTGGTCCGGGAGGAGATCCAGGATCCCTGCCCGGAGCAGACCGACCAACGTCAGGATGTCCCGCAAGAGCTGCCGTGTCGTGATCTCCGCCGCAACCATGTCCCACGGTGCGGAAGGCCGATCCACCCGTTCCTGCAGGTACAGATCGACCACCAGCCCTGCCACCGCGGCCAAGGCCAACAGCGGCAGACGCGAACCCAGAGCAGCGAACGCCTGGGCCACGAAGAGCGCCGCAAGCACCAGCGACATGCCAAACCGCCCGACTCCGTGCCGAGCAGTTCCGAAAAACAACACGTGGCGGGCTCCAAGCGGAAGACGGCGGACTGGACGAGCAACCGCACCCGACAAGGGACACAGCGACAGAGGGGGCATGGGCCACTCACGCCCGCCCTTGGGCATCCCAATGCGGCGGAATAGTGCGGAATAGTACTGGCCTGCACGGAGCGTCGAGCCTCATCGCCTGCGAATTCACCAGATGATGTCGAGCAGCCCCCGCACAGCTGAGACGGTCCGTCTCATGATGCCCGCTCCCAACCTGTCGGCGCACAAGGGCAATAGGGGCTCTCACTACAGACGATGCCACGCCGACCGAAGCCGGACTTGGCGGTGTCGTAGCGCCCGCCCCCTCTATGCGGAGGCCAATACCGGGCCGCCGTGATCGCTCGTCGCCGTACCACCTGCCTTGCGGTTCTCGCTCCATCTCCACAACTGCGAACTCGGCAACTACCGAGAGGAGTTGCTCGTCCGCACCACCATCCTCGCCAGGCCGGACTGAATGCTGCGCAGCTGTGAGCGGCTACGACCGTACCCTCCGATGCGATGTGCGATGTTCGCCATCAACGCCCCTGGTGATCGCTCCACTCGTCCGTCGGTATGGCGGCCACCCCACTTCCCCGCCCGTACCGTGACCGGTGTTCCGCCCCGCCGTTGGAACGGCATGACGGCGATTCCGAATCAACCCGCGCCGCCCAACGAACACCCGCACGATCACCCCCTCATGCCAGTGAATGAGCCGATCTACGCCGCGCTTGCCGCCTGCTGGTTCCTGGCCGGGCGTATGCTGCCCGGGCAGGAGGACGATGAGTGGACCAGGCTGGTGGACCGCTCACCGTGGCCGGTCAGATGAGGACCAGCGTTGCGTGGTTCCACTCACCCACACTGCGCAACGCTCAGTCAGCAGCCTTACGTGCGTGCCCGCCCCGGCCTACCGAGGCTGCTGGCTGGCCCCACCTCTACTAGCCGTCCACGCCAAACGAGCGATCTTCTAGCTCCGCGCTGGCAGTAGCCCAGTCGATACTGATGCCGTCGGCTGAACCGCCCCGTGTTCGTTGGAGGGTTCGAATCCTGGAGGATTGGGACCTATGCCAGCGAAGAGGAAGTATCCGGATGAGCTCCGTGAGCGGGCCGTGCGGATGGTGTTCGAGATACGTGAGCAGACCGGGGTCCGTACCGGGTCGATATCGAGGGTCGCCGATCAGCTCGGCGTCAATCGGGAGGCGGACCGTACGGGGGTGCGTCAGGCCGAGGTCGACGGTGGCAAGCGTCCGGGCACCTCGACTGCGGATGCTCAGCGGATCGCAGAACTCGAACGAGAGAACCGCGAGCTGCGGCGGGCGAACGAGATCCTCAAGGCCGCGTCGGCTTTCTTCGCGCGGGAGCTCGACCCGCGACTGCCGAGGTGACCGTGTTCATCGACGAGGTACGTGAGGAACTCGGGGTCGAGCCGGTCTGCGAGGTGCTGCAGTTCGCTCCGTCCACGTACTACGCCGCCAAGAAGCGTCAGGACGCGCCGTCGTCGAGGCGTGAGCTGCGCGACGAGGAACTGAGTGTGGAGATCCAGCGGGTGTACGACGAGAACCACCAAGTCTACGGAGCAAGGAAGATCTGGCGGCAGCTGCGGCGCGAGGGAATCGCCGTGGCCCGCTGCACCGTCGAACGCCTCATGCGCGCACTGGGCCTTACGGGCGCGGTCCGCGGCAAGACCGTCAAGACCACGACCCCCGATCCCGCCGCCGAGCGCGCCGACGACCTGGTGGACCGCGACTTCACCGCGACGCGCCCGAACCAGCTCTGGGTAACCGACTTCACCTACGTGGCGACCTGGCTCGGCTTCGTCTACGTCGCCTTCGTCCTGGACGTCTTCTCCCGCAAGATCGTCGGCTGGCGCGTCGCCGGCCACAAGCGCACCGACCTCGTCCTGGACGCCCTGGAGATGGCCATCTGGTCAAGAGACCGCGACGGGGACGGCGACCTGCACGGCCTCGTCCACCACAGCGACGCCGGCAGCCAATACGTGTCCATCCGCTACACCGACCGGCTCCATCAAGCAGGTGCCGCCCCGTCCATCGGCACCGTCGGCGACGCCCTCGACAACGCGCTCATGGAGAGCACCATCGGCCTGTACAAAACCGAGACGATCAAGAATGGCGGACCCTCGACGACGTCGAGATCGCCACTCTCACCTGGGTCGACTGGTACAACCGCCAGCGCCTCCACAGCGCCATCGGCGACATGCCGCCCACCGAGTACGAGGCTATGTATTACCGTTCACACCAAGCCACTCAGACCGCCTGAGAACCACACATCACACTCTCCAACGAACCCGGTGCGGTTCAGTCGCCGGAGCATGGAGGACTCATGGACGGGAACGATCCGCACATCCACGTTCAGTCGAAGGTGGTCCACGGCGATGCCGCTACCCGCAACGTGTTGGCATCCACGTTTGGTCTGGCCAGTGACCTGCCGAGCCTTGTCACTACTGGATGCGGGCTGCGGGTGCCGTATGCGATGACCTCTCCTCGCCCGGATCGTGTCACCTGCCTTGCCTGCCGTGAGCACGCGCGGCGCGAGCACCTGTGCTTCTCGGAGGAGGTCGAACGCTTGAGCCGCATGGCTGGATCGACCATCAGCCCTGCCCAGGGCAAGCTGGCCGCAGACAAGCATCGCGACCTTGCGCAGAGGTTTTCCGACGCGGAGGGCTGAGTCCGTAGCTGGGGCAACGGCTGACACGACGCCATGCGCGGCATCGCCTACTGCACGACCTGACTCTGGCCTGGCAACCAACCCACCGAACCCCGCAACGGCCAGCCCGAACAACACTTACGGGGCAAGTCTTAGGAGTACAGAAGCGGTTCAGGCGATGTACTCCTCCATCAGCTTTGCCAGGTGCAGGAGTAGAGGAAGGAGCGTTGCTGCGTCTGTGTGCAGGTGGCACCGGCAGAGATTGTTGACGTAGGCGGCGAGATCAGATGCCCGGTCCTGGGATTGCTGGCATGATGCCAGCGTCCAGCTGTTCCCGATGACGCACCACGTGGAGTGCGTGGCGATCCTCGAACCGGCCGCGAAGGGCTTCTGACCTGCGATTTTGGTCGTGCGCATTATGTGTGGTGTGGGCGTAACGGG
>NZ_BBUY01000031.1:5215-30983 GCF_001590865.1 Streptomyces sp. NBRC 110611
CGATGTCTTGACGCTCGTGACGCTCATTTGACGCTCGTTCTGATGGGGTGTCAGGTGTGTTGCCTCGCTGGTCAGGCGGTCTGATGACTAAGCCGGTGAGGCAGGATCGCCGAGAACTTCGTGGTGCTATGTCCGGGCATGCGCGGCCTATGTGTACGTGCGCGAGGCGGTGGTGTGTGCATCACCGTCTGTGTGCAGACCGGCCGCCCGTGGGGAGTTGCGGGCGTCGCCCGCCGGACGGGCTAGTGGCTCGTCACGCCGGTCAGCATGGACGAGGGCCGCAAGTTGCTGCGGATCAGCCGTACCGCGAAAGACCCGGTCCGACTGCGGCGGGCGATCGTGGTGTTGATGTCGGCCCAGGGCCAGACCGTCAAGGACATCACCTCGCTGATGCAGGTCGGCGAGGACTACGTCCGCTATCTCATCCACGCCTTCAACGAGCGCGGGTTCGACGCGCTGGACCCAAAATGGAGCGGGGGACGCCCAAGATGATCAGTAAGCGGGTGCGCGAGCACATCCGCTTGATCGCCCGGACGTCCCCCACCGACTGGAACATCGCCGCCTTCTCTACCTGGAGCCTGACCAAGCTCGCCGCCCACCTGGTCGAACGCCACGTGGTGCCGAGGATCAGCCGGGAGACCCTGCGGCGCATCCTGCGTGAGGGCAAGGTCTCCTGGCAGGCCACCACGACGTGGAAGGCCTCCACCGACCTGGACTTCATCTCCAAGATGAAGTCTGTCCTGGCTCTGTACGACAGCCCGCCCGGCGACGGGCGGGTCAATCTGTGTCGACGAGTTCGACCCGCTCAATCTCCAGCCGCGCAAAGGCCGGGCATGGCGCCCCGCTGGCAAGCCCCGCAGACTGCGGGCGGCCTACAACCGCTACGGCGGCGTGATGCACATGCTCGCCGCCCTGGACCTGGCCACCGGGAAGATCTACTACCGCATCCGCAAACGCAAGCGGTGGCGCGAGTTCCTCGGCCTGCTCAAGGCCGTGCGGGCTCGCCGGCCCGGGGAGAAGCTGTACGTGGTATTGGACAACTTCTCCCCACACAAGCACGCCGACGTCCGTGCATGGGTTGCCGACAACGACGTCGAACTCGTCTTCCTGCCGACCTACGGCTCGTGGCTGAACTGGATCGAATCGGAATTCGCAGCCCTGCGCTACTTCGCGCTCAACGGCACCGACCACCGCAGCCACAGCGAGCAGAACGCCGCCATCGGCGCCTACATCCGTTGGCGCAACGCCCGCGCCGAGCCGAAGACCAACTTCGCGCCGGACTCACCGATCCGCCGATGGACGGAATACCCGGCCAAGGCTGCGTGACGCTAGGGCCCGAGGACGCCCCCTCCAGTTCCCGTCTCGTCGATCGGACTCCCCACGGCACCCGGGCGACGGCCGTCGACCGGATCGGTACGATCCGGAAGGCGATGGTGAGCGCGCACAACCAGGCGAACGCCACCATCCGCTCCGGGGCACCCGCGCCTCAGTCGCACCGCGCGGCCTCGTGCTCGGCCCGGTGCTGCGTCTCGCGCTCGGCGAAGAAGTGGGCCCCGGCGGTGGCCACCACTATCCCGGTGATCATCTGCACAGAGTAGGTCAGGCTCATCAACGGCGCGGGCAGCCTCGGGTCCCCAGCCGGGACGGGCAGCGTGGTCAGCGTCATCCAGCCGCCCCAGCAGGCCAGTGCGCCGGCGCCGGTCCAGGCGGCGGTCAGCGCCACCAGCACCGGGAGGCGGCGACCACGACCGTGGGCGAGCAGCAGGATGCCGGCGATGGTGAGCACGGCGAACAGGACGTAGGAGGCGTCGTTCACACGGGCGTTGAAGTCCTGGGAGGCGGCCCGCGCGGGGCTCAGACCGAATGTGCCGCCGGTCGCCCACACCAGATGCATCGCACCCGCGAACAGGGCCAGTGTGCTTGCCACGCCCGCGATCAGCCGACGCGCGGACCGGGTCGGCGAGGGCGGCAGCGCCCCGATCCGGCCGCGCCACAGATGCCCCCAGCGCTCCCTGGCGTACCGCACGAAGAGGATGGCCAGCGTCAGGGCCTGCACGATGAAGCCGCTATAGACGACGCTCCACACCCAGGAGTCCAAGAGCGCATCGGCGCCATCATCGGTCACCGTGTGCCCGTGCAGCGCGGCGGCCACTGTCTGGACGGGGAACGCCACGATGATCGGCGCCAGCAGCCCGGACGCGCACCATATCGGCACCGCCAGCAACCAGGCCGGAACCCGCTGCCCCCAAGGCCGGGTGAGCAGGAACGCCAACAGGATCACCACGCCGTCCATGAGCACGGTGAGCGCATTGATCGCCATCAGGGAATTGCCGTCCTGGCGCAGCTCGCTGCCCTCAGGGATGCCGATGTGGCTGCCCGCGAACCAGGCGATCTTGAGGGAGAGGTACGGGAGGCAGGCGACAACGGCCGTCGCCCGCAGCGCCGCGCCGACGCCCCGCCGTGGAGCGGGAGCCAGGGCGCGGCGGGCGCGGTGTCGGGTCAAAGCGGTCATGGCGCCCAGCCTTCCGGCCGCCGCCTGCCGCGTGCCTCAGCCCCGACGACGATCCTCCTCCGCCGTACGGGGGAGGGCGCAACGCACCTGCTGGCCCCTTCGGTGTGGACTTCCTCCCCGTTGCACGACGCCGAGGCCGCGCGCAACGCGGTCCGCGCGCCCCCCACCTCAACGGCGCCGCGGAGGTCTTCCGTGCGTTCGTCGAGCAGAACGCGGACGCGCTCGACGCAGCTTCCCCGACGATGCCCGCACGGCTGGACGCAGCCGAGGTTCCGGGGCGGGCGACCTGAGGCGGAGCTGTTACCCGACCAACGATGCGTGACGAGCCACTAGTTCGCAGGTGAGGGGGCTTGGGGCGGGTCGGCTCGCCACTCGGCTGCGATGCCTCGCATCAGCGGCGGGTACACGAGCAGGTGCCGGAACGGTGCGATCGCGGCCATATAAGCCTTCCCGAACAGGCCGTTCGGCTTCACGAGCACGGCCATCTGGCCACGGTGGCCGCCGGCTCCGTCCGGGACCCAGCTCATGTGCATCACCCCGTGCATGGTCCGGTTGCTCATCTCCGACGCCCACTCGTTGTCCGTCAGGTAGACCGAGCGGAACGGCAGGCGATCGAACTCCGGCCCGAACGGACCGTCACGCAGATCGGCCGGCAGCCGGTCGCGCAGCGTCGATACCCGGGAGCCGACACCGGAGTCGGCGTTGTCCCAGCCGAGCAGCGTCCCGAGCCTCCAGCGGATCGCGAAGAGCGCGCGGGCGACCCAGGACGGGTTGTCCGACGTGTCGCCCACGGTGGTCTGCCGCACCAGGTGCGGGAAGTCGCCCGGGCCTCCCGGCGTCGGCAGGGCCCACACGTCGTAGAGACGGAAGTCGGGCGTGAGGTCGTGGATCAGCCAGGGCCGGGTGGTGTGCGCGGTGTTCGGGAGTTTCATGCGTGGACCTCTGTCTGCTCAGTGATGTGTCACGACGTGGGGTGAGTCCGAGTACGCCCGCGACGGCGCGGGGCGCGAGCGGCTCATCGTGCGGAGCCTGACCGGCCAGGGGGGCACGGTCCCCTCGAGCGCGCCGACCAAGGCGAGTGAGAGAGTCACCCTGACCTGCGATGCGGCCGCAGCCCCGCTGTGGATTTCTGGTCAACCGGGCCCGCATAGGCGGGTGGCTCTGCCCGGGGCGACTCAATGGGTATCTCTGTGCCTGCTGTGTCGGTGGGTGGGGACTCCGGGGCGGTCGCGGTGGCGCAGATGGGTCGGGTCCGCGCCGCGTAGGAGCGGGCTGCGGTGAGGAGGCCGAAGCCCAGGCCGCCGAACGCCATTCCGCCGAAGGCGGCCAGCCAGAGCGTGCCCGAGCGGGTGCCGCCCAGTTCCGGGTCGGGTTCGGGAAACGGCACCACGCCGAGGGCGGCGAGCGGGGCGTAGACCAGCAGGAAGACTCCGTACACCGACAGGCCGACTGCGGTCAGCAAGGCCGGGACGAGGGGGAGCAGCCGTGGCACCCGGCGCCCGGAGAGGACCAGCGTCCAGCGGGGGAACACCTGCCCCCACGGGTACATCAGCCCGGCCACGAGGAAGAATCCGAGCCCCGCGGCCAGCACGGTCACATCGATGCCCACCGAGGCGAGCGCCTTGGACATCTCTGAGCCGCCGGAGTTCGACTCCTGCCATCTCTCGGCCGTGATGCCGAGCGCGTCACCGCCCAGCGTCCAGATGGTTTTGGCTGTGGCCCAGGGGAGCACCCCGCACATCAGCAGGTAGGCCGGCGTCCTGGTGCGGCGGGTGGCGGTCGAGGCGTCGGGGTGGACGAGCGGGGCGTCGTGGCCGCCGGTGTGCCGGTGGCCGCAGCGGGGGCAGGCGCCGGCCAGCCGTCGGCGGTACGACAGACCGACGAGGACAAGGCAGGAGGTGAGGGCCGTGCTCAGCAGCGCATGGGCCAGGCCGGTGGCGCTCTCCAGCCCCGAACCGGACGCCAGGGGGACGAAATAGATGGGCAGCACGGTCATCCCCAGTGCGAACACCGGGGTGGTCAGGATGAGCGCGCACCCCACTGCCATGCGGCCGGGCCGACCGAGCAGTCGCCGACTTGCCCAGCAGGCAGCCGCGGCGACGACGGCCAGAGTGGCCAGGATCAGCTGGGCGAGGGCTGCGTACGGGGCGGGCAGGGGGAAGGGGAGGGTGGTTCCCTTCCCGGCCCGGGCGGCCTCGACGGCGGCATACACCGCGCACCAGGTGACGGCGGCAGCAGGCGCCCACTCCGGCCACCGCCGTGACCACCGGGTCCATCGGGTCCACCGGGGTGTCGGGGCAAGGGACCGTGCGTCCTTGCGTCTCTGCGTCGTTGCGGGGACGGTCACCGTGACCTCCGGCTCCATGGTCTCGATACGTAAGGTCTTGATACTTCACGGGTTTGAGCACGTCTCATCGAACGGTGACCGATGTCAGGGCGCTGACTGGCGAACCCTGCGCAGTGCCGGTCGGCAGCGCCGGACGTAGTAGGCATAGGTCAGCGCCAGCACCATCGGCCCCCACAGCATCGCCGGGCTGATGCACACCTTCGCCAGCAGTGCCCACCAGCCGTTGGCGTACCCCAGAGCATGGAATCCAGGTACGTGGAGCCAGGCGAGCAGTCCGCTTCCCCACAGTGCCGTGGCGGCCAGCCCGCCGAGTGTGGCCGGGATGATCGCCGCGAGCGGCGGGATGTGTTTGCCCCCGATGACCGGAAGCCATCCGGGTGCGATCTCGCCCCATCCCCGGACCAGGCCGAGGCAGAGCAGCGCCAAAGCCTCCGACAGCACGCTGAGTCCGAAGACATAGGGGATGGCCACGTACCGCGGCATGGGTGACGCGTTCGGATCGATCATGCCCATACTGAAGTTGAACGCGAAGGGCAGCCGCCACAGACAATGCGGGAGCAGGACGAACGGGATCGCATGGGCGGTGACGACCGCCCACCTGGGAACGGGATGCTCGGTGTCGTGTGAAGCCGTGGCCGGGCGTTGCCCGTTGAGCGCTGTCATGAACCTCAGCGTCTTCGATCCCCGAAGCGGTGCCATCGCTCCAGAGGCTGACGTCCCTCCCCCAAGAGACGGAGCTCCTGTCAGCAGACGCAATCGTCAAACGCCCGAGACCCGTTTCGAGCACAACCGCTCATAGGTACGAAACAAGCTCAAGCTGTGGCAGGCAGGTCCTCCGCCGCGTGACGGCGCTTCCAGTACGCGACGGTCACCACGGCAAGCAGCGGTCCCCACAGGATCAGCGGCGTGTAGCAGACGTAGAACGAGGCGGCTTCCCAGCCGCCGACCTCGCTCGGGAAGTCGCCGGGCAGGTCGTCGCCTCGGATCGTGGTGCCCATGATCTGGGTGGCGAGGGTCAGGACGGTCCACAGGAGAGTAAGGATCGTGGCCCCGATGGCGGCCGGGATGAGCGCCGCCTTCGTAGGGACCCGGCGGCCGCGCAGGAACGGTATCCAGCGCGGGAACACCTCGCCCCAACGGGCGATCAGCCCGATCGCGGTGAACGCGAGGACTTTGGAGAGGACCGACAGGAAGACGATGTACGCCCGTCCGCCGAACCCGATCCCGTCGCCGAACGCAGCCGGGAGCCGCCAGAGGCTGGCGGGCAGGACGGTGAACGGCACAGCGTAGGCGGTGAGTTGCATCCGCCGGGACACTCCGGCAACGGGCTCATGGGCTGCCCGCCATGCGGCGCGGAGTCGCCCGGGGCGGGCGTCGGTGGGCTCTTCGATCTGCAGGAGCGGCTGCATGTGCGGTCCTCGGATTTCGGTCAGCTGAGGGATGGTCCGTTCGCTTGTGAAGATCGCCGACAGAGGGGCGCCGTGAAACGCTCTGCAGGCTGAACTGGCTCCGCCGTACGGCCGATGGAGCGGTGCGCCCGAAGAATGAGGGCAGGGCACCGCAGCAACCGGAGGTCAGCGCGCCGGCCGACGTCAGCCGAGGTTTGAGGTGCGTTGGCGCATCATCAAGTACGGGGAGGACCAACAGACTGCAGTCGTTGCTGTTGCCGGGCAGTGGCCGGCCCACGGCGACGACCCAGCCGTGTATCGGCATCGATGACGACCTGGTGGTTGGTGGAGCACCGGCAGTTCTTCGACTGCTCGGCCACCGTGTGGTCACGCGTGGGCACCAAGGTGCCATCCACGGTGATGCGGTCGGCCGCGGACTTCGAGATTCCGAACAGCGGCGCGAGCTGTCGCAGCGTCAGGTTGGTTCTCCAGTACGCCGCTGCCAGCAGGACGCGGTCCTCCAGAGGCAGGCTCCACGGCCGGCCTCGGCGGACCGCGTCCGCTCCCTCACGGCGCAGGGCGGTCACGAGCTTGCCGAAGCAAGGTGGGCTCAGCCCGGTGCACGGGCCTGTCCAGGGCGGCTGCGACGCCGTGATCACACCTGCCACGCATTGATCATTTCACCGCCGTTTGGGCTCCTCGTCCAGCTTCCCAGCCGTCGGCCAGACGGCGCCGCCACCAGAGGTCGGAACGCCACTGCCGATGCGTGGCGAAGGGATCCGGCAGCGTGCGCTCGACGTACCTGGCATCCAGGACACGCACCCGGCGTTCAAGCTCGGCGCGGGGTCTGGGAGGCAACTGACGCCTGACCTCCTCAAGCACGTCGCGTGCGTGCCGCACGTCGTCGAAAGAACAGCCGCGGCACGAACACTCCGCATCGTGCGGATACAGAGGTCGACGTCCTCGTGGTTGCAGAAATGCTCGATACCGCCGCAGCGCACGGTCGGTGGCGCCGTGGTAGATGTAGTAGTCGCCCGAGAGCCGCTCTACTCGATCTATCGCGACGCTGGTTCGGCCAGACAGGCCGTGGATCCGGTCTGGAGGCAAGCTCCACGCGAAACGGGGAGTCTGTTGAGCGCGCAGTGCGCCGGGGCGCTTACGCGGCATCGGCCTTTCGGTACGTGAACATGAGGACCATCATGCCAGCCTCTACGGTCTGATGATGGCCAGGAAGGTATCCGGTATCGGCTCGCACCAGGACTCAATCCCCACATGCCATCCGGGGCGGAGTAGCGGGACAGCCCTTTAGACCATGTCCTATGTGGTGAGGCGAACGAGTCGCTTGTAGCAGCAGATGGCGGCGGCGAGTCCAAGAAATGCCAGGTAGTTGCGGGAATGGCTCTCGTAACGGGGACTGAGCCTGCGGTAGCCGGACAGCCGCGAGATGGTCCGCTCGATCCAGCGCCCGCCTCGCCCTACATTCCTCGGCAGGTGCGGCTCCGGTCGAGCCCGTTCCAGATCCGAGTGATCTTCCCGCCCCACGTCGGGCAAAGCGACACGGATGTGCCCCAGTTACACGATTCATCCGACGCTGCCTGACCATGGGAGTTGTGGAGGGACGGGGCGGCGAGGATCGGTCTTGGCGCGCTCAACCGGAGGAGTTGGTAGCAGTCGCAGGAGTGCTCATGGCCTCGAAGTGGAAGGCGTTGATGTAGCAGTCGCGTGGCTGCTGAATGGCAAAGGTGATGCAGTCGATCACCGACTGCGCGGCCAGGGGGGCATGCGCACCGCGCGGGGTGGCATCCCATTCCGGGGACAGAGGGTCGCGGCTGCTGTCGAAGTCCGGTGGGAACAGGGAGATCACGCGCACGCCCTGGGGGCGCAGGCCGTGAGAAAGGGCTTCGGTGAAGCCGCGTTGGGCGTGCTTGGCGGCGTAGTACGCCTCGTGGGCCCTGGGGTGATGAGCGCCGGGCACGCCGCAGAGGGAAACCAGGGTGACCACGTCGGGGCGGTTGGAGGCGAGCAGCAGGGGCAGCAGGTTCTTGGTGATCAGGATGGTGCCGGTGCCGCCCGAGGCCAGGGTCTCGGCCACGTCCTGGTCGGAGGCCGACAGCAAATCGGGGCCTTCTAGCCAGCGGGCGCCGTTGTTGACCAGGATGTCGATGCGGTCGGCGCGTTCGGCGACCGCCTTGACGAAGGCGCGGATCGAGGCGGGGTCTGTCAGGTCGCAGGCGAAGGCATGGGCCTTCTCGTGGCCGCGGTCGAGGAGTTCGGCGCGGGTGCGTTCGGCTGCTTCCAGGGTCCGGGCGGCGAGGAAGACTTCGGCGTCGAGGTCGGCGAAGTGGTGGGCGAGGGCGCGGCCGAAGTCGCGGCCGGCGCCGGTGATGACAATGCGGCGGTCGGTGAGGTTCATGACGTGCTTTTGATCCGGGCGAGTGGGGCCCTGCCGTTTCGTCCCTGCGGTAACCAGTACGGCGCGGCTGTCCGACATGAAAATCTCCTCATGAACGCAGGTTCCCGAGCTGCCGTGATGACCACCTTCGGTGCACAACAGCCTGGCGTCTCAACGTAAGTTGAGGTCGCTGTGAGCGCCCCAGTCTTGATCGTTTGCCATCGAAGTTGGTCCTTGCAGGCTAAGCGGATGCGATGAAGTGCGCTGCTGATCCTTCGCCGTGCGGTTTCGTCGAGGGCTCACCGCCGAGAAGGATCAACACTTGACTTCGCCGCAACCGCTCAGCCCGTCCAGCGCAGCAGGGCCGTCACCATCGCCGCACCCACCATCACCACCGGGAACGGGGCCTTGCACAGCCGCAGGCCGATCCCGGCCGCGACGCCGGCGACCACCATGAGGTCGAGAGCGGACCAGCCGGGCCCGGCCAGGTCGACCATGACGAAAGCGGCGAGCAGCGCCGGAGCCATCAAGGCCATCACCGACCATGCGCGGGAGGGCAGTTCACACCCTCCGAAGACGGCGGGGCCGACAGCCTTGAAGGCGAAGCCGAGCAGGGCGACCGCGGTGATTGCGGCCCACACATGTGCCGCATTCACAGGGTTGCCTCCTGAGCGATCCGGCCGGTCCTGTCGGTGCGCGCGAGTGTGACCAGCGCCGCCGCCCCCGGACCCGCGACCAGGGCCGGCCCCGCGGGAACGACGGCGATCAGCACGCCCGCGACCCCCGCGCCGATACCGGCGGACAGCCACCCCTCCCGCGCCCGCTTGAGTTCGTCGATGAGCAGGACGGCGAACAGCGCCGGGGTGAGGACGTCGAGGCCAAGCGTGTACAGGAGCTCGGGATCGGGGGCGACGGCTACGCCGATGGCCGTGCCCCCGACCCAGGACAGCCACTGGACCAGTGTCGCCCCGAAGAGCAGCGACCGGTCGAATCGGCCGCCGCCCAAGTGGGCCGCGGCCCACGAGCCATCGACCACCGCCTGCCCCTCAAGTGCCCGGCGCAGCCGTCCGCCCTGCAAGTCCCGTGCGATGGCTATGCCCATCGGGATGTAGCGGATGTTCACCAGGGCGGCAGCGAGCACGGCGGCGAGTGCGTCGCCGCCCGCACCCAGCGTGGCCACCATCGCGAACTGGGCCGACCCGGAGAAGACGATCAGCGAACAGACAACGGGGGCGACCGGCCCCCAGCTCTGGGACTGGGAGAGCGCGCCGAAGCTGATGGCAAGCAGGAACGAAGCGGCCGCGAGGCCGGATCCGGTTCTGAGCCCGGACCGGAAGCTGCCGAGCGGGGTGACAGGCCCTCGCCGCAGTAGAGTGTCCATCCTGGGACTCTAACAAGCTATTCGACTTATGGTCGTTAGATTGCGTGGTGGCGCGTTAGGGTGGAGGGGTGACCGAGGAGCGGAGACCGACTACCGAGACGATTGAGCCATCGCACATCGCGGGCCACCCCGTCCTGGACTTCGTGAACACCGTGGCCTGGCGCACTGACGACAGCCGCCGAGCCGAGCGCGTACCGGACGCCGCGGCCTGGACCCGCTGGGCCGCCGCGGCCGGGCTTTCCGCGACGGCCCTCCCCGACGAGGCGGCCCTGCACGGCCTGCGCGACGTGCTCACGGCAGTCCTGGACGCCCTCGCCGGCGGCACCGCACCCGCGCCCCGCGCCTGGGACGCCCTGCGCAAGTCCACCCTCGCCGCCCGCGAGCACGCCGGGCTGCCCCGCGCTTTCCCTCTACGTCTGATTCCCGCGACCGTGTACGACGAAATTGCCCTCCAAGCGGAGGAGTTGCTCGGCGACACGCACGCACTGTCCCGCGTACGCCGCTGCGAAGGGATGGGCTGCGGCTGGTTCTTCCTGGACCGTAGCCGCAACGGCGCCCGTCGCTGGTGTAGTTCGGGCGACTGCGGCAACAGGGACCGGGCCCGGCGCCATTACGCCCGTACGAGACGAGCTGGCTAAGCGGATGCGGTGAAGTGCGCCGCTGTGCCTTTGCCGTGCGGCTCGGTCGAGGGCTCGGCGCCGGGGCTTGCGGAAAACCTTGTCGAAAACCCGGTGATTGGGCTCCAGCCGACTTGCACAAACCCGCTGGTCAGACGGCCCGTCTTGCGATCGTCTCACAGGGGGCATCACGGTCGCGGCGGATACTCCGGCCAGCCGATGACAGGCTAGCGGATGCGCCTGCCGCAGTGCGCCCGTGGTGCTGGCTGTAGCAGCTGCCCTGGGCTTCTATGGGGACGCGGTAGTCAGGAGCGCTCGCGAAGGGGAGGGGGACTGTCGACCGGTTGGAGTGGCTAGTTCGTTTTGTCGGTTCTCGTGGGTTTGATTACGGGTGGCAGTGGTCTGTCCGCGCCATAGGCGATGGGGTGGGATCCCACAGGGCGGTGGGGCTCGGTGTATGCGGCTGCGCTGCCTGGGCTCCACCGGGCTCCTGGGCACGCCTTCATCCTCCTCCAGAGCTGTCGCCGCTTTCCTGCAAGCCGGGCCTGTGGGGAATGATCGCCGGGATGCCAGGAGTGCCTTGGAGGAAGGTGTGCTCCGTTACCGGCTGCTGCCGGCGCCGACGGCGCGGGCTCAATGCGTCCGTGTCGCGGCCGGGCGGTCCGGGCCGGCCGTGGGGCAGGGGCGTCGGCGGCGCAGGATGCGGACCAGCAGCGGGGGCAGCAGTGCGCACTGCACCGCGACGGCTGTCCAGAAGAGGCCGGGGTGACCGGACTGCTCGGTCAGTTCGTATCCCTTGCCTCCCGCGATGCCGCTGGCGAACGCGCCGATTCCGGCTGCCAGTCGCTGCCGGCCGAAGACGACCGCGGGCGAGCGGGGGGACTGGGCCAGGGCTTCGAGGTCGTTCGTGAGGAAGAGGACGATCTCGCCCAGGCAGATGAGCAAGGCTCCGGCAAGGATGGTGGCGGGATGGCCGACGGCGAGGGTGCACATGCCGGTGGCCAGCGCGGCGAAGCCCAGGATCAGGGCGCGGGTGTAGGGCAGGTGGGCGATCCAGTCCGACAGAAGAGGCTGCGCGACGACGAGGATCATGGCGTAAAGGGACAGGACCAGGCCGTAGAACACCGTCGAGGTCCGGGACACGGTGTAGACCGAGAGGTAGTGCTGGAAGAACATGAAAAGGTACACGCTCAGCGCGGTGATCGCGAACGGCAGGACCGGCAGTCCGGTGCGGTCCGTGTACCGGCTTTCATGCGCCTTGTCCTGGTCTTCCCCGCGTGGGGGCGGTTGTCCGGTGCCGTCAGCGTCTTCCCGTTCTTCCGGCCGACGGTCGGGGATCTCCACGGGCAGCAGGGCGTGCCCCACGGTGATGGCCGTGAACAGTACGGTGACCGCGGTGAAGAGTCCGACCGAGGCGCTGAGCACGAAGGGTGCGGCGGCGATCGGGCCGAGTGCGATTCCGGCGTTGAGGGCGGAGCTGCTTGCGGACAGCAGCAGCGGGCGCCGTTCCCGGTCGACGCGGTGCACCAAGTACGCCTTGTTGGCGGGCAGGTAGAGCGCGGCGCCGCAGGAGACGAGGAAGAGCGCGGTGACGGCCGCGGCCGGATGGCCGAGCCCGGGCAGGAAGCCGGCGAAGCCCACCGTCCGGATGACCAGCGCGAGCAGCATGGTGCGCTGCAGCCCAATGCGCCCGGCGACCGCGGCTCCCACGACGCCGCCGGCGAACTGCACGAACGACGCGATGGCGAGCACCACGCCGACGGTGCCGAGCCCCATGCCCAGCCGCTCGTGCAGCAGGACGGACATGAAGGGCAGTACTGCGAAGCTGCCCAGGGGGATGAGGAATGATCCGGCCAGCAGGACGTACTGCGGTCCGGTCAGGTGGGCGAGCCGTGTGAGGCGGGAGCGCGGTCGGTCGGGTGAGGCGTGGTGCGACGGCGTCATCCCTGGTCGTTGGGTGCAATGAGCGGACGTATACTGCCGGCGGCGCTGAGCGCCCGGTGCAAGGCCAACTCCGCGGTCGCGGCCTCGGCCAGGACGATCCCGGTGCAGCTGCGCTGATCCTCCAGGTGCGCCACACGCTGCCCCGGTGCGGCCGTGGGGTACCACTGAGGTGAGCCCGGGAAGGCGGACAGGCCGTCCAGTCCCGTCCAGCCGGTGAGGGTGCCGGGCCGGCCGGGGTAGACGAGTACGAAGCCGGTGGCGGGACCGGGGCCAGGGCCGGGTGCGGAGCCGGCAACGGGGTCCAGCAGTGCGGGGCGGCGGCCGAGAGCGATATCGACCATGGCGTCGTAGACGTTGGTGGCCAGGGAGCGGCACAGGGCCTCGCCGACGAGCGCGCCGCCGATGCGGCGGTTGATCTCCACCAGTTCCGGGCCTTCGGTGGTGAGGATGAACTCCACGTGTGCGAAGCCGGTGTCGTGGTCGGCCGTCTTGAGCACGCGTCCCACCCATTGCTGGATCAGGTCGAGTTCGGGACGGGGGAGGGCGACGGGGAAGGCCGATGCCTCTTCGCGGACGGTGGGCTCGGGGGACATCTGCCGGCTGAGGACGCCCAGGAGTGTCGTGTCGCCTGCCCAGCTGAGGGTTTCGGCACTGTAGACGGGGCCGGAGAAGAAGGGCTCGGCGAACAGTCGCCCGGTGAAGGGGCGTTGTGCGGCCTCGGCCAGGGCGGTGTGCAGTTGCTGCTCGTCGCGCACCGGCCAGACGTTGCGGGAGGAGGTGCCCGCGGAGTCCTTCAGGATCGCGGGCAGGCCGATCTCGTGGAGGATCTCGGCGGCTGCGGAGGGAGCGGCCGGGACGATGAGGGCACGGCCGCGGCTCAGGCCGTACTCGTGGAGGAGGTTGCGGACCCGGCTCTTGTCCCGCAGCAGGCGGACCGCGGTGGGGTCCGGTCCGGGGAGGCCGAGTTTGGCGGCGAGGTCGGCGCCGGGGATGCTCCAGGTATCGGTCGAGTTGATGAGTCCTCGAAGGCCGGGCAGGGCGGTCAGGGCGGCGGCGCAGGCGGACTCGTCGGCCGTGTCGACGTCGACGATGTCGAGTGCTCCGGGTTCGAAGTGTGCCAGTTCGTGGCGGTAGATGTTCCGGTCGCCGGTGAGCAGGCACAGCCGGTGCCCGGCGTTTCCGGCTGCCTCGGCGAGGTGTTCCAGTCCGAAGGTGAGTGCTTCCAGGGCGGCGATGGTCACGATGACGGGTCCTCCTCGGTCGGCTTGGTCGGTGCAGTGAGTGGTGCCGGTGCTTGCTGGGGTGCCTGTGTCGGCGAGCACCCCGGTGTCTGCGGGGGTGCTGCGGCTGCCGAGGGTACGGTGGCCAGGCGTACGTCGAAGGGCCGCCGTTTCCACTCCATCGCCGACCAGGGTGGGGCGAGGTCAGTGAGGGTGGTGATCTGGTGCGGTTTGAGGGGGCGCGGGTCGAGGGCTTCGTGGTGGCGGGCGAAGACGCGTTCGGTGTAGCGGTGGCCGGTGTCGGCGCCGATGACCAGGTGCATGTGGTCCGGGTGGCGGGTGGCCTCCCAGCTCGCGACGAGGTGGGCGGCGCCGGTGGACAGGCCGGCGAACACGGCGTGTTTCCTCAGTAAGCCGACGGCACCGGCCATGGCGTGGCGGAAGTCGAGCCAGTGGAGGGTGTCGTAGAGGTCGTGGCGGACGTTGTCGAACGGGATGGAGCTGCCGATGCCGGCGATGATCGCCTCGGGATCGCTGAAGCCCTCGCTGCCGAAGGTCACGCTGCCGAAGGGTTGTATGCCCAGGAGGCGTACGGCCCGGCCGCGCCCGCGCAGGGGCTGGACGAGGCCGCCGGTGGAGGAGCCGGTGCCCACGGCCCCCACCACGGTCAGCGGCGTGTCGGGCAGTGCGCGGTTGACCAGGTCGGCGAACTCGCGGTAGCCGGTGTAGTGGACGGCGTCGTGGTACTGGCGCATCCAGTGCATGCCGGGCCGCTCGACCAGCAGCTTCCGGACCCGGAGGACCCGGCGTTCCTGGTCGAGTCGCAGGTCCTGGGAGGGCGGCATCTGGTCCACGGTGGCGCCGAGGATCTCTAGTTGGGCGCGCGTCGCCGCGTCGACGGTGGTGGAGGCGACGATGTGGCAGCCCAGGCCGTAGCGGTGGCATGCCATGGCGAGGGCCAGTGCGTAGATGCCGCTGGAGCTGTCGACGAGGGTCTGGCCCGGTTGGACGATCCCTCGCTCCAGCAGAGTGCGGATCGCGCCGAGTGCGGCGTAGACCTTCAGGGTCTCGAAGCGGGCGAGCACGATGTTGTCGGACAGCCGCAGCAGGTCGGGTGCCTTGATTGCGTCGGTGATGTGCCCGTGAACCGGGGCGGGTACGGGTGCGGGTGCGGAACGGGTCGAGCTCACCGTCACCGCCCGATGGAGCGCAGGTAGTGGCCCAGGTTCTCGGCAGCGGTGACGTTGCGGGGGCCGCTGACGGCGTCGCCGATGGACATGACGAAGAAGCGGTTGTTCTTCACCGCTGGTACCGACTTCAGGCGGGGGAGCGACTTGACGTAGGCGATCTTGTCCTGGGCGGGCTGGTCGGCGTAGTCGACGATCACGACCACCTCGGGCCTGGCCTTGATCACTGGTTCCCAGCCCACCGCCGTCCAGCCCTTGCCGAGAGCGTGGAAGACGTTGGTTCCTCCGGCGGCGGTGATGATGTCGTCCGGTGCGGCGTGGCGGCCTGTGGTGAACGGCTGGTCGGTGCCCGAGTCGTAGACGAACACCCGGGCCGGGCCGCCCTTGTCGGGCCAGGTCTTCTTCAGTGTGGCGACGCGGTTCTTGAGATCGGTCACGAGTTTGTCTGCCCGCTGCTCGACGCCGAAGATCTGGCCCAGGTTGGTCAGGTCGGTGTAGAGCGCTTCCAGGGGAGTCACGTCGACGCTCTTGTTGCCGTAGTCCCAGCAGGTCTCGGTGTGCAGGTAGCTGGCGACGCCGACCTTCTTCAGCAGGGCGGGCGTGATGCCGCGTTCCTCGCTGAAACCGGAGTTCCAGCCGGCCAGCACCCAGTCGGCCTTGGCATCGACGACGATCTCCCGGGTAATGCGCTCGGTGCCGAGGCGTTCGACCTTGGCGTAGTCCTTGCGCCAGGGCGAGCCCTTGATCGCAGGGTCACCGAGTTTGTTCATGACGTAGCCGCGCATCCGGCCGCCCAGCCCCAGGGAGAACATCTTCTCCGCCCCGCTGATGTCGTAGGCCACTGGGCGCTTCGGGCGGGTGTAGGTGGTGTCCTGCCCGCAGTTGGAGACGGTGACCGTGTCGTGTGTGTGCTTCGCTGTCGGCTCGACCTCCGCGCCGCAGCCGGTGGTCATCAGGATCCCGGCCGCCAGCAGCCCGGCGGAGAGGGTACGCGGCAGCGTCCGGGGGACGGGTTGTCGGATGCGTCCTCGGGTCATGAGTGCGGTCCTTCCGATGAGGCGTCGGCGGGAGTTCGGGGGCCGGTGGGGGCCAGGGAGAGGTCGTAGAGCAGCTGGGGGTTTCCGGTTCGCGGGTGGGGGACGATCGTCGCGTCGACGCCGAACACCTTGCGGACCAGCTCGGGCGTCAGGACCTCCGCCGGATCGCCAGAGGAGACCAGGCAGCCGGAGCTGAGCACGGCGATGCGGTCACAGACCTGGGCCGCGAGGTTGAGGTCATGCAGGGCCGTGAGCACCGTCAGTCCGGACCTGCGCAGGAAGGACAGCAGCTCCACCTGATGCCGTACGTCCAGGTGATTGGTCGGCTCGTCGAGGACCAGGACACGGGGCTCCTGAACCAGCGCCCGCGCGATGAGGATCCGCTGGCGCTCCCCGCCGGAGAGGGTCAGCACGCTGCGATCGGCGAGGTGGGCGACGTCCAGCCGCTCCATCGCCTCCCGGCACAGCGCACGCTCGCGAGCGGTCAGGGGGCGGTTGCCCCGTGCGTGCGGGGCACGGCCCAGCGCCACCACCTCCTCGACGGTGAAGTCGAGTTCGGTGTGGCTCTCCTGGGTCAGGGCGGCGATCGACCGGGCGCTGTCGCGAAGTCCCCGTGACGTCAGGTCGCGGCCGTCGAGCAGGACGGCCCCGGAGGTGGGCTTCAGCGCCCGGTAGACGCAGCGGAGCGCGGTGGACTTTCCGCTGCCGTTGGGGCCGACGAGTCCCACGATCTGGCCGGCGGCCACGTCGAGGCTCAGCCGGTCGACCAGGGCACGACCGGCTGCCTCGACCGTCAGGCCGCGCAGGGAGAGGACACTCTGCATCTACCGGCCTCCGAACAGATAGCCGCGCCGCCGCATCAGCACGATGAACACGGGCACACCGATCAGCGCGGTGATCACCCCGAGCGGCAGCTCCTCCGGCGCGAAGGCGGTACGCGCCACCAGATCGACCCACACCATGAAGCAGGCCCCGGCGAGCGGCGCGACCGCGAGCACCCGCCGGTGGGTGGCGCCGACCCAGATCCGCACCACATGGGGCAGGACCAGCCCGACGAAGCCGATCGCGCCGCTGACCGCGACGATCAACCCGGTGACAGCCGCGGTCAGCGCGAACAACCAGCGTCGCAGCACATCCGCGTCCACGCCCAGGCTGGCCGCGGTCTCGTCCCCCAGCGACAGCACATCCAGCGACCGGCTCTGCCGCAGCAGCACCACGACCGCGACCAGCACCGCCGCTCCCGCCGCCGGCAGCGACTCCCAGGACGCCGACCCCAGACTGCCCAGCAACCAGAACAACACTGTCCGCGCGGCCTGACCGTTCGGAGAAAGGAAGACCAGGACACTCATCAACGCCTGGAACCCGTACGCCAGCGCCACCCCGGTCAACACCAGCCGCAGCGGCGTCAACCCCAACGGCCCCCGCGCGGCCAGATACACCAGCACCGTGGCACCCAGGGCACCGAGGAACGCCGCGGCCGACAGCGCGTAGACCCCCAGCCCCGCGAACACCCCAAACACCACCACCGCGGTCGCCCCCACGGACGCCCCCGACGAGATGCCCAGGACGAACGGGTCCGCGAGGGCGTTGCGCACCAGCGCCTGCACGGCGACACCGACGACAGCGAGCCCAGCCCCGACCACCACGGCGAGCAGAACCCTGGGGGTACGCACGTGCCAGACGATGGAGTACCCGGTCACCTCGTCCGCCCCGATGCCGCCGCCCGTCACGGCCGCGGACAGGAAGCGCACCACATCACCCAGCGGTACGACGGTGGGCCCCAGCGCGACACCGGCCACGACGGAAACCATCAGGATCACCGAGAGCGCCACCAGAGTGACTGGCAGCCTCCCGCGGTCCTTCGTATGTGAGCCAGTTGGCGTGCGAGCTACCTCAAACTCCACCCGCTCACCGGAAGTCGGACGCGTCCGCATCAGAGCTCCCGTCCGCCGGCGGACGGTTCCGGCCGGATTCCCCGCACGATCAGTCGCTGCGCGTGGTTGTCGTACGGGGCGCCGTCGAAGTCCCCGTAGCACCGCATGTCGGTGAAGCCGGCCGCCTCGAAGAGGGCACGCAACTCGGCCGCGCTGTAGAGGAAGGAGGTGATCGACGCCTCCCGCGCGACCTCGTCGCGCACCAGCGTCCAGTCGGTGCGCAGCCGTGTCCAGCTGTCCAGGACGGTGTCGCGCTGTACGACGTACGCGCCGTCGTCGAGTTCGACGAGCTTGGGGCGGCCGATCCAGCCCGCGAGGACTTCCTTGCCCATCACGTCGACGAGCAGCTGTCCGCCCGGCTTCAGCGAGTCATGGGCGTTGCGCAGCACCCGCTCGTTGTTCCGCGGATCGTCGAAGTAGCCGAACGACGTGAAGACGTTGAGCACCACGTCGTACGACTCCGGCTCGACGTGCGTCAGCATGTCCGCCTGCGCCAGCCGGACCTCGACTCCGGCCTCCTCGCAGGCCGCACGGGCCCGCTTCAGCATGGCCGGGCTGAGATCCACCCCCGTCACCACATATCCGCGACGGGCCAGCGGCACTAGATACAGGCCGGGCCCGCAGCACAGGTCCAGCACCCGGCTTCCGGCCGGGAACGCAAGCAGCGGTGAGCCCACGACGACACCCGCTGTCTCGGTGCGCCTGCGCTCGGAGAACATCGTCTCGGAGAAGTCCGACCAGAATCCGTCGTCCTCGTACCAGTGCATACCGCTGCAACCTCGCTCCCGGGGCCGGGGCAAGCCGGACGCCACAGCGCCGCGGGCCTTGTGAGTGCGGGCCTTTCATTACACTGGTCGGCTCCCAACACCATTGAGTTCCCGGCGAGTTCATCATCGACTTCGGAACGGCAGCCTCAGACGGAAATTCGGAATCGTACCGTCCGGGTCCCCTCTGTGCGGGTTAGCTGGCACGATGACGACCGTGACCACTGGGCCCGGTTTCCGCCTCGCACGCGCTGCGGTCTTCGCGGCGGTGTGCGTGCTGACGACGGCCCTGGGACACGTACTGATGTCCGAACAGACCTTGCCGGTGTCGGCGATGGCGCACGCATTCGCCGCGACCACGGCAGGCGCGTGGTGGCTGGCCGGACGGGAGCGCGGTGCGCTCGTGGTAACCGGCTCCGCCATGGCCGCACAGCTCGCGCTGCACACGGCGTTCAGCCTGTCCCAGTCGCTGACGGCACCCACACCATCGACACCCATGGTCGCGCACGGTGGCACAGGCGGTATGGCCGGCATGTCCGGCTCCATGGCCACCGGACACTCCTGGTCCCCTGGCATGGCGCTCGCGCACGGACTGGCCGCACTGATCTGCGGATTGTGGCTGTGGCGCGGTGAGGCGGCGGCGTCCCGCCTCGGCCGCTCGCTGGCCGCCTGTGTCTTCGCGCCGCTGCGACGTGCCCGGCGGTCATTCGCTTTCCCCGGCCAGGCGTCCCCCGTGCGCCCTGTGGTCGCATTCGGCCCGGTTCGGCGGCTGCGCGCAATGTCGCTGAGGTACGCCGTCCTTCGAAGGGGGCCGCCGGTACGTCCGGTCTGCGGCTGACCGCTCGTCCCCGCACACGGGTCGATGGGCGGGGTACTGGCGTACGCGGATGTCCGCGCGTCGGCTCTTCGGCCTGCGGCTCTCCTTCGTGCCACCACCCCCCACCCGCGTGTGCGCGGCGTGCCCGTAGAGCCGCCCAACTGCGAGGCTGGCGCCATGCCTGCCCGGCCCGCACTCATGCGAAGGACCCTTGGGGATGACTCCTGCCCTGGTACGAAACCTGCGCGGCCCGTCCACCGCGCGCAATGAGACGCAGGTGACCGAGTGGGCGCTGGCGGCCGCCCGCACCGGCGACCGTGAAGCGATCGAGCAGTTCATACGAGCCACGCGCCGTGATGTGTGGCGGTTCGTGGCGCATCTGAGCGGCGACGTGGAGGGTGCCGACGATCTGTCCCAGGAGACGTATCTGCGGGCGCTGACCAGCCTGCCCCGCTTCATGGGGCGCTCCAGTGCCCGGATCTGGCTGCTGTCGATCGCCCGCCGAGTGGTCGTCGACCGCTACCGGTCGGTGGCCAGCAGGCCACCGATCACCCACACCGCTGACTGGCAGACAGTGGCCGAAGGAGCCCAGCCGTGCGGCCTCCCCGGCTTCGAGGAAGGGGTGGCACTGCTCGACCTGCTCGAAGCACTCGACGCCGCGCGCCGTGAGGCATTCATCCTGACCCAGCTGCTCGGCCTACCCTATGCGGAGGCTGCCACGGCGGTCGGTTGCCCGGTCGGCACGGTCCGCTCTCGCGTGGCCCGCGCCCGCGAGGACATGACCGCGCTACTGCAGACGGCCGAAGCCGCTGCGGAGCCGCTGTCCGCGGCGAACTGACCACCACCGAGGCCGGAGCGCGGCAGGTTCGTCTTGTCTACGGGCCGCTTTCCACCGTCAAGTGATGCGTGAGCCCCACAAGAGGTCTAGACAACTCTCAAGGCCCAGGTCGCTGACCTGGGCCTCAATTATGGAGCGGGGCGGGAGTCTCAAGCACAGCGGCATGGCCTGGACGATTCTGCGGCCGACGCAGTTTGCCTCGAACGCCCTGTGGTGGGCGGGGGCAATCCGCGAGCACCAAAACGGTCCGCGTTCCGTATGAGGACACCGGGCTGCCCACGATTCACCCTGCGGACATTGCGACGGTGGCGCGAGTGGCTTTGACCGAGCTCGGTCACCGGGGGCGGACGTATGCGCTGACTGGCCCGGAGCGGGTGACAGCCCGGCAGCAGGTGGAGGCCACCGCGGCGGCCCTGGGGCGGGAGGTGCTATGTGCGGAGATCAGCCGGGAGGAGGCCCACAGGCACATGTCCGCGTTCTTGGGAGCCGAGGCCGCGGATGCGGTACTGGATGTGACGGGCGGGGACGTCAACGACGGACTGCTGACAGTGCACGACACGGTCGCTAAGGTCACCGGCTCCGCGGCCAGGCCGTTCCACCAGTGGGTTTCTTCGGAGCGTGTTGCCGCTTTCCGTTGAGGCGCCCGTCTCTGAGTACGTTCATACGTGACGTTTGGTCCAGCCAACGCGACATACGTAGCGACCGCTTCCGGCTCTTCGGGCCGTTATGGCGGGATGATCGACCTGGCTGCCCGTTACGGCAGGGGCAAGGCTGCGCACAGGTGCGTACGACGGTGGACGGTGGGAGGTCGCGGTGGCAGGGCATCCGATGATCGGGTATCTCGTCTGGGCGGTGCTGTTCGGCGCTGTCTTCGCCTGGGAGGGCATCAGCTTGGTCCGGATCGGCGACGGCTTTCCCACGCTCAGCGATGCCATGGACGCCGTCATGCGCTACCCCGTGGGGCGGTGGGCGCTCTTCGCGCTGTGGCTGTGGTTCGGCTGGCACACCTTCGTACGAGGCTGGCACTTCCTGCTCCAGGACCCGTCATGACGGCACATCAGCGGACGGGAGGGCTCCTGCGATGCTCCCCCTGTCGCTGAACATCGCGGTCATGCTGATCGGCTATCTGCTGGTCATGGGGTATCTCGCCCTCGGCCTGCGCACCCTGCGCCGGCATCCGGCCGAGTCATGGCAGCCGCCCCGACGGCTCGCCCCGGATGCCATGAGACGGGGCTGGCTCGGCTTGATCCGTCAGGTGGTCGGCACCGCGGTCGGCGGGTACGTGCTATTGATGGCCGTGTCGGTCGGCTACTACCGCGGTGTGGCACGTGTGGCCCCCCAGTTTCTGGCAAGTGCGTTCACCGGGGCCGCGACGCTCATCGGGATCACCTTGCCGCTGTTCTTCATCGCGTCGTGGGTAGTGATGGCCGTGCGGCGGCGATCGGCGGGCGCGACCAGACGGTGACCGGCCGGACGTTGCCTCTCCGCTCACCTGGCGACGGGATTCAGCTTCGCTAGGTGGTGATGCGGATCTTTGATTGCTTGTGGGGGGAGCTGTTCCCAGTCCTCCATGAGGCGTGCGGTGAGTCCGTGGGTCTTGGCGAGTTCGATGAGCGTTTCGGTGCGGTAGTAGAAGTCCTCGCGCAGGACGTGGTGTTGCGTGCCTTCGGTGCGGTTGAAGGTGAAGTCGAAGAAGCCGTTCGGTGCCAGGACGCGGGGGAGGTGGGACATGCACTCGTCGATGACCTCGATCGGGGAGTGGGAGAACACGCTGTGTGCGTGGACCACGGTGAAGTGTTCCGCGGGCAGGGCGGTCAGTCGCAGGTCGCGGACGAGGGCGAGGTGGGGCAGCTTGTCCTGGAGGGTGCGTTCCACCAGGGTGTCCTGGGCTGCGAGGAGGATTTCGGGGGAGATGTCGATGCCGTGGTAGTGGCCGGCGTCGAGGTAGTCGATGAAGCGCCAGCCGGCGCGTAGGTTGCCGCAGCCGATTTCCAGCATCCGGTCGTCCGGGGTGAGTCCGTGCCGTAGCCGGTAGTCGAACTGCATCTGGCCGAGCGCCAGCCACCTCTCGTGGGAGGCGCTGCCGACGGCGGCCGTGGGGCTCTTGGCGGTGTCGGCCTTCATCACGGCCCGGTAGTAGGCGACGTGGTCGCGGGTGGTCAGGCGTAGTTTCCAGTCGCGTCCGAGGCGGTGCAGGTAGGGTCGTACGCGGTCGGGATGCCGCACGGCGTAGCGGATCTTGTGGGTGAGACGGGCCCGGTTCGTGCGGGTGCGCTCAGAGCCGGCGGCCGCGTCCATCGTCGCACCTCCTTGTCCTTCTGTTCTTGAAAGAACCGACGGAGTCGGGCGGCAGGTAGGCAGGTGATCCACAGACCGACGATCGGTGCGACCCGGGGGACGTGTGCGTCGTTTGCCGGCCTGTGGCCCGCGTCACCCTACGCTGCCACGGAAATGTCGGCCATCGCAGGAGCGCCATACGGGTGACCACGCCTGGGCAGCTTCCCGGATTCGGTGGCCACCTCGCCGCGCTCGGCCACCGGCGCGTCGTGCGCGTCGCGAGCCCGGCGGACCTGGGATGACTCCGTCCTGTACCGCAGCACCCGCCGGCGGTCACCGCCCTCGCCCGGGACACCGCAGCCTTGGCCGCCGGGCGGCGGAGGCGCTGCTGGACGGAGGGACCGTGCGGCGGCAACAGGATGCGACGCCGTGCCTGGTGCCACGGGAGTCCACGGGTCCGGCGGGAGCATCGGGTGATAGTGCGTGAGCTGGCTGGACGGGCGGGCAGCTGATGGACGCGCGAGGCGGGCCGGCTGGGAACTGCGGCCGTCGGACGGGGCACGGGACTTTCCGTGACGCCGGGGGTGTACCAGGATGTCGCCCGTACCCCCTACGCCGTCACCCGGCCTTTTGCACGACGACCGGACGTGCCCCGCACACCGCACGCCCGCGCGCCGCGTGCAGGGAGACAGGAGAACCGATGGACCTCGCCCCCGATCCTTCCGCCGCCCACCCGGTCGACGCCGTCGTCGTCGGGGCCGGGCTCTCCGGCCTCTACCAGCTCCACCGGCTGCGTGAACTCGGCCTGGCGACGGTGGTCTTCGAGGCCGGTGCGGACATCGGCGGGACCTGGTACTGGAACCGGTACCCCGGGGCCCGCTGCGACGTCGAGAGCATGTCGTACTCCTACTCCTTCTCCCCAGAACTGGACCAGGAGTGGGAGTGGAGCGAGCGCTACGCCTCCCAGCCGGAGATCCTGCGCTACATCCATCACGTCGCCGACCGCTTCGACCTGCGCAGACACGTCACACTGCGCACCCGGGTCACCCGCGCTGTGTACGACGAGGACCATCACGTCTGGCGGGTCTCCACGGACACCGGACGGACCGTCACCGCTCGGTTCGTCGTGCTGGCGTCGGGCTGCATGTCGGCCCCCAAGGATCCCGGGATTCCCGGGGCTGACAGCTTCACGGGCGCCGTCTACCACACCGCCCGCTGGCCGCGTGAGGAGGTTTCCTTCACCGGCAAGCGGGTCGCCGTGATCGGAACCGGATGCTCCGGTGTCCAGGCCATCCCTGTCATCGCGGACGAGGCGGCCGCACTCACCGTTTTCCAACGTACCCCGGCCTACGCGCTGCCGGCCCACAACCGCCCGCTGCGGAGCACGGAAATCGCGGAACTCAAGGCGCGCTACCCGGAGTTCCGCAGGGCCCAGCGGCTGTCCCGGGGCGGTACCATCTTCGAGCCACCGACCCAGTCGGCCCTTGAGGCGGACGAGGCGGAGCGCACGGCCGCCTACGAGGCCGCCTGGGACTCGGGGCTGCTGAGCGGGCTGCTGCGCACCTACACCGACATCCTGACCGACGAGAAGGCCAACGAGACCGTGGCCGAGTTCATCCGGTCCAAAATCCGGTCGATCGTCACTGACCCGGCGACGGCCGAACTGCTCTCCCCGCGCACGTTCCCGTTCGCGACCAAGCGTCCTTGCCTGGACACCGGGTACTACGCCACCTACAACCGGCCACACGTGACGCTGGTGGACCTGCGCATGACCCCGATCGAGACGATCACGCCCCGGGGCATCCGGACCTCGGACGGGGAACACGCCCTCGACGCGATCGTCTTCGCCACCGGCTTCGACGCCCTGACCGGCTCCCAACTCGCCATCGACATCGTGGGCAAAGGCGGTATGACGCTCCGGCAGAAGTGGGCGGACGGCCCGCGGAACCATCTGGGGCTCGTCTCGGCCGGCTTCCCCAACCTCTTCACCGTCCTCGGGCCCCTGAGCCCGTCCGTGCTCACCAACGTCGCGGTGTCGCTGGAGCAGCAGGTGGAGTGGATCACCGACTGCATCGACTATCTGCGGAGGAACAGCCTCACGGAGATCGACGCTGCTCCAGCGGCCGAGGCGGACTGGGGTGCCCACGTGGCGGAGGTCGCCGCCCGGACGCTCTACCCTGCCGTGGCCTCCTGGTACACAGGAGTGAACATACCGGGCAAACCGCGCGTGTTCCTGCCCTACGCCGGTGGGCTGGACCGGTACCGGGAGCAGTGCGACGCCGCGGCCCGGACCGGTTACACCGGTTTCATCCTCTCCGGCACCTCCTCCCCGTAGGTCGTTTCGTCCTGCTGTTGTGTCCCGCAGACCGGTGCAGTGGTTGCGTGCTCTTCGTCGGCAGGGGGCGGTGTTGGGATGTCGGTGCTGCTGTGGCTGCTCTCTTCACGGTGCCTTTTCAGGGCGAGTTCCTTGGCCAGCTTCTCGGAGTACAGCCGCATTTCTGCCTCTGTCCTGGGTTCGAACACCGTTGCCTCTCTTGAGCTCTATCGTGCTGCGGACGAAGCGGAAGTTCGTGTGTGCTGCCCTCGCCCGGCATCGGGCGAGGGCAGCAGCGGATGAGTCATGCGCGTCTGCTGTACGGCGGGCTGCCCGCAGGTCGCGCCTTCGAAATGAGCGGCCGGTCAGGCTTTCGCGAGCGCCTCGATTGTGGTTCCCCGCTGTTGTGCCCAGTTCTCCAGTGTGGTGCGGCAGGCGTGGTCGAGGTGACGTACCTCGGACAGGTCGAGTTCGACGGGCCGGTCGTGGGGGAGGGCTTCGAGGGTTTCGAGCATGCGGGGCAGCCGGAGGAAGGTCGCGGATCCGGTGAGGGTGACGATGAGCCGGCCGTCGGTCGTCTCGTGGGTGTCGATGTGGATGTGGGAGGTTTCCCAGGCGCACTTGACCACGGCGAGGACGATGCCGAGGAGGGCGCCTTCGAACATGTTGGTGGTGATGATGGCGATCGCGGTGACGGCGAGGACGACGGCTTCGCCGCGGTGCTCGCGCCACAGGGGCAGGAGGTGCTTGACGGGGATGAGTTTGCAGCCGGCGTGGACGAGGACGCCGGCGAGCGCGG
>NZ_BBUY01000032.1 GCF_001590865.1 Streptomyces sp. NBRC 110611
GTCCGCCCCCATCCACATACCTCACACACCACGGGAGACAACCAAAACCCCAGCCGCATCAAGGACTTCGGAAAGAAACACCCCAACGAGCCGAAGTCAGTAACGAACTACCGCTAGCAGATTCCCCAGTCCCGACGACAGCGCCATCTGGCCCGGAGCAGTGGAACCCAGCGCCCACCCGATGCGACAACCGGGTCGCCGGTCTGCCCGATATCAGCCACGGGACACGAAACGGTCCGCCCACTCCGTCGACGGACCGTCATGCAAGATCGAGACCAATCAAGGAATCCACCTTGATCCGCTCCCGTGAATAGGCCTCACGCACTGTCCGGCAGCGGGTGGAGGCGTTGCAGCCAGTCAGGGACGTTTTGAAGGCTCACCGCCTGCGTGTGCCTGCTTCTGTCCTTCCTCGTGTCTGCGGATGGTTTCGAGGTCGGCTGCGGAGATCCGGCCAGTGCCGTCGACGGCATAGGCCACGAGAGCGTGGTCGTCGCGCTCTGGTACGCGGCTGGTGAGGGGTGTTTGTTTGACTGGATGGGCGGTGCCAGGCGAAGCAGCCGACTTCGGTTGGCATGTTGCGCCTGTCCGTGTGGCTGCCGCCAGGAGTGCGTCTACCACGCTGAGGACGACTTCGCGTTCGCTGCGTGAGAGCAGGCTGGCGCGGGCCGGAAGGGTGAACGGCTGAAGGGGGCGTTCACGAAAGATGCCCGCGGCCTTTTCGATGCGGGTACGCGGTACGTCGAGGGCCAAGGCGAGGCCGTCGAGGGTTTCGTCCTCTAGTACCCCGCTGTGCTGCCCGCGGGCGATGCGCCCGATCGTGCCATGGCTGACATGCCCTTGGCTGCGTGCCGCCGCGGCCCGGTAGCTCAGGGGACGCCGTGGAGAGCCAAGCTCAGCCAGCCGTGCCACGACGAGCCTTTGCAGGTCATCGCCCATGTGGGTTTCTCCTCCCTCAGCTTCGGAAGACGAGACGGTTTCCGGCCGAGCTCCTCCAGTGTCACATCTGCGACCACAGAGCATGGCTACTGGATGACGTTCCAGTTGCCGTCCGTGGAACGAGGATGCAGGATGGAGCTAGCAAGACAGCATCCATTCAAAGGTGCTACCCATGTAACTGAACTAGGAGGTGAGCTCATGAGGTGCCTAGCCTCCCGCGATCAACATCGCAAGGCACACTACTGGATAGCGGATCGTATTACATCGGCGACACCAAGTGTCGCCGACGCAAAATTACTCTGCGGATCGCCTACGTCCTCCGTGAAGAGCTCGCGCTGGCCTCGCCCACGGTGCGCCAACGAGAACCATTCGGTGTTCGTCAACCTCATAGTATCGAAGCGTTCCCTACTTATCCCACGGCGCCTCACAGTGGGTACTAACCTCCCTGTGCCACATCAGCACAGGCGACCAGACTGTCGAGGGAAGGGCCGGTCCGGGGCGCCCTGCGACCCTATGTGCAGCGCGCCGCGCCCTCGATCGGCGCCGGCGAGCCTGCCGTCACCACGGCACTGCGCGCGGCGACCGTGGCAGCGAACACAGCAGTCAAGCCGGTGGTGGGCTCATCACCGTCGGGCCGTCCGGTTGCCTTGGAACCGCCATTTACCACGGCAACATGGGGTGCGACGCCCAGCGTGAGACAGCCCGCACCGTTCACCGGTGCCCGGAAGTTCGTAAGACCCGGTGTAGCCCGCGCGCTGTGTGACTGCCTTTGCTGAAGGTTCCTTCTGCAGCCGGCCTGCTGGTGGCCGAGGTGATGCCGCACTGCAGCGCTGACGCCTTGACCTCGGATCAGCTACCTGACTCCGCTAGCCTAGGAGAGTTCATGGGCGCCCCCACCGCCGTACCCTCTCACTGCTTCCGTCGCGAAGCCTTCAACGGCACCAGCTGGGCACGCCAGCGTTGCGCCGGAGTGCTAATCCATCTCCTCGGCCGGTGCCGGATGGTTCCTGCCTCCGAACATTTGGGCTGGGCACGGACAGACTCCGCCCCGGTTGCCCCCGCTGCTGCCGTGTCCTTTCGATATGCGATGGATATCCTAGGCGCCGGGCCGATGGAGCAGCCGACAGAACCTGCAGTTGCCTTCGGCGGCTTTTGCTGCTCTGTTGCCTACTCGTGGTCTTGGCACCGCAGCCGCTCCATGGCGGTGTCGAACGAGCCGACAGTTGCACATCCACAGGCTATCAGCCCCTGGACACTGAGCTCCGACCGTCTCGATGCGACTCCCCGACAGATGCATGGCGACATGCCTCGTTTGTCTTCCTTGATGCGAAACTATGACCAGTGGCTCTCCCCTTTGCCGCCACGGAGCTCACATACCTGCATTGGTCTGCCGCGGCCCTCCACTGCAACACCCCTGCGTAGCACCCCGACACGAATCAAAGCGGGGTCAACGTCACTTGCTGCTTTCCCCACGGCTCGGTTCTGTCAACTCGGATCGGAGCACACCGTCGTCAGCTATGCCCGGCACATGCTCATCGAGCATGATGCTGCCTTCTCCCACTGCGGCGCCGCGATGCGTGCCTGGTCTGCGGTCAGTGTTCCGAACTGCGACGCCTACCAACACTCTCGGAGCCGGCGTGGACAGACTGCCTGTGGTTACCCACACGAGGTGAACTTCCAGGTGCCGTTAGCCCTGGAGACAGCTCGTATACCGGACATAGGCACTCCTCCAGCGCTGGTGTGTCGCCGAAGTGAGCCCAGAATTATGCAGACGTCACTGAGTACGACGTGGGCTAAGCCCAGGCTTGGCTGTGTCTCTCTCGGTGGAGCACAGAGAAAAAATAGTCCTGGAACTGCCTACTGGTCACGAAGCTGTGGCCGGCTGTGCGACACACGCCGCGGCCCTGGACACAGCCTAAGCTGCCATCGAACGCTACGCCCATGCGCACTGACGCGCATACACGCAATGACAGTGCTACTCACGTGCCGGCCGCCGCCTACCCGTCGTACGCCACAGTAGTTGTGGATGTCCGTCCGTGATGCACTGACGCCGTGTCCGGGGCGAGTGGCGAAACGGTAAACGCAGCGGGCTTAAAACCCGCCGCCCACGCGGGCCTGTGGGTTCGACTCCCACCTCGCTCACCTCCTCATTCTCCGCGCCCCGTCACTCCTGCCACACGAGTGGTGCGGCGTCCGAGGCAGTCTTCGCCCCCACATGACGAGGCACTGCTGTGCTCCGTTCTGAGAAAGGTCACTGCCATGTTGCGCCCCCATGCCTCAAATCCGCGCCGCGGTTGCCTCAGGGCGCACCACACTCTGATCCGATCTCCGATGGGCAAAGGGATTCGGTGTATTTGTTCCGCAATGCTACTCAGACCTACCCAGTAGTTCAGCTGCTGCCGCTGCTGCCGTGTCGGTGGGGTCATTGTCAAAGGTCACCAGGTTGTGGCCCACGTCTCCGGCTCGCAACACAACTGCACTGGCATCGACTTGCGTCACAAGGCCTTCCAGACAAAGGCTGTCTTTTCGCGGAGATGCGAGACCGCTGTGGCTTGTGCCGAACGTCAGCGTCACCGATGCCCCATGTACGGCCCACCCATACTCGAAAAAACACCAATTCGCTGTCCTCACAGCTGGTGTCTCTGCGCCCACTACAGCGCACCTGCCAGTCCATAGGCTCCCTTCGGATCAACAAGACTTGGACGCTCTACTACATTCAACGATCTCAGGGAATTTGGGGTGTTAGCTCAGCTGGTCAGAGCAGAGGACTCATAATCCTCCGGTCGCGGGTTCAAGTCCCGCACGCCCCACTGTCATACTCCCCATGTGATCTGCCCGTCACCGCCGAGTGAAATACCTCCCTCCGGGCTATGGAGAGGACAGCGATAACTGTGGATAAAGCCCGCCCCATCACCATCCCGGCCTTCCAGGTCTACCTGCTCCGTCGAGCCAACAGAGTCCGTAGTCTGCGAGGGATCCCAATGCCGCCTGCAAGTCCCGGTAGCCGATGGCGTTACCCAGCGTATTGCCTGCTGGAGACGGGAGGTCTGGCGAATTCCGGTGCGGACCCGACTCTCCGCTTGAGAATTTCTCCTGTTCAAGGCCGCTCAAGCTCCAGGGTAAGGACCGGTCCTACCGATGCTCTGGCACCCCACATCAGGCCCCCAAGTAACCGACAACCACAGGATTCATTCAGGAGTGATCATGGAGCGGTGCTGCACCATCTGCACGTCTGCACCGACAGGCAGTGCCGAGATCAGTATCTGCCTCGAATGTCAGCATCTCCTTCACGGTGCATTCACCCGCTTTCCACAGCTGTACGTCCAGCTCCATGTAGAACTTCCCTTCTTCCCCCGCAGCAGCCTTCTCTGTCAGGTTCCCAATCGTGTGCCCTGGAAGAGCAGGGAAAAAAGCACGCCCCTGCGTCTACCGCTGCTAGATCACGCGCAGCGCTGCATCGACGTTCTGCGGGCGTGGGCCTCTTACGTGATGCCCGACTTCGTGCCGGTAGAGTCTGTGCGGCCTGGCCGTCTCCTTCAGGACCTGTGCCATGCGCTCGCCGCCGATCTGCCCACAGCCGTAACAGGCACAGAAGGCGGGATGCATGCCCACCGTACGTGGGTGGCCTACACCACTGCCCGAACGCTGTTGGGCCGTACCGAACCTGCTCGCCAGTTGACGACCCCATGCCCGAGCTGCCAGATGCGCGCTCTACTGTCCACCGAGAGTGGCGTAGTGGAGTGCCGCAACTGCCAAGCTCACTGGGCAACCAGCACGTGGCACTCGACCTCCCACGGGCATATGGAGTGAGGCTCCGGACTCTGCACAACAGGCCCGGGCCCCCAGGCGGCAAGCTCCTCTGCACTCCGCTGGCCGCGGTGTTGGGACGGTGCATGGCAAGCACCAAACCTTGCCAACTAGACAGGCCATGGCCCTGGAACAGGATTGCCGCAGTTGAATCGGGCTCCCGAATGCCGTCCCGACTTGCTCGCTAATATTTCAGTCCGCCAGGTGCGAGCCGGAAGCAGTATCCACCTCGCAGCAGTTTAAGTGCGTAAAACTGCCACAGCTCATCCTGCTCATATCTCGGATACCTCCGTATGTTCGGTGAGATCAGGAGAGACACTCGATGATTCGCCGTTTGCCCCACTTCACCTCACATCCGCCTCTCCGCAGGAACTCAAGAATCGCTCTGCTGTGCAGCACCTGCTTTACCGCCCTGCGCAAAATAGTTGCTGGCCGCGGCAGCGACCTCTGCTTCCTGGGCCGCCCAGGAAGCAGGTACCGGCGGGCTTGCTCCACCTTCCAACATGCCCGCAGTTACCGGGCCGGCGTCGCACGCGGCACAGTGATCTGGAACTTCCTCATCAGCGCACGAAACCGCGACGCCCTTCCAGTCCTGACTCTGCCGCAAGCATCGTCCACGGTGGTGCCTGACCACCCCAGCACCACCTCGCCTCCCGCCTTCCCTGGCCTCGAACACTTCGGGCCCGGACACGCCAACGTTTGGGTTCTGATGTTACGTCTGCGGCTGATCAGTGAAGGGTGGGCCGACGACCAGCGTGCAGCCCTGAGGTCTGACCCGGGGCTGTGGGCCGCCCGCGCCTGGGACGAGGATCTCCGGTTGGCATGTGCCCGTTTCCAGCTCGCGCAGGGCTGCCGCGGCGCCTCAGCTGACGGTTACCCTGACCAACTCACCTGGGATCTGCTATGGACCAGATGACTCTGCACCGCGCTACTACGCTTAGACGCACGCCCCCAGCCTGGGACCGCCACTGGCGCGAGCACGCTGCCTGCACCACCGATGACCTCGAGCTGTTCTTCGCACAGAACCACTCACCCCGCCAGGGCAAGGCGCTTCGGATGTGCCAAACCTGCCCGGTGCAGACCGAGTGCCTGGCTCACGCTCTGGACACCCGCATCCCCGAAGGCGTTTATGGCGGCACCACAGGATCTTGGCGGCGCAGTCTGCTGGCCCGCCGACCCGAGATCACCTCCTGGCAGCAACTGTTGGGCACCGCCCGTGACCGTCATCGTTCCAGTCTCTCCGCTACCGAGTGACGCCAAGACTACGCACCAATCAGGGGACAACCGACTTTCAGCCCGTCACGTACCTGGGCAGGCTCGTCAGTCGACCACGGTCTCTCCGCCATCCGACAGACGTTACCGTTTACCGGCAGGAGATGGTCAGGGTGTACCCGTGCAACGTACATGCACGAGATCTCACCATGTCAATGACGGCCAACCCTTCGCTCATACGCGAGTTGCCGTCGTCATTTACCTGTCTCTGTACCCGTTTTCCCGGGAATGCTGATGCACCGGAGTATAAAGCCCCGGCTTTGCGATACTCCCGAGAGTATCCTATCCAATCCTTTGTCCAGGAATGTACGCCGCCACCAACGAAGCAACTGCCCACCTCAGAGCCTAACGCTTTCTCTCTCTGGAAAGGCAATGACGATGACTAACTGGCCGAGCCGGCGGACTTTAGCAGAGCAGCCCCTGACTCATGATCCACGCCATCGTCTGCTGACCACTGCGGAGGCCGCCGTGGTGGCGTGCGTCACCCCCGCCACCGTCCGCAAATGGGTCCATCGTGGATACCTGCGCCCTATTGCCAGGTACGGCAACCGCAATCTCTACCGAGAAGACCATGTATTACGCACCGAACGCGCCTGCCGTACACGCCGACGCAAACAGTGTTACTGATGCCCCGCAATCTTGGCTAAAGCCTGCCTCGCAACTCGTTTGAAAGCAGCGTCGACAGTCTCGGCTGCCGCAAGCAGGGAGGAGCGACTCTCGTCGACTCATGTTCAGTTACGAGACGACCTCTGACCCCGAGACGTGTGGTCCCTGGGCGGTTTTCGTGACTACGTACCGCCCCAGCAATGCGGCCTCCTCCGGCTACCGAGCCTGATGGCTCTCCAGCGCAACACGCTTTGCATCCGAAAGGAACAGCCACCATGTCGAGTACTCCCATCTACAACCCTGATGATCTTGTCGTTCAACTCCTGCTTAAAAGTCAGGCCCGCAAGAACCTGCCTGCCGAATCCATCACCCACATCCTCCTCACAGACGAGTGCCGGGCCCTCGCGCATAAGATTCGCTGCGCACGAGCCTCAGTCTGGTTGGAGTGGTTCACCCACCCCATTACCACTACAACTACCGTCCTCACCCTGTGGACCTGGCACATGACCGGTCTCGCTATCTTTCTCGCCGCCATACTCCTACTCACTCCCCATAAAATAAAAACTCCATCCGTAATAAAGCGAGCCCACATCAAAAGACAGGAATGAATGGTCGGCCGGGTGATGATGCCGCGTCGAACGTAGTCCAGATAGCCGCCTTTCTCCACAAGCCAGAGGTCACTTATGTCCGCTCATTCATCGTTCGGGAACGGCCGTCCCCAGCGATCCGCCTCGTCTCAGAACGGGACCCCTTGCGTACCGGCCGGTGATTTGAGGCGCTGGGTGACCATGTTGGTGCGTGAGGGCGCTGACACAGACGAGGCGTGGGAAAGAATTTCAGAAGCCCTCGCCCACCATGGCTGTGCAACGCTGCGAGCATGGTTAGCCGATGGCTCTCTGAGATGGAGGGTTCACCGAATAAGTGGCCGGCGCCTGCATTTGGCTAACCACAAGCTATTGGACCGGGATGCGGTGGACGAGATAGTGGGGGCAACCGTCGCGGTCTCCTTGCGGAGATTTCGCCGGAGGGCTATGGCGAGAACAGGGTGGACCCCTAGGTCGGGAATAAGCGTGTACTCCTACTTCGCTGGAGGCTGCTTGCTAGCCTTCCCAGAAGAGTACCGCCGTTGGTACCGGGAGCAACGGCCAAGGAATGAAGCTCCATCCGCTCTGGCCAGCTTCCTGAACGTAGCGGGCACCGATGTGCTGAGCCGTCCAGCCGACGTCGCTATTGACCGATGCCTTGTTGGCGAGATGCTACGACAATCCGACCGCCGGACCAGGCGGGCCTTGTTGGGCCTCCTATACGGATATCCGCTAAGCGTCGTTGCCGCGCGACTGGGGACTACGGTCGAAGGCGTGGAGCTCCTGCTATACCAATGCCGAGTCCGCATTGAAGATGGGACCTCTCCCTACTACTGGCTCGCACCTTCCTCATCTCCTTAGCCGCGTGGCCAGAACACTGCGCGAGCCTCCACTGCGTACGCAGTCTGCCTTCCCGCCCGAATGCGAATACCATGGAGGAGTCTGATGAATATACCCTATGTCTTTCCCGAACATCAGATCTCACCTGTACCAGTCCGGCGCTGCGGACGCAGCGGTCTGTATCTCCCCACTTTGTCACTGGCATTGCGTCGTTGTCACAATGCTTGGGGGCATGCAGGGCTGTTGCTGCGGTATGCGCTCGAGGCAGGTGTGACGCATGTCGATGTGTCACCTCCCTTCGGAGGGCCCGCGGCCGTCGACGAACTAAAGGCTGCCTTGCACACCGTGCGGTCGCGGCGTGAAGAAGTGACGGTTTCGCTGCAGGTGGGTTTAGGTACGCTGGGAATGCTGCAGGGGTTCGGTTCCCGTCAGCGCGTGTTGTCGACGTTGGACACGGTGTTGCGTCGCACCGACCTGGATTTTGTGGACATCTTGTACGCGCACAGGTTTGACCCCTTTACGCCTATGGAGGAGACGGCAGCCGCACTGAGTAGTGCCATCTCACAGGGCAAAGCTCTGTATGCAGGGCTTTCAGGTTTTTCCCCAGCAGCTTTGCGCCGCTTCTTGCCGCTGCTGGAAGACCAGGGAACCCCTGTAACGGTGTGCAGCCTCGACTGTTCACTTCTGAACCGGTGGTCCTCCGTCAACACCTTCGGTCTGCTGGAGCAAAACGGTGTGGGATGCCTGATAACCAACCCCTTGGCGGGAGGTGACTTGGCCATCGCCCTGCCAGAACGGCCTCGCGACCAGCAGGCCCAGGAGTGCATAACCGAAGCGAGATATCAGTTGACACGGCTAGCTGCAGCACGTCGGCAGACCTTGCCACAACTTGCTTTGAGCTGGGCTCTGAACGACACCCAGGTCACCTCAATATTAGTCGACTTCTCCTCCTGGGAGGAGCTGCACGACTATTGCGCAGCTGCCGGAAACACGCAATTTACTCTGGAAGAGTTGAATGCTGTCGATATAGCTTGCGGGTCGATCTTCGAATAGGTGAAGTATGCTTAGAATGCTTCAATCCAACACTGGTTGCCGATATCATCTTCAATCGCTGGAATCCTTGTCGCACATGGTTTGCCACAGGTATGATTCGATCGCGCATCGGGTGTAAATCTTCCATTTGCTAGCAGAACGAAATTGAGCCACAACGATAGCCCTCATTTTCCGAACCGAAACCATGAGCAGGGCGGAACCGCTGCCGGCAGGACAAGGACCAGAAGAGAGTAGACGGCAGACATGAGTATGAGTGCGAAGCCAGTCAAGCGTGCTTCATCTGGACGGCGTGCCATGAACCGTCGACGCAAGTTGCCCACCAGGCGGCGCAGAGTTGTAACGAAGGTGGCATGCATGCTGGGTAGTTACTTACTGCTCTTAGGGTATGTCTACTTCAGACTCAAGGTGATTTTTAACTCCGTCGACGACAATGCCGATCCGAAAAAGGGTAGCCCTCAGGAAGACTCCAGTGACGCAACGAGGATGGCTTTAACGTCACCCAAGAGTGGTTCGCCTACGGGACTTGCTGCAGGCCGCCGATGCAAGCGGCCCACTGGGCACCTCCGGATATTGGCGAATATCGTGTGCGCGCTGGGAAGTTGCTTAGTGGTTAGCGGTGCGGTATTGGGGATTCTCTACTTCAGACTCAATAACAATCTCAATTCTGTTGACATTAATACCACTCTGAGGAAGGATCGCCCTCAGGAAACTCTTAACGGCTCCATGAACATCCTCGTCCTGGGTTCGGATTCACGGGCGGGGTTCAACAGCAAGTACGGCGAAGACAAAGGAAGTGCCCGCTCCGACACCACTATGGTCGTGCATATCTATAGGGGCCATAAGCGCGCGAGTGTGGTCAGTATCCCGAGGGATACCTTGATATCCCGGCCCGACTGCATTTCCAGGAATGGCAAGATCGTGAAGGGGCGGAAGCGGGACATGTTCAACCATGCGTACGAAATTGGAGGGCCAGTCTGCGCGGTCAAGACCGTTGAGTCGATGAGCGGCACCCGTATGAACCACTTCATTGAGATCGACTTCACTGGCTTTAGACGGATCGTCGATGCCTTAGGCGGTGTGGAGATAACTACGACCAAGTCAATCCGCGACAAATATAGCCATCTTGTTCTTTCCTCGGGAACGCACAGACTGACTGGTGAAGAGGCACTTGGCCTTGTACGAACCCGGCACGCCGCCCCTGGGGGCGACGGCAGCGACCTGGCCCGCATTCAGCTTCAGCAGATCTTCATCAAGGCAATGATGAAACAGGCCAAGAGTGTCGGACTGCTGGGTGGTCCGATGCGGCTCTATGAAATAGCCGACGCTATGACCAAGGCGGTCAACACAGATGATGAACTGAGTTCGGTGAAACAGCTCATGGAATTAGCCAAGAGCCTGATTGGTATTGCGCCCCAAGACCTGAAGATGCTTACGCTGCCGGTTACTTTCGATCCGCTCAACAAGAATCGCGTAGCGCCACTGCCCCAGCAATCAAAGCGTGTGTGGGATGCGCTGCGTAACGATCAGGCCATTCCAGTCGCTGACAACAAAAGAAACGCCGCCAAGTATTTCGTTACTGATGGACAGGTGCAACCGGACCAGTGATCTCGTTACTGTGGCAACTCTGACGGGCATCCTGGAATGGGACGGCTCCCGTGCATCTTTCTGAGTATCCACCGTGTGGTGGATAGTGTGCTGGGAGCGAGTTCGCCAGTGGCAACCTCTCGTGGCATGCTCGCTGTTCTCTTCAGGCTTGCGGAAGAAACGCCTGGTCACTGATGACGCGGCCGCGCCCTCGTTCCGGGAAGCCTCACGCAATGCTGGGAAATTCCTGTACGCCGTCTAAAATAGCAGCTTCGACATTCTGGAAGGTCGGCCGACCGCTGATAGAGCCATATCGCACACGCAATCGCCTCAGACGGCACCAGAACTGGAAAGAACTTGAAGGCTCAGCGTGTGGCAGGCCGCCTTTTCTGTATGGGCTAGATCACTTTACCTGGTCTCCGAACCCCTAGGAGTCTCCACATGACCGCACTGTTCACAACGTTCACTCAGAGGGCGACCTGGCACGTACTTGCTCTCTTCCGCATCGTCGTCGGGCTGCTCTTCGCCTGCCACGGCGCGTCCTCGCTCTTCGGCGTCCTCGGCGGCGCGATGGGCCAGGGCGGCACCGTCCCCACCGGCGCCTGGCCGGGGTGGTACGCCGCGGTGATCGAGCTGGCCGGCGGCGCCCTCGTCATGCTGGGTCTGGGCACCCGCGCCGCGGCCTTCGTCAGCTCCGGCTCGATGGCGTACGCCTACTTCTCCGTGCACCAGGGCACCGCGCTGTGGCCGATCCAGAACGGCGGCGAGGCCTCCGCAATGTTCTGCTGGGCCTTCCTGCTGATCGCCTTCACCGGGCCAGGCGCCTGGGCGCTCGACTGTTTCTTCTTCAACGAGCGCGAGGAGGCTGCCATACACCAGCCTCCGAATTTCCGGTGACTTTCCGAGTTTCCCTTGGGTTAGCCTGAGAGGGCACGACAAGAGAACCACTCATGACCAGCATCAGCCCCGGCGGGTCAGATCCAGCTCCCCGGCCGAAGCGCAGCACGTTCAGTCCCGAGTACAAGCTGCGGATCATGGCCGAGTACGAGGTCGTGCCCAAGAACGAGAAGGGCGCGGTCCTGCACCGCGAGCGGCTGTACCACTCGCACGTCAAGGAATAGCGAGCCGCGCGGGATGCCGGGGCACTGGACAAGCTGGTCGACCACCGGACCAGCTCGGCGAGGCCGAAGAAGCTGGCTGCCGACGCGGAGAACGAGAAGCCGCGCCGCCAGGTCGAACGGCTGGAGAAGGAACTGGCCCGGAACAAGGCAGCTTTGGAGGTCATGGGAAAAGCTTCCGCGCTCTTGGAAATGATCTCCGAGGGCACGCGGACTGAGTACTGCCGTCGACAGGCGGCAGGTCCAGCTTTCGGCCCCGGCAGCCGAGGAGCGGGCTGCGGTTCTGGAACTGCTGAACTCGGGCGAGTACGCCGAACTGCCGCCCGCGCACATCTGGACTCGTGAGCTGGATGCCGGGCGCTACCACTGCTCCGTCTCCACGATGTACCGGGTCCTGTGCGGGAAGGGACAGTCCGGCGAGCGTCGCCGCCAAGCCACCCACCCGGCGAACACGGTGGCCGAGCTGGTCGCCACCGTCTCCGCGCAGGTGTTCACCTGGGACATCACCAAGGCGGCCATATCGTCGAGCGGGCCGAATCAGCTGTTCGGGCCGAGGAGCTGATCCACGAGACCATCGCCCGCAACGGCATCGGAGGACCCGAGACCGTGCACGCCGACCGCGGCACGTCAATGTCCTCGGAGAAGGTCTCGCAGCTGCTGTCGACCTCGGCATCACCCGGTCGCATTCGCGGCCGAAGACTTCCAACGACAACCCTTACAGCGAGGCCCATTTCAAGACCACGAAGTATATGTCCGACTCCCCAGAAAGGTTCGACTCGCTCGCCCATGCCCGCGAGTGGTTCGACGCGTCCATCGCGTACTACAACCATGAGCGCTGGCATTCGGGCGTCGGCTGGCACACGCCGGCCAGCGTGCACTTCGGCACCACCGAGGAGGTCCGCGACCAGCGTGCCGTCACCCTCGCCGAGGCATAGGCCCGCCACCTCGAACGCTTCGGCCGCCGCCCCCGATCGCCCCAGATACCCCAGCAGGCATGGACCAACGACCCGGCCAAGCGCAGGGAACCCGCACCACACACCTCATAGCGCCACCGTCTCACCAGACTTGAAATCTCCCGGAGGTACGCGTCGTGGAGCTGTCCATCGCTACCTGTTCGGTTGAGCAAACGTCAATCTACGGAGCTTGCCATGCATGACCACGACTCTCCGCAGCTTGTCGGAAAAACCGACGGTTATCGCCGCCACAACAACACATGGCAGACGGGTGGAGCGATATCCGCTCCACAGGATGTCGCTGAGTGGCATAAATTGCTGCTAACCGAAGAGACTACCGATCTCTGCTTCCTCCAGCGACGCAGCGCGAAAAATACGCCGAGCTCAGATCGAAGCGATGAATGCGTCACGGGGATCAAGGCTGAACATGGCAAGGCCCCCGAACCGATCACTGTGACGGTCGCCTCCTTCCTGGCTGCCAGGGCCACGTGGGTGCGGTCCGGGAAATGCGCCTGTGCCGAGCCGAAGGCCGCGTCTGACCCGAGTGCTCCCGTCCGTCACAGAGACAAACGAGATACGTCCGGCGGCAATCCGCGCCCCTGCCGCCAGCGTATCTCAGATGATGTCGAACACGGTGCACACGATCGCCGTACAGTGCCCTGTTCTCGACACCGTCGCCCCAGGCCAGCGGCGGGCTACTGGCACCATCGACGTCACCGTGACCTACCACTACGCCTGTCGCCTTTCCCTCAAGGCCTCCTGAGTCGGCATAGGTCGGCCCTGGCTGGTCACCTGCGTCTTGGGAATCGGGGGGGAGCAGCGGACCATCATGAGATCAGCCATATTGCCCTCACGGCTGCCGAATCGGTCGAGCACCGTCTGCAGCTCAAGAGCGGCGTCGTCGGTTCAGCAGCTTTCCTGCTGATGCTGGCCGGAGCGCTGTGCCCATCCCATGCGGTGGCCGCCTCCAACTGTGCCGACCCCCAAGTCAGAACCCTCTCCGACGTCGACGGCTCGCAGCCCGAAACCGGTAGCGTCCACGTTCAGCGGATCGCAAATCTCAACACTTTCGGCAAGGTCGCCGGGAGACCCAGTCTGTCCCCAAAGCGCCTCTCCACGGATTGGGACACCAAAGAAGCGTTCATCCCGGAGTTCGCTACTGAATCCTTTTCCGAGGGCCACAGTGGCAATGCCGGGATGCTCAGCGTGAAGAATTGGCGGCCTCGCACGTCCGGCGACGTCGCCCAGGTTGACCACCAGTCTGTCCGCTCCGGTCTCTACGCTGGGCATAAGTCGAACGTGTGGGCTCTGGTAGGGGAAGCCGACATCGATCTGGACCGTGGTAGCACCATGGCCAGAAGTGACATTCGCACGGTGGGCAGCTTCGACAACAGTGCCGACTCCGGGGTGGTTGCCGGCCACTGCCCAAAACGCAACGGCAGCCCGCGCGCTGGTGGCCGCGGCAGAACGTTCAACGACGGCAGACAGCGATGGAGACTTCCCAACCCTCGTTCCATCCGCGACGCTATCGCATGGGCCAAGGCCCATTCCGGCAGGAACTCCACCACCGGCTGGTACCGGCGTTGCCTCGCCTTCAGCGCGATCGTCTACGGATGGAACTATTCCGGAGTCAACTACGCCATCGACCATTTCTCCGTTGTCCCAAAGAACATGCGGCACCCCGATGATCGCACCCCTCCACCTGGCGCTCTGCTGTACTGGGACACCGGCCACCGCGCTGGACACATCGCGGTCTACCTCGGAGGTGGTAAGGCTGCTTCGAACGACATCCTACGACTCGGCTACATCGACATCGTTGACGCTAGCCTCTTTGAGATGAAGTGGGGAGCAAAATATCTGGGATGGACTGCTCCGATCTTCCCCCGAGCCGGATAGACCGGAACCGTCAACCCGACCGCTGAATCTCTTTCACCCTCCGTATTGTCACCCCCGAGTAGTGACTCTGATCTGCAGTGAACCTCTTTCATCCTGCCTCTGAGAGGGTGAAGTCCCTGGTCAAGTGGGGTGCGGGGTGACGCGACGAAGCCCCCGTCGTTGGTGTGGTGATTCCACTCATCGCACCAGCCGCCGGGGGCTTGGTTGGTTCCGCATTCTTCCATGCTCGACGTACCGCATGAGCTGGTCGAGCATGTCTCCTGGCTGATCTATGCCCGCCGGCGGGATATCAACTCGCCGTGGCGGAGGCTGGGTTGCTTCAAGCAGGCGTTGCTGGTGCTGGCGCATCTGCGGAAGAACGAGACGTTCGCGCAGGTCGGAGCCGGCTTCGGGGTGTCGCAGGCGACGGCCTGGCGGTACGTCGACGAAACCCTCGACCTCCTCGCCTCCTGGGCGCCGGGCCTGCGCGAGGCCCTCGTCGGCCTGGGTGAAGGCGACTTCGTCATCGTTGACGGCACGCTGATCCCGCCTGATCGGATCGCCGCGGACGAGCCGTACTACAGCCAAAAGCGCAAACGGCACGGGATGAATGTGCAGGTCATCGCCCGCCCAGACGGCACACCCCTGTGGTTTTCGCGCGCTACACCGGGACGAACTCACGACCTGACCGCGGCCCGGGCCCACGGCATCATCCAGGCCTGCCTCACGAGGCAGATACTTGTCCTGGCCGACCGCGCCTACCAGGGTGCCGGCGCCACCGTCCGTACACCGTACAAGAACCACCGTCAACAACCGGAGCGCCACCAGCAGTTCAATCGCGACCATGCCCGGCTGAGAGCTCCAGGCGAACGCGCCTTCGCGCAATTGAAGTCCTGGCGACTGCTACAGCGAGCCAGATGCTCCACTCGCCGGATCGGCACCATCGTCCAAGCCGTCCACACCCTCCTGACCTGCGACTATTCAGGATGAAAGAGGTTCACTGAGCCTTTTCCATCCTCACTCTGAGCTGGCCAGATGAAGGGTGAGGACGGTCTGGACGAGTGTGGTGATCCGGGTGGTCGAGCATCGCAGTTTGCGAAGGAGCCGCCAGAACGTGAGGGTGGCGATGGCCTGCTCGACGAGTGCTCGGATCTTCGCGTGGGACCGGTTCACCGCCTGCTGGCCTGGGGAAGGTGTCTCCCACCTGCCCCAGCACGGGGTACGGACCGTTCCACCGGCGCCCCGGTAGCCTTACTGATCGTTTCAGAATGAGTTGAGTCGCAGGTCTTGTGCTCGGCGATCTTGGTCGGCAGGGTGTCCGGAGTGCATGCTGATCTTGTTCCTGACGGCCTGTGGGAGTGGGTAGCTCCGCTGCTGCCGCCCGCTCCCGAGCGGCGGCGCCGCTATCCGGGACGGTTGCGTGTTCCGGACCGAACGGCGCTCGCGGGCGTCCTGTACCTGCTGCGGACCGGTGTCGCCTGGCGTGATGTCCCCGCGGAGTCGGTGGGCTGCTCCGGGGTGACGGCCTGGCGCCGGCTGCGGGACTGGGCCGAGGCCGGTGCATGGCCCCGCCTGCACGCCGCTCTGCTCAGCGAGTTGCGCCGCGCCGACCTGTTGGACCTGGATGACAGCGCCGTGGACGGCTCGCACGTCCGGGCGCTCAAAGGGGGGATCACGTCGGCCCCTCGCCCGTCGACCGTGCTCGTGCCGGCTCCAAGCACCACCTGATCGTCGACCGTCACGGGACCCCGCTCACCGTCACTCTCACCGGCGGCAACCGGCACGACGTCACGCAGCTGATGCCCCTGTTGAACGCGGTCCCACCGATCCGGGGCCTGCGGAGCCGCCCCGCCGTAGACCCCGACGGCTGTACGCCGACCCGGGCTACGATTTCGACAAGTACAGGCGCCTGCTGTGGAAACGTGGCATCAGACCCATGATCGCCCGCCGCGGCGTCGCTCACGGCTCCGGACTGGGCAAGGTCCACTGGGTGGTCGAGCGCACCTTCGCCTGGCTGCACCAGTTCAAACGGCTCCGCACCCGCTACGAGCGACGCACCGATCTCCACCAGGGCCTGGCCGAAGGTCCGCTCAATCACCCACCGTTTCGGCAGCGGCTCGAACCCCTTCGCCTGTGGCCGCTGCACGACCTCCACGTCGATGCCCAGCACGGTGCCATGGTTGAAGACGCTGCTCTGGTAGCCGCCGTCGGCCCACACCTTGGAGACGCTGGGATGGGCCGCGGCCAGTTCGTCGAGCAGCAGCTTGCCGCCGGTGGTGTCGTGCACGGAGGCGGCCGTGACGAGGACGCCGAGGACCAGACCGAGCGTGTCCGTGATCAGGTGCCGCTTGGGTCCTTTGACCTTCTTGCCGGCGTCGATGCCCTGGCTGGCCTCGGGCACGTTTCCCGAGGTCTTCACGCTCTGCGCGTCGACCACGGCCGCGGTCGGCTCGGGGCTGCGGCCGTGGGCCCGGCGGGTCTTGTCGCGTAACAGGTCGTGGACCTGCTCGGTGGTGCCGTCCGCTTCCCACTTGGCGTAGTAGTCGTAGACGGTCTTGTACGGCGGGAAGTCATGCGGCAGGAACTCCCACGGGATGCCAGTGCGGTTGACGTACAGAATCGCGTTGACGATCTCCCGCAGATCGTGCACCCGGGCCGCCGTACCCGGCCCAGTCCGCCTCGCCCGCCAGGCCGCGAAGTCCGGCTCGATCAGAGCCCAGCGGGCATCGGACACATCACTGCGGTACGGACGACGAGCACTCACACACCGCGCAACGACCGCCAACGCCACCCGTCACAAAACCATCCCAGAACACCAACTACCTAGATCAGATGCTCTCTTAGAGGGCGTTTTCGCCCGATGTTTAGTCCCGTTCTGCGGGATTGATGCGGCTTCAGGTTCCTCGCCAGGTTGGGGTGGATTCTCTGGTGAGGCGGCGGGTCATCAGTGGTATCTACGCGACGCAGATCATGCCGATGGACCGTGATGGGAGGGCTTCGTAGTCGCGGGCCAAGCGACGGTGGTGCATCAGCCAGCCGAGGGTCCTCTCCACTGCCAACCTGCGCGGGAGCACGGAGAAGCCGCGCCTGGCGGGGGTACGGCGGACGATTTCGAGGTCAATGCCGAGGCGGGCTGCGTGGTCGACGAGGTACTCGCGGTATCCACGGTCGGCCCACCCCTTGCGGATGGTCGGATAGGCCGCCGCGATCCGGTCGAGCAGGGTCCGGCCGGCGACGGAGTCCTGGACGTTCGCGGCGGTAACCAGGAGGGTCAGCAGGAGGCCGCCCGTGTCGATCACGATGCTGCGCTTCCGGCCCACGATCTTTTTGCCGGCGTCAGCGCCCTGTTCGGCAGCGGGGACGTTGGTGGAGGTCTTGACGCTCTGGACGTCGATCACCACCGCGGTTGGCTCGGGCTGGCGGCCTTCGTCCTCACGGACGCGGCGCCGTAGCAGCCCGTTGAGCTGCTCGAATATGCCGGCCTTCTCCCAGCGGCCGAAGTACTGGTAGACGGTGTTCCAGTGCGGGTAGTCGTGGGGCAGGTAGCGCCACGGGATGCCGGTGCGGGCCACGTAGAGCACGGCGTCGAGGATGTCGCGCAGGTCGTGCCGGGGCGGGTGGCCGATGTTCAGCCCGTGGCGGGCCTGCTCGGTCCGCCAGCTCGTCAGGAGCCGCTCGACCAGGGCCCAGCGGGCATCGGACAGATCGCTGGGGTAGCGGCGACGCTCGCTCATAGTTCCGGGGTAGTGCAGCCCGGGCGGGATGGTCAGGGCGCACGGCCACCCACCTGGGGCACTTGAAGCAAAGAGGCTCATTTTGCGACGAAACGGGAGCAGAAGGGACGCAACAGCCCTGCTCACACATCATCTGTCACTCAGTAACCGCCCAGCACACCACCCTCTCCTAGTACTCACCAGATTCCACCATTAATACGGGCAGAGGGGGCTAAAACGCCCTCTTAGCTTGACTTTTAACGGTTGCGGCGGTCCTCGACTATCCAGTCGTCACCAAGTTCCCGGCGCACGGCGTCCAGTGCGGCGTCCGCCTTCTGCCTGAACAAGGTCCATTGCTCCTCGGTCCACGGCGACGGGTCCGGTGGGTACTCCCAGTCGATGGACGACTGGTACCGCTCACACAGTCTTGCCAGCTCGGTCCGCGTGGCTGTGCTGATGGGCAGCCGTTCCAGCTCGCAGGGGGAACCGTAGGGGCTGTCGACGTCAAGATTGTGTCGGGGGCCAGGCCACAGAGGGGTGTGCGGAACGCCAGCTTCGAAGAAGAACCGCAGGTGATAGGATATAGGGCACCTTACTTACGACATCCGATGACGGTTCGCCCGGGCCTCATTCCACACGTCGCGGCTTGGTGCCGACCTCGTGGTGGGTGGGCCGCCGGAACGGCTGGCCGGTGGCGAGGACTCTGCCCACGTCGTGGCGGGTGGCTGGGCGGCGGTTCTTCGAGCCCGGCGGCCGGCCTGGCCCAGGCCGGGACGGTTGCGGTGCACGCGCTGGAGACGGCGTCTTCGCGTGGAGGTTCCGGAACCCTCGTCGGACTCGGGCTGGGGTGAGCCTGTTCGGCTCGGCCTTCTTCTCCCACGGTCTGCGCAAGTCAGCGGCGAGTGGGCGGGCAAGCCTGAGCTGGGTGTGGGCGGCGAGCACCAGCCACGTCCAGCGGTCGGCGGCCTCGGGGCTGCGAAGCCGTGGCTTCGTCCAGCCCAGAGTCTGCTTGAGCATCCGGAAGGTGTGCTCGATGTCGAATCTCCGCAGGAACGACTGCCAGCAGCGGTCGACGTCTGCCGCAGTGGCGCCGGTGCCCGACCACCACAGCCAAACCAGCTTGTTCACCCCGCCAGAGGGCAGTTTCTCGACGGTCAGGCGGATGACGGTGCCCTCGATGATGGGCAGCGGTCCCTCGTGGTCGGTCCAGGCCGCCCGGCGGGTCAGCCGCGGGTGCAGCCGGTCCCACGCCTGCGCGGTCGCCTTCCCGTAGAGCCGGGTGTCGGTGACTGTCAGGCCTGCTCCTTGCCCCAGGTGTCGGGCTGGCCGAAGACGAACTCGCCACCGTGCTTGGGTGGTCGGCCGCCCTTGGGGTCGTAGACGCGCGGAGGTGTCGCCCGTCGCATCACTCGGTCCGAGCACAGGCGGCCCAGGATTTCGACGGGCAGTCCGTCCAGCAGGTGGGCGATGCGCGGGGCGTCGTACCCGGAGTCGAGTACCACCAGGATCTTCGGATCGCCCTCGTGCCACTGGCCTGCGGCGATGAGCCGTGCGATGACCTCGCGCACCTGGGCGGTGGTGACGGCAGCGAGGTCAGCGCCGGGCTGGAGGCGGATCGCGTCCAGCGCCGCCGTCCAGGAGGTGCGGCCGGTTTCCAGTGCGGCCACGACCGAGTACGGCCAGCCCGGGATCATCTGGTGCTTGGCCTCGCCCCGGCCATAGGTGTGGCAGAACGAGCGGTCCGGGCAGGTTGCCGCGTCGGGCCGCAGCCACGGTGACACGTCGGCCGCCAGAACAAAGCGCCCGTCGGCCGCCTTGGGCAGCGGCAGCCCGGCGATCGCCCACTGCAGCCGGGCGACGTCCACACGGCCTTTGTTCAAGCCGCCGTACAAGGCACCGTGGCCACGACGGTGTTCCGGCGCAAGTGCCAGGTCCACCAGCGTCTTGACCGGCCCGTCCGTACACAGCAGGGCGTCGGTGAGTTCGAACAGGGCATCTCCGCGTCCGTTGAGGCAGTCGCAGAAATCGCCCCGGAAGCGTGACAGCGTCGCGAACGCCTCCTGCCGGTCTCCCTGTTGCAGCACACTCTTCTCCACGGCCTCGGTCTGGTCAGGTGCGTCCTTGGTCGGAGCACATGATCAGGCCGAGGTCGCCCGCGTGTCCGGCGAATGCCCAGGTGAGCGACCCCGTTCGAGGCGCGATTCGACCTCGTCAGATAAACGACAAGTGCGTGTTTCCGAAGCCCGGTTCCGAGTAGCCTTGGGTCCTACGCTGGCGTGGTGTCCGAGGACACCGGGCGAGCCGGGGACAGAAGCTGTCGGGCTTGTGGCGACCGGTTGAGGCCGGGGACCCGGCCCGGGGCGGTGTTCTGCTCGTCCGCGTGTCGTGCCAGGCAGTGGCGGGCGGAACGGCGCTTGCGTAAGCGTGTGGCGGCTGAACGTGACGGAGCCGGTCGGGCTGAGTGCCCGGAGTGTGAGGCTCGGTGGTGGCTGGCGTCGACCGGAGGTCGACGGCCCTGTATTGCTCCGGCCGTTGCAAGGTGAGGGCCTGGAGGCGGCGGAAGGGACCGTTCGCTGGACGGTCACAGTAACCGCAGCGCGAACGCATCGGTGACCCAACTTCGATCGAAGTTGGGTCATTTTCGGTCGTTTGCTGTGATCTTCCGATTTATGGTCTGACTCTCGGATCAGTAAGCGGGCCCTGTTGCTCACGGTCCGAAGCGCCGTGCCCCGGACCGTACTTGGTGGTGAAACGCCATGCAGGAGGAGACCGAGAAGGTCCGAAACGTCAGCCAGCAGCGGTACGACGAGATCGTGGCCGAGCTGCGGCAGGTAGTCGAACAGTAGACGCAAGGACAGTTCACGATCGGCGACCGCGCTCTGGAGATCGAGCCGATGCATGTGGCCGACGACGGCCGGGAAGCCTTGCCGGGACGGGACCTGTTCACCGTCCGCCAGGCCTTGACCCGGCTCGCCGAGGACATCGGACTGCGCCGTACCACGGTGGAAAACGCGCGATGGACGGCCTCGCGCTGGCCGAAAGAACATCGCCAGGCGAAGGCGTCGTTCACCGTTCACCGGGTCTTGGGCAGCATTCCTGACGAGGAAGAGCGGTTCGCCGCGATCAAAACACCGCCGGAGAGGAAGAGCCGGTGGACGGTCGACGACGCCAACCGGCGGGTCGGCCGGCAGGTGGAGAAACCGATCTCCTCGCAGGAGAAGATCACCGCGATTCACACCCTGGCCCGGGACGAGGACGTTGCTGCTGTGGTGACCACCGACCTGCTCCGGCGGCCGGCGGTCGCCTCCCAGGTCAAGCCGGAGAACAGGGTCCGGGTGGTGGAGGAGTTCACCCGCGACGACACCGTGGCCGTCACGGCGGTCACCGGGCTGCTGCGGCGTCCAGACGTCGCCTTCAAGGCAATGAGCGACGACACCGCCCGCCACCAGGTCAATTCCGCCCAGGTCGAGCGCGGCCGGCAGGCCCGCGAGGAGTTCGAGAACACCAGCCCCGTCGCTCCCGCGGTCCGTCACATCGACCGGACGGTGGAGTTTTTGGACCTGGTCACTGCCTGGCATGCGTTCGTGGCCGCGGCTGGCCGGGCCGTTCCGGGGCTGCGCGACCGGACGCTGGCCGAGGACGAGCGGACGATCGTGCACGAGAACGTGGCCAAGGTGAGGGCGACGCTGGACTGGATCGAGACCGCCGTCGACACCGGCAAGGTCGACATGGACAGCGAGCTCGCTCGCATGCTGGGAAGCGAGTAGCCATGCCCCGCGCCTCACGGCGACGGGGCGAGGTCGCCCAGCGGCATGCCGACACCCTCCGGTTCGTGTTGTTCGAGGCCAGGCCCGCCGGGTTGCGTTCCCGCAGCTGGTACGCGCCAGCGGCCTGTCCCCCAGCCAGGTCCGGTCGGTGCTTGCGGCCTTGCACGAAATCATCGCCTCCAACGGCTGGCCACCGCTGATCTGGACCCGGGCCGAGGGTTACCGGCTCGGCGCCGAGCCGGCCAAACAGGATGAATTGCATCAGATGCAACACTGCGCACGGTGACCGGAAGGCCGTTAGGGCTGGTCACGGGGGTGCTGTCGAGGAGTGACGGCGGGCGTGATCTGTCCGTTGACCTGCACCTTAGCATACAGAAGTAACATTGATGCATCTGATACAACGGCCTTGTGGCCACGCATGCACCCGGATCGGCGCCTCTTGTTCTGGCCCGTAACGTCATCCACCTCGACCCCGCGCCAGCGGTGTTCGAGGCGATGAGGGAGGGCTGGGCGAGGCAGCAGTCGGCCCGGTTTCTGAAGCCGTCGACGATTGATCCGCGGGTGCGGCTGATCGAGCGGCTGGAGGAGTTCACCGGCCTGTATCCGTGGCAGTGGACGCCGGCGGACGGCGAAGCTTTCATCGCTCACCTGCGAAGTGGCGACAAGCCGATTCAGATGTCCACCGCTCGTACCTACGAGGTGACGATCGGGCTGTTCCTGGAGTACCTCCTGGACGCCCGCTACGGCTGGGTGCACGCCTGCTCGGAGCGGTTCGGCGAGGTGCCGCAGCAGGTCTTCCACGAGGGCAACTCGGTTCTGCACACCGTCGAGTACGAAGGCGACCCGCGCCGCCGGCCGCTGGACTACGACGAGATCCAGGCCCTGTTCGACGCGGCCGACGCCCTGCCCGGCAAGATCCGAGGCCAGGGCCGCAAGGGTGCCCTGTGTGCCCTCCGGGATGCGGCCGTACTCAAGACGATCTATGCCTACGGGACGCGCCGCACCGAACCCTCCCGGCTCGACCTGGTCGACATGCGGCGGAGCCGAAGGGCGCCGCAGTTCGGCCGCTTCGGCAGCGCGATGGTCCGCTTCGGGAAGTCCCAGAAGGGCTCGCCGCCCAAGCGGCGGACCGTGCTGCTGATCCCGGAGATGGACTGGGTCGTCGACGTCCTGGACCAGTATGTGACCGAGATACGCCCGCAGTTCTCACCTGGTCGCCACCCCGCGCTCTGGATGACTGAGCGAGTCGGGCGCCTGTCACCTCGGTCGATCAATGACGCGTTCGTCGCCGCCCGTGAAGGCCGCTGGCCTCGACGAGGATCTCGACCTCCACTGTCTCCGCCACAGCTGGATCACGCACGCGACCGAGTTCGGCTATCCGGCCCGGTTCGTACAGGAAAATGTCGGTCATTCGCACGCAGCCACCACGGCTATCTACATGGGGGGCTCGAACGAGTACCGCAACAAGCTGCTGGAAGCTTCGATGAAGAACCGACTGGGCGACGACTGGGACGTGACCTCGTGATCAAGAAGATGGGCTACCAGTGGCAGCTTCGGCAGCTGATGGCCGAACGGCAGATGTTCCAGACCTCGGACCTGGTGCCGTTGCTCGCGGAGCGAGGGGTCACGCTTTCGCGTGAACAGGTCTACCGGCTGGTGACCCAGCCGCCGCAGCGGATGAGCATGGACACCCTCGTCGCGCTCTGCGACATCCTCCAGTGCACCCCGAACGACCTGATCAAGCCCGAGGTCGTTAATACCCAGGTCCGCAAGGTGGCCGGTGGCGACGCCGATCCCACGCCGATCACTCCGCGCCGCGCGGTCATCCGCCGACCCGGGCAGCCGTGAACCAGAAGGAACGGCTTCGCCAGCAACGTCGGCAGGAGTTCGTGGAGAGCCGGGCCCGGGTACTCGCCCGCCTGCGGGAGGTGGTTGGCCCGGCGCTGACCGAACATGCCGCCCAGGCCGTGCTCGAACGGGCCAAGGCATGGACGGCGCCTCGAATACGTGAGCTGGACGACCACCTCGCCGAGAACCCCGACGCGCTGACCGCCCCGTCTCCGCACTGCCCTGCCTCGTTGGTTCGGGTGCTGCGGCAGCTTCAGTCGGCCGGCCACGGACAGGCGGTCACCCAGCTCGGATGCGCGCGCTGCGGCCGCACCGACGGCCTGCTGCCTCGGCCCACCCCGCAGGGACGCTGCTGCAACTGGTGCGTTGAGCGCGACACGAAGCGGCCCTGCTCCCGCTGTGGGCAGGACGGCCACATCGTCACCCACCGCGAGGAAGGCCCGATCTGCCGCAGCTGCTACCGCAAGGACCCCCTGTTCCTGCAGGAGTGCGCCGAATGCGGGCGGCTCCGGCCGCCGTCCGTACGGCGCGAGGACGGCACGGTGCTGTCTCTGGGCTGTGCTCCGCGTCCCGAACGCGAGTGCGTCCGCTGCGGGAACATGGCCGTGGCTCACACAATCGGCGACGACGGGGCCGTCTGCGACCGCTGCTACGAGCCGCCGCCCCGGCTCTGCGGGCTCTGCGGCCAGATCCGCCCGATCATGGCTCGCGCTGTCGATGACCAGCCCGACATTTGCGTCCGCTGCTACCGCGGCCCGGTCGACGAGTGCGTCGTCTGCGGCCGGCTCCGCCACGGCGTTCGGGTCAGCGAGCGCGGATGGACCTTCCGCTGCCGGTCCTGTCAGCCCGGCCCGTCGTGTCGGTGCGACGACTGCGGCGAGATCCACCCGGTCAAGGCGACCTGGCCGGTCGGCTCTCTCTGCAACACCTGCTACCAGCGGCGCAAGCGTAACCCCCAGCAGTGCTCGCGCTGCGGCACCACCCGTATCATGGCTGGCCGCACCCCGGACGGCCACGATCTCTGCGGGCCATGCGCCGGTCGGCCCGACCTCGACTGGGCCTGCCGCCGCTGCGGCTTCCCCGGCGACATCTACGCGGACGGCAGCTGCACCCGTTGCATCGTCAGCGACCGCGTCCACGACCTCCTCAGCCGCGAAGACGGCACTATCGCCCCCAGCTTCTCCCCCTCGCCGAAGCCCTTACGACGGTCGAGAAGGCATGGTCGGTCCGCCACTGGCTGCGGGTCAGCACCGGTGCCAGGATCCTGGCCCAACTCGCCGCCCGCCCGGACGAGATCACCCACGAGGTGCTGGATTCTCTGCCGCAGGATGCCGTTACGCGTTACGTCCGCGAGGTCCTGGTCGCCACCGGCGTCCTGCCCCGCCGGCAGGAGCACTTCGCCCAGCTGGAGCTCTGGCTCGATGGCCTCCTGGACCGGCTGTCGCCGCACCAGGCCCGGGTCATCCGGCCATTCGCCGAGTGGCACGTTCTCCGTGACGCCCGGCGCCGCGCGGACCGGGGTCGCTACACGGCCAGCTCCGCAGCCGGCGACCGCACCGACATACGCGTCGCCGTCGAGTTCCTCACCTGGCTCGACGCCCGCAAGCTCGTCCTCGCCACCGTCGCCCAGGAGGACCTCGACCTCTGGCTTACCACCCATCCCACTCGGCACAGCGGCGTCGCGTCCTTCATCCGCTGGACCGTCGCCCGTCGCCTCACCAGCAAGCTGGTCGTCCCTCCGAAGAACAAGGGCCTGCCCGCGAACTTCCTCAGCGAGTACGACTACGACGAGCAACTCCGACGCCGCCTCACCGACGACACGCTGCCGGTCGAAGTACGCATCGTCGGCGCGTTGGTACGGCTCTATGCCCTGCCGGTCACCTGCATCGTCGAGCTGACCACCGACCGGTTCCACCGCGAGGAGGACGGCGCCTACTTCACGTTCGACCGCAACCCCGTCCTGCTGCCACCCAAACTCGCCCGGCTCATCGAGCAGCAGATCGCCCAGCCCGGCCCGACCTCCGTGCTTCGCCGGCCATCGGAAGTTGGCTTCCTGCTGCCGGGCCGACCGCCCAGCAAGCCACGAAGCGCGTCTGAGGTCCACGCACTCATGAAGCAGTACGACCTCCCGGTCCTCGCGGCTCGCAACACCGCAATGCTCGAAGCGGTGAGTGAGCTGCCGCCCATCGTCGTCAGCGACCTGTTCGGCGTCTCCGCCAGCAACGCTCACGCCTGGGCCGGGTTCGCACAGGACAGCTGGGCGGACCACCTCGCGGCCTGCCAAGAGACCGAATAGCGCAGGGTTGGAACACTGCCTCTTCACCAGTCGCGCTTGAGGCATACGAGCGGGCCGTGCTCACCGAGAAGCTGACCGAGTTCCGCCGGTTCCTCACCGGCACGGTCGCCCCGCACGCTGCCGCCCACCCCGGCGACAAGTGGATCAGGCACATCATCGCCCAGCTCAACTCCATCGAATCCACCCTCGATCTCGTCGTCTCTTCCTGACCACTCATGGGCGGGGGCGCCGGCCTTGCCGGTCGCCCCCGCCCGCAACCGCCGTCGGAGGAAGGCCGCCTATGCGTCAGCGCCGTTATCCCTCCGACGCCACCAACACCGAATGAGCCCTGATCGAACCGCTGTTGCCGACGCCGGCCTGCGAGACGTCGGTCGGGGGCCGACCGGAGAAGCACCCGCGGCGCGAGATCGTCGACGCGATCCGCTACATCGTTGACACCGGCTGCAAATGGAGGGCCTTGCCTGCTGATTTTCCGCCGTGGCAGACGGTTTGGGGCTTTATGACCCGCTGGGCCGCAGCTGGCGTGATTGGTCAGATTCTCGACGCGCTGGCCGGCCGGATTCGCGGCGAGATGGGCAAAGGGCCCAGGGCGGTGGCCACCGTAATCGACTCCCAGTCGGTGAAGGCCGCCGAAACCGTCAGTCGCGACTCCCGCGGCTATGACGCGGGCAAGAAGATCAACGGACGCAAGCGCCACATGGTCGTCGACACCCGCGGCCTGCCCCTGCTGGTCATGGTCACCCCCGCCGACCTGCACGATGCCGCAGCGGCGAAGGAAGTCCTCTTCCGCCTCCGCCTCATGCACCCCGAAATCACCATCGTCTGGGCCGACTCCGCCTATGCCGGCAAGCTCGTCGACTGGGCAAAGCAGCACCTCAACCTGACGATCAGACCGGTCAGCCGCCCCAAGGACGCCTCCAGCTTCGTCGTGCTACCCCGTCGTTGGGTCGTCGAGAGGAGCCTGGCCTGGATGATGCACGCCCGCCAGCATGCCCGCGACTACGAACGCCTCGTGCAGCACTCCGAAACCCTGATCGCCTGGGCCGCTATCACCCTCATGACCAGCCGGCTGGCCCGGAAAGGCTCCACCCCCAGCTGGCCGAGGAAACAAGCGCCGGCCGACGGCTGCCCCCTTCCCTCCTCCCCTTCAGTCTCTTCCTCCGCGTCGCTGATGGCGGAGGTCGTGCATGCTCTGCTGGACCTCGATCAGGGATACGGTCCGACCGAGGACCCTCCGGACGCCTTACACAGCACCGTCCTGGAAGCGAAGGTGGGCGCCGAATGCCGCCGCGACCACCATGGTCATGGACGCGGCGATTGCCACGGGAAGGTCTCGTCCTCATCGAGTCCAAGGAGCTGCACCCCAGTTCGATGCAGCCGGTTGACCAGCACATTGTCCGTCAAACCAGAGTCCGGACCCGCCTCCTCGGCCCATCTAACTGCACTTTGGCCAGCAGGGTAGCGAGCAACTGCTGGCGGTCCTCGTCCTGCGGGTCCTCACGCCGTACCTCCGGATCGAAGAGCGGCTCGGCCCCCCAAAGCCACCAGGGCCCGGTAGAACTGGTCTGTGCTCACGGGGTACTCGCTGCGGATACTCACGTCCCCAGCATCAACTCACATCGGGCCCCAGAGCAGGCCCGTTTCGACCTTGCCGCCGCCAGAACCACCAGTGAAGGTCAGCGGGTACGTGCCCATGGGGCACAAGGACCACCCCTCCATGCTCCTGACGACGTCCCCGATATGGTCATCGGCGAAGATCTTGAGGAGTTTGCCGACCACCGTCAGGATCATGCCGAGAATCTCGATCTTCTTCTCGATCTTTCCGGCAAGCTTGAAGAGCCAGTGGTCGGCGATCTTGCTGAGCTCCTCGCCCAGATTCTTCAGCGTGGCGCTCTTGTGCCAGTCCTCCTCCCACGCCTGCAGGAGTAGCACCCTGCCGTCGCCGATCTGGTTCGCGCTCTTGTTCTCTTTCATGATCTGATGCCAGAACGGCTTGATCTTCTCGTCTGCCTTCATCGACCAGCTCTGCGACGGCGCCCACCAGCTGCCGACCTTCGTCCTCGCCTGACACACGAAGTAGATCTCGTCGCACGGCCCCTCGATCTCCCCCTCGGCCGACGTTCGCTCCACCAGATGCAGGCAGTCGTAGAGAGCCACCTGGTCGGTGCTGTACTCGCGCGCCCCCTCCGGTGCCGGCTCCAGGGCCTCTCCGGGAGCACCGTTGAAGTCGGCGTACCAGCCGTAGTCGGCTGCCGCCGCCTTCGCTGCACCCCGCGCCGACCCCTCGGCGTCAGTGGCGACGTTCGGCTGCGCCAGCACAGCAGGCACAACTTCCTCGGTGAGCGCGCGCGTGGCGTCCTCGAAGGTGAACGAGTCGCCCGGGGCCAGATCAGCTACCGCATCCGGGAAGAGCACCTGACGCGCGTCCTCAGACAGGCCCGTATAGACCTGGCCGTAGCCCGCCACATCCTCCGGCGACAACCCGGCGCCGCACCGCACCGACGAGCTGCTCCTCCAGGTCTGTCAGCGGCTGCTGCTGGG
>NZ_BBUY01000033.1 GCF_001590865.1 Streptomyces sp. NBRC 110611
GCAAGGCTTCTTTGCGTTGCAGGGCTTTTTTCTGTTTTGGGGTGTGTGCACGACCTGGGTCTACGCGACCTGAGGTCTACACACGACACACGACGCGGGTGCGTGAAGCTGAGGGTGGAAGGCACTCACCGTTCGCCCAAGAGGGAACCCGGACAACACCATGCAGTCACAGCGCCAAGCTTCCGCTCAGGGATGACGGAGATGACGGGAGTTGCCTGTTTGCCGGCTCCGGTGGCGGTACTCGATATCGGGCTCAAGTCCCCGGCCATAGATGCCGTACACCACCTACCAATACCCGCCTGTCCACAGGCCAGCACAGAGTCTGCAACCGTTGGTCAACGACAGGCGGCACGCCCTCAGCTCGGGGTTCGGTAGAGCGAACCCCGAGCTGAGGGCGTCAGAGACGGCCGGTGGACTTCAGAGTGAGGTAGGCGTCGGCCAGATCCGGGGCCAGGTGGGCCGGGGTGGAGTCGATGACGGTGATGCCGTTGCGGCGGAGGCGGTCGGCGGTGCGGCGGCGGGCGGCGCGGGTCTGTTCCGCGGCTGCCGCTGCGTAGACGGCCTGGGGAGTGTGGCGTCCGGCCGCCATTTCCTCGATTCGGGGGTCGGCGACGGCGGCGACGATGAGTTCGTTGCGCTGGGTGAGGCTGGGGAGGAGGGGCAAGAGCGCTTCCTCGACGGGGGCTGCGTCCAGGCCGGTGAACAGCACGATGAGGGATCGGCGCGGCGTGCGGCGGTGGACCGTGGCGACCAGGCCGCGGGCGTCGGCCTCGACGAGTTCGGATTCAAGGGGGGCGAGGGCCTCGGTCAAGGCCGGCAGGACGTCGCGGGCCGCGCGGCCGTGTACGGAGGCGCGTACCCGGCGGTCGTAGGCGAGCAGGTCCACGCGGTCGCCGGCGCGGGCGGCGAGGGCGCCGAGGAGGAGGGCGGCGTCCATGGAGGCGTCGAGGCGGGGGATGTCGCCGACGCGACCGGCTGAGGTACGGCCGGTTTCCAGGACGAGCAGGATGCGGCGGTCGCGTTCGGGGCGCCAGGTACGGACGGCGAGAACCTGGCGCCGGGCGGTCGCGCGCCAGTCGATGGAGCGGGTGTCATCGCCGGGTGTGTAGTCGCGGAGGCTGTCGAATTCGGTGCCTTCGCCGCGGGTGAGGATGCTGGTGCGGCCGTCGAGTTCACGGAGCCGGGCGAGCTTTGCGGGGAGGTGTTTGCGGCTGGTGAAGGGAGGCAGGACGCGCAGGGTCCAGGGGACGTGGTGGTTTCCCTGACGAGCTGCCAGGCCGAGGGGGCCGTAGGAGCGGACGGTGACGCGGACGGAGTGATGGTCGCCGCGGCGCGTGGGGTGGAGTGTGGTGGTGAGGCGTCGGCGTTCGGTGGCAGGGATCCGGATGGTGTGGCGGGAGGCGGGGATGTCCGTGCCCGGTCGGAAGGAGCTCGGGGGCCAGGCGTCACGGATCTGGGCGCGCAGGATCCGGCGGCTCGGGTTGGTGAGGGTGAGGTGGATGTGGGCTTCGCCCGTTAGTCGAACGTTTGTGTCACCTGTTCGGGTGAACTGCAGCTTTCGCACTGGCGCGGCGAGTGCCAGATCGCACAAGATTGCTATCAGCAAGGCGAGTTGGACGGTGACGATGCCGAGCCAGCTGGGCAGCGCGAAGCCTACAAAGAGAGCTCCGCATGCGGAGATGAGGGCGGTGCGTCCGGTGAGTGCCACGGTGTCGTCTCAGCGGGGGACGGGGAGATGAGCGAGTACGGCGTTGATCACGGAGTCCGCGGTGACTCCTTCCATCTCCGCTTCGGGGCGGAGTTGGACGCGGTGTCGGAGTGTGGGAAGAGCAAGCGCTTTGACGTCGTCGGGCGTGACATAGTCGCGGCCGGTGAGCCAGGCCCAGGCGCGTGACGTGGACAGCAGGGCGGTGGCGCCTCGGGGGGAGACGCCAAGAGAGAGCGAGGGGGATTCACGGGTGGCACGGCAGATATCGACGATATAGCCGGTGACTTCGGGGGAGACCGAAGTTTTGGCGACGGCGGCTCGGGCCGCGTCGAGGTCGGCGGAGGAGGCCACGGGGCGGAGCCCTGCGGCGGCAAGGTCGCGGGGGCTGAAGCCGGCGGCATGGCGCGAGAGGATGTCGATCTCGTCCTGGCGTGCGGGAAGCGGGACCGTCAGCTTCAAAAGGAATCGGTCGAGTTGAGCCTCGGGCAGCGGATAAGTGCCCTCGTACTCCACCGGATTCTGGGTGGCGGCGACGAGGAACGGCTCGGGGAGGGGACGGGCCGTGCCGTCGACGGTCACCTGGCGCTCCTCCATCGCCTCGAGCAGGGATGCCTGCGTCTTGGGAGGGGTCCGGTTGATCTCATCGGCGAGCAGCAGGTTGGTGAAGACGGGGCCCGGCTGGAACGAGAACTCCGCACTACGGGCGTCATAGACCAGTGAGCCGGTGACATCGCTGGGCATCAGGTCGGGCGTGAACTGGACGCGTTTGGTGTCGAGTTCGAGGGCCGCCGACAGGGCGCGGACGAGGAGGGTCTTGGCGACGCCGGGGGCACCTTCGAGCAGGACGTGACCGCGGCAGAGGAGCGCTACGACCAGGCCGGTGACGGTGGGGTCCTGGCCTACGACGGCCTTGGATATCTCGGTGCGCAGGTCCTCGAGGGAGGCTCGGGCGCTGTCAGCGGTCGGGGTGCTCACGGGGGGCGTGCCTCTCTTGGGAAACGATGGAGGATTCGAGCAGGTCGAGTTGGTCGGCCAGGTGTACCAGGGCCCGGTCGTCCGCCGGGTCGGGGCCGAAGAGCAGGGCATGGAGATCTGCCCCGGCGTCAGGAGCGGAGTTCAAGTGGGCGTGGACGGCCGGGAGAAGGATGTCGGGGGTATGGGCGTCTGCCGGGCGTACGCCGATGAGCGGGGCGAGGCGGGTACGGGTCGCGGAGCGGAGTACGCCTGATGCCCGGTCACGGGCCGCGGCTTGTTCGTAGAGACGGGCATGGCCCTCGGTGGTCTCCGCGGCGGGGACGGTGACCGGGAGTTTCTCCAGCACCAAGGGACCGAGTCGGCGGGCGCGCCAGAGGGCTGCGCAAGCGGCGGCGAGGGCGAGTTGGAGCAGGGCCCAACGCCAGCCGGCGGGGATGAGGTCAAGGAAGCCGCGGTCGTTGTCCGGCACGGATGACGGGTCGCTGACGGAAGGGAGGTACCAGATCAGATGCGCGCGGGAACCGAGGAGTTGAAGGGCCAGCGAGGCGTTGCCGTCTTCGGCGAGGTGCTGGTTGTACAGGAAGTCGGGGGAGCCGAGGAGTACGGTGTCGCGGCCGGAGCGGGGGGCCGGCAGGCGCAGCAGGGTGGGCTGGCCGCCGCTGTGGTAGCAGTGGTCGGCCGTGGCGTCGGGCGTGGCGTAGCGCAGACCGCCGAGGAGGGCACTGCCGGCGCGGCGGGCCTCGGGGAGAGAACAGGTCGGCCGGCGTGTGGTGTTGCGGACGGGGGGGTCCGCCTGGACGCCGGAGGCGAAGGCTTCGAGGGACGCGGGACCGGGGGCGAGCAGGACGGTGCGCCCGGGGGTGTGCGCGGTCGCGGTGTGCAGGCTCGTCAGCTGAGCTTCGGTCAGGATGTCGGGCGCGGCGATCAGCAGCGTGGTGCCGGGGCCGGCCGCGGCGGCGGCTTCCTCGGAGGTCGTGACGACCTGGGTGGAGACGCCGTGCGCGGCGAGGAGCCGGGCGAGTGCGCGACTGCCGGACCGGTCGGCCGAGCGGGGGTCCAGCCGGCCGTGCTGTTCTCCGGACTGCAGGGCGGCGAGGACCACTCCGCTGATGACGAGCAGGAGGAGTGCGATCAGGGGGCCGCGCGACCGGGACCAGAGGTGATGAGTCGTGGTGGAGAGCCTGGGGGCGGCCGTGGTCATCGGTGGCTCCTCGTCGGGGCCGTGGCCAGGTCGGGTTTGGCGTGCCGCAGGTCGGTGTCGAGGCTGGTGAGGAGGGTGTACGCCTGTTCCGTGCCAGGACGCCCGCCGTATGTGACGTCGTCGAAGGTGCGGGCCGCGGTGCGCAGTGCGTCGGCGTGCCGGGGGAGGAGCCGGCCGGCCTCGACGGCTGCCTCGTCGGCGGTGCGGCCCGGGCCGGATGTGAGCAGGGCACGCTCTTCGAGGGCGAGGACGATGGCGCGCATCCGGTCCTGGATCGCCTGGTTCCAGTGGCCCGTGGCGGCGTGCCGGTCCGCGGCCGCGCGGTGTTCCGCGGCGGTGCGGGGCGTGTCGGTGAAGAGCGTGCGGCTGCTGGTCGGGGTGCGGCGTACGGCGCCGAGCCGCAGCCGGAGGGCGACGACGAGCAGCAGGACGAACGCGGCGATGGCGAGGAGGCCGATCCAGCTGCCCGGTGTGACACCGGCGGCGGTGCCGAAGAGTTCCGTGACGCGGTCCCACAGCCAGTCGATGGCTTGCTGGATCGGGTTGGGGTCGTGCTGGTGGTACCGGGGGTCGGACAGCTCGCGCTCGGCCGCCTCGCGGGCGGGGAGGCGAGGTGTCCGTACCGGTATCCCGTCGTCCGAGGCCGCGAGGAGTCGTTCGAGCGCGGCTGTCTTCCCCCCAGTTGTCACCGCATCAGCTTCCTGGTGCGGTGTCGGTGGGGCGCTGCTCCCCGGTGCCGTCGGTGGGTGCCGCGCCGGGGCGGTCCGCCGCGCGGTCGTCCGCTGGGGCGCCTGTGGGGTCCGGTGCAGGTGCCGGGGTGCCGGAGGGGGCCGGGGCGGCGGCCGGTGCCTGGTGGGCCGGGGTGTCGGCGCCGTAGCCGGGCAGCCCCGCGGCACGGGCGAGTTCGAGATCGAGTGCCTCACGGCGGATCCGCTGGTCCACGTAGAGGAGCACGGTGACCCCGGCGCTGATCGGGTAGGTGATGGTGGAGCCGATGACGGCACCGATGCCCAGCACGATGAGGAACGACCAGCTCATGGAGCCGGCGGCGCCGCTCGCCCACCCCATGGCGTTCTCGCCGTCGATGAGGAAGGCGATGACGGTGGACGGGACCTGGACCATGAATCCAACGATCATGAGCACGAGCGCAGCGAGGAGCTGAGCGCCCAGCACTCGCCACCAGGCGCCGCGTACGAGCTTGGCGGAGCGCCGCATGGAGGCGAAGACGCCCTGCTTCTCCAGCATCAGTGCGGGAGAGGCGAGGCTGTAGCGGATCCACAGCCAGATACTCACGACGAAGGCGGCCAGTCCGCCGAGCAGCGTGAGGACCACGCCCACGGTGCTCGCGCCGGTGGCGGCCGTGATGAGGCCGGGAGCCATCCCGACCGCGAATATCGCGGTGATGAGCACGGGAAGCACGAGGAGCAGGCCGAGCAGGCGCGGGAGTTGGCCGCGGGCTTCGCGCCAGGCATCCCCGGTGGTCACCGAGCGGCCGAGCACGGCGCGGCTGACGACCATGGTGAGCAGTCCGGTGGCGATGAGCGTGGCGAGCAGCCCGATCACCGAGGTGAGCGCGCTGCCGACGAGCTGGTTGCCGAGTTCGCGCAGGGTCTCCCGGGCGGCCGGGACGTCGTCGTTGCTGCCCGGGACGCGGTCGGGGCCCCGGAGCCACAGTCCGGTGACGATGGTGGTCGCGGTCTGGGAGACGACCGCGACGACCAGCGAGATGCCGAGGACGGTGCGCCAGTGCGCGCGCAGAGTCGCGACCGCGCCGTCGAGGATCTCGCCGACGCCGAGCGGGCGCAGCGGGATGACGCCGGGCTTGGCCGCCGGCGGTACGGGTGCCCAGCTGCCGCCCCACGGCGGCGGTTGCTGGCCGGCCGGGGGATTCCAGCCGGGGCCGCCGGAGCCGGACGAGGAGGCGCGGCTGCGGCCGTGCGGGCCGGCCTGGCCGGGGATACCGGCGGGGGCCGACCACTGGCCGGCGGGCGGCTGCTCCTTGGACCACTTCGGCGGGGGCGGCTGCTCGGCGGGGCCGGGCCGTTCCTCCGGGGCCGACGGCTGGGTGGATTGCTCCTGTGCGCCGCGGTCCGGCTCGTCGGAAGGGGTGGATCCGGGCGAGGTCCAGCCCGGAGAGTTGTTCATCGTCGCTCCTTCTTGCCGTCCGTCCGCCGGGGCGGCCGGGATCCGGGGTCCGCGGTGCCAGTCATCGTGTCATGTCGGTCGGCGTTGTGTGTCCGTGCCCTGAGGGTGAGGGGATCTTCTGTTCGAGGGGCGTTCGGCGGCACACTGAGCGGATGGGCGATCACTACGAGGTTTCCGAGGCGGGCGCCGGGGCGCTCGCGATCCCGTCGTTGCGCTGGGAGGAGCTGCCGGAGGGGCCCGCGGTGGTTCTTCTCGACCAGACCCGGTTGCCGGCCGAGGAGGCCGAGCTGGTCTGCGCGGACGTACCGGCGCTGGTGCGGGCGATCCGGACGCTGGCGGTGCGTGGGGCGTCGCTGCTGGGCATCGCGGGCGCGTACGGCGTGGCGCTGGCCGCGGCGCGCGGTGGTGATGTGGACGACGCGGCGGAGTCGTTGGCGCAGGCCCGGCCGACCGCGGTCAACCTGGGGTACGGCGTGCGGCGGGCGGCCGCCGCGTACCGCTCGGCGGTGGCGGAGGGGGGCGGTGCCCCGGCGGCTGCCGCTGCGGCGCTGGCCGAGGCGCGGGCGGTCCACGCGGAGGATGCCGAGGCGAGTGCGCGGATGGCGGAGCACGGCCTGGCGCTGCTGGGCGAGCTGTTGCCGGGCGGCGGCCATCGGATTCTCACGCACTGCAATACGGGCGCGCTGGTGTCCGGGGGCGGGGGGACCGCCCTGGCGGTGGTGCTGGCGGCGCATCGGGCCGGTGAGCTGCGCCGGCTGTGGGTGGACGAGACGCGGCCCTTGCTGCAGGGGGCGCGGCTGACCGCTTACGAGGCGGCGCGGGCGGGCATGGCGTACACGGTGTTGTCGGATGGTGCGGCGGGCTCGCTGTTCGCCGGGGGCGAGGTGGACGCGGTGCTGATAGGGGCGGACCGGATCACGGCGGACGGGTCGGTCGCCAACAAGGTGGGCAGCTATCCGCTGGCGGTGCTGGCGCGCCACCATGATGTTCCGTTCGTGGTGGTGGCACCGACCAGCACAGTGGATCTGGAGACCGAGGCGGGTGCGGATATAGAGGTCGAGCAGCGGCCGGGCCGGGAAGTGACGGAACTCTCGTTGCCGTACGCGCGGGGAGCCGGGGCGTCGGCGGACAGCGGTATACCCGTGGCGCCGCTGGGCTCGCAGGCCTACAACCCCGCCTTCGACGTCACCCCGCCGGAGCTGGTGACGGCGATAGTGACGGAGGCCGGGGTGGTGTCTCCGGTGACCCGGCACACGCTTGCCGAGGTGTGTTCCACCTCACGATGGAGTACGTCACGATCAGGTAATGGGATGATGGCCGAATGAAGGGACGCGTCCTGGTCGTCGACGACGACACCGCACTGGCAGAGATGCTCGGCATCGTGTTGCGCGGCGAAGGCTTCGAGCCGTCGTTCGTGTCGGACGGCGACAAGGCACTTGCCGCCTTCCGCGAGACCAAGCCCGATCTTGTCCTGCTCGACCTGATGCTGCCCGGCCGGGACGGTATCGAGGTGTGCCGGCTGATCCGGGCGGAGTCCGGTGTGCCGATCGTCATGCTGACCGCCAAGAGCGACACCGTGGATGTGGTCGTCGGACTCGAATCGGGTGCGGACGACTACATCGTCAAGCCGTTCAAGCCCAAGGAGCTGGTGGCCCGGATCCGGGCGCGGCTGCGGCGTTCGGAGGAGCCGGCGCCCGAGCAGCTGGCGATCGGTGACCTGGTCATCGATGTGGCGGGACACTCGGTGAAGCGGGACGGGCAGTCGATCGCGCTGACCCCGCTGGAGTTCGATCTGCTGGTGGCGCTGGCGCGCAAGCCGTGGCAGGTGTTCACCCGTGAGGTGCTGCTGGAGCAGGTCTGGGGCTACCGGCACGCCGCCGACACCCGGCTGGTCAATGTGCATGTGCAGCGGCTGCGTTCCAAGGTCGAGCGGGATCCGGAGCGTCCGGAGATCGTGGTGACCGTGCGTGGGGTCGGCTACAAGGCCGGGCCCAGCTGAGATGGTCCGGGACGGTTCGGCCCCGGAGGGAAAGCGGGGACGCACCGTCAACCCGACGGGCGATATGTCCTTTTCGGGGAAGTTGTCCGCCTGGTTGCTGCGCGGCGGGCAGCTGCTGCCCGATGGCGCGGTGAGCGGACCGGTCCACCCGCTGCTGCGGCTCTTCAGCCGCTGGGTCCGCCGGCCGCTGCTGCCCGCCCTGCGGCTGTGGCGGCGCAACATCCAGCTGCGGGTGGTGGCGACCACGCTGCTGATGTCCCTCGCCGTGGTGCTGCTGCTCGGCGTGGTGGTCGTCGGACAGGTCCGCGGTGGACTGCTCACGGCGAAGGCGCAGGCCGCGCAGAGCCAGGCGGTGGGCGGCTTCAGCGTCGCCCAGAAGATGGCCGACGGCGCCGACGACACCCGGACCGATGACGCCGCCCGCCCCGGCAACCGCGGCACCCAGGACTCCGCGACCTGGCTGACCGGCCTGGTCGAACAGCTCGCCAGCGGTGGCCAGGGCGTCTTCTCGGTCGTCGCGCTCAGCTCCGACTCCGACGAACCGTTCGGCGACTCCAGCCCCGGCACCCGAGGGCCGCGCGCCTCCGGCGACGTCGATCCCGAACGGAGCGTCCCCGCCGAGCTGCGGCGGAAGCTGGACACCAAGTCCGGTACGTTCCGCCAGTACACCCAGATCAAGCGCATCGGGTCGGACGACGGCGTGCCGGCGCTCATCATCGGCAAGCGCCTCAACGACATCAACAGCAACCAGTACCAGCTGTACTACCTCTTCCCGTTCACCCAGGAGGAGGAGACGCTCCGGCTCGTCACGGGGACGCTCGCCACGGCCGGGGTGTTCGTCGTGATCCTCCTGGGTGCGATCGCCTGGCTGGTCGTACGGCAGGTCGTCACCCCCGTACGGATGGCCGCCGGGATCTCCGAACGGCTGGCCGCCGGCCTCCTCCAGGAGCGGATGAAGGTCACCGGCGAGGACGACATCGCCCGGCTCGGCGAGTCCTTCAACAAGATGGCGCAGAACCTCCAGCTCAAGATCCAGCAGCTGGAGGAGCTGTCCCGGATGCAGCGCCGCTTCGTCTCGGACGTCTCGCACGAGCTCCGTACGCCGCTGACGACGGTACGGATGGCGGCCGATGTCATCCATGACGCGCGCGACGAGTTCGACCCTGCGACGGCGCGCTCCGCGGAGCTGCTGCGCGGACAGCTCGACCGCTTCGAATCGCTGCTCGCGGAGCTGCTGGAGATCAGCCGGTTCGACGCGGGCGCGGCCGCCCTGGAGGCCGAGCCGGTGGACCTGCGCGACGTGGTGCACCGCGTCATCGAGGGCGCCGAGCCGCTCGCCGAGCGCAAGGGCACCCGCATCCTGGTGCGCGGCGCCGAGCAGCCCGTCATCGCCGAGGCCGACCCCCGCCGGGTGGAGCGGGTGCTGCGCAACCTCGTCGTCAACGCCGTCGAGCACGGCGAGGGCCGCGACGTGGTGGTGCGGCTGGCCTCGGCGGGCGACCGCGGCGGCGGCGCGGTCGCCGTCGCGGTGCGCGACTACGGCGTCGGCCTGAAGCCCGGCGAGGCCACCCGGGTCTTCAACCGCTTCTGGCGCGCCGACCCGGCGCGGGCCCGTACGACCGGCGGCACGGGCCTCGGCCTGTCCATCGCCATCGAGGACGCCCGGCTGCACGGTGGCTGGCTGCAGGCCTGGGGCGAACCGGGCGGCGGCTCGCAGTTCCGGCTGACGCTGCCGCGTACAGCCGGCGAGCCGCTGCGGGGGTCCCCGATCCCGCTGGAGCCGGAGGACTCGCGGCGGCGCCGCGAGTCGGCCGCGGCGGGACGCCCGCGTACGGGGGCGGCCCGCAAGCCCACCATGGCCGGCACGATCCCCGCCCAGACGCGCGCCGCTCAGCCGGCCGGGACGGAAACACCGGCCCAGGTTCCGGATCCGCGCGGCGCGGCCCGTCCGTCGGCCGACCCCGCGGCACTGCCCGGAGAGGGCGCCCGCGTGGTGCGGCGGAGCCGGGAGGTACGGAGCGAGGAGACGGCGTGCGACGAGACCCCGCGCGCCGGCGAGCCCGGGCACGAGGGCGTGGCCGGGCAGGACAGCGGACGGAGCGTGCGGGAAGGCGAGCCGCGTGGACACTGAGCGGGGAAGCGAGCGGGCCAGGGACACCACGTCCCGTCACGGCGCCCGCAGGCAAGCCGGGCCGGCCCGGAAGCTGCTGGTCGCCGGCTGCGCGGCTGCGCTGTTGGCGGGATGTGCGTCGATGCCGGACGGCGGGGAGGTCACCCCCGTCGACCAGTCGCCGCGCTCCGAAGGTGACTCGCAGGTGCGGGTCTACGGCGTTCCCCCGCAGGACGGTGCGCAGCCGACCGACATCGTGCGCAGCTTCCTCGACGCGACGACCAGCGACGAGGCGGATTTCCGCACGGCCACCCAGTATCTGGCCTCATCGGCGCGGAAAACCTGGCGGCCGTTCCGGTCCACCACGGTGCTCCAGGAACGCCCGAAACCCGAACCGAAGCAACAGCCCGACCGCGAGAACGCGAACGGCTACACCGTCACGCTCTCCGGCAGCCAGGTGGCGTCGGTGGGCGAACGCTACGCCTACTCCCCCGAGGAGAAGCCGTACCGCCGGTCGATCCACCTCGTCAAGGAGGACGGCCAGTGGCGCATCGACCGGCTGCCCGACGGGCTCGTCCTGGGGCTCTCCGACTTCCAGCGCATCTACCGCTCCGTCAACACGTACTACTTCGCGTCCTACAACACGGAGTCGGAGGAGCCCAAGGCGAGCCGGAACGTGCTCGTCGCGGACCCGGTCTATTTGCGGCAGCGGATCAAGCCGATCACGGCCAGCGTCAACGCGCTGCTGTCCGGGCCCACGGACTGGCTCGGCCGGGTGACCACTTCGGCGTTCCCGCGCGGCACCCGGCTCGCCACGCAGGAGCTGTCGCTGGACGACTCCAACGCCCTGCGGGTCCGGCTCAGCAAGGAGGCGGCGAAGGCCGACCCCGCCCAGTGCAAACGGATGGCGGCTCAGCTCTACTTCACCGTCCAGGACATGACGCGGGCTTCGAAGATCAGCGAGGTGGAACTCCAGGACGCTGACGGGGACTCGCTGTGCACGCTGTCGCAGGAGCAGGCCGAACGTGACTTCGGGCCGGTGCCGCGGACCGGGCGCACCGCCAAGGAGTACTTCATCGACGCGGGCCACCGGGTCGTCTCCATGTCGGACTCGGCGACCGAACCGACGCCGGTGCGCGGTCCGTTCGGCACGGGGAGGAGTCCGCTGCGCTCGGTCGCCATCTCGCGCGGCGAGAGCACCGCGGCCGGGGTGTCCGGCGACGGCCGGGCGCTGTACGTGGCCGCCATGGACGACGGTGCCGAACGCGGTGATCCGCTGCTGACCAGCGAGAGCGCGGGCAAGGGCGCCGACGACGGGCTGACCGCGCCGAGCTGGGACGGTCTGGGCGATCTGTGGATCGCGGACCGTGACGCACACGGCTCCCGGCTGCTGCGGATGCGCGAGGGCAAGGGGGACCCCGAAGAGGTCGCGGTGCCCGGTCTGGGCGGGCGGCGCATCAAGGCGATCAAGGTGGCCGCGGACGGGATCCGGATCGCGGTCCTGGTCGAGGACAAGGGCCGGACCACGCTCCAGCTCGGCCGGGTGGAGCGCGACGGCGCTCCTGGGCACCCCAAGCTCTCGGTGCAGGAACTGCGGCCGATCGCACCGCAGTTGGAGGATGTGGTCGCCGCCTCCTGGGCGGGCGGCAGCCGGCTGGTGGTCGTCGGACGGGAGTCCGGCGGGGTGCAGCAGATGCAGTTCATGGAGACCGACGGCTCGGCTTCCAACGCGCAGACGCTGCCCGGTGTGAACGGCGTCAAGTCGGTCGCCGCGTCGGAGGACGAGACCAGGCCGCTGATCGCCGATGCCGCCGAGGGCATTGTGCGGCTTCCTCCGGACGCGAACTGGAAGACGGTCGTGAAGGACGGGATGGCGCCGGTCTACCCCGGGTGATCCGTTCTGCCCCGGGCGATCGGGTCCCGGTGAGCTGGTCCGGGGCCGCGGTCCGCTTCGGGCGACACGCTGTGACCTGCTGTGACGCTCCGCCTGTCGGCCTGGTCGCGGCCGCCGCCGGAGTTGTCCACAGGCGGTTGTCCACAGGGGTGGTGGCCGGGGTGGCGCGGCGGCACAGTGGAGTCATGCAAGTGCGAGGGCTGTGGCGGGAACTGGCCGGTCTGGTGCTGCCGGTCGCCTGTGCGGGGTGCGGTCGGCCGCGTACGGAGCTGTGCGCGGAGTGCGGCCGGGCGCTCACGAGGGGCGGGCGCGGGGCGCGGCGGGTCCGGCTGCGGCCCGGGCCCGTGGGGCTGCCCCGGGTCTGGGCCGCTGCGCCGTACGCCGACGAGGTCCGGGCGGTGCTGCTGGCCCACAAGGAGCGCGGTGCGCTGCGGCTCGCCGGACCGTTGGGAGGGGCGCTGGCCGGAGCGGTGCGCGGGCTGCGGCCGGGGCGTGGGCCGCTGCTCGTCCCGGTGCCGTCGGCCCGGAGAGCGGTGGCCGGACGGGGCCATGATCCGGTACGCAGGATCGCCCTGGCCGCGGCCGGTGACCTACGGCGGGAGGGAGCGGGGGTGGGGGAGGGGGCGGGGGCCCGAGTGCTCGCCGTGCTGCGCCAGCGACGCCCCGTGGCCGACCAGGCAGGACTGAACGCCCCGCAGCGCCTGGCGAACGTCGCGGGCGCACTGGTGGTGCCGGGTGCGGCCGGGAGGCTGCTGAGGGGCCGGCCAGTGGTGCTGGTGGACGATCTGGTGACGACGGGGGCGACGCTCGCCGAGGCGGCACGGGCCGTCACGGTGGCCGGCGGCAGAGTGTCCGGCGCGGCGGTGGTCGCGGCGCCGGGCCGCGCTTTCGGCCACCATGTGATCTCCGTGGGCCGGCGGGGAAGGGAATCTCCACGCAGCGAGTAGGTGTGCCCGTGCAGTGGCGCACGAGGCATCTGGCCGAGGAGGAAAAATCACCCGAATGGAGCTGACGGATACGAGGGGGTGCCGACATCCGTCCCGGAGAGCTATGTTCGGTTGTGAGGACTTGGCGGATGTTTTGCCTCAGATGTCGCGATGACCGCGTTCAGGGGCGTTTGTCGCGACCCTGAAGCCGGGGGCGTGGAGATCTTGTCGTTGGGGGAGGAGGAGGTGAAAGTCGCCGAGTCCGAGGCTTCGGTACCCACCGGGGCCTGGTGCAAGAAGGAATCGTCCCCGCTCGATGAGCGGAGCGATCCGGGAACGGAGTTCTGCGTGGACATCGTCGTCAAGGGCCGCAAGACCGAGGTGCCCGAGCGGTTCCGCAAGCACGTGGCCGAGAAGCTGAAGCTGGATAAAGTCCAGAAGCTCGACGGCAAGGTGATCAGCCTGGACGTCGAGGTGTCCAAGGAACACAACCCGCGGCAGGCCGACCGTTCCGACCGAGTGGAGATCACACTCCGCTCCCGTGGCCCGGTGGTCCGGGCCGAGGCGGCCGCCGGAGATCCGTACGCGGCGCTGGACCTGGCGACCGCCAAGCTGGAGGCGCGGCTGCGGAAGCAGCACGACAAGCGGTATTCGCGCCGCGGCAACGGCCGCATTCCGGCAAGCGAAGTCGCCGAAACCGTGCCCGAGGCCGCGAGCCTGACCGCCAACGGTGAACTGGCCACCGAAGTCGAGGAGACGGTGCCGACCACGAAGATGGGGTCGATCGACGTCCAGGGCGAAGGGCCCCTGATCGTCCGGGAGAAGACCCACTCGGCAGCGCCGATGTCGCTCGATCAGGCGCTCAACGAGATGGAGCTGGTCGGACACGACTTCTACCTCTTCGTCGACGCCGACACCAAGCTTCCCAGCGTCGTCTACCGGCGGCACGCATATGACTATGGCGTCATCCACCTGAACACCGACGCGTACTCAGGGGAGGAGGAGCCCGGCGGCGCAGGCGGCGCGCTGGGCGGCTGACCCCCACCGGTCCGTGCCCCCGGTGCACTCCGGGGGCACCATCGTGCCCGCAGAGAGCAGGAGTTGAAGCCGTATAGTGTTTGTGCCGGCCAGGGAATGTGGGGGACACGAAACGGCGACATGCCGGGGAGACGGTCTTTATGGCAGTGATCGAGCCGGCCGCAGGGGGCTGTTGTCAACCAGCCTTATCCGAAGCTCTGGCCTTCCGGCCGAGTAGTTGACGGGGAGGATCCATGGGGGACAGTTTTGGGCCCGTACACGGCGACGCGGGCGACGGGACCGGTGGCGGGGGCGACGACCGGTCCGTGAGCCCGCCGCGCAAGGAGCCGATCCGGGTCCTGGTGGTGGACGATCACGCGCTGTTCCGGCGGGGCCTGGAGATTGTTCTGGCCCAGGAAGAGGACATCCAGGTCGTCGGTGAGGCGGGGGACGGCGCGGAGGCGGTCGACAAGGCCACGGATCTGCTGCCCGACATCGTGCTGATGGACGTACGGATGCCCCGGCGCGGCGGGATTGAGGCGTGTACCGCCATCAAGGAGGTGGCCCCCAGCGCCAGGATCATCATGCTGACGATCAGCGATGAAGAGGCCGACCTCTACGACGCGATCAAGGCCGGTGCCACGGGGTACCTGCTCAAGGAGATCTCCACCGACGAGGTGGCGACCGCGATCCGCGCCGTCGCGGACGGCCAGTCGCAGATCAGCCCGTCGATGGCCGCCAAGCTCCTGACGGAGTTCAAGTCGATGATCCAGCGCACGGACGAGCGCAGGCTGGTGCCCGCGCCCCGGCTCACCGACCGGGAGCTGGAAGTCCTCAAGCTGGTCGCCACGGGCATGAACAACCGCGATATCGCCAAGGAACTCTTCATCTCCGAGAACACGGTGAAGAACCACGTCCGCAACATCCTGGAGAAGCTGCAGCTGCACTCCCGGATGGAGGCGGTGGTGTACGCGATGCGGGAGAAGATCCTGGAGATCCGCTGAGCGGCCGGCAGGCTCCGGCCGCTCCTCCGCCCGCCGCGCTCGTCAGCCCCGCTGCCGCAGCTCCGCGCGCAGGGCGGCGGCCAGCGTCGCGTCGTCGCAGCGCTCCACCCGTACGGAATCACAGCCGACCCAGGTGGCGGCCTCCAGGAGAGCCGTGGCCATGGGAGCGACGGCCTTGCCGTTCCGCATCGAGACCTGCCGGGCGACGAGGGTGGTGCCCTCGCGGGCCGGGTCCACCCGTCCCACCAGCCGGCCGCCGGCGAGCAGCGGCATCGCGAAGTAGCCGTGTATCCGCCGGGGGCGTGGGACGTACGCCTCCAGGCGGTGGGTGAAACCGAAGATCCGCTCCGTACGGCGGCGGTCCCAGATGAGGGAGTCGAACGGCGAGAGCAGCGTCGTGCGGTGCCGGCCGCGGGGTGCGGTGGCCAGCGCGGCGGGGTCGGCCCAGGCGGGCTTTCCCCAGCCCTCGACCTCCACCGGGACCAGACCGGAGTCGGCGATCACGGCATCGACCTGCTCGCCCTTCAGCCGGTGGTAGTCGGCCAGGTCGGCGCGGGTGGCGACCCCCAGGGCGGCGCCGGCCTGGGCGACCAGGCGGCGGAGGCACTCGGCGTCGTCCAGGCCGTCGTGCAGCAGCTCGTCCGGGACGGCGCGCTCGGCGAGGTCGTACACCCGCTTCCAGGCGCGGCGCTCCGTACAGACCACCTCGCCGGTGTCCAGCAGCCACTCCACCGCGATCTTGGTCTCGGACCAGTCCCACCACTCTCCTCCGTTGCGGCCGCCGCCCAGCTCGGATGTGGTCAGCGGGCCGTCGGCTTTCAGCCGGTCCAGGACGGCGGCGCAGGAGCGGCCGGCGTCCTTCAGGACATGCCAGCGGTGGCCCTTGGCCCGCCGGGCGCGGCGCCGGAAGGCGAAGTGCGGCCACTCCTCGATGGGGAGGATGCAGGCGGCGTGCGACCAGTACTCGAAGCTGTGGGGCCGCGGCGAGGGGGCGCCGCCGGCGGTCGGCGTCCAGTAGGCGGCCTCGACGGCGGGGCGGCCGGCCGCGCCGAGCCGGGCGTAGGGCACCAGCTCATGGGAGCGGGCCAGCACGGAGATCGTGTCCAACTGGACCGCTCCCAGCTGCCGCAGCACTCCGCGCGCTCCCGCCCGGCGGTCCGGGGCGCCCAGCAGGCCCTGCGCCCGCAGCGCCAGACGGCGGGCGTCGTCGCGGGACAGGCCGGCCACGGGCCGGGGCCGGGAGGAGGGCTGCGGCAGGGATGAGAGCTGCGTCACGGCGGTCATGCGGGACAGCGTAGGGGCGGGCACCGACAACGCCCCCGCCGTGGCTTCGGGAGCCTGGGCTCCGGGCGAACGGGCCCCGGCCGTGGGCCCCGGGCAGCCCCCGGGCGGGCCCGGGGCTCCGCCCCCCCCGGGTCAGCCAGCGTACGGAAGGTACGGCGTCCGGTCCGCCGCGCACGGCGCTCCGGCCGGGCCGGGATCGCCGGGCAGGTCGGAGGGGAGCAGGGAGCCGGCCCACACGTCCCGGCGGGTGCCCTCCCGCACCAGCTTGGCGCGCAGGGTGCCCTCCCACTGGAAGCCGAGTCTGCGGGCGACCGCCCAGGAGCCGTCGTTGCCGGCCTCCGCGAGCCACTCCATGCGCTCCACGCCGAGATCGTCGAACGCCCAGCGCAGCACGGCGCGGGCCGCCTCGACCGTGTACCCCCGGCCGCGCTGCTCCCTGGCGGTCCAGTAGCCCAGCTCGGCCTGCCGCTCGGGGCCGCGCAGCCCGGCGAGGCGTACCAGGCCCATCGCGCCGACCAGGGAGCCGTCCGTCCGGGCCACCACGGCGAAGTCGTAGGCGGTGTCGTCGCGCCAGCCCTCGGGGACGGTCGTGCCGACGAACCGCTCCGCGTCCCGCAGGGTGTACGGCGAGGGGACGTTCGTCCAGCGCGGAATGTCTGGTTCCTGGCAGGCGGCGTGCACCGCGGGTGCGTCGGAGGGCTCGAACGGGCGCAGGATCAGGCGCTCGGTGGTGAGGATGACGGGTTCCATGACGGGAGTCTGCGAGGTCGCGGAGCGGGCCGCGAAGGGATTTCGGCGTGATTCCCGGCACCTCCCCGGCACCTTCTCGCGGCCTCGTGCGTTCACGAGAGGGAGGGGACAGCGGGGGTTCGCGGCGGCGGACCTCCCTGCCCGACGGCGTCCTCCCTTACGATGGCCGTTGCGGCGGGGCCTGCCCCCTTGGAAATATGCCGCGCCCGCGCACTCGACCGTGCAGGCCCGACCGGCAAGGAGACCAGCCCAAGTGTCCGTCTTGACGAAGATCATGCGTGCAGGCGAAGGAAAGATCCTGCGCAAACTGCACCGCATCGCGGGCCAGGTCAACTCCATCGAGGAGGACTTCGCGGCCCTCTCCGACGCCGAGCTCCGGGCGCTCACGGACGAGTACAAGGAGCGCTACGCCGACGGCGAAACCCTCGACGATCTGCTGCCCGAGGCGTTCGCCACGGTCCGTGAGGCCGCCAAGCGCGTGCTCGGCCAGCGGCACTACGACGTCCAGCTGATGGGCGGCGCGGCCCTTCACCTGGGGTACGTGGCCGAGATGAAGACCGGTGAGGGCAAGACCCTGGTCGGTACCCTCCCGGCGTATCTCAACGCGCTGTCCGGCAAGGGCGTGCATCTGATCACGGTCAACGACTATCTGGCCGAGCGCGACTCCGAGATGATGGGCCGGGTCCACAAGTTCCTGGGCCTGACCGTCGGTTGCATCCTCGCCGACATGACCCCGGCCCAGCGTCGCGAGCAGTACGGCTGCGACATCACGTACGGCACGAACAACGAGTTCGGCTTCGACTACCTGCGCGACAACATGGCCTGGTCGAAGGATGAACTCGTCCAGCGGGGCCACAACTTCGCGATCGTCGACGAGGTCGACTCGATCCTCGTCGACGAGGCCCGTACGCCGCTGATCATCTCCGGTCCGGCGGACTCGGCCACCAAGTGGTACGGCGACTTCGCCAAGCTGGTGCTGCGCCTGAAGAGGGGCGAGGCGGCCAACCCGCAGCGCGGTGTCGAGGAGACCGGCGACTACGACGTCGACGAGAAGAAGCGCACGGTCGGCATCCACGAGTCCGGTGTCGGCAAGGTCGAGGACTGGCTGGGCATCGACAACCTGTACGAGTCGGTGAACACCCCGCTCGTCGGCTACCTCAACAACGCGATCAAGGCCAAGGAGCTCTTCAAGAAGGACAAGGACTACGTCGTCATCGACGGCGAGGTCATGATCGTCGACGAGCACACCGGCCGTATCCTCGCCGGCCGCCGCTACAACGAGGGCATGCACCAGGCCATCGAGGCGAAGGAGGGCGTGGAGATCAAGGACGAGAACCAGACGCTCGCCACGATCACCCTGCAGAACTTCTTCCGCCTCTACGACAAGCTCTCCGGCATGACCGGTACGGCCATGACCGAGGCCGCCGAGTTCCACCAGATCTACAAGCTCGGTGTCGTCCCGATCCCGACGAACCGGCCGATGATCCGCAAGGACCAGGCGGACCTGATCTACCGCACCGAGCCCGCGAAGTTCGACGCCGTCGTCGAGGACATCGTCGAGAAGCACGACAAGGGCCAGCCGATCCTCGTCGGCACGACGTCCGTGGAGAAGTCCGAGTACCTCTCCCAGCAGCTCAACAAGCGCGGTGTGCGGCACGAGGTCCTCAACGCCAAGCAGCACGACCGGGAGGCGTCGATTGTCGCCCAGGCCGGCCGCAAGGGCTCCGTCACGGTCGCCACGAACATGGCCGGCCGCGGTACGGACATCAAGCTCGGCGGCAACCCCGACACCCTCGCCGAGGCCGAGCTGCGCGAGATGGGGCTCGACCCGGTCGAGCACGTCGAGGAGTGGGCGGCCGCGCTGCCCGCGGCCCTGGAGCGCGCCGAGGCCGCGGTCAAGGCGGAGTTCGAGGAGGTCAAGGAGCTCGGCGGGCTGTACGTGCTCGGCACGGAGCGGCATGAGTCGCGCCGGATCGACAACCAGCTGCGCGGCCGCTCCGGCCGTCAGGGCGACCCCGGCGAGTCGCGGTTCTACCTCTCCCTGGGCGACGACCTGATGCGGCTGTTCAAGGCCCAGATGGTCGAGCGGGTCATGGCGATGGCCAACGTCCCGGACGACGTCCCGATCGAGAACAAGATGGTGACCCGCGCGATCGCGTCCGCCCAGTCGCAGGTCGAGCAGCAGAACTTCGAGACGCGGAAGAACGTCCTGAAGTACGACGAGGTGCTCAACCGCCAGCGTGAGGTCATCTACGCCGAGCGCCGCCGCGTCCTGGAGGGCGAGGACCTCCAGGAGCAGATCAAGCACTTCATGGACGACACCATCGACGCCTACATCCAGGCCGAGACCGTCGAGGGCTTCGCCGAGGAGTGGGACCTGGACCGCCTGTGGGGCGCGTTCAAGCAGCTCTACCCGGTCCGGGTGAGCATCGAGGAGCTCGAGGACGAGGCCGGCGACCGCGCCGGCCTGACCGCCGAGTTCATCGCCGACGCCGTCAAGGACGACATCCACGAGCGGTACGCGGCCCGTGAGGAGCAGCTCAGCCCGGACGTGATGCGCGAGCTGGAGCGCCGGGTGGTGCTGTCCGTCCTGGACCGCAAGTGGCGTGAGCACCTCTACGAGATGGACTACCTCCAGGAGGGCATCGGCCTGCGCGCGATGGCCCAGAAGGACCCGCTGGTCGAGTACCAGCGCGAGGGCTTCGACATGTTCACCGCGATGATGGAGGGGATCAAGGAGGAGTCCGTCGGCTACCTGTTCAACCTGGAGGTCCAGGTCGAGCAGCAGGTCGAGGAGGTCCCGGTGGAGACGGCCGCGGAGCAGCCGTCGCTGGACAAGGGCGCGCCGGAGCCGGTGCCGGCCGGTGCCGGACGTCCGGAGATCCACGCCAAGGGCCTGGAGGCGCCGCAGCGGCCGGACCGGCTGCACTTCACCGCGCCCAAGGTGGACGGTGACGGCAGCGTCGTCGAGGGCGACTTCATCAGCGACGAGGAGGCCGGTGCCCCGGCCCGCTCGGCGGCGGACGGGCTGACCCGTGCCGAGCGGCGCAAGGCCCAGCGGGGCGGCGGCCGCCGCCGTAAGAAGTGAGTGCGCGCAGGAAGAGTGTGAGCGTGTGACGCGGGCGCCCCGGCCGGGATATGGCCGGGGCGCCGTCGCGTCCGGTGGTTCAGCCGGCCGGGGCCGGGCCGAGGTCCAGCGCGGCGCAGCGCCAGCGGGAGTCGGCGCCCTGTTCCAGGCGGAAGGCGAGGGCCCGCAGCCGTTCGCCCGCCGTGATCCGGGCGAACGCCTCGATGACGCCGCGGCACGGCCGGCACAGTCCGCATTCGCGTACGGCCGGGAGGGGGCCGCGCCGCCCCGGCCCGAGGAGTGGCCGCAGCGGCGCCTGCGGGGCCAGCTCGGCCAGCCGGTCGTAGGCGGCGGGCAGGGCATGGCCCAGCAGCGTGTGCACGGGCCGCTGCCCGCTGAGGGTGAGTACCAGTTGTTCCGCGAACCACAGGTGCGGCCGCTCCCGGAGCGTCGGGCGCCGCGCCCCGGCGAGCGGCGCGCCGGGGGCGGCCCCGGGTCCGCCGGGTCCGCCGGGTCCGCCGCGGCGCGGGACGGTGCGGGCCGGGCCCCGGCCGGCGGGGCCACGGCCGGCCGGGCCGAGCGGGCGGCGGCCGGGGGAGGGCCGCCGGAGGCGGGGCAGGGCCGGGTCGTTGTCGTCGGTCACGGTCGTCGTCATGGTCGCCCCGTCGTTCGTTCCGGGCCCGGCGATCGGTGATTACCGGGCAGTAGATCCGTGGTGGGGATCTTCGTACCGGCGGGGCGGAGCGGCGGCAAGGCGCGGACGGGCGGTGCCGGGGGGCGCGCGAGGTTCACCCTTCCGTGGCACGGTCCCGCGCTGAGGCCGTGCGGCGGGGCGGGGAACGGGCCGGGGGAGCGGGACTGTGGACCGTGGGCGCGGCACGATGGGGGACTCCCGCCCGTATGCTGGCTGGACAATCATCAGAACCGAGCGAAGTGAGCGGAAGCGTCTGCCATGCGCGTCTATGTCCCCCTGACCCTCTCCGGTCTCGCGGAGGCGCACGAGAACGGCGAGCTGGGCCCCGGCCCCCTGGGGGCGTACGCGGTCACGCCCGCGCTGCGGGAGTGGTACGTCTCGGACGACATCGAGGAGCTGGAGTACGCGGCGCTCAACCGCGCGGCCCAGGCCTCCCTGCGGCTGCTCGCCGGAGACCCGCAGGCCGCGCGGCGCCGGGTGGTGGTGGCCGTGGACGTGCCGGACGGCGCCGCGGTGGCCGACCCGGACCGCGGGCTCGACCAGTCGTCCCTGGGTGAGGTACGGGTCGCCGGACCGGTGCCGTTGTCGAAGGCCGCCGCGGTGCACGTGGACGCCGCGGACGCGGAGGCCGATGTCGCGGCGGCCGCGGCGGCGCTGGGCGCGGCGGACCAGGGCGACGACGACGCGCAGTTCACCGTCGACGGTGCCGAGGACCACGATCTGATGTGGTTCGGGGTGCAGGAGATCCCCGAACTGCTCGGCTGAGGAACGGCCGGGTGCCGCGACGGGCCGGCGCCGCGACGGGCCGGTGCGGGCGGCGCCCCGCCGCTCCGGCCGCGTTGTCAGTGGCGGCGGGTACGTTTGTCGGCACGGGGATGCGGACGGGAGAAGGCCCGTCGGCGCACCGGGAACGACCTGGGGAAACCGCATGGGTAAGCACGCCACGCACATCGTCTGGGACTGGAACGGCACCCTGTTCCACGACGTCGACGCGGTGATCGGGGCCACCAACGCCGCCTTCGAGGAGATCGGGCTGGAGCCGATCACCCTGGAGACGTACCGGGAGCTCTACTGCGTGCCCGTGCCGCGGTTCTACGAGCGGCTGATGGGGCGGCTGCCGACGGACGAGGAGTGGCTGGTGATGGACGAGGCGTTCCACCGGCACTACGGCCGGCACCGCGTGGGCTGCGGGCTCGCCGAAGGCGCCGAGCTGCTGCTGGCGGAGTGGCAGGCGGCCGGGCGGAGCCAGTCGATCCTCAGCATGTTCGGGCACGACGAGCTGATACCGCTCGTCCGCGGCTTCGGCATCGAGTCACGGTTCGTGCGGGTGGAGGGCCGGACCGGGCCGTCCGGGGGCACGAAGAGCGCGCAGATGGTGCGGCATCTGGCGGCGCTGGCGGACGTGGAGCCGGGGCGTACGGTCGTGGTCGGGGACGCGGTGGACGACGCGGTGGCCGCGCGGGACGCGGGAGCGTACGCGGTGCTCTACTCGGGCGGGTCGCACAGCCGCCGGAGCCTGGAGGCCGGCGGGGTGCCGGGAGTCCCGGTGGTGGACAGCCTCGCCGAGGCGGTCCAGCTCGCCGGCGAGCTGGTCGTCTAGGCCGTGACCCCGGGACGGCCGTCCGGCCCCGACCCGTCGGACAGGCCCTGGGGCAGCCCTGGCCTGGGTCCGTCTCCCGGGGCCCGGAGCGGACAGGCCCGTCTGGGCGGGCCCGTAGCGGCAGGCATACGCCACCCCGGCGCGACGTTGTCCAGAAGGGCTAAGTTCGCATCGGGGGTTGTTGTGGACGGCCCATGACGGCTTCCGGGAAGGGAGCGATAGCCTTGCAGCGTGATCAGCGCGATAACCCGCGGGGGCGCCGAGGCCCCTGCCCTGCGCCCGGGACACGACCGTGACCGGGCGGCTGCTGGTCTTCACGGCCACCACTCCATGTCGACATCGTCACAGGTTGTCGACAGCGGCCCGGCCCTCCCTCATCGCGGCATAGCGTCGACAGCGACAGGACACCCCGCGTCGCGGCGGCGTTGTGCGGCTTCCGAAAAGTTCTTCCACAACGTCACGCAACGGCGCGCGACAGGAGCCAGAGGACATGCAGACCAAGCTGGACGAAGCCAAAACCGAGCTGCTCGCCAGGGCCGCCCGGGTCGTTGAAAGCAGCCCGGCCGGGGGCACACACCTGGTCCGCGGACTCGACCCGGACACCCTCGCGGGGTACCTCCAGCGCTACTACCTGCACACCGCTCCCGAGGACCTGGTCGACCGCGACCCGGTCGACGTCTTCGGTGCCGCGCTCTCGCACTACCGCCTCGCGGAGCAGCGCCCGCAGGGCAAGGCGAACGTCCGGGTGCACACCCCGACCGTCGAGGAGAACGGCTGGACCTGCAGCCACTCCGTCGTCGAGGTCGTCACCGACGACATGCCCTTCCTGGTCGACTCGGTCACCAACGAGCTCTCCCGGCAGGGCCGGGGCATCCACCTCGTCATCCACCCGCAGGTGATCGTCCGCCGTGACCTCACCGGCAAGCTGATCGAGGTCCTCGACTCCAACGGCGAGCTGCACGGCAACGCCGGCCGGCGCAAGACCGGCAAGGCGGGCAAGGGCAAGCCCGCCGAACTGCCCCATGACGCGGTGACCGAGTCCTGGATCCACGTCGAAATGGACCGCGAGACCGACCGCGAGGACCTCAAGCAGATCACCGCGGATCTGCTGCGGGTGCTCTCCGACGTCCGCGAGGCCGTCGAGGACTGGGAGAAGATGCGCTCCGCCGCGCTGCGCATCGCCGACGGCCTGCCGTCCGAGCCGCTCGCCGGCGACCTGCGCGAACGGGAGGTCGAGGAGGCCCAGGAGCTGCTGCGCTGGCTCTCCGACGACCACTTCACCTTCCTCGGCTACCGCGAGTACGAGCTCGGCTCCGTGCCCGGCGAGGGCGGCGCCCAGGAGGACGTGCTGACCGCCGTGCCCGGTACGGGCCTGGGCATCCTGCGCGCCGACCCGACGCACCGTGAGAGCGACGCCGGCCACCCCGTCTCGCCGTCCTTCAACCGGCTGCCCGCCGACGCCCGCGCCAAGGCCCGTGAGCACCGACTGCTCATCCTCACCAAGGCCAACAGCCGCGCCACCGTCCACCGCCCCTCCTACCTCGACTACGTCGGGGTGAAGACCTTCGACGAGCAGGGCAACGTCATCGGGGAGCGGCGCTTCCTGGGGCTGTTCTCCTCGGCCGCGTACACCGAGTCCGTACGCCGGGTGCCGGTCATCCGCCGCAAGGTCGCCGAGGTCCTCGACGCCGCGGGCTTCACCCCGCACAGCCACGACGGCCGCGACCTGCTGCAGATCCTCGAGACCTACCCGCGCGACGAGCTGTTCCAGACGCCGGCCGACGAGCTGCAGTCCATCGCCACCAGCGTGCTCTACCTCCAGGAGCGCCGCCGGCTGCGGCTCTTCCTCCGCCAGGAACAGTACGGCCGCTACTACTCCGCGCTGGTCTACCTCCCGCGCGACCGCTACACCACCGGCGTCCGGCTGCGCCTGATCGACATCCTCAAGGAGGAGCTGGGCGGCACCAGCGTCGACTTCACGGCCTGGAACACCGAGTCGGTGCTCTCCCGGCTGCACTTCGTGATCCGCGTCGCGCCCGGCTCCACCCTCCCGGATCTCACCGACGCCGACCTCGACCGCATCGAGGCCCGGCTGGTGGAGGCCGCCCGCTCCTGGGCCGACGGCTTCTCCGAGGCGCTGGTCGCCGAGGCCGGCGAGGAGCGCGCGGCCGAGCTGATGCGCCGCTACGGCCGCGCCTTCCCCGAGGGCTACAAGGCCGACAACAACCCGCGCAGCGCGGTCGCCGACATCCAGCACCTCGAGCAGCTTGCCGAGGAGCCCGGCAAGGACTTCTCGGTCAGCCTCTACGAGCCGGTCGGTGCCGGCCCCGGCGAGCGCCGCTTCAAGATCTACCGCAGGGGCGAGCCGGTCTCGCTGTCGAGGGTGCTGCCCTGCCTGAACCGCCTGGGCGTCGAGGTCATCGACGAGCGCCCGCACGAGCTGCGCTGCGCCGACTCCTCCGTCGCCTGGATCTACGACTTCGGGCTGCGGATGCCGGAGCACGTCAAGGGTGACGACGCCCGCGAACGCTTCCAGGACGCCTTCACCGCGGTGTGGACCGGCGCGGCCGAGAACGACGACTTCAACCAGCTGGTGCTGCGGGCCGGCCTCAACTGGCGCCAGGCGATGGTGCTGCGGGCCTACGCCAAGTACCTGCGGCAGGCCGGCTCGACGTTCAGCCAGGCGTACATGGAGGACACCCTCTCCACCAACGTCCACACCACCCGGCTGCTGGTTTCGCTCTTCGAGGCGCGGATGTCCCCGGAGCGGCAGAGCGCCGGCACGGAGCTGACGGACGGCCTGCTGGAGGAGCTGGACGGCGCGCTCGACCAGGTCGCGTCCCTGGACGAGGACCGGATCCTGCGGTCCTTCCTCACGGTCATCAAGGCGACCCTGCGCACCAACCACTACCAGCGCAACGGACAGGGCGAGCCGCACGCCTACCTGTCCATGAAGCTGGACCCGCAGGCCATCCCCGACCTGCCGGCCCCGCGCCCGGCGTACGAGATCTTCGTGTACTCGCCCCGCGTCGAGGGCGTCCACCTGCGCTTCGGCAAGGTCGCGCGCGGTGGTCTGCGCTGGTCGGACCGCCGGGAGGACTTCCGTACGGAGATCCTCGGCCTGGTCAAGGCGCAGATGGTCAAGAACACCGTCATCGTGCCGGTCGGCGCCAAGGGCGGCTTCGTCGGCAAGCAGCTGCCGGACCCGTCGCAGGACCGGGACGCCTGGCTGGCCGAGGGCATCGCCTGCTACAAGACCTTTATCTCCGGTCTGCTGGACATCACCGACAACCTCGTCGGCGGCGAGGTGGTCCCCCCGAAGAACGTCGTCCGCCACGACGAGGACGACACCTACCTGGTCGTCGCCGCCGACAAGGGCACCGCGACGTTCTCGGACATCGCCAACGAGGTCGCCGAGGCGTACGGCTTCTGGCTCGGTGACGCCTTCGCCTCCGGCGGCAGCGCCGGCTACGACCACAAGGGCATGGGCATCACCGCCCGCGGCGCCTGGGAGTCGGTCAAGCGGCACTTCCGCGAGCTGGGACACGACACCCAGACCCAGGACTTCACCGTGGTCGGCGTCGGCGACATGTCCGGCGACGTCTTCGGCAACGGCATGCTGCTCAGCGAGCACATCCGCCTGGTCGCCGCCTTCGACCACCGGCACATCTTCCTCGACCCCAACCCCGACGCGGCCACCTCCTACGCCGAGCGGCGCCGGCTCTTCGAACTGCCCCGCTCGTCCTGGGCGGACTACAACACCGAGCTGCTCTCGCAGGGCGGCGGCATCCACTCCCGCCAGGCCAAGTCCATCCCGGTCAACGCACAGGTGCGGGCGGCCCTCGGCATCGAGGCCGGGGTGAAGAAGATGACCCCCGCCGACCTGATGCGGGCCATCCTCAAGGCGCCGGTCGACCTGCTGTGGAACGGCGGCATCGGCACGTATGTGAAGGCCTCCTCGGAGTCCGACGCGGATGTGGGCGACAAGGCCAACGACGCGATCCGGGTCAACGGCGAGGACCTGCGGGTCAAGGTCGTCGGCGAGGGCGGCAACCTGGGCCTGACCCAGCTGGGCCGGATCGAGTTCGCCACGGACGGCGGGAAGATCAACACCGACGCGATCGACAACAGCGCCGGTGTGGACACCTCCGACCACGAGGTCAACATCAAGATCCTGGTCAACGCCGTGGTCACCAACGGCGACATGACCGTCAAGCAGCGCAACAAGCTGCTGGCCGCGATGACCGACGAGGTCGGCGCGCTGGTGCTGCGCAACAACTACGCGCAGAACACCGCGCTGGCGCTGGCCATCGCCCAGTCCTCCAGCATGCTCCACGCCCAGCAGCGCTTCATCCGGCGCCTGGTGCGCGACGGCGACCTCGACCGGGCGCTGGAGTTCCTGCCCACCGACCGGCAGATCCGTGAGCGCCTCACCGCCGGCCGCGGCCTGACCCAGCCCGAGACCGCGGTGCTCCTGGCCTACACCAAGATCACGGTGGCCGAGTCGCTGATCCGGACGCCCCTGCCGGACGACCCGTACCTCCAGCGGCTGCTGCACGCCTACTTCCCGTCGGCGCTGTACGAGCGCTTCCCCGAGCAGGTCGACGGGCACGCGCTGCGCCGCGAGATCGTCACGACGGTGCTGGTCAACGACACCGTCAACACCGGTGGTACGAGCTTCCTGCACCGGATGCGGGAGGAGACCGGGGCCTCCCTGGAAGAGGTCGTCCGGGCGCACACCGCGGCCCGCGCGATCTTCGGGCTCAACCAGGTCTGGGACGACGTCGAGGCCCTCGACAACGTGGTCGCGGCCGAGGTACAGACCCGGATCCGGCTGCACTCGCGGCGGCTGGTCGAGCGCGGCACCCGCTGGCTGCTCAACAACCGCCGGCAGCCGCTGGAGCTGTCGGAGACCATCGACTTCTTCGCGGAGCGGGTCGGCCAGGTCTGGGCGCAGCTGCCGAAGCTGCTCCAGGGCAGCGACCTGGAGTGGTACCAGACGATTCTGGAGGAGCTGACCGGCGCCGGCGTCCCCGAGCCGCTGGCCGTCCAGGTGTCCGGCTTCTCGTCGGTCTTCCCGGCGCTGGACATCGTCGCCGTCGCGGACCGGATGGGCAAGGAGCCGCTGGCGGTCGCCGAGGTCTACTACGACCTGGCCGACCGGCTGCGGGTCAACCAGCTCCTCGACCGCATCCTGGAGCTGCCGCGCAACGACCGCTGGCAGTCGATGGCCCGCGCCTCGATCCGCGAGGACCTCTTCGCGGCGCACGCCGCGCTGACCGCGGACGTGCTGTCGGCGGGCGACGGTTCCGCGTCGCCGGAGCAGCGGTTCAAGGCCTGGGAGCAGGCGAACGCGGCGATCCTCGCCCGGGCGCGGGCGACCCTGGAGGAGATCCACGGGTCGGAGGGGTTCGACCTGGCGAACCTGTCCGTCGCCATGCGGACCATGCGGACGCTCCTGCGTACGCACAGCTGAATCGGCGGGGCAGGCGCCGCCCGGCGCCTGCCCCGACCCGCACCTCAGCCGCGGGTGAAGTCCTCGTAGGCCGCGAGGACTTCGTCCGTCGGGCCGTCCATCCGCAGTTCGCCGCGTT
>NZ_BBUY01000034.1 GCF_001590865.1 Streptomyces sp. NBRC 110611
CCCCCAAGCAGGCACCACCGTGTGTGTGAGTCGGCAGCTTGCTCGGAACGTGAGCCACAGGAGAGTGGGGCCGGGAAGTGCCGAATGGACGGCAGCTCATGCCAGGGTGACGTCCATGCCGCCCTCGGCCAGGGCTCAAGGGCTGCGGCGAACAGGTCGTAGGGCCGGCCGTCCGGTGTCAGGGTATGAGACAGGTGCTCGCGTGCGATCGCGGCGTCTCGCCAGAGCAGGGTGGCGGGGGCGGTGTAGCCGAAGGTGCCGCGCAGTCAGTCGTCAAGGGCGGCGAGACGGCCGTCGAAGTAGCCCCCCCCGGCCCGTTGACCGCCTCGCCGAGCGCCAGGTAGAGGGCTGGTTCGTCAGTGATGTGCCGGCCGTCGAGTTCGTAGGCGTGGCCGTGCCGACCGGTCACGGTGGGATCGTCGGCAGGCCCGCTCTCGGACGAGGGGCGCCATCCTCAGCTGATCACTCTGCGCGAGCCCCCGCAGGACGAGCGGGGGCGACGCCTCCGGAACCCAGCCGAACAGCTTGTACGTCCCGCGCTGGGGATCTCCGAACAGTTCCTCCACCTCGGCGCAGATGCCCAAGACATGGCCGTGCCCCGTTTCGGTCAGCGTGTACCGCGCGCTCCCGCGCTCGTTCCCGTCCTCATACACAGCGGAAATCATGCACCGACCACGTTCCGACGACGAAGCCGGGATCTTCTGCTGGACGCAGGCTCAGGCTGTCCCCGGCCGGGTGGCCCACGTGCTCAGTGCCAGTCGGTACGACTCGATTCGATGTCATCTATCTCGAAGACTCGCACCCGGGGCCACCGGCCGCCGCTCGCTGGGGCAACTCACGTGCCACAGGGTCACATCGCTACTCAGTCAGGCCGGCGGTGCACACGTGGTGACCGAGCTTCAGTCGGCTGGCTGAGAAGGGGTGGCGCACTCACATATCCGCCCGGCCTGCGTCGTTGTCGGCATTTTGTGTCATTATGCGGACGCGTCCCAGGGCAGTGGGTCGCGGTCTACTGATAGCCAGGGGTTGGGATGGGTGCGGGTACGGAGCCGGACGGCTCGTCCAGGTCCGACGAGGAGTGGGAGCGGTTTCTGCGCGAGTCGGTGGCGGGTGCTGCTGACGCGCCCAAGGAGCCGTCGGCGCGGGCCCGCGACGTGGCAAGGCGGCTGCGCGCGGAGCCCGGACGGGGTCTGGAGGGCTGGCGCAGCTATACGCCCGCGCGGCGCAAGCGGCGCACGGGCTGGTACGTGGTCGGGTTGCTGGCCTCGCTGGTGCTGCTGGTGGTGGCGCTCGCGCCGGGGCGCATAGTGGACCTCTTCGCCGGCACGGACTCCCCGCCGCCGGCGGCCGAGACCGCCCGCCCGACCCAGGCACCCCCGGGCCAGGCGGCCCAACGCCCCACCATGGAGGAGCCGTTCCGCGGCTCGCCGGCGGCGAGCTGGGCGAGCGGAGCGGCGGGGATCACCGTGCCGGAGGCCAGGGCGGTCGGCTGGATGAACGCGGCCGAGGTCGAACGGGCCCTCGCCCGCAGCCGAGACTTCCTCGTCGCGTCCGGCCTGGACCGTGGGGTGCTGCGGGGCGCGCGCCCCGAAGAGGCGATTGCGCTGATCAACCCGCACCAGAAGGACGTCCAAGACCTTCTGAAAACCGCTTTCCGAACCCCGAGCGAGAAGAACGACCCCCTCCTCCTCTTCAGTCGCTTCCAGCCCTCCCGCACCCGCCTGGTCGGCGACGTCGTCAAGACCCGGGGCCGGCTCACCTACCAGGAGGGTGAGCGCGGCGCGCTCCAGGTGACCGCCGACGTCACCTTCGTCTACCCCGTCACCCGCGCGGACGCAGGCGGCGACGACGAGATCGTGCGCACGATCGTCCGGCGCGAGCTGGTCCTGAGCTGGGACGACCCCGACAAGGTGAGCACCGAGCCGGGCACGTTCTCGATCGTCTCGTACAAGTACGACATGACCAACGGCGGCTGCGGCGCCCCCACGGGCTACTTCGTCCCGCCCTTCGGCACGGACCGCCGGGCGGACGAGGCCGGCACGGAGGTCGACCCGTACGACCGCAGCGCACCGATCGGCCGGGGCGAGTCCTTGGCGGGCGAGTGCAGGAGGGCGACACGGTCCTAGCGGGCGTACTCGGCGGCGGCCACCCCGACCCCGAGGGTGATGAACGTCCAGCCGCCGATCCGCTCCCGCGCGCCCGCGCCACCTGGCGCTTCCGTCTGGGCCTCCACGGATGCCGGCCGTGGTCAGGCCGCACGACGCTGACCGCTGTGCGGGCGTGTTCCTGCACGGCGTACGTGATGCGGACGGCGCGCGGGCCGAGGACCACCTGGCCGCATACGAGACGACGCTCCGGTCATGCAGACGGCCATCCCCTGCACCGGCAACCGGCCGCGCTCACAGCGGCAAGAGCGCGGGGTGTACCTGGCCGCGGTGCGATGAGCTTCTCGTTCGTCTTCACCGTGTGCGGCTGGGGACTCGTCATCCCCCTGGCACTGCGGCTGATCAGCTGGCTCCTGCCGTGGCGGGCGCCCAGCACCGCCGACCAGCGTCGGCCATGAGACCGGCATATATGGGGTATCAGCAAGCTTCGATAAAGGATGCGGGCTGAGTGGAGGGGTGATCGGATGTGGCATCCAAGGTTGTCATTGCGGAGGAAACCACGTTCGAGCCGGAGGAGATGTTCAAGCTCTACGACTCGGTCGGGTGGGAGGGGTACACCTGCGACATCGACAAGCTCTGCCGCGGTTTGGCCAACTCGCACTTGGTCATCACTGCCCGCGGTGAGTCAGGCATGCTCCTCGGGCTGGCCAGAACGATCTCCGATGACGAAAGCATCTGCTACGTGCAGGACCTGCTGGTCAACCCGAAGTTCCACCGCCAGGGGATCGGCCGGGCGTTACTCGAACGACTGATGGACCGGTACGCGCACTGCCGCTTCTTCCTGCTGTCCACCGATCACGAGTCGACGCCGGTGGGGAAGCGCAACCAAGCCTTCTACCGTCAGCTGGGCTTCCTGTCCTATGAGGAGAAGCAGATGACGGGCTTCGGCCTGCCAAGGATCCGGCCGCCCCGAGAGGAAGCTGCGCGATGAGCGGCGCGTGTCCCGCCTCGGACGCCGCCTTGCAGGCCGCTGCACGGCGCGCCCGGACCTTGCTGTAGTCGTCGGCGAGGTAGCCGAGCCGGTCGTGCGTCACCGAGCGGATGGTCGCCCGCTCCGCTTCGTCGACCAGCGTGGCCGTCGCGTCGCCGAGCTGCTCGTGCGTCTCCTTGGAGTTGCCGTCCCACCGGGCGAACTTCGCCTTCGAGAGGGTCGGATCGGCCGGCGTGGCTTTGTCCACGAGTTTCGGCAGCACGCGCTGGTTTCGCTGATTCGAACAGCCGGAGGTGAGCTGTCAGGTCAGGTCAGGTCAGGTCGAGGACAGTAGCTGTCCTCGATCGGTTCTACGGTCGGGTGTCGGGTCGCTGATCGGGCGGTCCGCAGTAAAGATGTCGGCCGGTAGCTGTCTTTGGTCCTGAGCTACGGGCCACTATGCGAGGAGTACGACCATGGGCATGTCCGAGGCCGCCGACCGCGCCGACACCTTCGTCCCGGACCGGCTGGAGGAGAAGGAGGTGATGCGGCTGCTGACCGGCTACCCCGCTACGGCCACGACACCTTATTCGCCAGCGTCAAGCGGCTCTCGGAGCGCTCCACCGCGTACGCGGACGCCGAGAGCCTGCGGATGGTGTACCCAGCCGCAGCCGAGCACGCCCAGACCTCCGAGCTGTCCGAGAACACGGGCGAAGCCCAGCTCGTGGAAGCTTTCGAAGCCCTGACCGACCATGCCATCACCAAGCGGCCGATGGTGCCGGGGCAGACCGGAGCCCAGCTGTCCGGGGGCATGGACTCCACCAACCTGGCCATCTCCCTGGCCCTGGCATACCCGGGGGCGATCACGCCGTGCGCGCTGCTGATCGGCGGCCCCGCAGGGCCGCAACAGGAAGAGCGGCGCCGTACGGTCATCGAGCAGACCGGGTTCGCCGCAGACTGCACCGTACGGGCCGCCGACCACCTGACGCTGTCCCCAGGCGGGCTGCGACGGGCGCGTGCGGAGGCAATCAGCCCGCTGGACGAGCCGCACCTGGAAGCGGCCGACGCGCTCGCCCAGGCCCTGCGCGCCCGGGGCATGCACACCGTGGTGGCCGGGTTCGGCGGTGACGAAGTCGCCCGCGTGCGGCGCCCCGAGGGCGGGCCCGTACGTACGCCGACCGCGCCGGCCTGGTGCGGCGAGCGGGTGCGGGAACTTCTCGGTGAGGTGAACACCGGGATCTCCCCGGCCACCGTGGCACCGGAGACCGCGCTGGTCGCCCTGGAGGTCGCCACCCCGCTCCTCGCGCGGCGGGGCCTGTGGGCCGTCGCCCCGTTCACCGATCCGGACATGGTCCGCTTCGGACAGCGCCTGCCGGTGGAATGGAAGACGGACAAGCGGCTCCTGCACCGGCGACTCGCAGCCCGCGGGCTGCCCAAGAAGGTGGTGAACCCGCCGCTGCGGGAGAACTTCGGCCACCTGATGAACCATGCAGTCCACCAGTACGCCACCGGGCTGCTGCGCGGCTGGGGCAAGGAACTCCACCTCATCGAGCAGGGCTATCTCGACGCCGCGGTACTCGCTGAGACCGTCGAGCGGGCCGCCACCGCTCCCGAGGACGCAGCGCCGTTCCGTACGGGCCTGTTCCTCATCACCGCCGTCGAGCTGGCCCTGCGGGCCCTGTAGACGCCTCCTCCACCAGGTAGGCGACTTCGGCGCAATCGGCCCCGCACTCCCCGGCACCCCCGCAAGGATGGGGCGGGTGACCGACTCCTCACCTGCCCCGAAATCCTCCTCCGCATCGACGCAGCAGGTCGGTTACCGCCCCGACCCGCACGCCGAGGACATCGCGAGTGCCACCTGGTGGCGCATGGCTGCCCGCCTCCCGCGCACGCTGGCCGCCGCCGTACGCCTCGGCTGGGCCGCCGACCGGTCCGCGATGCTGTGGCTGGGCCTGTGCCAGCTCGTCGTCGCCGCTTCCGCGGCCGTCGCTTTGGCTGCGCTGCCCGATGCGATGAACCATCTCTTCAGCGGCGGGGACGTGGCCGAGCGGGTGACGGCCGCGGCCCCCGCGCTCATCGTCGCCGCCGTGGCGACCGCGATGCGGGCCGGGGCGGATGCCCTGGCCGTCTACGCCGCTGCTCGCCTCTCCCCGGAAGTCGCCACCGAAGCCGATCTCCAGATCCTCGCCGCCACTCCGCAGGTCGAGCTGGAGGCGTATGACCGGCCCGGCTTCACCGACCGTCTCCAGGCCGCCGGCAAAGGCGCGGAGGCGACCGAGGACTTGATCGGCGACGCGCAGGCGCTGGTCTCCGCGCTCGCTCAGCTGATCGCCGCGGCCTCAGTACTGACGGTGCTGCACCCCATGCTGCTGCCCCTGCTCATCCTGGCTGTGGTGCCCAAGGGCGCCGCCGCGGTGACCACCGCACGCATCCAGCACCGCGCCGACTTCCAGAACATCTCCGACAACCACCTGCGCTACCTGCTGCGGTACTACTCCACCGACCGCCGCACGGCCGCCGAGGTCCGCGCCGCCACCATGGCCAGCTTCCTCCAGAGCTGGTACCGCCAGATCACCGACCGGATCAAGGCCACCCACCGGGCTGCGGCTCCCCGGGTCCTGCGGGTCACCCTGCTCGGCGCGGCCGCCAGCGGGCTGATGCTCGCCGCCACCTGGGCGACCCTGGGCTGGCTCGCCGCCACCGGGCGCATGGACCTCGCCATTGCCGCAACCGCCGTCGTCGCCGTACGTACCTCTACTGGTGCGCTGACCTCACTGGTGATGGCCGCTGCCCGCATGTTCCGCACCAGCCTCTACCTGGAGGACTGGCAGAGCTTCCTACGCAGGGCGAAGGCCCTGCGCGCCACCCGCGGGTCGGCCTGCATCCCGGCCGGGGCGCCCGCCGAGATCCAGGCGAAGGACGTCACCTACACCTACCCCGGCGCCGATGCCCCGGCAGTCGACGGCGTCAGTCTCACCCTGCGCCGGGGCGAACTGATCGCCCTGGTCGGCGAGAACGGCTCCGGTAAAACCACCTTCTCCCGGCTCCTGACCGGTCTGTATCTCCCCAGCTCAGGCACAGTCACCTGGGACGGCATCGATCTCGCCGAGGCCGACCCGAGCAACGTGTGGTCCCAGATCGGGCTGGTGCCGCAGGACTACACCCGCTGGCCCATGGACCTGCGCGCCAACATCCACCTCGGCCAGCCCCGCGCCGGCGACGACGCCCCGCTACTGGAGGCAGCCCGTGCGGCGGGCGCGGACAGCGTCATCGACCAGACCCCGTACGGGCTCGACACCCTGGTGGCCAGCTCCAACTGGGGTGGCACCGACCTGTCCGGCGGCCAGTGGCAGAGGATCGCAGTCGCCCGAGCTTTCTATCGCGACGCCGCGATGCTCATGCTCGACGAACCCACGTCCGCGATGGATCCACGGGCCGAGCACCTGGTGATCCGTCGCTTCAAGCAGCTCTCCGTCGGCAAGGCCGCCATCTTCGTGACCCACAACCTGGAGAACGCCCGCATCGCGGACCGCATCATCGTCCTCGACGGCGGCCGCATTGCCGAGGCGGGAACTTTTGAGTCACTTCTGGATGCCAGCGGACTGTTCGCTGAGCTGTACAAGCTGGCCCAAGACCGGTGATAACCCCCGGTCAACTTGTGGGTTCCACGACTCGATGCGCAATGTCGGATGAGAATGCGCACTCGATGCTATGGGCTGGATCGAGTGTCCGGTCGGCTCTTTTAGCTTTGTGGAAGGTGCATCCATTACGCAGGGCGCGCATGGCTGAACTGCCCAGGCGCTACCACTCTTCTTGGACACCACCCCGCCGCCGACGCCGAGCCTTCGACCGTGCTTCTCGTACGGCGGCCTCCCGGACTCGGATAGGACACAGGGCATCGAGCACCATCACGCGCAACCGCTCCCGCAAGGCCCGGCGAGGCGGCAGGAGGCTGCCCTTGGCGTGCCGCATCACCGTGCGGCGGCTGACACCGAGGATGGCGGCGAGAGCTGCGGTGTTGCCCTGGTAGCGCGTGATCAGAAACGTCATCTGCTCTTGAGGGGTGCGAGGCATCAACCGACTGCAGGCCTCCTGTTCGAGGTGCGAGAGGTGGTTGTGCAGCTCACAGGTGGGGGCAGCTTCTTGTGTATTGGTTCGGTTCATGAGAGTAACCGTGCCCCGGTCTGCTTGTGGATGCGCGCTGCGTGGTGAGGGTGGGCTGCAAGTCCAGTTGACACAAGGAGGGCCATGACCGAGGCAGGAACCGTTACCGTCGTGGCCAGGGTGGTCTTCGGGAGTGTGCTTGACCACCGTGGCGGTGGCCCGATGCCATGGTTCGTACGTCCTTTGAAGGCTGAGCAAGGGGACCTCAGGTAGCGCTTGGCCGCAGAGAGCTGATTTAGGTGAGGCAGCGCTGCATTTGCGGTGTCCCGCGCAGGATGCGGCTGGTTTCTGTTAGCCAAGGTGGAAGTCGACCGCATCGAAGGAGAAGTCATCGCTTGTGAAGCCTCGGTAGCTCGCGCCACCGTTGAAGTAGTCCGCCAGTGCCTCGCCGATAGTTTGACGGACCGCGTCGTCCGTGCTGGCGTGAACCAGGGCAGCAGCCTGTTCACACGTCAGTCGGAGATAGATGTCCCGGCCGCGGATGGCATCGGATCCCCGGATTGCGAAGGAACGGGCCCGGCTTACACGTACGGCGACTCTCGAGACGGAGCCTTCCCTTTCGAATTGCCGGGCACGGCGTTCCCTTCCGTGAGGCGTTGTCTGGGCCTCGATGACCTCACGGAGCAGCCGGTCGGCATGCGCAGCAGGACGATGAGTCCCGCTGATCCAGCGCGAAATGGTTCCCGGGGTGACGCCATAGGCTGCTGCCATCGCAGAGGTGCTGCCGTCGTAGGTGCGATCCCGCACCTGCCGTGCCTGGACGGAGGTACTGGCAGGAGCCTTGCGGGAGGGGAAGAGGCCTTGCCGGGCACGGGCCAGCAATCTCGGCAGCGAGGCGGATTCGGCGGTCAGGGCAGGTGCTCCTTCGGACACGAAGACAGTCTGGTCGGCACATGCCATTGACCAGTAGGCCTTTCCGGCAGGGCCACCGATCTGACGGCTGATGGCACGCCAAGAGTGGAGCAATGGCTGTTGAGAGAGGTGGCGAATCCTCAACTCTTCAGCTTGGGAGATTTTTTGGCCCTTCAATCCTGCCGCAGATGCGCTGGAGGAGTGGGGCACGAGGCTGACCGTTCACCCGGCGGGGTGAACGCACGTGCAAGCTGCCGCCGTCGCGGCGTGCCCTGGTGGCACTGGCGCACATGCACGAAACCAACGCTGAAAGGGCTCGTCCGCGGTCACGATTAATTCTGTGCCGCACGGCACGGGGCCACACATGTCGGCGTACGGTCCGACCACTCACGCCCACGCCACGGGAATCGTCACCCGGTCGGAGAACCATGTCCGGCGATCATGCTCTTGTACCGCGTGGCCAGCGCGGGTCCCAGGGCCCAGGTGATGTCGTCGGATCCCGGGTCGTACGACCACCAGTCCGCTACCCGGGCGGCAACCAGGCGGTCGAGGGTGGCGGTCAGGGCGCCAGGTGCTGCTGCGCACACTCGCTCGAGCCGGTCCGCCTCGATGACGCCGTGCAGGTGGCCGGGGGAGAGGTGGGTGGCCAGCGCGAGTCCGGTGAGCTGGTCTGAGGCCGACAGGCTGCGAAGTGCCGGGCAGGACGTCAGGCGCAGTGCTCTGTCGGCGGCTTGGGCGCGGTCCCGGCGCCCAGGGGCCTGGGGTAGGACGCCAGCGTCGAGCAGTTGCGCCGCGACCGCGCACCGTCTTGCCCAGGGTGAGCTTCTGGACACGCGGGTGAGCCAGCCGGACTGCTCCAGCTCTTGCCATGGAGATGGACGTCGGCCCGATGCGCATTCCGCGCAGGAGCCCTGTCGGCATCCAGAGCCGGCCGGAGCTGTCCGACCGCAGCGCGCACTGCACGGCCAGCAGCCGCGCGGGAGCGGTGGTGGATGAGGGGAGGGCAACTGCGAGGTAGCTGAGCATCTCCTGGATCCGAACTGCCGCCCCCGGCCCGCGCTCCCGTCTCTTGCGGCGTTGTGGGGGAGCATCGGGGCGGGATGCCGTCGCGCACGTCGTGGTCTCGGGGACGATGGCACTGTGCGCGGTGGCCCGTGCGCAGGCAGTACAGGCATCAGCCAGCCGCCACAGGCGCCCGCCGCTTTCCCGGGTCAGGACCAGTGCGATCGGGCCCGAGCAGCCGCGATGCCGCGGATGCCATGGGCAGCCGCGCTCCTGGCACTGGCAGGTACGCAGGTGCACCGGGAGGGCATCCCGCCGGGCGTGGCCGGCCAGATGTGCCACCACAGCGGGCCGCGTCGCTGCTGTCTGCGGGTGCAGCGGCCTGGTGGCCGGAGGACAGTGCGGGCAGACCATGACAGGGCCGCCGGGCTGTGGTCGCAGCTCGACGGTCCAGATGCGCCGCACGGGTCGTCCGGTCGCGCACAGCCGCATGAACGCACGCCTTTCTGTCTCATCCGCGTCGAGGCCGCTGGTCCTCGACGGCTCGGTGGGGAGGGGCGGGCGGAACGGTAGTGCAGACCTCTGCCCTCCCTTGTGTGGTCGCCACCTGCGGAAATAGGGCAGAGGTCTGCACTGACAGGGCAGGGCTCTGCACCGTCGGATGGTGGGGTGACGATCTTCCCGCCCGACCCGAACCTCACCGCCCTACGCCTGGAGCTGGGACGGCTGCGGGGCGAGCGCGGATGGTCCTACGACGAACTCGCCCGCCGCAGCGGCCTGGCCAGACGCACCCTCATCGAGATCGAGCAGGGCCGCACCATCGGCAGCCTCAAGACCTGGCACGCCCTCGCCCACGCCCTCGGCGTCCCCGTCGACCACCTCTTCGGCACCCTCTGCAAGGGGCACGCTCCCCCGGAAGGCATCGCCGAATAGCCACCACGGCCCGGCTCCAGCAGATCACCCGATCCGGCAACCGGCTGCGAACGTACGTACCTAGAGTCGAATGCGCTTGCGTGGCGATTGGGTCGAACGCGTGACTGCAGCGGCATTGACGCCGTGTTTCCGGCGTGCCGCCTGTCACCTTCACGGACATGTGCTCCACCACTGCCTCATCCGGCCGCCGATGGGACGGCAGCCTTGTCCGTCTGCATCACCGCTCGCGCGCCCTGCGCGTCGCCACAGACAGTCCCAGCCGGCTTCTGTGCTCCGCCCAATCCAGCGGTTGCCGCGACTGCGGCAACCGCATCAACCTGGCACACACGCACCAACCAGAACCCCATCAGCCTCCACCCGCACGAGGTGCCCGCGGCCTCCGTCCCGGCCCCGCACCGCTGGCACGTCAGCTCTGGCATCGCCCACCCCGCACACGACGGCACACCCTGGTGCCGCATCCCCCACACCGCCCTCTGCCCCGCCCACCCCGCCAGCGGCCCCCTCACCCCGCAGCTCGCCGAACTGCGCCGCCGCCTGGCACTGCGTACCCGGCGCCTGCTCGATGCCGGCGCCTTCACCCACCAGCCACCCAACCGACACCGCCACCCCACGGCCCATGCCGACCGGCACGCCCAGTGGTCCAACTTCTCTGCTGCCGATACCTCGCGCAGCACCCCCTCGACGACATCCGATGCGTCGTACAGACCCGCCAACGCAACCGCTGCACCCACCCCGTCCTCGCCTCAGACGCACCGACGGGCATCTGGACGCTGGTGTCCACCTCACCGCTGCATGGACAACTCGCCCTACCTGACGCCGAGATGACCGTCTACAGCCTCAACCACCTGCCCTACACGGAGCAACTGCGTTGGCGAGCTCAGCGATGCCCCATCCACGCAGCGGCCTCACAGGCCGCAGACCTGGCGGTGGCCGAGTGGGAGCCCTTCGACCCTCTCCTGCACGCGGCGTACATCTGTACCCGCCTGCCCCACACCCCGGCCCGCACACCTGGGCACCGGTGACGATGTGGCGCCACCACGCGTCGCCGCCACAACCCCCGAAAGTTTCCTGCGCCTGGCCTCCACCGCGCCTTGGCCGAACACGCCGACCAGGAAGCCGACCGCCTCGACCGCGTTATGCGGAACCTGTTCGCTCACACCACTCCCGCGCACCTGCTGTCCGCCCTCGGGCATGCCCTCACCCGTCTCCCTGAAGGACCCACCCCATGAAGCCGACTGACGAACAGGCCGCAGCAGCCGACGCCTTCCACGCCGGCGACCACCTTGCCCTCCAAGCCGGCGCCGGGACCGGTAAAACCACGACCCTGGCCCTGCTCGCCCATGGCACCAAACGCCGCGGCCGCTGCCTCGCCTACAACCGTGCCATCGCCCGCGACGCGGCCGCCCGCTTCCCGCGCAACGTCCAGTGCAAAACCGCCCACGCACTCGCTTTCGCCGCTGTCGGTCACCGTTACGCGCCCCGCCTGAACGCACCGCGCCGTCCGGCCTGGCAGACCGGGCAGGCCCTGGGCATCACCAAGGCCATCCGCGACATCTTCCAACGCACCCTGTCCAACGCCGTCCTGCGCGCCGTGAGCCAGTTCTGCTACACAGCCGACGCGGCAATCACCCGACACCACGTACCGCACCTGCGCGGACTGGAAGACAAGGACCTGTACGCCCAGCTCGCCGCCCACATCGTGCCCTTCGCCCGCAAGGCATGGGCGGACCTGCAAAACCCCGACGACGGCGTAGTCCGCTTCGACCACGACCACTACCTGAAGATCTGGGCCCTGACCCAGCCGAGAATTGAAGCGGACTTCCTGCTCCTGGACGAAGCCCAGGACGCCAACCCCGTCGTCGAACAGATCTTCCTCAACCAACGCGACCACGCCCAGCTGGTCATGGTCGGCGACTCAGCCCAGGCCATCTACCACTGGCGCGGCGCCAAGGACATCATGACGGGTTTCGACGGCACCCAGCTCACCTTGTCCCAGTCCTTCCGCTTCGGCCCCCACCTGGCAGAGGAAGCCAACCGCTGGCTGCACCTGGCCGACGCCCCCATCCGCTTGACTGGGTGTGAGGCCGTGCCCACCGAACTCGGCTCCGTCGCCCGACCAGACGCCGTCTTGTGCCGCACCAACGTCGGCGCGATCACCCAGGTAATGGCCCTCATGGTCGCCGGTTGTCAGGTCGGGTTGGCCGGGGGAGGAGACAGCCTGCGCACCCTTGCCCAAGCCGCCCGCGACCTCAAGGAAGGCCGCCGCACCAGCCATCCCGAACTCGTGCTCTTCCCCAGCTGGGGCGAACTCCAGGACTACGCCGCCCACGACCCGGCCGGCCGCGACCTCCAGCCGTTCGTCGACCTCGTCGACACCCACGGCGCCGAAGCCATCCTCGCTGCGGTGGGCCAACTCGTCGACGAAACCCACGCCCATGTGACCGTCTCGACGGCGCACAAAGCCAAAGGCCGCGAATGGCCGAACGTGAGGATCGCCGATGACTTCCAACCACCACCCGACAGCGAACAGCAAGACGACTCCGGACGCCCCCTTCCCCGCCCGATCGGCGACGCCGAAGCCCGCCTCGCCTACGTCGCCGTAACCAGAACCCGCAGTCGCCTTGACATCGGCGGTCTCGCCTGGATCGACCAGCATCCCGATGGAATGCGGATGGCCAACGCAGCCTCTTCCGCCTCCGACGAACAGCCCCGTGACATCGCTGGCTAAGCCGCTTGACGTCATGGCTGTAGGCACCGAGGCAGGCCATCGTCTGAACCCGGCCCCTTGCCGGAGCTGAGAAGGCGTTATTTTGCCGAATTGTGATCCTTGGTCGCCCTTGTTGAGGCTCCTTGAAAATAGATCTCCATCACCCTGGAGGGCAGCGGCCGCGACCACAGCAGCGGTCCCGTCTCCACACTGCAGGGCTGACTTCCTCAACCCTGCCGCGGCAGTCCTGGGCGGGGTCTGAAACCCCGCCCGGCCGCCCGTACTTCCGCAGGCCGGGCGGCCGGTGGTGGGCCCGAAGAAGACGGTGATGTACTCGCGGTTGCAGGCAGGACATCTTCCGCCGCTCGCATGTCGTCGCTGTGGCCAGCGGGCTCGGAGTCGCTTCAGCGTCGTGGATTCCCTGGGGCCAGGGCTGTGGTGCAGACTCGTGGTGCAGTCGGGGGAGTCATGTGTCAGAGGTGTGCGCAGGCGCCCGCGCTGATTCAGCCTCCATGATGCTGTCCGTTGGGCGCGCGGCATCCGTGGGGGTTGTGCGCTGAGAGCGAGACCGCTTCGTGGAATGGATGCGCTGTCTGTGAGCGCTGCCTTTGGGGTGCGGTTGGGCCGCGGGGCGACCCTTCCCATCACGCCGGATGAGCTTGGTGGTTCCGGCGGGGCTGGTGTAGATGCTGGTGAGGTCTCCGTATTCGCCGCGCTTGGTGGCTTCGTCGGTCTTGTAGGCGAGGGCGTCGTTGATTCCCAGGGCGCGCAGGGCGACCAGGACGCGGAGGACGTCGTCTTCGTCGTGGTGGTTGACCGTGTAGATGATCACCGGCCGCCGTGTGGGATCTCCCCGGGAGCCGTTGCCGAGGGTGGCGACCTTGGTGCCAGGTCCGAGATGTCCTGCCTCCACGGCCGCCTTGACGAGTTGCCAGCCTGCGTCGAGGGCGCGGACCGGGAGGAACCAGAGCCATTTCCCGTAGGCGGCGGCGTCCGCGTCCGTGTCGCGGGAGTGGGGGGTGGTGGCCCACAGCCAGGGGGAGTCGGTGACGGCCGAGGGTTCGGCGTGTGCAGGGGTGTGGGTGTGACCCGTCTGGGTGGCTCTTGTGTGCACGGTGTGAACAGTATGTGACCTATTTTGCCTTTTTAGATATTTGTGTTCGGGTGGCTGTGAAAGACCCCCCGGATGCCCGGTCGCGGCGTGACCAGGCTCTGACCGCCTGCTGTATGGCGGCCGCAGCGGAGAGCGATCCACTGCTGCCGCCCGCGCGCCGGGCAGCGGCGCTGATGGACTGCCTTGCGGTATTGAGGGCGGCCCATCCACCTGAGCGCGCGGCACAGATCGGGATGGGGGAGTTCCGGCGAGGATTGCGTGGTCCGCTGGGAGGGCTGCTTCCGCCTGCATCTGAGACGGCTGACCGGTTCGACGCGCTTGAACTCTTCGATGCGGACGGTCTGGTTCGTGATGCCGTCCAGGATCTGTGCCGTGAGCACCTGGTGCCGCATGTGGCGCTTCAGCGGCACTGGTCGTGGGCTCGGGTGCGGGCGGAGCAGGAGGAGCGCCGCCTGTACGAGATCCTGCGACGGCTGTCCCCCGAGGAGTACCGCCTTGCACGGGCCCTGCTCGGGAAGCATACGGCGGGTCCGGTACGCCGGTTGCGGCGGGCGTGGGACCGGCTGTGGATGCGGTTCGATTTCTTCGAAGCGATCTCCGACTGGCCGTGGTGCCAGCTGGACGGCTGGTGGTATCCCTGCCCGCAGTGTCACTGGCCGATGCGGGTGGCACAGCACGCAGCGACGGTCGATGTGCGGTGCGAGGCCCACGCGGCCCGCGGCGTGCACTACCGCCGCACCCCCGGCCCGGCCGGTGCTGGCCCGCCGGAGCTGGTCAGCACGGGGAAGAAGGCGACATCCGTGCAGGGGCTGCCGGCCAGCACGGAGCATCTGGCATTGGTCCGCCCGGTGTGGCGCTACGGAGTCCTGCCGACGCTGATGGAACTCGACCTGCGTGATGAGCTGAGGGATTTGCCGCACGTACGGGTGGAGATGTGGCCTGGCGAGCTGCGGCCGGACGAGTACGACCTGCACATCACGGTGGCGGTGCCGGGCCGGCGCATACAGAACTTTCGGGTGGATGCCAAGGCATGGGAGTCGGTGGTCGCCCTGGGCAATGCGCTGATGGAACGCGAGCCGCCGCCGTACCCGCTGACGATCGTGCTCCCTGACCACCAGGACCATGAGCGGCACTACCTTGCCGCCAGGCTCCGAGGCCGCCGCATTACGGTGACCACCCTCAGCCGGCTGGTCAGGCGCGTCAAGAAGGCATGCGGGGTGTCGCGGTGAGGCCTGAGGAGTGGGAGCTGCGGCGGCTGACAGTGGCGGTGCCGCTGGCGATCGCCGAGAAGTACTTCGGCTTCCGCAATCCCCAGGGTGAGCTGGTCGTCCCGCTGGACCAGGCATACATCTGGGCCGCCGCGCGTGCGGATCTGTGGGACCAGTGGCCCCGCCTGCCGCGCCGGGTGCGGGAATTGGCCGGCCGGTACTGGCATGTGCGAGAAGACGACCTGGCCAGCCGGGACACGTTCTACGCGATGGCCCGCGCGTACGCGGCCAGCCCGGACGGTCTCTATCGCCTACCGGAGGATGTACCGCCTCGCGAGGCGCAGTACCTGGTCGTGGCGCACGCACAAAACCCCCTGCGGCTGGCAAAGCAGCTGGTGAGCGAGGCCGAGGAGCTCTTCCACCAGGCCCGCAGCCCGCTGCCCGTGGCCGGTCCGGGGCAGTGGCGCTTCGGCGGGCGCGAGCCTTCGGTGGTAACGATCCCCGACGGCGAGCAAGACGCCCAGGTGCTTCCGCTGCGGCTGCGTACCACTGCGTACCGGCCCACCACGACCGTGTCCCGCAAGAAGGTGCTGCGCCTGGCGCGCCGGCAGGCGGACGCCGACCCCGACCGCCATGGGTGGAAACCCGGTCTGCTGGCCAGGTTCTTCGATAAGCTCCTCGACACCGAGGACCGCCCTGTCACCCGCCTTGAGCTGCCCGCCGGAGCAATCAGAGTCCTCAACGCACCGACCGGAGTCGGCAAGAGCGTCCTGATGAACGCGATCGCCCCCCTGCTCGCCCAGCAGGGGCAGGGCCCCATCGCAGTGGTCGTCGGCCATATCCACGACAGCCTCCGCGGTGCCGAACGCATTGAGGCGGACAACGACCTCGTCCGCCAGGTAGCAGCCCAGCTCACCGCCGCCACCGCAGACCAAAGCCTGCGCGTCGTGCCCCTGGTTTCCCCCTACCGCAGAGCCGAGCAGGCCGAGCGGGCCCTCACCCAGGGGCGTCAGGACCGCTTCGACCTGCTGGCCTACGGCTGTGACCTGTCCGCCTGGTTGAGCGACGGCCCGCCGGTGCAGCGCGGCAAGGAGCCTTGCCTGTCCCTGGAACGGGTCGACGACCCGGTGGGCGGCGAGGAGCGGCCGCGGCCTCACAGCTGCCCCCGCCTGGGCACCTGCGGCAAGTACTCGCTGATCCGCGCCGCCGCTCAGGCAGACATCATCGTCACCAACCACCACAACCTCCTGCATGGGGGCGTGCAGGTGCCGGTGGAAACCGAGCAGGGCGTGCTCCGCCGTATGAGCGTGCTCGAATTCGTCATGCGTCGGTGCCCAGTGCTGATCGTGGACGAGGTTGACCACCTGCAGAGCAGCTGGTGTGACCTGGGCTCGGCAGAGTTCTCTCTGGCCAGCCGCGGCATGGGCGCCTCCTCCCTGCTCCTGGAAGTCGATCTGCAGCGCGAAGGGCTCGGCCCCGGCACCGACCGGCGCGTCGTCAACGCCCTGTTCAAGGCTCGCGGGCTGGGCGAGCAGTTCCTCAACTACGTCCTGGACAACGAACTCTGGCTCGACCCGGACGCCCAGGAAGAAGACCGCCCAGGATCTGGCTGGCACGTGCCCGGCGCCTGGGACCGGATCCTGCTCAAGGAACTGCTCCGACTGGACAACAACCAGCCGATCGACCCCGACACCCACGCCGCCTTCCGCGCCATCTTCCCCGGCGCCAACGAAAAGGCCGCCCCCAAGCCGCACCTCGCCTCGCTCGCACAGATCCTCAAGAACGCGGTCAGCCGGGACACCAGCGAGGACGAACTACCCGTCTTGAAGGTGGAGCTCGACCGTGAACTGAAGAAACTCAAAATCCCCGAGCACCGGCGCGCCGAGGTGACCAACGCGCTGCTGGTGCGGTCCTGGCTGGGCTGCCTCCACCAGGCCCTGACCTACCTCAAATCCGTCGTCGCCGGGCTGGGACCGCAGATGACCGCCGGCCGCGAACTGGCCCGGGCCCTGGGCACGTTCACCCAAAGCGGCGCCCTGCCCTTCGGGCCACTGGGCTACCAGCTCTTCGGATTCAAAGCCGACAAAAACAATCAGGGCGGCGGCCGGCTGTCCGTGCAGTCGCTGGGCGGCGACCCGCACACCGGCACCGTCCAGCTCGGCGGCACCATCGCGCTGGCGGCAGCCGGACTGGAACGCAGCGTCCTGGCCCTGTCAGCCACCGCGTTCTTCCCCCGCGCGGCCCGAGAACACCTGCACACCGAACCCGCCTATGTGATGACGGACGCCACCCCCGGGGCGGTCACCGCCCTGCCCGGCAACGTGTCCGACTCCGACACCGAGTGGAACCCCATCTTCATCGGAGGCCTGGAAGAGGCCCGCAAACCCGACCGGGTCCGCGAACTCGGCGCCCGCCTATGGCAGGACCGTCTCTCCGAGCACCTGCGCGAACTGGAGAACAGCGACCCCGACCGGGCCCGGTCCATGGTGGTCTCCAACTCCTACCGCCAAGCAGGACTGCTCGGCATCGGCATCGCCTCCGTCATCGCCGAGCCCTCCTGGATCGCCGTGGTGATCCCCAAGACCGGACCGCCCCCCGGCCTGACCCTCCCCACCGAGGTTGTCACCCTCACCATCGACCAACTCGAAGACCTTCCCTACACCCACCCCCACGTCAAAGTCGTGTGTGCGCCGCTCCCGCTGGTCGCCCGTGCCCTCAACATCCTCATCCCCGGCACCGACCGCTCCGCCCTGGCCTCGATCTGGGTGAGCATGCGCCCCGTCGCCGACCTCCACTCACCCGAGGCGATGTACGCGAGCATCAACGCCGCCGCCCTTCATGCCGGCTGCCCCGGCCCCGGCCCCGCCCGCATGCTCGCCCTCCAAAACCGCGAGGCCCGCAGGCGCCTGCACACCCTGCTGCGCAGCGACCCCCGCTTCAGCCGTCTCCCCCGTTTTCTGAAAACCGAGATCCTTGCCGGGATCCTGGTCGACCTCATCCAACTGGCCGGACGCGCCCGCAGCGGCGGCACCCCCGTACAGCTCTACCTCGTCGACAACTCCTTCTTCGACACCCGCCTCGGCTCCGACTACCCCGCCCTGGTCCGCTCCTACTACGAGGGCCTCACCGAACACGAGCAGAACGCGCTGCGCCGTATCTACGGCTCCACCCTCACCGCCTGGCTCGACCTCGCGCACTCCAGCGACACCCCGCATCTCACCCATGTCCCGCTGCCGCGCCCGACCACCCCCGACTGCGAAAGCGTCTGATGAGCACACGCGAAACCCAGCTGGCTCTGCTGGCCTGCCACACCGACGAAGACGTCCTCGGCACCGTCTGTCTCCATCCGCTCCCCGACAAGATCGAACGTGTCTGGAAAGGACTGCGCGAGGAGTACCGCGGCAAGACCGGCTCCAAAGGCAACCTGCCCTACGCCGGACTGCTCACCGTCCTGCGCGCCATCGGCTACACCTGCGCCACCCTGCATCCCACTTCCAAAACGAACCCCCCGAAGTACCTGGCCACCACCCGGCCCATCGGCCGCGACGACCTGCACGCCGCGATCATCCTGTGGGAACAGGCCCTCCTGCACACCCCCGCCGACCAGTTCTCCTTCGGCTACCACAGCGAGCTCGCCGACCTCATCGCCGGCACCGCCCCCGAAGAAGTCTCCCTGTGGGAGCACATCACCCGCACCTCCGACTGCATCGACGCCCCCGGCTGGGTATGGGCGGCAGCGGGCTGGGCCGTCGCCCAGCACCTGAGCAACGAACCCTGGAAGATCGACGGCAAAATCATCTCTTTCCGGGCAGACCTGAACAACTCCCTCCAGGTCTGGGACAACGACCTGCTGTGGACCAACACCTGGGGCGCCGCCTACGGCGACAGCGACAACACCGACACCCCTGGCGAGGACGACGACCCCGCATGGAAGACCACAATGCGCTACGCCACCCTGCGCCTTGAGGTGGCCGTCAAATCCCACCCCGGCCTCCTGCACCCCGTCGCCGTCGTCCACCCCCGCGTCTCACGGCTCAGCTACACCCTCAACAGCGCGCGCACCGCCTGGTTCGCGCCCCGCGACGACACCGGGCCCCTCCTCAACCTCGCCATGGGCGGCAAAGGCAAGCACACCCACCTCGACCACACCACCCGCCTCGCCCTGGACGCCTGGACCCGACTGCACGGCGAACACGTCTTCCCCCGCAACCAGGACGAAACCGACTTCCTCGCCCCCAGCACCCTCGACCTGGCCGGACCACCCGGAAAACTCCGCGCGCTCATCCCCTTCTCCGGCAGCTTCCCCCTCGGCAAGGGCGTGGGCATGTACACCCGCAGAGAACTCGCCCGGCACACCAGCGCCGTGCTCGACCAGCCTCTGCTGCGCACCCACGAGATCGCCGGCCGCCACTTCGGCTACGGACGGACCACGATCGACGGCCGCGACGCCGTCCTCCTGGACGACCCGCACTTCGACCGGATCATCGCCGCCTCCGGATGCGAACGCCTGCGCATCCTCGCCCCCTACCGCCACCAGGACATGCGCACCCGCATGCAGCGCCTGCTCGCCTACCACTTCAACCGCCCCGACCTCGCCAAAACCGGCATGCCCGAAGACCGGCTCGTTCCCGTCACCGAGCACGTCGAAGTACTGCTGCAGGCAGCCGACGACCTCCTGGCCCACGGCGACCACCACGACAAGCGCGCCGCCCTCACCCGCCAGCTCAACGGCCTCAACGCCCCCGACGGCACCCGCATCCTCGCCCTGTGCGAGACCGAGTACGACGCCAAGGCCTGGGCCCGCCAGCGCCGCGTCTCCAAAATGCCCGACTCCACCCTCACCGACCCCTACACCCTGGACGCCAAGCCCCACGCCAGCCGTGAACTCGCCCGCCTGAGGGTCCTCGCCCAGTTCCTCACCCCCTACAAGCCCGGCCGCCGCAACCCCAAGAAGAAGCCCCGTGAGATCACCACGGACCTCGAATGCCTGGGCCGGGACCTCGAAGGCGACCACCGCGGCCACATGGCTATCGCCGATCTCCACCGCGCGGCCGGCCTGGTCCACCCCCGGCTGACCAAGGCGCTCACCTTCGGCCCGAACGGCCTCAAGGAGCCCCTCGTCCACGTCGGCCTCCACCTGCGCCAGCAACTCGGCGAACGCCGCGGCCCCCTGACCGAGGAACCCAAACTAATGTGGACCCTCGTCGCCCTCGTCCCCCGTGCCGGCCAGTGGCAGACCCTCGCCTTCCTCCCCAACGAACACCGCACCGGCGGCGTCTGGCTCGACTACGCCACCGCCAACAGCACCCACCGCGCGCGCCCGCTGCCAGAAGGCAGGCGCCGTGACGCCCTTCTGCCGCGCCTGGTCGACCGCGCCCTGTACGACCTAGGCGGGCACGCGGGCACGGCGACCGGCTACGCCGTCTACGTATCAGGGGCCGAAGCACGCAGCATCTGGCCGCTGTCGGCCAACCGGCACCTTGGCAAGACGCCGGACGCCGACGAACTCGTCGACAAGAGACCGGCGCTGCCCGGATTCACCCTGTCTGCAGACCAGCGGCCCCAGGCCGTCGTCCGCGTCACCTCCGCCAGCGACGACGTGGCCTCGCCCGCCCTCATCGAACGCCTCGTCCACGTCGATGATGGGGAAACCGAAACTACGGAAGGCAAACTTGCCACCGGCCTGTTCCAGATGGAGAACACCGACAAGACCTTCATCCTTTGCAACCTCCCCCACCAATACACGAGCGGATCCCGATACGCCCGCGCCGGAGAGTTCTACACCCGATGGGGCAGCGCCGACCCGGCGGAACAAGCAGAGACCTGGTACAGCCACACTGCCACAGAGATCACCGTTCTCCACCACCCAGACGGCCAGCCCCCGCTCACCTACGGTCTGGCGGCAGCGCGCCTGTGCGACCACGCACTCCACTGGAACCACCGCACCCAGTACCCAGCCCCCATTCACCTCGGCATTCAGATGGACAAGAACCATCCCGAGTACAGGCGCACCATCGACTTCTTCGATACGGAAACCGACCCCGCCCTCTGACGCAACGCTTCGTGACCTCCGGAGAACGAAAGGATCCCTCTTCCGATGAGCCGTACGTTTGGGCAGGCGCGGAGAGCCTATTACCCAACGGCGGCCTGTGGTCTGCTACGGGAGAACGGGGTCTACGTTGTGGCTACTCTGCGTCGAAGAGGGTCTCCTGCACGGCTGGCCTGGTGCGGGGAGGAGGAAGGAGATCGCGCTGGCCTCCAGCTGGTGGCGGATCACCTTCCGCGCCACCGGTCAACGCGTATCGGCATGCGGCTCGGAGAGTCTCAAGGTCCAGGCGCGCACCCAGGAGACCGAGAAAGTCCTCCACGCTCCAGTCGATGAGTGCGCCCTGGCGGGAGAGGTAGAGTCCCACGCCGTTGATGGCATAGGCGTTGCTGTAGTCCAGCAGGAGGTACCCGACCAGCTGGTAGATCTCTGCCTGCCCCAACCGCCCAGGGCGGATGGTTGCCTTGCAGTCGATCAGCTTCCCGTCGAGGATGAAGTCCGCGTCTGCACCGCCGACGTCCGTGCTGCCGTCGAAGGCCGGTCCGCAGACCCGTAGTTGGGCAGGGAGCTCCCGCAGACGCGAAAACGGCCCGGGCTCGGCTGCCAGCGCCATCTGGCACCGAATGTCCGCAACGACATAATCCGGAACCATGGCAGCCAAGTCATCCAAGTCCGCCCCCGGGCTGCACAGACCGAGGCGGTTGCCGCGCACCCACCCTCCGCAACGGAAGATGGTCTCGAAGTGCGAGGCGAGATGGCACAGGCGAATGAGCCTCTCCTCGGCTTCGGCCTCCAGCGCCAGCGGTTGCCCCGCCTCGTCCTCGAACCGTTCCAGTTCCTTCAGCAAGGCCGTCCCGGCTGCCATCACGGTGCCGATGATCTCGGGACTGGGCCAGCCCGCATCGTCGATGACAGTCCGCACCACGCCTTCCTGAATCGGCCCGCCGGTGGGCGCACCCAGACTGATCCGCAACCGATGGTCGATGGTGTGTCCGAGCATCGGATACTCCGGCCGTCGTCCTGCGCCCGCGTCGGGCACGACGGGTGCGGGCCAATTCTTCAGGCGCGTGCGGAGGTCGGCTACCACCTTTTCTGTGAAGGGGAGGTGCTCTGCAAGGAAGCACGACATGGCAGAGGTGGGGTCGGTGAGAACTGAAGTGAGGCTCATGTGCGCATCGTGATGGGCGGGTCTGACAGCGGCTGGGCGCAGAACCGTTCCGCCGACACAGTGCATAGGGGAAAATCAGGCACCTTCGCACAGACCTTTCTACAAGGTGCCTGTCCGGGACCAGCGCACATATCTCAGCTCCCTCGACTTGACCACGGTCATCCGGTGAAATTCAGACAATTCCATCGAGTGGAGACGGCGACGACGCCTGGAATTCGGGAGCGCACTGCCGACTGCACCCGTAACGGGTGAGCGCCATCGCATCAACGACACCCTTACGCTAAATTCTTACGTGTCTTACGTGTTTCCTGTGCAGGGAGGAGCAGACATGGCCGAGGACACACCAGGCGCCACGACCCCCGCAGCCACCGCCGTGCGGCGGTGGGGTATCGACGAGGCACGCAAGGCCTTGTACGACCTGGTGGAGGCCGCCGCGGCAGGCCGGCCCGCACTGATCGGCCGCGGTGCGAAGTGCGCCGTGCTCTCTCCGCTGAGCCACCTGGACGCCACTTGGCAGGCCCAGCTCTCCGCCCTGCCGGCCACGACGGTCACCACCGCACGCAAGAAGCTGGGCGATCTGCTGGCCGCTGCAGCCTCCGGCACCCCGCAGCTGCTGCTGCACCGTCGCACACCCGCTGCAGCTCTGCTTCCCGAAGCTCCCACCGCCCACCCGACTACCGCCACGCCCACCGGCATCCCGACGGACGCAACAACGGCCGCGCGCCGTCTGACGGCCTTGGACGACGCCCTGGATGAGGTCTTGACACCTGGTGCTTCCGGCGCAGGCAGCCAGGCAGCCTCGTTCGGCCTTCATGCTCTTGACCACACACTCGGCGGCCTCAGGCCGGGCACACTGACACTGATCGCTGCTGCCCCGGGCGCCGGCGGAAGCCTGCTCGCCGCGGCTGCTGCCCGCCACACTGCCCTCACCCGGCAACTCCCTGTGCTCTACGCAGCGTCAGGACTGACCCGGGCAGACATCGCCGCGCGGATCATCGCCGCCGAGACCCCGGTGGACTACCGACGGCTGCGCACCGGCACCCTGGCCTCTGCGGAGGAACAGGCGGCAGCTGAAACACGGGCCCGACTCGTTGGCGCGCCCCTGCACATGGACGACGGCACTGGCCTGACCGCCGAAGTCATCGCGCAAACCGCCCCGGACATCACCGGCCTGGCACTCGTGGTCGTCGACCGCCTCCAGCACATCCACGACCCCGCGGTGCCACTGTCCGGCCCCGCGCTCCCCGCCGCCGCACGCATCCTGTCCCACCTGGCCCGGACCCGGAACATCCCAGTCCTGGCCGCGTTCGACACCGACCTCCCCGAGATGGTGAACGCGCTGGACCCAGACGTCACCCTCACCCTGGCCCGCACCGGCGAGCACGCCCACATCGACATCGCCGAACGCGACTTCGGCCCACAGACCACCACCCAACTGCGCGCCGAACTGCCCTACGCCCGCTTCGCCGACGTCCCCGCCAGTCCGGCCCCCACCCCCGTGCAAGCCACCTCCACCACACCCGAACCCACCACCCACCACCTACCTCGGTCCACCACACCCGCACGCTCCCCCCGGGAGACGACGCGCACCACCCCCTCCAGCACCATTCCGCCGGAGCAGCCACGCACCACATCCACGGCGCCACCCGTACGCCCCCAACGGCGTCCCAGTTCCGCGAAGGCCAGCCTGTCTACATTCGTCTCCGACCGGGTTGCCCGCGCACTGCAGGCACACGATGGCGACGCCGCCGCAGCCCTGAAAGCACTGGCCGGCGACGGCGGTTCGGCGATTCCCGATGTGATGGAGCTGTTCGAGGCGACGCGAGTGGAGACGAGCTATCAGCACACGACCTACCCGAAGCTGCCCGAACCGCTGACCCGCAAGCGGCGCGACAACGCCGACGAAGTATGGGAAGCCCGCCCGAAGTTCACCAACACCTCCGTGCCCGACGGCACCGAGGTGACCGAGCTCGACGTCAACGCCGCCTACCTCGCCGCACTCCAGTCCGCACACCTCCCGATCCGCACCATCACCCACAACCCCGAAGGATGGGACGACCTAGCTAACTATGGCAAGGGACTCGACCTTTCGGGAATCTGCCGCATCGACCCGATCGACTGGGAATACCCTGAACTTCCTCACCCTCTCGGCGACGACCGCGAGAACTCCGGCACGCTCTGGGTGCCGACATCGGTGCTGCTCAGCCTGAAAGACTTCGCTTCACCCTCGTACGGAGAATTGTGCACGCTACCGGTGATCCGGGAAGCTTACGTCGCAAAGGGCAGCGCATCTCTCTTTAAGACACTCGTCCATGTGCTCAATGAGGCCCGCATGCACGCTATTTCCGAGGAGGATGAACTGACGAAGACTTACATTGCTACAATGTACGCAAAGTTGGTTTCGACCATGGGTGACAGCCGCAAGAACCATGAACTGCGGCGCCCCGAATGGCAGCACATCATTCGCGGCCAAGCATTCTCCAACCTACGGCGAAAGGCAATCCGCGCATACCAAGCAGGATTGACGGTTGTCCAGGTCGGCGGCACGGACGAACTGCACCTCGATGGCGATGTGTGGGCGGCTCGTTGGAACGGCAAGCTGCTTTTTACGGAAGGACGCGCGCTGAATCAGATCAAGGTCAAAAAGATCTCACGGAAGGGTAAGAAGTGACCCCCAGTCGGCCGCGTCAGCCACACACCGGAGGGCATCTGGGAACTTGGGGCCGCGGGCCCGACAGTGGCGGCACCACGTTCGGTGAGCAACTCAACGTCGAGTTCCTTGGCTTGATGGAAAACGGAGACGTCACACCACCTACAGACGTCTCACCGGACGTCCGGGCCCAACTGAAATACCTCAACAGCCGCAAGGGGGGACACGAGGCCACGGAATGCGCCGGCATCCCCGCTCGCACCCGCCGCGGCTGGAAGACCCGCACCCCCAGTCCCGCCAGCCGACAACGCATCAACCACGCCTACTGGCAACTCCGCGCCACCAATTGGAAACGAACCGGACGTACCCCACCACCCGGTGTTCGAGAAGCCGTGGCACCTCAACTCAAGGAGCGCGCCCACGGCAAACGAATGAGTATCACCCCAGTCGACTGGCGGGACGTTCGTAAGCAGGCCCAGGGTGCACAAAAGGAAGCCAACGAACGCGAAATCCGCCCCAGCCAACGCAGTTGGGATAACCTAATTGATGCTTGGTCAACCGGAGATGAAACAACCCTTGATACAGTCTGGATGGACTACGCTAGCGAAATTGACTCCCCGCCAGAGCTGTACTATGAAGTCGCGCATATTGGATTTGCACTCTGAGGCTGGGAAAATCACCACGAAAGCGGATCGGTAAGTTCGTTTTCACACTAGTTAATTGACTTAAATTCGCAGACCGGCACCCGCCTCGTAGCCAGCGGAGGCGCGCGCAGCGCGCCATCGTTTAATGCCGCGCAGCGGCATTAAACGAGCGGTCCGCAGGACCGCAACTGCCTCACGCCGCGCCGCGGCGGCGCTCCGCGGCTGCG
>NZ_BBUY01000035.1:0-887 GCF_001590865.1 Streptomyces sp. NBRC 110611
ACTTCAGGGCGCCCATGGCGAGTTGCAGACCTCCGGCGGCCAGCACCAGCGCACCGAGTGCGCCGACGCCGTACTCCTTGACCGCTTCGAAGACCAGCACGGTCAGGCCCGCGGCCGGGCCGCTGACCTGCAGACTGCTGCCGGGGAGCAGACCGGTCAGCAGCCCGCCGACGATACCGGTGACGAGACCCAGCTCGGCCGGTACGCCGGAGGCGACGGCCACCCCCACGCACAGCGGGACGGCCACGAGGAAGACGACGAGAGAGGCGGCGAAGTCCGCCCGGAAGGTAGTGGCGTTCGCTCGGAAGGTGGTGAATCGGCTCACGGTGCACACACCCCTTACAGCGGGAGGAACAGGTCGGAGGCCGGGTGATGTGCTGCCACCAGACCGGTGTGCACTTCGTAGAACCAGCCGTGCAGATTCACCTCGCCGGCGGCCAGCCGCTCCTGCACGCAGGGGTAGCCGCGCAGCCGGTTGAGCTGTTCGCGCACGTGTTGCTGGACCGCGGCCGAGACCGTCGGCTCGTCGTCCTTGGGCAGTTCGTCGGAGATCTGCTGCGCCAGCCAGTCGCGTACCGCGGGGGCGCCGGTCAGGTCCTCACCGCGGATCTTGGCGCCGACCGCGCCGCAGTGCGAGTGACCGCACACCACGATGTCGGCGACACGCAGCACGCGCATCGCGTACTCGATGGTGGCGGCTTCCGCACAGGCCGCCATGTCGTCCTGGTAGACGGGCACGGCGTTGCCGGCCGTCCGCAGTTCGAACAGTTCACCCGGGCGTGCCCCGGTGATCAGGGACGGTACGACGCGGGAGTCGGAGCAGGTGATGAAGAGCGCGAGCGGCGACTGGCCGGCCGCCAGCCGGCCGTAGGTTTCCTGCTCTTCGC
>NZ_BBUY01000035.1:969-22101 GCF_001590865.1 Streptomyces sp. NBRC 110611
CGCCGGTCAGGTCCTCACCGCGGATCTTGGCGCCGACCGCGCCGCAGTGCGAGTGACCGCACACCACGATGTCGGCGACACGCAGCACGCGCATCGCGTACTCGATGGTGGCGGCTTCCGCACAGGCCGCCATGTCGTCCTGGTAGACGGGCACGGCGTTGCCGGCCGTCCGCAGTTCGAACAGTTCACCCGGGCGTGCCCCGGTGATCAGGGACGGTACGACGCGGGAGTCGGAGCAGGTGATGAAGAGCGCGAGCGGCGACTGGCCGGCCGCCAGCCGGCCGTAGGTTTCCTGCTCTTCGCTCCGGTCGGCGATACGGGCTGTCAGGGTCCGGGCATGCTGAATGAAGGTCTCCATGAGAGGTCTCCTGCTGCTGAGAGCTGCCACCGAGCCGGTGGCGGCGGAAACGCGCGAAGGAAGGCTGAGTGGGGCAGACCAGGGACTGGGGAACGCGCGTGTCACACCATGCGCTCAGTACTCGTCACGACGTGCGCTTGGCACTCCGAGCCCCGCAGACCCGCTACCGCAGACAACGGGGCCGCTGCGTGCGCCCTGAACGTCACGGACGAGTCCAGGCGCCGGCTTTCGCGCCAATGATCCTCAACCCCGCCCCAAAAACCGTGCTCAGCAGCGGAAGACGCAGTGCAGGACGGGGAGTTGGGTCGGTCTCGACACGGCCCTGGTGGTGTGACCCGCCGAAGGATTGCCGGAAGCCGTCGCGGCGTCAGGCAGTTCGGTTAGGTGCCCCTGCGCGTGGCGGGTCTTCTCGTGGGAACCGGTGTGCCGGGAGGTACCGCGATACTGCCCGCGCTCATCCTCGCGCGTCTCGCGCTTGGACTCCTCTTCGGATTCATAACCGCGCGAGGTCTGCGCGGGCTGAGCGACGAACTGCGCGGCGGCCCGGACAGCCCGTGCGGCTCTCACATCGGCGGACGCCGCCCCACCACCCAGCAGCAGGGGCAGGACGAAAGCGAGCAAGGTCAGCACAGTGCACCACAGGCGTGACGCCGGTGCGCCGGTGCCCCTCCTCATGCTCGTCCCCCGGCCGGTCGTCCCTGGCTGCTACGACCGCTCTCAGCGTGCCGCAGCTAAGCTTCCACTTTGATAATGCCATGCCCGGCCGAGGCGGTCCAGGGTTGTGAACGACCTTCCTGCATGCGGTAGTTGGCGACATCATCATTCCCGGGCCCCGTTGTGCGATGCGGTCCGTGAGCCGCGAGGTAGTGCTGGGAGAACATGCAGGGGTACACGCTCAGCAGGGTGAGAGCGAACGGCAGTCCGGATGACGGTCCGGTGCCCCCCGAGGGTGCCACCGGGGGGCAGGAGCATGTCGACGAGGCGGAGGACCTCCATTGGCACGGGAAGATCACGGTCGAGTTCCGCTCGGAGGCTGTGCCCGGGGGTACCGTGTCACACGGGCGGGTGCCCGCGAAGAATCCCACTGCCTTCCCGATGACCAGGCCGAGCACCACGCCCAACGGCTCAGGGCCGATCCCGGCCAGTGCCGCACGGGCGGACGCATCCGACCAGGCCAGATCAAGCCGACGCCGGCTCCACCATTGCGCTGCTGATTTCAGAACCACAGGATGCTCTGTCCAGGGCTTACCCGTGCCGGCTTTCTGAACGGCCGCGGGTGCACGGTGCCCGCCCCGCCGCGCGTCGGAGCCCGCCTCCTGGGCCGGCCCTCACACCTGTGACACAGGATGGTGGGTGGTGGGCAACGATGCACCTGCGAACACTGCTGTGGCGTTGGCGCTGAAAGCGGGTACGACGAGGGCCGGGCCGAACTCCTCGCTGGCCCGGCACTGGGCACCAGCCATGCCCCTTCATCGCCCGGCCAGCGAGCCCAACCGCAGACCACTGCACTGCAGTTCAGGAGGTTGTCGCCGCACCTCCCCGGCCCCCGGACGAATGTCTTCACTTGGTTATGCTGGCTGTTCTGCGCGCTTTGGTGGCGGGTAAAGCACCTGAGAAGCGGGTGAGGACGGGGCCGGTGATGGCGAGGACGAAGACATAGGCGGTGACCAGGGGGGCGAGGTTGTCGTGCATCGTGCCGACCAGGCCGATGATGACGAGGGAGAACTCGCCGCGTGCGATGAGGGCTGTTCCGGCCCGGAGCTGACCGCGGCGACCGACCTGTTCCCGGGACGCGGCGTACCGGCCGGTGACGAGCTTCGTCGCGGTCGTCACCGCGGCCAGTGCGAGGGCGGCCGGCAGGAGTGGCAGCAGGTCATCCGGGCTGACGGAGAGCCCGATGGCGAGGAAGAAGACGGCGGCGAACAGGTCCCGCAGAGGGCTGAGCACGGCGCGGCTGCGTTTGGCGGTCTCGCCGGTGAGGGTCAGTCCGACGAGGAAGGCGCCGACCGCCGCGGAGGCGTGGATGAGTTCGGCCCCTGCAGCCACGATCAGGGTGAGGCCGAGGACTCGCAGTATGAGTTGTTCGGCGTCGGGGTGTGAGAGCAGCCGTCCGAGGTGGTGGCCCCACCGGTAGGAGGCGGTGAAGGCTGCGAGGACGGCGCCGATGGCGGCGAGGACGCCGAGTGCGGCTTGCCACCAGGGGCCACCGGCAGCGAGGACGGCCAGGAGGGGCAGGTAGGCGGCCATGGCGAAGTCCTCCATGACCAGCACCGAGAGGACGGCCGGTGTCTCCCGGTTGCCCAGTCGGTGCAGGTCGGCCAGGAGCCGGGCGACGATCCCCGAAGAGGAGATGTACGTGGCGCCGGCCAGCGCCAGGATGCCGATGCCGTCCAGGCCGAGCAGCCATCCGGCCGCCGCGCCAGGCGCGGCGTTCAGCACCAGGTCGACCAGGGCAGAGGGCACGTGCCGGCGAAGGCTGGCGGTGAACTCGGTGAGGGAGAACTCCAGGCCGAGTGTGAGCAGCAGCAGGACCACGCCGATGGCGGCTCCGATTTCTACGAACTCGCCGGCGGCGGGGACGGGAGCGATGCCTCCCTCGCCGAGGGCCAGACCGGCGAGCAGGTAGAGCGGGACGGGCGACAGCGTGAACCGCCGTGCCACAGCGCCGAGCACGCTGAGGGCGGCGAGGATGATCCCGAGCTCAAGCAGCAGCGTGACAGGTGTGTGCACGCTCAGCCCTGGACGATCTGTGCCACGCCTGCGATCCCCTGACGGGTCCCGATGACCACCAGGACATCACCGGCTCGGAGTACTTGGTCCGGCGCTGGTGAGGCGATCACGTCCTCGCCGCGGACGATCGCCACGATCGAGGCGCCGGTACGGGTCCGCGCCCTTGTGCTGCCCAGTGGCTGGTCCACGTAGGGGCTGCCGGCCCGGACCTCGGCCTGTCCCGACAGCAGTCCGGGCACCTCCTTGGTGAGATCGGCGAACCGCTCGGCGATGCGCGGCGCGCCCAGGATCTCGGCGACCGTATCGGCTTCCTCGCTGTTGAGCCGGACCACGGGACGGGCTTCGTCAGGGTCACCGCCCACGTAGACGACCAATTCGAAATCGCCGGTCCGTCCCGCGACGATGCCGACGCGGTCCCCCTCGTAGTTGGTGAATTCGTAGCGGAGCCCGACCCCGGGCAGGAGTACCTCGGTGACGTCCATGAGCTCATCATCGCGAGATCCCCTGCCATCGGGGGCACGCCGCGTCAGGCGTGTCAGCGCCTTGAGGCGCCCGCTGGACCTGTGTGACCTGGGGAGGGGCGAGCGCCTGGTCCATCTGCGCGTGCGGGTGGGCAAGAGCCGTGCCCAGATGCCAGCCGGGCTCGGCTGGCACCCGTATACCTACCGGGAGCGGGAGACAACCGGCCAGACGCGAGAGAAGGTGCAGGAACTCTTCATTCTGCCGATGGTCGACCGAGTGCACGCAGTGGAGCCAGGAAAACCCCGGACTCGCCGAGGATCTGGCCGGAGCCACCGTCCACTATGTCGCACCGTCCGCCCAGGTGCCGGCCAGCTCTCGGGTGAACCTGGACAAGCAACGCTCCATCGCCGGGCAGTGCGGCGATCGGATGGGGAAATGGCGGTGAGCAAGCCTGGGGAGGTCCTGAGCAGCTGCCGCCGATCGAGCGGGCTACGGGCAGCAGCCCGGTGTGTATCCCAAGGCTCTGCCCTCGAACCCAGTTATCTGGGCCGATGTCTGCGCTGGCCGGCTGGCCTTCGTCTCCGAAACGGACTGGTGGCTACTGTGGTGCACGGAGCGAAAAAGGGATCCTCGTACAAGGGAACGTCGTCGAAGGCGATCCTGCATCAATACGATTTCCTGGGTGACTTCTACCGGCTGTTCCTGGGGCCCGAGCTCGTCTTCTCCTACGGCATGTGGGAGGAGGGCGACACACTCGAATCGGCGCAGAACCGAAAGCTCGATTATCACGCCGAGGCTGCTCACGCCGTGGGCGCGGATCGTGTGCTCGACGTCGGCTGCGGGTACGGCAGCCTCCTGCACCGACTGGTGACAGTGCATCACGTCAAGCACGCGGTGGGGATCACTATGAGTCCCGGCCAGGCCACGTGGGCCCGTGACCAGCACTGGCCGCGCTGCGAGGTCCGGGCCGAGAACTGGTTCGATCACAAACCGGACGGGCCTTATGACGCCATCATCGCGATCGAGGTAATCGAGCACTGCGCCGGGAACACCGTATGGCGGGCGAAGCGTGTCGCCCGGTACCGCGAATTCTTTCAGCACTGTCATTCCTGGCTGCGGCCGGGCGGGCGCCTGTCCGTACAGGCCAACGCCTGGAATGAGCGCGGGTGGCTCGCCTCCCTGGTCCTGCCTCCCCAGCAATTGGCCCCGCATGGGAGTGGCGGCACCCGTGAACGCCTTGGGCTGAAGGACATCCTCGGCGGCATCAAGAACGTACGCGAGGGCCTGCACGCGTCGCGAAAGGTGTATCCCGAGTGCTTTCTTCCGACCCGGGACGAACTCATCGACGCCAGCTGCGGGTTGTTCCGCATCGTGGAGGCGCACACCGACCCTGACGACGGTGTCGCCACGGTACGCAGCTGGTTGGAAAAGGCAGAGGCCAACCGCGTACGCGGAGCGGAACTCATTGGCGAAGACGCGGTGTCCGACATCATCAGGGAGCAGAAGACCGCGCTCAGGTTCCTGCGCGAGGGCCGCTTCACCGTCTTCCGCATGGTCTTCGAAAAGGTGTGAGGGCGGCAAGTCCGCGATCCAGCAAAGCCTTACCCGTCCGCATCAGCTGACGATGACGCCCCGGTGGCTCCCGTCAGGTCACCGGGAACCACCTGTCGGCGTTGGCCATCGTCGCGGTCTGTCTGGCCCCGGTGTGGTGCTGGTCAGGGGCCGGCTCGCACCACAGCGACCGGGCAGTGGGCGTGATGGAGAGCGGCCTGGCTGACCGATCCCAGCAGCAGGCCCGCAAACCCGCCATGTCCACGTGCACCGACCACCATCAGCTGGGCATCCGCGCTCGCTTCGATCAGTGCCGGGCGGGTGCGCCCGCGAACCAGGCGGGGCCGCACGGTGAGGCCGGGGTACTGCTTGCGGTGGTGCGCCAGGGCCTCGGTCAGCTCTCGCTCTTCCTGCTGCCGGAGGTGGTCCACGTCGCCCACCAGATCCACGATGTCCACCCTGCGGCCCAGAGCATGCTCACTGTGATCGGACCAAGTGCTCCAGGCGTGCAGCGCGACGAGCTCTGTGCCCCGCAGCGCAGCTTCACAGAAGGCGAAGGCGATGGCTGACTGTCCCTGGGGCGACCCGTCGACAGCCACCAGCACCGGACCGGCCGGAGCCGGCCGCCCACGGACGATCATCACCGGGCAGTCACTGTGCGCGCTCAGCTGTATGGCAGTGGAACCCACAAGGAGCTCGACGAAGCCCCCGGAGCCTCGGTGACCGACGACGACGAGCTGTGCGGTACGAGACTGAGCTTGGAGAACCGCCACTGCCCCACCGATGATCACAGCGTGGCTGACGTGTAGGCCCGCAGCCCGGCTCCGGGCACGTTCCAGGGCCTCAGCCACGATCCTTTCGACCGTTTCGTGCACAGTGCCCGTGGGAGGTCCCAGCGGTGACGAGCCGGGCGGTACGTGCAGCGCGGGCCAGAGAAACGCGTGCACAACGCGCAGTTCCGCGTCTCGCAGCCATGCTTCTTGCGCTGCGGCGTCCACTGCTGCCAGGGCGGATGGCGAGCCGTCCACGCCCACCACCACCGGCCCGCTCATCATCCGTTTCTCCCGCCTGGGACCCGTCCGTGGCGGCGTGCCCAGCCTGGTAGCACGGCTTCACACGGCTCCCATCGACCAGGACCGTCGCCGCGATGCTGTCTCTCTTCCAAGACTCCCCCCGGCCCCCTCCGTCCGCTACAGGGCGACCGGGCCCCGTCGTGAAGACCAGCGGGCCACCGCAACCAGGAAGGCCATGCCGCGGCGCGATCCCACTCTGCCGACCGCTGCGGCGGCCTCTTCCTCCGCTCACGGTCCGACGGTGTACGTGCTTGGCGAGGCGGCGAGAGCATGCCAAGGTCCCACGCTCCTGGTGTCGCCCGGTGGGGTGAAATCCCACAGACTCCCGTATAAGGGTCCGTGCAGGGTCGCGCGGGCCGTTGGGAAGTGACTGGTGTGCTTGAGGTTCCGCTGTGGCTGTGGGGGGCGTTCGCCGCGACGGTGGTGGTGTCGCTGGCGGTGGACTTGCTGGCCCACCGCACGGCGCACGTCATCGGCTTCAAGGAGGCCGCCGCCTGGAGCGGCCTGTGGGTGGGCCTCGCCCTGATCTTCGGCGGCGTCGTCTTTCTCGTCCTCGGCGCGACAGCCGGTACGGAGTACACCACCGCGTGGCTGCTGGAGAAGAGCCTGTCGGTCGACAACCTGTTCGTCTTCGCCGTGATTTTCGCCTACTTCAGGGTGCCCCGCGCCTACCAGCACCGCGTGCTGTTCTTCGGCGTCATCGGCGCACTGGTCTTCCGCGGGATCTTCCTTGCGCTCGGCGTCGCCGTGGTCAACCGCTTCACCGCGGTCCTGTTCGCCTTCGCCGCCGTCCTCTTCTACAGCACCTACAAGCTCCTCAGGGACGAGCGGGAGAGCTTCGACCCGGGCAAGAGCTTCGCCGTACGGCTGCTCCGAAGGATCATTCCGGTCCGGGACGAGTACGCCGGCACGAAGTTCTTCATCAAGGAGGCCGGCAAACGCATCGCCACCCCGCTCCTCGCGGTGGTTGCCGCGATCGAGGCAGCCGACCTGATCTTCGCCGTCGACAGCGTCCCCGCCGTCCTCGCCATCAGCAACGACGCCTTCATCGTCTACACCAGCAACGCCTTCGCCATCCTCGGCCTGCGAGCCCTGTACTTCATGCTCGCCGATCTCCTGGACCGCTTCCACTACCTGAGCAAGGGCCTCGCGATCATCCTCGCCTTCATCGGCGTCAAGCTCGTCCTCCAGGCGTCCCACAAGACGATCAGCGCCGGGATCCCGGAAATCCCCTCGCCGGTCAGCCTCGCGGTCATCGTCATCATCCTGGCCGGTGCCATCGCCCTCAGCCTGCGCCGACCCGCCGCACCCCACACCGACGCCGCTCCGGACAAGAAGGCAGCCGCCCCGTCCGACGCGGCAACCCAGCACCCCGGGCCCGACAACGGCGCACATGCTGAGCAGCACCAGGAACCGGATGATCCGCCCCGCCCGGCGAGCTGACCCACGCCGCCTGCGCAGACCTCTCCCCTTCTCCGACCACCGAACCTATTGTTAAAGAGTGAGCAAAGTCCAGCATGAGACTGGCCCCCAAGGGGAGCTTGCCTGCCCGGTCTGCAAGCAGCCCCTCACCATGACGATCAAGAGACGGCACAAGACTCTCGGAATCTTCGTGCCCGTGTGGACCCCTGAGCCCTGCCGCAACCCCGACTGCCCCGCATACCTGGAGAAACCGGAGCGCACCCCCTACGTGGGCCACTGACACAGCCCCCGCCCGGACAGCGCCCGCTTCCCGGGAGCTCGACTCACCGTGCACTTCCGGAACCCCGTTATGCGGCGACCAAACAGCCGGGGCCGTGCACTCGTACCGGGGGGAGACCACCACATACGCCGACAACGGGCGAGGCCGGGCACCCGGAGGCGCCCGGCCCCTTCCCGGTGTGTCGGCCGACTCATGGCGGGGGCTGGGGTCAGCCGACGGATCGACCAATCCGGGTGACACCGGGTAATTCAGAGTATCGGGGTTGCCGGTGCCGTGTATGACGATCGGCGCGAGTCCGCTGTGCGGGGCTGACTGACCCGCCCGGCAGGTTCCGTGCGCTGGGCGGCCTGCCAGGCGAGCACGATCCCCACCGGGATCCAGGAGAGCGGAGCACGGGTGGGGATCTCTCTGTACGGTGCCGCAGGTTCTGGCGGCGTGCTACCGGGCCACTGCCGCCGCTGCGCTGTTCAGGGCGCGGGACAGCCGACGCAGTACGAGGCGCGAGAGCCTGCCAGCAGGGCAGGCACGAGGCACATCGGCGATCGGTACGCAGATCAGGGCCTCCAGAGGGATGCCCTGATCGCTGTTCCTTGAATGGCGTCGGCGGGTGGTCGTTTAAGATGGTCGGGATCTCGCCCGTGGCGTCGACGATGGTGGACTCGACGCCGACCTCGCAGGGGCCGCCGTCCAGCACGAAGTCGACGGCGTCGCCGAGCCCGGCTCGGACGTCGTTCGCGGTGGTGGGGCTGACCTGGCCGAAGCGGTTGGCGGACGGGGCCGTGACACCGCCACCGAAGGCCGCCAGCAGTGCGAGGGCGACGGGATGGTCGGGCACACGCACGGCGACCGTCTCCAGGCCACCCGTCGCTTCCAGAGGCACCCGGCGACCGCGCCGCAGGACCAGCGTGAGCGGCCCCGGCCAGAAGCGTTCGGCCAGCAGGCGGGCCGTCGCGGGCACGTCCTGGACCCAGTCGTCCAAGTACTCCGCACTACCGATGTGGACGATCAGCGGGTGAGAGGGCGGGCGCCCCTTGACCTGGAAGATAAGCGAGACGGCGGCGGGGTCCTCGGCGTCGGCACCCAGACCGTAGACGGTCTCGGTCGGGAAGGCCACCAGCCCTCCGGCGCGCAGCACACCGGCCGCCTTCTCGATGTCACCGGTTCTTGCCCTCACCCTCACCATGCTCCCACCCTTCCGCTCCCCACATTCCATAGTCTCGTCGGCATATAACGACAATCCAAGGCCGACGGCACCGCGCGAGCGAAGGCCGCACGAAGGCCGTCACGGCGGCACCGGGAACACCGCCAGACCAGCCCGGCTTAGCGTAGAACCCGCAGGCCCCAATCCCAGCCAGCTGCTCACCGCCGGGCGTCACCTGGTGCGAGCAGACTCCATCACCCCCAGGACTGGCGGTGGACGGTCGCCATCGTCCTCGGCGTACTGGCCGTGATCGGCATGATCCTCGTCGGGATCTTCGCCAGACCGCCCCCAGCGACCACAACCTGGGCAGGCCAAGGGCTCCTCCCCAGCCCCATCCCCGCTCGTCCGCGCCCCGTGGCCGATCCCGGCATCCGCCAGAGCCTCCGGCCCCCGCACGGGAGGCCCGCCCCCTCTCACCGGCCGAACGCCCGGAGGGCGGACACCATAGGCACGTGACCCCTCGCCGAGCCGTACAGCTCGATCAGGAGCGACGTCGACGCCGCCGAGGCGGTCCGCCTACTGATGGAACAGTGCCTGCCCGGCGTCTTGGTGGCCGGCCCAGCCTAGGCCCTGTGCTGTCGGGCGACTTCCCTTGTTCGGGGGATGCGCAGAATCCGTGACGATTGGGTGAGCAGGAGGGGGAGGGTGGCGAGTGCGAGCGCTGTGGTCCAGGAAGCGGCGCCGAGTGTGGTGAGACCGAGGAGGTTACGGAGGTCGGGGACGGTGAGGGCGATGGTTTCCAGGGCAGTGGTGAGGGCGAGTGCTGCCCACAGGTAGGGGTTGGCGGTGGCGCCGCGGAAGCCGGAGCCGGTATCGGTGCGGGCGTTGAAGACGGCGAGAAGCTGTGCGGTGGTGAGGGTCACGAAGGTCATGGTTCTCGCGGTGTCGAGGTCGAGGTTCATGGTGGTCGTGGCCAGGAGGTAGCTGGTCAGGCCGACGCTCCCGACGAGGGCACCCTGGGTGAGGATCCGTCGCAGGGTGGCGGCGCCGAGCACGGGTTCGTTCTTGGGGCGGGGTGGGTGGCGCATGGCGTCGTCGCTGCTGGGTTCGAGCGCGAGGGCGAAGGACGGGATGACGTCGATGATGATGTTGTTCCACAGGATCATGAGGCCGGCCAGTGGTGCGTCCGCGCCGAGCGCGATCGCGGCGGTCACGACGAGGACGACGGCCAGGTGCCAGGAGAACAGGTACTGCCCGAAGCGGCGGATGTTGTCGAATACCCGGCGGCCTTCGGCGACTGCGTGTTCGATGGTGCTGAAGTCGTCCGTGGTGAGCACGATGTCGGCGGCTTCACGGGCGACGTCGGTGCCGGTGCGGCCCATGGCGACGCCGACGTCGGCCTGGCGCAGCGCGGGGGCGTCGTTCACGCCGTCGCCGGTGACGGCGACTGTGTGGCCGGCTGTCTGGAGGGCCTGGACGAGGCGGAGCTTGTGCTCGGGTGCGACCCGGGCGTAGACGTCGGTCTGGTCGATGACGCGGGCCAGTGCGGTGTCGTCGAGGCGGTCGAGTTCGGCGCCGGTGACGGGCTGCTGGGCGTGCAGTCCGAGCTGGTCGGCGACGGCTGCGGCGGTTCGGGGCTGGTCGCCGGTGATCATGACGACCCGGATGCCTGCCTGGTGGCAGGCTTTGACGGCTTCGATGGCGGCCGGGCGGGGCGGGTCGGCGAGCCCGACCACCCCGAGCACCTCGGCGGCTGCGAGCAGTGACTGGTCGTCGACGGGGTGTCCGGGGGCGGGCCCGGAGGCGATGACGAGGGTGCGCAGGGCTCTGCCGCCCATGTCGTCGGCGGCAGAGAGGAGTTCGGTATGGCGGTGAGGGTCGAGGAGGACTTCGGGGGCTCCCTTGGTGTGTACGTGGGTGTCGGTGACCACTGCCATGCGCTTGGTCGCGGGGTCGAAGGGGACTTCGTCACAGCGAGGGTGCTGTTTCCGCAGGTGTCGCCAGTCGGTGCCTGCGTTCTGGGCGGCGTGCAGAAGGGCGACCTCGGTGGGGTCGCCGACCGGGTCACCGTCGGGGGCGATGTCGGCGTCGTTGCACAGGACCGCGCTCTGCCATAGCCGCTGCTCGTCGGCTCCTTCGGCCAGGGCGACATCGACGACTTGCATGCGGTTGGCGGTGAGTGTGCCGGTCTTGTCGGAAGCGATCACGGTGGTGCTGCCGAGCGTCTCCACGGTGGGCAGCCGTCGCACCAGGGCGCGATGACGGGCCATGCGCCGCATCCCGACGGTGAGGGTGAGGGTGGCGACGGCGGGCAGGCCCTCGGGAACGATGGCGACGGCCAGCGCGATCGACACCTCGATGATTTCATGGAGATCGAGGCCGCGTAGCAGGGCAAGTCCGGCCAGCGCGCCGGCCACACCGACGACGACCAAGGACAGCGTGCGGCCCAGCCGCTCCAGTCCGGCTTGCAGCGGTGCCTGCATCGTCTCGGTCGAGGCGGCCATTTCGGCGATGCGGCCGACCTCGGTGGCGGTGCCGGTGGCCACCACGACCGCCCGGCCGCGGCCGGCGCGCACGGTGGTACCGAGGTAGAGCATGCCGGTGCGTTCGGCCAGCGGGGCGTCCACGGCCACGGCGTCCACCGTCTTGGCGACGGGTTCGCTCTCCCCGGTCAGCGCCGCTTCGTCGACGGTGAGGTCGCTGGCCTCGATCAGGCGCGCGTCCGCGGGAACGTGGTCGCCGCCCTCGACCGAGATGATGTCGCCAGGCACGAGTTCGACTGCGTCGAGCTCGTCGCGGCGGTCCTCGCGCTCGACATCGGCGACGGTGGCGGCGAGCCGGCGCAGCGCCTCCATGGAACGCACAGCGCGCAGCTCGGTGGCGAACCCGACGATGGTGTTGATGACGAGCACCACGGCGACGGCGGCGGCCTCCACGACTTCTCCGATGAGCAGCCCGGCCACCGCCGCGGCCACTAGTAGCACCACGACCGCGCTGCGGACCTGGTCGACGAGGATGGCCCAGGCCGGCAGCTTCTTCCGGCCGGCGAGCGCGTTGCGTCCCACGAGTGAGCGGCGGCGGATGACCTCCACGTCGTCCAGTCCGAGTTCCGCGTCGACGTCGAGGTGCCTGAGCACCTCCGTCGCCGGCAGTGCATGAGGGTTCTCGATCAGCAGCCGAGTGCCGAGCACCCGTCGGTGCCGCGCCGGATGGCCGTGGCTATGCTCAGGCTCTTTCACGGCGAGGGCTCCTCGGTCGGGCGGGCCCGTCGGGGCCCGCCCGGGCCCGGGCGACAACCACGGGGCAGTGGGCGTGGTGCAGCAGAGCCTGGCTGACTGATCCCAGCAGCAGGCCAGCGATCCCGCCGCGGCCCCGGGCACCGACGACGAGGAGTTCGGCGCTCTTGCTCGCCTCGGTGAGCGCCTCGCGGGCACCGCTCCGTACCACCTTGTACTCGACCGTGACGCCGGGGTATCGCTCCCGGCGCCCGGCAACCGCTTCGGCCAGCAGACGTTCCTCACCGTCCGCGAGCGTGCCCGGCCCGTATGCGCAGGGCATCGAAGAGTCCTGAGGTGGAGGTGCCTGCACGCTCCAAGGAGTCCATGCGTGCAGGGCGATGACGCGGGTGCCGCGGAGGGCGGCTTCTGCGAAGGCAAAATCGACCGCTGCTTCGCCGGCTGGTGAGCCGTCGGCCCCCAGCACGATCCAGCCGGCAGGGCCGGGCCGGTCCCGCACCACCATGACCGGGCAGCGGGCGTGGGCGGCCAAATGCACAGCCGTCGACCGCAGCAACAGTCCGCGGAAGCTTCCCAGGTCACGGCTGCCGACCACGACCAGCGCAGCTTCACGCGACTGGGCCTCCAGCACGCGCAGCGGCTCACCCATGACGACGGCCTTGGCGACCTTCACATCGGGGTCCGCAGCACGCGCACGCTGCACCGCCTCAGCCACCAGCCGCTCGACCATTTCACGGAGCCCGGCCTCGGCCGGCCCCAGCAACGACGGGCTGACCGGCACATGCATGCTGGGCCAGAACGCGTGCACCACCTTGAGCCCGCACCCACGCAGCCGTGCCTCGCGGACCGCGACCTCAACCGCGTCAAGACTCGACGGCGAGCCGTCCACACCCACCACGACCGGCGCGCTCACCACAGGACCCCGATCTCCGGGCGCATCAGTCGCCGACCTGGGCGACGGCCGACCAGCCCCTGAAGCCCCTGACTGTCAAGACATCGTCGGAGCGCCACTGCAGGGAGGCACACAGTCATCACTACTCAGCCTCCTGCTTCCACAATTGCTCAACGTTAGCCGTCACGCCAACCGATCGGACCTTCTGCCTGGTGCTCTGCGTCGCTGCCCAGCCTGCTCTCGCACATAGGAAGAAACTGGCGATGACTCGATGCAGCCGCTCCCAACGGTGAGTAGCTCGCTTGCGAAGCGGCTCCGGAGCGAATACCGGATTCACTGCGGCGGAGCCGCTACTCGACCATCGCGACCTGCGGCGAGGCTTTCCCACCGCCGGGCGATCGAATCAGTGATCGCTCCCGGAGCCGGGGGTACGCCGCGGTCGCACGTGCCCGGGTGGCGCCCCTCCGACCACGTACGGCGGTCGAGCGGTATCTCACTGGCCCGGGAGCGCGTAGTCCTCCGCGCGGATCTACCGGATCCCGCTGACAAGTGGATCCACTGGCAGTCCGGCACCGCCCAGCTGCTGCCCGCCTGATCGCCCGCCGCACCCGCGGCTTGCTGTTCCTCACCGGCCGCACAGCCCCGTCCGGAACGGCGACGCTGGACGTGTGCCCAGAGACCCGCCATGCCCGGCTGCCCTACCGGCGAGCCGAGGAGATCTTCGAAGAGAACACCGGACTGCTGGCCAATCCGCTCACCTCAAGGACATCGAGGACCTGGACGGCTGGATCCTGCACCGACTCCGCCACATTGTCTCTGCTTAGTTTCCGTGTAGCGATTGACTCCAACTGAGCTACTGGCCAGGGCCTTTGGGCTTTGCATCGAGCCGTGTGGTGTTTCTACTGTCGGCGCTCATGATCCTGAGCTTCTTCTCGTCCCGGGGCTGGGAGTCCTGGGACGTCGAGCATCGGCCGTTGATCCCCGAGGGGATGCCCGTGCTCATCGACGACGACCTGCGTTTCGAGGACGGACCCGCCGCACCGCGCCCGGCGGCGGTGGTGAACCGGTGGCTGCGTGAGCTCCCGGCCAGCGGGGCGCCGGCGCCGAGCTCGTGGGAGAACTACGCGCGAGCCCTCAATGAGTGGATCGAGTTCCTGGCCGAGCACGGGGTGGGGCTGTTCGACTCGCGGGAACGGTTGAAGGCCGGACTGAGTCGGTACGCCGAGCACCGGGCGGCCGGTCCGTTGAAGGCCCGGTTCGTGGCGACGACGTGGGGCCAGCACATGAGCATCCTGTCGTTGTTCTACCGGTGGGCGATCAACGAGGGGTACGCGACGGCCGAGCCGTTCACCTACCGCGCCGCGCGGGCCCTGTTCGCCGGCACCGGGCGGGAGGTGCAGGTGAACCTGGCGGTCCGCCGCACCCCGAAGCCACACGTGACCATCAAGTACCTGGAACCGGACTTCACTGACCTGTTCCGCAAGGCACTGCGCGGGCTGGCCCCGGATGGCTCGGACGATACCGGCTTCTACGGGCGGGAGTTGACCCGCAACGGGGCCGTCGGTGATCTCGCGCTGGCCACCGGGCTGCGGCTGCAGGAGTTCACCTATCTATTGCCCTGGGAGATCCCCGCCCTGCCGCCGGAGCCGACCGCGGTGCCGATCCCGTTGCCAGTGCCGCCCGGGATCACCAAGGGGAAGAAGTTCCGCACCACATGGACCTCCTACGAGGCCCTTGCAGGTGTCCACGACTATCTGGAGCTGGACCGCGCGGCTACGGCAGAAGGCTCCGGCTGGCGACCGCCGCGGCGGTGGGGCGAGCCGCTGTTGGTGACCCGGCCCGACGCGAGGGGTGGGTTGATCAATGGAGTGCGCCGGTCGTGGGAGTCACTGGTCCCGGCCGAGCGGCGCCGTCTGGTCGCCCCCGGCGGAGGGTCCTGTCTGCTGGCGGTGAAGAGTGGTGGCGGACCGTTCACCGCCTGGGCGACGGTCTTCGAGCGCACATCCGCCCGGATCCGCACCCGCTTCGAACCTCGTTTCCCGCATGTCTGGCCCCATCGGCTCCGTCATACGTTTTCGATGAGGACTCTCGAATACCTGGTCACCGGGCACTACCGGCAGGCCGCGAGGCTCGTGACGGATACGGGCGCGGATGCCGCGCTTATCTTCTACCTCTCCAAGGCCGACCCGCTGCTGGTCCTGCGAGACCTCTTGGGGCATAGCACCGTACTTGTCACGGAAAAATATCTTCGCCGCCTGGACACCACGCGCATCTACCGGGAGGCATACGAAGGCGCCGGGGCGGCGGCCGGGCTGACCGATCATGGCGAGGCCGAGAACGAGGCTGCCGCAGAGTTCGCCGAGGACATCACGGCCGGAGGTGCCTGAGATGCCGGCCACGCTCATCGACGAACCGCTGGGTCTCACCTGCGTATTCAGCGACGGCAAGCGCGCGACGTTCTCTCTGGACGGTCTGCCCAACCCGCACTTGGCCAGGGACCTGGCCCTCGGCCTGGCCGAGCTGGTCCACCCGCATGGGACCGTGGATGCCGCGGGCAGCGTCATGCACTACGTGAGCTCCGCCCGCCACCTGGTGCGGACCCTTTCGGGCCGGGGGTTCTCCGGCGGTGCCGGGCAGCTGAGCCGCGGCATGCTCGCGGAGTACTGGATGGGCACCTCCATGGGCCGCGAGGCTCACACGCGGCACATGATCCTGGGCTTCGCCGCGAACGGCGGTGCCCTCGCGCCGGGGGTGGAGGAACTCGCGAACGGACGGAACTACAACCCGCAGCCCTACCGCAAGGCCCTGCCGCCCTACGGCGAGGTGGAGTGGGACCGGCTTACCACCGTCTGCCGCACGTTGGTCGAGGAGTCGTACGCCGCCCATCGCCGGGCGCTGGCCGCCGTTGCCCGAGGGCGACACCCCACCGAGGGCGGATGGACGGCGGAGAACTTCTGCTGGTTGCTGTCGCGGACCGGACCGATCGGCACCCCCGATTTCGCGGGGGCCATCGGCGTGAGCTTCGATGCCTTCCACAGACGAGGGGCCGGCGGCTTTCACGACGCCGTCCAGAGCGTCTTTCCTCACCTGGACGTGACGATCGCCTACCGGCTGTTGTTCGGCGTCTACTCCGGCATCGTGCCGGACGGTATCGACGGCTTGGGGGTTGGAGATATCGACTGGGCCGGAGACGCCTCGATTCTGCTGTCCTACGTCAAGGGCCGCACAGCGGCCGAGAGCCTGAACCTGCCGCGACGGGCCGTGCGCCTGCTGGAGCAGTGGCTCGCCCACTCCGCTCTGCTGAGGAGCTTCATGCCGCCCGGAGAGCGGGAACGGCTCTGGCTCTGCTTGGCCCGGCCGGGCAACGCCGCTCTGGCGGCTCCGAAGATCACAAGCGTGTCCCGGCTGCGATGGGCCAGGCTGCATGGCATCGTCGGCGCCGACGGCAAACCACTGAAGATCCATCGGGCCCGGATCCGCACTACCCATCACGCGATGCGTGACAAGCGCACATGGACGGGCAGCGGACGGGCCACCATCGACCCGAACCACAGCCCGGCCGTTGAAGGCGACCATTACCTCACCGCCACCACACCGGCCCAGCGCAAGGCCGTCGAGGCCATTGTCGAAGACGCCCAGCACGACCTGCTCCGACGAGCTCACCCACCTGTGATCCTCACCGTCGAGGACGCTGCTGCCCTGGCCAAGGACTATCCGGAGCTGGTGGCCGCCATGGACTTGGACGACGCTGTCCTTGCCGAACTGATCGGCGGACAGCGGGATGTGTTCACCGCCGCCTGCGGCGACCAGTTGTCGGGTCTGCACGGCCCGAAGGGCAAGCCGTGTCCGGCTCGCCCCTGGGTCTGCCTGCTCTGCCCGCTCGCGGTGTTCGCCCCGCGGCACACGGTGAACCTGCTGCGATTGAAGGCGTTCTTCTCCCGGCAGTGGCAGCAGATGCCCGTCGCCCAGTTCATGGCCGTCTTCGGCCCATATGCCACCCGCATCCAGCAAGTGCTGGATCGCTTCGACCCGGCCCTGCTGGCCGAAGCGGCTTCCCGTGTCGGCGACACGGACGAAGAACTTCCCCTACAACCAGAGGAGTTGACCGCATGACCGCCCTTGTGACGGCTGATCTCCGCAGCCAGGGCGGGGCTTCCCCCTTCGCCGGCGCGGACGTCTGTCAGGAAGCCGGTTTCCAGCTGCCGGCCGGAACCTGCCGCCCGTTCTTCGATGACGACCTGTGGGACTTCACCGACGTGGTCGGGCTGCCGGTCCAGATGTCACTGAGCCAACGGCGCTTCGACTTCACCTTGATCACGGACCCACGTTAGCGACTGGTCGCCAAGGAACTCGTACTGGCTTTGCTGGCGCCCCGGCATCCGGCGGTCGCACCACTGCCTCGTGCTTACCGCACCGCGCTGCACCTGCGGACCTGCGCGAACAGGCTCTCCGAACTCGCCCGCTTCTTCCGCTGGCTCGACGAGCAGGGCCTCACCTCCCTCGGCCAAGTGGACGCCGCGTGCTGCGAGGCATACCTGACCCACCGGCGCTATGTGCTCGACGAGTACGGCGGTGTGATTGGCAGCCAGAGCCCCGCGACCCGGCGAGCCGCCGCCCTGGTCCCCGTCGACCTGGTCAACTACCGCGAACTGTTCACCGCCGACCAGCCAAGCTCGGACCTGGTTCCTTGGGGCGGTGCCACCGCGTCCGCCGTCGCCGAGATGCCCAACGGCCGGGAGGAGAACAAGACCCAGCCCGTCGAGGACAAGGTGATGCAACCGATGCTCGCCGCCGCCCTCTACCTGCTGTCCACCCTCGGCCCGCACGCGGTCACCCTTGCCGAGGACATCCGGGAAGCCGACCGCGTCGGGGTCCGCTATGCCCGCAAGGCCAGCAGCATGCATGGACGCAAGCCCCCGGCCCAGGACCCCCAGCCGAAGATCGCCGCATTGCTCGCCGAGCACGAAAGGATGGAGGCCCCCCTTCCCCTCCTTCCGGACCACCACGTCACGAAGCGGATCGCCAAAGGCTGGGCGGAGGACGATCCGCTGGTGCACATCTCTCTGGACGTCCTTGCCCGTCGGGCCGGGTTCAGCCAGTTCAGCCCCCCGGTGGCTGACTTCCCTGCGAGGGCCGCTGGAGAAGACGCTGCACAAGGTCGGAGCGGAAAGAGAATTCGGGCGCGATGCCACCGCCGTCGCGACGGCGGACGGGGACGAGTCGGTGCCCTGGACACCGCCACTGCACCGGCTGCAGGCCGTTGCCTTGGTCGGCATCGTCCGCACCGCCGCAGTGATCGTTCTGGCGGCGGTCTCCGGGATGCGTTCCAGCGAGCTGATGGAACTGACCGTCGGCTGCCGTCGCCCGCCGGAAGAACCCGTCCCCGGCCTGACCCGCTACCGACTGATCAGCAAGGTGATCAAGGGCCAGGAACTCGGCGGCGTCGTCGATGAATGGGTGGTCATTGAGCCCGCATTCCGCGCTGTCGAGCTGATCGAGCAGCTTCATCCCGATCCACGCGAAGGGACATCGCTCCTGGGGCGGTTCGCCTTCGACGTCCGCTACCGCTGGTTCCGGAACTGGGTCAACTCCCAGACCGGACGGCGACTCGGCCTCGCTTCTATCCCTGCCGACCCGGTCAACCTGCGGCGACTACGTCGCACCCTTGCGCTGGAGATGGCCTATCGACCCGGAGGTGTCCTCGCGACCAAGATCCACCTCAAGCACATCGCCGTCGCGACAACGGAGGGCTACAGTTCCCGCCCCGGCGGCGCACAGGCAGAGCTCCTCGCCGAGATCAACAAGCACGAAAGCGACCGCAACTTCGACCTCATCCTGACCGAGTTCCGAAACTACCAGCAGGGCATCCTGCCCGCAGGCCCCGGAGCACGCGAGCTCACCGCGTTCTTCACCAGCATCGATGGCAAGTTCGACCCGTCCACCACCCCGATACCACGAACCCACCGCAATGAGTGGGATGTGCTCAACCTGCTGACCAAGCGCGCGAAGACCCTGCACCTGGGTCCAGCCAACTACTGCTGGTTCACCGACCCCTCACGGGCCCTCTGCCTCAAACTCGCCGGCACTCCCGCCGCGGACCGGCCTCTGATCGGGATGTGTGACTCCGCACGCTGCCCACAGGCCACCCACCACCCCTGCCACCGCCCCGTCTGGACCGAACACGCCGAGCGGACCAAGACCTTCCTCGGCCAGCTCGGCCGCCCCCGCAAAACCGAACGCACCCGCCTCCAGAACGACTACGACCGCGCGATGCACATCATCGCGGACATCGACGCCGCCACAGCACCCGAGGAGGAACCCGCATGAGGATCTCCGCAGCCCAGCGCATCGAGAACGAGAACCGCATCCGAGCCGCCATCGACCGGCTCCTTCGCGGCGAGATCCCACCCGGCGGAAAGTGCGACATCAAGACCCTCGCCCGCGAAGCGGGCGTCGACCGCACCGCCTTCTACGGCAGCCGCCCCTACGCTCACCTCCGCATCGAGTTCGAGCGGCGCCTGCAGGCTCTCCAGCAAGCCGGTGAGATCCCCGACCCTCGCGAGGCCCAGATCACCCGGCTCAAGGCAGAGATCACCAAACTCAAGGAGCGGCTGGTCCAGTCGGAGCAGGCAGTTGACGAGCTCACCGACTTCCGCACCCAGGCCCTGTCCCGACTCGCCGCCCAGCGCGAGGAGATCGTCCACCTCCGCGAGTCAGCCGCCCGCGCGAGCCGAGTCAGCCGCCTTCCCACACCAAGGACCACTGTGATCGGAACCTGCAGCTGACACAGGCAGAGGCGGAGAGGCTGAGCCTCACCAACCGGAATCCATGCGACACAGCAGGGACCATTGGCTACTGTCCATTCGGCAGAAAGAGGAGGTCATGGTGCTAGTCAAGAAGGGCTCACGCCGCATCACCGTCGACGGCGTCACCTACCGGTGGAGAGTCCGAGGACGAGCGACTTATGCCCAGGGGCTGGGCTGGCGTCCGCTGGCTTATGCCGTCGAACAGACCGAGACACCTGGCACCACCTTGGTGGTCACCACCAACCAGCCGCATCCGAGCAACTGGTTCGAAATCCCCGCCAGGCCCGTGCTGCCCGCGGAGGTGGCCGAGACCATCCGCATGGCTCGCGCCAAAGGCTGGACACCCGAGAAGCCCGGATCCCCCTTCCTGCTCGACCAGTCCCAGGGATTCACCCCAGCCGACTGACCGGCACAGCCGCAGAGCCCGCCGAGTCCGACATTGGCGGGCACCCCGGCGTCGAATCGACATCGATGCAGTGAACTACGTCACAGCAGGGACGCCGGAATGCAACACATGCCGCTCTCAGCGTCGCAAAACTCCTCGGACCGACGCACCTGCTCAATCACCACACGAGATCGTCCGCACACGGCCTCTGCGGACACAAGGCACTGCGCTCTCACCCACGCCGCCGAGGACGGCACCTCCGCCCCGATGCTGCTGGCCCGCTCCCGCCACGCCTCCGTCCGTTCCCCGGAGCACGGGGCGGCGCAGCACATTACTTCGGCCACTCGTTCGGCGGGCTTCGTGATCGCGATGATGTCATTCTGCACTGTATGGCGGTGCACAACGATCAGTGCGTCCATGGCGCCGCGCCGGACGATGCGCAGGCGCCTGATGGCGACCGGTCCTACCAGGGGGACCGTGTTCGCCAAGAGCTGAGACGCCTGGTGGAAGCCGCCGTCGCCCAGCGCCTGGGGATGCCCGGCGACACCAGAACGCTCAGCCCCCGGCCGCCGCCCTCCGCGGCCCCCCGTACAGCGGCGAGCTGGTTCCAGCCGTAGCCTGCGACTACGGCTGAGGCCCCGCCCCTGACCCCGTCCCAAGCTTTCGAGCAGCTGCTGGCTGGCAACGAGCGCTTCGTTGCGGGCGCGCCCGTTCAGCGCCCGTTCGCTGTGCTCTTCGGCTCCTCCGACTCCCGGCCGCTGAGATCAGCTTCGACCGGGGCTTGGGTGAGCGCTTC
>NZ_BBUY01000035.1:22350-25340 GCF_001590865.1 Streptomyces sp. NBRC 110611
CCAAGCTTTCGAGCAGCTGCTGGCTGGCAACGAGCGCTTCGTTGCGGGCGCGCCCGTTCAGCGCCCGTTCGCTGTGCTCTTCGGCTCCTCCGACTCCCGGCCGCTGAGATCAGCTTCGACCGGGGCTTGGGTGAGCGCTTCGTGTCCGCACCGCCGGCCACGTGGCGGGGTCGGAGGTGCTGGACAGCATCGAGTACGACCTGAGCGTGCTGGGCTGCCCGCTGGTAGTGGTGCTGAGCCACGACTCGTGCAGCGGCAACCCGAGCCGCCCTCGCCGACGGCGTCGGCACCACGGAGTACGTGCACAACGTCATCGAGCGCGTCACGACCAGCGTCCTGCCCGCCCGTGCCGCCGGCCTCACCGGGGACGGTGACATCATCGCCGAGCACATCTGGCACACCGTCGACCTCTTTCTGGACCGCTCCAGAGTGCTCGCCGACCACGTTGCTGCCGGAAAGACGGCCGTGGTGGGTCTGTCCTACCGGCTGGCGGACGGGAGTGTCCGACTCGTCACAGCCCGCGGCCTGCCGAAGGAAGCAGCAACTCCAGGCCCGGCCCGTCTCAACGGTCGAGAAGCGGACGACGTGCTGACCAGGGCGACCAACTCCACAGCGCGGCATCCCTAACGTTGAGTGATCACAGAAATTCCGAGGTCGTCCCTGCCACCACACTCGCCCCCCTGGACATGGGGGACTTCGACATGATCGACGGCCCGGGCCGGGCAGGACCACTACCTGAGCGCGTCCCAGCCTCTTCTTGGCGGGGATCCTCGGCGTAGAGATTGACCGCCACGGTGAGGCGGCGAGTTTCAGCTAAGGGGCGTACGCCTGGGCACGTCACAGTCAGCAATGCGACAATCACCCAAACGGTATAGTGCTTGACCATGACTTGACCTTCAGCTGTGAGGTAATCTCCAGGCAAAGAGGTGTTCGCGGTAGTACCAAGCGAACTGCCGTAACGAACTGGTGCAGTGGCACACATGTGGTCTGGCCAACGGCCGCATTACTCAGGGGGAGATGTGCTGATGGAGTGGCGTCGGATTCCCTGCGATTCCGGGCACTGGTCGGCATGGTCGCTCCCGGACCACAGACGTTCCCGCTCCTAGCGCCACGCGGTGACGGGCGCTCCCCGCTGCAGGGGTGAACGCCGTCCGTCTCCGACTACCTCTCCGCGTCGACGATGACGCGGAAGCACACCGGCTGTCCCGCTCTTCGGGCACGCCGACGCACACCCATCGACTGATGACCTGAACACACCGCGCCCGCAACACGCTTGCGGGCGCAGGAGAAAGGCCACCATGAAGTCCCTGTTTGACAACGCACGTTCCTTCACGACGCACGTGGCCGAGCGTGCCGAGGAGTTCCGCACCCTTGAGGCCGGGCAGAGCCCCGAGGTCCTGTTCATCACCTGCTCCGACTCACGCGTGGTGCCCTCCCTGATCACCGGCGCACGACCCGGTGAACTGTTCGAGCTCCGCACAGCGGGCAACATCGTTCCCGAGTACCGCAGCGACCACCCCACTGGCGAGACGGCCACCATCGAGTTCGCGGTGCGCGTCTTGGGCGTCAGCGACGTCATCGTGTGCGGACACTCCCACTGCGGCGCGGTCAACGCCCTGGTAAGTGGCGGCGATCTGTCCGGGCTGCCCGCCGTACAGGGCTGGCTGGAGCACGCGGCGTCCAGGCCCGAGACGACCACACCCCCTTCCCCGGACCTTGCCGAGGCGGTTCAGCGCCACGCGGTCGCTCAGCTGGAGCGGCTGTACACCCACCCCTGTATCGCGGAGCGGGTCGCGGCGGGGACGTTGGCGGTGCACGCCTGGTACTACGAGGTGCACACCGGAGCCGTACAGCAGTACGGCCCGGACCACGCGTCGTTCCGGCCGCTGTGACCCACGTCCGCCCGCCCCACGGGCCGCCGAGTACTTCCCCCTTTCCGCTTCCCCTGTGCGAGGAAGTCCACTGATGCTCTCCACCCTCAAAGACCCGCCTATCTGCGGCATGACGTCCTGGCCTCCCTGGTCGTCTTCCTGGTCGCCCTGCCCCTGTGCGTGGGAGTGGCCGTGGCCTCCGGAGTACCGGCCGAACTCGGCCTGATCACCGGCATCGTCGGCGGCCTGGTCTTCGGCTTCCTGCCCGGCAGCAGCCTCCAAGTCAGCGGCCCGGCCGCCGGGTTGACCGTCCTGGTCTTCGAGGCCGTCCAGGAATTCGGCCTCGGCGTCCTGGGAGCCATCGTCCTGATCGCCGGCCTGGCCCAAATCGCTCTGGGAGCCCTGCGGTTCGGCCGCTTCTTCCGCGCGATCACGGTCGCCGTCGTCCAGGGCATGCTCGCCGGCATCGGCCTTGTGCTGATCTTCGGCCAGCTCTACACCATGGCCGACGTCAAGCAACCCCGCTCCGGGATCGACAAAATCGCGGGACTGCCGCACCTGGTCACCGAGATCGCCACCTCCAGCGCCGCCCTGACCGCGTTCGCCATCGGGGCAGCCACCATCGCCGTCCTCGTCCTGTGGAAGAAACTCCCCGCCAAGGCCCAGGTGGTGCCCGCGCCGCTCGCCGGCGTCGCGCTGGCCACCGCCGCCACCGCCGTGGCCGGCTGGCCCGTACCCCGCGTCGAAGTCCAAGGACTCCTCTCGGCCATCCAGCCGCCGGGGATGTCCGACTTCGCCTCGCTGGGCAGCCTCGCCGCCCTGGGCACGGTCCTCGCCTTCGCGCTCATCGCCTCGGCCGAGAGCCTCTTCAGTGCGGCCGCCGTCGACCGCATGCATGACGGCCCACGCACCGACTACGACAAGGAACTGATGGCCCAGGGAGTGGGCAACACCCTCTGCGGCATCCTCGGTGCCCTGCCCCTGACCGCGGTCATCGTGCGCAGCGCGGCCAACGTCCAGGCCGGGGCCAAGACGAAGCTCTCCCGCATCCTGCACGGCCTGTGGCTGGTGCTCTTCGCGGCCCTCCTGCCGGCCGCAATCGGCATCATCCCCCTAGGG
>NZ_BBUY01000036.1 GCF_001590865.1 Streptomyces sp. NBRC 110611
CGTGGTCCGCTCTCCGTGTGAGGTGCTGCGGGGCCGAAGCCCGGGTGGTCAGGGGTCGAAGCGGTAGCCCATGCCGGGTGCGGTGTGGAAGTGCCTGGGGTGTGCCGGGTCGGCTTCCAGTTTGCGCCTGAGCTGCGCCATGTAAACGCGAAGGTAATTGGTCTGTGTGAGGTGTGAGGGGCCCCAGACCTCCTCCAGCAGCTGCCGTCGGCCGACGAGCCGCCCGCTGTTGCGAATGAGGACCTCTAACAGATGCCATTCGGTCGGGGTGAGGCGGACGTCGTGCCCGTCGCGCCGGGCCTTCTTGGCGGGGAAGTCGATGGTGAACTCCTCGGTCACCACGACCGCGTGGCCGGCGGGCGGCTGTGCGGAAACCATTCTGCGCGCGGCCGCACGCAGCCGGGCCAGCAGTTCGTCCATACTGAACGGCTTGGTGATGTAGTCGTCCGCCCCCGCGTCGAGTGCGGCGACCTTCTCGTCGGACGTCCGGCGGGCGGAGACCACGAGGATCGAGGCCCGGCTCCACCCCAGCAGTTCTCTGATCACGTCGATGCCGTCCATGTCCGGCAGCCCGAGGTCGAGCAGGACGACGTCCGGTGGCCGTACGGAGGCGAGCCGCAGGGCGTGTGCTCCGTCGGGCGCGGTGTCCACGTCGTGGCCGCGCGCCTTCAGGTTGATCTCAAGAGCCCGTACGAGCGGTGGTTCGTCCTCGACCACCAGCACCCGGGTCATCGGTGTCACCTTTCTGTCCTGCGGGACGGCTCTGTAGTTCTGTGGTGCGTGACGGCGTTCTCTGTGGTGTGCGACGACCGGCGCGGGTGGCCGGCTTGCTGCCCGGCCACCCGCGCTGCGGTCACCGCTGGATCACTTCCGGGCCAGTTCCCGGACCGCGATGTTCAGCTTCAGGACGTTTACCGAGGGCTCGCCGAGGAATCCGGCGGTCCGGCCGGTGGTGTTGGCCTTCACGAGCTTCTCCACCTGCGCGACGCTCAGTCCGTTGTGCTGGGCCACCCGCTTGACCTGGATCCCGGCGTAGCCGACGGAGATACCGGGGTCGATGGCGGAGGCCGAACCGGTGACCGCGTCCTTGGGGACCTCGGACCGCGGTACGCCGTTGAACTCGGCGACCTGCTGCTTGGCCTCGCGCACGTTCTTCACCAGCGTGGGGTTGCTGGCGCCGAGCTGGCTGGAGCCGGTGGCCATCGGGTCGTACCCGCTGTTGGACGGGCGGCCCTGGAACCACTTGGGGTCGGGCTTGCCCGTTCCCTCGATGTTCCAGCTCTGGCCGATGAGCGCGGAGCCGACGACCTTGCCGTCGGCCTTCACCTCGGAGCCGTTGGCCTTGTCGTGGAAGAGGCCCTGCGCGATGCCGGTGACGGCGAGCGGGTAGAGGACGCCGCACACGACCGTGAGGACCAGCAGGACGCGCAGCGAGGCCCAGGTCAGACGGATGGTGCTGGCTACGGAGTTCTTCACGACGGTCACCCGATTCCGGGGATCAGAGAGAGGAGCAGGTCGATGATCTTGATGCCGATGAACGGCGCGATCAGTCCGCCCAGGCCGTAGATGCCGAGGTTCCGCCGCAGCATCCGGTCGGCGCTCATCGGCCGGTACTGCACGCCCTTGAGGGCGAGGGGCACCAGCGCGATGATGATCAGCGCGTTGAAGATGACCGCGGACAGGATCGCGGACTCGGGCGAGGCCAGGCCCATGATGTTGAGCTTGTCCAGGCCGGGGTAGGCCACGGAGAACATCGCCGGGATGATCGCGAAGTACTTCGCGACGTCGTTGGCGATCGAGAACGTGGTCAATGCGCCCCGGGTGATGAGGAGCTGCTTGCCGATCTCGACGATCTCGATGAGCTTGGTCGGGTTCGAGTCGAGGTCGACCATGTTGCCGGCCTCCTTGGCGGCCGACGTACCGGTGTTCATCGCCACACCGACGTCCGCCTGGGCCAGCGCCGGGGCGTCGTTCGTCCCGTCACCGGTCATCGCGACCAGCTTGCCGCCCGCCTGTTCGCGCTTGATCAGCGCCATCTTGTCCTCGGGCGTGGCCTCGGCGAGGAAGTCGTCCACGCCCGCCTCGTCGGCGATGGCCTTGGCCGTCAGCGGGTTGTCACCCGTGATCATGACGGTCTTGATGCCCATCCGGCGCAGCTCGTCGAACCGCTCCCGCATGCCCTCCTTGACGACGTCCTTGAGGTGGATGACACCCAGGACCCGGGCACCCCGGGAATCGTCGGCGGCGACCAGCAGCGGGGTGCCGCCGGCCTGCGAGATGGCGTCGGTCAGCTCCTGGGCGTCCTCGGCGACCTCGCCGCCGCGCTCCTTGACCCAGGCGATGACCGAACCCGTCGCGCCCTTGCGGACCTTGCGGTGCAGGCCGTCCTCGGTGACGTCCACGCCCGACATCCGGGTCTGCGCGGTGAACGGCACCCACTCGGCGTCCACCAGCTCGCCCTGATGGCGCTCGCGCAGCCCGTACTTCTCCTTGGCGAGGACGACGACGGAGCGGCCCTCGGGCGTCTCGTCGGCCAGCGAGGAGAGCTGGGCGGCGTCCGCGACCTCGGCCTCGGTGGTGCCGCGGACGGGGACGAACTCGGCGGCCTGGCGGTTGCCGAGGGTGATGGTGCCGGTCTTGTCCAGCAGCAGCGTCGACACGTCACCGGCGGCCTCGACGGCCCGCCCGGACATCGCCAGGACGTTGCGCTGGACGAGGCGGTCCATGCCCGCGATACCGATCGCGGAGAGCAGCGCGCCGATCGTCGTCGGGATCAGGCAGACCAGCAGCGCCGTCAGGACGATCAGGGAGGTCTGCTGGTCGGCGCCCGCGTAGATCGCGAACGGCTTCAGACTGACGACGGCCAGGAGGAAGACGATGGTGAGCGAGGCGAGCAGGATGTTCAGCGCGATCTCGTTGGGGGTCTTCTGCCGTGCGGCGCCCTCGACGAGGTTGATCATCCGGTCGATGAAGGTCTCACCGGGCTTCGTCGTGATCTTGATGACGATGCGGTCGGAGAGGACCTTCGTACCGCCGGTGACGGCCGAGCGGTCGCCGCCCGACTCCCGGATGACCGGGGCCGACTCGCCCGTGATCGCGGACTCGTCGACCGAGGCGACGCCCTCGACCACATCGCCGTCACCGGGGATGATGTCGCCGGCCTCGCAGACCACCAGGTCGCCGATGCGCAGCTCGGTACCCGGGACCTGCTCCTCCGCGTCGCCGTTCAGCCGGCGCGCCACGGTGTCGGTCTTGGCCTTGCGCAGGGTGTCGGCCTGCGCCTTGCCGCGGCCCTCGGCGACCGCCTCGGCCAGGTTGGCGAAGATGACGGTCAGCCACAGCCAGGCCGTGATGACCCAGCCGAACCAGGCGCCCGGGTCCGTGATCGCCAGGACGGTGGTGACCACCGAGCCGATCAGGACCACGAACATGACCGGGGACTTGACCATCACCCGCGGGTCGAGCTTGCGGAAGGCGTCGGGCAGTGACTTCAGCAGCTGCTTGGGGTCGAACAGGCCCGCACCGACGCGCCCTTCTTCCTTGTGCCCGGTCGGCATGTCGCTGTGCGGCGCCCGGGTCGGAGTGGTCGTGGACATGGCGTCCTCGTGCTTCTGTTGCGAATCAATGGTCATGACGACAGCCCCTCAGCGAGCGGCCCCAGGGCGAGCGCGGGGAAGAAGGTCAGACCGGTGACGATCAGGATCGTGCCGACCAGCAGCCCGGTGAAGAGCGGCTTTTCGGTACGGAGGGTGCCCGCGGTCTCCGGGACCGGCTTCTGCTCGGCGAGCGAGCCGGCCAGGGCGAGCACGAACACCATCGGCAGGAAGCGGCCGAGCAGCATGCACAGGCCCAGGGTGGTGTTGAAGTACGGCGTGTTGGCGCCGAAGCCGGCGAACGCGGAACCGTTGTTGTTCGAGGCCGACGTGTAGGCGTACAGCACCTCGGAGAAGCCGTGCGCCCCGATGTTGGTCATGGCCTCCTTGCCGTCCGGCAGGGCGATGGCCAGCGCGGTGCCGATCAGCACCAGCGCCGGGGTGATGAGGATGTAGCAGGCCGCGAGCTTGATCTCACGGGTGCCGATCTTCTTGCCCAGGTACTCCGGCGTACGGCCGACCATCAGGCCCGCGATGAACACCGCGATGATCGCCATGACCAGCATGCCGTAGAGGCCGGATCCCACACCGCCGGGGGCGATCTCACCGAGCATCATGCCCAGCAGCAGGACACCGCCGGACAGGCCGCTGAACGAGTCGTGGAAGGAGTTGACCGAACCGGTCGACGTCATCGTCGTGGAGACGGAGAAGAGCGACGAGGCCCCCTCGCCGAACCGCTGCTCCTTGCCCTCCATCGCGCCGCCCGCGAGCTGCGAGGCGGTGCCCGGGTGGGCGAACTCGAGCCAGGTCACGGCGACGACACCGGCGAACCAGATGAGGCCCATGGCCGCGACGATCGAGTAGCCCTGCTTGATCGCACCCGTCAGCTTGGCGAAGGTGCGCGGCAGCGAGAACGGGATGACCAGCAGCAGGAAGATCTCCAGGAGGTTCGAGAGGCCGTTGGGGTTCTCGAACGGGTGGGACGAGTTGGCGTTGAAGTAGCCGCCGCCGTTGGTGCCCAGGTCCTTGATGGCTTCCTGGGAGGCCACCGCGCCGGGGCTGATCGCCTGCTTCTCACCGGTGAGCGTGGTGATGTGGTGGATGTCGCCGAAGTTCTGGATCGCCCCGCACGCCACCAGGATGACCGCGGAGATCACGGAGAGCGGGATCAGGATGCGGACGGTGCCGCGGACCAGGTCGGCCCAGAAGTTGCCCAGGTCGCCGGTGCGGGACCGGGCGAAGCCGCGTACCAGCGCCACGGCGACCGCGATGCCGACGGCGGCGGAGACGAAGTTCTGCACCGCCAGCCCGGCGGTCTGGGTGACATGGCTCATGGCCACCTCACCCGAGTACGACTGCCAGTTGGTGTTGGACACGAACGAGGCGGCGGTGTTGAACGCCTGGTCCGGGCTGATCGGCTGGAAGCCGAGCGACAGCGGCAACTTGTCCTGCACACGCTGCAGCAGGAACAGGAACAGCACGCCGACGGCGGAGAATATGAGAACGCCGCGCAGGTAGGCGGGCCAGCGCATCTCCGCGTCGGGGTTTGCGCCGACGCTGCGGTAGATCCACTTCTCTACGCGCAGATGCTTCTTGGAGGAGTAGACGGCGGCCATGTAGTCGCCGAGCGGGCGGTGCACCAGGGCGAGTGCGACGATGAGCGCGGTGACCTGGAGCACATCAGCAAGAACGGGGCTCATATCTGGCGCTCAGAACCTCTCCGGGAACACAAGGGCGAGGACGAGATAGCCCAGCAGGGCGACGGCCACGATCAGGCCGATGAGGTTTTCTGCGATCACAGCTTCGCCACCCCCTTGGCGACGAGAGCCACCAGCGCGAACACCGCGATCGTGGCGACGACGAAGGCCACATCGGCCATCGTGAACTCCTGTAAGAGGTTCGGTTTATCTGACCAGTAGAGGAAACCGCGAGATGGCTCGATCTCGCTCCCCGTTGATGCGCCCTTTACGGCCATTAGCGCCGCCTTGACGGCTTCCTAACGCATAGCCCCTGACCTGCGAAGGAACCCCTGTGGCGTTCGAATTCCGCGAGTGAATCGGCCGCGGTTCCCACCCACCGTGGCGCGTTGGTGCGGAACGGCTCAGACGGCGAGACCGGCGCCGTGCCGGGCCGGCCGGCCGGCGAAGTGGTGGACGTACTCCTGCTCCAGGCGGAAGCCGGCGGTCCAGGCGAGCAGGCGGCTCGGACGGTTGTCGCGGGAGCAGGTCCAGCTGGGGATGTGTTCGCGGGCGGCGATGTCCCCGCACAGGGCCGTGATGCAGGACAGGGCGAGGCGCCGGCGGCGGTGTTCGGGCACGGTGAAGCAGGCGATGTCCTCGAACCGGGAGCCGCGGAAGTACGTGCAGGCCATGGCGAGCACCCGGCCCTTGTGGAAGGCGGCCCAGCCGTGACCGGAGGCGGCGAGCCCGGCCGGACCACCCCAGCTGGCATGGACCCAGGCCGTACGGGCGGACAGCGCGGCCAGGGCCGGGGCGTCCTCGGGCGTCAGGCGGCGCACCGTCACACCGCGGGGCGGGCGCGGGGCCGGCACAGTGACGCGGTGCACGTACGCCATGCGCTCCCACGGCACGAGCTGGTCGAAGGCGTTGCACAGCAGGGGCAGGAAGCGGGCGGGGGCCTGCACATAATGCGCCGCGAAGCGGGAGAGGTCGCACGGGGCCAGGGCCGTGGGGGCGCCGCCGAGCAGTACATGGTCGGCGCAGGCCACGGCCAGGGCGCGGGGCTCGATGGCACGGTCGGCCCACCATCGGCCGGTCCCCGAGACCAGCGCGTGTTCGGCCAGTGCGGCCGCCCCGGGAGGGCCGGAGGCGAACCGGTCAGCGAGAGCGGGGAGTTGGTCGGCGGAGAGTTCGATCACGGGGACTCCTCATGAGAGGAGCGGGGTGGCCCACCCGGGCCACCCCGCTCGGTGGTTCAGCGCTGTCCGGCTTTGCTGCCGTGGTTGGCCTTCTTCTTGCGGCGGGCCTTCTTCTTGCGTGCGCGCTTGGACATGGGCGTCAGACTCCGTTCGGTGGTGGGTTCTTCAGGCCTGCTGGCCGACGAGCTGGTCGGCCAGCTTGGTGAGGCGCTTGACGGTGCGGTCCTCGGCCGCGGCCTGCGCGGGCTCGGCGCGCTCGTCGCGGTCGTAGTAGGCGCCGTTGACGATCTCGGTCGCCGGGTCACAGAGGCGTACGACATGGCCGGCGCCCTCGGCCGCGGACGCGCCGGAGTTGGCGTACAGGGACAGCAGCTCGGTCTCGCAGATGCCCGGGTGGACGGAGACCGCCGTGACGCGGGGGTCGGCGGCGAACACGGTCAGCGCCAGCTGCGACTGGGCGTAGGCGGCGAGCCGGGAGTAGCGGCGGGCGCGCTGCGGGTCGCTCCACTGGATGGAGGCGGTGCGGTGCAGCGACGACGACACATTGACCACCCGGCCGCCCGGCTCGGTGGTGAGCGCCGGCTCCAGCAGGCAGGTCAGCAGGTAGTGGGCGAGGAAGTTGACCTGGAAGGCGATCTCGTTGCCGTCCGCGGTGAGGGTGTGCCGCTCGGGGGCGGCCATACCGGCGTTGTTGACCAGGACGTCCAGGTGCGGGTGCTCGGCGACGACGCGCCGCGCCATCGTCTCGACCTCCTCCAGGCTCCTGAAGTCGGCGCCGAACACGCGCAGTCGGCCGGCGTCGATGCCCGAGGTGGCGACGAGCTTGTCGGCCGCGGCCTGGGCGTCCTCGGTGGTACGGCCGTGCACCAGGACGGTGGCGCCGCGCTCGGCGAGCTGCCGGACGGTCTCGAAGCCGATGCCGGAGGTGGCTCCGGTGACCAGGACGGTACGGGAGGAGAGGTCAGAAGAAGACATGATCCATTCCGAGAAGGGTGACAAAAGGGGCGGGCACGCCAAGGGGACCCCGAGGGGGTGTCAGGGCGTGCGGGTACACGAAGAGGCGCCGGCTCAGATCGCGGCGCCTCGTGGGAGTGTGGAAGACGAATCAGCCGAAAGCGGATGTCTCCGGACAGCGCGGCACGCGACGGATCCCCGTATGAGGAGGTCGGTCGAGGAGGAGCCAGGCGCTGTTCACATCACCCATCAAATGCCGTGTCACACACGGCTTCAAGGGTTCTCCGCACCTCTTGACGCCCCCCTGATGAATCAGGGCCGGGGTGATGGCCAGGGGAGGGCGGCGGCCGGTGGCCGGCCTACTTCTGCGCGTGGGAACCCAGGTAGAACAGGAGCGCCAGGAAGGCCAGCAGCAGGTGACTTCCGGCGATATAGATGAACACGCGCCAGGACGCTCCCCGCTCCTTCTGCTTCTCGGAGAGCCCGCCGCTGTCGGGTACCTGGGGCGCGGGGCGCTCATCGGCGCGGTTGTCGGACACGTCGCAATTCTATGGCCAGGGCTCACCCGCCCGGCACCCGGCCGTGCCGTCGGCGGCAGGCGACGCCCGGTGGGCCGTTGGCCTGCTCGTGGCGCGTAGAGAACGCGTATGGATATACCAATGGCTCAGCGATTCCGACTTCGGTTGAGCCACCGGTCCGCTGGGTGGTGTGATGTGACCGTCGATGGCGCTGCGGATCCCGCGGCGCCTTTTTCATGCGGGTTTTCCCACGGGTTTTTCTCACGGGTTGTTCACGTGCGTCCGGTACCGGAACGCGGAAGGGGCGGGAGTCTGTGCTGAAGAGGGTCTTCGTGGCCGCGGATCCCGGGCGGCTGCGGCTGCGCGGTGCCGTACGGGCCGTCCTGGGCATCGGCCTGGCGGTGGCGGTCTGCGGCCTGGCCGGGCACTCGCTCGTCGCGGCGATCACCGGCGGCCTCGGCGCGCTCCTCGCCCTCTTCACCGTCACCGACGCGACGGTCCGGGCACAGATGGTCAGCACCGCGCTGCTGCCGGCGGTCGGCTTCCCCGTACTGGCTCTCGCGGCGGGCCTGCACGACCACCCCATGGCGCGGAACGCGGCGTTCCTCGCCCTCGTGGGCGCGGGGGTGTACGCGCGCCGCTGGGGCCCACGGGGGCACGCCCTGGGCGTCTTCGGGTTCATGACGTTCTTCGTGGCGCAGTTCCTGCACACCGTGCCGCGCCAGCTGCCCGAGCTGTACGCCGCCGTCGCCCTGTCCCTCCTGGTCTCCTCGGCCGTCCGGTTCGGCCTGTGGTGCTACGAGCGGAAGCTGCCCCCGGCGGTCGCACCACCCGCGCTGCCGGACGGTTCCGGCCTGGCCCGTACGACCACCCGCCAGGCCGTCCAGGCGATGGCCGGCAGCGCGGTCGCCCTCCTGGCGGGACAGCTGGTCTCCGAGCAGCGCTGGTACTGGGCCGTGGGCGCCGCCTGGTGGGTCTTTGTGAACACCGCGTCCCGCGGCGAGACGCTCGTCCGCGGATTCCGGCGGATCCTCGGCACGGTGATCGGCATCGGCGTCGGCACGTTCGTGGCCATCCCGCTGCACGGGGCCGCCGTCCCCAGCGCGGCGCTCGCCGCGGTATGCGTCTTCGGGATCTTCTACACGGCCGCCGTGTCGTACACCTGGATGATGTTCGCGGTCACGGTGCTCGCCGGACTGCTCTACGGGCTCCTCGGGGTCCTGGACATGAGCCTGCTCACGCTCCGCCTGGCCGAGACGGGCATCGGGGCGGCCGGTGCGATGCTCGCCGTGCTCCTGGTGCTGCCGGTGACCACCCACGCCACCACGGACGCCTGGATCCAGCGTGCCCTGCGCTGCGTACACGCCTGTGCCACCGAGGCGGCGGCGCGCCTGGCCGGTTCCGGCGCCGCCGATCCGGCCCCCCGGGTGGCGGAACTGGAACTGCTGCTGGGCAGGGTGCGGCTCTCGCTCGCCCCGCTGGTGCATCCGCTGAGCCCGCTGCGTGCCCGTAAGCAGCGGGCCCGGCGCGTGCTGGAGCTGCTCGACGACTGTGCCCGCGAGGTCCGGGGGCTGGCGTCCGTCGCCGCCGACCCGGAGGCGTCCCATGACGACCGGCTCACGGCCGCCTGCCATCGGGTGGAGGCCGCCGTGGCGGCCCTCACCGCACCGGCCGGGGAGAACGGGACGAAGGGCGCCCATCCGGCCGTCCCGCAGGCAGCGGCTCCCGAGCCCGCGCTCGCGCATCTGCACGGCCTGGAGCGGACCCTGGCGGAACTGGCGTCCCCGCTGCGCGGTACCCGGCCCTCACCCCTCGCCGGGGCGTGACCCGGCCGGGTACGGGCGGGCCCGCCGGGGCTGTTAGCGTCGCCGCGGCACCCCGGCGGGCAGGCGGACGAAGGGCGGAGACCAGTGGGCACGTATCAGACGAACACCATGGGCACGTACCGGACGAACACCATGGGGACGGACCGGACGCACGGCAGGGGACGGCGGGCGTACATCGGATCGTTCACCGCGGCCGGCGGGCCCGGCATCACCACCGCGGCCGTCGACCCGGCGTCCGGCGCGCTCACCCCACTGCACGTGACCGACGCCGTCCCCAACCCCTCCTACCTCGCCCCGAGCCCCGACGGCCGGTACCTCTACGCGGTCAGCGAGACGCCGGACGGTGCCGCGGCCGCCTTCGCCCTCACGCCCGGAGGCCCCGCGCTGCTCGCTCCCGCCGTCCCCGTGAACGGCGCCGACCCGACCCATCTCACCCTGGCCGCCGGCCGCCTCGTCACCGCCAACTACGGCTCCGGAAGCGTCAGTACGCTCCCCGTACGGGCCGACGGCTCCCTCGGCGGGCCCGCGCGGGTCCTCGCCCACCAGGGCAGTGGGCCGCGGACGGGCCGTCAGGAGGGCCCGCACGCACACGCCGTGGCGGCCGCCCCCGGGGGCCGCTGGCTGCTCGGCGTCGACCTGGGCACCGACTCGGTCCGCGTCTGCGCCCTCGGCACCGCCGAGGGGGCCGACGGGACTCCGGCCGTACACGACGAGGTGCGGCTGCGTCCCGGCAGCGGGCCGCGCCACCTCGCCTTCCATCCGCGAGGCGACCGCGTCTATGTCATCCATGAACTCGAGCCGATGGTGACGGTCTGCCGCTGGGACGGCGAGGGGGGCGTGCTGACCCCGCTGGGGGAGACCCGGCTCCTCCCGGACGGGGCCGCGCCGGGCTCCGCGGGGAGCGGAGACGGGGCGCAGGGCGGCGGCACCTTCCCCTCCGCGCTGGTCGTCTCCCCGGACGGCCGGTTCGCCTGGGCCGCCAACCGGGGCCACGACAGACTCTCCGTCCTCGCTCTCGCCCCCTCCGGCGACACCGCCGCCCTCGTCACCACGGTCCCGTGCGGCGGCCGATGGCCCCGTGATCTGGCGCTGCACCCCGACGGCCGGCACCTCTACGCCGCCAACGAGCGCTCCGGCGACGTCACCTGGTTCACCGTCGACCCGGACACCGGTGTGCCGGCCCGGGGCGGTGCCATCGAGGCCCCGGCCGCCTCCTGCGTCGTCTTCGTCTGATCCGGCCCGCACCACCGCGCACACCGTACGCACAGGGCCGCCCCCGCGCTGTGCGAGGACGGCCCCTGCGTGCTGTGTGGAGTGCTTCCGGTGGAACGGTGACCGGCCCTAGCGGACCGGTACCCCCTGTGCCTGGGTGGGCAGGGTGATGCCGACCGCCGCCGCGTAGTTCGACAGCACCAGGCGGCCCACCGCCCCGTACGCGCCCAGCGGCTCGGCCGCGGCGCAGCCCGCCTCCGCCGCGGCCGCCCCCACCAGGCCGTCGGCGATCTCCGGCCCGATCAGGTACGGGGCCAGTGCCAGCTGCTGCGAACCGGACCCGCGGAGCTGCTCGGCCGTGCGGGCGATGGCGCCCTCCTCGTCCAGCGCCGCGGCCAGGACCGGCACCGCGAGGCGTGCGGCGAGCAGCATCCCGGTGATCCCGGCCGCCTGGACGGCCTCTTCGCCGCCCACGGTGGCCAGGATGATGCCGTCCGCGGCCGTCGCGACCGTGAACAGCCGGGCGCGGTCGGCGCGCGCCAGGCCGGCCTCCGAGAGCCGGACGTGCAGCGCCTCGGCGAGCAGCGGGTGCGGGCCCAGGACATCGGTCAGTTCGGCGCCGGAGCCGCTGTTCATGATGGCCTGGCGTATCCGGCGCAGCAGGGCGCTGTCCGGCCCGGCCAGCAGCGGTACGACGACCGTGGCGGCGCCGAGCTCGGCGCGGGTGTCGGCGCCCGCCCGGGCCTTCTGCTCGGCGGCGGCGTGCGCCAGCACGGCCTCCAGCGACGGGAACGCGTCATCGCCGCCGTCGACATAGCCGATCCGGGCGTCCAGCCCCGGCAGCTCGGAACGGGCGATGCTGGAGACCTCCTCCGCCAGGCTGCGCGCGGCGGAGTTCGGGGTGCCGGGCACGGCCAGCACCAGGGCGGGTGCGCCCTCGGGTGCGGCGAGCGGCTCCGGCTTGCGGTGGCGGCCGGACTGCCGCGCGCGCGGCGTTCGTACGGGCAGTCCGGGTGCGCCTCCAGGGCTCGGGGATGCTGCGTCGAAATGGTGCGAGCCAGGTGCGGGCCCAGTGGGGGAACTCATGGCGCCGCATGCTAACGCCTCACACCGGACCCGCGCGGAGGGAGGGTTGGGAGCCGAGGTTTCCGTCCCGATTTATCCCGCGCGGCATGGGCGTGTCAGCCCGGCGCAGGGCGTGTGATCTGCAACAACTTCGAATCCGGGGGCAACAGCAGACGGTCCCCGGCGAGCCCCGCGGCGATGGCCAGCGCCCCGTCGAGCGGGCTGCCCGCGGCGGCCGTGGGGCGGGCCCGCGGGAGCCGCTCGGCGAGCGCCGACCGCAGCGGGGCGAGCAGCGGTTCGCCGATGCGGAACAGCCCGCCGGTGTACGCCACCGTGCGCCCGGCGCCCGGCGGGCAGACCGCGGCTGCGGCATCGGCGAGATGCCCGGCGGCGGCGCGCAGGATACGGCGGGACACCGCGTCGCCCTCGGTGGCGCAGCGGGCGACCTCCGGAGCGAACGAGGCGAGTACGGCGGGCCGGTCGGTACGCGGATACAGCATGCCGGGCAGCCCGGCGGCCGGGCCGAACACCGCTTCGGCGCGGGCCAGGAGAGCGGTCGAACCGCCGCTCCGGCCGTCGTACGCGCGCATCGCGGCCTCCAGGCCCGCGCGGCCGATCCAGGCGCCGCCGCCGCAGTCGCCGAGCAGATGGCCCCAGCCGTCCGCGCGGCGCCAGCCGCCCGCCGTGGTCAGGTCGGTGCCGAGCGCGATCATGCCGGTGCCCGCGGCGATCACGGCACCGGGCCGCTGGCCCAGCGCCCCGGCGTAGGCGGTTACCGCGTCCGCCGCGAGGGCGAGCCGGTGTACCCCGAACGCGGCGGCCAGCGCCGCGGGCAGCCGGGCGCGCAGATCGTCGCCCAGGGAGGCCATGCCGGTGGCACCCACGCACACGGCCACATACCGGTCCGCTCCCACCTCGCTCCCCAGCTTCTCCGCTGCGGGCAGGAGCTGGGACAGCAGATGCGTCGCGTCGATACCGGCCGGACCCGTGCGCACCGGCTCGTCCGAGGCGAACGACACCGGCCCGGGCGCCCCGGTGCCGCCGCCGGCGCGCGCCACGGCGATCCGCAGTCCCGAGCCGCCGGAGTCGACCGCGAGGACGTGACCGCGGACCGCGCCGCGGCCGGCCGGCCGCTCACCCAAGGCCGCGGGCGTCCTGCTTGAGGGCGGTGTCGACGGTCAGGGCCGTGGCGACGACCAGGCTCAGCAGCGGGTCGGGCAGCTGGTGGTGGATCTGCAGGACGTAGTTGTCCGCGGTGGTGAACATCGTCTTGGCCAGGCCCTCCCAGGTCTTGGTGATCCGGGCGATCTCGGTGTCGGCGTGGTCCACGATCGCGAAGTTCCAGGCGCGCCAGTTCTCGGCCTTGATGGCGCCGATCTGCTGCCCGTTGACCATCATCGCGAAATTGATCTTGCCGATGGCGTTCTGCTGCACGATCTCGCCCACCGGCGAGCCGTCCGGGCGCGCCACGAGCACCTTGGACTTGAGGATCTTCGCCGGCCGGGTCAGCACCAGCTGCGGCCGGCCGTACGCGTCCCGGATCTCCAGCTTGTGGGTCATGTACTGATCGAGGCTGGAGACGACCCGCAGCACCTTCTTGGCCGTGCTCTGGCCGACCTGGACGACCGAGCCGAGGGTATTGCCGTGCTGGTCGAACACGCCGTATTCGTTGGTGACCTCGATCAGTTTGGCCTTCTGGTTGACCACCAGCACCGGCTCGGTGAAGAGGGTGCCGCCGCCCGGCGCCACCCCGGCCTGCTGCTGTACGGCGCCCGGCTGCCCCGGCATCGGCTGCTGTCCGTACGGCTGTTGTGCCGGCCGGGCGGCACCTGACTGACCGGGCGCCTGCTGGGGGAGGCCGGGCGCCTGCTGCCCGTGCGGTGCGCCGCCCGGCTGCTGCCCCTGATGCGCGGCCCGGTCCGGCGCCGGCTGCTGTCCCGGGTGGGTGTGCTCCGTCCACTGGGAACCGTCCCACCAGCGCAGTTGGTGGGGGGTGCCCTGCGGGTCCGCGTACCAACCCGCAGGGATGTTCGCATTCGTCATGCCAGGCACACTATCGCCCGGCGTCAGGGCAGCCTCCAGTCGACGGGCTGTGCGCCCTGCCGGACCAGCAGGTCGTTCACCCGGCTGAAGGGCCGCGAGCCGAAGAAGCCCCGGTCGGCGGACATGGGGGAGGGGTGCGCGGACTCCACCGCCGGCAGGTCGCCCAGCAGCGGCCGCAGATTGCGTGCGTCGCGGCCCCACAGCACCGACACCAGCGGTCGTCCGCGTGCCACCAGTGCCCGGATGGCCTGCTCGGTGACCTCCTCCCAGCCCTTGCCGCGGTGTGCGGCCGGCTTACGGGGCGCGGTCGTCAGTGCTCTGTTCAGCAGCAGGACGCCCTGCTGGGTCCATGGGGTCAGGTCGCCGTTCGAGGGCCGGGGCAGCCCGAGGTCGGAGTGCAGCTCGCGGAAGATGTTCTCCAGGCTTCCCGGCAGCGGACGGACGTCCGGCGCCACGGAGAAGCTGAGCCCGACCGCATGCCCCGGTGTGGGGTAGGGGTCCTGTCCGACGATGAGCACCCGTACCTCGTCGAAGGGCTGTTGGAAGGCGCGCAGCACATTGCTGCCGGCCGGCAGATAGGTGCGTCCCGCGGCGATCTCCGCCCGCAGGAAGTCGCCCATCGCGGCGATCCGGTCGGCAACGGGCTCAAGTGCCTTGGCCCAGCCAGGTTCGACAATGTCTTGGAGAGGTCGTGCAGCCACGGGATCACCCTACTGGCCGAGGGCCGTCGCCCCGGAATCGATGGCCCGCGCCCGTCCCCGCGACCCACCGGAACCGGCCACCCCGGTCCCGCCGCCCGCACTCCCCGGCGCGCACCGCCGCGAGGCCTCCGGGCGGACGACGGGAGTCCGGCGACAACAGACCCGGCCTAGACCACGGCGGCGGCCCGCACGCACAGCACGTCCGGCAGGTGCGCGGCCAGTTGGCGCCAGCTGTCGCCGTCGTCCGCGCTGGCGTACACCTCGCCGTTGCGGTTGCCGAAGTACACCCCGGCCGGATCGGCACCGTCGACGCAGAGGGCGTCTCTGAGCACCGTGCCGTAGTGGTCCTCCGCCGGCAGTCCGGCGCTCAGGGGCTCCCAGTCGGCGCCGGCGTCGGTCGTGCGGTAGACCCGGCAGCGGTGGCCGGCGGGTACCCGGTCGATGTCCGCGGTGATCGGGAAGACGTAGGCGACACCGCCCCGGTGCGGGTGCGCGGCGACGGCGAAGCCGAAGTCCGACGGCAGCCCGCTGCCGATGTCCTGCCAGGTCGCGCCCGCGTCATCGCTGCGGTAGACGCCCCAGTGGTTCTGCAGGTACAGCCGGTCGTGATCCACCGGGTCCTGCGCGATCTTGTGGACGCACTGGCCGAACTCCGGGTGCTGGTCGGGGAGGAAGACCGCCTTGACGCCGTTGTTCGACGGTGCCCAGCTCGCACCGCCGTCGAGAGTGCGGAACACGCCGGCCGCGGAGACCGCGACCGTGACCGCGTCGGCGTCCCGCGGGTCGGTGATCACCGTGTGGACGGCCAGTCCGCCGCCGCCCGGGACCCACTTCTCGCGGCTGGGGTGGTCCCACAGGGACCGTACGAGCTCGTAGGTCTCGCCGCCGTCCTCGGAACGGAACAGGCCGCCGGGCTCGGTGCCCGCGTAGACCACGCCCGGCGCGGCCGGCCCCGCCGGGTGCAGCTGCCACACCCGATCCAGCGAAGTCCTGGTGTCCGGCGGGTACTTGACGGCGGGGCGGGCGGGCTCCCGCCACGTTTCCCCCAGGTCGTCGGAGTGGAACACCGACGGACCCCAGTGGGAGCTGTCCGCGCCGGCCATCAGCCGGGGCGTCGCGCGGCGGGTGTCGATCGCGAGCGAGTACATCGCCTGCGCGGGGAAGTGCGGACCGCTCAGTTCCCAGTCGCCGCGCCGTCGGCGGCCGATGAAGAGCCCTTTGCGGGTACCTACCGCGAGTAGTACGTCAGTCATGGCCGAACACCTCCGGGACACCGTTGTCTCAAGGACACGGGCCAGTCTGCACCCGGCCACTGACAACGGCGCCCCGGAGCGTATCCGCGCAGGTCGGACGGCGGGTGGCGGATCGCCGTCCCGGCTCGGACGGCCCGGTGGTACGGCCTCAGACGGCCCGGTGGTACGGCTCCGGCACCCGGATCCGCGCACCCAGCTCCCGCGCCGCCTGCTGCGCGAAGCTGGGGGAGCGCAGCAGCTCCCGGCCGAGCAGCACGGCGTCCGCCTGCCCCGCCGCGATGATCTTCTCGGCCTGCCGGGCCTCGGTGATCAGCCCGACGGCGCCCACCGCGAGGCCGGTCTCCTTCTTGACCCGCTCGGCGAACGGCACCTGGTACCCCGGGCCGGTGGTGATCTTCGCGTCCGGTGCGTTGCCGCCGGTGGAGGTGTCCAGCAGGTCGATGCCGTGCTCCTGCAGATCGCGGGCGAAGCGCACGGTGTCGTCGGCCGTCCAGCCCTCGCGGTCGTCGCTCGCGTCCTCGGTGAGCCAGTCGGTCGCCGAGATCCGGAAGAAGACCGGCAGCTCGTCGGGCCAGACCTCGCGCACCGCGTCCACGACCGCGAGCGGGAAGCGCGTCCGGTTCTCGTACGAGCCGCCGTACGCGTCGGTGCGCCGGTTGCTGAACGGCGAGAGGAACTCATTGATCAGGTATCCGTGGGCGCCGTGGATCTCGGCCACCTCGAAGCCCGCCGCCAGCGCCCGGCGCGCGGCCGCCGCGAACCGCGCCACGATCTCCTGTATCCGGGCCACGGACAGTTCGGCGGGGGTGGCGGACCCCTCGTCGAACGCCACCGGGCTCGGGCCGACCGGCTCCCAGCCGTGCCGCTGCCCGGGGAGGATCGGGCCGCCGCGGTTGACCCAGGTGCGTTCGGTCGACGCCTTGCGGCCGGCGTGCGCGAGCTGGATGCCCGGAACCGTCCCCTGGGCCTTGAGGAAGGAGGTGATCCGCCGGAACGCCTCGGTCTGGGTGTCGTTCCACAGGCCGAGGTCGTACGGGCTGATCCGGCCCTCGGGGCCCACCGCGGTGGCCTCCGCGAGGATCAGGCCGGTCCCGCCCGCCGCGCGGGCGGCCAGGTGCTGGAAGTGCCAGTCGCCGGGCACCCCCGCCTCCGGTCCCTCGGGGGCCGCGGAGTACTGGCACATCTCCACCGGAGGTGGCTCCACTCTACCGCCCTTGCGCCTCTGAGCTGCATCACTGCAGGTCACATGACCTTTCTCGTGGTCGGACGCACTCGCAGGTCTGGTCACCTCTGGTCACGTCCACTCAGGCTCATGCTGACCCATTGCTGACTTATCTGACGCCTTGTCAGTCAAGGTGGGACTCGGTGCGCAGGTGATCTGCTCGCCGACTCGACTCGTTCGATCCCAAGGTTGTACGAAAGGTGTCGTAATTCGAAGGGCTTCGTAGTACGTTGGTGGCCGTACCAAGCGCGGTCGAGTTGACTGCCCGTGTGAATGGAGACCTTTGTGAGTGCCCTCTACGAGCCCTTGCGGCTTCGGTCGTTGACCATCCTCAACCGGGTTTGGATGGCCCCGATGTGTCAATACAGTGCCGAGGTCACGGGACCGGATGCCGGTGTTCCGGGCGATTGGCACTTCGCGCACTACGGCGCACGAGCGGCCGGTGGTACTGGACTGATCCTGGTAGAGGCCACGGCCGTCTCCCCCCAAGGTCGAATCAGTCCGGCAGATTTGGGGATCTGGAACGACAGGCAATCAGCGGCGTTCCGGCGGATCACCTCCTTTCTCAAGGAGCAGGGCACGGTGCCTGGTATTCAGATAGCCCACGCTGGCCGCAAGGCATCGACGGACGCGCCCTGGCGTGGTGGCGCTCCTGTCGGCTCCGAAGCGCACGGCTGGCAATCCGTCGCGCCGAGCCCACTGCCCTTCGATGAGAGGCACCCGGTTCCGGATGAGCTGACGGTGGAGGGGATTCGGCAGGTGGTGCAGGAATTCGCCGCTGCGGCCCGGCGGGCTCGAGAGGCTGGATTCGAGGTGATTGAGGTGCACGGAGCCCATGGTTATCTGATCGGTGAGTTTCTGTCCCCGTACACCAACCACCGCACCGATGCGTACGGTGGTTCCTACGAGAACCGGACCCGTTTCGCGCTGGAGGTCGTGGACGCGGTGCGGGCCGTATGGCCCGAGGAGCTGCCCGTCTTCTTCCGTATTTCCGCGACCGACTGGCTGACGGAAAATCCGGATGACGAGCGCGAAGGTTGGACGGCCGACGACACCGTGCGGTTCGCCGCCGACTTGAAGGCGCACGGCGTCGACCTGCTGGACGTATCCACCGGCGGCAACGCACCGAAGGCCCGGATTCTCACCGGCCCTGGCTACCAAGTGCCGTTCGCGGAGCGGGTCAGGTCGGAAACGGGACTTCCAGTGGGCGCTGTCGGGGAGATAACCGAGGCGAGGCAGGCCGAGAAAATCATCGATAACCAGCAGGTGGACGCCGTACTGATCGGCCGCGAGCTGCTTCGCAACCCGTACTTTGCGCGGCATGCCGCTCGTGAACTCGGCTGCGAAGTAGCAGAGCCGGTCCAGTACGGCTATGCCACCTGATATCGGGATACCTCAATATGAGTGCCCGGAGGGTATTCGTCGAGCAGATGCCGCCTGACCCAGTGTCCTGAATCTGGAATCCGGTTCAGAAATCCGGCGAGGAGTTCGAGGATCTCGTCCGCGGTCTTGGCTCAGGTGAAGGTCTTGGGGTCTTCGTTCCAGGTATTGATCCAGTTGCGGATGTTCTTCGCCAGGGCTTGGACGTTCTTGTGAACCCCTTGCCGTAACTGTTTGTCGGTCAGCAGCGCGGACTACCGCTCGACCTGGTTGAGCCATGAGCTGCTGGCGGGAGTGAAGTGCACGCGGAAGCGCGGGTGCGCGGAAAGCCACCGCTGGATGGCGGGGGTCTTGTGTGTCGAGGCGTTGTCGCAGATCAGATGCACGTCGAGGTCGGCGGGTACCTCCTTGGTCAGGCTGCCGCCGAGGGCTTCGGCGAAGCCGCGGGCGACGGCCAGGCCGAGGCCGACGTCGGAGCCGCGCGGTACGTCGCCGTAGCGCTGGAAGGGCGCGAAGACGCGGTCCTTGGCGTCGTCGGGGACACCGGGGCCGCGAGGACGACCCGGATCTCGACCCGGTCGCCGAGCGCGCTGGCCGACACCAGCACCGGTTCACCGTCTGGGCTGTACTTCACGGCGTTCTCGACGAGGTTGGCGACCGAACGTTCCAGCAGGCCGGGGTCGGCGGCGACCATGGGCAGGTCTTCGGGGATGTCCAGGACGACGGTGTTCTCGGGTACGCCGCCGAGGGCCAGCGGGACCCCCTCGTCGAGGTCGATCTCGCGGATCAGCGGGGTGACCGTACCGGTCTGGAGGCGGGGCCTGGATAGGCCCCTGCTCTGGTGGTACGTGCCGAGCACCCCGTACAGGGCGGGCACCCGGGCGCGGAGGGCGACGACGCCCTCCCTCACGAGGTGGCCACACTTGTTCGGTCGCGGTGACCGCGTGCTTCAGGCAGAGCGGCGGTTGCGCGGTGCGGTGCCCCTCGATCCAGTCGGTCGACGTGGCGTTGGGCGGCGGGGTGGCGAGGAAGAGGTACCCCAGGGACGTCCGGCTGGCCTGCTGGACGTACCCCCGGCACAGCAGTTGCTCCATGCACTCCCGTTGACGTGCCGGGTGCACGTCGCGCCAGCGGGGCTTGCCGAGGAGGGTGTTGCCGCGGCGGTTCTGCGAGCAGCGGGCCCAGAGCACGCCTCGGGCGTCCCGGTCCCGCGATCCTTCGTCCGCGTAGTGTAGGCCCCCGTTGGGGCCGCGTCTTGCGCCCAGCGTCGCCGCCGAGGCCGGGGCCGAGTCGCCGCCATGGAACGGTGGCGTGCACGCTGACGATCTTGTTACCGCCGTCGAGCCGCTGGTCACCTCTTTGCAAGTGGAGCTGCTTAGTGACAACGCTGACTTGTGGGGGCGTGCGGTGGATGACATGCGGTACGCGTTGATCGCTCACGTCTGACGGCCCTACGCGTGCCCAGGCTTCTCTCCCGCCACTACGCCAAGTTCCTGGACGGGGTCCGGGAGCAGGCGAAGCATGCTGCGGCCATCAGGGCACTCGACACGGCGATCACGATGTTCACGGGGCAAGGGGCCTTGCCACCGCGGGACGGACCATGTCTGAGGCACGAGAGAACAGTCTGGACAGGCCCATCACGTTCGCGAGTGCGCTGGATGTGGCCAGGGTCCGCGCGACGGACTGCGACACGGGCATGGTCCGGGTGGTGAGCGTGTCATTCATGCGCGATGACGGCGACGGGCGCCGGGCAGTGGTGAATCAGGGCATGGGTGACGGATCCGATGTGTGTGCCCAGAGATCCTTGGCGTACCCGTCGGCCGACCACCACGAGGTCCGCGCCGTCCGCGGCATGCAGGAGTAGTCGAGCCGGGCCGCCGATGGGCGACTGCTCGGAGACCTCCACGGAAGGGAACCTCTGCCGCCATGGTTTCAGGGCTTCCGTAATGCGCCGCGCGATGCCGGGGCCCATGTCCCGCTCGGCTGTGACGAGCGCTGAGGCGTCGCGGACCACGGGCATGATCGATCACCCGTACAGGACCAGGACACGGTCGCCACGGAGTGCGGCCTCCTGGAAGGCGAAGTCGAGGAGCGGGGCGAAGAACTGGTCGACCGACCCCAGGAGGAACCCCCTCACCCCGCCCAGACCGCGAGAGCCGAGCACCAGGAGACCGGCCT
>NZ_BBUY01000037.1:0-18806 GCF_001590865.1 Streptomyces sp. NBRC 110611
CTGATCATTTCAGATTGAGTTTGTGTTGGGGGCTTGGCAGTTGGGGTGAGAGGCGGCAGTCTCTACGTGTGTCCGATGATCTTGTACCTGATGACCTGTGGGAACGTGTCGAGCCGTTGCTTCCTCCTCGGCCTCCGCGGCGCCGTCGTTACCCGGGCCGGCTGCCAGCAGACGATCGTGCTGCCCTGCGAGGCATCGTTTACGTCCTGTGCAGGGGCGTGAGCTGGGCGGATGTCCCTGCGGAGAGGGTCGGTTGCAGTGGGGTGACCGCTTGGCGGCGGTTGAGGGACTGGACCGAGGCCGGTGTCTGGCCTCGCCTTCACGAGGTCCTTCTGTCGGAGTTGCGGGCGGCCGGTCTGCTGGACATGGATGACGCGGCGGTGGACGGCTCGCACATCAGGGCTCTCAAAGGGGGGCTCACACCGGACCTTCGCCAGTTGGCCGCGCGCGTACGGGCAGCAAGCACCATCTGATCACCGACCGGCACGGAACACCGCTGGCGATCTCGCTGACCGGCGGAAACCGTCACCGTCACCCAGCTGCCGCCACTGCTGGACGCGATACCTCGGATCCGCGGAGTCCGGGGCCGTCCGCGTCGCCGGCCGGGCCGGCTGTTCGCCGACCGTGGTTACGACTACGACGAGTACCGCCGCATTCTCCGGGCCCGCGGCATCACACCGAAGATCGCACGCAAAGGCACACCCCACGGCTCCGGCCTGGGCAGGACCCGCCGGGTCGTCGAGCGCACCTTCGCCTGGCTCCACCAGTTCAAACGACTCCCCATTCGTTACGAGATACGCGCCGACCTCCACCTCGGCCTGCTCCAACTTACCTGCAGCATCATCTGCTTGAGGAGACTCCGAACCTCATTCTGAAATGATCAATTAGTGAACCTCTTTCATCCTGGTGCTCTGAGGGTGGCGGCTGGCGGCATCGCTGCAGGTCAGAGCCACCATGCGGAGGTGTCGACATGGAGATTGAAAGAGGTTCAGTAACGAACTACCGCGAACGAAAACCTAGGGTTGTCCCGCAATCCGATTGTACACTCGCACAGTTTCAATAGGGCAACAAACCTATCCAGTTTTGCGGTGATTTGCGGCGTGAGAGCACAATTCACGATTCGGTGCAAAGTAGGCGGGATCCTGATGGGACGGGAGTTGCGGGACAACCCTTCTCGGAGAACTTGACAACGCCTGGCCGCCTGCTTGCGGGAGGTGCGACGGCAACCGAGCGTGGATGCGCCGGAAGCAGGATGGACTCGGGATGAGGAGACGGTGATGATGGCGGGAGTCTGTTCGAGGGCCTTAAGGACATTGCTCACGGCAGCGCTTATGGGAGTAGCGCTGATACCGGGAACAGCCCCAGCGACATATGCGAATGGCAGCGAGAGCGATCTCTACTGGATGCGTACGGAAGGGAAGTTCGCGCCGCCTACCGCGTTCATCCCCTCAAGTGCGGTGACTTACGACATGAGCCTGGTGCCTGCGGGCGCGCACATCACAGTCACCGAGTTGTCAGATGCCACTGTCACAACTGTTGAGCTGAGCGTGAGCGGCCTGCGCCCGCACCGGATCTACGGAACGCATGTACACACCAAGCCGTGCGGCTACCGTCCGGACAACTCAGGACCGCACTACCAACACCGCGAGGACGTGCACCAGCCTTCCACTGATCCGGCCTTCGCCAATCACAAGAACGAAGTCTGGCTGGACTTCACCACGGACGCCAAGGGGCAGGGCGGTTCCGCCTCCCGACACGAATGGCGATTCCGGACCGGCGAAGCGCAGTCAATTGTGATCCACGAGCGCGGGACAGCGACGGGGCCGGGCAAGGCGGGAACTGCGGGGGCGAGGCTGGCCTGCTTCACTGTGCCCTTCGGCGGCAGCAACTCAGAGGGCGTTTGAATTAGGCAGATTGCCCTTTATGCTCTAGTAGGTTCCTCGCCAGGTTGGTGTGGTCTCATCCGTTATACGTTTGGTGAGGTTGTCGACGCGATGTGGATCATGGCCTCGGAGCTGGCGGGAAGGGACTCGTAATCACGAGAGAGGCGGCGGTGCAACATCAGCCAACCTAGACTTCGCTCGACAACCCAGCGTCTTTTGACCACGTGAAATCCGCCGGATTCCCGGGTTTCTGTTCACGACTTCGACATCGATTCCCGAGGCTGGCGCCGTGCTCGACGACAGCGTTCTTGAAGCCGGAGCCCTTTTCACGTGTACGGCCTGAGGGTGGTGTGGTCGTTGGGTGTTGACGGCGGCGTGACGGACGGGGCGTCCCGCTGGTTTGGAGAGTCGCCAAACATAACCTGACCTGCGGATATGCCCCGTGTTCTCCTATCCTGCCGCATGCGACCTCGACGAGGACCTCCTGGAGCTGGTGACGATGGTCCTCGTCGCGGCGGAAGACGACCGGTCCTGCAGGCTCCGGCCGGTCGACCGGGCCCGGTGCACCCTGGTCCACCTGTGTAAGCACGACACGCTCGAACAGCTCGCGGCTGGCTTTGCCATCGGCACGGCGACCGCCTGGCGCTATGTGAACCACACGATCGGGCAACTCGCCAGGTTCGCTCCCTCGTTGACGGAAGCACTCACCAGCCACCACGCCAACGGGTACGCGCTGCTGGACGGCACCGTCGCCGAGACCGACCGGGTAGCGGCCACGGGGCACTTCTCCGGAAAAGTCCGCCGGGAAGGCGTGAACCTGCAGGTCATCACGGCCGAGGAGGGGAGACTGTTGTGGCTCTCGCCCGCCCTGCCCGGCAGCACTCACGATGTGAAGGCCACCCGTGAACACGGCATCATCGACATCTGCACCCAGCTGCACCTGGAGATCCTTGCGGACCAGGGGTACCAGGGCGCCGGCGGCACCGTGATCACACCGATCAAGCGCTGTCCACAGACCGAACTCCCCTACAAACACAAGAGGTCGAACACAGTCCACGCCGCCCTACGCACTCCAGTCGAGCGAACGACCTCCCGGATCAAGCAGCGGAGGATCTTCCGCCATGCCCCATCAGCCCGAACAGACTTACGTCAGTCGCCGCCGCGATCCTCACCCTCATGATCTACACATGAAAAAGGCTCCAGGAATCGCATATAGCAACTCAAGGTAGCCTGAACCAGATCACGGCATGCTGGCTTGGTGTGAGTGCCGAGTTAGCTCCTTCTGTACCAGAATGGAGCAGGATATGCACCGGACTCCGGATAATCCCATCGGCAACGATGGAGTTTCCAAGTCTACCACAGTAGATGAGATGTCATATATTTACTCGGTGGACAAAAGGCCGCAGCGGGTGGGTGAAGATGACGCACAGTACGAGGCGAGGCTCCGCACTATCTCAATAAAGAAGTTGAACTTGACAAGAATGGAGAAGCAGAAGGATTTGGGGGCCGCAGAGAAGAAGCCGGAAATCCGGGAGATCTTATTCAAGGGTGCAGAAAATGTGATAGCTGCCCTGGTGGCTGTCCAGTTCGACAACACTGACTATGCGTGCCTTCTCAATACGCCGAAAGGTAAGCTCTCGCTGTTGCGGCTCACCAGAGCGTGCCTCAGACAGCAGAGCTGCCCAGGTGATCACTGTCGCCACCGAGTAGACCAACCGTGCTACCAGGTCAGCGACATCGACTCGGGTGTCCCATATCCCTGCGCGCTGGCTCATAATCGGCGACGACACATGCTCGCGGTGATCAGCCTCGACTTCAACGGCGTCGCCTTCCTGTCCACGGCTGGCGCAGTCGGTTCATCGTCTCCTGCGATGTACGACCTGGGATACCAGCCGGAACACATTCAGTTTTCACCTGATGGTCTTCTTTGCGTAGCAGCGGCAGCGCGCGACAGGAAACTCGTGCTGCTTCTGATGTCTGACGGAATCATCCCGACGCGGCGGCTCGTCGTCGACGCCGATTTCCAGGGGTGTCGAGGCCCTAACTGGATCGCTATCACAGAGGTCGAAATGGAGGAGGGTATCAGGAAGTCGGATATTGACTCGAAAAAGTATATCGTCACTGGAATATGCCCTAAAGAAAGCACGATGAAGCAAGGTTTGATCGTGCAGGCTGTAGTGACGTCACGGCTTGTTGAACAACGAAGGGTGAGGATAGGTAAGGTTAGGCATATAAAGGCAAATCTCTCCGCTATCACGCCATCTGCTATCGCGGCTTACAATATCGAGCTTCGCCCCCCAGTCGATTAATCGGCGGACAGCTTCCTCTTATTACTGACCTTTCCGAAGGGGTGTCGGGTTTAGTTGTGTCGGGAGGGGTGGTAGGCCGGTGCCGGTCAGGCAGCCGTCGATGAGGTGGGGTCTGCGTTGGATGCGGCGTATGCCGCTGCGGACGGCACGGACGAGATGGCCGTGGTTGGTGAAGACGACATTGGCTGTGGTGGCACGTCGTAGCAGGGACCAGATGCCCTTCGACCGGGTTGAGGTCAGGGGCGTAGGAGGGCAGCTGGATGATGGTGAGCCGGTCCTGCCCGGCCGCCCACTGCTGTGAGGCCGCACTGCGATGGACATTGAGATTGTCCCAGATCACTACGATGGGGCCGCCCAGCTGTAGGTGGGCCCGCACGATCAGGTTGCGGTAGTCCTGCCAGGTGAAGCCTCGGTGGTCGCCTTTGTGATGGCCCTGGATGCGCGGGCGGTAGATGAGCCGGCTGCGTTCGCCTGTCTTGTAGCAGGCCAGGGCGGCCATGGAAATGCGACCGCGTGAGCCTCCGTTGAACCGGACCTGCGGGGTGTGCCCCGTGGGGCCCAGGTGCGGCTGCGATGCGACGTCATCGAGACAGCGGCCTCGTCCTCGAAGACGAGCCAGGCCCCGAGCGCCGCGGCTGTTGCTTTGCGGAGGGCCAGGTCTCCTTGAGCCAGCCTGCGACAGCTCCCTTATCACGCTCGATGACCCGCCGTGCTGGCTGCTGGCACGACTAGGCGTGCCGCCGCAGCAGTTCCCACACTCCACGGATGGACAAGTCGATTCCAAGCATGTACGCGATCAACGTCCTCAACCGTGACAGCGTCCATCGTTCATCCGGCCACCCGTGGTACACAGCCCCTCTCGGCAGTTCTTCTTCCAGCACGGCGAACTTCTGCGGGTCCACCTTCGTGGCCTTCGCCGGTCCGGAGCAACGAAGGCCGGCAAGGCCAGCATCGCGCCAGGACCGCCTCCAGTGTTCCACTGAACGGACGCTCATTCGCAGGTTCTTCGCGATGTCCGTGTTCTTCTCACCTCGGTCCAAGCCCTCCGCCGCAAGCATGCGTATCCGTTCCCGCTCAGCCTGTTCATGGGGGTTGAGCCCTCCCCCTTGTGCATACCGTATAGCCCCGGCATACCGCGACCACGTCCCCACGTCACCCCGACAACCCTCCGGAAAGGTCAGTAGCTTCGATCTGTCGTGATGGGCAGCTGACGGGGGCCCGAGCCGGTTTGGGCGGTCGGCGGTGACGTCGCGCTACACCAGGTCTTTCGGGCGCTTGGTGGCCGGGTCGGGGACGGTGGCGTGTCGCTTCTCGCTGCGGACCGCGCCAGCCCGGCCGAGCACACGCATCAGGTGCTCGACCGTGCAGCGGGCTGCCTCGATTCCCTCGCGCTGCAGATGGTGCCATATCTTCCTGGCACCGTAGGCTCCGTAGTTCTCCTCGTGCACGCGCGTGATCTCCTTCTTCAGCTCCTCGTCGCGCAGTGCGCGTTGGGAGGGTTCCTCCTTCCGCTTATTGGTGGCGTAATAGGGTGGACGGGGCGATCTCCAGTTCCCGGCAGACCGACTCGGCCCCGAGATCGTCGCGGACCGAGTCACGAAGGCCAAGCCGACGCGGCCTTGAGGATCTCGGTGGCGCGCTCCGGTTCCCGGTTCTCCCGCTCGAGCTCGGCTATCCGCTGGGCGTCAGAGAAGTTTGTGCCGGGCTGCTGTCCGCCGTCGACCTCGGCCTGACGCACCCATGCCCTCAGGCCTCACCACGGACACCGAGCTGGTCGGTGACCTGCGAGATTGCCCCCCCATCCTAGTCCCGGTCTCCCGCGAACCTCGAGGTGAGCCGCACCAACTCCCTCTCGGGCTGCGCGGCTGGCTGGAGCTTCCCCTCGATCGTGGACATCTGGAGACTGGGACGTGTGAGCTCAGGGGAAGCAGTGCCGGGTGGGAGTAAGTACATGGAGCGGTACACCGCGGAGTTCAAACGGGACGCGATTGCGCTCGTCGACTCCACGGTCGCACGGTGACAGAGGTCGCCCGGGAGCTCGGGGTCAGCAGCCCGGAGTCGCTGCGCGGCTGGTACAAGCAGGCCAAGGCGGACCGTGGTGAGGGCCGCCCTGGCGAGCTCACCACAGCAGAGCGGGAGGCGGGGCTGTTGCGAAGTCTGTCGATTCTTGGATCGTTGTTGGTCAGGCTGAGCCGAGGAGGTTGAGCGGGCGGTGGAAGGGCTGGTAGGACATCTCGCGGAGGTCGGCGGCGATGTTGGTGCGGCCTGTTGCTCGCAGTTGGTTGATCGCGAAGCTGCGGAGGGTGGCCATGTTGTCCGGTCCGTGGCCGGTGCGGATCTTGGAGGTGTCCTCGGTGAAGGTGGTGTCGCGGACGAGGTGGGTCCGGTTCTCGATCATCCACTTCTCGATCGTCCATTGCGTGCGGGCCAGCTGACCGAGCTGCTGTGGGGAGGCGTCGCGGGCCGTCAGGTCGGTGAGCGCGTAGACGGTCTGCCGGGTGGTCCTCTGGTGCGCAGATCGGTGCGGTATCGCAGAATCCGGGCGGCCTGCACTGCGTGGGGGAAGCCCAGATCGAGTTCGGTGACGGTCAAGGCCCTGGTCACCCGGGATTCCTGCGGCCGTGGCCCGACTCACGTTCGTAGCGCCGGGCGGTGGCCTGCTTCCACGGCAGAGCCCTCAGCTGCCGGAACAGGCCGGGCTGATTGGCCTTGACCACCAGCAGGTAGTGAGCCTTCTTCGCCTCCACCAGCCCTCTCGCGTGCCCACGCTGGGTGTGCGGTGCATCGGCGGTCACCGTCACGCCGGCCAGGTCGAACGGCTCCAGCAGAGCGGCGAAGCAGGTGATTTCGTGGGTCTTGTCCGGCACCCGCAGCTGGGTGACGGTCCGGCCGTCGCCGGTCATCGCGTCCCGCAGATGCGCGGCCGGCAGGTCAGCGGTGCGCGAGCCGCGGGCGCTCTTGCCGTCCACCGCCAGGCTGTCGGCGCCGGCCGGGTCAGCGCCGAGCAGGTCCGCGAGCCCTCCGGGGCAGACGGCGTTCAGGAGTCGGCGGATCGTCGCCGTGCTCGGTGCGACGCGGACGGTGAACACGCTTGTGGTGCGGCACCGAGCCGGGCCAAGGCGTCCTGCGGGGTCGTCTTGGCCCACTGGCCGATGGCCGTGAACGAGCGGGACCCGGCGAGCACGGCCGAGCAGGCGATCAGCAGCCCACTCACGAACGGGTGACGCAACCCGCACCGGTGACGCGGATCGGCCAGCGTGCCCAGCAGCTGCGGCAGATACGGGAGTGCCCAGTGCTGACGCGAAGGGTGGCCCGCTCCTCCTGTTACGCCTGGCTCGCCGCGGCGAAGACGCGGGCCGCCCGCACAGCGGCCGACGAGACCCTGGCCCACGCGATCACCGTCATCCACGTCGCCTCCCGGGGCATCCACGGCGTTCCGCTCGTCCATGCCGAACTACCGCGCCTGGGACGGGTGGTGAACCGCAAGCGGGTCGCCCGCCTGATGCATGATCACGGCATCCAGGGCGCCCATCGCCGCAGGCTGCAGTCGCTGACCCAGCTGGACAAGAAGGCGAGGCCGGCCCCAGACCTGATCGGCCGCGACTTCCACGCCTGACTCCGGGCACGAAGCTGGTCGGTGTCGACGCACAAGCGAACGTGCACCACCTCGTACGGATGAGAATGCACCATTTGCGGTGCAATGAGGGGCGAGGCTCGTAAGTCTGCTGTCGTCGGATTGAGGTGGCAGAGGGGCGGCTGACGGTGGTCTTGGATCCGCATCGCTGGCTGGAGTTGAGGCGGTTTCGCGGTTTGTACGAGTCCGGCGCGATGAGCCTGCGGGAGATTGCGAAGGAGACCGGACTCAACCGCCGCACGGTCACCAAGTACCTGTCGGGGCAGGCTCCCATCGCGCCGCCGAAGAGGGCGGTCAACGGCCAGCCGTGTCGTCGGGTGGTGGACGAGGTCGCTCCGTTGATCGACGTGATGCTCAGGTCCGAGATCCTGCTGAAGGGGTCTGTGATCCACGAGCGTCTGGTTCAGGAGTACGGGGTCACCTTCAATTACCAGCGGGTCAAGCTCTATCTGCAGGAGGCCAGGCCACGGATCGCCCAGGAACTGGGCATCAGCCCGGGTGAACTGGCGGGCCTGCACCGCCGGTTCGAGGTGATCCCTGGTGCTCAGGCCCAGGTGGACTGGGGTGATGAAGGCAAGATCCTCGCCCACGTGGGCATCTTGAAGGTCTACTCATTCCACATGACGTTGTCGTACTCGCGTGACCCGTTCTGCTGCTTCACCACCAGCCGGGACCTCGCGACGTTCTTCGACTGCCACCGGCAGGCGTTCACGCACTTCGACGGGGTGCCGATGACGATTGTCTACGACTGCACCAAGACGGTCGTGCGTCGTCATGTCGCCCCAGGTGAGGCAGTCCCGCTGCATCCGGAGGCGGTCGCGTTCGCGGGGCACTACGACTTTGACGTCGATGTGCTGGCCGCCTATTGGCCCCAGGGCAAGGGCCGGGTCGAGCGGCAGGTAGGCATCGTCCGCGACCATGCGCTGGCTGGGCGAGCGTTCTCCTCGATCGAGGAGATGAACGCCGCCTTCGCGGCACGGGTGCCCCTGCGGCGGGCGAGATCGCACGGCACCCATGGCGAGGTCATCGGGCACCAGGCGAGGCGCGACCACATGGCTCTGCTGCCGCTGCCCAAGACCCCCTACGTCGTCGCCCAGCGGCATCTTCGGCACGTCGGCAAGGACTGCCTGGTCGCCTTCGATGCGAACCTCTACTCGGTGCCGGCCCGGAAGGTCCGGCACCGCCACCTGGTCGAAGTCCGGGCCACGAAGTCCCAGGTCACACTGCACTCCACCGTCCCCGACGCAGACGGCAAGACCCTGCTACTGAGGACTTCGGTTTGGGGTGACGTCACGGCGGAGGTGAGATCAGTCCGGTCTCGGAGATGAATCCGTCGAGCAGGCCGGGTTGGTACTGCATCCGTTTCATGCGCGTACGGGCGAGTGTGGCGAGTTCGTCGATGCTGCACGGGGCCAGGTTGGCCAGGCTGTTCTTCAGGTGGGCCCACACACCCTCTGCCGGATTGAGATCGGGCGTGTACGAAGGGAAACGGAAGACGGTCAGCCAGCTCCGGGCCTCGATCAGCTCACGCATCGCGGCATCGACATGATGGGTGTAGTTGTCCCATACCAGTACGACGGGGCCGCCGAGCTGCTGGTGGGCCGCTCCAGCAGGCGGGCGAAGTCCCGCTCCCGAAAGCCCTTCCTCTCGCCTGTGCGGCCGTGGTGTACCAGCATCCGGAAGATGAGCCGGGTGCGGCGGCTGGGCCTGCGGCACACCAGTCCGGCAAGGGAGATACGTACCGAACCCGCGGCCCGGACGGTGATGCGGGGCGTGTGGCCACGCCGGGACCAGGTCCGTGCTTTCGGCGGCTGGCGCACCTGGCCCGACTCGTCGGCGAAGCACAGCTACGCGTCCTGGTCCCTCACCGTCTTTCCACGCGGGGCCAGGTCTCCTTCAGCCAGGTGGCCACCGCGCTCTCGTCACGCTCGGCGGCCCGGCGCACTGGGACCTGCACCGAGAAGCCCATCTGGTGCAGGATCCGCCACGTCTGCGCTGTGCTGAAGCGGACATGGAAACGCCGCGCGATCACGGTGGCCACCCGGGCCACCGTCCACCGCTGGTCCTCCACCCAGCCGTGGGCGGCCGGCCCTTTCTCCAGCTCGGCCGCCAGCCAGTCCCGCCAGTGGGGCTGCATCCGCGAAGGCTGCCCCGGCGGGCCCTTGGAACGCAGAGCCTCCGCACCACCGTCCCGCCAGCGCGCGTGCCAGGCGTACGCCGACTTCCGGGAGATCCTCAGACGCCGCGCGACCTGCGGAGGCGCCACCCCTTGCGCGAATAACTCGGCGGCCTCGGACCGTACTTGCTCCCTCTGAGCCCGCTGCTTCGCGGTCAGACCGCCTCCATCGGGATACCGCATGACACTGGGATACACCCACCACCAAGGTCAAGGTCACCCTAGGCCGCAAACCTCAGTAGCTCTCCATCCACGGGCGGTCGGCCGTGGCGCCCGCGTCGTCGACGAGACTCACTGGGACGGCCTGCCCACCGGCACCGGCCGCCGTGTCACCACCGGTGACAGCCCGCCCCCTCGCCGTCACGACAAGTTCCTCGGACCGGAGGCCAGCCCGCTGCAGGCCCTGCTGAGCCGGGCCGCCGCGGCACGCATCGAGGTCGGTCGCCGTCCGCTGTCGGTCTATGACGAGCTGACCGGCACCCGTCCCTTCACCGCCACCCCCAGATGAAGGAAGCCCGTTGAGCGAGCTGACCGCCACCCGCATCTGCAACACGGCCGTCAAGCTCGGCCTGCCCCACCTGGCTGAGGCCCTGAACCAGTACACCCAGCGGGCTGCCGAGACCAAGATGGGCTACCTCGACTTCCTCGACCTGGTCCTGGCCGAGGAACTCGCCGTCTGTGAGGACCGCCGATTCCGCAGTGGGCTTCGCACGTCCAAGCTGCCGCACCACAAGACGCTTGAGGACTACGACTTCTCCTTCCAGCCCGACCTCGACCCACGCAAGGTCAAAGACCTCGCGACTCTGTCCTTCGTCGAGGACAAGGCCAACGTCGCCTTGCTCGGCCCGCCTGGGGTCGGCAAGACACACATCGCCGTCGCACTGGCCGTTGCGGCCTGCCGGGCCAGCTACTCGATCTACTTCTCCACCCTCGACGACATGGTCCGCAATCTCAAAGCCGCAGAAGCCGCAGGCCGACTGGCCAACAAGCTCGGCACCTACCTGCGGCCCAGCGTTCTCGTGGTCGACGAGGTAGGCTACCAGCCCCTCGAACGAGCTGAGGCGAACCTGGTCTTCCAGGTGATCTCGAAGCGATACGAGAAGGGCTCGATCATCCTGACCTCAAACAAGACCTTCAGCGAGTGGGGCCAGGTCTTCGGCGACGAGGTCCTCGCCACCGCCATCCTCGACCGCCTCCTGCACCACTGCGAAGTCGCCCCGACCAACTAACAGCTACCGACTCAAGAACCGCCTCCAGGCCATCGAGCGGGACACCGAAGTGGCCTGAGGAGTGGTGCACGAATCTCCGTACTTGATGGTGCACGCGGACAAGTACGGGGACAGGCGGGGACATCACCTTCCTCCCCGACGGCCGAGGGCTGGCTCTACCTCGCCTGCTGGCTGGACCTGGCCACCCGCGAGATCGTCGGCTACGCCATGGCTAGCCACCACCTCTGTAAAATAGGGTAGTTGGGCCTGCGGCGGGGCTGCGGACGCACCGGATCTTGCTTCGATATCGTCGCCGCGGAAAGGTCTCTGGGCCCTGCTCAAAGAGGAGATCGGCACCCGCGTCTGGCCCGACCGGACCACCGCCCGCGCCGAGGTCTTCGCATTCATCGAGACGTTCTACAACCGTCGCCGCCTGTGCAAGCGCAAGGTCCTCGGCTACCTCACTCCAGCCGAGACAAGGCAGCGGTACCAACACGCCCTCGCGGCATAACGAACACGCGTCCAACATCACGGGGGTGAAACTTCATACCTGGTCTGCCCCTCCTGACTGGCATGCGTCTCAGCCAGCACCTCAGTGACCGTCTCGCGGGCGTTGGCCAGTCGCCACTGTGCACCTTCCGCGGTATCCAGCGCGGCCTGCACCTGCTCGGCTTCCTTCCGGAGCCGGGCTACTTCCTCGCGGACCTTCTTCTCCCGGGCCTCCAGCAGGCCGAACACCGACGGCAACAGCCACCTTTACAGCGACACGAACACGAACCGTCCGAACCCTCCCTTCACCGAACGGAGTTCATGCCTGACCAGCGAAAGCTCAACGATCACGCTCGGAAAGCGGATGGCGTCTTAGATCAACACCCCAACGACCAGGGGCTCTGTCGCGTCACCAATGCCCCCGCTGACCAAGCTATTTCACTACTGCGGGACAGGATGAAAGAGGTTCACTCGCAACCAACCATGATGCCGCAGCTCAGCACGCCGCCACATGAGACAGCCTCTCAATCCGACCCACCGCCCCCCACCCCAGCTCCGGTGCTCGTCTGGCGTCCGCGCTGGGAAGTTGAAAGGATTCCCATGACCGACCAGCCCCTATACGATCACACTGGGAGGGCCTACACCCTGACCCAGCGGCAGAAGACCCTGCCCCACGGCATGATCGTGAATGTCGCCTACCGCCTCAGCACGGCCCGGGGAAGGAGGGGACGGAGGATCAACGCTGCAAGCTTTAAGGCGCAGGTTCTCTACCACTGCGGCACGGGATTGACTGTCATCAAGACCATTGATCCATGCAGCAACATGCGCCGGTACCCCGGCTACACCGAGGCCGTAAAGACCACTCGCCTGACGCCGGCCAGGTAGAGCGGACTCACGGGCTTTCAGCGCCATGGACGCCGGGCGTCGAGCCGGAAAGCGAGATCGGGTGACGGCGCCTGGGGGCCAAACTCGGCGGGGATGCGCTGAAGGGCTGGCTGGCAGGGGAGGTTTTGCCTGCCCCTCGACGTGCGGGGCAGTCCCCGTGAGCCCTCTTCCACGCGTACGACCTGAGGGTGGTGTGGTCGCTGGGTGTTGACGGTGGCGTGACGAACGGGGCATCCCGCTGGTTGACAGGTCACCACAACTAGCCTGACCTGCGGAGATGCCCCGTGTTCTCTTATCCTGCCGCATGCGATGTCGAGGAAGAGCTCCTGGAGCTGGTGACGATGGTGATCGTTGCGTGTGATGGTGACCGTTCCTGCAAGCTGCGTCCGTACGACCGGGCCCGCTGTGCCCTGGTCTCCCTGCGCAAGCACGACACCTTCGAACAGCTCGCGGCCGGCCTTGCCATCGGCACGGCCACCGCCCGGCGCTATGTGAACCACACGATCGGGCAACTCGCCAGGTTCGCTCCGTCGTTGACGGAAGCACTCACCAGCCACCACGCCGACGGCTACGTGCTTCTGGATGGCACCGTCGCGGAGACCGACCGGGTAGCGGCCGCGGGGCACTTTTCCGGAAAAGTCCGCCGCGAGGGTGTGAACCTGCAGGTCATCACGGCCGAGGAGGGGAGACTGCTGTGGCTCTCGCCCGCCCTACCCGGCGACACCCATGATGTGAAGGCCGCCCGTGAGCACGGCATCATCGAGGCCTGCGCCGAACTGGACCTCGAGGCCCTGGTGGACAAGGGATACCAAGGCACCCGGGGCACCGTGGTCAGGCCCATCAAGCGCCGCCCGGGTACCGAACTGCCCGTGAAACACAAGAAGTCGAAAACTGTCCACGCAGCCCTGCGAGCTCCCGTTGAGGCTTTCCTTGGTGCTTTAACGCTCGTCTTCGCAATTGGAGCTAGGAACGACTCGCAACAGCTCTACCCGTAGGTCGCTGAAAGCCAATCCGGACTTCTGCAGGGAAAGCAGCTAACAATCACCTCATTCGCGCCATGTCTTGCCGGCTGCACACCTTCCCTCTTGGGAACGGAATATTGACATATTGCATAGTAGACCGAATGGGTGGTTGTCTCTGAGAAAGCCTTTCGTGTTAGTCCGGTAGTAGTGATACTGAAGGTGCGCGGGCGACGGGCTGCAGACCGTTGAAGCGCCTCTGGGCAATGTCCGTTACTTGTCTGGAGAACTGGTCCCACATCACTACTCTCTAGGAGAACCCAGATGGCCGAAGAGAGCGCGAGCGGCTTCCTCAACCAAGTGCTCGGTATCATCCTTGACGTCCTGGAAAAGATCCTCTCTTGACAGATTCGCAGCACCGCCGGGCCGCCCCTCCCTATGCGGGAGGGGCGGCACCCTTCGTCTTTCGTCACAACCAGATGTCCAGAGTGGCGGATTGCGTTTCCTGCGGTCACCGGAAATTCTCGGAAGTCGGCACTCTCGGTATCTCTGCGTAACTGCCTCCGAAACCGGTGGAATCAGGAACTCGAAGGTTCCCGGCGAGCGAGGTCGCGAAGGGAGAGTTGAGAGCCGGCTATAGTGGCACTGCGTGTGACGAACAAGGTCCTGTGGGCGAGGGGCTGAGGTTGGTCATCGATGCGACCTTGGCGTACGGCGACGAAGCTATTCCCTGCTGAAGTAAAACTAGTGACCTTCTTCACTTCCTCGCGGGCTGATTCCGCGCCTTGAGTATGCAGCGGTTGTGCCAGGTGTGCTGGATATCGTTCACTCTGCCTTCTTCGTGTGGCGGGCCGCCCACCGAAGTTGGAATTGCCCGAGAGCGGGTCGACGCGGAGTTTGCCGAATATTTCAGGACAGTGTAATGGGCGGAGCTTGAGGACGCCTACGCGTCGCTGCCGAGCTGCGTAAGGCCCGGGATAAATGTTAATTGCAAGTATGTTGGGCGCGCGACGCATGAGTGCAGGAATCGCCGGGCCATGATAGTGCCATCAACAGGACATCAGGCTGCCCGGGACCTCCGCTATAGCCGTATCGGACCTACCGCGACGCGATTTCACTTGGATGTACCTGCAACAGATATGCGGGGACATCATGTACTTGCGGGTTCGGGATGGTGAGGTCGCTGGGCATGGCGTCAGCTGATGGATCGCGCATCCGAGAGTCATCTCGCGTTGGCCCTGAAGCACTTCGGGCGCCGTCGTTCGCGCTGACCGCCAGTCAGGTTGGGGGCAGCCCCGCGAGAAGCCTCACGCGTCGGCTGGCCCCACCAGTTGCAGCCTGGCCTATACGGCGAACGCATCTCTGTCGAGTATGGCCTCAAACAAGAACAAAATCTGGCGTGGTCTGGCGATTCACTACGGCAAACAGTCCGATGGCTATCAGGTCGAACTCGGCTTACATGACGCACTCTGTTCGAAAGCTCACGGATCGCACGGACCATCCTGCTCTCGACCTCTCGACGTCAAACGAGCGGAAGGGAATGAACTCGGCAGAGGCGTCCGGCCGCAGCTTGACCGCGACCAGGTACGTTCGGCTCCACTTCGCTGAGGATTCCATGGAAAATAGTGCCGCGATGACTTTACTTGACATGAGGTATAGAGCTGACGGAGCCGATGGTGAGGATTGCGGCCTTACTGGGGACGCCTTGCCTGTTGAGTGAGAAAAGCATGTAGGTGCCTGGTAGCGCGATGCCGGGGTCGCCGGGAATGGATACCTCGTAGGAGGTGGTGCTCGTCTGTCGGTAGGGCAGGGGTATGCGACGCTGGTCATTGTTGGTGGTATGGGTCGCGGCTCCGGCTCGGACAAGGGCGAACGACGTGATGGGGCTGTCGGTGGTCACCAGCAGTTTTGCCCCGTTGGCTGCATGGGTGGGGACGCTACTAGTGATGTGGGGACGGGGCTTTTCGGTGCCATCAGGATTGAGGAGATAGGGCGGGGTGAAGATCGCTCCGTCGGGGTGATTGGTTGCGCAGTCGCCGCACAGGCCGCCACCGCCGGTGAAGATGCGTCCGTCGGGGAGCAGGTTAGCGACGCTGTGGTAGTTGCGAGGCACAGCCATCGAGGCCATCGAGGTGAAACGGCCGGTTGCGGGGTCCCAGATCTCGGGGGTCAGGTGGGATCGGGCGTCGCTGAACGGTACTGGGATGGATTGTCCACCGAATACCGCGACTTTTCCGTCCGGCATGACGACACTGTTGCTGAAGGCCCGTGCATGGGCCATGTCACCGGTACGCTTGCTGACGGGTTTGGCACCGCCATTAAGGTGCACGGTGTAGGCGCGGCGGGTTGCGGGGGCATGTTCGTAGGCGGTGGCTCCGCCCACGGTGAGGAGTTTACCGACGTCATAGGCGACGGCGTTGCCATTCATCGCGTCGTTGCTGTCCGCGCGAGTTCCGGCCGGGGTGATGGTGCCGTCCCCTGTGGTGGAGATCCAGTTGAGTTGTTTACTGGGACCGAGTTGCAGAATCCGGCCGTTGGAAGTGGCGTGCAGCCATTGGTGATTGTCGGCTCGGTGAGGACCCTTCGGGTCGGCGGTCATCGTTCTCTTGACCGGTACGCCAGGCAGTTTGTGCCAGGTTCCGGTGGCGGCTGACCAGATCTCGCCGTCCTTGCTGGCGGTCGGGTCACCATTCCAGGAGCCGCCCAGGACGAAGGCGTCACCGTTTGAAAGCAGAGTCATGCCCTGGTAGCCACGTGCGACGTTCATGTTTGAGGTGGAGGTCCACTTGTCGGTGGCAGGGTTGTAAATGCTGGCGCGCTTGGCATTGCTGCCGCCGGTGACCAGGACCCGGCCGTCGGCGAGGATCGTGATGCCCGGGCAGAACATGTCGTGCCCAGTGTTGTCTATGCGTCGTTGGCTGACCTTGCCGGTGGTCAGGTCCATTGTTGCGGTCTGGGTGTAGCCGTGGCCTTTCTCGTATCGGTCGGGCGCATACGCGGACCAGGCAAGGAGCTTGTTGTTGCGGAGCACCACCGTGGCCACCGGAACCAGCGGAAATCCTTTTATGGGCCCCCATGCACCGTGGACTGCCGGTTTTGCCGGGCCGCTCAGCTGTAGTTTGTCGGCGGGGGAGAACGGTTCGTGGCCACCCGCCTCGGTGGCGATGGTGAGACGGACGTAGCGGGTGGTGATGGGATGGGTGAACGTGGCGCCCTTGATGGAGCCGTCGTTCTTCCAGGTGCCGGTGGCCACTGGGGCGCCGAAGGTCGTGCCATCAGCGCTAGTGGAGATCGCGTACTCGTCGAGTTGGCTGTTGGTGGTGTGGGGGGGTGGTTGGTAGGTGAGGCCGGAGACGACGGTGGTGCGGTGCATGTCGATGGTGATGCTGTGGGGCGGCCGTCGCGCGGAGGAGTGGAAGTGCTTGCTGTGCCTGATGGTGTCGCGGTCGCCGCCCCGGACTGGCTGGGAACGGTGGTCCTCGGCTTCGGCCCCGTCGTCGCTGGCGGTGACGGTCCAGGCGTCACGCGGTATGTTGATGACGGATGTCGGCGCCGTACCGGGGTCTCCAAGCAAGTTGATCTCCCTGGTAGCAATCCGTGGTACGCGTCCGCCGGCATCGACGGTGGCTGTCAGTCGCACGAATCGGGTGCCGGTGGGGGCGAAGCTCAGCGTTTTGGCCGTCGCGTCATTAGCCACGGTCCCAGCGGCCACCGCTCGCCCCCAGGTTTTGCCGTCTCTGCTGAGGTGAATTTCGTATTCGCCCAACCGGCTGTTGGTGGTGTGGGGGGGGTGGTAGGTGAGGCCGGAGACGACGGTGGTGCGGTGCATGTCGATGGTGATGCTGTGGGGCCGTCGCGCGGAGGAGTCGGAGTGCTTGCTGTGCCTGATGGTGTCGCGGTCGCCGTCCAGGACGAGCTGGGCACCGTGGCCGGCGGTGGCCTCCTCGTCACTGGCAGAGACGGTCCACCCCTTACGTGGCAGTACGGGAGCGGTGGGCTCCATCGCCTCTGCTGGAACAACCTCCTCGCCCTGGGGGGCGGAAGACGGCGCTGGTTCCCTGCTTTTGAGCAAGTACGGTTCTGGCGCGGCTATCGCGCTGTCCACGACGGAGGTGATTGGTGACATCGCCGCTACGGTGACTGCGGTCAAGGCGAGGAGAACCAAACTCCTCCCTCTGATCCTGGACAGTTGGATTTTCTTCGGCAGACGCGTCATGTCAACGCCCTCCATGAGACGTGGAATATGGGAAGGGGAAGCGGTCGGCTGCCTGCTGTCGCCAACACAGAGGAGGCCGGCCTAAGAGGCGTAGCCTGGGCTAAGGCTTTCCAAGTGGGTGGAGTCAGGAGCAGCTACCGGCAGTTATGCCTTATCGCGATAGCGATTAGGTAGGAAGGTTGTGTCGTCGCAGGGGAAGGGAATGAGGGTTGCGGTAATCGAGCCATCGCTTTCGCGATCGTGCTAGTTTCTGCTGTTCGGGTTTCTGGAGGTGCCGGTTCGACTGAAGCGTAAGTTTGAATTTGCGGTTCCGGAATTGGATGACCGTTAGCATTAAGTTGGCTATGGGGAAACTGGTCTTCAAGGTAGGTGGAATCCGTGTGGTGCCGCACTTGGCGTGTTTGAAGGAGGGGCAGTCTCTCGCCGGAGGTGAACTGGACTCTGGTGAGGTGTTGTTGGGGAGGAACGCCGGGGTGTGAGCCGTTAGTGCGTGGTGAACCCCAGTAAACCTCTTTCATCCAGTCACTTGGAGGGTGAGAGTAACGATGTTGCTGCAGGTCAGTGGCACCGGTCAGCGAGTGGTTGCCGGCTGGATCTCCGACTTCCCCAGCGCGGATTTGGCAAGGTGATCCCGTGCGGTACTGAGCGATACCTGTTCTCGGCCATTCCAAGGTCGTGACGAGAGTTCCGTCCACCAGGGTGATCTGGTCAGCAGGACTCTCTTGATATTGACATCACCTAGGTAGAAAACGGTGATCCACCCATCACGGACGGTGGTAAGGGGCGTGGGTGAGTGCCGATCCAGATGGGCTGATCCATGACGATGGCAGCGCTGACCAGGGCTGATGCATCGAGGCTCCATGAGCAGAACTCCCTAACGGGTACGACTGTTGCCGTTCGGGATTCATGGTGCGCGCCTCGAGTTAGGGTGGCAACTGGAACGTGATTCAGATTCCGCCGATAGGGCTCCACGTCTCCACCATGGCGCCAACTCCAGAGGGCCGCGCTGCGCCAGTGCAGTGGCGCGGGGAGACCTGGCCGCATGGG
>NZ_BBUY01000037.1:19168-20497 GCF_001590865.1 Streptomyces sp. NBRC 110611
TAGGCCGAGCTCGCCCATGACTTTCGCGATGGTGTTCTTCGCCTTCAGCCCTTCGCCCGGAGCTCGACGTGGACGCGAGGGGAGCCGTAGGTGCCGCCCGAGGCGCCGAACACCTCCTTGACCAGCTCCTTGACCGCGGTGACCAGGTCGGCCCAGCGCACAGTGAACCGCCCTGGCTTCGTTGGAGGTCCTCACTCCTGGAGGATTAGGACTTGTGGCAGCGAAGAAGAAGTTATCCGGATGAGCTCCGTGAGCGGGCGACGCGGATGGTGTTCGAAGTCCGCGCGCAGGCCGGGACGCGTACGGGCTCGATCTCGAAGGTCACCGATCAGCTCGGGGCGCACCGAGGTTCTGCGCACGTGGGTGCGGCAGGCCGGGATCGATGGCGGAGAGCGGTCCGGTACGGACACCGCGGATGCCCGGCGGATAGCAGAGCTGGAGCGGGAGAACCGCGAGCTCAAGCAGGCGAACGAGATCCTCAAGGCCGCGTCGGCTTTCTTCGCGCGGGAACTCGACCCGCGACTGCCCAGGTGACGGCCTGCGTGGACACCGTCCGCGATGAGCTCGGGGTCGAGTCGGTCTGCCGTCAACTCCAGATCGCCCCGTCCACCTATTACGCCGCCAAGAAGCGGGAGGGCGAACCTTACCAATGCGTTGTGTGCATGATGAGGAGTTGAAGAAGGAGATCCAGCGCGTGTACGACGAGAACCACCCGGTCTACGGGGCTCGGAAGATATGGCACCAGCTCCGCCGCGAGGGCATCGAGGTGGCCCGGTGCACTGTCGAACGCCTCATGCGCGTGCCGGCGCGGTCCGCGGCAGGAAGATCCGCACCCCCACCCCGGACCCGCGGCCTCCGAGCGGCCGGGCGACCTCGTGGACCGCGACTTCACCGCCCCGCGCCCGAACCGGCTCTCGGTGACGGACTTCACTTACGTGGCGATCTGGGCCGGATTCGTCTACGTTGCCTTCGCGCTGGAGGTGTTCTCCCACAAATTCGCAGGGTGGCGGGTCGCGGACCACAAACGCACCGAACTCGTCCTGGCTGCCCTAGACATGGCGATCTGGTCCCGCGACCGTGACGGGGTGTGTGACCTTGACGGACTCGTGCCTCACAGCGATGCCGGTAGCCAATACGTGTCGATCCGCCACACCGACCGGCTCATCGAAGCCAGTGCCGCCCCGAGTGCCGGCACTGTCGGAGACGCCCTGAACAACGCGCTCATGGAGTCGACGGTTGCGGTTCCGCCGAGATGCGAGGAAGGGTGGCAGCAGGTCAGGTGGGTCTCATGAGAGGAGCGCAGCCGATGCCTGCCCCGAGGAAATACCT
>NZ_BBUY01000038.1 GCF_001590865.1 Streptomyces sp. NBRC 110611
TGCGGGGGCGCTTTCAGGGAGTTCGGGGTGGAGCTGGTCCATGCTGCCTTCGGGGAGGTAGCGGCGGGGGAAGGTGGTCCATTCGTCGTACAGTTCGAGGAGCGTGGCGGTGATCAGTCGCAGGAGCGCGTCGTCGTTGGGGAAGACCTGGGCGACGTCGGTGCGGTGCTTGATCTCGCGGTTGATCGGCTCCAACGGGTTGGTCGACTGGATCTTCTTCCGATGTCGCTCGGGGACAGCGGCGAAGGCGATCAGGTCGTCCTTTGCCTCCAGCAGCATCTCCTTGCCCTTCGGGACCTGCTTGCCGAGCATGTCAGCGACGGTGTCAAGCTGGGTGGGGACCGCATCGGTGGTGAGCTGGGCGAAGATCGTGCGGTCCGTCGCGGCCATCTCGGTCGCCTCCTTGTTGATCACGCTGAACACGTTGCGGAGGTAGTGGAGCTGTAGAGAAACAAGGTGTCGCTTCCAGTTGGCGGTGTCGCTGATCCGGTATGGCGATTCCGGATGGGGTGTACAGCCAACTCGCCATGCGATTCGAGGTGATGCTGCCGCGTCTGAACGAGCGGTAGCGACGGTTGATGTGTGCGACGGAGGCCCGGCTGCTCGGACATGGCGGCATTTGAGCCGTCGCCCGTGCTGCTAACGTGAGCGAGACGACGGTTCGCCGAGGAGTTTCCGAGCTGGAAGCCGGTGGACTGCCGCTTGCTGAGGGACGGGTACGCAGGCCGGGCGGGGCACGCAAACGCGCCGAGGAGGTCGACTCCGGGTGCTGCCCGCTCTGATAGCGCTGGTCGAGCCGGACGAGCGAGGTGATCCGATGTCGCCACTTCGCTGGACGACGAAATCGCTGCGGAGCCTGGCCCAGGAACTGACCCTCCAGGGTCACCCCGTCTCGGCGATGACGGTGGGCCGGCTGCTGATGGAGAACGGGTTTCAGACTACAGGCCCAGGCCAAGGCGCTGGAGGGCAAGCAGCATCCGGACTGGAACGCCCAGTTCCGCTACATCAACGAGCAGGTCAAATAGCACCAGGCTGACGGCGAGCCGGTGATCAGCGTGGACACGAAGAAGAAGGAGATGCTCGGCCAGCTGCCGAACGTGGGCCGCCAGTGGCGGCCGAAGGGCGACCTGGTGCAGGTGGAGGACCACAGCTTCTTCACCGGCCCCAAGGGCGATGCGGCCATCCCCTGCGGCATCTACGACCTGACCGCCGACACCGGCTGGGTCTACGTCGGCGTCGACCATGACACCTCCACCTTCGCGGTCACCTCCATCCGCCGCTGGTGGCAGGCCCGTGGCCATGATGACTACCCACATGCCAACCGACTGCTGATCACCGCGGACGCGGGCGGCTCGAACAGCTACCGCTACCGGGTCTGGAAGTCCGAACTGGTCGCCTTCACGGCTGAGACAGGACTGACTATCACGGTCTGTCGCTTTCCACCCGGTACACAGTGCCGTTGTTTGCGTGGTCAAGCAGTGCTCGTTGATGGTGACCGGTCGCCGCTGTGGTCGTCGGGCGGGTCATGCATCCGTGGGTGGGGTTGTCTGATGATGTACGGCTGGGGGCGCTCACCGAGTGGGTGACGCCGGAGTTGGTGGATGAGGTGCTGGCCGAGTGCGGCCAGGGCAGGGTGAAGCCGGGTGCTGTGTCGCCGAGGTTCATGGTCTACTTCACCCTCGCACTGGCGCTGTTCGCGCAGGACTCCTACGACGATGAATCGCGGAAAACCTGGTCGGGGCGCTGGAGGGGATGCACGAGACGGTGCCGAACTGGGCCTCGTTCACCCGGGCCCGGCAGCGGCTGGGGCCGGAGGGTCTGAGCGGGGCGTTCTGGTGCGGGATGCGGCTGGCCGCGGTGGACGGGTGGGTGCTGGACGCGCCGGACAGCCCGGCCAACCGGGCGTTCTTCGGTGGGCCGGCCGGCGCCCGGACAGCCTCGGCGGGGTTTCCGCAGGTCGGGTGGTGACGCTGACGGAGACCGGCACGCACGTCTCGATTGACGCCCGCATCGGCGGCTTCAACGGCGGCGGGAGCTGGCTGTACAGATAGCCGGTTCGGCGGCAGGCATGCTGGTCATCATGGACCGGAATTTTCCTGGAGCGGAGCTGTGGAAGGCGTTCACGTCCGCCGGGGCGCATCTGCCGCTCCGGGCCCGGTCGACGGCCGCGTCCCGACGAGCCAAAGTACTGCCGGACGGGAGCTACCTGGGGCGGATGAGCCTAGGCTCAATGCCGCTGACTTTGGGTTGGTCTTGCTTGTAGCGTGTGGTGTGGGAGGGGTGCTGTGCCACGGGCTGGGCAGGTCAAGCCGCCGGTTGAGGAGCGGTTGTCGGATCGCATCGCGCTCGGTGTGTTGACGTGGGCGTTCCCGGCGGAGTTGGTCGACAAGGTCATCGCCGAGACGGGTCGGGTTGAGCAGCGGAGTCGGCTGCTGTCGGCGTGGGTGGTGGTGTACTTGGTGCTGGCCATGTGCCTGTTCTCCGGGCAGGCGTATGAGGAGGTCGCGCGGCTGCTGCCGGAGGGCCTGGCGTGGGTCGGCCGGTGGCGGGGCAGGTGGGAGGTGCCCTCGACCGGGGTGATCTCCCGGGCTCGTGCCCGGCTGGGGCCGGAGCCGCTGCGGGCGCTGTTTGTGCGGGTGTGCCGTCCGGTTGCCATGCCGCAGACCATCGGTGTCTGGTACCGGCCGGCGGCTGGTGGCGGTGGACGGCACCACGCTGGATGTGGCCGATACCCCGGACAACGACGCGTTCTTCGGACGGCCCGGATCCGGGCGCGGGGAGAAGAAGGGCGCGTTTCCGCAGGAGCGGCTGGTGGTGCTCCGAGTGCGGCACGCATGCGGTCTTCGCGGCGGCCACCGGGGCGTGCACGGTGGCCGAGACGCAGCTCGCCGACAGCCTGCTGCCGCAACTTCAGCCGGGGATGCTACTGCTCGCCGACCGGGGCTTTCCCGATTACGACCGGTGGAAGGCCGCTGCTGCGACGGGTGCGGACCTGCTGTGGCGGGTGGCGTCCAACGTGGTGCTGCTGGTGCGCGAGCAGTACACGGACGGCTCGTACCTGTCTGAGATCTATGCGGCCCGCGACAAGCGGCGCGTGAACGGGCAGTTGGTGCGGGTGATCGAGTACACCGTTGCCGGACACGAGGAAGACGGCCCGATCCGGTTGATCACCACCATCCTCGATCCGGACCAGGCTCCGGCCGCCGAGCTGGCGGCCCTATGTTACGAGCGGTGGGAAGTGGAAAAGGTGCACTGATGGCGCTCTTTGGATCTCGCCAACCCTGCTCACGGGGCTCGGCAAACCTGCTCAGTTGATCTCCCAAGGCCGCGAAGTTAAGGCTCACAGGGGTGGTGTCAAGCGGCCTACGCAGGTGGGTTGTTGGAGGGGGGAATAGAGCGAGACCTCTGTGTCGTTCAGGGATCGACCAAGATCATCCTGAAGAGCAGAGGTCTCGCGTGCCCAAGTGTGCCACGGTCGATGCGACTCGGACTGTCACCGTCGCTTCGGACGTCTATGCACCCGGCCATCTCGGCGAGTTGACGCAGGTGCTGCCGTTCGAGCTGGTGGATTCAGTGCTGGAGGAGACAGGGGCAACCCCAAGACGGCTGCGGTCGCTGCCGTCCCGGACCGGGGTGTACTTCGTGCTCGCCCTGGGGCTCTTCGAGCGAGTGGGCGCTCGCCTGGTGTGGGACAAGCTGGTCGCCGGGCTGAGCGGGCTGCCCCTGGTGTCCCCATCGGAGAAGGCCCTGCGTGATCTGCGCCGCCGGATTGGGGTGGCACCGTTGCGCGCCCTGTTCGAGGTATTGGCCGGCCCGCTGGCCCAGCCGTGCACTCCCGGCGTGCGGTACCGCAAGTGGCGCACGGTCGCCTTCGACGGCTGCAGCTCGCTGCGCGTACCCGACGAGGAACGCAACCGCAGCTGGCTGGACAAGACCCGGGCCTGTTTCGGCCTCGCCGGCTATCCAGCACTCATGCTGATGACCTTGGTCGAGACCGGCACCCGGGGGCTGCTCGGCGCCGTCTTCGGCCCTTCGAGCACAGGCGAAAACGCCTACGCATTGCGCCTGGTCCACCTGCTCAAGCCGGACATGCTGGTGTTGACCGACTGCGGATTCGACAGCGGCGACTTCCTCGAGGCCGCGACCGCGACGGGCGCGCAACTCCTGGCCCGCGGCAAGTCCACCCGCCGTCCTCCTGTCCTCGCCACCCTGCCCGACGGCTCCTATCTCACCCAGATTTACCGGCTGAAACTCAGGGTGATAGAAGCCAAGGTGACGGTGACCGGCGCCGACGGCAGCACGGTAAGCGACCACTACCGGCTCGTGACCACCTTGACCGATCCCCGCACCGACCCGGCCGAGGCCCTGATCTCCCTCTATCACGAGCGGTGGGAGATCGAATCGGCGTACTACGCTCTGCGCCACACCCTCCTCCGCGGGCGAGTACTGCGCTCCAAGGACCCTGTCGGCATTGAGCAGGAGATGTGGGCCCTGCTGGTGCTCTACCAAGCGATCCGCACCGTGATGGTCACCGCCGTGGAGACCCGGCAGAGCACCGATCCCGACCGGGCCAGCTTCACTGTGGCCCTGGAAGCCGCCCGCGACGGTGTCACCACCGCGACCGGCGTCCTGCCGCCCACCACCGGGCCGGTCGACCTGGTCCGACACATCGGAACAGCCGTGCTCGCCAGCCTCCTGCCACACCGACGAGCCCGCTTCAGTGCGCGCACCGTCAAATCCGGGATCTCCCGCTACCACACCTGGAACGGCGCAGGCCGCTCCCGGACCTCGACCCACATCACCGCCATCGTGGCGAAGGTGCATCAGCCCCGACCGTCCCGCTTGACACCAACGGGCCCGGAGGACACGGGCTTCCCGGCCCCGGCTCCAGGCCGGTCCACAGCCGTCATGGAGATCATGCACTCGGCGCCAGAGCGAGCATGGCGCCGCTGCCGATATCGGCCGCCCACTCGGCATCACCAACGAGAAGGCCCTCAACAGCTTCCGAGTCCAGCTGGCCCAATGGGCACGGCAGGGACTACTCACCACGACCGCCCCAGCCACCTACAGACTCGCCTCGCCAACACCCTGGACACCGCCCCGGTGAGCCTTAACTTCGCGGACTTGGTTGATCTCCCCATCCTTTGTGTGATCTTGCTCGGCGTGTCGAACTGGTCTCGGTGCGTCGTGGAGAGCCTGCATGTGCTTGAAGATCGGCCTGTTCGGGGGCCTGGATGCTCACGTGGGAGGAAGACGTGGACGCACACGCTCTGCGTCGTCAGGGATGGACGATCTCGGCGATCGCCCGGCATCTGGGCCGTGACCGCCAGACGATCCGGGACTACCTGAACGGCGCGAAGACGCCCGGTCGGCGGCGCCAGGCGCCGGATGCGTTCGCGCCGTTCCTGGAGTACTGCCGCCAGCGGCTCGCGGATGACCCGCACTTGTGGGCGACCACGCTGTTCGACGAGATCATCGAGATGGGCTACCAGGGCGGCTACTCCACGTTCACGCGGGCTCTGCGCCGCTATTACGTGCGGCCGCACTGTGAACCGTGCCAGACGACCCAGGGGCGTGACGTCGCGATCATCGCTCACCCGCCGGGTGAGGAGATCCAGTTCGACTGGCTGGAGCTGCCCACTCCGCCCGAAGAGTGGGGTGGTGGAGAACATGCTCACCTGCTGGTCGGCGCCCTGCCGCACTCGGGCCGCTGGCGGGCGGTGCTGGCCGAGCGGAAGGACTTCGCGCACCTGGTCCAGGCCCTCGATCAAGTGGTGCGCAAGCTGGGCGGGACCGCCCGCCGGTGGCGGTTCGACCGCATGTCCACGGTCTGCTATCCGTCCAGCGGGCAGGTCACCGCGGCGTTCGCCGCGGTCGCGAAGTTCTACGGCGTCGGCGTGGACATCTGTCCCTCGCGCCGCGGGAACCACAAGGGTGTGGTGGAGAAAGCCAACCACTCCGCCGAGCAACGCTGGTGGCGCACGGTCCCCGACGGCCTTACCGTCGAGCAGGCCCAGTCGGGAGTGGACCGGCTTGCCGCGCAGATGGACGGTCGGCGCCGCATCCTGGACGGCGCCCGGACCACAGTCGGTGAACACGCCGACGCCGAAGTGTTGTTGGAGGTTCCCGCAATACCTTTTCCAGTGGAGGTTTCGGTCGAGCGCACGGTCACCCCGCAGTCGCTGGTGTCCTTCGAGGGCAACTCGTGCTCGGTGCCGCCAGGGCTTGCCGGCACCCGGGTTCTGGTCCGTCACCGCCTGGGCGAGGATTTGACATCCTCACCACCGGCCGCGCGGTCGTCGCCCGCCACCGCCGGGCACCGCGCGGGTCCGGGCGGACCGTGAGGGACACCGGCCACGTCGTTGCCCTGGAACGCAAGGTCCTGGAGTCCATCTCCGACCGGTCGCCCTGCAAGACGAAGGTCCGCCGCCCGCCCTCGCAGGCGGCTCTGGCCGAGGCCGATCGGATGCGCGAGGGGCATGCCGCCGCTGCCTCGGCCGTCGAACGGGTCGTGGTCGACCTGTCCCACTATGCCGCCGTGGCCGACCGGCTGCGGCACGCTCCCTCACCCAAGGAGGAGAACACGGAGTGAGTACGCCGCCGACGAAAATGAGCGAAGCACGCCGCTTCCAGCAGCTGCGGAGCCACCTGTCCTACCTCAAACTCAACGATGCCGCCGAGGCGCTCAACCGGGTCTGCGACCAGGCGCGGGCCGAGGGCATGTCGCTGACCGCAGCTCTGGAGAGGCTGCTGGAGATCGAGGTCGAGGCCACCGAGGCGAGACGGCTGGCCTCCCGGTTGCGGTTCGCCTGCCTGCCCGAGCCCTGGACGCTGAACGACTTCGACTTCGCCGCCCAGCCCGGCGTCGACGAGAAACTCGTACGCGATCTCTCCACCCTGCGCTTCCTGGACGACGCCTCCAATGTCCTGTTCGTCGGCCCACCCGGGGTCGGCAAGACCATGCTCGCGGTCGCGCTGGCCCGGGCCACGGTGGACGCCGGACACCGCGTCTACTTCACCACCGCCGCGGAACTCGCGGCCAAGTGCCACAAGGCCGCCCTCGAAGGCCGCTGGAAGACCTGCATGAACTTCTTCTCCGGCCCCAAGCTCATGGTCATTGACGAGCTGGGCTATCTGCCGCTGCCCGAGGACGGAGCCTCGGCCCTGTTCCAGGTGATTAATCAGCGGTATCTGAAATCGTCCACGATCTTGACGACCAATGTCGGTATCGCCGACTGGGCCAGCGCCTTCGGGGACGCCACCGTCGCCGCCGTGATGCTCGACCGGCTCCTGCACCGGGCCGCTGTCGTCGGCATCGACGGCCCGTCCTACCGACTGCGCGGCCACCAGAACCAGGCCGAGGTCCTCAGGCAGGGAGTGAACGCCCGTGTCTCGTGACAACAACGTCTCCAACACCCCAGAGGTTTCATCTCAGATGGCCCGACGCTGCCCGGTCTGTGAGACCGTCTTCGCTCCCGCCACCGTCAAGAGCCGACAGGTCTATTGCTCACCCACCTGCGCCGAAACACACCGCAAACACACCCCACTCCAGCGCGACTGCCTCGCCTGCGGGCAGGAGTTCACCACCAACGCCAGCGCCCGCCGTTCGTACTGCTCGACCGAGTGCCGGCACGCCGCCCGCACCAGCAAAGACGCGCTCGACGAGCGCGTCTGCTCGTTCTGCGACACCACCTTCCAGGCACCGCGGACCGTCCGGCAGCATTACTGTTCCCCGTCCTGCCGCCGAGCCGCCGACCGGCAGCGCGGACAAAGACGGGACGAGGAACGAGCTCGCCGCCTGGGCGAAGCTCCCCTCACCACTTCTCCGCCACGTCGCGTGCTCCCGCCGGCCCCCAAACCCGCGGCTCGTCCTGCCACACGTCATGCTCCTCCCGAGCGTGACCCGATGGAACCCACCGCAACCCGCAGCTGCCCGCACTGCCAGCAGCCGGTCACCATCGTCGCGCTGCTGGCCACCCCGGAAGCCGCCCGCCCAGCCATCCCCGGCCCGGGCGTCGTCCCGCTGCGGAGGACCCCATGATCAGCGACCTCTTCAGCCTCCACCGGTTCGACGACCTCGTCACCCGCACCTCAGCGAGGGCATCAACGAGCTGGCCGCCGCCGCTCTGATCGAGCACGAGGGGCGCTTCCTCCTGATCGAGAAGCCGTCGCGCGGCTTCGAACTCTCAGTCTCAACTTGGGAGTTGCCCACCGGATTCGTCCGCGCGGAGGAAACCCTCACCAGCGGCATGGAACGCGTCCTCGCCGAGGATTTCGGGTTCTCCTCGGCGGAGGCGACGCGCTACCTCGGCCACAACGACCACACACGACGGCCGCATCGTTCGTGTCTTCGTCTTCGCGATCACCGTCGAGCATCCCGACAGCATCTGCCACACCGCACACATCGGACATCGCTGGATCGACAACATCACGATCTCCGACACTGTCGACGGCATCGACTCCATGCTCCGCGTCTACTACGCGGACAACTCCGGCTGACCGTCACCCATCTTCAGGGCCCGACGACCTGACGGTCGTCGGGCTCTCGCGCATGTGGGTGGGTTGTCTGTTTCGGTGCGCCAGGTTGGTGTGGATTCGTCGGTCAGGGCGCGGCTTATGGTGTTCGACATGGCCCAGTGGATCACGGCTCGGGAGCGTTGGGGCAGGGTTTTGGAGTCGCGGGTCAGGCGGCGGTGCTGCATGAGCCAGCCGAAGGTGCGCTCAATCACCCAGCGTTTGCGCTGGGGCTGGAAACCGGAGCGCGATGGGCGTTTCACCGTCTCGACGTCGATACCCAGGCGGGCTCCGTGGTCGATGACCGGCCCCTGGTAGCTTCCGTCGCCCCAGACCTTTCCCACGCTCCGGTATGAGACGGCAAGCTCGTCCAGGAGTTGTTTGTCGCCGGTGGCGTCCTGTACCGACGCGGCGGTGATGAGTACGGCCAGTACCAGGCCGAGGGTGTCGGTGGCCAGGTGGCGCTTGCGGCCCTTGATCTTCTTGCCGGCATCGATGCCCTGGCTGTCTTCGGGCACGTTGCTGGAGTTTTTCACGCTCTGCGCGTCCACCACTGCTGCCGACGGTCCGGTGGCGCGGCCGCGTGAGCGGTGGGTGGCTCACGCAGCAGGTCGTGCACCTGCTGCGTGGTGCCATCGGTCTCCCGCTTCGCGTAGTAGTCGTAGACGGTCTTGTACGGTGGGAAGTCATGCGGCAGGTACGCCCACGGGATGCCGGTGCGGTTCACGTACAAGATTGCGTTGACGATCTCGCGCAGGTCATGGATCCGAGCCGCCGTGCCCGGCCCGGTATGGCCGGCCCGCCACTGGGTGAACACCGGCTCGATCAGAGCCCACTGGGCATCGGACAGGTCACTGCGATACGAACGACGACTCACACAGCGCGCAACGACAACCCTCACCAACAGCCACAACAACATCCCAAAACACCAGCCGCCCAGGTCAGACACCCGGGTGTCGCGCAGGTGTTCGCGTGAAGGTCGCCGATGGTCGGCGAGGAGCGGCTACGGTCCGCCGCGTGGCGGTGGAATTCTTAACTGATGAGCAAGCTGAGGCGTACGGGAAGTTCTCCGAAGAGCCCACTCGTCCGGAACTGGAACGGTTCTTCTACCTGGACGACGTCGACCGGGACCTGATCGCGCTGCGGCGGACGAAGCACCATCAGCTGGGCTTCGCACTCCAGATGTGCACGGTGCGCCATGTCGGGCTGTTCCTGGAGGATCCGCTGGACGTGCCGTGGTCGGTGGTCGAGCACTTGGCCGCTCAGCTGGGTATCGAGGACCCGTCGTGTGTGAAGCGGTACACCGGGCGACGGCAGACGCTGTATAAATCACGCGTGGGAGATCCGGGACGCCTACGGCTACCACCCGTACGAGGACCATGAGTGGGGCCGGAAGTTCCGGACGTTCCTGCACGGACGGGCGTGGACGCACGCCGAGGGGCCGGTGGCGCTGTTCAACCACGCGGTCGGGTGGCTGCGGCGGAACCGGGTGCTGCTGCCGGGCGTCTCGGTGCTGGCCCGGCAGGTCTCCGAAGTCCGCACGATCGCGGAGAAGCGACTGCACGCCACGGTGGCCAAGGCCGCGCGCCGCGCGGACCCGTCCTTGCCCGGCGACCTGGTGGCGCTGCTGAAGACGCCGGAGGGCAAGCGGTTCTCGGAGCTGGAGCGGATGCGCCGGCCGCCGACGCGGACCACGGGCACCGCGATGAAGAACGCGCTCCAGACGGTGGAGGAGATCTCCGCGTACCGGTTAGGCAGGTTGAAGCTGTCGCAGCTTCCGCCGAACCGGCTGGCCGCTTTGGCGCGGTACGGGCTGGGAACCAAAGCGCCCAAGCTGGAGCGAGCCTCCGAGTCGAAGCGCACGGCGATGCTCACTGCGGTGATGCGGCATCTGGAGGCGAGGCGATCGATGACGCCCTGGACCTGTTCGAGGTGCTGATGGCCACCAGGTTGATCAACCGGGCGAAGCTGGCCACGGACAAGGAACGGCTGTCCACGCTGCCGCAGCTGGAGAAGGCGGCCAGGATCACGGCCCGGGTCTCGAAGGTCCTCATCGAGGAGCTGGAGCTGGTCGAGGAGCACGGCACGGATATGGATGTGGCCTCGCTGTGGCGGGCGCTGGAGTCGGTCGCCTCGCGGGCGGCGGTTGCCAGCGCGGCCGCGACGGTGGTGAGCCTGGTCCCGGATGACGACGACTCGGCGGAGACTGCCATGCGGCAGGCGCTGGCCCTGCGCTACAACAAGGCCATGCTGTTCCTGTCGCTGCTGGGCGAGTCGAAGGCGCTGGGGGCGGCGACGGGCGGCAAGCGGGTGCTGGCGGGGGTGAAGGTGCTGCCGGCCCTGGCGAGGCGGAGGGTGAACGAGAAGCCGCTACTGCCGCGGGAGATCGACGACAAGCTCGTGCCGCCGGCCTGGCACAAGGCGGTGTACGCCAACGCCGAGCTGCCGCAGCGCGCAGTGGACCGCGACGCCTACGTGGTGTGCGTGCTGGAACAGCTGTTCCGCGCGCTCAAGCGTCGCGACGTCTTCGCCCCCCTTCGCACCGCTGGTCCGACCCGAGTGCCCGGCTGCTGGACGGCACGGAGTGGGAGGCGGTGCGCGAGGACGTCCTGGCGGGCCTGAGCCTGGACGAGAGGGTCGAGGACCACCTCGACGGGCTGGTTCAGGTACTGGACGCGGCGTGGAGACAGATGGCCGAGCGCCTTGCCGAAGCCGGCGACGACGCGAAGATCAGCATCGAGGTCCAGGCCGAGGCCGGGCGAAGCTGAACGTGGAGAAGCTGCATGCCCTCGGCGAGCCGAAGTCACTGAACCGGCTGCGCAAGACCGTCGAGAAGATGCTCCCGAAGATCGACCTGCCCGACCTGCTGTTCGAGGTGCACGCCTGGACCTCCTTCCTGGACGCCGTCGTGCACCTGAGCGATGGCAAGACCCGCATGAAGGACCTGGCCACCTCGGTCGTGGCGCTGCTGGTCTCCGAGGTATGCAACATCGGGATGACCCCGGTCATCAATCCGAACATCGAGGCGCTCACCCGGGTCCGGCTGGTCCACGTCGACCAGTACTACCTGCGCGCCGACACCATCTTCTCTGAACTACGAGGGTGCGGTGGATCGGGTGGCAGGTGGGCAGGCCGAGGTGGACCCGGTGGATCGGCGGGCGACTTCGGCGTCGAGCTGGGCGAGCTTGTCCTCGGCGGCGGCGAGGGTGACGCTGAGTCCGTCGACTTCGCCGAGCCGGCCTTCGCGTTCGGCTTCGGCGATCCGCGCGATGAGGTTGATCCGGATCTTTTCGAGACGGGGCCGCTCGTGCGGGTCGACGCGGAGCATTGCGCATCGGACACAGGCGTGCTCATGGACGCACTCACTGCCGAATGACCGGCCGCAGGTGCCGAGGGAGAGCTTGCGGCGCTCGAAGTGGCCCAGGAATGCCTCCCACTCCTCGCTGGTGGGGACGCGGTATTCCTCGCCGGGCCGCAGGCTGCGGCGCCGTGCGATGAACGCCTGGTGGGCGGCGATGGCTGCGCTGGGATAGACGGCGTTGTAGTGCATCGTGGTGTTGATGTCGTCGTGGCCGGCGATGACCTGCGCGATATGTGGGGGCAGGCCGTTCATGATCGCGTCGGTGATGAACATCCTGCGGAAGTCGTGGGGCTGGTAGTCCAGCAGCTCGCCGACGGCGTCGGTCAGTGGGCGGCCTCGATCACCTCGTTGAGTGCCTTGCGGATCGTGTTGACCGACAGGATGTGGTCCTCGCCGTTGACCCGCCATTGGAACAGCAGCGGCATGGGCGGGTTCCAGACCCTCTCGGCCGCGTCGTAGCTGACCACCAGGGGGACGACCCCGCCCGCGCCGCGGATCCGGCAGACGATCGCGCTCAGGATATCGGCAAGCTCGGGGGTGACCAGCAGGACGCGCTCCTCGTCGGTCTTCGACGGGGCGATCTGCAGCTCAACGCCCGCATCCGCTGGGCCGTGCGGGCCCGCGGGCACTTCCCTTCCGAGGCTGCCGCCCTCAAGTGCGTCTACCTCGCCGTGATGAGCCTCGATCCCAGCGGCAAGGGCCGCAAGAAGTGGACCAGCCGCTGGGAGCGAGCGCTCCAGGCGTTCGACATCGCCTTCGACAGACGTCTCTCAGCAGCCCGTATCTAACCGACGAATCAACTCGGTTACACCGAAAAGTTGACAGTCCCACGTCAGTCGCCACGGCGATCTCACCTTCATGATCTATACGTGAAAAATCCTTAAGAAGGAGTTAGCGTGTCCGGTTTTCCTCCTCATGTCGCCGTTAGAGTCGACCTGGTAGGCACCAAAATATTTGTCGGAGGCCCCATCCAGCATGCTATGAGCGCTAACGGATTTCTTGAGCCCTTGCGGCAGGACCTCGCAAGGATTATCTCAGCCCTGCGTGAGCGTCGTGGGCACGTCTTCTCTGCCCATGTGATGGAACGCTTTGGGGCTGACACTTCGCAGTACACATCGCATCAGATCGCCGCTCGCGACTTCACTTGGATGCAGCACTGCAACGTGTTTGTTCCGGTGCTTCCGGTCCGTGGTGGCCAGTTGCTGCGTACCGATGGTACGTATGTGGAACTGGGATGGGCCTCGGCCTTGCGTAAACCGATCATGCTAGTTACGCCTCTGCCGCTGACTGATAGCGCCACGCAGTTGTTACGCGGGCTGAATACCGTCGCAGATGTCAGGTTGTTCGACCTCCCGACGATCACTGCTGACGCCTCAGCTCTGCTGACGGCCATCGGCATGCTGGAGGTTCGGACGCAAGTAAATTCGCCGGTGACAGCGAGCGGTTGAGGTGCCCCCCCGTGGCGTGGACACTCTGACAATGGACCTTGTGGCTCCAGGAAGGGTGTCCTGGAGCCTTTTTCATTTGTACGGCGTGGGGGTGGGGTGGTGGTGTGTGGCGATGGTGTGACGAGCGGGGGTCCCGCGGGTTTGTCAAGTCGCCAAACGCAGCCTGGCTTGTGGAGGTGCCTCGTGTTCTCCTGTCCTGGCGGATGCGATGTCGATGAAGATCTCCTGGGGCTGGTCACGATGGTGATCGCTTCGGGTGAGGGTGGCTGGCCGTGTCGGCTGCGCCCGTACGACCGGGTCCGGTGTGTCCTGGTCTACCTGCGCAAGCACGACACTCTCGAACAGGTCGCCGCCGGTTCGGTATCGGCGTGGCCGCGGCCTGGCGTTTCGTGAACGACACGGTCGGGCGTCTCGCCACGTACGCGGCCGTCGTCGACGGAGGCCTCACCAGTCATCATGCCGACGGCTACGTCCTGCTGACGGCACGGTCGCCGAGACCGACCGGGTGCGGGCCGCAGGCCACTTCTCGGGCAAGGTCCGCGGTGAAGGGATGAGCCTGCAGGTCGTCACCGCGGATGAAGGGAAGCTGCTGTGGATCTCACCCGCACTGGCCGGCGGGACCCACGACGTGAAGGCCGCCCGCGAGCACGACATCGTGGACGCCTGCGAGCTGGACCTTGAGTCCTGGCGGACAAGGGCTACCAGGGTGCCGGCGGCACGGTGATCACCCGACCACACGACAGCCGAACACCGAACTGCCCGAGAAACACCGGAAGTCGAACACCGCCCACACGACCTTACGAGCCCCGGTCGAAGGGACCATCTCCCGGATCAAGCAGCGGCGGATCTTCCACCACGCCCGCATCAGCCCGAACCGACTCACATCAGCCGCCGCAGCAATCCCCACCCTTATGATCTACACATGAAAAGGCTCCAGGAAGGTTCATTAGATTTTTCAGAAAAGGCCATTTTCGGCGATTATTGAGGATAAGTGCGGCGTGTGGAATTTCGCTGGCGCGAATGGGGTTGAGGGCTCACTGTTCACAATGCTGCGTGAAGGCGCTTTCCGCGCCTTGGTCCTGGCGGAAGGGAAATGATCCCGTGCCATTCTTTTACATCGTGCTCGTCGTGTGTGGTGCCATGCTGCTGATCGCTGGAGTGGTCGAGCAGCGTCGGCACTTCGCCAGCCTAGACCAGATACCGGTCAGGGTGCTCGTCAACGGCATCCGCGGCAAGAGCTCCATCACTCGCCTGTGTGCGGGCGCCTTGAGGGGCGGAGGTCTGGCCACAGTCGCTAAGACCACCGGCACTGCGGCCCGCTTGATCCACCTCGACGCCACTGAAGAGCCCGTCTACCGTAAGTTTGGCATCGCCAACGTCGTCGAGCAGATCGGTATCGTGCGCCGCGCGGCTGCCTACCAGTCGGACGTGCTCGTAATCGAGTGTATGGCGGTGACGCCCGCGCTTCAGGAGATCAGCCAGTCCAAGCTGATTCGCTCCACAATCGGGGTGGTGTGCAATGTCCGTGAGGATCACCTCGCCGAGATGGGGCCTACTTTGGATGACGTGGCACGTTCTCTTTGCCGTTCGATGCCCGAGAATGGTATATGCGTAACCGCTGAGAAGGATCGCTTCCACATCCTTCAGGAGGAGGCGGATGCGCGGAACTGCCGACTGATCTACGCCGCCCCGGTTCTGATCACAGACGAGGAAATGCGCGGCTTAAGCTGGTTCACCTTCAAGGAGAACGTCGCCGTAGCCCTCACAGTTGCTGAATTGCTCGGCGTCGATCGCAAGACAGCGCTTCAAGGCATGTACGAGGCCCCACCGGACCCCGGCGTCGTCTCAGTGGAGCGTTATGTAACCCATGAGCGAAAAAAACTCCGCTTCGTCAACCTCTTCGCGGCCAACGACCCTGAGTCGACACTGATTAACGTCAATAGGTTTCTCGCACTCGGCGCCATCCATCGTCCCCTCAACGTGGTCATCAACTGCCGCCCGGACCGCATCGAACGCAACGGCCAGATGGGCGAGATCATCCCAGAACTCGACCCAGAACAGGTGTTCGTCATTGGTTGCCCGGTTAGGTCCGCCATCAACACGATTCCGGCTGTCTTCCATGACCGCATTGTCGACTTAGGCGGCGACCGGCGTGGTTCGAAGGAGATTGTGGGGCAGTTGCTCGATCGGCTCAGCCCCGACTCATCGCTTGTCGCCATCGGTAACACCCACGGGCAGGGTGAGCTGCTCCTGGAACATCTTTCTGCATTCGCTTCAGACGAGGGCCCTGCCAACCGCGACTCCGCGGACGCACCTCCGGACATCGGGAAGCTGCCATCGTATGCAGCGCACCTCGATGCCGACGAGCAGCACCCCGAAGTGTACGAGGAATATTACATTGCGTCGTACACGTCTAAGCCCATTTCAGACACTGCGCCATACTCGGATCCATGCAGGGTGCCGGCCACCGACTGGGGGGCTGCGGCTCAGAGCCGGACGGGATCGTCAACCGCCTGGAAACGCGTCCGGGAAACGCTCGATCCGCGCGTCCTACCTGTCAGGCCAACCGAAAGTTCCCGGCAGCGGCACATCCGAGGAGGGCGGCACCGTTGATTCCGTCCATCCTCCTTCCCCCTGAGACCGCTGCGATCGGCGTGGCGATTGGGCTGCTAATCTCACTGATCTGCTATCTCGTAACCAACCTTTCCCCCGGCGGAATGATCACCCCGGGTTGGTTGGCCCTGACTCTTGTCGAGGACCTCCAGCGCGCCGCGATGGCAGTCGGGGTCACGGTTCTCGCCTACCTTGGCACGCTCCTGATGCAGCGGTGCATGATCCTCTATGGAAAGAGACTGTTCGTAGCAGTCATTCTGCTCGGCATCATCCTCCAAGCTACCGTAATAATCATGCTCTCCCTGGAGTTCCCGCAAATATATGGCAATCAATCGCTCGGCTTCATCGTGCCGGGCCTGATCGCATATCAGATGGTGCGTCAGCCCAAGGGACCTACACTTGTTGCTACCGGCTCGGTGACGCTGGCGGCCTATGTCGCCCTCACCGCTGGAATTCGCTTTGGCGTCATGCCGTCTACCTGAACCCACAACGGAGTCTACGGAATGCTTCCCAAGAAACGCCCTCTGCTACACGTCCTGATAGTCCTCTCTCTGCTGACGGGCAGTGCGTACCTGACTATCGAGTTGCGCAAAGAAGAGCATGGCGCCAGGCAGAGCTGGGAGCGCCTGAAGAGCCCTGACCGCACCGTGTTACGCGGTGACAGCGGCCAGATTCTGGCTATTTTTACGGATAATTCCCGTACCGCCACACTCAAGGGGCCATCCCGTGCCTTCAGCGAGTCTGCGGCCATCTCGCCCCGCGTGATCACTGACGACTGGGTGCGCTTAATGCCACAGGCATGGCATGTTGGTTCTGAGAAGGAGCGTTGGTTCAAGGAATGGTTTAGATCGTACCGCGACAGTCGGCAAGAAGACCTATTTGCCATAGCCTTCCAGTACGTCAGGGGGGCACCGGTAAAGAAGGACGACAAGGGCATCGCGTACGCAGGTGACGCCAAATTTGGCCCGATCAACCACGACCTGGACAAGCACCACGGAACACCTCGGCTCGAACAGTCCGACTTCTTCCACTACCTGGGCATCCCTTACACCTTCTACAACGGCACACTTAAGCAGCCTAAGGCGTCCCGCTATCGTGCCATCGACTGCTCCGGCTTTATACGCATGGTCTTTGGCTATCGATCCCATTACCCGTTGGCTCCCAGCGATTATACGGGTAACGGTCTGCTGCCCCGCACTGCTGATGGCATCGGTCGCTCACACCTCGGTGCCGAGATCATCCCGCTCTCCGGCCCCACCCCCTGGTACGAGCGTCCGCATAACATCGACGCCCTCCAGCCCGGAGACCTGATTTTCTTCAAAATAGATGGCCACACTGGCAATCGCCTGGACCACGTCGGCCTGTATCTGGGCCCTGACACCGAGGGCCACAAGATCTTCATCTCCAGCAGGAAAAAGGCCAACGGTCCGACCATCGGCAACAAGGGCGGCGTGTCACGGCTTGATGGCAGCGGCTTCTATGCACAGCGGCTGCGCAAAGCCATACGACTCTGACCGGCTCAGGTCCGGAATCTGCCAGTGCGCGGTCTCAATGAGCTCTTCCGAACTACTGTGCTTCTGTGTGTGACCGGTCCGAGCGGGCCAGCAGGCCTGCGCGCAGCCTGTCGCGGCAGCAGGAAGGAAAGGGCGCGGAGCCATCCGCGCGTGTCATCGGCGCGCAGAGCGTGAAGACCTCCAAGCCCGTCCGCGCCGCCGGGCAGGGCGCGGATAAGCCCTTGCCGCCCGCTCCCCATCTGGTGGCCGAGCGGCACCTGCGGCCGGTCGGCAAGGAGTGAGCAGGCCCTGGATCTGCCAGCGGCGAGCGAAGGCGTGCACCCGCTTGAAGGGCGGGAAGTCCCTCGGCAGGTTCGCCCACTTCACTCCGTTGTCGGCCACGTACCGCATAGCATCGACCATGCGCCGGTGGCAGTAGCCTTCCGGCCGGCCGCCCCGCCCCTCCAGCCATGCTGGCACAGGCGGCGATTCCCGCACCACCTGCCACACCGTCTGCGTCATGTCCGAGCCGTAGCATGGGGTGCGGTCCGGCCGATCCGCCGCGTTCCCGAACCGGCGCGCGAGACGGTCACCCGTTCGTGACGGCGCGTTGGACTCCACGGACGCGAGCGCGAAAGACTGCGGAACAGGACCTCCTGGACAGCCCGGATGGGATCGCACCCCCGAACTACCAAGAGGGCCCTGCTGTCATGCACCGCCCCGCCGCGATCACCCGATCAGGACCCCCGTTCGACCAAACAAGCCCTTTGATCGGTAAGCAGAAACCTTCTGAGTGAACCTCTTTCATCCTGAATAGTCGCAGGTCAGGAGGGTGTGGACGGCTTGGACGATGGTGCCGATCCGGCGAGTGGAGCATCTGGCTCGCTGTAGCAGTCGCCAGGACTTCAATTGCGCGAAGGCGCGTTCGCCTGGAGCTCTCAGCCGGGCATGGTCGCGATTGAACTGCTGGTGGCGCTCCGGTTGTTGACGGTGGTTCTTGTACGGTGTACGGACGGTGGCGCCGGCACCCTGGTAGGCGCGGTCGGCCAGGACAAGTATCTGCCTCGTGAGGCAGGCCTGGATGATGCCGTGGGCCCGGGCCGCGGTCAGGTCGTGAGTTCGTCCCGGTGTAGCGCGCGAAAACCACAGGGGTGTGCCGTCTGGGCGGGCGATGACCTGCACATTCATCCCGTGCCGTTTGCGCTTTTGGCTGTAGTACGGCTCGTCCGCGGCGATCCGATCAGGCGGGATCAGCGTGCCGTCAACGATGACGAAGTCGCCTTCACCCAGGCCGACGAGGGCCTCGCGCAGGCCCGGCGCCCAGGAGGCGAGGAGGTCGAGGGTTTCGTCGACGTACCGCCAGGCCGTCGCCTGCGACACCCCGAAGCCGGCTCCGACCTGCGCGAACGTCTCGTTCTTCCGCAGATGCGCCAGCACCAGCAACGCCTGCTTGAAGCAACCCAGCCTCCGCCACGGCGAGTTGATATCCCGCCGGCGGGCATAGATCAGCCAGGAGACATGCTCGACCAGCTCATGCGGTACGTCGAGCATGGAAGAATACGGAACCAACCAAGCCCCCGGCGACTGGTGCGATGAGTGGAATCACCACACCAACGACGGGGGCTTCGTCGCGTCACCCCGCACCCCACTTGACCAGGGACTTCACCCTCTCAGAGGCAGGATGAAAGAGGTTCAGTGCACCACCGAGTACGAAGTTATGGGCTCTGTCGCTGATCTTGTGACGTGAGCCGGTCAGGCCCGTAGGAGGATTCGGGTGCGGAGAAGGTCGAGTTTGGCTCGGCCGTACCGGCGCGTTTGAAGAGCTTGACTCTCGAGACCTGGCCTTCCACCTGGCCAGAGCTCCAGGAGCTGGACAGGCCAGCGGTGACCGTGTCGAGGTCGTGCAGGAGGCCGTTGGCAGACTGGCTCAGGTGCGGCAGGACTTCCTGATCCATGCGCGTAATCCAGGCGGGAAGTTCTTCGCCGCGGTGCTCGTGTATGAGGTCGGCAAAGGTACGGACGTGATCGACAGTGGCATCGAGTTCGGGGCATGCTACGCGGATCTCCTTGATGCCGACGGCTTCGTCGGGTCGTAGACGTTCGGGGTAGGTCATGATCCAGCGCAGGGCTCGTCGGGGCTTGGGTAGTGCTT
>NZ_BBUY01000039.1 GCF_001590865.1 Streptomyces sp. NBRC 110611
GAGAAGAGGAAGGCCGTCTTCCCTGCGGCAGCCGCGCTCTCCGCCAGACCGGCGTCGGCCTCGCCCACCGCGAGTGCGGACAGGGCACGCACCAGTGCGTCGCGGTCCTGGCCCCACACCACCGCACGGTGGGTGAAGCTCGACCGCCCCGTCACCAGCGAGTGGCCGATGTCCCGTGCGGGCAGCGCGTCACGGCCGGCGACCAGGGGCAGCAGGCGTGCCGCCTGGCCGCGCAGCGCGGCCTCGTTCCTGCCGGAGAGCACCCACGCCAGCGGGCCAGGCTCGGTCACCGGGGTGCGGGATGGGGCGTCCAGTACGGCGTCCAGTACGGCCGCGTCCGGTTCGGGCTGCTCCAGGATCACATGCGCGTTCGTCCCACTGACGCCGAAGGAGGAGACGCCCGCACGGCGCGGCCCCTCACCCTGCGGCCACTCAACCGCAGAAGTCAGCAACTCGACGGCTCCAGCACTCCAGTCCACATGCGTCGACGGCTGATCGACATGCAGCGTCCGCGGCAACACACCATGCCGCATCGCCAACACCATCTTGATCACACCCGCCACACCCGAAGCCGCCTGCGCATGCCCGATATTGGACTTCACCGAACCCAACAGCAACGGCCGACCCCCCGACCGACCCTGACCATAGGTGGCGAGCAGGGCCTGGGCCTCGATCGGGTCACCCAACGTCGTACCCGTACCGTGCGCCTCCACCGCATCCACATCGGCGGCGGACAGACCGGCACTCGTCAGCGCCTGCCGGATCACCCGCTGCTGCGACGGACCATTCGGCGCAGTCAGACCATTCGACGCACCATCCTGATTCACCGCAGAACCACGCACCACCGCAAGCACCCGATGCCCATGGCGCCGCGCATCCGACAAACGCTCCAGCACGAGCATGCCCACGCCCTCGCCCCAGCCGACACCGTCGGCGGACTCGGCGAACGCCTTGCAGCGCCCGTCCGCCGCCAGTCCGCGTTGCCGCGAGAACTCCACGAAGGTCGTCGGTGTCGACATCACCGTCACACCGCCCGCGACCGCCAGCGAGCACTCGTCCGAACGCAGCGCCTGCGCCGCCAGGTGCAGGGCCACCAGCGACGACGAGCACGCCGTATCCACCGTGACCGCCGGACCCTCGAAACCGAACGTATAGGAGACCCGGCCCGAGGCTATGCTGGCCGCGCTGCCATTGCTCCGGTAGCCCTCGAACTGGTCGCCGACCAGGAGATCGCCGTAGTCGGTGTACATCACGCCCGCGAAGACGCCCGTACGACTGCCCCGCAGCGACGCCGGGTCGATGCCCGTCCGCTCGATGGCCTCCCAGGTCGTCTCCAGCAGCAGCCGCTGCTGGGCGTCGGTCGCCAGCGCCTCACGGGGGCTCATCCCGAAGAACTCGGGATCGAACTCCGACGCCTCGTGGAGGAACCCTCCGGAGCGGGTGTACGAGGTGCCGAGGGCCTCGGGGTCGGGGTTGTAGAGGGTCTCCACGTCCCAGCCGCGGTCGGTGGGGAAGCCGGACACCGCGTCCACGCCCTCCGACACCAGCCGCCACAGGTCGTCGGGGGAAGCGACACCTCCCGGGTACCGGCAGCTCATGCCGACGATCACCACCGGGTCGTCGGCCTCCTCCCCCGCAGGTGACGGCGTCCGCACCGGCGGCTCGGCCTCCTCCTGCGCGCCGAACAGCTCGTCCAGCAGGTAGCCGACGAGCGCGTCGGCCGTGGGGTAGTCGAAGACGGCGGTGGCCGAGAGGCGCAGGCCGGTCGCGTTGTTGAGGCGGTTGCGGAGTTCGACCGCGGTCAGGGAGTCGAAACCGAGGTCCTGGAAGACGCGGGTCGTGTCGATCGTCTCGGGGCTCGCATGGCCCAGGACGACCGCGATCTGGGCACGGACCAGGTCCAGGAGCAGCTCGCGCCGCTCCACCGTGCCCAGTCCGCTCAGGCGTCCCGCCAGACCGGCTACCGCGGCCGAGCCGCCGACCGCCGACCGCCGGGTGCGGGCCCTGATCAGGCCGCGCAGCAGCGGGGGCACCTCTCCCTGCTCGCGCAGGGTCGTCAAGTCGAAGCGGACGGGGAGGAGTTGGGCGTCATCGGCCGCCAGCGCGGCGTCGAAGAGGGCCACGCCCTGCGCGGGGGTGAGTTCGGGCATGCCCTGGCGGGCGATGCGCTGGAGGTCGGCTTCGGTGAGGGTGCCGGTCATGCCACCCTCCTGGGACCACGGGCCCCACGCCAGCGACACCGCGGGCAGACCCGCCGCCCGCCGGTGATGCGCCAACGCATCCAGGAAGGCGTTGCCCGCCGCGTAGTTCGCCTGGCCCGCGCTGCCGATCGTGCCCGCCACGGACGAGAACACCACGAACGCGTCCAGATCCACATCCCTGGTCGCCTCGTGCAGATACCAGGCCGCGTCCACCTTCGGACGCAGCACCGCCGCCAACCGCTCCGGGGTCAGTGACTCCACCACACCGTCATCGAGAACACCGGCCGTGTGCACCACGGCCGTGGGCGCACAACGAGCGATCAGGTCCGCCACGGCCCCCGCATCGGTCACATCACACGCCTCGACGGCCACATCCGCACCGATACCCCGAAGCTCGGCCACCAGCTCCTGCGCGCCGTCGGCGGCCGGGCCACTACGGCTGACCAGCACCACATCACGCACCCCGTGCTCGGCCACCAGATGACGTGCCACCACGCGGCCCAGACCACCCGTCCCACCAGTGATCACAACCGTGCCGGACGGATCCCAGGTGAATGCCTGCCGCGCCTGGGCACGGGCCAGCCGCGCCGCCAGCACCTCACCACCACGCACCAGCAACTGCGACTCGTCCGACGCCAACGCCCCGGGCAGGAGCGACAGTTCGGCGTCATCGGCCAGATCCACCAGACCGAAGCGGCCCGGATGCTCCGACTGCGCCGACCGCACCAGACCCCACACCGCCGCACCCGCCAGATCCACACCCGACACCGCACCACGCGTCACAAACACCAGACGCGAGTCCGCGAACCGCTCATCCGCCAGCCAGGACTGAGCCAGGTCCAGTGCCCGGGCGGCCGTGGCGTGTGCCGATTCCACTACCTCGCCGGATTCGGTTCCCACCGGTACCAGCACCGTCCCCGGCACCCGACCGGGCCGGGCCAGGGAAGCCAGGTCCGGGTAGCTGTCGAACCGTGCGCCGGCGAGGGAGCCGATCGTCGCGACGGTCTCCTCGGCTCCTTCCCCGTCCCCTTCCCTGTGCCCGGCCCCGGCCCCGGCCACCGGCAGGCGTACGGGGTTCCACTGGAGGCGGAAGAGGGCGTCACGGGCCACTGGGCCCGCGCCGCCTTCCAGCCCGTCGGCGGAGACCGCCCGCAGGACGAGCGTGCCGATGGAGGCGACAGGTTCGCCCGCGGTGTCGGCGACGTCCACGGATACCGTGTCGCTGCTGTGCCGGGCGACCCGGACCCGTACAGCCGCGGCGCCGGAGGCGTGCAGCGAGACGCCCTCCCAGGAGAAGGGCACGACGCCGTGGTCCACTCCGTTGAACGCGACGACGTGCAGGGCGGCGTCCAGCAGCGCCGGGTGGACGCCGTACGCGGATGCCTCGCCTTCCGCGTCGGCGGGCAGGGCGACCTCGGCGAACACCTCGTCGCCACGGCGCCAGGCGGTCCGGAGCCCCTGGAACCGCGGACCGTAGTCGAAGCCGCGTGCGGCGAAGTCCGCGTAGAGGCCGGCCAGATCGACGGCCTCGGCGTCGGCGGGCGGCCAGGACTCGGCGGAGAAGTCGTAGCCGGGTTCGGCCGCCTGCTCCCCTTCCGCGAGGACGCCGGTGGCGTGCTGCACCCATGGGCGGTCGCCGTCCCGCTCCTCCGTCCTGGAGCGTACGCCGAAGGTGCGGCGGCCCGCCTCGTCGGCGGGGCCCACCCGCAGCTGGAGGTGTACGCCGCCGCGCTCGGGCAGGATGAGCGGGGCGGCCAGGGTCAGTTCGTCGATGCGGTCGCAGCCCGCCTCGTCGGCGGCGCGGATCGCGAGTTCGACGAATGCCGTGCCCGGCAGCAGGACCGAGCCCAGGACGACGTGCCCGGCCAGCCAGGGGTGGGAGGCGAGTGAGAGGCGTGTGGTGAACAGCAGGCCGTCGCCGTCGGGGAGTTCCACGGCGGCGCTCAGCAGCGGGTGCCCGGCCGCTTCGAGACCGGCGGCGCCGAGGTCCCCGGCCCGGGTGTGGTCGGGAGTCGGCCAGTACCGCTGGTGCTGGAAGGCATACGTCGGCAGATCGATGGCGCGCGCGTCCCGGCCGGCGAGGACGGCGGACCAGTCGATCTCGGCGCCGCGCACGTGCAGTTGCGTCAGGGCCGCGAGGAGGGTGGCTGCCTCGGGGCGGTCCCGGCGCAGGGCGGGGACGAGGGCGGTCTCCCCGGGAGCGCTCCGGTCGGCGGTGTCGCCGTCCGGCAGCGACGCGCGCGCCATGGCCGAGAGCGTCCCGTCGGGGCCCAGCTCCAGGAAGCGCGTCACACCCTGCGTGCACAGGGCGCGGATCCCGTCGGCGAACCGCACCGCGGCGCGGACGTGGGTCACCCAGTACTCGGGCGTGCGAAGCTGGTCCGGGGTGGCGAGTTCACCGGTGACGTTCGACACGACGGCCAGCTCCGGCTCGCCGTAGGTCAGGCTCTCGGCGACGGCGCGGAAATCGGCCAGCATCGGCTCCATCAGGGGTGAGTGGAAGGCGTGCGAGACCCGTAGCCGGGTGGCCTTGCGGCCCTCGGCTTCGAAGTGCGCGGCGAGCGCGAGCACGGCGGCCTCGGCGCCCGATACCACGGTGTCCCGGGGGCCGTTGAGGGCGGCGATCGCCACGTCCCCGGTCAGGTGCGGGAGTACCTCCTCCTCGGTGGCCCGGATCGCCGCCATCGCGCCGCCGGCGGGCAGGGCCTGCATGAGCCGTCCGCGCGCCGCCACCAGCGCGCAGGCGTCGGCCAGCGAGAACACTCCGGCGACATGCGCGGCGGCGATCTCGCCGACGGAGTGCCCGGCCACGTACCGCGGCCCGACGCCCCAGGATTCCACGAGCCGGAACAGGGCCACCTCGATGGCGAACAGCCCGGCCTGGGCGTAGGCCGTCTGGTTCAGCAGTTCCGCGTCCTCGCCCCAGACGACGTCCCGCAGGGGGTGGTCCAGGTGCTCGTCCAAGGCCGCGCAGACCGCGTCGAACGCCGCCGCGAAGGCCGGGTGGCGGGCGTGCAGCTCACGGCCCATGCCGAGGCGTTGCGACCCCTGGCCGGAGAAGAGGACGGCGTCCCGGCCGGTGTGGGCCGTGCCCGTGTCCACGGCGGGGTCGGCCTCCCCCGCGGCCAGTGCGGTCAGGGCGCGCAGCGCGGTGCCGTGGTCGTCGGCGCGGACGGCCGCGCGGTGGGCGAAGGCCGTGCGGCGGGTCATCAGCGTGTGGGCGACGTCCACGAGCCGGGGCGCGGGCGCGCGGTCGAGGTGGGAGCGCAGTCGGGCCGCCTGGGCGCGCAGGGCCTGCTCGCTCTTGGCGGAGAGCAGCAGCGGTGCCGTCCCGTCGGAGGCGGTGAGCGTCGCGTCGGGTTCCGTGGCCGAGGCCAGTTCCGCGTGTGGTTCCGAGGGCAACTCCAGGTCCGAGGGCAGCTCCGGGTCCGAGGGCAGCTCCAGGTCCGACGGCAGCTCCAGGACCACGTGCGCGTTGGTGCCGCTGATGCCGAACGCGGAGACCGAGCCGCGCCTGGGGTGGCCGGTCTCGGGCCAGTCCGTGTGCGCGGTGAGCAGCTCAACCGCGCCCGCGGTCCAGTCGACGTGCCCGGTGGGTTCGTCGACGTGCAGGGTGCGCGGCAGGACGCCGTGCCGCATCGCCAGCACCATCTTCAGCACGCCCGCCACACCGGCGGCGGCCTGGGTGTGCCCCAGGTTGGACTTCACCGCGCCCAGCAGCAACGGACGCTCCGAAGGCCGCTCCTGGCCGTAGGTGGCCAGCAGTGCCTGGGCCTCGATCGGGTCGCCGAGCGTCGTGCCCGTGCCGTGGGCCTCCACGGCGTCGACCTCGGAGGCGGCCAGCTGAGCGTTCGCCAGGGCCTGCCGGATCACCCGCTGCTGGGACGGGCCGCTGGGTGCACTCAGGCCGTTGGACGCGCCGTCCTGGTTGACGGCCGAGCCGCGGACGACAGCGAGCACCTGATGGCCGTTGCGGCGGGCGTCGCTGAGCCGTTCCACCAGCAGCAGGCCGACGCCCTCGCTCCAGCCGGTGCCGTCGGCGGCGGCCGCGAACGGCTTGCAGCGGCCGTCGGGCGCCAGCCCGCGCTGCCGGGCGAACTCCACGAAGGAGGACGGGGTGGACATCACCGTGACGCCGCCCGCGACCGCCAGGGAGCACTCGCCCTGGCGCAGCGACTGCGCCGCCAGGTGCAGGGCCACCAGCGAGGAGGAGCACGCCGTGTCCACCGTGACCGCCGGTCCTTCGAAGCCGAAGGTGTAGGAGACCCGGCCGGAGACGACGCTCATCGCGTTGCCGGTGAGCCGGTGCCCGCCGGCTTCGTCCTGCGCCGCGTCCAGGACCGTGCCGTAGTCCTGGGTGTTGGTGCCCGCGAAGACACCGGTGCTGCTGCCCCGCAGCGACTCCGGGTCGATACCCGCCTGTTCGAGCACCTCCCAGGTGGTCTCCAGGAGCAGCCGCTGCTGCGGGTCCATGGCGAGGGCCTCGCGCGGCGAGATGCCGAAGAAGTCCGCGTCGAAGCCGGCCACACCGTCCAGGAAGCCACCGCCGCGGGCGTAGCTGGTGCCCTGGTGGTCGGGGTCCGGGTGGTAGAGCCGGTCCAGGTCCCAGCCCCGATCGGCGGGCATGGGGGTGATGGCGTCGCGGCCCTCGGCCAGCAGCTGCCACAGCGCCTCGGGCGAGTGCACGCCGCCGGGGAAGCGGCAGGCCATGCCGACGATCGCCACCGGTTCGTCGAGGGCGGCGGCCGACGCCCGTACGACCGTGGCGGGCCCCGCGGCGCCCAGGACTTCGGAGCGCAGGTACCCGGCGACCGCGTCCGGGCTGGGGTGGTCGAACAGGAGGGTGGCGGGCAGCCGCAGGCCTGTCGCGGCGGAGAGCCGGTTGCGCAGCTCGACCGCCATCAGCGAGTCGAATCCCTGCTCCTGGAAGGCGCGTTGGGCGACGACGCTCTCGGGTGTGGGGTGTCCGAGAACCTGCGCGGCCTCCTCCCGGACCATGTCCAGCAGGGCCGGTTCCTGTTCGGCGACGGGCAGTACGGCGATGCGGTCGCGCAGTGCGGAGCGCTGCGGGCGCGGGCCGTCGGCGGCGCCGAGGGCGCGGCGTACCTCGGGAAGTTCGGCGATGAGGGGGCTGGGGCGGACGGCGGTCACGGCGGGGGCGTACGCGGCCCAGTCGATGTCGGCCACGGTCACATTGGCCAGGTCCTGGGCGAGGGCCTGCCGCAGGGCGGCGAGGGCGGGGGCGGCCGCCATGGGGATCAGTCCGCCACGGCTCATCCGGTCGGCGGCGTCGCTGTCGGCGGCCATGCCGTGGTCCGCCCAGGGGCCCCAGGCCACCGAGGTGGCCGGCAGCCCCTGCCGGCGGCGCTGCTCGGCCAGGGCGTCCAGGAAGGCGTTGGCGGCGGCGTAGTTGGCCTGTCCGGCGTTGCCCAGGACGCCGACGACGGAGGAGAACAGCACGAACATCTCCAGGTCGAGGTCCCGGGTGAGTTCGTGCAGGTGCAGTGCGGCGGTGGCCTTGGGGCGCAGTACGGTCGCGAAGCGGTCGGGGGTGAGGGCGTCCAGGACGCCGTCGTCCAGTACTCCGGCGGCGTGGACGACGCCGGTCAGGGGCGCGTCGGCGGGGATGGCGGCCAGTACGGACGCCAGGGCGTCGCGGTCGGCGGCGTCGCAGGCGGCGACGGTGACCCGGGTGCCCCGCTCGGTGAGCGAGTGGGCGAGTTCCCGGGCGCCGGGGGCGTCGAGGCCCCGGCGGCCGGTGAGGACGAGGTGTTCGGCCCCGGCGTCCGCCAGCCAGCGGGCAACCTGCCCGCCCAGTGCGCCGGTGCCGCCGGTGACCAGGACGGTGCCGTGTGCGGTCCACCGGTCGCCGGCGTCGCCGCCGGGTGCGAGGTGCTCCAGGCGGCGGGCGAAGAGCCCGGCCGACCGGATCGCGGCCTGGTCCTCCCCCGAGGCGAGGAGGCTCAGCAGGGCGGATCCGGCCCGGTCGTCGACGCTGTCGGGGAGGTCGACGAGCCCGCCCCAGTTCTGCGGGAACTCCAGCGCGGCCACCCGTCCCAGACCCCATGTCTGGGCCTGTACGGGGCTGGTGAGCGGGTCGTGCCGGTCGACGGCGACGGCGCCGCGGGTCACGCACCACAGCGGTGCCTGGAGGCCTGAGGTCTCCAGGGCGCGCAGCAGTGTGGCGGTGGCGGCCACGCCGCGCGGTACGGAGGCCAGGTCCGGGTGCGGCCGCTCGTCGAGGGCCAGCAGGCTGAGCACGCCGTCGACGGGTGTGTCCGGCCGGTCGAGCGGCTCGGCGGGTCCGTGGGTGCCGGGCAGTACGTGGAGCTCGGTGTGCAGGCCGTGTTCGCGCAGGGTGTCCAGGAGGCGGGTGGCCCAGGGGTCGTCGGTGGCGCTTTCGGGCAGGACGACGAGCCAGTGTCCGCCGGCCGCGGGGCCGGCGGGGCCGGCGAGCGGGGCCCATGTCGTGCGGTAGCTCCACTTGTCCGCCGTCGCCTGGGTCCTGCGCTGTCTGCGCCATGAGGAGAGGGTGGGCAGGAGGGTGCCGAGCGAGTCGGCCTCGGTGCCGTCGATGGCCAGGACGGCCGACAGCTCCTGGAGGTCCTCGCGTTCGACGGCCGCCCAGAATCCGGCTTCGCCGGCCTCGGCGGCGGCCGGGATCTCGTCGGTCTTCCCGGCCGGCTCCAGCCAGTACCACTGGCGCTGGAAGGCGTACGTCGGCAGCTCGACGCGGGTGGCGCCGAGGGTGCCCAGGCAGGTGCGCCAGTCGACGCGGGCGCCGTGTACGGAGGCGGTGGCGATGCCCTCGGCGAGGGCCTGGGCTTCGGGGCGGCCGGCGCGAAGGAGGGGTACCAGAACAGGGGGTACGGCGGGGACGGGCTCGTCGGGGGTGGTCAGGCAGTCCTGGACCATGGGGGTGAGCACGCCGCCGGGGCCGATCTCCACAAAGGTGGTCACGCCCTCGGCTTCGAGGGCCCGTACGGCGGCTTCGAACCGGACGGCTTCGCGGACCTGGCCGGTCCAGTACCGCGGCGAGCGCAGTTCCTCGTCGGTGGCCAGCGCGCCGGTGACCGTGGAGACCACGGGGATGCGCGGGGCGTGGAAGGCCAGGCTCTCGGCGACCCGGCCGAAGTCCTCCAGCATGCCGTCCATATGCGGGGAGTGGAAGGCGTGGCTCACGCGCAGCCGCTTGGTGCGGCGCCCCTGCGCCTGCCAGTGGGCCGCGAGGACACGGACGGTCTCCTCGTCGCCCGAGATGACCGTGGAGTCGGGGCCGTTGACCGCGGCGAGGGCGGCGCGCTGCTCGTGGCCCGCCAGGGATGCCCGGATCTCCTCCTCGGCGGCCTGGACGGCCACCATGGCGCCGCCTTCGGGCAGCGCCTGCATGAGGGTGCCGCGCGCCGCCACCAGTCGTGCGGCGTCCTCGAGGGAGAGGACGCCGGCCACGTGGGCGGCGGTGACCTCGCCGATGGAGTGGCCGGCGACGAACTGCGGGGTCATGCCCCAGGATTCGACGAGCCGGAACAGGGCGGTCTCCAGGGCGAAGAGCGCTGCCTGGGTGTAGACGGTGTGGTCGAGCAGGGCGGCGTCCGGGGTGCCTGCGTCGGCGAAGACGAGGTCGCGGAGCGGCCGGTCCAGGTGCGGGTCGAGTGCGGCGCAGACCGCGTCGAAGGCCTGGGCGAACTCGGAGTGGCAGCCGTACAGTTCGCGTCCCATGCCCGGGCGCTGGGAGCCCTGTCCGGCGAAGAGGAACGCCACGGGGGTGGTGGCGGCGGTGCCGGTGGCCAGTCCGGGCGCGGTGCGGCCGGCGGCGAGGGCGTCCAGGCCGCTGAGGAAGGCGTCGCGGTCGCCGGCGACGACGGCCGCGCGGTGCTCCATGAGGGGCCTGGTGGCCACGAGGGAGTGGGCGACGTCGGCGGGTTCGAGCGCGGACCGGGCGCGGACATGGCGGGCGAGCCGCTCGGCCTGGGCCCGCAGGGCGTCGCCGGTGCGTGCGGACAGGATCCAGGGCAGCACGCCGGGCCGGGCGACGGTCTCCGGTGCCGGCTCGGTCCCGGACCCGGTCTCGGTCCCGGGCTCGTGTGCAGGTGCGGGTGCGGGGGCCTGTTCCAGGATGACGTGGGCGTTGGTGCCGCTGATGCCGAAGGAGGAGACCGCCGCACGGCGCGGCCGCTCCGCGGTGGGCCAGGGCTCGGCTTCGGTCAGCAGCCGGGCGTTGCCCTCGCTCCAGTCGACGTGCGGTGTGGGCTCGTCCAGGTGGAGGGTCCGGGGCAGCTGTCCGTGCCGCATCGCCAGCACCATCTTCATCACGCCGGCGATGCCGGCGGCGGCCTGGGTGTGCCCGATGTTGGACTTCATGGAGCCGATCAGCACCGGGCGGTCCGCGGGGCGCTGCCGGCCGTAGGTGGCCAGCAGGGCGTGGGCCTCGATGGGGTCGCCGAGCGTGGTGCCGGTGCCGTGGGCCTCCACGGCGTCGACGTCGGCGGCGGTGAGCCCGGCGCCGGACAGCGCCTGGCGGATGACCCGCTGCTGGGAGGGGCCGTTGGGGGCGGTCAGACCGTTGGACGCGCCGTCCTGGTTGACGGCCGAGCCCCTGACCACGGCGAGTACGGGGTGGCCGTGCCGCAGCGCGTCGGAGAGCCGTTCGACCAGCAGCAGGCCGACGCCCTCGCTCCAGCCGGTGCCGTCGGCGGCGGCCGCGAACGGCTTGCAGCGGCCGTCGGGCGCCAGGCCGCGCTGGCGGGAGAACTCCACGAACATCTGCGGGGTGGACATCACGGTCGCGCCGCCCACCAGGGCCAGCGAGCACTCGTCGCGCCGGAGCGCGTGCGCCGCCAGGTGCAGGGCGACCAGTGACGAGGAGCAGGCCGTGTCCACGGTCAGCGCGGGGCCTTCCAGGCCCAGGATGTAGGAGATCCGGCCGGAGGCGATGCTGATGTGGTTGCCGGTCAGCAGGTGTCCGCCCACCTCGTCGGTGCGCCTGCCGCCGTCCGCGTCGTACCCGCCGTGGCCGGTGCCGACGAACACGCCGGTGTCGCTGCCCGCCAGCGCCCCGGGGTCGATGCCCGCGCGTTCGACGGCTTCCCACGCCGTCTCCAGCAGCAGCCGCTGCTGGGGGTCCATGGCGAGGGCCTCACGCGGGGAGATCCCGAAGAATCCGGGGTCGAACTCGCCCGCGTCGTGGAGGAATCCGCCCTCGCGGGAGTAGGCGGTGCCCGGGTGGGCCGGGTCGGGGTCGTAGAGCCCGTCGAGGTCCCAGCCGCGGTTGCGGGGGAAGGCGGAGATCGCGTCGACGCCGCCGCTCAGCAGCTCCCAGAGGTCTTCCGGTGAGCGGACGCCTCCGGGGAAGCGGCAGGCCATGGAGACGATCGCGAGGGGCTCGCGTTGCTTGTGCTCCGTCTCGCCCAGCTGCTGACGGGTCTCGTGGAGGTCCGCGATCGCGCGCTTGAGGTATGCGCGCAGCTTCTCCTCGTTCGACATCAGGACGCCAATCGCTCGGTGGAATGCCGGACTTCGGACATGGTGCGCCGACACTCGTGTCCGATCTGTTTCCCAGCCATCTTGCTCATGTCGGACTGCGGGTTTCCCTAGACACCTGGCGGAATACGCCGCAGACACCTGGCGGGACATGCCGCGGCGGGCGGCCCGATGGCCGCCCGCCGTGACGTTCCTGTCCTGTGGTGTCGTCCTGGGTCACCCGCACTCCGGGTCACCCGACCTCCTGACCGGGTGTCAGTCCTGCCCGAGGGTGGTGAGCCAGTCGTCGACGATCCGCGCGGTCTGCGGGGCGTCGTCCCGGACGATGGAGAAGTGGTCCGCGTCCACGACGCGGACGTCGGCCGACGGGATCATGTCGCTCTTCGGCTCGTCGCCCGAGACGGCCGCGGTGCCCTCCAGCGCGAAGGCCTCCTTGGCGGCGCGGACGATCAGCACGGGGGCGGTCGTGTGCTGCACATCGAGCTTGCCCAGCAGGTTCATCCACCGCCCCATCCCGGACAGCCGGGAGTTCGTCACCCGCACCGGTGATTCCGCGTCGACCAGGAAGTTGCGGTGCATCAGGCTGTCGAAGTCGACCTCCTCCCGGTCGTCGTGCCGGATGCTGATGGTGTCCAGCAGCACCACGGCCTCGGGCCTGATGCCCCAGGTGTGCTCCAGCAGACCCGCGGCCACGTAGGCGTACGAACCGCCGGAGGAGTGCCCGACCAGGATGAAGGGGTGGCCGTCGCTCGCACTCAGGGCGCTCTCCGCGACGGTCCTGACCGCGCTGTGGGGTGTGGCCGGCAGCCGTTCCCCGGCGGCGAAGCCGACCAGGGGCAGCGCGCTGATGTGCCGCTCCCCCCGGAAGGGCGCGGCGAACCGGGCGTACTCATGGACGCCGCCGGTGGCGGTGGGCGTGCTGATGCAGATCAGCCGCGGCTCGGCGGGGCCCTCGGTGAGCGTGGTCGGCAGCGGCAGCTCGGCCAGTTCGGCCGTGTGCTCGAAGGTCGGGCGCAGGCCCGTCAGGGCCGACAGCATGCGCCGGGCCTCCGGGAACCTGCCCTCGTCCATGGCGTCGAGGAACAGCCGCTCCAGCGAGTCGGGCTCCGGCCCGGCCAGGAGGCCCAAGCCGGACGACGAGCCGCCGGCCGATCCCGGCTGTGCGGCGAATTCACTGCGCAGCCGGGCGCCGAGGTCCGCGGGCGTCTTGTGGTCGAAGACCAGCGTGGTCGGCAGCTGGAGTCCGGTGATCATGGCGAGCCGGTTGCGCAGCTCGACCGAGGTCAGCGAGTCGAAGCCCAGGGCGTAGAACTCCCTGCGGTCCTCGATCTCCTCGGCGGAGGCATAGCCGAGGATGGTGGCGGCCTCGGTACGGACGAGGTCGACGAGGTGGCTCGCGCGCTCCCGCTCCGGCAGTGTCAGCAGTCGCTGGGCGAAGGTGGCCGGGGTGCCGGACGTGGCCGTGGCGTTCGAGGCGGTCCGCCTGCTCTGGCGGACCAGCCCGCGGAACATCGGGGGGATCTCGCCGTGCGGCACTTTGGCCCCGGGGATCAGGCCCACCGCCATCACGACGGGCTCGGCGTGGCGGCGAGCGCTGTCGAACAGGTCCATGCCCTCCTCGATGGAGACCGGCGCCATACCGTTGAGCCGCATGCGCGCCACGGTGGCCTGGTTCAGCGCTTCGGCCATGCCGCCGCCGTCCCAGTGGCCCCACACCAGCGACTGGCCCGGCAGGCCCAGGGCGGCGCGGTGCCGGACCAGGCCGTCCAGGAAGGCGTTCGCGGACGCGTAGTTGGCCACGCCCGGGGCGCCCAGCACTCCGGAGGCGGAGGAGAACATGATGAACGCGGACAGGCCGAGGTCCTTGGTGGCCTGGTGCAGATGCCAGGCGGCGTCCGCCTTCGGCCGCAGCACCGGTGTCAGGCGCTCCGGGGTCAGGGCGGTGACCACGCCGTCGTCGAGGACACCGGCGAGGTGGACGACCGCGGTCAGCGGGTGCTCCGCCGGGATGTCGGCCAGCAGGCCGGCGAGCGCTTCCGGGTCCGCCGTGTCACAAGCCGCGATCGTGGGCAGCGCGCCCATCGTCCGCAGCTCGTCGGCCAGTTCGGCCGCTCCGGGCGCGGCCGGGCCACTGCGGCTGACCAGCAGCAGGTGCCGGGTACCGCGCGCGGCGAGCCACCGGGCCAGCTCGATCCCCAGACCGCCGGTGCCGCCGGTGATCAGTACGGTCCCCTCGGGGTCCCACTCCGACGGCCGCGGACCGGCGTCGTCGGACAGCCGGGCCAGCCGCCCGATGAGCACCGCCTGGTCGCGGACGACGAACTGGGTCTCGCCGGAGGACAGCAGGCCCGGCAGGGCTTCGAGCAGCGTCGCGAGGTCACCGCCACCGTCGCCGATGTCGCCCGGCTCCTCGATGTCGGCCAGGATGAAGCGGCCGGGGTGCTCCGCGATCGTCGAGCGCACCAGGCCCCAGACGGCCGAACCGGCCAGGTCGCCGCCGTCGACGGCACCAGACGTCAGGAACACCAGCTGGGACGTGGTGAAGCGCTCGTCGGCGATCCAGTCCTGTACCAGGAGCAGGGCCTGTGCCGTGCGTTCGTGCACGGCCTGAGGGAAGCCGTCCGCCGTCCGGGGCACGGGAACCACGACCAGGTCCGGGGTGCCCGTGATGTCGGCGAGGGACGCGGTCCCCAGGGGCGCCAGTACGGTGCTCCGCAGGCCCGGCGCGCCCTCCGTACCCGCTGCGTCCTCCGTGCGCGGTGCGGGGACCCACTCCAGGCGCAGTAGCCGCTCGTGCCGGCCACGCACGGCACGCTTGGGGGCGTCCACCAGGGCGTGCAGCGTGAGGCTGCGCGCCGACAGTACGGGTTCCCCGGCGGCGTCGACCGCGGTGAGGCCGACGGAGTCCGCACCGGTCCTGGTGATCCGTGCCCGTACGGCCGAGGCGCCGGAGGCGTGCAGCGACACATCGCGCCAGGAGGCGGCGCGGAAGGTGTGTTCCTCGTCGCCGGCGCCGCTGAAGGCGGTGCCGTGCAGGACCGCTTCGAGCAGTGCGGGATGCAGGCCGAAGGACGGGGCGTCGGAGGCGATGCCGTCCGGGAGTTCGGCTTCGACGTAGGTCTCGTCGCCGCGGACCCAGGCGGCTCGCAGCCCGCGGAAGGCGGGGCCGTACTCGGCCCCTTCGTCATGGCCGTCCAGGTCGACGTCGGACGCGTCGCTCGGCGGCCAGACGGACACGTCGAGGGACTCGGTGTACTGGCCGGTGGCGAGGGTGCCGGTGGCGTGCTGGGTCCACGGCTCGTCCGGTGCGGCCTGGGGCCGTGCGTAGAACCGGATCTGCCGGCTGCCCTCGTCGTCGGGGGCGCCGAGCCACACCTGGATCACCGGGGCCGCGCCGTCGGTGAGCACCAGCGGTGTGCCGAGGTCGAGTTCGCTGACCGTGTCGCAGCCGCACTGGTCACCGGCCCGAATGGCGAGTTCGACGAAGCCGGAGGCGGGGAAGACGGCCGTCCCGCCCGCCACGTGGTCCTTGAGCCAGGGGTGGGTGTCCGTCGACAGCCGGCTGGTGAACAGCATTCCGCCGCCGTCCGCCAGCGGCACCGCCGCGCCCAGCAGCGGATGTTCCGTCGGCAGCAGGCCCGCGGCGGCCACATCGCCTGCCGTCACCGTCCGCTTCGGCCAGTAGCGCTGGCGCTGGAACGGGTAGGTGGGCAGGTCGACGCGGCGCGCGCCGGTGCCGTCGAAGATCCGCGCCCAGTCCGCTGCGACGCCCGCGACGTGCAGTTGCGCCAGGGCGGTGAGCAGCGCCGTCTCCTCGGGCCGGTCCTTCCGCAGAGTGCTGGCGGCGATCACGGTGCCGTCCACGTTGTGCGGGACCATTCCCGTCAGTACGCCGTCGGTGCTCAACTCCAGGAAGGCCGAGGCGTCTTCGGCGGCCAGGGCGCGTACGGCGTCGGCGAAGCGCACGGGCTCGCGGACGTTGCGGACCCAGTAGTCGGCGGAGCACATCAGCTCCGCCGAGGCGCGCTCGCCGGTCACGGTCGAGACGACGGGGATGCGCGGCGCCTGGTAGGTGAGGCCCTCGGCGACCTGGCGGAAGTCGTCCAGGATCGGGTCCATCAGCGGGCAGTGTCCCGCGACCTTCACCGCCACCTGCCGCGTCTTGCGGCCTTCGGCGGTGAACGCCTCGGCGATGCGCCGCACGGGGACCTCGTCGCCGGCGACGACGACCGAGTCCGGTCCGTTGATCGCCGCGATCGAGACGCCGTCGACCAGTCGCGCGGCCGCCTCCTCCTCGCTGGCCTGGACCGCCACCATGATGGCGCCCTGCCCCTCCAGGGTGTTCATCAGCCGCCCGCGGGCCGCCGCCAAGGTGCAGGCGTCCTTCAGCGAGAGGACCCCGGCGACATGTGCGGCGGCGATCTCCCCGAACGAGTGCCCGGCGACGAAGTCGGGGCGCACGCCCAGGGATTCGACCAGCCGGAACAGCGCCACCTGGACGGCGAACAGGGCCGGCTGGGTGAACCGGGTCTGGTCCAGCCGCTCCGCGTCGGTGAGCATCACCCCCCGCAGCTCGTCGTCGAAGTGAGCCAGTACCTCGTCCAGGGCCTTGGCGAACGCCGGGAACCGGTCGTACAGTTCGCGGCCCATCCCGGCTCGCTGGCCGCCCTGGCCCGGGAAGAGCATCGCCAGCGAGCGATCCTCGGCCGTGCCGCGCGCGACCTCGTCGCCGGCCAGGAGCACCGCGCGGTGCTCGAACGCCGAACGCCCCGTGGCCAGCGAGAAGCCCACATCGGCCGGTGAGAGGTCCGGCCGCGCACCCACCCAGTCGCGCAGCAGACCGATCCCGTCGGACAGCGCCTGGGCCGACTTGCCGGAGACCAGCCACGGGACGGCCCCCGGCTCGACGGACCGGGCGTCCGGTGCATCCGACGGGGTATCCGGAGTGTCCGGTCCGGGTACCTGGGCGCTCTCCGGGGCCTGTTCGAGGATGGCGTGGGCGTTGGTGCCGCTCATTCCGAACGAGGACACCGCGGCGCGGCGCGGGCGTCCGGTGTCCGGCCAGTCGGTGGCCTCCGTGAGGAGCTTGACGTCGCCGGCCGTCCAGTCGACGTGGGAGGACGGTGTGTCGACGTGGAGGGTGCGCGGCAGCACACCGTGCCGCAGCGCCATGACCATCTTGATGACGCTGGCGACACCGGCCGCCGCCATGGTGTGGCCGATGTTCGACTTGAGCGAGCCGAGCAGCAGCGGGCGTTCGGGGTCACGGCCCTGGCCGTACGTGGCCAGCAGTGCCTGAGCCTCGATCGGGTCGCCCAGGGTCGTTCCGGTGCCATGGGCCTCGACCGCGTCCACCTCACCGGTCGACAGCCCGGCGGTGGCCAGGGCCTGGCGGATGACGCGCTGCTGGGAGGGGCCGTTGGGCGCGGTCAGGCCGTTGGACGCGCCGTCCTGGTTGATGGCCGATCCCCCCACGACGGCCAGGATTTCGTGACCGTTGCGGCGGGCGTCGGACAGCCGCTCCACGACGAGAACGCCCACGCCTTCCGCCCAGCCCGTGCCGTCGGCCGCGTCCGAGAACGCCTTGCACAGGCCGTCCGTCGCCAGCGCGCCCTGCCTGCTGAATCCGGCGATGCTCATGGGCGTGGACAGCAGTGTCACACCGCCGGCCAGCGCCAGCGAGCACTCGCCGTTGCGCAGCGCCTGTACCGCCATGTGCAGCGAGACGAGCGAGGACGAGCACGCGGTGTCGACGGTGACGGCGGGGCCTTCCAGGCCGAAGGTGTAGGACAGCCGCCCGGAGAGGACGCTGCCCGCGAGTCCGGTGCTGGCGTGGGCCTCGACGTCCTCGCCGGAGTTCATCAGGATGCTGCCGTAGTCGGAGCCGGTGGTGCCGACGAAGACACCGGTCTCGGTGCCCCGCAGGGACTCCGGGTCGATACCGGACCGCTCCATCGCCTCCCAGGAGGTCTCCAGCATCAGCCGCTGCTGCGGGTCCATCGCCATGGCTTCGCGCGGTGAGATCCCGAAGAACGGGGCATCGAACTCCCCGAGGTCGTCCAGGAATCCGCCCTTGGACGCGGAGCTGCGGCCCTGGTCGCCCTCCGCTCCGCCCAGCAGGGTTTCCAGGTCCCAGCCCCGGTCGGTGGGGAAGTCGGTGATGCCGTCGCGCCCGTCCAGGACGAGCCGCCACAGGTCTTCCGGTGACCGCACACCGCCGGGCAGCCGGCAGGCCATCCCGATGATGACGACCGGATCCTCGACGGCCGTCGCGGCGGAGGCGTTGCGCTCGCCCTGCTCGTCGAGGAGGACGGC
>NZ_BBUY01000040.1:0-16085 GCF_001590865.1 Streptomyces sp. NBRC 110611
ACAGTTGACGCGCCCCTTTGCGGCTGCTGCCCCGTGGCGGCCCAGGCGGCACCTGTCCCGAAAGATACTTCCGGACCGTGGACCTGTGCAGACCGGTCTCCCTCGCGATCGCCGAAATACTCATCGCACCGCACTGGTACAGGCCCCGGAAACGCCGCAAGTCAGCCCAGCGGTCCTCGTCCAAGAGCATCCGTGCCGCCCTCCGCACACCCCATCAGGTCAGGCGACAGCCTCCCGGACACCACCCCGTACGCAACTCAGACACACGGCAAAAGTGGACACATGAGCTCGTACGTGGCTGCACACATGACGGGCTCTGGCAAGAATTTCGTTTGCGCCGTGAGGCGCTGTTGGTTCGAGTGGAGGTGGAAGGCCTGCACCAACTCGCTGTCGCAGCAGAGATGTTGTAGCTGAGGGCAGCCTGATCCGGGTGATGACGGGGAGGGCGAGAGCGGCCCTGACAAAGCCGGGACGTGACCAGTACTGCCAGATGGGGCGGGTCCGGCAAGCGTGGTGGAGAGGAGTACGCGAGGAACCGGCGTTTTTTTACGTCTCTTAAAGTGCCTCCGGCTCGAACCTGGCGGATGTGGGCCGGAAGCGGTGCGTATGCAGGTCATCCGTTCGGGTGGTCTGACAACTCCTGGGTCGGTCTACGAAAGCTGGCAGGGAGGCCACGAGGAAGGCCTGCGGCGTACTCGTGGCGATGCCCGCAGGGACACAGTCGGGCTCCTACTCCGTCGAGCGAACCACAGTGAACACGGGAACCGTCCCGAACCTCGCCCGCTACCTGTCTCCAACAGGATGCCGGGCTGGGCGCATCGACCGCCGATCGGTCCGGGACGGGGCGGAGCCGCCGTAGTACTCCGGGGCCGGGAGAGCCAGCCACATGGGGAAGGGCGGCAGTGGTATCGAGAAGGGAAGGATGCTGCAATGCCGGAAGACGCCCCGCCGAATGGCGGAGCCCCGGGCCCTCGGGCCCGGGTACTGGAGATGCAGACCAAGCTTCACCGTTGGGCGGTGGCCGATCCCGGCCGCCGGTTCGATGACCTGTTCAACTTCGTGCATGATCCGGCGACGCTGTTGGTGGCGTTCGACCGGGTCGCGGGCAACCGGGGAGCCCGGACTCCCGGCGTCGATGGCCTGACAGCCACCGACGTCGAGGAGTCCATCGGTGTCCCCGGATTCCTGAACGACCTGCGTGCCGCCGTCAAGGGCGGTTCGTTCCGTCCTCTGCCGGTGCGGGAACGCAGTATTCCCAAGCCCGGAGGCTCGGGGAAGGTTCGCAAGCTCGGGATTCCGACGATCGCGGACCGGGTCGTTCAGGCGGCGCTGAAACTGGTGCTGGAACCGATCTTCGAGGCCGACTTCAAGCCGGTCTCCTATGGGTTCCGGCCCCGACGGCGGGCCCAGGACGCGATCGCCGAGATCCACTATTTCGGCACCCGGGGGTATCGCTGGGTGCTGGATGCGGACATCGAGGCGTGCTTCGACTCGATCGACCACACGGCCCTGATGGACCGAGTGCGTCACCGGGTGAAGGACAAGCGCGTCCTGTCGCTGGTCAAAGCCTTCCTCAAGGCCGGAGTCCTCACGGAACTCGGCGAGAGCAAGGACACGCTGACCGGCACCCCGCAAGGCGGCATCCTGTCCCCGCTGCTGGCGAACATCGCCCTGTCGGCGCTCGACGAGCACCTGCACGGGCCCTGGGAACCAGGTGGGACGATGGCCACCGAAGGCAAACGCGCCTACCGGCGCCGCAAAGGTCAACCCACGTGGCGGGTCGTCCGCTACGCGGACGACTTCGTCGTCCTGGTGCACGGCACCGAAGGGGACACCACTGCACTGCGCGAAGAGGTCGCTGACGTGCTCGAACCTCTCGGCCTGCGGCTGTCGCAGGCCAAGACCCGGATCGTGCACATGAGCGACGGGTTCGACTTCCTGGGCTTCCGCATCCAGTGGAAACGCAAAGGAGGCACGACCAAGTGGCACGTCTACACCTTCATCGCCGACCGGCCCATCCGGTCGCTGAAGGCGAAGGTCCGTGCTCTGACAGGCAGGACATCGCAGCAGGATCTTGCCGCCGTGCTGAAGAGACTCACTCAGATCATGCGCGGTTGGGCCAACTACTTCAAGCACGCAGTCGCCAAGCATGTCTTCGACAAGCTCGACGCCTTCGTGTGGTGGCGTCTTATCCGCATGCTGCGGGCACGTCACCGCTGGAGTTGGGGCGACGTCCGCCGCCGGTTCACCACCCCCACCGGGCGGTGGCGATCCATCGCGACGGACGGGATCGAACTGTTCCGGATCGCATCGGTCACGGTCAGCCGCTACCGATACCGGGCCAGCACAATCCCCAACCCATGGCAGCCTGCGAACCCCGTCTGACGGCAGAGACCGTGGAGAGCCCGTTGCGTTGAGAGGCGCACGGCGGGTTCGGCGAGAGGTCCGGAGAAACGGACCGGGAGCAATCCCGGCACCGCGCTCCGGGCCTACTCAGCAGCCGGAGATCATCTCGGTGACACGGTCGGCCGGTCCGCATAGCGGCGGCGGAGGTGGGCGATGAGAACGACGCGGTGGCGGAAGAGTGGGACGCTGGCGCGGCCGGCCATCAGGCGCTGTTGCAGTTTGACGTCGGTGATGCGGCCTTCGTTGACGCCGGAGTTGTAGGGCGCGGTGATTCCCTGGGCGACGGCGTGCTGGTCTTCGCGGAGGGCTCCGGCGAGGCTGACGAGAGGAGCCAGGCCGCTGTCTGCGAGCTCGTCCAGCCAGTCCTGGGTGGCAGTCGCCAGCTTCGCGCGGGCGTCCGCGGAGGCCGCGATGCAGCACGAGGAGGAAATGGCCCACTTCAACGAAACTGGAGCAGGCGCCGTCTGACGCGCAGTAGCGCCCTCCCCGCAGCAACCGGGGCGGCGCCGCCATGTCCGGACCCTACCGACAGCGCGAAGTACCGCGTATTCATGCGAAGTTGTACGTAGTACCCAAACTAGAGCGCAGTACAGCGGCCTTGAGCGAACTTGTGCGAAGTCGTGCGTAGTACGCGCAAGCGCTCGCGCTCTCGAGAACGCCCGCACGTGCGGAAGGCCGGCCCGGACACGGCGAAGGCCCGGCGCCACCCAAGCGCCGGGCCCGACCGCCTCCCACCCCGGAGACCCACACCGAGGCGAACCAGGGGTCCCAAGAAGCCCCACACCGGCAACCTCCCCCCCGTTACCGACAACCACGGACTTTCCCGACCGACCGTCCATACAGGACATGACAAACCTTGGAAAATCAGGGTGGAAAGGAGACCCCCATGGCCTCGCGTGCACAGCTCGTCGACTGCCCTGCCCTCCCTGCCTTGCCCGACGGCGAGTACGGCGTCCCCAACCCCCACGACTCCTCCGTGATGACGCTATGGCGCATCGACCGGGGCAAGTTGAGCGCCTGGCCGCCAGGGGAGCGGTGGGCGCCCCGGCCGCCAGCGGGCACCCGCGACATGCCGCACGAGGAGCACCGCGCCCGTAGAGACGCCTTCTACCGCGAGACCTACTGGCCTTGGAAGGCCGCCGTCGTCGAGGAGATCGCCCGCGCACCGCGCATCTGCGCCGCCCTCTTCTGGAGCGACAGCAGCGTCGCCGCGATCCTCGCCGCCGAGGACGCGCCCCCGCCGTAGGCTCGGCTCGTGCCCGGAGGTCCGAAGCCCCCGCTGCTCCGTCGTCTCGCAGCGGGAGCTTTGTCCTGACCGGGGGCGAGCTGGCCAAGCTGGTGAACACCAGGCCAGGGTCAACCCTCTTCGCGTGCAGCCGCTCGTGCTCGAGCACGAGCGGCCAAGGCGCGGGAATGCGCCGCGGTTCCGTCGACGGTGGCGGGGTCGATACCGCACAGGCGCAGCCGAGCAACATGCTTGCCGTCAGGGGGCCCTGAGGTCATGAACGGGTTCGTTCTGCATGTCTTCCCTGCCAGCGCCCCGCGCTTGGGGCAGTCCTTCGCAATGTGCGAGGCGGGGATCGGCATGTGCAGGGTCTGCCCGCCGCTGCGTACGTGTCTCACCATGCTCGGGAGCGTACTGGTCCGCCCGTAGCCTTCCGAGCGGTCAGCAGAACCCCAAAGCCCCGCTCTCGGCGGGGACTTGGTCGAGCTCAGGGGCCGCCCGGCAGGGGCCGGTCTCCGAGGAGCGGAAGTTGCGGCTGCTCGCGGGGGGGGCGGCTGCCTCGGGTAGGTCAAGGGCAAGCTGCATGGCGGTGGTGTCGGCACCCAGGGTGACGTCAACGAGCGAGCCGCTGCAACTCACCCGACCGGGTCACCACGACTCGCGGGGATCGTCGTGTCTGGCAAGACGCCGGAGCCCAACGGCGTCAGCGAGGGGGCGGGCGCTTATCGAGCGGCCTCAGCGTGGACAAGGCCGACGAGGTTACGTGTGTGGCAGTTCCATGAGGACAGACTGCCCGTGAATTCACGACGGTACCTGGGGCGGGTATGGGCGAGCCCCGCGTTTCGGACACGGCGGAGGCTCGGGGACGTTCAGGCGGGAGCGTCAGGCAGCTCCCTGCTGAGGCGGGCCCGGCGCATTATCGGCGAGCGCCGTGTCGAGCGCCGCCAATAGGGGAGTCAGCGTCGCCGAGCGCTCGCGGGGCTCGTGCAACCGCTACTTCCGGGGCTCGATGACGAATCGGACGGCCAGCACCTGGTGCTCGTCAGCGAATCCGAGTCGGAGATGGAGTGACCGGCATGCACTTCAAGGGCAACAGGAACTCGTTCTGCGGGCGATCCCGGACACGGAGGCGCCGCCGTGCTGGTGCTGCGGCGCCCGCGCCCTGGGCGCGCGGAGCGACATCTTCATGGGCGGCCGGCCGCTGTGCCCGCAGTGCTGGTGGGCCGAACCGCGGGGCCGGAACGCGTGGAACCGCGCCGCTTCGACGCTCCAGGCGGCCTTGGGTCTGCCGAGGGCGTGGGCCCTGAGTGCGAGCCAGTGGCAGCGACTCCAGGATGCGGCGCGGGCCCACGGCGTCAAAGCGTGGCACGACTCCGGGAAGCCGCCGCAGGGCGAGCGGTTCGGGCACCTGCCCCTCGGCGCGCTCGATGCGGTGCGCGCCGACCTGGGCTTGCCCGCACCGCCCCCGGCCCTGGCGGTGGCGGAGCCCGAGGGCGTGGTGCCGAGCCCGATCCCGGCGCCCGGGGACGGCGAGGTTCTCGAGAACGTGGTCCTGACCGCCCTCGGCGACCGGCCGGGCCTGTCGAAGACGGGCCTGCGCGCCGCCGTGACCGGTGCCCACCGCGCCCTTGACGCGGCCGTCGCCCGGCTCGTTGACGCGGGGCAGGTCGAGCGCCGCTGGGAGGGCCGCACCATCGCCCATTACTTGACTGGCAGCGACCCCAGTGACCCATCCGCGTATGTGTGAAAGCCCTAGGTCATGCCACAAACAGGGCGCGCTGCTGGACTGCAAAGGTCCCCGCCCGGACGTCCCGGGCGGGGGCTGTGCGGCCTGAGGGGCGCGAGGCGCTCACCCGACCGGCCGTAAAACCGCCCCGCTCACCAGGGCGGATGGCCGCACGGCGGAGACGATCGTCTCAGGGCGCCCCACCCCGACAGCAGCCCGGCGCCCGACGACGAAAGCGAGTCGGTGATGCTGGTGAGCCGCGCCTCCCGGGGGCTGCTCGGCGCCCTGTGCGTCTGCCTGGCCGTGTTCCTGTCCGCGGGCGCAGTGCACGGGCTGACCGCGGACCGGACGCCCGGGGCCCTGCCCTGGAAAAACGCGAAGGAGCAGGATCGCATCGCCCTCGGGAGCTTCCGGGCCCCGAGCGCTCCTGAGTGCGAGGTCGGGGCGTACCTCACCGACCTCTACGACGTCCATCCCGAGTCGAACGAGTTCTCCGTCCGGGTGTGGATGTGGTCCCTGTGCTCGACCAAGGAGGCGGACCCGCTGGCGACCGCCACCTTCCCGCAGGGCTACAGCCCGTGGAAGAGCGAGCCGGAGCACACCAAGGTCAAGGACGGCTACTACACCCTGATCGGTTTCGACGGGAAGTTCCGCCACTACTTCGACCGCCGGAACTTCCCGTTCGACGAGCACCTCCTGGACGTCACCGTCGCGGCGGCGAAGAACGAGAAGACGTTCCGGATGGTCCCGGACAAAGAGAAGGGACAGATCGGCTTCAGCCCCGAGATCAACACCCCCCGGTGGGACATCAAGGACTTCTCGGTGACGACCGAGACCCGGAACTACGCCACCGACTTCGGCGACCGGTCCAACTCCACCGGGGCGAGCTCCAACTTCAGCGAAGCTGTACTGCACATCAAGGTCGCAAGCTCGGACACGAAGATCTTCTGGGAGCTGGCCGGGCCCATCTTCATCGTCTTCCTCATCACACTACTGACGTTCCTGCTGACCTCCGCCGAGACCAGCGCGTTCGCCGGGCGGATCACCGCTCTCGGCGCCTCGATGTTCGCGGTCCTGGTCAACTGGGGCAAGCTCAGCGGCCTCATGCCCGCCACCGCGGGCTTCTCGATGCTGGGCAAACTGCACCTGCTGACCATGGCCTACGTGCTGGTCGGCATCGGGATCACGGTCCTCTGCTGGCGCTGGTCGGCACAGGAGAGGAAGAAAGAGAAGGTCAAGCGGCTCAATCACCTCGGCATCGCCATCGGTGTCGTCTTCTATGTGGGCATCGCCATCTGGCTGGTCGTGGGCGCGGCCACGGTGCCTGCGACTTGACCGGGAGCGGGTCGGGCGGGCAGGCGGGCATGGTGGCATGCGGCTCGCAGACGACGGGTGCTGTTGGCCGAGGCACGGTCGTTCTGCGCCGGGGTGGGGCCGGCGATGCGCGCGCAGGCGGCCGAGCGGGATTTGCGGGCGATCAATGCGGTGTGTCGGGCGATAGCACAGATGCACACCGAGGCGTATCGGTTGGCAGCGCTCAGTTGAGGTGACTCCCGTGGTGTGGACACTCTGGCAATGGACCTTGTAGGTCCGAGGAAGGGTGTTCTGGTGGGACGTAGGTCTCCGTATCCGGCGGAGTTCAGGGATGACGCGGTCGCACTCTATCGCGCGGCAGGCGGGAAGCGCACGTACGCAGCGGTGGCGGCGGATGTCGGGGTGACCGGCGAGACGCTGCGGAGCTGGGTGCGTCAGGCCGACGAACAGGCCGCCCCTGCCGGCAGCTGTGGCGGGATGACGGCGGAGGGCCGGGATGAGGAGCTGGCCCGGCTGCGTGCGGAGAACGGCCGGCTGCGCCGGGCGGAGAAGGAGTGGGAACCGGAGCGGGAGATCCTGCGCCGGGCGGCCCAGTATTTCGCGAAGGAGATGAGGGCATGAGGTGCCGCTGGGACTTCATCTCCCACAACCGTGCCGACTTCGGCGTCCAGCGGATATGCCGGGTGCTTGAGGTCTCGCGGTCCGGCTTCTACCGGTGGGTCGCCGGCGCGGAGACCCGTGCGGTCCGGCAGGCCTCCGACGAGGCCCTGGTCGCGGAGATCCGCGAGATCCACACCGGCCACAAAGGCACGTACGGGGTGCGGCGCGTGCACGCCGAGCTGCGGGGCTTCGGACACACCGTGAACCGCAAACGCATCGAGCGCCTCATGCGCAAGCACGGCCTTCAGGGCCTACATCTGCAGCGCCGCAAGCGCACCACGGTCCCCGACCGGCTCGCACCACCGGCCCCGGACCTCGTCCAGCGCCGGTTCTCCGCCCGGCACCTGGACGAGAAATGGTGCGGCGACATCACATACGTGCAGGTCGGCGGCGCGTGGTTGTATCCCGCGTGCGTCCTGGACATCTGCTCACGCCGGGTGCTCGGCTGGTCGATGGCTTCGCACATGCGCACCAGCCTGGTCACCGACGCCCTCAAGATGGCCGTGGCCACCCGTGGCGGCGGCGTGGACGGTGTGATCTTCCACGCGGACCGCGGCGCCCAGTACACCTCCGCCGCGTTCGCCCAGGTCTGCGAGGGTTTCGGGATCTGCCGGAGCATGGCCCGGGTCGGCTCGAGTTACGACAATGCCCTCGCCGAGTCGTTCTGGCAGGGACTCAAGAGGGAGACGATGCACCAGAGACTGTTCTCGACAGTGCGTCAGGCGAGGCTGGAGATCTTCCAGTGGCTCACCTACTACAACGCTCGCCGCCGTCACAGCGCCCTCAACTACCTCTCATCCCATGGAGTTTGAACAGCAGCATCTGCAAGCAGATATGTGTCTCCCCTCGTAGTGTGGAGAAACAAACTACAGCTCCCGGCCCTCCGCGGTGACTCTGCCCTCGGATTCCTCGCCGCCCTCCTCCAGTCCCATCTCCCCGCCACACCAGCAGACGAGCCGCTCCCGACCGCCCCCGGCCTTCTGTCCCTGCCCCGCCACCAGGCCGACGAGGCGGCAACCCCCAACGAACCGCTCCGTATGCCGATCGCCCTTGCCCTTCAGCGGCTCCGCTGCCACACCAACACCGAGCGTCTTGGCAACTCCCCCGTCGCCCGCTGGTTCACCGCTCTGGTCAACCAACTCGACCTCGGCCCCGCCACCAGCGGAGCCAAACCTGGCCCCCTCGAAACCCTCTACACCAAGACGACACCGCTGTTCAGCCCCAGCGGGCAGATGACGTTGGCCAACAACTGGACCAAAGCTGCCGAGCACTGCCGTCAAGAGCCCACCCATCTCCTGGCCGCCCTCACCGCATGGCGCTGCGTCGATAAGTACGCCGGCGCCAACCTGGACCACGCCTCCACCGGCGACGCTCACATGTCCAGCCACGGCAAAGCCGCCCAACAAGGCGTCCCCGGCGCCACCTGGCTCGCCCTCCACGCCTTCGCTGCCTTCCGCCTCACCGGGACTGCCCGCCGCGGCGACGCCACCGGCTGGGAACACACACCCACCGGCCCCGCCTTCACCTGGCCCACCTGGCACCCCCCACTCACCCCCACCGCCATCACCACCCTCCTCGAACACCCCCTCCAGCCTGGAAGTGGACGACCTGTGCAGCCTCTACGGCGGCGCATCTCCGCAGCGAAAGGCTGCGGCACCACACCAGCCACGGGCGACGGAGCCTTTTGGTTTCAAGACCGGCGCATCTCCGCGACTTCTGGCCGCGGCACCACAACAGCCCCAGGATGTGGAACACCTTGGCCGGCAGCCGGAAGCATCTCCGCGGCCAAGGTCGCGGCACCACAACAGCTGGCCCACCCACACCCTCTGGCTGCTGGACAACCAGCACTCCCGCGGCCGAAAGCCGCGGCACCACAACAGCCACCCCAATGACGGCGGACGGTGATGAATCGCCACCGGCATCTTCGCAGCTGATCGCCGCGGCTCCACAGCAGCTGCAAGTCCAGCAGCGCAAATGTCCCCAGCGTCCTGAAAACTCCGCGGTCAAAAACTGCGGCACCACAGCAGCGCCTGTTGGGCACGGGCAAGGAGGGGGCGAGCGCCCTGCATTTCCGCGGCAACAAGGCCGCGGCACCACAGCAGCGTCTCCAGCGCACGGCCGAGACGGGCGACCTCCTCGAGCATCTCCGCGGCCAAGGACCGCGGCACCACTGCAGCGAGGACACCGGCATCGACTACGTCGTAGTCGACGAGGGCACCTCCGCGGTCACGAACCGCGGCACCGCAACAGCAACATCAACGATGTCGCCTCAGTATCCCCGGTCCGGGGCATCTCCGCGGCGAAGGGCTGCGGCACCACAACAGCAAGACCTCCAAGAAGCAGACCACCAGCCCCGCCGGCGGCATCTCCGCAGCGAAGGACTACGGCACCACAGAAGGGCTGCCGGCGTGCCCGAGTTGCTCGGCGCGATCGAGGGGCATCTTGGCCGGTCATGAACTGCGGCACCACAGCGCACCGCGCAGGCCCAGGACGGGGCGTCAATACAGGGATGTCTCAGCGGGCAAGGGCTGCGGCACCACACGCGAGCAAAGACGCGGGGACCGCGCGGTCGAGGACCGGCGCGGCAGCCGTTCGATCTTCCGCCCCCGGAGCGGCGTCCTCGCCGGAGCTTTACCTACGACCAACCGGGCCTGGGCAAGAAGGCGTCCATCCTCAGCGCCGTCCCGGCGTGCCCGCCCCGTAGCGGGAGGGCAGTCGCTGGGCGTGATCACAGCGGGGCGACGGAGCCCAGTCGTTCCAGCACGGCCGCGATCATCCGGGCCTCGCCGGGGGCGATCCGGATGACCGTATGGACCAGCTCAAGCCCGTCCTGGTGTGTCTCCTCCATCGCTGGACTACGTATCCAGGCGCCTACCGCGTTGCGCAGCGCCGTCGCGCTCCTGGGGGCGGGTGCGCCGTGCTCGTGGCAGCGCTGGGCCAGGTCCATGCACAGTCGGGTGGCTGTCGGCCAGTCTCCGGCGCGCAGTGTGAAGGTCGCGTGCAGTGCGAGCGCCAGGAGCGTGTGCGGGTGCTTTTCGCCGGCGTCTGCGGCCACCTGCGCGGCCAGCTTCCCGGCGGTGACCTGCGCGGCGACCCACAGGTTGGAGCGGTCCGCGGCCCGGATCTTCGCGATCAGCCCGTTGTACCGGTCCGGTAGACCTCCCGACCAGGCCGGGTCCGTCGACAGCGCGGGGGCCGGGAAGAAGCCGTTGACCATGGTCTGGTTGCCCTCTGGGCCCAGGCGCCAGGAGACCACCCTCCCGTCCGGGCCGGCCACCGCCACGTCGACGGGGCCCTCCAGGCCGACCGCATCAGCGTACAGGCGCAGCCACGCCTGTTCCGGCGTTGCATGTACCGAGATCCGCCCTTCCCGGTGCAGACTGGTCTGCCCCTCCGGGTGAACGGCGAGGGTCACGATCCGGTTCGACGGCGAATGGGAACGGGTCACGGTGAACTCCTGACAATGGTGCGATAAAGCACGGACTAGGTGCTTCGTCTCAGCAGGTGGTGTGACCGAAGCAGGCGATATTTCTCCGAACGACGGTCATGACAGCCTCGACGCGCAGCCGACGTCCCGCCGCGCGGTCGCGCGTGCTGGCAGGCGAACTGTCGCGACTGACCCGTCGCCCTGCTCAGGCCTGATCGACGGACTCGTGCCGTGGGACGTGTCGAGGGCCTCACCAGGTGCGATCACTGCGCTCTCGGGGTCCGATGGGGGTAAGCGAAGATGTGAGGGCGATGGCTCGGGCAGTGTGGAGCGGTGCTCTCTCCGCCGGCGTGGTGCCCCTGCCAATCCAGCTCGTCACCGCGACGGAGAGCCACGTGATTCGCTTCCATCAGATTCAGCGCGGCACTGCTGACCGCGTACGCAACAAGCGGGTCAACGAGCGCACCGGTGAAGAAGTCCCTTTGGAGGAGATCGTCAAGGGCCACGAGGTGGACGAAGGGTATGTGCTCGTTGAGCCGAAGGAGCTGGACGAGATCGCCCCTGGGCGTTCCAAGTCGCTGGAGATCAGCGGCTTCGTCGACCTGGCCGAGATCTACCCGATCTTTCGCGACACGACTTACTACCTTGCCCCTGGCGGCCGGGAGTACACCAAGGTCTACTCGCTCCTGTGTGAGGCTTTGGCGCGGTCGAAGACGGCGGGGATCGCGACCTTCGTGATGCGCGGCCGCGAGTACCTCGGTGCGGTGACGGCGGAAGGGGGAGCGCTGGCGCTGCATAGGTTGCGCTGGGCGGATGAGGTCCGCGATGTCCACCACGAGCTGCCGGGCCTGCCGACACTGGGGCAAGGCCGTACCGAGCGTGAACTGCAGATGGCCATCCAGCTGGTCGAGGCTATGAAGTGCGGCTCGGAGCCGGGTGAGTACCGCGACACCTACCAAGATCGGGTCCGCGAACTCGTCGAGGCCAAGAGCCGTGGTGAGTCGGTCGAGAAGGCGGAACCGCCTCCAAGCTCCACCCATGTTGTTGACCTGATGAACGCCCTGCGGGCCAGGGTTGAGCAGGCCAAGACGGCCAGGAGGCGATGACCGCGGTGAAGTTCACCGTGGTGGAGTCGCTCTACCCGCACGGTTTGCTTCTCCAGCGACGGCGCCACTTGTTGCGCTGAGCGGTATGGGGCTGCGACGCTCGCTTGCGGCTGATCCGCAAAGCGCCGATGAGGACGAGGAGGGCGTAGGAGCCCAAGGCAAGGCCGCCCATGCCAGCGAGTAGCCGTTGCCACGCAGGCCACCCCATGGCCCCAAATGCGCCCGCGAGCAGGAGTGTGGGTACCAGCAGGAAGAACAAGACTGACTTGATGGGGTCGGGACCCGAGGGCCAGGTACCCGCCAGCCGATCCAGAAGCCGCTGCTCACCCTTGGGCCTGGCACTCCACACCTGCTGGGTCTCTGCGCTCCTTCGCCTCATGCTGATGAAGAGTACGGGGCATGGCAGGAGTCCTCACTGGTCGGCGAGGGCGGCGATGCGAACAGCGGCCGCACGGATCATCGAGGCGGCCAAGGCCGGGGCTGAGCGCGCGGAGGTTGGGCGAGGCGACGGTGTGTACGGCCGGGGACCGCTCGGCAGGGTGAAATCGGCGGATTCGTCACACGAGCCGGTGCCCGGACCGCTACCGTTGCTCGTACGATCGTCCCCTCCGTGCGAGGCGGCGGCCGCTGGATACGCACCCCGGTGAGTTGCGCGCTCACTGCCCCACGAACCAGCGAGGAGAGCGTTGTGTCGGCCACTGCTTCGGTGAGCGAGGACGAACTGCGCACGATGCTTGCCGAACGCAGCTGCATCGACCGTGATGCACTCTGGTATCCCGTCTTTGAGGTGCCACGCAGGTTCGGCCTGTCCTGGCCGTTGACCAGCGACCAAGCCGAGGAAGTACTGTCGGAGCTGCTCGACAGGCAGCGCCGCGTACTGCCACCGCCCTTGGAAGATGGGCAGGTCGGCCGCGGGCGGCGTTACGTGTACCTGTCCGAGATCACCAACGGCTACGAGCGGTGCGACACCCGGCGCATCCTCGAACGTATCCATCGCGCCGGAATCACTCCTGCCGGCCCGGCCTTCGGCGGCGAGGATTACGACCCGCGCTCCGAGAGCGGCTGGGGCGTACGTCCCTCTTCTTCTGCTGATCTTGGCGGCAAGCCGTCCTGGGCCTGGTGGCGCGCGGTGCGCGAAGCCGGACCGCGGCCGTACTACCGGATGCCTGACCCCTACGTCGGGGAGGGCTCGCCGCCTGTGGACCGCGCACTCGCGCTCCGCGAGCCCACAGGAAACGACACGGCCTACCGCCAGGCACTGCTCACAGCCGTACGCGAGGACCCACGGCAGATTGACTGCTGGGCCCACCTGGGCAGCCACGCGTTCGAGCGTGCCGAGGCAGACGACTCCGCGTTGTCTGAAGCCCTGGGTTTCTACCAGACGGCCGTCGCCGTTGCCGAGTTGTCGTTGCCACCGACGTTCACCGGTGTTCTGGCCTGGGGTGAGCTCGACAACCGCCCGTTTCACCGGGCGTTGCATGGCCTCGGGCTCACGTGGTGGCAGCTCGGCGACACGAAGAAGGCGACAGCCGTCTTCGGCAACAGCCTGTGGACCAACCCCGACGACAACCAGGGCATCCGCTACCTGATCGGACAGGTGAAGTCGGGCGTTGCATGGCATCAGCGCACCGAGATGTAGGTACCGCTGCGAGCCGAAGGCGGGCGTGCGGTGCCAGCGAACCCTCACTGCCGGGCGTCCTCATGGCGTGACGTTTCGTGCGGGCAGCCGCGCCCTCAGCACTCGGAGGCCTGATCCCCGATCATCTGGTTCAGTTCGCGGATCTTCTGCTGCTCCGCGCTCCACCCGCTCATACCGCCAGTCGTAGTGGACCTGGTAGAGCGTCTCCTCGGCGAGGGGGACCGTGGCGCCGTCCAGGGGGACGGTCGCCAGGTGCACGCTCCCGCCGTACAGCGCTACGCGGGTGGGCACGGCCTGTAGGTGCGAGGTGCTGCCTTCCACACCGACGCTGCCGTCTCGGTGCGCGTGCGCGACGGTATGAAGGCCCGCGGTCCGCTCCTCGTCGACTCCCGCGCACGCAGGCAGCGGTAATGACGTGCTGGCTGCAGGAGACCGCCGTGTCACGGACCGCGACAGTGATGTTGATGTCAGTCCGGGAACCGGCAGCGCCGTCGCGCGTGACGACCTCCATCATCTGGTCCCGAGCTGCGACGGCCTGCGCGTCGATCGGGGTCCACAGCGGGCCACCCCATGGCCCCGAATGCGCCGGCGAGCAGGGGTGTGGGTGTCAGCAGCAAGAACAAGACTGACCTGATGGGTTCGGGACCCGATGGCCAGCTACTCGCCAGCCGCTCCGGGAGCCGACTCCCACCTCCGGGTCCGGCTCTCCACACCTTCTTCTGAGCCTCTGCCCGCCCTTCGCCTCATGCCGATGAACGGGCGGGGTGTGGCAAGAGTCCTCACTGGTCTGTCAACGGTCATTCTGGACGGCTCTGATCAACATTTCGGGATGACCATGCGTGATCGGCTCACGGTGTGAGCAGAATGCGGCGCCGCAGGAGGTCGAAGTTGGCCCGTCCATACCTTGCCGTTTGAGATATTTCACCCGGTTCACGTGGCCCTCGACCATGCCGCTGGAGTAGGGCTGGGTGAGGCCGGCGGTGACGGCGTCGAGGTCCTTGCTGAGGCTGCGGGCGAAACCGCGCAAGGGCGGCAGCTCGCTGCCCTGGGGCGCCTTCATCCAGCGAGGCAGCAGACGGCCGTCGAGGTTCTTCATCATCGCGGCGAACGCCGCGATGTGCCCTCGCAGATCGGCGAGTTCAGGGCAATCGGCCAGGATGCGCTTGAGGCGGAGCTGCTGACCGGAGCTGAGGCTGTCGGGGTGACGGGTGAGCCAGCCGGTGACCTGCCCGACCGTGGGAGCCTCTGACCTCTTCGGGGTCGGCGACTCGGCGGAGCGCATCGGCTCGAGCCAGCGCCGGACACTGCGGCTGCTGCCGCGGTAGCCGCGTTCCTGAATCTCACGGAACAGGCGCCCGCTGTCAGTGCACCCCTCCTGCCAGCGCATATTGAGGTACTCGGCTCAAGGCTGCAGCATCCGTCGGCTCTGCCGCGGCGGCGAGAGCAGGTCCGCGACGACTGTCGCGTGGGCGTGCTTGCGGACCGTCTTGCGGTCCATCCTCAGGGACTTGGCGATCACCTCGATGGCGACGCCCTTGTCGTACATCTCGTGCACCGCCGCGAAGTTGCGGCGCGTGTTCGCGGCCCGCTTGCCCTCGATCACCGGCGGCTCGGCAGGCCGTTCCACCAGGGCGTCCTGGTTCGCCTCCTCGGCCGGAATGAGGCAGGAGCGGCGGGCGACGACGCTTCTCGACCGCCTTGCACAAGTTCTGCCAGAGGTGAAAGCGATCTGCGATCTGGACCGCGTCCGGCACGGCCGTGCGGATCGCCTCCGCGTACGCGCTCGCGCGGTCACGGCACACGATCTCGGCGCCGGAATGTTCTTTGAGCCAGGCGGTGAAGGTCTCGGCGGTGCGGTCGGGCAGGACGTCGACGACGCGGCCGGTCTCGATGTCGATGAGGACGGTGCCGTAGACGTGACCGCGCTTGAGTGCGAAGTCGTCGACGCCCAGTACCCGCGGGCTCCGCTCCGGCGGCTCGGCAGGCAGCCTCCGCACACGGCTGAGCAGGGTGTTCGGGCTGATCGCGCAGTGCAGCAGGGCGGCGAGCCGGGCACCGGCCCGACTGGCTAGGCAGCGTGCGATCGATATCAGCATCGCCTGCTGCAGTTGGCTCCGGCGGCCGTGGCGGAAGGTGAGCCCGTCGACCTGCTCGACGAAGGTTCTGCGCGGGCACGACGACTGCTCGCACCGGAACCGGCGAACCGTCAGATGTATCGTCGTCGCCTGTCCACCGATCGCGACGTCAGCGAGCCGCCGACGATATCGGTCGTGGACTCGCTGTGAGTGCGTCCCGCAGCCTGGGCACTGGGCTGAGCGAGCAGCCGCCGAGGCGGTGATACAGATACGTCCACCATCAGCTCGCAGGTCCTCGATCGCGACGCTGGCCAGGTGCGGCAGCAGCGTCTTGGCTATGTGATCTCCTAACACACCTGGTCAACAAGGGGGTTGGAGATGAGTTACGCACGGTCATCCCGAAATGTTGATCAGAGCCGCTTTGCACGTCCGCCGTCAGTCCGGCCTCGCCGTCGCCGGACTCGCGCCATCGCACGTGCGCTCGCTCGTCGATCCAGTGAGCCTTTT
>NZ_BBUY01000040.1:16459-17321 GCF_001590865.1 Streptomyces sp. NBRC 110611
CAGCGGTAGAGCTCCAGGGTGAGGACGGCCTTTGTGGTTGACGTGAGCCAGGTGGGGCTGCACCGTGCGTGCTGGAAGATCCGCCAGGTCTTCAGGCGGGCGACGCCTCGCTCCACGGGATACCGGAGTCGAGCGTGGGCTCGGTTCACCGACCGCTGATGCGGGTCGAGGTCCTGCCGTGGCCTGCGGCGGTGGGGCACGGCGAAGGTGCCGCCGGCACCGAGGTATCCCAGGTCCGCCAGGACCGGGACGCCGAGCCGGATGCAGGTGCTGATGATGCGGTGGCCGCGGGCCGCGGCCAGGTCGTGGGTGCGGCCGGGCAGGGCCCCTGAGATCCACACCAGTCTTCCGCACGGGTCGGTGATGACGTGCAGGTTCACGCCGTGCCGACGGTGCTTTCCGGAGTAGTCCGCACGGCCGCCGGCGACCCGGCGCACTCCGCCAGGGTGCCGTCCACCAGCACATACTCCTCACAGGCCTCGCGCAGGGCAGTGGTCAGGCCCGGGGCCCGGCGGGCGAGCAGGGCCACGACGGAGCGGACGTAGGCGTGCGCGGTGCCGACGCCGATCCGGAAGCCGGCGGCGATCTGGGCGAGGGTGAGGTGCTGGCGCAGGTACACGAGTGCGACCAGAGCACGCCCGGACGGACGCAGCGTGCACCGCCGGTCACCCTCCCGGGGAACGATCAGCATCGTGACCTTCTCCACGAGCCCGTGCGGCAGGTCCAGCGCGGCAGGATACGTAACCAACGAAGCCCCTTGGGTGAAGAGTTGCGGCGTCAGACACCTCTCTCAACACCCTCCGGGCCTCGCCCGTTCTGCCCCCCTTCCCATCACCCGATCAGCGGCCACACCGAAAAGGCT
>NZ_BBUY01000041.1 GCF_001590865.1 Streptomyces sp. NBRC 110611
ACTCCCGCACTTGGCGAAGAGCGACAACAACACGTTCTGGGTGATCCCGGGGGAGCTGACCGAGGCAGTTCGGACCGTCACCAGCGCGTTCGGTGGTCAGTCGACGGCGAGTCCGCCCAGACCTGCGCAACCTGAGGAAGCAGCCACCGCCGACGCTGACGACGACGCGTCGCACGGAGGCCGGACTGCGGAGCTTGAGGCAGGCTCGAAGGCTTTGCCCGACGCCGCCACGGCTGCTGAAGAGGCCGTGAAGCAGGCCGCCGCCGCGGTAACCGACGCCAAGGCGGAGGCAGAGGCTGCTGCCGCGAAGTCGCCCCAGATGCCGCGCCGGGGGCAGACGTCCGGCGCCGATTGAGCCCACCTCGGCTGCCGCCAGGTTGGCCGTGAGGCTTCCAGAGCTCTCGGCCAGCCCGTGCGCGTCGATCACGGTACCGCTCATCTCCGGTGCCCAGCCATGAACTCGGCCTGCGTTCCGCGCTCGCCGACGCTGATGAACAACTCGCCGAAGCGGCCACCGGGTCGCTATTTTTCGACCACGGCACGCAGGGACGGTACGTCGCGTTTCCTGCACGCGAGTCGCACCGAGTCCGGGACCTCAAGCTGCCCGGCAGACAGACCGGGCCGTGCGGGCAGCCGCCGCACCGTGGCGCTGGGCGTCGGTCTTGGCCGTGTCCTCGGCGAGCTCGACCGTCACCCCGTTTGTGCTCTCGCAGGCGGCCACACCGATGTAGCCGATCCGCCGTCGAGAAGGGGGTCGCTGCCTGCCCTTGGGCGGCGGCAGTCCCACCTCGGCTATGTGATCAGCTGCGGGTTTTGAAGCGTTCGACGGCGGCTACGCCTGCGGCGGCGAGGGCGATCTGGATGAGCCATTCGATCCAGTCGACGCCCTTAGTGTCCGCCACTCCCAGGCCGGCGGCGATGCCGGTGCCGACGAAGGCCGCGACGATACCGACACCGATCGTCCACAGGACGCCGATGTGCTGACGGCCCGGCAGGAGCAGCCGTCCCAGCGTGCCGATGACGGTGCCGATCACGATGGCACTGATGACTCCGGAGATCTCCATAGCCATCCCTTCCCGTATGTCCTTGCTGTGTGATGCCCACTTCGGCCCTGCCGTGCACCGACGTTCGGGGATTGCCTGTGAGGGAGTTGGGTGAGGAGGCCTGGCGGGAGGCGGCGTCACGCGCTCCTCTGGGCCCCGCAGGCGCACTACTCCACGCGGACGAAAAGGTGCCTCTCACGCAGCAGGCGCCCGCGGCATCGATCCGGGTGACCGCCGCGCTGCCGTGGTTACCCTCACCGACGTCGGACGCGTCCAGTTCGGCGCCTGGCCCCGTGCCCAGGAACGCCCCGTCGATGCCGCCCTCACCGCCCTCGACGAGGCGAACGCGACGCCGTCCGCGCCATCACCCTGCTCGCCCTGTTCCGCCTCACCGAACACCTCGATGACGCGAGCGCCAGAGCGATCGGTACTTCTCTGCGTCTTCGCTGCCGGGCGTGGACCATCCGCTACTTACCCTTGGTCATCCGAATGCAGCGGAATAGTACTGGAATGCGCGGCATGCCAAGTCTTGACAGCTGTGAATTCACCCGCTGATGCCGGTCAGGCCCACGCCGCTGGAACCATCCGCCGATCAAAGCCGTCTCAGGTGTGCATCGAACAGCCCCTGCCGGCTGAGGACGTGTACGCGACGGCCGCATCGCAGCATTCGCGCCAACAGGGTCGGGCGTCATGCCATGAGCCGTTGGCCCACGATCTGAACGGTAGGCGTACCGGGCGCCCAACCTCGCTGGCTGTTAGCAGAGTTGGATGCTTTCCCTTCCCCCTTCATGACGGTGGGTGAGCCGATCTGCGTACCGCTCGTCGCCTACTGGATCCTGGCCGGGCATGAACTGGCCGGCAGGATGACGCTGTATGGACCAGACCGGTGGACCACTCACCGTGCCCGGTCCGATAGCGACCAGCGTTGCGCGGCGCCACTCACCTCAGACCGCGCAACGCTCAGCCAGTCGGCAGTCTCGCGTGCCCGCCCGGCCATTCCGAGGCTGTCGGCTGGCTCCTCCCCACCGCCCAGCTGCGCCACGCCAGACTCGCGAAATCGCCGGCGGACGTCGGATGCGCCAGGTGCAGGTCAGCGTCCCAGCGCGGGTGCACTCAAACGGGCTGGATGCCGGACAGGATGGGCACGGAGACGACGGACTTGTGTGCGTCCCGGCTGACGAGCAGCTTCCGGTAGGGGTGTGCGACGGCGAGCATGGCGGCCTTCACTGACAACGAGCGTCCGCCGGTGGTGAAGAAGCGCCATCCTGGTGAACACGTCCGGCGTGATGTTGCGTCACAAGGTGAGATGTGCGCCACGCAGCGCCGCGGCCCTGCGCCAGGCCAACATCGGTGTGGCCATGGGGGGGGCAGCGGGACCGAGGCGGCCAAGGACGCGGTGGGGTCCTCGCCCAGACAGCTGGCCAGCTCGCCCTCACCCACCTGCTGACCATGAATCATCTCTTCCGCACCGCACCCATCACCCCACACAGGCATGGCTGTGCATCCTGGGAATCGCCCCGCTCACCGTGCTTGTCGTCGCCATCGACAAGCACGTCCGCCGCCGGCCCATGTAGCCGTCATCAGGAGTCGCGGGCACGCAGCGTGGAGCGCGCGGAGTGAGAGAAGGCCACGTCGCGCCGCTTCGTGGGTGGGCACGGACCGTTCCGCGTTCGGATGCTGGGGGCCGGTGCCAGGGGGGCGGCAGGCAGGACCGTCCTGCTGGTCGATGTTGTTTACGCCATGGGCGTCGGGGACGGCATCGCCGTTCGAGTTGGCGATCTCCTCCTCGTACAGCCGCCGGTACTTGCTGTTCCGCATTCTCAGCAGCAGCGAGGCGAGAAGCGCGGAGGCCAGGGATCCGACGAGGACGGCAGCCTTGATGTGCTCGGCATCCGCTGGGTCCGGGTAGGCCAGTTCGCCGATCAGCAGGGATACGGTGAACCCGATGCCGGCCAGCATGGCCACAGCGGTCACGTCAGCCCAGGCCAGGCCGGCGCCGAGGCGGGCGCGGGTGAAGCGGACAGCGAGTCGGCAGCCGCCGAAGACGCCCAGCACCTTGCCCGCGGCCAGCCCGAGGGCCACGCCCAGGGGCTCCGGGCTGCTGAAGACGTGGCTCAGGGTGTCGCCGGAGACCGTGACTCCGGCGGCGAACAGGGCGAAGAGGGGGACGGCCATCCCGGCCGAGACCGGGCGGACCAGGTGTGCGATCCGCTCCACCGGGCGTCTGCCGCTCTCTCCGTCCTCGGTCGCCCGCAGCAGCAGACCCATGGCGACTCCCGCCACGGTGGCGTGGACCCCGCTGGCGTACGTCAGGCCCCAGATGATCAGTGCGAGGGGCAGGTACCAGTACCAGCCGTGTACGCGCCGCTGGTCGTGCAGGTGGAAGAAGAGTGCCAGTCCGAGGATGGCGCCGATGAGTGCGGGCAGGTGGATGGTCGAGGTGTAGAAGAGGGCGATGACGATGATGGCGCCGAGGTCGTCGACCACCGCCAGGGTGAGCAGGAAGGCGCGTAGCGCGGAGGGCAGATGGGTGTCGATGACGGCGAGGACGCCCAGTGCGAAGGCGATGTCGGTGGCCATGGGGACCGCCCAGCCGTTCCACGAACCGCCCATGGAAGTCGCGACGAGGCCGTAGACGAGTGCGGGTACGGCCATCCCGCAGGCGGCTGCGACCACGGGCAGGATCGCTGTTCCGGGGTGGCGGAGTTCCCCGACCACCAGTTCACGTTTGAGTTCGGCGCCGGCGACGAAGAAGAAGATCGTCAGCAGTCCGTCGGCCGTCCACTGCGCCAGGGACAGGTCGAGACCCAGTGCCTCGATGCCGAAGTGGAAGTCCCGTACGGCCGCGTAGGCGTCGCTCGCGGGGGTGTTGGCCCAGATCAGCGCCACGGCTGCGGCAGCGAGCAGCACCATGCCGCCCACGGTCTCCGTCCGCAGCGCATCCGCCACGACGGTCCGCTCCGGTAGCGGCAGGCGGCCGAGGACGGTACGGGGCTTGCGGTTCGCTGCGCGCATCCGGTGGGCCTCTCGTTGTTCGCGGCAGGGGCCGTAGTCGTGCGACGGCGTGGGCGCTTACGCGGCCTGGAGGAGGTACTGCAACAGCCGTGTGGCGGTCACCACCCCGATCAGTGGGTCCTGGCTTGCAGCACCGGGTGCGATGACTGCGACGAGGGGGGTGCGCACCCGGGCCATGAGCTCTGCGATCTCCACGGCCGTGCTGTCGGGACCAATGGTGGGGAGGTAGGGCCGCCCCACGGGCAGGCAGTCGGCGACGGTCCGGCCCCGCAGCGCGCGGCACAGGTGGTCGGCGTGGGATTCGTCGATCACCTCGGCCAGCAGCGGGTCTTCCTGTACGTAGCCGGGAACCAGCGTTCTGACCAGGTCGGAGGCGGGCAGGATGGCGTACGGCCGTCCGGCCGGGCCGACCACCAGGATGCCGGGCAGGCACCGTTCCACCAACAGGCGGACCGCGTCGACGGCGTCGGCGTCACTCCTGACCGCCACGTACGGCTCCGCGAGGTCACGTGCGCGCATGGATTCCGCCCTCCGGGTGCTCCGTCAACGAGCGCGGGTTCGGGACTCCCGTGCGGGACTGGAGGATCTGCCGGTCGTCGGGATCAGCCACGGGGCTCCGGACAAGCACGGACTGGGCTGGGGAAGAGCCCTGGGGCCTGCCCGGGTTGCCGTCGCCAGGGGGCGGTTTGGTGAAGATTCCGACGAGGATCATGCCGATCAAGGCCAGCACGCCGAGGACTACGGCGGCCGTCCACCGCCAGCCCCGGGGCTTGTGGTGCTCGCCGTCGTGGTCGTCGGCCGCGCCCCATCCGTGGTCGGTGGCGCGGGCGTCCCGGGGCCGGTCAGGATTCCGGCCTCCCGCCCCGACCGCGAACTGGTCGTTCAGCGCGTCCAGCCGGGCGGCCAGCTCAGGGTCGTCCAGGGTCAGGTGCCGTTCCATCTCCCGGAGAATGCGCCGGTCGTCCTTCGAGGGCTTGCTCATGGTCACCACCTCGCTCCGGTGCTCAGGGCTGCGGCGCCTGGCCCACCGGGGCGGTGGGCTGGGCCCGGGGCGCGCAGGGCATGTCGACGAGGCGGAGCACCTCCATCGGCAGCGGAGAGATCAGCGTGGAACTCCGGTCGGAGGAGACCTCCGCCATGGCGGGAGCGGCGAGCAAGCACGCCAGTACACCGGGAGGACCTGGGCGAACCTCCGCAGCAGTGAGCCGGGCGGCTTCGGGGCACGGTGTCGTATCCCTTCGGCCCTGAGTGTGACGTTCAACCGGAGATGCTCTAGTCAGGGACTACCCCCGGGGGCTCTCCGGACTCCCGCCGGAGGCGGCAAAGGGCAGCCGTCTTGAGGCGACATTTTTTGCCGCATTCCGGCAAAATGTTCCCATGGCGACGGGACACCCTGCCCCTCATCCCGCACCCGCCGCACCAGGCGCCACGGGGCCGCCTCCCGCGGAGAACGCGCCGCGGCCCGGTGATCTCGACCGCTACCTGGAACAGCTCGCGCGGGTCTCCGTCACCCGGCGTCGCCTGCCGGACGGGTACCTCGACGACGTGCGACGGCTGGCGGCCACCGCGGCGTCCCGGGAGACGGACCTGCGGACCCTGGTCGCCGCGTTCCTCACCCCTGCGTGCCATGCGTGGTCAGACCTGCCGGGCGCCCTGAAAGCGCAGGATCTCCGGGAACTCCGGGACGTCGCCTCGGCACTCATACGGGCGATCACCGATACGACCGTGGCGCTGACCGAGGGGTACGAGACCGCTCACCGAGTGGCCATCCGCGGTGCGGAAGCCACCCGACGGGAGTTCGTCGACGACCTCCTCGAAGGCCCTACCAACCTCGGCCGGCTCGCCGAACGCGCCGAGCGCTTCGGGCTCCGGCTGGTCGGTCCGCACACCGTCGCCGTCGCCCGCGCCGCCGATCCTTTCGGCGCGGGCGACCCCGCGACCCGCTACGTCGAGGAAGCGCTGAGCGCCAGCTTCAGCGCGCGGGACGTACTGATCACCGCCAAGGACACCCTGCTCGTGTGCGTCTCGCCCGGTGCCGTACCCGAAGTTCCGCAGCACTTTGCCACCGCTGTGTGCCACGCGGTGGGAGAGCGGTACACCATCGCCGTCAGCCGGCCCCGTCCCGGCCCCGGCGGCATCGTCCGCTCCTACCAAGAGGCCCGCACCACCCTCGACCTCGCCACCCGGCTGAACCTGACCACCACGGTCGTCAACGCCTCCGACGTGCTGGTATTCCAGGTCCTCGGCAGAGACCGCGCAGCCATCACCGACCTGGTGGCCACCGTCCTCGGCGGACTGGAGGCCGCCCGCGGCGGCCCCCGCACATTGCTGGACACCCTCACCACGTACTTCGCCAGCGGCTGCCTGAAGGCAGCAACAGCCCGCCGACTGGGCCTGAGCGTCCGCGCCGTCGGCTACCGTCTCGGCCGCATACGGCAACTCACCGGCCACGACCCCACCGACCCGGGCCAGCGCTACATCCTCCAGACCGCCGCACTCGGCGCCCAGCTCCTGGACTGGCCAGACCACCCCCTCCAACCCACCGACTGAGCTCGTCGCCACCCGACATCCATCACTCCGGTGTGCCTCGGGGCGCCCCGGCGTGGCCAAGGATGTGGCGTGCGGACACATGAAGTGTGAGTGCCGATGCTGTGATCACGACGAGAGCTGTAAGCGGTCCGGCCCTCAGCCCGTGCTGTTCTTGGACGTGGTCGTGTGCGGGGTTCGCTGTACCCGGACGGCGCCGTAAGGCGGGTGACCAGTGCCGCATCAGGCAACGTTCGCCCTGTCGATGACGGCTCGTAGTCGCTGGTCGCCGGCGTGACGGTTCCGCCAGATGATGTGCGGCGGATCAGGCTGCCCTGTTCTTTGTTGCCGGCGTGGTCAGTGCCGTCGAGGGTGAAGTAGTGCAGGGCGGTGCACTGGGCCTCGATGCCCGCCTACGAGAGGCCGCCGCGAGGGCCTACGTTGGCTGATGCGGCACTAGCCAGGTTGTTCACCTCGGGTACGGGTCAGTAGGACGTCACTTCGGTCAGCAGCCGCGGGGCGTCGCCGCTGAAGTCGATCCACGGGTTCGTACCCAGCGCCTCCGCTCCCTCCACGCTCGGCTCCTCGTAGCGCATGACGAACTTCTCGGGACCGTGGGCGTTCGCCACGACCAGGCCGTGCTCGGCGTCGAGGAAGGCCCCGTGGGGCCGGATGCCGGGGTAGCTGACGTGCCAGGCCGGGTCGCCGATCTCCACGGCGGGCACCGACAGCTTGGCGACCACTCCGTCGGGCAGCCAGTAGAACCACGTCCACGGGCCGCCGGAGACGACCGTCATCACCTCGTCGATGCCGACACCGTGATCGGAGCTGTTGACGTGGAGACGTCCGAACCGCACCTGCGCGGCGTGCCGCGCGTCGGCATCCATGGTCTTCATGTCGTAGACCTTCGGGTAGGGGGCGACCCCGTACTCGGAGGGGTTCAGGAAGCCTCCACGGTGCGCCTCCGGCTCGCGCCCAGCCAGCTGAACATGTGCCAGCAAGTCCCCGCGGTGCAGGCTGAACAGCGAGATCAGTTCCGCGTTCTCGTCGTCCGTCACCGCCCGGGTCCTGGACGCGACCAGAATCGGGCGCGCTTCCGCCGGAATCGGGGTCTGGCTTACGTGAACACCCACGGCGCGCAGGACCCGGTTGACGGCATCGATGCCGATCGTGGCACGCCGCCCGTCGGTGTAGGAGAGCTTCAGGTTACCGTCGTCTGCCTTGGTCATTTCTGGTCCTCTTGCTTCGAGTTGCATGTGCACGAGCGCGGAACTGCCGCCCCTAGAGCGAACAACCCTCATGATCACTTCGGTGGTCGATGCGGTCATCGGCCGATGGCCCCATCGCGACAGCGACCTTGGAACTAGGACATCGGGCCACGAACCGGCTGTGCTCCGGCGCAACGAGGCCGGCGCCCGCGCACGGTTATCGACAGGGCAAACGTTGCCTGATGCGGCACCAGGGATCCGTGATGGCCGGGGCGGACTCGCCGCGCGCGACGAGTGCGATTCCAGCATGCAGGCGACCGGCCCCATGCGCATACCAGCTGGCGAGCACCTTCGTGGCGATCGTGACGGCGGCCAAGGTGAGCGCGGCCCTGCCGCGAGTAGTTGCGGCGCCGGGGCATCCGGCACAGCATCCCGGAGAAGAACGACAGCCAGGCCGCCCGCCCACCGGGGTTCGACGAAGGGCGGTACAGGAAGCGCAATGCCGTCGAACAGGCAATCAACCGGCTCAAGCACGCCCGAGCCGTAGCGACCGTTACGACAAGCGCGGCTACGTCTTCCGCGGCACGGCTACAGCAGCAACCCTGGCCCTCTGGCTTCGAACGTGATCGCCCGGACAGGTCCTTAACCGGTTCGTGTTGCCCGTGCGCGGACCTGTCCGCCACCTACACCTTAGGCAACCATGAAAGTACGCCGGAGCGTCGCCGACCGCGAAGGAGTGCGCCGTGGCAGCCGAACCTCCCTCTCCCCCGCCGCACGGGCCTGCCATAGCGGTCACGGCGACCGACGGCCGGCGCGCCGAACTGGCTCTGGCCGCGGACTTCGGACCTGGAGACCTACGGGAACTGGAACAACGGCTCAGCGCTCCTGCGCTGAATGAGGCCCGGGAGTGGATTGTGGACATGAGCGAAGTCACTCGCTTCGACCTGGCCTGCGCCTACGCGCTCCTGCGAGCGTCCACCCGGCGGCTGGAGACCGCGTCGCTCACCATCCACGGGGCCCGGCGAGCCATTCAGCGCACCCTGCGTGACGTCGGACTCGACGCCATCGCCGTGATTGACGAGTAGGCCGTACCCGCCCGCAGAAGCACACCGGCGGACGCTACACGGCGCGGGCGGGCGCGCCGCCGTCACCTGCGGCACCGGCCGAAGCGCCGTCGTGGCCACCGACCTTGTCGCCCGTGACGCTTTCGCCGCGCCCGGGTTATGCAGCACACCGCGTGTCCTGGTGTCCAGGCACGACGCGTGCGCGCGGTCGGCCCCGACCCCGCGCCCGGCGTCGGGGCCGTCGGTGGCCCGGGCTCCCCTTCCCCACCTCAAGGCGCGGAGCCCTTGCACTTCGCCGGTCAGCGGATGAAGACCGCTGCGTGCTGGCCGCACCGAACATGTCCTCGCGCGTGAAGTCGGCGAGTAGGAAAGCTCGCCCCGGAGCCGTAGGGCGGGCTGCCCGTCATGACGCCGTCGGCGGCGCGGCGGGCGGAAGGACAGGAAACGCGTAGTTCGTCCTCGTCCCCTGGACCAAATGGGTCGGCTTGCGGCAGTGCGGCTCCGCGACATACGTAGCGGCCGGTTCCAGCTCTTCGGGCCGCTACGGCAGGCCGGTTGAAGGTGAAGTCGAAGTAGCCGTTCGACACGAGGACGCGGCGATGTGGGACATGCACTCGTCAGTGACCTCGATCAGGGAATGGGGAACACACTCTGCGCGTGGACCACATTGAAATCTCCCGCGGGCAGGGCGCCTGTCACAGGTCGTGGACGAGGATCAGGTGGGCACTTGCCCTGGAAAGCGTGTTCCGCCAGCGTGTCCTGGGCCGCGAGGAGGATCTCGGGTGGCTTTTCCCGCCTCGCGGTTCCGCGTCTACAGGGGCTTCTGCTTGATGTCCGGCGCCCCGGTCCCTTGCGTGTTCCCTTCGTCAGCCGGAGGCGCCGTTGGGGTGTCGGCGTTGTTCGCGCTGATCTCTTCACGGTGCCTTTTCAGGGCGAGTTGCTTGGCCAGCTTTTCTGAGTACAGGCGCATTTCTGCCTCGGTCCTGAGATCGAACACCGTTGCCTCCTTGAAGCGTTTCGTGCCGTGGACGAAGCGGGGTGTCGGAGTGTGGTGTGCTGCCCCTCGCCCGGCGTCAGGCGAGGGGCAGCAGGGGAGGAGTCGTGGGTGATTTGCTGTGCGGCAGGGCGTGCGTTCGAGGCGCGTGGCCGACGGTCAGGCTTTCGTGAGCGTCTTGATGGTGGTTCCTCGCTGTTGTGCCCAGTTCTCCAGCGTCAGGCGGCAGGCGTGGTCGAGGTGACGTACCTGGGAGAGGTCGAGCTCGACGGGCCGGTCGTGCGGGAGTGCTTCGAGGGTTTCGAGCATGCGGGGCAGGCGGAGGAAGGTGGCGGAGCCGGTGAGGGTGACGATGAACCGGCCGTCGGTTGTTTCGTGGGTGTCGAGGTGGATATGGGAGGTTTCCCAAGCGCTCTTGACCACGGCGAGGACGATGCCGAGGAGGACACCTTCGAACATGTTGGTGGTGATGATGGAGATCGCGGTGACGGCCAGGATAAGGGCTTCGCCGCGGTGGGTGCGCCACAGGGGCATAAGGTCCTTGACGGGGACGAGTTTGCAGCCGGCGTGGACGAGGACGCCGGCGAGTGCGGCCAGGGGGATGATGCCGATCGCGGCCGGCAGGAGCGCGGCGAACAGCACCAGCCAGAGGCCGTGCAGGATGCGGGAGAGCTTCGTCCTGGCCCCGGCCTGGACGTTGGCGGAGCTGCGGACGATGACCGCGGTCAGGGGCAGGGCGCCGAGGATGCCGCAGACGGTGTTGCCCACGCCCTGGGCCATCAGTTCCTTGTCGTAGTCGGTGCGGGGGCCGTCGTGCATACGGTCGACGGCGGCGGCACTGAAGAGGCTTTCGGCAGAGGCGATGAGCGCGAAGGCGACCACCGTGCCGACGGCGGCGAGGCTGCCCAGCGAGGCGAAGTCGTCCATTCCCGGCGGCTGGATGGCCGAGAGGAGTCCTTGGACCTCGACGCGGGGGACGGACCAGCCGGCCACGGCGGTGGCGGCGGTGGCCAGTGCGACGCCGGCCAGCGGGGCGGGCACGATCTGGGCCTGGGCCGGAAGCTTCTTCCACAGGACGAGGACGGCGATGGTGGCCGCCCCGATGGCGAACGCGGTGAAGGCCTGGCTGGAGGTGGCGATCTCAGTGACCAGGCGCGGCACCCCGAGGATCTTGTCGATCCCGGAGCGAGGCTGCTTGACGCCGGCCATGGTGTAGAGCTGGCCGAAGATCAGCACGAGGCCGATGCCGGCGAGCATGCCCTGGACGACGGCTACCGATATCGCACGGAAGAACCGGCCGAACCCAAAGGCGCCGAGGGCGAGTTGGACCAGGCCGGCGAGCAGGACGATGGCCCCGAGAACGCCGAGGCCGAATTCCTGGACGGCCTCGAAGACCAGGACGGTCAGGCCGGCGGCCGGGCCGCTGACCTGGAGGCTGCTGCCGGGCAGGAAGCCGACGACCAGGCCGCCGACGATGCCGGTGATCAGGCCGAGTTCGGCGGGTACTCCGGAGGCTACGGCCACGCCTACGCACAGGGGAAGGGCGACCAGGAAGACGACGAGGGAGGCTAGAACGTCATGCCGCAGGTGGGCGGGCTTTGTGAGAGTGGAGAGCATCAGTGGACTTCCTCGCACGGCGGAAGCGGATGGGGAGAGGTGCTCGGCGGCCCGTGGGGTGGGCGGATGCCGGTCACAGCGGCCGGAAAGACGCGTCGTGCGGTCCGTACTGCTGCACCACTCCGGTATGGACCTCGTAGTACCAGGCGTGCACCTCCAAGGTCCCCGCCTCTACCCGTTCCGCGATGCAGGGGTGGGTGTGCAGCCGCTCCAGCTGGGCTACGGCGTGGCGCTGGACCGCCTCGGCGAGGTCCGGGGGCTGGGGTGTGGTCGTCTCGGGCTTGGCTGCCGCGCGTTCCAGCCAGCCTTGCACGGCGGGCAGGCCGGACAGGTCGCCGCCGCTCACCAGGGCGTTGACCGCGCCGCAGTGGGAGTGTCCGCACACGATGACGTCACGGACGCCCAGCACCCGCACGGCGAACTCAATGGTGGCCGTCTCGCCGGTGGGGTTGTCGCTGCGATACTCGGGCACGATGCTGCCCGCCGTGCGGAGCTCGAACAGTTCACCGGGCCGTGCGCCGGTGATCAGGGACGGCACCACGCGAGAGTCGGAACAGGTGATGAACAGGACCTCGGGGTTCTGCCCGGCCTCAAGCGCGCGGAACTCCTCGGCGCGCTCGGCCATGTGTGTGGTGAAGGATCGTGCGTTGTCAACCAGGGACTTCATGGTGGCCTACCTCCTGCGCCCACAAGCGTTGTTTGCGAGCGCGGTGTGTTCAGGTCATCAGTGGAAGGGTGGTGCCCGGCCTGCCCGAAGGACATGACAGCCGGTGTGCTCCTGCGTCATCGTCGACGCGATGAGGTGATCCGGGACGGGACGATGCTCGCGCCTACAGCACCAAGCGCCCCGCCACCGCATGGCGGTAGCCGTGGGAACGTCTGCGGCCCGGGCGTGAGCGTGCTGACCGGTGTCCGGAATCGTGTGGCCTCCGTTGCCACTCCATCAGCAATCTCCCCCGAGTAACGTGGCCGTTGGCCAGACCACGTGCGTGCCGCCGCGTCAGCGCCTTCAGCCAACACGACTTGGCTACCGCGAACACCTCTTTGCCTGGAGATTACCTCACGGCCGAAGGTCAAGTCATGGTCAAACGTTATCCCGTTCGGGTGATTGTCGTATCGTCGAATGTGACGTGCTCAGGCGTACGCCCCGCAGAGCAAAGGGCGAATGAGCGCTTCCGCAAGCACCGTGGCACTTCGGAAGCGACGCCTTCACGCAAGCGCCACGTACTGATTGCCTAACGTTCATTTACGCCCAGCGGACCCAGAGGACCAGCGGCGCACGTCGGGTTGCGACCGCCCCCGGCCCACCAATGGCGTAGGCGATGGCCATGCTGGCGTCGACCGCCCTGGACAAGGCCGTGGCATACGGCCCCGAAGCTGGACGTCGACTTCACCCGCTCAGGGAACAGGACCTGGCTGCCGGCGGTCTCGGCCAGGCCGCCTGACTCGGCTCGGCTGTTTTCGGCGTCGCATGGACGGCAACGATCCCCGGAAGATCCACTCCTGTGGTGTAAAGCCCGTGCCTTGCGGGCGTCGTTGGTGGTGTGTGGCGGCGTTGCGGGATGAAGAGGCTTGCGCATAGCCAGGCGGTGCAGGGCAGGCCGTTATGGATCGAGCGGCTTCACAGCGCACTGACGAGGCGGGCCAAGGGCGACATCGCCCGGCGGCTGAGCGTACTGACCGAGGAGATGCGAGGTCCGCCGTCCGTGGGCCGGCCGCGCGTTTGACCGGGGACGGCCGTAGCCTGCCGCCATGACCGACATACTGACGCCGACTCCCGATGACGCCTTCGAGATGCTGCCGGCCGGCAACCAGCGGTTCGTCACCGGCTCGCCCGAGCACCCCAACCAGGACGCCGCGCGCCGCACCGAGACCCCGCACCGGCCCAGAGCCCCTTCGCGGTGCTGTTCGGGTGCTCCGACTCCCGGCTGGCCGCCGAGATCGTCTTCGACCAGGGGCTGGGTGACCTGTTCGTGGTGCGCACCGCGGGGCATGTCGTCGGTTCGGAGGTGCTGGGCAGCATCAAGTGCGGGGTGAGCTTGCTGGACTGCCCGCTGGTCCTGGTCCTGGGCCACGACTCGTGCGGGGCTATCGCGGCTGCCCGCGCCGCCGGTCGCGAGACGGCCGAAGGGATCCTTCACGAGCACATCCGGCACACCGTCGACCTGCTGCTGGACCGCTCCCACATCCTTTCCGAGCGAGTCGCCGTCGGCCGCCTCGCCGTGGCGGGTCTGTCCTACCGGCTGGCCGATGGCAGTGCGCAACTGGTCGCCTCCCACGGCTTGATCAGGGCTGCTGTCCCCGCACGGCGAAACGCGCTGCCAACCGCCCTGCTCGGCGTTCCCGGCAACCGGGGACAGCCTGCCGGAGCATGCTCTGCCGATCCGGCAGAGATATCGAACAGCGGCGGTGCTGCTCTCTTAAGAACCCCTAACGAAATGAGCTTTGAGGCGGTCGGCGTGCTGCGGGAGTGACGATCCCGGGTGCGCTGCGACTTCAGGGCGATGTAGGGCGCGGCAGCCGCACTGCACAGCGCCACGACCTTCTGGACTGCTGGCGTTACCACCTGGGTCGTCTCCACTCCTGCCTCGGGGTCCAAACCCGGCCGACGGCTGTCGTCGGTCGGGTCCACAGTGCTCCGTTGCCGGAGTCCAGGCGTCCCGCCTGGGTACCGTCTCCATGGCGGGCCCTCCGCCGAGTGGGGGAAGCGGAATCATCTTTTGGCATGCGTTGCGTTCAGGCGTCGCCAGCAGATGAGTGCGCAGCCGAGGGTGAGGAAGGCTTGGTGGGTGTCGTCGCGGATCTCCCACCGGATCCGCAGCCGGCGGAACCAGTACAGATGTACGAACGCGCGTTCCACGACCCAGCGTTGGGTGCCAAGCCCGGATCCGTGCTCGGTGCCCCGGCGGGCGATCACCGGTTTCACGCCGAGAGCCCAGAGTAGGCGGCGGTACTTGTCGTGGTCGTAGCCGCGGTCGGCCAGCACCGCGTCTGGTCGGTGGCGGGGCCGACCGCGCTTGCCTCGCACCGGCGGCACGGCCTGGAGGAGCGGGATCAGCTGGGTGACGTCGTTGCGGTTGCCTCCGGTCAGGGTGGCGGCGAGCGGGATGCCGGTGGCTTCGGTGATCAGGTGGTGCTTACTGCCTGTTCTGCCCCGGGCGACTGGGCTTCGTCCGGTCTTGGCACCCCCTTTAGCGCCCGGACGTGGGAGCCGTCGACCGCTGCCCGGGAGAAGCCAAAGCGTTCGCGCGGCGGAGTTCGGCCAGCAGGACCGCGTGCAATCGCGACCACACTCTGGCCTCGGTCCACTCGGCCAGGCGGCGCCAGCAGGTCATTCCCGAGCCGAAGCCGAGTTCCTGCAGCAGGTGTTCCCAGGCGATCCCGGTGTGCAGGACGAACAGGATGCCCTGGAACACCAGCCGGTCCGGATGCCGCTTGCGTCCCGGATGTCACACCCGGCGTTCCACCTTGGGTGGCAGCGGCTCGATAACAGCCCACAGCTCATCGTCAACTTCCCACGGCTTGCACCGCGCCACCCCGCACCCCCGGATTACGAAGTCCCCAAGGGATCCAACCACCTCGGAGGTCATTTCGTTACGAGTTCTAAGAGGGCCGGGGCCCCGCTGCGCGGCGAAGCCGGTTGACGATCGCGAGTCCCAGGCCCTCCTCCACCGGCAAGGACGCGACGATGAGGCCGCACCCTTGCTGGTCGAGTTCGCGCAAGAACCCGTACGGCCCGCGCGCGAAGGCGGCCATCGAAGCGGGAACCGCTACCACGGCGTGCAAGGGGCGGGCGAACCAGCGGTCGTCTCCCTGCCACGCGGACAGTGGAGGGGGTGGGTACCCGCCTGGTCAGTGCAACGGACGCTCGGGCACCGCCACGCGACGCTCACTCATGTTCGCCTGCCTGCTGGTGCTGCTCGCAGCGCCCGCTGGCTCGGGGCACCCGGAGGCAGGGTAACTAAGCTCCAATTGGATGATTTGGTCAAGGGATCGGCGCCTACTCAGTAGCAACTGGGAAATCGTTGTCATGGCTCAAGGAGCCAAACAGAAAAGGAATTCTTTCGCGTCGGCCAACCACCCGACAAGTGACGGCAAGGGCTGGACTGTGCGAATTTCCAATCACGGCGAGTGGCCCTCCTCGACAAGGAAGGCCACAGTCTACGCCGTATGTGAGTTTGAATAGCGGTAGCGTCTCTCTACACGGTCGCTTGGGCGAACTCCTGGGGACAGTCAGGCGAGGGAGAGCCATCACTGGACGCAGCCGGCGCCCGGGAGCAGAACGCCCACGGCCGACGACGGCACATGCGACCTTCGCACCATCGGCATGCGACTGCCGCAGGCCACGCCGACGCGGCCGGCTCCGCACGCAGAGCGTGCGACGAGGCCCCGACGCCGGGCGCGGAGCCGGGGCCGGCCACAGACAGATGCCGAGCCTGGGACGTATCAGGGCAACACCTGTCAGTGGCACGCTATCTAACGCGGGAACCGCCAAAGCATCACGGACACCGGCCGTCCCACACCTTCAGAAATTGATTCAAGGTGGAGCCGATTGCGGCGTTTGGGCTGAAGGGCAAGCTCAGCGTGGGGTGATGGGGACACCTTCGGGATCGTGTCCGGTCGGCAAAGCCACCGCCTTGTTGGTGTGGGTATCGATGACCGAAACCGTGCCGGAACCCGTGTTGGAGACGAACACCTGCTTGCCGGAGGGCAGCGCGCTGATCCCGCTGGGGAAGTCTCCCACCGGGATGTTCTGGGTCGCATGCGAGGCCGGGTCGAGCACGTGACGAAGCATGCACTCGATCCGGCGCGACGGTCACACTGCCCGGTCTCTCGGCCCTGCAGCCTTTGTCCGAAGGAG
>NZ_BBUY01000042.1:0-9006 GCF_001590865.1 Streptomyces sp. NBRC 110611
GGGTATTTCCTCGGGGCAGGCATCGGCTGCGCTCCTCTCATGAGACCCACCTGACCTGCTGCCACCCTTCCTCGCATCTCGGCGGAACCGCAACCTCCAAGGCTGCCTCAAGATCCGCACCCACTACGACGAAGCCAGCACCTGGGCCCACCACGCCCAACCTCAACCCACGTCCGCTTGACACGAAACAAGATGAGATGTCTGACAGCGCCGCTCCGGCTGCTCCATGGTGAGCAGGGCCCGGGCGTGCCATACACGCTTCGGAGGCGAAAGGGGGTTAATATTGGCTTATGTTCAGGCTTGTACCTCCTGTTCTCTCTGCTCCTTGTTTGTCAGTCAGCTGTCAAGAGTTCCTGTGAACGTCCGTGACGGGGGAGGGTGGACGCCTGGGCGGGAGGCTTCCCGGCGCACCAGGAGAGCCTGGCGGCGTGTGCTCGGTGTACGCAGCGTCGCCGGTCAGGTGTTCGCTCTCCACTTCGTCGTCGTGCTGCTGCTGATCGCGGCCGTGACGGTCCAATGGGTGCTCATCGCGCGGGATGGCGCCCTGGAAGAGGCTGGTGAGCGGTCGCTGGCTGCGGCCCAGGGGTTCGCGAACGCCCCGGGTGTTGCGCCGGCGCTGCGTTCCGCCGACCCGACGGCGGTACTGCAACCACAAGCCGAAGCGGTTCGCCGCCGTGCCGATGTCGACTTCCTCGTTGTGATGAACCGCGACGGCATCCGGTACACGTCTCCGACTTCATCGGCGATCGGGCAGAAGTTCATCGGCACGATCGGACCGGCCCTTGCCGGGCGCCCGGTCACGGAGCGGCTCACCATAGAGTGCTGCCGCAACGTGGTGCAGGCCGTGGTCCCGATCATGGACTCCGGGAACAAGGTGGTCGGCCTGGTATCCGCCGGGGTGAGAACCGTGGGAGTCAGCGGTTATGTCAGCCGGCGGCTTCCCTTCCTCTTCACCGCGGCCGCCGTCGCCCTCGCGATCGGCATCGGCGGGACCGCCCTGATCAGCCGGCGGCTGCGGCGCCAGACACATGGCCAGGGCCCGGCCCAGCTGGCCCGGATGTACGGCGACCTGAAGCTGCTCTACAACGCGAGCACCTCCATCGGCACCACCCTCGAGGTGAAACAGACCGCCCAGGAGCTGGCCCGGGTCGCGGTGCCCGCGTACGCCGATTTCGTTACGGTCGACCTGGCCGAGCGGGTCGTGCACGGGGACGAGCCGGCCGTTGACGGCAGCACGGAACTCCTGCGCACGGCTGTCCACGGAACCCGGAGCGACCACCCTTTCCGCTCAGAGGGCCAGCGGGTCACCGTCGCACCCTCCACGCCACAAGCCCAAGCCCTGTCCACCGGACAGGCCGGACTCCTCCCCGACCTGCAAACAGCGCAAGCATGGAAGGGGGACGGACGCCACGCGGAGCAGGCCAGGAAGATTCTCGACCACGGGATTCACTCAGCCATTGTGGCCCCGCTGACAGCGCGGGGCGTAGCGCTGGGCATCGTCACCTTCTGGCGCTCGCGCAGAGCAGAGCCCTTCGCCGAGGATGACCTCGCGGTGGCCGGCGAACTCGCCGCTCGCGCCGCGGTGAGCCTCGATAACGCACGCCGATACACCCGTGAGCACTCCATGGCCGTCACGCTGCAGCGCAGCCTGCTGCCGCGCGCCCTGCCGGAGCAGAACGCCGTGGATGTAGCTTCCGGTTACCTGCCGGCTCCGTCCGGGGTCAGGGGCGACTGGTTCGATGTCATTGCCTTGCCGGGCTTCCGTGTGGCACTGGTGGTCGGCGATGTCGTGGGACATGGGCTGCACGCCACTGCCACCATGGGAAGACTCCGCACGACCGTCCACAACTTCTCCGCGCTGGACTTGCCGCCCGACGAGCTGCTGGCCAGCCTCGATGAGCTGGTCAGCCGCATCGACCAGGCCGAGACGGACACCACCGGAGGATCCGCGATCACAGGAGCCACCTGCCTGTACGCCATCTACGACTCCGCATCGGGCCGGTGCACCCTGGCCCGGGCCGGCCACCCGGTCCCCGCCCTCGTCAGCCCGGACGGCGAGGTGACCTTCCCGGAGGTCCCCGCTGGCCCACCACTGGGAGTGGGTGGCCTGCCCTTCGAGACAACGGAACTCCAGCTGCCCGAGGGCAGCACGCTGGCCCTGTACACCGATGGACTCTTCAAGGATCGGGGACGGGACATCGCCGCTGGAGCCGCCCTCCTGCGCGACACCCTGGCAGCACCTGGCCGCACATCACAGGAGACCTGCCAAGAGGTGCTCCAAGCCCTGCGCCCGGCCATCCAGGGCGACGACATCGCGTTGCTCGTCGCCCGCACTCGTCTTCTCGAGCCCGGCCGCATCGCCGACTGGGACATCCCCAAGGACCCCAGCGCGGTAGCTGCCGTGCGCGAGGCCGCAGCGGAGAAGTTAGCCGACTGGGGGCTCGACGACATCTCCTTCACCACTGAGCTCATCCTCAGCGAACTGATCACCAACGCCGTCCGCTATGCCGCCGGACCGATTCACCTCCGCATGCTCCTTGACCGAAGCCTCGTGTGCGAGGTGTCCGATGCCAGCAGCACCGCGCCGCACCTGCGCTACGCGGCCACCACGGACGAGGGAGGGCGAGGGATCTTCCTCGTCGCTCAGCTCGCCGACCGCTGGGGCACTCGCTACACCGCCACCGGAAAGGTCATCTGGAGCGAGCAGATGCTGCCATGACGATGGTGGGGTCCGTCGAGCGGCGACTGAGACTGGCCACGGTGCCTGAGGCAGGGCTGTTGCAAAGTCCGGGTGGTGGCGTGAAGCTGCAGGTCACGGTCGTGTGACGCCTGTCGGCCGTTCCGTCTCGTACGCAGCGAAGCTTCGGTTGGCGCGGGTGACCGACCAAGTTGCCCTGCTGAACCGGAGCTTCGATGTGCCGCCAGTCTGCCAGCGTGTGCCTGATCAGCCCGGCCTGTTCCGGCAGCTGAGGGCTCTGCCGTGGAAGCAGGCCACCGCCTGGCGCTACGACCGTGAGTCGGGCCACGGCCGCAGGAATCCCGGGTGACCAGGGCCTTGACCGTCACCGAACTCGATACCGAACTCGATCTGGGCTTCCCCCACGCAGTGCAGGCCGCCCGGATTCTGCGATACCGCACCGATCTGCGTACCAGAGGACCACCCGGCAGACCGTCTACGCGCTCACCGACCTGACGGCCCGCGACGCCTCCCCACAGCAGCTCGGTCAGCTGGCCCGCACGCAATGGACGATCGAGAAGTGGATGATCGAGAACCGGACCCACCTCGTCCGCGACACCACCTTCACCGAGGACACCTCCAAGATCCGCACCGGCCACGGACCGGACAACATGGCCACCCTCCGCAGCTTCGCGATCAACCAACTGCGAGCAACAGGCCGCACCAACATCGCCGCCGACCTCCGCGAGATGTCCTACCAGCTCTTCCACCGCCCGCTCAACCTCCTCGGCTCAGCCTGACCAACAACGATCCAAGAATCGACAGACTTCGCAACAGCCCCGCCAACCCCCTTGCGTGAACTGCGAGAACGCTAAGGGCCTGCCGGAGAACAAGGCGTCGCTTCCGTGATCGCGTGTCGTTGTTGTGGTATGGGGATTCCGGAGGGGACCGAGGCGGCGCTTGCAGCGAAGTTCCAGGCACTGTTCCCGCACTTGGACGAACGTCAACGCCGTCTGGCCATAGGGGCGGAGGCCGCAAGCGTGCGGTGGACCTGGATCCGGGCTTGCGTCCCGCGCTGCTGGGCTTGGTGGAGCCGGACGTACGCGGGGATCCGATGTCGCCGCTGCGGTGGACGGTGAAGTCAACCCGGCAGCTGGCCGCTGAGCTGACCCGGCAAGGCCACCGGGTCTCGGCCGACACGGTCGCCTCCGTGCTGCGCGAGGAGGGCTTCAGCCTCCAGGGCAACGTCAAGACCGTCGAAGGCGCCCAGCACCCGGACCGGGACGGGCATTTCCGCTATATCAACGAACAGGCCAAGAACCTTCAGGCGGCTGGCGATCCCGTGATCAGTGTGGACACCAAGAAGAAAGAGCTCGTCGGCAACTACAAGAACGCCGGACGCGAGTAGCATCGCGAAGGCGACCCGGTCCGGGCACAGACTCACGACTTCCCCGACGCTGATCTGGCAAGGCGATCCCGTACGGAATCTACGACCTGGCCGCGGATGCCGGCTGGGTCAGCGTCGGCCACCGACCATGACACCGCCGCCTTCGCCGTCTCCTCCATCCGCCGCTGGTGGCACGCGGCCGGACGTGCCGCCTACCCGCACTCCCGACGTTTGCTGGTCACTGCGGACACGGGCGGTTCCAACGGTTACCGCACCCGGGCCTGGAAGTTCGAGCTGGCCGCCCAGGCCCTCGAGACTGGCCTGGAGATCACGGTCTGTCACTTTCCTCCAGGTACTTCAAAATGGAACAAGGTTGAGCACCGGCTGTTCTCCCACATCACGATGAACTGGCGCAGCAGGCCGCTGACCAGCCACGACGTCATTGTCAACAGCATCGCGGCGACCATCACCCGCACCGGACTCACCGTCCGGGCCGAACTCGACACCACCTCCGATGAGACCGGAGTGAAGGTCAGCGACGGGCAGATGACCGCCCTGCCGCTAAACCGCCACGACTGGCACGGCGACTGGAACTGTAGCCTGCGTCCCGAGGAACACTGCCAGGATGGAGTCCCTCCGATTCCGCCCCAGCTCGAGCCCGGCCCCGGCTGCGCATGGCTGGTCCACTCGGCCCTGACCGGCATGGACCCCAATCAGTGGGACCAGCTGATCGGGGAGCTGGCGGCGGCGCGGGAGGCCCAGCGGGAAGAAGATCTTCACCAGCGACGGGGCGGCGACCGGCAGAAGGTTCCCACCGCCGGCCTCTATACCGGCCGGCGCCCCGGCCTCACCCTCGTCGACCGGCTCCTGGCCACCCTTCCGCTACGAGCAATTGGGGCTTCCGCAGGTCGCCATCGCCCGCCTCTGCGCGGTCGCACCCAGACCATCAACCGGCGCATCCGAAAAACCCACCAACTCCTCGACCAGATCGGGCACACCATCGCCCCGGCCGAGCACCGCCTCGCCACCCTGAACGACCTCGCAGACCTCGCCACACAGCTCGGGATCACCCCAACACCAGAGATCAAGACAGCGAGTTGGTAACCGGCAGGCCCTAACTACCGGGCCTTGGGTGAAGGCCCGGTAGTGGTCGTCCACCGCATAGCCGATAACTTCTTTGGTGCAGCAGTTTATGACGGTCGCGAGATGCAGCCAGTCCTCGCTGGTCGATATGTCGCATCGTTTCGATGAACTCGTACTTGCTCGCTACTGGGCATCCCTCGCAAAGTATGCTGCGGCTTTTTCAGGAAAGTGCTCTCCGTCTCAACTTCCCGGATACGGCGTTCAAGTTCCTTCAGGCGTGCCCGCTCAGTGGCGCACCGGTCGGCGGCTCGCTGCGCTGCTTGTACTTGTCCGCCCAACCCCGGAGTGTTTCTGTATTCAGGTCGAGTTCCTACGCTGTCTCGGAGATGGTCTTGCTGGACCGGAGCGCAATCTGGACGGCTTCCTCACGGAAATCCGGGGTGTACTTGCTGGTTGGTATCACTTTGTGCCTCCTCGTTTCCTGGACAGGGCAACCCTGTTGGGCCCCTGTCCAGAAACTCCGGGGCACCTCAAAGGAGACGGTCTCCACGACTACGGACAAGGCCCTGGACTCGATGGCCGACTGGCGCACACGCCCACTGGACCCCGTCTACCCGGTCGTGTTCGTCGACTGCGTGAACGTGAAGATCAGAATGGTGCGGTCGCGAATCGTCCGATCTACGTGTTCTTGGCTGTGACCTGCGACGGCCATCGCGAGGTCTTGGGCCTGTGGGCCGGGGCGGCGGCGAGGGCGTCAAATACTGGCAGAACATCCTCGCCGAGCTGCAAAGCCGCGGAGTCCGCGGTGTGCTCATGCTCGTCTGCGACGGTCTCAAAGGACTGCCGGAGGCGGTCAATACTGTCTTCCCGCAGACCGTGGTCCAGCTCTGCATCGTTCACCTCATCCGCGCCACGCTGAAGCACATCTCGTGCGTGGACTGGGGCAAGTCGGCCCGCGACCTGCAACCCGTCTACACAAGCGCGAGCGAGGATGAAGCTCTCGCCCGGCTGGCCAAATTCAGCGAGAGATGGGAAGCCAAGTATCCGGCCGCGTCCGGGCGTGGGAGAGATCGTGGAGCGAGGTGGTGCCCTTCCTCGGGTTCCCGACGCCGATCCGGAAGATCATCTCGACGACCAACGCGATCGAGAGCCTGAAGGCGCGCTACGGGCGCCCGGTTAACGCTTGCGGGCATTTCCGATACGAGACCGCTGCCCTCAAGCGGCTCTACCTCACTACGCTCGCCCTCGACCCGACCGGCCGCGGACGCAAGTGGTGGACCCGCCGCTGGAAGGAGGTGATGAATGCGTTCGACATCGCCTTTGACGGACAACTCTCGGCCGAACGAGCACAGGCCGACCAGATCAATGGGAAACCTCCACTCCAACCCAGTGGTGGACTCCGCATTCGTGATACTCTCGAACTCGTCAGCTGCAGCCGACGAGTTCGAGGTCGGTACCTAGCCAGCGTTGTTCGTCGTATTGTTCCGCCAGCAGGCGCGCGCGGTAAATGCGCGGAGTGATCTCCAGCTCGCGGGCAATGGCAGCTGGCTGCAGTCCTGACTCACGGGCGACTGCCAGCTGAACTGAGGTGATGAGTTTGCGGGCGGCCCACATTTCTGCTGTGCGCTCCTGACTAATGGATGCCAGGGTCGTCAAGCTGTCGTCCCCGAACGCACATCTTTGGTGCTTCAATGCAATATGCGCTAGCTCATGTGTGAGTGCACAACGTTTCTGGATGGGGCTCAGACCAAGGGTGCAGTACACCTTGCCATGCTCAGCATCCCAGGCCGCCAGTACGTCGTGGAGCGGAAGGTATTGGATGGGGACGCTAAGCTTCTCAAGCTCCGCTTCAGGGTCAAACGTGGGCATATTAAGCTCCATCTCCCGTGGAGGAGGCTACTGTGGGTGACATTTCTATATCAGGAGAGTCGCCAGCTAAGCGAAGATTCTGGACGGCTTGCGGTATATTTGATGCTCTTTCACTCGGATGAACCACTGAACCTCTTTCATCCTGCCTCTGAGAGGGTGAAGTCCCTGGTCAAGTGGGGTGCGGGGTGACGCGACGAAGCCCCCGTCGTTGGTGTGGTGATTCCACTCATCGCACCAGCCGCCGGGGGCTTGGTTGGTTCCGCATTCTTCCATGCTCGACGTACCGCATGAGCTGGTCGAGCATGTCTCCTGGCTGATCTATGCCCGCCAGCGGGATATCAACTCGCCGTGGCGGAGACTGGGTTGCTTCAAGCAAGCCCTGCTGGTGCTCACCCATTTGCGGAAGAACGAGACGTTCACGCAGGTCGCGGCAGGTTCGGAGTCTCCGTCACGACGGCTTGGCGGTACGTCGACGAGATCCTGGAGGTCTTGGCCGCGTGGGCACCAGGCCTGCGCGAGGCCTTGGTCTGTCTGGGTGAAGGGAACTTCGTCATCGTTGACGGCACCCTCATCCCCACCGACCGCACCGCCGCGGACGAACCCCACTACTCACAGAAACACAGGCAACACGGGATGAACGTGCAGGTCATCGCCCGCCCGGACAGCACACCCCTGTGCTTCTCCCGCACATTGCCGGGACGGACCCACGACCTGACCGCGGCCCGAGCCCACGGCATCGTCCAAGCCTGCCCGACCAGGGAAATCCTCGCGCTCGCGAACTGCGCCTACCAAGACGCCGGCGCAACCGTCCGCACCCCTACAAAAACCACCGCGAACAACCCGACCACTACCACCAGTTGAACCACGACCACGCCCGCCTCCGAGCCCCTGGCGAACGCGCCTTCGCCGGGCTCAAGCAATGGCGCATCCTCCGCAAGGCACGATGCTCAACCAACCGCATCACACGGATCGCCACCGCCATCCACACCCGCCTCACCTGCGAAAACGAAGGATGAAAAAGGCTCAGTGAGCCTTTTCCAACCTCGCTCTGAGTTGGTCGGATGAAGGGTCGGGACAGCCTGGACGACTTTGGTGATCCGGGCGGTTGAGCACCGTAGTTTGCGGAGGAGCCGCCAGGACTTGAGGGTGGCGATGGCCTGCTCGACAAGGGCCCGGTTCTTTGCGTGGGACCGGTTCACCGCCTTCTGGCCTGCGGACAGGTCTCCCACCGTCCCCAGCATGGGATGTGGACCGTGCCGCCGGCGCCCCGATATCCCTTGTCCGCCCAGCATGGGATGCCGGCCTGGGCCAGAGCGTCGACGATGCCGTGCTCCCGGGCGGCGCGGACGTCGTGCACGGCGCCGGGTAGGGCTGTAGAGGCCCACAGCAGCCGGCCGAAGGGGTCCGCGAGGACCTGCACGTTCATCCCGTGCTTCTGTGCTTGCCGGAGAAGAACGGCCGGTCCGCGGCGATGCGGTCGACCGGCAGGAGCGTGCCGTCCAGGAGCGGATACGCCTTCGCCCGCGTGTACTACCCGCTGCACGCGGCCCCCTACACCCCCGCCCACCACTTCACCCGCGGCCGGTCCGACCCGGCTTTCCGCACCAAACCGCAACTGGCCGCTGCCCTCACGGCCCGCCGGAAGGCGGCGGGTTCGGCTGCCGGGCGGTGGTCGCCGACTGCGCCTACTCCGTCAGCGACGACTGGTACCTCGCACTGAGCGAGGCTGGCCTGGCCTACGGGGTGGCCCTCAAACCTCGCAACGGTGTCTGGGCCCCGGTCGACCAACCGCATACTCCCGTTGAGGCCGCACAGGACCTGGCCCGGAAGGACGCCAAGCATCCTGGCGACTGGACGCCCGTGGAGCGTCACATCCGCGACGGGCACACCGAGACCTGGTGGGCCGCTGATGCCCGCCTGGCCGGCTACGGCCCCGACTCACCCTGCTGGCTGGTCGTGGCCACCACCGACCCAGCCGACCTGCCGGAGA
>NZ_BBUY01000042.1:9031-15552 GCF_001590865.1 Streptomyces sp. NBRC 110611
AGGATGAAAGAGGTTCACTGAGCCTTTCCAACCTCGCTCTGAGTTGGTCGGATGAAGGGTCGGGACAGCCTGGACAACTTTGGTGATCCGGGTGGTTGAGCACCGTAGTTTGCGGAGGAGCCGCCAGGACTTGAGGGTGGCGATGGCCTGCTCGACAAGGGCCCGGTTCTTTGCGTGGGACCGGTTCACCGCCTTCTGGCCTGCGGACAGGTCTCCCACCGTCCCCAGCATGGAATGCCGGCCTGGGCCAGAGCGTCGACGATGCCGTGCTCCCGGGCGGCGCGGACGTCGTGCACGGCGCCGGGTAGGGCTGTAGAGGCCCACAGCAGCCGGCCGAAGGGGTCCGCGAGGACCTGCACGTTCATCCCGTGCTTCTGTGCTTGCCGGAGAAGAACGGCCGGTCCGCGGCGATGCGGTCGACCGGCAGGAGCGTGCCGTCCAGGAGCGGATACGCCTTCGCCGAGGCGGTCCGCATGGCGTCGGCCGGACCGGGGGCGAGGGTGGCCAGGAGCTCGACAGTCTCGGTGACGTAGCGGTAGGCCGTCGTGGTGCCGACGCCGAACCCGGACGCGAGCCGGGCATACGTGTGCCCCACCCGCAGGTGGGCGAGCGTGAACAGAGCCTGACGGCCGGCGCTCAGGCGCCGCCAGCGGGAGCCGATTGTACGGCGGTGCCGCCGCAACGGCTGCGTGAGGAAGCGGAGGGCGGAGCTGGACACATCGACGCCCGACGGGTAGACAAGCACGTGAAGCCTCTGGTGGAGACGGTTCTCTTGGTCGAAAACCCGTCTACCAGGGGCTTCACCACGTTGTCAGCCCAACTGCCAAACCACAGCGTCAGGTTGGAAAGAGCTCAGTGGCGGATCTTCCGCCACGCCCGCATCAGCGCGAACAGACTCACGTCAGCCGCCGCAATAATCCTCACCCTCATGATCTACACATGAAAAAGGCTTCAGCTCTTTCAAACGGGCGCGCTCATCAGGGGACAGGCTGGCTCCGGCAGGAGATTCGTTCCGTTGCTTGTGCTTCTTCACCCAGCCGCGGAGCGTCTCCGGATTGATGTCGAGTTTGCGGCCGACTTCCGAGATGGTGTTGCTCGACCGCAGTGCGATCTGCACAGCTTCTTCCCGTAACTCCGGGGTGTACCTGCTGGGTGGCGCCGCACCTTACTTCCTCGTTTCCTGTTCAGAGCAATCCTATTGGGTCGGTGTCCGATCGGGGCACCTCAGGCGATCATCGGGGCACCTCAGGCGATCACCAGTCACCCAACGGCGACTATGTTCCGGCGTCACGCTGTCGCCCGGCTCTATCGCATAAGTCGTTCCGGCCTTGGTCGGGCTCGTAGGGTGGTACGTCTCTGCCGGGTTGGTAATGCGGACCCTGGCGGATATGCCAGACCACCATAACCAGGTTGATGGCTGCCAGCACTGCCAAGGCGGTGCAGCCTACCGCCCACCATGGTCGGCCAGTCAAGATAAAGGTAAAGGTTCCAGCGACGGCCCACAGCAGCCCCCACAGCGTCAGCCCGCACCGCATCCTCAGGGGGCTGCGCGCATGAAGAGGCTCATTTCCCGAACGTATCATACCGCGATTCAACATCCCGACCACCTCACCTCAAAATCCTCGCTGCTTCTTAACTACACAACACCGCGATGCGAAATACCTCGCATAGAACGTCACCGGCTTTCGTCGTGCAGGCTGAAACTCTGGGTGCCGAAAGAACGCCGCTTCCTAAAGCCGTTGTCAAGCAGCCGTAGTCGCTGGACAATGCCACGAAGTTAAGGGTGAGACAATGACTGCAAGTCTGGCGCCTGTGGTCGATCAGGTGGTGGGCTGGGCGAGGCCAGCTCGGGAACGAGGGCGCAGTGGAGTTCCCCCCTGAGCCTGGACAGCGGGTGTTTACGCTGCGGGGGTGAGGTCCTGCCTGAGCAAGAAGGTCCTCGTTTCGAGCGAGGTGATGTACCCGTATTCGGGGTGTCTGCGGAGTCAGCTGCGGTTGTACTCGACCTCGATGTAGCGGAAGACGTCGGCCCAGGCGGCCTCCCGAGTCTCCCAGACAGTGAGCTTTCCTGCGTGTAGTGGGGCCGGGTGGGGGTGGTTGGGTTGTGCATAGTGGTGAAGCTGCTGGTGGACGGGTTGTCGATCAAGATCAACCGTGTGCACCGGGGGCTTCGTGTGCTTGTCCACCTGTCGGTGATCGGTCTGTCCCGCTCGGCTCTGCGGTTCCTGGCCCGGCTTGTGGTGATGCGCCGTCGGGAGCTCGATACCCGCAGGCGGCGGTTGACGGCCGGCAGGCAGGCTCTGCCGGGCTCGCTCAGCTGCGGTGCGGTGACACCTGCGCCCGGCTCGCCACCGGGTTCGCGGTCGGCATCGCCACGGTCTGCCGTTACGTGCACGAGGCCGTCGACGCCCTGACCACGGCCGGCGTCCCGACCCGGGCCGACAAGGACTACCAGAGCGCACCCGGCACGATCCCGATGCCCCACCACGGCCGCCGGAGCACCCTCCCGACCGGCAAACGCACCATACTCCCCCACACCAAGAACCGCGCCGTCGGTGAACAGGCCAACACCACCCTCAAGTCCCGGCGGCTCCCGCAAAAACTCCGTTGCCCCACCACCCGCATCACCAACACCGCCCAAGCCACCCCCACCCTCCACCTCAACACCCAGAACTGACGTTGGACAAAGGCTCAGTGTGCGGGATGTTCTGCCCGGCCTTGCAGTCGCTGATCACCCCGGCCACCGGGCCGGGTCCGCCGCAGCTACTTCACCCACAAGACCATGCAGCGTTTGAAGACATCGCTCTCCATCTCCAGCTCTCGGATGCGCTTTTTCTTCTCGCTCATCTCCCGCCGCAGCCGCTCAGCTCCGCACGCTCAGCCGCCCGCCCGAGGCGGCCGGCGCGGGCCGGTCCGAGGACGCCGAGCCATTGCGGCGCCACCCCGAGACCCAGCTGTGCAGCGTGCCCGGATGCACACCGAGTTCCTCGGCCACCTGCGGGATCGGCTTCCCTGTCTCGATCACGATGCGTACAGCACCCTCGCGGAACTCCACGTCATACGTCCGTTGCTTGGACCCCATGATTCCAACTTCCCTGAAATCACGGGCTTCACGCTACGATGGGGCCCTCACTTCATTCTTGGGCTACGACGATCACTGCGTCACCCGCTGTGAGACTCAAACGCTGCTTCTTGTCAGGGTTGAGGTGGATCCCGTAGGAGGGCGGTAGGCTGGACTCCTCCTGGCGACGGTAGCCGATGGCTGCCTGGCCCTGTCGTCGAGCCGACTCGACGACCGTATAGAAATCGATTTCGCGATCTAGTACAACATAGCCGTCTGCGGGTTTAATATAAATTTCGCTCCCTCGTGCCGAAAATAGCTCGTCGAAGAGTCCGGAAAGGTGACGATTCTCGGAGATTTGGGTCATTAGAAGACTGATGAGCTTGCTGATGACAATAAAATCTGCGTCCTCACTGAGAGGGGCCAGTGCGCGATTGCGATCATCTCTCAATTCGGCAACTACAGGCACCCGGCGGCCCAGGGCGTGTTCCAGGTTGCGCAGGAAAAGCAAGACGAGAAGTGTACGACTGTCGGCCTCCTGCGTTTCGATGTCATCACCAAGTACGACAATACGGTCATAGCTCCCGATATTCAATCCACGTAAAACTCCTGGATCCGTGATGTCTCCTTCCTGGAAGGAGACATTCAAGCGATTCATCTGAGCGTCGATTACCTCGTCGACGCTCTGCGCATCGGCGCCACTGGCGATAACGTCGAGAGCCGAGTTTCGAGCTGCATATTGGCCCAGTTGTCGAATGATCACGGGCGCGCGGCGGTTCCAGCCCAGCAGCAGGGTCCGCTCCCTCTCGTCCTCGTGCGGTCGGGGGGTGACGATAGCCTCGATGTCGATTACGTAGGGGAAGTCAGAAACGATGACAGTGTCGTCGTCTTGGGAAATGGCAATGATCTGGTCGTCATCACGGATCCTAGTCTCCGATGGGGGGTTGAGCGCGATCATTCCATCCGCATGTTGCACGCCAACAACTGATGAGGTGTCGTACGCCAGAAGCGCGTCACCGAAGGTCTTACCCACCAACTTCGGTTCGCCAGTCATGTAGAATTCATCACCGGCGAAGCTGAGCAGCTCCGCGAAGACTGCGGAAAAGCCACTCTGACGGCTTGTCTGCACAATGAGCCGCGCAGTGATGTCATCGGCACTCAACACGTATGCTTGGGATCCTCCGGCTAGCCGAGCCGCCTCAACCTTCTTCCCATTCTGTACTACTGCGACCATGTGGCATGATTGCCGTTCCCGTCGTGAGCTTTTCGCAAGAGCTAGCAGAACCTTGACTATCTGATTGTCTCCGTCGTCGTTGCCCGGAGTCAGCACGATGACGGAGCGAGCCGTGTGCGGGCTGACCCGGCCAATGTCAGTCGGTTCAGCCGGGCTGCCAGTCCGGCAGATCACCTGGGTCACATCCGTCGCAGGAACTCTGGCATGGATCTCGTCCTCCATCTCGGTCTTGTCCTTCTCAGCCAGGATCGCCACAGCCGCCTGGCGCTGATTAGCGTTGGCCTCCGATAGCTCCGAGATGATCGGCACGACTTGGTCAGACCAGCCCAGTAGCACAGTGTGGCCCTGTTCCAGGACCATCGACCGACCCCTGCGCAGATCCATAATCTTGTTGCGGACGCCCGAAGTAATGAGGCCAACCAGGGTGCTAGCGAAAAACAATCCCACCAATGCAAGAAGCAACGACATCAGGACGAATACCGGCGACCCAACCGCCCCCCCCAGGTTGAAAGTCCCACTGATGTTCTTCCAAATCTCGATAAGCTGATTCTCCAGGGTCGTCGGAGTGTCAACGTCAGACCACACCAGCAATACACTCGCCGGAACGACGATCACTAGACACATCGCCAATAGCCAACCAATGAGAGCTGGCGTGCCACGGGCCATAGTCTTGTCGAACCAGTATCGAAAACGCAGCTTCACGGACGGCTTGCGGACCATACTTTACCTCACCTTCAGTGAGCAGTGAAACTGCATCACCATGAGTCTTTTTTAGGCAAACTCAGATTACCTCTTCAGAGGCCTCAAAAAGAACAGCGTCCCATTGCGGGAGAATCGAGTTTATCCAGGACTCGAATCCCCAAAATTTGTCATCTGTTGTGCGTTCTGCCACTCGTTTATCTCGGACCGAATCACGGACCTGTGTGCCGTATCCACCAGCATGCGGCGAACGAGGAGGGAAGGTTCTGGCGTCCGGTTATCGCTCTTCCATCGGCTTTGTACCTCCCCTCGCAGTGTGGAGATATCCGCTATGAGGAATTTTGATGGCAGGTATATGTAAGAGGCATGACACGGCGTTCCGGGCGGGTGCAGTCCGGATCGTCCGTGAAACCGGGAAGCCGATCGCGCAGGTGGCGCGGGACCTGGGCTGGCGATGTGGGTCTCCCGCGAGAAGGAGGCATCCCGGGCTGGCCTGGCCCCTGACTACCGCTGAGTTCCGCTTTCCGTGGGTATAACACCTTGTAGCAGGGTGGATTCGGGTTTCGGGGTGGGTGTTGGCCGGTGGTGTTGCGGGCACGGCAGTGCCGTGATCAGGGCGAGGAAGCGGGGATGCGTCGGCTGGCGCGAGGCGCGGAAGGCGCCACGGGATGCGGTGATGCGGGCGCAGATGGTCGTGTTGAGCTGGAAGGGTTGGTGGGTCTCGGACATCGCGCTCGAGCTGGTCTGTAGTGAGAAGGTTTCCGCTTTGAGGCGCCCCGATCGGACACCGACCCAATAGAGTTGCTGTGAACAGGAAACGAGGAAGTAAGGCGTGGCGCCACCCAGCAGGTACACCCCGGAGTTACGGGAAGAAGCTGTGCAGATCGCACTGCGGTCGAGCAAGACCATCTCGGAAGTCGGCCGCGAACTCGGCATCAATCCGGAGACGCTCCGCGGCTGGGTGAAGAAACACAAGCAACGGAACGAATCTCCTGCCGGAGCCAGCCTGTCCCTTGATGAGCGTGCCCGTTTGAATGATCTGGGACGCCGCACTCGTGAGCTGGAGAAGGAGAACGCGTTCCTGAAAAAGCCGCAGCGTACTTCGCGAGGGAACCCCAGTAGCGAGCAAGTACGAGTTCATCGACGAGATGAGAGTCGGAACTGAGGAGTACAGCGTCGAGTTCATGTGTCAGCGACTTGACGTGTCGAAACCCGGCTACTACGACTGGCGTGGCCGCCCGCAATCCGCGACGGCCCAGCGGAGCAAGGAACTGAAAATGCTCATCGCGAAGGCATTCGAGGAATCTGACGGTACCTACGGCTATCGGCGCGTCCACGCGCAGCTGCACCGTTGGGGTCAGGCCGTGGGCCTGGAGCTGGTCCGCCGGCTCACGCGTGAGCTGGGCTTGAAGCCCTGCCAGCCCAAGCCGAAACGCTTCGGCCTGACCCGCGGGACGGCTGCTCCCGTGCCCAATCTCATCGTCCGGAACTTCACCGCCGACGCGCCTGGGAGAAAATCGTCGAGGG
>NZ_BBUY01000043.1 GCF_001590865.1 Streptomyces sp. NBRC 110611
ACCTGACGGTAGGAACGCCGGGCCGGGCGCTGCGGGGAGAAGCCGTGCCGGCGCAGCCACTGGCCCACGCCCTGCTCGGTCATAGTGACCCCGACAACCATGCGGATCAGGGCCGCGACCAGCCTGCGGGTCCGCAACGGCCCGCCGATCAGCAGATCCTCCGGGGTGTAGTCGGCCATCGCCGGGAAGACCACCGCCCGGTCCTCGGCGCTGATCAGCTTGCCCGGCCCCAAGCGGGATTTCACCGGCGCCGCGAGCCCCGCCCGCCCCAGGGCCTGGTACTTGCTCCACCAGCTGCCCACCGACCGCTCCGCGACACCGAACACCTCAGCCGCCTGCCGAGAGCCCCGCACCCGCCCCGACTCCAACGTGGCCACCACCCGCAGCCGCAGCACCTCCTGTGCCGCAGGCCCCAAACGCCGCGCATCCCCAACTCGCTCACACCCCCTCAACGACCAAGGCAACCAAATCGTTTCGTTTCAATATCACTCCAGCTGTAGTTTGTCATCTTCATTTCTGGGTTGCGGCTTGTCGGCGGTAGTGGCTGGACTGTGATCGTGCCTGGTGGCGGTGTCGCCAGTCGGACCAGCTGAGTCGGTGTACGAGGTCGTTCAGCGGTCGGACGGTGACCGCGAGAAGCAGATGCTGGATCTCGTTGCAGGTCAGCGGGGCCAGGTCGTCTGGTCCGGTGCGGCGTGCGTGTTCGTCAGCGCGGACGACAGCGAGGAAGGCGTGAGCGAGCATGGCGAGGGTGACCCAGCGGCTCCAGGACGGGTAGCGGCGGACTTGGTGTTCATCGAGTCCGGCCGTGGCCCTTCTCGGTCTGGAAGGTCTCCTCCACCGCCACCTGGATCCGGCCGTCCGGACCAGTGTGCGCAACGGGAGTGGCCTGGTGGAATGGCAGTGGTAGTAGGCAAGTTCGCCGATGGTGCGGTTGCGTCGGATCAGCAGGTGACGGTGGCCCGGTGTCGGGTCGGTGAGGTCGATGACGGCTCAGTAGCGGTGTCCCTTCGCGCCGCGTCCGGCGGATAGTTTCTGCCAGGCCCGCTTCGGGAGTTTCCCGGCCAGCGTGTCGGTGGGGAACTTTCCTGCGCCGGTGGGCACTTCAGCTGAACAGGCCACCGCGAGGACGTAGCTCAGACCGCGCTTTTCCAGGGCCGTCCTCCGTTTCGGGTTGGGGCCGTAGACCTCGTCGCCGGTCACCCAGCCGACGTGGTGCCGGCGTCCAGGAACCGTTCGATCATCGTGCGGGCCAGCTCCGGCTTGGTCGCGAACACCTTGTCCTTGCTCAGCCCGGCCGCCCGGCATCGATCCGGGTCTGAGGTCCACGAGCGCGGGACGTACAACTTCCGTTCCACCGCCGCGTGCCCTCGCTCGTCTGCCTAGGCGAGATAGACGGCGACTGGGAGTTCTCGATCCGGCCGGCAGCGCCGGTGTGTCGGCGTCGTCGAAGGACACATCAATCGCATCAAGACCATCAAACGCGCCATATACGGCCGGGCCTCGTTCTGTCTCCTCTGCACCCGGATCCTGCTTCGATCGTGAACCGAGGATTCACGGAATCGCGGCCAGAACCAATTACGTGATCGTCGACATAGCGGACGCGAGTTTGTCGTACCTGGTCGCGACGCCTCTCGCCTGTTTGAAAAGCCCGATCCGGCACTCGACCTCGTGTCGGCGCTTGTACATTTTCGCGGTCGAATCCGGGCGGGCGGCCGCCGGAGGAGCCCCGCCGGAGCCGGTGCCGGCCTGGTCGCACTCTTCCGGGATGGTGTGTGCGATTCCGTGTCTGCGCAGGTTGGCGTGGATCCGGCGGGAGGAATAGGCAGCCCGGTCAGCGAGGACACGTTCCAGTCGGGGGCGTGGGCGTCCGGCGCCGGGCTGGGGGACGCGGATGCGGTCCGTGACCTGTTCAAAGACAGGCGCGTCACCCTGCTGGCCTGCCGTGATGACGACAGCGAGGACGTGGAAGGAGGCATGGACGGTGAGGTTTGTGTCCTGAACATGAAAAGGGGGTTGGTCGTTGCGGTGGTGTTCTCTACGCACCACGCTTCGTTCGAGGAGCCTCGCTTGGTCTCGTGTCGTGCCACGCTCGACGTCCCCTGTGAGCTTGTCGAGCACGTCTCGTGGCTCGTCTATGACCGAAGGTGTGAACGCGGCACACGATGGTACAAGTTGGGCTGCTTCAACCAGGCCCTGCTGGCGCTGGTGCACCTGCGCAAGAACGAGACGTTGCCTCAGCTCGCGGCGGGGTTCGGTATCTCCACCGCGACCGCGTGGCGGTACGTGGACGAGACACTCGAGGTCCTGGCCGCCTGGGCACCGGACCTGCACGAGGCTCTCCTTGGCCTTGGTGAAGGCGACTTCGTCATCGTCGATGGCATGCTCATCCCCATCGACCGCATCGCCGCGGACGAGCCCTACTACTCCCAGAAACACAAGAGGCACGGCATGAACATCCGGGTCGTCGCACGACCAGACGGCACCCCACTGTGGTTCTCCCGCGCGACACCGGGACGGACCCATGACCTGACCGCGGCCCGCGCCCACGGCATCGTCCAGGCCTGCCTCACCAGGCAGATCCTCGTGCTGGCGGACCGCGCCTACCAGGGCGCCGGCGCCACCGTCCGCACGCCGTATTACCACCACAATGAACAGCCACAGCACTACCAGCAGTTCAACCGCGACCACGCCCGACTCCGAGCCCCCGGTGAACGCGCCTTCGCCCAACTCAAAACCTGGCGGCTACTACGGCGAGCCGGCTGTTCCACTCGCCGCATCGGCACAGCCGTCCAAGCCGTCCACACATTGCTGACCTGCATATCCAGGATGAAAACGGTTCACTGAACCGTTTTCATCTTCCGTGTCGATACCCCCACGTGGTGGCCCTGACCTGCAATGATGTCACCACCCGTCACTCTCGGAACCTCAGGATAAAAACGGTTCACTCACACATCATCAACGAATCTGAACCCAAAGCGTTTTCGGGTCAATACATTCTTGAACGGAACTCTTTGGGTCATTATCTGTCTGGAGATTTACCTATGGGCACCTATCGGTCAATTGTGGTAGCAATTACTGCCTCGCTGGCTCTTTCTGTTTCTTTAGCCGCGCACGCAGATCAAAGCAGGGGCGCAAGCCCAGAAATCTCGTCCAATAAACTCAAATGTTTCAATAAAGAGGGCGGGAAATACCCTCCCATTGTCCGCAGTGACGGTAATGATGGAGGATGGATGCAGAACGGCACGGATAAGCCGATAATGATCCTGATGTACCCCAGTAATGCTAGCTTAGTAGGTGATGCGGTTGTCCAAATACTGGACACCCTCACGGGGGGGCTGAATCCAGTGAGTCAAGCGAAAGACATCAAGGGAATTATTGATAAGATCAAGGCAGGAAAAAATGTCACCGGAGCGGCCGGCGCATTGGAGGCTGCATGGAAGGGGGCGGGAATCCTCAACGACTACAAAGGCGCAACAGACGAAGCGAAAAAGGCCTATAAGGCCGCTTTCGGGGAACTGGAGAAAGATTGGTTGGAGATACCCCCTAATTGCTTGGCGGATCTCCGTGGGGACAAAAGGGGTAAAGTTGATTGGGCGGGATTTTTTGATTACTTTTCCCCGTTTGGATGGTATAAAAAATTAACGGAGGGTGCCAAAACGGAAGTATTTGAGGCGATACAATGTCAAAAGCGAGATTCCCAGAGCGGAGCCTGCGTCGAGGGGCGTCACCTCAAGTACGATGAATTGGCCGTTAGTAAATCCTACTGGATTAACTCCATCCAGGGGCTTTCGGAAATGAAGGCAAAGCCAAAAAAGGAAGGGAGTAACAAATCGGAAGACAAAGTCATTGTCGACATGGTGATGGGTAAACATCTTGCGGGTGGGAGTTGGCGAAAAATCCTCTCCAGTAAGTAGCTCAGCGCCAAATTGTGTGGATAAGGGATCCAGTGGCATGCGATATAGCTATTTTGCTCGACTTATGCGAGTCGCTGGACCCTTTTCGCTGAACCTCTTTCATCCTGGGGTCCCGAGAGTGACAGGTGGCTAGGTCCGTGCCACCACGTGGGGATATAGACACGGAGGATGAAAGAGGTTCACTGTAAGACCGTATCCTATTTGGTCAGGCGGACGAGTTGCTTGTAGCAGCACAGGGCGGCGGCGAGGCTGAGAAAGGCCAGGTAGTTGCGGTGGTTGCGTTCATAGCGCGGGCTGAGTCTGCGGTAGCCCGACAGCCACGATATAGTGCGCTCGATGACCCATATACGCCGCCCCAATCGTTCGCTGGACTCGATGCCTTTGCGGGCGATCCGCACTCCAATCCGTTGATACGGGGCCATTTCCGCAGGCCGGGACGGTCATATGCCTTGCCAGCGTGCAGACGCTCGGGTGTGAAATACCGGCCGTGGTGCGGGTCGTGTCTCGTTTGGTGACCGGCGACCATCGGCTTCAGCCCTTCGCTGTCGTGGGTGTTCCCAGCCGAGACGCCGACGACCAGGGGCAGTCCTTTCGCGTCCGACAGGTTGTGCATCGTCGAACCCGGCTTGCCCCGGTCCACGTGGCTCTGACCTGTGAGTTTGCCTTTTTTGGCCCTCACGTGGGCCGAGTCAAGGACGATGCGGGAGACGTCGATCAGGCTGGCGTCGTCGAGCCGGTGCAGGACTGCCTCGTGCAGCCGACCCCACACGCCAGCCCGCGACCAGAGTCAGAAACCGGCGGTGTGCAGTTGACTTCGATATCTCGAAGCACGGCGGCAGTGCATGCTAGGTACGGGCCTTGACCCCGAATCCTGGACACGGGCTTATGCGGCTGTGGACAGCGTAGTTGATGGTGCGTCGAGTGCTGCTTCGCAGGCGATGGGACTGCGGTGGCCGAGGCGGGAGTGGCGGCGGACGGTGTTGTAGCGGTGGAGCCAGCGGAAGAGCGCCAGCCGGGCCTGGCGCTCGCTTGACCAGCTCTTTCGGCCCTGGAGGGACTCTCTCTTGCAGGCCGCGTTCCAGCTCTCGGCGGCGGCGTTGTCCGCCGAGCTCCCGACCGCGCCCATGCTCTGCATCACACCGGCCTTCCAGCAGGCTTCGGGGAACGCCCGGCTAGTGTACTGCGCCCCGTGGTCGGTGTGCATGATGGCGCCACTGAGGCTGCCGCGTCACCGCTCGGCCGCGGCCCGGGCGTCAACGACGAGCTCGGTGCGCATGTGGTCGGCCAGGGCCGAGCTGGCCAGGCGGCGCGAACACAGGTCGATCACGGTCGCCAAATAGCAGAACTTCCCGCCGCCCACGGGCAGGTAGGTGATGTCGCCGACGTACTTGGTGTTCGGCAGCGTCGCGGTGAAGTCCCGGCCGATCAGGTCCGGGGCCTTCGCGGCGGACTGGTCGGGGATGGTGGTGCGGTGCCTGCGGCGTAGGCGGAGCCCGGCCAGGCCGAGGGAGCGCATGAGACGGGCCACGCGCTCGGCGGTGATGCGGGGGACGCCGTATGTTCCGTCGGAATCCCGGTGCACCCGGCGTATCCGCGCGGCGAGCTTCGTGTCGGCCCCCTGCCGCGCGGCCCTGGCCGGGGCGGTCTTGCGCCAGTAGTAGAAGCTGGAGCGGGCGATGCCGAGCACCTGGCACAACTGCTTCACGCCGAAGCGGCGCTGGTGGTCGGCGACGAACTGGAAGCGGTTCACCAGCGCGTCTCCCCGGCGAAATACTTCGCGGCCCGCCTCAGGATGTCCCGCTCCTCCTCCAGCTCGCGGATCTTCCTCCGCGCGGCGGCGAGCTCGGATTCCAGCGGCGAGGTGGGCTCCCCGTCGGCCATGGAGGCCGCGTGGGAACCGGTCCGCCGGCCGTCCGCGGCTCGCATCCAGTTGCGCAGCGTCTCCGTGTTCACGCCCAGGTCCGCGGCGACCGACTTGATCGTCGCCCCGGGCCGGGACCAGTACAGCCCGACCGCGTCCCTCTTGAACTCGGCCGGGTAATGCTTCATAACCACGACATGTCCGTTCTCAGATCCTAAAGATCTATATGTCTCAAATGTAAGATCCGGGGTGAAGGTCCCCCCGTGCCCCGTCAGGTCGCACGGTGGATCGCCACCACACCGTCCCAGCGCGGCCTGCATGCAACGGAGGGCCTCCACCGGTTGTTCGAGCACTGCCCGGAACTGGAGCGCACCCACGACCTGGTACGGCAGTTCGCCGCCATGCTCGACAACCGCGACGCAGCCGGGCTGACCGATTGGCTCGATCACCTCACGGCCTCAAACCTCCCGGCCTTGGCCAGCCTGGCCAAGGCCATCCGCGAGGACCAGGCCGCGGTCGTGCAGGGCATCACCACACCGTTCAACTCCGGTGTTAACGAAGGCCGGATCACGGATCTGAAGCTCCAGAAGAGGATCACGGCCGGGCGCGCAGGAGTTCCGCTCCTGCGCCAGCGCGTCATCTTCATGGCCAACCCCGACGCCGCTATCCGTGACGGAGTGTCACCGGCGCACGGAGGCACACCCCCGCTTCACGAAATTCTTGCCAGGGCCAGAGAAGTCCGTACGCCGACACCCTCCACCTCAACACCCAGAACTAAGGTTGGAAAAGGCTCATCGTGCGAGATCGTTAGGCGAACGCCGATGTGCTTGTCGCGGATCCGTATAGGAAGGTGAAAGGAGTCGTGAGGGATTAAGTGTTAACCTCGCGCGAAAATGCTATTTTTGAATGCGTCGACGAGAAAGGTTCGCTGAAATGGATAGGATGCAAATTCGTGCTCTGGCTGTCACGGCGATGCTTATTTCGCTCGCGTGTGGTGTAACTTTAGGAAGCTCTGGTTCCGCTATGGCTGTGAGGCGTCAGGCGGTGATTCAGGGCGCCTCCCATTTCTCTTTGGATGCATGTGGCGACATTTCCCAAATATTGAGCGAAGGCAAGCTTGATAAGGCCACCAAGGATAAAATTAAGAAGATATTTGAAGATGGCGTACCATTGAAGTGCGTGGTAGAGTTGAAGAAGAAATGGGGGAGTCGGATTATTGATTTGATGAAGTGATTTTGCTGAATTTCGTTGTGAATTCGCTAACTGAGCCTTTTGAGGGTGGTCAGCGATCGGGTGATGTGATGTGGGTGCAGAACGGGTGAGGCCCTGGGATGTTGAGCGGGATGTCTCTCGTGTCTTCTCTTCGCCCGAGGGGCCTGGTTGATTACGTATCTGCTGCTCTGGACCTGCCGCACGCGCTCGTGGAGACGGTGATGATGCTGATCGTCCTTCGGGGGGTGACTGCCGGTGCAAGCTGCCGGCGTCCGGGCGTGCCCTGGTCGCACTCGTGTACCTCAAGCAGCACCTCACTCTCGCCCGGATCGCGGTGGGGTTCCGGATCAGCGTGGGCACCGCGCACGCCTGTGTCCGCTCCGTGGCGGTGCTGCCGGCCCGCCGGGCCCCGGGCCTGACCCGAGCCCTGCGTGAGGCGAAGCCAGGGCGGAGTACCTGCGGGTGGACGGCACCCTGGCAGAATGCGACCGGGGCGCCGGCGGCCGCGGCGACCACTAGGGAAAGCACCGTCGCCACGGCGTGAACCTCCAGCTCGTCACCGACCCCGCGGGCTGGCCGCTGTGGCCTCCACTGCCGGGGCGAAACCACGACCTGACGGCAACCCGCCGGCACCGCATCATCTACAGCCGCTACACAGTCGGCTGGATGCTTGCCGCGCACGAGAACAAGGACCTGGCCGAGCAGTTCCTGTCCTCCACGATCGCCAAGTACGAGGTGGAACACGGCCGGTTGACGATCCACTCCGACCGGGGCTCGCCGATGGTCGCCGAGAACGTCGCGCAGATGATGTCGAACCTGGGCGTCACCAAGTCGCACTCCCGGCCGAAGACGTCGAACGACAACCCGTACTCGGAGAGCCAGTACAAGACCCTCAAATACCGACACGACTTCCCCGACAGATTCGGCTGCGTCGAGGACGCACGCGCCTGGTGCGAGTGGTTCTTCGACTGGTACAACCTGGCCCACCGCCACTCCGGGATAGCCATGCACACCCCGGTCGATGTGCACCACGGCCTCGCCGACCAGCTGCGCGAGATGCGCGCCGACGTCCTCGCCAGCGTCTACGAGAAGCACCCCGAACGCTTCGTCCGCAAGGCCCCGGAGCCACCGAAACTCCCCAAGGCCGCCTGGATCAACAAACCCGACGAACCCAGACCCGACAATCAAACGATCCCGGCACAGCGATAGAGCACTTCACCTGCCTTGATCACGTTGACAGGCTCCGCCACGCTGATGGACACGCTGGCGTTCGACACCGCGCCGCCGGCCCGTCGACTGATCGAGCTGCTGAAGGAGCGAGGCTGGACCCAACTAGAGCGTGTGGATCCAACACGGGGCGCGGCCGGAACACGGCCGGAAGACACCGCGGTGCAGAGTTCCCGGTGTGAACGGTGCGGCCGGTAAGATTCACTTCTTCTGATTGGCTTGCCTGCCTTGCCCGTTGCTTTGGCCCGCCCGATAGCCCCGACTGCCGCCGAGCGCGAGCGGCTGAAGAAGATGGCCTACGGGCCTGCACGCAGCGCGCGGCCGCTCCAACGCGCGCATCGCCAGGGAAACGGGCCTGCACCTGGACACCGTGCGCACATGGCGGGGCCGGTTCGCCGAGCAGGGCCTGCCGGGCCTGGCCGACCGCTGCCGCTCGGGCCGCCCGCCGTCCTTCACGGCGCTGCAGGCCGCCCAGGTCAAGGCGCTGGCCTGCCAGTTACCCGCTGGACCGAGGTGCCGCTGGCCCGCTGGTCATGCCCGGAGCTGGCCCGCGAGGCCGTGGCCCGGGGCATCGCCGCCTTAGTCTCGGCCTCCACCGTGCGCCGCTGGCTGGTCCAAGACGCGCTCAAGCCCTGGCAGCACCGTTCCTGGATCTTCATCACCGACCCCGGCTTCCGGCCCAAGGCCGCCCATGTGCTGGACCTGTACGCCCGCACCTGGCAGGGCGAGCACCTGAGCGATGACGAGTACGTGATCAGCGCAGACGAGAAGACCTCCATCCAGGCCTGCTGCCGCTGCCACCGCACCCTCGCCCCCGGCAAGGCCCGCGCGATGCGCGTCAACCACAGCTACGGACGCGGCGGCGCCCTGGCCTACCTGGCCGCCTACGACGTCCGTAGGGCACAGGTATTCGGCCGCACCGAAGCACGCACCGGCATCGTCCCGTTCATGAACCTGGTCACCCAGGTCATGAGTACCGAGCCCTACGCCAGTGCCAAGCGCGTGTTCTGGATCGTGGACAACGGCTCCTCCCACCGCGGGCAGAAGGCCGCCGCCCGGCTGGCCGCGGCGTTCCCGAACGCGGTCATGGTCCACACACCCGTACATGCCTCATGGCTGAGCCAAATCGAGATCTACTTCTCCTCCGTCCAGCGCAAGGTCGTCTCACCCAACGACTTCCCCGACCTCACCGAGGTCAGGAACCGGCTCCGAGCATTCGAAGACCGCTACAACGCCACGGCACAGCCGTTCCAGTGGAAGTTCACCACCTCCGACTTGGACGATCTGCTGGCCAGGCTCGACCGGCACACCGCCGATCACCACGAAGAATCCTCCGTCACGCTGGCAGCGTGATCAACCCCCGAAGGAATTACTGAGCCGACCACTTAGGGCGTGCAGATAATCAACACGCTGTTTTGATCTTGCTCTGGTTGCTGCTGGCCGCCGCCGGGACGTACCTGGGGATGCGCGTCGGCAGGTGTGTCGGGGCCGGGACGGGCTCCACGGTGTGGCCGAGCTGCGTGAGCAGCTGCCGGGTCTCTTTGACGACGCGGTGGATGGTGGTTGGGCTGGTCCGCAGGAGCCGGGCGAGGGTGTCGTCGGACAGGCCCAGGCGCAGGTGGAGCAGGGTGGCCACGACGCGATCGGGGAACAGGAAGGTGGGCGGACGCCCGGTTCGGGGCTTGTGCGGGCGTCGTCAATGGGGTGGCTACGCACCCGTTCCTCGCGCTGGGCCTGCCGCAGGTCGGCGAGGCGTGTGATCAGTTCGTCCAGCTCTGGGACGGTCATCCCGATCAGCTCGGGGAGGGTGGGCGCGCGAGGCCATTCATCCCGTGCGGTAGGGATGGCCTCGGTGGTCGCGGCTGCCTCAGCGGTGGGGTGCAGGGTGTAGTTCCAGTCCCCGTGGAAGACGTGGCGGCTGATCGGCAGGGCTGCAAGCCGCGTGTCGCTGACTTCGACTCCGGTCGGGTAGGAGCCGGTGTCCAGGCAGGCGTCTACGCGTAGGCCGGCGCGGGTGGTGGTCGCCGCGATGCTGTTCACGATCACTTCGTGGCTGGTCAGGGGCCGACCGCGCCAGTTCATGGTGATGTGGGAGAACAGTCGGTGTTCCACCTTATTCCACTTCGATGTGCCCGGCGGTAGGTGGCATACCGTTACTTCAAGTCCGGTCTGGGCCGCGAACCGGGGCAGCTCCACTTTCCAGGCACGGGTGCGGTACCCGTTGGAGCCACCGGCGTCCGCGGTGATCAGCAGCCGCGATGCGTGGGGGTACTGGGCAAGTCCGACGGCGTTCCACCAGCGCCGGATGGATTCCACCGCGAACGCGGCGGTGTCATGGTCGCATCCGACGTTGACCCAGCCGGTGTTCGCCGCCACGTCGTATATGCCATACGGGATAGCCTTGCCGAGTTCCCTGTCGGGGAAGTCGTGGACGCCGACCTCGGCCGGGGTGCCCGCGGGCCGCCACTGGCGGCCGTCGTTCTTGAACTGCCCCACCAGCTCCTTCTTTTTGGTGTCGACGCTGATCACTGGTTGTCCGCTGTCGCGGTGCTCACGGGCTTGCTCGTTGAGGTAGCGGAACTGCGCGTCACGGTCCGGATGCTGCCTGCCCTCCAGGGTCTTGGCGTTGGCCTGCAGGCTGAAGCCTTCCTCGCGCAGCAGGTCGCCGACCGTGTCCGCGCTGACCCGGTGGCCCTGCCGGGTCAGCGCGGCGGCCAGCTGTCTGGTCGACTTCACCGTCCAGCGCAAGGGCGACATCGGATCCCCGCGCTCCTCCGGCTCGACCAGGGCCAGCAGTGTCGGCCGCAGCCCCGGATCTACCTCGGCGGCTCTCTTGCGCCCGCCGCCGGGGCGGCGGACCCGACCCAGCGGCTCCGCTCCCGCCTCCAGCTCTTCCACGCCCTTGCGGACGGTCGTCTCGCTGACCTCGGCCGCCTGCGCGACGGCCCGGATCCCGCCGTGTCCCAGGAATCGAGCCTCGGCCCCCGTCAGCAGACGGCGTTGGCGCTCGTCCAGGTGCGGGAACAACAATGCGAATCTCACGGCGAGTTGGTCACGAGTCTCCTGCGATATGCCCATACCACATCAACGAGCCAGATCCGCGGAAGCAACACGTTGTTCCTCTGCATGCCCTTAGCGTGGACGCGCTGGTCCAGACAGCATCGATTTCCTTCTCGGCCACCAACTGTCCGCGCACGACCACCGTGACCTGCGCGGACCTGCCACGGTGCCGACATCCTGAGCTGACGCTCCCCCTCCTGGCATTGTAGGTGACTTTCCAGAACGTTTGTCGCTGAGTTTTGAGAACACCTCGGTGCTTGCCTCGGGACCATGGTTGTGCTCTGCACGACAAGGGGGCATGGGTGGCGCCGAAGTCCAAGGTCGATCTGTACGCGGCGATCCGTCGTGATACCAGAACCGGCATGTCGACGCGCGCTGTCATGCGGAAGTACGGCGTCGGCTACGAGACCGTGCAGAGGGCCCTGGCGTCGGCCCTGCCGGAGCCGCGGAAGAAGATGAGGCCGCGGGCGACGCGGCTCGACCCATACCAGCCCTTGGTCGACGCCATCCTGAAGGCGGATCTGACCGCGCCGCGGAAGCAGCGGCACACGGTCAAGCGGATCTACGAGCGACTGGTGGACGAGCACGAAGCCGTCGATATCTCCTACCAGATGCTCCGTCGCGGACAGCTACGACAACGCGATGGCCGAGGCTCTAAACGGCACCTTCAAAGCCGAGCTGATCGAGATGCAGGGCCTCTGGAAGGACGTCGATCAAGTCGAGCGGGCGATCTTCCAATGGGTCACGTGGCACAACGAAGAGCGCCTCCACTCCGCGTTCGACTACATACCGCCCGCCGAGCACGAACACGACTTCTGGCATGGCCAGAAGAGAGTCCCGCAGTCCGCCTGAATCAATCAAGAACGGACTCTACGAAACTCGGGGCAGCTCAAACCGCCAGCTCATGGCCAACCTCAACACTCACACGTGAGATCCAGGCAGCCCGCACCCGATCCAGCGATTGCACCACACCTGTCGCACTGCCATCCTCAACCCGTCAGGTCGCCCACCTGCACCAACACGGGCAACCGAGCGCCTGCGGCACTCGAATCCCCCAGAGAATGGCCCAGTAGGCGGTTGAACAGGTTGCGGAGTGCCGCTGTGTGGCGGTCGCCATCGGGATCCCGTTCGGCTGGGTTACTGCCGATGAGCTCTTGTGACCTGAGTCGGAGATTTGTCGTTGGTTGGGTATGAGTCGTCCGGGTCCGAAGATTCCGCCGTTGTCGCTGACTGATGCCAAGCGGGCTGTGCTGGCGGGCTGGGTGCGTCGTCGCACGACGGCCCAGGCGTTGGCTCAAAGGTCGCGGATCGTGCTGGAGTGCGCCGAGGGGCATTCGATCATGGAGGTGTCGCGACGCCTGCGGATCGCCCCGGACACCGTCCGCACCTGGCGGCGGCGTTTCCTGGAGCACGGCCTGGACGGCTTGTGTGACGAGCCGCGGCCCGGTGTCCCGCGGAAGATCACCGATGCCGACGTCGAGCGGGTGATCGTCAAGACACTGGAAGAGACCCCGAAGAACGCCACCCACTGGTCGACCAGGTCGATGGCCGCGGCCACGGGAATGTCACAGTCGGCCATCTCTCGGATCTGGCGCGCCTTCGCCCTGGCCCCGCACCGCACGCAGACCTTCAAGCTGTCCACGGACCCGCTGTTCATCGACAAGGTCCGTGACGTGGTCGGGCTCTACCTCGACCCGCCGGAGAAGGCCCTGGTCCTGTGCGTGGATGAAAAGTCCCAGATCCAGGCCCTCGACCGGTCCCAGTCGGTGTTGCCGATGATGCCCGGTGTCCCCGAACGCCGCAGCCACGACTACGTCCGGGCCGGCACCGCCACCTTGTTCGCCGCTTTGGAAGTGGCGACGGGGACGGTCATCGGCTCCCTGCACCGCCAGCACCGGGCCGTGGAGTTCAAGAAGTTCCTGGCCAGGCTCGACAAGGAGGTCCCGGCAGACCTCGGCGTGCACCTGATCCTCGACAACTACGCGACCCACAAGACGCCCGACGTCAAGAAGTGGCTGCTGGCGCACCCGCGCTTCCACCTGCACTTCACGCCCACGAGCTCGTCCTGGCTGAACCTGGTAGCGGTGGTTCGCCGAACTCACGCAGAAGAAGCTCAAGCGCGGCGTCCACCGCTCCGTCCAGGCCCTCGAACGCGACATCCGGGCCTGGCTCGCCGACTGGAACGAGCAACCCCGACCGTTCATCTGGACGAAGACAGCTGACGAGACCCTCGACAAAGTCTCCGCCTACTGCCACCGAATCTCTGACTCAGGTCACTAGGCCAGACAAGCCGGATCCGGATGTGGCTGGAGGAACACCACATCCCTCATGTCCTCGCCGTCCCGAAATCACATATGGTCATCACCACATGGAGTTCTTCGGTCAGGTCCGCGCGCACGAGCTGATCAGCCAGCTTCCTGGCCACGCGAGGACGCGCCTGAGCTGCGGTGACGGGGCTCACGGCCTGCGCGAGTAACTGGGCCGCGGCCGCGATCCGGCCCTGGCGGCGGGAAGGCTAGGACCACTGGTTGCTCGCACGACGCAGCCTCACCGACCCCACGGACATCGCCTACTACATCTGCTTCTGCCCTGCCGGGTTCTCGACCAAGAAATCTGTCTCCACAGGGGCTTCGTGTGCTTGTCTACTCGTCGGCGATCGACTCGCCTTCTTCCAAACAGCTTCGTGACCTTTATTAATAACCCTCAAGGATCAAGGTCAATGAGGGCGGCTACAGCCCCGAGTCCGTCCATAGGGAAAAACGGCTTCACGGCGCGGAAGAAGCTCTCCGCTTCGTCGAGGTCACGGAGGAATCGCGTGTCCGTACGAAGCTATGACATTGTTTGCGCACAGCTTGGTGGCGATGCGCGTTTTTTGATAATCGAATAATAACGATTGAATGGAGAGTCTCTTGAGGATTCCTTGTGGGAAACGCTTCACTGGAAGAAGGCGAGCTGCTCCTGTCGCCCTAATGTCTTTAATTTTCGTGGTAATTTCAGCACTAGTCGCCGCTCACGCGAGCGCCGAAAATCCACATTTCACCCACCCTCGGGTTGTGCGCGCTACCAGTGGCGGATATTTTTTGGACGACCCTGCTTTGTGTAGCGAGTATAAAGGTAGTACTGCCGGGTCCAGTAATGTTCATCTAGCAAATATGACTGACACACCTGTCTATGTTGTTGCATTCAAGGATCCCACGTGGGTGGTGGCGGACACTGTTGTCGAGTTGGCTACCAGTGTTGGTCTGGCAGTTGCTTCGGGGGGCACCGCAGCTGGGCAAACTGTAAAGGGTGCCGTCCAGGCGGCCGAAAATCTTAAGAAGGTGGTAGATAGCGTAAGAACCGGGAAGAGTATCTCCGATGTCCTCAAGGTGGTCCGGGAGACCTGGGCGCTGGTTAAGTCGATTAAGAAGGCTGCGGATGCGTCGGCGAAGGTGAAGGATGCTGTGGATAAGGCAAAAGAAGCGCTTGAAAAACTCAAGGAGAAAACTCTCAAGGTTGAACCATGGCATTGCGCAAATATCGTCAAGGAAGGGTATGACAGATTCCTTAAGGTGAGCGGATATGCTGAGTTGCTGGGCGCCAAGACGGTGAAACTGTTTATCTTCCGAGAGGGGGGGGGAGCTGCTTTGCAGCATGTAGAATTTTCGACAAATAATGACCACTCTTGGGTTGTAGAGAAAGATTTTGTTGTTCGAGCAAAATACGGTACACTGACTCAGTCGCGGCGCGGCTGCGGAGAACTTGTATACAAGTTCTCCGCTGAAAAATCCGAGGGGAAGGCAGTAAATGATCCGGACTGCCGTGTTGTTCGAGATGACAGTGAATG
>NZ_BBUY01000044.1 GCF_001590865.1 Streptomyces sp. NBRC 110611
GTCTATGCACTGCGATCGCCGACCCCGCACCCGTTCCACGCCAACACCGTCCGGCCTCAGGGACCGGCCCCGTCGCCCACACCCGCCCCTAAGCCAGCCGGGGCCGCCGGGACGCACCGGCGGCCCCGCCCCGGAACGCACGTCTGGGTATTCCGGGACAGCTGCCATCGGCAACCCGCGCCTACAGAAGGAGAAACAGCCATGAAGCCGCACGGCAACTACGCCGTCCACCGCCTGCTCACAGAGGCCCTCACCTATCTGGCAGACCCGGACGACGCCGCCGTCCCACACCTCCATGACCTGCTTGCCACGCTCATCGTCCAGCTCAGCGATCGCGACCTACTCGGCAGTCGCCCATGCTCGCTGGGCCTCGTCGTCGACGAAGCCGCCGCTTGTCTGCTGAACGTGGCGAACCCCCAGCGGACGACGCTCCCATTCGACCAGGATGTGCTCGCCCGGCTGGGTGAAGTCGACCGCCTCCCGCTGGCCGAGCGCCGCCGCTTGCTGGAGACCGCCACGCGCCTCGCCGCTCCGACAGCCCAGCGGTGACGAAGGAGAAGGGGACCGGGCGTACCCGCATGATGTGCGGGTACGCCCGGCCCAGTGTCGGTGGGTGGCTACTTCGTGTTGTTCACAGCGATGTTGGCGAGTCGGAACGTGCGCGGCCGGTCAGTGACCTGCTCGGCGATTCCCTGACTGGCCAGCTTCTCAAGGGCGTTGGCGATGGCACCCGAGGATTTGTCGATGATGCGGCTGATGCGGGTGGCGGTGAATGCTTCGTCGGGGTGTGCGTGGAGGTGGTCGATGACCATCTGCCGGAGTGCTCCCGGTGCGAGCCGCCCGTCCTTGGCCGGTGCCGGTTGTGCCGGGGCCGACGTTGCCTCGGTGTCTTCACTTGACATGGGGGTGTCGTTGGTCTCGCTCTGAGGGCCGTGGTCCTGGCTGTTGTCGTCGGGGTGCTCGGTGTTCTGGGGCGGGTCTACGTGGGGGGTGTCGGCTTCCGGCTCGGTGCTGGGGGTGGTGTTGTTGGCGTGTGAGGTGTTGGAGGTGCCGTCGGGCGGGGTGTCCGCGGGCACGTTGGCGTTGTCCGTAATGGTGAGGCCGAGGCTCTCGGGGTCAGGCGTCGCGGAAGCGTCAGAGGTGCTTTCCTCGGACGTGTCCTCACCGCGTTCCACGTCGTCCTCGACCGGCTTTGCGGAGTCGGTGGGAGAGCTTTCCGGCTGCGCGTCGGTGGGCTGTTCGCCGTGTTCTGGGGACTCGGTGGCCTCGGGGGCAGGTGCCAGTGTTACGGGGTGCCAGAGGTCGGGCATGCGGCGGGGGCCGTCGTGGCCGCCTCGGGTGCGGGTGGCGAGGCCGCGCTTCTCCAGGGTGGCTACGGCTCGTCCGGCGGTGGAGTGGCCGATGCCTGCGATGTGGGCGAGCTCGGCGACGGTGACAGGTTCGGTCAGGCCAAGCAGTTCCGTGTAGACATCGGCGGCTGCGCCGGTCAGGCCCGTCAGCGGTTCCGGGCGGGAGGTGCCTTTGGGGTTGGGTGTGGTGTCGGGGTTGGTGTCGGACATGTTGGGGTCCTCGATTCCGAGTGCAGTGTGGTGGTTGAGGTCCCCGGCCGGGGTGCGGGCCGCGTGTGTGGGCCGCGGTGTTCGCCCGGCGCGTGCGCGGCGCGTTGATCCGGGCGAACGTGGCCGTGATGAGCGCGAGTTCACGCTTGGGGAACCCGCGGCTCGGCCACGACCATGGACGCTCGATGCGGGCGGGAAGTCAAGCGACGCATTTCGCGGGATCGTTCCTGGTCGGAGTGGGTGCCGTGGCTTCCGGACGGATACGGGATTGCGTCATGGACGGGACCGGGCCGGTGTGGGGCCGTGGGTTTAGGGAGCGGTCGGTCGGCCGGTCGGTGTCTGGTCGGTGTGGTCGGTCGGAGCGATCCGGGCGGGGTTCATCCGGTCGGGGGGTGGTCGGTCGGTCGGGCGGTTGTGGAGCTGGTAGTGGATGCGGCGGGCGCGGTGGGAGCCGAGGTGCAGTTCGTTGCGGAGTCGCCAGATGCTTGCGGGCTGGCCGGTGGCCGCCCGGATGGCGTTGTCGAGGGCGAGGGCGTGCGGCCATAGGTCGGCGTCTGCCGCCCGCAGGCCGGCTGGCGGTCGGTCACGGTCGGGGGGTGGTCTGCGGGGCGGCTCGTTGGCCATGTCGGGCCTGGTGGAGGTCGGGTCAGGGCGGTCCGTCAGGACACAGATCGGGGTGGGGCCGGATGTGTTCTGCGGTGGGGAATCGGGTGGCGGAGCAGCGCCGGTGGTCGGTTCCCGGTCGGTGAGCTCGGCACCCGATCTGAGTGTGGGGGCTGTGCGGGGGTCTGGCGGGCCGGTCGGATTGGTGACGTCGGTCGGTCCGGTCGGACCGGTCGGTTCGGTCGGATCCGTCGGGCTGGTGGGGTTGGTGCGGTCGCGGAGTTCGGTGAGGGTGCGTCGGTAGGCGGCGATGGTTTCCGTGAGAGCGATCAGGAGGAGGGCGGGGGTGAGGTGGAGGAGGACGGCTGCGGGGTCGGCGTGGTCGGGCCAGCCGATCTGCCCATCGGGCCAGAGGCTTTCCCACGTGTTCATCAGGGCGGCGGTGGAGCCAGCGCTCCAGCGCAGGGTGGTGGACCAGGCGGGTGGGGTGATGCCCCATGCGGCCAGGCGTGAGTCGACGTAGAGGACACCGGCCAGCGCGGTGCCGAGTATGGGGTCGAGGAGGGCGGCAATGAAGAGGGGAACGCCGCGGCTGGTGGCGAAGCGGGTGACGTTGACGGTGGTGAAGATCAGTGCCAGGACTCCGACGACGCACAGGACCCGGGTCATAGCGCGCAGGAGCGTGACGGCTTCGCGGGCTTCGAGCTGCTTCACCGGCCACCGCCTGCTCGTGCTGCGGGCCTGGTTGCGCCCTGGAAGGACGGGGAGTTGGTGCGCGCCGGGCCTTGGCGGACAACTGCTCCAGAATGTGGGGCGTCGATGGCCGTGCCACTGCCGGTGTAGAGGGTGACGTGGGTGATGTGCCGGGGGCTGGGGCCGAAGAACAGCAGGTCACCCGCGGCGAGGGCGGTGTCTTTCGGGAGGCGGGGGCCGGCGTTGTACTGGGTCTGGGCGGTACGGGGGATGGTGATGCCTGCGGTGCGGTAGGCGGCTTGGGTGAGGCCGGAGCAGTCGAAGCCGCCGTCGGCGGCGCCGTCGCCGCCCCAGACGTAGGGGGTGCCGAGCTGGGAGCGGGTGAAGGCAACCGCCTTGGCAGCCGCACTGGTTGGGGCGGCGATGCGGGCCGCGTAGGCGCTTGCGGTCGTCAGGACGTGGCTTACGTAGGCGTGGGAGTGGTTGTAGGCGAAGAGCGCGGCCCACAGGTGTTTGCCGTGCCTGGCGCCGTGGGCGCACAGCAGTCGCGCTGCGGCGTACACGGCATCGATCGGGTCCCACGGTGTGGGGGGTTTCTTCCCGCCGGGCGGTACGGGATGGGCGTACGCCGTGAAGGTGGACGGGATGAATTGCATGGGCCCTACGGCGCCTGCTGGGGAGGTCATGGTGGGGTGGCGTGCGTGGTTGGTTTCGATCTTGCCGATGGCGGCGAGGGTGGTCCAGGACAGGCCGGGGCACTCGGGGGCGGCGCGCTGGTAGAGGGCGAGTATGCGGGGCGGGATGTCGGTGAGGGCGTGTGCGCTTGGGGAGGCTGCTGCGCTGCTGCCCGAGGACGGGCTGCCGAGGGCTGCGGCGAGGGTGAGGGCGGCGAGCAGGGGCAGGGCGATGACTGCGCAGCCGACGCCGGAGGCCGTCTTGCCGAGCAGAGAGCTCATGATCTGCCCGCTGCGGGCGGGAGGGAGGGGACGGGGAGAGTGAGGACGGTGTCGGCGTCGGTCAGTTCCAGTCCCGAGGCGGGGCTGAGGTCGGCCCACTGGGCGGCAAGGTGGGCCAGGGTGGTGCGGCGGCCTGCGCGATCCAGTGGTGCCCACCAGGGGCCCCAGGGGCTGGTGGTGGTGAAGTCTGCGGAGGCGGTGGCCACGTTCAGGCCCAGTTCGCGAGCGGTGTCGGCGAGGCGTTGGCGTAGGGCTTGGTCGCGGGACTGTGTGCGGGTGTGGATGAGCAGGGCGGGGCGGGTGCTGGTGGCGGTGGTGAAGGCGGCGTAGGCGGTGAGTTTGGCTTCGACGCGGGGCAGGGGCTGGCTGCCGGTGTCGTATTCGAGGAAGAACGGCAGGAGGTGGTCGCCGTCTTGCCAGTGGGCGTAGGCGTCGGGGCGGATGATGTCGCCCCAGCGGCGGGTGGCGGAGCGTTCGGACAGCCACAGCGACAGCCCGGTGTCGGGGGTGGTGCGGGCGTGTGCGGCGAGGTGGGTGAGGAGGTCGTTGACGCCGAGGTCGTGGCCGAGGGAGGGGGAGTAGGCGATGCGGCCGGTGTTTGTGGGGCGCCAGCCGGTCGCGGAGACGTCCAGGCCGGCGTGGGAGGCGAGGACGGCGGCTCCGGCGGGGCCGAGGGTGTAGTGCTCGGGGGCGGTGCCGGATGTGGTCAGGGGGCGGAAGGAGTCGAGGACGGCGTGCTGGTGGAGGGTGCGCAGGCGGCGTTGGGTGGAGCGCTGTGAGGTGTAGGCGAGGCGGGCGATTTGGTGTGTGGTCAGTACGTGGTGTTCGTGGAGCATGCGGACCAGCCACATGTCGCGTGGGGTGAGACGGCGGGAGAGGGTGGCGACGTCCGTGTGCCGTGGGGAGGTGCGTGGGCGGGTGGTGGCGGCCCGGGCGGTGTAGCGGGAACCGGGGCCGAAGGCAGGACGTGGGAGTGCGGGCATGACAGATCCCTCCAGGGGAGCAGGTTGAGGTGTGTTGTTAGGGGCGGGTGGCGGGGCGGGGTCTGTTGCGGTCGGCGGCTGCCGTGCGCAGGTCTTTGGCTCGCCCTGGTACGGCGGGTGGGAGGGGGCGGGTGGTGAGGGTGAAGGCGGCCGATTCCGCGCCGCCGGTCAGGAGGTGGGCGGCGGCCTGGTAGGGGCCGAGGTGGGCGAGGTCGTGGGCGGCCAGCGCGGGGAGGGTATGGCGTTCCAGGGTGGTGGCGTCTTCGGGGGAGGCGTTGAAGAAGACTTTGTTGCGGGCGTTGGCGGAGATGCCTTCGCGTAGGTCGCGTGGGAGCTGGGCGAGGTGCTGGTGGGCCAGCAGCATGGACAGGCGGTAGCCGCGGGCCTCGGCGAGCATGTCCTCCAGCGGATAGGGCAAGGTCAGGAAGTTGTGGGCCTCGTCGATGCTCAAGGTGGCGTCGATGCGCTGGTGTTCGGGGGTGCGGGCGCGGGCGGAGGCTGCTTGCCAGGTTCCGGCGACGATGAAGGAGCCAAGTAGCCGGGCGGTCTCCTCCCCGAGCGCGCCCTTGGGGAGGCGAGCGAGGAGGATGCCGCCGTTGAGGACGTGGGTGAGGTCGAAGGTGGAGGGGCCGGCGGCAATTGCGCGGCGGGCGAAGTCGCGCAGGAGGAAGGCGCGGAGCTTGTTCATCACCGGGCCGACCACGGCGGCGCGGGAGGGTTCGGACATGGACTCGTACCAGGCCCAGAAGCCGCGGAGGACGGGGTCGTGGAGGGCGGGGATGATGCGGAGGCGGTAGGCGCTTTCGCCGAGGAGGCGGGGGATGTCGGCGAGGGTGACGAGCTGGCCGGTGCGGTGGCGGTGTTTGAGGAGGGTCAGGCAGGCGGCGCGCATGAGGTCGTCGGTGCGTGGTCCCCAGAAGGCGGTGAAGATCCGGCGGAAGATGCCGGTGATGTTGTCCACGACGACGTCCATGTCCGCACCGTCCAGCACGTTCAGGCACGGAGGCGTGTGATGGTCGTCGGGGTCGATGAGGACGAGGCGGTCGGCGCAGGTGTCGGGGAGGCGGTCCAGCAGGTCGGTGACCAGGTCGCCCTTGGGGTCGATGACGACGATGCCCCGGTGGTGGCGTACGTCGTCGAGGACGAGGTTGGCCAGGAGGGTGGATTTTCCGGAGCCGGTCGCTCCCATGACGTGGAGGTGGTGGCGGGCGTCGGCAACCGCGAGCCCCACGCCACGGCGAGCGCCGGCATCAGAGTGTCCCAGGGGTTTGACGCCACTTCCTGGGGCGGGTTCGGGGATCTGCGGGGGAGGCAGGACGGAGCGGGCACCGGCCCGCCGCACTCCGGGCGCGTCCGGGGCGTGGGGGAGGTGGGCAAGGGCGGCGAGTTCCGGCACCGACAGCAGCGCCGGGCGAGAGGATGGGAACTGTCGGGCGGTGAGCTGGGGTTGGGGGCGGCGGAGGCGGGTGCGGGTGAGGTAGTTGCGGTCGGCGTACAGGCCGAAGGCGGCGGCGATCGCGTGGGCCCGGCCCCGCGCCACATCCTGAGCCCGCTCCGCCTTCTGCGAGCAGGCGGCGGCGTAGGTGAGGGCGCACTGCCATTGGGATCCGGATTGCTTGGCGACCATCTGTCGTACGGCGGTGCTGTGGTCGGGGTCCTGCTTACCGGTGGCGGCGGGCTGGGCGCGATGGAGGAGGAGTGCGGCCAGGGCGGAAAGACGGGCCGGGGCGTGCCCGGCCTTGAGTCGCCGTGCCTGGCGGCGGGCGCGGCGCAGGGCACGGCCGGTGGCGGGGCGGGCCAGGATCTGCACGCAGCCCGATTCGTGTTCGGCCATGCCGGTGGCGGCCTGGAGGAGCGCGCGTAGGGGGTCGGTGGGGTGGTCGGTGCGCAGCGGCAGGATGTCGGGGCGGGCCGGCCGTAGGCGCCCGGCCGTGCAGGCGGCGGTGTCTGTGTTGGGGAGGAGGGGGGTGGGTTCGGTGATGCGGGTGTGGGCGCCGGGCCAGGCGGCTTCGACGGCGCGGCGTACCAGGCCCATCGGCACTGTGCCCGGGATCCACATGCGGATGCGCAGGCCGTCGTGGGCCCAGGTGTATTCGAAGGCGAGGTGGGGCTGGCCGGTGGTGAGGCGGCGCCACCAGGGGCGTAGGAGTCCGGCGAGTTGGGCCCAGAGGACTTCCCCGCCCTTGGGGGCGACATGGGGTGGGGCGAGGATCTCCACGCAGTGGGCGCCGTCGGCCAGGCGCTGCCGGCGTGAACGCAGCAGTCGGCGACGGGTGTAGTACGCAGATGCTGTGGACACGAGGGCGGTGGAGATCAGGAAGGGCGCGGCTGCGGTGCACCAGTCGAGGGCGGTGTGGAGCACGGTGGGGACGAACGTCTCAGGGTGGGTGAGGAAGTCCACCAAGGGGCTGCCCGGCTGTGCGATGGCTCGTACCATGGACTCGGTCACGGCGCCCACCCCTCGTCGCCGTCGACGCAGGTGCCCGCGCCGGCACGACCCTCGGCGGAGAAGGCGGCCTCACCGCCTGGGTGTTGGGCGGCGGCCAGTTCACCGGGGTCTGTCGTGATGACGTCGTGTTCGCCGGGGGCGGCGACGCTGATCAGGGCGACTTTGTGCCGGCGGTCACCGGTGAGCAGCAGAGCCTCGCCGCGGGAGGCGGAGAGCAGGAATGCCCGTTCACCGTGGCAGAGGTGGAAGTTCTGGCTGATGGTTTCGATGGCTTGAGGTGCCTGGCGGAGCAGGATCTGGGTGGCGGCGTTGGAGACGATGGCCTTGCCCAGGGGTGAGGCGAGGACGTCGTCGGCGTCCTGGGTGACGACCGCCAGTCCGGTCCAGTACTTGCGGGCGGCCTTGGCCATGCGGAACAGAAAGCGGGCTCCGGCACCGTCGCGCATCAGCAGCCACGCCTCGTCCACCACGACCAGGTGCCGACCAGTGTCACGCCGGGAGGTGACCTGCCGCCAGATCGCGTCCAGGGCAAGCAGCATCGCCGGTGCCTTAACCTCCTCAGGCAGGCTGCGGAGCGCGAAGACAACCAGATGGCCAAAGGTGGCAGCGGTGCTGAGGCCGTTGAACATCCGGGCATGCGAGCCGAAGGTGTACGGGACCATCCGGTCGGCAAGACCCGCCGCTACGTCGCCGCTGTCCTCGGTCAGCACGGTGGCCAGGTCGGCGAGCGTGGGTGGTGTGCGCTGCCAGGTACGGGGGTCCGCGGTGATCCCGGCACGGGTGTAGGCGGCGAGGATCGCCCGGTCCAGCACAGCCTTCTCGGTGGCGGTCACGTCGGTGCCCAGCAGGACCGCGAGAAAGGTGTGAAGGAACAGTACACGACGCGTCAGCACGTCCTCTTCGCCGGATGTCGCAGGTGGGAGGTCGAAGGGGTTGAGGCATACGCCGTCGGATCCGAGCCGCACCACACGTCCGCCGACGGTCTCGGCGAGGCGGACGTATTCGTCCTCCGGGTCGATGACCGAGGCGGTGACGCCGGTGAACATCAGCCTGAGCAGTTCGAGTTTGGCGAGGTAGGACTTGCCGGCACCGGAGCGGGCCAGGGTGATGGAGTTGTAGTTGTCCTGGGCGAAGCGGTCCCATAGCACCGGGGCACCTGAGACCGCGTTCAACCCGTACAACACTCCCGCTGACTCGCCCTGCCTGTCGGCCGGTGGGGGCAGGTCGGGGCTGGTGAAGGGGAAGCACGTGGCCAGGGCCGCGGTGTCGAAGGTCCGGCGGATCTTGAGGGTGTCGAGGCCGAGCGGGAGGGTGGCCAGCCAGCCGGGCAGCGCCCGGTAGGTGGTCGGCGCCACCGACATCAGCAACGACTCGGCGATGGCGCGGACGGCGGCGGCTTGGTCGGCGAGGGTGTCCTCGTCGGGGGCGTGGACGGTGAGATACAGGGCGACGTGGAAGAGCTTTCCCTCGCCTCGGGCGATGCGGTAGGCCAGCTCCGCGGCGTCCGCGGCCGCAGCCTCCACCTCGGGGTCGTCCAGGTGTCCCTTGGAGAAACCGGTCCGACGGCCGGATTCGAGGCGGGCGCGCTGTTTCTTCAGTCCGGCGGCGGCCACGGGGTTGGGGACGGGCTCGATGTGCAGGGCGATGTCAAGGTGGCCGGGGAAGTTCAGGAGGGGGGCGAGCCAGCCGGGGGTGACCTCGGCAGGGTAGCCGGTGACGACCATGGTGGTGGCCATGTGGGCGCCGACGGCGAGGGTGCGGGCATGGATCTCGAGGGACTCGGGGCCGGTCACATCGAGCAGCTCTTTGACGCCGGTCACCTGCGGCGGGATGGGGGGACGGCGGCGGCCGTGCAGGAGTCGGGGCATCACCGGTCGCCTTCCGTTCGGTCGTGGCTGTGGGCGGGGGTGTTGGGGTTGCAGGCTGCGCTGACCAGCTCGGCGCTGCGCGGGCCGTCCAGGGGCGTGACGGTGATCTCGGCCGGAGCAAGACCCCGGGCCGCTTCCTCCAGACGCTGTAGTGCTCGTCCCTCTCCCGTACCGCCGCGCACGTTGCGCCCTGTGGTCTCTTCACGGGCGATCAGCAGGGTCTGCCGTCCCAGGAGGTCTCGGCTCAGCGAGAGGTCGGAGAGGAAGTCGGCATGGTCGCGGGCCGCTCGCTCCAGGGCGGGGTGAGGCAGTGCGGCAGCGTGGTGGTGGAGGTTGTCGACGAGCGGTGCGAGGTCGATGCGGTGGCAGCGCACCAGCAGCTGGGTCGGGCCGGTCAGGGAGTTGAGCCAACGGGTGAACGCCGCGCTCAAGCCTTGTTGTTCGGCCGTCGACCGCAACTCGAAGTTGACCGTGGAACACTCCGCCACGGCGGCCTTTCCGTCGCTGCCGAGATCGAGCACGCCGCCTGGGGTGATGCCGTCGTAGGGCATGCGCATCGCGGCGGGAGGCGGCCCGGCACTCTTCGCCCAGCGGGCAGGAACAACGTCTGGCAGCGGCGGAACGCCGTCGGGGGCGTGCACGCAGCGCTTGGGGGTGCGGGGGTGTCGGAGGGCGGCGGCCAGGAAGCGGTCGAGGCCGATGCCCTCCCGTCGGCCGAGTACGAGCGCGGCCACTGCGCCCGCAATCGGGACCATCAGGGCTGCGTACGAGAGCGTGCTCATGAGGGGGCGGGTGGCCCACCAGCCGCCGTAGAAGACCGCTGCCGCGGCGGCGAGGATCGCCGACTGCCGGGCGGTAAAGGGGCCCAGGATCCGGTCCGGGCGGGAGATGTCCGCGGGGATACGTGTGGTGTAGGGGGCGTCTGTGGCGTCGTCGGGTTCTGTCACGGGTTTATCTCCTGGGTGGTTCGAGGGGGAGTCGCAGTTGCATGGGGCGTGGAGGCCGCAGGCGAGTGTGTCTGGTGGGGCTGGGGTGGACCGGTTGCCGGGCGGGCGGGTGTGGCACCGCGGTGGAACCGGAGCGCGACGGCAGGGATGTCCGGGTCTGCGGGGGCGCGGGCGTGGGTTCGGTGCGGATCGGAAGCGATGTCTGGGTGGGTCGGGGCGGCCCGCCTGGCGTGTGCTTGGTGGGAACAGGCGCGGTGAGCTGCTGTCGCCGGAGGGCCTGGTTGGGGTGGAGCACGGTTCGTGAGCCGTTCGATGCGCGGGCCAAGGGAGCGGCAGGCGGGCCAGGGGGCCGGAGAACCTGGCCGGCAGCGAAGCGTCTGGGCGCTGGGCCGGGAGCCGTAGTGACGGCAGGTCTCGTGTTCCTCGTGCCGGAGGAGTCCGTGCGGTGTGCTTCACCTGCTGCGGGACCACCGGCTGCGCCCCAGCTGTCAGCAGGACCGGGCGGGACAGCCGGCCGACCGGCACGACTGCGAGCACCTCCGCCAGGTCCGGGGCCAGGAGCGGGTGGCCGACTGCCACCTCTTCCACCCCCACCGGGCCCGCCTTGTCTGCCTCCTGGCCCGCCACTGCCCGGCCGCCCGAACCCGCTGCCTCCCCCGCTGCCGCCTGTGCCGCCGTTGCGGCGGCGCAGCATGCGGGTTGCGGGCAGGTAGTGGTCCATGAGCCGGTACAGCGCCAGGTGCTTGAGCACGCGCACGGCCGCAGGTGCGTGCGGTTGGTGAGCCGGTGTGCCGCGCAGGATGACCTGCAGTGCCCAGCCGGGAATCTTGAACAGCACCCAGAACAGGCCCAGTCCGGCCAGCAGTGTGCCGAGCTGGTCGGACTTCGGGATGCCCAGTGTTGATGCGCCTGGGGCGAAGAAGAGCTTGAGGGCCAGGATGAACGTCACCGACTGGGCGATTTGGATGGTCAGGCAGCCAGCCAGGGCTCGCCACCACAGCCGGGCGACCGGGTCGGTGGCGGGGTGGGCGTGGCATGCCAGGGCCAGGGGTGCGCAGACGGCCAGCAGCGCCATCATTGCGACGCGCACCATGAAGCCGATCAGTACCGCCAGGACGAGCGCGATCATCGCGATCGCGAGGATCACCAGGTAGAGCTTCAGTCCGGCGGCCCCGAAGATCGCGAACGGCAGGACGCGTTCGGCCATGCCCTGTCCGGCCTCCGCGAGGTCGGTGGCCATGATGGCGTGGGCGAGCGCGTTGGCCAGGCTGATGGCCTTGCCCATCACGGTCAGGGAGGTGGTGGCGGCGATCATCCCCACCAGCAGGCGGGGAAGGATCTGTTTGAGGGTGTAGCGGGACTGGACGGTCTCGTAGCCCATGACCGTGATGCCGCCCGCCGTGATGAGGAGGACGTAGATTCCGGCGGTGATGGCGAGCATGGCTTTCCACAGCCGTTTGATGTCGGCGTGCCGGGTGACGTCGGGGGTGGCGAGCAGGGTGTCGGCGAGGAACTCGCGGAGCGGCTTCATGATCTGCTCGATCAGCGTGCCGAGGAACGAGGTGATCGCGCCCGTGATCATGCCGGGGATGTCGGTGAGGACATCCCAGCCTGAGGAGGTGTCCTTGACGCACTCCTTGCCTATGGCCTCACACGCCGGCGGCGTAGGCCCGGGAGCCGGCTCCGCAGACGGCGCCTGCGTCGGTTGTGGTGAGGGGCGGTCGGGAGCGGGCGGCGGTGATGCAGGTGGTTTGGGGTGGGAGGGGGTGGGGCCTGGCGCGGACTGGGGCTCCGGCCGCGGAGGATGCGGGGCCGTCGGCGTCCGAGCCACTGTGTGCACTGCCTGCGCGGAGGCGGGCAGGGCCGATAGCGGCCCCAGGACGAGGACGACGAAGCCGAAGAGCATGAGTACGGCGCGCATGAGGTACCTGGTGCGGATCACTGTCCGCCCCCGCCGCCTGCACCGACGATGCCCTGGAGCACCGTGACCAGAGCTGGAGCCAGGACCGCCAGTCCGTAGCCGATCGCTGCGGCCTTCAACGCCCGCTTGGCGGCTTCGACTTCCCCCGGATCGCCGCCGGCCATCAGGTAGCGCAGCCCACCGAAGGTGAGGAACAGCGTGGCGAGCCCGGCCAGGAGGCCGATGATCCAATTCCGCAGATTCGAAATCACCGCAGGGATGGTCGCAACCGCCCACCCCTGCGACGCATCCGCCAGCAGCACCAGCAACGCGAGCACGGTGATGAAGCCGAACCGGGCCGTCCAACAGCCCACCCGGCACATCAGCCGTTGGCCCGACCGGCGGATCCTTGCGAACAACACGGACGCCTCCAACAACACAGCAGGGGAAACGGGAAAACGCACAAGACAGGTCGGCGATGGCGCAGGGCAGGCCGCCGGGTACGGCGCCGTGTGGTGGGGTGAACACGGATCCCTCTGTCCGGGCCGTCCTCCTTCATGGAGTGGCGGGAACAGGGCTCGGGTGTCAGCACGAGACGGGATATGCTCACCCCACCGGTGGCAGCAGACGCCGTCAGCGCGACCGCGGGCGGTGCCTTGCCGGAGTGTCACCGCCGCATCCATGGCGCGAATCCGGCGGTGACGCTCACTTGTAATAGAGACTCAGGGCCGCGAAATTGACATCCGCCGCCCCAAAAGTCTCCGAACAGCCCACACATCACCCCTGGTGCAGCCGGTGCCGCAGGTGCGCGGCCAGATGCTGCTCGGCCGCGGCACGGTGGCGGTAGAGCTGACGGGAACTCACCCCTCGCTCGGTGGCGAGGCGTTGCATCGGTTCGCCCTCCAGGCGCGTACGGGCGATCAGCTGCGCCTCGGCGATGGTCACCACACGTGCCCTGACCGCAAGGGCGAGCACTGTGTACTCGTCCGCCGCCTCACCGCTTGCGGCGTCCAGCGCCAGGGCCGGCGATGCGGCCGGGTCACCGCCATGACCAAGGCCGCTCAGGCTTCTCGCTTCCTCCGGGTCGGCTTCCCGCTGGGCGCGGCGGCGTGCGGCGTACGCCAGGCGATGCACCGCCCGGTCGGCCGCGGTGAACAACTCCCGCCCGGCCTCCGGGTCGTCGGTGTCCACGGCGTGCAGGGCGGCGGTTACCGCAGCGAGTGCCTCCTGCTCCACCTCCGCACGCTCCAGGTGATCACAGCGCCCCAGGCGGGCGAGCATCCGGTGCAGCACCGGCACGGTCATTCCGAGGGCCACCGTGTCCCACGGCGCACCAAGCCGCCGGGCACGACGGACTACCTCGCCCCACGTCCGCTCCCGCAGCGCCGGCGACGTACCGGGGTGGGCCAGGCGGGTACGGACCTGATCGACGGGAAGCATGGCCTGCTCCGGCTCCTCGCAGATCAGGTGCGCGGGCAGGGTCAGTGGCTTGGGGGCAGAGGCGAGGGCGAGGAACGACTCCTCCAGCGCCCCCAGCGGCGAACGGCCATCGGACGGTGTGCAGGCGCAGACAGGTGCGCGGTGGCGGGAAGGGTGGTAGTGCATGTGCAGCTCCTTGCGGGAGTGACGGACAACGTTCGCCGCACCCCTGTCACCACCCCGAGCCACCGCCGGACCACCCGCGCACCACCCCCGCACCCCAGCCGAACCACTGGCCCGGCCTGTACGACGACCAGCCGTCGACCCTCACCGATGACCTGCGCCGTTGCTGCTCCCTCGCCAGCCGGAATCGAACAAAAGAATTCTGGTGCGGCAGGAGCCGAGCCTGCGGGGCCGTGTCCTGAGTGGCTCGCTGATGGCTCGCGAGTGGATCGCTGAAATCCCGGTCGGCGACCGTCGACGGACTGGCGCCGCTGCCTTAGCGCAATTCACGGTGTCAGCACAGCACCGCGTCCTTCAGACAGAACCCCAGGAGGGCGTGCGAACGTCCCCGAGTCCGGGACGCCCCGCCCTGCCGGAATCGATTCTGAGCCCACCTGGCCGAGCGGACTCGCTGCCCGTCCGTACTTCCTGGCCAGAGCATCTCGACAGGCCAGTTGGCGAC
>NZ_BBUY01000045.1 GCF_001590865.1 Streptomyces sp. NBRC 110611
CCAGCGCGATCCGCCCCGGATGCTCCGACTGCGCCGACCGCACCAGACCCCACACCGCGGCCGCCGCCACGTCCGCCACGCCCTCACCCGCGTCGGCCGCAACCGCCCCGCGGGTGACGAACACCAGCCGCGAGGCAGCAGAGCAGTCGGCCCACTCCTGGAGCAGCCCCAGCACCCGGTCCGTCAATTCGTGTGTGGCGGTGGGAACATCACCGCACGTGCCGATACCGGACGACACGGGCACCACTACGAGGTCCTCGTCGCCGGTGAGGTCTGCCAGGGACGCTATGGACGCGCCCACGCCCAGTTCGTCAGCGCCCAGGGACACACACCGCACCTCGGCGGGCTGGACCTCGGGGGCCGGCACCCACTCCAGCGACAGCAGCGTGTCGTGCTCCGCGCCCGGCCGCACCACCGACCGCCCGGTGCCGGGGTCCTGGTAGGCCCGCATCACCATCGCCTCGGCGGACAGCACAGGCGCGCCCTCGACGTCGACGGCCGCGATGGACACCGAGTCCTCACCCGTCCTCGCCACCCGTGCCCGCAGGACCGAAGCGCCACCGGCGTGCAGCGACACGCCCCGCCAGGCGAACGGCAGGAACTGGTCGCCCTCTCTGCCGACACCGGCCATGCGGTGCGACTGGAGCACGGCGTCCAGCAGCGCCGGGTGGATCCCGAAAGCCCCCGCTTCCCCCGCGACCTGCTCCGGCAACGCCACCTCGACGAAGGCCTCGTCCCCGCGCCGCCACACCGCACGCAGCCCCTGGAACGCGGGGCCATAACCGGTCCCCTCATAGAAGCCTTCCAGGTCGACGCGCACCGCGTCCTGCGGCGGCCAGACCTGGGCGCCGAAGTCCCCGATCCGCTCTCCGCTGGTCAGCGTGCCGTGGGCATGGTGCGCCCACGGCTGCCCGAGGTCGGCGTCCAGGCGTGAATACACCGAGACCGTACGGGCGCCCGTCTCGTCAGCGGGTCCGACCCGCACCTGAACCTGAGCGGCGCTCTCCTCCGTGAGCACCAGCGGCGTCATCAGGACGAACTCTTCGACCCGGTCGCACCCGACCTGGTCACCGGCGCGCATGGCCAGTTCGAGGAAACCGGTGGCCGGGAAGAGGACGCTGCCGCCCATGACGTGGTCGGCCAGCCAGGGGTAGGCCGTCAGCGACAGCCGGCCCGTGAACAGCACCTCGCCGGAGTCGGCGAGGGTGAGCGTGGCGCCCAGCAGCGGGTGCTCCGCCGGGAGGAGCCCCGCACCGGTCACATCCCCGGAGCGGGCGGCGGGCCGGGGCCAGTACCGCTCGTGCTGGAACGCGTACGTGGGGACGTCCACGCGACGTGCGCTCATGCCGGTGAACCAGGCGGCCCAGTCGATACCCACACCGGCGACGTGGAGGCGCGCGAGGGCGGTGAGCAGCGCCGTCTCCTCGGGGCGGTCCTTGCGGAGGGCGGGGACGACCACGGCGCTGCTGTCCAGGCTGTGCTGGGCCATCGCCGTCAGGACACCGTCGGGGCCCAGTTCCAGGAAGGCGCCTGCCCCTTCGGCGGCCAGGGCGCGTACTCCGTCGGCGAAGCGGACGGTTTCGCGGACGTGCCGGACCCAGTACTCGGCCGAGCAGACGAGGTCCTCGGTGGCGAGTCCGCCCGTGACGTTGGAGACGAGCGGGATCCGGGGAGCCTGGTACGACAGTCCCTCGGCAACCCGCCGGAAGTCCGCCAGCATCGGGTCCATCAACGGCGAGTGGAAGGCATGGCTCACCGGCAGCCGACGGGTCTTACGGCCCTCGTCCGCCAGCTCTCCCGCGATCCGCAGGACGTCGGCCTCGGCACCGGCGATCACCACCGACTCCGGACCGTTGACCGCAGCGACCGACACCCCCGCCGTCAGACGGGCGGCCACCTCGGCCTCCGTACCCTCAACGGCCACCATCGCACCGCCCGCCGGAAGCGCCTGCATCAACCGCGCCCGCGCCGCCACCAGCGCACACGCGTCCACCAGTGACAACACCCCGGACGCATGCGCCGCCGCGATCTCACCGACCGAATGCCCGGCCACGAAGTCCGGGCGGATGTCCCAGGATTCGACGAGGCGGAACAGCGCCACCTCCACCGCGAACAGCGCCGGCTGGGTGAACCCGGTCTCCTCCAGCCGTCGTCCGTCGGTGAACATCACCTCCCGCAGCCCGGTGTCGAAGTGCCCCAGCACCTCGTCCAGCGCCTCGGCGAACACCGGGAACCGGTCGTACAACTCGCGGCCCATTCCGACTCGTTGGGCTCCCTGGCCGGAGAAGAGCACCGCGAGCGGACGGCTCGTATCCGCGCGTCCCCGGGCCGCCTCCGACAGTTCACCGTCGAGGCACCGGGCCAGCAGCACCGCGCGGTGCTCGAACGTGGAACGGCCCGTGGCCAGCGAGAAGCCCACGTCCACCGGTGCCGACGAGTCCGCCTGCGACGAGATCCGTGCGATCTGCGCGGCCAGGGATTCCTCGGATTTTGCCGACACCAGCCAGGGCACGACGTCGGGCAGCAGCTGCGGCGTGGGGGCCGGCTCCTCGGCCGACTCCTCGGCGGGCTCCGCCTGTTCCAGGATCACATGCGCGTTGGTGCCGCTGATCCCGAACGACGACACCCCGGCTCGCCACGGCCGGTCGGCCTTGGGCCACTCCTGGGACTCCGTCAGCAGCTCCACCGCCCCCGACGACCAGTCGACGTGCGACGACGGCGCGTCCACGTGCAGGGACTGCGGCAGCACGCCGTGCCGCATCGCCATGACGGTCTTGATGATCCCGGCCACTCCGGCCGCCGCCTGGGTGTGGCCGAGGTTGGACTTCACCGACCCCAGCAGCAGGGGGCGTTCGGGGTCGCGGTCCTGGCCGTAGGTGGCCAGCAGCGCCTGGGCCTCGATCGGATCGCCGAGCGGGGTGCCGGTGCCGTGCGCCTCGACCACGTCCACGTCCGCGGCCGACAGGCCGGCGCTCGCCAGCGCCTGCCGGATCACCCGCTGCTGTGAGGGTCCGCTGGGCGCGGTGAAACCGTTGGAGGCGCCGTCCTGGTTCACGGCCGAGCCGCGGACGACGGCGAGGACGGGGTGCCCGTTGCGGCGGGCGTCGGACAGCCGCTCCACGACGAGGACACCCACGCCTTCGGACCATCCGGTGCCGTCGGCCGCCTCGGCGAACGCCTTGCACCGGCCGTCGGCCGCCAGCCCGCCCTGCCGGCTGAACTCCATCAGGGAGCCGGGCGACGACATCACGTTCACGCCGCCGACCAGGGCGAGTGAGCACTCACCGGCCCGCAGGGCGTGGCTCGCCGTGTGCAGGGCCACGAGCGAGGAGGAGCACGCCGTGTCGACCGTCACCGCCGGGCCTTCCAGGCCCAGTGTGTAGGACAGCCGCCCGGAGGTGGCGCTGGCGGCGATCCCGGTCCCGATGTCGCCGGTGGCGTCGGCCAGCGAGCGTACGAGCAGGTAGGCGTAGTCCTGGCCGTTGGTGCCGACGAACACGCCGGTGCGGCTGCCGCGCAGGGCGGACGGGTCGATTCCGGCGCGCTCGATGGCCTCCCAGGAGGTCTCCAGCAGCAACCGCTGCTGCGGGTCCATCGTGACGGCCTCGCGCGGCGAGATGCCGAAGAAGCCGGCGTCGAAGTCCCCCGCACCGTCGAGGAAGCCTCCTTCCTGGCTGACGGCGTTGCCGCGCCGGTCGACACCGGCGCCCCGCAGGGCGTCCAGGTCCCAGCCGCGGTCCGTGGGGAACGCACCGATCGCGTCCTTGCCGGCGGCCAGGAGGTCCCACAGGTCCTCGGGTGAGTGCACGCCGCCGGGGTAGCGGCAGCTCATCGCCACGATCGCGATCGGCTCGGTGGCCGCGGCGACGAGCTTGCGGTTCTGCCGGCGCAGGTGCTCGGTTTCCTTCAGGGAGGCGCGGAGCGCCGCGACGACGGTTTCGCTGGATGTGGTCATGGTCCGCTCTTTCAGCGCTCTTGGGAGGATTGGCCGTCGAGTGCCGCCTGCACCAGGCCGGCGACGTCCATCGCGTCGATCGACTCGTCGTAGGTGTCCGCCGCCGTGGTGGCGTCGGCGTCACCGTCGGCCGCCGCGGACTGCTCGGCGGCGAGCTTCATCAGGGGTTCGAGTACGCCGATCTCGCGCAGCTGGGCGAGGGAGACGGAGGCGAGCAGGGCCCTGATACCGGAGGAGTCCGGGTCGGCCGCTCCGGCCCCCTCCCCCGGTCCCTCGTCGGGCACGAGCCGGGTGAGGAGGTGGTCTGCCAGGTCGGCGGGGTGGGGGTGGTCGAAGACGAGGGTGGCGGCCAGGCTCAGTCCGGTCGCGGCGCCGAGCTGGTTGCGCAGCTCGACGGCGCTGAGCGAGTCGAAGCCGAGGTCCCGGAAGGCCCGGTCGGCGCCAACGGCGTCGGCCGAGGGGTGTCCCAGGACGGCGGCGGCCCGGGTGCGGACCAGGTCCAGTACGGCTTCGGCACGCTTGGCGGGCGGCAGCGCCGTCAGCCGCTCGCGCAGCGCGTCGCCGGTGGTGTCCTCGCCGGTGTCCCCCGCGGCCCGCTGCTCCGTGACGGCCGGCTCGCCGAGGAGCGGGCTGGGCCGTACGGCGGTGAAGGAGCGGACGAACCGGTCGCGTTCGATGTCGGCGACGACCTCGGTGGGCCGCCCGTCCATGACGGCCCGGCGCAGTGCCACGACGGCGAGGCCCGGGTCCAGCGGGCGGATCCCGGTCCGCTGGGCCACGTCCGATGCCCGCCGGTCGGCGGCCATTCCGTCGCCGTCCCATACGCCCCAGGCGATCGAGGTCGCGGCCAGTCCCTGGGCCCGGCGCTGTTCGGCGAGGGCGTCCAGGAAGGCGTTGGCGGCGGCGTAGTTGGCCTGGCCGGCGTTGCCGACCGCTGCGGAGGACGAGGAGAACAGGGCGAACACCGCCAGGTCCAGGTCCCGGGTGAGGTCGTGCAGGGCCAGGGCCGAGGCGGCCTTGGCGCGGAAGACGGCTTCGTAGCGGTCCGGTGTGAGGCTGTCGAGGACACCGTCGTCCAGGATGCCCGCCGTGTGGATCACACCGGTCAGGGGCGCCTCGTCGGGGATCGCGGCGAGGACCTCGGTGAGCGCGTCGCGGTCGGCGGCGTCGCAGGCGGTGACGGTGGCCTCGGCTCCCAGTGCGGCGAGTTCGGCGCGCAGCGCGTCCGCGCCGGGCGCGTCCGGGCCCCGGCGGCTGAGGAGCAGCAGGTGCCGTGCGCCCGACCGGGCCAGTTCCCGGGCCACGTGGGCGCCCAGTGCTCCGGTGCCGCCGGTGATCAGGACGGTTCCGGCGGGGTTCCACTCCCTGGTGTCCCGCCCGGCCGGTACGGGTACCAGCCGGCGGCCGAGGACGGCGGAGGGCCGGATCGCGATCTGGTCCTCGCCGCCGGGGGCCGCGAGGGTTTCGGCGAAGCGGGCCGTGGAGCGCTCGTCGAGGGTGTCGGGCAGGTCGATCAGACCGCCCCAGCGCCGCGGGTACTCCAGCGCGGCGACCCGTCCCAGGCCCCAGACGGCGGCCTGGGCGAGCCCGGGTACCGGCTCGGAGGGTGCGGCGGCGACCGCGCCCCGGGTGACGCACCACAGGGGTGCGGTGAGGTCCGCGTCGCCGAGCGCCTGGATCAGGGCCGTGGTCAGGGGCAGCCCCTCGGGGGCTGCCGCACCGTGCCCAGGTGCGGCGGCGAGCGCGAGCAGGGACACCACTCCGGTGAACTCACGTCCCTCGGCGGCCAGTTGGCGCAGCCGTCCGGCCAGCGCCGCCCGGTCGGGACCGGGCACGTCCAGGCGTACGGTGTCCGGGCCCAGCGCGGCGATGACGTCGGCGGCCCAGGGGTCGTCGGTGCGGCCGGCCGGGAGCACGGCGAGCCAGGTGCCCGCCGGGGCGTGGGCGGGCCGCGGGGGCAGCGGCTGCCAGGTGATCTGCTGCCGCCAGCCGTCGACGGTGCTCTCCTCGCCGCGCCGGCGGCGCCAGTCCGCGAGCGCGGGGAGCACCTTGGCCAGTGCGTCGCCGTCGACGTCGAGCGTTGCTCCCAGGGTGGCGAAGTCGGCCTCGCGCACCGCCGTCCAGAAGCCGTCGTCCACGGTGTCCGGTGCGGCGGGGCCGGCGGCCGGGCAGGCGGCCGGCCAGAACCGCTGGCGCTGGAAGGGGTAGGTGGGCAGGTCGGTGCGGCGGGGCGCGGTCCGGTCCCCGGTGAGCAGGGCGGGCCAGTGCGGGCTCACTCCGTCGACGTGCAGCCGGGCGAGAGCGGTGACCACGCTCTCCTGCTCACCGCGGTCCCGGCGCAGCGCCGGTACGGTGACCGCCTGCGCGGGCAGGGTGTCCAGGGTGTCCTGGGCCATGGCGCACAGCGCGCCGTCGGGGCCGAGTTCCAGGAAGACGGAGACCCCGCGCTCGGCGAGGGTGCGGACGCCGTCGCCGAAGCGGACGGCCTCGCGGACGTGGCGCACCCAGTAGTCCGGGGAGCACACCTGTTCCTCGGTCGCCGCCTCGCCGGTCAGGTGGGACACGAGCGGGATCGCCGGGGCGTCGTAGCCGACGCTGCGGGCGACTCGTCGGAAGTCCTCGAGAATGGCGTCCATGTGCAGAGAGTGAAACGCATGGCTCACCCGCAAACGCCTAGTCTTGCGCCCGTCGGCGGTGAACTTCTCCGCGATGCCGAGGACGGCGGACTCATCGCCGGAGAGGACCACCGACCGCGGTCCGTTGACCGCCGCGACGGACACGCCGTCGGTCAGGTGCGCCCGGGCCTCCTCCTCGGTGGCCTGTACGGCGACCATGGCGCCGCCGGCGGGCAGGGTGTTCATCAGCCGCGCCCGTGCGGCCACCAGCCGGCACGCGTCGTCCAGGGAGAAGACCCCGGCCACATGCGCGGCCGCGATCTCGCCGACGGAGTGCCCGGCGACGAAGTCCGGGCGGATGCCCCAGGACTCGACCAGGCGGAACAGCGCCACCTCCAGGGCGAACAGCGCGGGCTGGGTGAAGCCCGTCTCGCCGAGCCGCTCCGCGTCCTCGAACATGACCTCCCGCAGCGGCAGTTCCAGTTCCGTGTCCAGGCGTGCCGTCACCTCGTCCAGGGCCTCGGCGAACACCGGGAAGCGGGCGTGGAGTTCCCGGCCCATGCCCGCACGCTGCGAGCCCTGGCCGGAGAAGAGCACCGCGAGCTTGCCGCGCCGCTCCGCCGCCCGGCCCCGCAGGACCTGGGGGGTGTCGTGACCGTCGGCGAGTGCGGCCAGACCCGCGAGGAGCTCCTCGCGGTCTTCGGCGAGGACCGCGGCCCGGTGGGTGAAGGCCGACCGGGTGGTGGCGGTGGACAGCGCGAACTCGGCGACGGTGAGGTCGGGCCGGGCGGCCACGTAGGCGTGCAGCTGCCGGGCCTGGGCCCGCAGCGCTTCCGGTACGGCGCCCGATACGGGCACCGGCAGCGGGCCGGCGGGCGTGTGGGAGGGCGCGGGCTCGCCCGCCACGGTTTCCGTGAGCTGCTCGATGATCACGTGGGAGTTGGTGCCGCTGGCGCCGAAGGCCGAGATTCCGGCCCGGCGCGGGCGGCCCGTACGCGGCCAGTCGGCCGCTTCCGCCAGCAGTTCGACGGCTCCGGCGGTCCAGTCGACGTGTGCCGAGGGCTCGTCGATGTGCAGGGACCTGGGCAGTACGCCGTGGCGCATCGCCAGCACCATCTTGATCACGCCGGCGACGCCCGCGGCCGCCTGGGTGTGGCCGATGTTGGACTTCACCGAACCGAGCAGCAGCGGGTGTTCGGGGTCGCGGCCCTGTCCGTACGTGGCCAGCAGCGCCTGCGCCTCGATGGGGTCGCCCAGGGTGGTGCCGGTGCCGTGCGCCTCCACGGCGTCCACGTCGGCCGGTGCCAGCCCCGCGTTGGCCAGCGCCCGCTGGATGACGCGGCGCTGCGAGGGGCCGTTGGGCGCGGTGATGCCGTTGCTGGCGCCGTCCTGGTTGATCGCCGAGCCGCGCAGCACCGCGAGGACGTGGTGCCCGTTGCGGCGGGCGTCCGAGAGCCGTTCCAGGACGAGGACGCCCACGCCCTCGGACCAGCCGGTGCCGGCCGCGGCGGACGCGAAGGGCCGGCAGCGGCCGTCCGGCGCGAGGGCGCCCATCTCCCCGAACTCGACGAAGTTCACCGGGCTGGACATCACGGTCACACCGCCGGTCAGGGCGAGGGCGCACTCGCCGTTGCGCAGGGCCTGGGCGGCCAGGTGGAGTGCCACCAGGGACGACGAGCAGGCCGTGTCCACGCTGACGGAGGGGCCTTCCAGGCCGAAGTGGTAGGCCACCCGGCCGGAGAGCAGGCTCGCCGACTGCGCGGTCTGCGCGTGCCCGAGCTGGCCCGCCTCGGGCCGGTAGTCGCCCGAGCCGCCGCCGATGAACACTCCGGTGTCGCCGCCGCGCAGCTGGGCGGGGTCGATACCGGTGCGCTCCAGGGCCTCCCAGGTGGCTTCCAGGAGGATGCGCTGCTGCGGGTCCATCACCATCGCCTCGCGCGGTGAGATCCCGAAGAACCCGGGGTCGAAGTCGGCCACGTCGTAGAGGAATCCGCCTTCGCCGGTGACGGTCCGGCCCCGGCCGTCCCGGTCGCCGTGGAGCAGCCGGTCCAGGTCCCAGCCGCGGTCGGCGGGGAAGCCTCCGATGGCGTCCGTTTCGCCCATGACCAGCTGCCACAGGTCCTCGGGCGAGCGGATCCCGCCCGGGTAGCGGCAGCTCATGCCGACGATGACGACCGGGTCGTCGGCGGTGTCGGCGTCCTTCGCCCGCGCCGCCACGGGGAGTTCCGCCGTTTCCTCCCCGAGGAGTTCGGCCCGCAGGTGGCCGGCGAGCGCGTCGGCCGTGGGGTAGTCGAAGACGAGGGTGGCGGGCAGCGCCAGCCCGGTCGCGGTGGCGAGCTGGTTGCGCAGGTCGACCGCGGTCAGCGAGTCGAAGCCGAGGTCCCGGAACGCCTGGCCGGAGGGTACGGCGTCGGCGTCGGCGAACCCGAGCACCGCGGCCACCTGTGCGCGGACCAGGGCCAGCAGGACCTCGGTGCGTTCCGCTGCCGGGCGGGCCGCGAGGTCGGCCCGCAGACCGGTCGCGGTGCCCGGGGTGCCCGGCTCGGTGCCGACCGGGTCGGCCAGCGCCGCGCGGGCCTCGGGCAGTTCGGCGAAGAGGGCGCTGCGCCGGTGGCGGGTGAAGGCGGGCGCGAACCGGTCCCACCGTACGTCGGCGACCGTCACCGACGGGGCGTCGGTGACGAGGGAGCGGGCGAGGGCGGTCAGGGCCCGCGCGGGCTCCATCGCGGGCAGCCCGTTGGCCCTGAGGTGGGCGGTCAGGCTGTCGGAGGCGGTGTCGGCCCAGCCGCCCCACGAGACCGTCGTGGCGGGCAGTCCGCGGGTGCGCAGGGTGCGTGCCAGGGCGTCGAGCAGGGCTCCGGCCGCGGCCTCGGTGGCCCGGCCGCCGGCGCCCCAGGTCCCGGCGATCGAGGAGAAGAGGACGAAGGCGTCCAGGGGACGGTCGCCGGCCGCCGCCTCGGCCACGGCCGCCAGGTTCTCCACGTCGGTGTGGAGCGCGGCCAGGGCGGCGGCGGGGTCCTCGGCGGTGGCGGATCCGTAGACCTCGGCGTCGGCCGGTCCGCCCGTGTGGACGACGGCGGTCAGCGGCGTGTGTTCCGGGAGCGCGGCGAGCGCGGTCAGCAGCGCCTCGCCGTCGGCCGGTGCGCAGTCGAGCACGGTCAACGGCACGCCCAGGGCGTCGAGTTCGGCGCGCAGCTCAGCCAGGTCCGGTGCGGTGGGGTCGGCCAGCACCAGGTGCCGGGCGCCCTGTCCGGCGAGCCAGCGGGCGCAGTGTCCGCCGGTGCCGGACGCCGGGCCGACGACCAGGACCGTGCCGGTCGGCTGCCACGGGGTCGCGGTGCTGTCGTGCGGGGCACGCACCAGCCGTCGGCCGAAGGCGCCGGAGGTCCGCAGCGCCACCTGGTCCTCGTCGCCGGTGCCGGACAGTACGGCACGGAACCGTTCGGCCGTGCGCCGGTCGAGCACCTGCGGCAGGTCGACCAGGCCGCCCCAGCGGTCCGGGTGGTCCAGGGCCGCGACCCTGCCGAGTCCCCACAACGCCGCCTGACCGAGGCGGACGTCGGTCTCCGAGCGGCCCACCGGCACCGCGTCGCGGGTGACGCACCACAGGGGGGCGTCGATTCCGGCGTCCGCCAGTGCCGCTGCCGCCTCGTTCGGCCAGGCCGGGCCGGCGGGCAGGGCGTCGGCGTACGGGGCCGCGAGCAGGGAGACCACTCCGGTGAACTCGGCGGCCGGTGCGGTGAGTTCGGCCAGCCTTCCGGCGAGGGCGCCGCGGTCGGCCGGGTCGGCTTCGACGGTGACGGCCGAGTCGCCGAGGGCCGCGAGTACGGCGGCGGTCCACTCGTCGGCGGCGCCGCCCGGCGGGACGAGCGCCAGCCACGGTCCGGCGAGGGTGCCGGGCGCGCTGCCGGTCAGCGGCTTGAAGGTGACGTGGTAGCGCCAGCCGTCGACGGCCGCGTGCTCGACGCGCTTGCGGCGCCAGGCGGACAGGGCGGGTACGAGGGCCGACAGCGCGGCGTCGTCCAGTTCGAGGCGGTCCGAGAGCGACGAGAGGTCCTCGCGCTCGACCGCGTCCCAGAACTCGGCGTCGCCGGGCTCCTGCGGGCCGTCCTGCGAGTGCCCTGCGGGCCCGGCCTCCGGCCAGTACCACTCGCGCTGGAAGGGGTAGGTGGGCAGGTCCACGCGGCGGGCGCCGGTACCGGCGAAGATCCCGGACCAGTCCACCGCGACACCCGTGACGTGCAGCTGCGCGAGGGCGGTGAGCAGTGCGGTCTCCTCGGGCCGGTCCTTGCGCAGGGCCGCGACGGCGGTCGCGTCGCCGTCCAGGGTGTGCTGGGCCATCGCGGTCAGCACCCCGTCCGGGCCCAGCTCCAGGAACACCGAGGCCCCTTCGGCGGCGAGTGACCGCACACCGTCGGCGAAGCGCACGGTCTCCCGTACATGCCGCACCCAGTAGTCGGGCGAGCACAGCAGCTCCCCGGAGGCCATCCCGCCGGTCACGTTCGAGACGACCGGGATCCGGGGCGCCTGGTACGACAGTCCCTCGGCAACCCGCCGGAAGTCCGCCAGCATCGGCTCCATCAACAGCGAGTGGAAGGCATGACTCACCGGCAGCCGACGGGTCTTCCGGCCCTCGTCCGCGAACACCTCGGCGATCCGGAGCACTTCGGACTCATCACCCGCGATCACGACCGCCTCGGGACCGTTGACCGCCGCGATCGACACACCGTCCGCCGTCAGACGACCGGCCACCTCCCCCTCCGCGGCCTGGACGGCGACCATCGCCCCACCGGCCGGGAGGGCCTGCATCAACCGCGCCCGCGCGGACACCAACGCACACGCGTCCACCAGCGACAACACCCCGGACACATACGCCGCCGTGATCTCACCGACCGAATGCCCGGCCACGAAATCCGGCCGCACACCCAACGACTCCACCAGCCGGAACAGCGCCACCTCCACCGCGAACAAAGCCGGCTGGGTGTGCCCCGTCTCGTCCAGGCCCTCCGCATCACCGAAGATCACCTCGCGCAACCCGGCATCGAAGTGCGCCAGCACCTCGTCCAGCGCCTCGGCGAACACCGGGAACCGGCCGTACAACTCCCGGCCCATCCCCACCCGTTGCGCACCCTGACCCGAGAACAGCACCGCGACCTTCCCG
>NZ_BBUY01000046.1:0-1650 GCF_001590865.1 Streptomyces sp. NBRC 110611
AAGGTGCGACGATGCCGTCCGCACCCTCCTGACCTGCGAAAACGGAGGATGAAAGAGGTTCAGCCGAAATAACGTAAAATTCACATTACGGGAAATTCAACACCCAATCACTCATCGCCGCGACCAAGCAGCGGTTCGGGTAAATTCGAATGAATTTGATTCGCTGATCTCTCCATTTGCCGAGCACCTTGATAGTAACAGGCGAATATTCCATCGTGCAGTCAGCATGCGCAATCTTGAGCCGCCCAAAATCCCCCCCAACCTCCCTCAGTGCCATACAGGCCCCCCCGGGATCCGGATGATTCCCACCTTCAGGAAAACAGGTCAGCGTCATTTCTGATTCGACAGGGCCAGAGGCTCTCCCCCCTCGATACATAACCATGTAGAAATATGTTCCGTTACGCGCTGAAGGCTGTGCGGGAGCAACCCATAGAGCTGAAATAGACAGAGCCGCTGCAACAGTGGCAGCTGCAAGCATACGACGATGCCAAGACATTTGCACTAAATCTCCTTACCCATTCGATCAAAAGGCTGAAGAATCTCGGTGCAGTAGGGTTATTGAGGCGGAACTGTTGAGTTATTGTCTCGTTGGTTCGGGTGTGACAGGTTTCGGGGTTTTGCGGCGGGTGGTGCCGGTGGGGCGGGAAGTGGTGTGGCTGCGGGTGGTGGCCGCGCTGAGGTCCGGGGCGGTGCGTTCACGCTGGCAGACTGCCGTGGTGTTCGGGGTCTCCGAGAGGTCGGTGGGCAGCTGGTGGCGTGCCTACCGGGCCGGCGGGCGCGAGGCCTTGGCGGTGCAGCGGAAGGCGTGTCCTGAGAGTCCCTTCGTAGCGTGGAGTCCGTGAACCTCTTTCATCCTGGCGCTGGGAAGGGTGAAAGGGCTGGTCAGGTAAGGTTCTGGTGACGTGGCAGGGCCCCTCGTCGTTGCCGTGGTGACATCACTCATCACGCAGCGTCCGAGGGGCCCTGTTGGTTCCGTATTGTTCCATGCTCGACGTACCGCATGAGCTGGTCGAGCACGTCTCCTGGCTGATCTATGCCCGCCGCCGCGAGATCAACCTCGCCGTGGCGGAGTCTCGGTTGCTTCAAACAGGCCCTCCTTGTCCTGGCGCATCTGCGGAAGAACGAGACGTTCGCGCAGGTCGGAGCCGGCTTCGGGGTGTCGCAGGCGACGGCCTGGCGGTACGTCGACGAAACCCTCGACCTCCTCGCCTCCTGGGCGCCGGGCCTGCGCGAGGCCCTCGTCGGCCTGGGTGAAGGCGACTTCGTCATCGTTGACGGCACCCTCATCCCCACCGACCGCATCGCCCCGGACGAACCGTACTACTCGCAAAAGCACAAACGGCATGGGATGAACGTGCAGGTCGTCACCGCACCGGACGGCACCCCGCTCTGGTTCTCACGTGCCACACCGGGCCGCACCCACGATCTGACCGCGGCCCGCGCGCACGGCATCGTCCAGGCCTGCCCGACAAGACAGATCCTCGTCCTCGCCGACCGGGCCTACCAGGGCGCCAGCTCAACCGTCCGCACCCCTACAAAGGCCACCACGAACTGCCCGACCACCACCAGCAGTACAACCGTGACCACACCCGACTCCGCGCACCCGGCGAACGCGCCTTCGCCAGACTCAAGCAGTGGAAGATCTTCCGC
>NZ_BBUY01000046.1:2030-9040 GCF_001590865.1 Streptomyces sp. NBRC 110611
AAGGCACGCTGCAGCACCAACCGCATCAGCAGGTGCGTCGCCGCCGTACACACCCCCCTCACCTGCGAAAACGGAGGATGAAAGAGGTTCAGTTAGTGCTCCAGCAGCGTTTCGCTATCTGGTCTGGTCGAAGGCGTTGTCGGGAGTGTAGTGGTCTGATCATGGGTCAGGAGCTGTCTGGCTGGACCGCCCCTCCAACGTGTGGAGTCGTCGCTGGTAGTGGCAGTGGCGAGAGACGGCCTGGTGTCTGCGGCGCCAGTGCGACCAGTTCAGAGCGTGTGCGCGAAGCGACCGGAAGGCGCGGTGGTTCGGGCCGAGGCGAAGCGCCAGGAGCTGGCGGACTTCCGCCACGGTGAGCGGAGCCAGGGCGCTGAAGCGTTTCTGCACCCCCCTTTGCCGCCGCGTCGGCTGCCATGACCGCGAGGTAGGCGTGGGCCAGCATGGCCAGGATGATGTGCCGATACCAGCCCGGGTAGCGGCGGACCTCGTACTGGTCCAGGCCGCACTCGTTCTTCGCAGCCTGGAAGCACTCCTCGATCTGCCAGCGCATTCCGGCGATCCGCACCAGGTCGGCCACCGTGGTCTCCCGCGGTGCGTAGGCAAGGAAGTAGGCGATCTCCTCAGGCTTGCTGATGCTGCGGCGGGCCAGCGCCCAGCGTCGGCGCACGGGTGTCTCACCTTGGTAGTCGAACTCGGCCACCGTGGGCAGCTCCAGTGCGGCCCAGTGGTAGTTCCTTGGTCCCTTGGCGCCGTTACCGCACGAGATCGTCTCCCATGCCTCGTCGGGGGGCCTGGGCAAAGAGGTGGTCGATGCGCGGGCCGAAGACCTGCTGGGACTTGGGCACCGCGAGCACGTAGCCGAGGCCGGACTGCTCCAGCAGGCGGCGGAAGCGTCCCTCCTGCCCGTAAACGGCGTCCGCGGTCACCCACGCGAGAGGGAGATCAGAGGCCAGAGCACGCAGCACCAGGCGCTTGGCCAGCTCACCCTTCGTGGCGAAGCCTCGTTCGTCGGGGACTTTCGCCGTCCGGCAGCGCTCGCGGTCGTCCGTCCAGGACTTGGGCAGGTAGAGCTCCCGGTCGACCAGTGCGCGGCCGCGGGTGGTGGCGTAGGCGGCGAAGACGCCGATCTGGCAATTCTCGGTGCGGCCGGCGGTGCCGGAGTACTGCCGCTGCACCCCGGCGGAGGTGATGCCTTTCTTGACGATGCCGGTGTCGTCGATGACGAGCACACCGCCGTCTTCGCCGAGGCGCTCGGCGACGTACGCCTGGAGGTCGTCGCGAACATCGTCGGCGTCCCAGTTCGCCCTGTTCAGCAGCCGCTGGAAACCGTCGGGGGTTCGGTACCCGGCGAACTCAGCCAGCTGCCAGCCGTTTTTGCGGCCGACGGGGGCGAGCAAGCCCCGCACGTAGTCCCGCATCCGACGCCGCAGGTCCGCACGGCCGAAACGGTGGCCGATGCGCAAGAAGAGGGCGTCGAGTTCCCTTTCCCAGTTCACGTCCGCGTGCTCGTCGATCACCTTGAGAAGCTGTCCGCACCAGAGTCGGCCAGCCAAATCCGACCCACACGTTAGAGGGGCGGTCCAGCCAGACAGCCCCTGGACCCATGATCAGACCACTACACTCCCGACAACGCCTTCGACCAGACCAGATAGCGAAACGCTGCTGGAGTATTAGTACTGCAACGGTGCTTGCCGTGATGGTTGGGCAGACCGGTCGTTGGTCTGGTCATGGGTGGGGACCTTGCTGATGTCAGGGTGTGGGTCGGTGAACTGGACGCTGTGCACGAGTGGTTCGTGCATCGGTTTTCCAGATCGGAGCCGCGGGAGTCGGCGCTCGCCGATATGCGGGGACCGCTCGCTCCACTGGAGCGGAAGAACGGCTGGGTGCGCCACGAGGCGCCATGTGACCGAGTGGAGGTGTGAGACCTCTGCCACCGGGCCGTCGCAGCGGCCGGGTAGAAGCTGAGGGCAGTCCAAACCGGGGAACGCCGGTGAGGACGGAAAGCAGCCCTGACAACGCCGGGACGGCGCGGAACTGCCAGACGCGTCGGGTTCGGCAAGCAAGGCCAGAAGGCGTACGAAGAGGAATCCGTGTAAAGCCCCGTAAGTCTTGTCACCGGGCTCCAATCTGGCGGATATGGGCCCAGGGTGCAGTGCGTGACTGCTCGCTTCGGCAGGGGCGGTCAACTCCGAAGCCGGTCTCCAACTGCCGGTGGGGAGGCCTCGCTGAAGGTCTGCGGCGTAGGCGTGGTGATGCTGCCGGGGTAGTAGCGGGACGCCGACCTGGCCGATCGGCACATGGTGAACGCGGGAACCGCCTGCGGTCGCCCTTCTCCTCCGGACAGCCGGTCCGGCGAGGAGGGCAGGCCCGTTGCCGGCTGAGGGCCGCAGGTGGGGCGGAGGCCTCGTAGTAGTCCGAGCGGAGGAAAGCTCCGTGCATGGCGAAGGGGGCCAGCAAGTCGGCAGGGAGGATGCTGCAATGCCGGGAGGCCGCTGGTGAATACCGACGCGCTGGAGTTCGCGCTGCTCAAGGCCGAGCGCCGGGTACTGGAGATGCAGACCAAACTGCACTGTTGGGCGACCGACGATCGTGATCGCCGGTTCGATGACCTGTTCAATCTCGTTGCCGACCCCGTGTTCCTGCTGGTCGCGTGGGATCGGGTGAGGAGGAACAGGGGCGCTCGCTCGGCCGGAGTGGACGGGCAGACTGCCCGTTCAGTGGAGGACGGGCAAGGCGTCGAGGCCTTCCTCGACGAGGTTCGGTCCGATTTGAAGGACCGTAGCTTCCGCCCGCTTCCTGTGCGGGAACGGATGATCCCTAAGCCGGGGACGGCCAAGCGCCGTCGGCTGGGGATCCCCACCGTGCGGGACCGGGTGGTCCAGGCGTCCTTGAAGCTGGTACTGGAGCCGATCTTCGAGGCGGATTTCCTCCCGTGTTCCTACGGGTTCCGCCCGAAGCGCCGGGCTCATGACGCGCTCGCCGAGGCACACCACTTCGCCAAGAACTCCTATGAGTGGATGGTGGAGGGGGACATCGAGGCGTGCTTCGATTCGATCGACCACACGGCCCTGATGGGCCGAGTGCGTCGTCGAATCGGAGACCGGCGCGTCCTTGACCTGGTGAAGGCGTTCTTGAAATCGGGCATCCTCAGCGAGGGCGGCCAGTCCAAGAACACCGATACCGGCACTCCGCAGGGTGGCATCCTCTCGCCGCTGCTGGCCAACATTGCCCTGTCCGTCCTCGATGAGTTCATCGCGGCCGGTCCGGGCGGGCCGAACTCCACGCAAGGCCAGCGTGCCCGGCGACGTCGCCAGAACCTCCCCAACTACCGTCTCTTCCGGTACGCGGACGACTTTCTGATCGCCGTGACCGGGACTCGCGAGCAGGCCGAGGATATGCGCACCCAGGTGGCGGAAGTACTCGTCCCGATGGGACTGCGTCTGTCGGTGGAGAAGACGGCCATCACCCATATCGACGAGGGGCTGGACTTCCTTGGGTGGCGTCTCCAGCGTCACCGCAAACGAGGGACCCAGAAACACTACGTCTACCCCTCCAAGAAGGCCCTCCAGGCCGTCAAGGAGAAAGTCAAGACGCTGTGCCGACAGGACACGAACCTGCCGCTGGCAGTCTTGCTGCACCAGCTCAACCCGGTGCTGCGGGGCTGGACCGCGTACTTCCGGCACGGGGTGTCGTCCGCGACCTTCCAATACCTGTCGGCCTTCACCTGGCGCCAGGTCTTCGGATGGCTGCGGCGAAAGCACCGCCGGTCCAACTGGAAGAGTCTACGTCGTCGCTACTGCGCGGGCCGATGGTGGCCCGCAGACGACGAGGTCGTCTTGTTCAGGTGCGCGAAGGTGCGAACCAGCCGCTATTTGTATCGCGGGAACAAGATCCCCTCCCCCTGGTCCAGCGGGACCACGATGGCCGTGGTCGTCTGAGAGGGCTTGTGGAGAGCCGGATGCCTGGAGAGCGGGCACGTCCGGTTCGGGAGGCGGCTCGGGGAAACCCACTGGTGGAAACACCAGCAGGGCGCCCCGAGCCGACCTCACACACTGGCCGAACTGGCCGGTCACGCCGCTCTCGACCGTTTCCACCGGATGCTGAACCGGATCGAGTGGGAAGCCGACGAGGTCCTCGATGATGTGCGCGACTACGTCATGGACAACCTCGGCGACCCCGAGGCCGTTCTCATCGTGGACGACACCGGCTTCCTGAAGAAGGAAACCCGTTCGGCAGGCGCCCATCCACTCCCGCCGCGGACCACGACGCCGACGCCCGGCCAAGCTCCACACAGACAAGGGCTATGACTACGGCCACCTGCGGCGATGGCTCCGCGAACGAAGGATCCGGCACCGCATCGCCCGTAAGGCATCGAGACGTCGCAGCGTCTTGGGCGCCACCGCTGGGTCGTCGAACGGACCGTGTCCTGGCTCGCCGGATGCCGGCGCCTGCATCGGCGCTACGAACGCAAGGCCGAGCATTTCCTCGCCTTCGTCGGCATAGCCGCAGCCCTCATCGGCTACCGCCGACTCACCAAATGAAACGACGTCTAAGCGTGCGGTTTGTTGGCAGCAGTCACATTTACTGCCGCCCAGGCCTTGTTGACCATCTTGTACTCTCTACTCCCGATGCCATACATGTCCTTTGCTGCGCGCAAAGTCGCGATCCGGCCATCATGGAAGTCGGTTGTGGATACCATGTACCGGGTGAGGGCACGGTAAAAGATCGCCGTCGCCTTGTTCCGGCCGATGCCGGTCAGCTTGGAGCCGTCGTAGGTTGGGGAGTCGTAGGTGACATTGCCGATCCGCTTCCTCCCACTGCCCTCGGCAAGCAGGTAGTAGGCATGCGAAGAGACACCAGAGCCAGCGTGCACCTCGGCTTTATAGGACTCCTTCGACCAGTAATCGATGGCGCCTTCGAGCCTATTGAGGGACGGTTTGTCTAAGCGGCGCAGAAACTTCTGCCGCAGGCCGAGCTTTTCACCCAAAAGATAGTTTGGCGGAGTCTTCGGATTATTGGTGGCGAACTCAACCGCGCTGCCGAAGATGTCCGCTAGCGACTCGTTGAGCGAGCCGGGTTCTCCGAACTGGTTACCCTCGTCGTCGACGCGCGTGGGCTGGAGGTCAGCGGTCTCCCCAATGATGCCATGGGCCAGCTCATGCCCAGTAACATCCAGGACGACCAACGGCTTGGGGAAGGTCTTGCCATCACCGTCGCCGTAGAGCATGCAGTCACATTCCGGTGACCAAAAGGCATTACCGACCTTATTGCCAAAGTGCACTAGGGCGCGCGCTCCACCACCGGCGTTCTTGACGCCCTTGCGGCCGAACGCCCTTTTGTAGAATTCCAGGGAGCGGGAAATCCCGTACTGGGAATCCACGGCGGCAGTGGCCCGATCGCCTACGGCGCCGTTACCCCAACGATTGGTAGTGTTGGTGAACGCTTTGCCACCATTGAACCTCTCCAGCTTCCTCCCGCCGGCATCCCGCGTCTCGATGTTCCCGAAGGTGGCATCCTTGAGGGTGAAGGATCTCTTCGCGGTCTGGGTGGTGGATAACGGCACATTGCCAACGAACAAGGACGAGCCAGTGCCCTTGGCTGCGCTAGGGAAGCTAGCGACGACCGACGGTCTATCAGCGGTCGGCGGAGCGAAGACGGCCGATCCGGTCACAGGAGTAAGTCGTTCATTGCGCTCGCGCAGCTTGTCCTGAACGATGGGTGACAGGAACGAATCATTGACCGGGGTGTTGTTGAGCACCTCGCCCGAAGCCGCGTCGAGCACCACCGTACGCGCGCCACCAGCCTCGGTGGTACGGCTGTCGGTGACCCGTACCTGAAAGGCCAGCCTCGTACGGTCGCCGCAGGCATGCACAACCAGTTCGGCTGGGTCGGCGTGCCCCTCGGCCACGGCGGCGGCCCTGGCCCGGGCCTGATGGGCCGACAACTTCGGTTTCGTGGCTGGCACGTCGATCTGGCGGCGGAAGGCGCGCGTCACGCCGTCATACGCAGATTTGGCGGTAAGGTGGACGACAAGGTCACCCCCGAGCACCCGGAGCCCCCGGTGGGTGCGGGAGAAACGGACGTGCCGCCTTCCTTCCGGGTCGACCATCGTATCAATGGCCTTGAGAGTGTCCTGCGTGCCGAGCCCTACGGCGGAGGCATGAACGAACGCCGCAACGCGGGCCGCGTCGGCGATTTCGGAGGGATGGGAAGAGATAGAGGGAGTAGCGACTGCCCCGACGGTGAGGTGAGCTCCCGTGGTAATGGCGGCGAAGGCCAGACGGTGGCTTCGTATGTAGAACGTGCACATTGCCGAAGGTCCTTAAAGGATATCTGGTTCACGAATTTTTTGACTGAGCGTTTTTCATCCTCTCTTTTCGCAGGTCAGGATTGTACGGATCGTTGTGATGATCCGTGTGTTGCGGTTGGTTGCGCAGCCTGCTCGGCGATGGATATGCCAGGTTTTCAACTGCGTGAAGGGGCGTTCGTCGGGGTGGTCGCAGATGTGTGTGGTTGTGTTTGAACTGTTGGTGGTGGTCGGGCCGTTGCTTGACCGCACCGGGTTCGTTGGAGGCTGTCATGTGTGGGTTTCAGATGGTTTGAGAGAACTGGTGTGAACGGTAGTACATCGCCTCGTGTTCGACGGGCGGACGATTGCCGATCGCGCTGTGGATCCGCTGCCGTTTGTACCAGTCGACCCAGGTCAGCGTGGCGATCTCGACATCGTCGAGGGCCCTCCAGAGGCCGCCGGGTTTAGACGTCGTTTCATTTGGTGAGTCGGCGGTAGCCGATGAGGGCTGCGGCTATGCCGACGAAGGCGAGGAAATGCTCGGCCTTGCGTTCGTAGCGCCGATGCAGGCGCCGGCATCCGGCGAGCCAGGACACGGTCCGTTCGACGACCCAGCGGTGGCGCCCAAGACGCTGCGACGTCTCGATGCCTTACGGGCGATGCGGTGCCGGATCCTTCGTTCGCGGAGCCATCGCCGCAGGTGGCCGTAGTCATAGCCCTT
>NZ_BBUY01000047.1:0-5803 GCF_001590865.1 Streptomyces sp. NBRC 110611
CTGACCGGGACGTCGGCGCTGGGAGACGGTACGTATGCTGGCGCCGAGCTGTTCGAGCAGGAGATCAAGCCACCGGAGTCGCGGCTGCTGCGGGTGAGCCGGAAGTCGGCTTACCAGTGGCACCAGGTGTGGCGGGACGGCGGCGTGCGGGCTCTGGTCTCCCGTGGCCCGAGCGGTTCGCGATGCCGCCTGTCCCCGCGCTGTCTGGAGAAGCCGGCCAGGTATCTGGAACAGGCGCCGGCCGCACACGGCTGGGTGGAGGACCAGGTGTGGATGGCGGCGCGGGTGGCCACACTGATCGGCAGGAAGTTCCACGTCGCCTACAGCGTCTCGGGTGCGACGAGGCTGATGCACCGGCTCGGCTTCAGCCCACAGGCGCCCGCGCGGCGGGTCGCCGAGCGCGACGAGCAGGCCGTCGCGGTGTGGAAGGAGGCGACCTGGGCTGGGGTAGAAGGGCCCGGGCGGCCTGCGGAGGCTACATCTGCTTCGAGGACGAGGCAGGCTTCACCCGCCGGCCGCCCAAAGGACGCACCTGGGGCCGGCGCGGCCGCACCCCGGTCTGACGGTGAGCGGCCGATGCTCGGGACGCCTGTCCGTGGCCGGCCTGATCGCCATGCGACCCGGCTCGCGGACCCGGCTGTGCCACCGACTGCGCACCACCGGCCGGGCAAAGGCGCGCGCCGCAGCATGGGCGAGCGGGGCTTCATCGTGGTCGCCCTCGACCGGCTCGAAGCCCTCGTCCGCAACCGGCTCAAACGACGTCAGTACCGGTCCGCCACCCTCGACGGCTTCATAGCGGGCACCGGCCCAACCCTCGACGCCCCAGCGCCACCTCGACGAGCCGAAGTCAGTAGCTGCTCGTAGGTGCTGCTGTTCGTGCGTCGTCTCCCTCTTGAGGCCCTGCCAGAAACTCTCGGCGGGGGCGTTGTCATAGCTCGAGCCGACGCGGCCCATGCTCCTGCGGATCCCGAAACTCCTCGCAGACCTGGGCGAACGCGGCTGAGGTGCACTGGGCGCCGCGATCCGCGTGAAAGATCACCCCATCACGCTGCCGCCCGGGTCGCTACCGCCATCGTCAGGGCGTCGATGACCAGCTCGGCCCGCATATGTGAGGCCATCGTGTAGCCGATCAACCGGCGCGAGTAGATGTCCAGGACGCAGGCCAGATACAGCCGCATGCCGCCGACCTGCACGGACGTGATGTCGCCGCACCACATCTCATCCAGACGCCCGGCAGAGAACGTGCGCTTGACGAGGTCCGGGGCCGGTGGCGCGAGCCGGTCCGGGACGGTGGTGCGCTTGCGTCGCCGCAGGTGACGGCCTTCTATCCGGTGCATGCGCATGAGGTGCTCGACGCGCTTGCGGTTGACGGTGTGCCCGAAGCCCCGCAGTTCGGCGTGGACACGGCGACCCCCGTAGTTTCCCTGTGCTGGGTGTGGATCTCGCGGATCTCCGCGACGAGCGCGTCGGCGGCGGCCTGCCGCCCGGCACGGGCCTTGGCACCGGCGATCCACCGGTAGAAGCCCGAGCGGGAGACCTCCGGGACCCGGCATATCCGCTGGACACCGAACTCGCCACGGTGGAGGGAGGTGAAGTCCCAGCGGCAGGTCATGCCCCCAACTCCTTGGCGAAATACTGGGCCGCCCAGCGCAGAATCTCCCGCTCAAGTTCCCATTCCTTCTCCGCCTTGCGCAACCGGCCGATCTCCGCGCGCAGCCTCGCCAGCTCCTCATCCCGGCTCTCTGGACACTTCGGCTCCGTACACCTCGGCGAGGTGGGCCGATATCTCGCCGTGGGTGAGTCCCTTGGCGGACAGGGAGAGGACCATTTCGTCGACGCCGGTCAGCCGGCGCTGCCGCTTGTTGACAATCTGCGGCTCGGACGAGCCCCCCCCGGTCACGCGGCACGTCGATCTCGACCGGGCCGACATCGGTCAGGACGGTCTTGGACCGCTTGCCGTTGCGGGAGTTGCCTCCGTTCTTGCCAGCCGGGTCGCTTGTCATAGCCGAGGTGGTCGGACATCTCACCATCGAGCGCGGACTCCAGCAGCCCGCCCTCGCCGGTCAGCTGAAGCCCGTCGGCCTGGGCTGGCACAACGAGTTCCTCGAGAACTTCCGTCCGCTCCGCCCAACAGCGCCGTCTCCACGATGCCCGTCGCGGTTGCTTCCTCGCCTACGTTCTCGCTGGTCATACGAGTGATCCTCCATGATCGGAGTTACACCGTTCTATTTACAGGCCCCATCGGTGACACGCCGCCCATCGGACACGAAGCTCTGGGCTACCGTTCACAGCACACAGCGCCAAACTCTTCGACGAGCCCAGTGCGGTTCATCTGTGGATACCTTGCTGTTGACACAGGAGAGCTGATCTGTCACTATTCTACTCACAGGTTGGTGCTTGATGCCCAAAAGGATTGACGTTGCTGATCACCTATCGGGTAGCTCTTAGTCACCTGTGATTTTGCAAGCATCTTGCAGATTGCAAGTCTTTTCGGAGCAGATCACCGATAGCGTAGGGCTTCGCCTCGCCCCCTTGCCGGGTGACCGCTCCGCTAGGCCGACGCCGGGAGTATGGGCCGTAGGGCCAAATCGAACGAACCTTGACCAGTGCCGCGAGCATCTCTCCGCGGACCTTTTTTCTGAATCCTGGACACGGGCCGCGAAGTATTTCGCCGGGGAGACGCGATGGTGAACCGCTTCCAGTTCGTCGAGAATCAGTAGCGCCGCTTCGGCGTGAAGCGGTTGTGTCAGGCGCTCGGGATGGCTCGCTCCAGTTTTCTGCTACTGGCGCAAGACCGCCCCGGCTCGGGCAGCACGTCAGGCGGACGACGCCCGGCTCGCCGCGGAGATGCACCGGGTGCACCGGGACTCGGACGGGACCTACGGGGTGCCCAGGATCACCGCCGATGCTCCGCGACCGTGGCCGGCGCGTCAACCGCAAGCGCGTCGCCCGCCTCATGTGCTCGCTCGGGCTCGCCAGGCTCCGCCTGTGCCGCAGACACCGCACCACCGTCCCGGACCCATGCCGACGGGCGGAGCGGTGCCAGTTTGAAGCTGGTCGGTGTAATGGATAGACACGCATGCACTGTCGGCGTCGCTGTGATGCACCAGCCCGGACAGGTTCCCGTCTCCATTGCGGTCGCGGAACCAGAGGGCCACCTCCAGAGCATCCAGGACAAGGTCGGTGCACTTGTGGCCAGCGACGCGCCAGCCGACGATCTTGCGGGAAAAGCCGTTCAGGACGAAGGCGCCATAGACGAACCCGAGCCTACTCGCCCCAGAGCTCGTCTACCTTCATCGATGAACACGGCCACCTCAGCCGTCGCGTGTCGAACATTTGACGCGAAGAAAACCGACGCTGCCCTGAGGATGTAATTTGCCCGCCGCAGCTCGCGGATCTCGCGTTCGAGCTCGGCGATCCGCTGAGCATCCGCAGTCGAGGTAACCGGGGCGCTGGCCGCCATCAACCTCGGCCTGTCGCACCCAGCTGCGAACCACCGCCCGGGTGATGCCGAGCTGACCGGCGACCCTGGATATCGAGCCGGTACGAACCTGGTCTGTTCACGCACCTTGGGGATGTCAACCGGTTTGTGTGTGATGTGAGTTCTTTGCGCTTGGTCAGGTTCCTGCGGTGGTTACGGTCCGTTGATGTTGGTCGGAGAGAGAGCCAGTTGCCGAACCGGGTCTTGAACTGGTTCATGGCGCGAGTCCAGTCGAGGAGCCCGGTGCCGCGGACGCGGCCGGTGGGGATGCGTCCGTAGCCGTCTATGTGCCGGTCTTGCTGCAGCAGACCCTCCCGGCCGTCCAGGAGCCCCCCCCCGGACTCCGGCGCGTCCGTGATCAGCGTGTCAACCGCCTCCGGCGACAACACCCGCGCCACGCTCTGTGCGGCATCCGTACAGCTTGCCTCAGTTTCCTGCCTCGATATCACTGTGTGCAACTTTCCGTTCAGGGCAGGAACCTTATCAAACGGGAGCAAACATCTCCTACTTACGCACTCTGATGTGCACCTCCGCACATCGGACACTATCTGCACGACCCGCACACGGAACTCATCCGGGTACCTCCTCTTCGTCAGCATAGGTCCCCATCCTCCAGGATCCGATCCCTCCAACCGACCTGTTGCGGTTCATATGCCTTCTCGACCAGCAAGGTAGCAAGGTTATTTCGGCTCGATAGGAGATCGCACCGCATGTCCGAGACAGCTCTCGACGCCGTCCCTCGGTTTAGCATCATCGTGCCCTGTTTCAGAGTGCAGGGCTTCCTGCGCGAATGCATGGACTCGGTGCTGGAGCAGGACTTCAAGAACTTCGAGCTTATCGCCGTCGACGACTGCTCGCCGGACCACAGCGGTGCCATCCTGGACGAGTACGCCGCGCGCGACGACCGCGTCCAGGTCCTGCACCTCGCGGAGAACGTGGGCCTCGGCCTGGCCCGAAATGCCGGCCTGGAGAAGGCCCGCGGCGACTACGTCCTCTTCCTCGACAGCGATGACACCCTCGTGCCCGGCGCGCTGAGCGCCCTCGCCGAGCGGCTCACCGCCACCGAGACCCCCGAGATCCTGATCTTCGACTACGCGCGCACCTACTGGTACGGCTCGGCCCGTCGCAACGCCCGTGCCGAGCTGCTCGACGAGTCCGGCGCGCCGGCCTTCTCGCTCGCCGAGCGCCCCGAGATCCTCGACCTGCTCCAAATCGTGTGGAACAAGGCCTACCGCCGCGACTTTATCCACGAGCATGGTTTCACGTTCCCGGTGGGCTACTACGAGGACGCACCCTGGACGTTCTGCACGCTGATCACCGCACGGACCATCGGCGTCCTCGACCGGGTTTGCCTGCACTACCGCCAGCGTCGGCAGGGCGGCAACATCCTGCGCACCACCAGCCGTAAGCATTTCGACGTCTTCGACCAGTACCAGCGGGTCTTCGACTACCTCGACGCGCACCCGGAACTGTCGCGCTGGCGCCCGCACATGTTCCGCAAGATGGTCGACCACTATCTGACGATCCTGGACAAGCCCTGCCGGCTGCCGCAGAACGCGATGGCCGAGTTCTTCCACCACGCCGCCCGCGACTACCAACGGCGCCTTCCAGCCGGCTTCGTCCGCCCCACCGGCGTGGTCGGCGGCAAGTACGCACTGCTCGCCAGGGACGCCTACCCGGCGTTGGTCGGCCTCAAGATCGCCGGCAAGGTGCAGCGCACCGTGCGCAAGCAGGCCAAGAAGCGGGTGAAGTGGGTCAAGCGGGCGAAGAAGAAGGCCATGGAACTGCGCTACCACGCTCTACTGCGGCAGCCGCTGGACGAGAACCTAGCGGTCTACGCCGCATACTGGAACCGGCGGCCGTCCTGCAACCCGCTCGCGATCTACGAGAAGGCAAAGGAGCTGGCGCCCGAGGTCCACGGCGTCTGGGTCGTCAAGCAGCAGGTCGCCGACTCGGGCGAGATTCCGACGGGCATCGACTACGTCGTGGTGGACTCGCCGCGCTACTGGGAGGTGATGGCCCGTGCCAAGTACCTCGTCAACAACGTCAACTTCCCGGACAGCGTGGTCAAGCGCGAGGGTCAGATCCACCTTCAGACCCACCACGGTACCCCGCTGAAGTCCATGGGCGTCGACCAGAAGCGCTACCCGGCCGCCGCCAAGGGCATGAGCTTCCGCAAGCTGCTGGCCCGCGCCGATCGCTGGGACTACTCGGTCTCCGCCAACCAGCACACCACCGAGCAGTGGGAGCGGGTCTACCCCTGCAGCTTTGCGTCGCTGGACGTCGGATACCCCCGTAACGACGTCTACTACCAGGCGAGCG
>NZ_BBUY01000047.1:6171-8622 GCF_001590865.1 Streptomyces sp. NBRC 110611
CTAGGGACGTCCTGGACATCCGCGAGCGCCTCGGCATTGCTCCCGGCAAGACCGCCGTGCTGTACGCGCCGACCATGCGTGACTATCAGGCGGGCTACGTCCCGCGGCTCGACCTGGAGAAGATCTCCCGGGAGCTGGGCGAGGACTTCGTCCTGCTGGTGCGGACCCACTACTTCTACAGGCGGAACCCGGCTCTGCAGGAGTTGCAGGAGCGCGGCGCCCTGATCGACGTTTCCAGCTACCCAGTCGTCGAGGAGCTCTGTCTGGCCGCCGACGCCCTGATCACCGACTACTCGTCGATCATGTTTGACTACGCTAACCTCGACCGGCCGATCATCAGCTACGCCGACGACTGGGACACTTACGTCCACTCGCGTGGTGTCACCTTCAACCTGCTCTCGGGCGAGCCGGGCGACACCCCGGGTGTAATCGCCACCACCGAGGACGAGCTGATCGACGCGTTCCGCAGCGGCCGCTGGGACGACGAGCGGGCCACCGAGCTGCGCGCTGCGTTCCGCGCCCGGTTCTGCCAGTGGGACGACGGGAACGCCGCCGAACGCGTGGTGCGTCAGGTCTTCCTCGGCGCGGCGTCGGTCCCGGAGCCACTGCCGTACGCGGAGCGCACCGTCGCCCCGTCCCCGCGCGCCGCGGCAACCATGGATTTGTCAGATTGGCTCGGGACGTTCTCCGATCTTGATGGAGATCGTCGTGGAAGAGCTCACCCGTGGACCCCGGTGCAGCACCGCCATACAAGGGCTACCGTTTCTCGTCTGCGGCGATCGCGCACTCATCGCCCACCGTGCCCTGGCACTCGCAGCAGCGATCTGGTGCAACTTCCAGACCAGCAGGGTAGTTAGCCGATCACTGACCGCATCGAACTGAATTGGTACGGCTTCGGCAGAGATCGTGGATGGTGGTTGTGGGCTGGGGTTTCTCAGTTTCTTTGCAGTGTTCGGTATGGGACTGGGGGTGGTTGATGTTCCCCATGGTCGTGGACAGTGAGTCTTTTCCAATCTGCAGCTGTAGCCTGGTAGTTGGGCTGGCAACGTGATGAAGCCCCTGGTAGATGGGTTTTGGACCAAGACAACCGTCTCCACCAGAGGCTTCACGTGCTTGTCTGCCCGTCGCGTCGACGTGTCCAGCTCCATCCTGCGCTTCTCACTCAGCAGCTACGGCGGCACCGCCGCGACATCGGCTCACGCTGGTGGCGCCTGAGCGCCGGCCGCCAGTCCCTGCTCACGCTCGCACACCTGCGAGTGGGCCATACATACGCCCGGCTCGCAGCCGGGTTCGACGTCGGAATCACCACGGCCTACCGCCACGTCACCTAGGCTGTCGAACTCCTGGCCACCCTCGCCCCAGCCTGGCCGGCGCGGTGCGAACCGCGTCGGCGAAGGTGTATCTGATCCTCGACGGCACGCTCCTGCCGATCGACCGCATCGCCGCGGACCGCCCGTACTACTCCGGCGAGCACACGAAGCACGGGATGAACGTGTAGGTCATCGCCGATCCCTTCGGCCGGCTGCTGTGGGCCTCACCCGCACTGCCCGGCACCGTCCACGATGTCCGCGCAGCCCGTGAACACGGCATCGTCGGGGCCTTCGCCGAGGCCGGCATCACGTGCTGGCCTCGGCGAAGGCCACCGGGGCGCCGGTGGAACGGTCCGTACCCCGTACTGAGACAGGTGCGGTGAACCGGTCCCACGCGAAGATCCGAACACTCGTCGAGCAGGCCATCGCCACCCTCACGTTCTGGCGGATCCTCCGCAAACCGCGATGCTCGACCACCCGGATCACCACACTCATCCAGGCCGTCCTCACCCTGCATCGGCTCCACCGTGTGCCGGGCTCATCAGCACGCCGCGGGAGCTCGTAAATAGGGAACCTGCAAAAGGAACCGCCCGGCGGCATCGCCACCGAGTCCGACGATCACGGACTCGGACGCTCCCGCGGCGGCCTGACCACGAAATTCCACCTGGCCACCGAGCAGGGGCAGAAGCCACTGTCGCTGCACTTCACCGCCGGCCACCGACACGACAGTCCCTGTTTCCGGCCGGCCCTGTCAAAGATCCGTGTGCCCCGCTCAGGACCCGGCCGGCCACGCACCAGACCCGACAAGGTGCGGGGCGACAAGGCCTACGGCTCTCGCACAAACCGCGCCTACCTGCGAAAACGCCGGATTGCCTGCACCATCCCGGACAAAGCCGACCAGATCCGCAACCGCAAGAACCTCGGCTCCCGCGGAGGCAGACCACCGAAGTTCGACAAGAAGCACTACAAACAACGACACCCAGTCGAGTGCGGGATCAACCGGCTCAAGAGACACCGCACGGTGGCAACTCACTACGACAAACTCGCCGTCCGCAACGAGACAACCATGCTGGCCGCCGCCATCAACGAATGGCTTTAACCAGCACTCTCGCAACAGACCCTAGTGAACCTCTTTCATCCT
>NZ_BBUY01000048.1 GCF_001590865.1 Streptomyces sp. NBRC 110611
GCCGCCGTCCTCAGTCCCACGAGCGCCGAATACACCGTGGCGAATCTGGCCTGCGTCCGCTCCGGCGCGGTGTCCGTTCCCCTGCAGTCGGGGCTTCGGCAGCACACCTGGCCCCCATCGTCGAGCAGGCCGGACCGCGCCTGATCGTGGTGGACGTCGACCACCTGGAAGTCGCGCCCGAGGTTGCGGCGAACGCCCCCTCGCTGGGCAGGATCGTCGTGATCGGCCACCGGCCCGAGGTCACCGCCCACCAGGAGGAGCTGGAGTCCGCGCGCACCCGGCTCCCGGCGCAGGGCCGGGGCGTCGCCCTGGACACACTAGCGTCGGTCATCGACCGGGGAAGGGCGCTGCCGCCGCTCCCCCGGGTTCCCGACGGGTCGGCGGCCGACGCGCTCAGCACGCTGATCTACACCTCGGGAAGTACCGGCATCCCCAAGGGGGCCATGTACACCGAGCGTCTGGCCAGGCAGTTCTGGGTCGACTTCGTACGCGGCCAGGTGGTGCGGCCCTCCATCGTGCTCAACTACCTGCCGTTGAGTCACATGATGGGAAGGGGCGTACCGTTCGGGACGCTCGCCAAGGGGGCCTCGCCTGTTTCGCGGCGTCCAGCGACCCTGTCGACGCTCTTCGAGGACCTCTCCCTGGTCCGTCCCACCGAGTTCGTCATGGTTCCCCGCATTCCGACATGCTCTTCCAGCACTACCGGGCGGAGCTGTCCCGCCGTACCGGGACAAGCGGCGATGCGGCCGAGCTGGCGGAACAGGCGGGCCAGACCATGGAGGCGCTGCGGGAGAAGGTCATGGGCGGCCGCTTGTGGGCCGTCAGCGCCTCGGCCCCGCCGAGCTCCGAGACGACGGCATTCATCGAGGCCTGCTTCCACGTCAGACTGCTCGACGGCTACGGATCGACGGAAGCCGGGATCGTCTCCCTCGACGGCCGGGTGCTGCGCCCGCCGGTGACCGGCCACAAGCTGGCCGACGTACCCGAACTGGGATACTTCACAACCGACTCGCCGTACCCCAGGGCGAACTGCTGATCAGGTCCGACCGGCTCGTCCCCGGGTACTTCCGGCGTCCGGACACCACCTCCGAGGTCTTCGACAAGGACGGCTTCTACCGCATGGGCGACATCATGGCCCGCGTCGGCCCCGGCGAACTGAGGTATGTCGACCGCCGCTCCAACGTCCTCAAACTGTCACAGGGTGAATCCGTCGCCGTCTCCCGCCTGGAGGCGCTCTTCAACGGCAGTCCGGTCGTCGGCAGACCTTCCTGTACGGCAACAGCGCCCGCGCCCACCTGCTCGCGGTCGTCGTGCCGACGCAGGACGCCCTCGACCGCGTCGACGGGGATGCCCGGCGCCTCAAGCCGATCCTGCGGGAGTCCCTGCAGAAACTCGCCACCCAGGCAGGGCTGAACTCCTACGAGATTCCACGGAATCTCCTCGTCGAGACCGAGCCGTTCACTCAGGAGAACGGGCTGCTCTCCGGGGCGCGCAAGCCGTTGCGGCCAGCCCTGACGAAGCGTTACGGCGAGCGTCTCGAAGCGCTGTACACCGAGTTGTCCGACCGTACGGCCGAAGAACTTCGGACGCTGCGTCAGGCCAGCGCCGACCAGCCGGTACCGGCGACCGTGTTGCGGGCCGCGCAGGCGCTTCTCGGGCAGGAAGAGGGTGTCGTGGAGCCTGGCACACGCTTCCTCGAACTCGGCGGCGACAGCCTCACGGCGCTGTCGTTCGCCCAGCTGATGAAGGAGATCTTCCACGTCGACACCCCTGTCGACGTGATCATCAACCCGGCCAACTCACTGCAGCAGGTGGCCGATCACAACGAGCGGGTGCTCGCGTCGGAACACCGCCGCCCTACCGCCGACAGCGTCCACGGCCCGGACGCGACCCGACTCGACGCGGCCGAGCTACGGCTGGACGCGTTCCTCGACGCGCGGACCATCGAGCAGGCAGAAAGGCCAGCCGGTCCCCTGTCCGAGGCCCGGACCGTCCTGCTGACCGGCGCCAACGGCTACCTGGGCCGCTTCCTGTGTCTTGAGTGGCTGGAGCGCACGGCGGAGCGCGGCGGCACGCTGGTATGCGTGGTCCGCGGCTCCTCCGCCGAGGCGGCCCGGGCACGCCTCGACGCCGCCTTCGACAGAGGCGACCGGAACTCATGGAACGCTACTGCAAGTCCGCTGGCCAGCACCTTCACGTGGTCGCCGGCGACATCGGGGAACCGCGCCTCGGGCTCGACGAGGAGACCTGGCAGCACCTGGCCGACACCGTGGACCTGATCGTCCACCCGGCAGCACTGGTCAACCATGTCCTGCCCTACAGCCAGCTGTTCGGCCCCAACGTGCTGGGCACGGCCGAACTGATCAGGCTCGCGGTCACCTCCCGAATCAAGCAGTTCACCTACCTGTCCACGGTCGCCGTCGTCTTCGGCAACGCGGCAGCGGCAGACGAGTCGGCGGACATCCGCACCGCCTGCCCGGCACGCGACCTCGACGGTGATTACGCCGACGGCTACGCGGCCAGCAAATGGGCCGGCGAGGTGCTGCTGCGCGAGGCGCACGACACGTTCGGTCTGCCGGTCACCGTCTTCCGCTCGAACATGATCCTTGCCCACCCGCGCTACCGCGGTCAGCTCAACCTCCCGGACGTCTTCACCCGCCTCCTGCTGCGCCTGCTGGCGATGGGCATCGCACCCGGCAGCTTCTACGCCCGGGGCACCGGCGACGGCCGCGGACACTTCGATGCACTCCCGGTGGACTTCACCGCGCGGGCCATCACCTCGCTCGGTGACAACGCACGAGAGGGCTACCGGACCTACAACGTGGTCAACCCTCACGAGGACGGCATCTCACTCGACACGTTCGTCGACTGGCTGATAACAGCCGGACATCCCCTGACACGCGTTCAGGACCACGCCGAGTGGACCAACCGCTTCGAGACCGCCCTGCGCGGCCTGCCCGACCGCCAGAAGCAGCACTCGCTGCTCCCGCTGCTGCACGCCTTCGCCGAGCCGGAACAGCCACTCGCCGGATCCGCCTTGCCAGCGGACCGGTTCCGCGCGGCAGCCCTCGACAACGAGAACGACATCCCCGTCTGTCACCGGACCTGATCACCAAGTACGTGGCCGATCTCCGGGCGCACCGCCTGATATGACACAACCCGTGACCGCCGCGGGGCCCGCCATCGCTGGCCCTGCGGCGGCCGGGAGAGTCCGTCAGGGGCGCCGCCACCACCCGGGAGGTCATCGGCGAACGTGTGCCGCCTCCAACCGAGCCCGATCCGCCCGAGACGAACACCGCCTACCGGCCATCGTAAACGTCTTCAACCAGCACCCCGGCTGGGCATGCAGGGCCCGTGAACTGCACGAGCTCCTAGGCATGCCCACCGACGAGGCGACGGTCAACATCACCCGCAGCTGCCTCGGATGCCCCACCCGCCAAGACTTCCTCACGCAACGCGGACGAGGCCGCTACCAGAAACGGACTTAACGCCCTCTCAGAACGCGAAGACCGGATTGGCAGCGCTTGCCATCTCGCATGGGTTGGCGTAGGTGCGCTCAAAGACTACCCGTCGGCCTTGCCAGACTCCCTCCGCTGTGACCACGCGAGGATTCCACTCCCTGGCGCACACCCTTTTCGGGACAGCTTTTGTAACCTCATGCAAATTACCCTTCGTTGCCCGCATGCTGGCGCAAGCTCGGCGCGGGTCCGGGTGCGTTCCGGCGGGCCTTGAGGTACAGCTCAGCGATACCGCGCGCTGGATCGCTGCAGTGCCAGCGCGCGCGCCGTAGCCGACCGTGAGCACCAGCTCGGACGGCCCAAACAGACTCCGCTGCTGCGTGGACACGGCATTCGCGACAGTCGCGGTGCTGGTCAACGCGGCCAGGGCCAGCGCGATACCGACTGTGATTCCCCTACTGATTTGCCTCATCCTGGATACTTCCCTTGCTCGCAGTGACACGTACTCGCTCGAAACGTTTGGGTGCGGACTATTGATTTGACAACGCCGATCAGGTCCCGAGGGCATAGTCGGCGTTGCACCGCGTGGAGGGTGAGGGCGACTTCGGCCACTGCCATGCCAAACGGACGCCGTTGATGTGAGCCAGTACCGATCCTTCGTCACGATCGGCCATCTGGCAGCTAGAGCCTGGTCATGGGCAGAAACTCCTGCCTGGCCGTCAAGGAACTGCCAACGCAGAAATTTCGATTGGTCACCTGACACCCGCCAATGTCAAAGGCCACGTATCGCGGTGTAGCTCACCGCAGCGTCGGTGAATTCCTGGGCGGTGCATCCGACGTCACTGCCCAATCTCCGTTGTGCAAGCGCCGTCGAATTAGAAGGACACGGTGCTGTTGCTCACGCTCACGCCCGACTATGCCTCGCCATCAAGCCGGAACACCGAGTTACTCTAACCACTCATACACCAAGCCCGGCCACTCGAACACGCCCCAAATTGTGCGCCAATGTCACCGGCGCAGGCCGGGACGGTGAAGCCAATGGCAAAACGCTGCGGGAATGGCCAGGGACAAAGACGCTCGTTGGGTCGTAAGTGGCATGATGATCCATACCTTTCTCTGCGGGACTGGAATGGAACCTCCAGCTGTCAGGCCAGCGATCGGTCCTCGTCAGAGCTCTCCACCTCCAGCACGATGCAGTGGTGCCCTACCGGGCTGGGCGACAACCCTAGGTTAATGACTACAGGTTGGGTGCTTGATTCTCAGTGTGCACGTCCCGAGAACACCGGCAACCGGAACAGTATCCGCTGACCAATGGTGCAGCTGCTGGTGATTCGCCCCCGCTGTCGGGTGGAGTGCGCTGCACGCTGCCCCAATGGAGAGGCCAAAGGGGGAAGCGAGCCCATCCGATCTAGATCCTTGTGAGTGAACCTCTTCATCCTGGTGCTCTGAGAGTGTCGGGTTGCGACATCGCTGCAGGTCAGAGCCACCATGCGGGGGTGCCGACATGGAGGTTGAAAGAGGTTCAGTGAGCCTTTTTCAACCTGCCTCTGGAGGGGTGAAGGGGCTGGTCAGGTGGCGTGTGGGTGACGGGACAGGGCCCCTGGTCGTTGGCGTGGTGACTTCACTCATCACACCGGCGTCCAAGGGGCCCTGTTGGTTGCTTATCGTGCCATGCTCGATATCCCGCACGAGCTGGTTGGGCATGTTTCGTGGCTCATCCACGCCCGCCGACAGGAGATCAACTCACCGTGGCGGAGACTGGGTTGCTTCAAGCAAGCCCTGCTGGCGCTCACCCATTTGCGGAAGAACGAGACGTTCACGCAGGTCGCGGCAGGTTCGGAGTCTCCGTCACGACGGCTTGGCGGTACGTCGACGAGATCCTGGAGGTCTTGGCCGCGTGGGCACCAGGCCTGCGCGAGGCCTTGGCCTGTCTGGGTGAAGGGAACTTCGTCATCGTTGACGGCACCCTCATCCCCACCGACCGCACCGCCGCGGACGAACCCCACTACTCACAGAAACACAGGCAACACGGGATGAACGTGCAGGTCATCGCCCGCCCGGACAGCACACCCCTGTGCTTCTCCCGCACATTGCCGGGACGGACCCACGACCTGACCGCGGCCCGAGCCCACGGCATCGTCCAAGCCTGCCCGACCAGGGAAATCCTCGCGCTCGCGAACTGCGCCTACCAAGACGCCGGCGCAACCGTCCGCACCCCTACAAAAACCACCGCGAACAACCCGACCACTACCACCAGTTGAACCACGACCACGCCCGCCTCCGAGCCCCTGGCGAACGCGCCTTCGCCGGGCTCAAGCAATGGCGCATCCTCCGCAAGGCACGATGCTCAACCAACCGCATCACACGGATCGCCACCGCCATCCACACCCGCCTCACCTGCGAAAACGAAGGATGAAAAAGGCTCAGTGGGTAGCTACAGAAGCGCGTCCTTGCGAAGAGCTCTGCTCTGGGCTTGTTCCGCCAATCGAATGATGATGACGCATCTCCGGATGCACGAGCCGGACGGATAGCGCATTATGGAACATGTCACAGGGGACACGTTCCATGATCTGCACTCCCGAAAGGACAGTGGGATGACTAACCCGATCACACTCAAACTCTGCCGACTTTTCGATGCTGTCGACACCGATCACGACGGCAACATCAGCTGGGCGGACTACCGGCGACTTCTCGACCGTCTCACCACCGGCTACAAGCCGGACACATCCGACCGCCGCCTCCAGGCACTTCATGCCGCGTATCAGATGTACTGGTGCGAGCTGCTGCGCCACGCTGACAGCCCTTCCTCACTCCTGCTCAAGGAGGAGTTCGTCGCCGCCAACCAATTGGCCAGCGTGGACACCAGCCGGTTCAACCTGGTCGAGGGAATCCCGCAGGCGGTCTTCGACGTTGCGGACACCAACGACGACAGCACTCTCGACAAAGAGGAACTCGCACGACTCCTGAAGTTCCTGGAAGTCACCTCACCTGACACCGTCGACCAGTTCATGGGACTCGACATCACCAGGGACGGCTCCATCACCCGTCAAGACTGCCTCCGCTCAGCCCGCGAATTCTTCTACACCCCCGACATCAGCACCCCTGGAGGCATCTTCTTCGGCATGGCGTAGCCCAACCAGCCCGCCGAGGGACATGTAGAACCTTCAAGACAACCGCCGTCGGCCTACAGAAGTCAACGACCCCGCACCTGCTACGACTTGAGAATCTGGATCAAGTTGATTAGGGCGGGGTCTTTGATGTTCCACCTTAATCGTTGCTACTGAGCGTTGTTCATCCTGGCCTGTGAAGGGTGAGAGGCCTGGTCTGGCGGGGTTCGGCTGAGGTTCCCCGAGATGCGGGGGAAGCTGACCAAGGGTCAGATGGGACTCATGAGAGGACCAG
>NZ_BBUY01000049.1:0-4113 GCF_001590865.1 Streptomyces sp. NBRC 110611
CAGATGCCAGCCGAGTTGAACGTGGCGGGTGGGAACTGGGCTGAAAACTTGGCGTAGGTGTCAACACGTCAACAAGCTCGGCCTTCTGGTGACAGGCAGAGCGAAAGCTGCGTCGCCAAGGCCCAGTTCAGGCCGTGGTCCTGATGTCGCCTATCTCGAAAAGTCGCACGGAGGCTCCGATGGGCGTCGAGCGTGGCCTGTTCACTGTCGTGTCGGGTGAGTTGGACAGCAGAGGGACGGGTCACCACAGGCTCATCGGGCGCCCTGCTGTCGCGGCGATCTCGATACGCCGGGCGATCTCCGCTTCGGATGCGCCACTCGCACGGCCAGCGCGTAGGGAGCGCCATCACCCGTCCCCGTCAAGAAGCTCACCGAGGAGCGGCTCGCCGAGGGTGTCGTACGGGCGGGGCGGCGCGACGGTGCGGCGGTCTGAGCGGTGGCTGTCCGGGCGGCCGGTCCGGCCCGGACAGCTCCCCCGGCACTCAGATCTTCGTGAACTTCTCCGCGTCGGCGTAGACGACGTTCGTCGCGTCGAGAGTCTTGACCGCGACCTTCACCTTGTCGCCCTTGTGGAAGACAGTCCCCGCCTTCGGGGTCAGCTTCACCTCCGCGATGTGGGAGCCGAAGTCGCAGGTCACCTTACCGCTGGCGAGAGTGCCGGTGGCGACGGCCTTCTTGTTGACCGTGCTGGTGGCCACACCCTCGATGCGCAGGGTCTCGCCAGTGTCGCAGGAGTAGGTGACATCGACGGTGATCACGGGCTTGGGCTTGGCCACGTACTCGACGCCGTCGATGGCGATGAGGTTGGCCTTGGCCGAGGCCGGAGCTGCCAGGGCCACCGCGCCGCCGGTCAGGACGACGGCGGCGGCCGCGGTGGCGCCGATACGGGCGCGCAGACGGGACTGCTTCATGGGTGTTCCCCCTGAGAAGTGGTGCGAAAGATACGGCGCTGCCCCGCCGGTTCACAGGAACCGCACAGGAACAATGCATACGGATCATCACAGGTGACAAGGATCGCCGTCCAGGGGGTAACTCGACACACATACGACACTTTGGCACCGAATGCCGACGACGGTGCCGGCACCCAGGTGAGAACCTGGGGTGAGAACCTGGCTGCTGACCTCGGCGTTGCTCAGGCGGTTTCCGTCGGCGTCGTAGGCGGACAGGAGCGCTGTGAGCAGGTGAGCGGGGTGGGCCCGGCGTTCGGCGATGAGGCAGTCGGATGAGGCAGACGGTGGTGCGCTGCAGGCAGGCGCGGCCTTGGTGGTAGCGGCGGCACGTTGCTCACCGACGGAGAGATGGTTATGCATGCCTGGAGCGCACCTACCACCGGCGGCGGCACCCGCCGCCCCCCGGCGGACACGCGAACCGCACCTAGGACAAACGCACGCGCGAACTCATCCGCCCCGACCTGCTCAGCCTCGACGACTTCACCATGCGCCAACTGTCCGCCTCCCAGGCCGACGACCTCTACGAACTCGTCTCCGAACGGCAGGGCCGGTCCCCGATCATCACCAGCAACAGGGCACCCAGATGACTGGTATCCCCTCTTTCCCCATCAGTCGTCGCCGAGTCCCTGCTGGACCGGCTCATCAACGCCGGCCACCAGGTCATCATGAACGGCCCAGCTACCGGCCCAACAAGCGGCCCAAGAACCCCGCCGACAAGCCCGGCACACCCTCAAACGGCTGATCAGACCACCGGCGGCCCCGCCTCGACGCGGCGCAGCACTGGAGGCAGGCGGTCCAGGTCGGGGCCGGTCTGGACCTGTCGCTCGTCCCACCAGGTGGCGCCGACGTCGCGCAGCGGACCGATCACGTCCTGGGCCTTGGCCGAGTCCGGGGGCGTGGCACCGCCGAGCACGAACTCGAAGGGGCGCTCGGCCCCGGTCCTACGATGTTTGCGCACATAACTGATCAGATCGCGCACTTCGGCCACATCCGGTACATGCCCATGCCGGGCGGTCTCGAAGAGCGGCACCACGCCGTCCCACCGCGCTGCCCGCCGCATGGGCACACGGCGCGGCCAGAACCCGCCGATCCACACCGGTGGACACGGCCGCTGCACCGTGGCGGGCAGCAGCGTCACGTCCCGGACCTCGTAGTGCCGACCGCGGTGGTCCACCGGTTCACCGGACCACAAGCGCCTCAACAGCTCCAGCCCCTCGTCCAGCCGCTCGGCGAGGACGCGTGGCTCGGCGACATCGCCGAAACTGCGGTATTCGTCCTCGATCGGACCGCCCAGGCCCGCGGCGAAGATCACACGGCCGCCGCTGAGATGGTCCAGGGTGGCCACCTGGCGGGCGAGTTGCTGCGGACGGTAACGGGGGACCGGCGTCAGCAGGGTGCCCAGCCGGATCCGGGAGGTCGCCAGCGCGGCCGCGGTCAGCAGCATCCAGGGGTCTCCGAAGGGACGCCCCTGGTGTCGTCGGTGCAGTACGTGGTCCCAGACGAAGAGCCCGTCCCACCCGGCCTGTTCGGCGGCAGCCGCCACGGTCGCGACATTACGGAGGTCCGCGAAGTCGCCGAAGTTGGGGATGTTGATGGAGAAGCGCATCCCAGGAGGATGCGCAGCCGGCCGCGAAGGAGCAATCGGATTCCCCGCCAGGCGGCTTCACTGCAGGCCGCCACCCGGGGAATTACGTGACCACAGCCCCTGGGAATCACGTGACCGTCGACACGCACCACACCCACCACCAGCGCACCCGCACCGCAACCCGCCGACACCCACCCGCTGCCACCACGCCACCCACTCACAGGCAGGATGGCGGCATGATGACGAATCAGCGGTGGACGGGCCTTCACGGTGACCTGCTGGCAGCGAAGGCACGGGTGTACGACCCGAGCGGGTTCGCCTGCTCTCCACCAGCGCCCGAACCGGAGAGCGCCGAGTATGCGGCGTGCGCGTTCACGCTCGATGACCGCTCGGTCCGGTTCCGTGTGGCCAAGACCACCCCGACGAAGGCGGGCCAGTTCGTCACCCTGTGGCAGCGGTCCGAACAGGGGCCGATCCGGCCCTTCGACGCCGACGACGGGGTGGACCTCTTCGTCATCAGCAGCCGCGACGACGACGGCTTCGGACAGTTCGTGTTCCCGCGCGAAGTGTTGTGCGAGCGCAACATCGTCTCCCGCAACGGCCACGGCGGGAAACGCGGATTCCGCGTCTACCCGCCGTGGGTGACCACGACCAGCCGGCAAGCCCGCAGCACCCAGGCATGGCAGGTGAACCACTTCCTCACCCTCGGCCAGGACGGACCTGCCGACCTGACTGTCGCCCACGCCCTCTACCACCCCTAGGTGTCCCCGCAGCACCACGACGGCCGACATCCTGGAACAACGACAGCAGCCTGCTTCGAGGACGTTGCCGTCCGGATCTGATCAGGCAACCGCCGCCCGCCGACCGCTACACGCGCCCACGCTCAGCCGCTATGACACAGGTTGCGGTGGGCGCAGTACCGGCGGCATGGGACCAGGCAAGCATTTTCCGCTCGGCGGACACCGACCCGCCGATGGTGCGCCAGGTCGTGAGGGTGCATTCGAAGGACGCGACCCGGTCGCCCGGCGGGACCAGGCCGGGCCGGTCCCCGACAGCGAACCGCGAGCCATGACGCGCGCACTCGCCTACGTCACCGACTTCGTCGACCGGGCCGACGGACCGGGAACATGCGCACGCAGGCTACTGACCGCCTACGTGCCGCATCTGAACGAGGCGGATGGCGAGTAGTCCTGTGGCGTGGACGCGTCCTTGCCGTTCCCCTTCGGGCCGGTGCCGGTTCGACCGGCGCAGGGCTTTGACGGATCCGTCGCGATCGCCCGGCTCCCACAGGACGTGGGCGACCTGGAGTTCGGCGGCGCGGACGTAGCCGCCGAGGTCGTCGTTACGACCGTCCGCCCGGCCCAGCGCCTGCTCGGTCTCCCGCCAGACGCGCCGATGCGGTCGCCGAAGGCCGATGCGGTCGCCGAAGCGAACGCCCGCCAGAACGGCGGTACGACCGCGCCGGGCCACTGGAGCGCGCCGACCGCGAAGCAGCCCCTGGCCCATGCCAGGAGCTGCCAGCGGGCTCACCCTCAGCGATGCAGGATCAGCCACCCCACCCCGCTGCCGCCGGCACCC
>NZ_BBUY01000049.1:4239-6198 GCF_001590865.1 Streptomyces sp. NBRC 110611
GTAGCCGCCGAGGTCGTCGTTACGACCGTCCGCCCGGCCCAGCGCCTGCTCGGTCTCCCGCCAGACGCGCCGATGCGGTCGCCGAAGGCCGATGCGGTCGCCGAAGCGAACGCCCGCCAGAACGGCGGTACGACCGCGCCGGGCCACTGGAGCGCGCCGACCGCGAAGCAGCCCCTGGCCCATGCCAGGAGCTGCCAGCGGGCTCACCCTCAGCGATGCAGGATCAGCCACCCCACCCCGCTGCCGCCGGCACCCGCGACAAGAGTGCCGAGCCAGAGGGTGGCCCTGCGGGAAAGACGCAGGGCGACCGTCAAGGTGAGGTCGATGTGGTCGGACACCTGGACTTCGATCCGGATCAGCTTGCTGCCCTTGTCAGGCAGAGGGATCTCAGGCCCGGTCTCTGCGGCCCATGACTCCTCCTCGACTCGGTCGTCTGCGCGAACACCACCACCGTGTCACCCGTGTGCACCACCGGCACGGCACGTTAGGCCGGACGGGTGAGGGACCCGAGGGACCTGAGGGACCCATGGGAAAGGGAATCAGGGGAGATCGTCACCCGGCCCACCAGTCAGGGCACCGCAGCCTTGTGACCGGCCCCGGTTCTCCGGACCTCGGCCTCCGGAACTCAACCTCCATCGCACCCTTGAACTGGTGTTTCGCGACGACCATGAGACGGAAGGTCCGGCCGGGACCTCGCATCGGACTGGCGGTGACACCGTGCCCATGCCCGGCACGGCGCATCCGACCGGCGGGATCCGCGAGAACGAACGGTGGCGCAGCAGGGATCCGCCCCGGCCCGGAGGTGCCGTGGGCCCGGGCCTTTCGGCCTCGGGCTCTGGGCCTCGGCCTCGGCCTCGGGCTCTGGAGGCGGACGAGGCAGGGCAGCTCGGTGAGCGAGGAGACGCGGGAACGGCGACGAAGCGGTTGCGGCACAAGCAGCCGGCCGGGCTCCTCCACGCCTCCGACCGGAAGAGAGCCCCGCCCACATGGTCAGCTCGGATGCCGCCCCCTGCTCCCTACCCCACCCCCGCTCACCGCTGCGAACGAGCGCGGATGTTAGCTTCCTGCGGTGGCGAAGCATCAGGACGAGACCAGGGCGGCCTACGACGGGATCGTCGAGCTGTATGCATCGATGTTCGCCGACCGGCTGGAGACACAGCCGTTCGCGCGGGCCATGATCGGCACTTTCGCCGAGCTGGTACGCGGGACGGGGAACCCGCGGGCAGCCGACGTCGGGTGCGGGCCCGGACATCTGACGGCCATGCTGCACGAGCTGGGGCTGGACGCGTTCGGGCTCGACCTCTCCCCGGCCATGATCGGCCACGCCCGGCGGGCCCATCCCGCGCTGCGGTTCGACGAGGCACGGATGGAGGACCTGCCGGTCGAGGACGGCGCGCTCGGCGGCGTGCTGGCCCACTACTCGATGATCCATACCCCGCCCGGGGAAGTGCCCGCGCTGCTCGACGAGCAGGTGCGTGTCCTGGCACCTGGGGGCCTGCTCCTGGTCTCGTTCTTCGCGACCGACGGACCGGAGCCGGTCCGCTTCGACCACAAGGTGACGCCTGCCTACAGCTGGCCGGTGGACCGGTTCGCCGAGCTGCTGGCCGGGGCCGGGCTCGTCACGTTCGCCCGGCTGCTCCACGACCCGGCCTCCGAGCGGGGCTTCCTCGACGCCCACTTGCTGGCCCGCCTCCCCCAGAACACTGCCCCACAGCCCTCGGAGCAGGCCGACGCGGATCACCTCGCAGGCGAAAAGGCCGCCCGAAGCACCATGGCCTGACCTGTCGGTGATGAGTGCGGAGGCTTACGGCGCGGCGGCCCCCACAAGCCGATCGACGAAGCGTCCACAGTCCAGGAGCAACGCCCACATCCCGAGCGGATCCGCGTTCGCCGTGGAGAAGGCCATGAACGGACAGGGGGGGCAGGACACCACGTCAACGACCTGATGTCCATGACCTT
>NZ_BBUY01000050.1 GCF_001590865.1 Streptomyces sp. NBRC 110611
TGGCCGAGCGCCTTCAACACGGCATCGGCCATGACGCGTTCACCGGTGGCGTTGGGGTGCAGCGGTACCGCCGGTGAGCCCGGGAGGATGCCTTCGATCCAGGGGGACGAGGAGCAGCCGTCGTGGCCCTTCGTCGGGCCGAGGGTGTCGACGAAGGTGCCGCCCGCCGCGGTGGTGGCCTTGGCCACCTTGTCGTTGAGCTCACCGACGACGGAGCGCAGGAAGCGGAGATCACCGGTCGTGGCCGGCATCTTGCCGAAGCACTTCTTCGGGTCGTCGGGGAGCACCGCGGGGTAGCCGACGACCACCACCTTGGCCTTCGGCGCCTTCGCGGACACCTTGCGGAGGCCCTCGGTCAGCTTCGTGGCCGCGGTGTCGAGCCGCTTGCTGAGCGTGTCGCCGTAGAAGTCCTTGCACGGCGAGCCGAACGGGTTGGTCAGGGACAGCGCGGAGCACGCCACCACGACATCGACGAAGCCGAAGTCGGAGGTGCCGAGGTCGTTGCCGCCCATGGTGAGGGTGACCAGGGACGTGTCGGATGTGACGGCGTCGAGCTGGGGGCCGTTGACGACGATGCCGAGGTCGGTCTGGGGCTTGCTGAGCGCGCTCACCTTGGCGCCGGCGCAGGTCATGTCCGCGTACGAGGACGAGCCGAGGGCCTTGGCGACGAGGTGGCCGTAGTTGCGGTCGGAACGCAGGCACAGGCCGGCGGAGAGCCAGGGGATGCCGGCCCCGGCGGCGTAGGAGTCACCGAGCGCCACGTACTTCCCGGAGCCGGCCGGGGCCGGGGCCGAGGCGTGGGCGGAGGCGGGCACGGTGGTGACGGTGAGGGCGGAGGCCAGGAGCGCGGTACCGGCCAGCACGGACGTACGCTTCCCGGCGCGTGGGGCGCGGGCGGTGCGTCCGGCACGGACGGCAGGGGAGGCGCCGGCGGCACCGGCGGTACCAGCAGTGCTGGTGGTGCGCGTGGTCGTGGTTCTGGACATGAATCCCCTTGAGGAGGCAGCACGAAGGACGGAGATCGGATACCGGCCGGTAACGTCCTCGTATCGTGACGCCGTACCGCCGCACGAGCCATGTGCCCACGCACAGCACCACACCCGCCCCTGTTGTCCCCGGGCACAAATTCCTCTCCTGCGTGGCCGGTCCTTTGTAACCTGCGGTTCATGAGCCGCAGACTCGTCGCGCCCGCCGAAATCTCCCCCATAGCGGCGTCCTTGCTGACCCGCGCGGAGGTACTGGGCGCACGGATGGCCCGCCGTATACGTACCGAGGTGCCGTACTACGAGGACGAGGACCAGGTGCCGTTCGCGGAGCTGACCGACTCCTGCCGGCGCAACTGTGAACAGGTGCTCCGGCTGCTCGTCGACGGTGACAGCACCGCGCTGACCACGGCACAGGAGACCGGCCGCGAACGGGCCCGCGCGGGCACCCCGCTGGCCGAGCTGCTGCACGCCTACCGGGTCGGGTCCGAGGTCCTGTGGTCCGAGATCGCCGCCGAGGCCGCCCGTGCCGCGCAGCGCCTCACCGCCGACACGGTCATGGCCCTGGCCGGGTGGTGGGTGAACGGCGGCCTCGCGGCGTCGGCCAGCGACGCGTACCGCGAGGAGGCCGCCGAACTGGTGCTGCAGCGGGAGCGGGAACGGTCGGCCATGGTCGAGGCCCTGTTCACCGGCCTGCTCACCGACCGTACGACCCTCTGGGAGGCCGCCGATGTGCTCGGGCTGCCGACCGCCGGGCCGTACGTCGTGATCGCCGCCGAGGTGCCGGCCCCCGGCCGGGAGGCGCTGCCCGGTATCGAGGCCCGCCTCCGGTCCGACCAACTGCGCTCGGCCTGGCGCCTGTTGCCGGACCTCCAGGTGGGCGTGGTCGCCGTGCAGCGCCCGGGAGCCGAGGAAGCGGTGTTACGCGCCCTGGAGCGGGCGCACACCTCCCGGGTGGGCGTCAGCCCCTCGTACCGTGCCCTGCCGGAGACCCCCAGGGCTCTGCGGCTCGCCCGCCTGGCCCTCAGCGGGGTGCGCGGCCGGGACAAGGGCATCGCGCGCTTCGCCGACAGCCCGGCCGCGCTGCTGGTGGCGGCGGCCCCGGACGAGGCCGGACGGATCGCCCGGACCGTCTTCGAGCGCGTGCTGCGGCTGCCGGCCGCCGAGCGCGACCGGCTGCTGGAGACGCTGGAGTGCTGGTTCGCGGCGGCCGGCTCGGCGGCCGAAGCCGCGAGGATCCTGTACTGCCACCGCAACACGGTCCGCTACCGGCTGCACCGGCTGGAGGAGCTGACCGGGCGCTCCCTCCAGGATCCCCGCGCGGTCGCCGACCTCGCCGTGGCGCTGCACGCGCTGCGGCTGGCACCCGCGGAGTAGGGCGCTGCCGGCGGCGATCCGCCCGCAGCGCCCGGGGCCGTCCGGCGGGCCGGGGCGACGAGCCGCCGCTCACGCCCGGTCGCGGGAGAGGGCCGGCAGCCGCAGCCGGTTCGCGATGTCGTCGTCGAAGTCCGCGCAGAAGGAGCCGAGGGTGTCCTCCAGGTGCGCGAGCGAGCGGGCGGCGAACAGCACGGGCTGGTACCCGGAGATGCGGTACGGCGTGCTGGCCGCGTCACGGGGGTTCAGCTCGCGGACCTCGCGGCGGTCGTGGGCGCCGATCTCCCCGTAGGACGACAACAGCGCCGCACCGTAGGCCTTGGGCGCGCCGGACTCCATGACCAGGCCGTATTCGAGGGTGAACCAGTACACCCGGCTGAGCACGTCGAGGGCCTCTTCGGTGCGGACCTGGTTGGCGGTGTGACCGATGAGCCGGTACAGCGCCGCGAAGCGCGGGCACGACAGATGGATGCCGTGCCCGAACACATCGTGCAGGACGTCCGGTTCGGGTGTGTAGAGCGGGACGGCGGGGTGCCGGACGAACTGCACCGCGTGGAAGTAGCCGTGCTCCATCGACCCCAGGAACCGCTCGTTGGGCACCACTCCGCCGGCCAGTGTGAAGGCGAATCCCGTACGGTGCCGGAGCCCGGCGCTGACCTCCGCGTGCTGCGGGATCCGGTCGGCCGGAATGTCCGCGTCCGCACTGGCGTCGAGCACCGCGTGGCACGCATGGGCACGGTGTGCCGGACCGAGCGCCCGGTACACCGCCCGCCAGGTGCGGTGTTCCGCCTCCGTGTAGTCGACGGCCGCATAGGGGGTCCCGACGCGGTGTGTGTCGGCCGGTGCAGCCAGCGCGTCCCGGCGGCGCAGGTAGGCCGGGTCGCTGCGGCCCGGGTGCTGGGACGCCACGCCCAGCCGGCCCTCGGCGGTCACCGGCGTGTGCCGCCATGCCGAGCTCGCCGCGATTGCCGTGTTCGCCACGTCCGCCGGCGTGTTCCTCGCGCCCTTCGAGGTGTACGCGGAATTCATGTCGGTCCCTTACCCGGCCCTGCCCCGGGTGACCGCGCCGCCGACGCCCTGATCCGGCCGAGCGGCGCCGCGTCTCCCTCAAGTTTGACATGTCGGATTGAAGGGTGCATCCGGGTGATGAACGACATTGCGGAGGTAATGGGACCGTTCCGGATATCCGGTGGCGGGAACGCCGTTCAGCGGGCCAACTCACGGCTCACTTTCATATCGTTCTCGCTTCGATTCTTGACGCTGGTACGCGAGGTGACGTTCACTGCCGGAGTTCTGGGCCGGGTCAGGCGGCCCCATGGGAGGTACCGAAATAATGAATGCAATAATGCGGCGTGTTCTCACCGGTGCGGTGGCGCTTTCACTGGCGGCACCGTTGGCGGCCTGCGGGAAAGACGAACAGGACGCCGGCTCCGGCAAGGACACCATCGGCCTTCTCCTCCCGGAGAACAAAGCGGATCGTTACGAGAAGTTCGACCGCCGCATCGTTTCTTCGCGGATCGCGAAGCTGTGCCTGGAATGCACGGTGGATTACGGCAACGCCGAGCAGCAGGTCAGCACCCAGAAGAACCAGTTCGACGCGCTGGTGGCGAAGGGCGTCAAGGTCATCATCCTGGACCCGGTCGATGCGCAGGCGGCCAAGGACTGGGTGGACTCGGCCGCGAAGAAGGGTGTCCAGGTCGTCTCCTACGACCGGCTCGCCGAGGGCGATGTCGCGGCGTATGTCTCCTACGACAACGAGAAGATCGGCCGGCTCCAGGGCGAAGCCCTGCTCACCGCGCTCGGCCCCCGGGCGGGCAGCGCGAACGTCGTCATGCTGAACGGCTCACCGACCGACCCGAACGCGCCGTCCTACAAGAAGGGCGCCCACGCCGCTCTGGACGGCAAGGTGCGCAAGATCGTCTACGAGAAGGACATCCCCGACTGGTCCGCCGCCGAGGCGAAGAAGGAGATGTCCGACGCCATCAACTCCCTTGGCGCACAGGGATTTGATGCGGTCTACTCGGCCAACGACGGTATGGCCGACGGTATTGCCGACGCGCTCAAGGCGGGCGGCGTCAAGAATGTTCCGGTCGGCGGTCAGGACGCCGAACTCCCCGCACTCCAGCGCCTGATCTCCGGCACCCAGGCCTTCACTCTTTACAAGGAGGTCCGGCCGGAGGCGGAAACGGCGGCCGAAATCGCCTTCCGTCTGCTCCGCGGGCAGAGCATCAGCTCCCTCACCACGACCACGGCCGGCAACAAGACCAAGTCCGGTATCCCGGCACGGCTGTTCAAGGCGGAGGTCGTCACCAAGAAGAATATGAAGGACACCGTCGTCCGCGACGGCGTGGTCCGGACCGATCTGCTCTGCGCCGATCTCGCCGCCGAGTGCCAGGCCCTCGGACTGAGGTGATGTCCCGTCAGTGAGCCGGCGCCCGGCGGCCACCTCCGCGTACGGAAGCTCCGCGTACCGAAGCGGAGCGCGGCCGCCGGGCGCCGGGCCGCCCCGCTCACCGCTGTTTCGCGGCTCCGCCCACCGCCTCTATCAGCGGCAGCATCCGGTGCGGCACTCGCTCGCGCAGCGCCATCTCCGTGCGGGTACGGACCGCGCCCGGCAGGCTGATCAGCCGCTGGATCACATCCTCCAGATGCGCCGCGTCCCGTGCCACCACCCGGGCCAGCAGATCTCCGCCACCGGTCGTCGAGAACGCCTCGATGATCTCCGGCACCTCCGCCAGCGCCCCGGCCACCTCCTCCAGATACCCCTGGGTGACCTCGATGTGCACGAACGCCAGCAGCGGGTGACCGAGCGCGGCCGGCGAGAGCCGGGGTCCGTACGCGGTGATCACACCGTCCCGCTCCAGCCGGTCCAGCCGCGCCTGGACGGTGCCCCGGGCGACACCCAGAAGGCGTGCGTACTCCCGCACGCTGGTGCGCGGCTGCTCCAGCAGCAGCCGCAGGATCTTGGCGTCGAGGGCGTCCACCGGCATGCTCGTACGGGCTCCTCGTGGTCGGGGCTGTGGTCGGCGAATCTCCCTTCGACGGTACCAATGGCCCAGTGATCACGTCGTGACGGCGGCCGGTGGCCGGTGGCCGGTGGCCAGGGGCATCGCCCACCGTCAGGAGGTGACCGCGGCCGGGAGGTCGGGGCAGGCCGGCCGGTGACCGGTGGCGGTGGGGACGGTCAGGACCATGGTCATTCCGCCGCCGGGGGTGTCCTCGGCGTCGAGGGTGCCGCCGATGGCCTCGGCGAAGCCGCGGGCGACCGCCAGGCCGAGGCCGACTCCCGCGCCGCGTGGGGCGTCGCCGTAGCGCTGGAAGGGCGCGAAGATGCGGTCCTTGGCGTCGTCGGGGACGCCGGGGCCGCGGTCGGCCACCCGGATTTCGACGCGGTCGGCGAGTGCGCTGGCGGACACCAGCACGGGCCGGCTGTCGGGGCTGTACTTCACCGCGTTCTCCACGATGTTGGCCACCGCGCGCTCCAGCAGCCCCGGGTCGACGGCGACCATGGGAAGGACCTCGGGGATGTCGAGCACGACGCTGTCCTCGGGGACGCCGCCGAGCGCCATCGGCACCACCTCGTCGAGATCGATCTCGCGGATCAGGGGGGTGACGGTGCCGGTCTGGAGCCGGGACATGTCCAG
>NZ_BBUY01000051.1 GCF_001590865.1 Streptomyces sp. NBRC 110611
AAAGACCGAGCGCATCCGCGATCGCACCTTCGCCACCAGGGCCGAAGCGAACCTCGCGCTCTTCGAGTACATCGATGGTTTCTATAACCCCCGCCGCATCCAGAAACGCCTCGGCTACCTCAGCCCCATCGAGTTCGAGGAGAAGCACTACGCCAACCAGGCAACGGCCAAGCAAGTTAACCTAAGACCGCGTCAACCCGCTCTGACCAGCTACTGACCTTTCGGGATTGTTGTCGTGAGGGCTGACAGGTGGAAGCTGTCGCTGTATGCCCGAGCCAAAGAGATATCCGCAAGGGGGCGGTCTGACCGCCGAGCGGCGGGCGTTTCGCGAGCGCATCCGTATGGAGGCGGCCGGGATGTTCGCTGCGGGGCAGGGCAATGCGGTGATCGCGAAAGAGCCTGGCGCTGTCGACCATCGCGCAGATGCTGCAGCGCCACGGATGGAGCCACTTGAATTTCGGATCAATAGACAGGGGTGATATGGCGCATCAATCTCCACTAATTTTGCACGGTCAATCGATTTCTGTTGAAAGTCATTTCAATCTATTGGAGATGTCATGCACAAAATTAGCAGGGCTATTGTCGCGGCAGTCGCCATCGCTGGTGTCGGCTTCCTGGGTGCTGGCACTGCCTGCGCCAGCTCAACGGATGGTGGTACCCACAGAGGGCCCCGGGCGAACCACTTCGATCCACATCACAAGAATTCCAGCCGAGGGCATTCTCGCCTGCATCATGGGGGCGGCAGCCACGGTCACCGCAAGTCGCATGGTCACAAGGTGGTCTACATTCCCAGAGCGTTTCATGTGAGCCCCACAATGCAACGTTGATGTACTCGGCAATGTTTGGCCCTGGAACGGCGCTGTAAGCTACCCTGGCGTGCTGCCCACCACGGGTGGCTCGTCCGTCGGGTACAACATCACGTGCTTCCACGGGTAACGCACATGGGCCCCGGTCCGAGCCAAAGGCTCGGTGCCGGGGCCTAATCTTGCCCTTTGGTGGGGCGCACGGCAATGCCGCATAGATAAGTGATTTGGCGTTCTGTTTCGACAGAACCACAGCGACACACCCGTGTTGCTTGTAGATGGTCAACTGGCGTGATCGTTGCCTTTTGTGGCACGGAGGATGCCGCCTATCTTCCTGGTTCATGGGTGGGGTTCGGGATGGCTCGGTAGTTTCCGGTACGCGGTTGACGGGCCGGGTAGGTATCGGGGTTCTGACATGCCTGGTTGACCGGGACCTGGTCGATGAGGCGCTCGCCGGGCGGGCCGGGCCGAGATGCGGTCCCGTCTGTTGCCGACACGTATGGTCGTCTACTACGTCATGGGCTTGTGCCTGTTCTTCAGCGAGTCATATGAGGAAGTCATCCCCCTGCTTGTCAACGGCTGCGGTTTCTCGGTACATGAAGAAAAGACTGGACTGTCCCTACGACAAGTGCCATTTCCCAGGCACGTTGGCGTCTGGGACCGGATACATTGCGCGTACTGTTCGAAAGAGTGGCACTGCCGTGCGCTCAACGGGGTATGCAAGGAGCCTGACTGGGCCAGTGGCGACTGATGGCCACCGACGGATTCGTGCTCGACATTACCGATACTCCGGCGAACGACGCAGAGTTGGGATGTTCTGGCGGCGTGAAGAACCCCGCGCCTTTTCCCCAGGTGAAGATCGTGGGGCTGGGGGAATGCGGAACACATGCCGTGGTGGCCGTCTCGATGGGCCCTGGCGTGTGGAAGAGGGTGCCCGTGCTGAAGGACTCATCGCCGACGTCGAGCCAGGCGTGCTGATCACTGGCGACCGGGGATTCTACGCCTACCGGCTGTGGGAGGCCGCGGTAGCGACAGGTGCGGATCTGCTGTGGCGCATGCCCGACGGGCACCATCTGCCGGTAGTCCGGCCACTGAAAGATGGATCGTACGAGTCCTTTCTGCTTGACCCCAAGGTGCGGAGGCGGCGTGCGAACCAGCGTTACCGCGGATCGATGCAGATCGAGGAGCCGTCCGGGATCCTGGTCCGGGTCGTTGAGTACGAAGTGACCCCCGTGAGGGCAAAGGCGAGATTTTCTGCCTGATCACCACCATCATGGACGCCGACAAGGCTGGCGCCGCCGAATTCGCGGCCGCTTACGCAGAACGCTGGTAGCTCGAATCAAGCCTCGATGAGATCAAAGCTCACCAGCGTGGCCGTGGCGGAGTCCTGCGCTCGCAACGCCGGACATGATCGGGCAGGAGGTCTGCGCCCTCTTCCTACTGAGGTTTTCGGGTTGGCGTTGGTTGGTGCGTGTTGAGGGTGAGGATGGCTTCGGCGAGGCAGCCGTCGAGGAGGCTGGGTCGGTATTGGATCTGCCGGAGGCCGCGGCGGAGGGTGCGGGTGAGGCGGTCGGCGTCGGTGAAGGCAGCGTTGGCCAGCGGGCCGCGCCGCGGCAGTGACCAGATCCCCTCCACGGGGTTGAGGTCGGGTGTGTAGGTGGGCAGGTGGACGATGGTGAGCCAGTCGTGGTCGTCCGCGTACTGTCGTATGCCGGTGGTGCGATGGGTGTTCAGGTTGTCCCAGATGAGGATGGTCGGGCCGCCCAGCTGCTGGTGGGTGCAGGCGATCAGATCCCGGTAGTCGGTCCAGTCGAAGCTGGACCGTTCGCCTTTGCGGTAGACGCGAGGCCGGTAGATCGGACGGGAGCGTTCGCCGGGCCGGTAGCAGGCCATGGCCGCGACCGAGATACGCCGGTAGGACCGGCCTCTGACCCGGATCACGGGGGTGTGGCCGCGGCGGCTCCAGGTGCGGGCGTGTGGCGGCGTCATCGAGAAGCCGGCCTCGTCTTCGAAGACGATCCAGGCCCCGAGCGCCGCCGCGGTGCTTCCACGTGCAGCCACACGTCCTTCTTCCACAACTCCACCGCGTGCTCGTCACGCTCCAGAGCACGGCGGGCCGGGCACTGCGGGCCTCGTTCCGCTATGCCGCCTGCCAGGACTGGGACAAGATCGCCAAGATGCTCAAGCCCGTCTACACGGCGCCGACCGAGGACGCGGCCACCACACGGTTCTTGGAGTTCACCGAAGCCTGGGGCGACAAATACCCGGCGATCGGGCGGCTCTGGGAGAACGCCTGGGCCGAGTTTGTGCCGTTCCTGCAGTTCGACGCCGAGATACGTCGCATTGTCTGCACGACGAACGCGAACGAGAGCGTCAATGCCCGCATCCGCCGGACGGTGCGGGCCCGTGGCCACTTCCCATCCGAAGCCGCCGCGTTGAAGTGCGTCTATCTCGCGGTGATGAGCCTGGACCCGACCGGGAAGGGTCGAAAGCGGTGGATCACCCGCTGGAAGCTAGCCCTCCAGGCGTTCGACATCGCCTTCGACGGCCGCCTCTCAGCAGCCCGCATCTGACCCATCAGCCACACCAGTTACACCGTTAGATTGACAGGCCCTTGCGCGGCGCACGGCCGAAAGGCATGTCAAAGAAGGACATCTTCCGCTGCCTCAAACGCTTGGTTGCGTGCGATGTCTGCAAGTACCTGACCAGTACGAACACCTCACAGAAGCAACTCCTACAGACCGCTTGACGATCTATGGGAGCTTCCAGGATGAACCCGCCCAGAAGGGTATTCGGTGCATATGGTAGTCACATCCTGTGGGCGGCTGCGTAAGGGAGTCGCCTCGACAACCGTGGCGGCTCTGGTGCTCGCAGTCCTGACTGCATTTCAGCCACCCACCGTGACCAAGCCCCAGGCCGTCGAAGAACGGGAGGCCACCCTACCCACCAACACCCCCATCGATGGCGGCTCCGCGCACTACACTGACCTGCCGCCGCTCATCGGCCTCGTGTCATCCACGGGTCCTCACCCCTACGACGCCGACAGCCACACGCCCTACATACCCTACAGCGGCACCCTTGCCGCCGGTTCCGCCGAGGCTGGCATCCCCGCCACCGTCCTCGCCGCATACAGACATGCTGTCTCCCGGATCAATGCTCCTGATCCGGGTTGCCGGCTGCGCTGGCAGCTGCTCGCCGGTATTGGCAAGGCCGAGTCCGGCCAGGCTCGAGGCGGGGCCGTCGACACCGAAGGCACCACCCTCCAGCCGATCCTCGGCCCTCAGCTCAACGGCCAGGGCTTCGCCCAGATCTTCGACACTGACGGCGGCCGCTACGACGGTGACCTCACCCATGACCGCGCCGTCGGCCCTATGCAGTTCATCCCTTCCACCTGGTCCCAGGGCGGCCCCGACGGCGCCGGCTGGGGCGCCGACGGCAACGGCGACGGTGTAAAGGACCCCCACAACATCTTCGACGCCGCACTCGCCGCCGGTCACTACCTCTGTGCCAATGGCCGCGACCTTTCCTCTCAACAGGACCTGGACCGGGCGATTCTTGGCTACAACAACTCCCGGGAGTACCTGCGCACGGTGCTGTCCTGGTACAGCTTCTACCGCAACGGCACCCACGAGGTACCTGATGGCAAGGGCGCACTCCGGGCTCATCACACCGGTCGCGCTGGCGTCACTGCCACACCCGGCACCCATCCCACCTCCCGAACCAACCACCACCAACCCAGAGTCCACACGAGCCGTGACCGGGACGTCCCTCCCTCGGGGGTACGCCGCCACCCCAATAACACACAATCAGACGTCCCCACTGCATCCAACCCCACGTCCTCACCTAATCCCGCTCCTCAACGCATACCTGAACCTGCCACTCCCAAACCACCTGCCGAAGCCTCCCCCCTCATCACCCTCCAACGGATCGGCAACCAGAACCTGACCGCTACCATCGGCACCGACTTCGCCGTCTTGCCCCAGGTGCGTGCTGAGGACTCCGCTGGGCGGCCGGTTGTCGGCATCCCCGTCCGCTTTAGCGTCCCCACGGCCGCCGACGCTCGCTTCCCCGACGGCGTGACCACCGTCATCGTTACCACCGGCAAGGATGGTCGGGCCACCACGCCTACACTGAGCGCAGGTGACGAGACAGGAGCCTTCCGTCTCCAGGCGATGGCCGTCGGCTACACGGCATCCCCAGTCCGTTTAGACGCCACCATCAAGCCCAATCCGCTACACCAGACCGACCATCTCACCCGCACTTCGAACACCGAATTCCAGGCCCTGATCAACGCAGTCACCACCGGACACGGCACCGACGTCTACCACCGGATTCAACGAACCACCGGTAAACAGCGGCCGAGTCGTTGTGAGACGCCGGGCGGCAAGGTGGGGTGAACCATCTCGTGCAACCACCTCAAAGCCATACCCAGCGTCTGGATCCCTTACGACGGCCCGTCCGACCCACAAGCAACGTGGGGCTCTTGACCGACAGCCCTCAGAAGATCTGCACCTAAAAGGTTCAAGGAGTGGATT
>NZ_BBUY01000052.1 GCF_001590865.1 Streptomyces sp. NBRC 110611
CCCTGACCGGGACTCCGCAAGGAGGGATCGTCTCTCCGCTGCTGGCCAACATCTATCTCTCGGTAATGGACCGACATTTCTCGCGGATCTGGGACCAGGAGATGCCCCCGCCATGGCGTCGGCAGTATCGACGTCGGACGGGGCGGCCGAACTTCCGCCTGGTGCGGTACGCCGACGATTTCGTCGTGCTCGTGCACGGCACGAAGTCCGAGGCCGAAGCACTCAAAGCGGAGATCGGTGAACTGCTGGCCCGCAAGCTGAAGATGACTCTCTCGGACGAGAAGACCCACATCACCCACATCGACGACGGCTTCGTCTTCCTAGGCTTCCACATCCAGCGGAGAACCTGGGGCGATCGCCGCGTCGTGCTCACCATCCCGTCCAAACAGGCTTTGGCGTCGGTGATGCACAAGATCAAGCAGCCAGCGCACGGGGATGACGACGGCGCTCCCGACGTGGTGGACGCACCGGCGGCGGGGACTGGCGGTGGTGGCGGTAGTAGGTGGCCCGGCTCACGCCGAGCGCGGCGCACGCCTTGACCCGTCCGACTACGCCGGTCAGGTCCTCCAGCGCCCGGGCCCGGGCGTCCTCGAAGACCGTGCTCGCCACTGGATCAGGCCCCAGCCCGTCCGTGTCCGCAGGGGGCGTCACTTGTTCTCGCCGTTGTTCGTGGCGCTGTCGGTGGCGAGCTGGCCGAGCAGCGCGGAGAGTTTTCCCTGGACCTCGATGACGGTGCGGGCCTTGCCCAGCTCCTGCTGCAGCTTGGCGTTCTCGGCCTTCAGCCGGGCGATCTCCTTGTCCCGCGGGTCGGCCTTCGGTCGTCCCGCCGACCCGGCGAGTGCCGTCTGCACGCCCCGGTCCCGTTGCTCCCGCCAGTTCGTGATCAGCGACAAGTACAGGCCCTCCCGGCGCGGCAGGGCGCTCTTGCCCTGCCGGTCGAGCGTCTCGTACTCGGCCAGGATCCTCGCTTTGTACTCCGCGGAGTACCGGCGCGGTCCGGTCGAACGGGATTCGACCTGCGGATCAGAGGTCCCGTGGTCGTTGGTGCTGGCCACCTGGAGCACTACTCCTTCTCCGCCCTCGACTCAATGAATCATCCAGTATGCCTGACTTGACAGAGAGGGGGACGGGGAAACCGGCACCGGAAACGGTGCACGGCGTCCCGTCCCCGACCCAACACCAACCGCTGGAACGGTCCGAGGAAAACCTGGTCTTCCAGGTCATCTCCAAGCGCTACGAGAAGGGCTCGATCATCCTGACCTCGAACAAGACCTTCGGCGAATGGGGCCAGGTCTTCGGCGACGAGGTCCTGGCCACCGCGATCCTCGACCGTCTCCTGCACCACTGCGAAGTCGTCTCGACTAACGGCAACAGCTACCGGCTCAAGAACCGCCTCCAGGCCATCGAGCGGGACACCGACGTGGCCTGAGCAGTGGTGCACATAACTTCGTACTCGGTGGTGCACTCAGAGCAGTACCTGGACACCCGGTCTACGGACGGGCCAAGCAGGGTGCTGCCTTCGGCTACACCCGCGGCTACCACCCGCAACTGGCCACGCTGGCCCACAGCAGCCAGATCCTCTGCTCACGGCTGCGGGGCGGAAGCGCCGCTGCGGCCCGCGGCGCGAAGTCCTTCTTGCCCCAGACCGTCAGCCGAACCCGCCACGCGGGAGCATCCGGACCGCTGACCGTCCGGGTGGACTCCGCGTTCTACTCCCAGGCCGTGTTGCTCACCGCCCGCAAACTGGACGTGCGCTTCTCGGTCACCGTCCGCCAGGACCCGAAGATCAAGGCCGCCATCGCCGCCATCCCCGACGACGCGTGGATGCCGATCCCGTACTGGCTCTCCACCCCGGAAGTCTCCGGCGCGGACGTCGCCGAGACCGCCTACACCTGCTTCGCGCACACCAAGACACCGGTCACCGTGCGGCTGATCGTGCGCCGGGCCCGCCCTACCCCCGGCTCCCAACTCGCGCTGTTCACCACCTACGACCACCACGCGTTCGTCACCGACCGGGCTGGGAGCGTCACCGAGCTCGAGGCCGATCACCGCCGACACGCCGTGGTCGAGCAGATCATCGCCGAGCTGAAGTCCGCCGGGCTGGCTCACCTTCCTTGAGGGCGTTTCACCGCGAACCCGGTCTGGCTCGCCCTGGCAGCCATGGCTCACAACCTCGGCCGCGCGGTCGGCATCCTCGCCAGCCACGACCTGGCCCGGGCCACCGCCGCAACCCTCCAACGCACTCTGTTCACCGTCCCGGGCCGACTCGTGCACACCGCCAGGCGGCTCCACCTGCGACTGCCCACCCACTGGCCCTGGGCCGACGCGTTCACACATGCTCTGACGGCCGTCACCGCACTGCCACAACACGGCTGACGCCACCAACACCGTCCCTACAACCCAGGACTGAGCTGCCCCGAGTTTCGTAGAGTCCGTTCTTGATTGATTCAGGCGGACTGCGGGACTCTCTTCTGGCCGTGCCAGAAGTCGTGTTCGTGCTTGGCGGGCGGTATGTAGTCGAACGCGGAGTGGAGGCGCTCTTCATTGCACCACGTGACCCATTGGAAGATCGCCCGCTCGACTTGATCGACGTCCTTCCAGGGCCCTGCATCTCGATCAGCTCTGCTTTGAAGGTGCCGTTTAGGGCCTCGGCCATCGCGTTGTCGTAGCTGTCCGCGACGGAGCCGACCGACGCTGAGGAACCGATGTCGGCGAGCCGGTCGGTATAGCGGATCGATACGTACTGGCTGCCGCGGTCGCTGTGATGGATCAGCCCGGAGTCCTTCTCGATCCTGCGGCGCCAGAGTGCCATTTCCAGGGCTTCCAGGGGCAGTTCGGTCCGCATATGGTTCGCGACTTGCCAGCCGACGATCATCCGGGAGTACACGTCCAGGACGAAGGCCACGTATGCCCATCCGGACCAGGTGCGGACATACGTCATGTCCGCTACCCAGAGCTGATCGGGCCAGGAGGCCGTGAAGTCGCGGTCGACCAGGTCCGGCGGGCGGGGAACCGACGGTTCCGCGACCGTGGTGCGGCGCCGCTGGCCACGAATGACGCCCTCGATGTCCAACTCGGCCATCAGCCGCTCGACGGTGCAGCGGGCCACGTCCACGCCCTCGCGCCCCAGTGCGCGGGTGATCCGGCAGGCGCCATAGGTGCCGCCCGATTCCGCGTGGATCTCCTCGATGACTGGCATCAGCTGCTCGTCGCGGAACCGGCGGGCCGACTTCAACCGCTTCTTGCGAGCAAAGTACGTCGACGGCGACAGCTCAAGGACCCGGCATACGGGATCGACCCCGAGACCTTTGTCACGCAGGTGGTCTACCACCTGCTCGGCCTCGTCCGGGAACGTTCGATCTCCTGGGCAAAAAACACGCTGGCGGCTTTAAGAATCTCGTTCGCCCGCTTCAACTCGGCATTTTCCTTGCGGAGTTGCTTGAGTTCCTCGTGCTCGGTGGTCGTGAGCCGGTCGTCGCGCTCGCCGCGGTCGGCCTCGGCCTGCCGGACCCAGCCGCGCAGGGCCTCCTTGTGGATGCCGAGATCCTTCGCGACATGGGCGATCGGCCGACCGGTGGTGCGGACCTCGCGGACCGCGCGCTCGCGGAGCTCGTCCGGGCATTTACGGGGTGCTGCCACGGTGCTGGTGGTTCTCCTTCGCCAGGACCGTAACCCTGGCATCAGGGACTCCACAAATCTCAGTACAGCTCAGACCTCGGAGAGGCCGGCAGACCGGCAGGTCCACACGCCCTCATCCCACCCAACACAACGACACCCGACGTCGCCGAACCACAGCACACAACAACAATACCGACCGGTGGATCCGGGCTAAGAGATCCTAACAAAGCCGTTGAACGTGCCTGTAGGTGACGAGACGCGAGGCCGAGGAAGGCCTCATGAATGTCGTCGCGTCGCTCCCAGCGGATCCGAAGCCGGCGGAAGCCGTGCAGCCAAGCGATTGTTCTTTCGACGACATACCGGAAGGTGCCCGGGCCGGAGCCGTGGGGCTGGCCTCGTTCGGCGATGACCGGACGGATGCCGCGCTGCCACAGCAGGCGGCGGTACTTGTCGTGGTCGTAGCCGCGGCCGGCGAGCAGGGCATCCGGCCGCCGCCGTGGCCGGCCCACCACCCCGGCTACCGCGGGGACCTTGTCGAGCAGGGGCAGGAGCTGGGTGACATCGTTGCGGTAGCCACCGGTCAGCGAGACCGCGAGCGGGATGCCCTGGCCCTCGACAAGGACGTGGTGCTTGCCGCCCGGCCGTGCGCGGTCGACCTGGGTGTGAGCGACGGCGATATTCGGCTCTGGCGATGATCCTGTGGTGGCGGGTGGGCGAGCGGTGGTCGACATGACTCAATGCGTCTACTCGTAAACGGTTGCCGCGCTGAGGGCTCGTGCGATGAAGGTCCAGTCGCCGTTGGCCGGAAGTTCTTCGCCGAAGTTCCGGTACCAGCCGTCCGAGCTGGCCATCCACGCGGCGAGGGCTTCGAGGAAGCGGTCGAGGGTGTGGTTCTCCCAATCGTGTCCACGCTGGAGGTAGCCCTGTTGCAGGTCGCGGACGAATGCGACCCGGCCATCGCGTGTGTATCTCGTCGTCAGGGGTGAGCGGCATGGGAGCAATCTAGCCTGTGGGCGTGCGGGGGTGCGATGACCTTGATGTCAGCTCCGGATGAGTATGCGCCGTCGGAGCAGTTCAAGGCTTGCACGTCCGTACCCCTTGCACTTGAGGAGCTTGATGCGCGTCACGGTGCCTTCGACCTGGCCGGAGCTCCAGGGGCTGGACAGGCCAGCCATAACTGCTTCCTGGTCCCGGCGCAGGCCGCCGATGAGGGAGTGCAGTGCGGGCAAGTCGTCGGCGAGGACGTTGTCCATCCAGGCGGGCAGCAGGGCGCCATGCCGTTGATGGAGCATGGTCGCGAAGTCGCGAATGTGCCTGGCTGCCGCGTCGAGGTGCGGGCAGGCAACCCGTATCTCCTTGAGGTCCTGCGCGTCGTCAGCGGAGAGCCGGGAGGGATCGGTCATGATCCAGCGGACGATGCGGCGCGGTCGCGGAGCAGAGCGAGGTGCGGGCGGCAGTCCGCGTTCCTTTGAAGGCCGCAGGTAGCGGCGGACGGTCTGGATGCCCCCGGAGTAGCCGATTCCCTGGAGTTCGCGGTAGAGCTGCGGGACGTCGTGGCACCCTTCGCTCCACCGTTGGTGCAGGTAGGTTCCTGTTAGGGCGCGTATCGGGTCGTGATCAATCTGTGGGATTCGCCCTCATGCC
>NZ_BBUY01000053.1 GCF_001590865.1 Streptomyces sp. NBRC 110611
TCTTGGTCCGGCTCTGATCAATATTTCGGGATGATCAAGCGTGACCGCACGTCAGATCGTTGAGCAGGAGTGTTACGTGATCACTTACTCAATGTGCTGCTGCCGCACCTCGCGGCCGTCGTGATAGAGGAAATCCAGGTCGTGGGTGCGGGCGTACTGATCTCAGCCTCGGTTGCTGCCGATGCCGCCCGGTGCCCGGGCTGTGGGGGCGACTCGTACCGTGTCCACGATCGCTACCGTCGTCGGCTTGCTGATGCACCGGTTGGTGGGCGGGCGGTGACGATATGCCTGACGGTTCGCCGGTTCCGGTGCGAGGTGCCGTCCTGCGCACGCCGGACCTTCGCCGAACAGGTCGAGGGGCTGACCTTCCGGTACGGCCGTCGAAGCCGGCTCCAGCAGACGATGCTGGTGGCGATCGGCCGGCTCCTGGCGGACGGGCTGGTGCCCGACTCGCGGGCATGCTGCACTGCACAGTCAGCCCGAACACCCTGCTCCACCGCATCCAGGCTCTGCCGGCCGAACCGCCGGAGAAGAGCCCGCGCATTCTGGGGGTGGACGACTTCGCCCTCAAAGGCGACCACGTCTACGCCACCGTCCTGACCGACATCGAGACCGGCCGCGTCGTCGACGTGCTCCCCGACCGGACCGCAGAGACCTTCACCGCCTGGCTCCATCAGCACCCCGGCACCGAAATGGTCTGCCGGGACCGGGCCAGCGCCTACGCCGAAGCCGTCCGCGCCGCAGCACCGGACGCGGTCCAGATCGCAGACCGCTTTCATCTGTGGCTGAACCTGTGCAAGACGGCCGAGAAGTGCGTCGTCGCCCACCGCCACTGCCTCACCCAGCCCCAGGACGAGGTCGTGGAGTCGCCGAACGGGCCACCTCTGGTCGAGGGCAAGCGGGCGGCGAACACCCGGCGTCACTTCGCGGCGGTGCACGAGATGTACGACAAGGGTGTCACGATCCAGGTGATCTCCCAGGCACTGCGGATGGACCGCAAGACAGTCCGCAGGTATGCCCACGCGGCCTCCGTCGACGAGCTCCTGTCTCCGCCGCGGCAACGCCGCTCGACGGTGCAACCCTGGGCCGAGTACCTCAACATGCGCTGGCGCGAGGGCTGCACAGACCGCCGCCGGCTGTTCCGCGAGATCCAGCAGCGCGACTACCGCGGCAGCAGCCGCAGCGTCAGCCGCTGGCTCAAGCCCTTGCGCACGGCGGAGGCGCCGAAACCCAAGCGGTCCGAGGCGCCCACCGTCCGGCAAGTCACCACCTGGCTCACCCGCACCCCGACAACCTCACCTCCGGCCAGCAACTCCGCCCCAAGCGCGTTGTGACCAACTGCCCCAAACTCGCCGACCTCCGAAGGCACATACACAGCTTCGCCGAGATGATGAAGAACCTCCACGGCCACCTACTGACGCACTGGATCAAGGCTGCCGAAGGCAGTGGCCTGACGTCTCTGCGCGGCTTCGCTGGCAATCTCCGCAAGGACCTCGACGCCGCCACCGCCAGCCTCACCTTGCCCTACTCCAGCGGCATGATCGAAGGACACGTAAACCGGATCAAATACCTCAAACGCCAAGGCTATGGACGTGCCAACTTCGACCTTCTCCGACGCCGCATCCTGCTGACACCGTGAGGCGGTCACGCTCGGTCATCCCGAAATGTTGATCAGAGCCGCTTACGGAGGCCGCCGTCAGTCTAGATCAGCATCCACAGGTTCTCCGCAAGGGCGTTGTCATAGGAGTCCCCGACCGAGCCCATAGACGCCTGGATTCCCGCCCTGACCAGGAGGTGTTTTGAACTTTTTGGATGTCTACTGACAGCCGTGGTCTCCATGGTGAACGAATCGGCCGGGGGTAGTCTCACGGCTGACCAAGGTGTACTCCAGCGAGGTCAGGACCAGGGCGGTATCCGCGCGGGAGGCTCCTGGAGCCGCTGCTGCCCCTTGGCTACGATCCAAAGCACGACTCGGAGAGCGATCCAACCGGTCAGGACGATGACGAGGTCTTCGATGAGTTGACGGCGCACAGTCATGCTCCATGACAAAAGAGATGTTGTTAGGCCGCGCTCGCGATGACGAGCCTGGGGGCGCTCTCAACTTGGACAGGGGCCCTGTGAGGCTATCGTGTCGTTGATCGTTTTGGGGAGAGGCTGCCTATGGGCCGCACAGCTGCCGCCATACCGAGTTTGCTCTATCCGGCAGAGATGAGCACGCGGTCTGGCTGCACTTCAGGTTCCCTCTGTCCGACGTCGACGCCCAGGCCACATGGCTGTCCCTCCTGCAACGCCCTACACCAAGATCACCCCACGCGCCACCTCCATCCTGACAGGCCCCCGCGGCGCACGCCGCATCAGGTCGGCGACGCCCGTGGCTCTGCATGCTCCTCATGCCTGCCTCACGGTGGCTGTCCGTGCGATCTCGCGAAGGGTTCTGGTGGCGGACGCAGGGAAGGGGACCTCGTCTAGCACAGCGAGGGCTGCGTCGCACCGGTCATTAATCATTTTCTCGATGTGCTGCCGGGCGTGTGTTCCTTCGAGGATGCTCCGGACGCGGAGGATGTCGTCATCCATCAGGCCGGGCCTGCCGACCAGCGTACGCAGCAGCTGCTTCTCTGCAGCAGAGGCACTCTGTAGGGCGACTGCCATCAGCGCTGTAGCCTTGCCCTCGCGTATATCGTCCCCTACCGGCTTGCCAGTCTCGGCGGGGTCGCCGAATACTCCAAGGAGGTCGTCACGCAGCTGAAACGCTTCGCCCAGCGGCAGCGCGAAGGCGCTGCATGCGTCAAGGACGTCCGGCGTGGCGCCAGCGAGGACCGCGCCGATGCGCAGTGGCCATTCCACGGTGTACTTCGCGGTCTTGTACCGCACCACCTTCAGTGCGGCCTCGACGTCGTCGGATAGGTGGTCGGTCGACAGCAGGTCCAGATACTGCCCGTACGCCAGTTCGCTGCGCATGATATCCACCAGCGGCAGGATCCGTGTGAGGGCCCTGGCATCGAGGCCAGCACTGTGGAGGAGGTCGTCCGACCACACCAGGGCAAGGTCGCCGAGCAGGATGGCAGCGCTCAGACCGCGTGCCTCGGCTCGGCTGCTCCGGCCACCGCCGTCAATGTACGCGGCGGCGAGCGCGCGGTGGGCCGTGGGCCGTCCGCGACGCAGATCGCTGGCGTCCATCACGTCGTCGTGGATCAGGGCGAACGCCTGGAACAATTCCAGCGCGGCGGCCACGCAAAGAACCGCGCTGCTATTTCCGCGCCCGCCGCCAGCGTGCCATCCTGCGACGCACAGCTGTGGGCGCAGACGCTTGCCGTTGTCCAGGAGGCGGCACAGCGCGGTGAACAGCGGTGCCATCTCGGGCCCGGGCGCGATCTGAGCTTTCCGCTCAAGGAACGCGATGAGGAGTGCGTCGACGTCGGGCCGTATCGCGGAGAGGTCAGGTGTGTCATCAGCGGGAGCATGAGTCATCAGCGGGCCTACCCCCTTGAGGCCAAGAACCGTCATGGGGGACTCCTTCTGCTCGAGGGCGGACAGGGACAGGAGCTCCCGGCGCACCGAGGGTACCTGTTGAGTCGGCACGGAGCACCGCCGGTGTTGCCACCGGTCCGTTTCTCCGTGCCGCTCGCCGAACCCGGCGTACCCGTCTCCGAGTACCGGGCTCTCCACGGACTCTGCCGTTCAGGCGTGGTTGGGGCCGGTCCAGGGATTGGGGATCGTGTTGCCTCTGTAGCGGTAACGGGTGACCGTCACCGCCTGAAGGTCGAACAGTTCGACCCCGTCCGCCGAGGGCCTTGCCACCGTCCGTTGCGGTCGGTGAAGCGTCGGCGGACGTCCTTCCACTTCCAGCGGTGCAGCGCCACACACCAGCTGATCACCCGGTGCCACGTGAAGCTGGCCAGGGAGCCCAGGGCGGCTTTGAAGACCGCGTGCTTGAAGTAGTTGGCCCAGCCGCGCATGATCTGGTTGAGCCTGATCAGCACGTCCCTGGGGTTCTGCTGCGATGTTCTGTTCGTCAGGGCACGGATCTTGTCCTTCAGCTGCCGGATGGGCCGGTCAGCGATGAAGGGTGTAGACGTGCCACTGACTTGGTCTCGCACTCGGTCCATGAGGGCCGTGTGGTCGATCGAGTCGAAGCACGCCTCGATGTCCCCGCCCCGGCCCGGTCGGCCGACGGTGGGCCCAGCCTGCGACCGCGCTGGCGGCGTTGCAGCTCAGGACCAGAACGGTTCCCGTGTTCACGTGTCGTTCGATCGGCGGAGGAAGAACCCGGCATACCCCGCGGCATCGCCACGACTACCCCGCAGCGCTTCGTCCTGGCCTCCTCGGCCGACACATAGCAACCGACCGGGAAGTTCCCCGCCCCCGTCCCGGCGGGGACACACACTCCTGGTACGCATCCGCGGCCGGCCCCGGCAACGAGTCTCGCTGGCCGCGCTGTGCTGCTACAGACCCGGCGAACGCTCGCGCCTGATCTACCGGTACCTGCCCCACAAGTCCCACGACAGCACGACCAAGGCCGGGCGCTGCAGCTTCACCTGGACCGACTACCGCGACCTGCTCATTGCCGCCCACCAGCAGCCCGGTGCCCCGATCGTGCTCATCTGGGACAATTTGAACACCCACCGGGCAGCCAGCATACGGGGCTTCATCGCTGCCCACGACTGGATCACCGCCTTCTACCTGCCGCCCTATGCACCCAACCTCAATCCGGTCGAGGGCATCTGGTCCCTCCTGCGGCGCAGTGCCCAGAACAACACCGCCCTCGCCAACCACGACCACCTCATCTGCACCCTCCGACACGGACTCCGCACCATCCAATACCGCAGCCACCTCATCGACGGATGCCTCACCGGCACCGCACCCGCGATCACCAAACAACCGACAACAAGCCCGAAACGTCAGTAGCAGGACGGCGGCAGTCCTGACGCCGACGCCGGGCAGCGACGTCAGGACTGGGAAAGAGGGTGAGGCTCCGGCAGAGCCTCGATCTGGGCCTGGAGGGCCCGACGCTGTTCGTGGACGGCGCGCGAGCGGGCGAGGGGATGACCAGGTCGAGAGTGCTGGTGCCGGAGACGACGACGGTCTGCTCGCCGAGGGTGTCGAAGACGTCGCCGACAAGCCGGGTGGCCTTGCGCGGTCGGTCTTCGCCTCGCCTGGGTAGAGGTCCGCGACCCGCCGCATCGCGACTCCGGGCAAGTAGGCGACCTTGCAGCCCACAGG
>NZ_BBUY01000054.1 GCF_001590865.1 Streptomyces sp. NBRC 110611
ACACAGGACCAGGCGAAGGTGGACGCCTGGCTGCGCGAGGAGTACCCGGCCATTGCCACCCGGGCGAAGACCGAGAACGCGGTCGTGGCCTGGGCAGATCAGTGTGGACTGCGCTCGGATACCGCCCCGCCCGGCACCTCCTGGGCCCAAGGGGCCAGACCCCCTCGTGCGGGTGTCCGGGCGCCGCTTCAACGTGAACATCATGTCCGCGATCGCCTCCCGCGGCGCCCTGTACTTCACCGTGTACACCCAGAAGTTCACCGCGTTCCTGGACCGGCTCGCCCGCCATGCCGGCCGCAAGGCCCACGTGATCGCCGACCGGCACCCCCTCCACCGCTCCAAGGCCGTCCGCACCTGGCTCGCCGCCAACACCGAACCCGAGCTGCACCTATGCTCGACTACAGCCCCGAACTCAACCCCGACGAGCCGCTGAACGCAGACCTCAAACGCAACGTGCACGCCGCACGCGCCCGCTCCCTGGACGACCTCGCCCACGACACCCGCCGCTTCCTCCACCGCCAGAAATAACCCCGCATCGTCCTGGGCTACTTCCACGCCCGCCACGTCCGCTACACCCTCGAATAGGCAAACAGATCGCTTCGCTTCAATAGCCAACCGGTCCATTGACACCCTCCGCGCCGCTGTCGTAGGACGGAAGAAGCTCACTTGCACTCCAAGCCAGGTCTCCAGCCTTCCGTAAGAACTTTCTTCCCAGTCTTAAACACGCCCAGACTCGACACCTCCCAACTAGCGTTGGTATCGCTATCAATTACAATACACGCAGGCCCATCAGAAGAATTATCCAAAGCGAAATACAGCTTTACAGATTTACCGCTCTCCATGGTTTCCACATCCGCCGGCAACAAATATCGGGCGTCTCTGAAATTAACCTCCCTGCTTTTTCCGAGCTCAATACCAACCCCTGTGCCGTATAGACTCGACGCGGTGGCCTTGAGCTTGCGGACGGCTTCCTCCTCTTCTGCCTTTTTCTTTAAATCAGTCTGCCTTTTGATGACCTTATTCGCGGCCACATACACCTCGTACCACTGCGGAAGAGTGGCGATACACAGAGGAATAGTCGGACACCCCGACATAGCCGTGCCTGCCGTCACCGCCATCGCCGCAATCGCTTTCCCTGAAACCTTCGCATCCTTGAAGGGGGCAGCGATATGCGATTGCATCGCTTTCGCCGCCCCTTCCCAGCACGACTTATTCGACAGCTTGGCTTTAGCATTCGGATAGGCAAATACGTAAACCTTCCGCTTGAGATCCTTATTCGTCACAACAATTCGAGGGGAAGTAGCTCGAGGTTCATTCGACCCAACCGTGAGAGCACTCCGCACCTCTTCTTTTTTGTTTAATTTCAGATCATCCAATTCTCCGCCCCATAAGTTTCCAGATGCGGCAGGGGCCGGACAGTCTGCGGCGAGAGAATCACCGCCCACGCCCCTAGGGGAAGCATGAGCGGCCATCAAAATTACTGACAGAACTGAAGGTGCCATAGCGACCAAAAAGAGTTTAGCAATTCGCTTTTTTGTTACACCCACTGAAGTACCTCCTGTTTCATATAATTAGGGTGCCTCCAAGAGGAGATGTTTTATGCGGAACCAAACTGAGTTGGAAAAGGCTCAGTGGCCACACCGGTGCCGCGCCGGCCGCGAACTGTTCGAGAGTTTCGTACGCGGGTAGAGCAAGGTGCACCGGGGCCCTATCCCGATTTAGGCAACTCGCCTTCCGTCGCCTTGATGCATTCTCCCAACTCTTTCTCAGAATGCGCCGCAGCGAATTCCCTGACCTTATCAACCCACTTCGTATATGGCAACGCGAGCAGTTCATCGTGAAACTTCTTACATTCGGGAGTCGGTTCATCCACTGCAGCAACAACACCTCCAGCCCACAGAGGCATCAGAGACAGCAGCAGAGCACCAGCATACGAAAATAGATTTCTTTGAGTCATTTACATACCTCTTTTCTCGTCATGACGTTCAATCCCTTCCACTTACGGTAGTCATGAACACCTTAAGGGTGGAGGATGATACTCAATTTCCAGCCTCCGGGCCTTCATGCCGGATCTTGGGCAATTGTGACATATAGATCTTGAGGATTATTCACGACGCTGCACTGTTCCAAAGTCGTGAGCGCCGAAGAAACTACCTGGTCAAAGAATTCCTGGCGATCACGCAAGCGAGGCGAGATGACTCGCCGTCATTTCGAAGTGAACCTCGGGCGGGCTTGGAACCAGCGCACCCCCTCCCCTTCAGGCAACCGCGCGAATCGCCGAGTGCCAGTCGGCCGGGGACTTTGCAACATACTTGTGGGCACCCGCACCCGAGAAAAGCCCCCAGGTACCCGGTCTGCCTACACTCGGCCGCCGGCAACGAAGCGAGCCCAACTCCGTCAGCGAGGTATCACGAAAGATCGAGATTAAGAACGCGTTCCGACAGTCACTTTTTCGGGATTCAAGCCTTTCCTTCCGACGCATTCGGCGTAAAGAGGCGGGGCTGGCAGTGGATGGCCCGCAGACAGCTCAGATCGCCTCAGAAATGTACGGGCGCAATACTGAAGAGCTTGCTGACCATAGAAATTTGGATGCAGAGATTCTTGCACCTCTTCCGCCTTCACGCCAATAATTTTTCCAACAAGAGGAATTTCCCGCGAAGCCCCGTAAACGTACCTAGCCCACTCAGCCTTACCGGCAGAGACCTGTTCCTTGATGGCGCTCACGGAATCCGTAGAGCAGACCTCATGGCCATCGAAGAGCTTCCGGAGCGAAAGGAAACTTATATTCGCCTTTGCCCCCTTCTTGGAATCTGCATTCATCTCTTTTGCAACCTCGAAATACATATCATCTAGCTTCTTGCTTGTATCGCGAAGGAATTCAAGGGTTTCATTATTGAATGGCGCCCCGCAATAGGCGTATCGCTGGTAACCAAAATTATGAAACCTGATTTTACTCTGCCCAACTACTGGGTTCGGGTAGCTTTGGATAACTATGCGAGCCCCCCTACTGCGCTCCGGCCCATCCAGCAGTGCACCCTGTATCAGTCCGACTGTTTTCATGATTTTCGACTTGAGATCTTTGATTCTAGAATCGACTGCATTCTTAACCTTATCGTCAGCCTGACAACTCGATGCAAGCCACCCCTTAAACCAACGGGTTGCGCAATCAGTCGCAACGCCAGAAAGATTTAGATCATTTCCTCCGACAGACACAAATACAGTGCTTAGCGTTTCCCTATTCCTTTTATCTAGGAGATCCTTCAGCTGCTTAATTTGCGGTTGCTCTCCCTTAAATCTTTGAGAAAAATCCTTAGTCTCTGCTCCAGAGCAAGCTATATTAACAACGTTATCGACAAGCTTCGCATCGTCTTTGGCTTTATCCGGCTCTGGATCAACCCTCAAGATTCCTGGAGCTTTTGCCTTATCAGGCCAAGCTGACGGCCTTAAAGCTCCGAAAATCTCTGCCGAATCAGATCGATGGCAGCCTTCATCATCCCAGGTATTATTGTAGATTTCGCTAATTTTGCGCTTGTCGAGCTTCACGCGGTCAGTTAGATCCTGATCCGCCTGCCGAGCCCACGAAAAGAGGCTTTGCTCCCTATTGGAATTCCCTTTCCAGCGGCCTCCTTCTCCAGCAATGTAAGAATCTCCCATTGATACCGCATAGGTTTTTTGACCTTGCCTTCCGGCAACTTCCTCCTTGTCTGCGGCTATAGCCCAAGGGCCAGAAATCACCAAGCCAAGGAATAAGCCAGTACAACCGACCCGGCAGGTCAATTTTACAGATTTGAGACTTCCCTTTGTTGATTTCATATCTCACCCCAGTGCTTTCCCTCAGGTCTGATCCGAGATTTTCTCAACGAAGCTCAGTGAACGTCTTTCATCCCGGCCCTAGAAGAGTGAAGCGCCTGGTCAATTGGGGTGGGTGACGTGACAGAGCCCCTCGTCGTCGGCATGGTGATCTCACTCAACACGCGATGCCGGCCGAGGGGCTCTGTTGGTTGCCTATCCTGCCATGCTCGACGTCCCGCACGAGCTGGTCGAACACGTCTCCTGGCTCATCTACACTCGTCGGCGTGAGCTGAACCCGCCGTGGCGGAGGCTGGGTTGCTTCAAACAGGCCCTGCTGGTGCTGGCTCATCTTCGGAAGAACGAGACGTTCGCGCAGTTCGGAGCAGGGTTCGGAGTCTCGGAGGCGACCGCGTGACGGTACGTGGACGAAACCCTCGAGGTGCTGTCCGCCTGGGCTCCGGGCCTTCGCTAGGCCATCTCGGGCTGGGTGAAGGCGACTTCGTGATCGTTGACGGAACGCTGATCTCGATCGATCGCATCGCCGCAGACGAACCGTACTACAGCCAAAACATAAGAAGCACGGCATGAACGTGCAGGTCATCGCCCGCCCGGACGGCACACCGCTGTGGTTCTCCCGCGCACTGTCGGGACGCACCCACGACCTGACCGCAGCCCGCGCCCACGGCATCATCCAGGCCTACCTGACCCGTAAGATCCCAGTCCTGGTAGACCGCGCCTACCACGGCGCTGGCTCAACCGTCCGGACCCCCTACTACTGGCACCACGAACTGCCTGAACATTACAAACGGTTCAACCGCGTGCACACCCACCTGCGGGCTCCTGGCGAACGCGCCGTCGCCCAGCTAAAGTCCTGGCGCATCCTCCGACGAGCCCGGTACTCAACCAACCGCATCAGCAGATACGTCACAACCATCCACACCCTACTGGCCTGCGAATATCCAGGATGAAAGAGGTTCACTGAACCTTTTCCATCCTCCGTGTCGACACCCTCGCGTGGTGGCTTTCACGTGTACGGCCTGAGGGTGGTGTGGTCGCTAGGTGTTGACGGTGGCGTGACGAACGGGGGGGGCATCCCGCTGGTTGGCCGGTCACCGCAACTAGCCTGACCTGCGGAGATGCCCCGTGTTCTCTTATCCTGCCGCATGCGATGTCGAGGAAGAGCTCCTGGAGCTGGTGACGATGGTGATCGTTGCGTGTGATGGTGACCGTTCCTGCAAGCTGCGTCCGTACGACCGGGCCCGCTGTGCCCTGGTCTCCCTGCGCAA
>NZ_BBUY01000055.1 GCF_001590865.1 Streptomyces sp. NBRC 110611
GCCGCAGGTGCAAGCTACGTCCGTCCGGACGTGCCCTGGTCGCGCTGGTGTACCTGCGTCAGCACATCACCTTCGCCCAAATCGCGGCCGGCTTTGGAACCAGCGTCGGCACCGCCCACTGCTATGTCTGCTCCGTCGTCGCGCTGCTGGCCCGCCGGGCGCCGGGACCGACCCGGGCCCTGCGTGAGGCGAAGGAGCAGGCGGAGTATGTACTGATGGACGGCACCCTTGCGGAGTGCGACCGCGTCGGTGAAGGCCACGGCGACCACTCGGGAAAACATCGCCGTCACGGCGTGAACCTCCAGGTCATCACCGACCCGACGGCAGGATCGTGTGGAACTCCAGGGTGCTGCCCGGCCGCACCCATGACCTCGCCGCGGCCCGCACACACCGGATCATCAACACGACGTGTGTCCGACTCGGCGTCCCGGTCCTGGCGGTTCTGGGCTCCCTCGGTGCCGGTGGCACCTTCGCCGTTGCGCACCGCCGCCGTCCACGTCAAGAACTCGCCGTCCAGCAGTGGTCGTTGAACAGGGCCCAGACCCGGCTGCGCCATCCCGTCGAGCGGGGCATCGCCCGACTGAAGACCTGGCGAATCTTCCGCAAGGCACGATGCAGTCCCACCTGGCCCACCACAGCAACACGAGCCGTCCTCACCCTGGAGAGCTACCGCTCAAAAGACTCAGGATATCACTTACGTTTCCACGGGCGAGGGATGACTGCACTTGGCCACCGTAATCTACTGCTGCACGAAGGAAGTCATCGGCTACGCGATGGAAGACAACTACCAGACTCCGCCTATATCCCGGGCCATCCGTAACGCAGCCCGCAACCGAAAACTCGTCAACGGCTCAATATTCCATTCGGATCGCGGGTTGAACTACATGTCAGTCGAGTACGGCGAAGTGCTGCAGGTCCTTGGAATTCGGCGCTCCGCCGGCCGCACAGGAATCTGTTTCGATAACACCATGGCGGAATCGTTCTTCGGCTCCCTGAAGAACGAACGCGTATCGAGGGCGACTTTCTGCCCCGCGACGCCACCCGCCAGGCCGATACCGGCGCGTCAACGGTCAGGTCGCGCTCCGTGAGCCTTTGTCCAACGTCAGTTCTGGGTGTTGAGGTGGAGGGTGGGGGTGGCTTGGGCGGTGTTGGTGATGCGGGTGGTGGGCCAACGGAGTTTTTGCGGGAGCCGCCGGGACTTGAGGGTGGTGTTGGCCTGTTCACCGACGGCGCGGTTCTTGGTGTGGGGGAGTATGGTGCGTTTGCCGGTCGGGAGGGTGCTCCGGCGGCCGTGGTGGGGCATCGGGATCGTGCCGGGTGCGCTCTGGTAGTCCTTGTCGGCCCAGGTCGGGACGCCGGCCGTGGTCAGGGCGTCGATGATGTCGTGGTAGGGGTTGCTCTGATGTCGTGGACGGTTCCGGGCAGTGCGGGTGAGGTCCCGAGCAGCCGGCCGTCCGAGCGGGCGATGGCCTGCACGTTCATGCCGTGCTTCGTGTGCTTCCCGGAAGAGTGCGGACGGTTCGCGGCGATCCGGTCGATCGGCAGGAGCGTTCCGTCCAGGATCACGAAGGCTTCCGCATGGCGGTCCGTACGGCGTCCTCGAGTGTCGGCGCGAGGGCGGCCAGGGCGTCGACGGCCTCGTGCACGTAACGGCAGACCGTGGCGATGCCGACCGCGAACCCGGTGGCGAGCCGGGCGCAGGTGTCACCGCACCGCAGCTGAGCGAGCCCGGCAGAGCCTGCCTGCCGGCCGTCAACCGCCGCCTGCGGGTATCGAGCTCCCGACGGCGCATCACCACAAGCCGAGCCAGGAACCGCAGAGCCGAGCGGGACAGACCGATCACCGACAGGTGGACAAGCACACGAAGCCCCCGGTGCACACGGTTGATCTTGATCGACAACCCGTCCACCAGCAGCTTCACCACTATGCACAACCCAACCACCCCCACCCGGCCCCACTACACGCAGGAAAGAGCTCATTCTGAAGTGATCAGTTATGGGCGCCCCGGCTCGGTATGGCATATCTGTAGGCGGTTAGGGCTAAGCTTCCACGGCCCGCCGCTCTCCTACTCCGCCTCCTAGCCCCCTGTGTGTTAGCTCTCCCAGCACAAGATCAACACCGGCCGGATCACTGGCCTGGGAGAAAGCACGCCTGCGTGAACGCATACGACCCTGAGGCCGAGATCGACGCTATCGGCGTCCCTATCTGCTACCTCCCTTTGCGTGACAGCCTCGCTGCCTGGGACGCCGAACGCCGCAAGGTCTACTGCTCCGAGGGCCTGGGCCCCATCCACAAACGCTGCGCCCTCGCCCACGAACTTGCCCACATCGCCCTTGGCGACCACCGCTGTGCCTATGGCGGCACCACCAACGTCGCCACCTTCGCCCAGGAACGGACCGCCGAACTCTGGGCCGCCCGACGTCTGATCAGCGTCGTAGAACTCGCTATCGCATATGACTCCGGCCTACCCGATAGCATCCTCGCTCGCCAACTCGGTGTCACCCCCCGCATTTACCGGGCCCGGCTAATCGCCGAGAAAGAGGACGAACAGCGCTGGCTCGGACCTTGAGATACCTTCCTGCGACCTAGGCGAATGAGTCCGATGTGTTCAGTGATCGAATGCGACCAGCGACCGCATGACCGGAGCGCCGGTCTTGTGGTTTCGCCAGATCGCGGCGGCCATCGCGAGGACTCGCTGAGCGACGCGGACGGCGACGCCCTCAAAGGCGCGTCCGCCGTGCTGTTCGAGGTCCAGCTGCCCTTTGAGGGTGTCGTTCACAGACTCGATCAGCTGCCGCACCGACTTGAGAAGAGGCTCGCCCTTGCGCTTCTTCTCCCGCTTGAACGACGGCCGCAGCAGTTCGATCCCGCGCATGGCCAGGTCATTCTCGAACTCCTTGGAGGCGAAGCCCTTGTCGGCGATCAGCAGCAGGCCGGGCCGACCGGCGATCAGGTCCTCCTCGACATCGAGCATGGCCTGGAGCACCTCGCGCTCGTCCAGCTTCGGATTCGCCAGCGCCCACAGGATCAGCATCCCGGTCGGCGTGCAGACCAGGTGCAGACGCAGGCCCCAGAAGAACCGGGAGTGGGAGGCGCAGTAGCCGTATCCGGCCCAGCCAGCTATCTCCGACCGCTTCACCGTCGGCCGCGAACGCCCGCACTCCACGGGGGTGGAGTCCACGATCCAGTGGTTGTCGCACCAGAAGTCCGTGTCCGCCGCCAGCATCCGTATCACCTTCTTGACCATCGGCAATGCGGCCCGCAGCCGCTTGTTGTACCCGGACTGCTGGGGTAGATACGGGAACATCGAAGCCAGGTGTCCAAGTTCTCGTTCGCCACACAACGATCTTGGACAGTCTCTTCTCGCTCCTGGACGTCAGCCGAGGTTGGATTCCCGGGCGGGGAAGAAGTCGGCGCTTTGGACGTACTCCATAGCCTTGGTGAACTCCGGGTCGCCGAGGCGGCGTTCCATTTCCTGCGGGCTCAGGTCCTCCATGCGGGTCTGGATCCAGTACAGATTGCCCAATGGATCGCGTACCCGCCCGACCCGGTCTCCGAAGAACAGGTGGGTGACCTCGGTGACCGAGGTACCGCCAGCCGCAACGGCCTGACGGTGCACAGCGTCGGCGTCCTCGACGTAAAGGCGGAGGAAGCCCGGGGTCGGCGGCCACTCCGGCCGCGCGTCGAACATCATCACCACCGAGTCGCCGATCCGTACCTCCGCATGCTCGATGGCCCCGTCCTTGCCCGCGAGACACGCGAGCTCCTCTGCGTCGAAGGCCCGCTTCATGTAGTCGATGAGCTGCACCGTGTCGCGCGAGATGATCCACGGCGTCACAGTGCTGTAGCCCTGGGGAACCGGCTTGACGGACATCTGACTGCCTCCTGGGGTGCGAGTGCCTCAACGCGGTGATGACGCTAACGCCCGTCTAGGTCAGTTTCAGTCCTAGATCCCGATCAGTGATGCTGCACAGCACCCACGAGCACCGTCATCGGAGCATGCACCACTCACGCTCCGATGACTCCGTGCCGCGAGCCGTCCCGCCTGGCCGCCCCCGTCGCGGGACCGGGAAGCCATCGGCGAGACAGCGGAAGGGACCCGCGGGACGAACCCGCCAGACATAGGACTTGATCGTCTAGTAGGACTCCGTTAGGTCTTCCTATCGGGACTGTGAGGAGCATGCGTGGGGACACACTTCAAGTGAACCGGGTTCGGGCGGAGTTGGCGTTGTTCGTGACGGAGTGTTCGCCTCGGTGTCACGCAAGGATCAGCGGGCCAAGAGCCATTGCTATCTGCGGGGGCTGATGCTGGATGGTCGCCGCAAGTCCATCCAGTCC
>NZ_BBUY01000056.1 GCF_001590865.1 Streptomyces sp. NBRC 110611
CCCCGAGCAGGACCATGGAGCCGCCGGCCGCGTTGTCGCCGATCGTGTCCGCCAGGGTGCTGGACACCTGCTTGATGACGCCGGTGTCGATGAGCCCGCCGATCATGATGAACAGGCCGGCGAAGAAGGCGAGGGTGGGCCACTCGACCTCGCCGAGCACCTCGCTGGTCTCGGTGGTGGAGACGGCGATGAGGAGTCCTGCGCCCAGGAGGGCGACGATGCTGGGTTCGTAGTGCAGTACCGGGTGGAGGACGAAGCCGACGATGACGAGGGCGAGGACGATCAGGCCCTGGATGAGCAGTCGCGGACGCTTGATGGCCTCGCGTTCGTCGAGCTCCATGATGTCCGCGGCGCGGTTCTCGTCGTAGACGAACGTCTTGCGGAAGAGGAAGCGGCACAGGGCGAGCAGGACCACTATCAGGACCGCGCTCAGGGGAGCGAGGTGGACGAGGAAGTCGTTGAAGGTGAGTCCGGCCCGGCTGGCGATGATGATGTTGGGCGGGTCGCCGACGAGGGTCGCGGTGCCGCCGATGTTGGAGGCGAGGACTTCGGCGGTCAGGAACGGTGCGGCGGGCAGCCCGAGCCGCTCGCACACCAGCAGGGTGACGGGGGCGATCAGCAGCACCGTGGTGACGTTGTCGAGCAGGGCGGAGGCGACCGCGGTGATGACTATCAGCATGGCCATGACCCGGAAGGGTCTGGCCTTGGCTCTCTTGACCGCCCAGATGGCCAGGTATTCGAAGAGTCCGGTCTTCTTGAGTACGCCGACGATCATCATCATGCCCATCAGCAGGAAGATGACGTTCCAGTCGATGCCGGAGTTTTCGGAGTAGAAGGCGGAGACGTCGTCGGTGGCGCCGATGGCGAGCATCAGGCCGGCGCCGCCGAGGGCGGCGGCGACGCGGTGGATCTTCTCGCTGATGATCAGGGCGTAGGTGCCGGCGAAGACGGCGATCGCGGCCCAGCTGTGCCAGTCGGTCATAGCTCCCCGTTGGGTCCGTGGTTCATCTGGCGGCTTTCAGCAGTTCGTTGAGGAGGTGTGCGGCGGTGATCACGCCGAGCAGGCGGATACCGTGCTCGTCGTCCCGCCGCGGCGACCGCCACCAGCGGGCTGCGTGCCTGTGCCATCAGCGCGGCCACCTCGACCGCGGTGTCGTCGGGGGCGGCGGCGGTGCGGCGCGGTGTGAGAGGCAGTCGGCGACCCGGCGGCCGCGCAGGCTCTCGCAGAGTCGGTCCGCGTGGCGTTCGTCGATCACCGCGGCCAGGGTGGGGTCCTCGAGCACATAGCCGGGCACCAGACCTTGATCAGCTGCGAGGCGGGCAGGATCGCCTGCGGTTCGTCCTCGGGGTCGAGGACGAGCAGACCGGGCAGCCTGTGCTCGGCCAGCAGCCGGGCGGCGGCCATCGCCTCGTCGTCGAGGCGGACCGACTCATACTGCTGTGCAAGGTCGCGTGCACGCATGGCAGGAGCCTTCTCTCTACGAGTGGTTCACGGGACGTCCTCAAGCCCCGGCGCGGATACTGCTCACGGTCCGCCCAAGCGGACACTGCTCACGGTCCGCCCAAGAAGTGGTGCATCAGCCCGGCTGCGGTGATTGCCCCCAGCAAGCGAACATCGCGACCTTCTGCTACGACGATCGCCACCAGGGGGCTGTGCGTGCGCGCCATCAACGCCGCGACCTGCACCGGTGAAGTGTCCGGGCCGACGGCGGGCGGCACGAAATGCCTCGGCAGCCACTCCGCCACGGTCAGACCGTGCAGCGCGCGCGGAAGATCGATGTCGCCGGCGGTCATGTCGCTCGCCAGTGCCGGCCCCACCACGTAGTCGGGCAGCAGGGCGCGCAGGAGTTGCGAGCCGGGGACGATCGCGTACGGCCGACCCTCCGGATCGAGGACCAGCAACGCCGGCAGACGCTCCCGGACGAGCTGACGGGCGGCCGTCAGGGCGTCGTCGTCAGCCGAGACGGACGGATACGGCTGCGCCAGATCACCCGCTCGCATGACTGCGTCCCTCACTGTGCGGTGCGGGTGGCCGCTGCGGCTGGCGCTTCGGCGGGGTGTGGTGGAAGTGGCCGGTCGCGCTCGTCGGGGATGCCGACCAGGTCATCGACGTGGAACATCCGCGCGATCGGCACATCCGTACTGCTGTGGGCGACGATCGAGAAGGCGATGCAGACGGCGATGAGGGTGAACGCCTCTCTGCCCTGCGGGATGTCGGCCTGGAGCACCAGCAGTCCGTAGACGACGGACGCGAACCCCTTGGGCCCGAACCAGGCGGCGGTCAGCTTCTCGCGGCGGGTGAAACGTGTACCGATCAAGGACAGCAACAGCGATGCCGGGCGGATCAGCACAATCGCCAGCACCACCGCTACGTATCCGCCCAGCGACAGATCCGCGAACAGACGTGGGGTCAGCAGTGCGCCGAACACCAGCAGGGCGGCGAACTTGGCCAGCTCCGCCAGCGCCTCACCCAGTGGCTCGAACGCCTCCTTGGCCTCTGGGGAGACGTGCACCAGCACCGCGCCGGCGGAGAAAGCGGCGAGGTAGGGGTTGGCGTGGGTGAGATGGCAGGCGGCGTAGAGGATCACCCCGACAGCCAGCGGCAGCAGCGGCTGCAACTTGGGCTCCGCCCCCAGCAGCCTGAGCTTCGACAGCTGCGCCACCAACAGCGGCCCCACGATGCCGAATGCGAGGCCGAGCGCCAGTTCCAGGGCGATCGCTGAGCCGTCCACCGAGTGGTGGCTGCTGGTGGACGCCGCGGCGATCAGGATCAGGACGACCGGCAGCGCCAGCCCGTCGTTGATGCCGCTCTCCACGTTCAGCAGCTGGCGGAGCTTGGAGGGGACTTCCTTGCGGCCCACGATGGCGGAGGCGAAGACCGGGTCGGTGGGCGCGAGAACAGCGCCCACCAGGAAGGACGTCGTCCAGTCCAGTCCGACGAGGAAGTGGGTGATCAGGGCCATTCCGACGAAGGCGAGCGGCATGCCCAGGCCTAGCGCGCGGGCCGGGTTCTTCCAGTTCGCCCGCAACTTGGCGAAGGAGACGTGCATCCCGTCGGTGAACAGCACAGCGAACAGCGCCAGGTCGGCCGTCACCGAGACGATCTCACTGTCCGGCGTGATGTGGACCAGCCCCAGAACACCGTCACTGACCAGTGCGCCGCCCACCAGGAAGAGGAAGGAGGTGGACAGTACGGTCCGGGCGGCCAGCCCGGATAGGAGTACGGCGATGAGCAGTGCGACACCGAAAACCGCGACCAGCACCATGAACAGGAAGCCCCCGATCGGAAAGAGAGTTCTCTCGTGTATCGCCGACCAGGCTTCCCGGCACTCCACACCCGAACTTACATGATCCTTACGTGTCATTGACAGAGCCTTGGCGGCCATGGCGTGCTGACAGCCAGCCGGTTGGCCCGATACGTACACGTTCGGCCGTTCTCCTCCCACCCCTCCGGCAGGGGCGTGCCAAGATCAGGTGAGAGCGTTCGTGCCGCTGAGTGAGTGCTGTCGAGGGAGCTCGCCTTCGTGACCGACACCGGCCACAGCCGATATGAGCCCGCTGTGCTCCATCCCCTGGCGAGGCTCCGGCTGCGCCGTGCCGGGGTCAAAGACGTACGTCTCACTCCCAACCGAGCGATGGTGACACTTGAGGGACCGATAGACAGCCAGCAGTCAGATGCACTGTCTGCACTGCTGCGGCAGTGGGGACAGGAGCATGGCCCTCGCGAGGTGGTGCTGGACCTCACGGCGGTGAAAAGCCTCACCACGGAAGGTGCCGGCTTCTTCTTCACAGCGCTTTACGCGCTGCGCCGGTCCGATGGTCGTCTGACGGTACGCGGTGCCAACCGCCAGGTGGCCGCCACCATCACCCGTCTGGGTCTGGCGCCGCTGACCTGATTGGAGCAACCGCGACGGAGCCTGTGAGAAGGAGCTGCTGCCCGGGGAAGCGGCGATCTCACACGCTTGCAGCTGTGTCCGGACCGGTATCGCTGCCGCGTCGGTGGCGCTGCCCGGGGATGCCGGCCAGCCGCTTCTCCATCCGGATGCGCCGCTCGTCGGCCTTGGCGCACAGGGCCCGCGCGGCCTGGTTGAAGCGGACCGACGACGGCGGTTCCGACGGGCCGAGCAGGTGTTCCTTCAGCTCGGCCCGCTCCGCCGCCAGGGTGTCCTTGGCCGGGTCGCGGACCGTGTCGAGCAGACCGGCCACGCCGGTGGCGTCGGGCGTGAGGATCGTCGCCGCCCGGACGGTCAGGAAGTTCGCCCGGAAGTCGTGCTCCGTCATCCCT
>NZ_BBUY01000057.1 GCF_001590865.1 Streptomyces sp. NBRC 110611
AGTGCGTGTTTCCATTCCTGAGTAGGGCACTTGACCAGCTCAGGAATGGAACAGTGACTGCGTGAGATGGGGCGTCGTTGCCATAGGCACGGGGAACGACCAGCAACTCGGCTTTCCCGGCCTTGTGGTGACGGCATAGTCCTGCAGCCGTATGGCAGACGTTCAAGGACCACTGCGCCAATCCCACAGTGCGCAGATGATCGAACACATGCAATCGTCGGTCGACCTCACCCTCACCTTCCTCCGGCAGAAACGAGAGGAGACCAAGCGCCTGGCCCGCATCGCGCCGGTCGATCTCGGCATACCCGTCGTCACAGCGCCGCGATGACCTGATTGCTGGCCGAACCAGATCGGCAATCCCCGAGCAGCTTTGGCCAGTGGCGCTCAGCAGCGCTCGATCGACCAGTGAGTAGTCACAACCCCGTTCACTGTGCGAAATGCGCGTTCATTATTCGTTCGCGGCAGCGCCGAACTCGAGCACCAGCCGCGGGTCGTAGAACTGTTCGGCTTTGGCGATGACACCATCGGTCAGTGTGAGGATCTCGGCGGCGGTGGTCGTGCCCTCGACGCCCGGCAGCTCCCACTCCACGACCGACACCACGGTGTCATCGTTGGTGAAAAACTGGTCACGCACGCGGAAATCAATTGCGACGGGCCCGAATTGGGCGGCCATCGTCTGGACCTGGTCGCGTCCGCGCAGCGCTGCGGCAGGGCTGATGAACTCGACATCGTCGGCCAACGGAACCCTGCTCAAGTCGCCGCGCAGCGTGGCCCACCCCTCGTAGTAGCTATCGACTGCCTCGCGGTTCACCATCGCTCAGTCATCTCCTTACCAAAATTCAAGGATTCAACCCGACATAGTTGGGGGGTAGCTGACTACCCCGCCCACAGTACCGAGAAACCCTAAATTGGGCATGAGTGGACATTGCCACCGGACTGAGTGTCCGAACTGCGTACGAAATACGGCAGCGCGCCTGTCTCCGCCAGTGTCGTGAATAATCAACTTGACGTGTGCAGAGAAGAAAGAGGGAGAAGTGGAGTAAGGAGGGCGGTCAGCCGTCGGTCGGCGCTTGTTTCCTTGGCCAGCTGGGGGTGGCGCCCTTCCGGGCCAGGCGCCTGGCCATGAGGGTGATGGCGGCCCAGGTGATCAGCGTTTCGGAGTGTTGGATGAGTCGTTCGTAGTCCCGGGCATGCCGGCGTGCGTGCATCATCCACGCAAGGCTCCGTTCGACGACCCAGCGGCGGGGCAGCACGACGAAGCCGGAGGCGTCCTTGGGACGGCTGACCGGCTTGATCGTCAGGCTGAGGTGCTGTTTTGCCCAGTCGACGAGCTTGCCGGCGTAGGCGGAGTCGGCCCACACGATCGTGATCTCAGGGTGCATCAGACGGAGTCGGAAGAGCACTTCCTTGGCCGCCGCCGCGTCGTGCTGGTCGGCCGGGGTGACCATGACCAGCAGGGGCAGCCCGCGGGTGTCGACAACCATGTGGCGCTTGCGGCCGTTGATCTTCTTGCCCGCGTCATAGCCGCGGGTGGCCTTGGAGACGGTCTCTGCGGCTTTCACGCTCTGGGAGTCGATCACGGTAGCCACCGCACGGGGCCCTTTGCCCATGTCGCGGCGGATCCGCCCCGCCAGATGGTCGCGGATCTGGCCGACGATTCCGGCGGCGGCCCAACGCGCCATAAACCCCCAGACCGTGCGCCAGGGCGGAAAATCCGCAGGTAGGGCCCGCCATTTGCAGCCGGTATCCACGACGTAGCGGATGGCGTCGACGATCTCTCGGCGGGGATGCTTCTCCGGCCGCCCGCCGGCGGAGGTCTCGCAGGCCGGGGTCGGCAACAGCGGTTCGATCAGGGCCCATTCCGCGTTGGTCGTGTCCGAGGGATAGCGACGATGACGCATGACGGTCCTTGGACAGCGCCGTGGTGGCCGTCCGCAGGGCGGCCACCACGGCTGGTCAGGCAGTGGCAATGAGGTCGAGGGTGGATTCGATGGAGTTGAGCTGGGCGACGATGTGCCGTACCCATTTGTCGCCCGGATGCGCGGCGGCGTGCGGGGCGACGGTGCCGGTGATGAACCGGCGGAACTCGGTCAACTTCTCCGAGACGACCGCCCGCTCGTATGCCTCCAGGGCGGCCCGTTCGGCCCCGAGCTGGTAGCCGTCCGTCCTCGTCCAGATCAGCGGCGGCCAGCCTTTGGAGGCAGCCTCGTCCTTGAGGGCCGCGAGCCCTGACCGCACCTGGCTGGGCGACAGGTCGCTCGCCCTGACGAGCTGGTGAAACAGCAGGCCGGCTGGTCTGGCCTCGAACAGCACGAAGCGGACGGTGTCCGCGTGCCGCCTGGCAGCGTCGCCCCGGCGCCGTGAGGCGCGGGGCATGGCTATTCGCCCTTCAGCATGCGGGCGAGCTCGTCGTCCATGTCGACCTTGCCGGTGTCGACCGCGGTCTCGATCCAGTCGAGAGTGGCTCGCACCCGCGCGACGTTCTCGTGCACGATCGTGCGTTCATCGTCGGAAAGCTGGCGGTCGCGCAGGCCGGGGACGGTGCGGCCGGCCGCGGCGACGAACGAGTGGCAGGCGGTGACCAGGTCCAGGAACTCCACCGTCCGGTCGATGTGCCTCACGGCCGGGGCTACCGGGCTGGTGTCCTCGAAGTCTTCGCGGGCTTGCCGGTGGCGTTCGTTCTGGGCATGGTTGACCTGGAAGCGGGCGGTATCGTCACTCATCGCCTTGAAGGCGACGTCCGGGCGCCGCAGCAGGCTGGTCGCCGCACTCGCCGCGACTGACTCGTCCCGGGTGAACTCCTCCACCACCCGGACCTTGTTCTCCGCGGAGACTTTGGCCGCCACCTGTGGACGCTTGAGGAAATCGGTGGTCACCGTCGCGGCGACCTCCTCGTCCCGGGCCAGGTGGTGGATCGCGGTGACCTTCTCCTGCGGGCTCTCGGGGTTGTCGACCGTCCACCCCACCCGCCGCTTGGCCTCGTCCGGAGTCCACCGCTTCTTGCCCGCGGGCGGCGTCTTGATCGCGGCGAACCGATCCTCCTCGTCCTCGATCCGCCCAAGGACGCGGTGAATCGTGAACGACACACCCGCCTGGCGATGCTCCTTCGGCCACCGCGACGCGGTCCACCTGGCGTTCTTCACCGTGCTGAACGTCAAGCCGATGTCCTCGGCCAGACGCACCAGGGACTGCCTGACCGTCCACTCTCCATCCGCGATGCCGCCGCGGGCCCGGACCGGCTCGATCTCCAGCGCGCGGTCGCCGATCGTGAACGACCCCTGAGTCTGCTGTTCAACGACTTGCCGCAGCTCGGCAACGATCTGCTCGTAACGGGACTGGCTGACGCTTCCGACCTTGTCGATCTCCTCCGGCATGGTGTTCACCACCAATGCGGGCCGGGGCACGGAGCTGAAGTCCGTGACGTGGACACGACCCGCTCATCACCGAGAGTCAGACCGAAAATTCACTGATCACAACGAACGACCGCAAATGACCAATTGGTGACCGAAGTTGGACTCACGATGCGTTCGCGATGCGGTTACTGTGACCGTCCGCCGAACGTTTCCTTCCGGCGCCTCCAGGCCCTCACCTTGCACCGCTTCCCGCAGTACAAGGCCGTCGCCCTCCGGTCGACGCCGGCGATCCACCGAGTCCCGCACTCGGGGCACTCGACCTCGCCCGCACCGCTCAGCGCGGCAGCGGTACGTTTCCGCAACTGCCGGTCCGTACGCCACTGCCTGGCACGACACGCCGAAGAGCAGTACACCGCCCGCGGCCGTGCCCCCGGCCTCAGCCGTTCGCCACAAGCCCGACAGTTCCTCTCCCCGGCCCGCCCGGCGCCCTTGGACACCATGCCAGCGTAGGGCCAAAGGCTACTCGGATCCGGGGATCGAAAACACGCACT
>NZ_BBUY01000058.1 GCF_001590865.1 Streptomyces sp. NBRC 110611
GTCATTGGAAGATGGCAACTGGATGATGTTTCAGTTGCCGAGTTTGATCCGTGATACAGGGTGAAACCATTGGGTCAACACCGAGTGAAGGTCACTGGAAAACGATCCATGGCACACCCGTGCTCCATGAGTAATATCATCGGACACGCACCGCCGGATACCGGATCGCATCACGTCATCCAGCTGGATACAGCTGGCGTAGAAGTTCCCCCGTGCCCCCCACGCCCTCCCCGCAGGAGCCCACACCCCCACTTCTGACGCAAAGCCACCCCGACCTAAGCTGACTGGCAACCGTCGACGCGCGGACTCGCCAGACGCCCGAGCCTCCACGGCACCTACAGAGCCCCCAGGAGCTTCGCCAAACTCAACGAAGGCGACACATCGCCCACCTCCCGCTGGCCGTTGAAAAGTTCACACACTCACATATCCGACAGAGCTCACCGCCAATGCCCCAGCAGCCTCCAACCGGGGTCGCGGCGACCTCGTCGATACGGTCGCGCAGACGGACCACGAGACCCGAGATCTGATTAACCGGAGCGCACCCCTTCCTTTCGAACATGGGATCGATTCATGCTTCTTCCTCGTTCATGGAAACGCTCACTCATCCGCAACATCAGTCTTGCTCTCAGCGCTGCAGTCGGAATTCTCATGTGTGGCTTTTCCTCTGCCGCAGCAAAGAGCGCCTGGAAGGAGCTGGCTACATGCGAAAGCGGCGGAGACTGGCACATCAACACCCACAACGGGTACTTCGGCGGACTACAGTTCTCAGCAGAAACGTGGCGCCGATTCGGGGGTACCCACTATGCCGCGCGAGCAGACCTCGCCACCCGCGCTGAGCAGATCACCGTGGCCGTGCGTGTACTCAAAGTACAGGGATGGTCTGCGTGGCCTGCATGTTCCCAGCGCATCTCTGTGGCACAACGAACCCACCTGCGGCATTCCATCAACAGGCGACAAGAGGCCCCCGCTGAGCCTTCGTCTCCTGTTTCCAGACCCAAGCACAGCGCATCCCCTATTCCCCCACCGCCACGGTCCAATGCGCCCACCGACACTGCCAGAAATGTCGGTGCTTCGCTCCACGCCACTGTTCGTAAGGGAGACACGCTCATCTCACTTGCCAAGCGTCTCGCTCCCAAACAAGACTGGCGAGAGCTCTACACTGAGGTTCCCCCTGAAATGTTGAGGGTGGTGACAGGCGGTCAGGTGGGACTCATGAGAGGAACATCGGCCATGGCTGCCCCCAGAAAGTACTCGCTGGAGTTGCGTGAGCGTGCGGTGCGGATGTTTCGCACTGTGGATCCGAAGCCGCAGATCAAGAAGCTCGCCGTCGATCTCGGTGTGCATCCCAAGGCCCTGCGCGGCTGGTTCCGTCAGGCCGAGGCGGATGCCGGCGAACGCGACGGCCGGCTCACCACGGACGAGCGGGCCGTGCGGGTCACCCTGCGCAATGAGAACGCCCAGCTCAAGCGGGCTAACGACGCACTGCGGACGGCCTCGGCATTTTCGCGGCCCAGCTCGACCCGACCCGGCCCAGGTGACGGCACTCATTGACGAGCATCCCCGCCTGGGGGTCGCGCCCGTACTCCGGGAACTGCACATCCCCTCCTCCACCTACTGCCGCTGGCGCCGGGCCGGGAAGGAGCCGACCGCCCAGGCGCCGAACCGGTTGTGGGTCACCGATCTGACGATGATCTCCACCGGCGAGGGTCCGTTGCAGCTCTCCGCGATCCGCGACGCGTTCTCCCGCCGCGTCGTGGCCTGGGAAACCTCCGCCCGCGCGGACGCCGACCTGGTGCTGACCTTGCTGGAGTGTCAACGGTCATGTAGTTCGGTTCTGATCCACTTCTTGTGGGCGGCTGCAGAGGGTGACCGCGTCCAGTTCGGGACTGCGCGCCAGGAGCTTCTTGAGCTTGAGTGTGCTGCGCTCGTCCAGGTGGTCCGGGTGAGAGGTGATCAGCCAGGTGGCGGTGCGGACCGTTAACGTCTTGGGCTTGTCGGGCGCGGGTTTGCCGCTTGCCCGGTTCTCCTGGGGGTGTCGGCGCACGGTCCGTTTGCTGCCGGTGAAACCGAGCTCGGAGATCTCCGTGTGAAGTCGTGCCGCGTCCGTGCAGCCCTCGTTCCAACGCCGTTGGGGGTAGGGCGAGTAGGCGTGGATTTCGCCCTGGCGGCGCGATCCGGTGGCCAGCGACGCATCCTGGGGCGTAGCCGCGTGCGCGTACCGGTGCACGGTTTTGCGGTCCAGGCCGAGCACGTCGGGGATCGCCTGGATGGGGACGCCCTTGTCGTAGAGGGCGTGCACGGTGGCGTGACGCCCGCGGCGCCGGGTCACGCGCATCCCCTCCGGCCGTACCGGCACCTCGGGCTCAGCAGTGGTGCCCGCGGGCGTGTCCTCGGTAGGCTCGGCGAGGCAACGGCGGTGCACGGCAACGCACTTCTCAACGGCCTCGCACAGGTTCCTCCACAATACGAGCCTGATCAGGGACGGGTTCGCCGGGATGGACAGATGCGCGGCCAGCCGGGCACCCGGACGCCCGGCGAGTGCCAGCGCCATCTTCTCCAGCGAGCGACGCAGGAGTGGTGTGCGCCGCACGAATCGCTCGGTGAGCCCGTCGACTTGCTCGACGAACGTGCGACGATCGCACCCTGCTGCCGGGCAGAGGAAGCGTCGCACCAGCAGGTCGATCACAACCTGCTGCCCGGCCGCCGCGAGGTCGGCCAAGCGCCGCCGGTAACCACCATGAACGCGACCGAACACAGTGCCACAGTCCGGGCACATCGCCTCCCGTGTCACCGCCCGTGCCGTGAGGCTATCCCGCCGCCCTCCGCTCTTACCTCGTCCACCACCACGGAGCACAGTTGAGAGAACGCCGCAGAGAACGTCGAGAACACGCTGCAATCACACGAACAGCCATCCGTCCAGCCGGTTGTGACGCCACGTCGCCGCCGCCACAAGAAGGGGATCAGAACCAGTTGCCATGGCCGCCGTCACTGGAGTTCGACCTCGCGTCCCGCGAGGTCGAACCCGGACACCTCAATCACGCCGGCCACGGCTGCCAGTACACGTCCATCAAGCTCACCACTCGCTTGATGCGCGCGGGAATTGAGGCGTCCATGGGATCGGTCGGGACAGCTATGACAACGCCCTCGCCGAGAACCTGCAGATGCTGATCAAGACGGAGGGCCTGCGCGGACGCGCCTTCGGCACACGAGCCGAGGCCGATCTCGCGCTCTTCGAGTACATCGCCGGGTCCTACAACAGCCGAAGCGCATCCAGGCACGGCTCAAC
>NZ_BBUY01000059.1 GCF_001590865.1 Streptomyces sp. NBRC 110611
ACGCTGCTGGATGCCGCGCATCAGCAGCTCGGCGGACTGCTCGTGCTCGTGTGGGACAACGTCACCTCGCACAAGGACGCCGTGATGCGCGAACTGCTCCAGGCACGCGGCGCATGGCTGACGGTCTTCTGCTTCCCGCCGTACGCACCGGACCTGAATCCGGCCGAAGGCGTGTGGGCGCACCTGAAGAAGTCCCTGGCTAACCTGGCCGCCTGCACCACCCACCAACTCGCCGGCAGAGCCCGCACCCGGCTGAAGAAGATGCAGTACAGCGCTGACCTCCTCGACGGCTTCATCGCCGAGACCGGCCTCAACCTCAATCCGCCCTGACCAACACCCCAACCCGCAATCCTCAGAAGCACCGCGACACCGGCTTCAGCCTTCAGATCGCCGTCACCGTGGACGGCGTACTCCTGGCGGTCTTCGCCCCGGTTCCCGACTCCTGGCACTACGTCCGCGCCTGGCGGGAGTCGGGTTTCCGAGCCATGTCCGCCAACCGCGGGACGATCGGCGATCCGGGATACATCGGTACCGGCATCCTCACAGGCCGACGCAAACCACCAGACCGTCAGCGGCCCGAAGCCGACAAGATCTTCAACCACTCCCTCAGCGTCCCACGGGCCGCCGTGGAGCGAGCGATCGCGCACCCCAAGGACTGGAAGGTCCCCGCCACCCGCTACCGCGGCCCGCTGAGGACCTTCCCGAACATCATCCGCACCGTCACCGCACTCGCCTTCTTCCGCGCCTCGTGATGACCCTCATGAATAACCCTCCCAAAGTGCGCGCCGGGCTGGGAGAAAGTATCCCCCTTGGCCATCCACACCAGCAGCATGACCGCCTGGCTGAAGGAGGTCAGCGCGCGCCAGGATCCACCGGCTTCGCTCCTTCGGGGTGTTCGTGGGGGCGATGATGTTCTCCAGCCAGGAAACCAGGTCGGCAGGGACGTCGAGAGTGGCACGGTAGGTGACCACGAAGCTCCTTGTGCTGCAGCGCGTTGACAGACGTGCAACCGCAAGGAGCTTCGTCTGTGACGGCCTGCACCATCAACCGATCCGGTCACGATCGGAAGAGCACCCTGCCCGTCATTCCCGCAATCCGGGAGGTATGCCATGGCGCGCAAAGGGTGGAATGACCTGTCCCCAGACTACCGGCGTCGCCTCGAACGCGCGGGAATCGGCCAGATCGCGTACGCGGCCGGGGTCGACCTATCGGTGGCGCGGGGACACAAGGAGACTCCCGAACGGCCGACCCAGGCTGAACGGTGGCCGGAGCGGTATGCTGGATATACTGAACGCCGCTCCCGGCGTCAGCGCACCACCCGTGCGCTGACGGTTGAGCGGGGAGAAATATTCATCACGGGGCTACGGTCTGCCGACTGGCGGAAGGTATCTGCTCACTGGAGTTTCGTGGATGAATTCTTCCGTCGTCTGCGTCTCGGCACACCCATTGAAATGGCAGTGTATGTGCTACGGCATTTCAACGGACCGAAGGGGCGCATCGGTGGATACAGACAGGCTTACGGGGGCGCGCAAGTTCCCGTGTATCATCTTGTGACTGACCCCAACGTCCTTCTGAGATGGAGGCGTTCCTTCGGCGCTCAGATTTTCAGGATGTATGACGACAGTCGGTGACGTTCTGCGTGAGGGTACTGCATCACAATGTTGTGTAGATACTGAGGTTGAACTCGTGGTGTCGTAGGGCTGACGGGCCGTAGCTCTCTACGGTATCACCGGGGCGTGAGGTATCCACAGGGTGGCGGACTGGCCGCCGAACGGCAGCAGTTCCGCGAGGAGTTACGGATGCAGGCGGCCGACGGTTCGCCAGGGGCGAGGCTGGACGGCCACGAGCCTGATTTTCCCGCTCAGGGTGGCCCCCGCCAGGGGATCGGATTACTTAGAGGTCCTAACAGAAGTGGTTGATCATGTGACTGTTGGCTTGTCCGCTCGTTGGTCTGGCTGTGGGGAGGAGACAGTCGCGGCCGTGGATCGTGTCCGATGAACTGTGGTCGTTGATCGAGTCGTTGTTGCCCGCGCCGGGGCCGAAGCTGGTTGAGGGGCGGCCACGGATCCCGGACCGGCAAGCGTTGTGCGGGATCCTGTTCGTGCTGCACACCGGGATCCAGTGGGAGTACTTGCCCCAGGAGCTGGGCTTCGGCTCGGGCGTGACCTGCTGGCGGCGTCTGGCCGCCTGGAACGAGGCCGGGGTCTGGGACCAACTGCATGCTTTGCTGCTGAAGAGGCTGCGGTCGGCGAGGAAGCTGGACTCGTCCCGGGCGGTGATCGACGCCTCCCGTGTCCGGGCGGCCCGCAGGGGCCCCAAAGCGGTCCCAGCCCGGTGTCGACGACGGCGTAATTCGGGTCTGGTGATGATCTTGTGGCCGGGCCTGTGCCTGCAGGGTGACCCGTTGCGTTGTTGGAGGGTGTGGTTCACGGAGCTTTGAGGCCGTTCTTCCTCATCTTGCCGGTGTGGTAGTCGAGTTCGCGCAGAGGACGGCGGGACGGATAGTCCTTCATGCCCGGGCTCGTGCGGTCGAGGGACTGACCACTCCGCACGCACGGTACACGCCGCCGCTTCGGCGGATGCTGACCACGATCGCGGTAGCGATGGCCGCCCGCCCGGGAGCCCGGCTGGCGGCTGCGCTCGGTGTCCGTACCGCCAAGGACACCCTCCTTCACCTGCTACGCACCGTCCCCGAGCCGAAGGTCGTACCCGTACGGGTACTGGGGGTGGACGACTTCGCCTGCGCAAAGGGGACTCCTACGCCACCATCCTTGTGGACCTGGAGGCCCGCCGGCCCAGCGACGTCCTGCCAGGACGGGATGCCGAGCCCCTGGCCGCATGGCTGTCCAGCCACCCTGAGGTGGAGACCATCTGCCGGGACCGGGCAGGCACCTACGCCGAGGGGGCACGGACCGGAGCTCCACAGGCAGCGCAGATCGCCGACGGATGGCACTTGTGGCGGAGCCTCGCCGAGGCCGTGGAGAAGACGGTGGGCACACACCACTCCTGCATACGCGCCGCGTTCACCACGACTCCCAGCACCGGGCCGGATGCAACCGAGGAGGCGAGGAACCGTTCGTCCCGCCGGACGGGACCCTCGACTACTACGGACGCCCACGACGGCTGGTGGCCCGCACCAAGGAGCGGTACGCCGCGGTGCAGGAACGGCTGGCCGAAGGCAAATCCCTGGCTGCGATCGGCCGTGAGCTGCGGCTGGACCATTCCACCGTGCGCAGGTTCGCCCGCGCGTCCAGCATCGACGAACTCCTGGTCAAGGCCAC
>NZ_BBUY01000060.1 GCF_001590865.1 Streptomyces sp. NBRC 110611
TCGAACCGGGCCGCGTACTCCTCCAACGGCCCCGGCGCGGGCGGACACGGACAGCAAGCGGTCATCTTCACCCTCCAGCAAGGAAGTTGACTCCTCCCACCGGCCTACGGCCAAGCCGACCTGTCGTCAACCCACACCACCGCCGGATTTAACGAACTACCGGTAGTGTGATGCGCCAGAAATTCTGGATGTAAGTGGCTAGGTGGTTTTCCTGTCGGGCGGTGCGAGCTTCGTGAGGTAGTCGGCGAGGGTGAACCGCCCCGTGTTTGTTGGAGGTCCGGAATCCTGGAGGATTGAGACCTATGCTAGCGAAGAGGAAGTACCCGGACGAGCTGCGTGAGCGGGCGGTCCGGATGGTGTTCGAGATACGCAAGCAGACCGGGATCAAGACCGGGTCGATAGCTCGGGTCGCTGACCAGCTCGGCATCAACCGCGAGGCAGTCCGCACCTGGGTCCGCCAGGCCGAGGTAGACGGCGGCCAGCGGCCCGGGACCTCGAGCGTGGACGCCCAGGGGTCTGGCGTCAGCTCCGCCGCGAAGGGATCTCGGTTGCCCGGTGCACCGTCGAGCGCCTCATGCGCGCTCTCGGCCCGGCCGGCGCGGTCCGCGGCAAGACCGCCGAGACGACGGTGCCGGACCCGGCCGCCGAACGCCCCGAGGACCTGGTCGACCGCGACTTCACCGCGAGCCGCCCCAACCAGCTGTGGGTCACCGACTTCATTCATGTGGCCACCTGGCTCGGCTTCGTCTACGTCGCCTTCGTCCTGGACGTCTTCTCCCGCAAGATCGTCGGCCGACGCGTCGCCGGCCACAAACGCACCGACCTCGTCCTGGACGCCCTGGAAATGGCCATCTGGTCCCGCGACCGTGACGGCCGCCGCGACCTGTCCGGACTCGTGCACCACTCGGACGCCGGCAGCCAATACGTGTCCATCCGCTACACCGACCGGCTCCGCAAAGCCGGTGCCGCCCCCAGTGTCGGCACCGTCGGCGACGCACTCGACAACGCGCTCATGGAATCCACGATCGGCCTGTCCAAAACCGAGGCCATCAAACCGGCGGGGCCCTGGCGGACCCTCGACGACGTCGAGATCGCCACCCTGACCTGGGTCGACTGGTACAACAACCAGCGCCTCCACAGCAGCATCGACGATCTCCCACCCGCCGAATACGAGGCGATGTACTACCGATCACACCGACCAGCTTAGACCACCTGAAAACCACACATCACAGCCTCCAACGAACCCGGTGCGGTTCACCGGTTGGCCTTGCGTGAAGGGCACCACCCACGGGTGGTGCCCTTCACGCGTATCTCTTCCGAGAGCCAAGCATTCCTTAGCTAATGGGTTGCCACCTCTGATAAGCGTTTTCCAGGCAGTCGTACACGCTGAGGGGTGCGCTCAGTTCCGCGTTGTTGAGCGGGTCGAGACATTTACCTTTCCCCGCGTTGAAGTATGCACTGCTTTGAGGCAAGTACATCCATTGCTGCTCGGCGCTGTTGTTGCAGCTGGCAGATTTCACCATCCCTTGCGCGTCAGGCTGCAGGCACAAGCCTTGCGCGGAAAGATGCAGCCGGTAGTCGGTGCCCTGAGAGATAAGTTGGTTGGGGCTCGTCTCGCAATGCCAGAGTCCGGCACTGGCGCCCCCACCCAGCATGTCTAGGCAGTACTTGCTATAGGTGTTTTGCAGTTTCGCGCGCCTCGGCAGCGACCCTTGGTTCACCGTGAGCGTGCAAACGTGGTCTGTCGTGCAGACCGCCTTGGCGATGTAGGAGCAATTCCCGTAGGTATATGACGAACTGCGAATGGGCCTGACCCTGCCTTGGCTCGCTGTCGGCTGACCGAAAACCACGGTTGCCGCAGGTACGTCCTCGCAGGTAGACGGTTGGTCACTGCCCTGAGCGAAATTTTCCACCCACTCCCCTAGCGTGCTCAAGCCACCACGATCCTGCGGGAGTACGATCGTGGCCACATCCGTGGTTTTTCCCGTACGAGTGTCGGTGATGGCCGCTCGCCAACTGTTGGCGCTACTCCTAGAGATCTTGATCCGGTACGTCACTCCCTCACGCCACACATATCTGGCATCGCACTGCACGCCGCTACCTTCGTGATCAAATTTACGACAGCGGGTTCCGCTTTGGACGTTGCTCCAGCTCGCAGCCCCCCAGATGGAAAAATTGATGAACTTTTCGTAGCCGTCCCTGCTCTGTAGTCCGACGTAGCCAGGCTCTTCGCTGCCGGAAAACCCGAATTGGTGTGCCCAGTACGTGCGACCGTTGTAGCCGGGATCCCTGGTGATAGTGATGGAGGTTTCAAAGTCGCTGTAGCCGCCTGGACGGAAAGGCCACTCGCGTTCATCGGTCGCCATTCCGCCAGCAACGATTCGCGTTTGTTCTGTAGGGGTTTGTTGTGTCAGCGACGCGCGCGGTGCAGGATCTGCCCCGATGTCAGTGACTGCCGCAGCGGACGTCGGCTCCATCTGCCCGACCAGCCCCATAGCGGCTGCAGCGAAAACCGTGCCCGCTACCACACGAACCAGCCGCCCTACGCAGCGCACACCAGCACCGACAGCCATGATGATCCCCTTTCGATAAAAGCGGATTCCACCTCAGGTCGCGAGGGCGACATGCATACCTCAGAATATATCAACTTTCGCAAAATGCAATGGCGCGTGGGCACAGCGCATGGAGCACGACTAGGAGACCGCCGTGCTCCCCCGGCTCGTCGGATGGGGCGTGCGCCCCTCATACTCGGGATCTGACACGAAAGTAGAGTGAGCCCTTCAATTCGGGCCACTGCGATCAGTTTGAAGCGGACGGTTACTGTAGGCCAAGGACGTTGGCTTCCTTGGCCATGCAAAGTATGGCGTCTCCCGCGCCGAGAGGGTGTGTCAATTTACTGATCTCGGCTCGTTAGAGTGATGTTGGTCTATCGAGTGGGAGTCCGGTGTCGGCTGTGAAGCCGTTGAGGGTGTCGGGCCGGTGCTGGAGGCGTTTGAGCCGGTCGAGGTCGACGGTGGCGAGGTTGGCTGGGGTGTGCCCACACGCCTTCCACCGGGTTCAGGTCAGGCGAGTACGCAGGCAGCAGGAACACCGTCAGCCACTCCCGCTCGGCGACGAGTTCGCGCATCCGGCGGGAAATGTGAGTGTTGAGCCGGTCCCACACCAGCACGATCGGCGCCTTGACGAGCTGGTGGACGCCGTCCACGAGCGCGATGAAGTCACGCTCGCCCAAGCTGCGGCGTGCGCCCTTGT
>NZ_BBUY01000061.1 GCF_001590865.1 Streptomyces sp. NBRC 110611
TGCACAGTGGACGCGAGCATCTGTGGCCAAGTTTTTAAGGGCGCACGGTGGATGCCTTGGCACCAGGAACCGATGAAGGACGTGGGAGGCCGCGATAGGCCCCGGGGAGCTGTCAACCGAGCTTTGATCCGGGGGTGTCCGAATGGGGAAACCCGGCAGTCGTCATGGGCTGTCACCCGCTGCTGAACACATAGGCAGTGTGGAGGGAACGCGGGGAAGTGAAACATCTCAGTACCCGCAGGAAGAGAAAACAACCGTGATTCCGGGAGTAGTGGCGAGCGAAACTGGATGAGGCCAAACCGTATTGGTGTGATACCCGGCAGGGGTTGCCAGTGCGGGGTTGTGGGGTCTCTTTTCTGCAGTCTGCCGGCTGTGGGACGAGTCAGAAACCGTTGATGTAGGCGAAGGACATGCGAAAGGTCCGGCGTAGAGGGTAAGACCCCCGTAGCTGAAACGTCAGCGGCTCGTTGGAGAGATTCCCAAGTAGCACGGGGCCCGTGAAATCCCGTGTGAATCTGGCGGGACCACCCGTTAAGCCTAAATATTCCCTGGTGACCGATAGCGGATAGTACCGTGAGGGAATGGTGAAAAGTACCGCGGGAGCGGAGTGAAATAGTACCTGAAACCGTGTGCCTACAAGCCGTGGGAGCGTCGCTTGCAAGCTTGCTTGTAAGTCGTGACTGCGTGCCTTTTGAAGAATGAGCCTGCGAGTTTGCGGTATGTTGCGAGGTTAACCCGTGTGGGGAAGCCGTAGCGAAAGCGAGTCCGAAGAGGGCGTTTGAGTAGCGTGCCCAAGACCCGAAGCGGAGTGATCTAGCCATGGGCAGGCTGAAGCGGAGGTAAGACTTCGTGGAGGGCCGAACCCACCAGGGTTGAAAACCTGGGGGATGACCTGTGGTTAGGGGTGAAAGGCCAATCAAACTCCGTGATAGCTGGTTCTCCCCGAAATGCATTTAGGTGCAGCGTCGTGTGTTTCTTGCCGGAGGTAGAGCACTGGATAGGCGATGGGCCCTACCGGGTTACTGACCTTAGCCAAACTCCGAATGCCGGTAAGTGAGAGCGCGGCAGTGAGACTGTGGGGGATAAGCTCCATGGTCGAGAGGGAAACAGCCCAGAGCATCGACTAAGGCCCCTAAGCGTGTGCTAAGTGGGAAAGGATGTGGAGTCGCAGAGACAACCAGGAGGTTGGCTTAGAAGCAGCCATCCTTGAAAGAGTGCGTAATAGCTCACTGGTCAAGTGATTCCGCGCCGACAATGTAGCGGGGCTCAAGTACACCGCCGAAGTCGTGTCATTGCGATATTGCCTCTAACGGGGATCGTGATGGGTAGGGGAGCGTCGTGTGCCGGGTGAAGCAGCCGTGGAAGCGAGTTGTGGACGGTTCACGAGTGAGAATGCAGGCATGAGTAGCGATACAAGAGTGGGAAACTCTTGCGCCGATTGACTAAGGGTTCCTGGGTCAAGCTGATCTGCCCAGGGTAAGTCGGGACCTAAGGCGAGGCCGACAGGCGTAGTCGATGGACAACCGGTTGATATTCCGGTACCCGCTTTGAAGCGCCAAACATTGAATCAGGCGATGCTAAGGCCGTGAAGCCGCCCTGAGCTCTTCGGAGCGTAGGGGAGTGGTGGAGCCGCTGAACCAGACTTGTAGTAGGTGAGTGATGGGGTGACGCAGGAAGGTAGTCCAGCCCGGGCGGTGGTTGTCCCGGGGTAAGGGTGTAGGGCGCTGTCTAGGTAAATCCGGGCAGCTTGTGCCTGAGACCTGATGCCGAGCCGATTGTGGTGAAGTGGATGATCCTATGCTGTCGAGAAAAGCCTCTAGCGAGTTTCATGGCGGCCCGTACCCTAAACCGACTCAGGTGGTCAGGTAGAGAATACCGAGGCGTTCGGGTGAACTATGGTTAAGGAACTCGGCAAAATGCCCCCGTAACTTCGGGAGAAGGGGGGCCATTTCTGGTGATGGGCTTTGCGCCTTGAGCTGGGGGTGGCCGCAGAGACCAGCGAGAAGCGACTGTTTACTAAAAACACAGGTCCGTGCGAAGCCGTAAGGCGATGTATACGGACTGACGCCTGCCCGGTGCTGGAACGTTAAGGGGACCGGTTAGCTTGGATTCGTCCGGGCGAAGCTGAGAACTTAAGCGCCAGTAAACGGCGGTGGTAACTATAACCATCCTAAGGTAGCGAAATTCCTTGTCGGGTAAGTTCCGACCTGCACGAATGGCGTAACGACTTCTCGACTGTCTCAACCATAGGCCCGGTGAAATTGCATTACGAGTAAAGATGCTCGTTTCGCGCAGCAGGACGGAAAGACCCCGGGACCTTTACTATAGCTTGATATTGGTGTTCGGTTCGGCTTGTGTAGGATAGGTGGGAGACTGTGAAGCGGCCACGCCAGTGGTTGTGGAGTCGTTGTTGAAATACCACTCTGGTCGTGCTGGATGTCTAACCTGGGTCCGTGATCCGGATCAGGGACAGTGTCTGGTGGGTAGTTTAACTGGGGCGGTTGCCTCCTAAAGGGTAACGGAGGCGCCCAAAGGTTCCCTCAGCCTGGTTGGCAATCAGGTGTTGAGTGTAAGTGCACAAGGGAGCTTGACTGTGAGACTGACGGGTCGAGCAGGTACGAAAGTAGGGACTAGTGATCCGGCGGTGGCTTGTGGAAGCGCCGTCGCTCAACGGATAAAAGGTACCCCGGGGATAACAGGCTGATCTTCCCCAAGAGTCCATATCGACGGGATGGTTTGGCACCTCGATGTCGGCTCGTCGCATCCTGGGGCTGGAGTCGGTCCCAAGGGTTGGGCTGTTCGCCCATTAAAGCGGTACGCGAGCTGGGTTTAGAACGTCGTGAGACAGTTCGGTCCCTATCCGCTGTGCGCGTAGGAGTCTTGAGAAGGGCTGTCCCTAGTACGAGAGGACCGGGACGGACGGACCTCTGGTGTGCCAGTTGTTCTGCCAAGGGCATGGCTGGTTGGCTACGTTCGGAAAGGATAACCGCTGAAAGCATCTAAGCGGGAAGCCTGCTTCGAGATGAGGGCTCCCTCCCACTTGATGGGGTAAGGCTCCCAGTAGATGACTGGGTTGATAGGCCAGATATGGAAGCATCGTAAGGTGTGGAGTTGACTGGTACTAATAGGCCGAGGGCTTGTCCTCAGTTGCTCGCGTCCACTGTGT
>NZ_BBUY01000062.1 GCF_001590865.1 Streptomyces sp. NBRC 110611
GGGATGGCCCGTTCGTCACGCCACCGTCAACACCCAGCGACCACACCACCCTCAGGCCGTACGCATGAAAAAGGCTCCGGACAACACCGAAACATCCTGAGCCCCGCCCATGAACTCGGAAGATAAACGACCTTACCAACGCCACACAAGACAGTGATCACGCCAGTTGACCATCCGCAACCAACATCGGCGTGTCGCTGTGTACATGCGGAAATGCAACCTCCAAAATAGCCCTGGCTGCAAACATGAGGTTTTACGCCGACACTACACCTTATCCAAACCCTTCTCTTGATCACTCGTGAGCGCCGGAGCATCCTTCGCTTCAGGGTTAACCTTACCGATATCCTCACTAAAGACGCTCTTCACATAGTCAATGTAACCTTGAGAAGTAGGCTTCTCGCCGCCCAGGATACCCTTTACTGCCTTCCAGATGGTAGTGACGAATTTCCCCCCGCAGCCCTCAACACCAAACTCAACAGCATACTTGAAGAGTTTAGCCACTGCAGCAACTTTCCCCCCAAAAGCTTTCACAACACCTCTAGTTAGTTTATTATTGCCTTTATATTTACCTTCCCAGTACTCCTTGACCTTATCAATTCTAACCTTGCCTGTACCTCCCTTCTCACTCATAAATTTCTTAAATTCAACGGAAACTCCGCCAGGGAAGCACTTCTTACCTACAGCCACTAAAGTCGCAATAGCGGTAGCCGGGTCGACTAGGCGCTCCCCTTCCGATGGCGCGTCAGCTTGCCGCCCCCCGGCGATCTGGTCCCCCAGGTTACGTTCCTTCAATAATTGACCACTTAGTGAAGTATTGACAACTTTTCCCTTAATTGGGGCGGCGGCGACCGCAGCCGCGCCCCCGAAGGAGATTAATGCAACACACAGTAAGAGTGATACGTGACGCAGAACACTGCTGCGCAAATTGGCTTTCACTTTAACCAGCCTCCTCTAGCGTCTCGTGATGCTGTTTATGTAACCTGAGGCGTCTGTGATCGTTGAGTCTAGTATGGATCTCTCCTCTGAACGGATGGCTGAGCTGCGGGAGTTGCGGGTTCGTGGGATGTGCTGCCTTTCGTGGCGCTTCGCGCACGGATCGTGATTGTGGTCGGCCGAAGGGCGTCCGCGAAAGGACATCGCCGAGCTCGCCGGTGTGGCACCGCTGACGGTGGACCGCTGCAAGTCCCGCTACGACGAGCGGGGCGTTGCCGGGCTGGAGGACAAACGCCGAGGCGGGCCACGAACTCAGGTGACGCCTCAGGTGCGGGCCCGGGTGATCGCCTTGACGAGGATGTCTCCGCTGGCGGATTCCGGGCTCTCGCACTGGTCGACGCGAACGCTGGCCGGCCAGTTGAAGCGGCGCGAGGGCATTTCGGTGTCCTGGAGTCTTTTCCACGTGTACGGCCTGAGGGTGGTGTGGTCGTTGGGTGTTGACGGTGGCGTGACGGACGGGGCATCCCGCTGGTTGGCAGGTCACCACAACCAGCCTGACCTGCGGAGATGCCCCGTGTTCTCCTATCCTGCCGCATGCGACCTCGACGAGGACCTCCTGGAGCTGGTGACGATGGTCCTCGTCGCGGCGGAAGACGACCGGTCCTGCAGGCTCCGGCCGGTCGACCGGGCCCGGTGCACCCTGGTCCACCTGTGTAAGCACGACACGCTCGAACAGCTCGCGGCTGGCTTTGCCATCGGCACGGCGACCGCCTGGCGCTATGTGAACCACACGATCGGGCAACTCGCCAGGTTCGCTCCCTCGTTGACGGAAGCACTCACCAGCCACCACGCCAACGGGTACGCGCTGCTGGACGGCACCGTCGCCGAGACCGACCGGGTAGCGGCCACGGGGCACTTCTCCGGAAAAGTCCGCCGGGAAGGCGTGAACCTGCAGGTCATCACGGCCGAGGAGGGGAGACTGCTGTAGCTCTCGCCCGCCCCGCCCGGCAGCACCCACGATGTGAAGGCCACCCGTGAACACGGCATCATCGACATCTGCACCCAGCTGCACCTGGAGATCCTTGCGGACCAGGGGTACCAGGGCGCCGGCGGCACCGTGATCACACCGATCAAGCGCTGTCCACAGACCGAACTCCCCTACAAACACAAGAGGTCGAACACAGTCCACGCCGCCCTACGCACTCCAGTCGAGCGAACGACCTCCCGGATCAAGCAGCGGAGGATCTTCCGCCATGCCCGCATCAGCCCGAACAGACTCACGTCAGTCGCCACCGCGATCCTCACCCTCATGATCTACACATCAAAAAGGCTCCTGGCATTACGTTGCCCGCATCTGGCGTGAGGAGAATCTGAAACCGCACCGTTTGGGCACCTTCAAGATCTCGAAAGACCCGGCGTTCGCACAGAAGGTCACCGACATCGTCGGTCTGTACCTGGCCCCGCCCGGCGATGCCGTGGTGCTGTCGGTCGACGAGAAGACGCAGGTGCAGGCGCTGGACCGGACCCAGCCGGTGCTGCCGGTGGCCTTCGCGGCAGCTGAGAAGCGCACCCACGACTGCGTCCGGCACGGCACCACGCACCTGTTCGCCGCGCTGAACGTCACGACCGGTGAAGTGCTGGGCGAGTGCAAGCCGAACCGGAACGGCGCGAACGTCCTGGCGTTCCTGAAGAAGGCCGTCAAGCCGCATGCGGGGAAGGAGGTCCATGTCGTCCTGGACAACCAAATCCTGTGTGTAGGCGGTTCCAGATCGCCCCGGCTGGGGCTTCTGGACTGGCTGCTGTGACGGGCGCCTCGCGTTCTCCCGGCTTCTGAAGCCTCGTGAAAGAGCGGTCCTGTCATGGTGGTGGGTTTCACGGTGATCACGTGGGCGCCGGGCTGACGCCTGTGTTCCCCCGGGCCCGTGAGGTCTTCAGAGAGAGCGGCGGGCCCGGCGTCTTCGGGCCACCGTGAAACCCACCAGCATCCGCTGGACGTTGGCGTTGTGAGCCTGCCGCAGGGGGG
>NZ_BBUY01000063.1 GCF_001590865.1 Streptomyces sp. NBRC 110611
AGTGTTTCCGGGTTGATTCCGAGTTCACGGCCGACTTCTGAAATTGTCTTGATCGACCTCAACGCGATCTGGATGGCTTTTTCCCGGAACTCCGGGGTGTACTTGCTGGGTGGCGCCACTTGCTCGTCCTCGTCTCCTGTTCACGGCAACCCCATTGGGTCGGTGTCCGGAAACTTCGGGGCGCTGCAGAAGATCGGGGTGGGCGGCGTCAAGTTCGTACTCCAGTAGGCTGTGTCGAGCAGCACCCGGTCCTCGAGCGGCAGGGCTCCATGGCTGCCTGTGCCGCGGCTCGTGCGCGACTTCGCGGCGTACCACGGTCATCAGCTTGCCGAAGCATCGCGGGCTCAGCCCGGTGAACAGGGTTATCCAGGACGGCTCCGACGCTGTGATTCCACACCGAGATCATCTCACCCGTGACCCGGCGTTACGGGAAAACCCTGTGCCGGTCTCGTGGATAATCGAGACCAGTCTGTTCCGAAAATCCGCTTCGTACTTCTTACGTATCTCTTCATCGAAACACTCGGGCATCAGGTAACGAAAGCGAGGAAGCGGCATGAACAAGACGAGGTTGGAGGCTTCGGTGGCCTCAATCTGGCGAGTGGGAGTCCGCTGGTGGCGCCTGATGCCGGTACGTCGACCAGCAGTCCTGGTCTGTGTCTTGTTCCTCGCCTCAGTTGGAATGGTCACCGGCGCGTCCACATCGAAACTTCCTGCAATGATTGCTCCTACGTCTGAGCTGCGGGTCGTTGTTCAAGACTCGCCTCCGTTCGTCTACAAGGAGGGCGATGAATGGGCTGGATACGACGTCGACGTCCTGGAACAGGTGGCTCGCCGGGTGGGCTTCACCTTCGAGGTCACTGAGGCCCACGGGTACGAGGAACTGCTGGATGTAGTGCGCTCCGGCCGCGCCGATCTGGCCATGGGAGGGCTGACCGCGACGAGCGCGCGTGAGAAGACGCTTGACTTTACTTCTCCTGATATCGCTGCCGGACTTCAGGTGATGGTCCGTACCGATCAGGCTACCGGTCTGGGGGGGGTCGCCCAGGCCTTTCTCACGTCAAGCGTAATCAATCTCCTGTTGTTGGGATTCTTCTGCTTGCTGATGGTAGCCAATCTGATCTGGATTATTCAATTCTTGCGGGGCGCGTTGCCGGAGCGGGGATACATTCGAGGGGTCATCCGGTCCATGCATCAAATCTTTGTGAACATGGCCACATTGGACTTCGCCTCACGCACTCCTCGTTCTGTCTGGGGTCGACTCGGATCGATCCTCGGAGTAGTTCTGAGTCTGGTCTTCATTGCCCAGCTGACTGCTCTGCTGACGGCTAGCCTCACTGTCTCCAAAGTGAGAGGAGGGATCGACTCCGTGGATGATCTACGAGGCAAGGTAGTTGCGACCGTCGCCAACAGCACCAGTGTGGATTCACTCAGCCGACGGGGTATTAAAGCAGCGGGCTACCCGAGCCTTTCGGCTGCACTGGTCGGCCTTAATCAGGGAAAGGCCGACGCCGTCGTGTACGACGCCCCGATGCTGAAGTACGAAGAAGGTAGGAGTAGTGGTAACTTTCGCGTTGTCGGACCTGTCATCGACCGCCAGTGGTACGGATTCGCCATGCGCCCGAACAACCGATACCTAGAGTCTATCAATCAGGCAATCCTGTCCCTGCAGGAAAACGGAGTGCTGGAGCGCCTCCACTCGCAGTGGCTCGGTGGATAATGAGCGATCTACGAGCCTTTTTCACGTGTACGGCATGAGGGTGGTGTGGTCGCTGGGTGTTGACGGTGGCGTGACGAACGGGGGGGCATCCCGCTGGTTGGCCGGTCACCGCAACTAGCCTGACCTGCGGAGATGCCCCGTGTTCTCTTATCCTGCCGCATGCGATGTCGAGGAAGAGCTCCTGGAGCTGGTGACGATGGTGATCGTTGCGTGTGATGGTGACCGTTCCTGCAAGCTGCGTCCGTACGACCGGGCCCGCTGTGCCCTGGTCTCCCTGCGCAAGCACGACACCTTCGAACAGCTCGCGGCCGGCCTTGCCATCGGCATGGCCACCGCCTGGCGCTATGTGAACCACACGATCGGGCAACTCGCCAGGTTCGCTCCGTCGTTGACGGAGGCACTCACCAGTCACCACGCCGACGGCTACATGCTCCTGGATGGCACCGTCGCGGCGACCGACCGGGTAGCGACATCACCTGCCTGCCCGTGGGCGGCGGGAAGTTCTGCTACCTGGCGGCCGTGATCGATCTGTGTTCGCGCCGTCTGGCCGACTGGGTGATCGCCGACCACATGCGGTCTGAACTTGTCGTCGACGCCCTGGCCGCGGCCGAGCGGGACCCGCGGCAGCCTCGCTGGCGCCGTCTTTCACACCGATCACGGGGCGCAGTACACCAGCCGGGCGTTCGCCGACGCCTGCCGGAAGGCCGGCGTGATCCAGGGCATGAGCGTGGTCGGGAGCCGGGCGGAAAACGCCGCCGCGGAGAGCTGAGAACGCGGCCTTCGAACGAGAGACGCTCCAGGGCCGCCGGGCTGGTCCAGCGAGCGCGAAGCACGACTCGTGGCGTTCCGGTTGCTGCACTGCTACAACACCGTCCGCCGCCACTCCCGCCTCGGACACTGCAGCCCGAACGACTACGAGACGGCACTCGGCACGACATCAACTACCCTCACAGAAGCTGCATAAGCCGTGTCCAGGATTCGGGGTGAAGGCCCCCTGCGGCAGGCTCACAACGCCAACGTCCAGCGGATGCTGGTGGGTTTCACGGTGGCCCGAAGACGCCGGGCCCGCCGCTCTCTCTGAAGACCTCACGGGCCC
>NZ_BBUY01000064.1:0-875 GCF_001590865.1 Streptomyces sp. NBRC 110611
GACGAGGTGGTCGGCGAGTGCGGCGGGGCTGGGGTAGTCGAAGACCAGGGTGGCGGTCAGCCGCAGACCGGTGGCGGCGGAGAGCCGGTTGCGCAGTTCGACGGAGGTCAACGAGTCAAAGCCCAGCTCCTTGAACTCCCGCCGGGCATCCACCGCCTTGGCCGAGGCATGCCCCAGCACCGCCGCGGCCTCCGCCCGTACCACGTCCGCCATCACACGACTACGCTCCTCCGGCCGCGCCTCCCGCAGCCTCCGGACAAGCTCCACAGACACATCCGTGCCACTCGTGGCACCGGCAGCGCTACGCCGAGCGCCCTTGACCAGACCGCGGAGCACCGGCGGCACGGGACCGCGGTCCCGACTGCCCGCGGCGACGGGCCCGAGCGCGACGAGGTGGCTGGCGTCGGTCGCGGTGGCGGCGTCGAACAGCGCCAGCCCCTGCTCGGCGGTGAGCGGCGTCGCCCCATACGAGGCGATCCGCTGCATATCCGCCTCCGACAAGGTGGCGGTCATCCCGCCACTGGGAGCCCAGGCACCCCACGCCAGAGAGTGAGCGGGCAGACCGTGTGCCCTGCGGTGCCCGGCCAGCGCATCGAGGAAGACATTGCCCGCGGCGTAATTACCCTGACCCGCCGTGCCCAGCACACCGGAAATCGATGAGTACAGCACGAACGCGGCGAGGTCGAGGCCCTCGGTGGCTTCGTGCAGATGCCAGGCGGCGTCCGCCTTGGGGCGCAGTACCGCCGACAGCCGCTCGGGCGTCAGCGAGGTCACCACGCCGTCGTCGAGGACGCCGGCGGTGTGGACCACGGCGGTCAGCGGATGCTCCACCGGTACCGAAGCCACCAGCGCGGCCACCGCCGCCTGGTCGGCCA
>NZ_BBUY01000064.1:1238-2669 GCF_001590865.1 Streptomyces sp. NBRC 110611
CATCACACGCCATGACAGTCACCGAGGCGCCCTGGGCAGCCAGTTCATCCCGCAGCTCGGCAGCACCCGGCGCGTCCGGGCCACTACGGCTGACCAGCAACAGATGCCGCATCCCGCGCTCGGCCACCAGATGCCGGGCCAACCCGCGAGCCAGGCCACCGGTCCCACCGGTGATCAGTACCGTGCCCTCCGGATCCCACGTACGCGGCAGCGTCAGCACAATCTTCCCGACGTGCTGGGCCCGGCTCATATACCCGAACGCCTCAGAGGCCCGTCGTACATCCCAGCTCGCCACCGGCAACGGACGCAGCACACCCTGGGCGAACAACTCCAGCAGCTCCCCGAACATCTCCTGAGTCCGGTCCGGACCCGCATCAGCAAGGTCGAAGGCGCGGTAGTGCACCGGGGCGGTGGCCTCGGGGTCGCGGATGTCGGTCTTGCCCATCTCCAGGAAGCAGCCACCCGGAGCGGTCAACCGCAGTGAGGCGTCGACGAATTCACCCGCCAGGGCATTGAGCACCACATCCACACCACGGCCCTCGGTGACCTCGCGGAAACGGGCCTCGAAGTCGGTAGTACGGGACGACGCGATGTGGTCGTCCGCCACACCCAGCTCCCGCAGCGTGTCCCACTTGCCCTCACTGGCCGTGGCGAACACCTCCGCACCCAGATGCCGGGCCAGCTGGATCGCCGCCATACCCACACCACCGGCGCCGGCATGGATCAGGACCGACTGCCCCGGCCGCAGACCCGCCAGGTCCTTCAACCCGTACAGGGCAGTCAGGAACACCAGCGGCACCGACGCCGCCCGAGCGTACGACCAGCCCTCCGGGATACGAGTCAGCAGCCGCTGATCGGTCACCCCCACGGGTCCGAAGCCACCGAAGACCATGCCCATCACCCGGTCCCCCGGGCGCAGTCCATTCACTCCCGGCCCGGTCTCGGTCACCACACCCGCAGCCTCGGCACCCAACAGCCCGGCCTCACCCGGATACATCCCCAGCGCGTTCAGTACGTCGCGGAAGTTCACCCCGGCGGCCTGAACCTGGATACGGACCTGGCCTTCGGTGAGCGGCTCCAGGATCTCCGGGCAGGGCGCGAGCACCAGCTTGTCCAGGCTGCCCTTGGCCGCACTGTCCAGCCGCCACGGCACCCCGACAGGCGGCAACAGCCCCGCACCGCTCCCCAGAGACGCCAGCCGTCCCACCTGGACGGCGCCGTCGCGCACCACAAACTGGGCATCCCCGGTGGCCAGCAGGCCCGGCAGATCCGCGAGCACCGCGGCGACATCCCCGGCCTCGGACCCGTACTCCAGGTCCACCAGCGCGATCCGCCCCGGATGCTCCGACTGCGCCGACCGCACCAGACCCCACACCGCGGCCGCCGCCACGTCCGCCACGCCCTCACCCGCGTCGGCCGCAACCGCCCCGC
>NZ_BBUY01000065.1 GCF_001590865.1 Streptomyces sp. NBRC 110611
CTGCAGCGGCGCGTCGCGCTCGCGAGGCGGGCGTCGAGGCCCCAGAGATCCCTTTCGCAGGAATGACCGCATCATGCAGCCCGCGAAATCCACAGCATGCGAATTCGTTCGACGGTCTGTGCAGCGGAAAGCTACCGGAATGGTCCCCACTCGTGGCAAGGGAAACAGAACCCGGACTGCTCCCCTTCGCGCCCGTACCGGACGGGACTGCCAATACTGACGGCCCTGGCTGGCGAGCGAAAAACACGTCGATGCCGCATGCACGAGGATCTCGCCTTCTCACGAGTTAAGCCTTCATGAGCCACCCAACCAGCCTTTGGGCACGGCCTGGTGGCGCGTTCTCGGCGCTTGAACGGCAAGCGCTCTTGCCTGCTGCGTTACCTCCCGGAAAGATCTTCTCCCCCAGGACAACAAGGAGAGTGCGTATGGCAGGCAACGGCACGATCGCCGAAATCACGGCCACTGGTGCGCACGTGAAAGGAATCGATGATAGGGCGTTTGCAATGCTGCTCTCCGAGCCCCCTCTGCCCCGCTGGCGGGTCATCCCTGTGGACGGGGAGATCCAGCTGCAGGAGGTAGACACCAGCCGCTTCCTCACTGCTCCCTACGCCGACGACTGGGTTCAGGCCGCAGTGAAATCAACGGACGCCAGTACGCCGAACTCGCGATGGATCGCCCACAGGATCGACGACGGCACCGACAGAGGAGCCGGAGAGATCACGGAAACGGGTTTTTACACTTTGAAACTGGCAGGAAGCGACCACCACCTCGGCTTTCTCCTCGCGGAGATCCATTCCCTCCTCCCCAAACGACTGGTGCTGGGGCCCGACTTACATGCCCTTCAGCCGAGGTTTCTTTTTGAAGTGGTGAGCTGAGCCCCATCCCGCTGCGGCGGGCCGAGCCCTGACCTCAGTGATCAACTCGCCGCGTTGAGGTACAGGACGCGCGCTGAAGTGCGGGCCGTGCGCCGACGGGTGCCGGACTGAACGGAAGCCTTCCTTCCTGTCGGAACAACTTCACGTTTACGGTTCGGTTATTTGTCGAGTTGCGGTCCGCCACTCGAGGCCCGACACAATGGAGTGAACTGTCCAGCGGCGCCGGAACCGGAAGGGGGCGACGATGGCAAAGATCCGGATCGGCGGCTTCTGCTGGCTCCTGCTGATCGTCGTGGCCGCCATTCTGGCTCTGCCGATCGTCGCTGATGGTGCCTACGGAGAGCGTACAGCGGCCGCCCCAGCGCCCCGGAGCGGTACGCCCGTCACCGCCCCGATGGTGTCGAGCGCCTCCGACGATACCGAGTCCACCTCCGACGATACGGAGTCTGCCTCCGATCACTGTCCGGTGCGGCGCTGTGGTCGTACGACGGTCGAGCCCGCGCGGTCCGGCCCACTCATGTCGACGACGGAGCAGGCATGGACCGACAGCGGGCCGGGCATTACGGCTCCGCTGACCCAACGCGAGGCCGTTCCGCTGTCGAAATCGGGTGAACTGCCGGTCCAGCACGGCGTCTTCCGCTGCTGAGAGCACAGAGCCGCCCCAGGGCCATTCCCGGCCCGCGCAGCTGACGGCGAGATCGAGCCGTCACCACTCCCACCCTTCATGGCGTGCGTTCGCACGGCGCCGTGCGGTGACCCGCACTTGCTGGCCGCCCGTGGCGCGGCGGGTCGCTGCTCGTACTCGCATGCGCAGCTGTGCCTGTGTCTACGCCCGTACCTGTGTTCTGTACACGTACTCGTGCCTGCATGCGTACGCGTGAGCGCACCGTGTGCTGGCCTTGGGCCCGGGCGTGCGCCGCTGTATCCCGAATTCGCTGGAGGCATGCTCATGCGTAGGTTCCGTTCTGCCCACCGCCGCCCGTCCCAGCTGTCGATATCCGATCGGTCCTCCCGGTCCACCGCCGGATCCACCCGGTCCACCGCCGGGTCCACCCGGTCCACCGCCGGGTCCGCCCAGTCCGCCGAGGCCTCCCGGTCCCCCTCGTACTTCCACCCCTCGCGGGGCTCGCTGGCGCTGTGGCGCGCCGACTTCACGGCATCCCTCGTCGTCTTCCTCGTCGCCGTCCCGCTCTGTGTGGGGGTGGCCGTCGCCTCCGGGGTGCCGGCCGAGCTGGGGCTGATCACCGGGATCGTCGGCGGCCTGCTCACCGGGCTGCTGCCCGGCAGCAGCCTCCAGGTCAGCGGTCCGGCCGCCGGGCTGACCGTGCTGGTCTACGAAGCGGTGCAGGAGTTCGGGCTCGGCGCGCTGGGCGCGTTGGTGCTGGTCGCCGGGGTATTGCAGCTGGCCATGGGGGCG
>NZ_BBUY01000066.1 GCF_001590865.1 Streptomyces sp. NBRC 110611
GAGAACAGGAACGCGAGCTTGCTGCCCGAGGGGGTCCGGCCCTGCGCCACGAGGGCCGCCTCGCTGCGGCCCTCGGCCAGGGCCGACAACGAGCGCAGCAGGTCCTCTCGGTTCGCGGCCAGAATTACCGCACGGTGCGGGAACGCCGAGCGGCGCGTCGCCAGCGAGTAGGCGACATCCTTGACCCGCGGTCCCGGCGCACCGTCCAGGTGGGACAGCAGCCGTGCCGCCTGGGCCCGCAACGCCGGCTCGTTCCGGCCCGACAGCGGAACCGGCGCCGGCACCGGCGCCTGGGCCCGGGCCGCCGCGTCGGAGGCCTCGTCCAGTTCGGCATCGGATTCGGCGGCCGGTCCGGCGTCCAGTACGGCCGCGTCCGGTTCGGGCTGCTCCAGGATCACATGCGCGTTCGTCCCACTGATACCGAAGGAGGAGACGCCCGCACGGCGCGGCCCCTCACCCTGCGGCCACTCAACCGCAGAAGTCAGCAACTCGACGGCTCCAGCACTCCAGTCCACATGCGTCGACGGCTGATCGACATGCAGCGTCCGCGGCAACACACCATGCCGCATCGCCAACACCATCTTGATCACACCCGCCACACCCGAAGCCGCCTGCGCATGCCCGATATTGGACTTCACCGAACCCAACAGCAACGGCCGACCCCCCGACCGACCCTGACCATAGGTGGCGAGCAGGGCCTGGGCCTCGATCGGGTCACCCAACGTCGTACCCGTACCGTGCGCCTCCACCGCATCCACATCGGCGGCGGACAGACCGGCACTCGTCAGCGCCTGCCGGATCACCCGCTGCTGCGACGGACCATTCGGCGCAGTCAGACCATTCGACGCACCATCCTGATTCACCGCAGAACCACGCACCACCGCAAGCACCCGATGCCCATGGCGCCGCGCATCCGACAGACGCTCCAGCACCAGGATTCCGGCTCCTTCGGCCCAGCCGACGCCGTCGGCCGCGTCGGAGAACGCCTTGCAACGGCCATCGGCCGCCAGCCCGCCCTGGCGGGAGAACTCCACAAACGTCAGCGGCGTGGACATCACCGTCACACCGCCCGCCAGCGCCAGCGAGCACTCGCCCTGGCGCAGCGACTGTGCCGCCAGGTGCAGGGCCACCAGCGACGACGAGCACGCCGTATCCACCGTGACCGCCGGACCCTCGAAACCGAACGTATAGGAGACCCGGCCCGAGGCGACACTGCCCGCGCTGCCGCTGCCCTGGTAGCCCTCGAACTCCCGCCCGGAGAGCAGCGTCGAGTAGTCGTGGTACATCACGCCGGCGAAGACGCCCGTACGGCTGCCGCGCAGGGTGGCCGGGTCCATACCGGCGCGCTCCAGCGCCTCCCAGGTCGTCTCCAGCAGCAGCCGCTGCTGGGCGTCGGTGGTCAGGGCCTCCCGGGGGCTCATTCCGAAGAACTCGGGGTCGAAGTCCGCCGCGTCATAGAGGAATCCGCCGGAGCGGGTGGCGATGGCGCCCGCCCGCTCGGGGTCATCGGTGTCCTCGATCTCCCAGCCACGGTCGGTCGGGAAGTCCGAGACGGCGTCCACCCCTTCGGCAACCAGCCGCCACAGGTCCTCGGGTGAGGCGACGCCGCCGGGGAAGCGGCAGCTCATGCCGACGATGACGACCGGGTCATCCGCCGGGGACGGGAGGGCCGACACCGGGAGGTGCGTCGTCGTCCCGGCCTCCTGCTCCGCGCCGAACAGCTCGTCCAGGAGGTGCCCTGCCAGGGCGTCGGCCGTCGGGTAGTCGAACACCGTCGTTGCCGGGAGCCGCAGTCCGGTGGCCTTGCCCAGCAGGTTGCGGAGTTCGATCGCCGTCAGGGAGTCGAAGCCGAGGTCCTGGAAGGCCCGGTCCGAGGCGACCGTTTCCGGGCTCGTGTGGCCCAGGACCGCCGCGATCCGGCCGCGTACGACATCGAGCAGCGCCGCGCGACGCTCCACCGGGGACAACCCGGCCAGGCGCCGCGCGATACCGGATGCCGCGGCGGCACCGGATCGGCGGGTCCTCGTACGGATCAGGCTGCGCAGTAGCGGGGGGACGTCACCTTGCTGGCGCAGCGCCGTCAGGTCCAGGCGGACGGGCAGTGCCATGGGTTCGGTACTGCCGAGCGCGGCGTCGAAGAGGGCCAGG
>NZ_BBUY01000067.1 GCF_001590865.1 Streptomyces sp. NBRC 110611
AGCCTTTTCAGCTCGGTCACCGATCGGATGACGGGGGTTGGGGCAGAACGGGCGGGGCCCCAGGGGTGTTGAGACAGATGTCTGACGTCTGAACTCATCACCCGAGGGGCCTCCTTGGTTACGTATCCTGCCGCACTGGATTGCTGCACGCACTGGTGGAGACGGTGACGATGCTGATCGTCCTTCGTGAGGGTGACCGCAGGTGCAAGCTACGTCCGTCCGGACGTGCCCTGGTCGCGCTGGTGTACCTGCGTCAGCACATCACCTTCGCCCAAATCGCGGCCGGCTTTGGAACCAGCGTCGGCACCGCCCACTGCTATGTCTGCTCCGTCGTCGCGCTGCTGGCCCGCCGGGCGCCGGGACCGACCCGGGCCCTGCGTGAGGCGAAGGAGCAGGCGGAGTATGTACTGATGGACGGCACCCTTGCGGAGTGCGACCGCGTCGGTGAAGGCCACGGCGACCACTCGGGAAAACATCGCCGTCACGGCGTGAACCTCCAGGTCATCACCGACCCGACGGCAGGATCGTGTGGAACTCCAGGGTGCTGCCCGGCCGCACCCATGACCTCGCCGCGGCCCGCACACACCGGATCATCAACACGACGTGTGTCCGACTCGGCGTCCCGGTCCTGGCGGTTCTGGGCTCCCTCGGTGCCGGTGGCACCTTCGCCGTTGCGCACCGCCGCCGTCCACGTCAAGAACTCGCCGTCCAGCAGTGGTCGTTGAACAGGGCCCAGACCCGGCTGCGCCATCCCGTCGAGCGGGGCATCGCCCGACTGAAGACCTGGCGAATCTTCCGCAAGGCACGATGCAGTCCCACCTGGCCCACCACAGCAACACGAGCCGTCCTCACCCTGGAGAGCTACCGCTCAAAAGGCTCATTGGGCGAGACTCCCTCCGGCTACCCGCCCCGACCAGCTTTTCGCCGGGTGCTCGGCGGTGAAGTCCCGGTCGACCAGGTCGGGGGCCTTGCCTGCAGCCGGGGCCACCGCGAAGATCACGTTCTTCGGGACAGGGCTTGCCAACCGTCACAGAAGGTAAACTTAACGGTGTTGAGCAGGGCCCAGCCTTGACAGCAAGAGAAGAGTGTCACACTATCTTTAGAAGGTGTATTGCTCTGCTCAAGAGGGCGGTGACCGCTCCTGACGGTGTCCGGAAGCGGGAGTGGGTGGCGAGGTTTGGGTGAGCCGTCGTGCGCCCTTTGCCTTTCAGAAGACCTCAGTGCCGCCACATCCGCGTCTATTCGTTGCAGTCACACCCCCTGATCCGGGTCAGGTGCCGGTCCGTCGGGTATATCTCGGTCGTGACCATGGCCTGCTACCGGTGCCGCGTCGCCCGGCAGGCGAAGGACGCGAGGCTCGCCGCGAGGATACGCCGGGTGTACCGGGACTCGGACGGCACCTACGGCGTCCCCAGGATCACCGCCGAGCTCCGCGACGGCGGCGAGAGGGTGAACCCACAAGCGCGTCGCCCGCGTTATTCGTTCCCTGGGCCTGGCCGGACTCCGCCTGCGCCGCAAGTGCCGCACCACCATCCCGGACCAGTCCGCGGTCAAAGCGCAGGACCTGATCGGCCGGGACTTCACCGCCGAGCGCCCGAACACCAAGTACGTCGGCGACATCACCTGCCTGCCCGTGGGCGGCGGGAAGTTCTGCTACCTGGCGGCCGTGATCGATCTGTGTTCGCGCCGTCTGGCCGACTGGGTGATCGCCGACCACATGCGGTCTGAACTTGTCGTCGACGCCCTGGCCGCGGCCGAGCGGGACCCGCGGCAGCCTCGCTGGCGCCGTCTTTCACACCGATCACGGGGCGCAGTACACCAGCCGGGCGTTCGCCGACGCCTGCCGGAAGGCCGGCGTGATCCAGGGCATGAGCGTGGTCGGGAGCCGGGCGGAAAACGCCGCCGCGGAGAGCTGAGAACGCGGCCTTCGAACGAGAGACGCTCCAGGGCCGCCGGGCTGGTCCAGCGAGCGCGAAGCACGACTCGTGGCGTTCCGGTTGCTGCACTGCTACAACACCGTCCGCCGCCACTCCCGCCTCGGACACTGCAGCCCGAACGACTACGAGACGGCACTCGGCACGACATCAACTACCCTCACAGAAGCTGCATAAGCCGTGTCCAGGATTCGGGGTGAAGG
>NZ_BBUY01000068.1 GCF_001590865.1 Streptomyces sp. NBRC 110611
AGGCCGAGCTGCTGGGCAACGCGTACGTGGCCCCGCGCGACGCGACCGAGCAGGCGCTCGCCGAGGTCTGGTCGCAGGTGCTGGGCGTGGCACGGGTCGGCGTGCACGACAACTTCTTCGAGCTGGGCGGCGACTCGATCATCTCCATCCAGATGGCGTCCCGTACGGGCCGGGCGCTGGGCGTCCAGGTCTCGCCGCGGGCGCTCTTCGAGGCGCCCACGGTCGCCGAACTGGCCGCGTACCTCGCGCCGGAGCACGGGCAGGAGCAGGGGCAGGAGCAGAAGCAGCAACAGACCGCGCCGGTGATCCAGCCCGTGCCGCGGGACGGCGCGCTGCCGATGTCCTTCGGCCAGCAGCGGCTGTGGTTCCTGGAGGACTTCAACCCGGGCGGTACGGACTACCACTCCGCCGCCGGACTGCGGCTGACCGGCGCCCTGGACGCCGCCGCGCTGCGGGCCGCGGTCACCGGCCTCATGGACCGCCACGAGGCGCTGCGCACCACCTTCGACATCGTCGACGGCCGGGGCGTACAGGTGGTCCACGACGCCATGGAGCCCGAGTGGACGGCCGCCGATCTCACCGATCTCACCGACGCCGACGCGCGTGCGGAGCGGCTGCGCGAGCTGGTCCGCGCGGACGTGGCGCGCCCGTACGACCTGAAGACCGGCCCGCTGGTGCGGGTACTGCTGGTCAGGCTGGCCGCCGACGACCATGTGTGCGTCCTGGGGATGCACCACATCGTCACCGACGGCTGGTCGATGGGCGTGGTCTCCCACGAGCTGGGCGAGCTGTACGCGGCCCACGTCCAGGGCCGTAGCGCGCGGCTGCCCGAAGTCGCCGTCCAGTACCCGGACTTCGCGGCCTGGCAGCGGGCCCGCCTGGAGGACGGCGGCCTGCTGGAGCAGCAGCTCGACTGGTGGCGGGAGCGCCTGGCGGGCGTGGCGCCGCTGGAGCTGCCCACCGACCGGTCCCGCCCGACGGTGCGCACCAGCGTGGGCGCGGTGTACGGCTTCGAGGTCCCCGAGGCGACCGTCACCGGCCTCAAGAGCCTGGCCGGCGGACAGGGCGCCACGCTCTTCATGGCGCTGACGGCGGCTGTCAAGGCGGTCTTCGCCCGCTACACGGGCCAGGAGGACATCGCCGTCGGCACGGCCTCCTCCGGTCGTGGCCAGGGCGACCTGGAAGGGCTGGTCGGCTTCCTGGTCAACACGGTCGTCCTGCGCTCGCAGGTCGATCCGCAGGCGTCCTTCCGTACGCTGTTGGGCCAGGTCAGGCAGACCGTCCTGGAGGCCTTCGGCCACGAGGACGTGCCGTTCGAGCGCCTCGTCGAGGCCATGGACCTGGAGCGTGACACCAGCCGTACGCCGCTGATCCAGGCGATGGTCGTGCTGCAGAACGCCCCCGCGATCGATCTGTCGCTCGGTGACGTGACGGCCAGTGACTACCCACTGGAGCGGGAGACCGCGCTGTTCGACCTCACCATCGAGTTCGAGGAGCACAACGGCGGGCTGCGCGCCCTGATCGAGTACAGCGCCGAGCTGTTCGACGAGACCACCATCGCCCGCCTGGGCGACCACCTCAACATGTTGCTGGCCGCCTCCGTGGCGGACGCGGACCGCGCGCTGGCCGAGCTGCCGATGCTGACCGACGCGGAGGTGGAGCAGGTTGTCCGTGAGTTCAATGCGACGGGTGGTGTGGCGCCTGAGGCGGGCTGCATCCACGAGCGGGTGGCTGAGCGGGCGGCGCTGACGCCGGACGCGCTCGCCGTCACGTACGGCGACCAGTCCTTGACCTACCGGGAGCTGGACGAGCGGGCCAACCAGCTCGCCCACTGCCTCGGCGATGTGGGTGCCACTCCGGAAGCGCTGATCGGCCTGTCGGTGGAGCGCAGCACCGAGATGGTCGTCGCGCTGCTGGGCATCATGAAGGCGGGTGCGGCGTACGTGCCGCTGGACCCGGCGTACCCGGCGGACCGGCTGGCGTACATGCTCCAGGACTCCGGGGCGAAGCTGCTGGTCACCCACCGCGGCCTGCAGGACGGGCAGCCGGCGGAGGGGGTGACCGTCATCGACCTGGACCGGGAGCGCGAGCGCATCGCGCAGCTGCCGGTCACCGCGCCCGAGGTGGCCGT
>NZ_BBUY01000069.1 GCF_001590865.1 Streptomyces sp. NBRC 110611
CCGTGTCCTCGGCGAAGCCGCGCGCCACCTCGACGGCTTCGCCGCCCTCGGAGAGCAGTACCGCACGGTGCTCCAGATGCGCCCGGGTCGTCGCCAGCGAGAATCCCAGGTCGAGGTGCGGCTCGTCGGTCAGCGCGGAGATCCGCTCAAGCTGGGCGGCCAGGGCTTCCTCGGACTTCGCGGAGACCAGCCATGGTACGGCCGACGGCGCCGTCCGCGATGCGGCCCGCGGTTCGCTCTCGTCATGGCCGTCCAGCTCCTCGGCGGCCGGTGCCTGCTCGATGATGACGTGCGCGTTGGTGCCGCTGATCCCGAACGACGACACGCCCGCCCGCCAGGGCCGGTCGGCCTTGGGCCACTCCTGGGACTCCGTCAGCAGCTCCACCGCCCCCGACGACCAGTCCACATGCGAGGACGGCGCCTCCACGAACAGCGTCTTCGGCAGGACGCCGTGCCGCAGCGCCAGAACCATCTTCATGAGCCCCGCCGCACCGGCCGCCGCCTGCGTGTGGCCGAGGTTGGACTTCACCGACCCGAGCAGCAGCGGGCGTTCGGGATCGCGTTCCTGCCCGTAGGTGGCCAGCAGCGCCTGGGCCTCGATCGGGTCGCCCAGGGTCGTTCCGGTGCCATGGGCCTCCACCGCGTCCACATCGGACGGGGACAGCCCGGCGCCGGCCAGGGCCTGCTGGATCACCCGCTGCTGGGAGGGGCCGTTGGGTGCCGTCAGGCCGTTGGAGGCGCCGTCCTGGTTGACGGCCGAGCCCCGTACGACCGCGAGGATCTCATGCCCCTTGCGGCGGGCGTCGGACAGCCGCTCCACGACGAAGACGCCCACGCCTTCGGACCACCCGGTGCCGTCGGCCGCGTCGGAGAACGCCTTGCACCGGCCGTCCGCCGCCAGCCCGCCCTGCCTGGTGAATCCGGCGAAGCTCATCGGCGACGACATCACCGTCACGCCGCCGACCAGAGCCAGCGAGCACTCCCCGGTGCGCAGCGCGTGGACCGCCAGGTGCAGCGAGACGAGCGAGGACGAGCACGCGGTGTCGACGGTGACGGCCGGTCCCTCCAGGCCGAAGGTGTACGAGAGCCGCCCGGACAGGATGCTGCCGGCGAGGCCGGTGCTGCCGTGCCCCTCGATGTCCTCGCGGGAGTTCATCACCGCGTTGATGTAGTCGACACCGCTGGTGCCGACGAAGACACCGGTCTCGGTGCCCCGCAGGGACACCGGATCGATACCGGCGCGCTCCAGTGCTTCCCAGGAGGTCTCCAGCAGGATGCGCTGCTGGGGGTCCATGGCCACGGCTTCGCGGGGCGAGATGCCGAAGAAGGGGGCGTCGAACGAAGCGGCGTCGACAAAGCCGCCTTCGGCCGTCGCGCTGCTGCCGTTTCCCTCGCCGGTGAGGATATCGAGGTTCCAGCCACGGTCCGTGGGGAATGCCGAGATACCGTCCCGGCCGTCTTTCAGCATCTGCCAGAGGTCTTCCGGCGATCGCACGCCACCCGGCAGCCGGCAGGCCATGCCGACGATGGCTATGGGTTCCTGCTTGGCGGACTCAGCCTCCCGAAGCCGCTGGCGGGTCTGGTGCAAGTCGTTCGTGACCCACTTGAGGTAGTCAACGAGCTTGTTGTCGTTCGGCATGACGTGGAACCTTCCGTGTGAATAACAGGGGCCGGACTCAGCGATCGCTGTGACGGCCGAGCTCGTTGTCGATGAAGGCGAAGATCTCGTCAGGGCTGGCGGCTTCGATCCGCTCGGCGACCTCCTCGCCGTTCTCCTCCGCCGGGGTTCCTCGCCAGTCGTCCAGGATCTGCGTCAGACGGGCGGCGACGGCGGCCCTGGTGCGGGCGTCGGGCTCGCTGACGGCGAGTGCGGAGCCCAGCCGTTCGAGTTCGGCGAGGAGGGTGGAGCCCGTGGCAGCCTCATCCACGAGCTGCGA
>NZ_BBUY01000070.1 GCF_001590865.1 Streptomyces sp. NBRC 110611
TGCCCCCATGGCCAGCTGCAATACCCCGGCGACCAGCACCAACGCGCCCAGCGCGCCGAGCCCGAACTCCTGCACCGCTTCGTAGACCAGCACGGTCAGCCCGGCGGCCGGACCGCTGACCTGGAGGCTGCTGCCGGGCAGCAGCCCGGTGAGCAGGCCGCCGACGATTCCGGTGATCAGCCCCAGCTCGGCCGGCACCCCGGAGGCGACGGCCACCCCCACACAGAGCGGGACGGCGACGAGGAAGACGACGAGGGATGCCGTGAAGTCGGCGCGCCACAGCGCCAGCGAGCCCCGCGAGGGGTGGAAGTACGAGGGGGACCGGGAGGCCTCGGCGGACTGGGCGGACCCGGCGGTGGACCGGGTGGACCCGGCGGTGGACCGGGTGGATCCGGCGGTGGACCGGGAGGACCGATCGGATATCGACAGCTGGGACGGGCGGCGGTGGGCAGAACGGAACCTACGCATGAGCATGCCTCCAGCGAATTCGGGATACGGCGGCGCGCGCCCTGGCCCGGGAGCCGGTACCGGCACGGGTGCGCACAACGAACACACGTAAACGGGCAAGCCCGGGTACGGGCGCCGGCACAGATACGGGCAACAGGTACGGGCACGGATGCGGACGCAGGAACGCATGCAGGCACAGGCCCTGGCAAAGCCACTGACCCAGTCCCGGTCCCAGTCCCAGTTACTGGCACTGGCACTGGCACAGTCACAGGTACGGGCACAGCCACAGGTACGCATGCGAGCACGAGCAGCGACCCACCGCACCGTGGGCGGTCCGCGTGCACGGATCACCGCACAGCGCCGTGCGAACGCGCGCCATGAGGGGTGCGAGCAGCGACGGCTGGATCTCGCCGTCAGAAGCGCGGGCCGGGGAAGGCCCTGGGACGGCTCGGTGCTCTCAGCAGCGGAAGACGCCGTGATGGACCGGCAGTTCACCCGATCTCGACAGCGGTACGGCCTGACGTCCGGTCAGCGGAGCGGTGATGCCCGTCCCGCCGTCGGTCCATACCGGCTCCGCCGTCGACACGGGTGTGACGGACCGCCCGTGAGCGGCATAGGCGACCGACGCACGACTGCTGCGCCGTGGGTGGCCGCTGCTGTGCCGTGGGTGGCCGCGGTCGGCGGAGTACTTCGGATGGTCGGGAGCGTCCGCGGCCATCGGGGCGGGATCGCGGGAACCCGTCGGGGCGGGATCCCGCGGACCGGCACCGATGGCACTGGTCCTTGCCGGAACGGCCGCCGCGTGCTCTTCGTACGCACCGCCGGCGACGGTCGGCAGGGCGAGAACGACAGACACGACGATCAACAGGAGACGGCCGAGGCCGTCGACCCGGACCTTCGCCATCGTCGCCATCGTCGCCCCTTCTGGATTCCGGCGCGGCTGGACAGTTCACTCCATTGTGTCGGCCCTTACATGCCGAACCGCAACTCGGTATGTAACCGAACCGTAAACGTGGAGTTATCCGACAGGAAGGAAGGCTTCCGTTCACACCGGCGCCCGCCGGCGCACTTCCCCCGCCCCCATACGCCCTCCTGCACCTCAATAATGCGCCGCCCCACACCACACGGCACCCTGTCCCGCAGCCCCGCACCGGACCACATCACCGCCCCTGCACCGGGGCCCCCACCCGCCACTTCACCCCCTCTCCACCTCGTCACCCCCTCGTCACCACTCGACTGGCCTATGGGTGTTCCTCCGGTGCGACGGGACGGATCCCACCAGACCCACCCACCAAGCCCCGCCGGCTCCGCCCACTGCCCCCCCCCACCTGCCCCCACCAGTTCCACCCACCGGAACACCCCGCCCCACCCCTGCCTGACAGTGCGAGGATCGAGGACGACGCCACCAGCCCAGCGCAGCGGAAAGGCACGAACCGCACCATGACCCAGAAGGTCGCAGTCCTCGGCACCGGAAAAATCGGCGAAGCCCTCCTCAGCGGCATGATCCGCGGCGGCTGGGCCCCGTCCGACCTCCTCGTCACCGCCCGCCGCCAGGAACGCGCCGAGCAGCTCCAGGCCCGCTACGGGGTGGAAGCCGTCAGCAACTCCGAGGCCGCCAAGTCCGCGGACACCCTCATCCTCACCGTCAAGCCCCAGGACATGGGCACCCTTCTCCGGGAGCTCGCCCCGCACGTGCCCGCCGGCCGTCTGGTCATCAGCGGCGCCGCCGGCATCCCCACCTCCTACTTCGAGGAGCGCCTGGCCGCCGGCACCCCCGTCGTACGGGTCATGACGAACACCCCCGCCCTCGTCGACGAGGCCATGTCCGTCATCTCCGCGGGCAGCCACGCCACCGCCGCCCACCTCACCCTCGCCGAGGAGATCTTCTCCACCGTCGGCAAGACCCTCCGCGTCCCGGAGAGCCAGCAGGACGCCGCCACCGCCCTCTCCGGCTCCGGCCCGGCGTACTTCTTCTATCTGGTCGAAGCCATGACGGACGCCGGCATCCTCCTCGGCCTGCCCCGCGACAAGGCCCACGACCTGATCGTCCAGTCCGCGATCGGCGCCGCCACCATGCTCCGGGACAGCGGCGAGCACCCCGTCAAACTCCGCGAGAACGTCACCTCCCCGGCCGGCACCACCATCAGCGCCATCCGCGAACTCGAGAGCCACGGCGTCCGCGCCGCCCTCATCGCCGCCCTGGAAGCCGCCCGCGACCGCAGCCGCGAACTGGCCACCGGCAACGGCTGACCCCCCCCGCCGACCGCCACCCCACCCCACCGCCCCCGTCGGGGCAGCGCCCCCCCCAAGCGCCTGCCCCGACATGGCGAACGTGGCTGCCTGTGCCCCCACCCTGCGCCCGTGCCGGAAGCCCACCCCCACCCCCACCCCCACGCCCACCCCCACCCCTGCCCCGACACCTACATCGGCCCTAGCCCAGCAACCCCACCGCCCGGAACGCCGCATCCACCCGCGGCCGGGCCAGGCCGCGCGCCCGCTCCGCACCGCGCCGCAGCACCTCATCCACGTACGAAGGATCCGCGGCCAGCTCCGCATGCCGCTTCCGCAACGGCCGCAGCATCTCCACCACCGCCGTCGCCACATCCCCCTTCAGCGCCCCGTACGAGTCGTACTCCTCCGTCAGCCGCTCCGGATCCCCGCCCGTACACGCCGCCAGCACATCCAGCAGATTCGCCCCCCCGGACGCTCCTCCCGGTCGTACACCACCTCACTCCCGTCGTCCGTGACGGCCCGCATCACCTTCTTCCGCACCACTTCCGGCTCATCCAGCAAATAGACGATCCCGGACGTCCTGACCTGCTCCGACTTCCCCATCTTCGACGTCGGATCCTGCAGATCCATCACCCGCGCCGCCACCGCCGGATGCGTAGCCCTCGGCACGACGAACGTCGTCCCGTACCGCTGGTTGAACCGCACCGCCAGATCCCGCGTGAGCTCCAGATGCTGGGCCTGGTCCTCCCCGACCGGCACCTCATGCGCCCCGTACGCCAGGATGTCCGCCGCCATCAGCGCCGGATAGGTCAGCAGCGACAGCCGTACGCTCCCGCCCCTAGCCGCCTCCCGCGCGGCCTTCTCCTTGTACTGCACCATCCGCCGCATCTCCCCGTCGGAGGCCGTGCACTCCATCAGGTACGACAGCCGCAGATGCTCATCCACCTGGCTCTGCACGAACACCGTGCACAGCGCCGGATCCAGCCCCGCGGCCAGCAGCAGCGTCGCGGCCTGTCGGCTCAGCCGCCGCACCCGCGCCGGATCGTGCTCCACGGTCAGCGCATGCAGATCCACCACGCAGAACAAAGCGTCCGCACGGTGCTGGTCCTCCTCGGCCCACCGCCGCATGGCCCCGAGGTAGTTCCCCAGCGTCAGATGCCCCGTCGGCTTCACACCACTGAAGATCCGCGTCATCTCTCCGTCTCCCTATACCCATATCCCGTGCGTCCCTGCGCCCCTTGAGCCCTCGGGTACGCACTACGTGGAGACCGCCGCGCCCGCCGGCCGGCTACGAGAAGGAGATACGCGAACGGCCGCCGAAGCGGCGGCCGTGGTCGAGCATGCGCTGCTGGGTGGCCGCCGTCAGGCGGGCCACCACTGCTGTACGTGCGATACGTGCGGTACGTGCCGCACACGCGCATGCGAAGTCATGGGCCCAACGTACCCGTACATCGGCCGTCCGGCACGGGTTTGAAGCACCTCACCCCCTCGTGTAGTGTTCTCCGAGTTGCCACGGAGCCGACAGGTCCCGGGCAGCCATCCGCCGCATCGCGGCACACCACTACTGCACGGCCCCTCATCGGGAAGAATTTCGGCGTGCCGGAATTCGGATCGAGGCTCGATTATGAGCCGCCGAGGAATTCCGCTAAAGTAGTGGCTCCGACAAGAAATCGGACCCGAATTCGAACCGGAAACGGAACGAATGAAGATCTGATAGAGTCGGAAAGGCCGAAAAGCGAAAGCCGGACGGTCAACCCCGCTCCAACAGGGGGCCGGAGAT
>NZ_BBUY01000071.1 GCF_001590865.1 Streptomyces sp. NBRC 110611
AGGTGACGAACACCAGGCGCGAGGTGGCGGATTCCTCCCGGCTGCCCCACTCCTGGAGCACACCCAGAACGTGGGCCGTGAGCTCGTGGGCACGGGCGGGCACGTCGTCGCCCGTGCCGATACCGGACGACACGGGCACCACTACGAGATCCTCGTCGCCGGTGAGACCGGCCAGAGAGGCGATGGATGCACCCACGCCCAGTTCGTCAGCGCCCAGGGACACACACCGCACCTCGGCGGGCTGGACCTCGGGGGCCGGCACCCACTCCAGCGACAGCAGCGTGTCGTGCTCCGCGCCCGGCCGCTCCGCCGAGCGGCCGGTGCCGGGGTCCTGGTAGGCCCGCATCACCATCGCCTCGGCGGACAGCACAGGCGCGCCCTCGACGTCGACGGCCGCGATGGACACCGAGTCCTCACCGGTCTTCACGACCCGAACCCGCAGCGCCGGCGCACCTGCCGCGTGCAGCGACACGCCACGCCACGCGAACGGCAGCAACTGGTCACCCTCGCCGCCGACACCGGCCATCCGGTGCGCCTGCAACACCGCGTCCAGCAGCGCCGGATGGAGCCCGAAGGCCCCCGCCTCCCCCGCGACCTGCTCCGGGAGCATCACCTCGACGAAGGCCTCGTCCTCGCGCCGCCACACCGCACGCAGCCCCTGGAACGCGGGGCCATAACCGGTTCCGTCGTAGAAGCCTTCCAGGTCGACGCGCACCGCGTCCTGCGGCGGCCAGACCTGGGCGCCGAAGTCCCCGATCCGCTCGCCGCGGGTCAGCGTGCCACCCGCGTGCTGGGTCCACGGCTGGTCGGGGTCGCCGTCCGGGAGGGAGTGGACGGAGATGGTGCGGGCGCCCGCCTCGTCGGGGGCGGAGACCAGCACCTGCACCTGTGTGGCACGCTCCTCCTGGAGCACCAGCGGCGTCATCAGGACGAGGTCCTCAACCCGGTCGCAGCCGGCCTGATCGGCGGCGCGCAGCGCCAGTTCCAGGAAACCGGTTCCCGGGAAGAGCACGCTGCCGCCCATGACGTGATCGGCCAGCCACGGATACGTCTGCAGTGACAGCCTGCCCGTCAGCACCACCTCGCCGGAGTCGGCGAGGGTGAGCGTGGCGCCCAGCAGCGGGTGCTCCGCCGGGAGGAGCCCCGCACCGGTCACATCCCCGGACAGTGCGGCGGGCCGGGGCCAGTACCGCTCGTGCTGGAAGGGGTAGGTGGGCAGGTCCACGCGGCGGGCGCCGGTGCCGGTGAAGAGCTCGGCCCAGTCGATCCCGACGCCTGCGGTGTGCAGCCGCGCCAGCGCCGTGAGCAGGGCGGTCTCCTCGGGGCGGTCCTTGCGGAGGGCCGGGACCGCTACCGCCGTCTCGGCCACCGTGTGCTGGGCCATCGCGGTCAGCACACCGTCGGGGCCCAGTTCCAGGAAGACGGACGCCCCTTCGGCCTCCAGGGCGCGTACTCCGTCGGCGAAACGGACGGTTTCGCGGACGTGCCGGACCCAGTACTCGGCCGAGCAGACGAGGTCCTCGGTGGCGAGTCCGCCCGTGACGTTCGAGACGAGCGGGATCCGAGGAGCCTGGTACGACAGTCCCTCGGCAACCCGCCGGAAGTCCGCCAGCATCGGCTCCATCAACAGCGAGTGGAAGGCATGACTCACCGGCAGCCGACGGGTCTTCCGGCCCTCGTCCGCGAACTCCTCGGCGATCCGGAGCACTTCGGACTCATCACCCGCGATCACGACCGCCTCGGGACCGTTGACCGCCGCGATCGACACACCGTCCGCCGTCAGACGACCGGCCACCTCCCCCTCCGTGGCCTGGACGGCGACCATCGCCCCACCGGCCGGGAGGGCCTGCATCAACCGCGCCCGCGCGGACACCAACGCACACGCGTCCACCAGCGACAACACCCCGGACACATACGCCGCCGTGATCTCACCGACCGAATGCCCGGCCACGAAAT
>NZ_BBUY01000073.1 GCF_001590865.1 Streptomyces sp. NBRC 110611
GTCGCCTGGGCCCACCGCATGTTCGGGGTGGTGTCGCCACTCGGAAGCCACCGCACCCACCTGCTCCCAGAGTTCGCTGTAGGTGAGCGTGTCGAACCGCTGCAAGAGGCGCAGCGTGGTACGGCCCGTCTCCGGGTCGGTGACCGGCTCCGTGGCACGCTCGCCTGCCTCCATCACGGTGGCCACCAGATCGGCGAGCGGTAGTCCGGGGCGCCGGATCGCCTCGGTGACGGCGTCCAGGGGTGCAGCGTCACGGAACTGGGTGTCGGTCGCGTAAAGGCGGGTGCTTCGTCGGTCGGTACGTGCGTCGAGCTCGTCGGTGGGGAGGTGGGGGCGAGACACGAGTGGTCTCCTTTACGGCCGTGAAGGCCTGTTCAGGCGGGCAGCGTTGCCGTTCGGACAGAGCGATCGGATCGGTAGGAGGGCTGACGTAGGTGGCGGTCCCGACCCTCGCCGTGGCCGGCGAGTGCCATGACGATGCCGAGGACGGCCAGGACGGCGAGCAAAAGCGTCCAGCTGCGCGTGACGTCATGCAGGGTGCATGCCAGGACGGACAGCGCGGGGGCGGCGACCAGTACGGTGAGGCCGCCCGCCAGGAGGGCCGAGGCGCCGACCAGGGTCCAGCGCTGGTCGTGCCGGTCCCGGGTGAGCAGGGGCAGCAGGCTGCTGGCCGCCTGGGACGCCACCTGGTAGAAGAACAGCATCCATCCGGCCGTGGTGCTGCTCGTCCTGCGGTCGATCAGGATGCTGGGCAGCCAGGCGACGGCGGTGTAGAAGGCCAGGGAGCGCAGGCCCATGAAGACGGTGACCTGCCAGGCGAGCCGCGACTGCCACGGCACCGGGCTGTGGGTCCCGCCGGCCGACGCCTGCGGCTCGCCCCCCCCCGCATCCGGAACAGCCAGGTGAGGAGCGCCGCAATGGTGAAGGCGACGCCTCAGGCCGGCGCGGTGTGTCAGGAATCCGGCACGGCGTGGGCCAGCGATGCGGAGATCCCGGAGGAGACCGCGGCCATCAGGCCCATGACGGTGACGTGGAGAGCACTGACGCCCTGGACGCGGTGTGCGGGCGCGCTCCTCCTGATCAGGGCGGGCAGCAGCACGTTGCCAAACGCGATGGCTGCGGAGTGGAGCATCGTCCGGCGAACAGGCAGGCCACGGAGGGAAGGGAGCGGACCATCGTTCCGGCGGCCAGCACTCCGAGCGCCACCACCAGCAGGCGAGCGCTGCCGAACCGGTGGGAGGCCCGAGTTACCAGGGGCGACATCGCGCGAACGTCAGCAGCAGGAGGGTGCTCAACAGTCCGTCCCCGCTCGATATCCGGCAGCAGGGTGCCGACGCCGGTGGGCGTAGTGCGCAGGTTCGTCGCCACGAGGCAGATCGCGATGACGAGTCCGGCGGACACGGCGGGCCGGGCGCCGTCGGCGGCCGGTGTCCCGGCGGGACACCGGGGTCGGTTGTGGGCTCACTGGTCCTCCGCTGCGCGTGCGTCGGCGGTTTCGTGGTCGCGGGTGAGCCGGACGATCACGGCCGCGGCCTCGCGCGCGCCGCCCGCGTCCCGGGCCTCGATCGCATCGACGAGCCGCCGGTGCAGGCCGGCGTGCTCCTCGGCGTGGGCGGCGTCCCAGGTGCGAGGAGAGCGCCGTGCCGAGGTAGTCGTACACCTCGATCAGCAGGTCGTTCCCGCTCGCTCGGACGACGGACCGGTGGAAGAGCGCGTCGACGTCCGTAGCTGCGGACGCGTCCTCGCTGGCGGTGGCCGCTTCGGCCTCGGACGCCTCACCCGACAAGGCTTCCTCACCCAACCAGGGCGAGGCCCGCTACCAGAAACGGACTTAACGTCCACTTAGAAATCAACGAAGCCACGCAGCCCAGCCCCGTTCCGCTTAAGTTGCTGGCATTG
>NZ_BBUY01000074.1 GCF_001590865.1 Streptomyces sp. NBRC 110611
GTCGTCCGGCGCGCGGAAGGTGAGCCGGATCTGCTGTTCATCGATCTGCATCTGTTGCATGAGGTCACCAGTCCGCAGGCGTTCGACGGGTTGCGCAAGGCGGGGCGTCGGGTGCGGCGTACGGATCTGACCATCGCCACCGAGGACCACAACACCCCGACCCTCGACATCGACAAGCCGGTCGCCGACCCGGTCTCGCGCATGCAGCTGGAGACGCTGCGCAGGAACTGTGCGGAGTTCGGGGTGCGGCTGCATCCGCTGGGCGATGTGGAGCAGGGCGTTGTCCATGTGGTGGGGCCGCAGTTGGGTCTGACCCAGCCGGGCACCACGGTGGTCTGCGGTGACAGTCACACCTCCACCCATGGGGCTTTCGGGGCCCTGGCGTTCGGTATCGGCACCAGCCAGGTCGAGCACGTCCTGGCCACCCAGACGCTGCCGCTGGCGCCGTTCAGGACCATGGCTGTGACGGTGGACGGTGAGCTGCCCGAGGGCGTGACGGCCAAGGACCTCATCCTGGCGATCATCGCCCGGATCGGCACCGGCGGCGGCCAGGGCTACGTCATCGAGTACCGCGGCCCGGCCATCGAGAAACTGTCGATGGAAGCGCGGATGACGATCTGCAACATGTCCATCGAGGCAGGGGCCCGGGCCGGGATGATCGCCCCCGACCAGGCCACCTTCGACTACCTGCGCGGCCGTGACCATGCTCCCCGGGGCGCGGACTGGGACGCCGCGGTCGCCTACTGGCAAACGCTGCGCACCGACGACGACGCGGTCTTCGACGCCGAGGTGCACATCGACGCCGCCGCGCTGTCGCCGTTCGTCACCTGGGGCACCAACCCCGGCCAGGGCGCCCCGCTTTCGGCACACGTGCCCGACCCGGCCTCGTATGAGGATGCTTCGGAGCGGATGGCTGCGGAAAAGGCTCTGGAGTACATGGGGTTGACGGCGGGCCAGCCGCTGCGCGACATCGCTGTGGACACCGTCTTCGTCGGTTCGTGCACCAACGGCCGCATCGAGGACCTGCGCTCGGCGGCGTCGGTCCTGGACGGGCGTCGGGTGGCGGACGGGGTGCGGATGCTGGTGGTGCCCGGCTCGGTGCGCGTGGCGCTGCAGGCGGTGGCCGAGGGCCTGGACAAGGTCTTCACCACCGCCGGTGCCGAATGGCGGCACGCGGGCTGCTCGATGTGCCTGGGCATGAACCCCGACCAGCTGGCACCCGGGGAGCGTTCCGCCTCCACCTCCAACCGCAACTTCGAAGGCCGCCAGGGCAAGGGCGGCCGCACCCACCTGGTCTCCCCCCAGGTCGCCGCCGCAACCGCCGTTCTCGGCCATCTGGCCTCACCCGCCGACCTCACCACCACAACCGGCCACCCCGGCCACCCCGGCCACCCCGGCCACCCCGGCCCGTCCGACGCCACCACGCCCGCGGGAGTCTGAACATGGAACCCTTCACCACCCACACCGGCCGGGCCGTCCCGCTGCGCCGTGGCAATGTGGATACCGATCAGATCATTCCGGCGCACTGGCTGAAGAAGGTCACCCGGGACGGTTTCGAGGACGGGTTGTTCGAGGCCTGGCGCAGGGATCCGGAGTTTGTGCTGAACCAGGAGCGGTACCGGGGTGCCACGGTGCTGGTGGCCGGGCCGGACTTCGGTACCGGCTCCTCGCGTGAGCACGCGGTCTGGGCGCTGCAGAACTACGGGTTCAAGGCCGTCATCTCTGCGCGGTTCGCGGACATCTTCCGTGGCAACTCCCTCAAGAACGGGCTGCTGACGGTGGTCCTGCCGCAGGAGACCGTGGACCGGCTCCAGCAGCTGGTGGAAGCCGACCCCACCACCGAGGTGACCGTCGACCTGGTCACCCGACAGGTCCGCGCCAAGGG
>NZ_BBUY01000075.1 GCF_001590865.1 Streptomyces sp. NBRC 110611
CGGCCGCCTCGCCGGCCAGGACCCCGGAAGGCTGCCCGAATCGACGCCGACTCTCGATCCCCGGAGAAGGGTGCTCGCGCCGCACCGCTTCCGCGGCCTCGGCCAGCAGATCTTCGGCCCAGTGGCTCGGCGCTTCGAAGCTGCCGGACGGCGCGGTCGCCGGGCCCGGCGACTGATCCGCGTAGACGATCCGCAGGTTCACTTTGCGCAGTACAGCCTCCCCGGCGGCCCATGCGGCCGCCGCGAGAGCCTCCGGCGACCCGTCCACCCCGACAGTCACAGGACGGGACATGCGTACGCTCCCTTCTGGCGGCGGGGCGGGATCTCCTCCCCGGGCTGCGGGCCTGATGACACGCCAAGTGGCTCCTTACTACGGCGAAGGTGAGGCGACTTTCCTCGTCATCCCCAGATGCTCGGTACATCCATGCAGTCAGTTGGTGTGGCGTGCATTCAGGGTGCGGTCGCGCGGGCCGACCGGGGAAAGTAGGAATCGAGCGCGCCGCGGCGACGGATGTCGAGGGTGGCGCAGTGGAACGACCCGCCGAACGGCGCATAGTGCAGCAGGTCGCAGGGGACGGGCTCGAAGCCCCACCCCTCCAAGGCGCGCAGCATGCGGGTGTGGTGGCGTTCCGCGATCACACGTTCGCCGTCGATGACGAGGACGTTCATGTTCAGCCACTTACCGCACATTGAGGTGACCTTGAGCAGCCGTTCAGGGAGCGGATCGGGCTCAGGGGCGATCAACACGTCCCACCCGTCGAGAACCGCGGGCAGGCGATCGGCATCGACGTACTCCGGATTCACCAGGACCTTACCCGGGGTAAGCGGGAGGAACGTCGTGTCGATGTGCATCGGTGTACGGCAGCGGCTCTCGATCTCGTGGATGCGATAGTCGGGCCCCAGGTGGCGGCGCAACCACTCGATGCCGATGCGGTTGGTCACGTTGCTCCGCTGGGTGAACAGGTCACGGCCCGCGCGTACGAAATCCGCCGCGTCGAAGACCGGCTCGAACTCCGTGGTCAGGTAGCGCACCTGCTCCCCCGTCCTGGGGACCCGGTAGTCCCCGTCGAACAGGGCGTCGGTGAGCTGCGGCTTGGGCGCCGACGTCCAGCGCGCGCCACGACGGAAGTAGTCCTTGACGAGTGAGCGATAGGAGAACGTCTCGTAGTACCGGCACGGCCAAGCCATCGGGGTCTCGATGATCTGGTCACCGATCACCAGCAGACTGTCACGCGGACAGCTGTTGGCGAACCCGCGTGACGGCCAGTCGGGGGTGGCGTAACGCTGGCGGTGGTCGACAGGGTCGGGGCGCCTGACCGTCACACCCAGGGACTGCAGCAGGGCGATGAACCGGTCGAGCTCACGCTGGGCCGGCTCGACGATGGCGCGGGGATAGCGGAAGCCTGCGGCCAGCTCCTGCAGCCGTCCCGCCCACGCCGGGACGTTGCAGGTCACGATCGGATGCCTGGACGGGAACGTCGCACCTTCCAGACGCCCGACCACGACCTCCTCCAGCGGGTCCCATTCGTTGTGCGAGCTGACCGGCGACGCGAGGGAGTGCACGCTGTCGTCAGCGGTAACGAACCGTGGCGATGACATCGGGCCTGACTCCCCTCGTCCCAGCCGCTACCTCTCCGCCCCGCAACCGGCACACCAGGTGGGGCAGCACCCCGTACAACCACGATGAAGGATCGTGGCGGACTGCGCGCGCTGGGCGTGCCCACAGCGAGCTGACTGAGGGCCGCGCAGAGACGGCCAGCG
>NZ_BBUY01000076.1 GCF_001590865.1 Streptomyces sp. NBRC 110611
ACCTCAGGGCGCTAACTCGTCAAGCGGCGACCGCGAGTTTGGTGGGGAAGGCCGTACCTTCGTCGAACAGCCTTCGCTGCTGCAGACAGTGATAGAGCATCCCCAGCATCCGATTGAAGAGGTGCCTTTGGGCTGCTGCGTGCCAGTCTCCGTGGTCGTCGCGTCGGCGCCGGTAGTGGGCCTTGGCGCCGGGTGAGGCGGTGATCGCGGAGAAAGCCCATAGGTATCCGGCATGGTTGAGCCGGTCGTTCTTCACCCATCGCCTGGTGATAGACGACTTCTTCCCGGAGGCCCTGGTGATGGGCGAAGAGCCGGCGTATGCCTTCAGACCGCGGGCGTCGGCGAAGCGGTTGCGGTCGTCTCCGATTTCGGCGAGCACCCGGGCGCCGAGCTGGATGCCGAGGCCAGGGAAGCTGAGAAGAATGTCAGCGTCCGGGTGCTGAGGGAAAGCCTCTTCCACCGCCTTGGCGAGGTCGTCGGCGGCGGTGCAGGCGGCGTCCAGCTGGACGAGCAGGGCCAGCATCTGCTTGCCGAGCGCATCCTCGACCAGCGGGGGTTGATGGGCCCAGCCGGCCCGGAAGACCTCACGGAGGCGTTCGGCCTCAGTCACGATGCCGCGTTTGCGGCCGGCCCGCTTCAGGGCGGCCTGGAACTGGGTGTGGGTCAGCCGCGCGGCGCGGGTCGGCGTCGGGGCGGCCTTGAGGATCTCCCGGGCCTCGGAGCGACACAGCCCGTTTTTCCAGGGCTCGAAGGCCGTCAGGGCAGCTGGGTAGTACTCCCGCAGCAGTGAGCGGAGCTGGTTGGAAATCTGCTGTCGATTCCAGGTGCTGTCCTGCTGTGCGCGGGCCAGGACGGCGACGGCGCGGGCCAGATCCGAGTCGTTCGGCAGGGACCGGTGGGCGTGCATGTCCGTGCGGAGGATGTTGGCGAGAACAAGGGCATCGCCTGGGTCGGACTTCTTGCGCGAGACGGAGTGACGGTCGCGGTAGCGAGCTGCGGCCATCGGGTTGATCGCGAACACCTTCCGCTTCCCGGTCCGCAGCACAGCAACCAGCAGACCGCGGGAGGTCTCGATCGCGACCGGGATCGGATTCTCCTCGGTGTCGCCGTACTCCGCGAGAAGGTCCAGAAGGATCCGGTAGCCAGCGGCGTCATCAGTGATGTGCCGCTTGGCCACCAGCTGGCCGCTGTCGTCGACCAGAGCGACGTCGTGCGTCCTTTCCGCCCAGTCGATACCGCAGTAGATCAACTTGCCCCTCCCTGAGCAATGAGTGTTTGCGCTGGTCACGAGCGCATGCGGGCCACGCAGCGACCTAATCCCAGGACTCAGCACGAGTGCCGGTCCACCACCTCAGTAGCCGTTCGTGGCACCAGCGCACCCCACGGGGCCTCGGTCTATGTGGGAGCTCAAGCGGCTCGGGCGATTTGAGAGGTCACCGCGCGGCGGGCTCGTACCACGAAGAGCAACGAGCGAGTACAGCAGGTGGTGGTCACGAGGACGCCGAACGCCGCCGCTCTATGCAGAGGCGCAGTTACGCCGGGGCTCGGAAAGGCATCCGTCCGGCGCCCACGCGACCACCACCATCAACACCAAGATCGTGCACCGCTCTAACGAAAGGCACCAAAGCCCGGCTCGGCGAAGGCATCACGATCCCAGTGCTCGAACAGCCCCACCTGGAAACCCGCGCTGGAAGCCGTCCTTAACAAGGGATTA
>NZ_BBUY01000077.1 GCF_001590865.1 Streptomyces sp. NBRC 110611
GGACTGGATCACGTCCAACGCCCCAGCTGCCGCGGCATGTACGGACTCCACCGTTCCGGTGGTCCTGGTGGTGGTCGGCGGGACGAGCACGGTGTGGTGGCTGCCAGCCTCCGCGAGGTCGTCGAGATCCGCGTAGGGCCGGAGCGGGATTCCCTTGAGGGTGCCGTCGGTGTCCTCGCCGAGCATGGCGAGGGAGCCCGCGGGATCGCCTGTAGCGTCTGTATTGCCCGTATCGCCTGCGAGGTGGATGCCGGTCCAGTCGACCTTGAAGAGGGAATCGCGGTTGGCGGACGGCAACTGCCCGGCGGTGAGGGGACGCGCGGTCAGTGACCGCACCGAGGCGACCGGCCCGCCGGCCGCGTCCGCGAGGGCGATCGACATGCCGTCTTCGGTGGGACGGATGCGCACCCTCACCTGGGAAGCACCGGTGGCGTGGAGGGTCACCCCGTTCCACGAGAAGGGGACGCCGCCGCCCGCTTCCCCGTCGGCCAGTAGCGCCGTGTGCAGGGCGGCGTCGAAGAGTGCGGGGTGCAGGCCGTAGGCATCGCCGTCCGTGCCCTCGGGAAGGCGGACCTCGGCGTAGATGTCCTCACCGAGCTTCCAGGCCGCCCGCAGGCCCTGGAACACCGGGCCGTACTCGAACCCGGCATCCGCGAACCGCTCGTAGCAGCCCGCCACGTCAAGCGGCTCGGCACCCCGCGGGGGCCACACCTCGGCATCGAACGACAGCGCCTCGGCGGCCGAGGAAGCAGCCAGTGCACCGCTGGCATGCAGCGTCCACGGCCCCTCCCCTTCACGTGCATGCACCGCCACCGGCCGTCGGCCTCCGTCTTCGGGCTCACCCACCCAGACCTGCACCTGGACGGCGCCGCCCGGGGCGGGCAGCACCAGCGGCGCGGCGAGCGTCAGCTCCTCCAGCAGGTCGCAGCCGACCTCGTCGGCCGCCCGCAGCACCAGTTCCACCAGCGCCGTACCAGGCACCAGCACCGACCCCAGCACCACATGATCCGCCAGCCACGGATGCGAGGACACCGACAACCGACCGGTGAACAACAAACCACCCGAGCCCGCCAGTTCCACCGCCGCACCCAGCAACGGATGCCCCGCCGAACCCAGACCCGCAGACCGCACATCGCCCGCACGCGCCACCCCACCCGACGGCCAGAACCGCTCGCGCTGGAACGCGTACGTCGGCAGATCCACCCACCGCGCACCCGTACCGGCGAAGACGGCGGACCAGTCGACCGGCACGCCGTGGACGTGCAGCCGTGCCACGGCCGTGAGCAGTGCCGGTGCCTCGGGCCGGTCCTTGCGCAGTACCGGGGTCGATACCGAATCGTCATCGTCCGTGGCGGACTCCGCGGTCAGCGCGGAGAGGGTGCCATCCGGCCCGAGCTCCAGGAACGCCGTGACGCCCCCCGCGCGCAGCGCGCTCACCCCGTCGGCGAACCGTACGGTCTCGCGGACGTGGCTGACCCAGTACTCCGCGGAGCACAGCTGTTCCACGGTGGCGGGCTCGCCGGTGACGTTCGAGACCACGGGGGTGTGTGGCGCGCTGTATGTCATGCCGTCGGCGACGGCGCGGAAGTCGG
>NZ_BBUY01000078.1 GCF_001590865.1 Streptomyces sp. NBRC 110611
CGACTGCACCATCTCCAACGCCCCAGCTGCCGCGGCATGTACGGACTCCACCGTTCCGGCGCTGCCGGCGGGCGGCGCGACCAGGACGGTCCCGGGCACGGCCGGCCCCGTCAGGGACTCCAGTTCCGGGTACGTCCGCAACGGCTCGCCCGCCGGACCGGTGCCCAGCTCCACGCGCTCGTCCGTGACTGGGACGGGGACCCAGTCGACCTTGTAGAGCGCGTCACGGTCGGCAGCCGGCACCTGTCCGGCCGAGAGCGGACGTACCACCAGCGACTCCACGCAGGCGACCGGTGCACCGGAGGAGTCCGCGGCCGCGATCGACATCCCGTTGCCCGCGCCGCGGAGGCGGACGCGGAGGTGCGAGGCTCCGGAGGCATGCAGGGTCACTCCCGTCCAGGAGAAGGGGACGCCGCCGCCCGCTTCCCCGTCGGCCAGTACCGCCGCGTGCAAGGCGGCGTCGAAGAGTGCGGGGTGCAGGCCGTAGGCATCGCCGTCCGTGCCCTCGGGAAGGCGGACCTCGGCGTAGATGTCCTCACCGAGCTTCCAGGCCGCCCGCAGGCCCTGGAAGGCCGGGCCGTACGTGAGCCCGGCGTCGGCGAGTTCGTCGTAGCAGTCCGCCACGTCCACGGGCTCCGCGCCCTTCGGAGGCCAGGTGACGGCGTCGAAGGAGGGCGCTGCGGCCCCCGTGGTCACCGCACCGCTGGCGTGCAGCGTCCACGGGCCTTCGCCTTCCCGCGCATGCACCGATGCCGCGCGGCGGCCCGAACCGTCCGGTTCCCCCAGCCACACCTGCACCTGCACACCGCTGCCCGACGCGGGCAGCACCAGCGGCGCGGCGAGCGTCAGCTCCTCCAACAGGTCGCAGCCGACCTCGTCGGCCGCCCGCAGCACCAGTTCCACCAGCGCCGTACCAGGCACCAGCACCGACCCCAGCACCACATGATCCGCCAGCCACGGATGCGAGGACACCGACAACCGACCGGTGAACAACAAACCACCCGAGCCCGCCAGTTCCACCGCCGCACCCAGCAACGGATGCCCCGCCGAACCCAGACCCGCAGACCGCACATCGCCCGCACGCGCCACCCCACCCGACGGCCAGAACCGCTCATGCTGGAACGCGTACGTCGGCAGATCCACCCACCGCGCACCCGTACCGGCGAACAGCGCCGTCCAGTCCACGCTCGCGCCCCGGACGTACAGCTGCGCCAGGGCGCCCAGCAGCGACATCTCCTCGGGCCGGTCCTTGCGCAGTACGGGAGCGAGCACGGCGTCATCGGGGGCCGACTCCCGGGCCATCGCGGACAGCACTCCGTCCGGGCCGAGTTCGAGGAAGCGTGTCACGCCTTCCGTCCGCAGCGCCCCTATTCCGTCCGCGAAGCGCACTGCCTCGCGGACGTGCCGGACCCAGTAGTCGGCGTGGGCGAGCTGTCCGGGCTCGACGAGGCGGCCCGTCAGGTTCGACACGACGGGGATCGTCGGTGCGGCGAACGCAAGCCGTGCCAGCACCGCGCCGAACTCCT
>NZ_BBUY01000079.1 GCF_001590865.1 Streptomyces sp. NBRC 110611
CGTCGGCAACACGGTGTGCGGGCTGCTGGGTGCGCTGCCGATGACCGCGGTGATCGTCCGTAGCGCGGCGAACGTGCATGCCGGGGCCCGGACGAAGGCCTCGCGGGTGCTGCACGGCGTGTGGCTGCTGGTCTTCGCCGCGCTGTTCCCGGCGGCGCTGGGCGTGGTGCCGATCGCGGCGCTGGCCGGTGTGCTGGTGCATGCGGGCGGCAAGCTGATTCCGGTGAAGGAGTGGCGTCCGCTGTGGCGGGAGCACCGGGGCGAGGCGGTGGTGCTGCTGGTGACGGCGGTCGCGATCGTGGCCACCAACATGTTCGAGGGTGTGCTGCTGGGGCTGCTGATGGCGGTCGCCAAGTCCGCGTGGGAGACCTCGCACGTCCACCTGGAGGTGGAGGGCCTGGAGGGCGCCGGTGTGGTGCGCGTACGGGCCCTGGGCAATGCGACCTTCCTGCGGCTGCCGAAGCTGCTCGACCAACTCGAGGCGCTTCCCCGGGACCGGGAGATCGACCTGGATCTGTCGGGGCTGCGCTACCTCGATCACGCGTGTGCGGCGGCGCTCGGCAGCTGGGAGGAGCAGCGACGCCGACTGGACGACGCGGCCCGGCAAAAGGCACCTTCCATCGCGCCCTGACCGGCGTTGTCCATCGCACCGCCAAGAGCGGTGGTCGCCCCGGTACGCGTTGGAGGCCACCTTGGAGCAGGTCGCCGCCCTCGCCGTGTTCATCCCCATGCTCATCGGCGCGGGCGGCAACGCCGGCGCCCAGGCCGCCACCGCCTGCGTACGCGCCCTGGCGGTCGGCGAAGTCCGTGGCTCTGACCTGCTGAAGGTGATCTGGCGCGAATGCCGGGTGGGCCTGGTCCTGGGCTCACTGCTGGCCTCGCTCGGCCTGGTGGTGGGCACGCTGGTCGTCAGCGCGAAGATCGCCCTGGTGGTCGGCATCACCCTGGTGCTCATCTGCGGGTGGGCGGCGACCATCGGTGGCACCATGCGCCAAACGGCTGCGGATCGACCCGGCAGTCGTCTCCGCCCCAATGGTCACCACCCTGGGGTGGACGCCACCGGCCTGGTCATCTACTTCCTGACGGCGAAAGCCGTCATAGGCATCTGACCCATCCCAGGGAGTTTGTGACCCACTCGCGGAAGGGGGAGCCAGGCGCTGTGGACGGCGCGCAGCCGCCGGTGTGTGCCGTAGACCAGCAGGCCCGCCGAGAGGAAAGCGAACACGAACAGGCCGATCTGCCGGTCTGGCAACGCGGTTGCGGTCACGGCGAGGCCCGTGCTGCCTCAACCCGTGGGGTGGCCCGCCGCTCGGGGACCGGGATGTATTCGGCGCATGAGGGGCGGCTGGTCTCCAGGGCCACGCCCGCGCTGCCGAACGTGGCCGCGGCGCTGACCGTGTGGAGGGCGACGTTGGTGGGGTGGAAATCGGCCCAGCGTCGCGACGGTCGAGGCCGAT
>NZ_BBUY01000080.1 GCF_001590865.1 Streptomyces sp. NBRC 110611
GGACTCTCCTATGACGCGCAAGTCGAGACGTGTGGGCTATCGGCGTTGTTGAGGTGACGGTAGATCTGGCGTGCGAGATAGCGTTTGAGGCTTCGGCGAATCTCCTTGTTGGTGCGGCCTTCAGCGCGCCGGCGTTCGACGTATGCGCGGGTGTCGGGATCGTGGATCATGCGGCTGACCGTGGCCATGTGCAGTGCCCGGTTCAGGCGTCGGTCTCCGCCGCGGTTGAGGCGGTGACGGACAGTGTTCCCCGAGGATGCAGGGATCGGGTTGACGCCGGCCAGACAGGCGAACGCGGCTTCGGAGCGCACCCGCCCACGGTGGGACCAGGCGGTCATCACGACAGCTGCGGTGACGGGCCCGATCCCGGGCTTGTCCAGCAGCCCTGCGGCTGGCGTTGCGCGCACCAGCGCTGTCATCGACTTCGCGTTGGCGCTCAGTTCCTCGTCGAGCGCGACGATGCGCTTGGCCAGGCGCACGGCTTCCCCCCGCGCGGTCATGATCGCGACAGGCTCTTCACGGGTGCGCCAGCGGGAGACCTCGAGAATTTGTCGACCGGTCAGTGCCCGACGCCCATCGATTCCGAGGTCCACGACCCGAACCAGCGCGTTCAGTGCGTTGACGTTAGCGGTGCGCTCATCGGTCATCTGGTCTCTGGCGGTCACCAGCACGCGCAACGCGGCGCGTTCTCCCTCGTCAGCGCGGGGGTGGCGCAGCTCGTGCTCCTCGAGTGGGAGCGCGGCCTCGGCCATGCGCCGTGCGTCGATCGGGTCTGACTTGCCCTTGCCGCGATGAACCCCCGTCCGAGGCGCTTCGATGACCTGGTAGCCGGCCTCGGCGACGGTGCGGGCGAACTGGGCGCCGAAGGTCGCGATGCATTCCATGACCCACAGTGCGGCGAGGTCGCCGCCGGTGCGGCGAGCGGCCCAGGCAACCGCCCGGGTCATGCCGGATTTACTCGTAGGGAACTCAGCCGTATCGAGCAGTTCTCCGGTCGGCGCGGCCAGGACGGCCAAGACATGGTTGCGGGCGTGGGTGTCTACGCCGATGACGTACGGGTGGCTGTGCGCGACGATCGTCACGGTGGTCGGGTGCCTTTCAGTCCAGGGACCAACAGTTCGGCCACTGACGGCCGACGTCGGTCTGGGCAAGAGTCACTCCGGGCCAGGACTGTGACGGGCCACACCGTGAACGGTGGGCAATCTCCTGATCAGGACACCGAGGTGGGCCAGGGCGGCGCCGGCTCCCACTACGTCGGACAAGTCCACTTGAGGGCACCTTCTGGGGGCCACCGTTGACAAGAGTCACCACGCGGCGGGACGGCCGACACCACCCTGGCAGCCGATCCCAGACCGGCCACCCCGAGTCTCACAGCCGTTGACAC
>NZ_BBUY01000081.1 GCF_001590865.1 Streptomyces sp. NBRC 110611
GCCGGGGCCCGGACGAAGGCCTCGCGGGTGCTGCACGGCGTGTGGCTGCTGGTCTTCGCCGCGCTGTTCCCGGCGGCGCTGGGCGTGGTGCCGATCGCGGCGCTGGCCGGTGTGCTGGTGCATGCGGGCGGCAAGCTGATTCCGGTGAAGGAGTGGCGTCCGCTGTGGCGGGAGCACCGGGGCGAGGCGGTGGTGCTGCTGGTGACGGCGGTCGCGATCGTGGCCACCAACATGTTCGAGGGTGTGCTGCTGGGGCTGCTGATGGCGGTCGCCAAGTCCGCGTGGGAGACCTCGCACGTCCACCTGGAGGTGGAGGGCCTGGAGGGCGCCGGCGTGGTGCGCGTACGGGCCCTGGGCAATGCGACCTTCCTGCGGCTGCCGAAGCTGCTCGACCAACTCGAGGCGCTTCCCCGGGACCGGGAGATCGACCTGGATCTGTCCGGGCTGCGGCACCTCGACCATGCGTGCGCGGTGGCGCTCGGCAGCTGGGAGGAGCAACGCCGCCGACTGGACGACGCGGCCCGGCAGAAAGCACCGTCCATGGCACCCTGACCGGCGTTGCCCATCCCACCGCCGCAAGCGGTAGTCGGCCCCGGGGCACCGACTACCGCCATCCCCCTCTCCTTCTGTGATTACTCGCAGACCATCCCTATCAGTCCCCATCCGGACCACTCGCTCACGGATTTCGTCAGGGCACTTCCTCGCCACTGGCATAAGCCCCAACCCTCCAGGATTCGAACCCTCCCGGGATCCGACGTTGGTAACCGAGGGCTGCCGCTTCGGAAGCGTTGCGCGACGTATCCTGCGACCGCGCCCCGATTTCCTCGCCGGGCACCGGAGATGAGCGGTACCGTGAGCGAAGCGCACGGGCTGGCCGAGCTCTGGAAGCCTCACGGCGGTCCTGGCGACAGCCGCGGGTGGGATCAATCGCCGGACGTCCGCCCCCGGCGCGGCACCTGGGGCGACTTCGCGGCCTCGGCCTCCGCCTTGGCGTCGCTCACCGCGGCGGCGGCCTGCTTCACGGCCTCGTCAGCAGCCGTGGCAGCGTCAAGCGGAACAGTCGAGACTGCCTCCAGCTCCGCAGTCCGGCCTTCGTCCGACGTCTCGTCAACATCGGTGGTGGCTGCTTCCTCAGGTTGCGCAGGTCTGGGAGGACCCGCCGCCGACTGGTCGCCGAACGCACTGGTGACGGTCCGAACTGCCTCGGTCAGCTCTCCCGGGATCACCCAGAACGTGTTGTTGTCGCTCTTCGCCAAGTGCGGGAGC
>NZ_BBUY01000082.1 GCF_001590865.1 Streptomyces sp. NBRC 110611
GTCCATCGCCTCGCAGCGTAGATGGTTGCGTTAAGCGGCTTGTGGCTGTTGCTCTGTGACGGTGTGCCGGTTCTCGTAGTCGATGGGTGGCAGCCAGCCGCAGGCGGAGTGGCGGCGGTGGGGGTTGTACCGGTTGGTGATCCACGTCGCGATCTTGAGACGGGCCTCGGCCCGGGCCCGGAACCGCTGGCGGTGGATGTACTCGACCTTGAGCGTGGAGTTCGTCGCTTCGGCGACAGCGTTGTCCAGCGCGGAGCCGACGCGTCCCATGGACTGCACCACGCCCAGACGCTCGCAGGCGTCACCGAAAAGCTTCGAGGTGTACTCACTGCCCCTGTCCGTGTGCATGATGAAGCCGTGCACGTCGCCACCGCGCGTGGCCGCGGCCATGTGCAGGGCGCCGACGACGAGTTCGGTGTCGTGGTGGGCGTCCATCGCGTAGCCGAACAGGCGACGTGAGTGCAGGTCGATGACGGTGGCGAGGTAGAGCTTGCCCTCGTCGGTGATGATCTCGGTCATGTCGCCGCACCAGGCGACATCCGGGGCCGGCGCGGAGAACTTGCGCCGGACCAGGTCCGGGGCGACGGGCCATCTGCCCTGCCGGGTCAGCGACCGGCGGCGCCGCTTGACGCGGCCGGCCAGGCCGAGCTCGGCCATGACCTTCGCGACGGTGTTCTTCGAGACCCGCCACCCGCGTTCACGCAGTTCACAGTGGACGCGCGGGGAGCCGTAGGTGCCGCCGGAGCGGTCGAAGACCTCCTGAATGGCCAGGGCGAGATCGGCGCGGCGTTCGTCCCTCGTGGTGGGCGGGCGGCCCAACCACTTGTAGAACCAGGACTGCGAGACCGCAAGGGCCCGGCAGGAGACGGCGTGCGGCACCCGATGGCTGGTCCTCTGGTCGGCGATGAAGTCCGCAACCGTCACTTCGTCGCCTCCTTGACCCACAGGACCACCGATCGCTTGAGGACATCACGTTCCATCCGCAGCTCGTGGTTCTCCTTGCGCAGCCGGGCCAGCTCGGCCCGCTCGTCCGGGTCCGGGCCGGCCCGAGACGTCTCCTTCTCGCGGGAGACCCACGTGGCAAGCGTGCCCTCGTTGACCCCCAGGTCCCGGGCCACCTGCGCGATGGGCTTCCCGGTCTCACGAACGATCCGGACCGCCCCGGCCCGGAACTCCGCGTCGTACCTCTTGCGCATCTTTGCCATCAAACTTCCTCATAGCGGACATCTCCACACTACGAGGGGAGAC
>NZ_BBUY01000083.1 GCF_001590865.1 Streptomyces sp. NBRC 110611
GGACTTCGGGTTCGGGCAGGGAGCGGCGGTCCACCTTGCCGCTCGGGGTCAGCGGCAGCGCGTCGAGCGGAACGAAGACCGCCGGGATCATGTAGTCCGGCAGCGTCTCCCCCAGATACGAGCGCAGCTCACCGGTCGCCAGATCCTGCGACGACACCAGGTACGCGACCAGCCGGCGGTGCCCGTCGGCACCCTGGTGAGCCACCACCACCGCCTCACTGACCTGCCCATGAGCGGTCAGCGCCGACTCGATCTCACCCAGCTCGATCCGGAAACCACGGATCTTGACCTGATCGTCGGCACGCCCCAGGTACTCCAGCGTGCCATCCGCCCGCCAGCGGGCCACATCGCCCGAGCGGTACATCCGCTCACCCGGACCGCCGAACGGATTCGCCGGGAAACGCTCCTCGGTCAGCTCCGGACGGTGCAGATACCCACGCGCCAGCCCACCCCCGGCGACATACATCTCGCCGGGGACGCCGACCGGCACCGGCTCGCCCCGCTCGTCCAGCAGATACACCCGGTAGCTGGGCAGCGGACGGCCCGCAGGCACCCGGCCCGAGGCCACATGCCCGGCCGTGACCTCCTGGAACGTCACATGCACCGTGGTCTCGGTGATCCCGTACATGTTGATCAGACGGGTGTCACCGGAGTCGTACTGGTGGTACCAGGTGCGCAGGTGCTTGGGCTCCAACGCCTCACCACCGAAGATCACCCACCGCAGGTCCGGCAGCGCCGGGACCTCGCCACCCGCGGCGGTCTCCACCAGCTCGCGGAACATCGACGGCGTCTGGTTGAGCACGGTGACCCGCTCGTCGCGCAGCAGCTCCCACATCGCCTCGGGGTTACGGGCCACATCGTGCGGGACGACGACGACCCGACCGCCCGTGGTCAACGCACCCCACATCTCCCACACGGAGAAGTCGAAGGCGTAGGAGTGGAACACCGTCCACACATCCTCCGGCCCGAAACCGTACACAGGACGGCAGTTGGCCAGCAGGTTGAGCACCGTGTGGTGCTCAATCGCCACACCCTTGGGACGACCGGTCGAACCCGACGTGTAGATGACATACGCCAGGTTGTCGCCGGTG
>NZ_BBUY01000084.1 GCF_001590865.1 Streptomyces sp. NBRC 110611
GCGTGGTCGAGGTGGCGCAGCCCGGTCAGATCGAGCTCCACGTCGCGCCCGGTCGGCAGGGCGTCGAGCTGGTCGAGGATCTTCGGCAGCCGCAGGAAGGTGGCGTTGCCGACGGCCCGGACCAGCACCGGCTCCGCCTCGTCGTCCGGGGTGTGGATCTCGAGGTGGACGTGCGAGGTCTCCCAGGCGGTCTTCGCCACGGCCATCAGCAGGCCGATCAGGACTCCCTCGAACATACCGACCACGACGATGGCGATCGCGGTGACCGACAGCACCACGGCCTCCCCGCGGTGTTCACGCCACAGCGGCACCAGCTCACGCCGCGGGATCAGCTTCCAGCCGGAGTGGACGAGGATGCCCGCGAGCGCGGCCACCGGGACCACGCCCAGTGCGGCGGGGAAGGCCGCCGCGAACACCAGCAGCCAGACGCCGTGCAGCACCCGCGACGCCTTGGTCTTCGCGCCCGCCTGGACGTTGGCGGCGCTGCGCACGATCACCGCGGTCATCGGCAGCGCGCCCAGCACACCGCAGACGGCGTTGCCCGCGCCCTGGGCCATCAGCTCCTTGTCGTAGTCGGTGCGCGGCCCGTCGTGCAGCCGGTCCACCGCCGCGGCGCTGAAGAGGGACTCGGCGGACGCGATCAGGGTGAAGGCGAGGACCGTGCCGATCACCCCGACCTCGGTGAGCTTGCCGAGGTCGGCGAGGCCGGGCGGCTGGATCGCGTCCAGCAGTCCGCTGACCTTGATCTTGGCGACCGGCAGGGAGAGCGCCCAGACCGCGGTGGTGGCGAGCGCCACCGCGGCGAGCGGGGCGGGCAGAATCTGTGCGGCACGCTGCCAGCGGGGCCACAGCACCAGCACGGCGATGGTGCCGGCGCCGACGGCGAACGCGGACAGCGCGGAGGCGGACCGGACGGTGTCGGCGACCAGGCCCGGCAGTGAGCCGATGTTGGCCAGTCCGCTGCCCGGCGCCTTGGCGTCCGCGAGGGCGTAGAGCTGTCCGGCGATCAGCACCAGGCCGATACCGGCCAGCATGCCCTGGACCACGGCGACCGAGATCGCCCGGAACCAGCGCCCCA
>NZ_BBUY01000085.1 GCF_001590865.1 Streptomyces sp. NBRC 110611
TCAGATAGTGGTGGGGACGTCCCGCCGCAAGGCGTGGCAGTACCTCTTCGGACCCGGTGTCGGCGCGACCGTCGCCGTCGACTCGGGGCCGGACCTCGATGTCCACATCGTCACGCACGAAGCGGCCGCCAAGGGCCACGGGCTGCCGGTCGCGCGCGGCGCGCGGCTGGGGCGGCCCCGGATCATCTGGGGCTGGCTGGTCGGATCGGTGGGGCCGGCCCTGCTGACGCTGCTGCTGATGTCCACCGAGGCGAGCCTCGGACTCGCCAACGACATGCTGCTGTTCCTGATGCTGACGGTGACGGCGGCGCTGCTGGGCGGTTTCCTCCCGGCGCTCACCTCGGCCCTGGTCGGCTCCTGTCTGCTGAACTGGTTCTTCACCGCGCCGACGAACCGCCTCAGCATCGCGGACCCCGAGAACATCCTCGCGCTCGCCATCTTCGTGCTGGTGGCGATGTCGGTCGCCTCCGTCGTCGACCTCGCCGCCCGGCGCACCCACCAGGCGGCCCGGCTGCGCGCCGAGTCGGAGATCCTGTCCTTCCTGGCCGGCAGTGTGCTGCGCGGTGAGACCACCCTGGACGCCCTCCTGGAACGGGTCCGCGAGACCTTCGCGATGGACTCCGTGGCGCTCCTGGAACGGGAGAGCGAAACAGCCCCCTGGACGTGCACGGGCAGCGTGGGCGACACCAGTCCGATCGAGCGCCCCGAGGACGCGGATGTCGACATGCCCGTCGGCGATCAGATGGCGCTCGCCCTGTCGGGCCGGGTCCTGCCCGCCGAGGACCGCCGCGTGCTGGCCGCCTTCGCGGCACAGGCCGCCGTCGTCCTGGACCGCCAGCGCCTGCAGTCCCAGGCCGACCACGCCCGCAAACTGGCCGAGGGCGACCGCACCCGCACCGCCCTGCTCGCCGCCGTCAGCCACGACCTGCGCACGCCGCTCGCCGGTATCAAGGCCTCCGTCACTTCGCTTCGTTCCGATGACGTCGAATGGTCCGCCGCGGACCAGGCGGAACTCCTCGCCGCCATCGAGGAGAGCGCCGACCGCCTCGACCAGCTCGTCGGCAACCTG
>NZ_BBUY01000086.1 GCF_001590865.1 Streptomyces sp. NBRC 110611
GAGGTTGCCGACGAGCTGGTCGAGGCGGTCGGCGCTCTCCTCGATGGCGGCGAGGAGTTCCGCCTGGTCCGCGGCGGACCATTCGACGTCATCGGAACGAAGCGAAGTGACGGAGGCCTTGATACCGGCGAGCGGCGTGCGCAGGTCGTGGCTGACGGCGGCGAGCAGGGCGGTGCGGATGTGGTTCCCCTCGGCCAGTTTGCGGGCGTGGTCGGCCTGGGACTGCAGGCGCTGGCGGTCCAGGACGACGGCGGCCTGTGCCGCGAAGGCGGCCAGCACGCGGCGGTCCTCGGCGGGCAGGACCCGGCCCGACAGGGCGAGCGCCATCTGATCGCCGACGGGCATGTCGACATCCGCGTCCTCGGGGCGCGGAGGCGGAGCGGCGTCCCCCACCCTGCCGGTGCAGGTCCACGGCGCCGTCTCGGCCTCCCGCTCCAGCAGTGCCACGGAGTCCATCGCGAAGGTCTCGCGGACCCGTTCCAGGAGGGCGTCCAGGGTGGTCTCACCGCGCAGCACACTGCCGGCCAGGAAGGACAGGATCTCCGACTCGGCGCGCAGCCGGGCCGCCTGGTGGGTGCGCCGGGCGGCGAGGTCGACGACGGAGGCGACCGAGACCGCCACCAGCACGAAGATGGCGAGCGCGAGCATGTTCTCGGGGTCCGCGATCGTCAGGCGGTGCAGCGGCGGTGTGAAGAACCAGTTCAGCAGCAGGGAGCCGAACACGGCCGAGGCGAGCGCCGGAACCAGCCCGCCCAGCAGCGCCGCCGTCACCGTCAGCATCAGGAACAGCAGCATGTCGTTCGCGAGCCCGAGGTCCGCGTCGGCATACGTCAGCAGGAGCGTCAGCAGCGCCGGTGCCCCTGTCCCGACCAGCCAGCCCCAGATCGTCCGGGACCGGCCCAGCCGCGCCCCGCGCGCGACCGGTAGCCCGCGTCCCTTGGCGGCCTCCTCGTGCGTGACGATGTGGACATCGAGGTCCGGCCCCGAGTGCCGGGCGACCATCGCGCCGACACCGGGACCGAAGAGGTACTGCCACGCCTTGCGGCGGGACGTGCCCAGCACGATCTGG
>NZ_BBUY01000087.1 GCF_001590865.1 Streptomyces sp. NBRC 110611
TAGGGCGTGTATCGAGTCGTGATCAATGAGTGGTCCGGGTGAGGTCTCTGATCCAGATCATCGAGGCACGCAGGTGGAGGCCGGCGAGGTAGCTGTCCGGGGTCTTGTCGTATCGGGTGGCGATGCCTCGCCAGGCCTTCAGTTTGTTGATCAGGCGCTCGACGGTATTCCGCTCCTTGTAGAGGTCAGCGTCGTGGCTGACGGGCCGACCGCCCCTGGAGCCTCTCTTCTTCCGGTTGGCGGCCTGGTCCTTCTTCTCTGGGATGACCGCCTGGATACGGCGTCTGCGCAGGTGGGCGCGGTTACCGCGGGATGAGTAGGCCTTATCCCCGGCCACCGCGTCCGGGCGGGTGCGGGGGCGGCCGACGGGCCCGCGGACCCGGACCTTCCTCAGCACGGGGATGAACTGCGGGCTGTCCGCGGCCTGGCCAGCGGTCAGGATGACCGCCAGTGGGCGGCACCTGCGGTCAGCAGCAAGGTGGACCTTGCTGGTCTGCCCACCTCTGGACCGTCCGAGGAGAGCAGCCTTCAGTCTCAGCTTTCGTCGACGCCGGATCCGTCTTCGTTCTTCTTGCGCGGGACCGGCCTCGGGCGCCCGCCCGTTTGTTCTGCGGAGCTGCCCCCTTTGACCCGGCCTTCTCCTCCTTGGCAGTGGCCTTCTCCAGGGCGTCGATGACGTCCTCACCCAGGCGCATCCCGGCAGCGTCGTGGTGAGCGCGCATGGTGGTGGAGTCGATGCTGACCAGGGACAGATCCACCTCACCGCGCTGTGCCGCTTCCGCGGTCAGCCCCTCCAACAGGGCCTCGAAGACGCCTGCGTCCCGCCACTGCCGGAAACGGTTGTGGACGGTCGACCAGGCGCCGAACTCCGTCGGCATCTCCCGCCACTGCCCGCCCGTCTTGAACCGCCAGATCACGCCTTCGAACTGCTGTCGCAGCCGCTCGGGATACGGGCCGTACTCGCCGATCGGCAGATACGGCCCGACGAACTCCCACTCTTCATCCGTCAGTTGCGCTCGCGTCACACGAGAAGATCTACCAGCACACGCCTC
>NZ_BBUY01000088.1 GCF_001590865.1 Streptomyces sp. NBRC 110611
CCCAGGTGCCCAGGGCCATCTCGGCGGTGATGCCCGGCCCGAAGCCGGCCAGCAGGCCGCGGTGCCCTTCTTCGGGGGAGGCCTCGTCGAACATGCGAGCCAGGGCGTCGAGGACCACCGCGCTGGCGATGTTGCCGTACTCGGTCAGCGTGGCCCGGCTGAAGCGGAAGGCCTCGTGCGGCACTTCCAGGAAGCGGCACAGGTCGTCCAGGATGCGCGGGCCGCCCGCGTGGACGATGTAGAAGTCCAGGTCACCCGCGTCCCAGTGGTGCTCCTCGGCGACCGCACGCAGGGCCGGGGCGAGCGGCTCCATGGTGCCGGGCACGCGCTTGTCCAGCAGGAAGTGGAAGCCGGTGGGGCGCACCGCGTAGGAGATCCAGTCCTCGGTGTGCGGGATGAGGTAGGAACCGTTGCGCTCCAGCCGGACACCGGTGCCGCCCTTGCCGCGGACCACGGCGGCGGCGACGGCGTCGCCGAACAGGCCGTTGGACAGCAGCGATCCGACGCCCAGGTCGGTGGGCTGGTAGCACAGCGAGCAGAACTCGCAGGCCACGATGAGCACATTGGCGTCGGGGTAGGCGGTGCAGAAGTCGTGCGCCCGGTTTATCGCGGCGCCTCCGGCCGCGCAGCCGAGCTGCGCTATGGGGATCTGCCGGGTCTCTTCCCGGAAGCCCAGGGTGTTGATCAGCCAGGCGGTCAGTGACGGCATCAGGAACCCGGTGCACGACACGTAGATGATCAGGTCGATCTGCCGGGACTCCAGCTCCGCCTGGTCGAGCGCCTGGCGCACCACGGAGGGGACGCGGGCCTTGGACTCCTCTTCGTAGATCGTGGTCCGGGCGTCCAGCCCCGGGTGTTTGAGGACCTTGTCGATCGGCTGGATCAGATGCCGGGTGAGGACGCCGGTGTGCTCGATCAGCCGGAGGACCAGCTTCAGCTCCGCATGGTCCTTGTGCAGACGTCGTGCCAGTTCGAGGGTGTCTTCCTGGGTGATGACGTATTCAGGGACCTCGATTGCCGGTTTACACAGAACCGCCATGG
>NZ_BBUY01000089.1 GCF_001590865.1 Streptomyces sp. NBRC 110611
TTGGCACGCGGCAAGCTTCGGATCTACCTCGGCGCGGCGCCGGGTGTCGGCAAGACGTACGCGATGCTGTCCGAGGCGCATCGTCGGGTGGAGCGCGGTACGGATTGTGTGGTGGCTTTTGTCGAGCATCATGACCGGCCGCGTACCGAGGTGATGTTGCACGGGCTGGAGCAGATTCCGCGCAGGGAAATGGAGTACCGCGGCACCCGTTTCACGGAGATGGATGTGGATGCGGTGCTGGAGCGCGCCCCCGCGGTGGCGCTCGTCGACGAGCTGCCGCATACCAACGTTCCGGGTTCGCGCAATGCCAAGCGGTGGCAGGACGTCGAGGAGTTGCTGGCCGCGGGCATACACGTCATCTCCACGTGCAATATCCAGCATCTGGAGTCCCTCGGTGACGTCGTGGAGTCGATCACGGGGGTGCGGCAGCGGGAGACCGTGCCCGACGAGGTGGTGCGGCGCGCCGATCAGATCGAGCTGGTCGACATGTCGCCGCACGCGCTGCGGCGGCGTATGGCGCACGGCAACATCTACCAGCCGGACAAGGTCGACGCGGCGCTGTCGAACTACTTCCGGCCCGGCAACCTCACCGCGCTGCGGGAGCTGGCACTGCTGTGGGTGGCCGACCGGGTCGACGAGTACCTCCAGGAGTACCGGCGCGAACACCGGGTCTCGAAGATCTGGGGCTCCCGGGAGCGCATCGTCGTGGGTCTGACCGGCGGGCCCGAGGGCCGTACGCTCATCCGGCGTGCCGCCCGTCTCGCCGAGAAGGGCGCCGGCGGTGAGGTACTGGCGGTCTACATAAGCCGCAGTGACGGACTGGCCTCCGGCTCGCCCAAGGAGCTCGCCGTCCAGCGCACCCTGATCGAGGACCTGGGCGGCACCTTCCACCATGTGATGGGCGAGGACATCCCCTCCGCCCTGCTCGCCTTCGCCCGGGGGGTGAACGCCAC
>NZ_BBUY01000090.1 GCF_001590865.1 Streptomyces sp. NBRC 110611
CGTGTCTTCAAATGATCTTGAGTAGTGGATCATGGTTGGGTGATACGTCGCCATGAACTGTCCGATGCCGAGTGGGAGTTTGTCCGGCCGCTGCTGCCCGAGTCCTTGCGGGGGCGGAAGCGGTTGGACGACCGCACCGTGCTCAACGGGATCGTGTGGAAGTTCCGGACCGGCACCGCTTGGCGGGATGTGCCCGAGCGGTACGGTCCGTGGCACACACTGCACACCCGCTTCCGCCGCTGGGCCCTGGACGGCACCTTCGAGCGGATGCTCCGTGCCGCCCAGGCACGGGCGGATGCGGCCGGGGACATCGACTGGCTGGTGTCGGTCGACTCCACGGTCGTCCGCGCCCACCAGCACGCCACCGGAGCCCGAAAAGGGGGCTCCGCAGCCCCGGCCTCGGACGCTCCCGGGGTGGCCTGACCAGCAAGATCCACCTGGCCTGCGACACCTTTGGTCGCCCGCTCGCCTTCACGATCACGGGTGGGAACACCAACGACTGCACCCAATTCACCGCCGTGATGGAGGAGATCCGGGTGTCCCGCATCGGCCCGGGACGGCCCCGCGTACGGCCCGCCCACGTCCTGGGCGACAAGGGCTACAGCTCCAGGGCCATCCGGACTTGGCTGCGACGCCGGGGCATCAGCCACACCATCCCCGAGCGGTCCGACCAGGTCCGCAACCGGCTCCGGCGCGGCAGCCGGGGCGGGCGCCCGCCGGGTCTTCGACAAGCAGCTCTACAAGCGGCGCAACGTGGTGGAACGGTGCTTCAACCGCCTGAAGCAGTGGCGAGGCATCGCGACCCGCTACGACAAGACCGCCGAGTCCTACCAAGCAGCCGTCACCCTCGCATCGCTCCTGATGTGGGCGTGACATTTGAAGACAGCTCCTAG
>NZ_BBUY01000091.1 GCF_001590865.1 Streptomyces sp. NBRC 110611
GGCCGGTGAGGCCCGTCGTCACACAGAGTGCCTAGATGGTGACAGAGGCGAGCGGTTCCCCGAGCATTGCACGCCTATCCATCGACAACGGTCCCTCAGACGGGTGAATGAAGGGGCGCTCTTCTGCCGTGCGGCGTGCCCAGCTCACGACGTTCCCCTACGGTGCCCCGTCCGCTTTGCGGTGCACCCGCGCGATCCAGTCCGCCGGTTTGGCGATCTCTTGTTTGGTGGGGAGAGTGTTCGGCGACGTCCACACCCGGTTGAAGCCGTCCATGCCCACCTCCTCGACGACGGACCGGACGAACCGCTCGCCGTCGCGGTACTGCCGCAGCTTGGCGTCCAGCCCGAGCAGTTTACGCAGCGCCAGGTCGAGCCGTCCGGCACCGCTGGCCCGGCGCTTCTGGAACTTCTCCCGGATCTCCGCGACCGACGGCACGACATCCGGACCCACGCCGTCCATCACGTAGTCGGCGTGCCCCTCCAGCAGGGACATCATCGCCGTCAGCCGCCCGAGGATCTCCCGCTGCGCCGGCGTCTGCACCAGATCCACGATCGACCGGCTGCCGTCCTCGCCCTCCTCCCCCTCGGGCTTCGCCCCGGCCAGCGACTGGGCGGCCTCCCGCAGCCGCTCCAGGAGCGTCCCCGGATCGATGTCGGTCTCCGCGAGGAACGACTGGATCTCCCCCTCGACGTGGTCCCGCAGCCAGGGCACGGCCGTGAACTGGGTCCGGTGGGTCTCCTCGTGCAGGCACACCCACAGCCGGAAGTCGTGCGGCGCCACCTCCAGCTCGCGCTCGACGTGGACGATATTCGGCGCCACCAGCAGCAGCCGCCCGCCCTGTGCCCCGGCCGGCAGGTCCCGGGACGGCGGGGCGAAGGTCTCGT
>NZ_BBUY01000092.1 GCF_001590865.1 Streptomyces sp. NBRC 110611
TGAACCTCTTTCATCCTGAATAGTCGCAGGTCAGGAGGGTGTGGACGGCTTGGACGATGGTGCCGATCCGGCGAGTGGAGCATCTGGCTCGCTGTAGCAGTCGCCAGGACTTCAATTGCGCGAAGGCGCGTTCGCCTGGAGCTCTCAGCCGGGCATGGTCGCGATTGAACTGCTGGTGGCGCTCCGGTTGTTGACGGTGGTTCTTGTACGGTGTACGGACGGTGGCGCCGGCACCCTGGTAGGCGCGGTCGGCCAGGACAAGTATCTGCCTCGTGAGGCAGGCCTGGATGATGCCGTGGGCCCGGGCCGCGGTCAGGTCGTGAGTTCGTCCCGGTGTAGCGCGCGAAAACCACAGGGGTGTGCCGTCTGGGCGGGCGATGACCTGCACATTCATCCCGTGCCGTTTGCGCTTTTGGCTGTAGTACGGCTCGTCCGCGGCGATCCGATCAGTCGGGATCAGCGTGCCGTCAACGATGACGAAGTCGCCTTCACCCAGGCCGACGAGGGCCTCGCGCAGGCCCGGCGCCCAGGAGGCGAGGAGGTCGAGGGTTTCGTCGACGTACCGCCAGGCCGTCGCCTGCGACACCCCGAAGCCGGCTCCGACCTGCGCGAACGTCTCGTTCTTCCGCAGATGCGCCAGCACCAGCAACGCCTGCTTGAAGCAACCCAGCCTCCGCCACGGCGAGTTGATATCCCGCCGGCGGGCATAGATCAGCCAGGAGACATGCTCGACCAGCTCATGCGGTACGTCGAGCATGGAAGAATGCGGAACCAACCAAGCCCCCGGCGGCTGGTGCGATGAGTGGAATCACCACACCAACGACGGGGGCTTCGTCGCGTCACCCCGCACCCCACTTGACCAGGGACTTCACCCTCTCAGAGGC
>NZ_BBUY01000093.1 GCF_001590865.1 Streptomyces sp. NBRC 110611
CTGAGGGTTGCGGGTTGGGGTGACCTACAGTCACTTCGGTTGTATGTCTGGTGGATGAGGTATTCAGATGAGGGTGGCCTGACTGCGTCGGAGTGGGCCCGGGGGGAGCGGGTGCGGTTCGAGGCCGGCGGGATGTTCGAGCGGGGTGTGGCGCCGCCGGTGGTGACCGAGGAGTTACGGGTGTCGCGGAAGTCCGCGTATGCCTGGCATGCCCGCTGGCGTGAAGGTGGTGTGGAGGCATTGCGTTCGAAGGGGCCCAGCGGGCCGCCTTCGCGGATGAAACCCGAGTGGCGGGTGTGGCTGGAGAAGGCGTTGGAGGAGGGGCCGGCCGCGCATGGCTGGGTGGAGGACCAGCGGTGGACGCTGCCGAGGATCGCCTTGCTGATCGCGCGGCGGTTCCACGTCCGGTTCAGCACGGCGCAGGTCTGCCGGATTCTGCACCAGATGGGGTGGAGCGTGCAGGTCCCGGTGCACCGGGCCGCCGAACACGATCCGCAAGCGGTGGAGCGGTGGATGCGTCAGGTGTGGCCGAACGTGGAAAGACAGTGCGGGACCAGAGGGCGTGGCTGCTCTTCGAAGACGAGTCGGGACAGAGCCTGAGGCCGCCCAAGGCCCGCACCTGGTCCCGCCGCCGACATACCCCGGCAACCAACGTCACCCAGAAAGGCTCCGGGCGCATCTCGCTGGCGGCCCTGGTCTGTGTCCGGCCCGGCCGGCGCACCCGGCTGATCTACCGGATGCTGACCCATACCGGCCGCAAGGGCGAGAAGAAGGGCTTTCGCGAGGACGACCTCGTC
>NZ_BBUY01000094.1 GCF_001590865.1 Streptomyces sp. NBRC 110611
GGGTCTGGCCTTCTCCGGTTTCGGCACGATCCTCGGTTCGGTCAACTTCATCACCACGATCATCTGCATGCGTGCGCCGGGCATGACGATGTTCCGGATGCCGATCTTCACGTGGAATGTGCTGCTGACCGGTGTGCTGGTCCTGCTGGCCTTCCCGGTGCTGGCGGCCGCGCTGTTCGCGCTGGAGGCGGACCGTAAATTCGGTGCGCATGTCTTCGATGCGGCCAATGGCGGTGCGCTGCTGTGGCAGCACCTGTTCTGGTTCTTCGGGCATCCCGAGGTGTACATCATCGCGCTGCCGTTCTTCGGCATCATTTCCGAGGTCATTCCGGTGTTCTCGCGGAAGCCGATGTTCGGTTACATGGGTCTGGTCGCGGCGACGGTTTCGATCGCGGGTCTGTCGGTGACGGTGTGGGCGCACCACATGTACGTCACGGGCGGCGTGCTCTTGCCGTTCTTCTCCTTCATGACATTCCTGATCGCGGTGCCGACCGGTGTGAAGTTCTTCAACTGGATCGGGACGATGTGGAAGGGATCGTTGTCGTTCGAGACGCCGATGCTGTGGGCGATCGGGTTCCTGATCACCTTCACGTTCGGTGGTCTGACCGGTGTGATCCTGGCGTCGCCGCCGATGGACTTCCATGTCTCGGACTCGTACTTCGTCGTGGCGCACTTCCACTACGTCATCTTCGGCACGGTCGTTTTCGCGATGTTCTCCGGCTTCCATTTCTGGTGGCCGAAGTTCACCGGCAAGATGCTCGACGAGCGCCTCGGCAAGATCACCTTCTGGA
>NZ_BBUY01000095.1 GCF_001590865.1 Streptomyces sp. NBRC 110611
TGGCTGGTGGATGAGCGGTTTGTGGACTCGCGTCTGGTGTTTGTGACGCGTGGTGCGGTGTCGGGTGTGGATCTGGCGGGTGCGGCGGTGTGGGGTCTGGTGCGGTCGGCGCAGTCGGAGAACCCGGGCCGTTTCGGTCTGGTGGATCTGGACGGCGACGATGTCGATGTGACCGTGCTGCCGCAGGCGCTCGCGACCGACGAATCCGAATTGCTGGTGCGTGGTGGTGGTGAGGTGCTGGCGGCCCGGCTTGCTCGTACGCGGTCTCAGCGTGCGATGAGCTGGGAGACCTCCGCCAAGGTTCTGATCACCGGCGGTACTGGCGGTCTGGGACGGGCTGTTGCCCGGCACTTGGTGGCCGGGCACGGGGTGCGTGATGTGGTGCTGGTCAGCCGTAGTGGCCCGGCCGCCGACGGCGCGCAGGAGCTGGTGGCCGAGCTTCGGGGTATCGGTGCGGATGTGGCCGTCGAGGCGTGTGATGTGACCGATGCGGGGGCCGTGGCGGACCTGATCGCTCGTTGTGCGCCCACGGCCGTGGTGCACACGGCCGGTGTTCTCGATGACGGTGTGGTGGAGTCACTGACCCCGGAGCGGTTGGCGGCGGTGCTGCGTCCGAAGGTGGACGCGGCGTGGTATCTGCACGAGGCGACCAGGGATGTGGATCTGGACGCGTTCGTGGTGTTCTCGTCCGTGGCGGGCACGATCGGCAGCGCGGGCCAGGCGAACTACGCGGCGGGCAACGCTTTCCTGGATGCG
>NZ_BBUY01000096.1 GCF_001590865.1 Streptomyces sp. NBRC 110611
ACAGAAGATCTTCCACTGCTTGAGTCTGGCGAAGGCGCGTTCGCCGGGTGCGCGGAGTCGGGTGTGGTCACGGTTGTACTGCTGGTGGTGGTCGGGCAGTTCGTGGTGGCGCCTTCGTAGGGGGTGCGGACGGTTGAGCTGGCGCCCTGGTAGGCCCGGTCGGCGAGGACGAGGATCTGTCTTGTCGGGCAGGCCTGGACGATGCCGTGCGCGCGGGCCGCGGTCAGATCGTGGGTGCGGCCCGGTGTGGCACGTGAGAACCAGAGCGGGGTGCCGTCCGGTGCGGTGACGACCTGCACGTTCATCCCATGCCGTTTGTGCTTTTGCGAGTAGTACGGTTCGTCCGGGGCGATGCGGTCGGTGGGGATGAGGGTGCCGTCAACGATGACGAAGTCCCCTTCACCCAGGCCCACCAGAGCCTCGCGCAGGCCGGGTGCCCATGCGGCGAGGATCTGCAGCGTCTCGTCGACGTACCGCCAAGCGGCCGCCTCCGATACTCCGAAGCCGGCTCCGACCTGCGCGAACGTCTCGTTCTTCCGCAGATGCGCCAGGACAAGGAGGGCCTGCTTGAAACAGCCGAGACTCCGCCACGGCGAGGTTGATCTCGCGGCGGCGGGCATAGATCAGCCAGGAGACATGCTCGACCAGCTCATGCGGCACATCGAGCATGGAACAATGCGGAACCAACAGGGCCCCTTACCTGACCAGCCCTTTCACCCTTCCAGGACCAGGATGAAAGAGGTTCAG
>NZ_BBUY01000097.1 GCF_001590865.1 Streptomyces sp. NBRC 110611
CCGGGCGTGTGCCCGGTTGACCGACCGTTGGTGTGCGTCGAGTCCCTGCCGTGGCCTGCGCCGGTGAGGGACGGCGAAGGTGCCGCCGGCGCCGAGGTAGCCCAGGTCCGCCGGGACCGGGACGCCGAGCCGGATGCAGGTGTTCACGATGCGGTGCCGGCGGGCCGCCGTCAGGTCATGGGTCCGCCCCGGCAGCGCTCTGGAGACCCACAGCAGTCGGCCGTGCGGGTCGGTGACGAGCTGAAGGTTCACGCCGTGGCGGCGATGCTTCCCCGAGTAGTCGCCGCGGCTGTCGCCGACCCGGTCGCACTCCGCCAGGGTGCCGTCCACCAGCACATACTCCGCCCTGGCCTTCACCTCGCGTAGGGCTCGGGTGAGCCCGGGGGCCCGGCGGGCCAGTAGGCCCACCACGGAGCGGACGTAGGCATGGGCGGTCCCGACGCTGATCCGGAACCCGGCCGCGAGCTGGGCCAGGGTGAGGTGCTGGCGCAGGTACACCAGCGCGACCAGCGCACGCCCGGACGGACGCAGCTTGCACCGCCGGTCCCCCTCCCGGAGGACGATCAGCATCGTGACCGCCTCCACGAGCGCGTGCGGCAGATCCAGTACGGCAGGATAGGCAACCAACGAGGCCCCTCGGGTGAAGAGTTACGGCGTAAGACACCTCGCTCAACACCCCAGGAGCCTCGCCCGTTCCACCACCCCTGCCCATCACCCGATCGGTGACCACTCTGAAAAGGCTCA
>NZ_BBUY01000098.1 GCF_001590865.1 Streptomyces sp. NBRC 110611
CGGGGTGGCCGGGGTCGGCCAGGATCGGGACGCGAAGGTGGATGGGGGTGGTCACGGTGCGGTGCCGGTGGGTTGCCGTCAGGTCGTGGGTTCGCTCTGGAGGCCACAGCGGTCGGCCCGCGGGGTCGGTGACGAGCTGGAGGTTCACGCCGTGGCGACGGTGCTTTCCCTAGTGGTCGCCGCGGCCGCCGGCGCCCCGGTCGCATTCTGCCAGGGTGCCGTCCACCCGCAGGTACTCCGCCCTGGCTTCGCCTCACGCAGGGCTCGGGTCAGGCCCGGGGCCCGGCGGGCCGGCAGCACCGCCACGGAGCGGACACAGGCGTGCGCGGTGCCCACGCTGATCCGGAACCCCACCGCGATCCGGGCGAGAGTGAGGTGCTGCTTGAGGTACACGAGTGCGACCAGGGCACGCCCGGACGCCGGCAGCTTGCACCGGCGGTCCCTCCCGGAGGACGATCAGCATCATCACCGTCTCCACGAGCGCGTGCGGCAGGTCCAGAGCAGCAGATACGTAATCAACCAGGCCCCTCGGGCGAAGAGAAGACACGAGAGACACCTCGCTCAACATCCCAGGGCCTCACCCGTTCTGCACCCACATCACATCACCCGATCGCTGACCACCCTCAAAAGGCTC
>NZ_BBUY01000099.1 GCF_001590865.1 Streptomyces sp. NBRC 110611
CCAGCATCGGTTCCATAAGCGGCGAGTGGAAGGCGTGCGAGACCCGCAGCCTGCTGGTCCTACGACCCTCCGCCTCGAAGCGCGCCACGAGAGCCAGCACCGCGTCCTCCACACCGGAGACCACAACCGACGACGGACCATTGACCGCCGCGACCGACACCCCCTCCACCAGATACGGCAGAACCTCGTCCTCCGTCGCCCGGACCGCCACCATCGCCCCACCAACAGGCAACCGCTGCATCAGCCGACCCCGAGCCGCCACCAACGCACACGCATCCGGAAGCGAGAACACACCCGCCACATGCGCCGCAGCAACCTCACCAATCGAGTGCCCCGCCACAAAATCCGGACGCACACCCCACGACTCCACCAGCCGGTACAGCGCCACCTCGACCGCGAACAGCGACGCCTGGGCATACGCAGTCTCGTTCAGCAGCCCCGCGTCCTCACCCCAGACGACATCCCGCACCGAACGCTCCTCCAGATGCTCGTCCAACGCGGCACACACCGCATCGAACGCCGCCGCAAACACCGGATAGCGGCCATACAATTCCCGGCCCATACCCAGACGTTGCGAACCCTGACCC